>OY969890.1:0-3302304 GCA_963704345.1 uncultured Solirubrobacterales bacterium
GTTCCGAGCCGAAGTGCCATCAAGCCAAGCGGATTTCGCTTTTGGCCGCGGGTTGAGCAAGGTGGTCGACGTTGCTACCAACTAAGACACTCACCAAGCCGCCTGGTGTATTCGGACTCGCCGTGGCGATCGTGCTGCTCACCGCGAGCTTCATGCTCGCGCCGGCTGCGAGCGCAGGCACATATCCGATGTATCAGTGCGCCGCCGGTGTGCCGGCCGTCTCTCCGGGTTGGAGCGTATTTGGCAATAACACGCAGGCCGACACTGTGCTGTCTGACACCTGCTCGGCTGGCGGCAGCATCGGCGTCTACGTCTTCACCGAAGAACACGGCGGCGTCGTGACCGAGAACGGGCACAGCGGCAGCCAGGTCGGGCTCCAGATCGACATTCCGGGCAGCGTGCCCGCAGTCACGATCCACTCGATCAGCGCAGAGGTGATCGGGTCGCCTGTCACCGGCGATGACGCCTTCCTCGGGTTCACCTCCGCCGGCCAGTCTCTGCCCGGCGGCGCTGAGCTGCCCTACGGCGGCGGAAGCCCCTACACGGCAAGCGAAAGCTGGACCCTTCCGCAGGGAGCCCGCGACTTCGAGGCATACGTCAACTGCTCTACCGACAAGAGCTCGACGTCGTGCGACTTCGCCGATGCGACCGACGTACCAGCCCTTACCGACATCACGCTGAGCCTGGAAGACGACACACCGCCGAAGGTGGCGAGCGTGCGCGCCCTTTTTCACGGCCGCTGCCTCCGGTGCATCAGTGATGGGCTCACAGCCGATCAGCTTCATCGGCAGCGACGCCCAAAGCGGTGTTCGCAGCGCAGCTTTGACGCTCAGCCCGTTGAATGGCGGCACGCCCTACGTTCACACGTTCAACTTTGCAGGCGAATGTGCCTATGACTCTTGGAACGCCTGCCCGCTCACACAGACCATCAGCGGCTTCTCGGTCAACACCGATGCACTTGCCAATGGAGCCTACGCTGCGAGCCTGACGATCACTGACGCTGCGGGCAATGTGACCAACGACGCGCTCGGCTCGGTCACGGTGAGCAAACCTACCGCCGTGGCCAGCTCGCTCGGAGCGCTACCAGGCCCCAGCACAGGATCATCCTCTCATTCGATCGGCGTAGGCAGTCCAAACGGCGCCGGCGCCGCGAGGGCGCTCACCTGCAGCTTGGCGTGCGCGCGGCGATTTCTCGCAGCTACGGCAGGCGAGCCCTGCGGGTATCAGGGCGGCTTCTGAACGTTCAGGGCTTGCCGATCGTAGGCGCGACCCTGGATGTCTTGCGACAGGACAACGGCGCGACCCTGGAACTGATCGGCCATGCGCGCACGAGAGCGGATGGCACGTTCGTCGCCGCTGTGCCAGCAGGCCGTCGCGCATGATCGAGATTGGCTACCGCGCGTTCTCGGCCGATAGCGGCTACGCGGCAACCGCCAGGCTGCACGAGTCGGTGCGCGCGGGCGTGCGACTGGCAGTGAACCCGCGTAGGACCAGCTCAGAAGGCACGATCACGCTCACCGGCAGGGTCCTCGGCCCGATCCCGTCACAGGGCGTCGTGGTCGAGCTGCTCGTGCACTACCGCGGGCGTTGCAAGCCCTCCCGTGACCCGCGCACAGACGGCCGCGGCCGGTTCCGCGTCGCCTACCAATTCCAGGGCGGCGTCAGGCGCTTCCCTTTCCGGGCCTTGGTGTTCGGCAGCCAAGGCGGCTTTCCGTTTGCACTAGGAGAAAGCAGGACGGTGATGTCACCACGGGCTGAGATGACCTTACTCGCCGCGGCCGAGCGCATCCCTCGACTGTTGCGCAGGTTCGCCCTGCTCTCGCTCACCGCCGGTACTCTGGCGTTGACGCTCGCCTCGGGTGCGAGCGCGGGAACGTATGTGATCGACAACTGCCCGTCGACAGGGTCTGATGACGCTGGCTCGTGGACCGTGTTCGGCGGCCCCAGAACGTGAAGGGAACATGCAGCGGCGGCCCCGGCGGGGCCGCTCGGACCCGGGGCGGCAGCATGAGCCCTGGCAACACCGCAGGAGTCAGTCGGGGTGCCGGCAGGGAGCGGCATCACGATCATCGAAGCGAAGGTGTGGTGGCAGGCTTCGCATCAGATCGGCGGTGCCGACACGTTTGGGATCGCCGCCGACAATGACGGCGCAGTCGGTGAAAGCACGACGCCGATAACGGGTAGTGAACCCAGCACCTACGTGCTGCCGTCGACCACCACTGAGATCACGCTGGCGAACTACTGCTCCAACGACGACGCCGGTGCTGGCTGCACGTTCGGGTCGGGCGAGAACAACATCCTCGAGCTGTACGGCTCGCGGCTGACGCTGCAGGACGCGACCCTGCCGAGCGGCGCGGTGACGGGCGGCGCACTGGCAGCTGGGGACGGTTTCGGGCACGTCCTCGATCAGCTACCAGGCGGCGGACACGAGCTCGGGCGTCCGGCTGGTGCAGCTGCGCGTCGACGGCGAACCCGTCGCCGTCAAGGACTACCTGGCGAGCTGCTCCTACACGAACTTCCAGGCGTGCCCGCCGAGCGTGTCGGACACCGTGAGCTGGAACACTGCCACGGTGGCCAACGGCCAGCCCGAGTCGAACTCGTCGTCGAGGACGCAGCGCAGAACACGAGCGTCATCTATAGCGGCGAGGTCACGGTCCAGAACACCACGCAGACAGCATCGTTGGGTGCGCTTCCTGGCCCCGGTGGCACCGGCTCGCAGGCGCTGGGCATCGGCAGCGCCAACGGGATCGGTCACGCGAGCAAGCGCAGCTGAGGCTCGGTTTGCTGGCCGCGATCACCCGCAGCTACGCGCACCGTGCGATCGTGGTCTCCGGGCGACTGCTCGATGGGCAGGGCCATCCGATCGCGCACGCCAGCCTGGATGTGCTTCAGCAAGTCGACGGCACGGCGACGCCGATGGTTGTAGCGCACGCTGCGACTGGCGTCGATGGCACGTTCAGCGTGCGTCTGCGAGGGGGGCCTTCGCGGCTGATCGAGGTCGGCTACCGCGCGTTCTCCCGTGACGCGAACTACGCGGCTATCGGGCGCATCAGGGAGACGGTGGCCGCTGGGGTGCGGCTGCGGATAAGCCCGACGCGCACGGGCTCGGAAGGGATGATCGTTCTCTCGGGGACCGTCGAGGGACCGATCCCGCGGCAGGGAACGATCGTGGACTTGCTGGTGCATTACCGTGGCCGCTGGGAGCCGTTCAGGACTCCTCGCACGAACCGGCGTGGCCGCTTTCGTGTGCTCTACCAGTTCGAGGGCGGCGTCGGGCATTTCCCGTTCCGCGCCGGAGTGCCTGGCGGTCAGGTGGGCTTCCCGTTCGGCATCGGCGAGAGCCGGGTGGTGAATGTCAGCACGAGCTAAGCGCGATCTTCGAGCATCGGCGATGCTCTCTCGCTGGACATGCATCGTCGCGGCGCTTGCCCCGCTGATGCTGTTGTCGCCGTCGATGGCGAGGGCTGAGACCGCGATCACAACGCAGGCCATCGCCGATGACGGTGCCTTCCTTCCCTCGATCCCGCGCCAGCGCAGCTTCCCGGCCTTTGCCTGCTGGCTACTGGCGTCAACCTGAACCCCGACACGGAAGGCGGTGTAGTCGAACGAACGGCGCTCGACGGTGGCTCTGGCGGAGATGTGTCGCCGACGCTGCATGGGACCATGCTCGCCATGATGGCAGGGGCGCCCGCGAACGGCTGGGGCATGGTCGGCACGGCCCCGCACGCAATCCAAATTGTCTCGGTGCGCATCCTCGAGTCCGGTCATACGACATTCTCGTACAGCGCCTACGCATCGGGAATCACAGAATGCCTTGAACTGCAGCACAAGTCCAACATCCGCGTCATCAACCTCTCGCTCGGCACCTCGGAAGGACGCTCAGCGGAAGCCACTGAACTGGTGGGAAACGCGGTCGAACGCGCCACCAACAACGGCGTCGCAGTAGTCGCGGCGGCGGGAAACGATGACGGTGGCCCCGTTGCGTACCCCCGGCTTACCCCGACGTGCTGTCGGTAGGTGCGACTGACACGCAGGGCGGCGGTTTCTGCTCCTTCAGCAACCGCGGAGAAGGGCTGCGACTGCTCACGCCTGGCTGCGACCTCGACGGAGCCGAACCGACGAGCGGCGCCCCGAACTACAACTACTGGCAAGGCACGAGCGAGGCGTCGGTGATCGCCGCGGCGGCGTTGGACGCACTTGACTCCTATCAGCCGGCCTCTGGCCGGAAGCTGGCGAGAAGGACTTGACCGAAGCCGACAAAGGCGTGCTCAACATCGCGCAGACCTTCCGCAACGCGGGCCTCGGAGCCATCGTTTCGGCGGGCGAAGCAGCCGGGCCAGGCGCACAGCTAAGCCCACCCGCGGGATCGTCTCCTCAGCCATTGGCACCATTGACGGCGATGGGGCAACCATTTGCACGCCCGAAGGCGCAGCTTAGGCGAGTCAAGCACCGGCTCGTGCTCGCGTTGATCGGCCGCCCCAGGGAAGCTGAGGCGCAGGTGCGCTACCTCGGCCACCACGGACGCTCTCGCCGGTTGCGTGTCTTGCGCACGCTCCACGGCGTCTTCACGAATCTGACGCTCCCGACCTCCGGCGTTGCGGAGGTATCGGTGCGCTACGTCGACCCCTACGATGTCGAACGCGCGAGCCCGTGGATGACGCTTCGCCTCCCAGCCCCGGCGAGCACAGCGAGAAAGGCGCGGCAAAAACGATGAGAGCATGGAGCGCCGCGATCGGCGTCATGCTCGCCTTGGCGACTTGGGCGTTGCCAACCCTGCGACTGCGGCGGGGAGCTATCAGGTCAGTGCGTGCAACTTCGCGTCGGAAGCTGCCAATAACTCATGGATGTGGGCGACAAACGATCCGGCCCAGCCCTCCCACTATGCCGAGCACGTCAACTGCCCGTATGAGCTGGGAGGTTCAGGCGGCAAGGCCGACCAGGAAGGCGGATCTCGACAACCGACGCGCTCGACCTCACGAGCGACGCCGCGCCTGGCACGAGCGCGGGCTGGACGTTCATCGCGCCAGCAGGCACGACGATCACGGGGCTCACCTACGAACGCTATATCGGCCACTCCCTGGATCCAAGAACTCTTCGTCCCCGGCGCTGCGGGTCGACGGCAGCATCGTGCCCGGCGAAACCTGCCTGGATACAGTCGAAAACGAAGAGACGTGTTCCGTTGGTGGGCCGCCGGGTACAGGAGGCGAACAGCGAGGATCACGGACCTCTCTGCGCACGAACTGTCGCTTGGCATTGTGTGTCACCGCCCGCAGGACGGGAATGCGTTACAGGGGCAACGCAGCACGCCGTTTGGGCGACGATGTATAAAGCGACGGTGACTCTCTCCGACCCGACGCCGCCAACGCTAAGCACCCCCTCGGGCGCTCTGTGGGGAGCGGGCGAACAGGCGGGTTTCACAAGGGCACAGAAAGCGTCGCCGTCTCCGCTCAGGATGTCGGCGGCGGCGTAGCGAGCATCGTTCTCTCGGCAGACGGCCGAACGATGGAGACCTACACGGCACCGTGCAACTTCACATTTGCCCAGCCGTGCCCGTCCTCGACGGGCACGCAGCGCTCACCTGCCCACAACGCAGCTCTCAGACGGAAGGCACACGCTCACCCTTGTTGCGATCGACGCCGCCGGCAATCAATCGGCCGTCGC
This sequence comes from uncultured Solirubrobacterales bacterium, assembly GCA_963704345.1. Taxonomy (GTDB): domain Bacteria; phylum Actinomycetota; class Thermoleophilia; order Solirubrobacterales; family Solirubrobacteraceae; genus Palsa-744. The sequence continues at coordinate 5,662 of OY969890.1, forward strand.
CTCGGAGGAAATCACCGTGGACAACAGCGCGCCAGCGGCGCCCGTTGGTCTCTCGGCTACCCCGACGCAGACTGGCAGCTCCACGTTCACGGTCACTTGGAGCGGGCCGCAAGGCCGCGCACCGATTACGAGCGCGCTTTACCAAGTATGCCCTGCGAGCGGAACGAGGACAGTGGCAGCGCGCCCGCTCGGCTCCGGCGACAGGGCCAGCGACCGTGACCGTCCCTGGCCCTGGGAGCTGGAGCATCGCCGTGTGGCTGAGCAACGCGGCGGGCAACGCGAACCCGGCCAACGGCGCGCGCACAAATGTCGTGGTGCCGTCCTCCGAACCGGGGGCTCGGGCCACATTTCCACAACGACTGCGCCGAAACTCCATGTCACGGAGACGTTGCGCGGACGCGAGCTGATCGTGCATGTGACTGGCCCGGCGAGTGGAAGTGTCCGCGTGGGCTTCACCGGCCGGCTGGACGGAAGAGCCGTCGCCTCTGGCGCCAAGACCGTCCTCCTCAAGCACGGGTGGCTGACGGTGATGTTCAGGCTCGGCCCTCGGACGGCGGCGCACGCGCTGATTGGCGTGAGCGCGAAGCTCGACCACGAGGCAGTGGTAACGAGCACACTGAGCCGTCATCACCGCCATGCTCGGTCGAACCGCTGCTGAGCAGGGCAGAGGTGGAACACACCCAATCGTCGGAGGCGGGAGCCGTTCTGCCCCAGCCTCCGACTGTTCGGGTCGCGGGTTGCGCCACAGCCTCGGCGAGCTCGCGCTCGTCGGCAGGCTCAACCTCGTCGCTTGCGTTCTCGCGGCGCTCGCGCTCTGTCGTGACGGCGCTCTCGACCTCGTAGCGCTTGAGGCTGTACTGGCCCCAGGCGGTCTCAGCGTCAGCGAGCAACTGCTCCAGATCCTCCTCGGAGAGCTCGCTGATGCATGCGGACGATCCTGCACCCGCACACGCGCCTGCTCGGCCTCGGCTTCGCGCTCGGCCTGGCGTTCATCGTTGGCGACCCGCTCAGCCAGCAGTTCGTCCAGAGCTGCGCGCTGCCCCTCCTCGATGCTTCCCGCCGATCGTGTCAATCGCGGGCTGTCAGCGTGGCCCACGGACCCTCGAAGGCGAGCGTGTAGAAGCTGCGGTCGGACTGTGCCACCGCATCCTCGTTGGTCAGCGCGGCGAGCGCGATGAGCGTAAACGTGCGGCCTGAGATGTCGGCAGCACTCTCGGCGTCTTCGAGGAACGTCTTTGCCCTGCGCTCAGCGTCTGAGGCGTCGAAATGGACGGTCTTCGTCTTGCCGCTTTTCTGCTGGACCTGCTCGACCCACGTAGGCAGAGAAACCGCGGGCCGCGCATGGCGATCTTGCTCAGCGACCCGCCGAGATCGACACTCGCCCGGATGCGCAACACCCGCTCATCGACCTTGAGCTTCGGCAGGTGCTTGAACATGAGCAGACCGAGCTCGAGGTTGAACCTCGTTGCGTCCTCGCGCCTCTGCTGCTGCTCGGCGCGCTTGGTATTCGGCTCGGCTGTTCGCGCTGCGCACGCTCGGCCTCGCTCTCCGGCTCGCCGGCCGCAGCACCGTCCACGGACAAGTCGCCGGTTGCGCTCGCGGAGCCTGCGGTGCTCGTGCGCTGGGCGTCGCGTTGACGACGCTGACGTGCACGCGCCTCCTTGACGACAGCAGCGATGTAGTCCTCGGCGAGCCGACTGGCCACGTCGTCTCCGAGGATGATCGAGAACCGGCTTGCCTCGTGAGTCGCGCCCAGCAGCCGTGCCTGCTCGACGAGATCCGCGCCGAAGCGGACATGCGTGATCTGCCCGCCATCGGTGAGCTTGGTGTAGGTGGCGAGGTCCTTCTGCGCCTTCTCGCTGAACGTGAACTGGTCGACCGGATAGGAGCTGCGGCTCGAGTAGACACCTGCGGGCAGGTCGTCCATGTACCTCATTGCGATGTCGATCGGGTCCTCGATCAGATCCTGCCACGTGTACGGTTCGCTTTCGTGGTGGCGGATGACCGCACGCACCGCCGCGTATGCGAACTCCTCGTGGATCTCGGCGAGCGCGACGAGCGGTTGACGCCAAGCAAAGGGATGGCCTGCTCGGCTACGAGCGTCCTGAGCCGCTCAGGGAGCGCGAGGATCGCCAGGTGCTCCTTGATGCGCTTTTCGCGCGAGGAGCGCTTGGTCTTGCCGCCGAGGCGTTCGGCGACCGCGCGGACGCCCAGCCCGCCGTCGATCATGGCCTGGTAGCCGCGGGCGCGCTGGAGCGGGTCCAGATCGCTGCGCAGCTCGTTCTCGATCATCGCGTCGGTCAGCAGGTCCAGATCCTCACCCTCGTCGCCAGCGCCAGCCGTCAGCACAACTGCGGGAAGCGTGGCCAACTCGGCGAGCCCTGCGGCGCGGTAGCGCCGCTCGCCGGCGATCAGGGCGAAGTCGCCGTCTCAGTCGCGCGCACGCGGATCGGCTGCCGGCAACCGCGCTGGCGCTCGTGGCAGCCATCGCCTGCAGCTCGTCGTCCTCCATCACTTCGCCGCGAGGGTTGAAGCCCTCGGCGACGACGATCCGCGAGAGCGGGATGTCCTTCAGCTGCACCTTGGCAGCGCCGTGGCCGTTGCCGTTTTGGGTTGCGTTAGTCGTACTAGCCATGTGGCCTTCCTTTTCAGACAGGGCTCCCACCGGACGGGGAGCCGACCCCCGACCAACCGCACGCGCAAGCGTGCGACCATCGGGAGGGACGGCACCCCGGCCAGCGGTAAGCCCTCACGTCACCAGCCGCGGCGATCAGAGCAGTGACGAGCTCAAGAGCACGTGTTGCCCACACGGCTGTCGAGTGCGCGCGCCAACCCGCTCGCTGTCGGTGCACTGGACCGCAGATGTCCGGCTGCCAAATCGTCAGCAACCAATGGCTCGCGGCCGCGATATCGTCGCTCGGCTATCGCGGAGTGCAGCCTCACCCAGCACACAGGAGCAGGCGGACACGGTGGCTTATGCCCGCCAGCATCCCGAGGTGCGGTCCCGCTGCGGATCGTCGCACAGGAGTGGACGCGGATCGGACTCACAGGGTTCGGCGGCCCGCCGGCGCACATTGCGATGCTGCGGCGGCTGGTCATCGACCGCTACGAGTGGATGGACGCCCGCGCGTTCGAGGACGCCAACGCCGCGTGTGGCCTGTTGCCTGGCCCGGCTTCGACGCAGCTTGCGATCTACTGCGCCTATCGCGTGGCCGGGCCGTGGGGTGCGATCGTCGGCGGACTTGGGTTCGTGGTGCCCGCCGTGATGATGGTCCTGGCGCTGTCGCTGTTGTTCCTCTCAAGCGCGCCGCCGCAGTGGGTGATCGGCGTCGGAGCTGGCGCGGGCGCCGCGGTCGCACCCGTGGCCGTGCACGCCGCGCTGGGTCTGCTTTCTCCGAGCTTTCTACGGGTGCGGGCTGCGCGCGGGCGAGCACTACACTGGCTGGCCTATCTGCTCGTTGCGGCGGGCGCGGCGGCGACGGTCGGCGGCTATCTCGTCCTCGTGCTGCTGGCGGGCGGGGTTCTCGAGCTGGCCTGGCAGCGGCGCGCGGCGGCAGCGCTCTCGTTGAACCCCGTGCTGCTTGGGGCCGTGACGGGCGTTGGCGGGATTGGCGCGCTGGTGTGGACCGCGTTGAAGGTGGGCGCGCTCTCCTACGGTGGTGGCTTCGTGATCGTGCCGCTGATGCAGACCGATGCCGTCCATGTCTACCACTGGATGAGCGGCGGGCAGTTCCTGAACGCTGTTGCGTTGGGGCAGGTTACTCCCGGCCCCGTCGTCGCCACGGTCGCCGCGGTGGGCTATGCCGCGCACGGCATCGCTGGCGGCGTACTCGCGGCGAGCGTCGCTTTCGCTCCGTCCTTTTCGTTCATCCTGCTCGGCGGCCAGCGCTTCGAGCGCCTGCGCCAAAACGCTGCCGCCAGGGCGTTCCTCGACGGTGCCGGACCAGCGGCGATCGGTGCGATTTTCGGTGCTGCAATCCCATTGGCGGGCGCACTGCAGGAGCAGTGGCAGTACCTCGTGCTGGTGGCTGCCGCAGTGGCGCTCCTGGTTCTACGGCGTGGGATCGTGCAGACGCTGCTCGCTGCAGGCGCCACAGGATGGTTGGCAACGGTGGTGGGCGCTCCGCTCCCCCATTGACGAGGCTGAGCGTTCCAGGCAAGCGTCAGCGGGCGGCGGCCTCGGCGATCAGTCGTTCCCAATCGTCGCGGAGCGGCTCGACGCCGAGCTCGACGATGGCGAGCGCGATGACTTGCTCGAGGCCGACCACGCCGGTGGGCAGATGAACCTTTCCGAGCCACCGATCACCGATCTGGACGGCGGCGCCGACGTGCATGTGCGGCTGGGTGATCGTGCTCTTGCCGCTCGGATGCCAGTGGTAGGACACGAGCTCGTGGTCTTCGTATCCGATGGCGTAGAGGTAGCCGATGATCTCGACGTGCCAGCCTGCGGTGCTCTGGCGAACCTCGTACTGCTCGGTGACGAGGAGCGTGAGACGTGGCTCGGCGTGCAGCCGCGCAGCGTCGCCGCGGGCCAGCAGCAGGCGGTGCGGATGATCGGCCGCGTGGTAGCCGCTGACGGTGGTGTGCGCACTGGTCAAGCAAGACAGCAGCCGCACCGTTCGGCCGCGATAGTGCTCGACGGCCTCGGCGGGATCTTTACTTGGAGGCGCCATTGAGCGGGAGCATCATTGCGACGCGCGTGATCTCGGGGCTGTCGTCTATGTCGATCTCACCCGAGTTCAGGCGTCGCTCGAACTCCTCGCCGCTCATGCCCAGCAGGGCGCGGGCCTTCTCATCAACGAGCTGCGCCCATTCCTCGGGGCCTAGCTCGCGGATTTCGTTGTCGGTTCGAGTAGCCATTGCAAATGCTCCTTGGAGGATCGGCCGCGTGGGCCGGCTCCTTGATCTTGATTGTAGGCGAGAATGCGGGCGAGCTTCGACGGCGAGGTCTTTGGGGGCTCGGCGAGCTTGGACGGCCCGCCGAACCCCCACTTTTCAGGCAGCTGCGACGAGCTGCAGGGCACGGGTCTTCTCGGGTCCGTCATCGAGCGCGCGGGCGAAGCGCTGGCCGCTTGAGCGCAGCGGGCGCAGCCAGTCGCCGTACTCCACAATGGCGTTTACCGCGGCCCACTTTGAGCCGGGCGCGTTGCCCTGCGTGTCGCCGGACAGGAACAGGTCAGCGATGCGGTCCTTAGTCTGCTGGCGTGAGCTGCGTGTGCGGCTGCTCACGGAATCACTCGTGCCGTTCGGGTAGAGCTTGTCGAGGACGGCGCGGAGCTGGCGTTCGGTGCAGCGCTCTGAGGCGAGCCGGTCGCCGAGGCGCTTGAACTGGACGTAGTAGTCGATGGACAGATCGAGGACCCGGCGAGCCTCGTGGACGCGCTGCGTAACCGCTTCGGTGTGGCGGATCGAGAACTTCTGCCGGGCGTCGGTAAGACCCAGTTAAGGGTGTTCTGGCAGACCACGCGAATCGGGGTGGTGGCCGCGATCACGGCCGTCGAGCCGTCATGGCTGTTCATCAGCAGCACGTATGGGCGCACGTCGTCGCCCCCGACCTCGACGTGATCGGGCAGCGTCGCCAGCACCCATACGCGGCGGCCGCCGTGCAGGCTGCCGGCCGTCTCGAAGTGGATCGAGCTGCCGAGCAGCTGGTCGACGAACGCAAACGCTTCGTGGTTCTGCACGATCCGGTAGCGCTCGCCGACGACGCCAAGCACCTCATCATTGTCTTGCCGGACAGTGGCGTAATGACCAGTGAAGCCCCGATAGCGCAGCACATCGGGCAGATCAGCACCGCAGTCGATCGCCAGGCGCCGCTTTGCGACGCTCCAGCCGAGACCCGACGCCTCGATCGCCTCACCGACTGTCGCCGGCGGCCGATCGAGTACGGCCCCGAGACCGTGCCAGGGCGTCTCGCGCACCGAGAACATGGTGTCCGAATCTGTGATTCCTGCAGACATTTGAGCCTCCTTTGGCTGTAAAGCCCCGCTCGCCGCGGGGCCGGTCGCAGCTCCGGCCGCATCCCCTTTTGGGGATGCGAAAATGGCCGGGCAAGCCGGCTCCCGCTACGTGCGCTCAGCCATCGAGCGCGCTACCGCGACGCCTTTCTCGGCGCCTCGACGATAGGGGCCTTTAGTCGCCGGCAGGCGAGGGATTGACCATGACCTGCCGGACCTGCGCTGCGCGCAGTCCCGCGCGAATCTCCTTGTCGAGCTCGGCGACGAGCACGGCGACTTCCCATGCGCGCAGCGCCTCGGCGAGCCAGCTCGTGCCCGTCACGCACGCGGCGGCATCAGGATCACCGAAAGCGAGGACGAGCTGCGCCGCCGGTCGGGTGCGCTTCAGGGTGATGAGCTTGAGCGCGTCTCGCGCGACCTTGTGGAACTGGCCGCCTCGGAGGCGCCCTTGATGCGCGAAGACCTCCACGAGGACAGACTCGTCGGGCGCGACGCCATCGACATCGACACGGGCACCATGCTCAAGGCGCAGTGATCGGGGTGCAAGCTCGACGCGCAGATCCTTTCCGACGCTGGCGAGTATCAGCGGCTCGGCGAGCTGCTGCTCGTGCGAATCGCTCGCGTGCCCGCTACCGGCTGGCATATGCCGGGTCGCAGTCCGGCTGCTTGTGGCGATCAAGGAGACCGAGGGATGCGAGGCGGTCGAGTTCCTGCTCCAGTCCCGCGCCCCTCCACTGCGCCTCGTCGGCGACCATCTCCCGTGGCGCCGGGCTACAACTTCGCTGCTCGACCGCAATAACCGCGGAGATGAGCTTGTCGTTGTTCATTTGTGTGGCCTCCATTCGATCCCGCTATCGGGGGGATCGAACACCGTCAACAGGTTTGTTTGACAAGACGGTAGACCGCACAGGTGTGGGCCCCCGCCTGCCGTCCGCCGTGTCGATCACTACGGAGGCTGTGCAGCTGCTCGATCAGGCCCCGTCAGGAGTTGCACGGACAGCCAAGAACAAGCCTGGCGGCTCCATGATCTGCGCGAGGTCAAGACCGTATTGGGCTGCCACCTGTGTGATCGCGTCCCGCGCACGGCGGTTGCTCGACCAGTGCAAGCGCAGGTGCATGGTCGCCTCGTACTCCATCTTGCTGGCGGGCTTGGCATCGACGCGCTTGTACTCGCCGGCGTAGTGTTCGGCAAACGAGTCCTCGGAGAACTGGTCGCGCGTCGGATCGAGCAGCAGACCCTCGGCCTCTACCCACCAGTGTTCTTGCTCGGGCGAGCCCGAGTAGTACCCCCGCACATACTCCGCTTGTACTCCTTGGCGATCCAGGTCGAGCGTGAGCAAGGATGCACCCAGCTGGCAGCCCGTGCACTGGATCACGAGGCGGGTCGCTGCATGTGCGCGTTCGACCGCTGGGAGAAGGTCGACGAAGCGCACGCTGCGATGCTAGAGGACTGGCACCGTCCGCCGCCGATCTGGGCTGCACGGGATTGTTGGGCTTGTAGCCGCGCGCCTACGATGCACTGACGATGAGCATGGTCGACCCCAACCGCTACCGGGCCGTGCTGGTGCTACTGGCGAGCCTCAACGACGACGGCTTGGAGGATCTCGTGTTGCGCTTGGTGCGCCCGGACTACCCGGATGCCTACCGTACCGGGCCGGGACAGGACGATGGGATCGACGTGTTCTCCGATCTCAACGTCCAGCCCGAACGCGCTTGGCAGGCGAAGAACTGCGGCGACAGGATCGACTGGCCGGAATGCCGGAAATCGCTGAAGGCCGCGATGGCTCTCCAGTCACCGCCGCCGCATTACACGTTCGTGTTCCCGCGCAAGCTGAAGAAGGGCGAGCTGAAGTTCTGGCGCGAGAAGTTTGTGCCCGAGCAGAAGGCGCTCTATCCCCAGCTTGACGCGCTCGACCAATGGGACAACCTGGCTGAGCGCCTAGAGACTCGACCAGACCTAATCGACCTCTTGAACGATGGCGCGCTGGCGAGCTATCTCCGTCCGACGATTCAACAGATCGCCGAGACCGGCACGAGCCCGCTCGCGCCGGGGACCGAACTGCTTAATGACAAGACCAGGATGGCCGAGCCGACTGCGGCGGAGATCGGCCGCCACGATCCGTATTTCACGTACACGCGCAGCGAAAGTGAGGTCGGCGAGCAGGAGCCACCGCACGAGCGTCGTCTGGCGTTCACGATGCGGCGAGATCAGCGTGACAGGCTGCCGCGCTATGAGTTGAGGGTGCGCGATGGCGAGTCAGTGAGGGGACTGACGGCAGAGCCGCGCCCGCGAGCAGTGATTACGCATCCCAAGCCGTGGTTCGCCAATGACGAGGCGGGCGAGAAGGCACGCATACGGGCACGGGTTACGCTCGCCAAGGGCCAGAGCATTGTGCTCGACGACGACGCGGTGGGTCTGCAGCCTGGCTCGGTGCCGGATCGGTTTCGATCGCTGCTCGATCCGAACGGGCTGCTGCGCAACGGTCGCCTCGAGCTCGGCCTCTCCGAGCCTCTGGTGCTTACCGTGAGGATGTCCCTCGCCGGCGAGGAAGTGATCCAGCCGCTGACGCTCTACCGGGTGCCTGAGCTGCCTGGCGATGCCCTCTCCTATGCAGGCGCTTACCACGGGACCGTGCTCGCGCTAAACCTTGCGGGCGAGCGCGACGCAGATCGGGAGGATGTTCACTTCGACGGCGGGATCGACGTGACGCTCTTTATGGAAACCGAGAGTGCGGCCGATGCCGTGCGAGGGCTCGGCTTCGCTCGCGCGTTCGGTCAGGCTGACCGAGTGCTGTTCGAGTGTCCGGGGCTACTTCCCGAGGGCGGCGTCGGATCGGCGGGCCGCACGCCGCCGGCTCCGGGGGCTGAGAAGGTCTGGCAGGTAGCCGCGATTGTGGCCGGCGCGCTCGCCGAGCTGGAAAAACGCGACGGTCGCGGGCGGACGATCCCGAGCACGACCAACAACCGAGAGCTGGTGCTGGCCGAAACGGTGCTGCAGTTGCTGCACGACGGCGAGCTGCGTATCCCGTGCGTGGGCACGTTCGAGGCTCCGCTGCCTGCTGACACCGATCCACAGACCAACCCAGGCTCCCTGCTGCGCTTCACGGCGCCCTTGCCTGACCTCTGTGGCCATCCAACGCTGACAGTCGAACAGAGGATCGAGGGAGCTACTGCGATAGAGGTCGTTCAGGCCGACGGCCGCGCCCCACGACTGCGCTGCCAGGCGTGCGAAGGCCAAGCGCTGCTCCTCACACGCCGAGTCGACCACCAGGCCAACGAGCGCGACGAGGGATAGCTGCTAGGAAGGCCAGATGCGTCGCCCGGCGGCCTTGAACTGCGAGACGCTGAGCTGACCTCGCTCGTTGCGTGCCTTCGAGCCAGGGCGCTGAAGTGCGTCGGTGACAGTCGGGCGATCCGCTTCATAGATCGCGGTCGGATCGAACTTCTCGTCGAGCAGAATCAGGAGCACCGCGTCCCACTCGCGTTCTAGGTTGATCGCACCGACACGTTGAGAGCCACCGCCGACAGGAACACGGCGACCCTTGACCTGTAGAAGCTGGTCTCCATTTGGGGTCTTGCGGATGGCGTCATATCCCCTCTGTCGAACAGGAGCCAGGTTCAACCCCAAGATCCGCGCTGCTTCGTACTCAGCTATTTCAGCCGTAACGCCGAGCGGGCGGCCTGTCAGGCGGTAATACTCGTGCGCGAGCAGCTTCACCTCACCGATCAACTTGTGCAGCCGCACAGCGTTCGAGCTACGCGACATGATCCTGGTGGCTGTTGTCGGCGTGCATGAGCGCTACGGCTAGGACTGGTGCCGGGCATCGTTGGCGATCGCCACCGCTTGCTCGGTTGGTACACGCCTCGCGGTGATCTGGACACAGCACTCCGGGCAGAAGTCCGTGCCGCCAGCCACGTCGGGCTCGTGGTCCCTCACGTGCACCCAAGCATCCAGAGGCGCGTCGGCCGTCACCGCATACCACTGGCCGCGAGGCTGCTCCTCGAGCGCCAGCAAGTCAGCGGGCGAGCGCGCCAGGTCGATCTGGCCTTGACCGACACGTATGAGAAAGAGGCGATCGAGATGGTCGATGCTGTCGTCCAGCCCAGAGAAGACGCCCTGCTCGATCGCCTCCCTCAGCTCCTCCCAGCTTCCCTGCCAGATCATCTCGCAGGGAAACCGGGTGGTCTGAAAACCGGGTCGATGTGTGAAGCCAATGCCCCCGCGACCGGGCGCGATCAGCCGATCGTCGCCGAAGGCGAGGAATACGGCGTAGTTGTATGCCCGCTCACACTCGTCGGCTTCGGGGACTTGCTCGAGACGCATTTCGCAGCCACCGTTGCCCTCTGGCTCCACCGCGGCGACCCTCGGCTGGCGAGCTACCGGGCCGGGAAAGAGGCGTCCGCCTGGCGTGTCGTGTCCCCACAGCTTGTTGATCGTCTCGGCGACATCGCGGAGCGTGCGAGCGGAGTCCACCGGCATGTTGATCCTGTGCCCGACGGGATGGGCAGCGTGGTTGCGCCGTTCGGACAGGACGCCCTCGATGATCTTGGCTCGCGTGCCGGCGAGCAGCTGCTCGCGTCGGGCCCAGGCGAGCAGAGCGTCTGCGCTCAGCGGCAGCCGGTGCGTCGTACCGTCAGCTCCGCGCAGCCGGGCACGACGCGCGGCGAGCACGTCCTCAAACGTACTCGCGCACAGCAGCTCGTCGGCCTCTCCGCGTACCAGCGGGATGCCGTCGCTGTAGAAGGCGAGGAAGCGCGCCCGGAGGGCGCCCTCCAGCACCAGCAGCGCGTAGTCGCCGGCAGCCGTGAAGAACTCGTACTCCAGAACGCCGTAGAGGTGGAGCTTGCGTGCCCGCTCGAAGTTGTCGCGCACGTCGTCGGGCACGTTCTCGGCCAATACGGCGCGAGCGATGGTGGCGGCTTGAAAGTCGGCGGCATCCTCGGGCTGCAAACGACCTCCGAGGCCGAAGCTGTTGAAGGCCAGCGTCGCCTCGTCAGGCGTCCGAAGCTCTCGAAGGATGGCTGAGCGCGGCGACTCCATCGGTGTATTGAAGCGGGCCGGCGTCACGCCGTCCCAGCCGACTCAAAGCGCTCTGCGCACCACTGCGCAAGAGCTGTATTTGTCGCGCGATGGATCGCCGCAGATCGCTGCACTTGCAAGTTGTCCGAGAAATTGTTCCCCGTTTGTTCCCCGTGGGCTTCTTTCTCAAAAGAGCCAATCGGCGGATTTTGGCTCTAGCACTTGCTTTTCCTCTAGTCGGGGAGACAGGATTTGAACCTGCGACCGCCCGGCCCCCAGCCGGGTGCGCTACCAGACTGCGCCACTCCCCGTGGTGCTCTTCGATTCTACGGACAAAGGCCGCGAGGCACCTGCCTCGCTAGATCAAGCCCTCATAGGCAGCTTGGCGCGTAGCTTGGGCAGACGCACCCCTAGCAGCCCGCGCAACAGGGCCCTATTGAAGTCGAGGAAGTCAAAGTAGTCGCGCCACAACACGATCTGGCCGTCGCGGACGTCAAAGCGCCCACAAACCCAGAGCTGGATGTGGAGCTTGCGGAACGTCAGAAAGTCGGTGCGCTCGGTGAGGACCGATGGACCGTCCGCGCAGATCGTGTGGATCACAACATCGAAACCGGCTCCATCGTCGTATGCCCTACCGAACAAGCGCCGAACGCGCTCGCGACCGTGAATAGTTGGCAGCCCGACGTTTTCGTAGCACACGTCCACCGCCAGGAGGGCCAACGCCTCCTCAAGTCGCCGCGGCGCAAGCACTCCATAAAGCGCTCGACCACGCGCACCGGCGACGAATCCTCCTCTGGCTGGGCCTCCGCGATCTCTGATGCGCCGGTTGCCGGCTCGACCATACGACTCAGCTCCCTGCGATCTCAGCCGCACGCCGCACCATCTCCTCCTCGGAGATGTCCTCGACATGCGTGGCCACGTTCCAGCGATGCCCATACGGATCCTCGAACTGCCCTGAGCGATCCCCATAGAACTGATCCTCGACCGCCCGCAGCGGCTTGGCGCCCGCTTGGACTGCCCGCTCGAACGCGGCGTCCGCATCCTCGATGTAAACGTGGATCGTCACCGGCGTGCCTCCAACCGACCTGGGGCCTTCGATGCTCATCCCCGGGTTCTCGTCCGCGAGCATGATCACGGCCTCGCCGATCTCAAGCTCCGCGTGGCCCACCTTGCCGTCAGGCCCCTCCAAGCGCATGCGCTCAGTGGCGCCCAACACACCCTTGTAGAACTCGATCGCCTCGCTAGCGCCGTCGACGATCAGATAGGGCATCACCTGCGGGTAGTCGTCAGGTATCGGCTTGGCCATCGCACTGCCTCCTTAGACGGTTTGCTTTGAGATCTGCCTGAAGCGGGCGACGGGAATCGAACCCGCCCTAAAAGCTTGGAAGGCTTTTGTGCAACCACAACACTTCGCCCGCAAGAGCACCGTCATCGTACCGTCACGCGCGACCACTAAGGTATAGCCCGTGCGTCCAAGGGCCTTGGCTTTCCTGCTCGTGCTCACGGTGGCCGACTACTTGCTGTGGAACTGGTCGATCGCCGGCGGTCATGACATCGTCTCGCTCGTGGCGGGCCTCACGCTGCTGCCGTTGGGAACGGTCAGCATCGCCCAACTGGCGCTTGGCGCAGCCCGGATGATGGGCCTGCTGCTCGGCCGCCCCTCGCACAGCGCACGAGCTAAGCAAACAGCACGAGCAGCCGTTGCAGCCGAACGCGCACAACAGGCCTCAGCGGTGGAGTCCGATCCACCGTCGAGCAGACTCGCCGCCTAAGGGCGGCTCCTCGCTTTGAAGGCTGACCGATGAGCGGCAAGCGACGCTTCCGCCTGCTTCCCAGGCTCGACCAAGGGCCGGCTGTCGATAGTGGCCGTCGCGCTGCTCGTGCTTGCGGGTATAGCGTTGGCGGGCTACCTCTACGAGAAACACCGCACCGGCAACATCTACCACCCACAAGCACCGTTCGTGCCGCAGCCCACGCCGACTCTGCCGAAGGCAAAAGGTCAGGACCATTTCGCTTGGCCTCTGTACGGCTACACCAAGAACCACACCCGCTTCTTCCCGGCCTCGCCGACGATGAGACCTCCGTTCAGGACGGTGTGGGCACGCGGCGGGAGCGCCCTGCTCGAGTTCCCACCGGTCATGTCGGGCAATCGAATCTTCCAGCTCGGCGACGACGCCACGCTTAACGCGATCGATAAGTACACCGGTCAGACCCTCTGGAGCCGGCGTCTCGGGGCCCTGTCGGCCTCCACCCCGGCTGTCGCTGGCAACACCGTGTACGCTACCATCCTCTCGCGCTCGGCCGGACTCCCAGGCCGGACGAGTCGTAGCCCTGAACACGCTCAACGGCCATTTCCGTTGGACGCGCAACCTGCCCAGCCGCGCGGAGTCCTCCCCCCTACTCGACAAAGGCAAGCTGTTCTTCGGCTCCCAGAACGGCACGGTATACGCGCTCAACGCAAGCAACGGTAACGTCCTGTGGACCTACCACGCGGCCGGCGCGGTCAAGGCCAGCCCAAGCCTCTCCGGCGGAGTTCTCTACTTCGGCGACTACTCGGGCGAGCTGCAGGCAGTGGGCGAGGAGCATGGACATCTGCTGTGGCGCAGCGGCTCGGGCGGCGCCTTGCTCGGCAGTGGCACTTTCTACTCGACCCCGGCGGTCATGTACGGCAGGGTGTTCCTGGGCAACACCGACGGACGCGTATACGCCTACGACGCCTCCTCGGGCGCGCTCGACTGGGCGGTTCAAACAGGGGCATACGTGTATGCCTCGCCCGACTGTCACGAACGCCCCGGGCCTCGGCCCGACCATCTACCTGGGCTCATATGACGGCACCTTCTACGCCCTCAACGCCCGCTCGGGCCACATCGAGTGGCAATACCACGCGGGCGGCAAGATCTCCGGCTCGGCCACGATCATCGGCAACATCGTGTACTTCGCCGACCTCGGCACGCACCGCACGATCGGCCTCGGCATCTCCACCGGCAAAGTCGTGTTCTCGATGAACACGGGCTCCTTCGACCCGGTCATCAGCGACAACCACTACCTCTACCTGTCAGGCATAACCGGCCTGTACGCGCTCGCCCCTCTAGACGCGACACCGCAAAGAGACAAGGACGCCGAACACAACCGGCCCTGGCACGAAGCCACGCGCAAAGGCGGGGGCCGCGGCGATAGCCAAGGCACACGCGAACGTCGCGACAAAGGGCGCCAAGACCAAGCGCGTCGTCGTCATCCACAGGAGCCGGCCAGCCCAAGCGCACGCCCGAGCGAAAAGCGCGCCGCGCACACGCACGACACCGGGGTACTTGACGCTCACCGTCGGTCCAACCGCCGGGCGCAGGCGCGACACAGCCGTGGCCGTCCACGAGCGTCCAGTAGCGCGTGTAGTGCAAGCCGCACAAGCGAGCGCCCCGCCGCGGCAAAGCGCAACATGAACGAGTCGTGGTCCAGCCCAGTCAGCACGGCAGGCGCCGAGGCGATCGGCACGGCATCGATCACCTTGAACACGCGCCAATGTCTGCTCGAGAACACTTCGCGCAGGTAGGGCAGACCCTTTACGAATCAGCGCCGCCTCTTCGTCGCTTGACCCATCCAGGCGCACATCCGGCAGCGCAACATAGCTGACCGCCAGATTCTTCAGCCAAGCGCGATAGGCAGAAGCCGTGAGCGTCCCCCCGAAGAACAGCGGGTCGTACTTGGTGTCGAGCTGACGCTCCCAGCCGCGCGCCAAGGAAAAGCGCTGCGCGAGGAAGGCGGCCTCCCAGTGGGAATGCGTAAACGGCACCTCTACCCGCACGAGCGACCCCCCGTGAGCGTCGAGGAAGCGTTCGAGCGGAACGTAATAGGCGGCGCTCGTCGAGGGGTCGCCGATCACCTCGGCGCTCTCGCGCACCGGCCCCCAGGCCGTCCAAACGACGATCACCCCGACGGCAAGCACGACGCTTGCCAACGGCCGACCGGGACGGCTGAAGCCGTCGCGCCCCAACACGCACAGCGCAAGCGGCCCAGCCAAGATCACCGCATAGCGAGCGATGTTGCTGCCCATCGGCGTCGGCGCGATCGAGAGAAAGGTCACGCCCAGATAGATCAGCGCACCGATCCGCAACAGCCGCTCCTCCCACGGCACGGCGTAGAGGAACGCCAAGGTCACCGCCACCGTCGCGATTATCGAGCTGGCCGCAAACGGCTCCCAGCCACCCTCGGGGAACAGGGCCTCCAGTGGCAGGACAACGACAAGCACGGGCAGCACCAGAGTCAGCCCGGCGAGCGCCCGGCGGCTGACGAGCACCTGCGTAGCGCCAGCCAGCGCAAGCAGCAAGCCAGCGACGGGGCTCGTGGCAGCACACAGCACCGTGAGCACAACCGCAAGCCAAGGCCGCTCGCGCACAAGCGCCAGCACAGCAAGCACCGCAAACGTGACGCCAAGCGCGAATGTCACGCGCCCGATCCACAGATCGCCAGCTGCCGCCAGCGCAAAGCAGGCAGCCCCCCAGCGCGCACGCGGCCCGTACACGCCAAGCGCGATCCGCTCGAACGCAAACGTCGAGACGAGCACCGCCAGCGCACCGGCAAGGCGGATCCCGAGCAGCAGAGCAAGCCAAGGGAATACCAGGCTGTAGCCGGGAAGATGGTGTCCGCCGTACCAGTTGTTGTCCCAAATGGTGAAGCCAAAGCGTTCAAACAGCGCCGCGCGGTAGGTCTGCGCGGCGAAGTCCGGCGAGCGAGGAGCAAGCAGCAGCCAGCTCCCGACGAGCACGATCGCCGTGACCATCGCCAACGAGATGCGCACGTCCGCCAGCGACCTGCGCGAGGAGCCCGACCGAGGCTGCCCCCCGGCGAGTGCTTGGCTATCCACGGAACCCAAGCGGCCCAGTATGGCGAGACCGCCCACCGCACGAGACGGACTGGGATCCTAAGCGGCGCGGAAATGGCCAGCGGACCCCATCGTGCCTGGCGAGCCGATCGGGTAGCTGCGCTAAGCAGCGCCGCGAGCCGATAAGTTGGCTGAGGCTCGGCGTGCTACCCCGCCGAGCCTCAGCACGCACGCGAGTCGGATCTCAAGATGGACGAGTCGCGCGCTTGTATCTGTATGAACAGACGAGCGCGTCAGAAGTCGCGTTGCGCATCGTGAACGCCGGTAGCCGATAATCAGCGCCGATGACCGCTCCTACATCGCGCGCCCGCCGGGTGCTGGCGCTCGCGCTGCTTGCCGTCGCAGTATTCGCATCCGGCTGTGGCACCGTCCACCCACCGGCGCTCGGCGGCGCGGCTCTGGTCGAAGCGCAAACGTTCCCCTACTACAAGCTCTACTGGGCGGGCCCAAGCTTCGCCGGCCACCCGCTTGGCCGCCACCGACGGCCTGAAGAGCTACAGCGCCGGGATCGGCGACAGCGTCTACTACGGCGACTGCGTCAGCGGCAAGGGCCTGCTCGGCGGCGGCGGCAGCTGCCTGCTGCCCACTGCAAGTCACGACTGTGATCTACTCGCTTGCACTCCAACGCGCCGCTCGGCCCACAGCGCAACCTGCTGATCAGGAGGCGTGCCTGCGACCATCTACAACGAAGAACGCTCGATCGAGCTCTACAGCGGCCGCGTGGCGATCGACGTCTACTCGGACACGCTCGCCCACGCGCTGCTCGCGGCCGGACAGCTACAGCCGCTGAACGCGCCCGGATTCAGCCGGCAAGCTGCCACCGCCCGTCTACTGTCCAGGGCTCTCAGGCCCCGTCTCGCCCCAGCTGGCTACTGCCATGAACGCGCTCCCAGGCCATCCCTGCCAGAAGGCGCGGGCTGCGCTCGCCGCCAGCCAGCGTCTGTCTGAATCGCCTTAACGTCCATCGGCCTGACACACCTGTCGGACTTGCCCAGTGTCTGCCTCAGGCTCAGCGCTGACACGCACTTTGGGAAGCAATCACTTCGGCGGCTAGTTGTGAGCGGGCACATCGGACGCCGCCACCACCGGCTCCCCGATCTCATGGCGCAGACCGAAAAAGGCCGCTGAGCCGATCAAAGCAGGCAGCCACAGCGAGATCGCCCGGTAGGTGACCACCGCCGCCACGACGACTGAGACCGGCCGCACGTGAAACAACACAAGCATTCCGATCAGCCCTCCTTCGACAGCCACAAGGCCCGCCGGTATCGGGATCGAGTTCGCCAGCTGGCCGACGAGATAGGCCATCGCCACGACCCAGAACGCGGCGATTGACCGTAGGCAAGCAGGCACGCATAGAGCACGAGCGTGTCGAATAGCCAGTAGCCAACCGCGCCAAGCAGACGCCAATCGTGGCGGGCGATCACCCGCAGCGCGCCGCGCACGCCGTCGCTGACCGCGACAAGCGCGACGTGCAACCGTCCGCTGCTCAGTCGCTTGCGCGTCGCGAGCCGCCCCGCGAGCCCGGCGATCGCGAGCGTCCCCGCGATCGTCGCGATCGCAAGCCCGGCCGGCAACAGCGTGAGTAGCGGATCCTCCGAGCCAGGCAGCAACCCAAGCCACATCGGAATGCCGATCAGCGCTGTCGCGCCGACGTTGACGGCGCTGGTCAGGACGAAGATCAACACCGAGCGCCTCGCGATCCGGTCGACCGCCACGCCCTTCGTGCGCAGCACCCATGCTCCGAGCGCGATCCCGCCGATGCCGCCTGCGGAGACGACCGAGTTGACCCCAAGCTCAGACAGCGCTAGTCGACGGCTGAAACCCCGCTCCATCTTGAAGACGAGCTCGAACAGGATCACGTAGCCGGCACAGGAGAGCAGCTCGAAGCCGATGCCCGCCGCTACCCAGGGAATGTCGGCGTCGGTGATCAGCTCGCCGGCCGAGCGCAGCCCCGGCACGGCAAACAGCAGAGCTGCGACCAGCGCGAAGAAGATGGCGAGGCTGATCAGCCCGTTGCGCAGCCGCCGCGATTGGCTTGACATGTCCCCATCGCCGCCCCCGCTCGCAGAGTCAGCCCACAGAGGAGGAGTCGGCGCGCAAAGGCGACTCATCGTCAGGGAGTAACCGCTCCCCGCGAGACCGATCTGCCCGAATCGCCTCGGCGGCGTCCTCATCGACGATTCTTCGCATCCTCTTCGGCCTCGTTATTAGCTTTGTACCGCTACCGTCACCATAGCCCGACCGCCCCGGAGTCAATTGCCCTGGGCGGGTGAGAGCGAAACAGACATGGCAGAGCCCGCGCGCATACTGGTCGTTGACGACGAGCCCGCAGTTCAGCACGCGCTGTCGCGGGCGCTGACGCTCGAGCGCTACGAGGTCTCGCTCTCCGGCGACGGCGGCGATGCGCTGGAGCGTCTCAGTGGCAACTCTTACGACGCGGTCATCCTCGACGTCTCGATGCCGGTGCTCGACGGCCTGGAAGTGTGCCGGCGCGTGCGCGAGAGTGGCGACCGCACGCCAGTGCTGATGCTCACCGCGCGCGAGCAGGTCGACGACCGCGTCGCCGGCCTGGACGCCGGCGCGGACGATTACCTCGTCAAGCCGTTCGCCCTGCGCGAGCTGATGGCGCGTGTGCGCGCGTTGCTGCGTCGAGCGGACGAGATCGACCAGGAGGAGACGCTGCGCTTCGAGGACCTCCATCTGGACCGGCTGGCCCACGAGGCCTGGCGCGGGGAGCGCTCGCTGAACCTGACCCGCACCGAGTTCCTACTGCTCGAGCTGTTCCTGCGCCACCCAAAGCAGGTGCTGACCCGCTCGATCATCTTCGAGCACGTCTGGGGTTATGACTTCGGCTCGAGCTCGAACTCGCTGGGCGTCTACATGGGCTATCTGCGCCGCAAGACCGAGGCCGGCGGCGAGCCACGGCTGTTGCACACCGTGCGTGGCGTGGGCTACGTTCTGAGGGCCTGATGAGACTTCTAACAGCGATCCGACGAGGCCGACCGCTGCCGTGAGCTTCCGCCGACGCATCACGCTCGTCTCGGCGGCAGCGGTGGCGATCGCGGTGGTGCTCGCCTCGGCTCTCACCTATCTGCTGTCCGCCCGCGAGCTCTACGGCCAGGTCGACAGTCAGCTGCGCGATCGCGCGCAACCGTTGGTGAGTCGCTTCGAACACGGACCGACACCCTTTGCACGCCGGGGAGGCCGTCACAACGCCTTTCCTGGGATACCGCCGGGGCCCGATCAGGTGCGCGGCTACCAGCAGCTGATCGACTCCAAAGGAACGATCCGATTTGCCTCCTCGCCCAACGTACGACTGCCAATCGGCGCCCAGGACGCTCAGCCTCGCGGCGCACGGCGGGAAATCATTCTTCGAGGACTCGAGCGCCGACGGCATCCACCTGCGCGTCCTCAGCGAGGCCATATCTCACGGCTATGCCGCCCAGCTCGCCCAGCCGCTGACCGATGTGGACAGCGCGCTCGCGCGCTTGCGCCTGATACTCGTGCTGCTCGACATCGGCGGGATCGCGCTGGCCGCACTGCTCGGACGACTCGTCGCCGGCGCGGCGGTGGCGCCGATCAAGCGCCTGACCCAGGCCACCGAGCACGTCACCCGCACGCGGGATCTCTCCAACCGGATCCAGCCCGCCGGGGAAGACGAGATCGGACGTCTCGCGGAGAGCTTCAACGCGATGCTCGACGCGCTGGAGAGCTCGATGAGTGCGCTCGACGCCTCGGTGCACGCCCAGCGCCAGCTCGTCGCCGACGCCTCGCACGAGCTGCGCACACCCGTCACCAGCCTGCGTACGAACATCGAAATCCTCAAGCAGGAGTCGAACATGCCGGTGCGAGGAACGCCAACGCATGCTCGACGATGTGGTCGAGCAGATCGAGGAGCTGACGCTGCTAATGAACGACTTGATCGAGCTCGGCCGCGGCGAGCAGCCGCGCAGCGGCAGCGAGGACGTGCGCCTGGATCTGGTCGTAGAGGAGGCGATCGAGCGCGCGCGTCGCCATTCGCCGGACACGCCCTTCGATGTCGAGCTGGACCAGGTCGTCCTGACCGGGGAGCCGGGAAGGCTGGCCCGCGCGATCAACAACCTGCTCGACAACGCCGTCAACTACAGCCCACCAGGCAGCCCGGTCGAGATCGCCGTGCATGGCAATGAGCTCACCGTCCGCGACCACGGCCCAGGGATCTCAGCCGCCGATCTCCCCCACGTCTTCGACCGCTTCTACCGCGGCGCCGAGGCGCGCGGACGCCCGGGCTCCGGCTTGGGCCTTGCGATCGTGCGCCAGGTCGCCGAACAGCACAGCGGTCGCGTCAGCGCCGAGGCCGCTCCAGGAGGGGGCACGCTGATGCGCCTGCGCCTACCGGGAGCGGGACCGGTGGAGTCGCTGCCGACGCTCGACACCGAGTTGCACGCGACGCACTAGACGACACCGACCGCGTGTCTGCCTGCTCCGCGCCGCGAGGCGCCCTGTTCTGTCCCTGCGCGGCCCGCGCGAAGGCCCGCCCCTCGGCGCGAAAGGCCGCGGGCGTCAAGCCGTAGCGCCGACGAAACGCCTTCGCGAAATGCGGCGCCTGGCGAAAGCCAACCAGCCTGGCGACGTCGCGCACCGAGATCGCCGGCTGCTCGATCAGCAGTTGCGCCGCGACTTTCAGCCGGCGTGTGAGCAGGTCCTCACGAAAGGTGCTCTCGCCGAACTGCGCATATGCACGAGTCAACTGGCGCGGCGAACTCGACAAGCGCCCGTGCAACCTCATCGAGCGTAAGAGGGCGCCGGTAATGGCGTGCGATGACGACACGCGCCAGGAGGTACAGGCGGCGACGCTGCTCGATCGTTGCAGGGCGCATGACCTCTTATCCGACGAGCCCTCCGCAACGTGACCTCCCAGAACGTTCGACCCGCAGACACGCAGGTCCGATTGGCGACGAGCTACGTGTGTCCGGGCTGACAATGCGGCTCAGCCGGCATAGCTCGTGGCGACGCGCTCAGCCTCGATGCAGTAGGAGCCGCCGAACAGCACCGCGTGCACGAGCAGTGGCAACAGCTGCCAAAGACCGACACGCTCGCGCCACCCATCGGCCAGTGGCGTCAGCTCCTCATAGGCAGCAAAGACGCGCTCAGAGGGAGCGCCGAACAGGCGCAGCATCGCCAGATCCACCTCGCGATGCCCGCCATAGGCGGAGGGATCGATCAGCCACGGCCGCCCGTAACTGTCGGCATAGACGTTGCCACTCCAGAGATCGCCGTGCAGTCGCGCGGGAGGCTCGGCGGGCCCGGCGAGCTGCTCGAGTCGCTCGCACACACGCTCGACCGACGCCACGCCGGAGTTGGACAGCGCGCCGCGCTCGGCGGCGATGCGCGCAAGTGCCAGCAGACGGCGCTCGGCGTAGAAGGAGACCCAATCCGCGCTCGGCTCGTTGGGCAGGCGCAGTGAGCCGATCCGCGCCTGCACCCCCAAGCGCTCACCGAAGCCTGGATCGCCGAAGTTGGGCGAACCGGCCGCGTGGATTCGTGCCAAGCCACGCCCCAGCTCCTCAGCGCCTTCGGCAGTCAGCCGGCCCGGCGGCACCCATTCGAGCGCCAGATAGTCCTCAGCCACCTCGATCACGCCAGGCACCCGCAGAGCACCGGGTTCGGCCAGCCACTCCAGGGCCGCCGCCTCGATCGCATACTCCCCCTCGCCGGCGTCCGAGCGTGTCTTTACGAATGCGTCCTGTCCGTTCAGGCGTACGTGCCAAGCCTCGTTGATGTCGCCGCCGCCCACACGCCGCGGCTCGGTCGCTCCCGCTGGAAGGCTCACGCCTGCTCAGCCGCTCCCGCCGAAGTGCTCACGACGTCTCGGAGGAGCGCACCCGCTCGAGCAAGCCCTCACACGCGGCCTGCACCTGGTCGAGCACGATCTCAAAGCCACGCTGACTGTCGTAGTAGGGATCGGGCACATCCAGGTCGTTCAGATCGGTGCTGGCTGGATCGAACTCGCGCAGCAGCCTGACCTTCTCGCGCGCGCTCTCATCCGGCGCCAATTGACGCAGAGCGTGCAGGTTGGAACCATCCATCGCCAGGATCAAGTCGAAGCGCTCGAAGTCCGTGGCGCATACCTGACGCGCGACGCTGTCGAGGTCAATGCCCCGCGCATGTGCGGCCGCACGAGCACGGGCGTCCGCTTGCTCGCCCACATGCCACGCGCCCGTCCCGGCGCTATCGAGCTCGATCTCCTCTTGTAGCCCGGCTTCGGCGACGAGCTTTGCCATCACGCCCTCCGCCGTCGGCGAGCGGCAGATGTTGCCCAGACACACAAACAGGACTCGCATTTACGCGCGGTACCTCGAAAGGCACGCCCATCCAATCCCATAAACAACCTGCAAGTTATATTCGGGGATTAGCTTTCTCGTGGCTTGCCAGCTACTCATCGCCGATCTCCAGCACCGCCAGGAACGCCTCCTGGGGCACCTCCACGCGGCCCACCTGCTTCATGCGCTTCTTGCCCTCCTTCTGCTTGCCCAGAAGCTTCTTCTTGCGCGAGATGTCACCGCCGTAGCACTTGGCGATCACGTCCTTGCGGAAGGCCTTGACGGTCTCGCGGGCAATGATGTGCGAGCCGATCGCCGCCTGGATCGGAACGTCGTACTGCTGACGCGGAATCCGCTTGCGCAGCTTTTCGGTGAGCGTGCGGCCCATGTCGTAGGCCTTCTCACGATGTACGACCATCGACAGCGCATCGACCGTGTCGCCCGCTAGCAGCACGTCGAGCTTGACGAGGTTGGCCGGCTTCATGTCGCTCAGCTCGTAGTCAAGCGAGGCATAGCCGCGTGTGCGCGACTTGAGCTGGTCGAAGAAGTCGAGCACGATTTCCGCGAGCGGCAGGTCATAGCTCATCTGCACGCGCTCGGGCGAGAGGTAGTGCATGCCGGCCGGCTCGCCGCGGCGTTCCTGGCAAAGCTCCATCACCGCACCCACGAACTCGCGCGGGCAAATCACCTGCGCCTTGATGAACGGCTCGCGGATCTCGGCGATCGTGCCTGGGTCGGGCATGTCCGAGGGGTTGTGCACCTCCAGCTCCTCGCCGTTGGTCAAGGTGACGTCGAACTCGACCGAGGG
This sequence comes from uncultured Solirubrobacterales bacterium, assembly GCA_963704345.1. Classification (GTDB taxonomy): domain Bacteria; phylum Actinomycetota; class Thermoleophilia; order Solirubrobacterales; family Solirubrobacteraceae; genus Palsa-744. Next base: position 28,625 of record OY969890.1, read on the forward strand.
CATCGTCGCGAGCAGCTCCAGGTCGTACTCGCGCTCCAGGCGCTCGCGCACGATGTCCATGTGCAACAGCCCGAGGAAGCCACAGCGGAAGCCGAAGCCGAGCGCGTCGGAGGTCTCAGGCTCCCAGGAGAGCGCGGCATCGTTGAGCGTCAGCTTCTCCAGGGCGTCGCGCAGGTCGGGATAGCGGTCGGAGTCGATCGGGAACAGCCCACAGAAGACCATCGGCTTGACCTCGCGATAGCCGGGCAGCGGCTCGTTGGTGCGCTCAACCCGCCGCGTACAGCGGTGGTCAGCGTGTCGCCCACGCGCAGGTGCGTCACGTCCTTGATGCCTGTGATCAGGTAGCCCACCTCGCCAGCGGCAAGCTGCTTGACCGGCGTCATCGTCGGCGAGAAGAAGCCGATGTCGTCGATCTCCGCGTGCGTGCCGGCCGCCATCGCCCTGATCGCCTCGCCCTTCTTGAAGACACCGTCGACCACCCTGATGTAGGCGATCACGCCCCGGTACTGGTCGAACTCGGAGTCGAAGATCAGCGCGCGCGGAGGCGCGTCACGATCGCCCGAGGGCGGTGGCACACGCTTGACCAGCTCGTCGAGCACCTCCGTCACGCCGGCCCCGGTCTTGCCGCTGATCTCAAGGATCGCCTCCTCGGGCTCGCCGATCAGCTCGGCGACTTCGCCGGCGACGCGCTCGGGCTCGGCGCCGGGCAGGTCGATCTTGTTCAGGCAGGGGATCAGCTCCAGCCCGGCCTCGACCGCCAGGTAGGTGTTCGCCACCGTCTGCGCCTCGACACCTTGGGAGGCGTCCACGACCAGCAGCGCTCCCTCGCACGCGGCAAGCGAGCGCGACACCTCATACGTGAAGTCGACGTGGCCGGGCGTGTCGATCAAGTGCAGCTGGTAGGTCTCCCCGTCAGAGGCGGTATAGGCGACCTTCACCGCCTGCGCCTTGATCGTGATCCCCCGCTCGCGCTCCAGATCCATCGAGTCGAGCACCTGCGCGCGCATCGCCCGCTCCTCCACGGCGTGCGTCAGCTCGAGAATGCGGTCCGCCAACGTCGACTTGCCGTGGTCGATGTGGGCGATGATCGAGAAGTTACGTATGCGGCTCTGGTCCATGGGCCGCTACAGCGTAGATGGCCCGCGTCTGGGGAGGGGATGGGAGACAAGATCCGCTCGTCTCCGCAGGATGGTCGTCTGACCGGTCGCCGCGCCCGTTGGACGAGACCGTGGCACGATAGCCTTAGAGATTCGGCAGATCGCCCACTCGACCGGAGCCTTCGGGCTCAAGCCAGGCAACGCGTCCCCTCGGGGACGGCCAGTCCAGGTGGTCGGGAGTGTCATAGCCGCCCAGGCATAAGACACAAGTCCTGGGACGTAGTAGTTCAATGGCGATCTATGACCGGACCAGGGCCGGGAGGGCGAAAGTCTTCTCGGCCCTTCGTTTTCGCGCAGCCGTGAGGACGAAAGCCTTCTCATCCGTCGTCGTGCCTCCTCGCCAGCGTGCGCGGCTCGATCCTCCAAGCGCGTCAGGCGCGGCCGAGCTGGGCCATGATCAGGCGGTGCACCTGGTGGGCCTCGGGGACGCTCATGACGAGCACAGCACGCGAGTAGACCCACAATCCCGCCAGCGCTGCAGCCCCAACGCTGACGATCTGCGCCGGCAATGACACGCCCAACAGCGTGTCCAGCAGATACCACACGAGATAGGACACACCCGCCAGCAAAGCCGAGGCGGTGCACACGCGCACAGTGATCATCGTCGTGCGCGCTCCGTCGAGGCGCCCGTTGAAGCCGGTGCGCACACGCGTGGCCAGCAGCACGGTCATCACGATGTTGGCCACCAGCGTCCCGATCACGAGCCCCGCGATCCCCAAGGGCTTGTAGAGGCTGACGCTGACGATGATGTCCACGATGATGTTGATCCCAGCCAGGCGCGTGGGAATCCAGGGCCGCTGCACGGCGAAGAAGGTACGTGTCAGGAGCAGGTTCAAGCCCACCGAAGGGCAGGCTGAAGGCAAACCAGAACAGCGCGATAGAGACCAGGTGCGTCGATTGCGCGTCGAATTCGCCGCGTTGGAAGAGCAGCCGCACGATCGGGGTTGCCAGCACCGCCATGAACGCCGCCGCCGGGATCAGCAGCAGGTTGATCTGGCGCATCCCCGAGGCGACTGTGCTCGCATCGACGCCGTGTCGCGACGAGACGCCATGCGGCTCATCGTCGGAAACAGCACGGTCGCGACCGCGACGCTGAACATGCCCTGCGGGAGCATGTACACGCGAAAGGCGTTTTCGATCGCGCGCGGCGCTTCGGCGGAGACGAGCGTGCCGAAAGCCGAGTTGATCAGCTGGTCGAGGTTGACGATGCCCAAGCCGATCGTCACTGGCATCATCAACAGGAACACGCGGCTAACGCGCGGGTCGTGCCAGTCGATCGTCATCTGCAAGCGGAAGTCGATCCGCGCCAGCGCCCCCAGCGCCATCAGCATCTGCACGCCCGTGGCCACCAGCACGCCGATCGCAAACGCGTAGATGCTCGCTTCCCCGTGGAAGTGCGGATGCAGCACGACGAGGAACACGATGATGATCACGTTCCAGATTGCCGGGGAGATCGCCTGGAGGGTGAAGCGGTCGTAGGACTGCAGGATGCCCAGCAGCAGCCCGGTGAGGCCAAGTAGGAGCACCACCGGGAACAGCACCTGTGAAAGTCCCACAGTGAGAGCGACGGTCGAGGGGCCGAACTTCGGCCCAGTGAACAGCGGCATGATCGTGCCAGCCGCAAGGATGAAGAAGGCAGTAACCACGCTCAGCGCGATCAGCAGGATCCAGAACAGCGTCGACGCCAAGCGGAAGGCCTCAACCTTCTTGCCCTTCTGCAACAGGTCGGTGAAGACGGGCACGAACGCGGCAGACAGCGCCGCGTTGGCGAACAACTGCGCGACGAAGTTGGGGACTAGAAAGGCGATCGTGTAGGCCGACGCAGCAGGGGTCGTGCCGAAGTAGCTGGCGAACGCGATCTCGCGCAACAGCCCCACAATCCGCGAGAAGCCCGTCACGATCGAGAACATCGCGGTGTTGCGCGCGATACTGTTCGGAGGCTTGGGCCCCGCCGCTTCCTCTCCCGTCTCAGAGCTCACAGCCACGGGGCGCTATAGTACGGCGCTGCGCGGCGCGCTCGGGCAGGCTGCTTGAGCCGCAAGCGTCTTTTCACATGGCCAACATCGCATCCCAAAAGAAGCGCATCCTCCGCTCCGAGCGCGAGCGTATCGAGAACCGCCAGTACACCTCGGCGATCAAGACGTACTTCCGTCGCCTGGAGGCGCTCGCCTTGGAGAGCGACAGCGAGGCCACCGAGGCCGAGCACCGTCGCCTCGTGCGGACGATCGACAAGGCCGTCAAGCGCGGGGCGCTGCATCGCAACACCGGCGCACGCAAGAAGTCCCGTGCAGCACGGGTTGCCGCCGGCAAGAGCTCCTAGAGCTCCCGCATACATCCGGTGCATCGAGTGGCCTGAGCCTTCTGCTCAGTTAGCCACTGCGAGGATCGCACGCATCGCAAGCGTGTCCTCCTCAAGCGAGGACAATGGCGTGCGCGACTCGCTCAACGGCGCTCCCCCACGCGTGTCAAGTTCCAGGTCGGCGATCCGGCAGAGCGCGGCGCGCAGACGCTCAGGCTCGGTGCGAGCCACGTCGGCGATGAAGCGATCGGCCGCGCGCGGCGGCATCCGCAGCGTGCGCTTGATCGCGGCAGGCGCCTCACCAGCCTGAATTCGCACCGACACGCCCTCGGCGTCACGCAGCCGCTGGGCCATCAGGTACACGAGCCCCGACACGCGCTCGCCCTGGGTGCGCAGGCGCAGATAGGAGCGCATCGCCTCGGCTGCATCGCCACCGACAAGCGCGTCGGCGAACGTGAAAGCACGGTAGGCGGTCGAGTGGGCCGACTGCTGCTCGATGTCATCGGCGCTGATCTTTACGGGACCATCGTCGCTCGGCTCGGCGGCGAGCTTGAGCTTCTCGAGCTCTCGCAGCAGCCGCTGCTGGCGCTCTCCGACCTGCGCCACAAGCGTCTTGGCAGCGAATGCGTCAAGCGAGAGCCCAAGCCGCGTGGCCTGCTCACGTACCCAGCCGGCGAGCTCCCAGGGCTTGATCGTCGCCTCTTGCGCGATCTGGCCCTTGGCGCCCTTCACCGCCGCGTGCAGCGCAGCCGGCGCCTTCGTCTTGCCTTCCTCGCGTGCGAAGAAGGCGATCGTCGTGTCGGGAGGCATTGCGGCCATCGCGGGCACAATGTGCTCGGCAACCTCTGCCTCCTTGAAGCGCTCGGCTCCATCCACCACGATCACGCGCCTGCCGATCGCGAACGTCATCGTCGAAAGCACCAGCGAGACGGCTTCGGGCGTGCCATTGTCGCCGGAGAGGACCTCGACGCTGCCGGCGTCGCCGTCTGATTCGGCAAGCGCCTTCAGGCGGGACCGACGCTCGGCAATCGCACCGTGGTCGTCGCCGTGGATCAGGTAGGCAGGCTTTAGGGCGGGCATCCAGCGAGTCTAGGCGAGCGTTCTGACACCGCCGGCAGTGACGGCGTTAATGGCGCAATCCCGCCGGACATTTGGCGTGCGATAGGTCACGGTTGTCCATAACCAAGTAACCAAGGGCGCCCAGCCTGACCATCTGTGTCCCCCCGCACACTAGATAGCCTCCCAAAGCGAGAAACTGGCCGGGCAGCCAAACCGATCTAGGGAGGTCTCATGCAGACGTTCATGCTCAAGCTCGATCGTTGGCTGAGCTGCCACCGCCGTGCCGTGATCGGTGTCTGGCTTGTGTTGGTGCTGGCCGCCGTGCCCTTCGCCGCGAGACAGAGCGAACACCTGTCCGGTGGTGGCTACACGATCCCCGGGTCTCAGTCGCAGAAGTTCGTTGGCCAGCTGCCGAGGATCGCCCCAGGCGCCCAGCACGGGATGCTTGCCGGTGTGCTGGCGCCGAGCGCTGGAGCTACAGCCGCCCAAATGACACAGGGTCTCGCCAAGCTGGACTCCGCCGCACAGGGCGCCGCCAACGTGAGCCTCTCCCCCGCCGTGCGCGTGCAAACCCAGCGCGCAATCGATGCGGCCAGCGCCCACCAACGTACACTCGTGGTGCCGCTAGCGGTGAGCGTGAATGAAGAAGGCGCTACGAACGTCGCTACCGACCTGCGCAAAAGGCTCGACCTGAACGGCCCGGACAACGGGCCGGTGGCGCTACACCTGGTCGGCCAAACGGCGCTTTGGGCCGGGCTCCAGGACCTCTCGAAGAAGGACTTGGCAAAGGCCGAGGCGACCGGCTTTCCGATCGTCGCTTTGATCCTGGTCGCGGTGTTCGGCTCGCTGATCGCCGCGAGCCTCCCGCTCGCGCTTGGGCTCGTGTCCGTGCTAATCACCGGAGCGATCATCTACTTCCTCTCGCTGACGATGGAAATGTCGGTGTTCGTGACGAACATGGCCTCGATGATCGGGATCGGCGTGGCGGTTGACTACTCGCTGTTCGTGCTGGCGCGTTACCGCCAGGAGATCGGGGCGGGCGCGGAGCCCGAGCAGGCCCGCGCGACGGCGCTTGCGACCTCGGGCGTAGCGGTCATCTTCTCTGGAGCCACAGTCGTGACGGCACTGCTCGGGCTGTACATCGTGCACGCGGCAGCGATCCGCTCGATGGCGCTCGGCGCGATCGTGGTTGTCGCGGTGTCCGTGCTGGCCGCCTCGACGCTGCTGCCGACGATCATCTCCCTGTTGGGCACTCGTACGCACGCACGCGGGCGCATATTCGCCTGGATTTCCAAGAGGACACCCAGTCCTAAGAACTTCTGGGAGCGTTGGACGGCACTGGTGACCCGCCGGCCTGCTTTGACCGCCGCCACAGCCGCGATCGTGATGCTCGCCCTGGCGTTTCCGGCCCTGAGACTGCATACCGCCGACGGTGCACTGCGCCAGTTCCCAAAGGGCAACGAGACGCTGAACGGCTTCCAGGCAGCCGCGGCGGTGGACGGACCTGGGGCGAGCAGCCCGATCGAAGTGATAGCTCCAGCAAGCGAGGCGGCAAAGGTGCGCCAGGTCCTGACCGCCGATTCCGAGGTCCGCGACATCGCGGCCACGATCACTTCGAAGAACGGAAGCGAAATGCTAATTCGCGCGATCCCGCGCCACGACGGCGAGTCGGCGCAAGGGCAAGAAGCCGTGAAACAACTGCGTGCAAGCCTCCCCGCAGGCGCGCTCGTGGGCGGCACGGCCGCCTATCTGAGCGACTATCACGCCGAGGTTATGGGCTCGATGTGGAAGGTGGCGCTGTTCGTGATGTGCGTGACCTTCTTCGTGCTGATGTTGCTGCTGCGCTCGGTCGTGCTGCCGCTGAAGGCTGTGGTGATGAACCTGCTGTCGGTCAGCGCCGCCTACGGCGTGCTGACGCTCGTCTTCGGCACCGTCGAAACGCTGATCCCGCCGCTCGTGTTGGCGGTCGTATTCGGCCTCTCGATGGACTACGAGGTCTTCCTGCTCAGCCGCATACGCGAGCGCTACGCCGCGACCGGAGATACGCGTCGCGCGGTCGTCGAAGGGCTCTCCTCGAGCGCACCCACGATCACAAGCGCCGCCTTGATCATGGTGTGCGTCTTCAGCGTGTTCGCGCTTACCGGTGTGCCCTCAATCAAAGAGCTCGGCCTCGGCTGCGCGCTGGCGATCGCGATCGACGCGACGATCGTGCGCCTCGTGCTTGTACCGACGGCGATGGAGCTGTTTGGCAAGTGGAACTGGTGGCTACCGCACGGGCTTGCACGGTATCTGCCTGACACCTCGGTAGAGGCGCTCGGTCAGCACGCGGTAGCGGCTGTGGCAAAGGGCGAGCGCCGGGCGGTGGCAACCGACATCGCCTGAGCCGCTTGCGTATCGCGCCGGCAGCAATGCCTACTTCACTACGAGGTTCACCAGCCGCCCCGGCACCACGATCTCCTTGACGATCTCGCGACCGTCGATGTGCGTGAGCACGTTGGGGGCGACAAGGCACAGTGCCTTTAGCTCCTCTGCACTGGCCTCACTCGGCGCTTGCACACGATCGCGCAGCTTGCCGTTGACCTGACAGACGAGCTCGTACTCCTCGCGTTCGAGCATCTCCGGGTCGGCTTGCGGCCACGGCTGCTCCCACACTCGCTGGCCTGTGAGCATCTCGTAGATGTCCGAGGACAGATGCGGAGCGAACGGGAACAGCAACGAGGCGGCGGTAGCAAGGCCAAAGCGCAGCGTGTCGACCTGCAACGTGTCGCGCATGCGTGAGCAATCGTTGAGCAGCTCCATCACCGCAGCGATGCACGTGTTGAAGCCAAAGCGGCGCATGTCTTCGGAGACCTTCTCGATCGCCCAGTGCGCCTTGCGCACAAGCTCCAGGTCATCGCCTACCGGCGAGCCATTGCCCGAGCCGAACGCCCCGAGCGAGGGCAGCGGACCCTTCTCTCCGCGCTCGGCCGTCTCGGCCGCCAGACGCCACAGTCGCGCCAGGAAGCGGTGCACGCCCTCGACGCCCTCGTCAGACCAGTCGGCGTCCTGGTCTGGCGGACCAACGAACAGGATGTAACAGCGCGCGGTGTCGGCGCCGTAGCGCTCGACGATCGAGGCCGGGGAGACTACGTTGCCCTTGGACTTGCTCATCTTGGCGCCGTCCTTGGTGACCATCCCTTGCGTGAACAGCGCCTTGAAGGGCTCCTGGAAGTCAAGCTTGCCCAGGTCTGCCAGGGCCTTGGTGAAGAAGCGCGCATACATCAGGTGCAGGATTGCGTGCTCGACGCCACCGATGTACTGGTCGACCGGCATCCACTGCCGCAGGGCCGCCTGATCCCAGGCCGCGCTCTCGTTGCGAGCATCGCAGTAGCGCAGGAAGTACCAACTCGAGTCGACGAACGTGTCCATCGTGTCGGTCTCACGGCGGGCCTGGCCGCCGCACGATGGGCACTCGGTAGCGACCCAATCCTCGGCCCCTGCTAGCGGCGAGCGACCGTGAGGCGCATAGTCCTCTACATCCGGCAGGATCACCGGCAACTGCTCGACGGGAACGGGCTGCATGCCGCAGTCCGCGCAGTAGACGATCGGGATCGGACAGCCCCAGTAGCGCTGGCGTGAGACCAGCCAGTCGCGCAGGCGGTAGTTGACCGAGGAATGGCCCTTGCCCTCGCGATCCAGCCACGCGACGATCGCTGTCAGCGCGTCGCGGTTGTGCATGCCGTCGAAATCGGGGTGGGAGCCCACCAGCGGACCGTCGCCCGTGTAGGGCAGATCTCCCTCCCAAGCGTGCGTATCTCCCCCATCATCTGGGACCTCTTCGATCACGCGGCGGATTGGCAGGTCATACGCGCGTGCAAAGGCATAGTCGCGTTCGTCGTGTCCTGGGACCGCCATGATCGCTCCGGTGCCGTACTCCATCAGCACGTAATCCGCGACGTACATCGGGATCGCCTCGCCGTTGACTGGGTTGATAACGCTGCGGCCCAGCGCTATCCCGGTCTTGGTCTTCTCGATCGAGCCGCGTTCCTCGCCGGACTCGGTGAGCACCTGGTTGATGTAGTCGCGCACCGCCTGCTCTTGCGGCATACCCTCAACCAGGCGTAGGACGTCCGGATGCTCGGGGGCCATCACAAAGAAGGTGGCGCCGAACAGCGTGTCCGGGCGCGTAGTGAATACCGGATAGTCGATCGGGTGGGCGGGATCCAAATCCTCGCAGCGGAAGGTGACCTCGGCGCCCTCGGAGCGGCCGATCCAGTTGCGCTGCATCGTCTTGACGTGCTCGGGCCAGTCGATGCCGTCGAGGTCGCCCAGCAGGCGCTCGGCGTAGTCGGTGATGCGAAAGAACCATTGCTCCAGCTGCTTGACTTCGACGACAGCCCCGCAGCGCTCACAACAGCCGTCGACGACCTGCTCGTTGGCCAGCACCGTCTGATCGTTCGGGCACCACTTGACAGCGGCATCGCGCCGGTAGGCCAGGCCCGCCTCGAACAGCTGCAAGAAGATCCATTGGGTCCAGCGGTAGTAGCTCGGTTCGTGTGTGCCGAGCTCGCGCGACCAGTCGATCGAGATACCCCACGAGCGGAACTGGCGCTGGAAGGAGGCGATCGACTCGGCGGTCGAGTCGCGCGGATGGACGCCCGTCTTGATCGCGTGATTCTCGGCCGGCAGGCCGAACGCGTCGTAGCCCATCGGGTGCAGCACACGATGGCCCGTGCGCCTGTGGAAGTGCGCTATCGCATCGCCGACCGCGTATTTCTTGAGGTGGCCGATATGTGGCTCGCCGCTCGGATAGGGCAGCATCTCGAGCACATAGGAGGTGGCGTCCTCGGCCTCCCCTACGACAGCCTCGTTCGAGACCTCCCAGGTGTGCTCATCGGCCCACACCTTCTGCCAGCGGGGCTCGATCTCCTGCGGGTGGTAGCGACGCTCTGCCATTGGACAGCGCAGGTTAGCGGTCGGCCCCGGACGGTTCCTCGAAAACGCGATGCCCCCCGCGCGCGCGGGGGGCATCAGCAATCCAATAAACGACACCTGGGCGCGGCGACCTCTCGGCCAGCCCGCCTTTATTACGAGACCGTGCCTTCGCCCGAGCGCAAGCGAAGACAGATCCGCTCAGGCTCAGAACTTGTCGGAGGTGTCCAGCTCTCGCCAGAAGTTCGGGATGGGTTGGCTGGTGGCGCCGGCGTGGCTCATGAGCACACCAATCTCGGCGGCGGTGGACTCGAAGAAGCCCATGAAGCTGGCTTCGTCGGGCCACTCGTCGACAACCAACACGGAGTCCTTGCCGGCGAAGAACTGGTGGTGGATGGCGCCGGCTTGCTTTGACTGCTCGACAATTGAGTCGAGCAGCTCCTTGTTGTCTTTGGTGACCTGCTCGAAGCGCGCGGGATCGACCTCGATGACCATGCCCATCATGACTGACATATGTTTCTCCCAGATTGTCGCTCTATGAACTGTCGGGGGCGATTCGATCACGCACACGGGGAGATTTCAACCAGGATTACCCGCAGACTAGGACGGTAGTTCTATGTCTCAGGCCGGCTGTTCGACAAAGCGCGAATAGGCGCGCACAGCCTCGACGATCTCCGCAGGCGCCTTCGCCGGCGAGCCCGCGTCAAACGGGGGCTGAGGGTCATACTCGATCCCCAGCTGGATCGCTTGGGCCAGTTGGTCGCCGCCGATGCGAGCGGCAAGTTGGAGCGCCATGTCGATGCCGGCGGTAACGCCAGCGGAGGTGACGATCTTGCCGTCGAAGACCACGCGCTCCTCCTCGATGGCGTCGGCGCCGAGCGCGCGCAGCTGCTCGATGGCCTGCCAGTTGCTCGTGGCACGCTTGCCGTCGAGCAGGCCCGCCGCGGCGAGCACCAGCGAGCCCGTACACACCGAAGTCGTCCAGGTCGAGGTCTCGTGCGCCGCGCGCAGCCACTCGTGGACCGGTCCGTCCTCCATGAGAGCCATCTGGCCCGGTCCACCGGGGACGAGCACCATGTCGGGGTGCGGCAGCTGCTCGATCGTGGCATCCGCGAGTATCGCGAGCTGCTTCGTATCGGTGCGCTGCGGCACGGCCCGCTCGGCGACGAACGTGACGTTGGCGCCGGGCATACGACTGAGCACTTCATACGGACCTACCGCGTCCAGGGCGGCGAACCTCGGGTAGATGAGTATCGCGATCTTCATCTTTTGCCTGCTCTCTTTGGGATTGGATTTGGAGGGGTGCCTTTAGCGGGAACACGCCTGTGTGCTCACGCGGCCGCCATCTCGTCGGAGGGCGATCCGCTCGGGTGGAAGCGACGGCGATACTCAGCCGGGCTCACGCCGAGTGCGCGCAGGAACGAGCGACGCATCGTCTCCGGTGTGCCGAAGCCACATGTGAGCGCAACTGTGGAGACTGGCTGTGCGCTGTCCTCCAAGGCACGGCGGGCAGCCTCCAAGCGGATGCTCTCGACATAGCGAGCTGGCGTGACACCGGTCTCGGTGCGAAACACGCGCGCGAAGTGGCGTGGGCTCATGTGGACGCGTTGCGCCAGCGCCTCGACCGACAGTTCCCCCGCTAGGTTCTCGACGATGTGACGGCGAACATCGCGCAACGGCTCACGCACAGGCTCTTGCGTGGCCAGAGTCGCGCTGAACTGTGACTGGTTGCCTGGGCGACGCAGAAACAGGACAAGCTGCCGAGCGATCGCAAGAGCGGAATCACGGTCTAGGTCTTCTTCGACCAGCGCCAGCGCCAAGTCCATTCCCGCTGTGACACCGGCAGACGTCCAGATTTGGCCATCGCGCAGGAAAATTGGCTCCGGGTCAACCTGCACCCTGGGATAGCGCTTGGCAAGCTCTGTGGCAGCTGACCAGTGGGTGGTGGCGCGCCTTCCATCCAGCAGTCCCGCGGCAGCTAGCAGGAAGGCACCGGTGCAGACTGAGGCTGTGCGCCGCGCACGCTTGGAGACGCTTGCGATCCACTCGATCGTGGCTGGGTCCTTGCTGGCGGCGTGCGAGCCGTAGCCCCCAGCCACGATCAGCGTGTCGAGACGCCGCGGTGCCTCGGAGAAGCTGCCGTTCGGGACCAGCTGGAGCCCACTGGAAGTGCGCAGCGGAGCACCGTCGTGACTGACTGTCGAGATCTCATAGCCGCGATCGTCTCGCCTGACAGCTTCGATCAGGGTCTGCGCGCCAGCGAATACCTCGAGCGGACCGGTGACGTCAAGGCTCTGGACCTCCGGGAAGGCGAGGATCGCGACTTGGCGCGGCGACTGACGCTTGGGCATCGCTCGATCATGCCTGAGGACGTGCCCGTCCGCAAGGACATATTTCCCACGATTCCTGCCGTCATCACTCGCCGGATATTGGCCTTGCCAAAACTCAGGGCGAGACGACGGCCGAGGTGCTCAACACCTGGCCCTGCGCCCCAAGCGCCTGCACTGCCAGGTAGCTAGGGGCACTGGGAGCTGTGATCGTGGTCTCGAAGCCGCTGCGCGGAGCGACCGCCAATGGCGAAAGCGCATGCGGGCTTGGCCCGCCCAATAGGGCCCACTGCGTCACGGCCGTGGCTCCGTTCCAGCTGGCGTAGGCAACAACGCCTCCGTGTGAACCAGCGCGCACGACGAGCCGTGGCGCCTGCGTTGGCTCGCCTGTCCAAGGGAACTTGAGCACCGTGTAGGACTGGTAGAGCGCGGGGAGGTGGGCGTCGAATAGCAATCTGCCTTCGGGGGCGAATTCCGAGAAGTACGGTTCCTGGCCCCAGCCGACGAACCAATTGCCGTCCGCCTGAGGTTGAAAATCGCCCTGGCTCGGAGCTGAAAGCGGTGGTGAGTGGGTGAAGCTCGAGACGAGCGTCGCGGTCATCTTCTGACGGTTGAGCGAGAGCACGATCACCCGCGATTGCGAGTGAACCTTGGGCGTGCCGCCGTTGTCGAAGAATGAGATCGTGCCGTCGGGCTCTTCACGCACGTCGTGCTGGTACGCAGGGGCCGCTCCCGGGCCCATGGCAAAGCTCGATTGCTTGCCTCCCAGACGCCAGGCCACCTGGCCGCCGCTCGCTTGTACCTCGTATGCGGCCCAAGTGTTGCGCGAATCCACCAGTAGATCCGAGCCGTGTTCTGAGACCGCGTTGATATGAAACCAGTCCCACGGTGAGAGCGGTGTGCCACCACCGCCGATCGGCATATAGGAGTTGGTCACGGGGACGTGGTCAAGCGCATGCCACTCGAAGCGAACGAGGCCCGTGCGCAGGTCTATCTCTTGGAAGAGAGTGTCCGCGACGGCGCCGTCGGCTGGTCCCCCGTGGGCGCTCAGATTGCAGCGGATGGCGTCGTAGACTGTGAATAGCGCTGTGCCTCGCGGTGAGATCGCAAACGCGTGCAGGTCCGGCTGATAGCCGTTGCCGGCACGTACGATCGTGATGTCCTTATAGGAGCTGTTGGCGATCACGACCCCGGCGTCGCGCTGGCCCCCGGAGACGAGCGGGTCCTGCCACCACGTGAGCACCGGGTGGCCTTCGTATTCCTGCACGCGCAGGTCCGCCGCGCGAGCGCCCTTAGGCATCGGCTTGAACCAAACGAGCTTGCCCGAGCCATCGAGGATCATCGGCCCATACTGGCCCGGTCCCGCATAGGGCGCCAGGAAGATGTCGCCAGGGGACTGAGCGCCTGTGCTCGCGGTCACGTCGACCGTGGGTGGCTGCAGATCGGTGCGGGAGACGAAATGCTGGAGTTCGCTTGACTTTGGGGGCGGTGGTGGCGGCGGCGGCGTCTCAAGCGAGCGACTTACGCTGTCCACTTCGGCAACAGTGAAGCGCCAGGCGATGGGCGTGCTGGAGCTGAGACTGCGCAGGACGGCGTGAACCGTGACGACCTCGCCTTGCGTGAACGGCTTGGTCGGCACGAAGCTCGCCCCATCGTCTTGGGAATAGCTCAGCAGCCGGCCGCTGTGTGCGCCGCTGCGCGAGCCGGAGACCCTCACATCCGTGATGCCAGATGACGGCGGGCCAAGAAAGCTGATCTGGGTCAGATAGGAGGCGTCGAGCGTGTCAGGCGCCGGCGTGACCGTGACGGCGCCATTGGCCAGCGCGGCAGACTCGTTGAGCGTGGACGGCACGCAACCAGGCGCTGTCGTCGCGGCGCGGCTCGCGGGCGAGGCGAAGCCAAGCGCGGCCGCGGCGAAGAAGGCGGCTGCGACGCTCGCGTGAGCAACTCTGACGCGGAATGGCAAGCGGGAGAGCATACGCGGGGTCGAGACGATGGGCGCCGGCAAGAAGGCCTTACCATGAGGTGATGGAGTTGGGTGAGACATCACAGCGCGTCCAGAGCATCGTCGATGCCGCCGAGCGTGCGGCGCGCGAGTTGCGCGAGCAGGCCGAGGAGCGCGCCGCTGAGAGGATCGCCGAGGGTGACCGCGCCGGCGCCAACCGCGTACAGGCAGCCGAGGGCGAGGCACAGGAGATCCTCGCGCAGGCCAGGGCACAGGCCGAGCAGACGCGCAACGAAGCGGTTGCCGCTGTAGGAGAGATCCACGCCGAGGCGGGGCAGGTGCTGGCGGCGGCACAGTCCGAGGCTGAGCAGGAGCTGGCAAGCGCGCGTGAGCGCGCGACCGACGAACTGGCAGACGCACAGCAGCAGGCGGCTCGCTTGTTGGAGGACGCTCAGGCGCAGTACGGGGCAACGTTGGCCGACGCGAAGGATGAGGCTGAGCGAATGCTCGCGAGATCGCGGGAGCAGGTCGAGCAGAGACTTGCCGACGGCGAGAAACAGCTCGCACTGAGGCTTGCCGAGGGCGAGAAGCAGCTAGCCGTTCAACGTGCAGCCGCGGAGGAGCAGGCGAGCGAGATACGCGCCCGAGCACGAGCAGACGCACGCGAAATCGTCGGCGACGCAAACGAGATAGCCCGCGAAGTGCTCGACGACGGCACCGAGGTGTCGCGCAACCTGCACGACCTATCCGTCTCGATGCGCAGCAACGCCGAGCGACTTTTGCGCGACGTGAGACTGACCCACGGCAGCATGACCGCCCGCCTGGATCAGATTGCGCCGGGAGCTTCGCCCTCGGGCGGATCGCGCCGCGAACGTCCCCTCCCCCGCTCCAGCCGCATCGGCTACGACGATTCAGACCGTGATCTGGACGTTCCAGAGTTCATCCCTCGGGGATGAAGCTGGATATACGCAGTCGGCTCAGCAAGAGCCGACTCCTAGTACCCGGCGGCAATAAGCCTCCGCTTGGCGCCAACCCGAAACAACCAAGCCACAAACCTCCGCTGGGCTCGAGACTACGAGTTCGAGACCTCGTTGCGTCGCCACCTGGAGCATCAGCCGAGGCGGCCTGATCATCGTCGGCGCGATCAGATTGCAGAGGCTCGAGGCGGTAAGATAGAGCGCCTCGGGGCTATAGCTCAGCTGGAAGAGCGCTACCGTGGCACGGTAGAGGTCGTCGGTTCGAGCCCGACTAGCTCCACTGAACTTGTCTGTGCGCAAACCACTGGTGCGCCGACGCGGTAGGTGGGCAGGATCTCGTTGCGACTGTTGATTTGTAGTTTGGCGATGAGGATGGCGAGGAGTGCTTTGGCTTGCTCGGGCTCGCCGTGCGCAATGACGTGGTCGAGCCGATCAGCGACGGCGTGAAGTGCTTGCGTGTCCGGCGCAACGGGCGCGTCTGCGGCGAGTTCGCGAGCGAGTGTTTCGTCTTGCTGTTGTAGGGCTTCCAGGCGTGTGTCGAGGGCGGTGATGCGTTGCTTGAAGCGGGCGGGGTTGAGGTCGCCGTCCTCGAAGGCGTCTTGGTAGCGCTCGATCGTGCGTTCGGTGCGGCCGATCTCCTTGGAGAGCGAGCCGCGCTGTTCACTGAGCGCGGCGCGGTCTGTGTCGCTGCTGGCAGCGGCTTGCTCAATGGCGTTCCGGATGAGCCCACCATCGCGGTAGATCGTCGTGAGCTGGGAGAGGATTGCGGCCTCCAGCTTGTCCTTCGACAGCCGCTCGCCATCGCAGCCCTTGCGGCCGAGCTTCTGCCGTCCCGAGCAGGCGTAGTAGTGGTAGGTCCCGCCGTTGCCTTTCGCGGACATGCCGACATAAGCGCGGCGGCAGCGCCCACAACGCAACAGGCCAGAGAGCAGGAACTCTGCGCGTGCGGGATCCAAAGCACCACTGCGGGCTGCCAGCCACGGGCAGGCGCAGGGGCTTGCTCGGTGTCGAGTCGTCGGGCGATGGCGGCTGCTCCGAGTCGCCCGGCGGCGTAGGACTTGAAGATGCGTCGGATGACGGGCGCGGTGCGCTCGTCGGGGATCAGCTCCTTGTTCTCGTTGCGGGTGTAGCCGAACGGGACGCGGCCGTTGGGCCAGCGTCCTTCCCGTGCTCGCCGCTCGATCCCCGAGGTAACACAGTCAACGATGGTGGCGTGCTCAAACTCCGCGAACACACCGAGCATCTGAAGCATCATCCGCCCGGCTGCTGAGCTGGTGTCGAATGGCTCGGTCGCGGAGCGCAGCGTCACTTGGAGCTTGTCCAGCTCCTCAGCGATGCTCGCGAGCTGACGGACCTTCCGCGATAGACGGTCGATGCGGTAGACAAGGAGCTGATCAATACGGCCCTGTCTTGCGATGTCGAGCGCTGCTTGCAGGCCAGGCCGATCGAGCTTGGTACCGGTAGCGCGGTCTTCGTGGTGGGCGATGATCCGCCAGTCCTCCTGCACCTTGCAGAACGCCTCCAACCGTTCCCGCTGCGAGGCCAAGGACGTTGGCTGGTTCTCCTCATCCGTGGAGATGCGGGTGTAGAGACATACGCGGGTCATCGCCAAGGCTCCTCTCGCTCGTCGGTGTATGGCGGGTGCTCTACGAGACCAGACCCGCCAACGGATCTCAAGCCCCCAGCCGCCTGCTGTGCTTCGGCATGTTCATGGGCGCGGCGACGCTCCCATTCGCGGACAAGCTCGTCGTCCTGCGTCGTCACGGCAGCCGGTATGTGCTGGGTCCGGCTCCGCACGCCAAGCGGCGAGAGCGCCGCCCAGCGCTCGGGCATGGGCCGCTGCCAGCGCTGACCGAGCGCATCCCTGCGCGCGTCGCACACGACTCCTTGAAGCGCCTCGAACTCCGCCATCCGATAGCGACGGTCCTCGTGGTCGAGACAGCACCAGATGTTCCCGAGGGGCCCGTGGTGTTCGAGTCGGGTTGTGCTCGTGACCCAGAACCGTGCATCGGGCACCTCCTTAGCCGGCTGTTCGCCCTCATGCAGTAGCCGCTGTGCGCGGTGCTCGTCGGGCACGATGAAGCAGACGTTATTCATGCGCGGCACCTGCGCTTGCTGCATCACGGACCCGTAGCGGCTGATCTTGTCCGTGAGTGTGGCGATGCGCTCGGTTGCGCGGTCCCACTCCACCGCGATCAGCATCGCCCGGCCATCGGGGGCACCAAGTTCGATGCTCGCGTCAGGACGCACCGAGCTTCGCTCAGTCCAACGCCAGCAGTCCAGCCGCCGCCACTGCTCTACGAACACGTCCCAGCCAAGCTCCCACGCCCCGACCCACACGTCATCGACTTCGAGGGTCGCGGCGATCACGCTGCACACGAACCCGTTGCACTCCAGCCGATGCGCGAGATGCGCGTGAGCGTGGAAGTTCTGCTGGCGGTCCCAGGCGAGGCTCTTGCGCTCCTGGCCGAGCCTTGCGGCCACGAGGTGCGCTCCGACCTCATCGAGCAGCCAGTGAGCTTGGGGCTTACCCAGCTTGAACGGGCCTGCCGGGTAGAACCGGTCAATCACACGATGGCGAAACAACCACAACAGACGATCCTGGCAACGCCGACGCGAACTGAAGAACAACAGCCGAAGCTGATCTGTCGTAAATCTTCTGGCGGTACAGCAACCAGGCGATCTCTCGGTCACGCTCAGTCGTCCGCTTCGCTACCTCCCAAGCGACAGACGCTCCGACTCGCTCACGTCTCCCAGACGCAGACAAACTAATCACCCACCTTTGTCACGGATCGGGAGCACTGGCGTTTTGCTGAGCCACGCAACGACGCGGACTTCTTGGCAGCAGGGGTGGCGCTGGGCATAGGGCCGCGCTTAACGCGCACGAAAGTGCTGGGGAAAACGACGCGCTTCTTTACAGCATCCGCTAGCAACCCAGCGAGCAGTATGGTCGCTTCGCGTTCCGTCTCGACAGATAGCCGCTGCACCCGAGGGTGCGCGACACAAACAAAATCATCCATATTTTCGGGTGCCGGTGAGAGACCCTTACGACAGCGAAAACGCCGTCAAATACGAAGGTCCAAAAAGCATCCCTTTCGGTACAGCCAGCCCAGAAAGCCAACATCCCGAACGGAACGCTCTACCCGGTAAGAGGTCTCTCCACCCGCTTCGCGGTACACCAACCCAGCACTGCGACCTGCCGTGTCAGCCGCGTGTCAGTGCGCGCCAGACACCATACTTGTGCTAACGCACGACAGCGTTCCAGGTCCTTGGTGAGACTCGCGCGCTCATCGGGTAGGCCACCGATTGCGGCCACGTCGGCTTCCGCACACTTTCGCGCGTGCAGCTCGGTCATCGGGGGTTGCGACCGTAGCGATGACCTCCTCGATGGCAGATGAGGAGAGACTGAACTTCTCTGCGAGGGCGCGGGTGTCATGGCCGGTACGCCAAGCCGCTATTAGCTCGTCTTGGTGCGCCTGTGCTGTCGTGAGGTCGTCTGCCCGTCGCTTCGCCGTGGCAGCGCGCTTGTGCTCCTGTGCGGCTGGCGGTCTACCTTTTAGACCGAAGGAGGCGGCCAGGATTTGACGCACACGCTCGCTCTGCACGCCGACTTGTTCTCCTACTTCCGCCAAGGTCAGTCCTTCTACGACGCGGAGGCGGAATATCTCAAGCTCTCGGTCTTTTGCAAGGTGGCGCTGACGGTGTGTTGGTAGCGATAGCCCGCGACGATTCAGGACGCGCACGATCTCGTAAAGCTCGGTGCCCTTGCTGAACTCGGGGAGCTTGATTAGGTCATCAGCGGAGCCGAGCTGGCCGACCTCGTGTATGCCTGCTGCCTGAAGACAATCGAGAGTGTCCAAACTCAAGCCAAGCTCCACGACACTCATTGTCGGGTCCACGGGATACGGTCCTCCCGGGGTCCAGTGGCGCGAGCGAAGCTCCAAATCCATATCGAGAGCGTTGACGACCGACAGCACGACTCCGAACAGCGCCGTGTCGTCACGAGCCCTCTCAAGCCGCCCCACGACGGCACGCTCTACCCCCGCTGCTTCAGCGACCTCAAGCTGGGTCAGTTTCAGGTTCTTGCGTTGGATATGTATGGCGATGCCGACCGTCTCTGCCGACTCGATGTTTGTCGGTCGGGCCCTCATCGGGGGCCGCACTAGAGGGCTCCTTCGTAAAGCTCGTCAGAGCGCCGTGCGGCACGCGTCGGGAACACAAACCTCTCGAACCGATGCACGAGCCCGTCAGCCGCAAGCCGGGCAACGCTATCGACCGCATCATCCTGATCTTCCATCTCGCGGCCAATCTCCTCGATCGTCCATGGGAAAGGGTCTTGGAACAGGTTGAGCAGGACCGATTTGTCGCGCCGGTCCATACGCTCGCCCTCGTCGCTGATGCTGCCTGTCGAGTCCATTTTGGTGCTCCTCTCGGTCTTGGCACCGAAGGAGCGAGCGAGCGTTGCACGACTTCACCGTGGCTCAGGAGCTACGGTTTCGTCCGGGCATCGAAGGCGTTTTCTTCGGTGTCCACAGGCCGGGCGGGTGTTATCAGCATCCGTCCGGCCGCATGATTTGTCGAATAGCGCCAGAGCAGAGCAGAACCCACGCCGGATCTCAAGGCCAAGCCCGAGCGAGATTCAACCCGGGTAGTTACGAGCTGTCGTCAGATCGTCAATTGCTGCCGCGACCAGCCACTGCGGAGAGCTGCGCGTTGGTCCGGCATGGTCGAGCGTGGGAGCGTCAAGTCCACCTGATGGCTGTCTCGTCCCATCCCGCCACAGGCGATAGCGAGCTTCCCGCTACGTCTTCTGGCTGGCGATCACTTGTACGCCGCCTTCCTAGCTACGACTGAATCCCGGGATCGGGGAGAGCGAGTCTCGAGCCAGCAACAACCTTCACCGGGGCTGAAACATCTCACCAACGTGGGCCAGGATCTGCTTCGCCGCGGGAGGCACGGTAGAGATGGGCAGCAAGCGCGATGCAGTCGCTTATTACTGCCGGGTCGCGCTGAAAGTCATCCTCAACGATCTCGTCGATCGAGGCGTCGCCAAGGTGCTTCGCGTGTCTCTGTGCCATCGCGAGACATGCATCAGCCCATCCTGTCATCTTGCCCAAGAGTTCTTGGTGCTCGGTTGGAGTCAGCTCGCGCATCGCCTTTTCAAGCGTCTCGCGGCCGGTGGAGCTGTGCGATTCGAGTTGTGGCCAGAACACCTGCCCGCGTACTTCCGGGATCCAGACTCGCACCCCGTTAGTCCGCTCGGCCAGGATTTCAATGTCGGGTGGAATTGTAGTCATACGCTCCGTCATTTAGCCTCCTTCAACATCGTCATACGCACCGAGCGAGGTCACCATGCGATTGCCTGGGTCCGGTCCAGACTTGCCCTTGGCGGGCGTGCCAGCCTATTTGGGTACGCTCGCATGCTCCAATTGGGTGGCTTCCGCGTCCCCCTCAAAGAAGCGGGTTGTCTGGCCCTGCTCATCCGCAGGCGAGAACCGCTCGACGGTGATCTCCGTGAGATCGTCATCAACTAGCTGATCTACGGCGACGCCCGCGTGAGCTACGAGGCATCCCACCGCACTCCACCGCCGATTGAGCTTACGCCTTGCGAAGTCGGGGCGAAGGCGGTACTCCATATATTGCGACGTATCAACGCGCCCGTCCATCCCAAGCCTGTCGGTGATCTCTTTGACGGCCCACATGTTGTGGTCGCGCCCCATCAGGTAGACAGCGTCGTATTTCCCCGAGTAGATCAAGGTCTTCGCGTATCTCCGGTATGGATCGATGCCCTCGCGTTCCAGTCTTTCGCGTGAGGCTACGAAGACCATCGCGACGCGAATCTGCGATCCCTCGTAGCTAAGGGGTATTGTCATATCGCCCGGCTCGCGTGCCGCGACCCTATGCATCCAGCGAGCGAACGCAGCCGTGTCTGCTTGGCTACGAACGTCCGGTTGAGCAGGATGGATTGCGTTCCCAAGGCGGTGGTACTCGGGGAGCAGGACACGAAGTAGCCAACCGTGGAGATCAACCTCATCCAGTTCGGTGATGATCTTGCTGAGATCTGTGTCCTCTACGCACGCGGGATCGAGATGTTGCTCATAAAAGACATCAAGCACACCCTGGCTGCCCGCCGAGACGCCGAGGATTATCTTGGCAAGTGTCAGATCGATCGCAGCGGCGGTTGGCTGATCGAGATAGCGGCGGGCACGAGGTAGCACAGCCTTGGGCAGGTAAACCATCAGCGCGCGTGCGACATTTTCCTCGTGATGGTTTGAGCGCTTCATGAATACCACTACATCACCGTCGCGCAGATACGCTTGCGCCTCCTCTGACGTGCTCCATTTCAGCTTCAGCTTCCCCTGGATGATCCCATCGGGCGTTTGTCCAACCAGATGCCTCGTGGAGGCATTCACATGCCCTTGAACGCGGAGTGCAACCGCCCTGCGGTCCCCCCGCTTTGTGATTGCCGAGACCAGGCTCCAGAACCAGCCAGCCACGGTCTGTGCTTTCTCGGGCATCGTCAATACGTACGCGATCGCCAAGACGAGCAAGAGTGGGAGCCCGACATCCTTTAGGAGTGTCGTGATTTCTGCGCCCGTCACGACAGCGTTCGCATGCAGTCCAGGCGAGAGCACGAGAAAACAATCTCTGCGCCGCAACGTCGCGCGACCCCCAGCCCCATGTTCTTCACCGGCTCGCCGCAGACAGTACATGCCAAGGAGCCGTCATCGTAGCTAGCATCAACGCCCAGCGCTTCGAGTACCTCGCGCTCGTGCGCCTCGTCTACTGCGTTGATACTCAGAACCCGTTTCGGAACTGTGCGAAGCATGCCCAGATGGTAGCGCCGGATCCGATATTCGCTTGAATTGAACGAGATGGGCTATCGGGCAACGTGCTTTGGCGCAAGTCGCCAAGGTGCGATGGTGTTCTCCCAAGGAACTCGTCGTACCATCCAGAGGCACGCAACGGCAGCCAAGTCGGTCGTGTTGGCTATTGCTGTCGCTGCTGTCGCTGCTGTCGCGAGTCGCGCCTAACCCACTGCCAGCCTAGCGCTCCTAGAGGAGCCTGGTTGGACCAGGAAGTCCAGCAACGCTTCAGCGTGACGTACTATCCGTCCGACATGGAGACGAACATATGTTCGCTCTCGCGCAGGAGGTACGCTTCGGAGCACGAAGGAGTCATCGCCTTGGCCGATAACAGCGCAATCGAGTGGACGAACGCGACTTGGAACCCCGTTACGGGCTGCGACAAGGTTTCGCCGGGCTGCGCCCACTGCTACGCGGAGACATTTGCGGAGCGTTGGCGGAATATCCCCGGTCATCCCTACCAACAGGGTTTCGATTTGCGCCTATGGCCAAACCGGCTTGACCAGCCGTTGCGTTGGAAGCGTCCACGGATGATCTTCGTGAACTCGATGAGCGATCTTTTCCATGAGCGCATCCCCGAGTCGTTCATACGGCAAGTGTTCGAGGTCATGGAGGAGGCGAGCCAGCACACCTTCCAGATTTTGACCAAGCGCCACGAGCGACTAGCGGAGCTGGCATCGACCTTGCCCTGGGCTCCGAATGTTTGGATGGGAGTCACCATCGAGAACCGGCGCTTCGTACACCGAGCGGACTATCTACGCGAAGTCGATGCAGCGGTGCGATTCATCTCTGCTGAGCCCCTGTTGGGTCCACTCGAAGGCCTCGACCTCAGCGGTATCGACTGGCTGATCGCGGGTGGCGAGTCTGGGGCGAAGCATCGACGCTGCGACGCCGCCTGGATACGCGACCTGCGCGCCCGCTGCGCAAAGGAGGACGTGGCGTTCTTCTTCAAGCAGTGGGGAGGCCGCACGTCGAAGGCGGGGGGCCGGTTGCTCGATGACCGGACTTACGACGCTATGCCGTCGCCATCCGACCGTCGGCACCGCGAGCTAGCTCTCGCCGCCGTTTAGCCGACGCTTGCGCGGACCGCTCTCCATGTCAAAGAGTGTTGTCTGCCCAAGCTCCTCCTGAACTCGCAGGCGCACGCGGTTGAACACCCAATCCATGATTCGCTCGCCAGCGTCGTTGTCGGTAGCGAAGATCAGGAAGTACATAGGTTGGCCGTTGGACTTCGTGATCTGCCGGTCGAGTACCGTCGCGTATCCCAAGCGCTTGAAGCCCTCCGCGTACATACGCACATACTCACTGCGGGCTTCCTCGGCGCTAATCCGTTCAGACTCGCGTCGCGCGTAGATAGATTTCCAGCCGTCGTGCCCGTAGATTCGGGTCACAAGCTCTGGATGGTCGGGCGCGAGCCGCACGAATCCCATATCGGTCGGGAACAAGATGAGTTGCTCGATCTTGTTGGGGCTGTGCCCGCGCTTATGCTCAGCGATCGCCGCAACGGTCGGCCACTCAAGCTCCGACCCCTCGGGATCAAGGAACGCAAACGCCGGAGCCCGTCGAGGAATGAGGCCCAACATAGCCGCAACGATCTTGTTGGCGTCCTCGTTGAAGCTCTCCACCCGATCGCCATAGCGCTCGGTGCGATGCACCAGTGCATCGAAGGCACCAGCGTGGCTCTCAGCGACCGCAACCTTGATCGCCTCAGGCGATCGTGCCTCCAAAGCGATCAGCGCAGATCCATTGATCTCCCGGTCGCGGGTCGTGGACCAGTTCAACCCAGTTCCCGCGAACAGGTCCAAGGCGTACCACCCGCCAGCCGTCTTGCACGCCTTCGCAAAAGAATTGAGATAGGCGTCGAGGATCATTAGCTTCTCCTCGGTCCATGACGCAGCATCTCGCGCCGGATAGCCGTCTGCCGCTTTGTGAAACGTCGCCCTTGCCATACGGCCCGCGACTTTAGACGGCGCTTCGGAGGTTCTGCTTAAACGCCAAGTCCCAGATAGCGAACATAACGGGGCGAGGCAGTCGCGCCCTCAGCAGCGATGACAGACGAAGCCGGGCACGCCTGATCCCATCAGTACCGCGTTAGCCGACGCCAACCGCTGGCGCGGCCACCTGCGCATGGTTTGCGCATAGCCAAGTTTCGCCCACTCAGACAGTTGTCCGCGATCGATCCTTGCCCAAGGCATGCGTTCCCGGTTTGCTTCATCGAGCTGGCCGAAACGTGGCCAGAGTCGCAGCCCCGACACTACGGTCTCTGAGGAGTGTGTCTACGCCGTGTACGTCATTTAGACGCGCGAAAGGTCGCGACAGCGGTAGGCGAGTTCGTGGAGGAGGCGCGAAACAGCGCGCTCGGGACGATTCGGCGCTCGCTCGCGCCTCCTGAGGACCTCGGCTGGCCCCCCACGCCCTACGGTGTCGCCCTCCGACGCTACGCAGCGCGGAGACCGTCGCCGGGCTTGTGGGCGGCGAGCGTTTCAGCGGTCACGCCGCGACGAAACGCCTCCTGCAGTCCGCTCAGACGCTGGCGCGTCTCGGACCCGAGCGAGGCGACGCGCTCCAAGGTGCGGGTCAGCCCCTCGGTGAGCGAGACTTGCGCCCGGAAGCCGAGCATCTCGCTGGCTACGCTCGTGTCGGCGAGCAGCCGTGATGCGTAGATCGATATCGGAACGTCCATGTGCTCGGGCTCGAGCTCCGCGCCGAGCAGCCGGTTCAGCTCGGATATGAGCCCGAAGAAGCTCGTCTCCACTCCGGTGCCGACGTTGACCGCGCCGGCGTAGGAGCTGTCGAGCGCGAGCCTGAGAGCGTGGGCTACGTCGTTAGCGCAGATGAAGTCCCGGGTCTGATTCCCGTCGCCCCACAGCAGAGGCCGCCGGCCGGCGGCCATCGCCCACGCGAAGAGCGATGCGACGTTTGCGTACGGACCCTTCGACTCCTCGTCTGCGCCGTAGACGCTGAAAGGCCTTAGCGCGAGCGTCTCGATGCCGTAACGCTTGCGGTAAAGGTCGGCTACTTCCTCATTGACCTTCTTCGCAAAGGCCTTCAAGTCCGGCGGGCTCAGCGGCATCGTCTCGCGATAGGGAACGGGGTTGCCCTCGTAAACGGCGCTGGTGCTCGCGTAGACGATGCGGGGAACGTCGGCGCGCGCCGCTGCGTCGATGACCGTGTGGAAGCCGGCCATCGCGCCCGTCGTCTCCTGGATCGGATCGCGCTCGTACATCAGGAAGGATGCGCCCGCGGCAAGGTGCGCGACGCGTTCCTGGCCGGCCACCGCCCGCCTGACGATCGTCTCGTCTCGCGTGTCGCCGGTTACGACCCGGACGTGACCGCGGACCCGCTGCGGCAGCTCCCCCACGCGATCGAGGACCGTGACCTCATGGCCAGTTTCGAGCAGCTCGGCAACCGCCGCCCGGCCTATCAGACCCGCGCCTCCGGTTACCAGAACTCGCATCGCTATCCCTCTTCCCGCTGGCGGCGCACGAGCGAAAGAAGCCCGATCACCGTCCAGGAGCTTGCGATCTCGCCCTCGTCGATCCATCGTAGGGCTTGGTCGATCGGCGCCCACGCCGTTCGCTCGACGTCCGGATCGGCGGCGGCGCCCTCGTCGGGCGAAGGAGACACGACAGCGGCAAACACGTCGATGCGATGATCCGCGAAAGCGGGCTCGGGGAAGAACCTCACCAACGTCTGTACGGGTCCTACCACGTGATGCCCGGTCTCCTCCGTCAGCTCCCTAACGGCGCAGTCCCCCGGAGACTCGCCGGGCTCGATGACGCCGCCGGGCAGCTCCCACAGGTCGCGCGCGACGGGATAGCGATGCTGGCGGGTGAGAAGCACCGAGCTCCCCTCCTCGTCGCGCAGCGGGACCAGCACACTGGCCGGCTGGTATTCGACTACCGTGCGATCCACCGCGCCCGGCGTTCCGGGCAGCTCGACGCGGTCGACGCGCAGACCAAGCGGGCTCCGCACCTCGACTCTCTCGCTCGCTAGGAGTCGCGGGCCTCTGGCCATCTTCCTGGCGATTGTAGAGGCCGGTCCCGAGGGAATCGTCACGATTCTGCTTCAGCGGTCCACATTGTCTCGAACTCCTTCCGATAGACCGCGAAAAGTTCAGAGTGTTCGCGTACGGACATTGCAAACGAGTTCTCGCCCTGGGCCGAAGCAAGGTAGGGTGCCACGTAGATGTATCCGTCGATACGGACGAGCATGCAGTACGGCGTGCACTCCTTCAGATAGCGGACCTCGAGACGTTTTCCATCGATTCGTTTTCGCAACTTATCGAGCGACTCGTGCGCGCTGCGCAAGTACCCCTCCAGTACGTGACCGTTGTCCTCGCCGGGCTGCAGTCCGCGCAACTTGTAGTTGGGGTTGTCTAACCAGGCGTCGACGTCCTGCCCGCTGTCCTCGGGGACAGGAGGAAGCACGAGGATGCGAACTTCGCCACGGGCCCGGCCCGCAACCTTTACGAGCAGCTCTTTGAGCTCCTCGTAGTAGAGCCACTCGTGGTACATCGTCAGGCCGAGCAGGTCGATCCTCTCGGCTTTGTCGGCAAGTTCGCTCCACTCCTTGATCAGCTCCCGCCCGCCACGTTCGGAGTAAACGCGCTCGATCCCTGCCCGGTGCAGGTCACGAAGCGTGTCTGTCGCGGCACGGATCTCCTCGGAAAGCCGTCCTGTCTCTTTCCCGAGGTTCTGAACCTCCGCCGAGAGCGGCTCGCCGCCCGCCAGGAGCCAGATCAGCTGAAGCAACCCCAGCGCCGCGAGCGAGGCGCCCAGCGAGAGGGCGACGACTCCTTCGTCGGTTTCCGTACCGAAGGCGAACGCGGCGA
This sequence comes from uncultured Solirubrobacterales bacterium, assembly GCA_963704345.1. Taxonomy (GTDB): domain Bacteria; phylum Actinomycetota; class Thermoleophilia; order Solirubrobacterales; family Solirubrobacteraceae; genus Palsa-744. The sequence goes on from OY969890.1 coordinate 55,000, forward strand.
GGACGAAGATGACGACCAGCAGCCCCAGCACGACGTTCGCCAGGAACCGCCTCGACACGCGTCGATCGCCCTTCATAAAGACGTCTCCGCCTGCGAGAAAGCGAAGGGTCCACGCGCCTTGCTGCGACCCGCCTCCTCCTGCAGCCAGACAGTGAGCTCGGCAAGCGTCTCGAACACGGCGCCGACGCCCGGCAGCTCTCGCAGCCTTTCCGTCGGTAGATAGGTGGCGAGGGCGACGCACGCCAACCCTGCGGCGCGGGCGGAGGCGACGCCCGGCGGAGCGTTCTCGATCACCAGGCAGTTCTCGGGCGGGACGGCGAGCGTCGCGAGCGCTTTGAGGTACGGCTCGGGCGCGGGCTTGCCGGCGGAGACGTCCTCCACGGAGACGATCCGCACGAACCGCTCCCGCACATCGAGCTCCTCGAGAGCGCGCTCGCCGCTCGCGCGTTGGGTCCCTGTGACGAGAGCGAGCCTGTAGCCGAATCGATCGAGCAGCTCGACGAGGTCCTTGGCGCCAGCGAGTGGCCGTGGCGAGAAGATCTCGCCGTAGCGCGCCCGCTTTCGAGCGACGATCTCCGCTCGCTCCGCCTCGCTCAGGCTGAAGTCGTGACGCTTGGCGAGGATGTCGAGGACATCGGCGGTGGGTATACCCTCAAGCTCGTAGAGTTCGTTCTCGTCAATGCTCAATCCGTGCGGCCCCAGGGCCGCCTTCCAGGCGTCGACGTGGAATGGCATGCCGTCGATGAGAACGCCGTCGAGGTCCAAAGCGACCCCTCGTTCCCTGCTGACGCCGCAGGACATGGAGATAAGGCTAACTCACTCTGTAGTAGCGCGCCGACGCCGACGAGCAGCGCTCCAAGGCTGCTCCACGTTGCACCGAGGATCATTCCAGCGAGCACGCTTGCACCCTAAGACTCGGACGGTCCTTCAGATTCAAGGGTCGGGACATTCCCGCGAAAGAAGCGCTCGGAGTCAAACAGCATCGAGTGGCCGCACGTATCGCAATAGACACGAAGTATGAACGGGACGTTGGTGCTCTTTTCGCGCACCATCGCGCCGTCGGTGTCCGTGGGCCACGGAATGCCTCCGATCGAGAGAACAGCAGGGCGACGTCTGAGTGCAGCGCGGATTGCGTTGAGGCTTCGTATCTCTTCGATTTTCTTCGTCGCTGTTCGCCACTGTTAGATGCCGAGGATGAGCGCAAGGGCTTCATCGACGGCTTGCAGCTCGTTTGCATCGAGGCGTCCTGCTGAGCGCCCCAAGCGCCCAGGATCAACGACAGTCGTCTGCTCGACAAGAATCCGTGTCTGAGTGCCGTCGAGTGTGATCGCTGGCCTGAAGCTCGCCGGCCGCGCACCTGTGGAGGTCGGGGACACGAGTACGGTGCTCAGCCCCAGGAACTCGTCGGCTTGAACGACCACCGCATAGCGCGCGCCTCGTTGCTCTCTGCCTCGTGTCGCGCGCGGCGCCGGCAGGCGAAATATCTCCCCGCGGACCACCTCAGTCGGAGGGCTCCGGCGCGAGCTCAGCCATTTGCTCGCGGACGATCCGCATCTCATCCCGATCCTCCACGTCGGCAGCGATCCTTCGCACCTCTGCGACGATCGAGGAACGAGCCCGGCGCCTTGCTGCAGCCTCGCGCAGCGCTGTCCGTACGGCCTCGGAATCACTTAGCCCGTCGTTGCGGACCACGCTGAGCGCTGCCGCGGAGCTGTCGTCCAAACGCACATGGAGGGAGCGGCCCATGGGGGGCCATCGTAGCACGTATCATGCTACAAAATCGGCCTTGTTCAGCGGACTACGACCACCGGCGCCATCAACGGCTTCGGCAAGATGGGCGTCGAGGAGTGCTTTGGGGCGTAGGGAGACATCGCCTCGGAGGACGCCAAGACGTCGCAGCGGGAGGAAAAGTTGTCTCGGTGTAGTGGGAAACATCTGCTGACACGTTTGGGCATGGACTATAAGCTCAGCGCAAACCCCCAACGGGAAAGGACGACCCGTGCCACCCACCGGACAAACCCACGCTACGTCGGGTATCTACAAAAATGACTGCCATGCGAAGCAGATCGCGCTGAGCGTAGGCGAGAAAATTCCCGCCTTGCTCGCATTGCCGCAAAGCCGCGAACTGGTCTCTCGTCCAGGCGACTAAGTAACATGTACGGTCGCGCCGCTTAGATCGGGCGCGGCACACACTGGCACTTGTGCGACCCGCGTTTGTTGCAGCAGCAGGGTCGGATCACTTCGCGCCGCACGATGCGCCTAGGGTCCCACCTGCTGAAACCTGCGGCGTACGTTGTCCTGGGAGGATCGGGACAGCGCGCTAGACTTGAGCGGAGATCGCACGCCATCTCGGGAGTGAGAGACGACGTGCAGATTGAGACAACCCTTGGATACCACGGAACGACCGAGGACCGAGCCGAGAACATACTCACCGAAGGCTTCAAGACTAGCCTCAACAACTACGACTGGATAGGGAATGGCGTCTACTTCTTCGAGCGTGCTCACGTTCTCGCTGGAGAATGGGCCGACAAACATTACCCCGAACAACGCAACAGCGTGATCGAGGCGCGGATCGACCTTATAGATGTCCTTGAGCTATCAGACACGCCTGGCGCTTTGCTCGTCAGCGATGCCTATAATCAGTACTATACCCGCCATGGGAAAGATGGGATGAAGGCGCTGAACCAAACCGCTGGAGCACGGCGAGCTGACTGCGCAATCATCAATCGCCTCTGCATTGAAGCCGAAGAGAATGGCCAAACCGTCCGGGTGGTTCGATGCCCGTTCCAAGAGGGAGAGCCGGCCTGGAAAGATCCGGAGGGCGAACTTCAGCCATCGGCTATCTACGTCGGTGGTCACGTTCAGTTGGCGGTACGTGACCCCGATCTGATCAAGAACCTCCAGATTCTGGACCCGCGCTAAATGGCCATGCCAAACCACCCGCCAAGGCCGAACCTCAGTGCCGAGCTGTTCTTGCCACTAGAGACGCTCGCTGGCGAGACGCGCACGCTGGCGCCCGGAATCGCGAGTGAGATGACCTACCGATGCTTTGTCGGACTCGACGATGAGGCGGACCATGCTCTCAAGCTACCGAACGCTGATATGTCAACGCTAGCGCACCGTGAGTTCGGCTATCTACTCCTTAGCCGACTCGAGGACGTGCGGAGTACTTTTACGCGCGAGGAGAGCCAAAGACCGCCAGTTGGCGCTCGTAGCAGGCGGATCTACCGTGCGGCACGCGCAAGACTCAGCGCGCTTGTAATCCCTGATTTTTCGCACGCGAAGCTAGACCTCATACCAGCCAGGTTTGTGCCCGAGCAGAGCAGAACCTGGTTTGAGGCCTCGCGGAGGGTCATACGCTGCACATTCAACCACGACACACAGACGATCGTTGTCCATCTCTTCGCGCTAGACCAAGAGGACGCGTCAATCGACAAGCTCGACCACAGTGAGCGTACCGAGCAAGCGCTGTCGAGTTTCATAAGAGAGGTTGCACAGCAGGCTCAACCAGTCAGGATGCACTACCGAGACTCGGGGCTCATCGCTGCGGGTTGCCCCGCAGCACGCGTTGCGTCGCGCCAATATTGGGAGGTAGTCATCGCACCCGAGACGTACTTTGCTCTTGGTAGCGGCGATGTGCAAGATCACAAGTCTAATCCTATTTTGGTGAATCAGCGCGAGCGCGTTCTAATAACTAGTGACATGGAAGCCACTAACCATAACGGGTTTAATACAGGGAAGCCAGACACAGGCGCCATCGAGATCTCACCCCAAGCAAGGGATCGCAACACCCGCACGTGGGATTTCGTCAGTGGTGAGCTAGACAGAGCACTCGACAGCAAACGTCCCCTCGATGAGCAACTTATACAGGACATAGCTCGCAAGCGATTGCACATGACACAACGCGAGTTCACCTACCCCAACGGGGCCGGGCCCTCGCTCGACTCATCCGCCCAGGTCGTCCGAAGCATTGTCGAACTGTACGAGATCTCAGGCGACTCGTCGGGAGAGTAACACAACGCGACTGGGTGTGCAGCTCGATCTCGGAGTCCGACTGCATGCCCTTTGATCGTCTCCTTGAGCAGCTTGCGCTGTCGTTTGGAGGCCTGAGGAGCAACGCGGACGATCACATAGTCGGCGAGCTTCTCGGGGCTCATTTCATGAAGCCTCTGGCTCTCCTTCCGACGTTTAATCACTGCCCGCCTGCTCTTGCCCAGGCCGGCCTTTACGCGTCGCTTGCGCTTCGCCTTCCCCTTGCGTACCGGGGACTCGCGCTTCCGGAACTTTGGTCTGATGGTGTGATCGTTCTGACGGGAACATTCCGATCGTTGCACAACTCCCGGGCGTCGATACCTCACGCACACGTGTCCCTACTGTCGACGCACGTTGCGACGCACAGATGCGGGACGTGGTGGCTGCTCGAGAGCGGCTTCGAAACGACGCTTGCCGATGTAGCACCACGGGCACGCGATGTCAGACCAGATCCTCCACGTCCACAGCAGGCTCCTTTGTTGAGCAGAACCAATCCCACTATAGGTCTAAAGCGCGACAGTTGCCGTTTAACGCAGCCGGCGGCGCGGCGCAATCACAATCGAAATCGAGACCTCGTCCCCCGGGGTCTATATCTGTCGCCCCAGGGCCTCGCCGCTCGCGCCGTCAGGCGGGCGATTCACGATCCGGCCGTTCGTGCCAGCGCTGCTCCATCGCCCGGAACATCTGTGGGTAGACGACCAGATAGCGGAACGGCTTGATCGCAGCCATGTAGGCGTTTCCCAACAAGCCGTTCGGCCTCACGTAGACGGCCATCTGACCCCGGTAGCCGCCGCCCTCGGCGACCCAACCGAGGTGCAAGACGCCGTGCATCGTTTGGTTTGCTATCTCAGCGGCAAACTCATCGTCGGTCAGGTAGAGCGAGGTGAATGGGAGACTCTCGAATTCCGGCCCGGTCGCGGCACGCAGGTCATCGGGCAACCGCTCGCGAAGCGTCCTCACCCTCGACCCGAGCCCCGAGCCCTGGTCGTCCAAGCCGAACAGCTCGCCGAGCTTCCACCGCAGCGACCACAGCGCCCGCGCTGCATGGGGCAGAGTCTTCGCCGGATCAGCTGCAACGAACCCCTCGACGAGAGTCGGGAACTCACCGGCTCGACCGGGCGTCGGCAGCGCCCACACATCCTCGAGGCGAAAGTCGGGGACGATCTCGTGGATCCGCCAAGGACGGGAGGTGTGCGCGCTGCTCGGGAGTCTCGCTATGTCCTTCATACATGTGAAGCTTCCCTTCACTGCTGCGCTCTCCTCGCACTGCGTACCAAGGCGAGCGCCACTTGACGGTGAATCAGGGATACCGGAGGCTCGGGCTCTGCTGGCGTCTCGTCAATCGTCGCGGTGACGATGTCGGCGTAGTCAGCGTTCGCAAGCGCACCAAGCGAGCGAATCGGCTCGGGAACCTCACGCTGCCACCGCACGGTCGAGGCGACTGCACGTCTGTCAGAACGCGGGGAGACGGAGTCGGAGTGTTGAGGTGAGGCCGTGGACATCAGTCTGCTCGCGAGAACGCTATCATACATGTGTGTATGTATGTACTGATGCCCAACGAACGCCGCAAGGCCAATGAGCGTCCCGAGAGCTCCAACGCTGTCAGCGCACGGTCGTCCCACTCAGGCTGAGCGCCGTGCCCGGTCGCGCAGCGCGTTGCTCGAATCCGGCGCGCGCGGTCTCTCGCGCTATGGCTACGGCAACCTGGTGCTCGAGGAGGTGGCGCGCGAGGCCGGTTATACGCGGGGCGCTCTATACCACCAGTTCAAGGACAAGGAGGACTTGGCACTAGCGGTGATCGAGTGGGTCAACGAGAACTGGATGCGCGAGGTCGGTGAGCCCGCCGCACAGCAAGCCGACCCGGTCGCCGAGTTGCTGACGCTGGCGCGCGGCCACGCCGTCTTCTGCCGACGCGACATCGCCCGCGTCGTGATGGCGCTGCGCTTGGAGTTCGCCGGCCAGGACCATCCGGTGGCGCGCGAGACCGAGCGGATCTGGGGCGCAGGCGTCAAGCGCTGCGTCAGGCTCATCAACGCCGGACGTAAAGCCAGCTCGATCCCACCGGGACCGCCCGCCCGGGCGGTGGCACTGGGGTTGCTGGGCGCGCTCGAGGGAGCTGTGATCGCACTCGCTGGGCATACGCCCGACGACGAGCTTCTGGCCGCGTACGCCGTTGCAGGGGTGCTGAGGATCGACAGCCATCGAGCAGAGACAGCGCCATACCGCCGGCCAGCACAGATACCGGAGGGCGCGACGCGCTGACCGCCTGGTTCGGACTCCCAATGCGTAGCGTCCGTCATGTCACATCGAGATCGTCGAGCCGTGCACTCGACAGCACTACGCGCTCACCGCGGAATGGGACTGCCTCGGCTTCAAGCAGGCGCCGCTGGCGGGCGCCCTTTGCGAGTGAGCCATCGGCGCGAACGACTCGGTGCCATGGCACCTCGTGCGCGTCGGTAAGACTCAGCACATAGCCCGCCAGGCGCGGCGCGCTCGGCGAGACATCGCCGTAGGTGCGGACAAAGCCCGGAGGGATTGCTCGCACCCGACGCAAGATCTCAGCGTGACTATCGGCGCTTGCCTTTCGTGCCATCCGCCGAATGGTGTCATAGCCACTGAACCAGTCAAAAAGGTCGCTTCATATCCTCCTAACGAGTCATCTCATACGGCTTCGACGAATCCTCAGAGCGGATTCGTCGATATAGGATGGCCACAGTGAAGCTAAACCGCTCCATCCCAAAGACGACCGTGATCCCTGTCCTGATCTACCCGGACGTGCGCGCGGCGGTCGACTGGCTGGGCGCGGCCTTCGGCTTCATCGAGCGTGTTCAGATCGGCGACGACCACCGCTCCCAGATGAGCTTTGGCGACGGCGCAGTCATCCTCGGGGATGTGCGCCACGACCGCCGACCGCCGCGACCGGGCGAAGCAACGCACTCGGTGATGGTGCGCGTGGACGACGCACACGCACACTGTGAGCGCGCCCGCAAGCACGGCGCACTTATCATCGAGGAGCCGACCGATTTCCCCTACGGCGAGCGGCAGTACACCGCCGAGGATCTAGCCGGCCATCAGTGGACATTCTCACAGACGCTCGTCGATGTCGCCCCCGAGGATTGGGGAGGCATAACGGTCACATCTGATTGACTCCAAGAGCCTTATTTTTTGTGTTTGTGTTTGATCTTCGCGGGCGTGAACGACACGGTTCGCGTCGTCGTCTCCAGACCGCCGGCCGTCTTCTCAGCAACGAGAACTTTCGCTTTGAGACGGCCGTGATCGCGAGCGAAAAGCCGCTTGCCGTCTTTCGTCAGACGCAGGGTCAACTTATGCGCACCAGCAGTTGTGATCGTGAATTTGCCTGTCGCCAGCGTGATGATCTTCGGACGCCTGGCTTTTTTCTTGCGCGCAGCGGCAGCTTTTCCGCTCGATTCCGGGATCGTGATCGTGATCGTGATCGTCACTGTGCACGGCGTCGAGGCACAGGTGATCGTGAGCGTCACGGTCGTGCTGGTACTAGTGCCTTTGCTTTCGATCGACGAAGCGGGCACGACGGTGAGTACCTCCGAGCCGCAGGCACTCGCGCTCGCCATGTTCTGAGCGTCGCCGCTATAGGCAGCCTCCCAGTAGTAGGTGCCCTGAGCGAGGGCGGTGGTCACCGCCGCCGAAGGTGCTGCCAGGCCGGCTGTTACACCGACCGTGCCACCGGAGAAGACCTGGCTGGAGGCTGTACAGGTCGGATTTGAGAAGAGGTCGTAGGTGACCGTGCCTGTTCCCGTGGCGGCGTTCGCGCCACTGAGCGTCGCACGGTCGGTCTCACCGAGTGTTCCAGCGGGAACCGTGATCGATGCCCCGGTCGTCGTACCCGCAGTCTGACTCGTGGTGAGGGTGTCGGCGGCCGGCGGTGCGGAAATCACAGGCGAGATTGCATCTGAGGCTATGAACGGCTGCGCATAGATCGAGCCGTTGTCGATCCAGGTCGCCCACCCCTGTCCGTTGGCATTGACCGAGCTCGTAAGCTCTTCAGCGCCCTCGTCGGTGTTGGGATTCAATGTTGCCGGCCCCGTCCAGCTCGCACCACCGTCCGAGCTGTAGGCAAGGGCGATCTGGCCGCCTGGCCCGCCCAGCAGGAAGGTTGCATATATGCCGCCCGTCGCATCCTGAGAGATGGCCGGGGACTCCTCGAAGGCGTTAGCCGCGATCGTCGAGAGGGGAGTGTCGAACTTCTCGGTGGGCTGGTCGAAGCGGTGGTAGACGATCGAATTGGTCAGGTCGTTGTCCTCGAGCACGCCAAAGCCACTCGGACCGCCGGCGAGCGCGAAGTACTCCACGTTGCAATCGGCTTGCGTCACCGGCACCTTCCAGGCGCTGTTGGGTTGCCCCGGGGAAATGTTGTAGTTGTTGGTTGGGCTCTGCGCCCCGCTAGCGAACGCGTAGGCAGTCCCGAACGGCACGGTTTGCAGGGGCGAGCACCCGAGCGGTCCGTTGGTGAAGTCGGTACCGAAAACGCCCATGACCCCGGACTCGGGACCTCCCTGAGACGCGTACTGACCTTCCTCGTTGCTTATCTGGTCGGGGTTGGTATTTGGCTCAAGCGAGGCGAATCCGGCAGGACATGTTTCGGTTGAGCACTCCGGCGGAGAGCTCAGCGGGAACGCGTTGAAGGTCGGGGGCGAGGATCCAGCGGTATCCCAGCCATAGCCGAGCACTCCAGTACCCGGCACGATCACGGCGCTGAGCGGCTCGGTGTCTGCGCTGAGGATGCCGCTGGCCACTGACAACCCTCCGTTTACAAGCGAAAAGCTCGCTCCGCCGTCGGTCGACTGCCACTCCTGCTCGGGCTCATAGTCACCCGCTTTCGGTGCTTTAGCGCCATAGACATCGGCGAGCAACACGATCGTCGATCCATCCACGAGCACCTGCACCCGATCGATGTATTGCGCCCCGTCCGCCGGAGTCAATGTATTGCTGTCAGCGCATGCCGTCGCGCCAACGGGTATCACGCAGTACTGAAGCACGTTGGTTTCGTTCGGCGGTAGATCCTTGGTGTTCGCCCACGCGACGATAGCGTTACCGGCCGCGTCCACCGCGACCGCCGGCGGCTGGGCCTCAAAGGGTGTGCCGACGTTGACCGGAACCCCGCTGACGGCCAGGGCGCTCGTCGCCGACCCAAGCATGCAGACGACAGCCAGCGCGCCGACAATCAGAGCGCTATGGGATAGGGCACGGACGGAGCCCCTCTCACCCGTAAGTTGTCCAGCAAGACCACCTGACATTCGGATGCGAAGCATGCTTCCTCCATAGGTACGCCAAGATTTCAAGCGCCGACCGACGCTCGCGGAGGCGACTCTACCAGCGGCCGCAGCGTATAAGAGAACAGTAGACAAAGAGATGAGAGGTATCTGTCCAGCTCCCAAAACTGGGATGCCGACCTCTCGGACCCTCAGAACAAATGCCGCAATCGCCAGCCGAGCGAGGGCCCGCCGACCGTGCTCTTCGCAAGCGCCCGGGTGCTCGTGACACCGCCGCCAAGAAGGGTCACGCTTGCCATCAGCTCACCGGCCTTCAAGTTTGTCATCGTTGGGCGCGCAACCACGTGCACGGCGACCCTCTCCCCTCCCCAACCGATCGCACGCAAGGCCCCTGAGGCGATGGCGTTGGTCCCACGACCGTCCGCCGATTTCGTACTCAGCACGACCGTTCCGGCCCGTAGGGCTGTCCTCAAACGCAGGCTTGCCGCGACCGAGTCCCCGAGCCGGCGAGCAGTGTCCAACGCGGCTCCGATCAACGACCCACCGCGCTGATTTAGCACGACGCCAAGCACAGTCAAGGCACGCCCATCCACAAAAACCTTCTTGGCGAAGACCAAGCACCCGCCTGCGGCTCTGTCCGAGCCCGTCTTGACCCCCACATATCCATCTTCGCCCACGAGCCCGTTGTAATTGGCGACGCGCCCGACCACCGGCAGCACGATTGAGGACTCGTCGACGATTTCAGCGAACGCGGGAATGCGCATCGCCGCACGCACAAGCTTCAGCTGGTCGGCCGCCGTGGAGACCGTTTCGTCGTTGAAGCCACTCGGATCCGTATACGTGCTCGAGGTCATGCCAAGCGCCCGTGCGATGGCGTTCATGCGCCCCACGAATTGCGTGATCCCGCCCGCGTCGTAGCGCGCCAACAGCGCCGCGATGTTGTTGGCCGATGGCAGCATCAGAGCTTGCAGCAACTGGCGCTCGCTAAGCCGCTCGCCGGCGCGCACGTTCAGCGTGGACTCACCAAGCGCCTCGCGCTGCTCCTCTTCAGCGGCGTCGGCGGCCGTGATCGTCACCGAGAAGCCTTCCTGACTAGCGGCCAACGGATGTTCACGCAACGTCAGGTAGGTGGTCATCACCTTCGCCACGCTTGCGATTGGCACAGGCGTCGAGCTTCCGGTACTGCCGAGGCTGCCGATTCCCTCGACTTCGACCGCCGCCTGCCCTTCCTCGGGCCAGGCAAGCGTGGGCGCACTCCCAGAGAGGCGCACGTAGGCAGGCAGCGTGCGATGGACCAGCAGCGGCGGCGTGCCCTCCGTCGTGACCCTGCGTACCCCTACGAGCAGCAGCAACACCAGCACAAGCGCACCGACCACCGGCCACCGCCGGTGCGCGGGACCTGCGCTCACAACCCGTCGCTGCACCGTCGTCGCCACAGCTTAAAAACGCTAGCGCACGCGGTGGGTGAATTCGGCAGCACAGCAGAGCGAGTGCGAGGAGCACAAAGCCGGCGAGACAGTCAAGCTAGGCTTTGACCGATGCTTCGGCGGCTTGCGATTACCTGGGTGTTCAACACCGTCGCTCTGTTCGTGGCGACCTGGCTGCTGTCAGGGCTCAGCTACGGAAACGATTGGTGGGCGCTACTGATCTCCGGCCTGGTGTTCACGCTCGTCAACTTCTTCTTGAAGCCGGTCTTGGCGATCCTCTCGATCCCCTTCATCATCGTCACGCTCGGGATCTTCTATTTCCTGATCAACGTCCTGATGTTGTATTTGACGCATTGGATCGTCCCCCAGTTCACGATCGCGAGCTTCTGGTGGGCAGCACTCGCGGCGATCATCATCAGCGCGGTGAACTGGGTCCTGCGCAAACTGGTCGAACCCGATCGAGAAGACCTGACGGTGGCCCACAGATAGGGCATGCTCGCGCCCGGCCCAAGCTTCGTTTGAGCACATGAACCGACAGCCACGACCGGCAAGCACTCGAGAATGACCGACGACGAGGAGATCCTCAGCGTGCCCGACGCGGCGGCCTGGCACGCATGGCTGAACGAGCATCACGAGTATTCAACCGGTATCTGGCTGCGCCTGGCCAAGAAGGGTACCCAAGAGCCGACGCGACTGAGCTATGACGAGGCGCTCGACGAGGCGCTATGCCACGGCTGGATCGACGGGCAGGTACGGCGCCTGGATGAGCAGACCTTCCGCCAGCGCTTCACCCCCAGGCGCAACCGCAGCGCTTGGTCCAAGCGCAACGTCGGGCACGTCGCAAGGCTGATCGACGAAGGCAGGATGCAGCCCGCCGGATTGACCGCCGTCGAGCGGGCCAAGGCCGACGGGCGCTGGGAGGCTGCCTACGAGGGCCAGGCCGCCATGGAGATACCGGCCGATCTGGCAAGCGCGCTCGCAGCGGAGCCTCGAGCGAAGGCCATGTTCGAGATTCTCTCCAGCCAGAATCGCTACGCCGTGCTGTGGCGGACCCACAACGCCAAGCGTGCCGATACACGCGCCCGGCGGATCGAACAGTTCGTGGCGATGCTGGCCCGAGGCGAGACGCCGCATCCGCAGAAGCGCAAACTCCCCGACTGATCTCCTCAGCCGTCTGCGGGTTGGCTGGGAGCGCCGCCGATCGCGTTCAGCAGCCGCTGGCGACGAGCTCGCACGCGCTTGAAGCGGGCCTGGGAGCGCGTCATGCGCCGCCCCTCCGGTGGGTAGCGCCTGCGCGCCCAGGGCGAGCTTGGCGATGCCAGCCGTAGCGTGCCGAGGATCGAAGCGATCGGGACGAACACGCCTATCAGACCGAGCATCGGCTTGCCCTTGAGGATCGCAAGCGCCGAGAAGACCAGGTCGATCACGACCACCACGACGAGCGAGCCGACCGGAGAGGTGCTATCGGAGGCGTCGAATGGCGCGATGCCAAGAACGACAAGGCCCCCGAGCAGCGTGGCGACGATCACCGCGTCGATCGAGACGCGCCCCTCCTGGGACCAGTAGACGTCTTCGAGGTGGATCCACAGCGCAAACTCGTCGAGCGTCAGGCCGGCGCCAATGCCAAACGCGGCCGCGAATATCTCAAGCCACGGGCTCGGCGGGATCAGCACGAAGTTGAGAAAGCTCGACACCATCATCAACACGATCCCCCAAACGAGGTGGTGCAGATGCAGCCCGCCTTTGGTGGTCACGCTCCCAGGCCACCAGGTCACTTTGGGGTTGCGCATCAGGCGCGCACTCGTGCGGATGAACAGGAACGACGCCAGAAAGCCGCCCAACAGGATGAAGCCGGCTCGCTGCCCGCGCACGTCGAGGAAGCGATGCGAGGTCGCGAAGTTGAGGGTCAGGGTCGCCACCTCGAAGATGGTGACAGTCCTCGTGGCGTATGTGCCGCGCGAGCCCGCAGACTCAGTGATCAGGGACGGTGCGCAGGCGCGTGCAACCCCGCCCTGGGAGCCTTGCCGCGCAAGCCGGCTCGACGAGCGGCCCCACGAGCTTGCCGGCCATGACCCTTGTGCCGACACGGTCCTCGACGAGCGCGACCCTTGTGGATGAGCTTCAACAGTTGCACGGGAACCGTGACTGGCTGCAGCGCGATGGACGGCGGCGGCGCGGGCAGTACAGCGGCCGGCTGGATACCGACGCCATTGACGCCGAGCACGTTGATCTGCGGCGTAGCGTTGGTGATGAAGATCAAGGAGGCCTCCTTTTCACCAGGCGTCGTCGGTTGAAAGCCGATCGTGAATTCACAGGAGCCGCCAGGCTTCACGATCTCGCTGTCGCAGGTCTGCGACAGCAGCGGGAACATCTTTGGAGTCCCCGTGACCAGGAAGGACTGCTGTATGAACAGCGGGTAGTCGCCACTGTTTTCGATGTTGAAGGTGTGCGAGGCAGACGCGCCAATCAACACGTTGCCTAGCTGCGATTCGTTGGAGCTCACACTTATCTGCGGGCCGAGCAGGCCTTCGCCTTCGAGCACGACGACAAGCGGGCCGGAAGTCGAGTTGCTGTCGATCGTGAGTTCGGCGTGCTTGCCGCCAAGCGAAGTGGGCTGGAAGCGGACGCCCACGTCGCAAGAGTTGCTTTCGGAGAGCTGAGCGCCCACACAGTCGCCGTACTGCACCGAGAAGGAGGAAGCATCAGGGCCGGAGATGCTGACCGATTCGACCTGGACCGCACCGCCAAGACTCTCGACGTTCACCTGTTCGGTCTCGTTCTGGCCTTCTTTTTCTTCGTGTTCGCCCTGCGTGTAAGGGATCGCGGCGAACTTCAAGGGACCCGGGTTGGCGGCAAGGGTGCCGGTGCCCTGCAATTGGCTGGGCAGCTGCGCAGGCCCGGCCTCGGCCGGCGCGGTGCGAATACCGATCGCGCAGGCAAAGACTGCGACTGAGAGCAGTGCGGCTCGTACGAGCATCGGGAACTCCAAATCCGCCCCGGCCCGTTGTGGGCCGGCGACATTCGAGGGACGTGGGTTCTTCGACGTCTGCGCTGCCCCGATTGAGATCTGCACGGGAACTTGGATGTCCGCCGGGAGTATCGGTAACTACGGCGCTAGGTTTGGCCGCGCCCTCCAACAGCGACTCCGCCTCAGGGCGCCTTGGCCAGATAGTGTCGCCCCGTCTTGACCTCCACACGCTTGTGGTTGACCAGGTTCGTGACCGCCACCTTGTCGCGCGTCACCTTGATCAGCGTGCCTTCGCAGAGATCCTCGGTCAGCCATTCGGTCCCCTGCACCGCGCCGGCGGCGTAGTTGCCTTCGGTCGAGAATTTCCCGTGCGCGTTGGCCCAAAGCTTGCGGACTACGTGTTTGCCTGACGCGGCGATTTGGGCTGCCGGCCCGGTCGAGGACACACGTGCGCGATGAGCCCGCTCGCGCGCCGTCGGGCATACAGAAAAGTTGCCTCCGTTCAGCTTCGCAAGGACCTGCCCGTTCTTGCCTTGAGTAAGGATGAATTGCCCGTCGAAGAACTGGCCGGTTTGGGTAGTGCCGTTGGGGTTGGCCGTCGTTACGCTGACGGTGCCGTTGGTGGCTTCGATGACCGTACCGAATGGGATCTGCGTCAGAGAGGCCAGCGGCACGAAGGTTTTTGTGCCGGGGAACTCGACCAGAACGGTGCCCTTGACGGGGACTACGTTGCCAGTCTTGGCGAGCGTCGGTCCAGCCACAACGGAGAGCGGCGCCACCGGGTTTTCGCTTGCAATTTTCGCCAGCGGCGGCAGTGTGCCACCTCCTTCATTTTTGCTTTCGCCGCCATCTTTGCCTTCTTCGCCTTTGCCTTCCGGAGGCGCGACCGAGTGACATCCCCACGAATAGGCGTCGTTGGGGTCTTCAGCATATGCATAGGTGGTTTCGCTCTTGCCACTTTGACAGGCGTCGGCCATGCTCGGGGCGGATCCCGTGTCAGCGATTAGCACTTCCGTACCATTCGGTGCTTCGCAGGCCCAGTTTTCATAGGCAAAGCCCGCGCCTCCAACCTTTCCCCTCTCCAGCGTTACGCGCTTCTCGCCAAGGCCCTGACAATATCCTTCAAGGAACAGACCACCAGCGGACTTGGACGATCCATCTATATAGGTGAACTTATCGGCAGCACTGGTCTTGGAAGTGCCATGTGTCGTCGTGACCGTCACGTCAAGCGTGTTTGTCCCTGGCGGACTTGTCGCGGTGATGGATTCGGCGGTATTGGAGGTGATGCTCAAGGCCGGCGTGCCGCCAAAGTCGACCGACGCGCCACTCAGTTCGCTGCCGGTGATCGTGATGGTCGTCCCGCCCGCTTCGTTGCCGATATCGGGGGTGACACCAGCGACTACCGGCCTATTCGTGTACTCAAACTGGTCTGTGGGAACTTCAGCCGAAGAGCCGGCTTCGTTTTCAACCTTCACGACAACCGCTTCTTCTTTTGCGACGGTTGGGCTCTTGGCCATGATCGCCGAGGCTGAGCTGACTACCACTTCGGGTGAAGCTATCCCACCAAAGCTGACCTTGACCCCTTTGCCGTCTTCAGAGAAGCCCGAGCCGTTGATTCGGACGAACCCTTCGCCGGCGAGAGTGCCGTGGTTGAGGCTCACACTGGAGACGGCTGGCGTTACCGTGCGTGCTAGCTCCGCAATCGCGTGAGCTTCTTGACCGGCCACATAAACGTTCGTGCCGTCCGGACTGACTGTAACCCGGCGAGCGTACGTCAAGCCGGTCCGTTCATTTGATGCCGCAGGTTCGCAGCCGCTTGCCGCTTCGGTAACACACGGATAGCCGGCGAGCTGAGTGAGTTCGCCTCCGGGCCCACGCGCGAATGCCGCCACCGCGCTTTTATTTGTGGACCTGCTTGACACATAGACATTGGATCCATCGAGACTTATGGCCACGCCAACCGGGCTCGCGATTTCCTTGGCTTCTGTGCATCCGACGACAGATTTTTCGGTGGTAACACACTCGTTAGGAGCCCCTAGCTGTTCGAGGGCACCGGTACCCGTGCGCTTCAACTCGACTACCGAATGGGTCGCCGTCGAGGTTCCATACACGTTGTTGCCGTCGGGACTGACAACTAGGTCTTCCGTGCCCTGAATGTGTTCGGCGTGCGAGCAAGCGATCACAGTTTCGCTGATACACCCTTCTTCCAGGTGCAGTTGTTTCAACGCGCCTTCGGCGCCGCGTTCGAACGCGGCGATATCGCCTTCCGCGGATGTTCCGCCAGCACCGGCATAGAGGTCTTTGCCGTCGGGACTGACAACCACGCCGATAGCTTCCTTGAGGCCAATAGCGGTTGTTGTCCCGCATTCGCTCCCGGGCTTGTCGCTGATGCAGTTGTTTTCCCCCGCGAGCTGCGTGAGTTCGCCGGTTGCCGTGTTGCGCTTGAACTCAGCGATTGCTTCATCGGCGAAGCTCGCGACGTAAACGTTTTCGCCGTCAGGGCTGACGGTCACTCCGTAAGGAAGATTGAGGCCCTTTGCGCCGGTCGTGCATTCGGCCGATGTGGCTTCCTCCGTGACGCATCCGATCTTGGTCAGCAGGCCGGTTTCCGGGTTGCGACGGAACTCAACCAGATCGTTGACGGCGCCCTGGCCGATCACGTAGACACTTGAGCCGTCCGGACTGATCGCCACCGCCGCCGGGGATTCGATCGATGGCACTTCCATTTCGGCGTTTGCTTCGCATGCTGGTTCCGTTTTTGGCTTCGAGCTGAAGCAGCCGATTACAGAGAGTGAGCCGTTCGCCGGGTTACGCGAGTACTCGATCAGGTCGCCTTGGACGGCCACCGAGTAAGCGCTGCGCCCGTCCGGGCTGACCTGTACGTCGTAGGCGTAGCTCAAACCGGAGGGGACCGACTTGCCACATTTCGCGACTTCTTCGTTGACCTCCCCGATGCAAGCGAACGGTTCGCTGAGCTGAGAGAGCGCTCCGCTTTCGACCGCCGCACTCGCTCGGCTCGGGGCGATCGTCCATAGTGCCAGGACAGCGATCACGATCGAGGCCAGCGACAGCACAGCCATCCCCCTGGATCGCGACGTACGTCCTCCGATGTAAGCCCCAGCCGTTAGCATCAGCGCGTGTCGAGGCGCGGATTATGACAGGAGACGAATAAATGGGGCGCGCTGCTTGGGCCAAGCGCAAGGCGCTGCTGCTGGTCGTAGCTGCCGTCCTCGCAGCGGGGATCGGCATGCTGGCCTACGCGACGCATCTGCTCCGGCGCACCGAATTGCAGACGATCGACGCTCGCTTTTCCGTCCGGGGCAAGCAGGCGCCCCCCTCGAACGTGGTCCTTGTTGGAATCGACAACAGGACCATCAACGAAATGCGCAACCACGAAATCAAGACCGAGTCGCCATTCCCTCGTCGTTATGACGCGAAGGTGATCGAACATCTCCTCCACGCTGGTGCCAAGGTCATAGCGATGGACATGGAATTCGCGAGCGAAACGGACCCTCTCGACGACAACGCTCTCATTGAAGCAATAGAGAGGGCACATGGAAAGACTGTCCTCGCGGCAGCCAACATCGGTAGGGGCGGCGCAGTACCCATACTTGGTGGTAACGAACGTCTACACGAATTTGGGGCCAGGGCCGGGGCGGTTATCCTGTCCGAGGACTCCGACGGGGTGATACGCCGTATTGCCTACTCAACTGACGGACTTCGCAGCTTCCCTGTAGTGGCGACGGAAGTAGCCACAGGCCATGCTGTTTCGGCAACTAGGTTCGGCGGGGGCACTCTTCCGATTGACTTCGCAGGTCCGCCGGGAACGATCAAGGAGATCCCATACTGGGATGTCTGGCACAACGTGTTTCCTGCAAGCGCCGTAGCCGGCAAGGTCGTAGTCGTCGGAGCCACGGCACCGATCTTTCAAGACCTTCATCTGGCCGCGACTAGCGGAAAACATGTCATGCCAGGCCCCGAAATCTGGGCCAACGCCACCGCCACCCTCCTCAAAGGCATTCCCCTCAAGGACGTCGGCGGCGGCCTGAACCTCCTGCTGATCGTCCTGATGGGGTGCCTGACACCCCTGAGCAGCCTGCGCGTACGCCCCTGGCGTGCCCTTGCCGACGCACTCGCAGCCGCCGTCCTCTTCACCATCCTGACCCAGCTCCTGTTCAACAGCGGCTGGATCGTCAGTTTCGTCTATCCCGCTCTTGGCGCTTGGCCCTCGGCACCCTCGGCACACTCGCGATCCTCTACCTCAGCGAGGCGATCGAGCGCCAGCGCACGCACGACGTGTTCTCTCGCTTCGTGCCCGCCGACGTCGTCGACCAAGTGATGGCACGCACCGACGAGAATCTGCGACTCGGAGCCGTCGAGCGCGACTGCACCGTGCTGTTCTCCGATCTCCGCGGCTTCACCAGCTTCTCGGAGAACCAGCCCGCGCCCCGCGTGATCGAGGTCGTCAACTGCTACCTCAACGAGATGACCGAAGCGATCATGGCGGCCGGCGGAACCCTGATCGCCTACATGGGCGATGGGATCATGGCCGTGTTCGGCGCGCCGTTGGAGCAGCCCGACCACGCCGACCGGGCGCTCACGGCGGCCGTCGAGATGATCGGGCCGCGCCTCGACAAGTTCAATAGCTGGCTGAAAGAGCAAGGGCACGAGCACGAGTTCGCGATGGGCGTCGGCATCAACAGCGGCAGCGTGATGGCCGGCAACATCGGCTCTGAGCAGCGCGTCGAGTACACGGCGCTTGGCGACACGACCAACACCGCCTCTCGGCTGGAGGGCATGACCAAGGGCAGCGGACACATGCTGTTCGTCGCCGATACGACACGCGAGCGAATGCGCAATCCGCCCGAGAGCTTGACGCTCGTCGGCGAGTTCGAGGTGCGCGGTCGTGTGGCCAAGGTTCCCGTGTGGACCGATACGACGCGATGCTAAGCTCCCGCCCGACCTGAGCACCACCCAGACCTGAGCACGATCCGAAATCGCGTCCTTGCGTCACCAAAGCTCAATCACCTCGCTGTCATGGATCCCCTCGGAGGCGATCGAGGGCAGCATGCGCATTCCCTTCGACGCGGGGATGGCTCACTACGATCCCCCGCCGCCGGAGAAGATCGACGATCTGCAGGCGCTGTGCGATGAGGACCGCTTTCGCTTCGCCAACGTCCTCGACGCTTGGATCGAGGTGGACGAGAAGGGCAAGATCAAGGACTTCGGCTATAGCGGTGGCGGCATGATGGGCAGCACCACCGTGAAGATGGGGCCCGTTGCCCGCACCTTTGAAGCGATCGGCTTGCCCATCATCCAGAAGAAGCCCGAGAAGGGGAAGGACTTCGTGCGCTTCGTGCAGACCACCGGCGGTCGCACCGGCGTACCGGCGCCGCGCCGCGTGCGGCGCAAGCCCTTCATCCAGTGGCAGGCGCCGCTCGTCTGGACGACGCTGACGCTCACCATCTACGCCGACGGACGCGCCGAGAGGGCAATGGAAGGGGCCAGTCGTTTCCCGCGCCACTGGGTGTACGACAAGGATGGGCAGCTCTCACACAAGTCAGGGCTTGCCGACTTCAAGGACTGGTATCGCAAGTCATTCGGCCGTCATACACCCTGGGGCGATCAGGAGTCCAAGGCATTGGTGACAGCGGTCGAGACAGCACTCGAGCGCAGGCTCTCCGAGCAGGTGATGCGCGGTGGGGAAAAGCCGACGATCACGAAGGTGAAGGCCGGCACGACGCTTGTCAGGCAAGGGGAGCACGGGACCGAGGTGTTCCTGCTGCTCGACGGGGTGTTGCGGGTTGAGCACGATGGGGAGCGACTTGCCGAGTACGGGCCTGGGGCGATGCTTGGTGAGCGTGCGCATCTGGAAGGTGGGCTGAGGACCTCTACGCTCGGTGGCTGTCACTCCTTGCAAGGTGGCCTCGGTCAAGGCAGAGCAGCTCGAGCGCGGGGCGCTGCACGAGCTGTCCAAGGGTCATCGTCGCGAGGGGAAGCGTCCCAAGAAGCCCGTGCGGGGCTAGCGCCCGTGCGAGTTCATCTCTGCGGCGTTCGGGGCTCGACCCCCGCGCCCGGCGCCGACTTTCTGCGCTACGGCGGGCATACCTCCTGCGTGGCGATCGCCCACGACGACGCTGCCGCCCCCACTCTGATCCTCGATGCCGGCACAGGCATACGCTCGGTGACAGGGCTGCTCGGCGAGCAGGCGTTCGGCGGCACGATCCTGTTGACGCATCTGCATTGGGATCACGTGCAGGGACTGCCGTTCTTCTCACGCGGGCGACCACGACGACGCTCGCGTGCGCCTGTTGCTGCCCGAGCAAGAGGACGGCGCCGACGGCGGAGTCGGTGCTGGCGCGCTCGATGTCGCCGCCCCATTTTCCGATGGAACCAGACCAGTTGCGTGGTACATGGAGATTCGCAACGTCGCTCCCGGCGAGCAGGAGTGTGACGGCTTCAGGTGCTGGCGCGCGAGATCCCGCACAAGGGCGGGCGCACTTTCGGCTATCGCGTCAGCGACGGCCGCTCGACTTTCACCTATATGCCCGACCACTGCCCTACCTCTCTCGGCGCGGGACCGGACGGCTGTGGCGAGTACCACGCCGCCGCGCTGGAGCTTGCCGCTGAGACGGATGCGCTGCTGCACGACTCGCAATTGCTCACACCGGCCGAGCTCGCCGCGGAAGGGCGCTTCGGACACGCCGCCGCCGACTATGCGGTCGAGCTTGGGCACCGTGCACGGGCACGAAAGGTCCTGCTCGCTCACCATCGGCCCGACCGCAGCGACGATGCGCTGGATGAGCTGAAAGAGCGCTTCGTCGGGAGTTCCGGTGTTGAGGTGATCGTCGCCGCACAGGACGCCGTGCTGCAATTGTGAGCATGGCACGAATCGGGACCTTCCCACGCGACGAGCAAGCCGAGCCGGCTCGAGCCGATGAGCGAGAGCGCACGCCGACGGGCACAGCACGCACGGCACCGATGCGGTCGTCGTCGGCTCCGGCCCTAACGGTCTTGCCGCCGCGCTCACGCTTGCGCGTGCTGGACTTGCCGTGCACGTCTACGAGGGGGCCGAACACGCCGGGCGGCGGCTGCCGCACCGAGGAGCTGACGCTTTCCGGCTTTGCGCACGACGTCTGCTCGACCGTTCACCCGCTGCTCGCGGCCTCTCCCTTCTTCACGGAGAAGCCGCTTGCCGGGCTCTCGCTGAAGACTCCGGAATCGCCTTCGCCCATCCGCTCGACGGCGGCCGAGCTGCCGTCGTCTCAGGCTCGGTCGAGCAGACCGCAACGGCGCTGGGCGCCGACGCGCGCGCCTACCGCCGCCTCTTTGCGCAGCTCGTCGAGGACACCGACGCGATCGTGCCCTCGGTGCTGGCGCCGCTGCTCTCTCCTCCGGCCCATCCCCTGGCGATGGCCCGCTTCGGCTTGCTCGGGCTTTGGCCGACGACGGTGCTCGCTCGCCGTTCAAGACCGACCAAGGGCGGGCGCTGCTGGCCGGGTTGGGCGCCCATTCGATGCGACCGCTCGGGGCGCCTGGCACCGGCGCGTTTGCGCTGCTGCTCGGCATGCTCGCGCACGCCGTCGGTTGGCCGGTCGTGGAAGGGGGCAGCGTGCGCATCGTCGAGGCGATGGTCGCCGAGCTCGAGAGCTCTCGGCGGTCAAGTGCACAGCGGCCACTGGATCACGGACCTGCGTGAGCTTCCGCAAGCGCAGAGCACGCTGCTGGACGTCGCCCCTCGCAACCTGCTCGAGCTCGCCGGCCGACGAGCTGCCTGCGCGCTACGTCAAGGCCATGCGTCGCTTCAAATACGGGCCGGGCATCTTCAAGATGGACTGGGCGCTGGATGGGCCTGTGCCCTGGCAGGCAGAGGTCTGCCGGGGCGCGCCGACGCTGCACATCGGCGGGACGCTTCGAGGAGATCGCCCGCAGCGAGAGCCGACGTGGCGGCCGGGCGCCACTCCGAGCATCCCTTTTGCATCGCCGTGCAGCCCTGCGTCGTCGATCCCACCCGCGCGCCCGAGGGAAAGCACACCTTCTACGCCTACTGTCACGTGCCCTCAGGCTCCGAGCGCGACATGAGCGAGCGGATCGAGGCGCAGATCGAGCGCTTTGCTCCCGGCTTTCGCGAACTCGTGCTCGCCCGCCACAGCGTGAACGCGGTGGAGACCGAGCGCCATAACCCAAACTACGTGGGCGGCGACATCAACTCCGGTGCGGCTACCTTGCGCCAGACGCTATTTCGCCCCACCCCCAGCCTGCATCCCTACCGCACGCCCATCCCAGGCGTCTATCTGTGCTCCTCCTCCACGCCGCCCGGCGGCGGCGTGCACGGCATGTGCGGGCAGGGGGCGGCGCGCGCCGCGCTAGGCGAGCTGGGCCTGTAGGTCGAGCTTGGCCTGAGATCCAGCCCGGGCGGTAGCTGGCCTCGTGCTCGAGCAGCCACACCTTGCGATCGAGCCCGCCGCCGTAGCCTGTGAGGCTGCCGTCGGCGCCGATCACGCGATGACACGGCACGACGATCGCGACCGGGTTGCGGCCGTTGGCCAGGCCGACAGCGCGCGAGGCTTTGGGGTTGCCCACCCAGCGCGCCAACTCGCCGTAGCTGATCGTCTCGCCGTAGGGGATCTCACACAATGCCGCCCATACCCGGCGTTGGAACTCCGTGCCGTGCATCTGAAGCGGCAAGTCGAAATCGGTCAGCTCGCCGGCGAAATACGCCTGCAACTGCGCCACGACAGGTGCGAGCTCCGCCATCGTCTCGTTGCGCATCGGCTGGGATTTTTTTGAGGTGACGCTGTTCGTGCATTTGGATGCCAGTGAGCTTCCCGCCTTCAGAGGTGAGCGTCAGCTCGCCGATCGGGCTGTCCATCGTCGTGCTGACGATCGTGTGCAGGCTCGTACCTGTGAGTGTCATGCTGCCTCCTTGTCCAGCGTCCCTATGGACGCTGGATCGACGCTTTCGCCGCTCGCGAGCGGCGGCCAATGGTTGATCGGATGGGAGCTTGCCGACCAGAGGTACTGCACCGCGTAGGCTCGCCACGGTCGCCAGCGCTCGGCGTAGGCACTCAACGCGCCTGGTGAAGCCGGCAGACCAAGTGCTTCTGCCGCCCGACGCACGCCCAGGTCGGCGACCGGGAAAGCGTCGGGATCGCCCAGCGCTCGCATCGCGATCACCTGCGTGGTCCATGGACCGAAGCCGGGGAGCTCTGAGAGGGTCGCGAGCGCCTCGACGCGATCGCAGCCCGGATCGAGCGACAGACGCTTGCTTTGCAGCGCCTCGACGAGTGCCGCAAGCGTGCGCTTGCGCGCCTGCGGCATCGCCAGCTGCACCTGACCCAACGCCTCGGGCTCGGGGAAGAGATGCGTGAGCCCACCCTGCTCATCGCCACCGATCGGCTCGCCGTGGCGGGCGACGATCCGGGCCGCGTGCGTACGGGCGGCGGCCGTGGAGACCTGTTGTCCCAGAACCGCGCGAATCGCAAGCTCGGCTCCGTCGACGCAGCGCGGGACCCGCCGTCCCGGCGCCCTCGCCACGACTGGCCCAAGTTGTGGGTCGCCGCGGAAAAGCTCGTCGATCGCGACCGGGTCGGCGTCGAGGTCGAGCAGCCAGCGGCAACGCGCTATGGCGGTCGTCAGGTCGCGCACATCCGCGAGCCGGGCGCGGCACACGACGTGCTCCGGCGTGGGCGTCAGCTCGACTACGCCCGGTCCGTGCGGCAGACGCAAGGTACGTCGGTAGGCGCCGTCGCGCACCTCCTCGACTCCCGGGATCGCCGTGGCCGCCAGGTGACCGAAGAGGTTGTCGGGGCACAGAGGCCTGCGGAACGGCAGCCGCAACAGGATCGCGCCCTGTGCGCCCGCGCCGGAGAGTGAGACATCTTTGGCATGTGGGCCTCGCAGCGAATCCTCGCCGGCGTCCCGTCGCTTGCTCGCGCGAGCTCGCAACTCCGTCGGGGGGGTCGCGAACACCGTACGGATCGTGTCGTTGAACTGGCGCACGCTCGAGAAGCCCGCCGCGAACGCGATCTCGACCATGTTCAGCGTGGTCGTCTCGATCAGGATGCGAGCGGTCTGAGCGCGTTGGGCGCGGGCGATCGCGACTGGCCCTGCGCCTAGCTCAGCCAGCAGCATTCGCTGCAGCTGGCGCACGCTGTAGCCGAGCCTCGTTGCGAGACCTGGCACGCCCTCACGATCCACAACACCATCGCCGATCAGACGCATCGCGCGCGCTACGACGTCCGCGCGCCCGTCCCACTCCGGCGAGCCGGGCGCAGCGTCGGGACGACAGCGCTTGCAGGCGCGAAAGCCTGCCTGTTGCGCAGCTGCAGCCGACGGGTAGAAGCGCACGTTCTCGCGCTTCGGCGTCATCGCCGGACAGCTCGGCCGACAGTAGATTCCGGTCGTCCTCACAGCCGTGATGAACCACCCGTCAAAGCGCGGGTCACGCGACTGCGCGGCCTGGTAGCAACGGTCGAAGTCCTCGATCATGTCTCTCAGTCTGACTTACCCGCAGGCGGAAGTCTGGCGGTTTTGCGACATGACGGTTATGCCCTGGTGACGCGCCGCTCGGGGGCGAGCCCGATCTCGCAGGGACGAAGCCGGCGACTGCTGGTCAAGTGGAAGGCCGAAGGCTGACTGACGATGTTCTAACGCCGTTGTGCCACCACGCGCGCGCCCTTTGAGGGCACGAGCACGACCGCTCGTCGACTTGTGCGCTCGGGTCGACGCTTGACGGGGCGCAGGCTGAGCGCTTTGGTTAGCTCATCCAGCACGATTTTCGCCTCGAACTGAGCGAACGATGCGCCGATGCAACGGCGCACCGAGCCACCGAATGGAAACCAGCCGCCGGCGGGCGGGCGGGTGTCAAGGAAGCGTGTCGGCCTGAACGTCCAGGGGTCTGGGTAGACATCCGCACGACGGTGCACGAGCAGTGTGATCGGCAGCACGTCGGTGCCGGCCGGCAACTCGTAGCCCGCGATCGTGAGCGGTTCGCGTAGACGACGGACGATCCCGCCGGTCGGCGGGTGCAGGCGCAGCGTCTCTGTGATCACAGCGTCACAGAACGGGCCGCCTTCGCCGGCGAGGCGGTCCTGGCTGGACTGGTCACGGGCGAGGTCGTGGATCGCCCAGGCAAGCAGCGTCGCGGTTGTCTCGTGACCGGCGATTAGGAGCGTCATCAATTCGTCGCGCAGCTCCTCGTCGCTGAGATGCATTCCGTCCTCATCGGTGGCTTGAACCAACATGGAGAGGATGTCCTCACGCTCGTCGAGGTCGCTCAACGCTCGCCTGCGTGAAATCTCGGCGAGAATCTCCCTGTCAACCCGCGCAAGCTGGCGACGAAAGGAAGGCACGCTGTTCAGGCGCTCCGGGCCCACCATGAAGAAGAACAGCACTCGTCGCATATCGGTGACCCACGAAACCATGCCTTGCAACGCCTCCGCCAGATCCCCGACGTGCTCGCCGTCCTCCACACCAAACACGCATCTCATGATCACCGAGAAGGTGAGTGCCTGCATGCGCGGCAGCGCCGCCACCGGCTCGCCGAGGGGCCACTGCGCTATCTGCTTGCCGATCGCTGCACGGATCGTGCTTTCGTAGGCCCGCATGCGCTCCCCGTGGAAGGGCGGTAGGACAATGCGGCGACGGCGCAGGTGCTCTGCGCCGTCGAGCAGCAGCAGGTTGCGCATGCCAAGCACAGGACTGAGTGCCTGGTTGGCCTCGCCGGAGTCGACTTCCTGCGGACCGTGAGAGAGCACTTCCTTGACCGCATCCGGGTGGGCGATCGCCACCCACTGCTGCCCAAGCACCCTCAGGATGAATACGTCGCCATAGCGGCGATGCGCAGCAGCGAAGTAACCGTCGGGGTCGAGCGTGAAGCGCAGGGTGTCCAGCAGCACAGAGCCCCGTGTCGAGGGAGGCGTCTTAGCCCCGGAGGGCTCCCGCCCGCTATCGGTCTGGGGCGTTTGCAACTCTAGGGTCTCCGTCATGTGACCGCCTCCGTTCTATGCGTGGGAGGCAATCGCTTGCTTCCCTTTGGCAGCGGCACCCCTCCTAAACAGAGGATGTTCCCACAAACCGAGCCGGCCCAGACGACGGTTAGGCCGCTGCGTCCGCCAAACGTCGTTTACGCTGCGCGCTTCTGGAGAGCAGCAGGCCCCAGTCGGCGTCGTCCAATTCGCACGGCTCGGTCTCTTCCAGGAACTCGCGTAGCACGGCGACCAGCGCCTCGGGCTCTTCCAGATGTGGGAAGTGCGCAGCCCGTGGGAGCGTGCGAAAACGGCTGTTGGGAGTCGCCTCGTGGGCACGGCGCCCGTGCTCGAGCGGGATCGTGTGGTCGCGCTCGCCCCACACGATCATCGTCGGCATCGACTCGAGCAGGTACAGGCGATCGGTGGCGCTGACACGCTGACCGCGCACATCGATCACCGCACGCAAAGTCTGCAGGAAAGCCTCGCGCGCCTGTGGGCGCTCCAGCGGACGCAAAGCACGGGCGACCGCCTGCACATAGGCGCCCTGGCGCACGCCTGCACGGCGCAGGCGAGTGCCTGCACACCACACGGCGCCGAGCAACCTTGGGTGAGCCGCTAGCGACAGCGCCGCAGACATTCCCGGCAACGCGGCGGTGCGCAGCATCGGGCTGACCTCGTGTCCTAGTCCGCCGCTGGATACGAGCACGAGGCGCTGCACACGCGCTGGGAACTGGTAGAAGAACTGCATAGCGACGCCGCCACCGAGCGAGTGACCTACGATCGTCGCGCGCTCGATGCCGAGGGCAGTGAGCAGGTCGCGGATGCTCGCCGCGTGTGCGCCCAGCGAATAGTCCCCGCGTGGCGCCGCGGAATCTCCGTGGCCGATCAGGTCGGGGGCGATGACGGTGTAGTCACTGGCCAGTTCCAGCGCCACCGACTGCCAGTGGCTTGACGAGTTGAGCATCCCGTGTATGAGCACCACAGGCGGACCGTCGCCCGCGATCCGGTAGAACGCCCGGCGTCCGTGCAACTCGATCTGCCACTCGTCGAATCTTGGCACCTGGCGAGCAACACTAGCAACGGCACGAGCGCTAAAGCTGGGCGCGCGCACTCACTTGCTGGTGCTCAGGCGTTCTCGGCTCGGCGCACCGGGACCTCGCCCCACAACTGCTCCAAGCGATAGAACTCGCGCGTCGCCGGCGTGAAGATGTGGACGACCACATCCAGATAGTCCATCAGGATCCAGTCGCCGCCGCCAACCCCCTCCACGCGCCGAGGCAAGACGTCGTGCTCGTGCTTGAGACCCTCGAGGATGCCGTCGTGGATCGCCTTGGTCTGGCGCTCGGTGCTACCCGAGCAGATCAGGAACCAGTCCGTGTAGCCGAGCACCTCGCGCAGATCGAGCGTGACGAGCTCGCCGGCCTTCTTGTCCTCGGCGTAGCGGCAGATCTGCTCCAGCAACTCCTCGGAGGTCATCTCACCCCTCCCGTGCGTCCTGCAGGCTGGCGGCCGTAGAGCTCGTTCTCGGCTATGTAGGCTGCCACCTCGTTGCCCACCAACTCGTCGATCGGCTCACCCGCCGTCAGGCGCTTGCGAACCAGTGAGGAGGAGATGTCGAGTCGCGGCATCTCCACGAACTCGGTACGCGCCTCCCCGTCCAAAGGGGCTAGCGCGTCCAGCACCTCACGCCGGCTCGTATCCTCACGCTCTGCCACCGCGAGGCTCGCCAACTTCAGGATCTCGCGCGGTTCGAGCCAAGAGACCAATGTGCTGGCCATGTCGGCGCCGACGATTAGGGTCAGCTCCGCGTCGGGGTCGCTTGCATGGATGCTTCTCAGCGTATCGATTGTGTAGGACGGGCCGGGGCGCTCCAACTCCAGCGTGCACACGCTCAGGCGGTGGTCATCACCAATGGCAAGCTGGCACATCCTCAGGCGGTGCTCGGCGCCCGGGTCCCACTTCGCCGGCTTGTGCGGCGGGATCAACACAGGTGTCAGCAGCACTCGGCGCAAGCCCAGACCGTTCGCCGCCGCCCGCGCAAGCGCGAGATGGCCGACGTGGGGCGGATTGAACATGCCACCGAGGATTCCGACGGCGCTCGGAGGCGTCAGGCGCGAACGTGGCCGGCGCCTTCAATGAGGTACTTGGAGGTGCACAGCTCCCTCAACCCGATCGGGCCGCGCGCGTGGAGCTTCTGTGTTGAGTTGCCGATCTCGGCCCCCATCCCGAACTCGCCCCCGTCGGTGAAGCGCGTCGAGGCGTTGACGTACACACAGGCGGCGTCGACGCCGAGCTGGAAGTCGCGTGCGGCGGCCGTGTCTTTTGTGAGGATCGCCTCGGAGTGCCCGGAGCCGTGGCGGGCGATGTGCTCGATCGCCTCCTGAAGCGAATCGACGACCGCGACCGCTAGCGTCAGCGCAAGATACTCGGTGTCCCAGTCCTCCTCGCTCGCCGGCGTCGTGAGCGCTGCTGCCTCACCGGCATGCTCTGCGGTACGCCCATCGACGCGCAACTCCACGCTGGCGTCGCTCAACGCGGCCAGCGCACGCGGCAGGAAATTAGTTGCGGCGTCGACGTGTACAAGCAGCGTCTCAGCGGCGTTGCATACTCCCGGACGTTGTGTCTTGGCGTTTAGCACGATCGCAAGCGCATCGTCCAGGTCGGCGGACGCGTCCACGTAGACGTGGCAGTTGCCCGATGCGGCGTAGATAACCGG
The DNA here is from genome assembly GCA_963704345.1 of uncultured Solirubrobacterales bacterium. Lineage (GTDB taxonomy): Bacteria > Actinomycetota > Thermoleophilia > Solirubrobacterales > Solirubrobacteraceae > Palsa-744. Next base: position 83,364 of record OY969890.1, read on the forward strand.
CACGCTCGCCACTTCCTTGAGCGCGGCCTTCAGGCCCTCGCCGCCGCGCGGGATCAGCAGGTCGACACAATCATCCTGAGTTGCCAGCTCGGTCAGCTCGCCGCGGCCGCCGCCGGCGACCAGGCCGATGCAGCCCTCGGGCAGTCCCGTACCAACGGCCGCCTCTGCCGCGATCGAGGACAGCACCGCGTTTGAGTGCTCGGCGCTGGAGGAGCCACGCAGCACAATCGCGTTGCCCGACTTCAGGCACAACGCTGCAGCGTCAATCGTGACGTTGGGACGTGCCTCATAGACGACCGCGATCACGCCTAGTGGGACGCGCACCTTGCGTACGTCCAGACCATTGGGCAGGCGATGGCCGTCGATCACCTCACCCACCGGGTCGGGCAGCTTGGCGACCGCTTCAACCGCCTGCGCGATTCCCTCGATCCGCTCTATGTCGAGGCGCAAACGATCGAGCAGCGCCGCGCCGATGTCGGCCTCGCGACCGGCCACCAGATCGCGCTCGTTGGCATCGAGGATCTCCTCGGTGCGCTCGCGCAGCGCGGCCGCGATTGCTAGCAGCGCTGCGTTCTTGGTGGCGGTGTCGGTGCGGGCCAGCAGCCGAGCCGCATCGCGGGCGCGCGTGCAGACCTCGGTTACCGATGAGACGGTGACGGCCATAGCTCTACAGGGTACGACAGGGACTCGCGCGCACGTGGAGGAAGCCAACACAGATTCCCCCGCGCGCGCTGGGAGCCCCACAGCAGAGCCAAAACCTCACCCCGCAGGAGTAGCTCAGGCGAGCACCATGTAGTCGCGGTGCACTGCCTCCTCGCTGGCACGCGGCAGGATCTCCTGAACGGCCTTTGACTTCAGACCCATCACACGCCTGAGCTCCTCGGCCGAATAGCTGCAGATGCCCTTGGCCAGTAGAGCCCCTGCCCCCGATAGTTCGACACCTGGGCGATGTGGTGGAGGAGCCCGCTCCGCGATCTCGACGGCATCGCCCGCTCGAAAGAGCCGAGCGACATCCACGATCCCAACCGGCAACAGACTCGTGCCGTCCTCGCGCAGCGCGCGCGCGGCGCCCGCGTCAACGAGGAGTGTCCCGTGGCTGGGCTTGGCGTAGCGCAGCCACAGCTTGAAAGAGGAGTGGCGCGCTACGCGCGGAGGGAAGTTCGTGCCCTCCATGCTGTCCGGCCAGCACCGCGTGCAAGGCGCCCGCTCGCACACCGTTGCAGATGACAGCTCGAATACCCGCCGCCGTGGCCATGTCGGCGGCGACGACCTTGGAGCGCATTCCGCCGGAGCCCAAGCGGCGAAGTCGTGTGGCCGACCTCGACGCCCTCGAGCGTCTCGAAATCCGTGACCTCGCGCGACCAGGCGGGCGTCCGGGTCGTGCCTCGGGTCAGCGGTGTGCAATCCGTCGATGTCGGTCAACAGCACGAGCAGATCGGCGCTTGTCAGGATCGCCACCTGCGCTGCGAGGAAGTCGTTGTCGCCGAAGGAGATCTCATCGGTGGCGGTCGTGTCGTTCTCGTTGATCACCGGCACCACCCGCCAGTCGAGCAGCTTGCGCAGGGTCTGGCGCGCGTTGAGGTAATGCGTGCGGGCGCTCATGTCCATGAACGTCAGCAGCAGCTGGGCGGAGATCAGCTCGCGCTCGCGCAGCAGCTCGTCGTAGGCGCGGTAGAGCTTGCCCTGGCCGACCGCGCTTGCGGCCTGCAGCTCATCGACGCCACCCGGACGCGAAGGCAGGCCCATGATGCGTACCCCACGCGCGATCGCTCCCGAGGAGACGATCACGACCTCCTTGCCCTCGCTGTGCAGGGAGACGACCTCGTCGCAGATGCGCGCGAGCACATCCCTGCGCAACTCGCCGTTGATCGTCGGCGACGATGCTCGAGCCGAGCTTTATGACTACACGCTTCATCGAGGGCAGCCTAGATGGTGCGGACGTGAGTCGCGCGTGAGCGGAGTGATTCTGGGCTGAGCGGGCCCACGCGACGGGACATGCGCTCGAGTGGAGCTGAATCGTGGCCGTACGCCGCGGCGGACGCCGCTACTCCGCTTCGTCTGGGTCGAGCTCGAAGACTACTCCCGCTATCTCGAGGTCGTCTCCGGGCTGAAAGCCCTCCGCCTCCAGCGCCCGCAGCACTCCGATCTTGCGTAGGCGACCCTCCAGGTAGGCCATCGCGTCCTCGTTCTCGACGTCATAGCGGGCTACGCAGGCGCTCGATCCCCCGGCCGTTGACGGCATAGGAGCCAGGGCCTATGCGCTCGACCACAAAGCCGGTGGAGGCCGCCGGGCGGAACACCATGTGCTCGGCGAGCTCAGGCTCGCCCTCGCTGGCCGACTGGGCGCTTGCCAGGATGCTGCTGCTTTGGTCGGCCTTCGCAGCAGGGCCCGTGGCAGACTCGAAGCCAATACCGCGCCCTGTGTGCTGTCCAGCTTGCTCGATGGCCGGCACGAGTCGCAGCAGCTCGACAGCCAGCTCTCCAAGCCCGGCGCCGGTCGCGCTGGAGGTGGCGATCACCGGCACATTCTCGCCGAGGCGCTCTGACCAGCGCGAGACCTCTTCGCTGACGCGCTGCGGTGGCACGAGATCGGCCTTGGAAAGCGCAAGCACGCGCGGTAGGCGCGCCAAGCGCTCATCGTGCGAGGCCAGCTCGTGCTCGATCGTGGCGTGATTGGCAGCGCGCGTCTGCCTGCTGCTCGCCGCTGAGCTCCGGGGCGAGGTCGAGCACGTGCACCAGCAAGCGTGTGCGCTCGACGTGGGCGAGGAAGTCATGGCCCAAGCCGGCGCCTTCGCTTGCGCCCTCGATCAAGCCCGGGATGTCGGCGATCACCAGCTGGCGCTCGTCTGCCTCGAGTACGCCAAGCACCGGCGAGAGCGTCGTGAACGGGTAGCTCGCGACCTTTGGCGCTGCTCTCGTTAGACGGGCCAGCAGCGAGGACTTGCCGGCGTTTGGCAGGCCCACCAGGCCGACGTCGGCTAGCAGCTTGAGCTGCAGCTGCAGCCAACCCTCCTCGCCGACCAAGCCGCGCTCGGCAAAGCGCGGTGCTTGGCGGGTGGGGGTGGCAAAGCGCTTGTTTCCCCTCCCCCCCGAGCCGCCCTTGGCCACCACCGCGCGCTGTCCTGCAGCGAGCAGATCCCATCGCCGTCCAGCAACATCGCCCTCGACTCCTTCGACCTGCGTGCCCGGCGGCACCCGTACGATCAGCGTCTGACCGTCGGCGCCGTGTCGCAGAGAGCCTTCTCCGTGGCCGCCGCGACCAGCTCGGTAGTGGGGCTTGCGCCGAAAGCTCTGCAGGTCGCGCAGCGAGTCGTCGCAGACCAGCACCACGTCGCCGCCGCGGCCGCCGTCGCCGCCGTCGGGGCCGCCCCGCGGGACGTGCGCTTCGCGACGGAAGCCGGCCGAGCCGTCGCCGCCGGCGCCGGCCCTCACTTCGATCCTTGAGCGATCGTCAAGCATCCGAGCATCGTGACAGGCAAGCGCACGTTCCGCGAGCGCCGATCGTGCACAGTCGAACGTGACTACGTGCTGACGGCGTGCTGTGCCCCTTCCAACGGGGCACAAGTTATGCGTGAGCTAGCTTGTGGGAGAAGTAGAAGCCCGCTCCGGCCGCGGCGCCGGCAATCGCGATAGTGCCAAGCGCACCGCTTGCAGGCAACTCTCGCCGGGCGATGATCGTGGCCAATATGTCTACACCGTCGACCACCGCACACAATGCCTGCACGCGCGGACCAAGCAAATCGTCGTCGAGGGTCTGGAGCGTCGCAAGCCCGAGCGCAAGATCGCGTGCGCCGAGCGATCGCGCAAGGTCGAGCACCACCGGCTTGGCCGCATGCTCGCGTCCGAGCCAGCGGCCTACAACCCGCTCCGGTGCGGCCAACACGGCGACGCCCAAAGCCGTACGCCCCGCCGCGAGAAGCCATGCGCCTCGCCGCGGATTCATTGCCGTGATGCTTACTCGCCGTCGGCGAGGACGTTAACCACGCGCCCGCGACGGCCGGTCTGAACTGAAGCGTTCCCGCGGCACGCGCGTAGAGCGTGTCGTCTTTGCCGATGCCAACGCCTGTGCCCGGCTTGAAGCGAGTGCCGCGCTGGCGCACGATGATCTCTCCGCCGGTGACGGTCTGACCGGCGAAAGTCTTGACGCCAAGACGCTGGGCGTTGGAGTCGCGGCCGTTGCGGCTTGACCCGAGTCCCTTCTTATGAGCCATTGGGGTCCTCCTGCTCCTTGCCACCGCGTCGGCGGCGGGCGTTGGGGGGGTATCGGTGCTGGGCTTGGCGGCAGCAGCCTTGGCGGTCGTCGGCTTTGTCGCCTCGGGCTTGGCTGTCTCGGCCTTCTCGGCTGCCGGCTTGGCTGTGGCCTTGGCGGCAGACTCCTTGGAGGCCGTGCCCATCGAGATGTTCGTGACCTCGATCCGCGTGAGCTCCTGACGGTGGCCGGTGCGGCGCTTGTAGCCGCGCTTTGGCTTGAACTTGAACACGCGCAGCTTCTCGCCCCGCTCATGCGCGAGTACCTTCGCCGTGACCTTGACCTTCTTCAGCGAGGCAGCGTCGAATACCGCGTCCTCGGAGCGATACAGGATCGGCTCGAGCGCCACGCTCGCGCCCTCCTCGGCTGGGAGGCGCTCTACGAGCAGGGTCTGACCCCGCTCGACGCGGTACTGCTTGCCGCCTGTCTTGACGATCGCGTACATGTGCTCCTACTCCGAGGTTGCCTGGGCCTTGGCGGCCGAACGACGCCGTCCGCCTCTGCGGCCGCGGCGCCGTGGCTTGGATTGTAGGTCATCCTCGCCGCCTGCGTCCGCCGACTCCTGCTCGTCGTCGGGCGAGCCGGCCGCTACCAGCTCCTGCTCAGGCTGATCGGAAGACTCTTGCGCCGATCGCGACGGTGCTCCTTCCTCGGCCAACACCGCCTGCTCCTGCTCACTTGTTGACGACTCCTCAGCGCTGGCTCGTGCCACCGACTTGGAGCGCCTGCGCGGGCGTTTGGCTGCCGGACGCGCGGCCGGTCGCGGTGCCGGGCGTATCACCTCGCCGGACTCGTCGAGCAACAACGCGCTGGCCGCCGTGCGGCCAACCGTCTCGATCCGCACCATGCGCTTCTCGCCGACGTTGCGTGCGGCGCCAGCGATCGAGATGATGTAGCCGTCGAGCTTGGCGACGGCGTCGTCCACGTCGTACATGTGCGGCTCGACGATGTCGACGAGCACCTCGTCGCCCTCGCGGAACGGCAGCGCACGTTCTTCGACCTCCTCGCGCGTTCCCTGGAAAGTGATCGCGAAGTGATCGAGCGCGAGCCCTTCGGAGCCCTCGAAGTGAAACGAGCGTTCCGTCTGGGCCTCCAGCGCGTGCAGCACGCGCGAGCCTTGTCCGGTGAACTGGGCGGTGACGCGCGGATTGATCTGCACCAGGAACGCCTCCGCGTCAGGGTGCTCGACCACCAGGTCGCGCAATCTGCGCTCGAATTCGATCGCGATCGTCTCCTCCGAGCGGATCACGCCCTCCCCCTCGCAGGTGGGGCAGGGGCGGCTCATGATCTCGCGCACGCCCTCGGTCACGTTCTGGCGGGTCATCTCGACCAGTCCCAAGCGTGACAGCTCGGCGGTGAACGTCTTGGTGCGGTCCTCGTCCAGTGACTTGCGCAGCGTCTTCATGACGGCGTCGCGGTTGCGCGCGCGCGCCATGTCGATGAAGTCGATCACGATGATCCCGCCGATGTCGCGCAGGCGCAGCTGGTTGACGACCTCCTCCGCAGCCTCGAGGTTGGTCTTGGTGATCGTGTCCTCGAGTCCCGCCCCCTTGCCGCGCCCGATGAAGCTGCCCGAGTTCACGTCGATCACAGTCAGTGCCTCGGCGTAGTCGATCATCAGGTAGCCGCCGCTGGGCAGATCCACCCGCCGCGACATGACCCCGTCGATCGCCTCGGTCACCTTGTAGGCGTCGAGCAGCGGCTCGGGTCCCTCCCACAGCTCGACTCGCTCGACCAGCTCGGGAGCGGTGCGCGCGAAGAACGACACGAGCCGGCGGTGCTGTTGCTCGTCGTCGACGATCGCCCGCTCGAAGTGCTCGGAGAAGATGTCACGCACAACCCGCACGGACAGGTCGGCCTCCTGGAAGACCATCGCCGGGGCCTGGGTGTCCTCAACGCGCTTCATCAGCACCTCGTGCAGCTTGTGCAGGTACAGCAGCTCCCGTTCGAAGTCCGCCCGCTGAGCGCCGTGGGCGGCGGTGCGGATGATCGCTCCCCCTTGACCGATCTCGAGCTTGGCCGTCTGGCGGCGCAAGCGCTCGCGCTCTTTGTCCTCCAAGCGGCGCGATACGCCGATGCCCTCGCCCGTGGGGGCATAGACCATGTAGCGCCCGGCGATGGTCAGCTCCATCGACAGGCGGGCGCCCTTGGTCTTCAGCGGGTCCTTGACGACCTGCACGACGATCTCCTGACCCGGCTGAAGCAGCTCTGAGATCTTGCGACCGCCGCCGCGCCCGCGCTTGGGCGCCTCTACTCCCGGGAGCACTATCTCATCGACGTGCAGGAAGCCGTTCTTCTCAAGGCCGATGTCGACGAACGCGGCCTCCAAGCCGGGCAGCACATTGTCGACCTTGCCCTTGTAGATGTTGCCGACGATCGAGCGTCCACCGCGGCGCTCGATGTAGAGCTCAGCTATCCGGTAGCCGGCACCCGGGCGAGCACCTGAGCGCTTTGATGAGCGCCCGGCGGGACGTGAGGCGCCGGGCGTTCCGGCTGCCTCCAAGAGCGCGACGCGCGTCTCCGCGCGATCGACGCTGACAAGCACTTGCTTTCTCAATTTGATCCAGTCTTTCGAGATCTGTAATGGATGGGACGGGCGGGTTTTCGATTCCCTGGGCCCGTGGTACCGCCGAATCCCATGCAAGCGGGCGCCGGACCTTTGTGGTCTCCGGCGCGGCTTTGGCTGGTTGTTGGGGAGTCTCGGCTGACATCTTCTCTAGTGGCGGACAACGCGGCCCTTCAGCGCCTGTGAGGCGCGTCCCTGGACGTAGATCGATTGCAGTAGACCCACTGCCAGAAGGGTTGTGATGACCGACGATCCGCCATAGCTCATTAGAGGCAACGTGACGCCGGTGATCGGCATTATCCCTACTGCCATGCCAACGTTCACGAAGACCTGGAACATCAGCATAGCCAGGACCCCGGCGGCGACCAGCGAGCCGAACAGGTCCTTGGACATCGTGAGGATCCGCAACGTGCGCCAGATCAGCAGCGCATACAGCGACAGCACGAGCGCCGCTCCGACGAATCCGTACTGCTCGCCGACCGCCGCAAAGACGAAGTCGGTGTCGTCCTCGGGCACGTAGTTGCCTTTTATCTGCGTGGAGTTCACGCCCCGTCCGGTCTTCTGGCCGGAGCCTATCGCCACCTTCGACTCCTCCTGCTGATAGCCCTGCTTTTGCGGATTGCTCGAGGGGTGCAGGAAGGCCGTCAGGCGTTCCACCTGGTAGGTCTTGAGCACGTGCACGCCGGCCGCTGGAGCAGCTACGAGCACGATCGTCATCGACACGGCAACCAGCGCCACCAGCCCTGCCATCTGTCGCCAGGAGGTGCCTGCCACGAACAGCAGCATGAACGCGATCGCCATGTAGACCAGGCCCGAGCCCAGATCGGGCTGGATGATCACGAACATCGCCGGTATGAGCGCCACGAGCAGCACGCGCGCAGTCGTATCGAGCTCGCGCAAGCGCCGCGAGCGGCTGACGACGAATGCCGACAGCACGAGTATCAGCAGCACCTTGCCAATCTCGGATGCCTGAAAGGAGAACAATGGGAATTCGATCGCGCGCTGCGCACCCAGCGCCGTCTCGTGGCCGAGCGCGAGCACCGCAAGGATGCTCACGAGCAGGACGGCATAGATCGGGTACATCAGGTGGCGTAGGCGCGCGTAGTCCACGCGCGAGAGCACCAACATCGCGACGAGCCCAACACACAGGTAGATCGCCTGACGGTCGACGTAGTAGTGCGGCTGACCTGGCACGAATTCGCTGGTGGCTACGCGCAGCGTGAGGATCGAGCAGATTCCGAGGCCGATGATGGCGAGCGTCAGCAGCGGATCCAGCGGCAAGCGCAGCCCACCGCCCGAGGGCGTGGGCGGCGCCTCAGTCGGCTGGATCGGGCTGAGCGATGACGCCGGCATGCTCGTGCTCACTTGTCTGGGTTTGAGCCGGAGACGAGCGTCAGCGACCTGTGGAACCACTTGGAGGCGATCAGCCGCGCGATCGGCGCGGCCGCTTCATCGCCGAAGCCGCCCTGTTCGACGGTCGCCGCGATCACGAGCGGGCGCTTTGGGTCGGCAGAAAGCACATGTACCACGCCTGTTCGACCTGGCCGGCGCGTTCGGCGGTGCCGGTCTTGCCGTAGACAGGGTGCTCTGCCTGGTTCCAGCCCGCCCATACGTCGGCCGAGGTGCCCCCCGGCGCGAAGGTGGCGTCGTGAATGCCTTCCATCACGTCGCTCAGGTCCGAGTAGTCGAGGTGGACGTGGCGGATCGGGGCTGCGGGCAGACTCTGCACGAGACCGCCATTGGCGTTGTCGATCTCCAGGCCCAGGTGGGGACGCACGACAGTGCCTTCGCCACCGTTCATGTAGGCGTTGGCAAGCGTCGAGTAGGCGACCGCCATCTGCAGCGGCGAGGTCAGCAGTTCGCCCTGCCCCACCGCCAGGTGCATGTCGTCGCCGACCGTCCACGGGCCGAGTTCCGAGACGATGTGGCAGACGCTCGCCGCGGTCTTTGGGTGGCTGTGTTCGCAGCGTTCCTGCAGCTTGTTCTGCCGCAGCGCGCCAGGCCGCATCGGGCACGGTCCCTTCGATCTCGTTCGGCAAGTCCACATGCGTTTCTTTGCCGATCCCAAGCTCGTTGGCCATGTTCTGGATCACGTCGCCGTGGCTGTTGGCGTACTCGCCGACCGTGAAGAAGTAAGTGTCGGAGGAGACCGTGAGCGCTTGGACCAGCGGCAATGCGCCGTAGTCGTTTTTGCCTGAGTTGCAGAACTGCTCGGCGCCCACGGTGATGCACGAGCCTCCTCCCAGCGGCTCCTCGGGATTGATGACGCCGGCTTCGAGCGCACCCATCGCGGTGATCGGCTTGAACGTCGAGCCGGTCGGATATTGACCTTCCACGGCCCGGTTGAGCAGCGGTGCGCGCGGGTCGGGGCCTTCGTCTTCGCCGCTGCCGTTGAGCTGGTCGAATTCGCTTTGGGTCATTGGTTTGGCAAAGCGATTGGGGTCATAGCTCGGATATGAGCCGATCGCGTAGATTTCGCCGTTGAGCGGGTTCATCGCCACGAACGCCGCGCCAGAGCCCGGATTGCCTTTCCCCTGGGCGAGCGCCACCCCGTCGCGCAGCGCCTTTTCGCCCTCCTGCTGGAGCCCGAGGTCGATCGTCAGCTTGAGGTCGTGGCCGGCCTTCGGCTCGACCACGGGCAGTTTGGTCGGCTCCGGCTGACCTTCGGCGTTGACCTGCACGAACCGCTCTCCCGGCTTGCCGCGCAGATAGCGGTCGTAGTAGTACTCGAGGCCGGACTGCCCCACGACGGTGTCCTTTGGCACGCCCTTGAAGGCCGGAAGCTTGAGCTCTTCTTCGCTGACCGAGCCGACGTGACCGAGCGTCTGGGCCGCCAATTCGCGATACGGATAGCTCCTGATCGAGACCGGTTCCTGCTTGACGCCGGGAAAATCGTTTTGGCGCTCGGCGAGTACCGTCAGCGCCGCCAGTCCGGCATCGGTCTTGATCGTGACAGGCGCATATGGGAGCTGCGTTATGCCCGCGATCACGCGTTCGTCGATCAACTTCGGGCTGAGGCCGATCACAGGCGCGAGGCGCCGATAAAGCTCGCGAGTCTTGTTGGCCGAGGCAGGCAGCGCGGGAATCGGGACGCTGCGCAGCCGGTCCGCGTGAGCAAGTACGTGCAGCTCGGCCAGCTGAGCCTTGTCGGCATGCCTGTGCCCGTGACGACTCTCGCTCTCATAGTCGTTCAGGTTCTCCTCATACGCTTTCAGTCGTTCACCCGCCGCCACATATTGCTTGTCCGCTTCGGCCAGATGTGCCTGATATTCGGCCGCCTCTTCCTTGACGGACTGGGGCAGCGAGCTCGGCAGGATCTGCACGGCGTTGCTGACCTGGCTGGTCACGATCGGCTGGCCTTCGCGGGCAAGAATCTCTCCGCGTGGAGCGGGTATCGACAGTTCACGCTGATCGTTGGCCTGAGCCTGCTGGACGTACTGTTCGCCGCTGAGCACCTGCAGGTACCACAGGCGGAAGAAGATGATCCCGAACATGACGAGCGCGATGCTGCCGAGGATCGCCACGCGCAACGCAAGCGAGGGTGATGAAGGCCCACCCACCCCGCGTGGATCGCTCGGGCGCAGCTGCTCGATCGTGCTCACCTGCTGCCTCCCCTGCCTTGTGAGAGCGGGCTGAGACCGCCGGTCGTGTAGGCGCGGCGGCGACGACGACGTGGATCGTCCGGTAGAGCGCCCACCAGGCAGCGGCGCACTAGTGCCCACATCGGCAGCGCCACGACCGTGTCGAGCAGAACGCCGACCACGATCTCACGCAGCAACTCGAAGCTAACCGGCGCATCTACGCCAAGCAGGAACTCGATCACCGAATAGCCCACCATCGCGGCGCTCGCCGCAGCCGCTCCGACGAACAGAGGCGTGAGCGCCGCCTGCGGATCGCGCAGCTCGCGCAGTCGACCAGCCCAGTAGCCGATGATTGTGAACGTGAGCGAGGTCACGCCAAGCGTCTGCATCAACGCCAGGTCGACCAGCAGGCCAACACAGAAGCCGGCGACGGCGCCCAGCGTGGAGCCGCACAGCAGCCCAACGAACGCCACCAGCAGCGGCGTGAGGTCAACGCTTACGCCAAACACCGGGATCTCTGAGACGACGCTGATCTGGATGAAGACAACGACGACCGACAGCACCGCTACGCGCCACACTAGCGAGCCTGGCAGCCATGCCGCTTCTCCGTCGGCGCCTGAGCGCTGGGCGGTCGCGATCGAGTGGCTGCGCGCCTGCTGAGGAGCGGTCCATCCATCAGCCGCCTCCCGTTTGCGCGAGCTGGCCGCCCTGACCCTGAGATTCTTCTTCTGGGCTGAGCTGGTGGGTTGGCGTCAGGGTGGCCGCGACGCTGTTGAGCGAGGCCGCCCGCGAGCCGGGTGAGTAGGTCAGCACCTGCACGAATTCAAGGCTGCGCAGGTCGGCAAGCGGGCTGACGTCGACCGACTTGAAGCCACCCTGTTCGTTGACCGAGGTGACCTGGCCGATCGGGATCCCCTTTGGGTAGAGCGAGACGCCGGGGCTTGCGACGGTGCCCGAGGTCACGACATAGTCGCCTGGCACGGGCGTGGCGGTTGATGACTTGTAGATCTGCATCAGCAGACGACCCGGTTCGCCGACCTGAGGCTGGACGAGGCCCACTGCTCCGGTTGCGCTGATCTTGGCGGTCACTTCAACCGCGCTGTCGGTGATCAAGCTCACCTGGGCGGCGTCCGGGACGACCTCGGTGACCTTGCCGACAAGCGCTTCGTCGGCGATCACGGGGTCGTTGACACGTACTCCCGAGGAGGAGCCTCGATCGATCGTGATGATCGAGTACCAGATATTGGGCGACTGATAGACGACGGTGGCGGTAACCGGGTTGTAGTCGGCGATGCTGAGCTCGTGATCGAGGTGGAAGAGCTTGACCAGTTCCTTGTAGGAGTGCTCGTTTTCCTGGTTGGCGGTGTACTGCGAACGCAACTTGTCAAGTTGCTTGCGCAGTTCGGCGTTCTGGCTCTTGGCTTTCAGGGTGCTGCCAAACCAGCCGAACAGGTCTCGAACGGGCTTCACCGCCTTGTTGGCGCCATCCTGGATCGGCGAGACGACGGTCAGGAAGCCGCGCTGCACAGAGTGCAGACCACCGCTTGGAGTCTCGCCGAAGTAGGCGGTCAGCAGTATCAGGGAGAGCACGACGAGCAGTGCGAGCACCGCACGTCTGCGTCGAACCGTCTTCTCATACACGAATTGGGACCTTCCGAAGCGTTCATAGGAAAGAGTACCCGCGTGTCGCGCGGGCAGCGGCAGACACACAATGCCGCCGGGGGAGCTGGCCGAACCGGTGGAGTCGGTCGAGCGGTACACCGCAGACGGCGAGCCGCGAGCAGCCGGAGCGCTCCCTCATCGACGGCGGCGGCTGCGCGAGTTGCGATTGGAGCGGTGAATCGCCTCGAACTCCTCGAGCGAGCGCCCCGACCCGACCGCCACGCACGTCAGCGGAGACTCTGCCAGGTGCGCGGGCATCTGTGTCTCCTCACGCAAGCGCTGATCGAGCCCTTGTAGCAGCGCGCCACCTCCGGCAAGCATGATCCCGCGATCCATGATGTCCGAGGCAAGCTCGGGCGGGGTGCGGTCGAGTGTCTCCTTGACTGCCTCAATGATCTGCGAAAGCGGCTCCTCGAGCGCCTGGCGGATCTCCTCGCTTGTGAGCACAACTGTCTTGGGCAGGCCTGCCACCATGTCGCGCCCGCGAATCTCAGCCTGTAGCTCCTCCTCCATCGCACAGGCGGAGCCGATCTCGAGCTTGAGCTCCTCGGCGGTCTGCTGGCCGATCAGGAGCTTGTACTCCTTCTTTGCGTAGTTGATGATCGCCTCGTCCATCTCATCCCCGCCAACCCTGATGGACTGCGAGACGACGATCCCGCCGAGGGAGATGACCGCGACCTCAGAGGTTCCACCGCCGATGTCGACGACCATCGAGCCGGTCGGCTCGCCGACCGGCAGACCAGCGCCTATCGCGGCGGCCATTGGCTCCTCGATCAGGTAGGCAGTCCGCGCACCAGCCGACAGGCACGCCTCCTCCACAGCGCGCTTCTCCACGCCCGTGACACCCGAGGGCACGCACACCACGACGCGCGGATGCGCCCACCGGTTCTGGTGGACCTTCTGGATGAAGTGACGCAACATCTCCTCGGTCACGTCGAAGTCGGCGATCACGCCGTCCTTGAGTGGGCGAATCGCTTGGATCGTGCCTGGGGTACGGCCGAGCATGCGCTTGGCCTCAATGCCTACCGCGTGCACCTCACCCGTACGCGAGTCGATCGCAACTACGCTCGGCTCGGACAGCACGATCCCGCGCCCGCGCACATATACGAGCGTATTGGCGGTTCCCAGGTCGACCGCCATGTCGCGGCCACCGAACCCTGTGAGGTAGGTGAGGATGCTCATCTTTTTAGGTAGGGAGCACGCTCGGATTCGGCTTCGCCTGGCCGGTCGGCTGGCATCCCGGCGCTCCGGGGCGTACCCGCGGGGAGTCTAGCGGACCCCATCGCCTGGCTTGCAACCTTGACAGCGTATTTGCAGCGGAAAGTCTCTCAGAGCCTGTCGTTGACCGGTATGGGGAAAAGCCCTGGGGCCATGTCCACGAGCTTGGCCACTGGCAGGCCGACGACGTTCTCGTAGTCCCCACGAATCTCGCGCACCAACATTGCTCCGATCCCCTGGATTGCATAACCGCCGGCTCGCCCGCGCCACTCGCCGCTGGCCACATACCAGTCGATCAGCTCCTCAGAGCACTGCCTGAAGACAACCTCCGTGCGTGCGAGGCCCAACTGCTCACGATCTCCTCGTAGCAGCGCGATGCCACTCACGACTATGTGCGTCTCCGCGCAGAGCGCCGCGAGCGTCTCACGCGCTGCATGCTCATCCGCCGGCTTGCCGTAGATACGGGTGCCGAGCGCCACCAGCGTGTCGACGCCGAGCACCACCTCTCCAGCGCCGGCTGTGCTGGCAGCGCGCGCCTTCAGCAGCGCGTTCTCGACCGCCACCCGCTCTGGCTCACCTTGCTCGATCTCCTCGACATCGGTCGCCCGTACCGTGAACGACACCCCCAGGCGCTCGAGGATCGCCCGACGCTGCGGCGAAGCTGAGGCGAGCACGAGCTGCACGATCCCACTCATGAGTTGCTCAACACGTACTCGCCGTCGCAAAGATCCGAATCGTCGCCGCGACCGCGGCTCGTCCGCTCAGGCGGAGAGCTCGGGAAAGAACAGTGCCGCCTCGCGGGCCGCCGACTCAGCCGAATCCGAGCCGTGAACCATGTTCTGGCCCATCTCGATGGCAAAGTCGCCACGGATCGAGCCTGGAGCGGCATCGAGCGGATTGGTGGCGCCGATCGTCTGCCGAGCCGCCTTGACGGCGTCGAGACCCTCGAGGACCATCGCCACGATCGGCCCGGAGGTGATGAACGCAACCAACTCACCGAAGAACGGCTTCTCGGCATGCTCGGCGTAGTGGCGCTCTGCCAGCTCACGCGTCACAGTCATGTGTCGCAGCGCGACGATGCGTAGGCTCTTGCGCTCGAAGCGGGCGATGATCTCGCCCGTGAGCGAGCGGGCGAAGGCGTCTGGCTTTACGAGGATCAACGTGCGGTCCATGGGTTCCTTTGGTTCGTAGGAGATAGTCGCGGCCTGGGGCCGGCTGGTTGGGAAGAATGCTCGGGGCGCTCAGGAAGTCGGGCGCGGACGACGCGAGCGCGGACGAGAGCTCGGCTTGACGGTTGCTTCAGGTTCTGCGTCCTTGTGCCCGGTCTCGGGATCATCAGCGGCAGAGCTCGACTCTGAGGCAAACGAGACCTCGCCGACGAAGGCGGCCGGCTCAGGCGCCCTCACGGCAGCACGCTTGGCGGCGCGAGCACGGGCTGGCGATACCGTGTCCACCTCGAGGGCAGTCACCTCGAGCTCCTCCTCAACGCCGGCGCGCGCACGAGCCTTGGCCGAGGGGCTCGGACGCTCTGAGCGAGCCGCCCGTCGCGTTGCCTTGGCCGTCGTGGGCACGTCGGTCTCGCAGTACGGACAGATCGTCCAGGCACGATCGAGTGGTCGCGAGCAGCTGATGCAACGCTCCTTCAGCTTGCGCAGGCAGCTCGGGCAACGAATGAAGTCGCGCTCGATGCGATAGTCGCAGTGCGGGCAGAGGCTGTAGTCGAGGTCGTGCAGCCGCGCTTCTGCCGCCTGCAACTCTAGTTCGCGCTCACGCACGTCCTCCAAGTACTCAGGTGGGCGCAGGATCATGTAGACGATCGTCCCCACGAACGGGAACAGCGAGGCGACCGTTGCACAGCCAACCAGCATCGGATCGGCGATGCGACGACGGGCGTCAGCGTATGTCCAGTACAGCAACGAGAAGTACAGGACCACGACGAACAGGATCAACAAGTCGATGACCAGGCTCAAGCTTTTGCTTTCGATTCCGAAGTAGGCGATTGGTGGTGACATCGATGACCTATACGGCTCCGCCGAGGGATTTCCCTGCAAGCACGCGTGAAACGGGGCGCTTCGATCCGTGATGGCGCATCGGGCGGCCGAGTTTAGAGACTATCGGGCAAAAAATGCGCGATCAAGCTTGGGGAGGGTGTGTTCTTGCAGATTTCTAGCCTCACAGGAACAGCCGGCCAAAGCCGTAGCCGACAGCAAAGAACACGAGGATCACGAGCGCCACGATCAAGGCGACGGCACCGATCATCGTCAGTACCGATGGGCCGTCATCGTTCACGGCGACTCCCTTCTCTGCAAGCGCTCTCCCTGTTCGCTTAGCTCCCCAGGCCCTATCGCAACATCCAGATCGAGCTCTCCCGCGTGGGCGAGTAGGTCTCCGACCAGGTAGACAGATCCAGTCGCTAGAACCGCGGCTCCACGTTCGCCCGCCCAGCTGCGCGCCGCCACCAACGCTTTGACTGGCTGGGACTCGCAGGTGCATTGCTCGAAGCCGAGCTGGCCCGCTAGCGATTGCAGCGTCGCGGGCGAGAGCGCTCTTTGGCTTGGGGGCGCGGTGAACCAGGCCCGCTCGCACAACGGCAGCAGCGTACGGAGCATGCTGGCGGCATCCTTGTCCTCGAGCACACCGAGCACCAGCCCCAGCGGGCGTCCGTCGATCAGCTCGGGCAAGGACTCCACCAGTGCAGTGATCGCGGCTGGATTGTGCGCGCCGTCCACAACCGTGAGCGGATCGTTTCCGAGAACCTGCATGCGACCCGCAACCAACGTCGAGATCGCGGCGTCTTGCACGGCCTGCTCGCTCAAGTTGAGCCCTGATCGCTGCAGGTAGGACTCAGCTGCCAGTCGTGCGAGCGCGAAGTTCTCACGCTGGAACGAGCCGCGCGCGCCCAGCTGTAGATCCTCGTGAGCTGCGTCTGCGATCAACAGCTCGGCATTACGTTCGGCAGCGGCACGGCGTGCGAGCGCGAGCACCTCCGGCTGTAGCTGGTGGCCAACTGCCAATACCGACTGCTCGCCGAGGACCGCGAGCTTCTCAGTTGCGATATCGGCCAGCGTGGGACCAAGCCAGCGTGTGTGCTCGAGGCCCACGTTGGTGAGAGCAGCAACCTTTGAGTCGATCACGTTGGTAGCGTCATAGCGCCCGCCGAGACCGGCCTCGACAACGACGATCTGGGCGTCACGTCTCGCGAGCTCCCAGAAGGCAGCGGCCGTCAGCAGCTCGAACTGGGTCACGTGGTCGTCCTCGGCAAGGGTACGGTTGACCCGCTCAGCTGCCCAAGCAGCGCGCGCGATCGCCGCCGCGAAAGCGTGGGTCTCGACATCGCGCTCGCCGATCTGAACACGCTCGGAATAGGAGAGCAGGTGCGGTGAGAGGTAGCAGCCGCTACGCAGCCCGTGGCGCTCGAGGATCGCCGCGATCATGCGGGTGGTCGAGCTCTTTCCGTTTGTGCCCACGACGTGGATCGAGTCAAAGCTGCGCTCGGGCGATCCGAGCACCGTCATCATGCGGTGCATCCGGTCCAGCCCGAAGCGCATCCCGAACAGCTCGAGTGAGCGCAGATGACGCTCGGCGTGCTCAGGACTCCAATCCTGGCTCATTGGACCTCCAGCTCAGCGCGCAAGCGCACAAGGCGCTCACGCTCGCCATCGACCACGGCTGCCGGCGCCTTCTCCACGAAGCCAGGGCGTTCCAGCTTGCCCTGTACGCGCTCGATCTCGGCGATCAGCTTCTGCTTGGCGGCCTCGCGTCGCCGCTCGGCTGCGCCGAGATCTAGGCCCTCCCCCGATAGCACCTCAACTGTGCCGCCGGGGATGGGGACCGAGGCGACCGCGGTAGGCGCGGCCAAAGACTTCCCCCGCCCGCCACGGAAGCATGCCCGTTAGCGGGGCTTGCGTCCACCCCATCGGGCGCCTGAGACTGCTCATTGTCGGGGAGAAGCTGCAAACGCGCCAAACGGGCAAGTAGGGGGCCGGTCATCTCATAGCCATCCGCGCAAAGACGAGCGACCACGAACTGACCGGCCTTGGCACCAACCGAGTCCCGCCAACCGCGCACCATGGTTACCGCCTCGATCGTGCGCGCCATCTCGGTCTCAGCCTGCAGGTCGATCAAATCCTCTCGAGCGCATGGATAGGGGCAGCCGGCTAGCAACTCGATCTGTGTCGTCGAGATATCGCCAGAGCTCCTCAGTGACGAACGGGATCAGCGGATGGGCCATGGCGACCGTCTCGCGCAGCACGTAGAGCAATGTCGCGGCGAGCTCCTGCCTACCATCATCCTCGCTGCTTGTCTCTGCCAGATCCGGCAGCCGCTGCTTGACGATCTCCAGATACCAGTCGCACAGCTCCCCGTAGACGAAGTCATAGAGGCCGAGTGCGGCATGGGAGAAGTCGTATTGCTCGATGCGCACAGCGGTGTCGGCCAGGACCCGCGTGAGCCGTGAGAGGATCCAGCGATCCTCGACCATGCGCGGCTTCGGCGCCGGCTCGACGTCCAGTGCGCGCCCTGATCCAAGGCTCGCATCGATACGCACCAGCGCGAAGCGCGCGGCGTTGAACAGCTTGTTGGCCAGCGCTTGCCCTTGCTGGACCTTCTCAGCGGAGTAGCGAACATCCTGTGTGGAGGACATCGCGAGCAGGCCGAAGCGCACCGCGTCGGCACCATGGCGGTCGATCTCCTGCAATGGGTCGATACCTGTACCCAATGACTTGGACATGCGCCGCCCGTCGGGTGCCTGGATCACTGAGTGGATGTAGACGTCGGAGAACGGCGCCTCGCCTGTCAGCTCGATCCCCATCATGATCATGCGCGCAACCCACAGGAACAGGATGTCCCTGGCTGTGGAGAGCACGTTCGTTGGGTAGAACGCTTTCAGCTCAGGGGTGTCCTGCGGCCAACCAAGCGTTGCAAAGGGCCACAGCGCGGAGGAGAACCACGTGTCCAGCACGTCCTCCTCTTGGCGAAGGTGCCCTGCGCATTCCGCGCAAGCATCGGGTGCACTGAGGGCCACGTTGACGTGGCCGCAGGTCTCGCAGTAGTAGACAGGCAGCCGGTGACCCCACCAGAGCTGGCGCGAGATGCACCAGGGACGGATGTTCTCCATCCAGTCTAGGTAGACGCGCCGGTGGTTATCAGGCACGATCCGCACGCGTCCCTCGCGCACAGCGGCGACAGCTGGACGCGCCAGCTCGTCCATGCTCATGAACCATTGCAGCGAGATCAGCGGCTCGATGCGCTGGCCAGAGCGATGCGAGTAGGGCACCTCGTGCTCGTAGTCCTCGCGCGCGACGATCCGACCTTCACGCTCGAGCTCGGCGACAACAGCCTCACGCGCCTCCATGACCGTGAGGCCGGCGAAGCGCTCGCCTGCCTCGGCGGTCATGCGTCCGTCCTCGCCGATCACCGACACCTGATCGAGATCGTGGCGAATGCCTATCTCGAAATCGTTGGGATCGTGGGCCGGGGTGACCTTCAGCTGGCCGGTGCCGAAGTCCATCTTCACGTAGTCGTCAGTGATGATCTGCAGGTGGCGACCGACAAGTGGCAGAATCGCCTTGCGACCGACAAGCGCCCGGTAGCGATCGTCATCTGGATGAACCGCCACCGCTGTGTCACCGAGCATCGTCTCGGGACGAACGGTGGCGATCGTGACGCTGCCACCTCCCTCGACGTCGTAGCGAATCGAATAGAGCGTGTCTGTCTCGCGGCGCTCCTCTACCTCTAGATCCGAGATCGCCGAGCGACTGCCCGGATCCCAGTTGACGATGTAGCGATCGCGGTAGATCCAGCCCTTCTCGTAGAGCTTGACGAAGACCTGCATGACCGCGCGGGCGTAGCCCTCGTCGAGCGTAAAGCGCTCTTCGGAGTAGTCGCACGAGGCGCCAAGCCGCTTGAACTGCTCGACGATCGTGCCGCCGTAGTGCGCTCTCCACTCCCACACGCGCTCCACGAACGCCTCACGCCCCAGCTCGTGACGGTTGACACCCTCGGCAAGCAGCGCCTTCTCGACCTGGGCCTGTGTGGCGATCCCAGCGTGATCGGTGCCGAAGATCCACTTCGTGCGGGTGGGTGGGGACTTAATCTGGGACTTCATGCGGTTGTAGCGAATCAGCGTGTCCTGCACTGAGCCGTTGAGCGCGTGCCCCATGTGTAGCGAGCCGGTTACGTTCGGCGGCGGTATCGCGATTGAGTAGTTCTCGCTTGCCCCTCCGTCGGGCTTAGGATGAAACAGTCCTGAAGCGAGCCAGCGCTCGACGATCTGCGGCTCGACCTGTGAGGGCTCGAACCGGGTGCGATCTTCAAGTTCTTTGAGGCGCTCTCTCATGGAGCGTGAGTGTAAGGGTGGCTGGTGTTCGACCGGCTTGCGGACTGAATCGGACCGACACTTAGGTCAGTTGGCCATACCACCAAGGTAGGCGTAAGGGTGAAGCATGCGCCAATAAGGGAGCCCATTGCCTTGAGCGTGGACCTCGCTGCCGGTTGGAGCCTCAACCTGCAACCGCTTGGCCAACGCGGCGGCGTCGTCCTCGTCATTGGCACCTACGAGCAAATGGCGCCAGCGTTGGTTGACGGCAATCCCCTCCCCGCGCAACCTCTCAGCGAGAGCGCGAGCGTCATGGTGAGTGGGAACGGTGATGTAGACCTCCCATTCAGGTTCGCCAAGTTGCTCGGACTCTTCGGTCTCGAGTTGCTCCAAGCGGGCATGCTCGGCCTTACGCTCAGCCTCCGTGGCGGGTAGCGGCTTGGATAGGTCCTCCCAGCGATCCTCGAGGGGATGCCAGCGCGAGACCGTGACCTGTCCCTCTATGCCGCGATCTTGCAGCGCCCTATTGGCTATATCGCGAGCGTGTCCGGCTGCCTCTAGCGAGTCGGCGTAGAGAAACACATCTTCATGCCCATGCGTAATCGCTAGCCTGGGCGACGAACTGGTCGACACTGTCGACTCCAGGTTTTTCAGCGCACCGATCACCGCACCGGTCGACTTCGTATGCACCTGCACGCGGAACTCGTCGTGCATGGATTAAGAACGCGTGTGCTTGGACATGGCGGGGGATGCTAGCGGACGGAGCCGGATGCTCTGCACATCCCATCTCTGCACATCCCATCTCTGCATCCCATGTCTCCCAGCCTCACTTCGAGCCCAGAGAGCGCACAGCCATCATGAAAAACCGCTTTACAACTTATAGGTTATGATCGGGTTCAACGATGTCCGAAGCCGCAACACTCCTCCGAGAGGCTCGCTACGCGGCAGGCCTTACCCAAGCCGAACTCGCCGAGCGACTCGACGTCAGCCAGGCCGCTATCGCCAAGCTGGAGCGACAGGGAGCCAACCCGACTGTGGAGACGCTCGACAACGTGCTGCGGGCCACCGGACACCGTCTCGTGCTGAGCGCCCCCGTCCGCCCGTCCACCCCGTCCCCCGTCCGCCCCGTCACCCCGTCCGGCCCCGTCACCCCGTCCGGCCGCATCGGGCTGGGGTAGACGAGAGCCGCGGACAGACTTTAAGCCGACTCCTCGCGCAACGAGCGCTCGGCCGGCTCCTCCGGCGCGGCTTCTGTAACCAGTGTAGGTGTCGTGCCTTTCTCGACCGTGTCACGCGTGACGACGCACTTCTTGACGTCGCGACGGGAGGGCAGCTCGAACTGGACCTCGAGCAGGATCTCCTCAATGATCGAGCGCAAGCCACGCGCACCGGTTTCTCGCTCCAAGCCCTTCTCTGCAACCGCCAGCAGCGAGTCCTCAGCGAACACGAGCTCAATCCCGTCAAAGGAGAAGAAGCGTTGAAACTGCTTGACAAGTGCGTTGCGCGGCTCGGTGAGGATTGAGACGAGATCCTCGCAGGTGAGCTGATGGACGGCTGACATGACCGGCAGGCGTCCAATGAACTCGGGAATCAAGCCGTACTCGATCAAGTCCTCGGGCAGGCAGTGCTCGAACACTTCGCCCGTGTCGCGCTCGAGCTTGGTTTCGATTGCCGAAGCGAAGCCGATGCCGTTGTGCCCGATGCGTCGCTCGATCACCTTGTCGAGGTGCGCGAACGCGCCTCCACATATGAAGAGGATGTTGGTGGTGTCGATCGTGAGGAACTCTTGGTGTGGGTGCTTGCGTCCCCCCTGCGGCGGGACGGAAGCTTGTGTGCCCTCGAGGATCTTCAGGAGCGCCTGCTGGACACCCTCGCCGGAGACGTCGCGAGTGATCGACGGATTGTCGGCCTTGCGCGCGATCTTGTCGACCTCGTCGATGTAGATGATCCCCGTCTCGGCCTTCTTGACGTCATAGTCGGCGGCCTGGATCAGCTTGAGCAGGATGTTCTCGACGTCCTCGCCGACATAGCCGGCCTCGGTCAGCGCAGTCGCGTCGGCAATCGCGAACGGCACGTTCAGGATGCGTGCGAGCGTCTGCGCCAGCAGCGTCTTGCCGCAGCCGGTGGGGCCGAGCAACAGGATGTTGGACTTCTGCAGCTCGATGTCCGAATCCTCGGACTGCATCATCTGCACGCGCTTGTAATGGTTGTAGACAGCAACCGACAGCGTGCGCTTGGATGCCTCCTGGCCGACGACATACTCATCGAGCACGTCGTAGATGGCGCGCGGCTTGGGCAGGTTCTCCAGATCGAACGCAGGCGGGGCAGCGAGCTCCTCATCGATGATCTCGTTGCAGAGATCGATGCACTCGTCGCAGATGTAGACGCCAGGACCGGCGATCAGCTTCTTCACCTGCCGCTGAGACTTGCCGCAGAAACTGCAGAGGAGCTGCTCGTTGGAATCGGTTGGTCTGGCCATCTCGCGTTCTCCCCTTATGACATCCGTCGATCTCAGAGCTAGTGCTCTGAGATCACCCGATCAATGATGCCGTACTCCTTGGCCTCCTCGGAGCTCATGAAGTAGTCGCGCTCAGTGTCCTTGCTGACTTGGTCGAGCTTCTTGCCGGTGTGTTTGGCGATGATCTCATCCAAGCGTTTGCGCACGTCGATGATCTCCTTCGCATGGATCTCGATATCCGTCGCTTGGCCCTGGAAGCTTGATGACACCTGGTGGATCAGAATCTTCGCGTTGGGGAGCGCCATACGCTTGCCTGGCGCTCCTCCGGCCAACAACAGTGCACCCATCGACATCGCGATGCCGACGCAGATCGTCTGCACATCGGGCTTGATGAACTGCATCGTGTCGTAGATCGCAAGGCCCGCGTAGACCGAGCCACCCGGCGAGTTGATGTAGATCGAGACGTCCTTGGTGGGGTCCTCGGACTCGAGGTGCAACAGTTGGGCAACGATCAGGTTGGCAATTTGATCGTCGACTGGGGTCCCCAGGAAGATGATGCGCTCGTTGAGCAGACGACTGTAGATGTCGAACGCGCGCTCGCCTCGCGAGGTCTGCTCAACCACCATTGGTACAAGTGGGCTCATGGTCCTCGCTTCAGTTTCGCTTTACAGGCCGGATTCCTTCTGAACATATCCCAAGCAGGGTGCTGACTAGGCTAGCGCTCCGGCGTCCAAAGCCTCGCCGCAGCCACCTCGCCGGCAGCCTCGCCCTGCTTCTCCTCGGACTCTGGTGTCCAAAGCTTCTCCCGCGCCTCGGCCTGCTCGATCGGAATCGGCGTGGCCTCTGAGGCGATCAGCTCGACTGCCTGGCGGGCGGCGAGATCCTCGCGGACGTCCTCCAGGCGCCCGGAGTCGCGCAGCTCCTCGAGAAGCTTCTGCGGCTCGACTCCCTCACGCTCCGCGGTCGGAGTCAGAACCTCGAGCAGGTCCTCCTCGCTTGGCGCGATCTTCTCGGCCGCGACGACCGCGGCGATCACTGCCTCGCGGCGAAGTGACTGACCGGCGTCGGGCAGCAGCTCGGCGATCAGGTCGTCCTCCTCGCGTCCGGTGATCTTCAGATACACCTCGCGAGTTATGCCTCTATGGGAGAGGGAGTGCAGCATGCGATCCCACATCTCGCGGGCCTTTGCCTCAACGAGAGCCTCGGGCGTCTCGACATGGGCTTCGGAGGCCACCACGTCGAGCGCGGCCTCGCGAAACTCGGCTTCGACACGCTTGGCGTCGGCGTCTGCCAAGCGCGTGCGAATGTCCTCTGTGAGCTCCGTAACCGAGTCAAAGCCCATATCAACGGCAAAATCCTCATCCACCTCTGGCAGCAGCTTGTGCTTTACCTCCTTGACCGTCACCTCGAAGGAGGCATCGGCACCCGCCAGCTGCTCACTCTGATAATCGGCCGGAAAAGAGACCTCGATCGTTCGAGCCTCCCCGGCCGCGGCTCCCTCCAAGCCTTCCTCGAAGCCAGGGATCAAGTTGCCCGAGCCGAGCTCTATGAGCTGATCGCGCCCCTCCCCGCCCTCGAACGGCTCGCCCGCGGTCGATCCGAGATAGTCGACGACGACGAAATCACCTGAGGCAGCTGGACGCTCAACGGTCTCCAGTCGCGCCAAGCGATCGCGTAGCCCGTCGATCTCCTGCTGGATCGCCTCCTCCTCGACTACGACCTCGCGGCGACCGACCTCAAGACCCTTGTAGTTGCCCAGTTGTGCCGTCGGCAGCACACCTATCTCGATTGAGAACTCCAGTGCCCCGCCCTGCCCAGGGAGATCGGCGAGATCTAGTTGCGGGTCTCCTACTGGCACGATGCCGGCCGTCTCGATCGCATCCGAATACCAACTACCCAAGGTGTCGCGGACCGCTTCCTCCAGCACCACCTCACGTCCCACCC
Source organism: uncultured Solirubrobacterales bacterium (assembly GCA_963704345.1). Lineage (GTDB taxonomy): Bacteria > Actinomycetota > Thermoleophilia > Solirubrobacterales > Solirubrobacteraceae > Palsa-744. Next base: position 107,358 of record OY969890.1, read on the forward strand.
GCTGGATCACTAGCGGTGCGGGGACCTTGCCGCGACGAAAGCCGGGGAGCTTCATCTCGCGCCCCAACTGGCGGGCCTTGTGCGCTAGGCGCTCCTCGATCTCACTCGAAGGAACTTCTACCTGCACGCGTACGCGCGACTCTGGCAGCTCGGTGACGGTTGTCTTCAAAGCCGTTGGCATGGCTGCCACGATACCGTGCGAGCCAATGCTGGTTCGCGCTCGTGGCATACGCCGTCTGGAGGCTTGGCTTTGGACAGGCCCTGTCGGACACCTGCTCGGCGGTTCGCTGGACTTCGCAGAAGCGCTTGTGGGCTATGTGCGTGCCCGGCGCGGTGGCAACGCGCCCCGCTGAGCGAAGTCGTCGAGCGGGGCGCACTCGTATGAATCGTTACGCAGTTGCGACCACGTGACCATCAAACGCCAGCGCCCTGCCACGCGGAACGACAAGCACCGGGCAACCGGCATTCTCGATTAGGTTCTCGCTGGCGGCGCTGAGCGAGACACGACCCTCCTCGGCCTCCGGGCGTGAGCCGACCACGATCAAGCCAGCCTCCCGCTCGGCCGCGACTAGCTCTACTCCAAACGCCCGCGCAAGTGCCTCGGCGGTCGCCTGGGCGCCACCGTCGCCGGCCACCGCGATACCACGCGTGAGCTGTGAATCTCCGGTCTGTGCGTATCCGGCTGGGGCGATCGCGACGGCGACGCTGCCGCCGTTCAGCAGACGCTGAGCGGAGTTGCCGAGCGTGACGCTGCCCTTGGCAGTGTGCGAGTCCGAGCAGAACACGATCATGTCGGCGTCGGTCTGCGCGGCCAGCTTGCTCAAGCCTCCGGGGGTGGAGGGGTCGGTAATCACGTGACGAGGCGCATCGCTGTCGCCGAGTAGCTCTGTGCCCTTGCGCAGCAGCTCTTCCGCCTCGTGCTGGGCCAGGATCTCGCGACTTGTCTCACCTTCAGGAGCGTGGCGCACATATGCAAGCGATACCGTCGCACCTGCGCTTGCAAACACCCGGCCAAGCGCAACCGCGTCGTCCTCATTGTTGGTTCCGTCATAGGAGATGATGATGTTGGCGGACATTTTTGACTCTTTCTCTGTGCCGTTTCGCCTGGCTTCTTGTGTTGCCTGGCGCCTGTTGCGTCTTTGTGGCGATCGTCCTGTGGCACGATCCAAACTGAGCTTCCACTACATAGTGACCATTCCCTGCCATCAGCTCCAGTGAATCTCGTAATCTGAGCTATAAGGACAGCTAATGCTCAACGTTGCTCGATTGCGAGTCCTCGTAGAGGTCGCCAGACGTGGCTCGTTCTCGGGCGCGGCCGAGGCACTCTCCTACACCCAGTCGGCCGTCTCCCAGCAAGTGGCGACGCTCGAGGCCGAAACCGGTATGACGCTGCTCGAGCGCCACGCGCGCGGCGTCCGCGTGACCGCTGCCGGACAGGCGCTCGTGGAGCACGCCGAGGGCATCCTTGCGCGCTTGGAGGCCGCCGAAGACGAGCTGTCCGCGATCGCGGGCTTGCGGGCCGGGAGATTGCGCATGGCCTCCTTTCCGACCGCGGGCGCGACGCTGATGCCACTTGCGATCGCAACGTTCCGCTCGCACTACCCGGAGCTGGAGTTGACGCTCGCCGAGGGAGAGCCCGAGGAAATCACTCCTCGCCTGCAGGCCGGCGAGTTCGACCTGGCCCTGTTGTTCGAGTTCGACGAGCCTGCAAGCGTTGATGGCCTGACGCGCGTAGAGCTGCTCGAGGACCCGATGTACTTGGCGCTACCTCGTGAGCACATGCTCGCCGAGAAGCGCGGCCTGCGCTTGGAGGATCTGCACGGCGAGGCCTGGGTGCAGACATCCCGCTCTAGTCCCTGCGCGCGCCATGTCGTGCGCTCTTGTCACGCCGCCGGCTTCGAGCCGAACGTCGCGTTTGAGAGCGACGACTACCAGACGGTTCAGGGACTTGTCGCCGCTGGGGTCGGCGTCGCGCTGATTCCCGAGCTGGCGCTGTCGGTCGTGCGCGAGGACATCGCGATCCGCACGCTTGCGCCACAACCACCGCTGCGCCAAGTGATTGCGGCCGCACCAACCGACGCACGCTTGAGTCCCGCTACGCCTGCGATGCTCGAGATCCTCGTGCAGGCGGCCGGGCGCTACGAGTCGCTTCGAGCGCCGCGCACCGATTGAATGAACATAATTGGGAACGGAGGCGCGCATGCGCGCCTCCGCGGGGCGGCACATGTGCCGCCCCGGACCGCGGCGCATGCGCCGCGGTCAACAGCAGCAAAGAAGGTCTTTCAAAATGAGGGGTGCGTTTGGGACGTTCATGGACCAAGCTGGTCACCGCGAGGCTTCTAAGAACGTGTTTCAAAATAGGCAGTGCGTCCCAGGTGTTCATGGACAAGCTGGTCGTCGCGGGGTGTCGCAGCACGTACGTCGCGGGGTGTCGCAGCACGTACTGGTGGTACGCACAAGACCTCACCTAGCGATCCAGCGCCGCGTCCAGAGACGCCTGGGACGTGCCGACCTTTTTGAAACACGTTCTAAGAGCTCGACTCTGATCGATCCGTCCAGGGGAAGCGCACGGCTCCCAGGGTTTGAACCTCGGGCTCCAGTTGCACGCCGAAGCGCTCCATCACGCGCCGACGGCCCTCGTCCATCAGCGCCACCACATCGGCTGTCGTGGCCGTGCCGGTGTTCTCGATGAAGTTGGCGTGCTTGGGGGCAAAGCGGACACCGCCGATACCCAGGCCGTTGCAGCCGGCCTCCGATAGCAGCAGCCCGGCGCTGTGCCCCCCCGCTCGCTCGTCCTCGGGGTTCTTGAAGGTCGAGCCAAACGTCTTGATCCCCTGAGGCTGAGCCTCGTGGCGGCGCGCACGCATCTGAGCGAGTGTCGCCTTAACCGTGTCAACGCTGGCCGGGGCGAGCAGGAACGAGGCCCGCGCGACGACTTCACCGCTGCGCAGATTGGAGTGGCGATAGCCGAAGCCTAGCTGCGCCGCCGCACGACGATCGACTCCCTCCGCGGTGACGATCTCCGCCCACTCAAGCGTGTCTGCCAGCTGGCCGCCGTAAGCGTTTGCGTTCATCCGCAACGCGCCTCCGACGCTACCGGGAATGTTGACGCCGAACTCGATGCCCGACAGGCCGGCCTGAGCCGCACGGGCGGCAACCGAAGGCAGGCGAGCTCCACCGCCGCACACGATCCGCTGCCCTTCGTGCTGGATCAACGCCAACTTGCGATCGAGCTTGATGACAAGGCCGGTGACGCCCTCGTCGGCGATCAGCAGATTTGAGCCGGACCCCACCACGGCGATCGGAACCTCGATCGCTGCTGCCCAGGTGAGCAGCTCACGCAGTTGAGCGTTGCTCCCAGCGCGGGCGAAGTAATCGGCATCGCCACCGGTCCGGATCGTCGCCAAACGGGCTAGCGGAAAATCGCGTTCCACAATCGACGGCGCGGTCTCCGGCGAATCTCTAGAGACCATCGCCACCCACCAATCGTCGTCCTAGTGAATCCACGTCGCCGGCTCCCATCAGGACACACAGATCGCCATCCTCGAGCAGCTCGCCGAGCGCCTCCTGTGCCTTATCGAAACTGGCCTTCCACAGCACTTCACGTCCCTGGGCATGCGCAACAGTCGAGCGCACGAGCGTCTCTCCGCTGATGCCGGGGTGATCCTCAGCGCGCTCGCGTGCTGGATAGACGTCGAGCACCACGACGACGTCGGCAATCGCAAGCGCCGTACCGAACTCGTCTGCGAGCAACGCTGTGCGCGAATACAGATGTGGCTGGAAAACCGCGACGAGTCGCTTTGAGCCAAGCGTGCGGGCTGCGTTCAGGGTGGCCGCCACCTCAGTCGGGTGATGGGCGTAGTCGTCGATCACAACTGCTCCGCTCGCGGTCGCTCCGAGACGTTGGAAGCGCCGTGCAGCACCGCTGAAGCCGGCGATCGCCGTGCGCGCACTATCGGCGATCCCCACCAGGCGCGCGACCTCAAGCGCGCCCGCCGCATTACAAGCGTTGTGAGCACCGGGAACGGTGACGCGCACGTCCTCCCCCCGCCAGCAAAAACGTGAGCCGCCTTGCTCCAGCTCCGGCGCCGCCACGTCGTAGGCGACGACCTCGACGTCTCCAGTCCTCTCCCCGCGCGTGGGGAGAGCAGGTGGGTCCTGGACTGCGCCCACATCCGCGCCGCTCATGTGGATCGCGCTGGAAGCAGCGGCAGGCGAAAGCAGAGCCAGCAAATCGGGCCTGTCCCAAATGACGACGGCCCTCCGCGCCAGAGCGAGAAACTCGCGGAAGGCCTCGCGCAACTCCTCCAGCGTGCCGAATGTGGCGTGATGGTCGAGCTCGACGTTCGTGAGCAGCGCGATCTCGACGTCGAGGCTAAGCATCGAGCGGTCGGACTCGTCGGCCTCCACGACCAGCCACTCGCCCTCGCTCCAGTGCGAGTTGGCAAGGCCCGGTCCGACCGCGCTGCCCACAAGCCAGCCGGGGTCGACTCCGCCCTCGCGCAACAGGTGCACGATCATCGAGGCGGTAGTCGTCTTGCCGTGAGCGCCGGCAACGGCAATCGTGCGGCGCAACGCGCTCAGCTCGGCCAGCAGCTCCGCTCTTGGACGATCGGCAAGGCCCCGTCGACGCGCCCCGAGACGCTCGGGGTTGTCGGCCGGGACAGCGCTCGAGTAGACGATCTCGACGTCCCCGCCATCCGGCACGTTGGCGGCATCGTGTCCGATGCTCGCATCGAGCACGCCCTCCTCGCGCAAGCGCTCGGAATGCACGCTCGGTGCCCTATCGGAACCGCTCACGCTTGCACCAAGTGCGTGGGCCGCACGCGCATAGCCGCTCATACCCGCCCCCCCAACACCGACGAAGTGCAGGCGACGCCGCGTCCAAGGCTGCTTGGAACCGTTCATCGCACCCGCTCCGAGGGGCGCTGAGCCTCGTGCCCGTAGCAGACGACCGACCTCACTGTCCGGCGCCTCCAGCAGCTCAGCTGCGATGTCGCGAGCCGCATCGGGGCGTGCGAGCCGTCGCGATACGGCTGCCATCGTGCTCAGACGAGCCGGGTTAGCCAGCAGCTGTGCCACCTCGCGCGCCAGCCTAGAAGGATTGAGCTCGGCATCGGGCACAACGACTGCCGCGCCGGCCTCGGACATCCAGCGGGCGTTGGCACTCTGGTGGTCGGCTGAGGCATGGGGATAAGGAACGAGGATTGCTGGCAGGCCGTGTGCTGCGATCTCGAACAGCGAGCCGCCGGCACGTGCTATGACCAGATCGCTGGCGGCCAGCGCGGCTGTGAACTCGTCGATGTCGAGATACTCGCGTAGGTCATAGCCGGCCGGCCGTGGCTGGCCAGCGAGCTCGGGGTAATCGCGCCGCCCGCAGACGTGCAGGACGTGGAATGTGGCTGAGGCGAATGCACGGAGCGCCGCCTGGTTGAGCGTGCGCGCTCCAAGTGAACCACCGAAGACAAGCACGCATGTCTCATCGCCCGTGATCCCAAACCGCTCGCGTGCACCTGCGCGCTCGACCTGTACCGCTGGGATCGGGCGTCCGGTGAGCCGGTAGCGTGCTCCGTCGCGGCCGGCGATCGGGAACGCCAGGCACACGCGCCTGGCAAAGCGAGCGAGCAGGCGATTGGTGAGCCCGAGATGGCTGTCGGCCTCGCTCAGCACGAGCGGGATGCGCTGTGTGAGGGCTGCCACGCCCACCGGTCCTGCTACATAGCCACCGCCCCCCATTACGGCGTCCGGTTGGAGCTCTGCCAAAAGCGCACGCGCACGCAACGTCGCACGGACGGCGCGCAGCAGTGCGCGTGCGGCATGCACCGGACTGGTGCGACTGAGGCCTTCCACCGAGATCGCCTTGAACGGGTAGCCGGCCGCCGGCACTAGCTGTGCCTCCGCCCGCGCCCCGCCAATGAATGTGACCGCGGCGCCCTCAGCCCGCAGCGCGTCCGCCACTGCGAGCGCTGGAACTACGTGTCCGGCCGTCCCGCCGGCGGCTATCACGATCTTCTTCGGCGCTGTGCTCACGGCCCCATCGTGCCGGTTCGCGCGGCGGGGTGTCGGCCACTGCCCGCCGAGAGGCCCGCGCGCTGCTCTTTGAGTCGTCCGCATCGGCAGAGACTGCGTGCGGGCGCTTGCCTCGCGATGAGCTCACCGCGCGCACGTGCGCGCTACCGCCGGCTGCCACGTTCAGCAGCAACCCCATCGCGACGAGCGTCACGACCAGGCTGCTCGAGCCATAGGAGACCAGCGGCAACGGAACACCGGTGAGCGGCGCCAAGCCGAGCACCGCAAAGACGTTGAGCAAAGCCTGGGAGACGATCAGCGAGGTCATGCCGACGGCGATCAGCGCGCTGTGCAGGCTGCGGGCGGCCTTGGCGACGCGCAGGCCGGCATAGGCGATCATGCCGTAGAGGAACAGCAGCGCAAATACGCCGACAACGCCGAGCTCCTCTCCGATCACCGCGAGGATGAAGTCGGTCTGGGCCTCCGGCAGGTAGAAGATCTTCTGCACCGACTGCCCCGGACCGACGCCGAACAGTCCGCCAGAGCCGATCGCGATCTGCCCTTGGACCGCCTGAAAGCCGCTGCCTGAGGCGTGGGCCCACGGGTCGATGAACGAGGTCAGGCGGGCTCGCTCATAGGGCCTTGCGATCGCGATCAGAGCGACGATCGCAACCACCGAGCCGCCGATGATCGCCAAGTTGCGAGCCGGGATTCCGGCCGCTACAAGCAGCGCGCAGGTCGTGAAGGCGATCACCATCGCGGTGCCGAGGTCCGGTTGGGTGACGACCAGCAGACAGGCAGCGCCGACGACCGACAGTAGTGGTTTGCACAGCTCCCGTAGATCGTGCACGCGCTGCGGACGGCTTGCAAGCAGCGTCGCCGAGTAGAGCACGAGTGCGAGCTTGAGCAACTCGGAGGGCTGGAACTGAAGTGGCCCACTGCCGATCCAGCGGCGTGCGCCGTTGACGCTCACACCGACGTGAGGGATGTGCACAGCGAGCACCAGCACGAAGGAGACGGCCAGTAGCGGCGCGACGATGCCCTGGACGCGCGCGATGCCATCGCGGGCGAGCACCCTCATCAAAAACAGCCCGAGAGCGCCGTAGATGACGAACTTCACCAGCTCGCCCGTACCGCTGCCGCCGCTCGCCAACAGGCTGCTGGCAGAAGAGGCGCTGTAGACCATGACCGCCCCGAAGGCGAGTAGGCAAAGCGTGGCCGTCAACAGGATGTTGTACTCGAGCGACTGCCGGCGCTTCGCCGGCGCGGACGCTGCCCGTCCTGCGCGCTTAGCCCGCGACTTCGGGGTCGCGGCAGAGTTTGAGCGCCGTCCGGCTACTGACATCAGAGCCCTCTTCGACGCCAGTCTTCGGAAGCCTCTACGGCCTTCCCAGCGCTTACGAGAAGCGTTGTGCGCCGTGGCTGTACGCCGCAGTCGGCTAGAGCTGTCGGACGAGCTCGCGGAAGCACTCTCCACGCGCTTCGAAGTCTGCGAACTGATCGAAGCTCGCACAGCCAGGCGAGAGCAGCACCACCTCACCCGGGACGGCCGCGGCGGCGGCGAGGGAGAGCGCGTGATCGAGGTCACCGCACATGTGCACGTTCGCCTGCTCCCGACCTCTCGCCTGCTCCCGACCTGTCGCCTCCTCCCCACCTGTCGTCTGCTCCCCACCCATCGCCCGCTCGATCACATCCGCGTCCTCGCCGATCAGGTAGACGGCGCGACAGCCGGCACTGACGGGTCCGCGTAGCGCTGTGAAGTCCTGTGCCTTGGCTTGGCCGCCGAGGATCAGGTGAACCGGCAGATGCTCGGCTGCCATCGCCTCGAGCGCGACAAGCGTGCTCGCCACGTTGGTCGCCTTGGAGTCGTTGACAAAGAGAACGCCTCTCCTGTTTGCGACATGCTCCAAGCGGTGGGGCACTCCGGCGAAGCTGCGGAGTCCAGCCCTGACCGCCTCGACATCCAGACCGCGTGCCAGGCACACCGCGGCGGCGGCCATCGCGTTCTCCAAGTTGTGGCGACCCCGCAGCGAAAGCTCGCTCGATCCGAGTAGGGCTCGTCCTTGCCAGTAGAGCGTGCCGTCGCGCACTGAGAGCTGTGCATCTGGGTCGCTACCGAAGCTCACGCGTCGTGCGCCACCTGGCAGGCCCTCGGGCTGGAGATCAGCCGGCGCCACCGCCAGGTCCTGGCTTTCCTGTCGCGCGAAGATCTCGAGCTTGGCAGACAGGTAGGCATCGAGCGTCCCATGGCGATCGAGATGGTCAGGTGTCAGGTTGAGCAACACTGCCGCCTCAGCTGCGAACGCGAGCGTGTCTTCCAGTTGGAAGGAGGACGCCTCGCATACGATCGTGACGCGCTCGTCCACACAGCCGTCGAGTCCACTGAGCGCCACTCCCACATTGCCCGCCACGGCCACGGCAACGCCCGCTTCGCGGTGGATGTGGCCGACCAGCTCAACCGTCGTGGTCTTGCCGTTCGTGCCCGTCACTGCGATGAACTCGTTGGGCAGAAGCCGCCATGCCAGCTCGAGCTCGCCGATGACGGTCATCCCGCGCGTACGTGCTTGGGCGATCACCGGCGCCTGCGCCGGCACGCCCGGACTCTTGACGAGCGTGCGCGCACGCTCGAGCAACGCGACTCCCTGCTCGCGCAAGTGCAAAGAGACACCTGCCTCCACCAGCACCTCGAGCCCATCTGGGGCGCCCGCGTCCACCCCGAGCACCTCCTCTCCCCTCGCCCGAAGCGCAAGCGCAGCGGCAATGCCCGAGCGGGCCAGACCCACGATCATGTAGGGGCCCGGCGGGAGATCGGGCCGAGGCTTCACCTCCAGATCCGATCTCGCTCGCGCCTATAAAGGACGCGAGCGGCCATCAACCGATGCTCTGACGGTAGAGCGTGAAGCCGATCGCACAGCAGATCGCGGCGACGATCCAAAAGCGCAGGATGATCTTCGTCTCAGACCATGCACGCAGCTCGAAATGGTGGTGAATGGGCGCCATCAGGAACACCCGCTTTCGCGTCATCTGGAAGGAGATCACCTGGATCACTACCGACAATGCCTCAATCACGAAGATTCCACCGAGCAGTATCAGCAGCGTCTCGGTCTTCGTCATCACGGCAAGACCGGCGATCGCGCCACCGATGCCAAGCGATCCGGTATCGCCCATGAAGATCGTGGCTGGGAACGCGTTGAACCAGAGGAAGCCGATGCAAGCGCCAACCAATGCGCCGGCGAGCATCGCCAGATCGAAGTCTTCGGCGATGAACGTGATGCCGATGTAGGCGAGCAGCACGATCGCGCCACAACCGGCCGCGAGGCCGTCGAGGCCGTCGGTCAGATTGACGGCATTGGTGGTCCCGGCCACCACCAGATAGATGAGCACAGGATAGAAGACGCCGAGGTCGATCGTGTAGTCGACGAAGCGCAGACGCAGCGTTGGTGCGAGGTTGGCCTCGTGTCTTGCCACGTACCAAAGCCCCAACGAGATCGCAATCGTGATCGCGAGCTTTGTGCGACCGCGCAGACCGAGCGAGCGGCGCTTGACGAGCTTTGTGTAGTCGTCGGCGAAACCGAGCAGCGCGCAGGCGATCGCGGTCCCGAAGACACCAACCGAGCGCCATTCGAAGTCGCTGAGGATCAGATAGGGGATCGAGACAGCGAGGAAGATGATGATCCCGCCCATCGTCGGCGTGCCGGCCTTCTCGAGGTGACCCTGAGGGCCATCCTCACGAATCTGCTGGCCGAACTCGCGGCGGCGCAAGAACTCGATGAACTTCGGGCTCAAGAAGATGCAGATGAGCAGGGCTGCGGTGCCCCCGATGAGGATGCGACCCATCAGTGTCTCGACTCGAAAATTCGGTGACGGTTTGCCGAGTGGATGCGTTTGTCCTGACGTTCCACGGTGTTCGTGCGCGTGCTGGTTTCACGTGTGCGGACGCCGAGGGGCGTCAGGTGCGTGCATACGCCAGGAAACACCATCGAATTTTCGAGTCGAGACACCACTAGCCGACCCGTGCGCCCAAGGCTTCGCGGGCAACCGTGACATCGTCGAAGGGCACCTTCACGCCTTCGGCGAACTCCTGTCCCTGCTCGTGGCCCTTGCCGGCGATCACGAGCACATCGCCATCCTGCGCGAGCGACACCGCCCGCTCGATCGCAGCACGCCGGTCGACCTCGCAGGCGACCGGCGGAGCCCCTGAAGGACGCTCTGCACGGACCACCCCTTGCATGATCTCGGCGATGATCGTTTGCGGATCCTCCGAGCGTGGGTTGTCGGAGGTGACCAGGAGCACATCGGCCAGAGAAGCCCCAATGGCGCCCATCAGCGGACGCTTACCGCGATCGCGATCGCCGCCGGCGCCGAATACGCAGATCACCCTGCCATCACCGACTTCATGAGCTGTGTTCAGCACGTTCTGCAACGAGTCGGGCGTATGCGCGTAGTCGACGAGTACCGCGAAGCCCTGTCCAGCGTCGACCGGCTCCAAGCGCCCGGGCACACGCACGCCGCCTTCGAGTGCCGTGAGCAACGTGTCGAGATCGCCACCGAGCGTGTGGACGGCGGCAAGCGCGCCAAGCGCGTTTGAGACGTTGAAGCGACCAGGCAAGCCAAGCGAGAGCGAGCGTGTGCCTGACGGCGTGTCCAACTGCAGATGCGTCCTACCCAGCTCGATCTGCACCTCACGCGCACGGTAGTCGGCCTCGGTGTCGATCGCGAACGTAACCGCCTCGTCCAGCTCGGCGCTCAGACGTCGCCCGTAAGGGTCGTCCAAGTTCACGATCGCAACACCAGGCTTGGCCTGTTGCCCGGACGGCACAAACAGCCGCCGCTTGGCTTGGAAATAGCCCTCCATTGTCTCGTGAAAGTCGAGGTGGTCCTGGGTCAGGTTCGTGAAGATCGCCGCGGCGAAGTGCACGCAGTCTGTGCGTCCCAGCGCCAGTGCGTGCGAGGAGACCTCCATCGCGCAGCTGCTTTGGCCACCGTCGAGCATCGCCCGGAAGTCGTCCTGCAGGTCGATCGCCTCGGGAGTCGTGCGACTCGCGGCTCGCCGCTGGCCAGCGACACGCGATTCCACGGTGCCAAGCAGCCCACAGCGACTCGCCGGTGGCTTCCAGCAGCGAGCACACCAGATGGGCGCTCGTCGTCTTGCCGTTGGTACCCGTGATGCCGATGACTTGCAAGCGCGCGGTCGGCTCGCCGTAGAAACGCGCCGCGAGCGCTCCCATCGCCGCCCTCACCGAGCTCACCAGCAGCTCGGGGACACCCAATCCGAGCGGACGCTCCACGACCAACGCCGCCGCCCCCGCCGCCACCGCCTGTGCAGCGAAATCGTGGCCGTCGCGCTCGTAGCCTGGCACGCAGAAGAACAAAGTGCCGGTCGCACACGACGGCTGTCATAGGCCAGCCCAGCTATCTCAGGCGAACCAGCGATCGGCGAGAGCACCCGCAGTCCGGGCAGCTCCGCGGCCGTCAACTCGTCCAATCTCATGGCTTTGCGCCGTCTGAGCTCAAGGAGCGAGAGTCTAGGGCTAGTGCCAGAAGGGATGACCCGCTCGGTCCCGGTCGATGCCTAGCTCGGCGGGATCCCCAGGTATGGCAGTGCGAATTCCATGATCTGGCCGAAGGCCGGGGCGGCGACGACACCGCCGTAGATCGAGTCGGCCTGCGGTTCGTCGACGATCACCGCGCAAAGCAGCTTCGGGTTGGAGGCGGGAGCGAAGCCAACGAACGAGGCGACATATGCGCTTTTGGAGTATTCGCCTGTTTCAGGGTCGATCTTGCTGGCTGTTCCGGTCTTGCCCGCGAGTTCGTAGCCGGGTATCGATACCTCGCTCGCGGTGCCCCCTGGCGCAAGCACGCCCTTGAGCATTTCGCGAACCTCGGCCGCGACCCTCGATGATATGACCCGCCGCCCGACCGGCTCTGCGACCGTGTGGCCCCCGACTGCCCTCACGATGTGCGGCGGGCGCAGGATGCCGCCGTTGGCTATCGCCGAATAGAGCGTGGCCATCTGAATCGGTGTCACCAACTCACCTTGGCCGATCGGCAAGTTACCCATCGAAGAGCCCGAGTATTTGTCCAGCGGCAGCGTGGCTCCCCCTTCTTCGCCGGGGATGTTCGCGCCCGTCGGTGCAGCCAAAGCCGAAGCTGTGCACCCAGGAGTTGAACTTTTCAGGACCCAACAGGCTGGCGATCTTGATCGCGCCGACGTTGCTCGACTGGGCCAGGATCTGTGAGGCAGTCAATGACTCGGTTTCGTGTTCGGTGTCGTCGTGGATCGTGCGTCCACCAAGTTCGATCTGATCGGGGATTTCAAAGCCGCTGCTCGGCGTGATCCGACCTTCCTGCAGAGCTCCGGAGACGGTCACGACCTTGAATGTAGATCCGGGTTCGTAGTTGAAGCTGACCGCTCGGTTCTCGAACGCTTCTTCGGGCTTTGCGGGCGGATCGTTGCTGTTGACAAGCGGCCAGTTGGCCATCGCGAGAATCGCGCCCGTGCGCGGATCCATCACGATCGCGGTGGAGTCCTTGGGATGAAAGACGCGACCGACGGCGCTGAGCACGTCTTCGGCGCGCTGCTGGATGTTGGCGTCGAGCGTGAGCGCTATCGAGGAGCCTGCTTGCTCGTGGCGGGTTTCGGCGATCGAGATCGGCTGGCCGATCGCGTCGCTCACAACGCTGCGCTTGCCTGCGTGTCCTGCAAGCGCCGAGTTCTCCGAGTACTCGAGCCCCATGAGCCCGGCCCCTTCGTGTTCAGTGCCAACGATCCCGAGCACCTGCGCGGCTAGCGTCGAGCGCGGATAGACGCGGCGCATGACCGGGGTGCCGTGCAACCCGGGAATCTTGACCATCGTGCCGTGCGGGCCCGGGATCTTCAGGGCCAGCGCCCGCTGCGCGGTGTCGTAGGGGAGCGCCCGCGACAGGTACACGAAGCCGCTGTGCTCGCTTAGCTTGGCGAGCACCTGCGCCTGGGTGAGGCCGAGTAGCGGCGCCAGCTGGCGAGCGGCGTCGAGTGGCTCTTCGACCAGGTACGGGTCGGCGGTGAGTTCCTGTGCCGGTTCGGAGATCGCCAGCGCGATCCCGTTGCGATCGGTGATCGCACCGCGCTGGGCGGGCACTACTTCGTCGGTCAGCTGCTGCGTCTGCGCGGCCCTGCGCAGCACGCCGCTGTGGGGACCACCGAGATAGAGAGAGCGCGCGCCGGCGAGCAGCAGCAGCACGACGAACAGCGCGAACAGCAGCCCGACCCGACGTTGGACGGCCGCCATCGGCTATTCGCCCGTGCCGGCTCGAGTGCCGCCGGCGGGAGCGCTTGCCGCCGCGCCACTGGAGCTGGACGACGACGCCGGCACTTCGGCGGCTTGGGCGGCTTGGGCGCCCGCGACCGGTGGAGCGCTGTCGACCGGCGCGGAGGAGCCGGTGCTTGGCGGCGAAGCACTCGACGGCGGGCTCGTTGACTGGGTTTCTCCCGATCCTGCGGCACTTTTGCCCGTCGAGCCGGCGGTGGACGAGCTGGAGCCTTCCCCTGGGCTTGATGCTTCCGCTCCACCACTTGCCGGGGAGGTGGCTTCACTGTCTGCGCTCCCGCTGGAGGGTTCACCAGCAGCGGTGCTCGCCACGGACGCTGCGCTCGCGGATGCCTGAGCGGCGCTGGATAGCGCAGCCGCCGCGCGTGAGATGTCTGCCGTGCTCGCCGTGACGAAGTGGACCGTCCCGGTCGGCGCAAGCGTCATGCCGGCGGCCGTCGCCAAGGGCGCGACCCGGTTTTCGGACGAGTACATCGAGTCTTCGATGTTCAGTTGAGCGTTTTCACGCTGCAGTGTCGCCACATGCCCGAGCGTGCGACCAATGCCCGTGTTGAGCTTGAGCACCAGTAGCTGCATCGCGACGATTCCGATCAAGGCGAAGGCCAGCAGACCAATCCACAAGCGCCCCCGAATCAGCCTGTCTACGAATGCGCTACTGGAGATGCCATCCAGAACTTGGACACCACGCAACGCAATGCCCGGAGTGGCCTCAGCCGAGGCGCGCTTTCCTCGCCGGCGCCGAGCGCTTACGCGAGGGTGAGCTCGGTCGCCCCGGACGCTCGCGCGGTAGCGCGACACCTGGCGCCGGGAATCGCAACCGCAGCGGCGACAGCGAGCGGACCTGAGCGAGCTGGAGCGCTGGGACCCGATATACGTCTGGCGCGACGCGACGCGGCGCGGCGTTGGCCGATCTTCGATGGGTCAGGCGCGGCGCGCTTGGGAAGCGAGCGAGCCGTAGCGGGCGGGGTCATGCTTGACCTCCTTGATCGGTTGAGATGACCTGCAAGCTTTGCGCCGCCACGCAGACGCGCCGAGGAAGCGCGAGGGTTGCGCGCCGTCTCCTCTGCCGAGGGCACAATCGACCCACGCGTGAGCAGCGCCGCCTCGGGCACGCGCCCGCAACCGCAGACCGGCATGTCGGGCGGGCAGATGCAGCCGCGAGCGCGCTCGACGAGGAAGTGCTTCACGCGTCTGTCCTCGAGTGAGTGAAAGGAGATCGCGGCAAGCACGCCGCCCTCGCGCAACAGTCCCCAAGCAAGCGGCAACGCCTGGTCGAGCTGTCCCAGCTCGTCGTTGACGGCGATTCGCAGAGCCTGAAACGTGCGCTTGGCTGGGTGCCCGGCGGCAAAGCGAGCCGGGGTGGGAATCGCGGCCGTGATGACCTCCACGAGCGCGAGCGTCGTTTCGATCGGAGACTGTGCGCGAGCGCGCACAATCGCACGGGCGATCTGAGCGGCGTGACGCTCCTCGCCGAACTCGCGCAAGATCCCCGCCAGTCGGCGCTCGTCCCAGGTGGCGACGATCTCTCGCGCGGTGAGCTCCTGACGAGGGTCCATGCGCATGTCAAGCGGCGCGTCATAGGAGTAGGAGAAGCCACGCTCGCGCGTGTCGATCTGCATCGAGGACATGCCCAGGTCGAAGTAGACGGCGTCCGCGATCACTCCCTTCTTCAGAGAGCATCTCCAGGCCATCCGCATAGTCGCCGCGGACGAAGCGCGCCGAGCAGGGAATCTCCTGGGCGAGCTCGAGAAAACGCTCCTCTGCAAAGGGGTCTCGATCGATCGCCACAAGCGTTCCTTGCGAGCCAAGGCGCTCGGCGAGGGCGCGCGCGTGACCGCCACCGCCGAAGGTGCAGTCGATGACGGTCTGACCGGGCCGCGGGTCGAGCAGCTCGAATCAGCTCCTCGGCGAGCACCGGAATGTGAACGGTGGTCATGTCAAGCAGGATGGTCAACGCGCGCGGTGATCTCTGCGACGCTGCCGAGCAGCGCCGGTCGGTGTTCGTCCCAGCTGGTGCGATCCCATAGCTCCAGGCGATCGCCGGCTCCTACCACGACGACCTCTTTGCTGAGCTTCGCGTGCTCGCCGAGGAAGCCGGGCACCATGATCCGTCCGGCCGCGTCCAGCTCTGCGTCGTGTGAGCTCCCGTAGAAGAAGCGCTCAAGCTCTGTCAGCCGCGAGGAGAGCGGCGGCAGCTCAGCAAGTGAGCGCTCGGTGTAGCGCTCGTAGTCCTGTGGACGCCACACGCCGACATACGGCTTGAGGTCCACCGGCATCGCGAGCACTACACCCTCCGACAGCGCGGCGCGATAACGGGCCGGAACGGTGAGCCGGTTCTTCGCATCGAGCGTGTGGTCGAAGGTGCCGCGGAAGGCCACTGGGAGCTCCAATCAAGTTGATCGAGCCGCGGTGGAGGAGTGGGAGGAGCTCCTCCACCACGGCTCGCTGCCGCGAACTTACCCCACTTCCCCCCACAATGCAACCCTGATTGCACATTTTCTCCCACAATGCATGCCTCAAGACCCAAAAACGCACAAAAGAGCCTGCTCAGCTTGGGTTTTGCTGGTGGGAGAGGCCTGCGCAGCGACGCTGGGCGCCTGCATGCAAGCTTGCAAGGGCGCCGCGTGTAACGTTCGTTGCAGAGCCCGACCTGAGTCAGCAAAAGAGAGGAACGCGTTGCCCTACTCCACGACCGACCCGCACGATCGCCGCTGCTCGCCCGCCACGCATACGCGCAGGCATGGTCGCGCCTATCCCCCGCTCAGGGGCCGCGCCGGCTACATCGCCCTCGCGTTTATCTCGCTGCTCGGCTCAGGTGCACTCGCGGGATGCGGGTCTTCGGGCTCCAGTGGCGAACCGGCCGGCCTCGTGCCGGTGTCCGCGCCGCTCTATGCGAACGTGACCGTCAAGCCGAGCGGTGGAGCCGGTGGCGACGCGTCGACGGCCGCCAAGGATCTCACGCACCTGGCCGAACCGTACGGCAGCCTGGCCCAGGCACTGCTCTCAAGCGAAGGCAGCCATGTCGAGTTCAAACGCGACATCGAGCCGTGGGTCGGACAGAGCGCCGGCATCTTCATCACTTCGCTGGACACAAGCAAGCTGCCCAAGAGCGGTGGCTCTGCTCAGGCGTTGCTCGAAGGTGGCTTGGCAAACGCAACATCCTCGCTCGGCACCGGCACATTTGGCGCGAGTGGCGCCCAAGGGGCGATCGTCTTTGAGACCTCTGACGTCGGCAAGGCTCGCTCCTTCCTGGAAGGGCGCGCACATGAACAGCAAGCGCATACAGCGAGCTACCGGGGAGTCACCTACCAAGTCTCATCGGGCGGAGAGGCGGAGGGCATAGTCAAGGACTTCGCCGTGATCGGTAGCGAATCGGGCCTCAAGGAAGCTATCGACACATCGCTTGGAGGCTCGCCCATCACCAACGCATCCGGCTATGTCAAGCCGCCAAGCGACGCAATCGCCAGTGCCTACGCCCAGCCCGAAGCGCTGCTCAAGGCAGTTCACGGCTCAGGCGGCCTGGCCGGTCAAGGTGTGTCGCTGCTTGGCGAGCTATTTGCCGACGCACAGACAGCCTCGCTGTCGGTGACGCCCACCTCAAACACGATCTCGATACAGGGCGAAATCCACTCGAGCAACGACTCCGCCCCCCTCTTTGGTCAAGAAGGCGCGAAACAGCTGGGTGAGCTGCCAGGAGGCTCCTGGCTTGCCGCTGGCGTCGGCAACGTCGGCGCCAATCTCCCCCGCGCTTTGGCGCTGCTGCACGGTGTCGCCTCGTTTGGCACCTCGACAATCTTCTCCTCGCTCGGCGGCCCGAGCATCGAAAAGCTGTTTAGCGCGATCGACTCGCCGAACGCCAAACTGCAACAGGACTTTGCCGGCTGGGCGGGCTCCGGCGGGATGTTCGTGAGCGGAACGGGCCTGTTCAACCTGCAGGCCGCACTGGTGATCTCCTCAAACGATCCGAGCGCCTCACGCGCCGCGGTCGGCCAGCTGGGTAGCCTGATGAAAAGCGCCGGAGCAATCGTCAGCAATGCCTCAATCGCTGGCACTGACGCGGCCGTCAGCGTCAAGTTGCAGGGCTTCCCGGCGGTCATATACATCGCCGACGGCGATGGCAAGTTCGTGCTCGGACTCGGAGAAGCTTCAGTTCAGGGCGCTCTCAGCCCATCGAGCACATTGTCCACCTCGCCCTCCTACGCCAGCGCAACCTCTGCGCTAGGAGGAGGCATCGAACCGAGCCTGATCGTCGAATTCCCCACGCTGCTGGGCTTCCTTGAAGGAGTCGGGCTGACTCAGAGTCCAGGTGTCTCCAGCCTCGTGCCCTATTTCAAGTCGCTCGGCACGCTGACTGCCGGCGCCACCAGCCAGGGCGGGGTGCAGCACTTCCGCATGGTTCTCGGTCTCGCTTGAGCGCGCCGACCGGCGCTACTGGTTCAACCCGAGCGTTTCAAGCACGGTGTCCCAATACCGTTGCCCCGTACTAAATTCAAGTTCTTCAAATCTAGTCAAGAGGTGCTCCACTTTCGCAAAGAGGCCACGATCAGCGGGCTGCACGTATGCCGAGACGACCCGCGGCGAGGGCACTTCTACTTCGATCGCTTCCACGTGCCGGTCGAATTGCAGCGTGCTCGACGGGATCGTCTGGTAGCCGCTTGCGGTCCATGCGCGTATGTCGGCGCAGAGATTTGGCACCTGCAGTGAGGTCATTTCGCGCAGCCCTTTGATGAATTTCTGCGCCGTGCGGCCGATTGCGGGGTTGCTCCATCGCAGAGGGCTTACCGCTTTGATGAACTCCTGAGCGAACTTCGAATCCGCGTGGTAGGCGGTCGCCCATAGCGCGCCAGCGACCTCGTAACTCAAATTTTGCTCGGCTTCGCTCTGTGGGGAGCCAGCGCCGACGTCGGGGCATTCGGCGGCGAACTTACGGTCGAGCCTTTGCAAGCTTGCTTCCATGGCGGGCCAGGTACGCACGACCGACTGCAGAGTCGAATTGGCGGCGAGGAGCACTGTGTGGGTCGAGGAAACGTCCCGCTGTGAGGCCGCAGACGCCGCGCCGGGCATCAGCCCAACAATGAGCACCCCTACAAGACCGATCAAGCTCCCCCTCATATCTAATGTCGATTGTGACATATGGGAGCGTCCCTGCCTCCACTTGGCTATCTGACCGTGCCCTGCCTGGACGACGCTATGAGGTAAAGCGGCAGCGAAGGCGTGCTCGATTCTTAGGCAGGGGCTCCGCTGAGCGGCTTTCCCACAGCGTGGCTGTGGGCTCGGGAGGGCCGGTTCTCGGTCTCGATGATCACCCGGCAGGGCCGCTTGCTCAGTAGGTAGGTGGCGGTCGGACCGATCCGCTGCTCGCCCACGGGAGCATGGATCGTCGACCAGTAGATCACGTCTGCGTCGACGCGCTTTGCCTCGTCGACAAGCGCCGCTCCGGGGTTACGAGTGCGAATCAGCCCGGTTCGGATCTTGATGCCCGAACGCCGTGCCTTGATGCGAGCGCTCTCCAGCGCCGCGCGACCTTCGGCCTCCTCGGCCTCCAGCCCCGACTCGAGCGAGAGCTGGCTTGGCACGGGTAGCACGAATACCGCGTAGACCACCCCCTCTTCGCCGATCAGCCTGGCCGCGCTCGACAGCGCGCTGGCGCTCACGTCGCCGCCGAAGATCGGCACGAGCGCCGTGCGATATCCCAGCGCCTCGAAGTCCGCAGGCCGCTCCGCGCGCTCGATACGGGCGGTCTCGCGCAGGTCGAGACCCTGACTGCGTCGGTAGACGATGTAGCCGACCATCCCGAGCACCATCCAGGGGATGCCGACGACGCGTGCCTCGGGGTGTGTGATGACGACTACCACCCAAACCGTGGCCGTGCCGATGCCTCCGATCACGGCGGTGAGCGGTATCGAGGAGCCGCGAATGCGCACGTTCCATGGCAGGCGGTACGGCCTCTCCTGGTCGGGCTGCTTCACACGCAGCGCGATCACCGAAATGTGCGCGATCGTGAAGGACAGCAGCGCGCCGAACGAGTAGAGGTTGCCCAGCACGCTGGTGTTGCCATAGAGCACGAGCAGCCCCGCCAGCCCTGAGAAGAACAGGATCGTGAACCAGGGTGTGCGAAAGCGCGCGTGCAGCTGCGAGAAGATGCCGGGCAACTGGCGGTGTTCGGATAGCGACCACGACAGCCGCGAGATCCCGATCATGCCCGCATTGGTGGCGATGAACAGGATCGTGGCGGCAAGCAAGCCCACGTAGTACTGGACGACTGTGAGCATTGTCCCGTGCAGCCCCAGACGCGAGACGATCCCCAGCACCGGGTCGTTTTCGAAACCACCATGTTCAGGTCCGACGCCCAGCAGAGTCTGGAAGTGGTGTGGGTGCCCAGGGACCGCCGTCACGGGCAACGCCGACAACGCAATCATCGAGATGCCCAGGTACACGCCGAGCACAGCGAGCACGACAAGATTCACTGCCTTGGGAACCTGCGTACCGGGATCGCGCGCCTCCTCGGCCATGTTCGAGACGGTCTCGATGCCGGTATAGGCGAGCATCGCCAGCGACAGCGCGAAGATCAGTTCGTGCCAACTCGGCACCGTCCCCAGATGGACCTGATGTATCAGCAGCGAGGGGTCCAGCACCAGCACCGCGCCGACTACCACGAGCAGCACCTGTGTCGAGAGATCGACGATCGCAAGGACGAAGTTGAGCTTGGCCGACTCGCCCAGCCCGCGGATGTTCAGGCCCGCAAGCGCCACGATCACGATCAGTCCGCCGAAGATGTCGCCAGGGTTGTGGTTCAGCCCCCCCAGGCCCGGAAAGGTGCTCAGGTAGTGGGGCACGAAGAACGCGGAGATCGCGATAGTGAGGATGTAGTCCAGGCTCAGCGCCCAGCCCGCAAAGAACGAGATGAGCTCGTTGAAGGCATGGCGCGCAAACGAGGAAGACCCTCCGGCCTCGGGGAACATCGCGGCGCCCTCTGCGTATGTCTTGGCCGTCAGCGCGAATAGGCCGCCGGCGAAGACGAACACCAGCGGCGTAAGCCCCAGAGCATGCGCCGCCACCAGTCCCAGCGCGTAGTAGATCGAGGAACCGACGTTTCCGTAGGCGGTCGCGAACAGGCCTGAGACTCCGACCGACCGACGTAGCCCATGTTCTGTGAGGCGTGCCATCTAAGGCGGAGCGTATAGCGGAGTGCCGCTGCATCGAAGCCGCGGCGGGCGAGCACACCGCGACCGCGCGCACCCGCGAGGGCCGGCTGCGGCCTTCTCGCCGGGCGCAGCTTCGCCATCGTGTAGCGCGCCACCGGCGCTGCCACCTGCCTGGCGTTCGCATCCGTTGAATGCAATATCGCGTGCAGGCACAGCGGACGGGCAGGAGGCCGGCATATGATCTCGACGGCTTACGGCCGATAAGGACTCAAGGCCTACCCACTCGCTACGCGCCCATACTCCCTCCCACGAAACCTATATCCATGGACAAGACACGTCGCGGCAACTACAACTCCGGTGAGGACTTCGTCCTCGAATACGGTGATCTGCGCTTCACCTTCAACGAACGCGACTTCAGCGAACGCTGCGAGCAGGCCGCCCTCAAGCTTGGCTTTGTCGGCGGACGCCTCGGCGAGGACGAGCTCGAGGATCTCGTCAACCTAGCGGTCAACGGCGACATCCATGACCCGGCCTCGGCGCTTGGCGAACACGTCAACGACTGTTGGCCAGAACTGGTCGGCCCGGCCGAGCGTTCGCTCGTGCACTGGCTGCGCCGGCTGGTGTTCCGCGGAGCTTGGCTGGATCAGCGTGTCAACGAGGGCGAGTTGACATTTGCCTTCATCGAGGACACCGGTAGCTTCGTCTACGTGCAGCACGATCGCTCCGGCGAGCCGATCGAATTGGCGCCTGAGCCCTCATGGGGCCGGGTCGCCTATAGGCGCTAGAGGGCAGCGCACGGTGAACCCGCGCTGAGGCGCTAGCCGCCTGCGTGGCCTGAGTGCGCGGATGTCTAAATTGCTTGATCCCGGGTTATAACCAATAGGTTATATGTAGGTCCCGCTGTCGTGCGGCTCACACGACGACGGCAAGCAATCTTTCTGGCGGCGTCAATCCATCGACAAAGAGAAAGGGGTCTTAGTCGACGCCCCACAGAGTCAATGCTCACCATGCCGCGCGCGTCTTGGCTGTCCCCCTACCCCTCCGCGGCGGTAGCGCGGGCGCGAGTGATCGCCTCGGCCCCGTCCTCGCCGACCAGCAGCTCCGGCTTCAGGGTGCCGCTACTCACTAGATCAAGCGCCGGCAGCTTGCCGGTGTTAGCGCGCACTGCGTCAAGCGCGATGACCGTCGTCTCGCCACCGAACGGCTCCGCGGCGGTTGCGATCACTGTCAGCGAGCCTCCGTCGGTGAGCTTGCGTGCCGCCGCCAGCAGCTTGCGCGCGCTGTGTGGCGGCAACCCATCGAGGCCGTCGACCAGGACGATCGCGTCGCCACCGCGCGCCGCAACCCGCTTGGCCGTCTCGATCACCGGCTCGATCGCCTGCGCACGTGCCTCTGACGAGGCCGCGAAGGTCAGCGCCACTGTTGGCGCCACAGGTCCCTGCTGCCAATCGGCAAGCTCCTCTGGGCGTGCGCTGGCGAGCACAAGCGAAAGCTCCAGGCCCTCGCGTCCCGCAAGCGTGCCAAGAACGCCGCGCAGCGTCTCGCTCTTGCCCGAGCGTGCGCCGCCGGCGATCACCGCACGCGAGCCGCGACCGAGCGGTGTCAGCCACTCGATCGCCTTCAACGTGGGATCCTCGGAGTCGAATGCCAAGCGCTCGCTCGGGTAGGAGACAGGGAGCTCCTCATAACGTGTGCCCTCGGCAACCGAGTCCGCCGGCTCACCGTTGATCGTGTCGATCCGCAGGAGTGAGGAGTAGCGCTCTGAGCGTCGTGGCGTGCGCACTGGCCCGGTCACGCGATCGCCCGAGACAAGCTCGCAACGGCGCACCTGCGCGGCCGAGATGTAGACGTCGCCGTCGGACGGCTCGGGCGGCAACACACGCAAGAAGGCAGAGCCATTGCCCATAACCTCGATCACGCCCTCGGCGACGCGTTCACCATTCCCGGACTTCTCGGGCTTCTCTCGCTCACCGCGCGCACGCCCGCCTTGGCCCCTTTGCGTGCGTCGAGCTGGCGCGGGCTTCTCTGCGGCAGGTTGCTCCCCCTGCTCATCCTCGCTCTCGACGGCCTTCTTCGTCGAGCCCGCGCGCCGCGAGCGCGAGGAGCGACGCGCACGTGGGCGACGCTCCGGCGTCTCGCCGTCGCCGTCGCTCTCGTCGGCGTCCGCGCTCTCAGCAGGCCCCTTCTCGCCCAGGATCGCGTCGATCAGATCCGCCTTGCGCAGGCGCCTGAAGCCCTCGAGTCCGATCTGGTCGGCAATTAGGTGCAGATCGGCGAGCGGGCTTGCCTGCAGCTCAGAGCGGTCAAGCACTGTCATATGAATCTCTCCTTGGTTCGTCGGTAAGG
The DNA here is from genome assembly GCA_963704345.1 of uncultured Solirubrobacterales bacterium. Classification (GTDB taxonomy): domain Bacteria; phylum Actinomycetota; class Thermoleophilia; order Solirubrobacterales; family Solirubrobacteraceae; genus Palsa-744. The sequence continues at coordinate 130,168 of OY969890.1, forward strand.
GCGGTTGGCGTCCGGTCGCGTTGAGCAGCGACCGGCACCCGTATGCGCCTCATACCCTAGCCGAGGCCGAGGATGCCCTCCGCGCCGGCCTCCTCCAGGAAGCGCTCCACCTCGCCGGCAGCGCGCTGCTCGCTCCAATCGAGCTCGTCTGCCAGCAGCGCGGCCACACGCCTGACGGACGATTCGGCCTCCGAGGTGTCGGCAAGCAATTCGCGCGCGGCGAGCAAGCCGAGCCGCGTTCGCCTGAGAAACACGTCGCCGACACTGCGTGCCTGCTCGCGACGGGCGGCAATCACGACCTCGGCCATCACGTCCGGGAGCCCGGCAACGATTGGCCGGGCAAGCTCTGGCCTGTCCGCGATCAGCGCGATGACCTCGTGAGCCCCGAACCCATAACGTGCCGCGAGCGCGGCCCTGGCCACCTCGGAGAGTCCCTGCACCGGCGGAAGATCCTCAACCGCGACGGCCTGCCCAAGCGGAATCTCGGCGGTGCGACACGGGGCGTCGCGCGCTTCGCGCTCGACGAGTCGATCGACGACCATCTTGGCCATCCGCCGCCACGTCGTGAGCTTGCCACCCGTGATCGTGATCATGCCACTGGAGGTCTCATACAGCTCAGCCTTGCGCGAGATGTCGACAGATTTCTTTGTATCGCCGGTCGAGATCAGCGGGCGTACACCGGCGTAGGCGCCGGTAAGGCTCTCGCCGGTGAGATCGGTCGCGAAGAAATCGTTGACCGCGGCCAAGAGGTATTGGACGTCCTCCTCGGAGGGCCGCACATGCGCGAGCGAGCCCTCGTAGTCGTTGTCGGTAGTACCAACCAGCGTGCGCCCGAGCCACGGCAGCGCGAAGATCGTCCGCCCGGCGCCCGCCGGCACGATCGCGCCTGCCACCAGCGGCAGATCCTCGTGACGCAGCGTGACATGAGTCCCGCGACTCGGTCTGATCTGCGGCAACTCGGCCTCGTCGTGCAGCTCTTGCGGTCGCAGTTCGTCTGCCCACACTCCGGTCGCGTTGACGACGTTCTCGGCCCGCACCTCGAAGCGCTCACCGCTCTCCTCATCGCACAGGTACACGCCGCGGGCATGTCCGTCGTGCTCCAGCAGCGCCGTCGCATTGACCCGATTCGCGCACAACGCTCCGAAGCGCTCCGCCTCACCGAGCACGGTCAAGACCAGGCGCGCGTCATCTGTCTGGCAGTCGTAGAAGAGATATCCGCTGGTCGGTTCGCGCTCAGCCATCGCCGGCAGCAGCTCGAGCACTTCCTCTCCTGAGATGACACGGTGACGCTCAGGGCTCCAGGACTCTCCTTGCTCAAGCATGGCCGTCCTCGTCGCTGCACCACCCGACTCGCCAGCCGCTTGCTCGCCTCGCGACGGCTGCTCACCCCGACTTCGGCGCGAGCGGCGCGCGCGTAGGCGCTCGCGATCGACCGACATCACGTCATACAGGTTCAGCCCGACCCCCATCAGCCGGTCAGGTCGAGCGCCGTCGAAAGCCGGCACGACCAGCGGCAGGGGACGCACTAGATGTGGTGCCAAGGCGACCATCAGTTGGCGCTCCAACAGCGCCTCGCGCACCAGGCCGAGGTCGAAGTGCTGCAAGTAGCGCAAGCCACCGTGCACGAGCTTGCTGGAGCGGCTGGAGGTACCTGAGGCGTAGTCGGCGCGCTCCACGAGCGCCACGCTGTAACCGCGCGCCGCGGCATCAAGCGCAACGCCTGCGCCCGTGATCCCGCCGCCGACGACCACGAGGTCGAACTCGTTCGTGCGCAGAGCATCGATTGCCGCTTCTCGGGAGATCACGCTCCCAGTGTTCCAGAGGAGGCGGAAGGGTTGCTAATGGACTCTACGACGATCGTGCTTCTTACGGCGCTTCTTCTTATGCTTGGCCTGCGTTCCCATTGGCGCCGCGGCATTGCCGACACCCGAGCTCAGGAAGCGCATGATCTTAGGGCTCGAGATCCGTGTGTATACGCCCGCATAGCCAGGCTGAGCGCAGCCGTTGCCAAAGTCGACGAGTCCCGCAAGCACGTAGTCCTGTGGTGGTCGTGCGGGCGTATCTGCGTCGACGAGGAGCGGTCCGCCGCTGTCTCCGTAGCAAGTGTCCATGCGAGCGCTACCCCCACCGGCGCAGATCATGCTCGAGGTGATCGGCTGTTCAATTGTCGCGTACTGTTCTTCGCAGATCGATTCGGAGACGAGTGCCAGCTTCACGGCACGCAAGCTTGTCGGGTAGCTCGCCTCACGCCCTGGCGCCGGTTCGACATCGCCCCAGCCGCTCGCCGTGGCCACGGTTGCCGGACTCGCGTTTGGATTGGCATATGTCGACGCCGCGTCGGGATTGAGGGCGAGCGGCGCGATCGTGTTGACACCGTTGATAGTCGGCGCGATCGAGCCCGACCACAGTGAATGTACGAGCGTGAGTAGCGCGATGTCCTCGTTGCTGCTGAGAGGGTTATAGCCGGGGTCGACGGTGCTGGACTGAACCGGGTCGCGGACGCTGCCCGCGGCCGGCTGGTCAAGCGAGCTGGAGCCGGCGAGCACCTCGATACCGGCGGAGGGTGCCACTTGGTAGACGCCACCGGAGACGCAGTGTGCGGCTGTGATCACCTGGGTGGCGTCGATGATGACCCCGCCACAGAAGAAGCCGGCGACCGGCGAGCCTGCCTGGGGGTTGTACAGGGCGACCTGAAAGGGGAAGCTGGCTATCGAGGCGCCCTGCCCGCCGACGATACTCGTTTTTGCGCGTGGGCCTGAGCCTTGGTGCTGCACGCTGGCTCGTGCCGGGACCGACGACGAGACCGCGGCCGAAGACGGGGACCCCAGGTACAGAACCGCCCAGCAAAGGGACGTGGTACAGGCCAGCGCGCCAAGAGTCGGCACGAACCAAAATCGACCAAAACCTGTACCGCCATGTGCCGAAATGCCGGCCCCCTGTAAACGGTGTGTCTCTATCTCTCCTTAACTCAGCCTAATAGACGAGTACCTTCTTGACAATGTCCGTATTGTCTGCATTACGTACCAATTTGGTCTAGCGGGCTAGGCGCACATCGGCCCGTCAAAGCTGGCATTGCGCACAGAGCAGGCCGCCTTTGCACGCGCGAACACAAGACTCGCCCGCACGCAAGAGCAACGAGGTGCTTCTTTACCGGCTGGGCTCAGAGAGCCGACAGCTCGGCTGTGATCTCGCTCACAGCCGACTTGGCGTCCCCGAAGAGCATTGAGGTCTTCGGGTCGAAGTACAGCTCGTTCTCGATGCCGGCGAAACCGGGATTCATCGAGCGCTTGATCACGATCACCGAGCTCGAGTCGGAGACTTCGAGGATCGGCATCCCATAGATCGGCGAGGAAGGCGTGTTCTTCGCCGCGGGATTGGTTACGTCGTTGGCGCCGATCACGAGCGACACATCGGTGCGCTGGAACTCCGGGTTGGCGTCGTCCATCTCCTTGAGCTGGTCATAGGGCACATCAGCCTCGGCCAGCAGCACGTTCATGTGCCCGGGCATGCGCCCCGCGACAGGATGGATCGCGTAGCTGACCTCCACGCCACGGGCCTCGAGCTCCTTGGTCAACTCGCGAACGGCGTGCTGTGCCTGCGCAACGGCCATACCGTAGCCGGGGACAACCACCACGCGGTTGGCGTAAGCAAGCTGGATCGCCGCGTCGGAGGCGCTCGTGGAGCGCACCGTACCCTGATGCTCGCCGGCGCCTTCGGCTCCCTCGACGGCGCCGCCGCCGCCGAAGCCGCCGGCGACGATCGAGGGGATCGAGCGGTTCATGGCGGTCGCCATGAGGTTGGTGAGGATCGAGCCCGAGGCACCCACGATCATGCCGGCCACGATCAGCGCCGGATTGTTGAGCGCCATTCCGGTAGCGGCCGCGGAGAGTCCCGTAAATGCGTTCAGCAGTGAGATCACAACCGGCATGTCAGCGCCACCGATCGGCAGCACCACGGCGTTGCCGAGCAGTGCGGCAACGATCAGCATGCCGATGAACAGCAGTTCGGAGTGAGCCCCGGCGATGAGGTCGATGCCTGCGGCGAGGACAAGTATCAAGAGCACGAGGTTGACGATCTGTTGGGCCGAACCGAGCGAGATCGGACGCCCGGGGATGATTTCCTGGAGCTTGCCGAAGGCGATGTTCGAACCCCAGAAGGAGATCGAGCCGACGATCGCGGCAAACACCGAGAAGATCGCAACGTAGGTTGGTAGCGCGCCGGTGTGAATGATTGCGTGTTCGACGAACGGCCCCGATTCAAACGTGCGCACCGCAAGGTGCGAGCCATAGGTGGAACCGTGGTTGCGGAACTCGACCCAAGCGATGATCGCCACCGCGCCACCACCGACGCCGTTGAAGAGGGCGACCATCTGTGGCATCGCGGTCATCTTCACCTGGCGCGCAGCCGGCACCCCGACGGCGACGCCCAGCGCGAGACCGAGGGCGATCAGGCCCCAGTTGCCCTCGCCCGGGTTGAGCAGCGTCGCAACGACCGCAATCGCCATACCGACGGCCGCGATGCGATTGCCGCGCACGGCGCCGGTCGGACCGGAGAGCCCGCGCAGGCCTTGGATGAACAGCGCGAACGCGATGATGTAGAGGACGTAGATGAAGCTTTCGCTTTGCAGAAAGCTTGTGGCAAGTGGCAGGCTGATCATGAGCCTGCCTTCCCGTCCGTGCCGGACTTGCCCTCACTGGACGAGTTCTCTTCCGCCTTGGGCTTCGGGCGCGACTTGAACATCTCGAGCATCCGGTCTGTGACCAGGAAGCCGCCGACAATATTGATCGTGCCGAAAGCTACGGCGATCACGAGTAGGGCCTTGCTGAACGAGTCCAGTTCGGCGAGGCCAAACAAGAGCAAACCGCCGAGCAGCACGATCCCGTGGATCGCGTTGGTACCGCTCATTAGCGGCGTGTGCAGCGTGTTTGGCACCTTGGAGATGACGACGAAGCCAATGAAGCCCGCGAGCACGAGGATCGCGAGGTTGGTCGTCAGGACGCTTGCGAGGATCATGCGCTCGCCTCCAGCGCAGCCTTGGCTCCCGGGTTGAGGATCTCCCCGTCGCGCACGATGCACGCGCCGGCGACGATCTCATCCTCGAAGTCGAGTTTGAGCTCGACCTCGCCCTCGGCGCCGCCTTCCCTGGGCGCGACCAGCAAGTCCAGCAGCGCCTGCACGTTGCGGGCGAACAGCTGCGAGGAGTGCTCGGCCATGCTTGCCGGCAGGTTCAAGGGAGAGACGATCTTCACATCGTGCTTGACGACCGTCTGACCCGGCTCGGTCAGCTCGCAGTTGCCGCCAGACTCCCCCGCTAGGTCCACAATCACCGATCCGGGCTTCATGCCTTCCACGGCCTCGGCAGTGACCAGCTTCGGCGCTGGGCGTCCCGGCACGAGCGCCGTCGTGATGACCACGTCAAAACCCTTGATTGCATCCGTGAGGGCCTGTTGCTGCTTGGCTCGCTCCTCGTCGGTCAGCTCGCGCGCATAGCCACCCTCGCCGCTTGCCTCCAAGCCCAGGTCCAGCCACTGCGCGCCGAGCGACTGCACCTGCTCGGCTACCTCCGGGCGCACGTCATAGCCGGTGGTGCGCGCGCCCAGGCGCTTTGCCGTGGCAAGCGCCTGCAGGCCGGCGACGCCGGCTCCCAGCACAAGCACCTTGGCTGGTGGGATCGTGCCGGCGGCGGTCATCAACATGGGATAGAAACGTCCCATGTTCTCCGCGCCCAAGAGCGCTGCCTTGTAGCCGGCGATGTTGCTCTGCGAGGAGAGCGCATCCATCGACTGCGCACGCGAGATTCGCGGGATCGACTCCATCGCAAAGGCGGTGGCTTTGGCCGCGGCGAGCGCGCGCGTCGTCTGTGGGCTGGTCAGCGGCGCAAGGAAGCCGATCAAGATCGAGCCCTCGCCGAGCTTGGCTATCTCCGCCTCGCCGGGCGGCGAGATCTTGACGACCACATCCGAGCGCCACAGCTCAGCTGTGTCACCGGTCATCTGCGCGCCAGCCTCCACGAAGGCGCCGTCGGGCAGCAGCGCGTCGGCGCCCGCGCCATTCTCGACCAGGACATCGATGCCCTTGGCCTTCAGCTTGCCTATGACCTCCGGCACGAGCGCAACTCTGTGCTCGCCCTCGGCGGTCTCCTTCGGAACAGCTACCCGCATGAAGGCCGGGAAAGTATCCGATCTGCCCGACGCCACGCAGTGCGACTGCTCACACTGGGCCGCCACGCCCCGCATTACGCCCCCCGGCGCGGCACTTCTGCCTCGCTCGCGGACAGACGCCCAGGCCCTCCATCTGCCAGACTCGACGGGTCGTGACGGTCAACCTGACACGCATCTACACCAAGGGTGGGGACCGCGGCGAGACCCATCTCGGGGATATGAGTCGCGTGTCGAAGTGCCATCCGCGCGTGGAGGCCTATGGCACCGTCGACGAGCTCAACGCGACGCTCGGCGTTGCGCTGCTCGCACCAGGGATGCCGGCCAACTTTGCGCAGTGGCTTGGCCGCGTGCAGAATGACCTGCTCGACGTGGGTGCTGACCTGTCGGTGCCCGCGCCCACCGAGGGGGCAGCCGATGCGACGCGCAAGGGGCAGGCGCGGCTGCGGGTGACGCGCGAGTACGCCCAGTGGCTGGAGGGGGTTTGCGACGAGGTCAACGCCACGCTCGAGCCACTGCGTTCGTTCGTGATCCCCGGGGGCACCCCGGCAGCCGCCCAGTTGCACGTGTGCCGCACCGTCTGCCGGCGTGCCGAGCGGCGCGCGATCGCCGTCGGTGATGAGTGCAACCCCGAGGTGATCCGCTACTTGAACCGGCTGTCGGACATGCTGTTCATTCTCGGCCGAGCCGCCAACGACGATCCGACCGCCCCCGAGCCAGCGAGGACCGAGCTGCTCTGGGCCCCCGGCGAGCATGCCGGCTCAACCGGCGACGAGGACTGAGTAGTAGGAGCATGACCGCTCGCTCTTAGGCCGAGGAGCGCCAGCGCGAACCACAGCGTGCCAAGCAGGTAGCCGCCGATCACATCGCTTGGCATGTGCCAGGCGAGGAGCAAGAGCGAGCAGCCCACTGCCGCCAGGAGTACGACGCCAACCAGAGCCAACGCACGCCGCAGATTGGATGGCGCGACGAGCAATACACACCAGAGCAGTGCCGTGGCCGCGGTCGCATGGCCGCTGGGCCATGAGGCGCCCTTGATGTAGAGCGGCACGACCTCCGCGTGCGGATGGGCAAGCAGCGGCTTGAGTAGCTCGGCGCTGGCGGGCGCCAGCGAGAGGACCAAGGCCACGGCGAGCGCGATCTGCTTGCGTCCGCGCGAGAGCGCAACTGCCACGAGCGCGATCCCCCACACGATGAAGAAGGCCGGTTCGAGCAGATCGAGCAAAAGACGCGCGGGAGCTTCGATGGCAGGCCTGTCCAGGCGCGTGAAGTCATACAAGGCGATGGCGTCCTTGTCGTGCGTGACTGGCACCAGCGCCGCCAGCACCCAGGTCAGAGCCAGACCCACTACACAGGCCCCAGCAAGCAGCAGCGGGCCGCCGTAGCCGCGCCGGTCCTGTGAAGCTGACCTGGAGAAGCTCGCGGGCATCTCCCAAGGGTAGGAAAGTCGCTTAGCCGCCGCTGAAGTCAGGCGCCACCGGAAACGGCTTGGCCGCGAGCGCGGTGAGCGCCTGCGCGGTGACCCATACCGGGGTCTGCGCACTCGTGCGCGAGTAGTAGACGCTGCCGTTGGGGGCCATGAGGCTTTCCAGGTAGGCGAGCGGCGAGCGACTGTGGCCGCGTTTGACGGCGCTCACGCTCACGCCGGCTGCGTCCAAGCCCTGCACGGCCCATGCGGTCGATTGAGCGTTGGATTCGCCGCCCTCTTGCTGAGGAAAGCCGCCGTCGGGATTCTGCGCACGGCGTAGATATGCCACTGCGCGCGCGACGGCGGCGCCACCGCGCCGGCCACTTGCATCGACCATGGCCTGAAGCGCCGCTGCCGTGTCGTCGACGTCCTCGCCGCCGCCGCGGCCCGCGAAGCCGAAGCCGCCGTCACTGTCCTGCTGGGCCACGATCCAGTGTCCGGCGTCGCTGACGAGCCGATTGTCCGTCGAGCTGCCGGCGACGCGTAGGGCGAAGATCGCGAAAGCCGTGATGTTGACGAGGTGACCGAAGGAGCCGTCGCTCAAGCGTTCATGCACCAACTTGGCGAGCAGGCTCGTGCCCGGAAAATCAGAGGCGGGCAGGCCACAGGCGTGTAGGGCGAGGATCGTGCGCTCGTCGTCGCCGGCGCCTTCGAGCGTAGCTGCTTCACCGCGCAGCGAGCTCAGCAGCGAATGCCCGTCGCGTGTGAGCCTCAGCGGGTCCTGCCCAGCTGCAGCCAAGCCGATCGCAGCCCAGGCTGAGTAAAGCTCGCTGCTGTGCGCTCCCGGTGCGCCACCAAAGCCACCATCGCTGTTCTGAGTGTGCTGCAAGTAGGCAACGGCCCGTGCGACCGCTGCAGAGGTTGCTGCGTGCGCGCGAACTGGTGCCTGCCGCGCGGTAGTCGTTGTTCGCAAAGGCGATGCCCCCCGCGCGCGCGGGGGGAGCGCCGTCAGGGCAATGCCAATACACACGAGCACGAGCAGCAGCAGCGGCACGATGGGTGGGTGGGTGGGCGGGCGGGTGGATGGACGGGCGGGTTCCCATTCAATGGTCATGCGGGCGCGCATACGTCCCAGCAAGCGCGCAAGCTCGGGGCCGAAGGCAAACCCGAACAGGAAGCTCGCCACCGTGTCGGTGATGTCGTACGGCAGCCCTTGGCCGGCAATCAAGAGGAACGCGGCCGGCGTATGGACGGCACCGAGCGTCCACGTGTACAGGTTCATGATCTCCTTAGCGACCAGCGCCATCACAGCGCAGGCGAGCGCCAGGCCGAAGCGGCCCATGCGCCTACCGCTTACGCGCCCGAGCAGCGCGCCGGCCAGGCCGACAAGGCCCCAGGCGGCCATCTGCCACGGCGTGTAAGGGCCCTGGCCGAGCATCATGTTGGAGGCAAGCATCCCGATCGCGCCGACCGTAAAACCCGGCAGCGGGCCGAGCGCGTAGCCGACGACAAGGGCGATGGCGGTGATCGGCTTGACGTCTGGTAGGGCTACAAACGCGTCGCGGCCGAGCGCCGCCACAGCTGCAAGCGTAGCCATGACCGCGACCATGCGCGCGGAAGGGCGCGAGCGCTCATAGGCAAGCCAGCCGGCCAGCAAGATGCCGGCGATGATCGCGAAGGAGGCAAGCGGCCAACTCACGTGGGTGTCTCTCCAGCCGCGCGGATCAAGAGCTCGGGTGTTTCTTGGGATTGTTTGTTAGTGCCCTTTTGAGACCCGTGTGCCCTTTGCATGTTCTTCGCTGGATGAGCCTCAACCTCGCCTGAAGGCGAACCGACTTCTCCTGTGTGCACGGCCCGCAACAGCTCGGCTCCATCCTCAGGCCGCAGAATGCCAGCGGCGCCGCCGAGGATGCGAGCGGTCTCGGTGGCGAAGTACCAGCCGCCCGCCAGCAGGTCAGCCGCCGGGCCGTCAGCGATCACGCGCCCGTCGGCAAGCAGGATCGCGCGCTGCGCGCAGCTTGCCGCAAACTCGGGATCGTGTGTGGCAACGATCACCGCCTGCCCCTGCCCGGCACGGCGGTGCAACTCATCGGCCAGTTGCGCCTTGGCCTCACGATCCATGCCGCGCGTGGGCTCGTCGAGCGCAACCACCACCGGGGTCTCACCTCCATCCGCGACGATCGCCAGCGCCAACCGTTGGCGCTCGCCTCCTGATAGGTCACGTGGGTTGCGCTCAGCTAGAGCATCTAGGCCCGCGCGTTGTAGCGCCTCCGCCGAGAGCTCGTCGCGGACGCGCTCGTGCAGGAAATAGTCGTTGGGGTTTTGCAGCAGCAGCGCCACCCTGCCTGACCGTTCGATCTTTCCCCGCGTCGGGGCGACCAGGCCCGACGCGTGGCGCAGCAACGTGGACTTGCCGGCTCCATTGCGACCCATCAGCGCGACGCGTTCGCCTGGGGCGATCGTGAGGTCTACGCCGCGTAGGATCGCTGGCCCTCGGGGGATCTCACACCACACGCCGTGCAAAGTGAGCGCTGACACTGCGACCGCTTTCCCCTTCCCCCCGGTCTCGTGAGGCGTCCGCGCATACCCTGCGGCTGAGCACCATCCCGCTCCTTACGGGCCGCCCGAAGCCGACTCGGCTGTGCGGATCCTGCTCCTCGGGCAACAATCCTTCGCGGCGCAGAGAGGCACGCGCTTGCTTGACGCCCACCGGTGGGGGGCTGATGCCGGCGAGCGCGAACAGCTTCGCGCCGGGCGTTTGCAGCGAGGGCTCGTGCTCCGCGGCGAACTGCAGGAACGAGCTTGGCGAGCCGTCGTGGACGACTGCGCCATCCTGCAGCGCGATCACGCGATCTGCCGCCGACAGGCAACGCTCCAAGCGGTGCTCTGAAAGCAGGATCGTCGTGTCCCACTCCTGGTTGAGCCGGCGCAGCAGGCCGATCAGCTCGTCGCCGGCGACAGGGTCAAGCTGAGAAGTGGGCTCATCGAGCAATACGACACGCGGACGACCGACAAGCGCTGCGCCGAGTGCCACACGCTGCTTCTCTCCACCGGAGAGATCGTGGGTGGAGCGCTCGAGCAGATGATCGATGCCGAGCGCGAGCGCGACCTCCTCGACTGCGCGGGCGACAGCTGTGGCGCCGTGTCCGCGGCTCTCCATCGCCAGTGCCAGCTCAGCGCGCACAGAGCTCATCACCAGCTGTGTCTCGGAGTCACCCTGCAGCACGCCTACGTAGGCGCCCAAGCTGGGCCGGCGGGTGCTCGCGCGTATCCATGCCCACGACGCTGACGCTGCCGGCGAACGTGCCGCCGTGGAAGTGCGGGACAAGACCGCAAGCGGCGCGCAGCAGCGTCGACTTGCCCTGCCCGGAGCGGCCGGCCAGAAGGCACAGCTCACCCTGCTCGAGCTCCAGGGTCACCCCGCGCAAGGCAGCCGCGGAACTTTCGGGGTAGGCGTAGGTGACCTGCGAGAACGCAACGGCGGATCTCAAAGCTCAATCCCCCTGCGGTCGGCAAATGGCAGCAGGACAGCCACAGGCAGCGCCAGACACAGCAAGAAAGTCGCGGCAGATATCGGCATTTTCAGAAGCGGGTAGGCATCGAATGGCGCGGCTCCCGCCAGTCGCCCCAGCAGCGCGAGCGCGAACACGCAAGCAGCGGAGAGCGCGAACGCACGGTCGTGGCGCGAGAAGGGGCGACGCGGAGCTCGGTTGTCTGTGCGGGGACCCACAGCGAAGCCGCGCAGCTCGAGCGTGGCGGCCACGTCCATCGAGCGATCGAGCGAGGAGCCGACGATCGCGCTCAACAGTCGTGCGCGTGCGCGTGCGCCCGTGGCGGCGCCGCCTGGGCGCGTGCGCTGCGCCTCGGCCAGTCGCTGCGAGTCGGCCGACAGCACACCGATCATGCGCGTGGCAAGCGAAGCGGTGAGCGCCGAGCGAAATGAATGGCGGCGGAATACAGCCAGCAGCTCGTCCGGGTCGATCGCGAGGCTCGGCAAGCGTCGTGATGAGCATCAGCAGGCCAACCTTCAGCGCGATCACGGCGCCGTAGACGAGCGCCTCGACCGTCAAGTCGCCCTGACCGAAGGGACCGAGATCGCCGAGGCGCGCGAACACGGTGAGACCGTCGTGGTAGACGAGCACGTTGACGAGCACGATCGGGATTGCCACGATCAGCACCGTCCGCAGCGTGCGCATAAGCTCGCGGCCCAGCGCCGGCTCCAGCGCCCGCGCCGAGCACGCTGCCCAGGAGCGCTCCAAGCACCATCGGACTTTCGCTGAGCAGCGTCGCGGCGATCAGCGCACAGGTCCACGTGGCCGCCACCGTCGCGCGTGTCGCGTGCAGTGGGCTCGCAAGGCGGCGGTAGAAGAGCGTGGCGCCCATTGCCATGGTTATCTCCGAGTGCTCATGGCCCCGAAACCGGCACCGGCTGGGCCGTTCCCGACGGTTCGAGCGCAAGCGCGAAGACGTTGTGCAGCGTGCTTTCGCGCAGCGAGCTCGCGGCGTGCGTCACACCGGCCGCGTTGGTGCCGGTGATGAGCCACACCGGCGCCTCTTTGCCATAGCGCGTCGCCGCGATCAGACCGGCTCCCGCGCCGAGTTTTCGCACGACGCTGCCAGCAGGGTCGAGCAGGCTGAGCACGCTGCCACCATCTGAGAAGCGGGCGTAGACGCCGCTGGAGCGCGGACCGGCGCTCGAGGTCGTGCACGCTGAGCGAGTTGCCCAACGCCGAGTAGGGCCCGACCAGCACGCTCATCGTCAACTGCTCTTCTTCGTCAGAGACGGCCGCCCCGGCCACCGGCACTCCGAGCGCGCTGAGGCGCGTGTGCACCGTCGCGCAGGCCGAGCTCGACGCTTCAGAGCATTCGACGCGCACGGGATAGCGCTTGCCTTCGATGCCCCCCACGAACGGCTCGGGGAAGGAGCCGACGACCGCCGGGATATTGTCGGTTTGGCTCCAGTCGTGCAGATCCCACCAGATGCGATCGCCCGATTCGACGTTGGTCTCGGCGGCTCCCTTTGGCGCCTCCACGCCGTTGACGTAGTAGAACCAGTCGATCGGTTCCCCGGCTTGCGTGCCGCCGGCGTGCCCGTTGACGCTCTCCACGAAGCCGCCGCCGTAGCGGGTCTTGACTTCGTAGTTGCGCTGCAGGAGACTCATCACGGTCTCCTGGCCGCTCACGCGCGGCGTGCCGGCGTAGCCAACAGGGAGTGCACCGAAGTCCTGGGTCACGGAGAGGCTGATTCCGCCCGGCGTCGCGCCCGGGCCAAGGCCGCAGCCGGCGAGCGCCAGCAGTCCCGCCAGCGCCAGGCCCGACGAGGCCGGGCAGCGCCCGACCGGGCGCGCGCCGAATACGCGCGCCCAACGAGCGGGGCTCTACTTGACATAGAAGACGACGTGACTGACACCCGGAACGAGCTTAGTTGGCTTGCCGGTGCCATCGATCGCCTCGATGTCGTAGACGTAGTGGCCCGGCGGCAGTGATGCCGGGAGCAGGTAGCTGAACGACTCGGTGTCGCCGACCGAGAAGAAGTGCGTGGCGCCACAGCGAGCCTCACGAAGCGCTCCTTGATGCCGCTGAACACAAAGCAGCGCTTGCCCTTGCGACGCTGAAGACTGATGCGCACCTCGCTTGAGCGTGCCGCCCGCGGGCACTTGTACGAGCGCCCTTCAGGATCCGCGGTCCTTTGCGGCGGGAGTAGCGATGACCGTTCTTGACGCCGCCGACCGTGGCGGATGTCAGCGCCACCGCGGGCGTGACATCCGCACTATCGGCGGTACCGGTGTCGATGCTCAGGAGCACCGGGAGCTGGTCGTCCCGCAGGTGCCGTCAGTTGCCGTTGTGGACACAGATCGCCGCCTCGGTACGCACAGCTGGCGGGCCACGCCGAGGCGCGCCGTTCACACGCAGCGTGTAGCGTCCCGGCGTCGAAGAACTTCAGCGTCGCATGACCTTGAGAGTCGGTACGTCGCACCGGCCCCTCCCCCGATGATGCTCGCGCCAACCGCCGGAGAGGCTTCGCCCTTGGCGTTGTACTGCTTGACGGTGACCGCCGCCGCTTCACCAACGTTGGCTGTCGTGGGGGCTTCGATCTCAAGCGGGGTTGGATTCGGCGTAGGGCAGGCAGTGCCATAGCAAGACGGAAAAGCAGAACCCGATCGCCAGGCTGCAATTCTGACCTCGCAGGCGCCCAGTTCTGTTTGAAATACATTGTCTTAGCCAGAACGACCAGAAGTAGTTCGCCTCGAAGCCGATTCTTCGAATTCGTGGGTCTCTCCCTCGATCGTGAAGATCGAGTAGCTGATTGTATTGCGCTTCCCACGCACCGCTCCAGTTGCCGGCCGTCGCCAGTTCGAGCGCGCCGAGCGGCACTGGTCCCGGGACATGAGTCGGCCGTTGCCGTCCTTGACGACGGGGTTCGTCGTGGTCGTGACGACGCGTCGGCGGGACCTTAGTTTCGCTCAGCCCCTCAACCCTGACCGTGACTTCGCGGGACCGCCAGCGGCCTGAGGACGCGGCACAAGCAGACAGAACAGCGCGACAGCCAGAAGCGCCGAGCGCAAGGAGATACGACGATGTGAGACATGGAGCCACCCCTTTCCACGAGGGCTTGTGGGCTTGTGGTCGGAGGCAGGTCTCCTGGCTCCCGGGCCCACCCTCCGCGCCTTCCCGATCCGCCGAGCGGCCGATCAGTGGCTGCGCTTAGTCGCGCTGCGGCTGGCATCCCCGGTCACAGTGGCGGGTCCGCGCCGGATTCGCACCGGCTTCCCTTCGCCACCGACCGTTATTTACGAGGCCATCCTACAGGGCGGCGAGGTCTGCATCGAGGCTCGCTAGCTTCTGGCGCTCGAGCCTCGTCCAGCACCGGGCGCTCCGCGATCAGCCGGCGGGCGGTGTCGAGGTCGTCGGGACGGCCGAAGGTGAGCGCCGCGACCACGCGGCCATCCTTCAGATACCAGGTGGTGAAGCTTGCGTCCTCGTAGGAGCCGCGCACGACCTCCTCGTCCCACTCGTACGCGGGACCTACGTATTCCAATTCGCCCCAGTCGGCGAGCACCGAGTAGAAGTAGGGCACCACCTCGTGCGGGACATCGCCGCCGAGCATGTTGGCGGCGGCGGTCTTGCCGTGGTTGAAGGCAACGTCCCAGTGCTCGATGCGCACATGCGTCCCGTGCATAGGCGAGTCGTACTCGGCGATGTCGCCGGCAGCGAAGACACCCGGAACCGAGGTCTCAAGGCGCGAGGAGCAGAGCACGCCGCCCCGCTCGCCGATCTCGAGGCCCGCGCGCTTGGCAAGCGCGATGTCCGGGGTGACCCCGGCGCCGATCACGACCGCGTCGGCCGCAAGCTCCAAGCCGTTTGTCGTGACGACCTTGCCCACGCGGCCATCGCCCTCGAAGCGCTCCAAGCCCGTCGGCGCCGTGGACCGTGACGCCGTGGGATTCCAGCAGGCTCTGGAAGAAGCGCCCGGCCGTCTTGCCAAAGCCGCGCTCGAGCGTCACCTGCTCCTGCATCACGATCGTCGCCTGCTTGCCCATCATCGTCAGCGAGGCGGCAACCTCACAGCCGATGTAGGAGCCGCCGATCAAGACGACACGCTCGGCGTCAGCCACGCCCGCGCGGATCGTGTCGGCGTTGCCGAGCGTGCGCAGATAGTGGATCTGCTCCAGCTCACAGCCGGCCACATTCAGACGCCGCACGTTCGCGCCCGTCGCGATCAAGCGCCTTCTCGAAGCGGATCTCCTGCTTGTCCGAGAGCTTCGCTGTGCGGCTATCCAAGTCCAAGGGCGGTGACGCTGGTGCGCGTCAGCAGCTCGACGTTCTGCTCGGACCAGAACTCTTTCGGTTGCACCAGCGGCTCCTCGCGGCTCTCTTCGCCACGCAGATAGCCCTTCGAGCACTCGGGGCGATTGTAGGGCGGGTCCGGCTCGCGGCCGACAAGCACGATCTCTCCAGTAGCGCCGCCCTCACGCAGCGACTGGGCGCATGTGGCGCAGGCGAGACCGCCGCCGATCAGCAGGTGTTCGACCTCGCGCATGCTCGCCACATTACAACCCCGGCGGGTGGCGCACCGACCAGTGCGCCCAGGTCGGGATGTGGTCAAGGATGCGCCAGCGCGGCCCGCCTTCCTCGCGGTTGGGGCCGACATCCGTGCCTTTGTAGGAGGTGTCCAGACGCAGCCCGGCGATGACGATGAAAACGTGATCGGTTGGCTCGGTGGTCGCGTAGATCGTGACCCAGCGGCCCGGACCCGGAGCACCCCAGTCGACGTAATCCTGGGCGAGCGGGTTCTCGCGCAGGATTTCTGAGCAACGGGCGAATGCCGGAGCGGTAGAGCACGTAGTTGACGGTGCTCGAACAATCCTCGTCCGGCGCTCCCAGCGGATCTGGGTGGCCGTCAGGGCCGTATGGCAGGTCCTGCAGCTCGTTGCCGGCGATCACCATCGCCTGCACCACCGCCGGAGCCTGCGCGGGCACGAGCGCAAGGTGGCCGTCCCCGGGCGAGAGCACTGCACGCGTGCCGGCGATCGTCTCGACCGCGCCGACGCCCGGCCAGTCGACATCTGTGACATCACCGAGCGCTTCCAGGGTCGATCGCCACAACCGCCTGCGCCGTCGCCGCGATAGAGCGAGGCCCAATGCTCTACCTCATTCACATACCACCATGCGTGGTTGTAGGCATAGATCGCCTTTCGGTAATTCTGCGGGGCGCCCGAGGCACGCAGATAATTGGCCATTGCGTAAATGGCGTCGGCCGGGTCCCACCTGTCCGGCGGTCCCTTGCCGTCGGCGTCCACTCCGTACTCGGCCCAGGTCGAGGCAAGGAACTGGGCGGGACCGCCAGCGCCGGCCGAGTTGACCGCGCCCTGCTTCGTGCACGAAGGGTCGGGGTCGCGTCCGTGGTCGCACTCGACCTTGCCGATGCCGGCGAGGATCGCCCAGTCGAGGCCGTAGCGCCTGGCGGCCTGCTCGTAGAGGCTGAGGTAGAGCGGAGGGATTTCGGCCTCGGCCAGCGCCGAGACGCCAAAGCTATCCGGCGCGCTGCCGAGCGAGATGGCGCCGGCGCCGAGCAGCGAGGCGACTAGCATTAGTGCGAACAACGCCACAGCCGCTGCCGTGACGATCAGCACGCCGGCTAGCTTTAGCGGGCGGTCGCGGCGAGATGCCGGGGTGCGCAAGCGCTTGCGTGCTCATGGCTCCAGCTCCTCCTCGGCGAATGACTCAAGTCCGAGCTGGCGCTTGCGCCCAGCAGCGACTTCGCGGGCGTCATCCATGACTTCGCGCGAGGTCCGCATGCGCATGCTCTGCCCGCCGGGCGCGCCTGGGTCAGATGACGTGCGCGTTCGGAGGCACGCCCGCGGACTCCGTCGCTGCCCGCGGAGGCGGCTGGTGCTGGTGGGTCGAAGGCAGCGACTGACCCGACTGCTGGGCTTGCGTGGGCGGGCGGCGCGCGTTCGCGAGCCACGCGGCCTCGTCAGCCTCCGGGTCGCTCGCGTAGGCAGCCATCCGCGCGACGCGCTCGAGCCGGGGCGGCTTCTCAGCCTCAACTCGATTTCGACGCGAGCTGCCTGCGCCACCGGATGTGGCGGAGCTGACTCGATCCCGAGGGACGGTAACCGGAGACTCGACAGCCGCTGTCCCCTCCTGGACCTGTGCCGTCTGCTCGCCGTTACGACCGAGCCGCTCCGCCGCGTCGGCACGTTCGGATTGCCCGCGCGGGTGTGCTTCCCTGGGCTGCTCGTCACTGCGACCCCCTAGCTGTTGCCCTTGGCCCGTACGCCGCTGTGTCTCTCCAGCCTGCTGCTGCAGCCGATCCGTCATCCCTGGGTCTGGTTTGCCAGGCCCAGGACGCTGGAGCCCCGGCCTGTCTAGTTCCTCATCCTCAGGCAACGGCGCCAGCAACTTGTCCTTGGCCCAGCGCACCGGATGGGCAAGGTCTTGCTTTACCTGTCGTGCTCCCCGGATCCTCTGGCCAAGCGTGTGGCGCGTGGACACGAGCGGCGCCCGTCCACCGCTACGCACGAACTCCGAGCGCCTTGTGGCGCTTGAGGAACACGAACCACCAGAAAGCCGAGATCAACAACCACTGCGTCCACCAGCCCAGCTGGTGCAGCGAGGCGAGCATCCGCTGCATCGTCATCAGCGCTCCCAGCACGAACGAGAAGATCAGCTTCGAGCAGACAGCTCCCAGCAGGCGCGTAAGCCAGCCGCTGAACACTGCACGACCAGTGTCCCCCAACGCAGGGGCAAGCACGACGAACGGTGCCAGCAGCAGCATGAACAGGCTGAGCAACGCCGAGACGAGTAGGTGGATCGCGATCAGCCCGAACAGCATCGCCATGCCAAGCACTCCGATAGCGATCAACACAACTCCGAGCATGCGCGGGAAGGTGCCGCCGTCGGAGCGAAACTCCGCCTGTGAGGCCGTGGCGCCTTCACATTTGCTGTCGTTTTCGCTTTGACACAGGACGTGCAAGAGCGAGCCTCCGTCTTTGGTCGAGTTGCGTTCAGGGCCGTTAGCCGGGAACGCCAGAAACAAGGAACCGTTAGTGTCGGCCTCACGCAGCAGCTCGCTCGTGCGTTGGAGCGCCGGCACCGAGCTCTTTTGGGATGAGCGACACAGCGGATGCGTGAGACTTGGCCGACAATCGAGCTTGGCCTGCTCAGATGCCACGATGCTCGAGGCCGCCTTGCGCAAACGCGGTTCGAGCATCGCCGGATCGCTGCACCAGCGCACGTCGCCGAACTCCAGGTAGCACCAGGGCACTTCGATCGCGCCAGCAAACAGTGCGCGCATGCTGTCGCCAAGCGTCCTGGGAGCGTTTGCGGTCGTGCCTTGAGCGACTACGCCGAGCGTTCCCAGGCTGGCTTGATTGGCGAACTGGCCGACGGCGCCGACCGTACCGAGCGGATCGGCGATCAGCCAAAACCCGACCGCCATCATCGCGATCGTCAGCAACGCCTGGCCGAGCGTCTCGCCTATACGACGACGGATCAGGCCGTTGTAGAAGGCAAGCACCGACGCGGCCGCGAGCGCCAGCGCAAGCCACGACTCAGTGAAGCTCGCCTGTGCCTGGTGCAAGGAGCTCCTCAAGCCGCTTGTCATGGAGCCACTGAGCAGTTCAAGCGTGTAACTCCACTGGAGCATCACGACAAGGGCGTGCATAAGCCAGACAAGTCCCTCCCAGAGGGGCGCGACGAACACGTCCTGGATTACCGAGAGCAGCTGTCCGTTGCCGATCCCGAGCGTGCCTGTGCCGATGTTTACGTCCAGGTCGTAGTTGTTGGTTGGCGCGGGCGCGCCGACGAAGCCTGACGTTTGGCAGTTGCTCTGCGCGGCGCTCGACAGCACCAAGACCTTGGCGCCGTCGCACAGCGGGCTCACCAGGCCGTTTTCTACGAGTTGGTCGCCTTCGAGCGAAGGCACCCCCGACGTCTCTTCGGCTCCGCCCGTATCGAGCGGCGAAGTGAGCGGCAGGCCGCTGGGAGCAGTCTTCCCCTCTTCAGCAGTCCTGGCCGCCACAGTCCTGTTGACTGGTGTGTTAGATGCGCCACTCGACACCCGATCTGCACCGGCCGTACTGACGGGCATAAATAGGAGGACGAGTACGATGCCCAGCGCCGGCGTCACACCACGCTCGACGCTCACGGAGCTTGCACCGGCGGGGTCGTAGAGAAGGCGCGCAGCAGCGACGGCGCCACCACATCGACCTGGATCGCCTCGACACGCCCGCTGTGGTCGCGCAACAGACAGCGTCCGGCCTGCATCTCCAGCAGACGCTCGCGCGCGCGGCGATCTTCGGGATCGAGCCCGAGCAAGATCAGCGCCCTGGCGGCCTCAGCCTCGGAGCGCATGCCGAATACGAACGTGGCGCCGAGCAGATTCTCCAGCGACTCGCGCTCGCCAACAAGCGCGTCAGTGACAAGCTGCGTGCTGACGATCGGCACGGCCAGCTCCGAGCGACCCATGCGTTGCAGCGAAGCAAGCAACGTGCGCCCAACTGGGTCACTGAGCAACCGCCACCCCTCATCGAAGCTGAACAGCTTCAGGCGCTCACGCTCACGCGACATCAGGTGCATCGCGAACATCGCGATCAGGCGTACGATCTGCACGCCGACACGCTCGGCCTGCGTGTACTCCGAGCGGGGCGTGCCTGACTCGGGACCAGGAAGGTCACGGATCGGGATGTAGGTGACCTGTTGGCGACCGACCGGCGCAAGCTTCACCGAGGCATCGGCAAAGCCAAGTTGAGTGAGACCTGAGCGCGCATAGACGGCAAGCGCCTCGCCAACCTGAGCCTCGCTGCCCTCGCCTTCGCACAGGGCACGCACGACCTCAGTGCACGTTGGCTCGCTTGCGCGCCTCAGGACAACGTCCACCGCGCCGACGACAGCCGTCTCCCAGGCCGCCTCGGCGCGACCTGGAAGCAGGTCGCGCAGGAAGGAGACGGCGGCGTCCTGACGCAGGTGCTCGGGTGCAACGCGCAGCGGGTCGAGCATCCCACGCAAGGCCGGATCTGGACGCAGCGCGATCGTCTCGGCGTGTGGCGCGACCTCCTCGAGCAGGTGGAAACGGTGGTCGCCCTTCGGGTCGCAATCGATCACGCGTGCGCCCTGCAGAAAAGCCTCATACTTGAGCTTCTGCGCAAGTGTCGTCTTGCCCGTGCCGAGCGCGCCAACGCTCAGGATCGCCGTGTTGCGATCGCGTTCTGAGCCCTCGCGCAGATTGAAACGCACGGGTTGGCGCGAGCCCGACAACGTGTGTCCCAGGTAGAAGCCGGCCCGCGATCCGACGGCGTGCGTGGCAGTCGGCATCATTGCGCCTACCTGTTCTGTCGTGAGCGTGTCGTCGTAGCCGGCGACGCGTGTGCGCTGACCCGGAAGCTGCTGGATGAAGAGCGCCAACTGATCGCCGAGCGGACGATGCAGGCAGATCTCGCCGTAGGCGCGTCTGCACATCTCCACACGCTTTGAGAGCAGCGACTCCTGATCGGCACCGATCGCCAGCGCCAGCGTCGCTCGCAAGAGTGGCGGGCGACTAGAAGCCTGTAGGTGCGCGAGCAGATCGCGTGCTTCCTGAGTGCGCTGGTAGCCGACGTCAGAGACACCCTGATCGCCGTCTGACTCGGCGCGCAGAATCTGGTCGGCGTCCTGGACGCGCCTGCGCGCGATCCTCAGCGCCAGCTCGTTTGGCAGGAAGCGCGCGTTGAGCGACAGGTCCACTGGGAACGGCAGGCTCTCGACGGCCGCGAACATCAGCTCCACGCGCGCGCCCGGGAAAGCCGCGCGCTCGGGAAGCGCGCCCAGCACGAGCTGGGCCTGCCAGCTGATGCCGAGCTCGGACTCGATGCGCAGAGCACGACCACGGTGCTCGACGTAGCCGTCAAACCAACGCACCACATCGCCTTCCAGCGGCGCCAGCAACGCTTCTCCATTGCGCTCGAACGCCAGCGCTCGTGGCTCGTGCAAACCGTCGACGAGGGGCTCGCCGAGGCCGCGACAGAACGCCCTGCGCACAAGCCACTGCAACTCGATGCCGCGCGCGGGCCTAGCGTTGAGGAAGTTGGCGAGCCGCGCGTGAGCCTGGTCGGCTCGCACGCGCAGATCCTCGAGCGCCGAAGCTCTCAGCAGGCGGCGATCGCTCGTCGAGAAGGCACGCGTGATCGAGCGCAGCCACTCGCGCGGATGTTGTTCGACGGCCCGAGAGACGTAGAAAGCTACATCGCGCTCGGGCTCGCGCAAGCTGACGAGCAGAAACAGCAACGGCCGTGTGCAGCCGACATCGCTCAGCTGTTCTGCGTGCTCGCGCGCGTAGCGCCGGCTTGCCTGCACGTGCTTACCGCGGGCGCCCTGACCCAATTCGTCGAGGTAGCCCTCCAGATTCCAGCGGCGTCCGACGCGCAGGATCTGAACGTCGGCTTCGAGCGTTTCCAACGCGCCCATCAGCGCAAGCATGCGCGCGCGCTTGGCCTCATCTGAGAGCCATTCGTATGACGCACAGGGAATCGAGAACGCTGCCCAAACGTCGTCAGCGCTGGCTCCAAACACCAGATTGCCGTAGACGAAAGAGATCGGCGATCTCAAGCTCTCACCTCAATGCGAGCCCCGTCAGCGAGCGCGATCACCTGGCCTTGCGCCGGTCGCGGCTTTGCCGGGAGCGCCACGAGCCGCATGTCGGCCCGGCGCAGGAGACCTCGCACGAGCCCACGTCGCCAACCGCTGCGAACGTGGGCTGCACTGACGAGGACTGTCCCCGGTCCTCTGTAGCGCAACCGACGCAAGCGCGAATCCGACCCATCCGCCAGCACGATCAGCTCATCGAGACGCCAGCGTCGATCGGCGCCGCAGCACGGCCTCAGACCGGACAGCTCGCGCGGCCCGACGCCGTAGCGCACCAACGCCAGAGCCGCCAGGTGAAATGGCCTTCCCTCGATCTTTATCAGCGTCAACAGCGCGGCACAGGCGCATGGTGCGCCGAGGTCGCGCAAGTACCAAGGCAGCATCCGCACAAGCAAGCCGACCAGCGGCAACGCTCCGACCAGTAGGACGGCAACAAGCAACGCCAGGAAGTAGACGATCCCCCGCAGCGGCACACCAGTTGGGTTGAGCCGCAACCGATCTATGCGATAGAGGCGCCGCTCAAGGTCGAACACGCACCTGTAGGAGCGAATCTCGCTTGACATCTCTCAGGATGCGCCAAATAGCGCGTTGACAGTGTCGTGCAGGACATTGACCCCGGCCGGGGTAGCGAGCAGGATTGCGACGAGGCCGACCGCGAAGATGCCTACCGCCTCCTTGAAGTCCCGTCTGAAGGCGAGCACGATCGAGGCGATAGCGAAGCCGAGAGCGATAAGGCTCATCGCGACCTTGCGGCCAGTTTCACCTGCCTTGCTAGCGGCAGATTCGAGCGAGCCGGGCCCTTCGGTCGCGGCTATCAATACATGGATCGTGTGCATTGGGATCTCCTTTGGTTCGGTCGTGCCATTGCAAGCGCTAGCTGTCTGGGTTGGTCTGGATCGCCGATATCTCCCAGCGCCCGGCGCTCAGCCGGACGCCAAGCTCGTAGGTGAGCGTGTATTGGCCGCCGCGCTCGTCGCGAGCGCGCAGCGTCGCGAGCACTGAGCGCCCGCTCGATGACCAATCGAGACTGTCGAGTGACTGAAGCGCGAACGTCTGCGAGGGGAGTGAGACGCGTGCGCCCGAGGCCAGGTCGGCCGCGAGCTCCGATTCGGCGCGCGCCAGGTAGTTGCGCAAGGCGCGGGTGACTACGGTCTCGAGCACCGGTTCTTCGACTTCGTGCAGACGCGTCGGCGCTACGGCGCCGGTAGCGGCGGGCGCACCGACGAAGGCTGGATAGCCAGCGAGCGCCAGGGCGCCATCTGCCTCGCGCACAACACCGACGCTCAGGTACAGCAGGCCCGCTGTGTCGGTTTGGGTTGCGACGGTGTACAGCTGCTCGCCCGAAGCCAGGACGCGGGCCTGCACGACCTGGGTCCACTGCACCTGCTGCTCGCCGCTTTCGGGCGGCTGCAGGCCGGCTTCGGGTTCCATCCAGGAGCCCACGAACGCAGCCAGCGCAAGCCTACGCGCTTCGGGATCGCGCGAGTCCCAGCTGAGATAGCTGCGAGCAAACAGCGTGGCGAAGCCTTCCGCCGCCCGGTCGGTCGTGGCAAAGCCAGATGTCGAAGCGCGCGCAAGGACCGGCCGAGGCGGCGCAATCGCAAAACGAGCGCTCGCAAGCAGACCCGCTACCGCCAGTGCTCGGAGCAGATAGCGAGGCAGTTCCCGTGCAAGCCGTATACGCCAGATCGATCTTGGCGTGACGCTGACAAGCGTTTGTGAGCGGACCTGGGACATCAGATCACTGCTCAAAGCCAAATTCGTCGTCCACGGGCGGTTCGACCACGGCCGGCGTCGGCAGTTCAACCCCGACCATCGCGGGCGCTCCGTTGCCGGGCGCTCGCAACGCCACCGGCCACGCTCGCTCCGGTTGGGGGGCGGTATTTGACTCACCAGCCGCAGGAGGGCGTCGCTGAAGCGTCGACCCGGACACGTGTATGGGTGTCCTTAGAGAGGGGGCAGAGAAGGACGGAGCCTTGACTGGCCTGCTGTTCACCCTGTGCTCAATCACCCGCGCACGACCGGTGCCGGCTGCGTGTCCTCCTCCTTGCTCGGCCTCCACCCGGGCCCCCTGCCCGACCGGCACAGGCACCACTCCGTGCCGATGCGACATGTTCAAGAAGACAAGCGTGAGGGTCGCGAGGCCGACAGACAAAAGCAGACCGACCCCGATCAGACGGCCGGTATGCAACCCGCTTGGAGGAGCCGATGAGCTGCCAGCGCTATCTGGGGATGCGGGAGGAACGTCAGTAGCGAGAGTCGCCCAAGACGTCTCGATGCGGCTATCTGGCTCGAGGGGCGTTATCGCTTCCTGCGCAACGGTCTCCCCTGGAGCCGTCTCTCCTTCTCGATACTGGTCCTCCCCGTAAACGCGATACACCTCGCGCGGAGCGCGGCTCCAGAGGCTCATAGACACAGCGCTCGCAGTTCGCGGTACAGCACGCATGCGGCCGGGAGCGAGGAAGGGGAGCAGCCAAGCTCCCGGCCGCCTACGTGCGGATGGGAAGCGCCGTTCGATCGTCTCGGCAACCGATCGTCGGCGTCCCAGAGGACGCGCCTATGTGTGGGGCGAGGTGGTCTCATAGGTGTGTCCCTGCTCTCTGCTCCGACGAGCGCGCTCGAGCGGGACACATGTGTCCCGCTCGAGCCGACTCGTCCGCGAGCCACCGCTGCAGCCGCGCGCGGGCCCGCTGAGCCACCTTGCGGTACTTGTCCTTGCTCCAGCCGTGCTTGTGACAGAACTCCGCGCAACCCTCGCCCATGAGCTGGCTTGCCAGCACAAGCCGCTGATCACTCGAGAGCTCGTGCGAGAGTCGAGCGATGCGGCGCAGATCGTGGCGCAAGAAGGTCAGATGCTCGACATCAGCGAGCGGATCGGCCACGTCCACCCCACCGTGCGCGCCAGCGGCAAGGGGTAGCGAGCCAGCCAGCGCCGCTTGGATCGGGCTGCGTCCGTTCAGAGCACGGCGGCGATCGTGGATGCGCGAGAGGAATTTCTGCTCGAGCGCATTGGCTACGTGGGCTGCGTCGGCAAGCCCATCTCCGCGCCTGGCTCGAGCCAACAGCTCGAGCGTCGCCTGGCTGTAGCAGTCCTCGAGGTCCTCGCGCCCCAGCCGCCGGCGGTGGCAGGCAAGCAAAAGCTCGCGACGCGAGCGGGCCACGAGCGCGACCGTTTCGCTTGGATCGAGCCGACCTAGTGCGTGTCTACCGAGTGGTCCTGTACCCGCGAGAGATTGTTGCGAGCGCTGTTGTCGGGTAGACACGCAAGCATGTCGGTGCAAGTGGCCCGCAGACCCCCCTCCCAATTTCTTCGCGACGGCCTAGATGCCGTGGACCGCTACCAGCAGCGCAAACGTGCGCTTGGGTTCGTAGTCGCCGTGTTCAAGCGCTTCGACGACGATCAGGGAAGCCAGATGGGGGCGCTGATCGCCTACTACGGCTTCTTCTCGCTGTTCCCGCTGCTGCTGGTGTTCGTGACCGTGCTCGGCTTCCTGCTCGAAGGCAGCCCCAGCACACAGGCGAGCGTGTTGCACTCGACGTTGAGCCAGTTCCCGATCATCGGCACGCAACTGCAGAACAACGTGCATTCGCTGAAAGGCAGCGTCCCGGCGCTTGTGATCGGGCTTGTGGCCGCGATGCTTGCGGGTCTTGGCATAACCGGGGCGGCCCAGAGCGCGCTCAACAATGTCTGGCACATCCCCCGCAAACGTCAGCTCGGCTTCCTGGCGTGGCGCGTGCGCGGCGTTGGGCTGCTGGTCGTCTTCGGTCTGCTCACGATCGTCTCGACCGTCGCGGCCGGCTACGTCACCGCTCAGACGACTGGCATCCTCGGCGTACTGGTGGGAATCGTGGTGGCGCTGGCGGCGAACCTGGTGCTGTTCTTTGCCGTGTTCCGCCTTCTAACCGCGAATGAGATCCCCACACGAGACCTGATCGCGGGGGTGATCGTGGCAGCGGTGCTGTGGCAGATCCTGCAGCACCTCGGCGGCTTCTATGTCGAGCGTGTCGTGCGCCACGCGAAGGAGACGTCGGGTCTGTTTGCCTTCGTGCTCGGGCTGCTCACTTGGCTGTATCTGGGTGGACAGGTGACACTGATCGCCGCGGAGGTCAATGTCGTTCGCGCAAAGCGACTATGGCCGCGGAGCCTCTTTGGCGACCCTCCCGCGGATCCTGATTCTTGAGTGGCTCACGAGGATCGAGCGCTGTGCGCGGTGAAGCGGTCGTCCTCTGAGAGCAGGTTCAGCCGGTGCGTCCGACGCGATGGCCCACGCACTTGAAAACGACTTTTTCGGCGCTATACTAACTATCAATTCGTAACCTTATATGGAGCGTATAGCGATGGCTTCAACTCCCTCAGCCCCTTCACAAAGCCCCCAGCCGCCCGAGCCGCAGGCCAAGCCCGTTCTGCGCCTGATTCCGCTCGACGACACCGTTGTCTTCCCAAGCATGGGCATCACGCTCACCGTCGACGTCGGCGACGACGAGCGCGTCGTGCTCGTACCGCGCCACGAGAACGAGTTCCTGGAGGTCGGCACGATCGCAGAGGTCTCAGAGCAACTGCGTCTACCTGGCGGCGGTCACGCGGTCGCGCTCTCCGGTGAGCACCGCGCGCTGATCGGCGCCGCCCAGACCGGCCCCGAAGGCGAGCTGCGCGTCGAGGTCGACGAGCGCCCCGACGACGTCCCGGTAGACAAGCGCACACGCGAGCTTGAGCGCGAATACCGCGCCGTGGTCGAGGAGATCCTTGAGCTGCGTGGCGATGACGGGCGTATCGCGGCGTTCCTGCGCGCGATCGTCGAGCCCGGCCCGCTGGCCGATTCCGCCGGCTACTCCCCCAACCTCACCTACGAGCAGAAGGTCGAGCTACTGCGCACGCTCGGTGTGACCGATCGGCTGGAGCTGGCGGTCAAGCTGCAACGCGACAGCCTCGCCGAGCTGCAGGTACGCAAGCGCATCCGCGAGGACGTGCAAGAGGGAGCAGACAAGCAGCAGCGCGAGTACTTCCTGCGCAAGCAGATGGAGTCGATCCGCAAGGAGCTCGACGAAGACGAGACGTCGATCGTCGAGGAGTACCGCACGAAGATCGAGGCCGCCGGGATGCCCGAGGAGGTTCAGGAGCAGGCCCTCAAGGAGCTCAGCCGCCTGGAGCGCATGGGCGAGCAGACGGGCGAGTCGAGCATGATCCGCACCTACCTGGATTGGTTGATCGCGGTGCCGTGGAGCAAGCGCTCCGAGGAGCACCTGGACCCCGTCGCCGCACGCGAAGTGCTCGACGCCGACCACGAGGGCCTGGAGGACGTCAAGGACCGCATCACCGAGTACCTGGCCGTGCGCAAGCTGCGCCAAGACCGCGGCATCGAGGCCGACCCGAAGTCGGGGGCGATCCTGACGCTGATCGGACCCCCGGGAACCGGCAAGACCTCGATCGGCGAGTCGATTGCCCGCGCGACGGGACGCGAGTTCGTGCGCATGTCGCTCGGCGGCGTGCGCGACGAGGCGGAGATCCGCGGGCACCGGCGCACCTACATCGGCGCCCTTCCGGGACGCTTGGTGCGCGCGCTGCGCGACGCCGGCACGATGAACCCCGTGATCCTGCTCGACGAGGTCGACAAGGTCGGCGCCGACTGGCGCGGCGACCCCTCGGCCGCGCTCTTGGAGGTGCTCGATCCGGCGCAGAACCACTCCTTCCGCGACCACTACCTGGACGTGGAGCTCGACCTGAGCCAGGTGATGTTCATCGCTACGGCAAACGTCGCCGACACGATCCCTGGACCGCTGCTCGACCGCATGGAGGTGATCCGCTTCGACGGCTACACCTCCGAGGAGAAGCTCGCGATCGCCAAGGGCTACCTGTGGCCGCGCCAGCGCGACCGTAACGGGCTGCGCGAGGAGGAGATAAACGTTTCAGACGAGATCCTGAGAACGATCATCTCCGAGTACACGCGCGAGGCCGGCGTTCGCAACCTGGAGCGCGAGCTTGGCACGGTCCTACGCAAGACCGCTACCCAGATCGCTGCCGCCAAGGTGGAGCCACCCGTGGAGATCGACCTGGACCGTGTGCGCGATGCACTGGGACGCCAGAAGTTCTTCCAGGAGTCCGCTGCTCGCACGGCAACGCCCGGTGTCGCGACAGGCCTAGCCGTAACCGGCACCGGCGGCGACGTGCTGTTTGTCGAGGCCACCGCGATGAAGGGCAGTGGCTCCTCCGGCAACGGACTGGTGCTCACCGGACAGCTGGGTGACGTGATGAAGGAGTCGGCTCGCATCGCCCTCTCCTACGTGCGCGGCCACGCCGAGGATCTAGGCATCGACCCGGAGGCGTTTGAGAACAGCGAGTTCCATGTGCACGTGCCGGCGGGCGCGATCCCCAAGGACGGACCCAGCGCCGGCGTAACCATGGTCACCGCGCTTGCCTCGTTGCTCTCAGAGCGTCCGGTCAAGCACACGGTCGGTATGACCGGCGAGGTCACCCTGCAAGGCCGTGTGCTGCCGATCGGTGGGCTCAAGCAGAAGGTACTTGCCGCTCATGCAGCCGGGCTCACAGACGTGATCCTGCCGGAGCGCAACCGTGGCGATCTCGACGACATCCCCGAGGAGGTTCGCAAGCAGATGAGCTTCCACCCGGTGATGAGCATCGACGAAGTGCTCGATGTGGCCTTGGAGCCTGCGCCCAAGGTCACACAGGTCTCCTAGGAGGCCCTGATGTCCGCACGTAGTAACTCCCGCCGATGTCAACCGGTGCCCTTGGAGGTCCGCCAGGCTGCGGACCTCCTGGAGCGCCGCTGGCAGCTATCGATCATCTATGCGGCCCTGAGCGGCGCGTTGCGCTTCAACGAATTCGCCGAGGCCGTGCAGGGAATCTCCCCGCGCATGCTCTCCGAGCGCCTACGCGATCTCGAGAGCGCCGGCTTGATCGAGCGCACGGTGCTGCCCACCAGCCCACCGATGGTCGAGTACCGACTGACGGTGCGCGGGCGGCGACTCACGCCGGTGATCGAGGCGATGCGCGCCTACGCCGAGACCGTCGGCTGAGCTTCGTCGCTGAGCGCTAGGTCTCCCTCGTGACAGCCAGCGGCGTCGAGCGCCACGCCGACGAGCGCACCTCCCTCGCACTCCTCAGCGCTCACCACCCGTTGGGGATTACGTACGCCGACAGCCCCCGCCAATCCTCCGGCAGCGACGAGTAGCGCCGCTATCCCGAGGCCGAGGTGAAAGCTCTTCAGCGACGCTTCATCGGCTGCCACAGTGATGGCATTCGCTTGGGCTCGAGGCAGACCAGCGGTGTCAGGACGACCAAGCGGCAGCTTCTTGGCTTCGGCAACCGCGGCCTTCGCCGGCGGCCCAAGCGGACGACCGGCAAGATTGCTGTCCAGGCCCGACACGAATGAGCCAGCGACGGCTGCGCCAACCGCCGCTGTGCCGAGCAGCCCCGCCACGCGAGCAATGGCGTTGTTGACGGCGGAGGCGATTCCCGCCTGAGAGGTATCGACGCCGGCGAGCACCGCCGCCGTCAGTGGGGCGACTGTCATTGAGAGGCCGAGCGCGAAGACGAGAATCCCCGGCAACACCTCTGTCACGTAGTCGACGTGTATGCCGATCCGCTGAAAGAGCAGCAGCCCACACGCCGACACCAACGGTCCCGCCCCCATGAACAGGCGTGGGCCAAACTTGTCAGCCAGCCCGCCGAAGCGCTTTGAGAGCATGAACATCACAACGGTGGCCGGCAGCGTGGCAAGCCCGGCCTGTAGCGGCGTGTAGCCGCCGATCTGCTGCAGGAAGATCGTCAGAAAGAAGAACAGGATCGCCAGGCCTGCGTACATCGCCAGTGTCTCGACGTTGCCGGCAGAGAAGTTGCGTCGGCGAAACAGCGCGAGCGGCAACATCGGATCGCGGGTCCTCGCCTCGTGTGCCAAAAAGCTGCCGAACAGCGCCACACCGGCAACCAGCGGGAAGATCACACCCGGGCTAGACCACCCCAGGCGCGGTTGCTCGATCAGCGCGAACACCGGCCCGCCGAGACCCAGCGCACAGAGCAGGCCGCCGAGGAAATCGATGCTGCGCCCCGTCTGCGCTCGTGGCTTGGCGCGTGGGATGACGGCCAGGATCAGCACCATGCATACCGCGACGAATGGCAGGTTGATCAGGAAGATCCACCGCCATGAGGCGATATGCAGCAACTCGCCTCCGGCCAGCGGTCCGAGCACCGTCGCGATTCCTCCCCACGCGGTCCAGCTGCCGATCGCCGGGCCGCGCTCGGACTCCTTGAAGGTAGCGACGATCACGGCCAACGCACTAGGCGTCAGTAGCGCACCGGCCACGCCTTGCAGCGCCCGAGCAGCAATCAGCGCTCCGATCGACGGTGCAAGCGCACAGAGCAATGAGGCCACTCCAAATCCCCCAACACCAAGCGCGAAGATCCTTCGCTCGCCATACAGATCCCCGAGCGAGCCGCCGATTAGGATCAACGAGCCAAGCGTGAGCAGATAGGCGTTGACGACCCACTGCTGCGCCGCCAACCCTCCACCGAGATCGCGCTGGATCGTCGGCAGCGCGACATTGACCACCGTGCTGTCAAGCAGCGCGATACCCGAGCCGAGAATGCACGCAACCAGGGTCAGTCGCTTCCTGTAGGCGTCGCTGCGCAGCACCGCCAGAGCACTAGCCATAAGATCACGGTAGCCCTCCCTGCCAACAAGGGGCGTGCGCGCTCCTATCCACCGGCGGCGGCGCGAGCGCCACGGCATATTCGCCGCCTTCGGTCGCAGCAGAGAACTTGTGCGCGGTCACGGCTGACAGGTCTTCGGGGTGATCCTTGTCGTGATCGCACTGAGCATCGTCATCTCGACCATGGTCGCCATCCTCTCCTCGGGCCCTGGCACCGTTGGGTCGATCGCGCAGTGGGTTCTCGACATCTTGTTGACGCCTTTACGGCATTGATAGGTGCGGTGCTCTATTTCTCACTGCGCCGTCTTCATGGAGGGCAGACCGTCCCCGAGGCACCGGGTGGCGAGGCCCCGAGCGTATTCGGCTAGGCGGCAGTCGCTAACGCCCAGGCGGCCTTGCCTTCGCGCTCGGTCTTGACCACCGCCCCAGCGGAGACAAGCTTGCGCAGGTTGCCGTTGATGCTGGGCCCGCTCATCGCTGTTACGACAGCTAGCTCACTCACGGTGTGCGAGCCGTGTTCCAAGGCGGCGAGAATCGTCTCGCGCGCGATGTCTCGTGAGACACGCTCGAGCTTTGGATCTGCAACTCGTCGCGAAAGTCTCGCCGTCGATCGTGGTTTTCCGTCGAGCCGCGTAGAGGAGCTGCGTTCGGGTGACTGCCCTGCCACCGGCGACTCGAGCGCGTCAGTGGCCGGTTCTGCTGCCGCCAACTTGATCGCCCCGGCGGCAGAGCCACGTCTGGCCGCGCCATTGCGTGCACGACGACTTCCGCCATTGGGCGACGGCGACGCACCTGACACATCGAGCTCGCCCCCCGCCATCTCAAGCGCCGCGGCGGCGTCGAGCAAACGCTCGTGCTCGTCCAACAGCGGCCGCAGCTCGCCCAGACGCTCATCGATTTCGTGGCGAATAGTGCTCAACAAGTCAGGGGCCATACTTTTCCTTCCGGGTTTGGTCGTTCTCAGCCAGGCGTATTCTTGCAGCGGGCAAGATCCAATGTGGCTTACGTAGATCTTCCCAAGTGGGCGTCGAGCCCGCTGAGCACGTAAGCAACTCAGTCGATCAACCCCACCACGAATGGCCTCAGCACCGCTTTGAGCTTCGGGTCTACCGAGCCCCAATGCGGATACCGGCTCCGGCGATCACGATGCCGGCCTTGCACCACGTCCTGCTAGCGCGTGTTCCGTGGACCGTGGCGCTCCACGCGCAAGATCCTTCCAGCTTCAATAGATGCGCCGAGGGCCCGCACTAGGCGGGCCCTCGGTATCACTCATCGCCAGCTGCTCGTGCTTACTTCTTCTTGCTTTTACCTTTGTCCTTCTTGCCTTTCTTACTGCTCTTTTTGCCCTTCTTCTTGCTGTGCTTGGCCGCCTTGGCCTTGTGGACTTTGCTGCCCTTCACTGCGCCGCCAGCCACGTCGCTCAGGCTAGCCGAGCCCGGGATCGATGTGAATAGCGGTGACGTGGAGCCGCCACTGGTAATGACCGTTGTCGTGGCTGCCGTCTTGGCCAATTTTTCCACTTCCGCGGTCAATTTTTCTATTTCTTCTTTGTGTGCCTTTTCTTCGGCGGCTGCCGCTTCTTCGTTGGACTTCTTTTCAGCAGCCTTCTCGTTATTGGATTCTTCTTCTGTGATCTTTTTTTCAGCGACTTCTTCTTCGCGGACCTTCTGTTTAGCCGCTTCTTCCGCCGCTCGGGCTTCGTTTTTAGTCGTTTCTTCTTCTTTGTCCTTCTTTTCAGCGGCTTCCTTTGCTTCTTCTGCTTTCTTCTTTTCTTCGGCCTTCATTGCTTCTTCTGCTTCTTTGGCCTTCTTTGCTTCTTCAGCTGCCTTTGCTTCTTCGGCTGCCTTCGCTTCTTCTGCCTTCTTCTTTTCTTCGCCGGCCTTATTCGTCGAGAAATCGAGCGAATTGTCGCGCGTGATGCCCTCGTTGACGTAGAAGGTGGTCAGATCCACCGACGTGAACGAGCTGTTCTGCACCTCGATCGCCGCCAGGCCCTGCGAGTTGGTGGTCTCGCAGAACTCGCCTTCGGAGGGAATCGGGGAGGGTACCACTGTGGTGCCACCCAGGTTGACCGTCTTGCCTGGTTCGCCTTCCAGCACACCGTTCGTGTCTGTGACGCTTCCGGTGAACTGGAGCACTCCGCTTTCCTGCTGGGCATGGAAGCACACCGTCTCATCCACGAAGGGGTACCCATCGATGTCCTGGGCCTTCGCGACGATGATGCGTACGTTCTGGTCCGCTGTCGTCGTGCCCTTGGGGAACTCGTAGATTTCCTTCAGCCATAACGAGTTGACCGTCTTGACTATGGGTTCTGAGGTGAGTGCCGGGTAATCGACTGGCTCATATGGGTACACAGCCCTCGCCGTGATCGACGAGTGGCCGATTTCCTTGCCGTAGAGCGATTCGAGATCGCATCCGCCATTGGCGTCGGACGTGATCGACGGGATGTGGTTCAGATAGAACCCATCGCCAGGCGTGTACACCACATACGCCTCGCCGCGCTCGTCTGTGTAGAACGTCTCGGTCCGAGGACCGCTCGGTGTCTGGTAGTCGTCTTCCGGCGTCGCTTCAGTCGCCAGGCCAGGCGCCCGTCGCAGGCATCCCGTCGGAGACGAGGACCTGTCGTTGGTGGTGAGAACCGAATTCCAGAACGTGTACGGATTTGGGTGTTCGTTCAAGAACCCTGGGAAGTCGCCACCCGGGCTCGGTCCGGTGATACCAGACGCCTCGGTCACGGGACGATCGGTGGCCGGGATGTACTCACCGTAGTACGGGTTGTACAGGTTGCCTCCCTCTTCAGCGTTGCCACTGAAGTCGTGGCTGTAGACCTGGGCCTTGCTGGCACCCGAGATCTGGCCCACACCACCCAGATCTTCCCCGCCTTCGTTCGCAGCGAGGTTCACGTCAACACGCATAGCCGGCATCGGCGCATCGTCAGCGTTGATCCTGCCATCGCTGAGCAGCGTCGCGTCAGCCGCCTGTGGGTCGTAGGGCCCGACGGTCGCCGTTTCACCTGAGGTGAAGTTTGAGAACGCGGGTCGGAAGAACAGATCGTGCAACGGATCGTTCGTCGCGGAGCCTTCGTTGGATGTCGTGGCTTCGCTCGGCGTGCCGTGGATGTCCCACAGCGTCGGGTTGCTGCCCGGCGGTTCTGTTTCTTCCGAGCTGCTTGCCAACGTTTCGGCAAGGGTCGCCCAGTCGCCCGGCAGCGTGTAGGACGGGTTGGTGAGGATGTTGGACAGCGGAGATTCTTTTACGACCGGGAAGCTACCCGTCACCTTGATCTGGATCAGGCCCTTGTCTTCATTGGTGGCCGTCTGCGGGTTGAACGGCGAGGGCATGAATTTGCCATCACCAAGCGGATCGCCCAGGAATTTGCCCAGGTCGCTGCTATTCGCCTGCGACTGGAATGTATTGTCCCCGGCGCTACCGTCGGAGTTCACGTTGCCGGAGAGACCGGCCTCGGCCAGCGTCGGCTTGTTGGCCGTCAGCCAGATCACAAGGAACTGGTGCGAGAACACGACAGCTCCCGTTCCCTCGTTGCGGACATCAACCCTGATTCGAGTCAGGCCAGGATTCAGCGACTTGTAGTCGGTCGCCACACAGCCCTCTTGTTCTTCGCTATCGCCGATGCGATGTTCAGGATCAGAGGACCTGAAGAATGCGGCCGGCCCTGGATCGAATATCTGGCCGATGCTGCTTCCCGAATCACCGTCGGGCGTCGGGGGCTGGAACTGGTAGCCGGACCAGTCCTCAACCTGATAGTTGGCGACCTGAGCTTCATCGCCGGTGGTTATAGCCGGGTCGCACGTTACCAGGCGCACGTGCTCACCTACCCAGGCAACATACGGAACGTTTGCGCCCTGCGGGCCGTCGGATCCGGGCCCCGGATTGGGAGCGGCAACGGCGCCTGCCGCAAGCAGGCACAGTGCCAATACCGCCGCCCCTACCGCGGAAACTAGTCCAGCGATCATTTTTTTATTCTGCTGCGGTCGCATTTGTGTGCGGCCTCCTCCTTGAATGAGTGGACTAGAAGTCCGTTTCTATAGACATCGCAGATGTCTCAATAAGCCCACGGGCGGGCATATCGGGGCGGCATATTATGCGTGTTGTCCGCGCTCCACAATCGTTATGTCGGGTAGTCTTAACCAGACAAACGGGTAGGTAAGGTCCTACCCGAAATGCGATTACGGACCGTGATCTGCAGGCACTAAAGAGGGCAACTCCGGCGAAAGCATGGGAGGCTGAGCAATTCGCGGGCGACCGGAATAGGAGCTTCTCTTCAGCTGCTATCCGGTGGATTCGATGCACTACCGCGATTCACCTGCACGTGACTGCCCACGCGTGTCGCCTCCACGCGATTGTGCACACCCAGCCTGGAGTAGATCATCCGCAGATGGAACTTGACTGTGTTAGACGAGATCACCAGATGTTTGGCTACTTCCTCATTGCTCATTCCCACCGTCACAAGATCGAGAACCTCACGCTCGCGCACGCTCAACGCGGCAGCGCGGATGGGGCCAGGCTCTGACTCGGCCGAGGCTGCCTGCCAGCCGGCGGGCATGACCGCTCGTCCCGCCAACACATGCTGGAGAGCCAGGACCATGTCCTCGACGGTCTCTGACTTCAAGACTACGCCCTCGATATGATCCTCGATCGCACAGCGGACGACGGCTGGGGTGGCTACCTCACACAGCAGCAGGATCTTCAACTCTGGATGTCCACATCTGATCTCCGCTACAGCCTCCAGCCCAGCGGTTTGCTCGTCGGCATCAATGATCGCCGCCTGCAATTCTTGCTGTCCGGCACGCAATACCGCATCCAACTCGAGGGCGGTCGAATAGACGCCGACCACGTGGTACCCGTTTTTCGTGATAATCCAGGCGAGGGCCTCAGTTGCAAGCGCCCTAGCCACACCGACGATCGCGATCCTGGGATCAGTTGCCGTCGCCGGTGATCTGCGCGTACTTGTTGGCCGCTTGGACCCGATTGCGCACTTCCAATCGTAAGTAGAGAGCCTGGATATGAAACTTGATCGTATTCGGGCTGAGCTCGAGCTCGCCTGCAATCTCCTCGTTGCGCATGCCTTGTGCGATGAGCGCGAGTATCTGGCGGTGACGCGGGCTCAGGCTAATCTTCTGCTCCAAGGGCGTGGCTATCACTCGCTGCCATCCTGCCGGCATGACCGTACGGCCGGTCGACATGTATTGCATAGCTGCCATCACGTCGTCGGTCGAGAAGCTCTTGAGCATGACGCCACCAACTCGATGGTCGATCGCGCAACGAATGACTTCCTCGCACATCTCTCCGCAGAGCATCACGATCGCGGACTTCGCCTGGGCGCTTAGCGTCGCGACAGCGCTCTGGTAGCCGCCAGGAGCGCCTCCATCGCAGTCGAGCAGTAGAACGTCCGGCTGCTTCTCCACATCGGTAGCCAAGAAATCGGCTACGGACGCGTAGGTACCGAGCACATCTATCCCTTCTTGATCTGCGAGATGACGCGCGATTGCATTACGCAGCAGACACTGTCCATTTATTAGTCCGACTGTAATAAGCGGACTAGATCTAGCGAAGGATGACTCCGAAAGGGCCCGGCCACCCCACTCGCTATGCACCTCTGCAGAGCCCCGACTGAATGACCTAGCCGCAGGCGCCACGGCAAAGCCTGGCCGGCGTGACTTGTTTATCTCAGACAGCATCTCTTATTTGGGACGCGTCGAACCAATCGAATATGATTACCCAGCGGCTACTAGATCACGGCGCGTTTGCGGCATGGTAGAGAGGTTTAGCTATAAGCGCAAGTGTGGCCGCTTGTTCTAGTACTCCGAAATATCCGGTGCTATAGTATTTAGACAGGCAGGAGCTAAGTTCCGTTCTTCAAAAAAGTTCTGTTCGACAGAGGGCTTCGCCGGCCTTCCGTTCGACAGAGGGCTTCGCCGGCCATTACGTATACGTCTGGGCGGTAGTCGGGCCCCCGGGTCTCCCTGTCGATGTCAGCCTCCTCGATAGAGCGCACATCAACCCTCGCCTTCCGAGGCGTCGGCTGGTTGTGGGCGCTGTTCGACCGCCTGCCCGACCTAGCTGAAGATGCCGGGTGAGATGCGGTCGAGTTTGCGACGGTCGCGTACCAGCTGGTGGCAACAAGACCGATGGCTACCCAGAAGACGAGCCACAGAGGCGAGCGACGGCTTGCACCCTTTGGCAGGAGCGAGATGCTCCAGCGCGAACATCGACTAACGTCCAAGCGCACGCAAGTCTTAGACCGAATGCGCGCAGGACGATCTTGCGTCCAAGTAGGAGGAGCGAATGTCCACCGAGAAGATCAAGCCGGGCGAGATCATCGGCTCAGCCCTCGAGATCTATCGCGAACAGGCGAGTGTCCTGTTGCCCGCGGCCATCGCCGTGTTCGCGATCGTCGCGATCGCACGACTCGTCTTCACAGGCGGCGCCGCCGCGCTCGTCTCGCTGGTCGCGCTGGTGATCGGGACCTTCTACCAGGGGATGGTCGTAGAACTCGTGCGCGACATTCAAGACGGGCGTCGCGACAGCTCCGTTGAGCAGCTGTTTCGCAGCGTCGCTCCGGTTGTGCTGCCGCTGATCGGCCTCTCGATCCTGCTTGGCATCGGTGTGACGATCGGCTTCATACTGATCATCATTCCCGGCCTCTTCCTGATCACGATCTGGTCGGTCGCTGCCCCCTCGCTTGTGATCGAGCGCCACGGCGTCTTCGCCGCATTCGGTCGCAGCCGCGAGCTCGTACGCGGCCACGGCTGGCAGGTCTTCGGCGTGATACTCGTCGTGGTCGCGCTGAGCATCGTCATAGCAATCGTCGTCGCGATCGTCGCCTCCGGTCTGGGAACGGTCGGCGTCGCGATCGCACAGTGGCTGCTCGACATCCTGCTAGCGCCGTTCACCGCGCTGATAGGCGCCGTCCTGTACTTCGCGCTGCGTCGCCTGCATGAGGGAGAGACGAAGCTCAGCGAGTCTCCGGCGAGCGGCACTCCTCCAAGCGCATTTGGCTAGGCAACTCAGGACGGCCCTGAGGACAACCGCCACAAGAGGAACGCCCGCAAGCGTGACGCGCAACCACAGCGTCCTGCGCCGCGTACGCGCAGCCTCTTGGCCGCTTGCGCCGCCTTGGGGTCAGCCCATGACTTGGGCATCAATCGTCGGGGCTTCTTCGCCACGCTAGCCTCCCGTGACCTCCGTAGCGGGAGTAGACCGAGCTCCCGACCGGTCACACGCGAACCGCGGTCGGAGAGACAGCACATTGGCGTATACCACTGTCCTCTGCCATGGAGCTAGTAGGCCTCCTATTGACTACGGAATACCAGGCCCAGGCGATCCACCATGGAGCATTTATCGAGGCGATTGGTTGTGCTTGGCTCTGACGCTGGCGATTCTCGGAGCCGTGGACGGTTTCGTGAGCGGATTGCAGGATCAGGCTGCGCGATCCAGGTACTCACGTAGCGCTGCGCGCGCTACCTCGCTTACAGAGCGGTGCTCCCTGCGAGCACAGGCCCGCAAGGCCTTGTCGAGGTCTGGATCGACGCGCAACTGTACACGTGGAGAGCTGCCGCCATCGCCAAGAGCGGGACGCCCCATGCGGACCCGCTTGGCCTTGGTCAGGTCGTATCCACGCTCGGCCTCATCAGCCAGGGCGTCAATGACCTTCTTGGTCAGCTTGGCCCCACTGCGGGTTCTCATAGTCGCCATCTCTTGGCCTCCTCGTACTGGTCTGTGTACTTCTTGCGGAGCGCCATCGCGTGAATCACGATCAGTTCGTCTTTCAAGCCTTCCACGGCTATTACCTCGATTGCCTTGCCGTCCGGATCGTCGCCGAGGCAGACAAGCCTGGGATCGACCACATCGGAGGGGTCCTATGTGGGGGCTTGCTCCTCAAAAGCGAGGCCGCAGTGGGCGATGACATACCGGATGCGCTCCTTGGATATGCGGTGCTTGGTTGCTGAGCGCGCAAACCGCACACGCTTTTGGGATACGTTAGCACTTCTGTCAGACACAAGTATCTCCGAACAACGTCTGCTTTGACGACTCGATGGTTGATGATCCCCGGCGCTTGGGACGGTTCTCTGCGCGGACTGACGTATGTGCCGAGGATCCTGTCGAGTACGCACACCCCTTTTCGGGGAGCGTCTTTGCCTCCGCGAGCTTCTCCAGAGGGGATAACCGTCGAAGGATCGAGACAGCCGAATCCTGTCGCTTTCAGCTTTTTTCGAAGCTACTCACGCTCGAAGGGCTCAAGTATGTGATCGCACTTGCGATCTTCCTTGTCATAGGGGGCGGGACGATTTTCGCTGATGTGCAAAGCCATGTTGGTGATCACGTCTCGACGTGGGAAGGAATTTGGTGGGCGGTCGAAACCGTCAGCACTGAGGGCACCCACATCGAAGCCACAACCAACGCTGCACGCGCCACATCAATCGTGCTGATGCTGACGGGTATCGGTGTCTTCTCAATACTGACCGGAGCGGTATCCCAACACTTCATCGCCAATCGTGCCGTCCCCCGCGCCAATGAACTGAGCCAGGGTGAGAACGTGATCCTGACACGGCTCGATGAGATCGCCACTCGACTCGACAAGATCGAGACTGGGTAGCCCACTCGCCGATCTCATAGACCACGCTGTGACGCTGACCGAGGTCACGCTGAAAATAATCGGGGCGGCGGGATTTGAACCCACGACCCCCTGCTCCCAAAGCAGGTGCGCTACCAGGCTGCGCCACGCCCCGATGAACGGCAGATTGTAGCTTGCGTGTATAGCCCGCCACAGAGGGGCCACAAGGTTCCGTCTGGAACAGCCGCTGCTAAGGTCCGCCCCGCCATGGCCGACATCCAACCCCTGCGCGCGCTGCACTACGACCTATCGCTGGTCGGCCAACTGGCGAACGTCACCGCCCCGCCCTACGACGTAATCGACCCCACCCAGCGCGAAGCGCTCCTCCAGCGCTCCCCCTTCAACGTGGTCGCCGTCGACCTCCCGCAAGGCGAGCCGGGTGGGCGGGACGCCTATACAACTGCGGGCGAGCAATGGGAGGCATGGCAACTCCAGGGCGCGATCGTCCGCGACCCCGAGCCCGCCATTTGGCCGCACACCCAAACGTACACAGGCCCCGACGGCCAAACCCGCACCCGCAGCGGCTTTTTCTGCCGGGTCCGAATCGAGGGTTACGGACCGGGACGTGTACGACCCCACGAGCGCACGCATCCCGGACCCAAGGAGGATCGGTTGCGCCTCATGAGGACGACACGCACGAACCTCTCCCCCATCTTCTCCCTGTTCTCGGACCCCGCGAACGCTGCCTGGCAGGCACTGGAGCCTGCTACCGCAGTGACCCCTTGGGGCGAAGTCACAGACGGGGAGGGCACTGCCCACCGCATCTGGCGCGTGACCGACCCGCAGGCGATTGCGGCCGTGCAAGCCGCCACGAGCGACGTCGAGCTGCTGATCGCCGACGGGCACCACCGTTACGAGACCGCCGCCACCTACGCCGATGAGATCGGCGGCGAGGGAGAGCACCGCTACATGCTGATGTGCCTGGTGGCGCTCGAGGACCCGGGCCTGACCGTGTTCCCCACCCACCGCGTCGTGCGCGGCCTCGATCGCGCGCACCAGGAGGCGCTGAGAGAAATATTGCGCCGCGACTTCGAGATCGCGGAGGTGCCGCTGGATCAGCTGGCGCCCGAGCCCGGATCGGGACTGTTGCAGCTCGGCTACATCGACGCCCACCATCAGCAGCCCTACCGCCTCACGCTGAAGGACCAGGCGATCGCCGACGCCGCCCTGCCCGGCTTCTCCGAGGCTTATCGCCGCCTGGATACAGGGGTTCTGGAGGCGCTGATCCTCAAGGGTGCGCTCGGCCTCTCCGACGATGACATCTCCCACTTCAACGGCCTCTTCTACGCGCGCAGCGACGAGGAGGCGGTGGCGATGGTGCGCTCGGGCGAGTACGACGCGGCCTTCCTCATGCGCCCCACACCCGTCGAGCAAGTTCGCGATGTTGCGGCCTCCGGCGAGAATATGCCGCCCAAGTCGACGTTCTTTTACCCGAAGCTACTAACCGGGCTGCTGTTTAACCCCCTTTCGTAGCCCACTGTCGTCGATACCATGGAAGGAGAGGGTGCGCTGAGGACCCAATCGGAAGGTGTTGCAGTGATGAAGGCCAGTGTTAGGCGCAATGATTCGGCGTTCAAACACACCGTTCAAGTGCGCGACCATCAGCTGACGGTAGACGAGCCGCTGGATTCCGGTGGCGAGGATGCCGGACCCGACCCGCAAGAGCTGCTCGCGGTGAGCCTCGCCTCCTGTACCGCGATCACGATGGAGATGTATGCAGCGCGCAAGGGCTGGGACATCGGCAAAGTGGAGGTGGACGTCCAGTACACACCCGCCGAGCGCGGTTGCCCGACCAAGTTCGATGTGGTGCTGCGGCTGCCAGACGATCTGCCTGAGGAGCAGGTGGAGCGCCTGCAGGTGATCGCAGCCAAGTGTCCAGTCCACAGGACACTCGACGGCGAGGTCATGTTCCAGGAGCGCGTCGAGCGCACCAGCGTCCCAGTCTGAGAAGCTGACGCGCTCAGGCCCTAACGTGGCGCTGGCAGCGGCGCTGCGCGGCGTATTGCTCGACGTGGCCTCGCATTTCCAGCAGCTGGCCGACGAGCAGGTGCCGGCAGCGGTCTTGGTTGCGCTGTACGAGCCAAGCGACGGTGAGCTGCGCGTAGTCTTGACCAAGCGTCGCGCGGACCTGCGCCGCCATGCGGGCGAGATCTCCTTTCCGGGCGGGCGTCGCGATCACGAGGACACCACGTTGAGGGATACCGCGCTACGCGAGGCCGAAGAGGAGATCGGGCTCGCGCGCACGGAGGTGACGGTGGTCGGGGCGCTGGAGCGCACCTCCACGTTCGTGACCAACTACGCGATCCATCCTTTCGTCGGCCTGCTCGACGGCCCTCATCCGTGGCGTGCCTCAGAGCTCGAGGTCGATGCGGTGCTCGAGCCAACGCTGCGAGAGGTTCGAGCGGGAAGAACGCGAACGCACATCGAGCGGCGCGGTATCTCCTTCGAGACCGATGCGTACATCTTCGACGAGCAGCTCGTGTGGGGCGCGACGGCGCGCATCCTCGAGAGTCTGCTGGAGCGAGTAAGCCCACTGCTGGACCGCCGCGCCAACGAGTGACGCGGCGGTCCATCCACGAGCCCAGAGGGGGGTGGACTCGAAGCTGGCTCTATCCGGAAGCTTATACCCAAAAGTCGATCTACTTTTGGGTATATAGATCCAGGATAGCGTGCCCGGCGTCAATTCAGCGACGTTCCAACAGCCCTCCGATGGCCTTTAGGGCCTGCGCCAACCACACGTCGAGATCGAGTGGATCGGCGCCCAGCAGGGCCACGGGGATCAGGTTGAGCCGCGTCGTCTCCGACACGATTCGCTCGCCTTCAGCGAGCACCTCGGCAGACACAGCCCTGCCGCCCGCCTCATACACGAAGCCGCGTAGCGTGCTGTCGATCGCGTCACCGAGGAAGCGCTCCAAGCGCGGCCCGTGCAGCGCCCGGGCCAGCTCTGGATCCTCCACGTTGGCAAGCAACCAACAGGCAACCGTGACGTGCTCGAGCGCGCCAAGCATCGTCGCAAGCCGGTCGGGCGTGCCGAGCAGGCATTCGCCCCCGACAGCCTCGATCGCTTTGGCTCTGACATGGTCGCTCGTCGTGACTCGCACCGCATGGCCATCGGCAAGCAGGGCCTCGGCAAGACGCAAGCCTCTATCCGCCCCCTCCACGATCAGGACCCTGGCCACCCGGCAATCCTATGGCCCACGCGTTTGGACGCCGCGGCCGGTGGGGGACCGCGGCGCCCTATCGAGGGAGAGCGGCACGCCGAATAGCAACAGGGAATCTGTACGAGACGCCGTGGGAGAGGTTGGATACAACGTCTCGGCGACCCCTGTGCGCGATCGTGCTCAGTCACTCACGCTCTTGCGATTGCTCGTGCCGCCTAGCAGGCGGAGAGTCCTCCTCCCCATCGTCTTGTCAGCAAGAGAACACAACGTATGTAAACACAAGTGCGGAGATATGTCAAGTGCGTTCTTTTTGTTTGGCCTTGGCCCCGCCGGCATCCCGCTGACACACACTCGAGGCCGCCTATAAGCGTGCTCCAATAGCATCCGAGCCGATGTCCGAACAGAACGGCCTCAGCGACGATGTGGTGACGATGGACAAGATCGTGGCGCTGTGCAAGCGCCGCGGCTTCATCTTCCCCTCCTCGGAGATCTATGGTGGCGTCGGCTCGACGTATGACTTCGGCCACTACGGGGTGCTCTTGAAGGGCAACGTCAAGAACGAGTGGTGGCGCGCGATGGTGGGCCAGCGCGATGACATCGTGGCGCTCGACTCGGCGATCCTGCAGCACCCACGCGTGTGGGAGGCTTCAGGCCATCTCGCCGGCTTCACCGACCCGCTGGTGGACTGCAAGACCTGCGGACAACGCTTCCGCGCCGACCACCTTGGCGACCTCTCATGCGGGCGCAAGCCCTCCAAGCACCCGGGCGAGACCGACGAGTGCGACCTCACCGAGGCGCGCGACTTCAACCTGATGTTCGAGACGACGATCGGACCGGTGAAGGAGTCGGGCTCGGTCGCCTACCTGCGCCCGGAGACAGCACAGGGGATCTTCATCAACTTCAAGAACGTGCTGCAGTTCTCTCGCAAGAAGCCCCCTTTCGGGATCGCCCAGGTCGGCAAGTCGTTTCGCAACGAGATCACACCCGGCAATTTCATCTTCCGCACCCGCGAGTTCGAGCAGATGGAGATGGAGTTCTTCACGCCGCCGGACGAGGCGCAGAAGTGGTTCGAGTACTGGCTCTCCGAGCGGATGAGCTGGTACACCACGCTCGGTCTGCGCCCTGACCATCTGCGCCTACGCGCGCACGACCCCGACGAGCTATCGCACTACTCCTCGGGCACGAGCGACGTGGAGTACCTCTTCCCGATCGGCTGGTCTGAGCTCGAGGGCATCGCTAACCGCGGCGACTTCGACCTCACACAGCACGCGGAGTTCTCCGGCGAGAAACTCGAGTACTTCGATCCTGAGACCAAAGAGCGCTACATACCCCATGTGATCGAGCCGGCCGCGGGCGCCGACCGAGCGACGCTCGCGTTCCTCGTGGATGCCTACGACGAGGAAATCGTGCAGAGCGCCAGCGCCGAGGACAGCTCGGCCGAGAAGAGCAGCAAGCCGCCGGAAACCCGCACCGTCCTGCGCCTTCACCCGCGCCTGGCGCCCGTGAAGGTGGCGGTGATGCCGCTCGTCAAGAAGGACGGCCAACCGGAGCTTGCGCGCGAGGTCTACGAGGATCTGCGCGAACGTATGCAGAGCGAGTACGACGAGGGTGGCTCGATCGGCAAGCGCTACCGCAGACAGGATGAGATCGGGACCCCGTGGGGCGTGACGATCGACCACCAGTCGATTGAAGACGGGACCGTTACGCTGCGAGATCGCGATTCGCTGGCCCAGGATCGCATCAAGATCGAGGAACTTGCGAGTGAGCTTGAAAGCCGATTGGCCGCCCCTTGGCGCACGCCCAAGCTGGGACCGTCGAAACCTGAGGCTCGCTAGCGTGCGGGCCGCACATATCCTGGACCGCCGACACGCGAGACCACCGCTAGGAGAGACATGGACTTCGACCTGACCGACGAGCAAGAGCTGATCCGCAGCACCGCACGCGAGTTCACCG
Organism: uncultured Solirubrobacterales bacterium; assembly: GCA_963704345.1. Lineage (GTDB taxonomy): Bacteria > Actinomycetota > Thermoleophilia > Solirubrobacterales > Solirubrobacteraceae > Palsa-744. The sequence continues at coordinate 174,271 of OY969890.1, forward strand.
ACAAGGAGATCGTGGAGCAGGCGAAGCAGAACGCACGCAACCACCATTTCGACCTGGAGATCGTGAAGAAGATCGCCGATCAAGGCTATTTGGGTGCGATCGTGCCGCGCGAGTACGGCGGCGCGGGCCTGGATTACATCTCCTACGGGCTGGTGGTGGAGGAGATCGGCCGGGGCTGCTCGTCGGTGCGCACCGTCATCTCCGTGCAGACCTCGCTTGTGTGCAGCGCGATCCTCAAATGGGGAACCGAGGAGCAGAAGCAGCTTTACCTGCCGAAGCTGTGCTCGGGCGAGTGGCTGGGCTGCTTCGGCCTCACCGAGCCCGACACAGGCTCGGATGCCGCCAAACAGCGCACGCGTGCGAAGAAGACCGACAAAGGCTGGGTGATCAACGGCGCGAAGATGTGGATTTCGATGGGCAACTTCGCGAAGGTCGCGCTGATCTTCGCCCAGACCGACCCCGAGAAGGGCCACAGGGGGCTGGCGTGCTTCATGGTTGATACCGACCAAGCCGGCTACCAGCCGAGCACGATCGAGCACAAGATGGGCCTGCACGCCTCCGATACGGCGTCGATCGCACTGGAAGACGTGGAGGTCTCAGACGATCAGATGCTCGGCGAGATCGGCGACGGCTTCAAGGTGGCGATGTCCTCGCTTGACTCCGGGCGCTATTCGGTGGCGGCCGGCTGCGTGGGGATCTGCCAGGGCTGCGTTGAGGAGTCAGTCAAATACGCTAAGGAGCGCGAGCAGTTCGGCAAGCCGATTGCGAGCTTCCAACTCGTGCAGGCGATGATCGCCGACATGGTGCTGAAGACCGACGCCTCGCGCATGCTCGTGTGGCGCGCGGGCTTCCTCAAGGACAAGGGCCGCCCCAACACCCTGGAGACCTCAGTCGCCAAGCTGCACGCCACCGAGGCTGCGGTGGAGTGCTCCAACACGGCGATCCAGGTGCACGGCGGCGCCGGATACGTGGACGACCACCCGGTCGAGCGCTACTTCCGTGACGTGCGCGTCACGACCCTGTACGAGGGCACCTCTCAGATCCAGAAGCTGATCATCGGCCGCGCGATGACCGGCATCAACGCGCTCGTGCCCTCCTGAGCTAGCTGACGTCCCCGGGCACGTCAGCTAGCCCAGGGAAACGGTAGGTGTGGATCAGGAATTGTGCCGCGTCCCCGAATCTGACCCAGCTTGACGACAGCACGTTGTCCCGCTTCGCCACGCAGGCCGGAATAAGGCATGTGGCTGAGCGGCGGGAGCGATCTGAGTCTCTGGGATATGGACATATCGCAGAGATCGTTGAGATGGCTTGGGCGGAACTGCCGCCTGACCACAGGCTGCTGCTCGAGGAGATCGGCGCCTCACAATGGACCATTGTCGGGGAATCACTCGGAGAGCCGGTTCACAAGCTGCTTCGCTCTAGTGGCCATACCGGACTTACCGAGCAGGCTCGTAGGCGACTCGAGCCTGCGCTCGCGGTGTGGATTCCCGACCTACGGATCGTTGTGTTCAATGCCCGGCATCCACAGCTCGCGCACCTCAACCAGCGTGCGTCCGAGCAAGTCATCGCGCGAACCGCATGGCATGAGTGGGGCCATGCTTTGAGCATCGCCCGTTGCACGTCCGAGGACATCGCCAACGGCTCCGGATTGCTGGACCTGGCTCCGACAGCTGTCAGCGAATCTATCCGAGAAGCTGGCTATCGTCCCTACGAGTACACCCATGAGCTGGTCGCGGAGATCTACTCGCTGTTGATCGGGCGCCGCCAGCAGAAGGAAGCGGGGAGACCGAGATGGCTAAACCAAGAGATATACGACCTGGTCAAGAGGGTGACCGCATGGCCCTATTGAGGCCGCCGGTTGGATATCGGCTTCCACCGAATCGGTCCGTGGAGGACGTTCTAGAGGACTACGCGGAGCTGCTTCGCGGCGAGGGAATCGATCCCACGTGGCGCGGCTTTAAGAAAGCTGAGCAAACTTGATCGTCAGGGCACCCGGCATCGGGCCTGGCGCTCCTATATGTCCGATATCGGTAGAAACCAGCTGACCTGGCCGTCCAGCCTGGCTGACAGGCAGTAGGCTGCCGCAGCAATGGGCGACCAGGCAGCACAGAAGATCGGAATAGTCGGCGCCGGCACGATGGGCGCTGGTATTGCCCAGCTGGCGTGTAAGGCCGGTGCAACCACGCTGCTGTACGACCCTCTGTCCGAGGCGGTCGTGCGTGGTTCCGCAAACGTCCGGGCAGGCCTGGACAAGGAAGCAAACCGGGGCAAGCTGACGCCCGAGCAGGCCCAGGAGGCCGGCGAGCGCCTGCAGCCGGTCGAGGAACTGGTGCAGTTGAGCTCGTGCGAGCTGGTGATCGAGGCGGCCCCCGAGCGACTCGACGTCAAGCACGAGCTATATGGGCGCCTGTCAGAGATCGTGAGCGAGCAGTGTGTGCTTGCGAGCAACACCTCCTCGCTGCCGATCACTGCAGTGGCCGCGGGCGCCGCGCACCCCGAGCGCGTCGTTGGAATGCATTTCTTCAACCCGGCGCCGCTGATGCGTCTGCTCGAGGTCATCGCCGGGCTGCTCTCCAACGAGCGTGCATTGGCGATCGCGCAGGCGACTGGTCTCGCGATGGGTAAGGACGTGATCCGTGCCGCCGACGTGCCGGGCTTCATCGTGAACCGCTGCAACCGCCCGTTTGGCCTGGAGGCTTTGCGCCTGTTGCAGGAGGGGGTCGCGGATGTCGAGACGATCGACCGCATCGTGCGACTTGGCGGCGGCTTTCGCATGGGGCCGTTCGAGCTCAGCGACCTCGTGGGCGTGGACACCGGCTTCGACGTGTCGAAGAGCTTCTACGAGCTGAGCTTCGGCGAGCCGCGCTGGCGACCCTCCCCGATCCAGGCACGCCAGGTGGCGGCCGGGTTGCACGGGCGCAAGACGGGCCGTGGCTACTACGACTACGGCGGGCAAGGTCCGCATCGGCCCGCTGATCCGGACCCGCCCGCGGGCGGTGGCGACGCGATCGTGACGGGCAGCGGGCCCGTGGCTGATGCGCTGCGCGCGCTCGCCCCCGGCCAGGGTGGTCCTGAGATTGCCGTGAAGGGACTCGGCGGCACTGTCGACGACGAGCCGTTCTACGCGATCGTGCCACTCGCCCTGGTCGAGGTCACCGGCGAGGTCGGAGAGCAGGCCTTCAGGAATCTTGGCCTGCACACCGAGCGCGTACAACCCGCCACCGCCGGCGTGCTCTCAAGGATCGTGTGTCAGGTGATCAACGAGTCCGCGTTCGCACTCGGCGAAGGCGTCGGCTCTGCCGATGACATCGACACGGGCATGATGCTCGGCCTCAGTCATCCCCGCGGCCCGTTTGCCTGGATGCGGGAGATCGGTCCGAGCCAGGTGCTCAGGACAATCGAAACGCTGGGCGAGGAGTACCACGAGGAGCGCTACCGCCCCGCGCCGGCGTTGCGGCGCCTCGCAGCCGAAGTCAACTGACCCCCGAGGCTCGCGGAGCACCACCTCCCCACTCCGTATTTCGCTGCCTTACATCCGAAAGCCCGCTTATCGGCCATGCGGTCGCGAACGCCCGGCGTCGATTCTCAGGAGGTAGCGTCGACGACCGGGGTCGCTGCCGGTGCCGCCCACTGAGCCTCGGCGAGATCCCCAACTGGCATACCCTCAGGCGTAGGCACCTCTGGCGTATCGCGCAGATACCACTCGGCGTCAAGCGCCGCCTGACAGCCTGAGCCGGCCGCGGTGATCGCCTGACGGTATGTGTGATCGACAAGATCGCCTGCGGCAAACACACCAGGCCTGTTGGTACGGGTGGAACGACCCTCAACCTTGACGTAGCCGTTCTCGTCCAGCTCGATCTGCCCTTCCACAAGCGATGACTGCGGCTCGTGGCCGACGGCGATGAACGCGCCTGTGATCGGGATGTCGCGCGGCTCGCCGGTCTCAGTGTTGATCAGCTTGGCGATGCCGAGAGCACCGTTCTCGCCAGGCTCGAAGCGCTCGACGGCGTAAGGCGTCAGCAGCTCGATGTTTGCCTGCTCACGCGCCCGCTCGAGCATGATCTTCGAGGCGCGAAACTCCTTGCGACGGTGCACGACGGTGACCTTGGCGGCGAACTTCGACAGGAAGATGGCCTCCTCCATCGCCGAGTCCCCGCCACCCACGATCACGGTGTGGGCGTCCTTGAAGAAGGCGGCGTCACATGTGGCGCAGTAGGAGACACCACGGCCGCTCAGCTCCTCCTCTCCAGGCACCCCGAGCTTCTTGTGCTCGGCGCCCATCGCGAGGATCACGGTACGCGCACGATGCTCGGTATCGCCCACCCATATCTTGTGAACACCCCCGAGGTCATCGGCAAGCTCTACACGCTCGACCTGATCGGTCTCGAGCGTTGCGCCAAAGCGCTCAGCCTGCTCACGCAGCTTCATCATCAAGTCGGGACCCATGATGCCCTCGGGGAATCCCGGATAGTTCTCGACGTCGGTCGTCTGCTGCAGCAGCCCGCCCCATGCGAAGCCCTCGACAACGAGCGGCGAGAGGTTGGCGCGCGAGGTGTACAGCGCCGCCGTATATCCCGCGGGTCCGCTGCCGATGATGATCGTGCTCTCGATCTCCGCCATCTCGCTGACTCCAGTCTCTAAGCTCGTTTTTCTCGCTCGCCCGCGCAAGCGCCGTCAACTCACGGTAGCCAATCCAGCGCTCGGGGCTCGCACGCCCTGTACCCGTCAAAACTAAGGCGGCACTCGCTTTACTTTGTAAAGTATAGCGCGCTTGCTAGGCGTGGAGCGGTCCAGCGGTCTCGATTTGCTTCGCAGGGATCGACTTAGGAGCCTCCTGCTCGCTGCGCCAGCGCGCCACCGTGCGACGCAGCTGGAAATAGGCGATCGCGCCCGGCACGGTAGGCAACCAGAAGGAGATCGCGCGGTAGGCGAGCACCGCGAGCACCGCTTGGTCGAGGTTTACACCGAAGGCCGCGAAGGCCCCGATCATCCCACCCTCAACGCCGCCGAGCCCGCCCGGTAGCGGCAGCAAGTTGCCGACCATGCCAAGGAAGTAGGCCATCAAGATGACCGTGAATGGCGGGGCGGAGCCGAATGCGTGAAAGCAAGCCCAAAGCACACAGATGTCGAAGCCCCACCAAGCCGGCGCTCCCAGCAAACCGGGATCGCGCTCGCGCACCAGCCCGATCGCCGTGCGCACGCCGCTTGCCGCCAGCGCAGGCACGGTCACCGCGCTTGCCAGCCAGCGCTCCAGGCGGCCTGACCCAGACGCCCAACGAGCCAGACGCCGCTCTATGTCGCCCGGCAGCAACGCCATCGCACCGGTCACAGCGAACAGCAGCGCGGCCACGACGGCCGGCACGATCGTCAGCGCAAACGAGCCTTCGCCGGGAAGCACGCCGGTGCCCATGCCGATCCCGTCAAGCAGTACGGCGCCAGCGTAGACCACATACAGCAGCACCATGAAGGCGACCATGCGACACGCCACCAACCGCGCCTCCATTCCCGAGCGACGCAGAGCCCAGGCGGTGAGCGCGATGCCCCCTGCGCCGGCGGCGGCGAACAAGCGTGTGGCCGCCAATCCAGCCATCGTGATCTGGTAGCTCTCAGACCATCCGATGGGACTAGGCGGTCGCACAAAGACCGCGCGGAAGAGCACGACGTACCCCGCGAACGAGCAGATCTCGAGCAGCACCCCGATCGCGATCCACCAGGTGTCGCCACTCTCGATGCGATGGGCGGTGCTGCTGAAACCGGTGAGCTTGGGCAGCACGAAATACAGGAACGCGACCGCCGAGAGGACAAATACGCCGAAGGCGACCGCGCTGCGCCGCGTGACCGGCACGCGCGGCATCTGCTCGTCGCTGCTCGCCTCCTCAGATGCGACCCGATCCGTCGACACGGACACGTCCCCTTGGTCGACCGCTTTGCCGTTGACCGCGGCACGATCCTCTCTCGCGATCCTCTCCTCCTGGTCAGCTGCAGCGCGCTCACGCTCAGAGGAATCTGCCGAGCTCATCTCATCTCCCCGCAGGCTCATGTCCCATCGTGTGCCCGGACCTCGATGGCCGCCACCGCCGCGCCAAAGCGTCGTAGCCCAGGACCTGCCTGGGGACCCAGCCGACGTACCGTCGTCGTCAGCGCTGCCCCGACGATCAAATCGACGACGTAGTGCTCGCCGAGATACACGAGCGCGAAACCGAGCGTCGCGGTGTAGCCCCAAGCAAGGGCACCGGCAACCGGCCCAGTCTCTGCGAGCAGCTGGGCGGCCATCATTGATGTAGCGAAGTGCAACGAGGGCATCGCGGCCAGTGGATTGCCTCCAAGCACACTGTAAAGGGGGCCCCAGCCGTCTTTCCAAAAGAACTCCCCATATTCCACCATCATGCGTCTGACCGCTATGTCATCGGCGCCTGCTGATGACATGGTTGTGGGCCTTGCGGGGATGTCGTGCGAATCTGCGTTCGTGCTCGATGCGCCGAGCAGGCGACCATTGAAATGCCGGTCGCGACCGGCGTGTCCTGCCGCGTACCACGGCGGAGCCGTCGGCAGGATCCAGTAGACCATCGCGCCGAGATCGAATACCGCGTAGGTCATCACCGCGGAGCGGTCAAAGCGCGAGCGGTGGCGCAGCATGATGTAGACGAGCGTCCCATGCGGCACCAGAAACCAAAGCCAGTGCGCCCAGACAAGCACACGGTCGCCGAGCCGCCACTGCCCCCGGGCGAGCCTGCGCTGCAAGCGCACGGTGGGCAGCTGGCCCAGCCCCAGCACACGGTCGACGGCGATCGGGTAATCGACAAGCACCCGTCGCTCCTGGGCGCTCTCGTCGTCGTGAGGAGCCTTGTAGGCGGCCAGATAGGCCCACATCTGCAGGGAGCACACCGCGACATCACGCATGCGCGAGCGGCGCACGGCTACGCATAGGCCGATCGGAGCCGCAAACGCGACCGTTTGAGCCACGATCGGTGGCGTTGACAGACGCTTGCGCAGGAGCGGCGCCATCACGCCCGCGGCCACTAGACCCCAGGCGGCTGTCCTGATGGCCTTCGACCCCCGCACGGGGCGAGGAGTATATGACCCTATTCGGCAGCTCCCGCCGCGCGATGACAATCACCGATTTTCGGCATGCCCCCCGTGCGCACGAGGGGCATCCCTGATTTTCGCGCTATACCGCCGTACCTGCCTGGACCTCTCCCGCCCCCGTCTGGACACCTGCCGCCCCAGTCTCGACGTCCGTTGTCCTGGCATCCATCCCCACCTTCCCGACTTCGGCCCGTTCGCGCATGTGCTCCGTGGCCTGTGCGACCAGTGCGCTGACGACGCAACTTGTCTCATCGGCCTCGGGGTGCCATTGCACGCCAAGCACGAAACGTCGCCGGGGCATCTCGATCGCCTCGGGCAGACCATCCATCGCCGAGGTGCCGCTGATTTGAAGCCCCTCCCCCAGCCGGTCCACGCCCTGATGATGGTGGGACTTGGTGGCGTGATGGGTCTCGCCCGCGGCACGTGCAGCAAGCGATCCCGCGACCAGCTCAACGTCGTGATCGGCACCGTCGAAAGTGCCGGGCACGCGCAGGTGTTCGTGATGTCCAAAGCGTTCGGGCAAATGCTGCAGCAACGTGCCGCCATAGGCCACGTTGATCAGCTGCATGCCGCGACAGATGCCGAGCACCGGCAATTCGCGCTCGATCGCGGCTCGCAGTAGTGCGATCTCGAAGCGATCGCGCTCGGGGACTGTGTCGAGCGTCTCTGGATGAGGCTGCGCCCCATAGCTTGCCGGATCGATATCCGCACCCCCGGCCATCATGAGACCGTCGAGCAAGTCGAGCGCTTCCTCGGGACTTGTAAGCAAGAGCTCGTCGGGAGGCAGCATCACGACAAGCGCCCCGGCATGCTGCACGGCTTCCACATAGCTGCGCGAGAGCAGCACTGCCTGCTGATCCCACATCCCCCAGCGAGCCCGCTCGAGCGCCGTGCATATGCCAATCACAGGTCTGCCCATCTCCACACACCATAAACTCCCGCGACGATGCAGCTGGACACAGTCAATCTGACACTCCTCGGCGGCGCGGCGACGATCGAGCTGAACCGGCCACAGGCCCTGAACGCATGGAACAAGCAGCTAGGCGAAGACCTGCTGGCGGCGCTCGGTCAAGCAGCCGCCGACGCGTCCGTCCGCGCTGTCCGCATCACAGGCGCCGGGCGAGCCTTCTCCTCGGGCGCAGACCTGCGCGACATCAGCGGCGACGACCTGACGCCTGAGGGCCGTCCGAACGTCTACGGAGTGCTCACCGAGCGCTACCACCCGATCATGCACGCCATCCGCGAGATGGAGAAGCCCGTGGTGGCGGCGGTAAATGGCGGCGCGGTCGGCATCGGCTGTTCGCTGGCACTTTGCTGCGACCTGGTGCTGGCCGCGCAGAGCGCCTACTTCCTGCTTGCGTTCGTAAACATCGGATTGGTGCCCGATGGAGGCTCCTCGCTGTTCGTGCCGACACGCGTGGGCATGGCGCGGGCCGCGGAGATGGCGATGCTAGGCGAGCGTGTATCCGCGGTCCAAGCGCTCGATTGGGGGCTTATAAACCGCGTCTTTGACGACGAGGCGCTCGCGTCGGAGAGCGCCTCGCTGACGGCGCGGTTGGCGGCCGGGCCGACGCGCTCCTATGCCGCGAGCAAGCGCCAGCTCAACAACCAGCTGTACGCGAACATGTCCGAGCAGCTCGAGCTGGAGGCCAAACTCCAGCAGGAGATGGCCGGCAGCGATGATTTCGTCGAGGGCGTGAGCGCCTTCCTTGCCAAGCGTCCAGCCGACTTCAGCGGACGTTGACGCGCGTTCCGTCCGCGCCTGAATAGAATCACGGCCGCGTTGAGCCACCTGCTTGCCACACCCCTTGCGTTCTTCACCCCCCAGTCGGGCGGGTCTCCCAACGCTGACCAGATCGATAGCCTCTACAAGATCACGCTGTATGTGGCGCTCGTGATCTTCGTGCTGGTCGAGGGGGCGCTCGGGTATGCACTATTCCGCTTTCGCTCGCGCAAGGGCGCCGTGGCCGCCCAGATCCATGGCAACACGCGCCTTGAGATCGGCTGGACTGTCGGCGCCGCCGTGATCCTGCTGGCTTTGGCCGGGCTTACGTTTGCCAAGCTGTCCTCAATCGAGAATCCTGTCGACTCCAGCCCAGAAGGCGAACATCTCGTTAGCGACAGCTCACGCTTGTATGCAAGCAACGTGCAGAAGCTCCCGCCCAGTGGCAAGTCGTTGAAAATCACCGTGGTTGGCCGCCAGTTCGTATGGCAGTACATCTACCCAGGCACCACCGAAGCCGACGGTCTCGGCGCCCCATATTCCTACCAACAGATGGTGGTACCTACGAAAACCACGGTGACGCTCAACATCGTCTCCGCCGACGTGGTCCACTCCTGGTGGGTGCCCCAACTCGGAGGGCAAGTTCCAGGCGGTCCCCGGCTACCACAACTACACGTGGTTCAAGGTCGAAAAACCTGGCGTCTTCCGCGGCCAGTGCGCGCTCATCTGCGGACGCGGGCACGCGCGCATGACCGCCACAGTGAAGGCTGTGCCGCCAGCACAGTTCGAAGCGTGGCTGGCCTATCAGAAGAAGCAGCTCGCCGAAGCCAACGCGCAGGCCGCGGTCGCACGCGCGAAGCTCAACAAGCAGGTCGGCGCCGGACAGGTCCAGAACCCGTGATGCGCAACCCCCGCCGAATCTCCGACTCCGGAAACTAGGAGCCCAGCCAGATGGCCACCTACGCAGCCTCGATCCCGCAAGTAGTCGCGCACGACGTCAAGCCTGAGCCGAAAGGCTGGGCGAGCTGGATCACGACAACCGATCACAAGCGCATCGGGATCATGTACATGGTCACGACCTTCGCCTTCTTCATCCTCGGCGGCGTCGAGGCTCTGCTGATCCGCCTGCAGTTGGGCGTGCCCAACAACACGCTGGTCTCTCCTCAGATCTACAACCAGCTGTTCACGATGCACGGGACGACGATGATCTTCCTGTTCGTCGTGCCGATGATGGCCGGCCTTGCCAACTACTTCGTGCCGCTGATGGTGGGTGCGCGCGACATGGCATATCCGCGCCTGAACGCGCTCTCCTACTGGCTACTGCTGGCCGGCGGGATCGTCTTCTACGCCTCGATCTTCTGGAACCCGCCCGAAGCAGGCTGGACTAGCTATGTGCCGCTGTCCAGCATCACCTACTCGCCCGGGGGCGGCCAGGATGCGTGGATCTATCTGATCCACCTCACCGGCCTGTCTTCGATCCTCGGCGCGATGAACTTCTACGTGACGATCGCCAACATGCGTGCTCGCGGAATGTCGTGGGGCCGTTTGCCGCTGTTCATCTGGGCGATCCTGACCTACTCGATCCTGATCATCTTCGCGATGCCCGTGATCGCCGGAGCGGTAACGATGCTGCTAACCGATCGGCACTTCGGCACGCACTTCTTCGATCCCGCCAACGGCGGCTCGGCGCTCCTCTGGCAGAACCTGTTCTGGTTCTTCGGACATCCTGAGGTCTACATCATGGTGCTGCCGGGCTTCGGCATCGTCTCGGAGATCCTGCCCGTGTTCGCGCGCAAGCCGATCTTCGGCTACAAGGCGATCGCCGCCTCGACAGTGGCGATCGCGTTTCTCGGCTTCTTGACCTGGGCGCACCACATGTTCACCGCACCGATCCCAGAGGCGCTCCTGATCTTCGTGATGATGAGCTCGTTCTTGATCGCGGTGCCAACCGGCGTGAAGATCTTCAACTGGATCGCCACGCTGTGGCACGGCACGATCGAATTCAAGACGCCACTGCTGTTCAGCGCCGGCTTCATCGCGCTGTTCATGATCGGCGGTATCTCGGGCGTGTTCCTGGCTGTCTTCCCAGTCGATTGGCAGCTGAACGAAACCTATTTCGTGGTGGCCCACATCCACTTCGTGTTGATGGGCGGCGCCGTGTTCACGATCTTCGCCGGCATCTACTTCTGGTTCCCGAAGATCAGCGGCAGGATGCTCAGCGAGAGCCTCGGCAAACTGAGCTTCTGGCTGATGTTCGTCGGCTTCCTGATGACCTTCCTGATCCAGCACGTGATCGGCCTCGACGGGATGCCAAGACGCGTATACGAGTACGACAACGTCGGCAACCTCGCGCTCTACAACCTGATCTCGACGATCGGCTCGTTCGTGCTCGCCTCGGGTGTGCTCGTGACGATCGTCAACGTTACGCGCAGCCTCAAGCACGGCGCGATCGCCGGGCCGGACCCATGGAAGGCCAATTCGCTCGAGTGGTTCACGACCTCTCCTCCGCCGACCAACAACTTCGACGTGATTCCCCTAGTACGCTCCTACGAGCCGATGAAGGACATCCGCCGCGAGATCGAGCAGCGCACCTCTGCCGTACCGGCTCCCGGAGGCGCTACCGTGCCCGCCGGGGCCACGCAAGTCGGGGTCTAGCGCTCGTGAGCCGTAGCGGCTTGACACAGTCGCTGGAAGCGCCTCGCTCTCGTTGCGCCCTCGCGCACGCGTCAACTGCTCTCGGATTACCTCGAGCTGACAAAGCCGAAGGTGCAGTCGCTGCTGCTGCTGACGACGATCACGACGATGCTCGTCGCCGGAGAGCCCTCGGTGGCGCTGATCGCGCTTGACCTGCCTCGGTGGCTATCTCTCCGCGGGCGGCGCCGGCGCGGTCAACCACTGGTTTGACCGCGACATCGACGCGAGCATGGCGCGCACCGCCAACCGACCGGTGCCCTCCGGTCGCGTATCCCCGATCGCCGCGCTCACCTTCGGATGCATTCTGGCTGGGCTGTCCTTCCTGGAGCTGTCACTGACCGTCAACGTGCTCGCGGCAAGCCTCTCGTTCGCAGGCTTCCTCGGCTATGTGCTCGTGTACACGATGTGGCTGAAGCGGCGCACGCCCCAGAACATCGTGATCGGCGGAGCAGCAGGTGCGGTCCCGCCGCTTGTCGCGTGGGCCGCTGTGACCGGCTCTGTCAGTGGGATCGCCGTGCTGCTGTTCTTCATCGTGTTCTTCTGGACGCCACCGCACTTCTGGGCGCTGTCGCTGCTGATGAAGGACGAGTACGAGAAGGTGGGAGTGCCGATGCTGCCGGTCGTGCGCGGTGAGGCTGAGACGCGCAGGCAGATCCTGCTCTACACCGTGCTGCTGTATGCGGTCACGCAGCTGCCCTTCTGCGCCGGCGGCTTCGGCGGTATCTACCTAACCGCCTCGCTGATCCTCGGGCTCGGCTTCATCGCCGGCGCCGTGCGGCTTTATCGACGCGCCGATCGACGCAGCGCGCTGCAGCTCTACCTGTTCTCGTTGGCCTACCTGGCGCTGCTGTTCTGTGCGATGGTCGCCGACGTGAAGCTCTGAGAGCGCGAGCCCTTCGCAGCCCTGAACGGCAGTTGCCGAACAGAGCACAGTGCTCATTGTCGTAAGTCGACTTGAGACGTGCCTGAGCGCGATGCTCGTCGCCACGAAGTTGTAATCTTCACGTCCTCATGGATCGTCGCCTCGCCAAGAAGAACATCCGTGCTGGCCTGATCGTGGCCGGCATTTGCATGTTCATGTTCGGGCTGACGTTCATCGTCGCGGCGGCGTACCTCTCATGAGCCCGCTCGATCCCGAGATCCCGCCGACCGGCGAGGAGATCCATCTTCCAGGGCCGACGATCCTGCCGCTGTTGACTGCAGCAGGCATCACGCTCGCGGTGGTTGGCATCACGATCAGCAAGATCCTGTTGATCGCCGGTGTGATCCTGACGGTCGTGTGCGTAGTCCGATGGGTCATGGACACACGCCGCGAAATCGACGAGCTCCCGCTCGACCATCACCACTGACTTGCTGTAGCGCTAGGTGAGGCGCCGCGCACGATTCCCCAATCACGCGCGGCCCCGATGGAAGGTCACACCTGCCCCTAAAGGCGCTTAACCTTCCCTGCTCACCCCACGGCTGCGCTTGCCGGGACAGGGCAGATAGCCCCCTCATCCGTCCAGCAGCGCACGACGTCGCGCACGGAGAGGATCCCCATTGTCTCCCCATGCTCGACGACGATTAGGTGGCGAAAGCCGCCGCGAACCATTGCAGCGGCTGCCTCCTCCAAGGACCAGGACGGCTCGGCAAAGACGACATCGCGGGTCAGATGATCGGCCACGAGCTCTAGCTCCGGGCTCTGCTCTGCTCCAACGGAGGCGAGCACGTCGCGCTCGGTCAGGATTCCCAGCCCACCGGAATCGGGATCGATCACGACGGCGGCTCCGACGTGGCGCTTGGACATCAGCCTTGCGGCTTCGCGCAGCGTGTGGCTGGGGCCGATCGTCAAGACCACCTGACTCATCCCGTCTCGAACCTGCATCGCCTCCACCTCCTATCCTCAAGCCGTTTGCAACGATTGTCTCAATGTATTGGGTGTAGCGCTCCCCGTCAAGCGCCTGACACCGCCGACATACCCACGATAGGCGCACGTAAACCTGGGCGTCGCCCCAGCGACTCGCTATTGGCCGACGACGTTCCCGCTCGATCGGCAGACGAGAGGTGCCCGGCACGATAGCTCCCCTCAACGGCGGCAGATCAAGCCCTCAAAAGATCAAGCCTCGACGCACAAAACGCGTCCATCGGCCCGAAGCATTAGCATCATCCGTTGCGATGTACGGGCTTGCCCTGAACAGCCGGGGCGCACCGAGGGGGCGTCTGGAATGTCTAAGCGCACGATTGTGGGGACGATCGTGGCGGGAGTGCTTGCGACCGCGATCGGGATCGTGCTCAGCTACACGATCAAATGGTTTCCGCCACAGGCATCGACACAGGCGCACCACACCGACACGCTCTACCACGTGCTCGTGATCGCCTCGGTGCCGATCTTCGTGCTGGTCGTCACGGTGATCCTCTTCTCGGTCTGGCAGTTCCGCATGAAGCCAGGCGAGGAGGAGAAGGACGGGCCGCCGATCCACGGCAACACGCGCCTCGAGGTGCTCTGGACCGTGTTCCCGGCCGTGCTCCTGCTCGGCCTCGTTTCCTACTCGTTCGTCGTGTTGCACGAAAACGAAAAGAAGCCCGCCAGGGAGATGGTGGTCGAAGTCACCGGCCGCCAGTTCGCATGGTCCTACGCCTACCCACGGTCGGTGACCGGCGGAGCGCCGCTGACAGACGACACAGCTGTACGTGCCCGACAACGAATCGGTCGAATTCAAGATCCATTCGCTCGATGTGATCCACGCCTTTTGGATCCCCGCCTTCCGGCTACAGATCGACGCCGTCCCGGGCATTACCACCAGCTACCGGGCGACGCCCGACCTGTTGGGCTCCTATCCGGTCGTGTGCAACCTGCTGTGTGGCGTCGGGCACTCGCTGATGCGCTCGACGATTCATGTCGTGACACCCGCCCAATTCCGGGTCTGGCTGAAACACCAGACGAGCACACCGCCGAGCGCATAGTGAGGGTATGGTGATCGGTGCAATGGGGAGATGCGAATCGATGATCGGCAGGGTCGCAGTCCAAGGGGAAGCAAGCTGATGGTCGCTCCGGTTGCGCGCTCCGGGGCTATATCGCGCGTTCTTCGGGCTGGTGCTCGGGATCGCGTTCGCCGCCGGGCTGACGTGGCTCGTGCGCATGGCCACCGGCCACACGACCTACCGCCACTTCCTCAACGAGGAAGCCGTGATGGCGGTCTCGCTGCTGTCCGCTCCGATCTTCTTCCTTTTCGGCCTCGGCGGTTTCGACTACTGGCTCTACTGGGCCGCCGGGCGTCCCACTCGCCCCGAGGACCACTCCGGGCACGGGGCCTACAGCTGGAAGGACTACTTCCGCATCAACACCGACCACAAGGTGATCGGCATCCAGTACACAGTCACAGCCTTCTTCTTCCTGCTCGTAGGTGGGTTGATGGCGATGCTGATGCGTGCGCAGCTGGCCCAGCCTGGCGCGCAGTTCGTCAGCGCGAACACCTACAACGGGCTCTTCTCGGTGCACGCCTCGCTGCTCATCTTCCTGTTCGTGATCCCCGTGTTCGCGGGTTTTGCCAACTACGTGCTGCCGATCATGATCGGTGCGCCCGACATGGCCTTCCCGCGCCTGAACGCGCTTTCCTATTGGCTCTTGCCGCTGGCTGGAGCGATGATGCTGTTGAGCTTTGCCGCGCCCGGCGGTGCCTTCGCCGACGGTTGGACTGCCTACGCGCCGCTGTCGATCGACGCGCCGATCGGACAGGACTTCTTCTCGGTCGGGGTGCAGTTTGCCGGGGCCTCCTCGATCATGACGGCGCTGAACTTCCTGGTGACGATCATCACGATGCGGGCGCCCGGAATGAGCTTCTTCAGGATGCCCTTGCTCGTTTGGGCAAACTTCGCCACCTCGCTGTTGGTGGTGATCGCCACCCCCTTCATCGCCGCGTCGCAGTTCTTCGTGCTGCTCGACCGCGGCCTGGGCTTCAACTTCTTCAACGCCGGCAAGGGCGGTGACGTGCTCATGTACCAGCACGTCTTCTGGTTCTACTCGCACCCAGCCGTCTACATCATGATGCTGCCGGGCTTCGGGATCGTCAGCGAAATCATCGCCGTGAAGGCGCGCAAGCCGATCTTCGGCTACCGCATGATGGCCTTCTCGCTGCTTGCGATCGTGGGTCTGGGCTTCACCGTGTGGGCACACCACATGTTCACTTCCGGCATGCCTGCCTGGATCCGCATCCCGATGGCGATCACGACCTGCATCATCGCGGTCCCCACTGGGATCAAGATCTTCTCTTGGCTTGCGACGCTGTGGCGCGGCGTGCTTCACCTCGACACGCCGATGCTGTTCACGCTCGGCTTCCTGGTGACGTTTACGCTCGGCGGCATCAGCGGCGTGATGCTTGCGATGCTGCCGTTCGACATCGACGTGAGCAGCAGCTACTTCGTCGTGGCCCATCTCCATTACGTCCTGTTCGGTGGCTCGGTGATGACGATCTTCGCCGGCGCCTACTACTGGTTCCCGAAGATGACCGGGCGCATGTTCGACGAGCGCCTGGGTAAGTGGCACTTCTGGAGCACGTTCGTGTTCTTCAACCTCACGTTCGCGCCGATGCATCTGCTCGGCCTGGAAGGTATGCCCCGCCGTGTGGCCACCTACTCCGCGCAGTTCGCCACCGCCAACTTGTTCATCTCACTCGCGAGCTTTGCCCTCGGTGCGAGCACGCTGATCTTCGTCTACAACATGGTCACCAGCTGGCGTGGCGGCCCACACGCACCCGCCAATCCCTGGCGCGGGATGACACTCGAGTGGCAGGTCTCCTCGCCGCCCCCGGTCTTCAACTTCGACCGCATCCCGACCGTCGTCGGCGGACCCTACGAGTACGGCGTGCCGGGAGCGGTGCACGGCACCTTCGCCCCCCCACCGACGCCTGCCACCGTGGGTGGCGCCGCCGGGTCGGGCACAGTCTTCCACGCAGCCATCGAGTGAAGGGAGCAGGTCTGATGAAAGAGATCCTGGTCATAGCCAACCGCACGCTAGGCGGCGAGAAGCTGCTGGCACTGGTACGTGAACGCGCCGCGCAGGGCGATGTGACGTTCCGCCTAGTCGTGCCCCAGACAAAGCCCACGGCAGGGCTCGTCATCCAAGACGACGCTGTGCGCGAAGCGGCACAGATTCGTGTCGACCTCGCGACGTCGCTGCTGGCGACAGAGGGAATAACGGCCACCGGCGAAGTCGGCGACCACGACCCGTTCCTCGCGACAATGGATGCGATCGCGCAGCGTCGCCCTCGAAGAGGTGATCATCTCCACCCACCCGGCAACCCAATCGGGCTGGCTGCGCCGGGATCTGATCGACCGTGTGCAGCGAGCCTCGGGGCTGCCTGTGGAGCACGTCGTCGTCGACTTGACCCAAGAAAGCCTGCCGTTCGCGGTGACGCTCGTCGTCGCGCACAAGACCTCAAGCGGCGAGGAGCTGATCGACCGCCTCAGCGCCAAGGCGGATGGAAGCGAGCCACATATGTTCATCGCGGTGATTCCCCAACAGGACCGCAGCGGCGCGGCTCACCGCGAGGCGCGCATTCGGCTTGGCACGATGCTCGAGCGACTCGACGCAGCGGGCCTGCTGAGCGCCGGCATGATCGGCGACCCCGATCCCTATACGGCGACGATGAACGCGCTGGAGCTTTTCAAGGTCGACGACGTCGTCATCTCGACGCTCCCCAACGAGCGCTCGGGATGGCTGCGCTCGAACCTGATCGAGCGCGTCGGCCACGCGACCACTGTTCCCGTCGAGCACGTGGTTGTGACGCTCGAGTCCAACGCTACTGCGGCCACCGCCGCAAGCTAGAGGGCTACGGAGCAAGATCAATCATGGAGGCCGCGAGCGTCACCCATACAGCCGCCCACGACGCCCACGGCGATGGGGGCGAGCATCACGGCCCGCTCGCGGCGCACCGCAGCTCGCGCGTGGAGCCGCAGCTACTTGGGATGTTGCTTTTCATCATCTCCGAGATCATGGTGTTCGGGGCCTTCTTCACGGCCTACTTCTTCATCCGCGTAGCCCAGGGCGACCCGTGGCCGGCGCCTGGAACGCACTTGCCGCTGGAAGTCGCGGGCATGAACACGGCGATCCTGGTCTCCTCCTCGTTCACGCTGCACTGGGCCGAGCAGTCGATCAAGAAAGGCAACCGCTTCGGCCTGAAGGCCGGCATGCTGACGACCTTCCTGCTCGGCTGCGCTTTCCTGTTCATCCAGATCAACGAGTACGCCAACATCGGCTTTGCCCCTCAGGACCAGGCGCAGGCGACGATCTTCTACTCGCTCACCGGCCTGCACGGCGCACACGTGTTCATCGGCCTACTACTGCTGCTGATCGTCACGATCAGATCATTCCGAGGCCACTACTCGCCAGAGGAGCATCGCGGCATCGAAATGCCCGGCATCTACTGGCACTTCGTGGACATCATGTGGATCGTGGTCTATACCACCGTCTACGTGCTCTGAGCTGTGGACCGGCGCGCTGCTGCGTCCTCAGTCGCTCATGTGCGAAGCACATTTCGCTCCTTGCGTCCTTGCATCGCTTGGTCCACAGCTCAGAGGAGCCTGAGACATGCTGAACCCGCTGCGCACGGAGGACGAGGCGTTTCGCTTGCTGCTCTACGCGATCGCCGTATCGTCGCGATCGTCGTACTGATGCTCGTCCTGCGCGCGATCCTCTAAGACTTGGGAAAGACCCGGCACATGCGCCGGGTCTCGGACGCGCACATGTGCGCGTCCGGCAGGCGGCGCGTGCGCCGCCTGCAACTGACTACTTCACGGTCAGCGTGCCGTACATCCCCGCAGCACGGTGCCCGGGGGCCTGGCAGAAGAACGTATAGGTGCCGGGCTTGAGCTTGACGGTGATCGACGCGGTGCCCTTCGTCTGGAAGGTCGTGGCGCCGAGCACGGGGCCACTGCCGTTTGCCCCACCCGCGCCGGCTTCGATCGCCACGTTGTGAGAGACACCGGACATGTTCTTCATCGAAACGGTCACCGCGCCGGGACTGGCCGTGGCCTTGCTCGCGGTGTAGGCAAGCAGGCCCTGCGGGTCGGCTTCAAGTTCGAGCTTGCCGGCCTTCTCTACAGCCGGCTTGCCGGCGCCGGGCGCTTTCACCGCATCGGCGAGCAGTCCGGTGTCCTGTCCGGGACGGTCGGCCACTTGGGCGACGTAGGCGGCGATGTCGGTCAACGTGGAGCCACTTGCCAGTCCGCCGGGCATCACCCCTTCGCGATTGGGGTTCTGCACCTGTCCTTCGACGACCGTGCGAATCGCGTTGCGCTCCAGGCCTTCGTCGACGCTCGCGCGAAATGCTTCGTCGAGATTGGGACCGATGGTGCCCTTTGTGTTGGCCCGGGCGAGCGTATGACAGGAGCCGCACTTGGCGACGAACTGCTGCTTGCCGACGATCAGGTTCGCGTCGTTGACTTTCTCCGCATCGCCACAGCCGGCGAGCACGAACAGCAGACAAACCGCTGCCGAGCAGTGCACCGACACTGCGCGCAGACAATCCCCTATGCAAACCCACCCCGTACATCAGCGGGGCAACTCTACCCAAAGGACCGGCCGACCGGTTCTCCGCCGGCCGCGGCGATCACCCCCCGCGCCACGCCCTGCCACGACCAACGCTCACGCACCGCCGCGACCAGCGCCGTCCGCGTGCGATCTTGTAGGGCGCTGTCGGCTCCCAGCCAGGCCACGAGCCGCTCGCCAAGCGCTTGCACAGCGCCATCGTCGACTGGGAAGGAAAGCCATGCGGCGGCCTCGGACGGCAGCTCGCCGGCGAGCTCCTGGCTCACCTCGGCCAGACCCGAATGGGCAGCGCTCACGGGCAGCGCCCCGCACGCCCCCGCCTCGACGGCGACCATCCCAAACGCCTCGGGAAAGGTGCTCGGCACGACCAGCGCCGAGCACGCCGGCAGCACCTCTGCCAGCTCCTCGTGGTCGAGGCGCCCGGTGAACACGATCCGCTCGTCGAGGCCGCGAGCGGCCTCCAGGTAGCGCTGCGCCTCGACGCCGGACAGCGAGCTCAAGAACGCGAGCAGGTGACGCAGCGGTTTCACAGGTGGCGCTTGCCGCTGGATCGTGGGACTCGCCTTCCTCAGCCTCCAAGGCACGCCCAAGGCGGGCGATCTCCATCGCGCCGTCGAGATCGCCCGCGGCAAGGCACGCGACCAGGCGCTCCAGGCCTGCGCGGTAAGCGCCGAAGCCCACGATCGCAAGCTGTGCGTCGGGCACCTGCATCGAGACAAGCGGCCAAGCGGCGATCAGCAGGTCCACGCCCTTGCTGACGATCAGCTTGCCCACGTACGCTACGAGCACGCCCCTCCTATCCAAAATCTTCTCGAGCGCAGCCGCCACCTGCTGCTCGTCGCGCGTGAAAGCACTCGATGGCTCCTCGACGGAGGCGGGAGCGCCGCGCTCTAGACGCTGCTGCAGCCCGCGCATGGCCGCCCACGCCTCTCGCGGCTCGTGCGGACGGAAGCGCTCGACGTCGACCCCCGGAGGGCCCAGACGCGTGCGCAGCTTGACCTGCGCCCCCTCCTCCTCGCCAAGTGCCCGCCAAAGACTCTCGGCGGTGTGTCGCGAGCCGACAAGCACCGTCTTGGCACCGGCAAGTCCCTCGCGGGCGAAGCCCATGAAGCGCTCAGGCTGCGGGCTTGACCGTGTACTCGAGCGCACTCCCGTGCACCTTCACCGCGTAG
This sequence comes from uncultured Solirubrobacterales bacterium, assembly GCA_963704345.1. Classification (GTDB taxonomy): domain Bacteria; phylum Actinomycetota; class Thermoleophilia; order Solirubrobacterales; family Solirubrobacteraceae; genus Palsa-744. The sequence goes on from OY969890.1 coordinate 194,471, forward strand.
GGCGTCTGCTCACCAAGCGCCCGCGCCAGGATCACCGGCCCCATCACGAGATGGTTTGCCAACGCCGCTTCCGGGCGAACAAGCTCGGCGACCTCGCGCACGGCATCCACATTGGCCTGGATGTAGCGAGCGATCTCCTCGTCCGAGCAGTCGGCAAACGTCTTGGCCTCGATCCCCTCGTAGCGGTCCTGCACGTACAGGGGAAGGAGTCCGCCGATGTTCGGGACGATAGACCGTGCAGCCCGGCGACGAGCGAGCCGCGCTCGCCGCGACCGAGCTCGGCGCCGCCGATGCGCCTCCCCGACATCTTGCTCACCGCCAGTCTGCCCGCCGTGAGAGCCTCCGATCGCTTTCAATCCGAGCTTGCCGCCATCCCAGTCTCCAACCGCGTCGACGAACTCGTAGCGCTCGGGGTGGCGATCCTGGCTGAACAGGTGCACCTCGTGGCCGAGCCCGTACAAGCGCTTCGGCGAGGCGCGCGTTGTAGACGTTCGAGCCGGTCCCGCTCAGCAGGTAGCCGTGGAAGATCAAGATGCGCATCCCTGCAGCCTATTCGCCGTCTACCCGCACGCTCATGCGCCCCTAAGCCACACGCCCATCCGCCCGAGCGCTCCGCTAAAGTGCCGGGCGTGAGCACGAGCCAGCGCTATCGCCTGCGCACCCCTTCCAGCGGCCGAGAGGTCTTGGTGGAGGCTGTTCCCGGCGAGATATACCGCGACCGCGACACCGGCGAGGAGATGGAGGTGGTGGGCAAGCTGCTGCCGCTGGCCCCCGACCCTTCGCGCCTACCGTGGGCGGTTGAGAACCTGCGCTTCTGTCCGTGGTGTGAGCAGCCGGCTCAGAAGGACCTGAACGATTGCCCCACCTGCGGCCGGCGGATGGGCCCGCTCGGCGCGTGACCTCGCGCCTGTCTCGCTCGCGCGTGATCGCGCTCGCGGCGAGCGCCCTGATACTCCTCTCCGGTCTCGGCCTCTCCGCCTGCGGAGGCACAAGCGTCTCGGACGCGACTCCTAAGAGCACCCCGGAAATAACGCCGCCGAACGACACCTCGGCCGAAAAGGAAGCAACCGAAACGACCTCGACGTCGACCACCGCGACAACGTCCACCACCCCGACGACGACCGGCGAAAGCTCAACCAGCTCGACCGGAGGCAGCGAATCCAGCGAAAGCGCCTCAGGAGAAAGCAGCTCCGAAGCCGCCGGAGGGACAGCGGCCGGCGGCGAATCGGCCGAAAAAGCCGCCAGCGAAAAAACAGCGTCGGAAAAAGCCGCTACCGAAAAAGCGCCTGAAAAATCCTCAGGCAGCGTCGGCTCAAGCGGCGGCGCCAGCGCGCCTTAACAACCTGCTCCGCGTACATCTGCTCGCGGGGCTTGAGCCTGCCTGTGCTCAATCGTCGCCGAAGTCCGCCCGCGAGACCGCAGGCAAGACGGCCGACGATCAGGGAGTAGAGATCAGCGTCGCGCTGTAGGTCAGACGCGCGGTCTGGTACAGGCAGTAGTACTGGGCGCTGGAGCCGATACCTGTCTGTGCGGTCTGAGTGCCGGTCGTCGTGCACTGGCCCTTCGCCCGGCTCGCTCGCCATGAGGTGCCCTTGCCGAAGCCAAGCGCGAGCGCCGGCGCCCAAGTGGGCACGGTCAAGGCGACGATGTCGCCCTTCTTGACGGCGATAGTTGTGGCGAGCGGGAACTGGGCGGTCTTGCCGAAGTACTTTTCCAGCGGCACGACAGGGCTCTGGCCGATCACCTTGTACGTCAGTTTGGGGCTCTTTTCGGCGCGCAGGATCGCAATGCCGGCTGAGGCCGCGCCGCCCTCGTTGGCGTTGAAGAACTTGATCTGAGCCGCGGTCGGCTTGCCGAGCGAGATCGTCCAGGCGACGATCGTGCCTTCACGAGGCGCCGCCTCGGTGTTGTTGTTCGCTTCGACCTTGACCTGGAAGCCGGTCGTGCGGCTGACCGCCAGGCACGAGGGCGTGGGACAGCTGGGCACTGTTGCCGGCGTCGTGGCGGGGATCACGCCGACTTCGGTCAGCGTGGCCAGCGAGCCTGCCGGTATGGCAAGCACGAGCCCACAGCCAAGAGCGATCGTGGTGATGAGGCGTCTCATATGGAGCATTCAAAAGGAAACACGGGAACAGGCACGATGTAGCGGTTCGACACGGAAGCCATTATTCCCCCTTGCGGTGGTCCTTGATCTCAGCGACCGAGCTCAAGCTATAGACCCGATTGCGGCCGCCGCGGCGGCGATCTCGGCGGGATCGCCAGGCGCCGGCGTCCAGGGCAGCTTCAGCGGATCGTCGACATAGCGGGGAATCACGTGCAGATGGAAGTGGAACACCGTCTGCCAAGCGGCGGCGCCACAGGAGTTGATCACGTTGACCCCGTCCGCTTCAAGGCGCTCCTTTGCGCGACGAGCAAGGCGCTGTGCCGCGACGGCGACAGCCTCTAGCTCGGACTCCTCGATGCTCAGCAGGTCCTGCGTATGCGCGCGCGGAATCACAAGCGCATGGCCGCGCGTGGCGGGGTTGATGTCCATGAAGGCCAGCGTATGCTCGTCCTGGTCGACGATCGTCGCCGGCAGTTCGCCCGCCACGATCTTGCAGAAGATGCAGTCTTGCTCGCTCATAGCGGCCAATCCTAGCCGCGTCGACGCGCTCCAGCGGCATGCCGGGCATGGAGCACGGAGGCGAAGGTGTATTCACTTTTTTGAGATTCACTTATGTATACGATATGTAGCCACTATCGGCAATCCGCAAACAGAACACACACCTCCCCCTAGCGAGAGCCTGAGCCAGACGCCTACGAGAGCAAGCGCCTGCTCGCGCGTGCTGACCTCGCCCGTGTATTGAGCCCGCGCGAGCGCGGCCAGTAGCTCGCCCACGCGCGGGCCGAGCGGGATGCCAAGCTCATCCGCGAGCTTGGTCCCCGCGCAGCAGTGGCTTGGGCGGACCCGCCCGATGCCACTCGAGCGCGTCATCGAGCATCCTCCGAGCCAGATCCACGTGCGCAGCAATCGCCTGCTCGGCTTTCGCCCCCCGCGTGGCAAGCCGATCGCATACCGACAGCAGCGTGACATCCACCTCCACCGGCTCGCAAGCGTGCAGATAGTCATAGACCGCGCCGCGCGCCAGCGGCTGAGGCTCGTGCACGAGAAAGCCGAGGCGCAGGTGGTGGCGCACCAGCGCCGCGACGTGCTCGCGCAGGCGCGTGCTGGCATGCAAGCGTCCAAGCACGTCCCGGGCGAGCTCCGCCCCTTGTACGTCGTGCCCGAAGAACGTCACGCGCCGATCGAGCACGCGCACCGAGCGCGTCTCCGGCTTGGCGGCATCGTGCAGCAAAGCCGCCCAGCGCAGCGCCTGCCCGCGAGTCATCCCGTCGGCAAGCGGCTCCGCCAGCAGCTCCAGCACCGGCGCGCATTGCTCCTCGCCCAGCGCCACAATCGGCTCGGAATCGCTCCTACCCCCAGTCAGCTCGATCGTGCGCTCGAACACCTCCAGCGTGTGGCCATATACGTCGCGGTGGTGAAAGCGACTCTGCTCTACCCCACGCAGAGCTTCAAGCTCAGGAAATACGACGCACGTCGCGCCGAGCGCGCTCATCAACTCCAATCCGCGCAGAGCCTGCGCCGAGGCGACGATCCGCTGCAGCTCGAGGAACACTCGCTCGGGCGAGATCTGCTCCAGTCGCGGCGCCTGCGCGCGCGCGGCCTGCGATCGCCTCTGGCTCTGGCTCCAGCTCCAGCTCCACTGCGGCTCGCACCAGGCGCAGGACTCGTAGCGGGTCGTCCTTGAAGGCATCCGGGCCCGCCACGCGCAGACGCCCGGCATGCAGGTCGCCGAGACCGCCAAGCGGGTCGAGCGGCTCTCCCCCGTTCAACGGCTCGGCGATCGCGTTGACGGTGAAGTCGCGCAAGCGCAGATCGGCCTCCAGCGAGTCGCCGCGCATCGCCTCCACGTCAACCTGCCAAGCGCCGTCGCGCGCGACCACGCGCCACGGCCCCAAACTCTTCTGAGAGCGCAAAACAAGCCGCGGGAGCGCCAGCGCTCTTGGCGGCCTGCGCAATCGCGCGCGCGCCCTCCCCTGGGTCGCCGTCGAACACGACGTCAAGATCGGCCCCAGGCCGTCCAAGAAGGCGGTCGCGCACCGCGCCGCCGACAAGCCAAGCACGCCGCCCCGCAAGCGCCGAGCGGACGATCTCGAGCGCCTCCGCGCTCATCACTCCCCCGGGGGCCGGCCGTCGTAGTGGTAGACACGCGGCACACGCCCGGTCAACCCGCACGTCACCTCGTAGTTGATCGTGTCCATCCTCTGAGCCACCTCCTCGGCGGTTATCCGCTGATCGCCGCACGCTCCGATCAGCACGGCCTCGCTGCCGTGCAAGCCACGAGCCTGCGCGTCCTCGCCGAGATCGACCGTGAGGTTGTCCATGCTGACCGTGCCCACGATCGGCCGCCGCCGCTCAGCGATCAACACGTCGCCGTTGTTCGACAGCGCCCGTCGCCAGCCATCGCCGTAGCCGATCGGGAGCACCCCAAGCAGCGTGGTCTGCTCGGCGACGAAGCGGCGTCCGTAGCCGGCGCTCTGACCGGGAGCGCAGTCCTTGACCTCCGCCAGATAGGAGACCAGCTCGAGGGCAGGGTCGAGCCGACGTGCCAGCGGGTCGCGGCCGAAGGGGTCCATCCCGTATACGCCGATGCCGCAGCGAACCATGTCGAAGTGCGAGCGCGTCTCGCGCAGAGTGGCGGCGCTATTGGCCGCGTGCACGATGATGTCCGGATATGAGGCCTTGAGCTGCTCGGCCCAGCCACTGAACGTCTCGAGCTGGCGCGCGAAGAACTCGTCATGCTCGTCGTCGGCGGTCGCGAAGTGAGTCATCGCCCCGGCAAGCTCGACCTGCGCAGTCTCGGCGGCAAGCGCTGCCACGCGCAGCCCTTGCTCGGGATCGCGCGTGCCGAGCCGGCCCATGCCGCTGTCGAGCTTGACGTGCACACGACCGCCACCTGCTTGTGCTACGGCAGCAACCATCTGCTCGCTCCACACGACGACATCTGCCTCGGCCGCGAGCGCTTCGTCCAGCTCGACCGGGCTGAGCGCGCCCATCACGAGCAGTCGCACCCCGTCGAAGCCTGCGCGCCGCAGCTGCACGGCCTCGTGCGCACCAGCCACCCCGAGCCAACTCGCGCCTGCCTCGATTGCCGCGCGCGCGCTCCGCGCTGCGCCGTGGCCATAGCCGTCGGCCTTGACGACCACGCACAGCTCACAGTCCGGCTCCAGCTCCTCACGCAGCCGCCGGCAGTTGCGCTCGATTGCCGCCAGGTTGACGCGCGCGATCGCGCGACGCGTGCTCATCGACGCCTCGCTGCAGGCAGCGCAGCGATCACGTCGCCGGCAATGACCCCCTCGGCTGCTGCCCTGCCTGCGGGCAGCCTCGCGGCCTGCCTGCGCATGCAACTGGACGCCGGCGGCGGCTGCTGCAAATGGCTCCATCCCCTGAGCGAGCAGCGCCGCGAGCGTGCCGGTGAGCACGTCGCCGGTGCCGGCTGTAGCGAGCGCGGGACTGTTGCCGCGACTGATCGCGACACGGCCGGCGGGCTCGACGACAAGCGTGTCGTCGCCCTTGAGCACAACGATCGCCTGAGCTTGCTCGGCGGCCCGCCGTGCGTGTGCGAGTCGCTCGCTCTGCACCTGCTCGCTGTCGATGCCCAGCAGTCGCGCCAGCTCGCCGGCATGCGGCGTGAGCACCGTTGGCGCCTTTCGTGCGGTGAGCTCTGCAAGCGACCCAGCGTGGGCGTTCAAACCGTCGGCGTCGAGCACCAGCGCGAGCGGTGCGTCACGAGCCAACTCGCGCGCGAAACGCACGCTCTGGGGGTCGCGGCCGAGCCCGGGGCCAAGCGCCAGGCAGCCTGCGCGGGCAAGCGAGTCCTTGACCGCGGACAGTCGCCTCGGGCGTGAGCGCGCCATCCTCGTCGGCCAGGCCACGGGTCATCACCTCCAGCAGCTGCACATCCAGGACCTGCTGCAACGAGGCAGGCACGCATGCGGTCACGTAGCCAGCTCCGGCGCGCAGCGCGGCGAGCGAGGCCATCGCCGGGGCGCCCATCAGCCCGCGCGAGCCACCGACGACGACGACGTGGCCGCTGCTGAACTTGGTCGAACTGGCCTCCCTGCTTGGCAGCGCGTCGAGTACCTCGTCACGGATCAGCCCGATCTCGCTCGTGCCGGGCGCGCCACGCGGGATGCCGATGTCGATCACGTCGACCTCACCGGCGTGGCCCTTGCCAGGATGGATCCACAGGCCAGGCTTGGCCGCGTGAAATGTGACGGTCTTGGCGGCGGTGATCGCAGGGCCGGCAACAACACCGGTGGATGCGTCGACTCCGCTGGGCATGTCCACGCTCACGACGAGCCCGGGCGCGGCCTCGATCGCCGCGATCGCCTCGGCCACCGCTCCGTGGGCGACACCCGAGAAACCCGTGCCAAGCAGTGCATCGACGATCACGTGCGCGAGCGCAATCGCCTCGGAGGCGGCGCCATCCGAGAGCGCCAGCGGTGGCGCCCCGGGCAGGCGTTCGAGGTTGGCACGGGCGTCGGGTGAGAGCTCCTCGCCGGCCGCCAAGCACACGACCGTCACCTCCCTTGCCGCCTCGCGCAGCAGCCTGGCCACCACGAGGCCGTCGCCGCCGTTGTTGCCCTTGCCACACACCACGACCACGGGCCCGTCGGGCGCGAGCTCTTCCACGGCGCGAGCGACGCCCTGCCCGGCACGCTCCATCAGAGTCGAGCGACGGTATCCCCCGTTGCTCGATCGCCCACCGGTCCACAGCCCGCATCTGCGGGGCGTCGAGCAATGGCTCGCACCAGTCGGGAAGCTCCGTCATGACGAGCGATACTAGGGGCTGGCTCGGAAATCCACCGACTTTGAAGGTCTTTCAAAATGACCTGCACGTAAACACCCCCTTTGCCTGGATCAAGGTTTCGGGCGCCGCCCAGCCGCCCGCCTACTCCACCGTGACGGTCTTGGCGAGGTTACGCGGCTGATCGACGTTCAGGCCGCGCAGCCTGGCTATCCGGTAGGCAAGCATCTGCAGCGGGATGACGGCCAGCACCGGTTGCAGCATCCAGTCGATCGCGGGCACCGGGATCGCGACGTCGACCTGGCCCTCCAGGCTGTTGCCCTCAGTCGTCAGGGCGATCACATGGGCGCCGCGGGCGCGCACCTCCTGCATGTTGGAGACGATCTTCTCCAGCACCGGCGAGTCGGTCGCCACGCACACTACGGGCGTGGACTCGTCGAGCAGCGCGATCGGGCCGTGCTTCATCTCGCCGGCCGCATAGGCGTCGGTCGCGATGTAGGAGATCTCCTTCAGCTTCAGCGCCCCCTCGAGCGCCACCGGCAAGCCGACGTGGCGACCCAGGTAGAGGAAGAACTCCTTTTGCGCGTGCTCCGAGGCCACCTGCTCGATCTGCTCGTCGACGTTCGTGATCACCTGGTCGATGCAGTGCGGCAGACGCTTGATCTCGCTGACCAACTCTGTCAAGCGCTCGGGCGAGAGCGTGCCTCGCAGCTCGGCAAGGCGCAGGCCGAGCAGGTAGATGACGGCCACCTGGCAGACAAAGGTCTTGGTGGCCGCAACGCCGATCTCGAGACCGGCGCGCGTGAACAGCACGCCGTCGGCATCGCGCGTGGCCTGCGAGCCCATCACGTTGGTGATCGCAAGCACTGTGGCGCCGGCCTCTCGTGCCTTGCGCATCGCCGCGAGCGTGTCCGCTGTCTCGCCGGACTGGGAGATCCCGATCACGAGGTCGCCAGGGCCGACGACCGGGTTGCGGTAGCGGTACTCCGAGGCGATATCCATTTCGACGGGCAGCCGCGCCCATTCCTCGATCGCGTAGCGGCCCACCAGGCCCGCGTGGTAGGAGGTTCCACAGGCGACGACTACCACTCGCTTGATGTCGGCGAGGATCGCCTCGTCGAGGGCGCCCGGCTCGTCCAGATCGACACCGTCGCCACGCGCTACGCGATCGGCGATCGTCTCGGCCACGGCGTCCGCCTGTTCGTGGATCTCCTTGAGCATGAACGTCTCGTAGCCACCCTTCTCGGCGGTCTCCTCGTCCCAGTCGACCTGTTCCACCTCGCGCAAGACCTCCTCCCCCGCGAGCGTCAGGATCGTGACGCCATCGGGTCGCAGCACCGCCAGCTCGCCGTTGTCTAGGTACTGCACCGTGCGCGTCTGGGCCAGGAAGGCCGGTACGGCCGAGGCGATGAACTGCTCACCCTCGCCGCGACCGATCACCAGCGGGCACTCCTTGCGGGCGCCCACGAGCGTGTCAGGCTGCTCGACGCTCATCGCTACGAACGCGAAGTGGCCCTCGAGCTCGGCGAACGCCTTGCGCACGGCAAGCGTGAGATCGCCTTCGTAGTGCGCGGCCACCAGGTGGGCGATCACCTCGGCGTCGGTCTCGGAGGTGAACAGGTTGCCTTCGCCTGCCAGGCGCTCCTTCAGCGCCATGTAGTTCTCGACGATCCCGTTGACGACAACGTGCAGCCGGTCCTCGGGGTCGTAGTGGGGATGGGCGTTCTCCTCGCTGACGCGCCCGTGCGTGGCCCAGCGCGTGTGGCCGATCCCGGTGGTGGCGACACGCTCGGCTACTGCCACGGCGCCGGAGCGCTCGCCGTGGTCGAGCTTGGCCTGCAGCACACTCAGGTTGCCTACCGAGCGCACCGCTTCGATCCGCTCGCCCGCGATCAGCGAGATGCCGGCGCTGTCATAGCCGCGGTACTCGAGCTTCTGCAAGCCGGCGAGCAGCAGCTCCCGGGCAGGGCGCTTGCCTACATAGCCGACGATGCCGCACACGGCGACGACGATATCAGCGAGTCTTGAGGCTCACGAGCCCGCAGAAGGTTCTTCAAACTGGCCTGCACGCTCAACACCCCCTTGTTTGGACACGAATGCTTTATTTAGGTACCTAACCTTTATCTACTCGTTCAAAAAAGGGGGTGTTGACGGGACCAATCAAAAAGACGAACCAAACACCCCCCGACGCACAACTGGTGAGACATCCCGCTACACAGCTCATTTCGAAACAAAGTTCCCAAGTTCCTAGCCCAACTCGCGCTCACGAGCGCCACAAGCCGCGAGCAGACCGCGTCGGCCTCCTCGTCGCTAGGGGCCTCGACCATCACGCGCACCAGCGGCTCGGTGCCGCTGGGACGCACCAGCACGCGGCCGCGACCAGAAAGCGCCTCTTCCTCTTCGGTCACCGCCTGCGCGACGCTCTCGGAACCCGCGAAGCGCAGCTCGGTCGAGCACGCGTACGTTCACAAGCCGTTGCGGCAGCTTGCGCATCGCTTCGCGTTCGCTCAAGTCGCGCCCGCCAAGTGCCTCAAGGGTCAGTAGTGCGCCCGCGATCCCGTCGCCGGTGCTGTTGAAGCCCATCTCGATGAGGTGCCCGGACTGCTCTCCCCCAAGCGTCCAACCGCTGTGGCGCAGCTGCTCGAGCACGTAGCGGTCGCCGACGTTCGTGCAGGCGACCTCGATACCGGCCTCACGCATCGCCGAGTGAAAGCCGTAGTTGGTCATCACTGTCACGACCACTCCCTCACCTGCCAGGCGTCCCTGCTCGCGCAGGTGCAGCGCCGCGAGCGCGATCAGCTCGTCGCCATCGACTACGGCGCCTGTGCGGTCGACCGCGAGCACGCGGTCGCCGTCGCCGTCGAAGGCCAGGCCGAGCGCATGCCCGCCTGCGCGCACCTGCTCACCGAGCGCGGCGACATGGGTCGAGCCACAGCCCTCGTTGATGTTGCGCCCGTCGGGACTTGCGGCCACGACGGCGACATCGGCGCCGAGACGACGAAAGATCTCGGGGGCGACCTTGTAGGTGGCGCCGTTGGCGCAGTCGAGCAGCACGTCCAGCCCGTCGAGACGTAGCTCTGCAAAACGTGACTCAAGCTCGCGCAGGTAGTCCTCGTGCGTTCCGCGCAGCTCGCGAACATGTCCGATTGCACGTATGCCCCACGCGCGCGCGGGTGGCATCGGGCTTTTGGAGGAACCACCGGTATGCGCATCGCCCGATCGCGCACCACCTGGCTGCCCGCCGCCCCGATGCGCGCCACTCGCGGAATTCTCGATCTGCAGCAGTTCCTGTTCGATCGTTTGCTCCTGCTCGTCGCTGAGCTTGAAGCCGTCGGCGGCGAAGAACTTGATGCCGTTGTCCTGGTAGGGGTTGTGCGATGCGGAGAGCACCGCCGCCAGATCGAAGCCATAGCGCTTGATCAACAGTGGCGCTGCCGGTGTTGGCAACACCCCTCCGAGCAGCGCTTCTCCCCCGGCCGCGCTCACGCCCGCGGCCAAGCGCGGCTTGGAGCATATCCCCGGACTCGCGTGTGTCGCGCACGATCAGGACTCGCGGACGATCTGCCGTGCTGCGAGCTGTGACAGCCTTGCCCAGCGCGAGCGCCAGCTCGGCACTGAGCAGCTCACCCGCCACGCCGCGGACCCCGTCGGTCCCGAACAGCCTCGGTGTCATTCGCCTTTGAGGATTGTCATGCAGCGATTCTTGCTGTTGCCACTCGCCGCGGCGAGCGGCAAGCGAATACGCGAATCAGCGCTTGGAGAACTGCGGCCGCTTGCGCGCCTTCTTCAGGCCGGCCTTCTTGCGCTCCTTGGCGCGCGAGTCGCGCGTGAGGAAGCCGCGGCGCTTGAGCTCGCCACGCAGGTTCGGATCGGCCTCGAGCAGTGCGCGCGAGATGCCGTGGCGCAGGGCGCCCGCCTGAGCGGAAATGCCGCCGCCGTGCAGCCTTGCCACCACGTCCATCCGCTCCTGATAGCCGACGGTCTCTAGCGGCTGGCGAATATTGCGCTGCAACGTAGTGCGTGGGAAGTGCTCGTCGAGCGTGCGCCCGTTGACGAGATACGTGCCACTGCCGGGCCTGAGGATGACTCGTGCGATCGCAGTCTTGCGCTTGCCTGTGGCCTTGTAGCGCGCTCCAGCGGCCAGGTCGATGGCGGCGCTCGAGATCGGCTGGGCAAGTTGCTCTACCTCGCCGTCCTCCTCGGACTTAGGCTCCTCGTCCTCGTCGAGCGCGTACGGATCGGACGGCTGCTCGGGCGCGAGCGGGTCGACGCCTTCCGGAACGATGTCCACTTCGAGGTGGGCGCCTGGTACCGACGGCTTTACGCGCGGGGCCGGCTCCTCCTCCTCCTCCTCAACATCGTCCTCCTCGGCTGCGGCCTCCTCGGCGACCGGCTCTGCCGGGGCGGGCTCCTCAGCGTCGGGCTCAGCCACGACAGGCTCCGCTGCCGGGGCTTCCTCGGCGACCGGCTCTGCCGGTGCGGGCTCCTCGGCGACGGGGTCTGCTGCTGCTGGAGTCTCCTCAGCGACGGGCTCCTCCGCTGGAGTCTCCTCGGCGACGGGGTCCTCCGTCGGAACCTGCTCGGCGGCCGACTCGGCCACCGGGGTCTCATCGGCTGGAGCCTGCGCGGCGGCGTTAGGGGTATCGGAAACCTGCTCGGGCTGCTCGTCGGTCTGCTCTGTGGGCTCGTCGGCCATTACGCCTCGATCTCCATCTGTTGCGGTTTCTGGGCGACGTGTGGGTGCTCGGGGCCGGCGTAGACCTTTAGCTTGGTGATCTGCTTACGTGCCAAACGATTGCGCGGCAGCATGCCCTTGACCGCCAGGCGGATGATCTCCTCAGGGCGACGATCGATCATTTCCTCGAAAGTGCGCGAGCGCAGGCCGCCAGGGTAGCCTGAATGGCGGTAATAGCGCTTGTCCTGGCGCTTTTTGCCGGTGACCGCGATCTTCTCGGCGTTGATGACCACCACGAAGTCGCCCGTGTCGATGTGCGGCGTGTACTCCGGCTTGCGCTTGCCGCGCAAGACATCGGCGATCTGCGTCGCCAGACGTCCCAACGTCTGTCCGTTGGCGTCAACGACGAGCCAGTTGCGCTCGCGATCTGTGGGCTTGGCTACGTAAGTCTTCATGGCATAAAAAAGGCCGCACGCAAGCTGCCGCGCGCGGCGAGACGCACATCATAAACCAAACTAGCAAAAACAGAGTGATTCAGCACTATTCAGCTTCGTCTAGCCAATAAGCTAGATGGTTCTACTCCCACTCGATCGTGCCCGGCGGCTTGCTGGTGATGTCCAGCACGACCCGGTTTACCTCGCGCAGCTCGTTGATCATGCGCGAGGCGATCGTCTCCAGCAGGTCGTAGGGCAGGCGCGCCCAGTCGGCCGTCATCGCGTCGTCGCTTGTGACCGCGCGGATCACGACCACATAGCCGTACGTGCGCTCGTCGCCCTGCACTCCGACCGTGCGCACGTCCGGCAAGACGCAGAAGGACTGCCACAGCTCGCGGTACAAGCCTGCCTTGCGGATCTCCTCCTGCAGGATGTGGTCGGCCTCGCGCAGCACGTCCAGGCGCTCGTGCGTCGCTTCGCCGCCAACGATCCTGATCGCCAAGCCTGGCCCGGGGAACGGCTGGCGCCAGACCAGGCGCTCGCGTAGGCCCAACTCTGCTCCCACGGCACGTACCTCATCCTTGAACAAAGCCCGCAGCGGCTCTACCAGCTCGAACTGCATGTCATCTGGCAAGCCGCCAACGTTGTGGTGGGACTTGATCGTCGCGGCGCCCGTTCCTCCGCCTGACTCGATCACGTCGGAGTAGAGCGTTCCCTGCACCAAATAGCGGGCTGGGTTTGACTGCGAGATCTTGGCCGCCTCCTCCTCGAACACGCGGATGAACTCGGCGCCGATCGCCTTGCGCTTGGCCTCGGGCTCGGTCACGCCTTTGAGCTTCTCGAGGAAGCGCTGCTCGGCATCAACTGCCACTAGCGGTACGCCGAACGTGTCGCGGAAGGCGCTGATCACCTGCTCGCCCTCGTCCTTTCGCATCAAGCCGTGGTCGACGAACACGCACGTGAGCTGATCGCCGATGGCGCGATGGACCAAGAGAGCGGCCACCGAGGAATCGACCCCGCCGGAAAGGCCGCAGATGACGCGACCGTCGCCTACCTGCTTGCGAATGCGCGCGATCTGGTCTTCGGCGATCGAAGCTGCCGACCAAGTGCGCTCGCAGCCACATACCTCGGTGAGGAAGCGCGTGAGGATCTCCTGGCCGTATGGCGTGTGGACTACCTCCGGATGGAACTGGATGCCGTAGATCCCGCGGGCCGTGTCCTCGACGGCCGCTACCGGCGAGCCCGTGGACGACGCCAGCGCGGTGAAGCCAACTGGCGGCTCGAAGACGGTGTCGCGGTGTGACATCCAGCACGTTTGTTCCTTTGGCATGCCCGCCAGCAGGACGCCCGGGGTGGTGACGGTTAGCTCAGAGCGGCCGAACTCCCCCACTTCGGCCTGCTCGACGCGGCCCCCCAGGTCGTGAACTAGCAGCTGCATGCCGTAACAGATGCCGAGTACCGGCACGCCAAGCTCCAGCAGACCACGCTCCAAGCTCGGTGCTCCTGGCGCATACACTGACGCTGGGCCTCCAGAGAGGATGATCCCGCGCGGTTTGCGCTTTGTTACCTCCTCCAGCGGGACATGATGGGGCAGCAGCTCGGAGAAGACTCCGCAGTCGCGGATGCGCCTTGCGATCAGTTGGGAGTACTGGCCGCCGTAGTCGAGGACGACCACCTCCTCGCGTGTCTGCGACAACTGACCGTCCCCCGCAGTACCTCCTTCGGGCGCACCCTGAGGCGGTATCGGCGAGTCTGGCAAGGACGCAAGGAGCCTGGGGTGCTCCGCACGCGAGCGACTGAGGACGCCGCCAGGCGAAGCCGAGACCGCCTCAGGGTCAGTCATTTACTAGTTCTGCCGCCCTGCCGTTTGAGCCCATACCGACGGACTGCTCGTGCTGCAGTTGCTTGCCCTCGGTCTGCAAGGACGGGGCGATTACCACCTCGGCGCGGTTGAACTCCGCCAGATCCTTGTGACCGCACGTGGCCATCGAGGTGCGTAGGCCGCCGAACAGGTTGAAGGTGCCGTCGTTCTCTCGCGCCGGCCCAACCAAGATCTCCTCGAGCGTGCCGTTGCGAGTTGTCGCCACGCGTGCGCCGCGCGGGAGCGTCGGGTGGAACGTGGCCATGCCCCAGTGAAAGCCCCTGCCTGGGGCTTCGTGGGCGCGAGCTAGAGGCGAGCCGATCATGACGGCGTCGGCCCCCAGGGCGATCGCCTTAGAGACGTCGCCGCCGTTGCGCATGCCGCCGTCGGCGATCACCTGGCAGTACTCACCGGTCTCCAGCATGTGCGTGGAGCGCGCGTGAGCCACGTCGGCTATCGCGGTCGCCTGCGGGACACCGATGCCGAGCACGCCACGGGTGGTGCATGCGGCGCCCGGTCCGACGCCTACGAGTACGCCCGCCGCGCCCGTACGCATCAGGTGCAAGCCCGTTTGGTAGGAGGCACAGCCGCCGACTACCACTGGGACGTCGAGCGAAGGGATGAACTCCTTGAGGTTCAAAGGCTCGGAGACGGTCGAGACGTGTTCGCCGGATACGACCGTGCCCTGGATGACGAGCACGTCGAGTCCCGCCTCGAGCGCGATCTCGTGATATGCGAGCACCTTCTGCGGGGTCAACGAGGCGGCCACGACGACCTTTCGCTCCTTGATCTCGCGAATGCGCTGGGCGATTAGCTCCGGCTTGACCGGGGTGGCGTAGATCTCCTGCATCTCGCGCGTAGCCACGTCCTTGGGCAACTTGGCGATCCGCTCGAGCTGCTCGTCCGCGTCCTCGTAGCGCGTGAAGATTCCCTCGAGGTTGAGCACCGCCAAGCCGCCTAGCCCACCCACGATCGCTGCCGTCTCCGGGGAGACGACGCCGTCCATCGCCGAGGCCATCATCGGCAGCTCGAATTGGTACGGGCCGAGCTTCCAGGAGATGTCGATGTCGTCGGGGTCGCGTGTGCGCCGTGAGGGCACGATCGCGATGTCATCGAAGCCGTATGCGCGGCGGCCGCTCTTGCCGCGGCCAATCTCTACTTCCATCTGGGAATCCTTGCAGTCATGGCGGACGAGCATAGCAACGGGCTTGACGCCCGCGCCCGGGTGTGGCTTGGGTATTCTCGGTCAAATGAGCGACGACGATCTTGCCGGATATGACCCCCAGGTAATCGAGGCGTCTCGCCAGGCCGAGTGGCGGGCGCGCGAGGCTTTTCGCACGCCCGAGATCGCTGAGGATCGGCCACGCAAGTACATCAAGCCATCGGCTCCGTTCACCTCGGGGAACATCCATATCGGGCACGTGCGCAGCTATTCGATTGGGGACGCATATGCGCGCTTTTGCCGGGGGCGCGGCGAGGACGTGCTGTTCGCCTTCGGCTTCGACTCCTTCGGGCTGCCAGCCGAGCTTGGCGCGATCGCTAGCAAAGAGCCGCCCAGCGCTTGGGTGGATCGCTGTGCCCAGCATATGATTCTGCAGCTGCGCAGGCTCGGCTTCTCCTTCGACTGGGAGCGCGCTTTTATGAGCTCCGAGGCGATCATGTACCGCTGGTCGCAGTGGTTGTTCCTGACCCTTCTGGAGGCCGGATTGGTCTATCGCGGGACCGGCAGCGTGGATTGGTGTGATACCTGCCAGACGGTGCTCGCGACGATCCAGGTCGAGGACGGGACCTGCTGGCGTTGCCACAAATCCGTGCGCTTGATCCAGCGGCCGCAGTGGTACCTGCGCATCAGCGAGTACGTGCCGGAGAACGACCGGCGCCTGCAGGAGCTTGCGGCGAGCGGAATCTGGGATGAGAACGCGCTTGCCTCGCAGCGCTTCGTGCTTGGGCGTGTCGATGGGGTCGAGCTCGATCTGGTCGGCGAGGACGGCGAGCCTTTGACCGTATTCACACCCCACACCGACGCGCTCGAGTTGGCGCGCTTCGTAAGCGTCTCACCACGACACCCGCAGGTCGACGAGTGGGCGCGCGATGAGGGGTTGGCTCAGCGGCTTGAGGAGCTGCGAGCGGTTGGGTTGGAGCGAAGTGCGCGTGAGGCGCAAACGATGCCCTTTGTCGACACCGGACGCCTGCTCGCCTCCCCTACAGGTGGTGAGCCGCTGCCGGTTATCGTCACACCTACCGTGGACGGGCGCTTCGGGCCTACTGCGGTGTTTGGCGTGCCCGAGTGCGACCGCACCGACGCGCTGATCGCCGAGCGGCTGTTCGGGCCAACCGAGGATGCTCCCGCCGCGGGGGACACAGCCTCTGGGAAGATCCCCATGACCTTGCCTCATAGCTCCGTGCCAGGTGCGCGCGAGGCTGTTCGCTACCGCGCCAACGACTTCACCATCTCTAGACAGCGCTCCTGGGGCACACCGATCCCGATCGTCTACTGCGACGACTGCGGGACGGTGCCACTCCCCAAGGAGGCGCTGCCCGTGATCCTGCCGCTTGACCTGACGCCGACCGGCACCGGCAATCCGCTGGCCGAGCGCGAGGATTTCGTGCAGACCACCTGTCCCAAGTGCGGCGGGCCCGCTACTCGCGAGACCGACACGCTCGACTGTCACTTCGACGCGCTGTGGCTTTGGGTTCCTGTCTGCGTGCCTCCCGCCGAGCGCGAGCAGAGCTTGGAGCGCATCCTGGCGCTCGAGGACCTACGGGCTTGGCTGCCCTGCGAGCGCGTCGTCGCTGGATCGGACAGCGGCAACTTCGTGTTCGATCAGCGCACCGTGACAAAGGCGCTGCGCGACATCGGGCCGCTCGAGTTTCTTTCAGACGGCGAGCCGTTTGCCGGCTGCCTGTTTCACGAGATGGTGATCCGCGACGGGCGCAAGATGAGCAAGCATCTCGGCAACGTGGTCGATCCCGACGAGCTGGTGGCGCAGTACGGAGCTGACACCGTGCGACTGGCGGTGCTGTTCGCCGCTCGTGCGCAGCGCTCGTTGAACTGGAGCGACGGTGACGTCAAGCGCTGTCACCGCTTCTTGCGCCAGCTTTGGGACTACTCGCATGCCCGCTTCACGCTCGACCTGGCTGAATTGAGTCAGAGCGCCACAAACGGCGCGGCAACCGATGTCGAGCAAACCCCAGCGATGGGAGCTGACAAGACTGAGCACCTGCGCAAACGCCTTGAGCAGTGGTGTGAGACCGCTGTGGAGAAGATCACAGAGGACGCGCGCGAGCTTGAGATGCACAGCGCCGTTCGCAACGTGATGCGGCTGTTCGATCGCATCCGCGACTACGAGAAGCGTGTGATCGCCAAGCGTGGCTCACTGTGTGCCGAGGACTACGAGGCGCTGATCGAGGCGCTGCGGGTGCTTGCGCGCGTGCTGATGCCGTTCGCTCCGCACATCGCCGAGCAGCTGCTGATCGACTCGATGCCAGATGGCACCGAGATCGACGCGTCGTGGCCTCAGGGGGAGCTTGTGCCACGATGACTTGGACAAACCGAAGTCAACCAACCCAACGAAGAAGGGGTGAGACCCGATGAGCACCGCTACAGGGCACGCAGACCTGAACGAGACGACGCGCTCGTGCGTGACCGAACTGGTGTGCCAGAGGTGTGATGTCAAACGTCCGATAACCGACACCGAGGCCTTCTGCCCCACGTGCGGCAAGTGCTTTGACGTCGCCTACGACTATGAGCTCGCCAAGAGCCGCTTGCGTGAGCTGCCGATGGATGAGCGTCCCCGCAACATTTGGCGGTTGTCCGAGCTGTCACCGATCCGCTCGGCCCACGCTCAGGCGGAAGTGGGGCAGGTGTCGGGCATGACGCCGCTGATCCCGGCGAACCGGCTGGGGGCACGGTTGGGCTTGAGCAAACTGTATTTGAAGGACGACAGCTCGCAGCGACCGAGCTTTTCCTACAAGGACAGGGTGGTCTCGAGCGCGATCGCCCGGGCGCTTGAGCTTGGCAAGACCGAGATCGGCTGCGTCTCCACCGGCAACGTCGGTACGGCCGTAGCCGCGCTGGCGGCCAAGGCCGGGCTCACGCCCTATGTCTTCTATCCCAACCGCCTGGAGCTGACCAAGGCTCGCGTCTGCCGCGCGCTTGGCGCACGGGTCTGCCAGGTTGCCGGCAACTACGACGAAGCCAACCGCGAGTGTCGCAAGGTGGCCGCAGCCAGCGGGCTCGAGTTCGCGAACATCACACTGCGGCCGTTCTACGCCGAGGGCGCTAAGACGGCTGTTTTCGAGATCGTCGAGCAGCTCGGCTGGAAGGCGCCCGACCACATCGTCTCCGCCACCGCCGGCGGGACGCTTTCCTCGCGGCTGCACAAGGGGCTGGTCGAGTTGGAGAAGGTTGGGCTGGCCGAGACGAGCGCCACGAAGATGCACATCGCCCAGCCGGACGGGTGCTCGCCGATCGCCGACGCGATCGTCTCCGGTGAGCCTGAGATCAAGCCACGCAACCCGACGACGATCGCGCACTCGCTGGCGATCGGCTCTCCCGGCGACGGCTACCTGGTGATCGACGCTGTCCTCTCGCGCAAAGGCAGTGCCGGCACTGCCAACGACGAGGAGATCTTTGTCGGGATCGACCTGCTCGCCGAAACCGAGGGGATCCTGACCGAGCCGGCCGGCGGCACCACGATTGCGGTACTCAAAAAGCTGGCGGAGTCGGGCGAGCTCGATCCCGACGCGACCGTAGTGGCGATCATCACCGGCAATGGGTTGAAGACGCTCGAGGACCATCCTGAGAAGCCCTGGCCGATGAGCGAGTGCGAGGTCGAGTCGATGCTGGCGGTGCTCAGCGACCTGCAGGGGCAGGCGGCCTCGGCGCGCCAGCCGCTGCCGGTCTAGCGCAAATTTGCCGTGTGTCCCGCGCACGCCGGGACACACGTTTTGAAAGTTCTCCTCAGCGTCCGGCGGGTGCGGCGTCGGCGTCGGCGACGATCTGCGCCTGAGCGCGCGAGACTCGCCCGGCCGGGATCGACTCATCGCCTACCCGCAGCCGGCTCAGCGCGTCGCGCTTTTCCTTGCCGGTGATCAGCCACAGCAGTGCCCTTGCACGGTTCAGCACCGGGTAGGTGACAGTCATGCGCCGCAGGCCCATGTACTCGGCCGTGAGCGCTACGTCGCGATCGTGCACGTCGAGCACCTGGTCGCCCGGCACGAGCGAGGCCGTGTGCCCGTCGGCGCCGATCCCCAGGTGGATCAGGTCGAAGCGCTCGGGCAGCGCGGTTAAGTAGCGAGCTGCTGCCTCCTCGAGGTTGCCGGCTGTGACCGGCATCGGATGCAGTTGGCTGAAGGCCGCCTCTGGCAGGTTGTCCCACAGGAGCGTGAGGTTGCGGTTGGGGTCGCCGTCTGGGGCGATGCGCTCGTCGACTTGGTAGATCGCCGACTGGTCCCAGGGGAAGTCTTTACGGCGTGCCAGCTCGGCGAACATCTGGCCTGGGGTGTGGCCGCCACTGACGGCCAGGGTGAACATGCGCCGCGCCGCGATGGCGGCAGTGGCGTGCTCGACGACGATCTCGGCGGCGCGCAGGGCCACTGAGACGTCGTCGGGGAGAACCTCGATCGGGATCTGCTCGGCGCTCATACCGCCTGGGCCGGCTCAACGCCGCTCAATGTTCGTTCGCTGCTCATTGGTCGCGCAACGAACGGTAGCGACGGATCAGTGCGTTGGTCGAGCTGTCGTGCTCGAGCGTTGGCTCCTGCTTGGCTTCGAGCTCGGGGATGATGCGCTTGGCCAGCGCCTTGCCCAGCTCGACGCCCCACTGGTCGAAGGAGTCGACGCCCCAGATCGTGCCTTGCGTGAAGACGCTGTGCTCGTACAGAGCGACCAGCGACCCGAGCGTGTGCGGGGTGAGCTGCTCGGCCAGCAGAACGTTGGTCGGGCGGTTGCCCTGCATGACGCGATGAGCGACGATCCCCTCGGGCACCCCTTCGGCGCGCAGCTGCTCCTCGGTCTTGCCGAACGCCAATGCCTCGGCTTGAGCGAAGACGTTCGACATGAGCAGGTTCTGGTGGTTGCGCAGCGGGTTCAGCGAACGCGTGAAGCCAATCAGGTCGACTGGGATCAGCCTCGTGCCCTGGTGGATCAGCTGATAGAAGGAGTGCTGTCCGTTGGTGCCCGGCTCGCCCCAGTAGATCGAGCCGGTGTCGTAGTCGACCGGGACGCCCTCGAGCGTCACGTGCTTGCCGTTTGACTCCATCGCTAGCTGTTGTAGATATGCCGGGAAGCGCTTCAGGTACTGGCTGTAGGGCATCACTCCGATCGTCTGCGCGCCGAAGAAGTTGGAGTACCAGACGGCCAGCAAGCCCATCAGCACCGGTAGGTTGCGCTCGAACGGGGTGCTGCGGAAATGCTCGTCCATCGCGTGGAAGCCGGCGAGCAGCTCGTGAAAGCCGTCAGGGCCAATTGCCAGCATTGTCGAGAGGCCGATCGCCGAGTCCATCGAGTAGCGGCCCCCCACCCAATCCCAAAAGCCGAACATGTTCTCGGTGTCGATACCGAACTCGGCTACTGCGCTTGCGTTCGTGGAGACGGCGACGAAGTGCTTGGCGATCGCCGCCTCATCGCCCAAGGCCGCCAGCGACCATTCGCGCGCGGAGCGGGCGTTGGTCATCGTCTCTAGGGTCGTGAACGTCTTCGAGGAGACGATGAAGAGCGTCTGCTCCGGGGCAAGGTCGCGCGTGGCCTCGACGAAGTCGGTGGAGTCGACGTTCGAGACGAAGCGAAAAGTCAGCTCCCGCGCGCTGTAGTGGCGTAGCGCCTCGTAGGCCATGACCGGACCGAGGTCCGAGCCGCCGATGCCGATGTTGACGACGTTCACGATCGGCTTGCCGGTGTGACCCCTCCACTCTCCAGAGCGGATCCGCTCGCAAAAGGCGGACATCCGGTCCAGCACCGTATGAACCTCCTGCACGACATCGACTCCGTCGACCAGCAGCGAGGCACTCCTCGGCATGCGCAAAGCCACGTGCAAGACGGAGCGGTCCTCGGAGACATTGATGCGCTCGCCGGCGAACATCGCTGCTGTCCGCTCTGCGAGGCCGGACTGCTTGGCGAGGTCGATCAGCAGGCCGATCGTCTTCTCGGTTACGCGGTTCTTTGAGTAGTCCAGGTAGAAGCTCGGGCCCTCGGCTGTGAGGCGCTCGCCACGAGCGGGGTCGGCGGCGAACAGATCGCGCAGCGAGGTGTTCGCGATCTCGCGTTGGTGGGCAGTCAGCTCATCCCAGGCGGGGCGCTCGGTCAGGGCTGGCTTTGGCTTTGCGGTCGTGCTCATGTCGTTATGCCGCGTAAGAGTCGCATATTGATTGCGCTGCGCGCCTGCGCCGCAACATATATCGTTTAGGGAACCTACTCTGAGATGAGTGGGGCGATGAGGATGGAAGTCGCCTCCGCTCGTCTTTGAGCCGCCTGAGCAAACGAAAGGCATTAGTCGTTAGTCAGTCTTCGGACTGACAG
Organism: uncultured Solirubrobacterales bacterium; assembly: GCA_963704345.1. Lineage (GTDB taxonomy): Bacteria > Actinomycetota > Thermoleophilia > Solirubrobacterales > Solirubrobacteraceae > Palsa-744. The sequence goes on from OY969890.1 coordinate 215,811, forward strand.
ACATAGACCAGTGCAAGCCGCCGCCAAGGCGTACTGGTCGCTGGACGGAGCCTGTTCTTCATTCCTCTCCAAGTCGTGTGGGTTGGCCTTGGCGGGGGTCGATAACGCACGCTTGAGAGAGATGTCGAAACATCCGCACAGGTCTCAGCAAGAACTCGAACTGAAGCTCCTTGAAGCACGCTTGACCGAACGGCGCATCGCCGTCCTTCGCCAAGTCGTTTTCCTGATTCTGCTCGTATTTGTGGTGGGGCTGACTCTGGCTATGAGCCTTGGGCTCTTGCACGGCGTCCACATCCACACCGAGATGCCTTCCCTACTATCCGGCGGAGGTTAGGCTGCCTCAGATCTGGCTGACGATTGCTGGGACCCACAAGGCAGACGCAAAAGACCCATGCGGAAGCAGTCGCCCGTACGACGCGCGTAGGCAACCGAAGAATCCGTCAGGATCCTGCCCGTGCGCGATCTGCAACTTGTCATCTTCGACTGCGACGGCGTCCTGGTCGACAGCGAGGTCATCTCCAACCTGGTGCTTGCGCGTGCGCTCGGCGCGGAGGGGTTGCCGACCACGTTGGCGGAGGCCCGGCACGATTATCAAGGACTGCTTCTCTCCGAAGTGGTCTCTCGAGTAGAGGCAAAGCTCGGCCACTCGCTTCCAGAGGATTGGCTCGCCAACTACGAGCGCGATCGAACTGAGGCATTCCGTAGAGACCTGCGGCCTGTGCAGGGCGCCGCCGAGGTCGTGCGGCATGTCATCGGCGCCGGGATCGCCGTGTGCGTCGCATCCCAGGGCAAGCTCGAGAAGACGCGCTTGTCGCTCGAGCTGACAGGCCTTCGCGAGCTGTTCCCCAGCGGCACGCTCTTCTCGGCACATGACGTTCCGCGCGGCAAGCCCCATCCCGACCTGTTCCTGCACGCGGCTTCGACGATGTGCGCGGAGCCGTCGGGCTGTGTTGTCGTTGAGGACACAGCCTCCGGAGTCACGGCCGCGGTATCCGCCGGCATGCGCGTCCTGGGCTACGTCGCCGACAGCGATGAAGCAGCCATACGACAGGCCGGCGCTGAGCTGATGCCCTCATTGGATCAGCTGCCAAGACTGCTCGGGCTTGCCTAACAGCCCCCTCTAAGACGTCTGCTCCTCCGCGGGTTCGGCGAGGTTGGCTAGGTCCCTATCTCTTGCTCGGCCCACGCCCTCAACGGCCCAAGGAGCGCAAGTGTTTGTCGGCGGTCATGCGTCGGCGTGTCCTCGTCGTCGTAGCGTGATTCCACCGCCCACACCGACAGCGCCTCGGCAGACTCCAACTCTTCTGGAGAGACGATCTCATTTTCTCAACGAGGTCGATCAGGTAATCGAGATCGTGCGTCTTGGCAAACGCGATCCCATGGGCGGTGAGAACCGCCTTGGTCAGCTTCTCCACCGCCTGCTGTCCGTGGAAGCCGACAAATCGCGTCCCCAATATCGTGGTTCTCGACAACAGTTTGCACGAGCACTTCGTCTTCGATCGCCTTGGCGAGCAATACCCTGGCCACATCGAAGTTGTCACGCTGCGGCATGGAGCACCCGACCCTCAGTCAAGGCAGAGTGCATCGTCGAGTTCAGCGCACCGGCCCATTCCTCGGCATACCGCTCGCTCACAACCAGTACGTCACAGGGCACGCCGAGCGGTCGTAGTGCGCGGCGCAATCTGATCATCTCGGCTTTTCTGTCCTTCAGGTCACGCTCCACCACCAAGAAGTCGTAATCGCTCTCCGGACCGGCGTCCCCTCGCGCGCGTGAACCGAACAGCAGGATCTTGACCGGGTCGTCCGCGAGCTCAGCGAGCGTTTTGCCTGCGGCCTCGATGATCTCCTGTGGCTCCACGGCGACACCGTAGCGAAGCACGCGGGTGGGAACAACGATCGATGCTGCCACGACTGCTAAAGCTCGCCTGAAGCTCTTCTGTCTCGGGCCAAGCCGCTCGTGTTGGTAGCCGGCACGAACAAATCACCCAAACCACAACCGACGAGACTTTGTAACACGCTTGTGACATTGGCCTCAATGGCTTTTAAGGGCTACCGTCAAAGCATGACCAGACGAATCGTGATCGCCGGAGGCGGCTTTGGCGGCTTCTATGCCGCTCGAGCGCTGGAGCGGCTTGCCACTGCACAAGGGGCTCGCGTTACGCTCGTCAACGACGCGAATTTCATGCTCTACACGCCCCTGCTGCCGGGTACAGCCGGAGGCACGCTCGACCCGCGTCATGTGGTCGTCCCGCTGCGCTCGCAGCTCAGGCGAACCGAGCTGTTGATCGGGAGCGTCACGGGCGCCGACCCCGAGTCTCAGCGTCTGCTGGTGCGCCGCATCGACGGCGAACGCCTTGAGCTCGGCTATGACCATCTGCTCGTCGCGCTGGGATCGGTCTCGCGCACGCTGCCGATCCCGGGGCTGGCTGAGCACGCGACCGGCCTGAAGTCGTTGTCGGATGCGACGGCACTACGCAACCAGGTACTGACGTGTCTGGATATCGCCGAGTCGCTGGAGGACCCGGTGCGTCGCGCGGAGTATCTCGGCTTCGTGTTCGTCGGCGCCGGCTACGCCGGCCTCGAGGGTCTGGCGGAGCTACAGGATTTCGCCGCGCAGGCGATCGAGCTGTACCCACGCTGTCGTGCACAGGGCATGCGTTGGGTGCTGGTCGAGGCACGGGAGCGGATCATGCCCGAAGTGCCGACGAGCCTGTCGGCGTTCGCCACGCGCGAGCTGCTGGGCCGTGGCATCGAGATCGAGACGCGGACGACACTCGCGTCCGTCACAGCACGTGAGGCCACCCTTTCGAGCGGCGAGCAGATTCCCGCGCGCACGGTCGTGTGGACCGCCGGCGTGGCACCGAGCCCAGTTGTCGCCTCGCTTGGCCTGCCGCTTGGTGACGGAGGGCGGATAGCGGTCGATAGGGAGCTGCGTGTCACCGGCAATCCTGGGGTGTGGGCGATCGGGGACTGTGCGGCGGTGCCCGACCCGGCAAGGCGCGGACAAGCGTGCCCGCCGACGGCCCAGCACGCGATCCGCCAAGGGCGACTAGCTGCGTCCAACATCGCCGCGGCACTCGAGCACAAACCACTACATGACTTCCGCTACCGCACCGCCGGAGTTGTGGCCGAGCTCGGTCACAATAAGGCAGTCGCAATCACGCTGGGTGTGCGCTGGCGCGGACTGCCGGCATGGCTGCTCGCGCGCACCTACCACTTGCTACTGATGCCGGGGCTCGGGCGTAAGCTGCGGCTGCTGGTGGACTGGAACGTGGCGCTGATGTTCGGTCGCGACCCTTCCTCGCCGGGTCGTCTAGGAAGCGCAACGCCTTTGCAGTTCACGGAGGACGAGGAGTCTGCGCATGCTTCACGGGTAGTCGGCGTACCCTGACTGAACGTAGCGAGCTACAAGCCATCCTCCTTGGGTTCAGCTGACCGTGTACGCATCGGGCGCGGTATACGCGCTCGGACTGCTTCGGGGGACGCGTGTACTTGCGGCGCCTTCTTGGGTGGATGAACTTACTACCGGCAGTCCTCGCCGCGGTTCCGCTACCTGTACCGTGTCAGCACCTCACAGATGCGGTCAGTGCCCCAACCGATCTCCTGTGCTGGTACGCGCTCGTCCGCTGCGTGAATGAGGCTCGTGAACTTCATCTCTGCCGGAAGGCGCATCGGTAGAAAGCCGTAGGTCTGGATTCCAAGCTGGGCGAAGAACCGACCGTCGGTGACACCTGGCATGAGCATCGGCAATGGCACGGCGTCGGGGTCGGCGGCGGTGAGCACGTCGCTCAGCAGCGGCATCAGGGACAGGTCCACCCGATCTGATCCCGGCTCATAGTTCAGTACCTCTAGCTCAAGGTCGTCATCGTCGGCCAGCTCACGCAGCTCGCGGAAGAGATCGTCGGCCGTCTGCCCGGGAAGCAGACGCCCGTCGAGCTCGAGTTGCAACTCACTTGGGATCATGTTGACCTTGGTGCCGCCTCGCACGACGGTGGCGTTGATCGTGTTGTGGAACATCGGATCCAGCGTTTGGCCCGCCTCGCCGAGCATGTCGATCGTCGCGTCGGTGCGCTCGGGGTCGAGCAGCCCGTCGGCCAGCTCGCGCCCGCCGGCGGGTAGCGCAGCCACCACCGCCTCGATCATCGATCGCGGAATCTCGGTGATGTGCACCGGGAGTCGCTGCGCATCCAGCGCGCTCAGCAACCGAGCAAGCTTCGCCATCGCACCGCCGCGCATCGGCATCGAGCCGTGCCCGCCGGGTCCCCGGATGGTCGCGCGCGACCAGCAAACCTGCTTCTCACCCACCTGAATCGGGTAAGTGCTCAGACCCGCCAACTCGGTGCGCGCGCCGCCAAACTCACCGAGCGCGTGCCTGACGCCCTCGAACAGCTTGGCGTGCTCCTCGACTACAAAGCGTGCGCCGTACGGCCCCAGATTCTCCTCATCCGCCAGCACGCACAACAGCACGTCGCCCGGTGGGGGCTCAGCGGACTCGGCGAACCGCAGGATCGCCCCGAGCATCATCGCCACACCACCCTTCATGTCCAGGGCGCCCCGGCCCCAAGTCTCGCCCTCGATCAGCTCGGCGCCGAACGGATCGTGGTGCCAGCTCTGACCGTCAGTCGTGACCACGTCGACGTGACCCTGGAGAAGGATCGGCGGCGCCGCACCCCGACCGGGCAGCCGCGCCAGCAGGTTCGGCCGTGCTGCGTCCTTGGCCAAGATTCTCGTCAGCAGACCTGCCCCGTCGCAGAGATCCTTGATCCACCCGACGCACTGAGCCTCGTTGCCGGGCGGATTAGTCGTGTCGAACCGGATCAGCTGGCGCAACAGCTCGACAGGATCGTGCGGCATAGCGCCGGACCATACCGAAAGCAGCTACGGACCGTCCCTTCTCATAGGCAGCAAACCAGCTGCGACAACCGCACCCCAAGCGTACATATCCACTCGTGACCACTGCTGGCGATGCAAGCCATTGTGCCCGTGCATCCCCCCCACTGCTCTTTCCGTTTTATTCCCACAATTCTACTTCGACTCCGGGTCTGTCAGCCGTCTCAACCACCATCCTGAAGCTGCGCATTCCGTGCCTGCTCCTCTAGGTCATCTATTGCTCGCTCGACGGTACTTATCAACCCTAAAATAGGTTGCGCGCACACTCCAGGCTCATCGCCAACAATCACCTCCGTCCTTACATCGACCCTCGATGCAACCGCCTCATCTATTTTTTTCTGACCTGCCCAAACTATTGGCAGCACAGTAACCAGTCCGTGTACTATGTGGCCATCACTACCTTGCGCTTCCACGTCATATCTGGCAACCTGCAGCGCTTGATCAGCAGCCGCCGCACAGCTCATCATATCTTTGTACAATTCCAGAGAGCGCTCAGGAGCACTCTTCCAATATTCTAGACAAATCCTGTGCCACTCCTTAAGAGCCGATATCGAAGCCTGTATTTCTTTTTGATATGTGTAATTTCGTTGACTCATGCGATTCACAATACCACCAATACTACTTGCGTCTCCTCTCTATATATTTACCCGTAAAGCACTTAGTGACTGTCCGAAAACTCGGCACAGATCCCAGAGACCGCCGTCGTCCTCGCCGCACATAGAAATTACACGCACACCCTGTTAATCCGATCCAAGCTGTACAGCGACCCCTAGAGCATGTTGGGACTGGCGCCACACTGCACTACCGCTAACCACCTGGCCGCCAACAAGCCGGACCGAACAGTGCCAATGATTTTGTACGTATTCGCCGCATCTCACATTGGTCACATTCACACCTCTCGCCGTGGCGGCTCGACGCATGCTCGATTCGACTTCGCCTGTCGTCACGGCTTGCTGTCCACTCCCGCCTCCAGATTTTATCACCAATTGAAAAAAGGCGCTCAACGGGAAAGGACACACCAAGACCACTATGACCACGAAGCCAAGATTATGCCACCATCGTCGAAACGGCCACTGCCTTATCCCTCCAAAATCAGTACTCACGACACATACCTTTCTCAAATGGCTGTTCTAAAAATAAAACCAGCGCCGTGTTTTCCATCAGGGTTCAAGAACGAACTTGAGATCTATTTCGTACAGATCACTTAGACTGGCCTTTTCGCGAGCAGATCCGCGCAGTCACGAGTTTAAACAGTAAAGGAAAAGGTCCGCGCCCCCACCGAAACCAAAGGGTCGCACATACGAGAAACACTACTCCAGCTGAAAGCAGAATAATCAGCAACAAACCACTGGCACTATCAGACGCACAACCGCTTATTTGCGCTCTGCACGGCATATCTGTCGCAAAAGACACTAGAATAGTCATAAAAAATCCGCAATCGGTGCCGAAAACGTGTCTAAATATGCAGCCCAACTGCACCAATTATTTGGGACCATGCACGTAGCCCCGCCCTCAATTCCGCAATTTCCAGCTTGTTTTGGACTCGCTTAATAACTTCAAGAACGGTCGCTTCGCGCGGTGACGTATACAACGTGAGCAAGTGGACCGGCACTTCCTGGTCATTGAATTGCTTCACTCGATTCGAAACCTTCTCATAACCGGTCGTCACCCAAGCTCTAATGTCCGAGCACAAATCTGGAACGGATAGTTTGGCTTCAGCGTCGAGTCGGCTAGCATAAGCGCGAACAAGGTGCGTGAGTACGTCGTCACTCCACCGAAGAGACTTAACTGCTTTCACGAAATGCATGATAGCCCAGCGATCCGGGCTCGACATGACGATGCTAACGGCGCCCAGCACCTTTTTCTGAGACGCCCAAATTATTGGCAATACGCTAACCAGTCCGTATACCATGTTACCATCACTGCCTTGTGCTGCTACGTCATATCTGGCAACCTGCAGCGCTTGATCAGCGGCCGCCGCACAGCTCATCATATCTTCGTACAAGGCCAGAGAGCACCCAGGAGCGCTCTTCCGATATTCTAGACATATTCTGTGCCACCTCTTAAGGGCTGATATCGAAGCCTGTATTTCTTTTTGATATGTGTGGTTTCGTCGGCTCATGCGATTTATAACGCAAACCAATAGCACTTTTGCGACGTAAGGTCGCCTTCTGCGCCGTTGATTGCGATAACTGGCGATGTGCCGAGGTCGAACCCTTCCCATTTACACAGGAACTGGACAGTTCAGTCTAGACACCCTTCGTTTCGGATGACCCTTTCATCTCAGTGGCCTGCTTAACAAATGTCTCAGAGACTATCGTTCCATCGGATAAAGTGCACCGCACCGCCTCCACACGCTCGAGCGAACCAATCGACTGACAGATCAACAAATAGCCATTTTCCCCGATTTGCACGCGGTGTTCCTCGCCTTTAATACCTATGGACAGATGATTGACCCGATCTGTCACGACACCGTATACAAACATGTCAAAAAGTTCTCCTGCTCTTACTCGATATCCCTGTGTTATCGAGTAAGCATTATTCCTCAGGCGCGTTATAAATTGTGGTTCCATGAGATCGGTCAACATATATGCCAACCCGCGATGAGACAGCTGCACTGCGTAGAGCGATAAATCTCTATCTCTCTCATCAAGTGCTAGCAGCCTACGGCTTGATCCGACTTCCGGTAGTGCAGAGTCCGGACATTCGCGTATAAACAGATCCGCCATGTCGTTTGGCAGGGAATCGTCTGGCCTCGGTAAACGCCCAAAGACACTCACGTCGCGAGTATCTATATCAGAGAATGTCGACATTCCAATAACCTCCAACTCACCAGCACCTATATCCATCCCTCCGTGCCGTTTCCGCCAATATCTCATCATAGCGAGCTCCTTCTAGACTTCGACATCTGGATGCTCTCGCGCAACTTGACACTGTGTTCCATCCACAGTCTCGGCATAGAACACAAACGACACAGGGAAGTGCCTTGGCACATCGACGGTAAAGGACTGCCTAACTGTAACCCCAAATGTCTCTAGGTCGACTGTTCCGCCACCCCCACTTCGTATATAAGGTGTTCCATTTACAAATAGCGTCAATTTCCAATACGCGGGCACATTACCTGGATAAAAATTGAAGGTAAGCTGCACAGTGGTCCGATATTTACCTTTACCTTGACTCCTTGTTTTTGAGACACTATATTCAAATGTGCCGCAATGTAGTCCACTAGACGCCGCCGCCGAACCACCTTCAACAAAGGTACCCGACCGATTTTCAACTTCTTCTTCGGCTTCTTTGGCTTCTTCGCCTTCCCCCGGAGCATAGTTTTCTCCCGGTGTCTGGCATATACTGCCGATGGCACATGATTTTTCTTCTGCTTCTTTTTGTGCTGCCAATTCTGCTTGGTATGTTTCGGTGTCTTTTTGTCCTGTGGCGTTGTTTGCGTTTATGGACCAGGCTGATATTTGTGCAATGTAGGGGGTGCCTTCTGCGCCGTTGACTGCGGTGCCTGGTGGTGTGACGGCTTGTGTTTGTAGGGGTTTGCCGAGTTGTGGTACGTAGGAGACGGTGCCCATGATGAGGGTGCCGGAGGAGAGTTCGCTTGAGGCTGCTGCGGCTCCGAGCCAGGAGTATTTTGTGGGTGGTGTGCCGTTGATGGGTACGCCGTATTCGGTGCTGTTGTAGGTGGTGAGGGGTTTTGTTTCGGTTTCTGTGAGTGCGGCTGTGGCGACTATGTTGCCTTGTAGGTCGTGTAGTTGTAGGGTTGGTGTTCCGCCGTTGGTTTCGGTGGCGCATAGCGTGCCGTCGATGCCTGGGATGAGGCGCGTGTATTTGCCTGAGCCTTCTTCCTTCCAGGTGAGCGCTTCCCCGGGTCCACCGTAGTGGCTGATGGTGGTCTGTTTGATCGTTCCTTCGGCGATGGTCTTGCGTACTCGGCCGGTTGGGTCGAGCGAGTAGGTGTTTGTTTGTCCGTTTTGGGTTTGTTTCTGGACTTGGCCATCGACGTAGTATTCGCTGGCTAGTTCGTGTCCGCCGGCGTCGGCGGCTGGTAGTTTTGTCATGTTGCCGAGTGGTTCGTAGCTCACGCCTATGTCTGTGAGCCTGTCGCCGCTGTCGTAGGTGTGGGTTTCGGTGGTGCCGCCTTCGGTTGCGCATTTGCCGCCGGTACCGGGTTCGCGGGTCGTGAGACTTGTCCTGTTTGAGTCTTCGTCGTAGGCGTAGATACGGGTGACGCACCCTTTTTCGACCGGCGTTTCGGTGGTTTGAGCGAGGCGGCCTGCCGTGTCATAGGTGTAGGTCTCGCTGGCGAGGCTACTCGAGCGCGCTAGCGTTTCGCCGTGGATGGAGGGGACCGTGGTTTCGCTGAACCACGTGCATTTTTCGGTGCAATGCGTGGTCTTTACGTATTCTAGGCCCGTCGTCTCACCCGCCGGATCTTGGGTGTAGGTTGCGCTCATGCCGTTGGGGTAGGTCTCGCTGGTCATGTTGCCTTCGACATCATAGCTCGCCGTAAATGTTTTTGCTGAGGAGTCGACGAGTTTCGTCAGCTCACCTGTCGTGGGGTCATAGGCGTAGGTTTGGGAGCCCTTGAGGTCGCTAACACCGGTGAGGCGCCCGTCGCCGCTCGTTTCGTATTCATAGCTTGCGGTATTTTTGTCTGCGTCGGTATAGCTCGTGAGACGGCCGAGCTTGTCATAGACGCTCTTGACCGTCTGTTTTTCTTCCCCTACTGTCGTCGACTGTTCCACCAACTGTCCTGTCGTTTCGCTGTAGGTGTCCGTGACCTTTGGCATGGCTGTGTCGACCGTGGCGGTCTCTTCGCTTGAGAGGACGCGTCCAGCTTCATCATAAGCGATTTTCTTTGTTCGTGTTGTGGACCCGAACTTTTCTTCGACGGTTTCTGGCTCGCCCCACATGTTGTAGGCCGTGACGGTCGTTTCGGGTAGGGGTGGTGCGCTTGATCCTTCGGGTTGGCCGGCTGGACGGGTCTTACACGGCATCCCTTCCCAGTACACGTGTTCGCCGCATTCGGGGTATTGCGAGTTTATTTCGGCGGTGTAGTAGATCATCTGCTTGTCGTGAGGATTGTTTTCGCCGTTTTCGGTTTCGGGTTTTAACGTCCACTTCTCGACGCGTTGGTGAACGGTGTCCCAGTCCCATGGTGCGCTGTCGAGGACGTAGACGCTTGTCCCGTTGATGCTGATGCCACGGGGTTGCATGAATTGTCCTTCGCGTTCGCCGCTGCTACCGAACCCGTACAAGTATTCGCCTGTGTTAGTGAATACTTGTACGCGGCTGTTGCCGTATTCGGCGACCCAAACGTTGCCTTCCGGGCCGATCGTGAACCGCTCGGGGTCGCTCATTTGTCCTGGTTCTTTTCCGGGGGTTCCGAACGATCGCAGGAGTGTTCCTTCGGGACTGTACTCCTGGATCTTCGCTTCTGTTATCAAGCTCACCCAGATGTCGCCTTTGGCGTCGAGGGCAAGCCCGCTTGGTCCTTCGCCGCCTTCTACATTCCAGATTTTGGTGATGCTTTTCAAGTATTTGCCTTCGGGGTCGAACTCCTCAACCCGATTGTTACCACGATCGGTCACGAACACGTCGCCGCTTGAGTTGACTGCCATCCCTTCAGGCACATTGAACTGGCCGTTGCCGGTGCCGTAGGAGCCGAATGCTCTGAGGAACGTGCCTTCGGTTGTGAACTCCTCCACACGGTTAGCGCTCGAATCGGTAGCCCACATCTCACCTTTGGATACCGTTACAGACATCACCGAGTCTTCGAATTGGCCGTTACCGGTACCCTGCGAGCCAACGACCCTAACGAGTTCGCCTTTGGAGTTGAACTCCTCGACACGATGGTTCTGACTATCGGCGACCCATACGTTTCCTGAAGAGTCGGTCGTCAGGTCGGCCGGCTCGCGCAACTCTGCTGGTTCGGTGCCATACGATCCGAACGTGCTGGTGTAGGTTGCTGGGGGTTCGATATGCCACTTCTCGATGCGTTGGTGGACTGTGTTCCAATCCCACGGTGCACTGTCGAGAACGTAGATACTTGACCCGTAGATGCTGATGCCGAGGGGATGCTGGAATTGTCCTGCGCCTTCGCCGCTGCTACCAAACCCGTACAAGTATTCGCCCGTGTTCGTAAATACTTGTACGCGACTGTTCCCGTATTCCGAGACCCAAATATTCGTTTCGGGTCCGATCGTGAACCGCTCCGGATACATCATTTGGCCGGGAGCTGAGCCGGCTGTGCCGAACGATCGCAGCAGTGTTCCTTCGGGACTGTACTCCTGAAGCTTTTGTTCGGCGATGAGGCTCACCCAAATATTTCCGTTGGCGTCCAACGCGAGCCCGCTTGGTCCTTCGCGCTCTTCGACGTTCCCGATTTTCGTGATGCTTTTCAAGTATTTGCCTTCGGGGTCGAACTCCTCAACCCGGTTATTGCCACGGTCGGCTACGTAAAGATCGCCACTTGAATTCACTGCCATGCCTTCAGGGACAAAGAATTGTCCGTTACCTGTCCCGTAAGAGCCGAACGCTCTGACGAACGTACCTTCGGTTGTGAACTCCTCCACACGGTTAACGCTCGAATCTATTGCCCACATGTCGCCTTTCCAGACCGCGACGGACATTACAGAATCTTCGAATTGGCCGTTCCCGGTGCCTTGCGAGCCGACAGCACGCACAAATTCGCCTTTGTTGCTGAACTCCTCGACACGATGATTCTGACTATCGGCGACCCACACGTTCCCCGAAGAATCGGTCGTTAGATCCGCTGCTTCACGCAACTGTCCCGGTCCTGTGCCATACGAGCCGAACGAGTTGATGTAGGAGAGTTCTTCATCATAATTTTTCTCCTGGATACCCTTAGCCGTCCCTGTTTCAATGACGGCGCCTGTCGTCTGATTGTACAGGGTCGTGGTCGTCAGGTTTAGCCCGCCGGGGTCTACCGTGACCGACGTCGGCTTACGCAACGTCCAACCGAGATCTTTCTGTCCAGAATAATGAGTTTGCGTGACGCGACGGTCTTCTTCTTTTCCACCCGTCACAGCAGAATCGACTGTTTCGGTGACGAGCCGGTAGTCGGTTCCTTTGGGTGCTTCTTGATCGTAGGTGTATTTCACCCGGTGGCGTGCTTGGACTTCGCTGCCGTTAGCGAGCTTGACTTTGTGTTCGGGACCAAGCGTTTCCAGTAGCTCGTCGCCTTCTTCGTTATAGACACTCTCGTTATCGAGCTGTTTAGCGACTTTGGCGGAGTTCACGCCTTCTTTGAGTGCTAGCGCGCGATCGTCAGGGCTCAATGTTCGGATCACATTGTTTGTAGAGGAGTATTCGCTTGTGCCCACGCCGCCGCTCGCGTTCACGGTGTTCACGGTGTGCCCTTCGGCGTCGAAGTAGAAGATCTTTGCTGTCGCGTATTCCTTGGCGGGCCACCCCATCGGCTTATCCGGCGGGAACACTGCTGTCCCTTCGCCTTCGACAGGCACGTCTTCCTGCCCCCATTTTTTCACTTCGCCGGAGGTAAGGTTCTGCAGGCCGGTGCCTGATAGCGGGACGGCGTACTCGATCGTGGTCACGGCGCTCGTCCCTGGATTGGGTGGTTCCGGTGCTGGACTGTGGGGTAGGCCGTTGGCTACCGCCCCCGTTTCCACCGTGGTTGCTGTCATCGCTCCTCCGGCGTTGAACGCGGTGACTACGGCCACTAGCTTGTTTTTTTCGTCGTTGAGCGCCGGATAGTAGCTTTCGTTGACGGCTCCGGGGATCACAGAGCATACTCCGGGCGTCTTGCAGTCCTCCCACTGGTAGCCGTAGGCGAGCGGACCGTTACTCCAGCTACCGTTGCTCGAGACGCTGATCTCGTGCCCGACCTGGGGACTACTCGTCGAGAGAGTCGGCAGCACAGTGTCCTGTGGCGCGAGACGGCTCCCGAGTTCTGTCGCCGCGGCAGGACGAGTCACCGACAACAGGCGTCCACTGCTTACGTCTGACGGGATCGTGCCGTAGCGCAACAACCACGGCTCCTGACCGGCCGGCGATACCGCCGTGACGTGTCCTTCTGGATCGTACCCGTACACGGTCTTTAGTGCTGGGCTGATACGCGGGTCCCACTCTGCTCGCAAGCGACCCTTGGTGTCGTAGGCGTATTGAGCGACCGCCTTTTCTTCCACCGTTTTCGTCGTCGGGTTATACGCGGCGAACAGAGCTTCCTTCAAGCGTCCTTGATATTCTCCCCATTCGTTTTCGTTTTCTCCGGTTGCGCCAGCTTTTTCGCCGTACTTGAAGATCAGTGCGCGGCAGCCTTCTTTGATCGTTGGTTCGCAGGAGAGTTCGCTCAGATGCGCCGCGACCTCCTTTACCGGACGAGTGACCGTACCGACGCCTTTGACTAGGACCGTCTTGTATGTGTAGGTCACTTTGCTCGTTGCTAATGGTCCTTCGGAGTTCGTCGGCGTCCAGGTCGCGTGCTCCCAGCGCTCCACACGCGAGTTTTCGCTGTCCGCGACATCCAGAGCTCCTCGTGCGTTCACCCCAATGAAATACGGTTTCTTTAGCTGTCCCCCATTTGAGCCTGCGCTCCCGAACTGGGTGAGATATTCCCCTTTGGAATTGAACTCCTGAACCCGATCTTCGACCGTGTCGGAAACCCAGACGTTTCCTTCGGAATCGACAGCTACACCTGTCGGTGCTTCGAACTTGCCGTTTTCTTCTTTGCCTTTGGAGCCGAATTCTTTTAGGCTGCTACCGGTGGAGCCGAACTCCACGACACGATAGTTCTTGGCGTCCGTGACCCACACATCACCGCTTTTATCGACCGCTACACCCAAGGGTTCCGACAGAGCTCTCAAACCGACGGTTTTGACGGCTTCGCGTTGATATTCGCCTTTTTCGTTGAACTCGACCACACGGTTATCCCCGGTATCGGCCACCCATACGTTTCCGCTGGAGTCCACAGCTATCCCATGCGGGGATTTCAGAGTGCCAGAACCGCTCGTGCCCGCCAGCCTCTCATATCCACCGGCTTCTGTGAACTCCTCGATCCTGTTGTTAGCCGTGTCGGCAACCCATACGTTCCCTTTTGAGTCGACCGCGACGTCGTGCGGTTCCCTGAACGCCCCAGCACCCGTGCCTTCGTAGCCAAACGATTTTACGTATTCTCCCTGCGCGTTGTACTCCTCGATACGATCACTCTTTGTATCAGAGACCCATACGTTGCTTTTGGTGTCCGTCGCGACGCCCGTCGGCGCACTCAACTGGCCGGGCCCGGTCCCCTGCCAACCATCCTGCCCATAATACGTTGGAGTGGACTGTAGAAATCCTTCTGGGCGGGCAAACTTGGTCGTTGTGCCCGCAGCAGCGTTCTTAAGATAATAGGCCGCCGGGATTTTCTGCACTTTTTCTTCTTCCATCGTAAGAGCCAGGTTCGCGTCACCCTTCGGCGATTCCAGTTCGCCTTTCGAATTACGCGCAAACACCGTCTCCTGGCCACTAGCTGCCACCAAGACCATACTGCCGTCCGGTAGTTCTTCAAGGCTTTCGTTGCTCCCGAGGCTTGCGGTCCACTGAGGCCCGAACGGGCCTTCGACACCAGCGGTCAGGTTCCTCGAGCTGTAGCTTCTCGTCACGCTCAACCCGCTACCGATAGAGACATCGCTGGCGCCGAGACTGTAATTCCCCGATTGAGGATCAAGCGAACCAGACCCCACACCCATAGGCGACGCATGATGCACATAGATGATAAAATCTTCGTTTTCCTCATTACCCGCATTATCCGTCGCCACGACCGTCAACACGTGTGGGCCAGCGCTCAACTGGCCGCCGTTGATCGTCCATTCCCCGGTAGCCGTACACGGACCAGCAGCACACGAGCCATTAGGTTCGCCGGCTTCTGCACCATCCATCCCCAGCTTGAGCGACTGTACACCAGAGCTCGGTTCCCCCGTTTTGCCATCCGTCGCTTCAGCCTTGATTTTATATACCCCTTCGCCGATCTGACCACCAGCCGGCAAGTTCACGAGTTTGATTTTTTCCGGTGGCGTCGCGTCAACCCGCACCGTAACATGCGTTTCCCCGGCTAAACTCAACGGGTCTTCGGCACGACCCTGAATCGAATATTCACCACTCGGCATCGGCGACGTGAAACCAGGTGTATCCGTAAAATACGTATACTGACCTTTGAATTCCTCAGGACACTGGACACCTTGACAGTCTTTTTCGGTGCTCATCAGGAACGTCTCACGCGACCATGTTTTCCCACCCGTACCGCCATCCGCCACCGCAAAACTAACGCCGACCCCGGGGTCGTTGGCGATCATTTCAAACGCTGTACTCGAGAACGGTCCGATCCACCCTTTACTACCCGGATACAACACATTTTCCCGTTCAACGATAGTACCATTAGGTTCTTTGATCGCGATCTTCGGGCTTGTCGCATTGAAATGGACCGTCGGTGCTTCTTCCTGAGAAATCCACACACGAGCCTTATAGAGTTCATCTTCAAACCCGCCCGCCCCTTCAGCAAGCACCCGTTTCACCCACTCCACCATATTATTATTAGAACCTCCCGACGGTGAGCACGGTTTTTCTTTTGACGCACAGATCACAGCGGCGAACTTGGAGGTTTCATCGTTATCCGCCAACACACCCCAATTTTCTTGGGTTCCCGTAGACGCATAAGCTTCCAGCAACGTCTCTGTTTCGGTAAAATAGTCACGCTCCAGCGTTTCAGCTTCCAGCTCATAAACTTTTGATTTGCCTTGCGTCTGATACTGGTAAGCAACCCATTCACTAGGATGTATCGTCCCGAACACGCTCATCAAGACCTCGTTCGGGAATTCGGATACTCTAAACACACCTTCGTGTGAAGACTTCGCTTTCCAAGCAGGATTTAAATAAGGCAAGAAAGTGCCGTCAATCAATTCCGGATCGACAGTCAAAGGATAGTCGAACTGGCCGGTCTTCCTTGGAACACTAATCTTTATCGTGTCGTTCGAAACGATATTCACAGAGATCGGGACACGCGTCCCTTCCGCATCATGAGCATCCGGAGCACCAATCCTCGCAAGCATCTGACCCGAACTCTCGACACGCACTTCGGTCGGCCGCACCTCTTCAAGAACCGCGCCCTGAGGCACACCCACTTTGAAATAAAGATTTTCAGGCGAACGTTCCGAGAACAACACCGAGAAAAACTCAAAGCCACCCACAGTCGGCTTCGCAAACACACTAAGGTCCTGCGCACCCGCCGCCGCGTCTTCAGTACCACCATAAAAGACCCCGGCATGATCGATCACCCCACCACCTTCCAACGTAGAACCCTGTTCGGTCACCGGAATCAACGACACATCGGTATCCAACGATTCCGCGCCTTCACCAACATGCCGCGGAAGACGCACCGGAGCCAGACCAAACGACGGCTCAAAGCCACCCCCAGCTTCACGCAAACCAAGATCAAGCGGCGTATACACGCCGTTCCCGGTTTCCAACGCCATAGGCACATCAGATTCGAGGAGCGCATGCCTAACCCCACCAGCACCGCCTTCGCCACCAAGTTCGACCGACATCGCATAGTCGCTCGGATAACCGATCGCCTCCTGCCCTTCAGCCAACGCCGGAGGACCACCAGCCGCAACATCCACAACACCAGGATCCAATTCCCCCAACTCAGATTCCGCCGCCTGCGAACTCAACCCCTCAAAAGCACTAGCAGACCGTTCACGCACAACAGAAGACCCCCCAGAAGGCACCGGAGACGATTCCCCCCCACCACCACCAGACAGTGCCAGTGCCCCCGACAACACCAAAGGGCTCGCGGCCCCTACCGCCCCCACTGGCCCACGTCCACCACTCACAACAAACCGATGAGCCGAACCACGACCACGACCGACAACATGAGCCTTACGAGTCACACGACGAGGCACACGGCGGACCTTACCCTTATCCTGACTCCCACCAGCCGTCACTCTGGCCGACTTTGCTCCAGAGCCCCTTGACGCACCAATAGACGGGGCCGCTAAACCAACAACCGCCACCAAAACCGATACCGCACAGACAACCAGCACATGCAAACGCCTCTTCATGCCCCACTCCCAATATCCGCTATATGGACTGATTGACTATAGATTTGTAACTCAACATCAGAACTCACCATCCCCCAGACAGACGAGACCCAAAGATATATTCTGAGCAGCAGCCAAGAGATACGGCGATAGCTGCTCGACCATCCCCTCAAGAGAAATCATCGACGTATGAGCCACCAAATTAATCGCTGCCACCCTCCCTCCACTCTCGGTGATAATCGGGACCGCAACAGAGACCAGCCCTTCAGCGAGCTCTTCATCGTTGACCGCCATACCATCCTCAAGCACCTGCTCAAGCTCCATACGCAGAGCCATCTTGCTCCTAATCGTGTTCGGACCACGCCGCAAGAACGTCATACTGGCGATCAGCTCGTCCTGTTCTGACTTCGGCAGATTGGCAAGCAACACCTTGCCCATCGCAGTGCAATAAGCCGGCAAACGCGCACCGAGACGGAGATTCAGATCGATCCGATGCTGTCCACGCCGGAAACTCCGGGCACGCTCGACATACAAAATCTCCGTCCCGTAAAGCACCGACAAACTAGCGGTGAACGACGTCCGCTCACGCAACCCCTCCAAATACGGGCGCGAAGGCTCCCGCAGACCCATCGAATTCAACGCCGCCATACCCAGATCGCCGGCCCTCAACCCCAACCTATACTTGCGCGAAGCACCTTGCTCGAGGAAGCCAAGCGCGACGAGCGTAACCACATAACGATGCGTCGTCGAACGACTCATACCCGTCTCATCAGCCATCTCAGCAATCCCCAACACAGACCGACCAGGCGTAAAACAACAAAGAATCACCAACCCACGCTCCAACGACTGCGAAAAACGCGGCTCAGTCAAAGTCGGAACCTGCCCCAACTCATCGGGCTTATCCCATCGCGCGGTCATAGCAATCGTTCTATCCCATAATCCTGGCTCGTTTTGCTCTACCCGCCGAACGACGACGGAGGCGTCTTTGGCACAGCTCACGCTGGCAGAGCGTTATCGGTTCAAGAAGATGTCTCTGTTGTGGTGCTCAAGCGATCCTGGCACATCTGCTCTCTCATTTGGGTGAATCATTCGAAGGTCGTTAGTTAAAGAATGAGAAACGTTAGTCAGCTAACTCTAGGGTGGTTAGTCGAGGGCTTTGGGTCAATGAAGGGGCGTTTTGACGCCCGCGTGTCCTTGTTGGGATGATCTCGTCTTGCGTATCAAGCCCAACACGATGTGGCTCATCGGGTTCGTGGCTGAAGGATGACCCTGCACCCCGCGCCGGGTGCAAGGATGGCGCTGTGCCATCGCGGTCGCTCGACCTTGCGGGTTGCTGGCACGATAACCCTCTCCGCTAGCGCCCGGCGCAGAACTGTCTGGATCTCGAGCATCGCGAAATGACGGCCCAAACAGTGCTTGCGTCCTCCGCCCCACGGATGCCAAGTTCGTGGCTGAGCAGCCGCGCCGAGGAAACGCTCTGGACGGAACACATGTGGGTCTGGGTAGATGTCTGGGTTGTGATGCAGGAGGTAGGTGCAGGCCGCGAGTCTGACAGGTGGACGGTAGATCCTGTCGCCGATCTGCACGGCCTTTACGACATGGCGTGGGATGGTGAACAGGAAAACCGGCTTGTGGCGTATCGTCTCGTTCACAGTAGCCGTGAGATAGGCATCGCCGGAGGCGCTGTCAAGTTCCTCGATCAGCTGGTGTTGCACTTGCGGGTTGTGGGCGAGCAATTGGAACGCCCAGGCAAGCTGACCAGTTGTGGTCTCATAGCCAGCGAGGATCATCGACATAAGGTTGTCGCGAATCTGCTGCTTGGACATCGAGCTGCCATCTGGGTTCTCCGCCCCCAGCAGCATGTCCAGCAGATTGACTGGCCCACCTAACACACACGATGTCTGTCGCTCCCGGACCAGTCTATGGACAATCTCATCGACCTCGACGCGCTGCCGGAGGAACCCTCGCCACATACCGCGCCAGCCTGGGACGCGTCGCAGCTTAGGCCCAGCGAGCAAGAAAGTCTCGGTCACAGTCAGCATCGGCATGAGCCGCGCGTGAAGTGCCTTCAGCTCCGCGTCTTGGTTACCGAATATGATCCGCAAGATCACAGACAACGTCATAGCCCGAAGGTATGGATACAGCGCAACGGTGGTCTGTGTAGGCCACGAGGCGACCGATCGTTCGACCAAGTCAGTTACGATTGCTGCCTGACTTTCTACCATTTGTTGGTGAAAGACGGGCGTGATTACCTTGCGTCCCCAAGTGTGCTCATCTTCCTCTTGCAACATAAATGAACGCTTGCCTACCACTGGCGCGACGAGAGAACCGGCGGCACCGGGGTGCAACTCTGTCGCGTCTCCCGTAAGGACCGCGCCAATGTCTTCTGGATTTGCAAGAAAAACGATAGGCAGCATGTCTATCGGATAGAGCGTAAAACTGTCCCCACATACAGCCTGACAGTATTCCACGTAAGCATAAGGCGAATACATGCCCGCGATAGTCTGCACTATAGCTGGATGAGGAGGGCTAGGTGGTAGATCCCGCTTGATACGTCTCAATATGGTTGGTATTGGTGACATTAGTGGTCCCTTGGTCGTGTCTTAGGAAGATTGGAGTGAGTGGCCGGCTCTCCAGAGCCGCAGAAGGGGAAGTAGAACTTGAGTCAGAGACCCACCGGCATGGACGAGACTGGTGCTCCAACTCTGCATGGTGGGCATGCGGGTGCAATCCTTGGATAGGTAAAGTGCGACCATGCTGCACGCGATCAACACATGTGTCTCACCATTTTGCAATGTGTGCAGTTCGCAAAGGCAGCGACGGACGAGCCTGCATGTTTGACTTACTGCAAGCTCCGGCGTCGGGTAATGTGCGATATAGCTGTGAGCATCGTTAGCGGCATCCTCGACTTGATCGGCGTAACTGTCCAACATGCACGCAACAGCTGAGGCCCACGGGAAGTACGCGGCATGGGTGCGTATGATCTCGCTGTCAGTGCAGGAGGGTTCGCATGCAAGAGCCAGTAGCGCAAATGCTGCGAGCCCTGCGCTCGCGGCGCCCGTGAGCTCAAACCAGCTTGCCTGGTGACCGCCTGGGAACTCTTGCCGCGCCCAAGCTCTGAGTGCCGCGTCGCGTCGCCGCGGATCGAGGTCGTGGTTGAGCGCGAGCACCTGCGCGCGCCTGGCGTCGTGCAGCACTAGCTCGCGGACACGTCCGTAGGAGGGCAGTCGTGTACAGCAATCGCGGCAGGTCTCTACTAGAGCCCTCAGGTAGCCGCCGTCCTCTCTCCAAGGACTGTGGCGATAGTAGTCGCGGATTGGGCCGCCCGGGTTTAGTGCATCTACGAGTGCGAGATGCAACTGCCGACCGTTTGCGATACCGACATAGGCACCACGCTCGCTGACATTGTCTAGATAGTCCCAGATGATCTGGTAGGCGACGAGAAGCCGTAGGTAATAACGATTACGCGCCCGCGGGAGTATCGAGAAGAGTGCGGCCCCGTCGCTCTGCCCGCGCTTGCGACTGAGCGCGTCGAACGCGTCCTCACGCAGCGGCCCAGGTGGGATATGCGCCGCGACACCCCGCCAGCACCTGACCTCCCGGCTGACGACGGGTAGTCCCCACGTAAGCTCACGAGCAACAGCCGCTAGCAGCGCGTGGAGTTGACGTCCTGAGAGTGGAGCAGGGTCAAGTCGTTCGTGGTAGAGGGCCGGCTTGGGCCTGCTAGTACGCCGGACTGACGGTGCTCGGCGGCACACGCACTACCAGATACCCCGGTATGGCGAGCACCGCAACCGTTAGTACGGCAACCAGAGCAAAGCTCGTGATCGCGGCCAAGCCTTCGATATCGAAAACCATCGGAAATCCCGTTACCGTGGAGAGCGAATGGCTGCCCAACAGTTGGGCGTACAAGCTGAACACCATCCCAACCGACCCGCCCGCGGCCAGTACGACACCGCTCTCACACAGCAGCGAGCGCCATATCACTCTTTCCGGCAATCCGTGGCACTTCATCGCTGCGATCTGTTCTCGGCGAGAAAAGATCATCGCCGACATCGCAGCGACGACGGCGAGTATCGCGGCGACCAGTATTAGTATCCGAATTTGTGTAAGTCGTGACAGGCCCTGCGCTGCCGCGACGCGCTGGAGCTGCTCTCGTTCTGCAGTAGTCTGTACAGAAAGCCCGATCCCGGAGAGAACACGACGTACGACCAGACGCTCCTCATCTGGGCTGATACCAGCATCGGTCTGTATCTGATAGGCACTCGGAACCGAACTTCCCCACGCCCGCGCATAGTCATTGGCGTTTATGATGATCGAGCCAGGCGGCCATCCAAGGTTCGAGCTAACGCCAGCCAGACGAAACTGAGTTGGCCGTGGCGTGGGTAGCGTGAACGGCTCCCCGATGCGTAGGTGCCGTTCGGCGACGATGCTCTTTGAAAGCACGGCCCAGCCCCCGCCGCGAACATGTGCTGTCGCCGTACTTAGTGTGCCGCTGAGAAGCTGGCTCGCTGGGATCGGGTGTTCGATGCTTGGCGCTGGCGCTATTACCCAAATCCGTCGTTCGCCCCAATCCAGAAAGCCGCCGCGATAAACCGACAGTCGATGCACGCCGGGCAGTGACGCCAGCGTACTGGCGTCGACAGGCTGGAACGGCACCGTGGTCTGTAGGCTGAACCCGCCGCTAGGCACGACCCAAAGGTTCGTAGCAGAGTCCATGCCTCGGATCGAAGCGTCAAGCCCACGGGTGAGGTTGGCTTGGATGCCACCGAACTCAGACGTGCCAAAGACGGCGAGCGCAGCCGTCGCTGCAATAGCGAGATAGCGGACGCGCGTCTGAGGCGTCTCCAGCTCTTCCACCGCGAGAGCAGACCCAACACCGTCGAGAAGGTTCGAAAGGCGCGCGAACAGCGCGACACCAGCGTCGAACAGGAACGGCAGCAAACACAGCAGAGCGACAATGAGCGCGATGTTTCCAATCACGGCCGCCGCGGTGTCGGCGGGCAACGCAAATGCAGTGCTGCCTAGACACACGAGCGCCACGACGACACGCACGCCGGCCCGTGCACGGCGATTACGTGAACGTGGCTCGGAAAGCTCACGCTGCCCGAAGATGATCTCGCGTGCAGGCCACAGAACTCCCACCACAGCTGCCGCCATACCGACACCGACTGCCAAGGCAATCGCCTGCCACGTCACGACCCTGCTATTGCCAATGGGAAATGCGAACGTGAGATAGCCGGGGGACGCGTCGAACACCGCGATGGAGAGCAGATCGCCAAGCACGAGCCCGAATAGACACCCGAGTATCCCCAACATCGCTGCGTCCACAAGCAACACCAGGATCGTGGGGGCTGCGCCATGGGGAGCCATGTCCTGGATCAACTTGCGCCGCGATGGGACGGTGATGAGCATTGCGTTGACAGCGAACATGAGTCCGACGAGCGCAGCTATACCGGAGAAGAGTTGCTCGCTGCTGTTCTGCGGTGCGACGGCGACAGCGAACAGTCGCGCTTCAAACGTGCTGGGCTCCAGGTTCACGTTCCAAATGCGAGCGAGGTTCCTAAGTGCCTTGAGGGCGGTACGGGACTGCCGGGGGTTGTAACGAATGAAGATCCTCGTGAGTCGATTGGACGCCGCCATCAGCCGCTGGGCATAGCCGAGCGACGTCACGGCAACAGGACTGTGGACCAGCCCGGCGATGTCTTCTTCCGTTAGCGTCGCGCCGACGAGCGTTTCGATATATCTCGCCCCGACTTGCAGATGTACAGGTTCCAATGGACCCACGCCGAGAGCCTTGGCTAGGGGAGCAGGCAGCGCGAGCGCTTCCACGGAAGCAATCTGCCGTGCAGAGAACCGGCGTAGCAATGGACCTGTTGCTTTGATGTCTTTAGTTTCGAGCCCGATCAGCTCTACCGGTTGCTCGCCGTGACGACCGATCAGGTTGACTTGCCGTTCGACCAACGGCACGGTTGCTTCGACGCCGGGAACACGGCGAACCTTTTGGAGCAATTGCTCTGAGACACCTTCATAGCCTCTTGTCTTCAACTGCACTTGGGCGCTGCCAACAAGCTGGCTGTTGAGTTGTGTCACGGCGCGCGTCAAGCTGGTACTGGACACCTGGGAGGCAAACAGAAGCGCAACACCGACAGCGATCCCCAGTATCGCGAAGCCTTCTTGCGCAAGGGGCCCACGCGCACCGAGACGTGCCTCGTAGATGTAGCGCAAGCCAGAAAGTCTCATCTCCCACGCTCACTTCTAGCCTCAACCTCGTCATCGGCGGGCACCGGGGTCGGCAGATGTCGATCTTTGAGGTGCCCGTCACGCAGTTCGTAGGTTCGATCAGCATAGCCAGCCGCTTCGGGATCGTGAGTCACGAGCAGGAGCGCCATGTCGCGCTCGCGGCACAAATCTCGAAGCAGCCCCAACACGTTGTAAGTGTTCTCAGTGTCCAGGCTGGCGGTCGGCTCATCGGCCAATACCAGCTTCGGTTTCCGCGAGAGCGCAAGTGCGATCAGAACTCGTTGGCGCTCACCCATAGATAGCTGCGAAACGCGGTGGTTAAGCCGTTCGCCGAGGCCAAGTTCCACCATCAGCGGCCGTATCTGGTTGCGCGCAGAGCGTACGCCCGAGGTCATCAGCTTGATCGACGCGCTTGTGATCGCTCTCGCGCCAGGCTGCAAGCTGTTGGGCTGCATGACCATACCCAGTTCGTTGAGTCGGAAGTCGGTGGCTTCCTTGCGAGACATGCCGGCTACATCGCGCCCCGCAACAAGGATGCTGCCGCTATCGGGAGTCTTTAGACCGGCGATCAGTTCGATCAGCGTCGTCTTCCCTGAACCAGAGGGACCATACAGAGCGACTACCTCCCCAGCGGCGACTGCCATCGAAACATCGTCGATAGCGTAGATCGGATTGCCACCTACGTGGTAATGCTTGACAACGTGGCACAGCTCAAGCACTGGCTGAAGCCTACGCCTCCGCGGCCATTTCGCTCGACTCACGTGCCGGGAAACGTAGGATGTCGGCGTTGTTGTTGTGATGTCCGGTTGTGGGCGTTAGCTTGCCGTCACGATCGAGCAACCACTCTCGATCGACGTAAACGGCCGAGTCGCGGTCGGACGCGCTCATCAGCACCCCGCAATGTTTCTCACTCTCGGAGATCAGCGACCGCAACAACCTTGATGCCTCCGCGGTCTTGCTCGGCCCAAGCGCATCAAGGAGATCGTCCACAACCACAAGGTCTGGGCAACCGGCGAATGCTCGTGCGAAACCCACGAGCACTTGCTGCCACTGAGAGAGATCCGGCCATCGCCGGCCCACACAATCCAGGGCACCAACACGATCAAGCATTTCGATCGCGCGACGTTCAGCGGCTCGGTATCCACGATCACCAGCCACCAGCCACCCCACAATTTTGGAGACCTCGTACTTCTGAGACATCCCCGCCCGATTCAGCCACGCTATCTCGCTGCCGCGCAAACGCGCACGCTTGCGGTTGTTCAAGGTCGTCAGCTCCTTCTCCGCCAACCGCACACTGCCCTTGTCGGGAACTTTGATCCCAGCCGCGATCGTGAGCAACGTCGTCTTTCCCGAGAGCCGGCCACCAACGACCCCGACGATCTCACCACACTCAACCTCAAAGGACACGTCGCTCAATAGCGACACCCATCCTCCACCCTTCGAGAAACCCAGACACACCCCCGACACAACCAACACAGACACAGCTATCGCCCCGGCTTGGCGTACCGTGTAATAATCTCACCAAGCTCATTGCCAAAGGTTCTGCGGCGAGATTCTTGGTCGGCCCAGCTCAGCTTGACGTCCTTGAGACGGAGCAAGCGAAGATCCGAGCTGAGCTGCTCCTGCCATGTTTTGGGCGGTAACATCGCGATCAAGCGCTCCTCGGCCATAAGCCTGTCGTGCGCGTCGTTGCTGACAGCCTGGCAGCCCTTCTCCTGAGCACGAACCGTCAACAGGAGCGATTCGAAGTCTTCGAGATTCGCTATACCGTCAAGACCAGCAAACGCGACTCTGCCATGGAGTGGGTCGCGGAGAGCAGGAAGCGGCGGGGGGCTTGCAACCCAATCGCGTAGATACCCAAGCCCCTTATCGGTTACTCCGTAGACGTTCTGGCTCGGCACAGAACCCTCTCGGATTAGTCGTACGTGACCCTGATCTCTGAGGTCGGGGAGGTTCGTATGTGCCGCATTTTTCGGGAAATCGGTCCCTGGGAAGAGGTCTGTGAGACGACGTTGGGTGTCTGCAACGGTCCCCGCTTGCGTAGCTACGAGGCCCAGCACCATCATTTGCGGCGTCATGTCGCCTCTCCGCCTCACGTGGCGAATCTTAGCCAATATACGGAATTCTTGTCCGGCCGGCTAAAAAGATCAGCTCTTAGCTGGCAGTCGGCCTAATGGACTCTTAGGGTCATGGTCTTTTGCCTGCCCCTTGGGTCGCAGGGTTAGGATGTCGGCGTTGTTGTTGTGATGTCCGGTTGTGGGCGTTAGCTTGCCGTCACGATCGAGCAACCACTCTCGATCGACGTAAACGGCCGAGTCGCGGTCGGACGCGCTCATCAGCACCCCGCAATGTTTCTCACTCTCGGAGATCAGCGACCGCAACAACCTTGATGCCTCCGCGGTCTTGCTCGGCCCAAGCGCATCAAGGAGATCGTCCACAACCACAAGGTCTGGGCAACCGGCGAATGCTCGTGCGAAACCCACGAGCACTTGCTGCCACTGAGAGAGATCCGGCCATCGCCGGCCCACACAATCCAGGGCACCAACACGATCAAGCATTTCGATCGCGCGACGTTCAGCGGCTCGGTATCCACGATCACCAGCCACCAGCCACCCCACAATTTTGGAGACCTCGTACTTCTGAGACATCCCCGCCCGATTCAGCCACGCTATCTCGCTGCCGCGCAAACGCGCACGCTTGCGGTTGTTCAAGGTCGTCAGCTCCTTCTCCGCCAACCGCACACTGCCCTTGTCGGGAACTTTGATCCCAGCCGCGATCGTGAGCAACGTCGTCTTTCCCGAGAGCCGGCCACCAACGACCCCGACGATCTCACCACACTCAACCTCAAAGGACACGTCGCTCAATAGCGACACCCATCCTCCACCCTTCGAGAAACCCAGACACACCCCCGACACAACCAACACAGACATAAGGTGACTGTACACGGGGGTCTCCGGGTCTGTCTGATGAACGGTGGAACCAGGGGGGACTGTCTGATTAACGGTGGAAGTGCTTGGTCTGACCGAAAGGGATGACCATGACGGAGTTTGTCGATCCGACCGATCAGGAGGGAATGATCGGGCAGATGACTGGAGATATCGTTGATCAGAAGCAGTTGGCCGAGCAGCTCTTGGAGCAGGCCAAGGAGCAGAACATCGAGCTGGTCGGTCCTGGTGGGCTGCTCAACCAGCTGACCAAAAACGTGCTCGAGACCGCGTTGGATGCGGAGATGGTCGAGCATCTTGGCTATGAGAAGCATGATCGAGCAGGGCAAAACAGCGGAAACTCGCGCAACGGGACGCGCGCTAAGACGGTGCTGACGGAGATCGGCCCGGTCGAGATCGAGGTGCCACGGGATACCGCGTCGACGTTCGAGCCGCAGATCGTTAAGAAGCGCCAGCGGCGACTGACCGGGGTCGATGAGATCGTCCTCTCGCTCACCGCGCGTGGCTTGACGACCGGCGAGATAGCGGCGCACTTCCAGGAGGTCTATGGCGCGAGGGTCTCCAAGGACACAATCAGTCGGATCACCGAGAAGGTCACCGCCGAGATGGCCGAATGGTTGACCAGACCGTTGGACAAGATCTATCCCGTGATCTTCATCGACGCGATGGTCGTCAAGGTCCGCGACGGACAGGTGATGAATAAGCCGGTCTATGTCGTGATCGGCGTGAGCGTCAACGGCGAGCGGGACATCCTCGGGCTCTGGGCCGGCGACGGCGGAGGCGAGGGCGCGAAGTTCTGGCTCAGCGTGTTCACTGAGATCAAGAACCGTGGCGTGGAGGACCTCTGCATCGCTGTCTGTGACGGGCTGAAGGGCCTACCCGAGGCAATCACGACGACCTGGGAGCTCGCGACCGTCCAGGCGTGCATCATCCACCTCATCCGCAACACATTCCGGTTTGCCTCGCGCAAGTACTGGGACGAGATGAGCCGAGACCTCAGACCTGTCTACACAGCACCTTCAGAGACTGCCGCCAGAGAGCGCTTCACGGAGTTCGACGCCAAGTGGGGCAAGCAATACCCGGCGATCAGCAAGCTCTGGGAGAACGCCTGGCCCGAGTTCATACCGTTCCTTGACTACGATGTCGAGATCCGGCGCGTGATCTGCTCCACCAACGCGATCGAGTCGCTCAACGCCCGCTACCGACGCGCTGTTCGCGCGCGAGGGCACTTCCCGAACGACACGGCCGCGCTGAAGTGCCTCTACCTCGCCACCAGAGCGCTGGACCCACCGGGCGAGGCAGAGCACGCTGGGCAATGAGATGGAAGCCCGCCCTAAATGCGTTCGCGATAGCGTTCGAAGGAAGAATCAACTAAAACCACCAAGCAGATCCACCGTTAATCTGACACTCCCACAAAAAACCGAAAAATCGTAAGCGTTCAGTGGGTTGGGGTGTTCAGGTGAGCAGCGGAACCGGGTCTCCGCGGGTGTGGGCGGTGAGCGTTTCGGTGAGGTAGATGAAGAGCGAGCGGCTTTGGAGGCGGCAGGTGGTGTGCGCGGAGAGGAGCCGCTCGATGCGGCGTTCGCCGCCCTCGGACTGGGTGCCGAGGCTGAGCTTGCGGTAGATGACCGCGCCCCGTAGAGAGCGCTCTCGGCGTGATTGTTGGTCGGCTCGACCCTGGGGTGAGCGGCGAAGGTCCATAGCGCTGGCCATGCCTTCAGGAGGTTGCGTGCCATGCCGCGGCAATACTTGTTGCGCGCCCGTTTCGAGGAGTAGCCGGCGATGATCGGCTTGAAATCCCTCTGTAGTCCGTCGATTGTGCGCTTCAGTTCACGCCGGTCGTTGGTGTGCGTGTAGATCTCCCAGGCCCAAAACACTCGCTCGCAGAGCTTCAGACCGTGCTCGCCGAACTCTTTCTCCGCGGCAAGTCCTTCGGCGTGCGCGGCGAAATCTCGTCGTAGGTGCGCCCAGCAGAGCTGGCGGCGCGCCAACGGCAGGTGCGCGTAGGCCCACCAGCGGTCGGACGTCACGATCGCTTTCGTCTCCGCGAGCAGAGTCTTGGCGTGGTCCTCGTGGCGGTCTGGGGCGAGGTGTAGATAGGCGTGACGCCGGTCGAAGATGCCCCATAGCGCGCGGCGCTCCCCCGCGGTCCGCCACCCCGTCTCGTCCATATTCACCGCGCCCGCACCACGAAGCGTGGCCAGCAGATCGGCGTGAGGCTCAGCCAGCGCCTCGGCGGCGCGGGCGAGGATCGCGTCCGCCGTCCCAGTGCTGATTCTCGAAGAGAACAGCTGCTCGCAGAGCTCCACCACATCACGGCGAGAGACGCGGTTTCGGGTGTAGAGCGTCGCGACAGCCGCCTGAAAGCGCGGACCGAAAGCACTCTGGGCGATATGCGGGGCAGCTCGGCCCGGCGGCGGCGCCCGCAACCCGGGCAGCACACTCGATAGCACTGGTGCTCGGTGATCTGGACCTGTGTCACGGGCAGCTCCTCGACCTGCCAGCGCACCGGCTCGCCCACCGCGACACGCTCCTCGGGCGCGAAAGCGTGACCGCACCCGCAACGCTCAGGCCAATACTCGATCACCCAATCCACCGCCCATGCCGGCAACAATGGCCGACCCTTGCCCTCGTGCCCGGGCTGGGCACACCCTGTTTGCGACCCGAGGGATCCTTCCCCCGCTTCAGCGTGCTGGTGGACTGATCGGCGCTCGGAGGAATAGAAGAGTTACGCCAGCCGCGGTTCAGCCTGCGCTCGAGCTGAGCGATCCGCTCATCCTGACGCGCAACCCGCACAGTCAACGCCTGAATCTGGGCGTCCATCCGCAGAAGCACCTCAACGACCGCCTCACGCCCAGCGTCATAGATCGCTTCCGCCTCCGCGCGCTCCACCCCAAGACGTTCGACACAACCCCGCTATAACCCCCCAACCCACTGAACGCTTACAAAAAGCTACGATTTGCAGGCATAACCTAGAAAATCGGGAAAAGAAGCCGCGATTCGGGTCGGCGAGGTCCCCGGTTCGAATCCGGGCGCCCCTATAAGTTCAAGTAGGACGAGCCCGCACGAACTCAGGCGATTGGGCCAGTAAATACGGGCCTTCTGGGGAGCCGGATCGTATGAGTTCGTGCGGGTTCGCCGGTCTGTCCGTTGCAAATCCGTTGCAGCCGACCCCAAAATCCGTTGCAAATCCGTTGCAACACGGGTCGTTTGAGATCGCGCACGAGTTCTGCTCTGCTCTCCGGCCAATCGAGACAACCTAAGTGGCCGGGACGAGCGCTGTAACGCCCGCCCCGGCCTGTAGCGCCGAAGAACACACCTTCGATGCCACTGGATCACCGTAGCTAGCTGCGGAGACGGTCCATCCGTGCTCGCTGTGCGTGCGTCTTTCGGTGCCTTGACCGAAAGGAGCACGGATGAGCAGGACCGATCGCACCGATCCAGGGGATGAGGAGCCGCGTTTCAGCGAGGCCCGGCTGGATGCTCTCCTACTCAACCATTTGCTGCTCTCGCCTTGGCCGTGGACCGGCGACGACTCAGCTAACGCCTACGGAGCATCGCCTCGATCCACCTGCCCTTGCATAGCAGATGCAGGCGCCGAGCTGGCTCGTAGAAGTGCTCGCTCTCGTCGGGGTGAGTCGGGACTAGGGCTTGTGAGGTCTGTTGAGGATCAGCGCCACGCTGGCGTCCGCTGGTAGCCTGCGGCCGCTCTGGGCGCTCTGTTTGACGACGACAAGCGGCCCGTGATACCGGCGAGGCTCGGAGAGCTTGCCCAAACTGCAGTGGGCCCTATCAAGCGCACGGCGTGCCTGTGTCAGTGAATCTCCCTTGAGGCTCGGCACCACGCATCTAGGCGAACGCGTTGACGCTGCCCGTTCGGCTGCTTCCCGCCCAGCGCGTTCGCCTACTTCCCTTCCTGCGCGTTCGCCCGCTTCGTGGATAACGCGTTCTTTGGCGGCCTGTTCCGCTGCTTCCCTAGCTGGGCGTTCTTCGGCTTCCTTCTGCTGGACCCGTTCTTCGGCTGCCACGCGAGGAGCTTCTTCGGCCACGCGTCTCCCGCCTTCGATGCTCCACAACGCCGCTCCCTCCAAATATGGCTGGCGGGGACAGAGGCCCTGAGATGGGCAGGTTATGAAACCATTACCGACATAGCCTTCCCTGCCGGCTGAGTTGGTAGCGATCACGCTGTACTGGTACAGGTAGCTTGGCTGAAGGCCAGTCACGGTATCGGTCACGATCTGCTGTTCAAACCCACCTAAAAGGACGCCCTGCCGGCTTTGCGAGCCGACGGTCAACGGTTCGCAGTCTTGGTTGTCCTCTCGGACACTCTGGCATTGCAACGAGATTTCATAGCTCGTTTCTGCGCCCTCGGGGTTGATCGGCACTTCGATCGTCGCGCCCGTCGAGCTCACATTAGAAGCAGCGCGATAACCCACTTCCGGCAGATTCGGGGCCGCCATCGCGGGCATAACCCATACGAAGACGCCAGCCGAGCTGAACAAGAACACGGCCAAAAACCCTGTCCATCCCCGCCGCGACCTCCAAAAGAACCACTGTTCGACCAAACCCTTCGACACCCGCACCATGATATCCCACACCACCCGCAAGGTGTCCGCGATCGGGAGCCTGCAGGGCACGAGCGAGCTGCCGTTCGGTGGCTTGGCCGGTTCGCGCTTGAGGCGCGCAACGTGACGCCCGCCGATCTCAAGCGTGCAACACAGGCACTCAGCACACTCCCGAGCGACGCCAACACGGCGACGGAAGAGCCGGCGGCCCTGTGCCACCGAGTACAACCTTCCCGGTTGTTAAGAGTGTCCAGGCCGACCTAATGGGAGCCATTACCTTGTTCTCAGGGAATATCGCCCTGGCAGTAGATATAAGTAGTCTGTCCTTCAACGACGGTAATAGTCTCGCCTCCTGCGAATTCCGTGGGGCTAGTCGCAGGGCCGCAAGTGATCGGGATAGCTTGCGGCGCATATCGGATGCCGCTCACACGATAGATGCCCGGGTTGAGTGGGACTTCGAAATATTCGTGTTCAGACACAACCCTTTCAACGATCACCGAGCCGCTATCGGTTTCGACAAGAATCGTTCCGTCCAATAGAGGACTCGAGGCAGACTCGCACGATCCCCCAGGACCACCACTAAGAATACCTCCCACGATCGCAGGTCCACCAGCACCGGCTGGCAGCGCCAGAAGAATTGGTAGCTGGCAGACGGGAGGCCCCGCAGAGGGATGAACGACCTGTGGGACGTGTCTCATACCGGGAGGCTTTGGCTCGCGCTTTGGAGCCCTATTGAGCTTACAGCGGCGGTGGTGATGCTCACCTCTCTTACGACACCGAGTCGGATTGCGTCGAACATCATGTGTCGTCACAAACCGAGGCTTCGCCAACGCTACCGCCGGAACCGTCCCACCTACCGCGCATATAGCCAAAGACACGACAATCAAGTCCTTTGGCAGCCTACCTTCAGAACAGCACTTCATCTATATCACACGCTGCGCCGATAACGTAAGTATAGCCGCTCGCCTACAATCAGAATTAGCAATCTCACCCCAACCACTTCCCCGGCCTGCATAACCCCTTCGCAGGCAGCTCAGCAACGCGAGGAAGGGATCTCCAAAAGGAGACGCCAGTTGCTCGGCCCACAAGCACGTTATCGCCCTTACAACGACATCACCTGTCTCGCCCGGTGCTCCGAGCATAACATACAATCGGATCATTTACATCTGTATTTGCGCGGACCACTGCCTCGCCCGAGATGCAGCGACCGTCATTCAATTGTGCCTCAACTCGATGTGCCGTCGGTAGATAAGTACCTGGAGTAAGCCGGAAGCTAAACTTTCCACCCTCACGCCCCGATGGTCGACAGGACTGGATCTGTGACCTTTTATGAGGAACACCGTTACAGTAGTGCTTACATGGATACATTTTCCGAAATCTCGTTCACACACGCTCACCATCCCATGCAAATCCCCATACATTGGGGCCGATTAGGCAGATCGTGAATTACTCCATGCTGCATTTATAAGCACCGCGCAAAGCAAGATTATCGCCACAACTTCACTCGTCGCCAGTACATGTGTCCCTATCACCTTTTATGAGACCCATAGAGCCAGATTAATCGGTCGATTACACGATAGCTCACTGTTATGCCTCGACTCCGACGGCCGGATACGATGATCAACGAGATATGCCAGCGCGGGCTTGACGCGATTTCCTCCGATCGACCACTAGCAAGCCAACCGTCACCCCACTAGCACCAAATATCGCCCTTAAGATACTGCCACTCAAATCGTCGCCTTCGGCGAAGTGAAAAATGGATACAAGAGATACCGTCACCACCAACCAACACATCACATATCTCCAGCGCGCTTTAGCAGATCTTTGAACCAAGATAACCTCCTACTATTCCACCAACAACGCCAACGGGCTCACTAAAGAAACCGCCACCCGCAACAGCGCCGACTGCACCTCCAGCAGCGGTCCCAACATCACCGCAACTCACAGGACCACTGCCATGTCCGCCGTGTCCGCCACGGGATCCCGAGCAACCTTGACCTGTCCTATTGCACTTGGATTCTTTTTGTGGCGTTTTGTCGTCCGGGTCCTCATTGTTGGCGATGTTGAGATCCCCGCCGCAACCCACTGCTTCTTGTCCCGTTGCTGCTGCGTATTTGCATTCCCATTCGGGTGATCCTCCTAGTGGGAGTTCTGGGCCGCCTTCGGTGGGTGATGGTGTTTCTTGTGCTGCTGCCCTGAGGGCTGCTTCTCTAGCAGCGACTCGTTCGGCTTCTTCTCGTGCGGCTTGTTCGCGGGCGAGTTGGGCTTGTTCTTCGCGTGCTCCCCATCCGGCGTTGGCTTCTTGGAGCCATGTTGGTGTGTTGAAGGTCCATTCTCCGGTTAGGTCGTTGCTGTTGATGGGGTCTCCGTAGGTGTAGGCGTAGGCGTTTGCTGATCCTCCTGGTATTGGGTCGGTTTGGAGGAAGCGGCCGAGTTGGGGGATGTATGACCGTGCGCCCATTGCGATAGTTCCAGAGGGTAGCGTAGTCGGCATCTCGTCGGCCCCGAGCCAGGAGTACTTTGGTGGTGTTTCTGTGGCTGGCACTCCGTACTCGCTTGCTTCGGCGACTGTCGAGGCGAGCAACGTGGCTGTTTCTGTGTCGGTTGCGGTTGCGATGATGTCGCCGTGGAGGTTTGAAAGTTGCAGTACGGGTGTTTCTGTGTTGTGCTGGATGGCTGCGAGTCCGCCGCTTATTCCTGTGATGTAGCGTGTGTAGTTGCCTGAGAGTTCTCCTGTCCATGCTGGTGTGCTTGCGGATGGTGAGGTGTAGTGTTGGGTTTCGGTGGCGACGATTTTGCCGGTAGAGTTGATTTCGCGGGTTCGTCCGGCTGGGTCGAGTTGGTAGCCGATGGTTTGGGTGCCTTGTGTTTGGCTGGCGAGCTTGTTGTTCTGGTAGTAGCTGCTTGTGAGCGTGCTGCCTCCGGCGTCTGCGGCTGGTAGTTCGGTGGTGTTGCCGAACGAGTCGTATTTGGTACCGGTGTCGGTGAGCCTGTTCGCAGAATCATAGGTATGTGTTTGTATTTCGCCGCCCGTGGTCGCACAGGTCCCTCCGGTAGCGGGCGGGCGGGTGGTTTGGCTTAGCCTGTTTGTTTCTTCGTCGTAGACGTAGAGGCGGGTGATACAGTTTTTGCCGCCGACGTTATCGGTTGCTTGGGTGAGTCGGCCCGCTTCGTCATATGTGTAGGTTTGGCTGGTTTCCTGGCCCGCGAGTTCGCTTTGCTGGGTCAACCATTGTCCGTGGCTCGAGGGTATGGCCGTGTCGTTGTACCAGGTTTCCGGACAGGTTTTGGCGCAGTGCGCCGTCTTTACATATTTGACGTTCGTCAGTTGGCCTGCGGGGTTGATGGTGTAGTTGGCGCTCATTGCGTTGGGCTCGGTTTCTGCTGTGAGGTTGCCTTCCACGTCGTAGCTGGCGGTGAATTTGCCTGCCGCGGAGTCTGCTAGTTCCTTGACCGCGCCGGTCGTCGGATCGTATTCGTAGGTTTGACTGCCCTTCCCGTCACTGGCTTTCTTCAGCCGGTAGTCGCCTTCTTTTTCGTATTCATAGCTTGAGAGATTGCCGTCCGCGTCGGTGTAGCTCGTGAGCTGCCCTAGCGTGTTGTATTCGCTCTTGAGTGACTCTGTACTGGTGTTTTGTTCTACGAGCGCACCTGTTGTTTTGCTATACTTGTAGGTGGCCTTCGGCAGGGCAGTGTCGACAGTAGAGGTGACTTCAGCCGTTTCTGGGCGTCCTGCTTCGTCATAGGTCGCCGTGGTGGTGCGTGTTTCGGTGCCGACGGTGCTCAGTGTTTTGGTTGGCTCGCCGTACATGTTGTACGTGTAGGTAACGACTGGCAGGTTCGGCAGGCCGCTGGTGCCGGGTTGTTCGGCGGGTTGAGTTTGACATGGCATGTTCGCCCATTCTGGGCGTTCGCCGCATCCGGGATATTTACCGTTTGCTGCGGTGGTGTAGTAGATGGTTTGGGTGACGTGGACTTTTTCCTTGCCTGCAGCCTGGACTCCCCATTGCTCGATACGGCTGTTTCCGGTGTTTAGGTCCCATTCGCCGGCGTCCAGGACATACGCGCTACCGTTGTAGATGGCGATGCCTCTGGGACGATAGAACTGGCCTGCGCCTGAACCGTGGCTGCCGAATCCGTGTAGGTATTCGCCGGTTGGAGAGAACACTTGGACACGGTTGTTGAAGTATTCGGCGACCCAGATGTCGCCTTCGGGGCCGATCGTGAACCGCTCCGGTGCACTCAACTGTCCGGGTTCTGCACCTTGTGTCCCGACAGACCGCAGCAGTGTTCCGGTGGTATTGAACTCCTGGATCTTTGATTCGGAGAGGAGGCTTATCCAGATGTTGCCGCTGGAGTCGAGTACCACATCGCTTGGCCCTTCGTTGGTTTCCGTGTTCCCGATTTTTGTGATGCTTTTCAGATATTTCCCTTCCGGGTTGAGCTCCTCGACCCGGTTGTTACCACGATCAGCCACGTACAGGTCGCCTTTCGAGTCGAATGCCAAACCTTCAGGCACCCAGAACTGTTCGTTACCAGAACCATAGGAGCCGACAGCCTTTATGAACACGCCTTCTGGGCTAAACTCCTCGATCCGGTTGGCGCTGGAGTTAGTGACCCAAATGTTTCCTTTGGAGTCGATCGCGACACCCATCACCGAACCGGAGAACTGGCCGTTACCGGTGCCTTCCGAGCCGATAGCCCGCACGAATTCGCCTTTGCTATTGAACTCCTGCACACGATGATTCTGGCTATCGGCGACCCATACGTTCCCGGAGGCGTCGACCTTCAAATCCGCGGGTTCACGCAATTGGCCGGTCCCCGTCCCGTAGGCGCCATACGAGCTGAGGTAGAACGCGTGGGGACCAGGGGTCGCTGCCGGCGTCGCCGTTTCGGTCACGTTGCCTGTCGCTTCTTCATAGGTTGTGGTGCGTGTGAGATTCAACCCTTCGGGGTTGGTCGTCGTGGAGGTGGGCTTGCGTAGTTTCCAGCCTAGTCCGCTCTGGCCGGAGTAGCCGGTGAGCGTGGTGCGGACGTCTTGTTCGCCTTCGCTTTCGGTCAACGCTCCCTGCGTCGTCGTCGTAACCAGCCTGTACGGTCCGCCCGTTTCCGGAGCCCCTTCGTCGTACTTATAGACCGTGTGGTCGCGTGCCTGGACTTCTTTGCCATTAGCCAGCTTTACGAGGTGGCGCGGTCCCTCGACGCCGAAGAGCTCGGTGCCTTCGCTGTTGTATTCGCTCTGGGTGTCCAACAGTTTCGCGACTTCAGCCGGTTTGGCTTCTTTGAGTGCCGTTGCGCGATTATCGGGGCTCAGCGAGCGGGTTATGTCGTTCTTTTCGTTGTATTCGCTGGTCGCGATCCCACCGCTCGGCGCGGCCACGTTCACGGTCCGGTCCGTGCTGTCCCTGTAGTAGACGGTCGCGCGTTTGTAGTCGCTGGCCGGCCACCCCTCAGGCTCATCAGGAGGAAATACAGCAGTCGCTTCGGCGGGGAGGTCTTTCTGGGACCATCCTTCTTCGACTTCTTTGGACCCCATCGCGTACGGCGCACCACCGCCCGACACTGGAACACCATACTCAACCGTGCTACCGGGCTGTCCCGGACGCGCTTCGCCTTCGATCACGGGAACTTTCCATTGCTCGACACGGCTGTTTCCGGTGTTCAGATCCCATTCGCCAGCGTCAAGAACAAACGCATTGCCGTTATAGATAGCGATGCCCATGGGACGATAGAACTGTCCCGAACCTGAACCATAGCTACCGAACCCGGCCAAATATTCACCCGTTGGGGAGAACACTTGGACACGGTTGTTGAAGTATTCAGCGACCCAGATGTCGCCTTCGGGGCCGATCGTGAACCGCTCCGGCGCACTCAACTGGCCAGGTTCGCTGCCTTTGATCCCAAAAGATCGCAACAATGTCCCAGCGGCACTGAACTCCTGGATCTTTGATTCGGATAGGAGGCTGATCCAGATGTTGCCGCTGGAGTCGAGTACCACATCGCTTGGCCCTTCGTTGGTTTCCGTGTTCCCGATTTTTGTGATGCTTTTCAGATATTTCCCTTCCGAGTCGAACTCCTCGACCCGGTTGTTGCCACGGTCAGCGACGTAGAGGTCGCCTTTTGAGTCGAACGCCAAGCCTTCAGGTACCCAGAACTGTTCACTACCCGAACCACCGGAGCCAACCGCCTTTATGAACACACCTTCTGGACTGAACTCCTCCACCCGATTCGCGCTGGAATCGGTGACCCAGATGTTTCCTTTGGAGTCGATCGCGATACCCATCACCGAACCGGAGAACTGGCCGTTACCAGTGCCTTCCGAGCCGATAGCCCTCACAAATTCGCCTTTGCTATTGAACTTGCGCCGGGCCAGAGATTGTGCGGCTGTCCGATGATCCCAAGTTGGTTCAGCCGGTAAGCGTGGCCCTCCTTACGCGACATCTCAAAGACATTGCGTCCGTTGACAATGACTTCGCCACTATCGGCCTCCCTGAGACCAGCAATCAGATCTAGGAGGGTGGTCTTGCCGGAACCGCTAGGACCGTAGAGCGCTACGAACTCACCGCGCTTGATCGTCATGGAAACGCCGTCAACGGCCCTGGCCGGCTCTCCGTCGCCCAGCGGGTAATGCTTAACCAGTTCGCGTAGCTCCAGCATCCCTACGAGGAGCCTACGCCGAGCGACCCTCCAGCTCGCGTGCCGTCTCTACTCGGGAATGAAACAACCTTACCTTCCGTTTGTCGTCCAGCCATCAGCTTCAGCGAGTGCTTGCCGGTGATCGACCATATGCAGTCGGCGAACATTGCCGATTCAATGTCTGTAGCGCTCATCAGAACCCCGCATCGAGGCTCGGAAGCCTCGATCAAAGACCGCAGCAAGTCAGAGACATCTTCAGTCGCTGGCCCTCCAAGAGCATCAAGCAGATCATCGATGACGACGACCCGCGGGCTGCCAGCGAATGCTCTCGCAAGACCCACAAGCGCCCTTTGCCAGTTCGACAGTTCGCCCCAGTGCCGGCCCACACACTTCTGCGCTCCGACGCGCTCAAGCGCTTGTGCTGCTTGACACTTAGCACGTCGCTTGCCGCGACCATGCAGAGCCAGTGGAAAACCAACGAACCTGGAAACCTCAACATCCAACCCGGGCCCAACACGATCGAGCCACACAAGCTCGTGTCCGAGCACCCGGCTACGCTCGTTGTCCCGAGAATCCGTTCTCGTGCGGCCCCCGAGCGAGACGTTTCCCTTGTCCGGACGCTCCATCCCGGCAGCAACCTTGAGCAGCGTCGTCTTGCCCTCCAGTCGCGAGCCCGTGACCGCTACAACTTCCCCCCGCTCCACTTTGAACGAAACATTCGCGAGCACCTCAGTCCACTGCGAACCACGGGAATAGCCCTTCCAGACTCCATCGACCGAAAGCGGGGCAGAGTCCATCAACCGGCCCTGCCAGCGGTGATGTCTTCAAGGAGCTTCTCCAGTTCGTTGCTTAGACGTTCCAGGCGCTGAGACATCAAGCCCCAAAGGGTCGCTTCGTCCTTATTCTGGATGCCGCGCAGCCTGACATACCAGTCAGTCGGCTCGCCATTGGCACGCCGAGCCGCCTGTTCGCGCAATACCCGAGCGCGCGCGATGTCGCAAGCAGCCGTGTATGCCGCCTCCTCCTCACGGACAAGCTCGATGAGAGCAGCAAGATCCTCGCGTTCGAGTAGCTCCAGCTTGCATTGCAGAGCGTCTCGAACGATCGGCGGCAATTCTGTCCTGCGGAGCCAATCACGGAAGAAATCGATACCCTCGGGCGTAGCCTCATAGCACGTCTCCTCGCCACCTGGCTCCTTTTCGATCAGTCGTACCAAGCCCTTTCTTGCCAAGCGAGGCAGGTTGCCATGCGCCGCAGTCTTTGGGAAGCGGGCAGACGCGAACTGCTCTGTCAAGCGGCGTGCAACACCTGTGACCGTGTCCTGCTGCTGGATTACGAGGCCAAGAACCATCATCTGAGGAGTGGGATCACCGACATTGAGCGTTGACACGGGCCGGATGCTAGCCCAACCCGAAGAGATTTGTCGGCCTGCTCGAATCTTCCTAGCTTGTAGACAAAGGAGGGACCAATAGTCAAACCGGTCCTCACGGCCAAAATGCGTGAGTCCGAAATCCCAAACTGATTGAGCAGCATCTACGCGCTACCTAAACGAGCGTGCGCTTACGCACAACCACGACCCTGTGCTAATGGCCGTTGGTCTGCATCCGCCCATGCAGGGGTATGACCTCGCCCTCGTCATTGAGTCGCCCCGACAGCAACTTCAAGGACCGCTTGCCGGTGATCGAAAGTACCCGGTCGGCGAACATCGCCGACTCCATGTCCGACACACTCATCAACACTCCGCAGCGCGGATCGCTCTCGTCCACCAACGAACGCAACAAATCAGACGCCTCCTCCGTTGCAGGTTCGCCTAGAGCATCGAGCAGATCATCCACGACTATGACCTTCGGACCACCGACGAATGCCTGCGCAAGTCCGACCAATACACGCTGCCAGTTCGAGAGCTGCTCCCAGCGCCGATCCAGGCATTCCAGCGCCCCAACCTGCTTAAGCATCTTCGCCCCCGCACGCTCAGCGTGCCGCCGCCCTCGCCCACCTCGAGCCAGAGGCCATCCTACGAACTCCGAGACCTGCACGTCCACTCCTGGTCTGTCGCGGTTGATCCACCTAACTTCACGAGGCCGATTTTCAAGGTCCGACAGCGCACACCCTCCGAGCGATACGGTCCCCTGGTCCGGTTGCTCCATCCCGGCGGCGATCTTCAGCAGCGTTGTCTTGCCCTCGAGTCGCCCGCCAATAACTGCCACGATCTCGCCCCGGATAACCTCTAGAGAAACGTCCGACAAGACAGGCGCCCACTCATCGCCACGCGAGTAGCCCTTCTGCACCCGTTCAAGCGACAGCAGCTCAGCCATCAGTCTGCCGACCAGTTGGGATCGTATGATGCTGCCTGAGCATTGGTGATGTCACACAGTCGAGCAGCATGCCACCCGGAAAGGGTACACCGCGCCGTGCCGAAGCCGTCACAACAGGATGGCGATCACGCAGGCTGTCGCAGCGAATCGTCGCCTCGTCATGACCGCCGTGATCCTGCGCATCACCCGCACGAGCCGGCTCACCATACGCGGACTCGAGCACCACTAGAACGCACGCGGCGCGATTCGACTGGAGTGCCCACCGCGAAGGATCGTTTCGTCTGCCTTTTGCTGGCCAGGGTTTCCTGGATCGGCGACGGCGTGGTCTTAGGCTAACGGGCGAGGGGATCGGCAAAAGCTCGGGTGGCTGCTCGTCGTTGAGGCAGTAATGCGTACCGTGGAGCAACGGCGTTGCCGTTGCGTGCCGGAAGCTCGCGCTGTGATCTCGCCACCGAGCGTGATCCACGACCACCGATGAGCAATAGGTGACGCGAAGTCATTATCCGTAGAACAATGGGGTCTAACCGAAGGAGGACCGTGTGATGCGGAAGCTGATCTACTCGATGACTGTGTCGCTGGACGGCTACATCGCCGGACCCGATGGCGCGATCGACTGGACGGTGCCCGACGAGGAGCTGTTTCTCCTCCACACCCAGCAGGTACAGGAGACTGGTGTGCATCTCTGCGGACGGCGGCTCTACGAAACGATGGTCTACTGGGAGACCGCTGAGGAGAGTCAGCTGGCCGCAAAGCACGTCAAGTTCGCCCAGATCTGGAAGGCCTTGCCGAAGGTCGTGTTCTCCACGACACTGGAGAGCGTGGTGGGCAACACCAGGCTGGCCACAGGCGGTGTCGGCGAGGAGGTCTGGAGGCTCAAGGAACAGCCCGGAGAGGACATCGCGGTCGGCGGCGCCGACCTCGCCCGTATGTGTATGAAGCTCGGGCTGATCGACGAGTGGCGGCTGTTCCTCAGCCCAGTCCTGCTCGGCGGCGGAACGCCCTACTTCCCGACCCTGGAGGAAAGGATCAACCTAGAGTTGGTCGAGACGAAGACGATTAGCTCACGCGTCGCCTACCTTCGCTACAGGCGCGTGCCAGACCTCCTGTAGGCCTTCCCTACGGCCGCTCCAGCGACCACATGCAGACTGATACCGCTCGGACAATGCGATAGTCAGATCCACACTTCGAGCATGGCCGTCTGAAGATCCCGGTGAATCACTGCGGCCTAAAGCACGCAGCGCCGGTCACCGATGAGAAGAACCGTGATGGTCGCTCGCGCGTCTTCTTTGTATGACGTTCGCGATCTTCCTGCTCGCAGGCGTAAGCGGGTACGGCGCGGTGTGGACCAGGAGCACAAAAACACTCGATCGACAGAGGCCCGGCACCCGTCAGATCGCTCCACCCCAGATCCACGTCCAGACCGGCGAATGGACCGCGACAGAGACGATCCTAAACACCTATGCCATAGACACATGCACGGACGAACGACTGATACGCCCCATCCACTTCCGGCGACGCTGCAACACCGGCGGGCGTCGCTCGACGAACCCAACCCTCGCACGAGGTTCGACCGCGGCGGCGCTGCTGTCTGGCTTGCTCAGGCCCGTTGTTCGTCCAATGCACTCATGTCCGTGACCCTAGCCCAGACGCTCGCTCGATCAGCAAAGCGCTAGCGCTCCTCGGTGGTTCTGCCCCGGGCGCAGAGGGTCCACACAAGGGATCTGTAGGCACGGTGTGGCCAAAAATACGGGACGGTGGGGTCGCCGGAGGGTCCGGCGTACCCGAAACCTCCGAGTTGCACAGAAACCCTTCGGCCTCGTCTCAACGCGTAGGATCGGTCGATGACCTCGGTCGATACCGAGCTCGTGCTCGTGGGGCTCGCCGCGATGCTCTCGCCGGTGACGCTGTTTCTGTCGGTGCTGGCGCTCGTGGTGGGCGAGCGTCCGATGCGCACCGGCCTGTGGTTCTATCTCGGTGCGTTCGGTGTGACGCTCGTCGTTGGTGTCATCGCGGCGCTCGTGCTGGGGAACTCCGCAGCCTCCCCGAAGTCCAATACCCCAAAGACTTGGGTCGCCATCGTCGATGTCGTAGCCGGAGTGCTCGTGCTGTTCGTCGTCGTTCGCTTTCTGCGGCGGCCTCGCGATCCCAAGCGAGTGGCGAGCATGATCGATCAGATGAGCAAGGTGGCCTCCTCGCCGGTGATCGCGATCATCGCCGCGGGGGCCACACTGGCCAACCCCGGCGCGCTGATCCCATTGGCTCTGAAGGACATCTCAGAGACGAACCCGAGCACCGGTCAGTACATCGCTGAGTGGGTCGGGTTTGCGCTCGTTTCGCTGCTACCCCTCTCGGTCGCCCTGGTGGCGCTCGCGGTCGCGCGCGAGCCAACGCAGCGCCTGCTCACGCGCGCCCGGGAGTGGCTTGAGCGCAATGCCAGGACGATCGCCGCGATGATCCTCCTACTGTTGGCCGCTGTGCTATTGCGCAACGGCATCACCGGGCTCACCAGCTGACCGCGGATCGGAGTCGTGTCCATCCCGTCAGGGTGATGCAGCGGCGGGGGCGGCCGCGAGGCTTGAATTCCGCTTTTTTGGGTAGAGGTTTCTTAGTCTTCGTGTGAAGGGGGGTTGGTCGTGTCCGAGGAGCGTGTGGTGCAGGAGGAGGCTCCCGGTCTCGGGCTTCTCAGTCCACGCCGTCGGCATCTGCTCGAGCTGGAGTTCGGCGACCGTAAAGACTTTGACGATCCGCGTTTGGAGTGGCGCAGACTTTTCTCCGAGCTGTTGGGCACATTCATGCTGGTGCTTGTAGCTGCGGGTGGAGGGATCTTGCACGGGAAGGGCGAAATCGGCCTTCCAGCGGCTGTCGTCGCGCCCGGTCTGATGGTGTTGGGGATCATCCTGTTCATGGGCGCAGTCTCCGGGGCCCATCTGAACCCAGCGGTATCGCTTGCATTCGCGCTACGCGGGGACTTCCCGTGGAAGCGTCTCCCGGGTTACATCATCGTCCAGCTGATCGGCGCGACGCTGGCGTGCCTGTTCCTGTTCGCGGTGTTCGGCAACGTCCAGCATCTCGGCGCGACCTTGCCTGGCCCTGGCTATGAGAATTGGCAAGCGCTGTTGATGGAGATAGTCCTCACGGCGACGCTGGTCAGCGTGATCCTGGGAACCGCCTCCTCCGCGCAGAACGTCGGTGCGATCGCGGCGCTAGGCGTTGGCGGGTATATAGCGCTCGCTGGGTTGTGGTCGGCGCCTGTGAGTGGTACCTCGATGAATCCCGCGCGCTCTTTCGGCCCGGCGCTTGTGAGTGGCGACTTCACGAGCTATTGGGTGTATGTCGTGGGGCCGATCGCGGGTGCGCTGATCGCGGTCGGCTGCGCGTACGTGCTACGGGGGCGTGGTGGGGGCAAGTCTGGCTACACCGCCGGCTCCGGCAGGCTGGACAAGGACGAGTGGAGCGAGCGAGAGCGCCTCTCACGACAGGCCGAGCACAACACAGCGGCCCCTCCCGCCATCGCCGACCCCGACACGCAAAGGAGTGACCCGTGACCGACGTGCTTGCAAGCTGAAACGAGGGTGCAGCTAAGAAGGCGATCGCCGAGAAAGACCCGGCCTTCTTCGGTGCCGTGGCGATCCAGGACCCACAAGCAGTTGAACTGCTCCTGACTGCGTTCGCATGAACCTGGGCGGAACCGCCCCGGAAGACTTCGACGCACAGGTACGCGAGTAGCTAACGACGTCAAGCAGCCAAAGCTGGATGTGCTGTACGTCGATTTGGTCTACAAGCCGATGCTGGAGCTGCTTGACTTGCTCAGTGCTGCGAGGTTCTCGGTGCTCGTCAACCACGACGACGGGGAGCGTATCCCGGTCGAGGAACTCGATGTGGCGCAGGCACCCGTCGACCGTCTCTTGCTCCTCCACGGGAAACACCAACCCTCCCAGCCACCGCCGGCCCTTGATACCGAACAGCTCACTCATCGGCGGGCGACCCTTCAGTCGACGCATCAACACCGCGTGAACCTCGTTCTTCGCGCAACAGGCCGCGGAGCGTCTCGGATTCTCTCGCCAGCACGTTGTGCGGCTCATCAACGCCGGCCTTCGCGAGTATCTCGCCCTGCTCGTCCTCAATCTCGATCATCTGCGTCTCGTTGCTCCAGCCGATCGCGTCCAACAGCCGGCGCAGCGTGTCGATCTCCGCGAGCTGCTCGTCGGTCAGCCTGACGATCAGCTCGATCATCGTCAGGCCTCGTCGGCAATGTGGTCGTCTCTGCGCAGGGTCACTACTACTAATGACCGCCAACCCGTCCGACCGGCCAAAAACTTTGAATTCGAGTCGACGTCTGTCCGATCCGGCCGAGCTTCGCCGGCTCGCCCGGCGGCTGTCAGTCCCTGGTCGCCACCCGCGGCTGGGAAGCACGTGCGAGCGCTGCGATGAACGGCTCGCGCACAGCGGGATCACAGTGTTGAGCCTCAAGGTCGCGCTTCTCTGTGTCGGGATCGTCGCCAGCCGGATAGTCGCTGCCCGGGCCGCAGGCAAGGGGCAAGGATGAGCGTCCGTCCCAGGACGCTCCCGGGAACGTCGCGTCGATCACGATTCGCTCCCCGCCGAGCCTGATCGTGAGATAGCGATGGACGTCCACCAGCCTCGCCTCAGGGACGACCTCCGCAACGTCTGGGCCGAAGAGCTCGCCGGCACGAGCGCGATCAAGCATGTAGACGCGATGCACGATCTTCGGATCGGTCTCGGGGAAGCGCTCAGCCAACAGCCCCGCCAGAAACAGGTGCTTGGTGGAGCAAGTGCCTCGCCCCTCGCGTAACATCCCCTCGACGGTACGGTAGCTCGGACGGCCGTACGGGAGAGAGCGAACAGCTTCGACCAGCTCGATGAGCGACGCACCAGGACCGCACACTTCAGCAGCCAGCATAGGAGAGACGAGATCACCCATCGTTGAGCGCAGCCTAACGATGCCAGCTCAACAGCCCTGCCGGAGTGCGCCGCCGCGCCGTTCAGAATCGGAGCGTATGGAGCAGTCGCGGCGAAATATCGAGCTGAAGGCGCACGACCCCGATCCTGTGCGTTCACTGGAGATATGCCGAACCCTTGGCGCAGAGGACCACGGCGAGATTTGGCAGCGCGACACCTATTTCCAGGTCGCCAGCGGTGGGCTCAAGCTCCGCGAGGAGCGACCCGGCCGCGCACACCTGATCCAGTTCCAGCGC
Source organism: uncultured Solirubrobacterales bacterium (assembly GCA_963704345.1). Taxonomy (GTDB): domain Bacteria; phylum Actinomycetota; class Thermoleophilia; order Solirubrobacterales; family Solirubrobacteraceae; genus Palsa-744. The sequence goes on from OY969890.1 coordinate 260,680, forward strand.
GCCAACGAACCCCAACAGCGCGAGAGTCGTTACCGGATCATCGAGGTCAACGACGGCGCCGTCCTCAGCGCAGCGCTCGATGACGCGGTCGGAGCACGCGTCGCGGTCACCAAGCACCGCCGCTTGTTCCTATGGCGCGACGTGCGTATCCATCTCGACCGGGTGGAGCAACTCGGAGAGTTCATCGAGCTTGAGGCTGTCGCGCCAGCGGACTCAGACCTCGCGCACGAGCACGATCTCGTCGTTGAGCTGCGCGCTGCGTTTGGGATCAGCGACGAGCGCCTTCTCGCCGTGGGCTACGCAGACCAGTTGCTGAAGATCCAAGCGTCAACGGCATGAACCCACGTAAGGACCACAATCGCTGCTAGCGGAGAAGCTGCAGGAACCTCACGAGCGCGTGAAACTTTGCCTTCGGGAGATTCTTGAAGGACGGCATCGGTTCGGATGGGTCGCGGATCGCTCGCTCGATCTGCGCTTCGTCCAGTCGCGCGCCGACGTGAGTCAGGTTCTGGCCTGGTCCTCGGTTTCCATCATCGCCGATGCGGTGACACGCAAGGCAGCCTGACTGCGCCATTACCTTCGCGCCAGCCTTGTATTCCTGAAGCACACGACCGCCAACATGCTTGATGGCCGGCGGGATGAACGGAGCAGCCGTCATTTCAGTCATGAACGCAAGCACGACAACGGGGGTTTTGTTTGGACAGGTGCCCTCGTAGAGCCGAATGTCACAGGCAATGAGTTCGAGAAGCGGACGTGTCGCCACACGCCACCGTCCGTCCTGCCGTTGAAGTTCGAGCGTGAATTTGCCAGCGCGTTGTCCTTCGGTAGACATGAACACCACACGAGCTTTGTCGCCATGCCAGGTGACATGGGTGGCTTTGGTTGTCGCTAGCAGGCTGTGCGATTTTGCCGCTCCGAGGATCGCGCCCTGAGCAAATGCTCGGCTGACGCGCTTTTGGCAATTTTTGCCGCCCGGCTGGCCTCTCGCCAAAGTCGCCGCCGCCGACTGCGTGAAGTCCGAACACAAGGCGGTGGCGTCTTTGTTGAAGTAGTCCACCAAGGGTGCGCGCGCGGCCCTGACAATCGTCTTTTCCGTCGTTGATGCCGGCGACGAGAACGCTCCCGACGCAGCTACCGCCGAAGTGCCAAGAGCAGCAACCGCATACAGGCCGGCGGCCCGCCTCCGGTTTCCGAGCCATTCCCCTACACGCATTCAGACCCCAGCACGCCACGCCCTGCCAATCCTACGCTCACGATAACCCCGTTCATCAGGGCAGACATTTTACGGATCGCTCGACAAGCATCCCGCCGGGCACCGCGAAGCCGAAGGCGAAGACGAACGCTGCGCATATGATCGACGAGGGAACCACTACGAAGGTCTTGTCACGCAACGATTCGACTTGTGGCGTGATACCTTCCCCGCCATGCCAAGGGGGCGCGGCGCTTTATCACCGCGTGCGACGCGCGGCCGGCGCCGACAGCTTCGCGGCGTGCTCACGCTTCTTGTCCTACCTGCGCTCGTCGCCGTCGTGCTTCTCATGTCAGGGACGCCAGCCGAGGCCGCGCAAACGACTAGGCCTGGCACCCCCGTTGCGCGCATCGACGGACGGAACGCGATCGCTGCGGGTGTGTTCGCGGGCGTCGTCGCGCACGTCCCGGTTGTGGGGTCGTCGATCAATGTCGCGCGTGGACGCGTCGTAGCCACCGGTAGCGTGCGCACGCTCTCACGCTCTGCAGCTGCCTGGAGAGCATGCCTCGAGGAGGAAGCGGCCCAGATGAAGTCACCCGGCGAATGGGCGTCGCGCAGCTGCTCGAGACTGAAACCGCACGGCGCCGGGGCCACGTACCGAATCAACGCGCCCGCCGGTCCGGCGGGCGTCGCCGCTGGCACTGCCACGTTCCGCGTGGTCGTGTTCGCGGGCAAACGCGAGGCCGCGACGAGCGCCACGCACACGATCAGGCTCGGTGCGCCCGTTGTCGTCCACAGCCGCCTTCGCTCGACCACGGAGACGCTGCAGCCAGCCTCGATCGAGAAGGTCACAGGGGACCCGAAGACGTCGCAGACGATCGTGTTGCGCCCGGGAACGACGATGCCGCGCGTTGGAGCATATGTCGTCGCGCCGGCCTCGCGAGCGGACCCCGCCGGCGTGCTCGCAGTCGTCACCGCTCTGACGACGCTGCAGGGTGGCGCGCACGGACTAACGACGAAGCCGGGCACGCTCGACGGGGCGTACAGCGCCTTCAGTGCGAAGGTCGCTGGCACCCTCGGCGAACTCGCCGACGACGCGACAGTCGCCCAGGCCGCAGCGTCTATGAGTGGTGCCCACGAAGCGACCGCTCACGACGCCGTCGCGCTCAGCACGCTCAACGCGCCGTTTCACTGCAGCGACCCGGCGACGCAGCTCAGCGTCACGCAGCACATCGACCTCTCCGAACTGCATGTCGAGGCCGAAGTCAACATTCCCACTCCATCAAACGGTTTTTACGGCCCCTCGATCCTTCTCAACATCAGCGGCCAGCCGAAGCTCGACTTCTCCATCGCGTTCAGTGGCTATGTGGAGTGCCGCGCCGAGGCGAAGCTGAAAATCCCGCTCGCCGACACCGGCGTCTTCCTCGAAATCGGCCCCGACTTCACTCTCAGCGCGGACGGGAAGGTGTCTGCGGACATGAAATGGGAACCGTGGCTTGACTACGGCTTCGCCCGCGGCCGCGGCGAGCCGAGCAACGACTGGCGGTCGTTCCACAACGACGGCACCACGACGTTCACCGGCGGAGCCGACCTCGAACTCGACCTCGGTCTCGCGGCCGCGCTGACGCTCGGCGGCGACGTCGGCGTCGAAGGCGTCGCTGGACCCGTGATCGAGGGCGAATTCGTCGCCACCAGCGCAAGCGGCGGTGGCTGCCTGACCGTGGACGCCGAGGTGCATGCCGAACTCGAAGTTTTTGCTCACGTGTTTTTCGCCGACTACTCGTTCCAGATCGGCGCCGTCACCTTCGGCCGTTTCCAGCTCTACCACGGCTGCATCAGCCACGGGGGCAACGGATCCGGTGGTGGTGGCAGTGGCTCGGGATTCGGAAGCGGCGGATCAAGAAGCAGCGGTGGCGAGACCGGACCAGGGGGCGGAGGCGAACCGGAACCCGTCTCGAAATGCAAGACCGTCGCGCCGACGCCAACAGCGATCAGCCTCGCGACGAACTACCATGCCACGTCGTTTCCGCTCGAAGGTGGCACCGCTCTTGAATGCGGAACTGTCGCCCTCGGCCTCGCCGGCGACCGGCTCTTCCTTGAGGAGCCTCGCCTCCAAATGAACGGCGATGAACCCGAGGAAACCTACGAAGTGGTCTACGAGGATCTGAGCACCGACGCGGTTACGAAGATGCCAAGCTGTCTCAGCACGGTTTCCGACAACGGCGAATACGCCGGCTGCGAGCGTAGCGTCTACAACATCAACGATCCTGCGGACGCCTGGACCGCACCGTTCCCCGCCGAAATCAAAGCGGGCACGATGTCGAGCGAACTGGCCGCGATCAGTGACAACGGCGACACTGCCGTTTTTTGGGTGCAGGGCTCGAAGAGCGAATCCGAAGATGGCACGTTCCTCTACGTCGCCCACCGCGGCGACCCGACGCCCGAACTACTGAGCGAAGGGCCGAAACCATGGTCGTTTGACGCGTCGATCAGCGGTAACGGTCGCTACATCGTCTGGCACGACGACGACGGCTCCGACGAATACCCCAGGATCCTCGACACGGCAACCGGTGAACGCAAGAACCTAGACACCGGCGACCCGGAAAAGGCCCGCGACGAGTCGCCGATCATCTCCGAGGACGGCGAACGTATCATCCTCGTCAACTTCTTCGGCGAAGCGCGACTCGAGCAGCGCAGCACCGACACCGTGACGTCGATCAGCCAGCCCCTCATCGGCCTAAACACCGAACTCACATATTTGCTCACATACTCTGGCAACTACGACTGCCCCTCCTCGATCAACCGGTACGACGTCGCAACCACTGCGGAAGAATCGGTGCTGCTTGCGGCACCCAGTGAATGCTCGATGACACGGGGCCCGGGCTTCGATGCCCCGACTCTCCTCGTTGCGAACAGCGGCGAACAGTTCGTCTGGAACACGCCGGAGCGGTTGTTGCCCGCAGACACGAACCTGCGCGTCGACGCGTACATCGTCACCCGCACCGCGCCCTGACGTACACTCAGCTTCCTGCCGCTGCGCACCAGCAACGATCCGCGGGCCGGGTCGAGGTGGGAGCGCGAGCGCCTCCTGGATGTGCAGCCCAGCGTGCCACAACACGACGATCACCGCTCGCACGCGCCAGCCGTGACTGTCATCCGGTGTGTGGCGCATGATCGCCACGATCTCCTCAACAGTTGGCGGGTCGGCCGGATAGCGCATGCCCTTATCGCGCGGCGGACGGCCGGCGTGAAAGCCCGGCAGGGTCGCCGGCGAGGCCGCCGCCCCCGACGCATCGAGCACAGACAACACAGTCATCGGTCCTCCTCACAGCACCGATCGACGCCGGGCAACTGCTCGACGCGCCAGAGCGAACGTCTCCCCCAAGGCCGCCAGCCACCCCTCAAGACGACCGGAGCTCGTCCAAGGCGAGCGTGAGCGCGGTCCTTGTTCGGACGCTCGCTGTCCCGCAGAAGCAGTAGTGCGCGGCTATCGCGTTGGGGTCGTTGCATCGCGAGACCGCCCGTTCAGCGTCGCGGCAGTCTATTTCTTGCTCTTCTTCGCCTTCTGCTGGGCCAGATGGACGTTCTCGGTTTGTGTCTTGCTCGGGCTGGGGGACGACTTGAGGATCGCAAGAGTGGCGCTGAGACGCCCGTGAGCGGCATTCAGGAGGGCCCGCCCAGTGCCGTTGAGCGTGAGCTTGACGGTCTCGCTCTTGCCAGCAGCGATGGAGAAGGTCGCGGTCCCGATGGTCTGCGTCTTAGTGTGCCTCTTCTTGCCCTTCCCGGTCGTGCGCTTGACCATAATTGTCAGCCGGCCACTGCACGTTGCTGTGCCTGTGCAGGTTAGCTTGATGAGCGCCTCGTGGTTGCGCTGAACGCTGATAGTGGACCCGTCGAGCGAAGTGCTGCCGGTGGCTGGTGCCTTCGTTTCTTCTTTGGCGCGGAGGACGCGCGTCAACCCACTGCCCGCAAGCGATTCACTGCCCGCCGTAACAGTGACGGTAAACGGACCGGCGGTGGCGACAGGGCCGACCCCGTTCGATGCGATCACCGAATAGGTGAAGCTGGTGGTGTCGCTGGGTGGAGTACCTGAAACGATACCGGTGAAGGATGGTTCGATGCTCAGCCATGCCGGCGCCCCGGGCGCCAGCGCGTATGCCGGGGCGGGCACGCCTGACGCCCCGAAGTCCCCGGCGTAAACACCCCCTGACGGTACTGTCTGCGGCGGAGAGTCGGTGGTGAACACCGGACCGGCCGGCGGGGCGGGAATCAGGACTGGGAGGGTCGCGGTGACGCCGCTGGTCTGCCCGGTGAAAAGCAGCTCGTGCTGACCTGCCGGGGTCCCCAAAGGTACCGTCACGGTGGCGCTGATTTCGCCGTTCCCGTTCGCCATCATACTCCCGAGTGAGACTGGGGTCGAATGCAACGTCTCTTCGACCGTCTCACCCGGCGCGAATCCGGATGCTTGGGTTGAGATGCTTTCCCCCGGCTCGACAGTGACCCCATTGGCCGACCCGCCACCGTCGGTCGAAGCCGCGGTGACCGCAGCCGCCGTTTCGTTCAGACCGAGCGCTTTCGCTACGACAGGTCGTACCAACTTTGCGATAGCTGCCTGTCCGGCAGGTGTCGGATGGAACGGAGCCTTGGAGATCGTTTCCCTGGAAAGGAAGTTGAGTAGCTGACCGCTTGAGAAAATGACCGACAGGCCATAGTCCCACGGTTCAGAGGTACACCAGGTGTGGCCGTCCAGAGCTTTCGATATGTCCACAAAGCGGACATTGGGATTGTGCAGGCCCTTTACAGCAGCTTCTATCTTGCTGTTGAGTTCAGTAAACAAGGTGTTGAAATAGGAGAGCTGCGCGTTATCCAGTGGCCAGGTGTCTGCGCATCCGATACCGTTGAGGGGGAACGGATCCATGTAGTTGGTGAAAATGATCTTCGGCACCCGGGCCGGAGACGCTTCGCGGCCTTGGCTTTCGATCGCGCTAACGATCTTTTCATAGGATTCCTCCAACTTCGGTAGGTACGTCCAGAAGTCAGCGTTTACCGTGCTGCCCGGGGTGGATTCGGTACACTGCTCCGGCCCTTCGAGGGCGAGCTTGAGCAACTCTGCGACCTCTGGGTTTCCGGATCCTAAGGCGGCACCTATGAGGAAGCCCTTGGTGCGCGGACTCGATGCGAGGGCACTCAGAATGCACTCCTTGGCGATGCTTGAGAACTTCACGTCGTCGGCGCCGTAGGTCATGACCACCGCGTCCGGTTCGGCTGCATCGTACGCGGCACTAGGAAACTGAGCGGGCACGGTTTCGGTGACGATGCCAAAAGAATTTTCCACCGGCTCCGGCCCTATGATCCCTTCCGCATAGCTAGCTCCCGTGCACGCCAGGGTGACGAAGTTCGTCCTGAGCGCAGCGGACAGGAGCTGGCCGTAGGCGTAGCCCGAATCGTGACATTCCGGATATGGGCCGAACCCCGGCGCGTTAGCAACTCCCCCGCTCCACAAGCCCGTTTCCCCGTTTGCAGGCGAATAGAAGAAGCCATCCAGCGTGCCCTCGCCAGCGGCGATCGAGTCGCCCATCTCGACGACCGTTGCTGGGAAATTGAACTGACCTGAGGGGCCGATGGTAGAGGTACTCGCTTTGTTGGTGGTGACCTGAACGTTCGTATGGAACACGCCACCGCTGTAGAACGCGGACACATCGGGTGTGGTCAGGTCGATTTCAGTTTCACTGACCACCACAGGGTTCACCACGTGGATCGGGGCGCCCCCTCCTTCGGGGACGAACGTGACTGTGTCCGTATCGCCGGGGTTCCCGAATCCCGATCCCGTCACTACGACCGGCGTCCCGCCGGCGATCGGCCCCGAACGCACACTAAGGTTAGTAACCGTCGGCACAGGCGCTATCTGGATCTCACTGACCGTATCATCGCCCGAGTTCGTGCCCCAGACGTGGGTGCCATCCGACGACACCCCTGCCCAAAAGACATCCCCCGGGGGAGCCGAGCTGCCGACCGGGATCGTGTTGACGACCGTGCCGGTCGACGCATCGATCTCGGCGACCGTACCGTCGTCGTCGGAGTTGTAGCCAGTGACCCAGACGTGGGTGCCATCCGACGACACCGCCACGGGGTCGCTGCCGACCGGGATCGTGTTGACGACCGTGCCGGTCGACGCGTCGATCTCACTGACCGTACCGTTGACGCCGAAGTTGCAGTCCGCGAAGGCGTCGCAGCCCGAGTTCGCGACCCAGACGTGGGTGCCATCCGACGACACCGCCACGGGGTCGCTGCCGACCGGGATCGTGCTGACGACGATGCCGGTCGACGCGTCGATCTCACTGACGGTACCGCCCTCGTTCGCGACCCAGACGTCGGTGCCATCCGACGAGACCGCTATGGATCCTTCGTTCCCGTTGCCGATCGTGATCGTGTTGACGACGGTGCCGGTCGACGCGTCGATCTCACTGACCAGGCTAGCGCCGCTGAGGTACGTGACCCAGACGTGGGTGCCATCCGACGACACCCCTCCGGCGTAGATGTTGCTGCCGAGGGGGATCGTTTGGATGACCGTGCCGGTCGCCGGGTCGATCTCAATGACGCCGTCGGTGTTGTAGCCGGAGTTGTAGTTCGTGACCCAGACGTGGGTGCCATCTGACGACACGCCGAGGGGCGCGATGAGGGGCCCGTCGTCGACTTTGATCGTATTGACAACCGTGCCGGTCGACGCGTCGATCTCACTGACCGTACCACTGCCCGAGTTCGCGACCCAGACGTGGGTGCCATCCGATGACACTGCCTCGGGCTCGGCGCCGACCGAGATCGTTTTGACGACCGCTGCTGCTACTGACGCCGAAGACACGCCAACGCAGCATGTCGCCAAGGCTACCGCCACGACCAGCACCCCGATCAATCGGACTGCACCTGCTCGTGAGAAGGCATCCACCAGTCTCATCGGGATCCCCTCATCCTGTTGTAAACGTCCGGAGACTGGCTTCGCGTCGGTCAGCACCGAAAAGCGTGTCGCCGGAACGTATCAAAAGCCACGACCGGGAGGGAGTTCCCTGATACCGCCAGCACATCGCTCAGGAGACCACGATGTACTCCCCGGTCAGGCTTCTGCGGCGCAGTCGGCCGCCCGTCATAGGCAAAGGCCGCCAAGCGAGAGTGCTGCTTTCGACCGGAGAGCGGAAGCAGCCATCATCAAGCCCGACGCGGTCGGTCTGGACGAGAAACGAAAGCCTGATCGAACCGGGCCCGCCGCCTCGATCGCCTCAGCGACACTCGCCGGCGGTCGATCCAGCACGACCCCAAGACCATGCCACGGGGTAGCGCGGATAGAGAACATCGAGTCTGAGGTTTGCGAGTCTAGCGGACATTGCCGCCCTCCTTTAGACAGGTGGCCCCGCCCGATGCGGGAGCCGGTCGCAGCCCCGGCCGCAGCCCCCGAAGGGGAATGCGAAAATGGCCGGGCAAGCCGGGCTCCCGCTTTAGGAGATGGGCGACAGTCGCTTCGACCGGCCCCCGTTGCCGCAAGTTTTGTTCCCCGTTTGTTCCCCGCCTGCCGGCCCGAGCAGCTATATGTTCAGCGAAAGTCGAAAAGTCTGCATTTTGCAGGTGTTTCGTGAGGGTGAGCGACGGGATTCAACCCGCGACCGCCGAGACCACAACCTGACCGATGGGGTGTCGCTGAGGGTCATCCCCTTGTTTCTATTGGGTTTTCGTGTTGCTGACTGTGTCTGAGTTCGCCTCAGTTTGTTCCGCAAGTTGTTCCGCGTGGGGTCGCGGACATCGGTGGTGAGCTTTAGAATGGGTGCATGGCCAAGCGGACCTATGGCACCGGCCACCTCTACCTTTCGCGCAAAGCGTGGTACGGGCGTTGGCGGACCTCCGACGGGAAGAATCTGAACCGTAAGGTGGGTCCGATGCGTGGGCCTGAGCATCCTGATGGTCTCACGGGTCCGCAGGCCGAGCGCAAGCTGCGACAGATGCAAAACGAGGAGGAACTCACCCCACGTCTGGCTCGCGGACCCGACGTACCCACCGTGGACGACGTGACCAACTCACTGCGCCGTCGGCTACAGGTGCGCGGTCTTCGACCTTCCTCGCTTGAGAGCTACGAGTCCATCCAGCGGGTACATGTGTCGCCGCTGCTCGGACCGCGACCGATCACGGCGGTCGACACCGACGATGTCGAAGCTTTCTCGACGGCGCTGCTCAAGAAGGGCTTGGCGCCGGGACCGTACGCAACATGCTCGGCTTCCTACACCAAGTCTTCGAGCACGCGATCACGCTCAAACTGATCCGCGACAATCCGGTGCGTCACGCCGAGAAGCCCGGCGGCAAGAAAGCCGGCGGCAACTCAGACATCCAGTTCTTGACGGTAAACGAGCTCGAAGCGGTGATACGCGAGATCCCCGACGAGCCCGTGATCCGCGAGCCGAACCCGACACGCAAAGGACGTAGTGGTTCCTCTCCCCCGCCATCGCCCGATGTTCTAGGCCCTGTTTTGAGGGTCATGATCCTTACGGCGGCGATGACGGGGCTTCGGATGTCTGAGTTGCGAGGTCTTCGCTGGCGCGATGTCGATTGGGCAGCCCAACGACTTCGGGTGCGCAACACCTACGTCCGGCGCGACCACGACACAGACGGAAAGTCCGAGCTCTCAACGAAGCGCTCGGTGCCGATGACCACGCTTCTGGCGGGCCTACTCGACGGTTGGTCTCAACGCACCGTCTTTTGCGGCGATCTCGACCTCGTGTTCGCGCATCCCCAGACCGGCAAACCACTGGATCGATCGAAGGTGCTCAAGCGCTTCAAGGCCGCCTGCAAGGACGCAAAGGTGCCCGTGATCCGCTTCCACGACCTGCGACACACCTTCGGCACACGCCTCGCGGCGAGTGGCGTGCCGCTCCGGACTATCCAAGAGTTCATGGGCCACGCCGACACCAAGACAACCCAAATCTACGTGCACTACGCCCGCTCCGAGCACGAGATCCAACTCGTCGACGACGCATTCGCGTCCGAAGCCGAGCAGACCCCTCCAGACGACGCGCCTGCCAGCGGATCAGAGTCGCTGCCCACGACCTGACAGATCCGTCAGGGAGAGTTCGCCAGGACCCTGAGACGCATCGATGGATCTCCCGTGCAGTGACAACCGGGCCCAACATGTGCAGGTAGGACAGGTTTGATATGATGGCAGTATGAAGACCCTGCATTTGGATCCCGACACTCGCGACCAAACCGTCCGGGTGACCGAGGAGATCGACAGGTTGCTCAGCGAGGGCAAGAGCATCACGGTGACCGTTGCCGAGGAGCAAGAGCTGCTCTCCCCTCAGCAGGCCGCTGAGCGTCTCGGATTCTCCCGCCAACACGTCGTGAGGCTCATCAACGCCGGCGAGATCAACGCACGCAAGCTGCCAAGCTCCAGCTACTGGCAAATCCCGCTGGGCTCAATGCTCGACTTCGAGCAACGCCGAGAACACGCACGAGAGCAATCTGACGCGTTCTCACGCGAACTTGACCAGCTAGGCGCACCGCTTGAGTGACGACGCGCGGCCGCCTCGCGCCGTCCTTGAGACCGACATCATCTACTCGCGCGTGCTGCACGAGCTGATCGGACGAATCGCCTACCAAGAGCGATTGCTGACGCTGATCTGGAGCGAGGAGCTCCTAGACGAGGCAAAGCGAATCCTCGTGGAGCGCAAGCCAATGCCCGAAGAAGCAGCCGAGCGCTGGGTGGACTACATGCGCCAAGCGTTCCCCGACCAGCACATCCAGATCGACCAGCTGCCCGCCGAGGTGGACCTCACCACGTTGACCACCGACCCCGGCGATCACCATATCTGTGCGCTCGCAATCGCGGGTCACGCGGACTTGCTCCTCACCTTCGATCAGGGGTACCACAGCAAGTCGCTCGCAGAGCACGGCATCCGAGTCCTCACACCCGACGCGTTCCTCGACACGATGCTCCAGGAAGCCCCCGACGCGATCATCGGCGCGCTTCAATCCCAGGCAGAAGTCTGGGGCGGCGGTCGATCCATCGACGAGCTGCTTGACGCGATCCAGCGCGCCGGCGCGACAATGTTCGCCAACAGCGCTCGGCGGCTCGTCGAAATCTGATTATCGCGGAATCCCACCGCTTCGGTCGCGAGAGCAGGCGCGCCGCAGCTCAGTCACAACAGTCGCTACTCGTCCAACTCAGGCGTCTCGCTCGCTACGCGGGGGCGTCTGCTTTTCGCGCATCCCGATAGCGACGGTCGATGCCGGCGAACACGTCCCCAAATCATCGTGGATCATCAGTCCTCACATGTCATCCAGCCCGGAAAGGAGCAGTGCATGGCCTCGCTAGTTCTGAAGATGTCCGTCTCGCTCGACGGTTACGTCGCATCGGCCGACGGGAGCTCCGACTGGGTCGCCGCGGGACGCTCTCCTGACGGCGCCGAGTGGGTCCTCGACACCGTGAGCAACGCCGGGACGCACCTCATCGGTGCGGCGACCTATGCGATGTGGGCCGGTTTCTGGCCGGAAGCCGCAGGGCCGTTCGCCCAGCCGATGAACGAGATCCCCAAGGTCGTGTTCTCCGACTCGCTCGCCTCCGCCGAGTGGGGTCCTGCGACAATCGCCCGCGGCGACCTGGCCGCCGCCGTCACGCGCCTCAAGCAGGAGCGCACGGACGGGTACCTGCTCGCCCAGGGCGGTGTGCGGTTCGCGCGGTCGCTGGTCGAGACTGGCTTGATCGACGAGTACCGTCTCGTCGTCCACCCGATCATCCTGGGCGCGGGCGAGCGACTCTTCACCATGCCGCTGACTATCGAGCCCGTGAGCACCACCGCCTTCAGCCGCGGAGCCGTCGCCCACGTCTTCGCGGCGCACCCGTGATCGCTGCTCGAGCGAGCGAGCGTCTCACGCGTCGCGGGAGCGGACGCCTGAGTTTCGTCCAACGCGGGAGTCTCAGCGATCGTAGCCGACGCGCTTGCATAGGTTTGAAAGCGATGGTGTGTGGCGCTGGCCGACCACGGCTCACACCAGATGTCGGCATAGGACCCACTGTCGGCGAGCTGCCGGAGGCCACGAGCGGCCTGCCGGTCCGCGAGTGACGCCAGCCGTCACGCCCACCCTACTACAAATTCAACAGTTGGAAACACGCCTGTAAGCAACTTCTCCGGGTATCTCGCCTCCTTTTTGGCTCCAGCACAGCGTCTCCAGTAGAAGGCCACCAGCGGTTGGCGTAGCGTCGTTTGCTGCAAGCTCCGGTCCTAGTTGACCCGGGCTGGCACCGGGTGGTAGTCTCCCTAAGATCATAAAAATGGATAACTCCTGTATGTTCGAATAACCCCCACCGTTGTGATGATCTCGGTTTCATCGACGGGCCAAGACTACAGCGCGAGCGCCGCATGGTCTCGCGTCAGTCATAAACGGAGGATCTACAATGAAACGGGTATTTGGTCTTAGCCGTTTGGGTCTCGCGGGCGTCGCGCTCGTGGCAGCGTGCCTGGCGGCGCCCAGTATTGCACAAGCAGCCAACATCTATCTATGTGTATCAACTACGGCCGGTGCTACCGTGACCTCTGGTGGTACCACGTCCGGTAAATGTGGAACCAATAAGGAAGTGCAGCTCCCGGAAGGTAAATCAGAACAGGAAACGCTGATCAATATTCTTCCCAACATCAAATACGTGGCCTCAGGGATCGACAGCAAGCCCACGATCCGGTTCGAAAAAGTAAACGTCCAGGTCGTTGACGGTGAAGGCAAAACAGCCACAACCAACGGCGAGGGCAACCTCGTAATCGGCTATGACGAAGAACCCGGCACACAAACCGGCTCGCACAACCTAATCCTTGGCGGAATACAGGCGTACACGAGCTACGGGGGCATCCTCGCAGGCCTCGACAACGAAATCAGCGGACCCTTTGCGTCGGTCACCGGCGGCGCGACTAACGTCGCAAGCGCCTTAAACGCCTCGGTCAGCGGCGGCAATGCCAACGTCGCAAGCGGCGAAGAGGCCTCGGTCAGCGGCGGCGATGCCAACACCGCAAGCGGCTTGGACGCCTCGGTCAGCGGCGGCTCGTTCAACAAAAGCAAAGCGGCCATGTCCTCGGTCAGCGGCGGCATAAATAACACTGCAGGCACCGAAGGCGCCTCGGTCAGCGGCGGCGATGCCAACACCGCAACCGGCTTGGACGCCTCGGTCAGCGGCGGCAAAGGCAACAAGGCCGAAGCTGCGTATAGCGTCATAGGTGGAGGAAATGAAAACACGACCAAGGGCGAACTCTCCTATATCGCTGGCGGAATGACCAACGTGACCAGCGATCTCGGGTCCGCGGTCATGGGAGGATGCGCAAACCTCGCGGGCGCAGGAACGTCCCCGGCCATCACCTGCAATGAAACGGAATCCTTCCAGACTATTCTAGGTGGTGTAGCAAACCATCCAACAGGGACCTACTCATCTATATCTGGAGGCAAGCTCAACAAGACAACAGGCTATGGCGCGAATGTGTCCGGAGGCCTGGAAAACACAGCAAAAGGAAAGCTCAGCTCAATCCTCGGAGCCCATCTTCAGGAAACAACCAGCGAATTCCAAATTATTCCGTGAACCATAGGAATTGACGACAGCACCACAACGGCTGGCCGGGGCCTGGGTGCCGGTCAGCCTTGTGGGCACCATGCATCTTACATCCATACACGCATGGCCCGCGACGGGCCTCTGTGCGGCGGCAATGTCAAGGATCTTCGACCGCCAGAAGGAGGCTTCGCTGCCTCTCTGAATACTATAAAGAAGGGCTCCCCCGCCACCCACAACCTCCTGAAGCTCCACCGCCACCAGACGACACCAGCAGCCGCCTGAACGACCCGGCAAGCCCGGTTTTTGAACACCCACCAGCATGGTCACCGGCACCAGCGAGCCGCGCCCCCGCCAACCTGCCGGGACATTACGCGACAGCCTCCGTCCAGAGCAGGCACCTCGGGGCCGGCGAGCGAGCCGCCCGCATCTTTCTCAGAAGCGGAAGCTTGATCCAGAATCCGCATCGACCGTAACTGTCCCACGCTCGTAGCGCTCCTCGACTTGGCTCCCGGATGCGCAGGCAAGACCTCGCATTTGCAACGCGGTAGCGGATCGTCCAGCTCCGGTGTCGTCAGATTAATTTGGGTTGTCAGTTTCTAGCTCATTGACTTCTGCGTTGCTCTTGCAACACTCGCTGATGATCTGCGAGGAAGCGCATCGCTCTGCTCATAGCAGTGGTCGACAACGCGCTCCAGCGCGTTGTCGCGCAAGGCCGGTGCTCACCTCGTGACGCGTGCAGCGGCGTTGGATTAGCGGCACAGCCCGAGGCCGGGGTGTCTCATCGAGGAACGGGACGCCCTTGTGAGGCAGATTCTGTTCGTTCACGCTGCCGCAGCCTTGCGCTCTGCTCGAAAGGCGGGCGTCTGGTCCGCGAACCCAGTGCTCCCGAGTTGGACGAGCAGCATTAGTCCACGTGCCAGCGTGTCAGACTGCTGCTTCGCCATGCGGATAAGGAGTCTCCGGAGCTTCTCCCCGAGGAGACCGCGACAAGGCTACGGCCGCCACGCTTCTCCGAGCAGACAATCGTCACCCCGGGAGGCGATTCTCCCAATGGACGAGAGAGGCGTTGGGTCAGCCCTATGTCGGACGAACACTTCCGGGGTGTTGCCAACTACCCGGACCACATGAACGCCGCTCGGAGAGCGACGTGTGCAAGGACCAGCTGAGTTCAGCCTACGTCGGGTGCCACAAACGCTCCGGATCGGCGTTCAAGGCGTCCCGGCGGTTGCTGGATTACTGAGTAGCTTCGTCCAACAGCTACCCCCGAAGATCGACCCAACACGCCGCGGTTGAGCGCGAATCACCGTCCTACCCGACGCCCAACCGCACAGCGCAGCCAGCCAAACGAGCGCAAATCAGCCCCGGAATTGTTCCGCACGGAACAAAACTTGCTAGTCTCCCCTGCGCACAAAACCTGGCTTTTGCAGGACTTTTGAGAGGTGAGCGACGGGATTCGAACCCGCGACCGCCGAGACCACAACCCGGAGCTCTACCAACTGAGCTACGCCCACCACGTTGGTAGGCGAAGTCTAGCGTCAGATCAACCGCGCACGAAGCCTTCGGCCAGCGCCAGACATTCGCTCGGGCTCCGGTCCGGATGGCCTTCCAGCGCAAGCTGCCAAGCCCGCATCAGTGGCACGGGATCCTCGCCAAGCAGACCGAGCAGCTCCGCCACCAGCGAAACGAGCGCCGGATCGAGACCAGGTGTAATCGCAGCTTGAGAGCCTCCCTGCTCGTTCCCCGCCGCGCTCCCTGCAGCCGAGACGTTCGCGCTGTGCGCCGCTGCGATCAGCTGCTCGGTGACGTCCTTGCCCTCGCGTTCGACGATACGCCAGCCACGCCCCATCGAGAGCTGCTCGAGCGGTATCCGCGGCCCCTCCACCACGATCAACTTGGCTTGCTGAGGGTTCCACTTGCGTTCCCCGAACTCGATCCACTCGCCTCGCGACCATGCATTGAGGACGGCCTCGCGCAGCTCCGTCTCGGTCAGATTGAAGCGGCAGAAGTTGTGCGGGAATTGGCGTAGCTCGACGTGGTACATGCACTAAGGCTCGCAAATCGCCGTACACGACGGCTTCCCCAGCTCAACCAGCGCACCGGCAAAGCCGATGAGCTGGCATGCGCAGCTTTGCGGCACATCTAGGAAGCCCTCTGCAACGACCACGTATGGCACTTGGCCTGCTCGGCTGGGCGCTGTGCGGATTGCCGCGACCGGTAAAGCCGCCCGAGCGTATCGGCGAGAACGCTATGGTCGCGAAAAGCTGGGGATCCTGGTGGGCAAGTCATCCGCGCCTGCTGCGCTTGCTGGTGGCCGTCGCACTGGGCTGGTCGACGGCGTACCTCGCTTGGCGTATCGGTTGGAGCTGGCATCGCTCCAACCCCGTCCTTTGGTCTTGCCTGTTGTTGGCCGAGTGCTACGGCCTGTGGAATCTCGCGACGCTGGCATGGCTGACATGGGACGTGACGCCACGCGAGCGACCCGCCGCATCGCCGGGACGAAGCGTCGACGTGTACATCTGCACCTACGACGAGGCGCCAAGCGTGCTCGAGGCGACGCTCGCCGGCTGTGCGCTCATGAGCTACCCACACACGACGTGGCTCTTGGACGACGGCGCCCGCCCTGAGGTCGCAGAGCTTGCCCACCAGTGGGGTGTGCGCTACATGACGCGTCCCGACAAAAGCCATGCGAAGGCAGGCAACATCAACCATGCGCTGCCACTGACCGAGGGCGAGTTGGTGCTCGTGCTCGACGCCGACCACGTACCGCTGCCCGACGCCCTGGACACGATGGTCGGTTATTTCAAGGACCCCGAGGTGGCCTTGGTGCAGACGCCACACGACTTCTCAAACCACGACTCGATCCAGCACTACGACCTCGGCCGTCATGAGCAGTCTGTGTTCTTCTCGGCCATCTGCATCGGCAAGGACCGCCACGACGCAGCCTTCTGGTGCGGCTCGTGCGCGCTGATGCGACGCGAGGCGCTGCTGTCCGATCGGAGGGGTAGCGACCGAAACGATCGCCGAGGACTTCCACACCACAATCAAGCTCCACCGGCGTGGCTGGCGCACCCACTACGACAATCGCATCATCGCGCAGGGACGGGCACCCCACGACCTCGCCGCCTATCTGCTCCAGCGCGACCGCTGGGCGCGCGGCAACCTCGCGGTGTTCACCACGCCGGAGAGCCCTCTGCGCGCAAACGAGCTGACTTTGAGCCAGCGCATGAGCTACCTGGCCAGCCTGCTGTCCTATCTGGCCGGTCCGATGCGTCTGCTGATGATTCTGGTGCTCGCGGCCGTGCTGTGGAGCGGGGCACTCCCCTTGCGCATCGCGCCGCTGGCTTTGGCAGCGCTATGGGCACCGGCGACCGTGCTGATGGTGCTTGCCGGCTCGGCCCTCTGCCGTGGGAAGCAGAGCAGCGGCGAGGCGATCCACTATGAACTGTGCACCGCCGAGATCTTCACGCGCGCGCTGCGCTGCATCGTTCGCCCAGGTCGCACAAGCTTTCGCGTGACTCCAAAGGAGGGCATCGACCGCGGCGGTTGGGAAGCAGTACGCCAGTTTCGAGCGTTGCTTGTGCTAGCCGTGCTGCTGGGCCTGGGAGTTGTGCTGCGAATCGCCGAGGACACAGGCGTGGGACCGCTGCCGGCGATGCACGGCTTTGCCGCCTGGTTCGTGCCCCTGCTGGGCGCATTCGAGCTGCGCCGAATCGTGCGCACGCTCGCATTCGTGGGACGCCGCCGACAGCTGCGTGGCGAGTACCGGACGCCGATCGCAGCCGCGGCGGTAATCGTCCCCAGCGGAGAACTCCCCGACGACGATCCGTCGTTGCTTGGACGCATGCACGACATAACAACGAACGGTGTTGGCTTCGAGCTGTCGCGGCCACTGCCAGCTGGGACGCTCGCGGACCTCACAGTCCAGCTTCCAGACGTCAGCGGAGAGCCTGTCCCGACGCGACTGGAGATAGCTGTGCGCTCGTGCTTGGCGCACGGTCAGGAATGGCGTATCGGCGCCGCAATCGTCGCTTGCGAGGAGGAGGATCGGCGACGCGTGCTCTCCTATTGCAATGTCGTGTGGCCTTATCGTCGCCTGCGTGGCGAGAACGTGCTCGCGCCGACCGTCGTCGCACCCTCGCACGGTCAGGCAAGCATCTCCTTCGTGCCCCGCGAAGCCACGCCCGCTTAGCCAGGTCGACTGGGCTTGTCCCCACGACCTCTCCTGCGAGGTGCCTCATCCGGCCAGTGCCCGTGCTTGGCGAGGTAGGTCCGCGCCGCCTCCTCTTTCTCGCGCTCGACACGATCACCCTCGAAAGCGGCGCGGTAGAGCCAATTCATCGCATAGATCGCCAGCCCGGCGCCAATAATGCCGGCACCGCCCTCCATGTCTGATTCGCTCCCAAGCGACATCACGACCACACCGGCGATCACGGCGGCCACGGGAAGCGCGTAGCGGACGCCAAACAAGAACCAGGCCATGCCGCGTCCCCGCTTCTCACCGGTCTGCTTGCTTGACGATCGCTCGCGGGCCCCGTTCAGCTCTTGAGAGCGCATCAAGTTGGGCTACCTGCATGCTCAACAGCCACCGTGGCAAGGGGCGCGAGCGCCTGGGCGAAGAACGCGAGCGTTCGGCTCCACGCGTCTCTGGCAGCCTCAGGCCGATAGCTCGGTCGAGTGTCGTTGAAGAATGCGTGTCCTGTGTCTGGATAGATGCGCAGCTCGTGATCCGCGCCGGCCGTGCTGAGCGCAGCATCGAAGGCGGGTAGCCCGGCAACAATGCGCGGGTCGTCCTGCCCGTAGAAGCCGCGCAGCGGACAGTGGATCGCACCGACCCGCTGCTCCTCCGGGGAGGAGCCGTAGTAGACGACTGCCGCGCTCAGCCGCGGCTCCTCGCAAGCCAGCAGCGCCGACAGCGCGCCTCCCAAGCAGAAGCCGATCGAACCGACCGCTCGCCCCGCACATGCGGGATTTGCGCTCAAGAAGGCGATCGCGGCCCTTAGAACGCTCAGGTGGCGCTCGTTGTTCCCACCGACTCCGCCAAACAGGGCCGCGATGGTCTCGCCGACGTTGCGCGCTTGCTCCTCGGGAAGCTTCGAGAGGGCCTCAGCCCGGCGAGCCTCATCGCCAAGTACAGCCATCCACTGCTCCGGAGGGATCGAGTTCAGAAAGGCCTTCGCTGCCTCGACCCGATCGACAGCCAGCACCGACGGTCTGCCTCCACCGGCCGAGTACAGGTCGGGCGCCAGGGCTACATAGCCAGCGCCGGCAAAGCGGTCGGCCACGTCCTCGATATGGCGATCGACACCCCATATCTCCTGGATCACCACGACCCCTGGCAGCGGCCCATCTGCCGCGACCGGGCGGCTCAGATATGCAGATACACCCCCGGCGGGACTGTCGTAGTCAACCTGCTCGCTTCTCAGCTCCATAGACATCTCCTCATAGCTCATCAGCACCAGTGAGCCCGAAGGGGCTCCCCTCGGAGTCCTTGCAGACCGCCCACTTCTCGCCGGGATGGACAACGCTCCCGCCCAGCGCCTTGACGTTCACAAGCGCCTCGGCCATATCCTCCACGGAGAAGTACGGCAGCGAGAACGAATCGCCCGGGCCACGTCCTCGTGCGTGGACGCCGATCGCTGGGGTTCCTGAATGCGTTTGCCAGCCCTCTCCCTCCATGCCCTGACGAGCCTCAAGCTCGACATTGAGGAGCCCATTCCAAAAGCGCAGCGCACGCTGGGGATCGTCGGCCGGAAACTCAATCAGGGTGGGTGCGGCGTGCTCCACGAGGCTTAGGTTAGGACAACGGGTCGATCCGAGCTCGCGCGCACCCATTGCTAGTCCTCTGGGGGGCGCCGCTCGCGCTTACGCTCTGTGCGCTGGCGCTTGGCCTGAAGCCGGCGCTCGCGTGAGGCCGCCGTGGGACGCGTGGCGCGACGATACTTGGGGACGGCCAGCGCGGTCGCAAGCCGCTCAGCCAAACGAGTTAGGGCCAACTCTCGGTTACGGGTCTGCGAACGCTCATCCTGGGCGATCGCGACCACGCGAGGACCAACACGTGCCAGTATCCGATCCCGCTGCGTTGCGGTTAGCGTGAGCGACGCATGCACGTCAAAGCTAGCTTCGACACGGGAGGCGGTGACGTTGGCGTGCTGCCCACCAGGCCCAGAGGAGCGACTTGCGCGGGTTGTCACCTCGGACAATGGGATCGCAAGGTCGTCGGTGACCCTTAGCGTTCGCTTGAGATTTTTGTCGGTCTCGCTCAATGCGCTCGTCGGTATGCCTATCACGAACGCTGGTTGCGCGGGCTTCCTAAGACTCCGGTGGATATCTGTCCACCGGTTTGAAAACCGCCCGATAACACTTATTCCGGCCACCGGATCGTCTGACACAATACTTTCGGTGCTTACCCGACTGGCGATAATCCTCACATTCATAGCGATACCCAGCCTCCTCGCTGCCTGCGGAAGTAGCAGCCATCCCGCACCAACAGCCGCAAGACAAACCGCGAGCACGAGCAGTCCACACAAGCCGCCCGTATCAAACGCACACACCGGTGCAGTCGAACCGCTCACAAAGGCGAATGCGATCGCTTTTGCTCATGCGGTCAACCTGAAGCCTACGGACGTACCCGGTTTCCTAGCAACCTCGAGGCACGAACACGAACACGAAACACCAGCAGAAAAGCGACTCCAACGCGAACTGATGCGCTGCACCAGCGGAGCTTTGGAGGCACACGGCGGTCTGGCCAAAGCCAGCTCGAAGAACTTCAAGCTCGAACGCGGCATCCTACGCTTCAGCGTGAACTCAGAAGTAAGCGTCACACGCACATCAGCCATAGCAGCCAAAGAACTAATGGCGATCCGTAGCAGCCATGTCCGCGCATGCCTTTCGCACTATCTCAAGCTGCTACTTCAGAATCAGTTCCGTGGAGGAGAAAAATCCCGAGCGATCCTCAACCCTAACTCGATTTCGCTCTCCATAGCACACGGCACCCCTCCGGCACCGGGTGCCACTGGGAGCTTCGGATGGCGAATCACCGCCACAATCACGGTGCACAATGTCAAGCTTCGATTTTACATCGACATCTTGGGATTCGTCAATGGCCGCGCCGAGGTCTCGCTCTTCAGCAGCGGCGTGCTACGACCTTTCCCGGCCGCCATCCAAGAACACCTCTACTGGCTCCTGCTCAAACGAGCCGAGGCTCACAGTACCTGACGAGCTTCCGCCCACGGCGCAGGCCACACAATGTCCGATTGATGGGATCGCTCAAGCTGTAGACTGCTGGAAATCGAGGAAGGGGAGCGGGTGCGAGGATTCGTGATGGTGGTCGTGTTGGGCGCAATTCTAGGTTCGGCGACCCCAGGGACAGCTACAGCCGACTCCCCTCTTGCTTCCCTCACAACCATTGGATGCCCTTCGGTGCCGGCAACCGCGCCGGCACACGCGACCGTGCCGCCTGAGCTTCAGATGCTGGAGCAAAAGCTGCAACACGTGAAGCTGAACAGCCTCCGAATCTCCTACCAGCTCGCTTTCGCATCACCTTCAGGGGCTGAGACTTTCCACGACATCATCGATGGGAACGTCCCCACGCATGAATCGACCAGCATCCTGACGATACGGAGTCGCTCTTCCTCCGGCAAATCAGAGAGCGAAGTTGGCAGAATACTCGAAATCGGAGATGCAATCTATAGGTATGAGCCAAACTTCACGCATGGCGATGGTGGACGTCCGTGGGTTCGCGAGCATCGCGAACGATCGCGGCCCAGCTCCAAATCGACGTCGTTGGAGCCTACGATCAAGCAACTTGGCGAAGCTGAGAGCATCCTCGAAAGCGGGACCGCGGAGATAGATGGTCAGCAAGTTAGCCAGTTCACTGTGACCTTTGCTCCCGGCGTCTATCCACGAAGCGATCTTCCACTTGGGGAACTATTTGAAAAGGCATGCCCGGCACCAGTCCAGGTCGACCTTGCGCTCGCCCCATCGGGCCTCCCCGTGCGTGTAGACGTCAGCGCCAACTACTCGCGATCAAACGAAGCCGTTTCCGCCACGAGCACCACCGAAATCCTTGCGACCAATTTCCCCTTCTCGGCGCTGAAACCTCCACCAGCGAGGAGGACTATCGGCGCCGCCGCCCTTCAACGACTCCACTCTGTGCAGATAAGCAAAGCATTGAAGAAACGCAAAAAACGTGAGGGCGAAAAGATACGTCACTAATCAGCTGTTCGACTAGTCTAACATCCTTATCTACGTTACTTCCGAATTTCCATGCGCTTGATCAGCCCATCGGCGATCAAGTAGTGGTGCTCGACCGGTTCGTCGGACAAGAACTTCCCCGCGCGATCCCGCACCACTTGGCGCACCGTGACGGCGATGGCACCGCCCGGACCCATCTCGATGCGCTCAGGCTCGACGTGTGAGTCAATAGACGTGAACTGACGTTGCCAGTAGTTGCGCACCTCTTCGTGTCCATGTACGCGTCCACCTTCCATCCCATTCGGCCAGTCGACCTGCGGATGCATCGTTGCAATCGCGCTTTCGATATCGCGAGCATTAAACGCCTTGTATGCACGACGGAGCAATTTCTCTGTCGCAGCGAGCTCATCGGTGATAGACACTGAGGGTAGACGAGCCATATGGAATCATCATATCGAGTCCGCTGGGGCAGGATGGAGGCTAGGTCGTCGCCCTAGAGACGTGCCGTCTGGCGCCTGATGCGTGCCAGCAATTAATCCTTGTTGGAGACCGGCAACACCTCAGCCGTCTCGACCTCGCCCACAGCCCTCTGTAACCTTCGGACGAACCTGTAGATGCCGTAGGCGCTAACCACCGGCACGATCATCTCCATGAAAATACGCCAGCTGCCCACGCTCCCGTCGAGCGTATATTCGACGCAGATGACACCGCTCAACACCGCCGCCACCGCCACAGCCACGTACAGAAGCATCGCCGACCCCACCTCGCGCCAACCCTCGCCATCGGAGAACGGCTCGAAGTGAACGAACGCGGCGTAGACACCAAATATCACACCTGCGCCTCGCAACAGCTTGTCGATTTCTCCTCCGAGTTGGCGATGGAGAACCAAGTAGAGCGAGCCGTAGGCGTAGCCGCCCATCACAAACGCACCAATCGTCATGACGATTTCGCCGTACCGGCGTGAGCCATCGTCGAGTCGCTCGAGCCAGGCGAGCCGAGGCCGCGTCAGGGCCAGCCCCAGAAGGGTGCCGCCAATGATCGCTACGACCACATCACTTCCGGTGATCACAGTATGCACGTCGCGAATCCTGGCATGCCCACCGGCCGATCCATGCGCAGGATGCCGATGGTTGGAACTACCGCTCACCGTGTGGGCGGTTTAGATCACCGCTGAACTGGCCTATAAGCCGTGTATGCAGGGATTCCGCTTATAAGCATGGCCCCACCGGCACGAACGGTCGAAGCACCGGCCCGCCAAGCCGTGTGGACTGGGCGTCCTCGCGGTAGGCGTAGAGCCAGGGAAGTGGTTGCTCGTCAGCCAAGGCCGACGTAGAGAGGCTCATCCGCGTAGGGAACCCGCCATGCACAACGACATGGTTGCGACCCTTCGCCTGCGCTCAGACGATCCGCGCTCCCGCGCTCGGCGCCTGGCATGGAACTAGTGCTCACCGCGGCCGGTACACGTCCGCCCGGTGCGCAACGGCGAGCACCGACACGACCCGAGCCTCATCGTCGATGCGATACACCACCCGGTAAGGTCCCCTGCGCGCCGACCAGCACCCCTCCAGCCCAAACCGAAGCGGCTTGCCAAGCCGACAGGGATTGGAAGCGATCGCCTCAAACGTCTCGAGCACGGGCGCCGCAACCGAAATTGGCAACCGATCGAGCTGACGGCGCGCGGGCGCCATCACTCGCACGTCCCCTGGTGCGTCGCTCACGCTGCAGCGTTGCGACGGCGCTCATGCTCTGCACGGAGCTCCGCGAGCGTCGCGCCGGGCTCGCCGTAGGCGATCGCCTGGTCGCTCTCGCCGATCTGAGCCATCAGCGATGGGTCGGACATAATTGCAAGCGTCTCCTCCAGACTCTCCAGATCCTCGGGGCTGACCAGCACCGCTGCCGGCGTTCCGTTGCGGGTCACGACGACGCGGTCGTGCTGGCCCTCGACGCGATCGACGATCTCGGAGAGATGGGCCTTGACGGACGAAAGCGGCAGAGTCTCGGACATGACCTAGATCTAGTCACGCGGCCGACGCTTTGCGAGTCAGGAGTAGCCCGGCCGCCCAGAGACGACTCGCACCACCCGGTCATCCGTAGGCGGCCCAAGGCCCACCTCGCTTCCACCACCGCCTCCGCCATCTGAGTTGCACTTTTTGCACGGCTCAATGCGTTTCAGTGCGTCTCGGCGCGTTTTCGCCCCTCCGCCCCCAACCCCGCCAAAGCCGGCGTTTTCCCAGGCATTCCGCCCGGATCCACCGACGGGGGACCGAGGAATCGAACCTCGAGCAAGGGTTTTGGAGACCCCCATGTTACCGTTACACCAGTCCCCCAGAAACGCTCGATTTGCAGCGCTTCTGCGTGCGCGAAGCGCCCCAAGACTTTACACGCTTGCTCGCCAGGGCGAGATTCGCAGTCTTCACGGGGCTGCCATACTCCAAGGATACCCCGTGGCCGGGGCGCTAGCTCAGCCTTCTTCCTTCGGATTGGCGGCCAAGGTCTCACGCTGCACGAACCACGAAGCCTCGATCGGGTTGAGGAAGTGCGGAGGCTCCTCGACCTGCAGGCGATCGTCGTAGTTGGCGTCGTAGGGATAGCCGTGGATGATCGAGCTGCCCGAGAACTCGCCGGTGAAGCCGTTGGTGTAGAGGCCGGCGACGGCTCCGTAGACGTTCAGGCTCCCCAGTTCCGGTTGGCCGCAAATGTAGTTGTCCACGATCACCGCGTGTTTGACGGCGAGCATCGCAGCGTAGACCTTCGGGTTGTTCAGGTCGCCGGGGCCATTTGGAGCGTCGCATTCGGCTGCGTCGTCGGTGTATTCGCATTCTTTTTTCGAGTTAAGTTTCTCGACTTCTTTTGCGCCGTTTGTTTTACAGGTTTCTTTTTTGCTGACGATCGTGGGGGGATACGTTGGCACAACGGGGTGATATATGCGCACGAAATTGTTCGCGATCAGGCCCAACAACGCATTGGTCGTCGGAGTGCCGGCGGAATTCGTCGGAGTCGTGAGGTTGCCGTTGATGATCACATCGTTTTCGGCAGCCACCGTCAGTGAGCTGGTGTATTCACCGTGGATATATACGTTGCCGCATTTCTGGTCTTCTGAGTAACTTGGCTTTGGCCCGTAAGGTGAGTAGGCTTCCGAGCAACCGCCGGCGACGTAGATGATGCCATTGGGCGGATATGCAAGGCCTACCTGAGTTTTCGTAACCCAAGTTTTCGTGGTCACATTTTCTTCCCAGTTCGTCACGGTCATCGTGCCGTTTTCAAGAACGATTTCCGTCTTGTTCTTGAATTCGTACGCTGGTTCGACGATATGTTTCAATTCTTCATCCCCTGGCGGTGGCTCGATCGACACGACTTCCTTGGGTAGCACGTGCTTGCCCTTGAAGACGGGTTTTACTTCCGAGCAGACACCCTCGCCGGAGTAGCCTTCGTCTTCGGGTTTGCCATATGCATGACCGAATTCGATGCGATCGTTTTCGCTGCGACCGAAGATTGGCGAGCCGCATACGCCCACGTGGTCCTCTGTGTGCATCGGGCCGTTGACCGATTCTCCGTTTATGAAGAAGTTGTTGATGCAGCGCCGCGGACTGCCGCCGTCAGCAGGGCGTTCGCCGTAGAACTTGGAGCATTCGGTGTAGTAGTTAGCCGGCTCTTTTTCTTTGAGCGGTTCGCCATAGATCGAGGGATCGCCGGTTTCGTACTTCGTGTACCAAACGAAGCTGACGAAGTTGGCGTTGCGGAAGTCCGCGACAAGCGTGCGTCGCTGCGTTGCCGGAGTAGCCGGTCGACTCGATACGGAAGGTGCCGACAGCTCCGGGCGACTTCTCTTCGAGCATCGTTTCAACCAGGTTGTTGGGATCGCACTTGCGATCGCTGACCGGCGCGCTTTCGGCAGGCAGCAGCTGAATCGCGTATTCCTCGTTGAGCGATTCACCGCTTTCGTTCGTGATCTTGGCACGGTGGATCGTTTCCCCGACCTGGTTAAGGGCGGCATTCGTCTCTGGAGGGTTGGTGCAATAGGTGAGGTAGTTGCCGTCCTCGGTGAGGTGGTTCTCATAGTTCTCGATCCCCGCGAGGGCGGCATAGTAGGCCTTCTTTTGCGAAGTGTCCGTGGCGCTCAGATGGATCTCGCCGTTGGCCGCCGTAAACGTCGCGACGAGCAGTAGCGAGGTGACGAACATCACGCCGATCGCGATGATCATTGTGATGCCCTCTTGGCCACGAAGACTCATCAGGGCACTACGTAGGTAGCTGGTGAAAGTAGTCATCATAGTTCGGCGCAGGGGGAATTGGACGATTCTTCTGAGGACGGAGAAAGACGCAGGATCGCAGAGTCTTCGAGTGCAACAGGGCGACCGCCGCCAAATTGGGTGTTCAATTTGTTTTCTTTGCCTTCCGGCACAGCTGTGAAGTTCACGTTCACCTTGGCTACCTCTGGGCCCGTTTCTACAGTCAGTTTGCCTGTCATTGGGTTGGGATCCAATTCGCCCAATACGGCTTTGCTGTCTGTTTCACGATAGTAACGGTAATACCGGAAGACCGGCAAGATTTCTTTTTTCGCGGTTTCGGTCTGCTCCACGCCGGTCAGCAATGTGCGTTTTGTGGGAGTTCCTTTTTCGTTGAATATGTAGTTAGGCGGGGTGCCTTCACTCGTCCAAGACTGTTCCGTGAGCGTACCTTCGGTTTTGCCCGACCCTGCCGTATAGATGACTTCGTGCAGCTTGATCGTAGGCAGGGCCGCAGAGGGTTCTCCGTGTTCGTTTTCGGTGCTGGTTTCGCTGACAAACCTGAGTTTGCTTTCGGTGCTTTCCGGCTTGATGGGATCGGATTTGACGGTCAGGCAGGACGAATGCAGCGCGAGCATCAGCTTCTCGAGCGCCACCCGCCCCGTCTGGTCGGCATGCACCCGTTCGGTGATACGCGTTACGTCAGCCGTCGTGAAGTTGAGCAGGGATAGGGCGATCCCAGAAACGAGGATCCCCAGCGACATCGCCACCAGCAGCTCGATCAGCGTGAAGCCGCGCTCGTCGCGCAGCGTCTTCAATGATGTGCGCGTGGAGCTCATCAGCAAACAGACCCTTCTTTGCCTTCTTCGCCCAGGTATATGGTCTGTAGGGGTGTCCCGCTCGCGATGTCGTTATCGACTGACACGGTGTCTTCGCGCTGTTTGCCGGCGATGGCTGCCGTCACGCACAGCGAATACGTGCCAAATGGCATCGCTGGACGGTTGAGCGCACCGGTCGAAGTCGTGGCGAGTTTACGAAGCGCTTTGCAGCCGGTGTCTTCCAGCAGGACCGTAGCGTTCTGCACCGGTTTTTCCGGGACGCCTTTGTTTTCCAGCACCTTTATGTCGATCGGCGCCAATGGCACCTTTACGGGCGTGGGTTCTCCCGCCGTCACCAAAACTTCCGGATTGGAGCTCTGACCGTTTTTCGTTGGTAGGTCTTCGGGACAGGTCCCGGCATAGACCGTATAAATTGTGGTGGCAGGGAAGATCGTCGCGCCCGATTCGATTTTCGGACTGTATGTTTCAAGCGTGGCGGGATTGGGGAACGTTTCGTAGGTGGCCATGCCCGTGTTGAAGTACACGTACGAGTCGCCTTCCAGGGATACAGTAGGTTCAGAGGCCGCTACGAAGCTCACATTCAGTTTGCCGGCGGGTCCCAGGTCGTAGCCCTCCTTTGAAGTCGTCTCGGCGGGGAGGTAGACCGCTTTCGTCACGCTTTTGTCAGATTCCGTGTTCGCGTAGCCATTCGGGTCCACGTAGCCAGTCTTGCTGACGTTGATCGTGTATTCGCCCGGCGGCAGCGCGAGTACCGCGCAACCGTTCAGAGAGGTTTCCAGTTCGTGGACGCTGCTGGATGGCGCAGGCCCTCTGGCAACGACTCTGGCGCCCGCCAGCGGCGTTCCGGCATCTTCAACCCGCACGATCAAGGCTGAGTCTGCGGGCGGGCTTATGACTCCCGTCTCTGTCACCGCTCCATTGGGCCCCATCGACGGCCACGTGACGATCGAGATCGTCTTCAGATAGTCAGCGGTTGGGACGCTGGAGGTACAGCTGGCGGTGCTGGTCTCATCGGCGATGTATTTGGCGGTGGTTGTGATCGTGTAAGTGGTCGCCCCCACGGTTACGTTTTCTTTGCGTTCCAGTTCGGTGAGTTTCTTGATCGGTTCGCTGCGCAGCCGCTCCTCGTCCTGCTGGGCCAGCGCATCAGCTTGCGAGCGGGCGCGGCTGTTCGCCGTCGCGCGATTGGTGCTGTCGAGCCCGAACAGAACAGCGATCACGACGAGTGAGATCAGAGCCGCGCTGATCACCACCTCGATCAGGGTGTCGCCGCTCTCGGAGCCCAATGGCGGTAGCCGTCTTAGCGCGCCTGTGGGCGTGGGCGCGACAGACGCCGAGGAATCTCTCGGCGGGCACTCAAAAGCCGTCGACTCCAAGCGCCGGCGGCTTTGCTTTGACCGAAAGGGGTTTGTGCGTATCATCACGAGTGTCGAATACTTGTTCTCGATACGCGTTTCGGCACGCTCGCAACACTGCTTTAGCGTTGACAGCGCCAACACACAGGCATTTGCGCCACCATCCAGCATTCGACCGCTCCGTCGTGTAGTTTCAAAATGTGGCGAATTCACAAGACGGGAGCTCCTTCCAGCACTCGGATCTGCTGGCGGCGGTCGTACTGCACACGCTCGTCAGCGAAGCTCGCGACGGTATGTCGGCCGCGGCGATTGCAGTTGCCTGCGATCGCGACCCCGATGGGGAGCGCGATCTCGACGAGATCGTGGCGGCCTTGGAGATCCTGCTCAAGGACGGCTTGGCCGAACGCGAGGCCGTTCCCCAAAGCAAGCCCGATGCGGCAGGCAGCGCCGCGCAAGAGTTCGACACCGCGCGCAAGCCCGACACCGACACCAAACCCGACACAACACAGGTGCCCGACATCCCGCCTCGAGCGATTTACCGACCCACGCACGCGGCGATCCGCGCAAATGAGCTGAGCTTCTAGCGCAAGCTCAGCGCACGCCGTCGAGCAACGCCACCGGGCTCAGCTGAAGGGCACGCGCAAGCTTCAAGAGCGTGCGCAGGTTCGGTTCGCGTCCCCCGCGCTCGTACACGCTGATCGCCGCCCGGTCGACCTCGGCATCATAGGCGAGCGCCTCTTGCGAAAGCGAGGCTCCCTTACGCGCCGCGCGCAGGTTCGCCCCGAAGCGCAGGCCAGGCCCACTCGCCGACGCCACCTCCGCCGGCGGCGAGACCGCTCGCGGGCCGAGGAGGCCGATTCCCTCGAGCAGGTCGGCCGGAGTAGTGCCGAGCGCACGCGCGACCCGCACAAGCGTCGAGAGATCCGGAGCGCGCTCGGCACGCTCGAGGAAGCTGATCGCGGCCCGATCGAGCTTCGTCGCCTCCGACAAGCCCACCTGCGAGAGCCCGACCATCAAGCGCATGGCGCGCATGCTCTCGCCAAAAGCTCGCACCTGCTCGTCGATCTCGGGGTCCTTTGTATGCCTCACGAGCGCATCATCCACATTCGCCTACAGAAACACCACTGTGAAAACACAAGCCGACTTTCGGCGCGTAGGCGCAAGCACCCGCGGCTGCTCCCGGACGGTGGGCAACGTTGGTGCAAAGAAGGACGGCGGACCCAACGAAGACTGACGCAGTCAAGGCGGCGCAGGAGCTTGAGCTCAACCCGCTGGTACCTTCCTGTGGGTGATCCAGCATGTTCGATAACCCGCTTGACGACGCCGTCACGCACGAACGGCTTGCCAAGGCCGAGCGCCTGCGCGCGCAGGGGGTCGAGCCGTTCCCGCACATTCCCACCTGCGAGCGCACCGAGATCGCCAAGCTGCACGCTGCACACGATCCAGCCGAGCTAGAGGCCGGCGAGCATCTTGACTTCAGCTATCGCCTGGCCGGGCGCGTTATCTCCAGGCGTGGACACGGCAAGACGACCTTCATCGACCTGCGCGACTTCTCCGGGGAGATCCAGCTTGCCGTGCGCCAAGACACGCTCGGTGAGGAGGCCTACGAGCGCGCCGTGGACCTCGACGTCGGCGACATCGTCGAAGCCGAAGGGCCCATCTATGTGACCCAGCGCGGTCAGCTGGCGCTCAGTGTGCACCGCTGCGTGCTGCTGACCAAGGCGCTGCGACCGCCGCCAGACAAGCGCCACGGGCTCGGCGACACCGGCACCCGCTATCGCTACCGCGAGCTCGACCTGCTCGCCAACGAGAGCACGCGCGAACTGTTTGTCACGCGTGCGAAGACCGTCGACGCGCTCCGCGCCTTCATGGCCGAGCGCGGCTTCATCGAGGTCGAAACGCCCGTCTTGCAGGCACTCGCCGGGGGAGCATCGGCAAGACCGTTTCTGACCCACCACAACGCGCTCGACCAGGAGATGTCGCTGCGCATCTCCGTCGAGCTGTATCTCAACCGCTGCCTGATCGGCGGGCTGGAGAACGTGTACGACCTCGGCAAGTGCTTTCGCAACGAGGGCATCTCCTACCGGCACTCACCCGAGTTCACGATGCTCGAGTGGCTGATGAGCTACTCCGACCACAAAGACGTGGCGCGCTTTACCGAAGAGATGGTCGCCTATGTCGCCCAACATGTGCTCGGCACGACCGTGATCGAGCGCGGCGGCGAGCAGATCGACCTGGCAAAGCCCTGGCGCAACACGACCATGCAAGCCGAGATCCTGCGCGTCACGGGCGTCGACTTCCTCGGGGTCGAGCGCGAGGAGCTGATGGCGTTGCTGGAGGGCAAGATCCATCCGGATGCAAGCTGGGCGCAAGCCGTTCAAGCCGTCTACTCAAAGCTCGTGGAGCCAACGCTCAACCAGCCCACGCATGTCTACGACTTTCCGCTCGAGTCCTTTCCGATCACCAAGGCCCATGTCGATGACTCGAGGCTTGCCGAGCACTTCGACGCTGTGATCGGCGGCATCGAGCTGGTCAGCGGCGACTCGGAGGTCAACGATCCCGTCGAGCAGTACGAGCGCTTCGTCGAGCAACGCAAGCAGCGCCGCGCCGACGACGACGACGCTCCCCATCCCCACGACCAGGAGTACGTGACGGCCCTTCAATATGGGCTTGCCCCATCGGCCAGCGGCGGTATGGGGGTCGACCGTCTGCTGATGATCCTCACCGGGCACGAGACGCTACGAGAGGTGGTGCCGTTTCCGGTTATGAGAGAAGAGAAAAGTTAGTTCCGCTACCGGCACTCAGGCCAATCCCACGATCAATGCCGTCCCTTCAACATCTCGGGTTCGCGCCCCGACCGGCACGCCTGCCGAGCCCACGATCGACGTCCTCCCTTCCGCGCCTGAGCGATCGGACCAGGCACAGGCCCAGCGAAGGCTATAGTCGCCTGAGACCTGAGAGATGAGCCAAGGGGAGCACAACTTCGAGGAGCTGCATTTCGAGCCCGCCCCGGCGCTCGATGGCGAGGTGCCCGGACCGCTCTCGCGCGAGCTGCTCGCCCAGCAGGACGAGCTCGAGTCAAGCGCCCGCTCCTACCCACGCAGCGTGCCCCTAGCAATCGAAGAGGGTCGCGGCGCAACCATGAAGGACGTGGACGGCAACACGTTCATCGACTTCTTCGGCGGCGCGGGCGTGCTCAACGTCGGCCACGGCCATCCGAACGTGCTGGCGGCGGCGGCCGAGCAGGAGCGCAAGCTCGTGCACGCGCTCGACTTCCCCACCAAGCCCAAGCTGCGTTTGATGAGCAAGCTCAGGACCTTGCTCCCCGGGCGCCTACGCGAGAGCGCCAAGTTTCACTTCGGCGGTCCCACCGGCTCGGACGCGATCGAGTCAGCGCTGAAGCTGACCCGCGCGCACACCGGCCGTGACGCGGTGATCGCCTTCCAGGGCTCCTATCACGGCATGACGACCGGCGCGCTTTCGGTGACAAGCGACATCGGCTTCGGCGGCCCGACCTCCAGTCCCGTGCACTTCATGCCCTATCCCTACTGCTACCGCTGCCCGCTCGGCCTAAAGCCAGACTCGTGCGAGCTGGCTTGCGCGAACCTGCTCGACAGCTCGCTTGAAGACCCCCACAGCGGCATCCCCCATCCGGCGGCCGTGTTGATCGAGCCGATCCAGGGCGAGGGCGGCACGATCGTTCCCCCTGATGGCTACCTGAGCAAGGTGCGCGCGATCACCCGCAAGCACGATGTGCCGCTGATTTGCGATGAGATCCAGACCGGCTTCGCGCGCACGGGCACGATGTTCGCCTGCGAGCACGACGGGATTCAGCCCGATGTGATCACCCTCTCCAAGGCGCTCGGCGGGATCGGCTATCCGATCTCTTGCATCGCCTACGACTCAGAGCTCGATACCTGGAAGCAGGGGGCCCATATCGGCACCTTCCGTGGCCACCAGGTGGCGATGGCGGCCGGGCTGGCGGCAATCGAGTTCATGCAGGACGTGGACCTGCCCGCACACGCGGCAAGTCTCGGCGAGCTGACGCTTGGGCTGCTGCGCGATGCGCAGGATACGTTGGCCTCCGTCGGCGATGTGCGCGGCCGCGGACTGATGATCGGCATCGAGCTCGTCAAGGACCGCGACACCAAGGCAGCCGTGGCCCGAGATGGCCGCCCAGGTCCGCACCGAGTGCTTCCGCAAGGGCGTGATCATCGAGGTGGGCGGGCACTACGGCAACGTCGCGCGCTTCCTGCCACCGCTGGTGATCACACGCGAGCTGCTGCTCACCGGAGTCGAGATCTTCGTCGAGTCGGTGCGCGTGGCCGAAGAGGCACTGGCCCAGCCCGCGGCGCTGATCGCCGGCTGAGCTGGCTCGCTGTTTGGCGCGCTCGCCAGAGCCCGTCGCTCTCGCTCGAGGTGCGGGCGGAGGGACTCGAACCCCCAAAGGCATAAGCCCACTGGCTCCTAAGGCCAGCGTGTCTACCAATTCCACCACGCCCGCGGGGTTGCGTGAGGACCGCTCCAGATTGTATGGTCAATACTGCGATGGCATCTAGTGGGGAGAGAAATGGGGAGCCGGGCGTGATCATCACACACCCAAACCGAGGTAAGCCGGCGGCTCAGGCAACGCGCGCAACGGTCGTGCTGCTGTTGCTCGTTTCGATCGCTTTGATCCTGATCATCACGATCGGCGGCTGGACAAAGCTCGAAGGCGGCATCCCGATTCTGCTGGCCTGGGCGATCATCTACATGCTGATGGCCTACTTCGCCGCACGCTGGAGTCGCGGCGTGCTGCCGATGGCGGCCGCGCTCGCGCTGATACTGCTTGTATTCGCGCTGGTCGCAGCGCCAAGCTGGTTCGCGCGCAACAAAGCTGGCTTCGCCCAACCATCGCTCAACGCCGGCCTGCTCGGCGTGCTCACGCTCGTGATCATCCCTGTGCAGATATTGCTGATCGCATTCGCGATGCGCGGCTTCCAGCAGGGTTGGAACATCGAGCTGGAGCAGCTGGACCCGCGCGCCGAGCGTGACGCGCTGGCACGACCGGTCTAGCGTACTATTGGAATCCGTTGCGGCGGTGGCGGAACGGTAGACGCGATGCTCTCAAAAGGCATTGTCCGAAAGGGCGTGTGGGTTCGATTCCCACCCGCCGCATCGAATCGATAGGCGATAGACAGCGGTCGGGTTGTGGCCACTCGTGCCCGGCGCAAACACGTCTCAGCCCACCAGCTCGAACAGCTCCCCGGCAAGCGCAGGTACGGCGGCAAGCACACCCTGCGGCAACCCGTCCCGCTCCGGCAACTCCTGCACAGTGAGCCCAGCCCGTTCGCAGACGAGCGTGCCGGCGGCTATATCCCATGGCTTGACTGTGCGCTCGAAGTAGGCGTCGTAGCGCCCGCAGGCGGTCCACGCCAAGTCGAGCGCGGCCGAGCCGAAGCGACGGATGTCGCGTACGCGTGGGAGGAGGCCGGCAAAGACCTCGGCTTGGACGGCACGCACGGAGGCGTCGTAGGCAAAGCCGGTGGCGACCATCGCGCTTGAAAGCTCTGTGCGATCGGATGCTGCGATCGGAGCGCCGTTCAGCAACGGCTCTCCATCGCGCGTGGCGACGAACAGCTCGCCACGACACGGGTCGTAGATCGCCCCAACAAGCGAACCATGCTCGTCGATGACGGCCACACTTACGCACCACTGCGGAATTGAGAAGAGGAAGTTGACCGTCCCGTCGAGCGGATCCACCACCCACGTGAGACCGCTGGTGCCCTTCGTTCTTCCCCCCTCCTCACCGAGGATGCCATCGGCCGGCCGACGGCGCGCGAGCCTGTCGCGGATGAGGCGCTCGGAGGCGAGATCGGCCTCACTGACCAGGTCGGTGGGCGTACTCTTGCTTTCTAGCGCCTGCTCGCGCCCGCCCTCGAAGCGGCTGAGCAGCAATGCCCCTGCGTCGCGGGCCAGATCAACAGCCAGCGCCAGCAGATCGTCAATGTCCGCGCTTAGACCTGTCGATCTGTCAAACCGCCCCCCAGCACGCTCTGCGCGCCCGTACCCCGCTCCCTCGGTCGCGTCGCTCACGCGAACGCGTCGGGGCGATGCTGCGCCCAGGGGCGCTCCGCCTCGAGCTGGCCGGCAAGCGAGAGCAGCGTGGTCTCGGCGCCGGGGCGCCCGACGATCTGCACGCCGCGCGGCAGGCCGTCCGAGCCGAAACCGGCCGGCACCGAAGCGGCCGGCTGGCCCGTGAGATTCCATGGAGCGTTGTAAGGGACAAGCGCAGTAACCGCATTCAGCGTCCACAGCGCCCCGCGTCCGTCGTACTGGCCGATCCGCGGCGGCGGCTGCGCGGTCGTCGGTGTGATCAGCACATCGTGATCGGTCAAAACCCGGTTGAGCTTGTCCGCGAGCGTGTGCTCGGCAGCGCGAGAACGCTCCAGCAGCGTCGCGGGCACAAGCGCTCCAAGCGCCGACATCGAGCGCGTGCGGCGCGACAGGCGCTCCGGATGGGGACGTGCATTGGCTTCCTCGTGGATGCCGCGCAGGAAGCGCATCAGCACGGCAGGCATCGTGTCGAAGCCATAGTCGGGGTCCTGCTCTTTGACATCGTGCCCGAGTGAGCGCAGCAGCTCGACTGTCTCGTCCAAAGCGCGGCGCGCATCGCTTATCCAAGTGTGCGATGACCAGTGGCGGGATCTTGGTCGAGAAGGCGATGCGTAGCTTGCCGGGTGGGGTACGCGCCGCGGACAGGAACGAGATCGAGGGCGGCTCAGGACGGTCGCGGTCCACTGCAGCCGAACCTGAGCCGACATCGTGGAAAAGCGCCGTGTCGATTACCGAGCGGCTGAGCACCCCGTTGACCGACATGCCAAACCAAGCCTCGGCTTTGGGCGCCATCGAGACACGCCCACGCTGGGGCTTGAGCCCGAACAGCCCGCACCAGGCCGAGGGAATACGAATCGAACCAGCGCCGTCGGAGCCGAGCGCAGCGCCGATGAGGCCGGCGGCTACCGCCGCCCCGCTGCCGCCGCTGGAGCCGCCTGGGGCACGCTGCAAGTCCCAAGGATTGCGCGTCGCGCCGAAGGTTGGTGTCTCGGTGAACGGCCAGATGCACAGCTCGGGCACATTGGTCTTGCCGATCACGATCGCGCCGGCCTCGCGCAGCTTGCGCACGACCTCGGCA
Source organism: uncultured Solirubrobacterales bacterium (assembly GCA_963704345.1). GTDB lineage: Bacteria > Actinomycetota > Thermoleophilia > Solirubrobacterales > Solirubrobacteraceae > Palsa-744. Next base: position 296,218 of record OY969890.1, read on the forward strand.
TCCGCGGGCGCGGCGACGTCGCCGTGGGCGTTGCTGCCGAGCGCGGTTACCTCGCCGGCGACATCGATGTCGTCCTTGACGGCGATCGGCACACCGAGCAGCGGGCGGCCCCCTCCGGCGCCGCGGCGCGCGTCGGCCTGGTCGGCTTCGAGCAGCGCGCGCTCGGCGAACACGACGCGGAAGGCATTCAGTTGCCCGTCGAAGCGCTCGATCCGCCTGAGGTAAAGCTCGACCAGCTCACGTGAGGAGACCTCACCGGCGGCGATCAGCTCAGCCTGTCCGGCGATGCCGGCGAATGCTAGATCGGTGGCATCCATCGCGCGAATGCTAGACGGGTGTCACCGGGTTGCGCTTGGCGGGCCAGTCGCGCTGCTTGCTCTCGGCATGAGCGAAGCGCCGGATCAGGTCGGCTCGTAGCCGATCGGGCTCGACGACGGCGTCGATAACCAGCTCGGAGGCAAGGTGCAACAGGTCAATGTCCTCGGCATATTCACGCCTGAGCTCCTCGGTCTTGGCGGCCCGCTCCTCACCGTCGGGAATCGCTTGCAGCTGGTTGTAGTAGACGGCGTTGATCGCGGCCTGCGGGCCCATCACCGCTATCGAGGCGCTTGGCAGCGCGATGCAGCAGTCCGGGTCGAAGGCCGGACCAGCCATTGCGTAGAGACCGGCGCCGTAGGCCTTGCGCACGATCACCGAGATCTTCGGGACCGTGGCTTCCGAGACGGCGCTGATCATCTTGGCGCCGTGACGGATGATGCCCTGGCGCTCGACCTGCGTGCCGATCATGAAGCCGGGCACGTCGGCGAGGAACAGCAGCGGAATGTTGAACGCGTTGCAAGTCCAGATGAAGCGCGCGGCCTTGTCCGCCGAGTCCGAGAACAGCACGCCACCCTTGTGCTTGGGCTGGTTGGCGACGATCCCGACGGGATGCCCGTCGAGGCGCGCATAGCCAACGACGATCTCCTTGGCCCAGCGCGAGTGGACCTGCAGCAACGAGCCCTCGTCGACGAGGGCATCGATCAGCAGGAGCATGTCAAATAGCTTGTTCTCATCAGCGGGAATCAGATCCCCGATCGAGGGAGCGTCCGCACGAACCATGTCTGGCACAGGGTCCGCTGCCTCAGGCGCCGCAACCGCGCTCCGCGCTGGGAGCCCACCTTGCGCGCGCCCCTCGCTTGCCGGAGGGGGTTGCGTGGGCGGGTGGGTTTCCCAATTATTCGGGAAGTAGGACAAGTAGCGCCGTGCGAAAGCGATTCCCTCCTCGTCGGTCTTGACGAGCTGGTGCGCGCAGCCGGAGACACCGGTGTGCATGCGCGCGCCGCCCATCTCCTCGAGCGTGACGTCCTCGCCGATCACCATCTGGGCCATGCGCGGCGAGCCCAGGTACATCGAAGCGTTGCCGTCGCGCATGACCACGATGTCGCAGAAGGCGGGGATGTAGGCGCCTCCGGCAGCGCTCGGCCCGAACAGCACGCATACCTGCGGCACAACGCCGGACATGCGCACCTGATTGAAGAAGATCCTTCCCGCCCCACGCCGTCCCGGGAACATCTGCACCTGCTCGGTGATGCGTGCCCCTGCCGAGTCCACGAGATAGACCATCGGTATAAGCAGGCCGGCGGCGCGCTCTTGGATGCGCAGGATCTTCTCGACCGTCTTCGGCCCCCACGAGCCGGCCTTGACCGTCGGATCGTTGGCCATCAGCGCCACAGGCCGCCCATCGATCGTGCCAACGCCCGTGACGACTCCATCGGCGCCGAGACCCTCTTCGTTCCAGTTAGCCAGCAGAGCCTCCTCGGAGAACGAGTCGTCGTCCAACAGCAGAGCCACGCGCTCGCGTACCGGCAACTTGCCCTGCTCGACGGCCTTCTCGCGGTGGCGCCGCGGTCCGCCCGCGAGCGCTCGGTCTGTTGCTTGACGCAGATCGCTCATGCGCAGCTGAGCCTATCGATAGGTCGTTAGGGCAGCAGGCGCCGGCGTCTAGCGCGGCGGTGCTCACGCGCGAGATTGCGCTCGTGGCGAGCCTGCAGGCGAGCCTCCACGACATCGATGTCCGAGCCGGGACCTAGCAGCATGAAACCATCGCGCAGCGCCGGCAGCAGCGTAAAGAGGATCACCCAGATCGGCCAGAAAGCGCCGCTTGCGCCAGCTGCAATCCATACACCGACGCAGATCAGCGACAGGGTGAGCGAGCCGCCCGCCTCGTGCACCAGGCGCCGTCGAAGCTTTGACTTGCGCTCCACCAGCGCGAGTTGGGCGGCAACCGAACTGACTGGGAGATCGGCGCGCAGGGCATCGAGATCTGCACGCGTACGCGCGGCGTATACGGCCTCCAGGCGCTGCTCGTACTCCTCAGCCGTGAGCCGTCCGGCGACCGTGTGCTCGTGCAACTCCTCAACGAGCCGCTCACGCTCGGCGTCGGAGACGCGTATCTGGCTGGCATCGGACATATCCAAAATGTAGTTCACCCTTGCGCAAAGGAAGCAAATTTGTGCCCCATAGGAAAGATTCCGTCCCATGGGAAAGATTCCCCACCTCAAAAGATGCTATTGGCACGAGGGCCCGCTCCGATGTCGCGCCGGCAGCCGCTGTCGGAGTAGCCTCTTGGTTCATGTCAGCCGAGGATGACTTCGACTTCTCTGCGGCCGGTTTGCGTGCCGATGGCTCGGATCTGCGCATCTCGGTGGCGGTGCTGGCAAGCAAGCTGGAGAGCTCACTGCCCGGGCGTACGCGCGTGGAGCGTCGCGGTGGCGGCCTGCTGGGACGCGGCGAGAAGCAGGTGCGTCGCGTGGAGGTGAGCCTCGGTGAGAGCACATATGAGCTGACCGTGGACGGCGATCGTGTGCAGGGCAGCCGCGAGCGCAAGGTCGGTGGGATCGCGATCAAGCGCGAGCAGCTCGACGCGGGACAGTGGGTCAGCGAGCTGGCCGCCCAGCTGCGCGAGGAGGCCGAGCGCAGCGCCGAGGCGCGCGCGGCGCTGGAGAGGCTGATGGGATGAGCTCGATCTGCACCGCTGGGCGAACCGCCTGCCCACCCTGCGCGACACAGACGGGCACGACACGATGAGCGCGAACGACCCGCCAATCGACCTCGAGCAGGACGACGAGCCAGCGGACCCCGGCGAGAGCGCCGCCGAGCAAGCCGAATCGTTGGCGCAAGTGGAGCGGGGCGGCATCCCACTGGGAGCCGAACGGCGGCTTCGCGGGCTCGGCGAACATGGCGGCGCCTTCACCTCCGACCTGTCGGTCGGCGACTTTGCGCTTTGCCATCAGCTTGGGCTGAAACCGGTCTCGCAGGTGATGGGCAGCTCGATCTATCAGGTTGGCTACCAATCGACGCCGTGGCCGTCAGCGATGGGCGGCGGCTTCATGTTCGAGATGCAAGCGCTGTCAGAAGCTTGGAACGAGGTGCGCGAACTTGCGCTGGGACGTCTTGCGCAGGAGGCGGGCCACGTGAGCGCAGACGCAGTGGTAGGTGTGGACCTGCGCACCGGCGAGCACGACTGGGCCGAAAACGCGATCGAGTACGTGGTGATCGGCACGGCCATTCGTCACGAGCACGCCGCCAAGCCCGGTGACACGCATTCCAGCGACGCACGGAGCGGTGGCGACGGTCCGACAGCCGGTAGGGGACAGTCTCAGCGCGGTACCCCCGTCCTAACGGAGCTGTCGGTCGCCGACTACGCGAAGCTGCTCAGCGCCGGCGTGGAGCCGCTCGGGGTGGTTGCGTGGAGCTCCGTGTTCTTCGTCGGCGCCTCCTACTCGACGCAGATGATGAGCGGCATCGGCGGCATCGGCTTCACCCAGAACCAGGAGCTGCCCGAATTCACCCAGGGCGTGTACAGCGCCCGCGAGAGCGTTGTCGCACGCATGACCCAGCAGGCGGCGAAGCTCGACGCCAGCGGCGTGATCGGCGTGCGCATCGCACACGGCATCCAGCGGACCTCGGTCGGCGCCGGCACCTATTCGCGCGGCGGCCTGATGGTGACCTTTCACGCGATCGGCACAGCCATCCGCGAGGACCGCGCGACGATCCCATATGCGCCCGAGACAATTGTCGACCTGACGGCCTGAGAATTGTCGACTTGACGGCCTGAGAAGAGAGACCAAGCATGAGCCCGAGCAGAAGGAGCCGAAGAATGAAGCTGAGACAAGGAGCACGCAAATGAGCGACGTCGAAGAGAACGAGAGCACCTACGATCCCACGTCGCTCGAGGGCGTTCCCGAGGCGGGCAGGGCGCGCCTGCAGCAGAACCGCGCGGGGCTATTCACATCCGACCTGAGCGTGAACGAGTTCCTGTTGATCAAGCAGGCCGGCTTCGATCCCGTCGGGCTGGTCGTCGGCAGCTCGATCTACCACATAGGCATCCAGGTAGCCGGCTGGAAGAAGAGCCAGGAGATGACTGTCCTCTCCGAAGCCATGTACGGCGCTCGCCAGCTTGCGATGACGCGCATGGAGGAGGAGGCCGACCAGCTCGGGGCCGACGGCGTCGTCGGCGTGCGCCTGGACATCGGCCGCTACGAGTGGGGCCAGGACATGGCCGAGTTCATCGCGATCGGCACCGCAGTCAAGCACCGCGAGGGCGTGCTGCACCGAGCGCCCAACGGGCGCCCGTTCACCAGCGACCTCTCCGGCCAGGACTTCTGGACGCTGCTGCGAACCGGACACCGTCCTGTGGGGATGGTGATGGGCAGCTGCGTCTACCACGTAGCGCACCGGGGGATGCTCAAGTCGATGGCGCAAACCGGGCGTAACGTCGAGCTTTCAAACTTCACCCAAGCCCTGTACGACGCACGCGAGCTGGCGATGGAGCGGATGCAGTCAGAGGCGCAGACATTGAGCGCTGAGGGAATCGTCGGCGTCGACCTGCAGGAGAAGAGCCACGGTTGGGGCAGCCACACGATCGAGTTCTTCGCCGTGGGCACGGCGATCGTGCCAAGTGAGAATCACGATGGCAAGATCGAAGCGCCGACGCAGGTGCTCGACTTGAGCTGAGGAGCCAAACCGACCTTGCCCAAAGCCTCCAGCCAGCGCACGGGCGCGAACCTTGTCCAAACGGCCTCTTCCTGCACACATGGGGCAACCCGATTTGGACCCCACACCACCGACCGAGGAAACAAGCCGATGAGCATCGTCACCACAGAAGACCGCGGAGCAGCCCGCCACATCGTCCTGAACCGTCCCGAGAAGCGCAACGCGATGAGCCAGCAGCTGCTGCGCGCGCTCGCAGAGGCGCTACGGGACGCAGCTGCTGAGGAGTCGGTGCACTGTGTCGTGCTGCGCGGCGAGGGCCCGGTGTTCTCGGCCGGCGTGGACCTTGGCGAGCTGATGGCATCCGCCAGCAAGCCCGGCAACCTACGCCCATTCAGGAACACGTTCCTGGAATCACCGAACCTTGCCGAAGCGATGCCCAAGCCGGTTATCTGCCAGATCCACCGGACGTGCGTGGGTGGGGCGCTGGAGGTGGCGCTTGGTTGCGATCTGCGGATCGCCTCGGATGACGCGCAACTGGGCCTGCCGGAGGTGAAGTTCGGGATCATCCCCGACGTGGGCGGCTCGACGCGGCTACCGGCCGTGGTCGGCCTCGGCAGAGCCAAGGAGCTGATCATGACCGGCCGCACGATCGACGCGGCCGAGGCCGAGCGCATCGGGCTACTCAACCGAGTCGTCGCGCCGGAGGATCTCGAGCAAGCCACACAAGCACTGGTAGACGAGCTGCTGGCCAACTCACACGTGGCGGTAGGACGCGCTAAGCGCGTGATCGACGCCTCGGCCCGGCCCGCGCTTGCGCAGACACTGGAGATGGAGGTCTCGGTGCAGGAGTACTGCGTGGCAGCGATGCGCGAGAGCGCACAACAGCAAGAGGTCAGCGTGGGTTGAAGCCGAGAGTCAGGCGTCGGTCCGTAACACCACGGCAATAGGCGAGAGGCCCATCGCAAAACTCATGTGAAGCTTCTTGTGGCCGCGTTTGAAACCTGGCCTTGATCTACCGCCACACCACAGGACCAGCCACGAGCGTGTGGCTGCCCAAAGGTCGCCCCAGCACCTCTTGAGCTCGGCGCGCGCAATCCAGCAGCGCGTCGACGTTGATACCAGTCGAGACTCCCATCTCGTGCAGCATCGAGACAAGATCCTCGCTGGCGATATTACCTGTGGCGCCGGGAGGCACTGGGCAACCACCGAGTTCGCCGAAGCTCGACTCGAAGCTTGTTACGCCAACCTCTAGGGCGGCCAGCACGTTGGCAAGGCCCTGGCCTCGCGTGTTGTGAAAATGGGCTGTCAGCTGCACATCCCCCTTGTCAGGACCGCCGTCGCGCGAGGCACCAAGCGACGCGAATGCCCGCTCGAAGAAAGCTCCCACCTGGACCGGATTGGCCATCCCAGTCGTATCACCGAAACCGATCTCCTGAGCGCCCGCGTCGCATAGGCGTGCAGCGATCTCGAGTACCCGCTCGGGCGGCACATGGCCCTCGTATGGGCAACCGAATGAAGTGGAGATGACGGCCTCGCAACGCAGTCCCGCCATACATGCCGCGGGAAGCACCTTTTCGAGCGACGCCAACGACTCCTCGACAGAGCGGTTGACGTTGTGGCGGTTGTGCGACTCAGAGGCTGACAAGAAGACGTTGATCTCATCGAAGGCCGGCCGTTCTCGCGAAAGCCCCTCGCTCACCTGCAAGGCCCGCTCCAGACCCCGCTCGTTGGGAATGAGCACGCCGATCGCGACCTCCTCGGGCACATTGATCCGCGCCAGCACCTCCGGCGCGTCTGCCAGCTGCGGGATCACGTCGGGGCGCACGAAGCTCGTCACCTCCAATCGCCGCAAGCCGGTGCGCGCGAGCATGTCGATCAACTCGACCTTGCGCTCGGTGGGGATGATCTCCGGCTCGTTCTGAAAGCCGTCGCGCGGGCCGACCTCCCTGATGTCCACTCTCGGAGGGATCACCACATGGAGAGGCCACCGCTGACGTTCAGCGTCTGGCCCGTCACATACGAAGCGTCATCCGAGGCGAGAAACGCGATCGCCGCCGCAACCTCCTCGGGCTCACCGGAGCGCTGCAACACCGTCTGGTTGACCATGCCCTGCTTCAGTCTCTCCCCCAGCTCACCGAGCAGCTGCGGCGCGGCATTGAGCAGCGGCGTCTCGATCGGCCCGGGGGCCACCGCATTGCTGCGCACGCGATAGCGCGCCGACTCGCGCGCAATCGCCTTGGTGAAGCCGATGACGCCGGCCTTCGCCGCCGAGTAGACGGCGGAGCCCTGCGAGCCGACACGACCGGCCTCGGAGGCTACGTTGACGATCGAGCCGGAGCGGCGCTCTTGCATCGAGGGCAGAACCGCATGCGTAACGGCGAGCACCCCGCGCAAGTTGACTCCCAGCACGAAATCCCACAATCCTTCGTCACTGTTGACGAAGTAGGAGAACAGGTCGGTGCCGGCGTTGTTGACGAGTACGTCCACGGGGCCGAGCTTCTCCTCGATCGCGGCCACCGCGCCGCGCACTGAGGTGGTGTCGGTCACGTCGAGCCGACAGCCCATCCCGTCGAGCTCGCCCGCAATCTCACGGGCGCCGTCCTCGTTGACATCACCGATCGCCACGCGTGCACCTTCGGCAGCGAGTCGTCGTGCCGTGGCAGCGCCGATTCCGGACGCTCCGCCGGTGACAAGCGCCGTCTTGCCCTCAAATCGCATTCGTGGAGCATACGCGTCGAGCCGCGAGGAATGCCCGCCAACGCGTTACTGTGACCGATCCAATTCAGGACGATCGCCACCACACCCCCCTTGCACGACTGCCTACAGAAAGCTTAGGTTGCGCAGCTTAGATACCAAAATAAGTCTCCCAGCTCCATGCAAAGGGTATCTGGGCGTCTAGCTCATTTTTGAGAACGTTCTCAACTGGCCACTAGGATTCTTCCTCTCCGATAAAGAGCCACCCTCGCCGTCCTATACTCCGCCGCCGTGACCGCCTCACCCGCCGATCCCGTCGCAATCATCGGAGCATCCGGAGCGCTCGGCTTCGGCTTGGCGGTGCGCCTTGGACAGGCTGGCGTGCCTGTCGTGATCGGATCGCGCGAAGAGAGCCGTGCGATCGAGGCCGCCGACCGCGCGCGTGCGGCCGTACCGGACGGTGGCTTCACAGGCGCTGAGAACGCGCAGGCCGTCGAGGCCGTCGAGACGATCATCCTGAGCGTCCCCTTCCGCAGCCAATCCGAGACGCTCAAAAACATCAAGGGGTCGTTGCGCAAGGGCCAACTGCTGATCGACGCCACCGTCCCGCTCGCGGCCGCCGTCAGCGGTCGCGCAACGCGCATGCTCGGCGTGTGGCAAGGCTCGGCCGCACAGGCAGCCCTGGAGATGGTGCCCGAGGGGGTGAGGGTCGTCTCGGCTCTGCACACGGTGTCCGCCGCCTCGCTGACAGACCTCGACCACGATCTGGGCCAGGACGTGCTCATATGCGGCGACGCGCGCGAGGACAAGCGCCGTGCGGCGCTCTTGCTCGAGCGGATCGAGGGCTTGCGCTGCGTTGACTGCGGGCGCCTGGAGATGGCGCGCATCGCCGAGTCGATGACGGCCCTGATGATCTCGATCAACGCCAAGCACAAATGTCACGCCGGCGTCCGCATCACTGGCCTGCCGGACGATTCCTGGGAGTGAGCGAGCCGCGCGGACCTGTAGTGGTGCTCGCCGGCGGCACCGGCGGCGCGAAGCTTGCGCGCGGCATGCTCGACGTGGCGGGAGCTGAGGAGCTCGTCGTAATCGCTAATACGGGCGATGACATCGACATCTACGGCTCGCACGTATCTCCCGACCCCGACCTCGTGTCCTTCTGGCTGGCCGACCTCATCAACGAGCGCGGCTGGGGCATCGAGGGCGACACGTTCGCCGTCATGGAGGCGCTGCGAGCGCTCGGCACTGACGTGTGGTTCAACCTTGGCGACCGCGACCTCGCGTGGTGCCTGGAGCGTCGTCGCATGGAGGATGAGGGACTGCGCCACACCGAGGCCCTTGCACGCTTGAACAGGACGATCGGCGTGCATGCACGCGTGCTGCCGATGTGCGACGAGCCACTGCGCACGCATGTGCGCACCGACGCCGGCTGGCGCAACTTCCAGCAGTTCATGATCGGCGATCGAGCCGAAGGCCCTGTGCGCGAGGTGGCATTCGCAACGCCCGCGCAAGCGCGCCTCGTGCATACCGAGGAGCCACCACCGATAGACAGTCCACCGCGGCCCACGCCCGAGGTGCTTGCGGCCCTCAGGGAGGCGCGCGCGGTGATCGTCGGCCCCAGCAACCCGGTCATCTCGATCTGGCCGATCCTGCACGTGCTTGGCGACGCACTCGCGGAGGTCGCCGTGCCGGTGGTGTGCGTCAGCCCGATCGTCGGCGGCGAGGTTGTCAAGGGCCCGACTGCCGCGTTCCTCGCCGCTTATGAGCAACCCGCGAACGCCGCCGGGGTGGTCGCCTTCTACGAGAAGGTCGCGCCAGGCCTACTTGACGGGGTCGTCACCGACGAGCAACTCATCGGCCTCGCGACGCTCGAGATCGACACGCACATGCCGGACGCCGCCGCACGGGTGCGCGTGGCCGAGCAGACGCTCGCGTTCGCCGAGACGCTGTCCGGGTAGCCTCAGAGCGCATGCGCACCGCCGCGATCCTCCCCGTGAAGCGCTTCCCACTCGCCAAGCAGCGATTGGGCGAAAGCGTTGCCGAGTCGCTGCGAGCGGACCTCGCACGGGCAATGGTCGGCGACGTGCTCAGTTCACTGCGCGAATGCCCCGCGATCGATACCACGATCGTGGTCACGTGCGAGCCTTCTGTGACTGCCGCCGCTCGCTACATCGACGCTATCGTCGTGGAGGACACCGCCGAGGAAGGCCAGAGCGCGGCCGCCTCACTCGGCCTCGCCCTCGCCCTGCGGGAAGGTTTCGAGCTAGCTGTGTGCGTGCCGGGCGACTGCCCGACGCTCGACCCGGATGAGCTCCTTGAGCTGCTTGTGGCGGATACGCCACGGGAGAGCGTCGATCCGGAAGTCGTGATCGTGCCCGACCGCCACGGCAAGGGCACCAACGGCCTACTGTTGAGCCCCCCCGACGCCCTCTCCCCCAGCTTTGGCCCTGACAGTCGAGCCCGGCACGAGCGACTGGCAACCGAGTCTGGCGTGAAGTGGCGGATCGCGCAGCCGGCGTCGCTGCTGCTCGATATCGACACCGGCGAGGATCTGGTGGCGTTGCGCGAGCGGTTGGCCGGCGAGCACGTCAGGGCTCCCCGTACGCGCGCGGTGCTCGCGCGGGCCAAGGCCAAAGATCGCGCCAGCGGCGCCACGCCAACCGATCCAAGCACGACCACACGAGCAGCCTGAGCCCGTGGGCGAGCTGTCCGCGCACGGCCTAAGCGGGCTGCCCGAGATCGCCATCGGAACCGACCTGGGCGAGCTGATCGTGGCCACCATCAACGCCGAGCCGGCAATAGGACCACTGGCCGACGGCCAGATCGTGGCGATCGCACACAAGGCCGTCTCTAAGGCCGAGGGCGCGGTGGTGGACTTGCGAGAGGTGACCCCGCACGCGCGTGCGGAGAGCATCGCCGTCGAGCAACACAAGGACCCACGCGCCGTGCAGGTCGTGCTCGATCAATCCGAGGAGATCTTGCGTGAGGGGAATGGGGTTCTGATCTGCCGGACCCATCACGGCTTCGTGTGCGCCAACGCAGGCGTGGACGCCTCCAACTCCGCTGATTCAGAGACGCTGATCGTGCTCCCGCGCGACCCGGACGCCTCGGCTCGCGCAATCCGGGGGCGCCTCCGCGAGCTGACGGGCGCAAGCGTGGGCGTGCTGATCAGCGACAGCTTTGGGCGCGCCTGGCGCCACGGTCAGTGCGACGTGGCGATCGGCTGCGCAGGCATCACGCCGCTTGAGGACTGGCGCGGCCGCCACGACAGCGTCGGCTTGGAGCTGCGCGCCACCTGGTTGGCGGTGGCGGATGCGATCGCGTCCCTCGCCGACCTCGCGCGCGCCAAGGACTCGCGCGAGCCGGTCGTGATCGTCGAAGGCCTGGGGCGCTTCGTCATAGAGGACGACGGTCCGGGCGCGCAGGCCCTGCTGCGACCGCTCGCCGAGGACCTCTTCCGCTGACCGAGCGGCGAGCGGTGGCGAGTACCGCGAGCGGTACCCCTGTGGCGAGCATCCGGCCTGGGCCTATGTTGCGCGAGCCAAAGGCCTCGAAGACTTTCGCGGTGCGCTCGTCGTAGCTCGCTGCCGAGAAGAACAGCTTCTCACCGGCGTTGATCTTGCGCCCGGTGGCGTAGCCGAGGATTTCCCTGGTGTGACCTTTCAATCCGCGCGCATGGCGGCGACGGTAGCGCTGCAGGCCCCGCTCCACAGACTCTGCTCCGCCGAGGGCCGGAGCAACGCTGTCGGCAAGCCATTCAGAGGATTGCAGCGCAAAGCCGCAACCCACGCCCCACAAAGGGTCCACGGCGCTTGCCGCGTCGCCCACGAGCGCCAGACCGGGGGCGGTAGGTGTATTGATGACGTTCGTCATGTCGATCTTGCCCGTGACCTCCCCAACCAGTTGCGACTGGGCGATCGGCGGAGCGTCGGGGACCGCCGCCACGAAGCTCTGCAGCGCCGCCACGGGGTCATCCCGGAACTGTGGCAAGTACTTCATCGCGGGCATCACCGCATAGAAGGTCAGCCCAGAGTCGGTCGGGAAGGCGCCCACCATGTCCGGATCGAGCAGCCATAGAGAGGAGTTTGGGTGCCTTGCGTAGTGAGGTCCCTCGAAGTAGGCGCCGTAGGCAAAGCGTCCGTGGGGGGAGGTCTTCGTCTCGACCCGCGCCAGCTTGGCAACGCGCGAGCCACGACCGTCGGCGCCGACCACCAGTCGTGTGCGTAGCTCCAGCGCGTGCCCATGAGGAGTCGCTTGCCTTGCACCCGGACACTTGCTCCCCGTCGTAGACGAGCTCTTGGACGGTGTGCCCGAGGATCAAGTCGACGCCTGGCGTCGCGGCAGCCGTCTCGCGGATGAGTGGATCGAGGCGTTCGCGACGCAAGTTGATGCCAATCGGCGACTTGCTGTCGGCGGGCGGGTCGATCCAGCCCCAACGCGTCCACGCACAGGCACGTGCGCGCACCGCACCGGCTTGCATCATCGGCTCGATGAGGCCCATACGCTCCAGCGGGCGCACTCCCGAGGACTGGATGTAATGCGTGCAGATCCGCTTGAACGACTGTGGGTCGGGGCTCTTCTCGACCAGGGCGACTCGTGCACCCGAGCGAGCGAGCATGATGGCGGCTGTGCAGCCGGCGAGGCTGGCGCCGACGACAGCCACATCGTAGTCGGCCCGCTCGGGAACCGTGTTCGAAGTGTCTGTATCCGGCATCTCCAGCTCCTTTGTCTATAGTTCGAACCGAACTATACAGGACGAACTATGGAAAGCAACACCAATATCGATACGAGCGAGCCCGTCCAAGCCAAGACGGTGCGTCTCACGACGACTTCATACGCGGTGTTGAGCTTGCTCGACACGTTCGGCGAGGCGACGCCGTATGAGCTCAAGCAGACGCTCGAGCACACGATCGAGAACTTCTGGCCGGTCCCGCACACGACCTTCTACGAGGAGCCGGCGCGTCTGGCGAAGGCCGGCTACCTCTCACACAGTCAAGAACAGGGCGGGCGCAGGCGCAAGCGCTATGCGCTCACAGACGCGGGGCGCAAGGCGCTGCGCGCGTGGGCCGACGCTCCCGGCGCGCCACCCTCGCAGTATCGCGACGAGGGTTTGCTGAAGGTATTCGCTGGGGCCGACCCGCAGGTGGTGTTCGCAGGGCGGGGAGCCTGGCACCGCGCCAAGCTCGCTGAGCTGGAGGAGTACATGGAGGCGCTTGAGTGCGAGCCGAATGGGGCCATCGAAGACAGGTGGCGTGGCGCCCACACGACGCTCGTGGGAGGCATCGCCTACCACCGGCAGTTGGCCGAGATCTTTGAGCGGCTCAGGGAGGAGCGCTTGCAGCAATAAGCTTGGTCGGGCGCCCGCCCTGCCGCGGCTGCCAGCGAACGAGATGTCCCGTCGAGGCCGGACATCTGCCCCAAATACTCGGACAGAAACGCTCACAAGCAGCGATTCGCCTCTACTATCCGCCCCCATGCCCGGTCGAATCTCCGTCACGAGAATGCTGCTCATCCTCGTGGGTGTGCTCGCGCTGGCGGTAGTCGTGCTCAACTGGACCTACGGGCGTCTGCCCGCCGAGCCCAAGCCGACCGGCTCGTTCATCCAGGTCGACAAACTGAGCATCCACTACATCGAACACCCGGGAGCCGGGACGCCCGTAGTACTCATCCACGGGCTACCCGGGACTGCCGAGGACTGGGAAGACGTGACGCCGCTGTTGGCCGGGCATCGCACGATCGCAATCGATCGCCCCGGCTTTGGCTACTCGACTGGAGGCTATGTGCCGTTTGACCGCCAACTGGAAGTCATCCACGAACTGCTCGCAAAGCTTCACGTCTCGCGACCGATCCTTGTCGGGCACTCCTACGGCGGAACCATTTCACTAGGGCTTGCCGAGCGCTATCCGAGCGATGTGCGCGGGCTCGTGCTCGTCGACGCGGCCGCTGCCGGGCAGAAAATCGATGGCCTCACGGACGCGCAGGCGCACTTGGTGAAATTCCTGCAACTGCCGGTGATCCGCCAGGTCTCCAACGCAACGTTCGGTCAGCTGCTCACCACCGTGTCGGTCAACGAGGCAGACGCCGAAGCGTTTCACCCGTTGCCGGTCGTGGAAGCGCATCGCCGACGCGTGCTCGAGATCAACATGACTCACGGAAACCTAGAAGCGTGGTCCGGGGAGATCCTGGCCTCCACGGGAGTGATCGCTCAGCTCGATAAGGGGCTGAGCAGCATCGAGACTCCAGCCGTCGTGATCCAAGGCGAGCAGGACGAGCTCGTCAATCAGAGCCATGGCCGCAAGCTCGCGGCGACGCTACCCCACGCGCGACTGGTGATGCTCTACGGAGGGCATATGCAGCCCTACGATCACCCAGCGGCGATTGCCACCGCGGTGCGTGGTCTCGCCGGCGCCGGCCCCAATACCGCCTCGGCCGCTCTGCTCGCAGCTAACCGAGCGCGCTGAGAGGTTCGCATTAGTTTGCCGTGGCGAGTTCGCTACGCCGCAACCGGCTCGTGCGGTGAGCCCTGGAGCGGATAGCTCCGCCTAACGCCGTAGAGCGTTGTGCGCTCGGCCGCCGGTCGTCCTGCCCGATGCGCGGCAGCGACGAGCTGCTCGGGGTCGAGCTTGGTGCCGTGGTAGGAGCCGGCGAGGCGTGAGATCGACTCCTCCATCAAGCGTGCCGCCCAGGTCGTTGACGCCCCAGCGCAAGCGACTCGGTGGCCGCGTCGAGGCCCATCTTCACCCATGAGGCCTGCAGGCTTCCGATCGTGCGACCGAGCGCGAGCCGGAAGACAGCGGTGTGCTTGAGGTTCTCCTCACGCGAGATCTCCTCCACCCCATGTGTGCGACCCAAGCAACGTCTGAAACGGAATGAAAGAAAGCGGCACGAACTCGGTGATGCCGCCGGTGCGCTCTTGCAGCTCGCGAATGACACGCATGTGCTCGGCCAGCTCCCATGGCTCCTCGATGTGGCCGAACATGACCGTGGAGGTCGAGCGCAGGCCGGCGCGCGTGCGAGGCTTCGATGATCTCGACCCAGCGCGCGACGGGCAGCTTGTTGGGCGAGATGCGCTCGCGCACCCCGTCGTGCAAAACCTCGGCGGCGGTGCCGGGAGTCGAGTCAAGACCAGCGTCGCGCAACTGTGCGAATACCTCGGCTGGAGGTAGCCCGGAGATGTCGCACATGTGGGCGATCTCCATCGGCGAATAGGCATGCAGGTGCAGCTCACTGCCGGCCTCGCGCGCGGTGGACTTGGCCAGACGCAGCCAGCTCAGATAGTCCTCCAGCTCCCAATCGGGGTGGATGCCCGACTGGATGCACAGCTCCGAGGCGCCATAGTCGATCGCCTCGTGCACGCGACGCACGAACTCGGCCTCGTCATGCTGGTAGGCGTCGGGCGAGCGCTTGCCCTGGCCGAAGCCGCAGAAGGCGCAGCCGACGGTGCAGACGTTGGAGATGTTGATGTTGCGGTTGACCACGAACGTGACCGTGTCCCCCGCAAGCTCTGCGCGCAGCTCGTCCGCAGCGACGCGCATCTGCTCGATCGACCTCTGGGCGCGTCTCGGCGAACATGGCGGTCAGCTCATCGGCGCTGAGCGGCAGACCATCGCGACCCTTCTCGATCGCACCGTTTACAAGCTCGGGGCGAATCGGAGCGGGCGGGTCGGTTCGACCGGAGCCACGCCGCGGGATGAAGCTCCAGTACTTGAGCTTGATCGTGTCGAGCACGCCTTGGGAGACCCATCCGGGGTCGATGTACTGCGGATAGACGCACAGCCGCTCGGTCAAGCGCGAAACCGTCGGCCTGTAGGCGCTTGCGCACCTGGTGAGGCGAGGGGAACGGGTGCTCAGGGGAGATGTGGTCGCCGTTGGCCGAGAGTCCGCCGAGGTCGGTTGCGCCGGCCGCCACCAGCTCGCTCCACCAGTCGGCGAGGTTCGGGGGGATCTGGATGCCGACGTCGGGCATCAGCGACGCGTTTCGCCGATCAAGAGCTTCATGTCCTCGATCGACACCGGGCCGGCGCCCTGTGTGGCCCACTTCGGAAGCGCGATGCCCCGCGCGCGCGCGGGGGGCATCGCCATTTTCGAGAC
Source organism: uncultured Solirubrobacterales bacterium (assembly GCA_963704345.1). GTDB lineage: Bacteria > Actinomycetota > Thermoleophilia > Solirubrobacterales > Solirubrobacteraceae > Palsa-744. The sequence continues at coordinate 311,977 of OY969890.1, forward strand.
CACCAGACCCACCCCCCTGGCAACCGACTCAACGCCGTCATCGTGGTCTCTGACGCCCGTCTGCCAGTAGCGACGCGCAGCCGCCTCGGCGATCTCGGCAGGCTCCTGTCCGTAGTAGCTCTGGTGAGGCACGAAGTTCTGCAGGATCACCTCTTGGATGTGGCCGTACTCCGCATGCAGCTCGGCCAGCGCCTCCAGCGAGGCGATGCGCTCCTCCGCGGTCTCGCCGATGCCCACGAGAATGCCGCTGGTAAACGGGATACGAAGCTCACCTGCCGCTCGAATCGTCTCCAGGCGACGCGCCGGGTGCTTGGTCGGAGACCCGGCGTGCACGGTCTTCATCAGCCGCTCGGACACGGACTCCAGCATCAACCCCTGCGAAGCTGTGACCTCACGCAGTCGACCCAGGTTCTCGCGCGAGAGCACGCCAAGGTTCGTGTGCGGCAGCAAACCACGCTCCAGCGCCCGCTCACACGTCCACACGACATATGCGGTGAAGTCCTCGTGCCCGTACTCACTCAGGCGCTCGCGTACCTGCGGGTTAACCTCGGGGTGCTCGCCGGTGAGGACCAGTAGCTCCTTCACCTGCCGCTTGGCAGCGCCATCAAGGATCTCTAAGACCTCCTCGGGCGCGTACAGGTGCGCCTTGTGGGTGGCGAAGGCACAGTACTTGCAGTAGCACTGGCACGTCCGCGACAGCGAGAGCGTCAAGTTGCGCGAGAAGGTGACGCGGCGGCGCATTGCCTGAGTCTATGACGCTATGACGCTTCCCGCCGTTCCACCTGGCGCATGCGCGCTCCCTTCATTGCTGTTCCCTCCGGCGCATGCGCCGGAGGGCCGAGTGGTGCATGCACCACTCGGTGCAGTCGCACATGTGCGACTGCATTCGGGGCGCGCATGCGCGCCCCGAGCCATGGCCGCATGCGGCCATGGCGCACAGGTCGCATGCGACCTGTGCAACCCCTCGGCTTTTCCAAGCATGCCGTCCGGCACCATCCCTACATTGCGCGCATGTCCCAAGACACCTTGCGTCGCGCCGTGGCCGAGATGATCGGCGCCTTCACTCTCACTTTCATCGGCGCCGGGGCCGCGGCCGCCGCCGGTGGCGTGCACGACACAACGCTGATCGGCGTCGCCGTGGCGAACGGGCTTGCGATCGGCGTGATGGTGTGCGCACTCGGCTACATCTCCGGCGGACACTTCAACCCCGCGATCACATTCGGTTTTCTGATAACCCGCCGCATTAAGCCCGCGCTCGCTGGCGTGTACTGGATCGCGCAGTTCGGCGGCGCCGCGCTGGCCGCGCTCTTCGTCAAGGAGCTGCTGCCGCGAGAAATAACCGAAGCAGTCAACCTCGGTGTGCCGGCGCTTGGCCACGGCGTCGACGCAAGCTCAGGCTTTCTGCTGGAGGCGATCCTCACCTTCTTCCTCGTGCTTGTCGTGTTCGGCTCGGCCGTCGATGAGCGCGGCCCGTTCGGCGCGGTTGCCGGCCTTGCGATCGGCCTCACGATCTCGATCGACGTGCTGTTTGGCGGTCCGTTCACGGGCGCCGCGATGAACCCCTCGCGCGCGTTCGGCCCGCAGCTCGTGGGCGACCATTGGGCAAATGGCTGGGTTTGGTACGCAGGGCCGGTGCTGGGGGCCGCGGTGGCAGCGTTGCTTTACCAGTATCTGTTCATAGGCAAAGCCGGCGAGGCCGCACAGCCCGTGCCCGCGGGCGACTAGTCCCCTGCCCAAGAACAGCTCGACCGTGCTTGGGCGCCCGCCTCGCCAACGATGACTCCGGCGAACGTCTACCTGGCCCGCCATGGTCAGACCGCCTACAACCTGGAGCGTCGCTTCCAAGGGCATCTGCCGGTCCCGTTGGACGATACGGGACGTGAGCAGGTGGCAGACCTTGCCGAGCGCGCCGCGGCAGGGACGAGCGACGGGCTCCCATTCGTCGCGTTGTGGTGCAGCCCGCTGCTGCGCGCGTGCGAAACGGCCGACATCGTGGGCAAGCGCATCGGGCTCGCCCCACGTGAGGAGCCGCGCCTGATGGAGACCGACGCCGGCGATTGGACCGACCGTCTGTTCGCGGATGTGCAGGCCGAAGACCCCGACGGCTTCGCGGGCTTCATCGAAGGTCGCCCCGACTTCGCATTCCCAGGCGGCGAGTCCTTCGCCCAGCAGGGCGTCCGCGTCGCCGCTGCCCTCGTCGAGGTCGAAAGCGGCGAGCTCCCCGCGCTTGTCGTCTGTCACGGCGTGGTGATCCGCATCGCGCTCTTCCAGCGCGCCGGCCACAAGGTGGCTCTGGCGGAGCGGGTCCCGAACGCGGCGCTGGTTCCCTTGGATCCGGTCGAGGCCGAAAGTGCCGATGTAGGCGGCGGCGAGGCGTTGCCGCCTAGCTGACATCGCCTGCCTGCGCGCGTCGACCGGTACAAACAGTGCCATAAACGCCACACTTGCCGAATACCGTCCCAAGCGCGGCCGACAATCGTCGGATGCTTCACGCGGTTGCCACTGCTACACAGCTCACCGACTTACTCACATTGCTCGGCTCGGCCGGGACGGCCATTGGTGCAGCGACCGGCTCGATAGTCAAAGCGCCCGACTTGCACCAAAGGTTGGAGAACTTGGCGCTTGGAGCGGCAGCCGGAGGCGCTGTTGGCTGCTTGATCGCATTCATCGGATACGCCTGCCTTCAAATCCCGAGGTGATAACATGCAGACAATGAGCCACATATCGCGCATAATCACATCGCTGCTAGCTGGCTGTCTGGCGATCGTGGCCGCATACATGCTGCTCATGCTGGCCGGCGCGGGATCTGCCTGGTATTACGCCGCGGGAGTGTGCGTTACCGGCTTCACGACGTACCGTGCACTGATTCCTGCGCTCGGCGTGCCTACTCGCCCGCGCTGGCCCACCAATCGCGGAGGCGACAAGGACCGCGAGCACCTTCCGCATCCCCACGCTTGACCACTCCACAACCGTCCTTCGAATGCGCTAGTTGGGTGCCAGCCCAGCTATGAGAGAAGCCCCTTCACGGGCCATACGCGAGCGGGGAACTACGAGGTCGAACGGGGCTTCTTCGGCTGAGCGCCGGCTATCGACATCGATGTGCGGGTAGAAACCGAGCACCCGCGTTCCTGCCAGTGCACCGGCGGCCTCCCGATCACGCACGAACTCCACCGCGTCGAACTGCGCACTGTCCAGATCGATTACGAGCACAACCGGTCGAGTTTGACCGCCAATACCCGCCAAGCCCTTTTCCGCTTGCGCCATATCGACGGCCAACTCCACGTCGTAACCTGCCGAAGCAAGCATTCCCTGGACTTGTGACCCGAACAGCAAGTCCGAGATGAGCGCCAGTACCTGCGCCAAGACGCCGACTCCTACTGCGCCCGCAGGCGCGCGAACTCCTCGCGCACCGAATACGGGCGACCCCACATCTGCGTAACCTCGACGCGCCCCGCACGCTGCTCGCGCAGGACCATCTCGCCCTCGATGCCGGCTTCATCGAGCAGTTTCAGAGTCCCGTGCACAGTGGGCGCAGAGGCGGCGTGGCCGAAACGGTGGGCAACGAGCAGGCGCCAGTGCCAGTCGTGGTGGGAGTAGGGCCGCGCGTTGCACGTGGCGAGATAGACCGACGCGTCGATGTAGCGCGACTCGTCGGCGAGGCGCAGATCCAGCTCGACGTCAGTCCAGTCGTCGGGAAGCGAGTCGATGATGCTTTGAAATGCGTCCGCAAGACCCATCGCAGCGAAGCCTAGCGGGCCGTCCAGGGACAGGCCTACTTGGCGCATCGCCGCGCACAAAGCCGGACGCGGCGCTGGCTATCCTCGGAGTTGTGGCAGCGACAGACACAACGGCGCTCGCCGTCGAATATGCGGCGCTGACCGAGCGCTGCGGGCTGGTGGACCGCTCCGAGCGCGGCAAGCTGGCGCTCACTGGCATCGGGCGCCGTCGAGTTTCTCAACGGTCAGATAACAAACGAGCTCGTCGGGTTGAATCCCGGCGAGGGTTGCTACGCGGCCTTTCTTACGCACAAGGGCAAGATGCTCGGCGACTTGCGCATCCTCGCAGTTGGCGCAGGATCCCCGTGCTGCGAGTCCACAGAACTACTGCTCGATACCGAGCGCAGCGCGCTACAGGCGCTGTTCGACATGATCCGCCGCTTCAAGGTCGGCTACCAAGTGGAGTTGCATAAGCGCACATTGGAGTGCTCGCTGTTGTCGCTCGTGGGCCCGGATGCCATGCAGGTCGCGGCCAAGGCGCTCGCACTTGACTCGCTGACGCTGGGAGAGACCGAGGACAGCCATCTGCTCGCATCGCTAGATCACGCTGCGGTGCGCTTGATCCGAACGGACACCGGAGTCGACGCCCTCTTCGACTCCACGAATACCGCAGCGGTACGAGCCGCCCTGGAGGAGGCCGGCGCTGTCGAGGTGAGTGAGGCGGCGGCTGAGATCGTGCGTGTCGAGCATGGCCGCCCGCGCTATGGGATCGACCTGGACGAGACCACGATCCCCCAAGAGGCGGGACTAAACGAGCGCGCGGTGAGCTTCACCAAGGGCTGCTACGTCGGCCAGGAGACAGTGGCGCGCCTCCACTATAAGGGCAAGCCGAACCGCCATCTACGCGGCCTGCGGCTGTCGGAACCGACCGAATCCGGCACCCCGTTGGCGCTCGGCGAGCGGCTCCTCGGAAGCCTCGGCAGCTCTGTGGTTTCCCCCACGCTCGGCCCGATCGCGCTCGCGCTCGTGCGGCGCGAGGCCGAGCCCGGCGACACCGTGGCGGTCGGCGAGCAGGGCGCAAGCGCCATGGTGGTCAAGCTGCCGTTTGCATAGGACTGACTTAGAACGTGTTTCAAAGTAGGCGGTGCGACGTGCCGATCTTTTTGAAACACGTTCTAAGGGCTTACGGGTCACCACTGGAGCTTGTGAGGCGCAGCGCCGCTCATGCACGCCTCTCGAACCGGCCCCAGGTAGGATTGCTGGTCCCCGTCCCCGACACGCGAGGTTCAGACGCACCGTGGCAATCGATCTTCAACGAGTTTCAAGCGTGGACACAGAGCCCGGCGAGCTGCCGAGCACGATGGCCGCCTGGGTTATCCGCGAGGAGCGCCAGGGAGAACCAAAGGACGCTTTCCAGCTGGAGGAGATCGAGGTCCCCGAGCCCGGTGCCTTCGAGGTGATCGTGCGTGTGATGGCGGCCGGAGTGAACTACAACAACGTGTGGGCGGCACTCGGCAAGCCGGTGTCGGTGATGAAGTACGGCGATCACCCGCAGTACGGCCACCATATCGGGGGCTCGGACGCCTCCGGGATCGTGTGGAAGGTGGGCGCGGGCGTGACGCGTTGGAAGCCTGGCGACGAGGTGGTGGTGCACTGCAACCAGGCGTCCTATGAGGACCCGGAGGTGCATGGCCTCGACCCGATGGCGGCGCCTTCACAGAAGATCTGGGGCTATGAGACCACCTGGGGTTCGTTCGCTCAGTTCACGAAGGTCCAGGCTCAGCAGCTGCTGCCAAAGCCAAAGGCGCTGAGCTGGTCGGAGTCGGCCTCCTACGGTCTCGTGTACTTCACCGCGTACCGCATGCTGATCACCCGCTGCAAGCTGCAGGCCGGCCAGAAGGTCTTGATCTGGGGCGCGGCGGGCGGCCTGGGCGTGTTCGCCACGCAACTGTGCGCCGCGGCGGGCGCGCACTGCGTGGGCGTGGTGTCCTCGGCCGAGAAGGGTGAGCTCGTGAAGCGTCTCGGCGCCGTGGACTACATCGACCGGGCCGAGTTCGCGGGGATGATGCGCAAGGGTGGCGAGACCCCCGAGGAGGACAAGGCTCGCTTCCTCGTCTCGCGCGAGTTCTCAAAGCGCGTGAAGCAGATCCTCGGCGACGCCCCCGACATCGTCTTCGAGCACGTCGGGCAGGCGACCTTCCCGACATCGGTGTTCACGGTCAAGCCGTTCGGCAAGGTCGTGATCTGCGCCGGCACGACCGGCTTCAACCTCGACTTCGACGTGCGCTACCTGTGGATGAAGCAGAAGGAGATCCTCGGCTCGCACTTCGCCAACGCGTACGAGTGCATGAAGGCCAACGAGCTGATCGAGTCAGGTCAGATCAGGCCGGTGCTGTGGCGCACGCTCGGCTTCGAGGGTGTCGCCGAAGCACACCAGTTGATGCTCGAAAACAAGCACCTGGGCAAGATCTCGATCCTCGTAGGCGCGGAGTCCGACAGCGAGGGCAAGACGGCCGAGGGACCAGGCGCGATACATGCGGAGGTGGGTGGCTGATGGATGGCACGGTAATCGTCCCCTGGTACGCGACTGGCTTTCGCGCGGATGGCTTCGAGGAGGTGTTGGGTGAGGTAGCCGCAACGGCACTTCGCTATGGCGCCAGCTCCTATGCGGTGTATCGCTCCAAAGACGACCGCTACCGCTTCCAGCAGTTCGCCCACTTCGCCAAGCACATCGACTGGGAACGCTATTGGGACGGCCCGGAGATGACCGACTTCAGGGTGCGCTATTCCAGCTGGTACCAGATTCCCGTGCTCTACGGCTGGTGGGATCTCACGGCCGCAGGCAGCATTGAAGGCGAGCCGGCAATACCCGTCGCTCCCAACGGCATCCCTGATGACGGCCCCAACGGACGTGCGGGCGATACCCCCAACGGGCAGCCCAGTGATGCGCCCACACCCCATTACGTGTGAGCTTCGCGCTTGCGAGCGATGACTCCGTCAGAGCAATCTGACGGACAGGATGCCCGATAGCTCGCTCAGGCGCCTGGTGCTGGCCGCCCGCCACCCCCCGCTATGGGCGCGCTGGCTGCTCACGATCTTCGCCTTCGCCGTGATCACCCTTGCGGTTGTGGTTTTTGTCCGCGCCCACAGCGAAGGCACCTCCGCCCCGACCAAGTCCGAACGCGAAGCTGAAGTCGAAGCCAATCGCGAGGGGAACGTAGTCATCGAAGAAGACCAGGCACCGCACACCGCTCGGCTCGGCGCGGGCGTAGCGACGCTCACCGCGCTGGAACGTTCGATCTCAGGCGACGCGCGCGGCCGGGTCCGGTCCGGAGGCCTCACGGGGCCCTTTCAAAGCGTGCACTGCGAAGCCAAGGGCGCTGCCGGCGTCAACCGAGCATTTCGCTGCACTGTCCGCGCCGCCGGCGTGAACTACCCCTACCTGGCGGTGCTCAACGAGCACACACAACAATTCACGTGGTGCAAGCTGGACCCGCCGCCGGTCAGCGGCGCGCCTGAAGTCCCCGTTAGCGCGCGCTGTAGAGCATAAGGGCCTCTGAGAAGGCCGTAGACCAAGCGGAGCTAGGACGCAGTGAGCGAAATGTGCACGGCACATGAGCGATCGAGGACGACGCTCCGCGCCGCGTCCACGGCCTTCTCAGCACTGCTCCAAGGGCGCCATCGTCAAGCCCGCGCCCTTCAACAACTCCCAGTAGTGCTCGGCGGCCTCCTGGTGGCCGCCGAAGACGATCGCTTGGCCGGAGTTGTGGATGATGTTGGCGATCTCATGGCCGCGCTCGATGCTCACGCCGGGGATGAAGCGCGCGAGCGTGCGGGCCACGTGCTCGAAGGTGTTGTGGTCGTCGTTGCGCACGATCACCCTCCAGGAGTCTCCGTAACCGCTCCCGGGGAGACGTGTGCGTGGCAGCTCGATCGTCTGGCTCATGGCCCTTCAGGATAAAGCCTGCCGCTCCCCCATACAATTGCGCTCATGAGCAACGATCCACCTCCGCGCCTGCCCGAGCGCGACCGTCCCTGGATGATGCGCACCTACGCCGGACATTCCACGGCGAAGGCTTCCAACGAGCTCTACCGGCGCAACATCGCCAAGGGACAGACGGGGCTGTCGGTGGCTTTCGATCTGCCGACGCAGACCGGCTATGACCCTGACGACGAGCTGGCACGGGGAGAGGTGGGCAAGGTCGGCGTGCCCGTCGTGCATCGCGGTGACATGGCTGCCTTGATGGACGGGATCCCGCTTGGCGAGATGAACACGTCGATGACGATCAACGCGACCGCGGCTTGGCTCTTGGCGCTGTACATCGTGGCCGCCGAGGATCAGGGCGTCGAGCAGCGCAGCCTGCAGGGCACGACCCAGAACGACATCATCAAGGAGTTCCTGGCGCGCGGTACCTACGCCTTCCCACCCGCGCCGTCGATGCGTTTGATCGCCGACATGATCGCCTACACGGTTGAGCACGTGCCGAAGTGGAACCCGATCAACATTTGCTCCTACCATCTGCAGGAGGCGGGCGCGACTCCGGTGCAGGAGATCGCCTACGCGATGAGCAACGCGATCGCGGTGCTCGACGCCACGCGCGAGCGTCTGCAGCGCACCCAACCCGGCGATCCCGACGCCGCCCAGCGATCGGGGGTGGCGTCCGAGCGGGCACAGCAGCTGATGGGCGACGTGTTCGGGCGTATCTCCTTCTTCGTCAACGCCGGCGTGCGCTTCGTCGAGGAGCACGCCAAGTTGCGCGCGATGGGCATTCTCTGGGAGGAGCTGGGACGCGAGCGCTACGGCGTGCAAGACGAGCGTCGCTTGCGCTTTCGCTACGGCGTACAGGTCAACTCGCTTGGCTTGACCGAGGCTCAACCCGAGAACAACGTGCAGCGCATCGTGCTGGAGGCCCTCGCGGTGACACTAGGCCGCGACGCGCGCGCCCGCGCGATCCAGCTGCCCGCTTGGAACGAGGCGCTTGGCCTGCCCCGGCCGTGGGACCAGCAGTGGTCGCTGCGCATCCAGCAAGTGTTGGCCTACGAAACCGACATCCTCGAGTATCCGGACATCTTCGAGGGCTCAAAGGTGATGGACGGGTTGGTGGAGGAGCTGGTAGAGGGGGCGCGCGCGGAGATGGCGGTCGTGGCCGAGCACGGCGGTGCGGTTCAGGCGGTGCCGTACATGAAGGCGGCGCTGGTCGACTCCCACCGCGCGCGCATCCAACGGATCGAGTCGGGCGAGCAGGTTGTGGTGGGCCAGAATCGCTTCACCGAGACCGAGGTCTCACCCCTTACCGACGATGCTGAGGGTGGAATCCTCGTCGTGGACCCGGCGGTGGAGGCGCAGCAGATCGAGGCGGTGCGCAAATGGCGCGCCGAGCGCGATCATCAGGCAGTCGCGCACGCGCTTGCCGAGCTGGCCCGAATCGCCGCCGATGAGCAAAGCGAGGAGAACCTGATGGTCCCGACGATCGCCGCCGCGCGCGCCGGCGCGACCACCGGCGAGTGGGCGCATACGCTGCGCGAGGTGTTCGGCAGCTACCGTGCGCCTACGGGCGTGGGCGAGGCAAGCGCGGCACCGGCCGACGATGAGCTCTCGGCACTGCGAGAGGAAGTCGCCGACTTGGCCGAGAAGCTCGGACGGCGCCCGAAGATCCTTGTCGGTAAGCCCGGCCTCGACGGTCACTCAAACGGCGCCGAGCAGATTGCAGTACGTGCGCGCGACGCAGGCATGGACGTGGTCTACGAAGGGATTCGCCTGACCCCGGCGCAGATCGCCGCCTCGGCCTTGCAGGAGGGCGTGCATGTGATCGGGCTGTCGATCCTCTCGGGCTCGCACAGAGAGCTGATCCCGGCGGTGATCGACGCGTTGCACGACGCCGAAGTGGACGTGCCGGTCGTCGTCGGCGGGATCATTCCCGAGCAGGACGTGGCCCAGCTCAAGCGAGCCGGTGTGGCCGCTGTTTACACCCCGAAGGACTTCGACATCTCGCGCATCATGCACGACATCGTTGGGATTGTGGGCTCCGAGTGCAACGGACACGGCCCCTCCACCAACGGCTCGGCGTGAGCGACGGCACGCCCATTGGATCGGGCGAGCGCCCCACCTCCGCCCAGAACGAAGACCGACAGCGTGAAGACTCTGTGGGGGGCACGCTAGGCAAGCGGCTGCGCGAACGCGACCTGAGCGCGGCCCCGGCGGCGCTGAACCTGCTGGAGAGCAGCACGACCGCCGACCGCGAGCAGGCCGCGATGCTGCTGCGCGAGGTCTCTCCCGCGACGCTCGGGGGCGAGGCTTCCGGCCATATCGTCGGCGTGACTGGTCCTCCGGGCGCCGGCAAGTCGACGCTACTCTCGGCGCTGCTGCGCGCGTGGCGCCGCCCTGCTCACGGCGAGGGCAAGAGCGTCGCGATGCTCGCGGTCGACCCCAGCTCAAAGCGCTCGGGTGGTTCGCTGCTCGGCGACCGCGCCCGCATCGACTTCGATCCCGCCGACCGGGGCGTGCTGATCCGCTCGACCGCCGCCGGCGAACGACTTGGGGGACTCGCCGCCGCGACACGCGCCGCCGCCCAAGCTCTGGCTGCGGCGTTCGACGTCGTCGTGATCGAGACCGTCGGCGTCGGTCAAGCCGAGACGGAGGTCGCCGACGTCGCCGACACGGTGGTTGTCGTGGTGCAGCCCGGCAGTGGCGACGTATTGCAGTTCCTGAAGTCGGGAATCATGGAGACTCCAGACGTGCTCGTCGTCACCAAGGCCGACCTCGGCCAGATCGCGCTTGCGACCAGACGCGACCTGAGTGCCGCGTTGCGCTCACTTGGGACAAAGGCGACACGTGTGCTGACCGTGTCTTCCCTACCCCCACCCCAAGGTATCAACGAGCTGGTGAGTACGTTGGACGAGCAGCGCACAAGCACCGACATCGCCGCCAGACGCTTGCGCGCACGACGATCCGGAGCCTTGCTGGACTTTGTCGCCGAGTACGGCGAGCGCGGGTTGCGGGCGTTGGGCGGCCGTCATGCTGCGGAGCGACTGCTCGAACATCAAGACCCGGCACTTGACGCACAGACGCTCGTGCGCGCGCTCGAGGCGGCGGTTGCAGAAGCATGAAGCCGATAGCGCGTGACCTCGCGACGATGTTCGGCGCGTTCGTGCTCGCGAGCGCGCTCGCCGGGGCACTCGGCGCGATCAACCTCGGCACAGCGCTTGCCTTCGGCCAGATCGCTTTTGCGATAGCCACCGTCTACATAATGCTCAAGCGCTGAGGTCCGACAGCCGGCGCTGGCCGATCGGCGATCCCGCTGATCGTCGATCGGTTGCCTCCTCGATCGCTCATGTGCTGATGCACATTTCGCGCAACTGCCTGCCTGTGCCCAGAATGGGTATGCCCCGAAGGGTACGTCCTTGTCTCGTTTGGCTCTCGGACCTCAGGAGCCGGTCGTTGACGGCGCGGGGCGGCCCGTGTCGGCCATAAGCTAGGTGGCGGAATGTTGATTCTGCTCGGCTTTGCGTTTCTCGCTGGCGCCGGTACGGCGTTGTCGCCGTGCGTACTTCCCGTCCTGCCTGCCCTGCTCGCCTCAGGCGGAGTCGGAGGTCGACGCCGGCCTCTCGGCGTCGTGATCGGCTTGACCGTGACATTCACCGTCGTGATCGTGGGAGTGGCCAATGTGGTCGACGGCGTTGGTCTCGGCTCCGATCCGCTGCGCGACATCGCCGTTGGGGTGCTGCTCGCCTCGGGCCTGGCACTGATCGTGCCCGGACTGGCCGACCGTCTGGAGGCGCGCATGTCGCGGATCGCAGCGCTCGGGCCACGCACGCGCGGAGACGGCTTCCGCTCCGGTCTGCTCGTCGGGGGGGCTCTCGGCTTCGTCTACACCCCATGCGCAGGGCCGATCCTCGCGGCCGTCATCTCGGTCAGCGCCGCAAGCGGGCGCACCGTCGCGGTCGCAATCGCCTATTCGCTCGGTAGCGCGGTTGTGTTGTTCGCACTGACGCTGGGCGGGCGCAAACTGTTCGACCGTGTCCGTGCCGCTGGCCGCGGGCCGGCGCTGCAGCGCACGCTCGGCATCGTGATGATCGTGACGGCGCTGGCGATCGTCGTTGGTGTGGACGTCGACTTCGATCAGTACGTGGCCGAACACATCCCCAATGTAAACCTGACCGCCGGCCTTGAAAAATCAAAGGCTGTCGAAAGCCGCCTGCCCCAGGTCACCGGGCATACCGCCAAGTTCGTGGCGGGCTCGAAAACGACCATCGCGCCTCACAACGCGAGCCAAGCGACGCTGCTTGCAGACGCGGCCAAGCTGAAGAACATCGGGCCAGCGCCGGAATTCGCCGACACCGAGGACTGGTTCAATACCGGGGTGGGTGGGCATTCAAACACGTCGCTCACGCTCAAAAGGCTGCGCGGGAAAGTGGTGCTGATCGACTTCTGGACCTACACCTGCATCAACTGCATCCGCACGCTGCCCTACCTGAAGGCTTGGGACGCCGCCTACCGCAAGGACGGCCTGACGGTCATCGGCGTGGAGACGCCGGAGTTCGCCTTCGAGCACGAGGCATCCAACGTCAAGAACGCGATCGAACAGTTCGGCCTGCGCTATCCCGTGGTGCAGGACAACGAAATGGGAACTTGGAACGCCTACGGCAACGAGTACTGGCCGGCGGACTATCTGATCGACGCCAAAGGCAACGTGCGCTACGCCACAGCAGGCGAGGGCGACTACTCGCAGACAGAAACCGCGATCCGCTCGCTGCTTGCCGAAGCGGGAGCGAACGTCGGCGGGATGGCGCACCCGACCGACGTCGTGACGCCGAGCGAAGTGGCCACGCCCGAGACTTATTTGGGCACTAATCGCGCGCAAGGCTGGCGCAACGGACCAAAGGCCGGGCTGCACGACTACGGCACGAGCATACCCACCGATCTGGCGCTCAACGAATTCGACTACAGCGGTACCTGGAACATCGCCGCCCAACCGGCGACCGCAGTTTCCAGCGCTGGGATCGACATGGAGTTCGAGGCCAAGAACGTCTACCTGGTGCTCAGCTCCGCAGGCGAAAAGCCACGCCCGGTGCAGGTGCTGCTGGACGGGAAGCCGATACCGAACAAGTACGCCGGAGCCGATGTGCATGATGGCACGCTGACAGTGCGAAACGAGCGTCTGTACTCGCTCCTCTCGCTGCCGGGTGACCAGCAACATCGTCTGTCGCTGCGACTCGCTCCTGGCGTGTCCGGCTACGCCTTCACGTTCGGGTAGACGCAATCCCGCTTGCCCCGCAACGACGCGCCAGCGATCCCCCCGTTCGGCTCTGTCCAGCACCTCCCGTGGGGTAGTACCCGCGCATAGGCATACAATGATGCCCATGGAGGGAGGCCCAGCACCTGAGACCACCGCCAGAGCTTGGCTGCGGTGCTACCGCTGCTGGTCGCAGAACCTCGAGGTGCAGGTGCACTACGAGGGAATCCACAAGATCGATCCGGAGACCGGAGAGCGCTCGGAAGTCGTCGACGAGCTGCAGGAGGCAGTCGTGCAATGCCTGGACTGCATGCACGACCAGCCGCACCTCGGTTTCTCCGGGGGACGCGTTGAGCCGATCGAGGACCGCTGGGAGCGAATGATCGCCGGCACGCCTTGGGTCGCCTCGTGCACGGTGACCGTCGAGGCCGACGACGTGGAGATCTGCTCTGGACCCGAGGCCGGCGACGCCCTCTCCTACGCGGCCTTCGGCGAGTACGGGGTGCGGGAGTTCTTCACGCACGTGCGCTTCCATAAGCACGAGGAGGACCAGATCGTCGTGCACCTGCTTGTCGAGCTGTACGCGCGCTCGCTGGAGGAGGCAACTGAGGTGCTCGAATCGGCTGCCAGGGGCCTGCTGACGATCACATCTCTGGCCGAGGAGTCGCGCCCGCCGGCGTCCTCGGGAAGCAGCGAACCGCACGAACACGATTAGCGACCCGCTGAGCGGTGCTGGACGATCGGCGATCCCGCCGTGGGCCCCGAATGGGGTATTGATCGTCAGTCGGTTGCGTCTTCGCTCGCTTATGCGCTTAGCACGCTGCCAGCAGCTGCCTGCCTGTGCCCTTCAGGGTATGCCCCGAATGGGGTACATCCTTGCCTCGCTTGCTCAGGGGGTCGCTAATTACGGCCCATCCCGGCACGTCATCATCTGACCGGTGGGAGTGCTCGCGGCGAAGATACTGCTCGCGCCGACGTTCGTGATCGCGGCTTCGCTTGCCGCGAGACGCTACGGCGCTCGGATCGGCGGGCTGGTGGGTGGCCTGCCGGTCGTCGCCGGCCCGATCCTGCTCGTGTTTGCGCTCGATCACGGAGCCGCATTTGCCGCTGGGGCTGCTGCTGGCACGCTACTCGGGCTTGTGTCGCTGCTTGCCTTCATCTTGGTGTACGCGCATCTGGCTAGTCGTATGCGCTGGGCTGGGAGTCTTTTTTTGGGATGGGGTGCGTTCTTCTTGATGACAGCGGCGCTGAGTACCACGACAGTGAGCGCCGGTCCGGCGCTTGCGGTCGTGCTCGTGGCGATTGGAGTTACGCTCCTAGTCCTCCCTCGGGCGCAGCCCCAGCAGCAGAGCAGCGTCGAGCTGCCGGCTTGGGATCTGCCTCTGCGCGCGCTCAGCGCGGTCGCGCTCGTGCTCGCGTTGACGGCGGTCGCGGGACAGCTGGGGGCGAAATTGAGCGGCCTGCTGGCACCGTTTCCCGTGATCGCAAGTGTGCTCGCGGTGTTTACGCACGCCCAGTACGGCGAGCAAGACCTGCTGCGAATCATGCGCGGATTCGTGCTTGGCCTGGTCGCCTACGCGCTGTTCTGCTTCGTGCTCGCGATGTCGCTGGAAGCTTTCGGGGTCGCCGAGAGCTTCCTGCTCGCGACGCTCGCTGCACTGGCGACGCAGGCGGTCGCTTTGACCGTCACCTGGCGCCGGCGCGAGCCAGCGATCGAGCCGCTCTAAGAACGTGTCTAAAACCTGTGGTGCTTGCGCATGCGTTCATGGATCAAGCTGGTCGTCGCGGGACGTCGCAGCCCGTACTGGTAATACGCGCAAGACGTCACGTGGCGACTAGCGCAGTGATTTAGAACGTGTTGAAAATAGGCGGTGCGTTCGGTGTGTTCATGGATCAAGCTGGTCGTCGCGGGACGTCGCAGCGCGTACTGGTAGTACGTGCAAGACGTCACGTGGTGATCCAGCGCTGGGAATAAGGCCCACCCACCCACCACATCCGAGCGTGCCGATCTTTTTGAAACACGTTCTAAGGCCCACCCACCCGCATCTCGCGGTGCCGCAGGTTTTGAGACACGTTCTAGGCGGAGAGCCGCTGCTCGAGTGCCAGCAGCTGCTCTTGCAGCTGCTGGGGCAGACGGTCGAACTTGCCGAGATGCTCGTGGAAATGAGGCAACTGCGCCTTCCATTCGGCGACGTCGACGCGCAACAACTCGGCGATGTCCTCATCCGAGACGTCCACACCGCGGATGTCGAGGCCGTCGGGACCGACAGGCGGCATATGGCCGATTGGCGTCTCCACAGCCGCACCGTGACCTGCGCAGCGCGCGAAGACCCAGGCCAGCACGCGTGAGTTCTCGCCGTAGCCGGGCCACAGGAATTTGCCCTCAGCATCCTTGCGAAACCAGTTGACGTAGAAGATCTTCGGCAGCTTCGCCGTATCGGCCTCACGCCCGATCTTTAGCCAGTGTGCGAAGTAGTCGGCCATGTTGTAGCCGCAGAAAGGCAGCATGGCAAACGGGTCGAAGCGCAGCTCGCCGACCGTGCCAGCGGCGGCAGCGGTCTTCTCAGAGCCCATCGTCGCGCCCAGAAAGACGCCGTGCTCCCAGTCGAATGCCTCGGCCACCAGCGGCACGACCGTCGAGCGGCGGCCGCCGAACAGGATCGCCGAGATCGGGACGCCGGCTGTGTCCTCCCACTCGGCGGCGATCGCCGGGTCCTGTGCGGCGGCAACCGTGAAGCGAGCGTTGGGGTGCGCGGCCGGCGTCTCCGAGGCAGATGTCCAGTCTTTGCCGCGCCAGTCGATCAGGTGGGCGGGCGGCTCCTCGGTCAGACCCTCCCACCACACGTCGCCGTCGTCGGTCAGCGCGCAGTTGGTGAAGATCGTGTTCGACTCGATTGTCTTGATCGCGTTCGGGTTGGTGTGCTCACCGGTCCCAGGGGCGACGCCGAAGAAGCCGGCCTCGGGGTTGATCGCGTATAGCCGGCCGTCCTCTCCGAACTTCATCCAGGCGATGTCGTCGCCGATCGTCTCGACCTCCCAGCCTTCCAGGGTGGGTATCAGCATCGCAAGGTTGGTCTTGCCGCACGCGGACGGGAATGCGGCCGCGATGTACTTAACGTCCTTCTCGGGCGAGGTCAGCTTAAGAATCAGCATGTGCTCGGCCATCCAGCCCTCGTCGCGCGCCATCACTGAGGCGATCCGCAGCGCGAAGCACTTCTTGCCGAGCAGCGCGTTGCCGCCGTAGCCGGAGCCGTAGGAGGTGATCTCGCGGGTGGCGGGGAAGTGGACGATGTACTTGTTGTCGGCGTTGCACGGCCAGGACACGTCCTCCACGCCGTCCTCGAGCGGCATGCCGACCGAGTGCAGACAAGGGATGAAGTCGCCTGCCTCGCCGAGTGCGTCGAGCGCGGCGGAGCCCATCCTGGTCATGATTCGCATCGAAACCGCCACGTAGGGAGAGTCGGTCAACTGCACACCGATCTGACTCTTGTCAGAGCCGATCGGTCCCATCGAGAACGGCACCACATACATCGTGCGGCCGCGCATAGAGCCGGTGAATAGCTCTTTGAGCGCTTCCTTCATCTCTGCGGGCTCGCGCCAGTTGTTGGTCGGGCCCGCTTCCTCCTCGGTCTGCGAGCAGATGAATGTGCGATCTTCGACGCGGGCGACATCGCCGGGGTCTGAGAGACCCAGGTAGGAGTTGGGTCGCTTGGCGTCGGAGAGCCGCTGAAAGGTGCCCGCATCGACGAGTACCTGGCAAAGGCGGTCGTACTCCTCGGCGGACCCGTCGCACCAGTAGATCGCGTCCGGTTCGGTGAGGGCGGCAATCTCCTCGACCCACGTCAACAGGCGCTTGTGATTGGTATTGGGGGCGGCGGTGGCGGTGGTCTCCATGACGTGCGAGCGGCTCCTCGATGTCGCAGTGGCTGCGGGTGGGTTGGTTCAATCCCCGGGTGGGTGGGATTCGATTCCAGCCTGGGAACGGAAAAACGCCCGGGAGGGGCGCGTACTTGCAAGCCTATCGCACCACGGGGAGGCGGTCTACTCGACGCTCTCCCCAGATTACGGGCGTTTCCCCTCGGCGCTACGGCGGCCGGTGCGCTGCACGACGGGCGCGGTTCCCTTGCGCTACTCGACGTTCCCCTCCGCTCCGCTACCGCCCGGCTGGCGCCGCGGTACGAGCACGAGCCGCTTGAACTCGGCCACCAGGACCCCATCCTGGTTGTAGACACGCGTGTGCACCTTGACCGTGCCGCGGTCGGGCTTTGACTGGGACTCGCGCTTCTCCAAGACCTCGGACTCGCAGAACAGCGTGTCGCCATGGAAGACGGGTGCGGGGTGCTTCAGCTCTTCGGTGGCCAGATTCGCGATCGCCTTGCCGGAGACGTCTGAAACGGACATGCCGAGCGCCAGCGAGTAGACGAGCGGACCCACCACGACATTGCGTTTCTGCTGCGATTTGGCGGCGTAGACGTCGTTCAGGTGCAAGGGATGGTGGTTCATCGTGATCAGACAGAAGAGATGGTCATCTGACTCGGTGACTGTCTTGGCGGGCCAGTGCTTGTAGGTGGCGCCTACCTCGAACTCCTCCAGGTAGCGGCCATAGGGGTGTGCGCCCGAAGCCTCGCGGGCGGCTTGCTCGGTCTCGAGGGTGTGGGTATCGCTCATGGGTGGGGAGTGTCTCCTGTGGTGTGCGTGATGGGCGTTGAAGCGAAATGAACTCTATTGAGCAGCGTAGGCCGACGGCCCCTCGGAGCGCGATTGAGCAACCGTCGCGTCGCCGAGGCGATAGCTTTCAGAGGACCGAGAGCGATCAAAGCGGACGCCGCGCCCAGGCGAGCTGGCGGGTCCCGAAACCAGGAGAACAGACTTGCGCAACCCCAGAGCCTTCGATAAGCCCCTTGCAATCGGCGCACCCGAGCCGGCGCGCGAGATCCCCTTCAAGCCTTCGCGGATGATCCATTTCCTCGATCTCTCGAACGAGAAAATGGTCGAAAAGGTGCCCGCGATCGCGCCAACGGTGGATATCCTGCTCGGCAACTTGGAGGACGCCGTGTCGGTGGACCGCAAGGAGGCGGCGCGCGCCGGGCTGATCAAGGTCGGCCGTGAGATGGACATGGGCGAGACGGCGCTCTGGACGCGCGTCAATTCGCTCGAGTCGCCGTGGGTGCTCGACGATCTGACCGAAATCGTGGGCGCGATCGGGGACAAGATTGAGGTGATCATGGTCCCTAAGGTCGAGGGACCTTGGGACATCCACTATGTAGATCGTCTGCTGGCCCAATTGGAGGCGAAGGCTGGCATTGAGAAGCCGATCCTCGTGCACGCGATCCTGGAGACAGCGCTAGGTGTGGCCAACCTCGAGGAGATCGCGGCCGCCAGCCCACGCATCCAGGGGATGAGCTTCGGCCCTGCGGACCTGGCGGCCTCGCGACGCATGAAGACCACGCGCGTAGGCGGCGGCCACCCTGGCTACCGCACGATCGCCGATCCCGATGCCGAGAACCCTGACCTGCCGCGCGCCAGCTACCAGCAAGACCCGTGGCACTACTCGATCGCGCGCATGGTCGACGCCTGCACCGCGGTCGGCGCTCTCCCCTTCTACGGTCCCTACGGCGACATCAAGGACGAGCTCGGCTGCGAAACGCAGTTCAGGGCGGCCTTCCTGCTCGGTTGCGTCGGCGCCTGGTCCTTGCATCCTGTGCAGATCGGGATCGCCAAGAAGGTCTTCTCGCCAGATCCCGAGGAGGTCATCTTCGCCAAGAAGGTGATCGAGGCGATCCCAGACGGGCGCGGCGTGCACATGATCGACGGCAAGATGCAGGACGACGCCACCTGGAAGCAGTGCCAGGTGATGGTCAAACTGGCCGAGATGTTGGCGCGCAAGGACCCGGAGCTGGCGGAGGCTTACGGGTTCGTCGGGGCTGAGGCGTAGCCGCCCAGCGTCCTGTCTGAACGCCCGTGCATACGTCTAGTGAGCGGCTTCGCCGCCTCACTAGACCCCCCTGCCGATTGATACCAATACCCCATAGTTCGTGAGCGAGAGCGAGGAGTAGCCACAGTCGCTTTGAGCGAACTTGCATATCTCGCTCGAAGCGCTATTGTTAACCATATGGCTAACAATGCCCTCCTGGATCGCACCTTCGTTGCCTGCTCGCACCCGATCCGCCGCGGGATCCTCGAGCGCCTGACCGGCGGGGAGATGACCGTCGGCGAGGCAACGGGCGACTTCGGCGTGTCCAAGCCCGCGATTAGCAAGCACCTGAAGTTGCTGGAGGAAGCAGGCGCGATCACGCGTGTTATCGACGGGCGCACGCACCGTCTGCGGCTGCGTGAGCAGCCGCTGGATGAGGCGTACGCGTGGATGACAAACCAGCGCGAGCTGTGGGAGCGCAAGCTCGACACAGTCGATCAGTACCTGCGCGAGCAGAAGCAACGCCAACAGCCCCGGCAAGGAGCGCCACAGCAAGAGAACAACCCAGCGAAGGAGCCGAAATGACAGAGATAACCAAGCCGAACGAGACCAGCCTGCGCCTGCAGCGCACCTACGACGCTCCCGCCGAGGACGTGTTCGACGCGTGGACCAACCCCGAGGTACTGCGACGTTGGTGGAAGGCGAACCCTGCGTGGATCACGCCTGTCGCCGAGGTCGACCTACGCGTCGGCGGGCGTTACCGCATCTCGATGGAAGACCCCGAGAGCGGCAAAAAATACACGGCAGGAGGCGAGTACAGCGAGGTGAGCCGCCCCACTCGACTTGTCTACAGCTGGCAGTGGGAACAAGAAGACGGCGAACTCGGCCATTCCAGCACCGTGGCGGTCGACTTTCGCAGCGAGGGAGATCAGACGACAGTCGTGCTCGAACACACGGGCTTTGAGTCTTTGGAGTCGCGCGACTCGCACGGACACGGCTGGGAAGGCGTATTGGAGGCATTCCAAACACATCTGAACGAGCACGCTGCGCAAACGTCCTGACACGTACACACGTCCTGAACGTCCTGACGAACACTCGCGATCTCGCTCGGAGCCGATCGGGCATCCGGGCGTGACCGCGAGAACAGACGACACATCCAAACAAACCAACAGAAGGAGCAAGAAGATGGCGAACTACCTGCTGGCATACACCGGCGGCGGCATGGCAGCAACGGAGGCCGAGCGCGAACAGGCGATGGCGGCCTGGGGACAGTGGTTTGGCAAGCTTGGCTCGGCGGTCGTCGCGCCCGGCAATCCGGTCGGCGCATCCACGTCCGTAAGCGCCTCCGGCAGCAACGGCGCTGCGGGGTCCGGCTTGACCGGCTACTCGATCATCGCCGCCGACAGCCTCGACGCGGCCGCGAGCCTCGTCACCGACTGTCCGATCATCGCCGCGGGCGGCAAGGTGGACGTATACGAGACAATCGAGGTCATGTAGCCACCTCGCGTCCTGTGTACGGGACGGTCGCCGCGAGCGCACGCGAGCGGCCGTCCCGATAGGGTTCCGACGCCCCGTCCCCAAGCAACCAAGGACGCGATGAGATTCTTCGAGTTTGAGGCGCGCGAGGTAGTCAAGCGCGCCGGTATCCCGGTTACAGATTATGGCTTCACGACCGACCCGGCCGAGGCCAAGCAGATCGCCGAGCGCATCGGCGGCCCCACCGTGATCAAGTCCCAGGTGCTCACTGGCGGACGCATGAAGGCGGGTGGCGTCAAGTTCGCCGACACACCCGAGCAGGCCGAGGAGTACGCGCGCGACATCCTCGCACTTGAGATTAACGGCCACATGCCGCGTGGCGTGCTCGTAGATCCAAAGGCGGAGGTCGCCCAGGAGTACTACGCGGGCGTCGTGTGGGACGGCACCCGCAAGCAGCCGGTGATGATCTTCTCGCCCGTGGGTGGCATCGACATCGAGCAGGTCGCCGAGGAGCAGCCCGACAAGGTGGGGCGCCGGCATTTCTCCAACATCCTGCCGCTGAGCGACTTCCAGGCCAAGGAGGTGATCGCCTCCACCGGCGTTACCGGCTCGGCGCTCAACAAGCTCGTCCCGATCGTGACCCGTCTAGCGAAGCTGTTCGTCGAGAACGACATGACCCTTGCCGAGATCAACCCGCTCGGCCGACTCAAGGACGGCTCGTTCGTGGCGCTCGACGCGCACATGGACATCGAGAACGAGGCGCGCGGGCGCCACAAGAAGCTGCTCAAGGATCTCGGCGTAGGTGACGAGGAGACCCGCCAGGCGCGCGAGGCCACACCCTTCGAGCTGGCCGGCGAGGAAGTTGACGCGACGGACCACCGCGGCGTCGCCGGCAACGTGACCGAGTTCGATGGCAACCTCGGTCTTGTGATCGGCGCCGGCGGCGGTTCGCTCACCCTGTTCGACGCGGTCCGCGCCCACGGCGGCAAGCCCGCCAACTACTGCGAGATCGGCGGCAACCCGTCGGTCGCCAAGGCCTGCGGGCTGGCCAAGCTCGTGCTGCAGAAGCCAGGCGTCGACAAGATCGCGGTGATGATGTCGATCGTGTCCAACACGCGCGTGGACATCGTCGCCCGGGGCGTGATCAAGGCCTGCCTGGAGTTGGGCATGGACCCGGCCGAGAAGATCGCGATCTTCCGCATCCCGGGGGCGTGGGAGGAGGAGGGCTTCAAGATCCTCGAGAAGTACGGCGTCGACTACGCCGACCGCTCCGTCTCGCTCAACGAGGCCGCTCGGCGGGCGGTCGAAAAGATCCAAGGAGTCGCGGCATGACGAGTCAGAGCCGAACGGAGAAGCAGCGATGAGCATCCTGATCGACGCAGACACCACCTTCATCGTCCAAGGCATCACCGGACGCGAGGCCGTCAACTTGACCCGCGAGTGCCTGGACTACGGCGCCGGCGCGAAGGTCGTCGGCGGCGTGACCCCCGGCCGTCTGGGTCGCGACGTGCACGGCGTGCCCGTGTTCGACACCGTAGCCCAAGCGGTCGAGCACCATGGCGCGCCGATCTATGGCTCGGTCGTGACGGTCCCCCCCGCCTTCACCAAGGACGCCGTGTTCGAGGCGATCGAGAACGGGATCAAGCTGATCGTGATCGTCACCGAGCGGATCCCAAGGCGCGACGTGGCCGAGATGGTCGAGCTGGCGACGCTCAGGGGAGCCCGCATCATCGGCCCCAACTGCCTCGGCATCATCGTCCCCGACGTGATCAAGATGGGGGGCATCGGCGGCCCCGCGCGCAACGCGGCACAGGCCTACACCCCAGGCCCGATCGGCGTGATCTCACGCTCCGGCGGCATGACGACCGAGATGTCGTCCACGCTGAGCGCCGCGGGACTCGGACAGTCAACAGCCGTGTCGATCGGCGGCGACGCGATCATCGGTTCGAGCTATGCCGAGCTGATGCCGTTGTTCGAGGCCGACGAGCAGACGCAGGGCATCGTCATTTACACCGAGCCTGGCGGCCGCATGGAGGCAGAGCTCGCGCGCTGGGTCACCGAGAACAAATCACGCCTTCCGATCGTGGCGTTCATGGCGGGACGTTTCATGGACGAAATGCCAGGCATGAGCTTCGGCCACGCCGGCACGATCGTCGAAGGCAAGGAGGACACGGCCACAGAGAAGATCGCGCGTCTTGCACAGGCCGGGATCACCGTGGCCGAGCGCATCGAGGACATACCCGGATTGATTCAGTCCAAGATCTCCGAGAGGAGCCCAGCATGAGAGCCGATGGGACCTTCATCGCCGTCGAGGTCGATGACCAAGCAGCCGCCGATTCCGCGCTCGCGCTCAAGCTCAGCGACGCCTGCCCCGTCGACATTTTCGCCCAGGCAGAGAACGGCGGCGTGAGCATCGTTGAGAAGAACCTCGACGAGTGTGTGCTCTGCGGACTGTGTCTGGCCGCGGCGGGTGGGCGGGACTCCAATCCTGTCAGCATCATCAAGCTTTACGACAACGACGCGGTGCTTACCAGCGCATAAGCATCAAACCGACGGTGACGCCGGGGCCGACGGTGACCATCAAGCCTAGATCGCCCGCTTGTGGTTTGCGCAGTTCTACCGCACGCTGCATCACGTAGAAGATCGAGGGCGTGCCCATGTTGCCGTGCTCGGCGAGCACGTCATAACTCGCGGCGACGTCCTCGTGCGAGAGTTCAAGCGCTTCCTCCACGCTCTCGATGATGCGCCGTCCACCCGGATGCACGAGCCAGTGGTCGATCGCCTCTCGCTCCAAGCCGCTCATCCCGAGGAAATCGTCGACCAGCTCGAGCAACCCCTCGCTGGCTACGTCTGGAAGCTCACGGATCAAGTGCAGATAGCTGTCCTCAGGCGTCAACTGCATCCGTACAGCACCAAGCGTGCCCGCAACCTGGTGGACCTTGGATGCGAGCACCGTGGGACCCGCAGCCTGGACGAGCTCCTCGTCAAACTCGATCAGCGCCGCGGCACAGCCATCCCCGAAGATCGACGAGCCGACTGTCTTGCTGCGTGCGTCATCCTCGGCCGCCCCCATGAGGATGCCCGTCATGCTCTCCGCAGCGACGACGAGCGCCTTCTTGCCTGGACACTCGCGCAGAGTCTGGGAGGCCAGCCGAATAAGTGGCACAGCGCTCGCACAGCCGACACCAACGATGTGGTACTTGTCGGTGGAGGGGTCCATCTCGTAGTGGTCCACAAGCCGATGGGCGATCGTGGGACCGCCCAGCGAATAAAGCGTCGCGCTCACGACCACGCCGATCTCCAGCGGATCGATTTCGAGCTCGTCGATTGCCCGCACCGCATAGCCGAGCAGATGCTCCTCGATCGCCGGCGTACGGCCCTGAACGGTGGTCGCGAGAAACTCGTCGGTCAGCGTCAGGCTGCGCCGTTGCACGCCGCAACGGCTGAAGATGCGCTGCGCGAACTCGTCTCCCGAGAGGCCCAGCAGGCCGAGCACGTCTTGCTGAGTGAACGATGTCTCAGGGCCGGCCAGCGCGAGACGGCTAATGTGCGGGAGCCTAGTGCCCTGATCGTCCCATCCAAGTGGCTGCTCTCTCAAGCCGGGGAGGTCGGCTATAGCCTTCAAGATGGACCCCCTGGAGTCGCTTGGTTCATAGGGCGGGTGAATGGGCCGGACGAAATACGAGGATACGTGAGCAACCCGTCGGCAACCGCGAAAGAGCGGCGCCTGGGAGGCCTTTCTTCATAGACTCTTCATCCTATCGACATGTTTCTTCACAAAACCTTCGACAGGCGTCCATGATTAGCCTGCAGGGACTACAACATCCATGGAGCCTGGAGGGAAGCAGATGAAGGTGATCGGAGCTGGAATGCCGCGCACGGGCACGCTGACGCAAAAGGTGGCGCTCGAGACGCTCGGCTTCGAGCCGTGCTACCACTGGGTCAACGTCATCGCCGACCTCGACCAGGTAGACGTGTGGAACCGCGCGCTCGATGGCGCCGGACCATGGGATGAGGTGTTCGGCGACTCCCAGGCGACGGTGGACTGGCCCGGCGGCTACTTCTGGCGCGAGCTGATGGACTTCTACCCCGATGCCAAGGTGCTGCTCAGCGTGCGCGACCCCGAGAAGTGGGAGCCCAGCTTCCGCGAGACGATTTGGAACATGTGCTACGGCGAGTCGCTGATCCGCCTGCTCTCCAGCGCCCGTGGCCAGGTCGATCCGCGCTGGGCTCGCTATCTGCAGCTGGTCGAGCGCATGTTCTGGATCGAGCAGGCGCCGTTCGCCGCCGGGCACGAACTGCCCGAGCAGTTGATCGCCGGCTTCAATCGCCACAACGAGCAGGTCAAGGCAACCGTACCCCCCGAGCGACTGCTTGTGTGGAACGTCAGCGAAGGCTGGGAGCCGCTGTGCGAGTTCCTCGAGGTACCTGTGCCCGCCGAGCCGCTGCCGCACGTCAACGACCGTGAGACCTTCCTCGGGCGCGTGATTGACGGCGCACTTGGGGCGCTACAGACGTGGCGCGCCGAGGAGACTGACGCACTGAAGTCCGCGACGGCTTAGTGCCGCAACCGCCGACTCGGGACGCTGGCGGCCGTCTGCGATGAGCAGAAGCCGCTTGATCCTTGCCTTGCTCGCGACCGCGGCTGTGGTCGTCGCGGTGGTCGTGCTGATCACGGGCGCGTTGTCGGGCTCTGGAGACAAAACCGCTGGGCACGGCGACAAAGACGCTATGCCTAACGCGAGCGCACCGGCTTGCCTGCCGAGCACGTTGTCACACAGCGCCAAGCTGATTGGAATCCCGGTGGACGTCTCGCCGGCGCCGGAAACCGACACAGCCAACCCACACACCCAGATCAGCTTCTTGGGAGTGCCTGCAGCCGATATCCACGACGTGTCCGTCGTCGGCCAGCAAAGCGGACGTCATACCGGTCGACTCCAGGCCTACTCCCAGGGCGACGGCGCAAGCTTCCTACCAAGCACTCCGTTCGCGGCTGGAGAGCGCGTGAACGTGAGCGCCACGATCGATGCCGGCCAGACCACGGTAAGCGCCGACGCCGGCAAGCGGATCGCTTTCGGCTTCCGCGTCGACACTCCTTATTCGACCGCGAATGTTCCTCCATTCTCCAACCTTCAGGCGGCGCCTGCGGACTACCAGAGCTTTGACACGCTGCCCGGCGTTCAGGCTCCAATCCTGACCGTCACGCTGGCCGACCGCGATCCCACCGCAGGCGACATCCTCACGACCAAAGGACCCGGGCCAGGTCAGTATGGACCGCTGATCTACACGCCCCAAGGTCGACTGGTGTGGTTTGACCATCTGCCGGGCGGAGAAACCGCCGAGGACCTGAACGTGCAGAGCTATGAAGGTCGGCGTGACCTGACCTTCTGGCATGGCAAGGTGCTGTCACTCGGCTTTGGCCAAGGCGAAGACGTCGTCATGGACTCCCACTACCAGACGGTCGCGAAAGTCCCTGGTGGTAACGGCCTGCAAGCTGACCTACACGATTTCCAGATCGTCCCTCACGACATTTCCTATACGACGGCCTTCAACGCGATCCGCTGCAACCTCTCCTCGGTTGACGGAACCAGCAACGGGGTAATCCTGGACACCGCCGTACAGGAGATCGACATGAAGACCGGGCTCGTGCGTTGGGAATGGCACAGCATCGATCACGTCGGCGCAAGCGAGTCCGAGACTCCCGCCCCCAAGACGGCCGCACCGTGGGATTGGTTTCACCTCAACTCGATCGACGTGGAGGATGGGAACGCTAATCAATCGGGGAACATCTTCATCTCGGCACGCAGCACCTGGGCCGGCTATCAGCTAGAAGGCGGCAGCGGCAACATCCTCTGGCGCTTGGGCGGCTTGAAGAGCTCCTTCAAGATGGGGCCGGGTGTCGAAACGGCATGGCAACACGACGGCCGCATCCTCCCCAACGGCGAAGTCACGTTTTTCGACGACGGCTCGAACCCACCGATCCACAGCCAGTCGCGTGGGGTGCGGATCGCGCTTGACGTCAAGACCCATGAAGCGCATCTCACCTCTGTCTACACGCATCCCAACATTCCGCTGCTCGCCTCGAGCCAGGGCAACATGCAGACGTTGGCTGACGGCAACGCGCTTGTGGGCTTCGGCGGGATACCGGCGATCAGCGAGTTCTCCCCAGGAGGCACGCTGCTGTTCGACGCCCACCTTCCTTACGACATGTCCTTCTACCGGGCTTTCCGCTTCCCCTGGAGCGGGCGTCCAGCCAGCCCACCGACGGTGCTAGCCAACTTGAACAACACCGGCGAAGAGACAATCGTGCACATGAGCTGGAACGGCGCCAGCGAAGTGGCATCGTGGCGGGTGCTCGCGGGACAACACACCGAATCGCTCAGGCCCCGTGCGACGATCCCGGCAAGCGATTTCGAAAGTTCGACGATCCTGCCCAAGAAGTACGCCTACGTGTCGGTACAGGCGCTGAACGCAGCAGGCAACGTACTCGACAGCTCAAGATCCGCCAAGGTCAGCACGTTCGCCGCGGCGTTGCCTAACACACGGAACTCAGGGTGAGCACTTCCTCTAATAAGCCGGTTTTGTGGAGTGCTTGTGCGGGGCCGTGCCCGAGGTGCTCGTCGTACCGCTCGTCTGCGTCGAGGTCGAGCTGCTCGTTGTTTTACCGCCGCACCCTGCTACCACCAGCGTGGCCGCAAGGACGGCCAGCAGCGTTAGCATGGCGGCCAGTGACGTTCGTTTCATCGGCCGGCCTCCTGTCGTCGCTCTCTTGCTTGCGCACCGTCATGGGGAGTACCCATACGGGCAGGAACTTCGGCGCCCACCCTACCAGGCGTCGGCAGTACCCCCCGCGCACACGCGGGGCATGCGCCCACGGGAATGTCAGCAACCACCACCCTTCACACGGGGGGGATGTTTTCACAGCCGAGCTACAACCTTTGGACCACCTCACATGAGCACCGTGACACCGACAAATCCCCAAGCGACGGGGGCTGAGGCTTCCAAGCGCCGGTTTGGGTCTCGCGAGGCTTGGCTGCTTGGCGTGTGCTGCGCGGCGCAGTTCATGGTCATCCTCGACCTGAGCATCGTCAACGTCGCGTTGCCCTCTATCCAACTGAGCCTCGGCTTCACGGCGCCAGAACTCCAATGGATAGTCGATGCCTACGCGATCACCTTCGCGGGCTTCCTGATGCTCGGTGGTCGCGCGGCAGATCACTTCGGTCAGCGCCGCATGTTCGTCATCGCGCTGCTCGTGTTCGGGCTCGCCTCGCTAGCCGGCGGCCTTGCGACCGACCGCGCGACACTGGTCCTTGCTCGCGCGGCGCAGGGCGTCGGAGGGGCCCTGATGGCGGCATGCTCGCTGGCGATCATCACTTCGTCGTTTGCGCCCGGGCCAAAGCTCAACCGTGCGATCGGCGCATGGGCGGCGATGAACGGACTGGGCGGCGCCGCCGGGATGCTGTTCGGTGGGCTGATCACCCAGGAGCTGAGCTGGCGCTGGGTGCTGCTGATCAACCCGCCGATCGGGATCGCTGCCGCGATCGTGGCCTACGCGGTCGTGAGCGAGCGCCGCCGTGCCCCAGGACGTACTTTCGACCTTGCCGGCGCGTTGACGCTCACGATCGGCCAGATGATTCTGGTGTTCGGCGTGGTCGAAGCCGGCTTGGCGGGTTGGGACACATTTGCAGCGCTCGGACCAATCGTCATCGGCATCGTCCTGCTCGGCGTCTTCGGCGTAATCGAGACACGTCTGGCAAAGGATCCGTTGATCCCCTTCAAGGAGTTGACCAAGCCGCTGCGGATCGCCAACAACATCGTGCTGCTTTTCAGCGCGTCGCTGTTCCCTATGTGGTTCGTCAGCTCGCTCTACCTGCAACAGGTGCTCGGACTCTCGCCGCTAAATACGGGCCTGATTTTTCTGCCGATGACGTTGATGATCATGCTGGTCGCCTCGCGCACCGGCAAGCTCGTCAGCCGCTACGGGGTGCGTCCCGTGCTCGGCGGCGGGCTGATCATGTTGACGGGGGGAATGCTGCTGCTCTCGAGGATTGGTGCCAGCGGCAGCCCGATCGTCTACATCATGATCCCCGGCCTCTTGACGGCTGCGGGGATCGCGATGTCGATCGTTCCCTCAACGATCGCCGCCACCCAGGGCGCCAAGGAGGGCCAGGCTGGACTTGCCTCGGGTCTAGTCAACACTTCGCGCCAGATCGGTGGCGGGCTCGGGCTGGCGGTGCTTGTCACGCTGGCTACTCAGCACTCCAGTCATCTGATCGGCACCGGGGCGCTCGTGCCACAAGCGCTTACCGACGGCTTCCGACTTGCCTACCTGATCGGCGCCGGGCTGGCCGCGGCGGCAGCATTGGTCACGTTCACGGCGATGCCCAAACCCGTGGCGGCGGGAGCCCTTGGAACTGGACCCGATCTGGGAGCAGGACCGGCTGGTGGAGCGACTATCGAGACACGGCGCGCCACCCGGCGATTCGCGACAGAGATCGCACTCGTCGTCGTCGCCTTCGTCGCGCTCGACCTTGCCTTCGCCGGCTCGCACGGCGCCCCGGTTGGCGCTTACACCACCAAAGGCGCCTTCAGCTTCGTCACCGAGCCCACCCTCCACCCGCCCAAGCTCCACAAGGACGGACCCACGCTCACGGGCAAGCTGGCGAGCGGCTACATATTCACCGCCAACTTCTACAACCTCAACTATCCCCCGCTCGTCGGCCAGAGCGGACCGTTGATCCTCGACCACAACCTGCAGCCGGTCTGGTTCCAGCCCGTTCCCGAAAAGGTCGTCGCCTCCAACTTGAGCCTGCAGACCTACGAAGGCAAGCCAGCGCTTGCCTGGTGGCAAGGGGTCGTCACGAATACCGGCCAAACCGAGAGCGGCGAAGACGTGGTCGTCAACCAGCACTATCAGCCAATCGCACGGCTGAAAGCAGCCGACGGCTGGGTGCTCACGCTGCACGAGATGGTGATCAGTGGCGAAGACGCCTGGGTCACGGCCAACAAGAACGTCGCCAAGGACCTGTCGAGCTACGGCGGCGCCTACAACGGTGCGCTGATCGACTCGGCCATACAGGAGTACAACCTCAAGACCGGCAAGCTGCTGCGTAGCTGGGACGCGCTCGATCACATCCCGCTGGATGATTCCTACGCCAGCGTGCCGACTAACGGCTTTCCCTGGGACGCCTACCACGTCAACTCCATCGCCCTTACCGCGGGCGGCGACTTCCTCGTCTCGATGCGCAACACCTGGGCTGCCTATCTGGTCAACATCGCAAGTGGACGGACCGAATGGACACTCGGCGGCAAGAAATCGAGCTTCACGTTCGGCCCCAGCGCTGACTTCCAATGGCAACACGACGTTGCCTTTGGGGTGGGTGGGCATTCCGATTCCACGATCACGATGTTCGACGATCACTGCTGTCAGCTGACCGGTGGAGGCACATCGGTCCCGGCGACAGGGGCCTCTCGCGGACTCGTGCTCAACTTGAACCACCGCGCGCGCAAGGCGACGCTCGTCGCCCAATATTCCGGCGGAGATAAGTTCGAAACCGAATACATGGGCGACACGCAACCCCTGGCCAACCGCAACACGTTCGTCGGCTGGGGCTCGGAACCGTACTTCTCGGAGTACGGTCCCTCGGGCCAGCAGTTGCTGGAGGCGAACTTTCCCGGGCCCGATCTGAGCTACCGCGAGACGCTGGAGCCGTGGGTCGGTAAGCCGCTCACCGCGCCCGCGGGCGCCGCTCGCCAAGCCGGCGACAAGACGACTGTGTATGCGAGTTGGAACGGCGCGACCGAAGTCGCATCCTGGCGGGTACTGGCCGAATCGACCCACGGTAGACTGACCGCCGTGGCAAGCGCCGCCAGGTCTGGATTCGAGACGGCGGTGCCAGTGCTCACCGAGCTACAAGAGCTTCGAGGTTGAGGCGCTCAATGCCAAGGGCCGGGTGATCGGAGCTTCCCGGCCATTCACTTCGCAGGGGGAAACATGAGGATAGGCGCGGTAATGGCAACGATGACGGCGGCGCTGACCCTGTGCGTCGGATTGGCGGCATGCGGCGAAGCAAGCTCCTCACGTGCCGCGGTGAACGCACTGACGCCGACGGCCGACAAGGCCGAGGCCCAGGCCAACGCTGTCGCCGTCTCGCCGCTGCCAGGAACCGAGGACGCGTCCCCCGACACGCAGATCAGCTTCCTCGGCGAAGGCGGCACCACCGTTGCCGACGTAAGCGTCGTGGGCTCGCGCAGCGGCAACCACTCCGGCAAACTCGAGCGCTACTCCACGGGCACGGGAATGAGCTTCATCCCCAACTCGCCGTTTCAGGCAGGAGAGCAAGTGGCAGTCCACGCGCTGGTCGGCGTCGGCTCCGGGACTCCCGCGCAGCCGGTAACGACCGTGTTCACCGTCGCCCACCAGGCCGCCGTGAGCCAGGAAGAGTTCCCCACCAACCCGGGTAACGCGCACGACGTGCAGCACTATGCATCAGCCCCGACGCTGACGCCTTCAACCGTGAAGCTGACGACATCCGCCCAGCCCGGGGCCTCCCCCGGAGACCTGTTCCTCGCGCCCTAC
Organism: uncultured Solirubrobacterales bacterium; assembly: GCA_963704345.1. GTDB lineage: Bacteria > Actinomycetota > Thermoleophilia > Solirubrobacterales > Solirubrobacteraceae > Palsa-744. The sequence continues at coordinate 342,895 of OY969890.1, forward strand.
CAAGGCGAGGGCTCGCCTGGACCGATGATCTCAGAACAGGACGGCACGCTTGTGTGGTTCCACCCCCTACCCCGGGGCGATGAGTCGACGAACTTCCAGGTACAGCAGTACGAAGACAAGCCGGTGCTTACCTGGTGGCAGGGGCGCATCCTGAAGGTCGGCTTCGGCCAAGGCGAAGACGAGATCTACAACAACTGCGTACCAGCCTGTGGCAAAAGTCAGGGCGGGCAACGGCTACAGGGCCGACCTGCACGAGATTTTGCTCACCCCGGAAGGCACAGCCTGGATCGACTCGTTCGACCCGATCCACATGAATCTCAGCTCCATGCACGGCGCGTCTAACGGCGTCTTGACCGACTCGGTGGTCCAGGAGATCGATGTCAAGAGCGGACTGGTCATGTGGGAGTGGCACGCGCTCGGGCATATCCCTTTGCACGACTCTTACAACACCGTTCCCAGCAACGGGTACCCCTGGGATTACATCCACATCAACTCGGTCGATCCCGGCACCTCCGACGATGTCCTGCTCTCCGCGCGCAACTCCTGGGAGCTGTACGACGTGAACATCAAGACCGGCGTCTTCAATTGGCAGCTGGGCGGCGGGCACTCGAACTTCAAGCTCGGCCCGGGCACAAAGACCTACTGGCAGCACGACGCCGAGTGGCAGCCCGGCGGGCTGATCTCCGTGTTCGACAACGGTTCGACCCCGCCCAAGGAGAAGCAGTCGCGCGGCGTCCTACTCAAGCCCGACTACGCCAGCAAAACGGTGTCGCTCGTGAAGGCCTTCACGAACCCGACGAAGACGCTGCTGGCGCCCGCGCAGGGCAACCTGCTCAACCTTTCCCACGGCAACTGGCTGATGGGCTATGGCAACCTGCCCAACTTCACCGAGTACAGCGCGACCGGCGGGGTGCTGCTCGACGGCGAGCTGGGGCCCAACGTGCAGGATTTCCGCACCTATCTCTCGCCTTGGAGCGGACATCCCGCGACCTCGCCGGCGCTCGTCACCAAACGCAACGGATCGAGTGTCACCGTCCTCACTAGCTGGAACGGCGCGACGGACGTCGCTTCATGGCAGATCCTCGCCGGGGCCTCCCCCACCGTATTGGCACCGGTCATGAGCGTGCCGAAGGTCGGCTTTCAGAGCAGCTCGACGGTGGTCACGAGCGGCGCGTACATTGAGGTCCGGGCGCTCGACGCAAGCGGGAACGTGTTGGGAGCTTCCGCCCCGTCCCACGTTGGCTGACGACGGCCTCCGAGACCAGCAATCCGACGAGGATGGCTACGGCGCGCCATAATGACCCACCCCGGCGCTAAGCTATATCCGCTGTGAGCGAAAACTTCTCACTGATCGTGATGTGCGTCTTCATGCTGGCCTCGCTGGCCTTCTTGGCGCAACAGATTCTCGCGTACCACTAAACGCCTGCGTCGAGCAGACGCGTTGTTCTTGCTTCTCAGTTCTCAGGAATGCTTGCGGGCCGACTTCAAGCGTTCGCGTTCCTGGTGCTTGTCCACAACCGTCGAAATCAGCTTCAGGAACTGCGTCGGTCCCGTGGCCTTGGCCTTGCCATAGGTAAAGGCCTCGATCCAGTCGGGGACCTTGCCCTCGGTGGCCATGATGTTGAAGAACTCGCGGCGCATTTCCACGTTGATGCGCGCGTCGTCGGCTGGGCCCTTGGTCACCTGTGCCTCGGGCATCTGCAGGCGAAAGTGCTGGATGTCGCCGCGGCCGTGCAACTCCACCCCGACGACGAGCTTCATCGGCGCGAGCGCCGGCACTTCCTCGACGAACCGTCGTGCTGCCGTCTCGATCAGGGTCTTTGCGTCGCCGCTCATCAACCGTCTCCCTCAGAATCCCGTGTGACCGACACAGGGCTCAAATCTTGTGTCTTTGCAGAAGCTTCTTGCCGATTACCATGCGCTGGATCTCAGACGTACCCTCGCCGATCAACAGCAGCGGTGCATCTCGGTAGAGGCGCTCGATCTCGTACTCCTTGGAGTAGCCATAGCCGCCGTGGATGCGGAAGGACTCCTCCACGCAGAAGCGACCGGCCTCGGAGGCGAACAGCTTGGCCATGCCGGCCTCCAGGTCCGAGCGCTCGCCGGCGTCCTTCAGACGCGCCGCGCGCAGCGTGAGCAGCCTGGCAGCATCGACCTGAGTGGCCATGTCGGCGAGCTTGAACTGGATCGCCTGATGCTCGGCGATCGGCTTGCCGAAGGTCTTGCGCTCCTGGGAGTAGCGCAGGCCGAGCTCGAGCGCGCGCTGGGCGATGCCGACGCCACGCGCGGCGACGTTGACGCGACCGACCTCGAGCGCGTCCATCATTTGCGCGAAGCCCTTATTGAGACCGGCGTCCTCGCCGCCAAGAATGTTCTCGGCCGGACAACGATAGCCGTCGAACACGAGCTCGGTGGACTCGACGCCCTTGTAGCCCATCTTTTTGAGCTTTGGCGGGACGACCAGGCCGGCGTAGTCGCCGGTGTTCTTCGAGATTCCCCCCTGCTTCTCGGCGATGAAGCAGGTGAAGCCCTTGTGGCGCGGTTGGGCGTCGGGGTCGGTCTTGACGAGCACGAACACGAGGTCGGACATGAGGCCGTTGGTGACCCACATCTTCTGTCCGTTGATCTCGTACTTGCCGTCCTCGCCCTTCTTGGCGGCGGTCTTGATCGCCTGCACGTCGGAGCCAAGCTCGGGCTCGGACAACGAGAAGGCGGCGCGAATCTCACCGGTGGCCATGCGTGGCAGGTACTTCTGCTTTTGCTCCTCGGAGCCAAACTTCATCAGTAGGTAGGAGCCGATGAAATGGGTGTTGATCACGCCCGAGATCGAGATCCAGCCGCGCGAGAGCTCCTCGACGATCATCGCGTAGGTCGTGAGGTCCAGGCCCATCCCCCCGTACTCCTCAGGAATCGTGACCCCGAACAGGCCGAGCTCCTTCATCTGCTCGACGATCGGCTCGGGGAACAGGTCCTCGTGGTCGTAGTGCTCGGCGTTGGGCAGGATCTGCTCGTCGGCGAACTGATGCACCATCTCGGTGATCGCCTTCTGCTCATCGGTCTTCTCGGTGTAAGGGGCTGGGGCTACGGCCATTCGTGCGGCTCCAAGGTCGGGAATCGGGGCGTCCTTGCAGGATACCTGGGCGTGACGAGACAAACTGGCTCGCACACCAGCCAATCGATCCAGCCTGGCAGACTACGAGCGCGTGAACTTCGCATTTGACCTCTTGCAAACCCAGCCGCCGGACCGGCTCGCACTGATCGAGCTAGCGCACGACGGCACCCGGCGTGAGTGGAGCTTTGGCGACGTCGAGCGATGCAGCACAGCGATGGCCGACTTATTTGTGCGTCAAGGGCTGCAACGCGGAGACGTGGCGATGACGCTAATCGGAAACAGGCCCGAGTGGGTGTTCGCGATGATGGCGTGCTTTCGCATCGGCGCGGTTGTACTTCCCTGCACCGAGCAGCTGCGCGCCAAGGACCTACGCCTGCGCCTAGACGTGGCCCGCCCAGCGCTGATCGTGGCCGACGAGCGCAACCGCGAGCAGATCGAAGCAGCCGCGCCCCGCTGCCCGGTGACGTGGGTGGGAGGCGAGGTGACACACAGTGGGGGATCTTCGAAGACTGGGCTTTCCCTGCGCGCGCAGGGGGCATCACCGCTCGGGGCACTCCCCGACACCGAGCTTTCTGAGGACACGGCAGTCCTTACCGGTACTTCGAAAGCTGAGCGCCCCCCGCGCGCGCAGGGGGCATCGCTCCTCCAGACACCACCACCCCACGCCGAGCTGGCCGCGACAGACCCTGCCCTGATCACGTTCACGAGCGGCACGGCCGGCGAACCGAAGGCAGTCGTTCACGGCCAGCGCTACCTCTACGGACAGCGCGTGCAGGCCGAGCATTGGCTCGGCGCAAAACAGGGCGAGCTAGTTTGGTGCACGGCGGCCAGCGGCTGGAGCAAGTCGGCGCGCAACGTCTTCATGGCGCCCTGGCTGATGGGGGCGCCGGCGTTGCTACACGATGCGCGCTTCGACCCGCACGAGCGTCTCGAGATAATCGAGCGAGAGCGGGTGAGCGTGCTTTGCATGGCCCCCACCGAGTACCGCGTGATCGCCAAGCGAGCAGAGCTGCGCGCACTGCCGAGCCTGAAGGGAATGGTCGCCGCTGGCGAGGCCCTCAACCCCGAGGTGCTGAAGGTCTGGCGGGACGCCACAGGGTTGGACATCCGCGACGGCTACGGACAGACCGAGACTGGGCAGATGACGGGTATGGGGATCGGCGTGCGTGCCCGTCCCGGCTCGATGGGGCGGGCACTGCCCGACACGCGCTTGAGCGTGATCGACGGCGAGCTCGTGGCTGACCCTCAGAGCGTGCCGACGTTCTTCCTTGGATACCTCGGAGAGGACGTGCAACACAAACCAGACGGGAGTTGGACGGTGCATGATCGCCGCGGCGGTGGCAGCTGGCACACGGGCGATCGGGTGCGCGAAGACGACGACGGATATCTGCACTTCGAGGGCCGTGCCGACGACGTGATCATCTCCGCCGGGTATCGCATCGGCCCCTTCGAGGTCGAGTCGGCGCTTGTCGCCCATCCTACGGTTGCGGAGGCGGCCGCCGTGGCGGCTCCCGACGAGGAGCGTGGAGCAGTGGTGCGCGCGGTGGTCGTGTTGCGCGAGGGCTACGAGCCTTCCGACGTGCTGGCCAAGGAACTACAGGAGCACGTCAAGCGCGAGACGGCACCCTATAAGTATCCGCGGATCGTGGAGTTCGCGGGCGAGTTGCCCAAGACGGCGAGCGGCAAGGTCAAGCGGGCGGAGTTGCGCCACAAATAATGCCGTTCCGGCCTGGCATGCACCTTGCACGCCCGACCTGCATGTGCTTTTTGCGCCTATGCAACCGGCAGGCGCATGCGCCTGCCGGCCGAGTCGCACATGTGCGACTCGGGACAGCGCCGCATGCGGCGCTGTCTTCCCTAAATTGATTGAGGGATGGTGACTATGGCGTCTATCTCTACCTGGGCGCCCCGTGGCAAGGCCGCCACGCCAATCGCTACGCGTGCCGGCGGCGTGTTTGGAAAGAACGTCGCGTAGACCTCTCCCACCTCGGCAAACGCCGAGAGGTCTGTCATATAGACCGTGAGGCGCACCGCGTCCGCAAGCGACGCGCCTCCTGCATCACAGACGGCCGTCAGATTCTTCAGGCACTGCCGCGCCTGCTCGGCCGCTGTCTCGCCGACCAGCTCGCCGCTTGCCGGATCGAGCGGAATCTGTCCCGAGCAGAACAGCAGCGAGCCGGCGCGCACCGCGTGTGAGTACGGACCAATCGCGGCCGGGGCGGCTGGCGCGTCGATCGTTTCGCGATCATCGCTCATTGCACGCGAGCTTATCGGCCTTGTCCGCCGGACCACGACCCGCTGACGAAGCACTTGTTCCAAGCTCTTGGACGCTGACGGGTGTCGGCGCAAGCTCCCTTGACGGTGCGCTAGATTCCGACTGTGCGACGGAGAGCCGGGACATTCGCGAGTGCGTTCCTGGCGACGATTACGTGCGCGGCGCTGCTGTCGGCCATCGCACAAGCCCAGATCGAATGGAAGCCGTGTGCGGGCACGAACGAAGTAGCGTGCGCCCACCTGACGGTCCCGGTCGATCCGAGCGGAACGATTCCGGGCACGATCACGCTGGCGATGCGCCGCCACCTCTCCCCGGTCGGCACAGCCAAGACCGCCGTAATCGCGCTCGCCGGTGGGCCGGGCCAGTCCGCACTCCCATTCACAAGCGACTTCGCCCAGATCCTCGGGCCGATCGTCTCGACTCGCGATCTGATCGTCTTCGACCAGCGTGGCACCGGCCTCTCCCACCCGCTCTCCTGTGCTGCTTTTGAACACCTCAAAGGAGGGATAACGCCGCTCGCAGTCTCGATCTGCGCGGGCCAGATTGGACAGACACGGGGCCTGTACACGACCGCAGACACTGTCGCCGACATCGAGGCTATCCGCCAGGCCGGCGGCTATGAAAAGCTCGTGCTGTACGGGACAAGCTACGGCACGAAGGTCGCCGAGCGCTACGCCCAGGAGTATCCAAGCCACGTCGAAGCGCTCGTACTCGACTCTGTCGTCCCGACCTCTGGCCGCGACGCATTCGAGGAACCAACGTTTACCGCCGTCAGTCGCATCCTGCGCCAGCTGTGCTCCGCGGGCGCATGCAAGCACATCACAGCTGAACCGGTGGCCGATCTCACGCGGCTGGTGAAGCGAATGGGCGCCGGCTCGGTCAACGGCCGCTTCATCAACGATCAGGGCCGCTCCGAACCGGTGCACATCTACGCGAACGACCTACTTGGGGTCTTGATGGAGGGCGACTTCGACCCGATCCTGCGTGCCGAATTCCCGGCCGCCGTGCGCTCAGCCGTGGACGGTGACACAGCCGCGCTCGTGCGGCTGCTCGCACGCGCTGGCAGCGGCGAAGAAGCCGAAGGCGAAGAAAGCCTGAGCGAGGGCTTTGACACACCGCTGTACTACTCGACGATCTGCGAAGAGAGCGTGTTCCCATGGAATCGCTCCTCGAGCCCCAAGGCGCGCCTCGGTGAAGCCCTCGCCGCGCTGCGCGCACAGCCGGCGAGCGCATTTGCGCCTTTCACACCGGCCACCGCGCTCGCGCTGAGCGACGTTGTCCCCTGCGCCTCGTGGCCGTTTGCCTCGGCGGGCCCCGAAGTCGACGAAGCGCCATTCCCGAACGTGCCGACCTTGATCCTGAGTGGCGCTGACGATCTGCGTACCCCGACCGCAAACGCGCGCGAGGTGGCCGCCCAGATACCCGACGCACAACTGCTAGTCGTGCCCAACACGGGCCACTCCGTGCTCGGCGCGGACCCAACCCCCTGCGCACACAACGCACTGCAGGCTCTGTTCGAGGGCAAGCCGGTCCGGAAGTGCAAAGACCGGACAGCACCCGCCCTAGAGTTGCCGACACCGCTACCGCCTCGGAACCTGAGCGCAGTACCGCTCGCGCGGGGGAACCACGGCAAGGCGGGCCTGACTATCGACGCTGCAGTCTTGACGCTTGCGGATTGCGACCGACAGCTACTGCTCACACTGCTTTCTGAGACAAGCGCGTGAATCGCTACAGGGCCCCTCAGCTCGGGCCGGCGGCTTGCTTGCCGGCTGGTGCGGGATCTCGGGCGAGACGCAGATGCTGCGTGGGTATTCCTACGTGCCTGGCGTCACCGTGTCCGGCAATGTCTCCTCCGGCCTCACCAAGCTGAGCATCGGCGGCTCGGCTGCCGCCCACGGGACGCTCACGATCGCGCACGGAGCACTTGCTGGGGTGCTCGCCGGCAAGCACGTCCATCTCTCAATCGCCGCAGCAGCCGAAGTCGAGCGCGGCGCCTCGACGCTGACGATCGAGTCGCGCCTGGCTGACCTGATGGCAACACCCCGGCGTTTCACCGCCCTGCACTCGGCCGGCACCGCGGCGTTGTTGCGCTACCTGCTCGGCTGAAGCCGCCAAGATCAAGGCTACGCCTGAGCTATTGGGGGGTACCGACGCACTCTTGACAAGCCCGGCCTGACCGCAGCCGCGCACCGCCCCTCTCATTTACGGACGCTTACGGATCTGCCGCTAACGTCTGTCGCTGTGCAGCGGCGGATCTTGACACTTGCGCTCAGCGCGCCGCTGTTCTCGATCGCCCTCGCCGCAACGCAGGCCACACCTGCCCAAGCGTTGACGTTCGCGCCCTGCCCGACCTCGACCGCCGCCGGATTCAGCTGTACGACGCTGACCGTGCCACTCGCCCGCAACGCAGGCGCGCCCGGCACGGTAGGCCTGAGCATCGAGCGCCTGCAAGCCGGCACGGTGCCAACCCATACCGCCGTGATCGGGCTAGCCGGCGGCCCAGGCCAGGCGGCGCTACCGCTGGCCGCGGGAATGGCGAAGGAGATGGCGCCGGCGCTCAGCTCGCGCGACCTGCTCGTGTTCGACCAGCGTGGGACCGGCAGCTCCGGCCCACTTGCCTGCCCGGCACTTGAAGGCTCCGCCGAAGCCTTCGGTGCGATCGGGCAGGCCTTTGAACGTTGTGCGCTACAGATCGGCGCCGTCCGCGGCTCCTACACGACCCAGGAATCGGTGGCCGACATCGAGGCCATCCGTCAAGCAGCCGGCTATGAAAAGCTCGTGCTGTTCGGGGTCTCCTACGGCACGAAGGTGGCACTCGAGTACGCCGAACGCTACCCCCAGAACGTGGAATCGCTGGTGCTCGACTCGGTAGTGCCACCCGAACGAGACGATCCCTTTTCGGTGGGGATGCTCCAGGCGATGGAGCCGGTGCTCGAAGAGCTGTGCTCGGCACACGCTTGCGCCGGCATCACCTCCAACCCGCTCGGCGATGTCGCGCGCCTGGCGGCAACTCTTCAGAGACATGCGCTGAACGGCTACATATACGACGGCTCCGGCCACCGCCACCGCTCGAGCATGTCCAACGTGGACCTGCTCAACCTGATCGGAGCAGGCGACTTGAACCCGGCCCTGAGGGCGCTGCTGCCGGCCTCGGTGCAGTCGGCGCTGCATGGCGATCCGGCGCCGCTGCTGCGTCTGAACCTACTCTCGGAGGGGTTGATCCCGAACCTGCCGGGCACGCCGCTAACGAGCGCCAGCCGTCAGCAGAAAGGACGGCCCGCCCTCGCGAGCGCGAGTCGTTTGCCAGGCACGTCGCTGTCTAGCTCCGACGGCATCGACGAAGCGCTGTTTGTCGACACCACCTGCGAAGAGGAGACATTCCCCTGGCAACGCGCAGCTTCGCCAAGCACACGGTTGGGCGAAGCGTTGAACGCGTTGCACACTCTGCCCCAATCGGACTTCTACCCGTTCAACGCGAGCGTCGCCTGGGCCGACAGCGTGCTGTCGGGATGTGCGCAGTGGCCGAACGTGGCGCCTGCGCCCCCGGCCATCGTCTCGCTGCCGAGCGTGCCGACGCTGATCCTCTCCGGCGCCCAGGATCTGCGCACGCCCACGTCGGGGGCGCAGGCGATTGCGGCGCGGATTCCCGGAGCACAGCTGGTCGTGGTGCCGTATACCGGCCACTCGGTGCTGGGCACCGATTTCAGCGGATGCGCACAGGCCGCCGTCACCGCCTTCTTCTCTGGCGGCGCCGCACAGCCGTGCACGACCACGCAAGACCCGTTCCCGCCCACGCCGATCACCCCGAAGAAGCTCTCATCCGTAAAAGCGGTAGGCGGAGTTCCCGGCCGCGCGGGTAGCACGCTCGCGGTGGCACTCGACACAATCCTCGATCTCGAACGACAGGTGGTCGGGGCAACACTCCAAGCCGACCAGGAACTGCCGAGTGGATCGAGCTTCGGCGGCTTGCGCGGTGGCTTTGCGCAGATCACATCCTCAGCGCTTCAATTGCACGGTCTGTCTTTCGTGGGCGGCGTGCAACTGAGTGGCAGCTTCCCGATCAAGGATGGCCATCTGCTGGCGGCCAACCTGCGTGTCGAAGGCTCCCAGGCCGCCCGCGGAACGATCCGCATCGGCGCGAGCGCACACGTCAGCGGCACGCTTGGCGGCCGTCGCTTCGACATCGACCTCGTCAAGGTCAAGCTGGCGCGCGCCGCCACGGACGACACACAGACGATCTGGCCGGCGATGAACCTGAGCTTCCCCACGCCAGCTCTGGCGCGGACTCGTTGAGCGCCAACGGAGCGCCTGCGTTGAAACCTCGATCACTCGCTCAGACTTGCTCCGGCAAGCGGTTCAAGCCGACGCGACTAGGCTGAAAGCGATGCCCAACGCACTGGCCGCCGAGAGCTCTCCCTATCTACGCCAGCACGCGAATAACCCGGTTGATTGGCTGCCGTGGGGCCCAAGCGCACTCGAGCTGGCGCGTGAGCGCGACGTGCCGCTGCTCGTCTCGATCGGCTATTCCTCCTGCCACTGGTGTCACGTGATGGAGCGTGAGTCCTTCGAGGACGAGCGCACCGCCCAGCTGATGAATCAGAGCTTCGTGTGCGTGAAGGTCGATCGCGAGGAGCGCCCCGACGTCGACGCGTTGTACATGGAGGCCGTGCAGGGTATGACCGGCCACGGCGGTTGGCCGCTGAACGTGTTCTTGACCCCTGAGGGTCTGCCGTTCTACGGCGGTACGTACTTTCCGCCGCAAGATCGACCAGGCATGCCGTCCTTTACGCAGGTGCTATTGGCTGTGTCTGAAGCATGGGGCGAGCGCGGGGCGGAGATCAGGGCAAGCGGCGAGCAGCTGCGCGAACGGCTCGCCGGCGGAGCCCTACTGCAAACGCCCGAGGAGCCATTCGAGGAGAGCTCGCTCGATGATGCTGTGCAAAGGCTAAGAGCGTCCTTCGACACGGTAAACGGCGGCTTTGGCGGGGCGCCAAAGTTTCCGCAAGCCTCCGTCCTGGAGCTGCTGATGGCCCGTGGAGAGCGCGAGATGTCGCTGTACACCTTGCGCAGCATGGCCGGCGGTGGCATCCACGACCAGATCGGCGGCGGCTTTCACCGCTATGCGGTCGATCAGACCTGGACGGTGCCGCACTTCGAGAAGATGCTCTACGACAACGCCCTGCTGGCGCGCGCGTACCTACACGGCTTTCAGCTGTCGGGAGATCTGGCCCTGCTAGAGGTGTGCCACGACACACTCGGATGGGCGTTGCGCGAGATGCAGGGTCCGGAGGGAGGCTTCTACAGCGCCCTCGACGCGGATTCCGGCGGCGTCGAGGGAAGCTTTTACGTATGGACGACCGCCGAGCTCGAAGAAGTCCTCGGCGAGAACGTGTCCGACGAGCAAGCGCCCGAAGAGCAAGCTGCGGCAGACATTGCGATTCGCTGGCTTGGCGCGACTGAGGAGGGCAATTTCGTCGATCCACACCACCCCCAGCCGGGCTTGAACGTGCTCGAGGACCGTGGCCCGCGCCCGGATGAGGCGGCGCGTGAACGGATTCGCGAACGACTGCTTCAAGCACGGGCCCAGCGAACGAGGCCTGGACTCGACGACAAGCGCCTCACGAGCTGGAATGCGCTGATGATCGCGGCGCTCGCCGAGGCAGGGGCACAGGCCGGCGACAGTTCGGGCGCTGAAGAGCGGAAGATCGACGGCCTCGCCGAGCAACCCCAAGGCATCGTCACAAGCTTCCTGGACGCCGCCGTCGAGTGCGCCGAGTTCGTGCTGCGCGATCTGCGCGACGAGCAGGGCCGCCTGCTGCGCTCCTACAACGACGGCCAGGCGAAGATCGGCGCCTACCTCGAGGACTACGCCTTTCTGCTGGAGGCGCTGATCGCCCTGTTCGAAGCGACCTGTGACGAGCGCTGGCTCGCCGAGGCGACAACGCTCGCCGATCAGCTGATCGAGCGCTTCTCAGATCCAGAGCACGGCGGCTTCTTCTCGACCGCGGCGGACAGCGAACAGCTGATCGCCAGGCGCAAGGAGCTTGAGGACTCGCCGATCCCGGCCGGCGGGTCGAGCGCCGCGATGGGCTTGTTGCGTCTCGCCCAATTGACGGGAGAGGAGCGCTACGAGCGCCACGGGGCAAGCGTCATCGCGCTGCTGCACACGATTGCCCCACGGCACCCAACATCCTTTGGACATCTGTTGCAGGCGATGCATTGGCGCGTTGCCCCGCCGCGCCCGATCGCCTGCGCGGTTCCCGGCTCGGCCCCGCTCAGTGTCCGGCCAGCGACTTGAGTTCTGAGAGGTCCACCGCGTTTGCGGGCGCCGCGATCGTAACCGGCTGATTCCAGTTGCTAAAGGCGATCTTGCCGTTTTCCGAGCCGCCCTTGGTGATCGCAACCGGGTAGGGCTTTCCGGTCGTGGCGACGTACAGCGTGCCGGTTTTGTTGGTGTCGGTGATCGCGATCGCCTGCTGCCCGTTGACGGTGCTCGTCGCTCCCTTCGTCAACGTTCCATGAGCGGCAAGCGTCGTGTCGATCAGCTGGCGCATGTTGGCGAGCGAGTTGAGTGAGTCAAATTCGCCGCTCGTCGCCGAGGCCTTCAACCACTTGCCGTCAAGCAACTGCGCCGCGGCAGCGCCACCGAGGCTGCGATAGAAGGCCGGGCTGCCGCTGATATAGGCAGTCCCCCCGACCAGGATCAGCTTGAAGCTTGCCCCGTTCTCGGATATTTCACCGCGCGCCCCCTTGCCGGCCACAAGGTTCAGGTCGATCGTGACGGGCGCCGCGCCGCTCTTGATCGACCCCGAGACGTGAACCGAGCTGGCGCTATCGGCGGCAGCCTTGCTTTCGTTGAGGATCTCAGTCGCGCTCTTGGAGGTGATGCTGTTGCTACTCGAGGAGCTGCCGCAGCCGGCGAGCGCCCCGAGCGCGAGGACGAGCACGGAGCCCGTCGTAGGAAGAAGCCGCAAGCGTACGATCGCGGCATCCTAGCGATTGCCACAGACGGCTGGACCGGCCCCTAAAGGATCGCCAAATAGCGATCGAGCTCCCACTGCGTGACCTGCACGCGGTAGTCCTCCCACTCCTGGCGCTTGATCTCGATGTAGCGGTTGAACGTGTGCTCACCGAGCGTGCGCAGCATCAGCTCCGACTCTGCGGTGATCTCAATTGCCTCACCGAGCGACTCCGGCAGCTGCTCGATGCCCAAGCGCCGGCGCTCCTCGGCGGTCAAGTGATAAAGGTTCTTCTCCATCGGATCAGGTAGCTCGTAGCCCTTCTCGATGCCCTCCAAGCCTGCCTGCAGCAGCGCAGCAAAGGTCAGATACGGGTTGCAAGCCGGGTCGGGACAGCGCAGCTCCATGCGCGTGGCCTGCTCCTTGCCGGGGTGGTACAGCGGCACACGCACAAGCGCCGAGCGATTGCGTCGCGACCAGGCGGCGTAAACCGGCGCCTCGTAGCCGGGAACGAGACGCTTGTAGGAGTTGACCCATTGAGCGAAGATCGAGCAGATCTCACGTGCGTGCTTGAGCTGACCGGCGATGAAGGCCTTGCCGACGTCGGAGAGGAAATACTGGTCATCGGCGTCATAGAAGGCGTTCTTGCCATCGGCGAACAGCGACTGGTGCGTATGCATGCCCGAGCCGTTCTCGCCGAACAGCGGCTTGGGCATGAAGGTCGCGTGCCAGCCATACTTGACCGCGTACTCCTTGACGGTGATGCGGTAGGTCATGCAGTCGTCGGCCATCTTCAGCGCCGGCGCGTAGCGCATGTCGATCTCGTGCTGGGAGGGCCCAACCTCGTGGTGGGTGTACTCAACGTGAATGCCGAGCTGCTCGAGCGCAAGCACGGTCTCGCGGCGCACGTCGGTGCCCGCGTCAAGCGTGGTCAGGTCGAAATAGCCGCCTTTGTCGAGAACCTCGGTGGACTTGCTGTCACGGAACAGAAAGTACTCGAGCTCAGGGCCCACGTTGAAGGTGTCGAAGCCCATCGCCTGGGCACGGTGAAGCGCCCGGCGCAGAACGTGTCGTGGATCGCCCTCGTATGGGGTGCGCTCGGGGGTGATGACGTCGCAGAACATCCTGCCTACACCCTGCTCTTCCGGGCGCCATGGCAGCACAGCGAACGTGCTCGGGTCGGGCAGCGCGATCATGTCGGACTCCTCGATCGCGTTGAAGCCGGTGATCGAGGAGCCGTCGAAGCCCATGCCGGCCTCGAAAGCATCGTCGAGCTCCTCGACGTTGATCGAGAACGACTTGAGCTGACCGAGGATGTCGGTGAACCAGAAGCGAATGAAGCGAATGTCGCGTTCGGCGACAAGCGCCTTTACGTCCTCGCGACTCTTGGGCTGCTCGATCTCGGCCATCAGTGGCGCAGCGTAATGGATGGACCCACCGCTCGCTTTGGACCGCTGGCTAAAGAGGCCTGGCTAGTGCGAGCTCAAGATGGCTACAGCTACAAGAAGAAAGCCGAGCGCGACCGCCCAGGCGGCGATCATGTCGGGCCTGGGGCCCAACCGCTGCACTGCGGGAAGCCGTGGACGCCTACGCGAGGCGCGCGACGGCGGTGCCGCCCGCTCGACGAGCATCAGTCGTTGACCGGGGCTGATCTCGCGCACGCCGCGACGCATCGCTGGAGTCACGCTCCTGCCGGCAGCAGTGGCCGCGCGCCGCTCCCTATCCCTGCGGCGCTCGATCCGCTCGCGCACATCCTCGACGTCGGCCCACCAAGCACGGGCCTCAGAAGCTCGTGGCATCGGCGGCGATGTTAACAGCGCCTCCGGCGGCTGAATGAACCACCGCGATAATGCTTCACCGACTTTGCGAGAAGCTTTTGGCGGCGACGAACCTAACGCCCGACGACAGCGCCCACAGAGATCTAATGCCCGGCGACGGCCGCGACGAAGTCCGCCACCGCTTCGGCTTCCTTACCCTGATAAAGCTGCGCCGGCATGTTGCCGTTACCGCGTGCGCGACCTTCGGCGATCGCGTTCAGCACTAGCGCCCTGCGACCGGCTTCGGTCGGTATCTCCGAGCCGAGCCTGATGTCGAGATTGGGGCCGGTACGTCCTACGGAGTTGGCTCCCGAGAGCGTGTGACAGAACGCACAAGTATCGGAGAAGAGTATGCGGCCGTGCTGCTCCTGAGCATTGAGCTTGACTCCGCCGACCGCTTCCCTGGCCTTGTTATTGCCGTTGTCGGTGAGCACGATCACCGGCACGGCCAGCCCGAACACGAACGCGAGCGCGACAAGCAGGAACACGGCCCGCTGGCTTGTCTTCGATTCGGTATTTTGAGCCTCGCCTTCGCCACCCGACCCACCTCGCCGCATGGCGACGAAGAAGACACCGAGGCCTACCAGGACCCAGAAAGCAATGACTGCGTAGATCATCGGGTCGGCACGATACATGAGCCTCCGGCTCGGAGTGCTCTCGCCGCAACCTCAGGCCGGAGTTCGATGAGAGCTCTCTTCACATGCCTTTAGGGAATGCCTAGATTGGGCGCTACGCTGAAGACAGGTCTCGAGTCTCGAACAACTGGACGTGTCCACGTGAACATTCTGCGCCGCCTCCCTCTCTCCCGCTTGCTGCTGCTGTGCGGTGTGGCGGTGGCTGTCGGGATCGGCGCGACTGCGCTCGCATTGGCCGTCGGCACCGGTCCAACGCCACCGGCCAAGCCACTCGCCGACGCGGTCCATGACGCCCTCTCGGCGCCGAAGGTGGAAGGCGTCAGCGCGCGCATCCAGTTCACCAACCACCTGCTCGAAGGTGCCAACCTCGCGAGCAGCGGTGGCGAAGCGGGCAAGCTCACCTCGAGCCCGCTACTCACCGGAGCATCCGGTCGTCTTTGGATCGGCGCGAACGGACAGGCTCGCCTGGAACTGCAGTCCGAACAAGGCGACACACAGATCCTGTGGGACGGCGAGACCGCCGAGCTGTACGACGCGTCCACGAACACGCTCTACCGCTACACGCCACCAGCACAGTCGGGAAGCGGCGGTGGCTCGGACCGGTCCTTCGGGAACGGCCCTCGTACTTCGACCGGCACGAACCCCCGAGGTATCCCTACGGTCGGCGAAATCGAAGAAAGCCTCACTGATGCGAACAAGCACGCCAACATCTCCCCCGCAACTCCGAGCGATGTGGCGGGACAGGCCGCCTACACCGTGAGGGTCTCCCCTCGCGAAAACGGCGGTTTGATCGGTGGCGCCGAGCTCTCTTGGGACGCCACCACCGGAGTACCGCTGCGCACCGCCATCTACTCCGTCAACAGCTCTGACCCGGTGATCGAATTGACCGCCACCGAAATCTCCTACGGTCCCGTCGAAAGCTCGACTCTCGACTTCACCCCGCCCGCGAACGCCAAGGTCGAGGAAGTCACACTCCCGACGAAGCACGACCCGGGCGCCTCCGGGTCCCCCTCGCCAGGAGAAAAGCCGCACGTGAGCACCAGCGGCAAGGGACTAGGCGCGATCGTGCTGCTCGAAAGTCCGGTCAAGGCCGGCGCGACGGAATCGACATCCTCCGAGCTCGAAGATCTACCGAAGGTGAGCATCGACGGCACGAGCGCCAGCGAGCTGCCAACCCAGCTCGGGACGCTGCTGACTTTCGAGCGTGCGGGCGTGCGCTACCTGCTCGGCGGCTCGGTCACACCGGCATCGATAGAGGCGTTCGCGCGAGGTCTGTGATCACCCTGCGGGCGGCGGCGGATCGTCGTTACTGGCATGACTGACGTCCCGCCCACCCCGCGTGGCGTACCGATCGGCGATCGACGGGATCGCCGATCGGCCAGCACGCGTGCGACTGAGGACGCCGCTAGGGGCGACGAGGCGCCGCCGCCCGTCAAGGCTCGCGGCCTCCTCAAGCGCTACAACGACGTTCTGGCGGTCGACAACATCGACCTGAACGTGCAGGCAGGCGACGTGTACGGGTTTCTCGGGCCCAACGGCGCGGGCAAGACGACGACGTTGCGCATGGCGCTCGGCCTGATCACGCCAAGCGCCGGTGTGGTCGAGCTGTTCGGGCGCGACCCGATGCGCGAGGGCGCACGGGCGCTTGAGGGCGTCGCCGGTTTCGTCGAGGCGCCGCGCTTCTATCCGTACATGACGGGTCGCAAGAACCTCCAGCTGTTCGCAGCACTGGACGGCGGCGGTGCAAGCGAGCGCGTCGAGGAGGTGCTCGAGGTCGTCGAGCTCGAGCCCAGAGGCAAGCACAAGGTGGGCGGCTACTCGCACGGCATGCGCCAGCGCCTGGGAATCGCCGCGGCGCTGCTGCGACGCCCGCGCCTGTTGATCCTCGACGAGCCCGCAACAGGCCTCGACCCGGCCGGGATGCGTGACATGCGCGCGTTGATCCGCCGCCTCGCCGGAGAAGGCATAACAGTGCTGCTCTCGAGCCACCAACTGCCGGAGGTGCAGGAACTGTGCGATCGCGTGGCGATCGTCGATCGCGGAAAAGTGGTCTACGAGGGCGCGCTGGCCGATCTGCGCCGCCAGGGCGGAGGGGGCTACAGGCTGCGCACAACCGACGAAGCACGCGCGCTCGGCGTCGTGCGCGAGCAGCCTGGCGTTGAGCACACTGTGGCGGGTGAGCACGGTCTGAGCTTTCAGGCCGACGAGCAGCAGGTGGGCACGCTTTCGTTGGCGCTCGGACAGGCCGGCGTCGGCATCCTCGCGCTCACACCAGAGCTGGCAACGCTCGAGGACCTGTTCTTCCGGCTGACCGAGAACGGCGACGGCGGAGACTATGACACGCCGTCAGATGCGCATGAGGACGGTCAGAGCGCGGCTCGTGCGCTCTCCCGCGGAATTGCGGGCGGGCCATGAGCAGCGTCGCGGCCTCCCCTCCACTGCCGGCGACTTCCGCAACGACCCCCGTGCACCGTCCTTCGACGCTCGTCATCTATCGCTGGGAGCTGCGCAAGCTCGTCTCCCAGAAGCGCACATACCTGGGCCTCGGCTTGGCTGTGCTGCTGCCGCTGATCTTCGTGGTCGTGCAGAACCTGCACCAGCATCATGGCCACGGCGGTGAAAGCATCATCGCCACTCAGATCACACAATCGGGCTTGGCGACCCCTGTGCTGATGCTCGAGTTCCAGGCCTATTTCATGCTGCCACTGATCGCCGCACTGGTGGCCGGCGACATCGTCGCCGCCGAGGACGGCAACGGCACGCTGAAGACGATCCTCACACGCTCGGTCGACCGCGGTCAGGTGTTTGCGGCCAAGACACTCGTCGCGCTGAGCTACGGCGCGTTCGCCGTCTTCCTCTCGGCAGCGGTGGCCACGATCGCCGGCGTCGCCTCGTGGGGCTTTCACCCGATCGTCACCCTCTCAGGAAGCGTCGTCTCGGCCACCGAAGGGCTGCTGCTCGTGTTCGCCGCCAACGGTTGCTACCTGATCCCGCTGTTCGCGGTGGCCAGCATCGGGGTGCTGCTGTCGACAGCGACGCGCAACAGCACCGCGGCAGTGGTCGGCACGATTGGCTTTGTGATCCTGCTGTACATCGTGGCCGGCATACCGGGCCTCGAAGGCATCAAGCCCTACCTGCTCACCGAACAGTTCCAGGGCTGGCATGGCCTGTTGCGCACCCCGACCGACTGGGCGCCGGTCACGCACTCGTTGTGGGTCTGCGCGCTATATGCCCTGCCGGCAGTGTTCGCGGGGTACCTCGTGTTCCTGCGTCGAGACGTCGCCGGCGGCTAAGACTTAGAGGGTCTTTTTCAAAATGAGCTTGCGGCGGATGTTCATGGGTCGTGAACACCAACGTATGTAGCTCGTTTTTGGACGTGATCTCCCACACCCCCCTTGCCAGGGACTTAGATAAAAGTTTGGTACCTAAATAAACTCGTCCGTTCCACGCAAAGGGGGTATCGAGTCGAACAGCTCATTTTGAAAGATCTTCTCAGCTCACTTCAACCGGCAGCTCAACCGCCCCAACCTCGACCTCGCCCAGCAGGCGCCTAGCTTCCTTGGGGTCGATCAGGCCGGCACCGAGCCGTCCCGTCGACTCCGCCCCACAGGCGACGCCGAAGCGCAGGCACTGGTCGGGCGCGCGACCCTCGTAACGAGCGGCCACGTAGCCGGCAAGGAAGGCATCGCCTGAGCCACGCTTGGCGACCGGCTCGCGTGGCGCGGTCTGGGCACGACGCAAGCACGATTTTCCGTCCACGAGGACGTCGGCGACACATCCGTCACCCATCGTCATGATCGCCTCGTGCGGCCCCAGCGCGACTATCTCGCGCACCGCGAGCAGCCTTTCCTCCTCTGAGGCGAACTCGTGCCCGACCAGCTCCTCAGCCTCGAGGATGTTCGGGGACACCACATCGGGCTCAGCGCGCACTGCATACAGCAGAGCGTCGCCGTCGGTGTCGATCACTGTGGTGACGCCAACTTTCTGCAGATCGCGGATCAGCTCGGCATAGATCTCCGAGGAGACCCCCCGTGGCAACGACCCAGCCAGCACTACGATCGCGGCGCCGCGCGCAAGGTAGAGCAGCTTGTCGCGGAACAGCTCGACCTCCTGCTCCGAGACGGCGGGGCCGCGTTCGTTGACCTCCGTCTGCTCGCCGTTGGTCGGGTCGAGCACCGAGGTGTTGGTGCGCGACTCGTCGCGGATGCGCACGAAGTCGTTGAGGATCGCCTCCTCGGTGAGCTGCTCGACGATGTGCGTCCCAGTCGCGCCGCCGGCCAGACCGGTCGCGATCACGGGCTGCCCGAGCGCCTTCAGAGCGCGCGCGATATTGACGCCCTTGCCGCCGGCCATCGTGCGCTGCTCGACCGTGCGGTGGCGCCGCCCGAGGCGAAAGTTGGGCACCGACAGCGACTTGTCGATAGCCGCGTTGAGCGTGACCGTGATGATCATCTGATGCTCTTCATCCGCGTTCTCGCGCGAAAGCGACCGGATGGTCATTCACACGCCATGCAGAGGCTAGCGGACGGACCACGACGAAGCAGAAAACCTGGATAAATTCCTGCGCCGGCGGCCGCCCGCTCGCTCGCCAGCCGGCATTCGCTTCGCTCAAACGATCTCGCCCACTATCCGCCCGAAAGTGTCCAGGCCAGCTCGCGCAAACGCTCAGCCTCGACACGAGCCGCCTCCGCCGGGGCGCCTCCCGTACTGTGATAGGCGTCGACAATCGAGCGCGAGGCGCTGACCAAGCCCGCAGCGCGACCAGGCACGAAGGCTGGGGCAAGATCCTCGACGCGGCCGCCCTGCGCGCCAACTCCAGGCAGCAGGAACACGGCGTGGGGCATCAGCTCGCGCGCGCGCGCCAGGTGCTCGGGCATGGTGGCCCCGACGACCGCTCCCACATCACTGATACCGGCCTCGCCGACAGCCTCGCCCCCCATCTCCTCGACGAGCATCGCGATCCGTTCCCAGACACGCTCGCCGCTGGCGAGCTGGAGGTCCTCGATGTCGGCGGCGCCTGGGTTGGAGGTACGTACCAGCACGAGCACGCCGGCCGCGTTGCCATTTAGGGCGGCCGCCGCTCGTGCCGTGGAGATAAATGGCGTGAGCGCATCCGAGCCCATCAGCGGGTTGACCGTCACGAGATCGGCACCCAGCCCTTCAACGCTGCCGAAAGGGGTGTCGCTGACCCCCAGAAGCGCTCGTGCGTAGGCGCCTGCGCTCACGTCGATGTCGCCGCGCTTACCGTCGGCGATCACGAGCAATCCCTCCGCTTGGGCATGGCGCACCACCGCGGTGAGCAGCGTCCAGCCAACGTCACCCAACACCTCGAAGCGAGCCAGTTGCGGCTTGACCGCGACACAGGCATCGCCGACCGCATCGATCAGCGCGCGACAGTGATTGAGCATCGCCATCCCGGCCCGTTGCACCGGCAAGACGTCCGCATCGTCGCGAACGCGCTCGACGGCGGTCGGCCACAGGGCCATCGGATCGGGGTCGAGGCCGAGCACGATCTGCGACTCACGCTGTGCGACCAGCGCGACAAGCCTGTCGCCGAAGCCGCTGGGCGTCTCACCTGAGCTCGGCAACCGATCTCCGGGACCGGCGCTTGGAGCAGGTGGACGAGCAGACGGGGACACGACACGTAAGAATACGTGGGCAGATGGACCTCGCCCGCGTCTCTTGGATCGTGACCGTGCTCGTAGCCCTGCTGACGGCGGCGTTGCTGCTGTTGTCTGACTACACCGGTTACGCAGCGCTGAGCATTGCGGTGGCGGCTTCCGCGTCAATCAACCTGCTGTGAGCTGCTTCAATCAACCTGCTGTGAGCTACTCAGACTGACCTTGCGGAGGCATAACCTCCGCAATGATCAACTTGTTGTGAGCCACTGCTGTAGCGCGCGCAGGGCGCGGCCGCGGTGACTGATGGCATCCTTGCGCTCGTCGCTGAGCTCGGCCATCGTCACATCGCGTGGCTCGTCATCCGGCAAGAACGCCGGGTCATAGCCGAAGCCGCGCTCGCCACGTGGATGCTCGGCCAACCGGCCCGTGCAACGACCTTCGAACACACACTCGACATCGCGCACCGGATCGACGTAGGCGAGCGCGCACACGTAGGCGAGCGGGCTCCCTGCAGGCGCCTCACACAGCAGCTTGGTGAGATTTTGCTCGTCGCTGGCGTCCTCTCCCGCATAGCGAGCGGAGCGCACCCCAGGCACACCGCCGAGCGCCTGCGCTTCGATGCCAGAGTCATCGGCAATGCTGACCCTGCCGGTTGCGGCCGCGGCGGCTCGCGCCTTGCCGAGCGCGTTCTCCTCGAAGGTATCGCCGTCCTCCGGCGGCAGGATCACCTCGTCGGGCAGCGCATCAACCTCAATGCCACGGAGCAGCCGCGCGAACTCACGCCGCTTGTGCTCGTTACGGGTGGCCAGCAGCAGCTTCACGAGTGCTCGGCGAGCACCTGCTCCTGCACGGCGCGCAGCCGCTCGATCCCATCGGCGGCGAGCGCCAGCAGCTCATCGAGCGAGGCACGCGACAACGGTGTGCGCTCAGCGGTCGCCTGCACCTCGACCAGGCCCCCTTCGCCTGTCATCACGACATTGGCGTCTACCTCCGCATTGGAGTCCTCGCCGTAGTCGAGGTCGAGCAGCGCGGATCCGCCTACGATCCCGCAGGAAACGGCGGCGATCGAGCCGGTGAGCGGCGAGCGCTCGATGCGCTCCTTGCTCTGCAGCCGCTGACAGGCGAGCGCAAGCGCGACATAGGCGCCAGTGATCGAGGCGCAGCGGGTACCACCATCGGCCTGCAGCACGTCGCAGTCCAAGTAGATTGTGCGTTCGCCAAGCGCGTTCAGGTCGATGACGACGCGCAGCGAACGCCCGATCAGGCGCTGGATCTCCACCGAGCGCCCGTCGAGACGGCCCTTGGAGATGTCGCGCGCCTTGCGATCGCCGGTGGATGCGGGCAGCATCCCGTACTCGGCCGTCAGCCAGCCACGGCCCTTGCCGGCCATCCATCGCGGCACGCCCTCCTGTGCGGAGGCTGTGCAGATGACGCGCGTCTCGCCCATCGAGATCAGCGCCGAGCCGGTCGCGGTGCGCACGAACCCTGGCTCGATGTCCACAGGGCGCAGCTGACCTGCCGTACGCCCGTAGCTGCGTTTGCGCGTGGGACCGTCCTCCCCGTGACCGCTCCCAGCCGACCCTGCAGGTGCCTGCCCCACAGCCTCAGCCGGTTGCCGATCGTCGCTCATGCCAACGCTCCGACGCTGTGCAACTCGACATGCTCAACCTCGCCAAGCGGCATCTGCAGAAAGCGTGTGCCGAGGTCTCTGAAGGCTGGGACGTCGCCGGTGCAGAGAAAGCGGTAGTCACCCTCGCCTTGGGTGCGAGGGTTGCTCAAGTTGCGTGTGGAAAGCGCATGCTCGACTTGACGGGCAAGCGCCCCACCTGAGCTCACGAGCCGCACGCCCGGACCGAGCATCCTCTGGAGCATCGGGCTGATGAGCGGGTAATGCGTGCAGCCGAGGATGACCGTGTCGACCTCCGCTTCGCGTAGCGGAGCGCAGGCCTCGCGCACCTGCTCGACCGCGCTCTCATCGAACTGCTGGCCGGCCTGGATGATCGAAGCAAGCGTCGGACAGGCAACCGCGTGCAATGTGACGTGCGCGTCGATCGCCCCAACCGCGCGCTCGTAGCTGCAGCTGGCGACGGTTGTCGGCGTAGCGAGCAGGCCGATGCGCCCGCTGCGCGTGACAGCGACCGCTTGCGAGGCCTCTGGTCGCACAACGCCGAGCACGTCGATGCCCAGTGTCGTCTCCATCATGCGCCGCTCGAGGATCGGTAGAGCGGCGGCGGTCGCGGAGTTACAGGCGATCACGAGCAGCTTGGCGTGGCGACGCAGGAGCTCCTCGGCGATCTCCGAGGCGAAGCGCGCCAGCTCCTCTGGCGAGCGTTCGCCATACGGGAAGCGCGCCGTGTCCCCCAGATAGACGAAGTCCTCCTGCGGCAGCTGCACCAACAGCTCGTGCAGAACGGTGAGCCCGCCCACGCCGGAGTCGAACACGCCGATCGGCCGGGCACGCGGGTCGCTGACGGTGCTCGTCACGCGTCCCATCATTCCAGAGCGCTACCGTCGAGGCCTGTGCCAGAGCAGATCGAAGGATCGGCGGCGTCACACGCGAGGGGCTTGCGCGCGCTCGTGCTGTCAAACATGCGTCCTGACGAGCGCCATCCCGAGCGCGGTCGCTTCGTGCGCGACCAGGTCGACGCACTGCATGAGCTGGGTGAGTGGCAACTCGAGCTATACGAGTTCGCGCCGGGGGCCCGCGCTCTAGCTCGTGCGACACGCGACCTGCGCACGCGCTACGCGGGCGAGCGCTTCGACGTGGTGCACGCTCACTTCGGCCTGACGGCCTGGGCGGCGCTGGCGGTGAGGGCGCGTGGACGTGCGCTGACGGTGCATGGAACCGATGTGCGCCATCCCCGCACGCGGCTGGCCACGCGGGCCGTGCTGCCTAGCGTCGGTCTGCTCGCGGCGGTCTCACAGGCACTCGTCGAGGAGCTGCCCGGTCGCAGGGCGCGCGCCCGCGCTCAGGTGCTTCCCTGCGGCGTGGACATGGAGCGCTTTATGGCGATGCCCCGCCCGCGCGCGCGGGGCATGCTCGATTTGGAGGCACAGACGCCCTACCTGCTGCTCCCCGCCGACCCGAGCCGTCCGGAGAAGCGCTTTGACCGTGCCCAAGCGCTTGCTGAGGCGACAAAAGCGCGGTTGCTCACGCTCGGCGGTGTGGACCCGGAGCGCGTGCCCCTCTATGTGAATGCAGTGAACGCGGTGATCGTGCCCTCGGACCGAGAGGGGTTCGGGCTGGCGGTACTCGAGGCGCTGGCCTGCGACGTGCCGGTGCTGGCGACACCCGTCGGTATTCACGCACAGGCGCTCGACGGCGTTCCAGGGACACTTTGCGCACCGTTCGAGCTCGAACGCTGGGAGGCTGCGCTGGCGCCCCACTTGCTCGCGGAGGACCCGCGGATAGCGGGTCGCGCCCGTGCAGAGCGCTTCTCGGCGCGACGGATGGCCGAGCGCGTGGCGGCGGCATGGCGCTCACTCGTCGCGGATGCCGGATAGCATGAGAGTCGTGGCAGGAGCGGACGAAGCTGAGCAGACGCCGCAGGCAGCTGCTCGGACACCACAGACCGCCGCGCAGACAGCGCAGGCCCTCGAGCAAGCGCCGGGGGTTTCTCAGGGTGCTGCGCCAACCACCGAGCAGCCCTCGGCGACCACCAACTACGCAGTACAGAGCCCCGGGCAGCAAACGCCAGATGCCGAGCCTCCTGTCGAGCAGGCGCCACCAACGCCCGGCTTCGGCGAGCGTGGACGCATGCGTCGTCGCGCCCGCTTCTTGCGCAAGGCGCGCGAGCTTGCTTATCGCGATCTTGGTGGGCTCGTGTTCGACTTGCACCGCTTCGGCCAGCGCAACGACCCGCTGGTGCTCGCCAAGCTTGCGACGCTGCGTGAGCTCGATACCGAGTTGCGTGGGCTCGAAGACGGCTTGCACGACCATCGGCCGGTGACGGTGTTGCGTGAAGTTGGGATCGCGGCGTGCCCACGCTGCGCAGCAATCCACGGCAGCGATGACCGCTTCTGCCCGGGCTGCGGACTCGCGTTCGACGCCAATGCGGACCGCCCGATCTCCACTGCGCCGGTGGCCCCCCAGGCACAGACGGCGCCCGCTCCTGTGCAGGCTCAGCTCGCCACCCCACCCGTCACGACCTCTGCGTCGTCGGCTGCGTCTCCCGCGTCAGCGCCATCACCAGCCCCAGTCGCGACCCCAGCCACAACTCCTACTCCAGCTATGGCCTCAGCGCCTCCGCTGAAGCCGACAGCCCCACCGTTCGCGGCCAGTCCAACTGCCACTCCCGCAGGCGCCGTCAAGCCTTCACCCTCGCCGGTCGAGGCCAAACCCGCCGCATCCCCGCCTGCTTCGGCGCCAAATACCCCTGAGCGAGTACAGGAGGACGAACCGACGCAGATTTTGCGGCCACCGCGTGGGGACGCGAGTCCGTGAGCGCTCAGGCGCCGGCTGTGGCCCAGGTCGAAGCTTTGCCGCGCGATCTCTGTCCACTCTGCCAGGCCCCATTGAGATCCGACCAGAGTTGGTGTCTGCGCTGCGGCGCTGCCGCGCGCACGCGCTTGGCCGCACAGCCGAAATGGAGGGTGCTCGTGGTGGTCTTGCTGCTCGTTGTGGT
This sequence comes from uncultured Solirubrobacterales bacterium, assembly GCA_963704345.1. Taxonomy (GTDB): domain Bacteria; phylum Actinomycetota; class Thermoleophilia; order Solirubrobacterales; family Solirubrobacteraceae; genus Palsa-744. Next base: position 367,939 of record OY969890.1, read on the forward strand.
GTTGTCGCTGGGGGTACTCGCGGCGGCGCTGGTGAAGCTCGCCGGATGAGCCTCCTCTACATTCGTGTGGGGGCATGCCCGCCTTGGGGGGCATGGGTTGAGAGCGAATGTGCTGTGGTTTCATGCTCCCTTACCAAGGGGGTATGGGTTGAGGGGAAATGCGGGTGAGCCCCGCCACTTCGACCGGCGCACGGCACGGCGATGTCGATGTAGCGGTCGTTGGAGCCGGTGCGGCTGGGCTGTATGCGGCGCTATGCGCGGCCAACGAGGGCGCCACAGTCGCGTTGCTCTCGGCGATGCCGCTCGCCCAGACCGCTAGCTACTGGGCGCAAGGCGGACTCGCGGCAGTGCTCGCGACCGACGACAGCGTCGAGTTGCATCTGAGCGACACTGAGCGGGCTGGGCGCGGAGCAGTGCGCAGCTCAGCTGCCGAGGTGCTCGTCAGCGAGGCGCCTGAGCGTGTGCGCGATCTGGAGCGGCTCGGCTTTCATTTCGACGCGGATCGCCACGGGCGCCTGGCGCTCGGACTGGAGGGTGGGCACTCGGTGCGCCGAATCGTGCACGCCGGCGGTAGTGCGACTGGGAGACGGCTGTTGCGCGAGCTCTCGGCACTGGTCGTGGGACACCCACGTGTGCGCGTCATCGAGGGGGCACGGGTGAGTCGTCTGCTTTGCGAGGACGGACGCTGCACGGGCGTCATCTGTCTGGCCAGCGAAGGCCCAGACGATCCCCGCGCACTCGGACGTATCGTCACGGCTCGTGCCACAGTGCTGAGCACCGGTGGCGCCGCCGCCCTGTGGGCGCGCACGACCAATCCACCGGGCTCGATTGGTCAAGGGCTCTTGCTCGCGCACGACGCCGGGGCGACACTGGCGGACCTCGAGTTCGTGCAGTTCCATCCGACGGCGGTCATCGGCGTTGAGGGCAGGGAAGGCTTTTTGATCACCGAGGCGATCCGTGGCGAGGGGGCCACGCTGCTCGACGGCCACGGGCAGCGCTTCGTGGACGAGTTGGCTCCGCGCGACGAGGTCTCGCGCGCGATCCAAAGCCGTTTGCGCCAGAGCGGCGAGCGTTCGGTCAACCTTGACATGCGCGCAATCGATCCGGCGCTGTTTCCCAACGTGGTCGGCGCGTTGCGCGAGGCAGGGCTCGACCCGACGCGTGAGTTGGTGCCAGTGGCGCCGGCTGCTCACTACACGATCGGAGGTGTCGTCACAGACCTGTATGCGCGCTCCGCTGTGGCTGGGCTGTATGCCGTCGGCGAGACGGCCTGCACCGGCCTGCACGGAGCCAACCGGCTGGCGTCGAACTCATTGAGCGAGTGTTTCGTGTTCGGTCACCGCGCGGCGTTGGCGGCACTCGAGGAGCCTGCGCTCGGCGATGCGGCCGCGGCGGTCAGCCAGGCTTCGATCGACGCCGGCGCTTTAACGCCGGGGGCGGAGGGGAGTGTGGATTGGCGATCGGAGAGGTCTTCTGAGGACCAGCAGGACATCAGGCTGGCGCTGTGGCAGCACGCCGGGATAGAGCGCTCGGCTGACGGATTGACGGAGCTTCTCGGCAGTCCCCATCCGTTGGCAAGGCTGATAGCGCGCTCGGCGTTGATGCGCGAGGAGAGTCGCGGTACGCATACGCGCAGTGATTATTTGGAGTGCGACCCGCGCCTCGACGGCAAGCACGTAATAGTGCAGAGCGGCGGCGAGCAGGAGCTCGACTGGCAGGATTGGTGCTAGTCGCAGGCTCCGAGCTAGAGTCCTAAGATTGGCTGGCAGGCTCCGCGCGCAACCACGACCGACAAGATCGTCGCTTTGGGGCGTTGCCGGCTGACCACTGATGCGCCGCAAACGGGTACCCATCCCCAAAAAACACGCAACGGGCGAAAAACTAACCCGAGCTTAATCAATTACTTCTGTGCCGCTTAGGAATGGCTTGGATACTTGACAAGTCCGGTCCTTTTGGCATGAACCGGTGTTGAAGAGAGCAGAACTATGTATCAGTTCAGCCGAGCCATATACAGGGAGTTGGCGCCGTATATAACGGAGTCCAGGCCCGACGCCGGGGCCGCCTCCAACCATAAACACGTGCTTGACGCGTGCGAGTCGGCCGTCGAGCGGCTTGCTACCGACCGCCATTACTTCGCCAAGCCCGCTCGCACGCTGTTCTATGACATCAGGACCTTTTTCCCGATGAGCGCACAGGAGCGCGTGCTGCAGACCGTTTGTCGCTATATCGGGCTTGCCCAGCGCTTTCTTGCCGAGAACCCCTTGGAGGCGCACGCGGCCGTCACCGACGAGCCACCCACCTGCCGTGCCACTACGCGCAAGGGGTCTACCTGCCAGCGCGTGCCGTTGCCGCACAACGGATATTGCCCGTCGCATCAGCACCTGGCCGACACCGAGCACAGCGAGCGTCTCGCCGCTGCTTGAGAGGTTGTAAGAACCTGTCTTTAAAATAGGCGGTGCGTCCCAGGTCTTCATGGACCAAGCTGGTTCGTCGCGGGGTGTCGCAGCGCGTACTGGTGGTACGCGCAAGACCTCACGTGGCGATCCAGCGCCGCGTCCAGGGACGCCTGGGACGTGCCGACCTTTTTGAAACACGTTCTAAGTAGGCTTCCCGGGCATGTTGCTTGGGGTAGATGTAGGTGGGACGTTCACCGATGCGGTGCTCGTCGGCGACGACGGAGCCATCTACACCGCCAAGGCGCCCAGCACACCCAGGGCACAGGAGCAAGGCGTCATGGTCGCCATCGCCGCGGTGCTCGCCAGCGCAGGCGCCGAGCCTAGTCAAACCCAGCGCTTCGCCCATGGCATGACGGTCGCTACAAACGCCCTGCTTGAAGCGGACGCCCACCCAATCGCGCGCACGGCGCTGCTCGCAACCGAAGGGTTCACAGATGTCGTTGAGCTTGGCCGCCAAGCCCGCCCAAGCCTGTACCGCCTGTGCGAGGCGGGGCCACGCCCGCTTGTGCCGCCACACCTGCGCTTCGGAGTGCCTGAGCGGATGGGCCCAAACGGGGTGTTGCGCGAGCTCGACGTCGAGGCCACCGAGACGCTGCTGGAGCGGCTTGCGGCCAGCCGGCCCGAAGCTGTGGCAGTGGTGCTGCTGCACTCCTACGCCCATCCCGAGCACGAGCGCAAGCTCGGCGAGCTGATCTCATTGAGCTTGCCTAGTGTGCACCTGTCGCTTTCGCATGAGCTTGTCGGCACTTTCAGGGAGTATGAGCGTGCCAGCACCACCGAGGTCGACGCGGCGCTCTCCCCCTTGCTCGCCTCCTACCTGCACAAATTGGACGAGCGTGCCGCCGAGCAGCGCCTGCCCGAGGTCCAGGTGATGCAGTCCTCGGGTGGGCTCGCCGATGCGCGAAGGGCCGCCGCCCATGCAGCGCTGACGGTGCTCTCGGGTCCCGCCGGCGGCGTCGGCGGAGTACTGCTGCTCAGCCAGGCAGCGGGCGAGCATGACGTGCTGTGCTTCGACATGGGTGGCACTTCGTGCGACGTGTGCGTAATCGACTCAGGGCGAGTGGCCGAGACGGCGCAGCGCAGCGTGGGCGGTCGTCCGCTTGCGCTGCCCGCACTGGACATCCACACGGTTGGCGCGGGCGGCGGCTCGATCGCCTGGCGCGATCCCGGTGGGGCGCTGCGCGTCGGCCCAGCGTCGGCGGGGGCCGATCCGGGGCCCGCTTGCTATGGGCTTGGCGGGACAAGCGCAACGGTGACCGACGCCAACCTGGTGCTGGGCCGGCTGCTCGACGACACGCCGCTAGCCGGCGGCGTGCGTCTCAATCGGATGGCCGCCGAGCGCGCTGTGGGTGGACTGTCGGACGAGCTGGGGCTTGATCTACTCGTCTGTGCCGAGGGGATCGTCCGCGTCGCCGAGACAGAGATGAGGAGGGCGCTTGCGGTGATGACCGTGGAGCGCGGGATCGACCCGCGCCGCTTCGCGCTAATGTCGTTCGGGGGCGCGGGGCCGCTGCACGCCGCCTCGATAGCCTGCGAGCTTGGGATCGAACGGGTGCTCTGCCCACGTGCCTGTGGAGTGCTGAGCGCGCTGGGCCTGGCCGCCGCGGCGCCGCGGCGCGACGTGTCGAGCACGGTCATGCTCAGTGGCGCAAGCTTTACCGGCGAGAACATCGCCGAGACGCTAGACGCACTGATCGCGCGCGCCTCCGGTGAGCTCGACGAGCCGACCGAGCGCATCGGGCTGCGCTACGAGCTGCGATATCTGGGGCAGTCGTTCGAGCTGACGGTTGACGAGGAGATCGACCCCAGGGATTGGTTTGGAGGAGATGTCGTTCCCGTCACTGACACTCCGAGGGTCGACTCCCACACGTTGTGCGATCCCCTGCGCTTGCGCGAAGCGTTTGAAGTCGCGCACGACCAGCGCTATGGCTATCGCGACGCGGACGCCCAAGTGGAGTTGGTGAACGTGCGCGTGTCGGCGATCGGGTCGCGGCCCAAGCTGCGGCTGAGAGTTGCTACAGATGAGCAACCGGCGCGCGAGAGCAAGCTGGTGGCATTCGCCGGAGAGTGGCTCGAGGCAGAGCTGTGGCGCGGAGATCTGCCCGTGGGGACACAGGTGCGCGGGCCTGCTCTGTGTGCGATGCCTGAGTCCACGCTGCTCGTACCGCCCGGCTGGAGCGGCACGGTGGACGAGCACGGGACGGTCGTGCTGGAAGGGGCTCCGCTGGAGCGAGCTCGTGGCGAACGCGCCCAAAGCTCAGAGCGGAGCACCCAAGGGGCGCAAGGCGTGTGAGCTCGCTCGATCCGATCGAGCTGCAAGTAATCGTCGGTGCGCTCAGGGCAGCCTGCGAGGAGATGGGTGGCACGCTCGTTCGCTCAGCGCACTCGGCCAACATCAAGGAGCGTCGCGATGCTTCGACTGCGCTGTTCGACTGTCACGGCGAGATGGTGATGCAGGCCGAGCACATCCCCGTGCACCTCGGCTCGATGCCTGCCGCGGTGCTTGCGGTGATCGAGCGCGAGCAGCGACCCGGCGTGTCGTGGGTGCTGAACGATCCCTTTGAAGGCGGCACGCACCTGCCGGACATCACGGTTGTGACTCCTATTTTCGCCGATGCCCCCCGCGCGCGCGGGGGGCATCGCGGTTTTGGAGTACCCGACACCCCAGCTGACGCCTTCAGGCGAAGCTCAACGGAGCTTGTCTCTACGGAGGCTCACCCAAAAGGTCAACTGATCGGCTTCTCCGCCAGCCGTGCCCACCACGCCGACGTGGGCGGCCTGGTGCCTGGGTCGATGCCAGCTGACAGCCGAACGCTCGAGGAAGAGGGCATCGTGATCCATCCTCGCGAGCTGAGCGAGGCGGCGATCGACGAGCTCGTGGCGCAGATGCGCCAGCCCCAGGAACGCAGAGCGGACCTGCGGGCTCAGCTGGCTGCCAATCGCATCGGCGCCCTGCGCCTCTCCGAACTGGCCGAGCGCGTCGGGGTGGAACGTCTCGCGATGGCGATGGAGGAGGTGCTTGACTACGCGGAGCGGCGCACACGTGCATGCATCGCGGCGCTGGCGGACGGGGTTCGCGAAGCCCGCGATGTATTGGAGGCGCCTGAGGGCGATCTGCTGCTCTGCCTGAAGGCGACTGTCGCTGGCGAGCATTTGATGCTCGACTTCAGCGGCTCTGCCTGGCGCCATGAGGGCAACCTCAACTGTCCGCTTGCGGTCACGCTGTCTGCCTGCTGGTTTGCGGTGCGCGTGCTCACCGATCCCGACATTCCGCCCTCGGCCGGCGCCTACCGTCCCGTGGAGGTGATCGTGCCGGAAGGCTCGCTGTTGGACGCAAGGCCAGCCGCCGACACCGGAGAGCCAGCCCCGGCGGTCGCCGCCGGCAACGTGGAGACCTCTTCTCGCGTCGCCGATCTTGTGCTCGGTGCTTTTGGCAAGGCGCTCGGCCAGGGCACGATGAACAGCCTAACGCTGGGAAATGCGGACTTCAGCTACTACGAGACCCTGGGCGGCGGCCAGGGCGCTTGCGAGGATCGTGACGGGCCCAGCGGCGTGCACGTAGCTATGAGCAACACGCTGAACACACCTATAGAGGCGCTCGAGCGCGAGCTGCCGCTACTTGTCAGCGAGTACTCGCTGCGACGCGGCTCGGGCGGTATGGGCAAGCACAAGGGCGGCGACGGCATCGTGCGCGAGCTCGAAGCGCTCAGCGACCTGACCTTCTCGCTGATCGGCGAGCGTCGCCGTCACCCTCCCCCAGGCGCAAACGGCGGCGAACCGGGCAAGCCCGGTCGCGACACGCTGATTGGGCTGAACGGCGAGCCACAGGGATTGCCGGCGAAGACGACGGGTAGGCTTCACGCCGGTGAGCGACTTCGCATTGAAACACCAGGAGGTGGTGGATATGGCGGCCCACCTAAACGGACCGATCCCGATGCATAGTCGGCCTGAGCAGAGTTCGCTTCGACCAACCAGCCGGTCCGAGCACCGCCCGGACCGGCCTGGAGTGTTGGCACGTGGCTGAGCGAATCGGCTTCCTCGGCCTCGGCATCATGGGCTCGCGCATGGCTGCCAACGTGGCCAAAGCCGGCTATCCGCTGACGGTCTGGACGCATACCGAGGGCAAGGCGCAGCGCTGGGCTGAAGAGCACAAAGCTACTGCGGTGAGCACACCAGCAGAGGCGGCAGCGGCTAGCGACATCGTCGTGAGCATGGTCGTTGACGGCGCCCAGGTCGAGAGCGTGCTGTGCGGCGAGAACGGCGTGGCTGACAGCGCCAAAGACGGGCTGCTTTGCGTGGACATGTCGACGATCGCCCCGACCGACACACGCCGCATCGCGGCGCGCTTGAAGGAGCATGGGATCGGCATGATCGACGCGCCCGTGACCGGCTCCTCGCCGCGCGCGGAGGCGGGGACGCTGACGATCATGGTCGGTGGCGACGCCGAGCACTTCAAGCGTGTGGAGCCGCTGTTTGAGACGATGGGCGAGTTGATCGTGCACGTCGGCGAACTTGGCCAGGGCGAGATGCTCAAGCTGATCAACAACTCCCTTGGGGCGGCAAACGCCGCGGCCGTGGCCGAGGCACTGCTACTCGCCAAGGCGACCGGCGTTGACTTGGATGCGCTCGTGGCGGTGACCCAGAGCGGCTCGGGTGCCTCGGCGCAGATGCAGATGAAGTCTGGCCCGATGCGCGCCCACGACTATTCGACGTTGTTCAAGACCGAGCACCTGCTCAAGGACGTGCGGCTGTGCCTGGAGGAAGCGCAGGCCGCCGGAATTCCCTTCCCGGCGGCTGCCCATGCTCGCGACCTGTTGGCCGCCACGATGGGCCGTGGACACGGCGCGGATGACTATTCGGCATTGATCGAGTCAGCCGAGGGGCTTGCTGGACGGCGGCTGTAAACGCCCCGTGACCGCCAGACCACCAAAAAAAACCATCCATTTGCAGGGGATTTGGGATTTCCGCTCGGATTTCGTATCTTTAAGGGCAGCGGTGCCCCGTGCCAAGGCCTTGTAGGCGGCAGGGATGGGGTCGCACGATTCTCAGACGATCCCTCGTAGTCAGGTCTTTTCAAAATGCCAATTGCTCTCAAGGAATGGGCGGTCACCGTCCGCGCCCTCGCCGAAGGCGAGCAGCTCATCACCCTGCGCAAGGGCGGTATTCGCGAGCCTGAAAAGCACTTCAAGCTCGATCATGACCGCTTTTTCCTGTACCCGACGTTCGACCACCAGCGCAACGACCTCGTGCGCGAGTCCCACCAGCCGGAGCTGCGCCGAGCGCTTGAGGAAGGCGTGTGGAACGACGGCGAGCCGTCCGTGAACGCCTTCAGCGTCGAAGGTGGCATACAGCAGCCCGAGCGGGTGCGCATCAGGGCCTGGGCCGAGGTGGCCGGTCACTTCACGATCTCAGATCCTCGCTGCGTAGATGCACTGTCTCCGTTCTACGTGTGGACACCCGACTACGCCGAGAAGCGTCTGGAATGGAAGCGCCGCCATCCCCTGCACGTGCTGCTGCTACGCACCTACAGGATTCCCCGTCCCGTGACCGTCAAGGTCAAGGACGAGTACGGCATTTGCAGCTCCTGGCTGGAACTGCAACGCGAACTACCCTTCGAGGGCACACCAGTGCTCTCCGACGGCGAGTTTGAACGTGCCGCCGAAGAGATCGAGGGCATTACGCGCGAAGCCGGGCAGCCGCTCGGCCAGCCGGTTCTGGTCTAGTCGATCGGGACCCTTCCGGCGCATGCGCCGGAAGGCCTCGTCGTGCATGCACGACGAGGAAGGAGTCGCACATGTGCGACTCCTGACCGCTCCGCATGCGGAGCGGTCCCGGACGGTGCATGCACCGTCCGGCGGGTCGGCACATGTGCCGACCCGAACAGCGACGGATTGCTAAGCGAGTAGCTCCCGTGCGCGATCCGCTTGGGAGACAGGCACGAGCACATCGCGGCCGCCGGCTGCGATGAAGTCGGGCACGTCGGCGCCGCCATTGCGCTTGAGCATGCTCGGAATCTGCTCCTGGCGCAACAGACCCTGGATCAGTTCAGCCTCGGCCAGATTGCGCGCATAGGCAACCTTGACGAGATGGACGCGGTCGCTAGACCGCGATTTGCCCGATCTCCACCTCACGGACTCTGCCTTCCTCGATCAGATAGGAGCGGATCTCTGGCGTTTGCGGATCTGCCAGCCCAGCGATGATCCACTCGACGCCTGGCCAGCTCGCCGCGAAGTTGATGTCGGTCTGCGACGGATAAGGGGCCGTGTGCGTGTGTGAGTGATAGATCGCACCTATGTCCCAGCCTGCTTCGTCGAACTCGTTGATCGCTTGAATCACGTCTTTGCCATCAATCTCAAAGCGCTTTGGGCTAGCGTGGATGTTGCGCGCGGCGCGCACGCGCATCGCCCGTGCAGGCCTGCCGTCTGAGGCCAGAGTTACCGCCACCACTCCGCAACACTCGTTGGGTGCCTCCTCTCGCGCGTGCGCGAGAATCTGCTCAAGTAGCTCCGGGGCGATATCCATATCTTTCAGCCCTCTCCCCCGCGCGCGGGGGGGGCACCTGGATTCGCAAACCCACAACCACTCCCGCCGCGTGCCTCGGGAGCAACCCGGCCTGGGCTACCCCACACCCATCGGCTCACCACCACACCGTGGAGTCAAGGTTCTCGATCTCCTCGACCGGCAGCGTGTAGATGCCGCTCGACAAATACTTCCAGCCGTCGTCGGCGACGACGAAGACGACATTGCCCTCGTCCAGCTCACCGGCGATGCGCACCGCGACACGCGCGATCGCGCCGCTGGAGACGCCCGCGAAGACGCTCTCCTCGTCGAGCAGCTTGCGTGTCCACATGATCGCGTCGGTGTTAGTTACGAAGATCTTGCGGTCCAAAATGGAGAGGTCGATGATCGGCGGGATAAAGCCGTCGTCTAGCGAGCGCAGGCCTTGTACAGGCTCGCCCTGCATCGGCTCGGCAGCAACGATCTTGCAGGCGTCGCCGAAGGTCTCCTTCAAACGGCGCCCGTTGCCCATCAACGTGCCACCCGTGCCAAGCCCGGCGACGAATGCAGACACCTCGTCCAGCTCCTCCAGGATCTCGAGCGCCGTGCCGTTGTAGTGGGCGTTCGGGTTGGCCATGTTGCCGTACTGGTAGGGCATGTAGTAGGAGGAGTCTTTCTCAGCCATGTCGAGCGCCTTCTCGACCGCGCCGTTGGAGCCCTTGGAGCCCTCCGAGTAGACGATCTCCGCCCCGTACATCTTGAGCAGCTGGGTGCGCTCGGGCGTGACGTTCTCGGGCATTACCACCTTCAGCCGGTAGCCCTTGCGCGAGCAGATCATTCCGAGCGAGATGCCTGTATTGCCGGAGGTCGGCTCCAGGATCGTCTGACCTGGGAGGATCGCGCCCTGGCTCTCGGCGTCCTCGATCAGCGCACGCGCGACGCGATCCTTGACCGAGCCCGTCGGATTGCGCGACTCGAGCTTTGCCCAGATGCGCACGCCAGGCTTGGGCGAGAGGCGTGGCAGCTCCACGAGCGGTGTGTTGCCGATCGACTGGACGATGTCGCCATAGCGACCTCCGCACGGCTTGTTCTGGACCCGCTCCGCAGCCATTACTTCACGGAATATAGCGCCGTCTGAGCGTCGCGCCGAATCGCTCGGTTCAGTGAAACGCGGACGGCCTGGCGACGCAGCACGATCTCCCGGACGGCCGAGCCCTGATCGCCACGGCGAAGCAAACCGTAGAGCAGACCGGGACTGCAACGCTGAACTGGCCAGATAACCAATATGCTGATGGTGGAGATGGCGGGGAACTTCGACTACGACTGGCTGGTGATCGGCTCGGGCTTCGGCGGCAGCGTCTCGGCGCTACGTCTGTCGGAGAAGGGCTATCGCGTCGGCGTACTCGAGTGCGGACGGCGCTTTGCCGACCACGAGTTTCCAGAGTCCACGGCTGACTACAAGCGCTACTTCTGGCGCCCGAAGATCGGCTGGAAGGGCATCTTCCGCCTGACGACGTTCAAAGACGTGTCGGTCGTGAGCGGCTGTGGCGTCGGCGGCGGCAGCCTCGGCTATGCCAACACCCTGTACGTGCCACCGACCCCGTTCTTCGAGGATCCACAGTGGTCGGAGATCGCGAATTGGGAGGCGGATCTCGCTCCTCACTACGAGGAAGCGCAGCGGATGCTCGGGGTCACGATGAACCCGTATGACGACCCCGCCGACCAGCTGCTGCGCGAGCTGGGTAATGAGCTGGGTGTTTCCGACACCTACAAAAAGACGCCCGTCGGGGTGTTCTTCGGCGCGGAGGGTGAGGCGGGCAAGCGCGTGTCCGACCCCTTCTTCGGCGGCGAGGGCCCCGACCGAACGGGCTGCCGGCTGTGTGGTCGTTGCATGGTTGGCTGCCCGCACGGGTCGAAGAACACGCTCGTGAAGAACTACCTGTATCTGGCGGAGAAGCGCGGCGCGCGCGTGTCGCCCGAACGCACGGTGATCGACATTCGCCCGCTCGGCGCCGGCGACGGCAGCGACGGCTATGAGGTGGAAAGCATCCGCTCGGGTGCGTGGGTGCGTCGCGAACGCAAGGTGCAACGCGCACGCGGCGTGGTCGTGTCTGCCGGCCCACTGGGCACGAACACGCTGCTGCAGCGCTGCCGCGTGGGCGGCTCGCTGCCACGCATCTCCGCGCGTCTCGGTGAGCTGGTGCGCACCAACAGCGAGGCGATCCTCGCGGTGACGGTGCCCGAGGACTATCCGGAGGACCTGATCAAACGAGTCGCGATCACCTCGAGCATCTATCCGGACGCGCATACGCACATCGAGACCGTCACATATGGCAACGACGGCGACTCGATGAGCCGTCTGAACACGCTGCTGACGGGCGACGGCACGCGCGCGACACGGCCGCTGAAGCTACTTGGCCAGATCATTCGCCACCCCAAGCGCTTCGTGCAAGTTGTGCGGCCCAAGAACTGGTCGCGGCGCACGATCATCATCCTGGTGATGCAGACGCTCGACAACGCGATCGCGCTGCGCCCGAAACAGGGCCCGTTCAAAACACTGTGGCTAAGTACCGAACAGGATCCCGAGCGCCCGATCCCCACATTCATACCGGTAGCCAACAAGGCAGCCGAATGGTTTGCCGAGCGTACCGGCGGCATCGCACAGAGCTCGTTTACCGAGGCCGCCCTAAATATCCCCACCACCGCCCACATCCTCGGCGGAGCGGTGATCGGCGCCGACGCCGAGCACGGCGTGGTGGACGCCCACCAGCATGTCTTCGGCTACGAAAACCTGCTCGTCTGCGACGGCTCGGCGGTTCCGGCGAATGTGGGCGTCAATCCGAGCCTTACGATCACAGCGCTTGCCGAGCACGCGATGAGCCATGTGCCGATGGCGAGTCGGTCAACCACGGCCGGCACGGAGACAGCCGAACTGGCGGCCAACGGCGCCGCGGCAAGTGCCGTCAACGCCGCCTAGAGCTAAGTCTCGCCCGCCTTCCGCCATCTCGCCCTCCCCTACGCCCGGTAGGCAACTATGACCTTGTTGGTACAGCCGACGAGCTTCCACGGGCGGTTTTGCGGCAGGTAGCGCATTACGAATGTCTTCAAACCAGGTCCGTTGCAATCGATGATCCCATGCCCGTACACCAGCGCGATGTGATCGTTGCCGGCCCCCGTCCAGATGTGGTTGTAACCGTGGCTCGCGTAGATCCAGTCATTGCCGTTACCACCGTGTAGCTCATCGATTTGAGTTGTTGGGTTGGCCTCGGCGTGCGAATCGCCCCAGATCACGTCGCCATCGTTTCCACCCCAAATGATGTCGTTGCCGTCGCCCCCAAGCAGCTCGTTGTGGACGCCTTCCACGCCTCGCAACGTTCCGCTTTCGTTATTGGGATGTCCCTCGTGGTGACCGATCGACGGCCACCCGGCGTGGCTTGCCTCGCCGCCGGCGGGCACTGCGAACGCCAGCATGCCGGCGCCCGCGAACAGGAACGGCAGCAGCCGTCCTCGCCAGATCGGGCGTATGTCAAAGCACAGGCTCATTGACACTCTCCTTATCGACCAATATTCTGGAAGCACGAATCCGCACTACCCTGTGGTCGATGCCGCCAACGAAACATGGACGAACGACCTAGTGCTCGCGACAATACTGCTCACGAGCAAGCCCCCTGTGAGAACGCTGCCGTCTAGCGGGCAAGCCACCCTGTAGAACGCTGCCGTCCAGCAGGCCAGCCACCCTGTAGAACGCTGCCGTCCAGCGGGCAAGCCACCCCCTGAGAACGCTGCCGTTCGTGGGCCGATCGATCGACGTGCCGCGCACGGCACGCTGCTCACAGGTGAGTCTGGGCCCGAGGCACCGATGCAGAGGCCGAGTCCAGCTTCCCGACACGCAACCGCAGACGCGCGGCGCCACTCAGACGCAGAAGTCGGTTGATCACGCCGTGGCGATTGGCGGATAGGCGATCGATCGTCTGCCAGCGACCGCTACGGCCCTGCCGTTGCAGGAGAGCCGATTGACCTCCACGCATCAGCAGTGCCCATACACGCAACTGCCGTCGGTTCACACGCAGCGGGTCGAACGGCAGCGTGAAGCCTCGCAGGAACGGCTTGGGTCGAGCGAGCGCGGTGTCGCCTCCTGGGCCAGACTCGTATAGCCCGGCGGGTCGCGGGTAGAGGTTGATGCTGCCATCGGGCGAGGCCAGTGGAGTCCCGCCGTAAGGGTCGATCAGGAACTGCCAATCCACGAGGCTCACGCCAGCGACCCATAGACGGTGTAGCGCACGCGAGATCCACGCGGCCTGCAACGAGCTGGACACGCCCGTCGAGCTCGGTGGGGAGCTCTCCCAGTTGAGCTCGGTGACCCATACCGGGTGAGACTCTGCGGGCAGGACCGTGCGCAGACGCTCAGCCCGCGCCAGCAGGCCGGTGACCTTGCTGATGTCGGATATCGACGTGTCGAGCCTTGAGACCGCCGCGACGTCCGGGTTGAAAACTGACAACGGATGGAAGGCCAGCACGTCCAGGTAAGGCTTTTCCGGACAGCTTGCCCTGGCGGCGCCCAAACAGAGCAGATCTTCCAGGAAGGTCACGGGCGCCATCGCCCCCACGCCGGCGGGTTCGCCCTCGGGAGCGACACCGGCGGCGGCGACCGTGTCGCGCGGCTGGACCGACTTGACGCCCACATAGAACCCGTTCAGCAGCTGGCGGTACAACTGTGGCGAGAAGGCGCTCCAGCGGCGGCCGACCGCCACCCATTGGGGCTCGAGGTAGCGCGCGAGATTGGGCTCGTTCCATGCCTGGAACAGGTGCACGCGCGGTAGCGCGGCGTCGGGGTGCAGCGGGTCGCGAAAAGCGCCGTCGTAGCGACTGGCGAGAGCCGCCGCGAATTCTTCCAGTGCTATCGGGCTGGGCGCCCAGCTGCCCGGGTAGGCATAGGGCCAGCGGTGAGGCGCTTCGGCAAAAGCGGGTGCGTGGGAGACGACCAGTAGCGGCTGTAGCCCGGTGCTCACGGCGCTCTCCACGGCCGCGTCGAGCTGGGAGAAGTCGTATGCACGGCTGGCCGGGTCGCGCGCCTGAAAGCCCGCCGGGGGGCTTGCTTGCACGACGTTGCGCCAGTCCACGGGGATGCGAGCCACGCTCCCGCCGAGCGCCTGCACCCTGCTCATCGTCTGAGCGCGGACTTCGGTGTCTTCACTCAGCATCAGCTCTCCATCGGAGACGCCCCGCGCGAGTCCCCCGTGCGGGAAGGGACCGTAGAGCAGAGCGTGGCTCTGGGCCCGCGCGAGTGAGGGCGGAGTATTCGAGGGTTCCCTCCCCGCTAGCGGCTCGGCCCCAAACGGCCGCGGCGGTCCGTCCGCGCCAGTGCGCGAGGGCAGGGGAAGCACGGCGGGAGGCTGTAGCCAGGCGATCGCGCTGAGCAAAACCGAGGCGGTTTGAAGGGCACGCTTCAAAGACCCTCCAACGTGTACGGTGGAAGCCTCGAGCGTCCCTCAGTGACTCCCATCGAAATGGCCCTCTCTAGCGCCAGGAAGGACAAGTCAGGGCCGGTATCCGCGGTTGCGCCAGCTAGAAACGTGGTTCTATCGGTGAAGCGTGAGGACGTGGCGTCCAAGCGCGAGCTTCGCGCCTGAGCTGGCGATGAGCGTCGTGACCAGGACCACTTTGACGCTGTGTGTGTGCTTAAGCAGGCGCCGGCCGATAGAGGTGAGATGCATTGTGACAGTCACCGTACCGGCCGCTTTGGCTGTGGCGGTGCCCCGTGCGAGCAGCAGCGCCTCGGGCTCTTTGCGCGGTCGCTTCTGTTTGCTTGTCGCCGCGAACGCCGGTAGGACCCCGCTGTGCTGGTAGAGGCCCTCGACGATCGTCCCGGGCTGGTTGATCGTCACATGTGTCGACCATCCCGAATGAAGCAGCTTGGCGATCGAAGTCCGTGTGAATTTCGCGAATGCCCCGGAGAGCGCGAGCGGCGGCGGCGGAGGAGGGGGCGGCGGTGGTGGTGGCGGCGGCGGGCAGCCGCCGACCGGGCGGTCGTTCTCGCTGGAGTAGGTGAATGTCGCTCCACCAGGGAGCGGAGAGGTCAAAGATTGGGCGGCGTAGACGGTCTCGCCACTGACGAGTGGGTTGAGGAAGCTGCCGCCGAAGGCAGATCCGGAAAGCACTTGTATCTGGGCCAGAGTGTGCTGGGAGTAGTAGGTGTGACGAAGGGCGCGTGTCACTGTGTAGTAGCCGCCTTCGACGGTGTAGCCGAGTGTGCGCTGACCGGAGAAGTTGTTCGAGCCGACGCATACGGTGGGGTCCAGCGAGGGCAGGCCGTCGTAGGTGACAGCCGTCGTAAAGCCCTGGGATTCGAACGTCAACACGTCCCCGACTTGGGGGACCTCGGAGAGCCATGCACCGCCATCGCCTTTGTCTTGCCCCACGACGAGACCGTCGTGGGTGAGCGACACGGTCACTTCGGCTTTCGAGTTGACGCCGGCGCTGACCTGCTGAATCGAACCTTCAGGCAGCGTGTCGGCTCCCTCGACGACCGAAAGCGAGTATTCAGGTGCCGATTTGTCGGCTGACGCCGGCGCGGCCGAGACGGCCCAGGCAAGCAAGGCCGCCAGCATCAAGGCAAACGCGAAAGCGACGACCTTGAGGCTGCGCGTATAGACAGACTGACCGGTTCTCATTGGCACGAGAACATATTCGTTCGCCCGGTCGGAATATTTAGCCTTGGGCGAGAAGTTGGACGTTCAGCGCCCGCCGGCCATCGCCGGCAGGATCACCACCGTGTCGCTCTCAGCGACTGCGGTCTCCAGCCCGTCCAACACGCGTACGTCCTCGTCGTTGAGGTAGACGTTGACGTAGCGATTCAGCTGGCCGTCAGCTGAGAACAGCTGCTCGGCCGTAGCCGGATGCAAGTCAGCCAGATCACGCAGGATCTCGCCGACATTCCCGCCTGCGGCCGATACCTCACGCTCGCCTCCGACGGACGGGCGCAGCACCGGTGGGATCTTGATCTTGGCCATGGGGGAATGATTACCAGGTATTGACGTTGAGTGAGTTAGCGCCCCGCTGGTCAAGCCAGGCAAGGACGCAGTGAGCGAAGTGTGCTTTTGCACATGAGCGAACGAGGACGCAGCATGGCGCCGGCCAGCGGAGCGCTAACCTGCCGCCGCGCAGAATGCCTCGTAGTCCGGAAAGACGCCCATCTCCTCATCAGAGATCTCATCCGGCGGGCGCGAGCAGATAGGACAGTCTGGGTCGCGGTGAACCTTGACCTCGGTGAGCGTCGCAGCTAGCGCGTCATAGAGCAACAGACGCCCGATCGCCGGATCGCCGATGCCGAGGATCAGCTTCACGACCTCTGTGGCTTGCAAGAGCCCCATCGTCCCGGGCAACACGCCGAGCACACCGTTGGCGCCACACGAAGGTGCAAGCTCGGCCGGTGGCGGCTCGCGGAACAGGCAGCGATAGCACGGCCCCTCGTAGGGCTTGAAGACGGATAGCTGGCCGTCGAAGCCGAGGATCGAGGCGGAGACGACCGGGATCTTCAAGCGCACGGTTGCGTCGTTCAGCAGGTAGCGCGTGGGGAAGTTATCGACGCCGTCGACGATCACGTCGTAGCCCTCGATGATCTCCATGATGTTGGAGGCGTCCAGACGCACCGCGTACTTGACGACCTTCACGTCGGGGTTGAGCCCGTGGATCGCCTCCTCGGCGGAGTCGACCTTGGGGGTGCCGACGCGCTGGGTGGAGTGGATCACCTGACGCTGCAGGTTCGAAAGGTCAACGACGTCGTCGTCGACGATCCCGAGCGTTCCGACGCCGGCAGCGGCAAGATACAACGCTGTCGGCGAGCCCAGGCCACCGGCGCCGAGTAGCAGGACCTTTGCATCGAGCAGCTTTTGCTGGCCCTCGTTGCCGATCTCGGGGATCAATAGGTGACGTGAGTAGCGATCGCGTTGCTCGGCCGACAGCGTGCGCGGCACGTCTACCTCATAGCCACGGTCCTTCCACAGGGTGATACCTCCTGTCATCGACTCGACGTGCTCGTAGCCGAGATCGTCGCGCAGAGTGCGTGCGCCGTAGGCGGAGCGATTGCCGGAGGCGCAGTAGAGGATCACGTGGGCATCGCGGTTTGGCACGATGCCCTCGATGCGCGTCTCCAAGTAGGAGCGCGGCACATGCTTGGCGCCTGGCAGGATCCCGGAGGCAAGCTCCTCGGTCTCGCGCAGATCGATGATCACAGCGCCCTCTTGCAAGAGCTCCTTGACCTCGGAGGGGTCAACCTCGTCTATTTCGCTCTTCACCTGACGCAGCAGGTCCGCACTCGACGGGCTCATCTGAAATCTCCTGAATTGCGGTCGGAATTCATGGAACTTCAAAAAGTATAGCGCCCGTCGCTCGAGGTTTGAACAGCCGTCCGAGCCGATCGTCGCCGACGTCACGACTATCTCGCAGCTGCCCTGCAGCCCGCGGGTCGACTGGTCCCCTACCCTTGCCTGCCGGTGCGCTACCAACCTCGCTTCGTGCTTCCAGCCGTCTCGGCCATCCTGTCGATCGCGCTTGTCTTGGCGATTGTCCTTGGCGGCGGCCACGATTCCTCCCCCAGTGCGCCCAACAGCAACAACAGTAACTTCGACGGTGCGGCGTTTCCGCCTGGCGTGCGGGCACACGATCTCACGCTGACAAACCAGCGGGGAGAGCGCGTGTCGCTGAGCGCCTACCGTGGGAAGGTAGTGGTGCTCGCCTTTCTCTTCTCCAGCTGCCGCACGTGCGTGCTGGTCGCCAACCAGGTGCGGGGCGCGCTCGACGAAGTCGAAGGCACGCCCGGTGTCGTGACAATCTTCGTCAGCACCGATCCCCAGGCCGACACGCGCGCGAGCGTCAGCCGCTTCCTGAGCGGAACCTCGCTGAGCGGACACGTCGAATACCTGACCGGCACATCGCAAGAGCTGCAACCGATCTGGAAGGCCTATGCGATCGCCCCGGTAAGCGCCGGCAAGTCCGCCTCCGAAGAGGGGAGCACTGTGCTGTTGATCGACCGCAACGGCGACGAGCGCGTCGGCTTCGGGCTTGAACAGATAACGCCCGAAAGCCTCGCCCACGATATTCGGCTGCTTGCGGGCGCCTGATACCCTAGCCAGCAGGTAGGTATTCAGACGATGATGTTCTCAACCAAGGCCGAGTATGGCGTGCGCGTGATGGTGGAGCTGGCTCGGCGAGCCGGCAATATTCCCGACGGCGCCGAATCGGTCGTGCCGCTCGCAGAGATCGCCGAGCACGACGGCCTGCCACTTGCCTACCTGGAGCACCTTGTCGCGCGCTTGCGCAAGGCGGGCTTGATCGACAGTCGCAGAGGCTCGCGCGGTGGCTACATGTTGGCGCGCGGCGCAGAGCAGATCACGATGGCCGAGGTGGTCGAGGCGCTGGAGGGCTCGATCGCGCCGATCGAGTGTATCTCTCAAGCCTCGGACGGACGTGTGGTGTGCTCGCGCGAGTCCGATCCCGACCATGTTTGTCCCACCAAGCTGTTGTGGACTCGCGTGCGCTTCTCGATCGTGCGCACGCTGCGCGAGACGACGCTCGCCGACCTCTTGGTCGGAAACGAAGCACAGGCGCTCGTGGCCGCCACGAACGGCACAGCCGACACCACATCCACATCATTTTCCTCTTCCCCGGTACCCGCCTCCTCCGCCCCACTTCCCTCAATCCCCGCCTAAACCCGTCCCCGTCTCCGCTTCCTCAATCCCACCTATCCCCGTCCCCATCCCCGCTTAGAGCAAAGGAACCATGGCCGATCTCGAAATCATCAACCTGCACGTGCGCACCGAGGATCGCGAGATCCTAAAGGGTGTCGATCTGAACATCGACAAGGGCGAGATCCACGCGCTGATGGGTCCCAACGGCTCCGGCAAGTCCACGCTCGCAAAGACGCTGCTCGGGCACCCCTCCTACGAGGTGACCGAAGGCAGGATCGTGTTCAAGGGCGAGGACATCACCGAGGCCGAGCCACACGAGCGCTCGAAGGCCGGGCTGTTCCTCGCCTTCCAGGACCCAGTGTCGATCCCGGGCGTGTCGGTCGCCAACTTCCTGCGGATGGCGATAAACGCCAAGCAGGACGAGCCGATCAAGGTCAAGGAGTTCGGAACAAAGCTCCAGCACGCGATCGAGCTGCTGGACGTCGACCGCGCGTTCACCTCACGCCATCTCAACGACGGCTTCTCCGGCGGGCAGAAGAAGCGCGCGGAGATCCTGCAGATGGCGATGCTCTCTCCCGACGTCGCCATCCTTGACGAGACCGACTCTGGCCTTGACATCGACGCGTTGCGCACCGTCGCCGAGGGTGTGCAGAAGCTGCACGACGAACAACAGCTCGGTGCGCTGATCATCACCCACTACCAGCGCATCCTGCACTACGTAAAGCCCGAGTTCGTGCACATCCTGATGGACGGACGCATCGTGCTCGAGGGCGGCGTGGAGCTGGTGGAGCGCCTGGAGCGCGAGGGCTATGACCAGATCCGCCAGGAGGTCGGCGCCAGTGCCGCCTGAGGCTGCCAGCCCGCCCCCCGCCATGGGAGGTGCCCCGGAGGGTATAGAGCCATCCGTGGACACTCCGACAAACGGTGCGAGCCCAGTCGCGGTCAAGCCGGGGCGCCATCGCGAGGCATCGCTCTACCATGCGCTGGCGGGTGCCGGCGCCGGCACCGGGCACAAGACGCTCGCCGAGCTGCGCACGGATGCACTGGCGGCCTACGAGCACAGCGAGCTGCCGGTGTGGCGCCGCTCTGGCTTCTGGACCACGAGCTTCTCCGAGCTGGATCTCGGGGCTGTAGCTTCAAACGAGCACCCGCATGACGCTAGCGTGCCGGAGCTCGTCGCCGCCGCCATCCCCGACCGCGCCCGCGCGGGGCGAATCGTGCAGCTCGACAGCTCGACCGTCCATGTCGAGCTGGATCCGAAGCTGGCCGAGCGCGGCGTGATCCTGTGTTCGCTGGAGCAGGCCGCCAACGAGCACACAGAACTCTTTCAGCAGTGGTACTCCAAGCGTCTGACGATTGACCGCCACAAGTTGGAGGCCGCCAACGCTGCTTTTTGGATTGGTGGGGCGTTCCTGTACGTACCTGACGGGCTGCTCGTGGAGGACCCGTTCGAGATCGTCTATGCCATCGGTGGAGCAGGGGTGGCCCAATATGGCCGCACGCTCGTGATCGGTGGCCGCGGGAGCGATTTCAAGGTTCACGAGCACGACCTCGCCGCCGACTTCGAGGATGGGCAATCGCTGCATGCCGGCGCGTTTGAGCTGTACTTGCAGGACAACGCCCGCTGCCGCTTGGCGCAGGTGCAGGATTGGGGCTCAGGCGACGTGTTCGACGCCTCGACCCGCTTCGTTGGCGTCGGTCGCGGTGCTTACTGCCACTGGCTGCCGGCACTGCTTGGCGGCCATCTCGTCCGCCATCACCTCGAGCTTGCCGTCAATGAGCCTGGTGGCGACATGGCCTTCCGCGGCCTGTTCTTCACCGAGGCCCAGGAGCATCTGGACACCTTCGCCGTGGACCTGCACGAGACCGGACCCTCCGGCGGGGACGTGCACTGGCGCGGTGCCGCTACAGGCTCCAGCAGAGCCAGCTTCGAGGGCTTGATCCAGATCGACCCTGGCGCCCAGAAGACGCACACCTACCTGCAGATCCACACGATGATGCTCTCTCCCAAGGCGCGCCTTGACGCGATCCCCTCGGTGCTCGTCTCCGCCGACGACGTCTCTGCCTCCCACGGTGGGACCGTGGGCGAGCTGGACGAGGACTCGATCTTCTACATGGCAAGCCGTGGCTTGGATCGTCCCTCGGCCGTGCGCTTGCTCGTCGAGGGCTTCTTTGAGCCGGTGCTTGGGCAGCTCGAGGACGAGCCGCTTGAAGAGCTGGTGCGCGCGAAGATCGCGGTGAAGCTCGCAGCGGCGCGAGAGGACATCGAGGCGTACGCGACGGCGCGATGAGGGGCTTGGTGGCGCGATGACAGCCTCCGCGACCGAGCATGTGACAGATGCAGATGCCCCGCGCGCACGCGGGGGGCATCCCGATTTGGCGCTGAACATCCGCGGCGACTTCCCGATCTTCTCGCGGCAGTTCGATGGGCAACCGCTCGTCTACCTCGACTCGGGCGCTACCTCGCAGAAGCCGGCGGTCGTGATCGACGCGATCTCCTCCTACCTGAGCGAGCGCAACGCCAACGTGCATCGCGGCGTGTACGCGCTCGCACAAGAGTCCGACGCCGCCTACGACGGTGCCCGCAGGAAGGTTGCCTGCTTTGTCGGCTGGGAGCCGAGGACGACGATCTTCACCAAGAACGTGACCGAGGCGATCAACCTCGTGGCCTACGCGTGGGGCCGCACCAACGTCGGATCCGGCGACGCCGTGCTCACCACTCAGATGGAGCACCACGCAAACATCGTGCCGTGGCAAGTGCTGTGCAAGGAGCGCGGCGCGCAGCTGCGCTACCTGGAGGTGGACGAGCGCGGCGAGCTATCGCTCGAACAGCTCGACCGGGAGCTGGCTAAGGGCGACGTGAAGCTTGTCGCGTTCACGCATGTGTCGAACGTGCTCGGCACGATCGTGCCGGTAGCAGAGATGACCGCACGTATCCGTGCGGCGGGCGCGACTTCGCTAGTCGACGGCGCCCAGGCGGTACCGCACATGCCCGTAGACCTGAGCGCTTTGGGCGCCGACTTCTACGCGTGGACCGGCCACAAGGCCCTCGGCCCGACCGGCATCGGAGTGCTGCACGCAAGCGCAGAGATCCTAGATGAGATGCAGCCGTTCCTGACCGGTGGCGACATGATCGCCTCGGTTGACTTCGACAGCGCCACCTGGAACGAGCTGCCCTATAAGTTCGAGGCAGGCACGCCACCAATCGCCGAGGCCGTGGGTCTGGGAGTGGCCGTTGACTACCTATCAGCACTCGGGATGGAGCAGGTCCGTGCACATGAGCGCGAGCTGACCGGCTACATGCTCGATCGCCTGCAAGAGGTACCGGGCCTGCGCTTCGTCGGCCCGCCCGAGGCGGAGAATCGCGGCGGGCTCGTGTCCTTCACGATCGAGGGTATGCACGCGCACGACATTGCCGAGCTGGCCAACCGCGGCGGCGTGTGCATCCGTGCCGGGCACCACTGCGCGCAACCGCTTATGCGTTGCCTCGGTGTCGGCGCCACCGCACGTGCAAGCGTGGGCGTCTACAACGAGGCAAGCGACGTGGATGCCCTGATCGACGCGTTGATCGCCGGCACAAAGGTGTTCGGCCTCTAGAAGACCAGGCAGCACGCGCGAGGCGAATCAAACGATCACGGACTCCATCTGCTGCCACTGACTATCGACCAGCACGACCCTATATCCCAAAAACTCGACCCCACGAAGACACCCCCTGATGGACGACCTCTACCGCGATTACATCCTCGATCACTACAAGCGCCCCCGCAACTTCGGCGAGCTGGACCCGCACGACATGGAGGGGCTGGAGCACAACCCGTTGTGCGGCGATGAGCTAGGCGTGCACATTCGCGTAAAGGACGGGAAGATCGAGGATCTGCGCTTCCACGGCCACGGTTGCGCGATCTCCCAGGCCTCAGCTTCGATCGCCTCCGAGGAGTTGATGGGCATGGAGCTGGAGGAGGTCGGCAAGCTCGACGCCGACTGGGCGATCGACCTACTCGGCATTCCGGTGTCGGCGACGCGACGCAAGTGCGCGCTGCTTGGGTTGAAGGTGGTCAAGGGCGCCGTCACCGGCGATAACAGTTGGCCTGTGGGATCGATTTGATTGACGAGCGCACCCTCCCCGTTCACGAGCACGTGACACGCCCCCACCACCACGAGGATTTGCCACCGATGCTCGGGCGTGGGCGACGACCTCGATACAATTCCTAGTCCACAGCACAGGATTTCTCAAAGGGAGCCCTATGGCGACGCTAGACCGCACAAAGATCGCAAAGCCCAGCCCGATCGTCGAGGACGAGCAGGGGCAGCTGCTGGCGCGCAAAGGCATCTCGCGCGAGGTGGTGCGCGAGCTCTCCAAGGTCAAGGGCGAGCCCGACTGGATGGCCGAAAAGCGCGTCAAGTCGCTTGAAATCTACGAACGCAAGCCGATCCCGATGTGGGGGCCGGACCTGAGCGGGCTCAACCTGGACGAGCTGGTGCTCTACTCCCCCCCGACCGCCGGGCGCTTCAACTCCTGGGACGACGTGCCCGAGGAGATGAAGAAAACGTATGAGGACCTCGGCATCCCCCAGGCCGAGCGCGAGCAACTGGCGGGCGTCGTCGGCGTGTGGCGCCAGGAGCCCGTGTATGAGGGCCTGAAGGAAGAGTACGCAAAGCTCGGCATCCTCTTTTGCTCGATGGATACCGCCATCACCAAGTACCCGGATCTGGTGCAGAAGTACTTCATGAACAAGTGCGTGCCGCCGCAGGACAACAAGTTCTCGGCACTGCACGGCGCCGTATGGTCGGGTGGCTCGTTCCTATACGTGCCCAAGGGCGTCAAGGTCGATCTTCCCCTGCAGGCCTATTTCCGTATGGAGGGCGCCGGCGAGGGCACCTTCGAGCACACACTGATCATCGCCGATGAGGGCTCAGATGTGAACTACATCGAGGGCTGCACCGCCCAGACGTACTCGGTCAACTCGATGCACTCCGCGGTCGTGGAGATCTTCGTGCACGAGGGCGCCAAGGCCCGCTACACCACCGTGCAGAACTGGTCCAAGGACGTCTACAACCTCAACACCAAGCGCGCGATCGTCGACGCCGAGGGCACCGTCGAGTGGGTCGGCGGCTCGATGGGCGCCAAGTACGTGATGCTCTACCCCGGCTCCTACCTGATGGGCGAGGGTGCCCGCGCCGACCACCTCAACGTTGGTGTGGCGGGCAAAGGGGTGCATAAGGACACCGGCGCGAAGGTGGTTCACTTGGCGCCCAACACGACCTCGAACATCCTTGCCAAGTCAATCTCAAAGGACGGCGGGATCATGGGCTACAGGGGCCTGGTCAAGATGGGCAACAACAGCGCCGGCTCGAAGTCGCGCGTGCAGTGCGACGGGCTGATGATGGACGGCGAATCGCGCTCTGACACGTGGCCTGACATCCAGATCCAGAACCCCAATGTGGCCGTGGCCCACGAGGCGACCGTCGGGCGCATCTCCGACGACCAGCTCTTCTACATGGGCTCGCGCGGCTTCACCGAGGACGAGGCCGCCGCGATGATCGTCAATGGCTTCATCGAGCCGGTGACGAAGGAGCTGCCGATGGAGTACGCGGTCGAGCTCAACCGGCTGATCCAGTTGGAGATGGTCGGCAGCATTGGTTAGGCTGGGCGCATGCGTGCGCCCGTAGACACAATCGCCGCGCCACTGTTTCCGACGAAGCTGCCGTGGGTTAACACGCAACGGGGCTCAGGCAAGCCCCCTCAAGCGTGGGCAGCCGATGCTTGTCGAGTTCTGGGATTTCTGCCGTCCCAATTCGATCAGAACGCTCCCATACATGAAGGCATGGCACGAGCGCTATGCAGGCGATGGGTTGCGTGTGATCGGCGTCCACTGTCCCGGCTTCGCACCGTCTCATCCCGAGCAGGCCGTCCGCGACGCCGTCGAGCGTCTGGAGATCGTCCACCCCGTCCTGATCGACAGCGAGTTCGAGGTCTGGCAGGAGTACGAGAACCGCGGCTGGCCCGCGCGCTATCTATTCGACGGACATGCACGCCTATTCGAGTACCACTACGGCGAGGGCGCCTACATAGAGACCGAGCTGGCTATACAGGAGTTGCTGGGCGTGGAGCGCGAGCCGCTCGAGCCGCTGCGCCTGGAGGACGCGCCCGACGCCCAGCTGTCGCCCCAGACCGCGGAGCAGGCGGGCGCGTGGTCGGGCCCCTACGAAGCCGGCAGTGTTTGGGCAGTGCTCGACGGGTCCGGCACGGTGACGGCCAGCGCGACCGGCAGCGAAGGTGAGCCCACCGAGGAGAGAACTCTGAGCGTCGAGTGCCCCGGTGCTTACAAGCTGGTCGAGCACGAGCGCCATACCCAGGGCGTGCTAACCCTCGAGGCCGGCACGGGCGTGAAGGTCCTGGCGACTTGCTTCACGCCAGGAGTGGTGTGAGCCGGCAGGCTCACACTCAGCTTCGCACGGCGGCTAGTTCGGCATTCGAGCGATCGTCGAGTAGCCGTCGCAATACCGGCAGACCGTCATCCTCGACGAGCACGGCACCTCCCGGCCAGTAGGGGCTCTCGCCGGGAGTATCGGTAACGAAATACGAATCATAGGTCCAGCAGCCAGCGTTAAGCAAGCGCGCGCCGCCAGGCCCGTGCCACTCAGCGTCGACGTCTCCGTTGAGCGGCCCGGCGCGGTGTGTGTGGCCGAAGATCACATATGCATCGCCGAGACCGAGTCGCGCAGCCACCTCCCCCATCGCGCGCAAGCCCGCGCGACGCAGCTCGGCCGTCGAGATGTCTGCTTGAAAGGAGCCGATGCCCGTCCTATTGAGAGCCGCGACCGCAAACGGGAAGGCGCCAGCCAGCGCGCGTGCACGCAAATCGAAGCCGTTGCTGCCTGCCTGCGCTCCAGAGGATGTGCCCGTCCGGGTGTTACGCCCCTTGCCCGCAAGCGCACGCCAGACGCGCACGGTTGACTGGCCGTTGAGCGTGGACCCGGTCGGAGCCTGGCGCGCAACGGCATCGATCCATGCAAACACAGGCGCAGTAACGGCCTCGTAGTCCGCGACCGCGGCAAACGCATCGGTCGGTCGACTCTGTACGCGCGCGGTCATGCCGATGCCAAGCCGCTCCATCGTCGGGATCGACAGATGGCAGTCGAGGTAATGGCCGTGGGTGGCATACACGTCCGGGCGTAGCCACAAACCGGGATAGGCAGCGCTCAGGTTTGCAGGCTTAGCCCATGAGGCAAGCGCGGCGAGCATCGAGGAAGCTTCCTCGGCGGCAAAGCACTGCTCCAAGCCGAGCGGTACCAACTCTGGCGCTTCGTCACGACGCCGCGCCCAGGACTCCATGAGCGCATGATCGTGATTGCCGGCAACGACCACGATCTCTCGCCCGGCAAACGTCCGACCAAGCTCCTCAAAAAATGGACGCGCGGCGGCAAGCGCATCGCGACGTGGGCCATGGCGCAGCTCGAGCACATCCCCGAGCAAGACAAGTCGATCTATACCCTCAAGCGCTTCGATCAGCGCGGAACGGGGCCCAGTACGACGCAACACGTCAGCCCCAGAGCCGGCGCCCAGATGCAGATCGGAAACTACAAGTGTGCGCGTCAAGACGCTGCGGCGACTGCCTCGCGGATCGGCTTCGGCAGCATGAAGCGCACATCCTCGCGCACGACGTGGAACTCAGAGATGTCCTTTACTCCACGCGCGCGAAAGAAATTGAGTAGGTCCTGGACCAGATCGTCGGGTGCGCTGGCCCCGGAGCTGACACCGACGACGCGCTTGCCAGCAAGCCACTCCTCACGCACCTCACCGGCGTGATCGATCAAGTAGGCCTCTGTGCCGCAATCGCGAGCGACCTCGACCAGGCGCACCGAGTTGGATGAGTTGCGCGAGCCGATCACGAGCATCAGATCGCAGTCCCCGGCCATCTGCTTGACAGCGGCCTGCCGGTTGGTGGTGGCGTAGCAAATGTCGTCGGTGCGCGGACCCACCATCGCCGGGAAACGCTCGTGTAGCCGCTTGACGATCGCTGTCGTTTCATCCACCGAGAGGGTGGTCTGCGTGATGTAGGCGACGCGCTCGGGGTCCTCGACGGCAAGCTCGTCCACATCCTGCTCGTTCTCCACGAGCACGATGTGCTCGGGAGCCTCCCCCATCGTCCCTTGCACCTCCTCGTGACCGGCGTGACCGACGAGCACGATCGTGAAACCGTCCTGCGCAAAGTGGACAGCCTCGCGGTGGACCTTCGTCACCAGTGGGCAGGTGGCATCGATCGTCTCCAGCCCTCGCGCCTGCGCGTCGCTGCGCACCTTCGGCGAGACGCCGTGGGCAGAGAAAACGGTCAGTGCACCCTCCGGTACTTCCGAGACATCCTCGACAAATACGGCGCCACGTGCGGTGAGCAGCTCGACCACGTGCTTGTTGTGGACGATCTGCTTGCGTACATACACCGGCGGCCCGTGCAGGTCGAGCGCGCGTTCGACAGTCTGCACAGCGCGATCGACGCCCGCGCAATATCCGCGCGGCGCCGCAAGCAAGAGCTTTTCGACCGTGTTTGGCACGGTTGCCGTGTTGGTAGCCACCAGGGTCATTGTAGAGCCGACGCCACGCGCCCCCTTGCCTTGCGGACACAGGCGCGACCAACATGGGCACACGAGCGCGTGGCCAGTACCCTTGGCAGATGGCACAACGACATCTCGACAGGCTCACAGCGGTGGATGCCTCCTTCCTGCATCAGGAGGGCCGCAACTCACACATGCACGTGGGCGGGCTCACGT
Source organism: uncultured Solirubrobacterales bacterium (assembly GCA_963704345.1). Classification (GTDB taxonomy): domain Bacteria; phylum Actinomycetota; class Thermoleophilia; order Solirubrobacterales; family Solirubrobacteraceae; genus Palsa-744. The sequence continues at coordinate 395,348 of OY969890.1, forward strand.
TGCTCGAGGGTCCACCACCGGCTATGGAGGAGTTCCTCGAGCAGATCCGCAAGCGTCTGCATCTTGTGCCTCGCTACCGTCACAAGCTGGCTTACACGGCGCTCGACAGCGGGCGCCCGGTATGGGTGGACGACCCCGGCTTCAACCTAGAGTTTCACGTCCGCCACACGGCGCTGCCCGCCCCGGGCAGCTGGGAACAATTGCGCAACCTGACGGCGCGCATCTTCTCGCAGGCGCTGGATCGCTCGAAGCCTTTGTGGGAGATGTGGTTGATCGAGGGCCTCGATCCAAAGATGGACGGACACGACGTCCCTGCTCGCAACCGTTTCGCGCTGATATCCAAGACCCATCATTCGCTGATTGACGGGATCGCGGGCGTCGATCTCGCGACGGTCTTGTTCGATGTCGCACGCGAACCGGAGCCTTTGCGTCATTCGGGCAGAGCGTGGAAACCGAAACCAGAACCCGACGCGACCGAGCTTATCGCGGCTGGCGTGCGCGGAGCGGCGCGCGCCGGCGCGGAGATGCTCAGCGGGGCTGTACATGCGCTCACCCATCCCGAGCGCACTCTGGAGCGAGCGCGCGAGGCGGCTGAGGGCGTCGGCGAGATCGTGTGGGCCGGGCTGAACCCGGCGCCCGAGACACCGTTGAATGTAGAGATCGGGCCGCACCGACGCTTTGTCGGGATCGCTGCCGAGCTCGACGACTTCAAGCTCGTCAAGAACACGTTCGGCGGCACGGTCAACGATGTCGTGCTCGCCGTTGTGACTGGTGCCCTACGCTCGTTCTTGATCGAGCGAGGAGTGCGCACCGAGGGCATGGAGATGAGGGCGCTCGTGCCGGTATCTGTACGCACCGTCGGTGAGCGCCACGAGGGCGGCAACCGGATTGTCGTGATGCGTGGGCCCTTGCCGGTGTACGTCGGCGACTCCTTGCAGCGCTTGCGTTTCGTCAGCCATGCAATGGACGGCCTGAAGGTGTCCAAGCAGGCGCTCGGCGCCGAGGTGATCGCCGGTGCGCAGAACTTCGCGCCGCCCACGATCCTGGCGCAGGCCTCGCGCTTGAACTTCTCCACGCGCCTGTTCAACCTGATCGTGACAAACGTGCCGGGACCGCAATTCCCGCTGTACGTGCTTGGGCGCCGCATGGAGCGCGTGTTCCCGGTGGCATTCCTGCCCGAAAATCACGCACTCGCAGTAGCGATCATGTCCTACGCAGGCGAGATGAACTTCGGCCTGCTCGGCGACTTCGATGCACTCCCGGACATAGACTCGATCGGCGAGAGCATCAAAGCAGAGCTGGCGGAGCTGGTCGAGCTGGCCAAGGAAAAGCAGGCGACTGAAACCAAAAAGGTCGTTGTTGACAGCACGGGTAGCCGCTCCAAGCGCAAAGTCGGGGGCGCACCAAAGCCAAAGGCCAAGCGCACCGCACCTGTGCGCTCTTAATCGAATCGTTTCTCCGACACGCGCCTACTGGCGTCGCTGGGGCAAGCGAGACAAGGACGCAGGACCCGCAGTGCGCTTCGCACACAAGGGGTCCGAGGACGCCGTATCGCACCGCCCAGCGGCGTCAGTAGCCCAAAGCGAACTTCGCGTCCTCGCTCATCTTCTCAGGCGACCACGGAGGCGTGAACACCATCTCCGACTCGACGGCCTCTACGCCGTCGAGCTCGCTGACGAACTCTTCGATCTGTTCTGTCACCTGCGGCCCGATCGGACAGCCAGGCGTGGTCAGCGTGAACGTGACACGTACGTCACCGCCAGACACCTCGACGCCATAGATCAACCCAAGCTCGACAAAGTCGAGGCCAAGCTCTGGGTCGATCACATTGGACAGAGCGTCCATCACGTCGTCGACGGTAATCGTGGTTTCCTCTGCCATGCGTTGCTCCTATGTCAAGCAGGGCACGGATATTGCGGTGTTCAGCTCGATCCGTGTCTTGGGGTTGGGGTTGGTTGGGGGCATCGAGAGGAGGCGATGGATGTGGCGTGCGAGGTGACGCTTGAGACAGCGTAGGGCCTCCCGGTTGGTCTTTCCCTCTGCTCGCTTGCGTTCGAGGTAGGCACGGGTGCTCGGGTCGATCCGAGCACGGGTTATCGCGATGACGTGCAACGCTCGGTTGAGCTGGCGGTCCCCACCACGGTGCAGTCGGTGTCGGTCTTTGCGTCCGGAGGACACGGGGATTGGTGCCACCCCTGCCTGTCGGGCGAAGTGAGCGTCGGTGGGGAACCTCTCGGCACCGGCGGTGCGGCCGATCAGTGTCGCGGCGGTCAGCGTGCCGCAACCACTCTCAGCAAGGAGGTCTGGCCGGTAGCCCTTGATGAGCGTGGTCAGCTCGTGCTCCAGGGCGTCTGCTTGACGGCAGATGCCGCGGATGCTCGTTACGAGCTCAAGTGCGACACGGGTGCGAGCAGTGCGCTCACAGCTGCGCAGGCGGCGACCGATACGGTCAAGCATCGCGCCACTGTCGAGCTTGCGCGCGGGGATCTTCGCCTCGAGGTCCGGACAGAGATCGACCAGGTGCCAACGCAACCGGTTGATCTGACGGGTCCGCTCAGCCACGAGGTCTGCGCGATGGTCCACTAGCAGGCGGATCTCCAGTGCTTGCTCGTCAAGGAACGCTGCGGGGAAACGGTCCACGCCCTCCCGCAGGACAGCACGAGCGACCGCCCTAGCGTCGATCTGGTCGGACTTCCCGGGCTCGCGTTCCCCGCGACGGGACTGGCCCATCATCTTCGGTGGGACCCTGATCACGCGCTCACCAGCAGTTATCAGGGCCTGCTCTATGCGCCTTGAAAGATGCCGGCAGTCCTCGATCGCCCACACCCGCTCCTCTCCCAGCTCTCGGGCCCAGCGCAGACCGGCCAAGTGCCCGGCCTCGTCTGCCCGGATCTCGATCTCCCCGGCCAGCGCACCGGTATCACCGTCGACTGCGGCAAGTGCGTGAGTGCTCTTGTGGATGTCCGCTCCGATCACGATCATTACTCCCCGTCCCTTCGTTGGATGTCACCTACGGACGGACCTCCGGTGGACAAACCTCAGTCGGGGCGAAGCCACGCTCCTATCAAGTCACGCCGGGGATCCTCGGGCGGCGGCGAGCGACACAACGCATGTTGGTCAGATCAGCTGATCGACAAGGATTCTAAGAGTCAGCTCGTCGCCAGCCCGGGACCCAACCCGGTCGGTCGGACACCACCGCCCGGCAAACCAGACGATGACACTGACCCTGACTCTAGCGGCTAGAACCTTCTACTGGCAAAGCGAGCCAAGGACGCAGGACCCGCCGTGTGCTGGCCGATTGGAGATCCCGTCGATCACCGATCGTACATAAGGTCCGCCCGTACCAGAAGGGTGAGGGCGCAGTATTGCGCCGCCCATAGGACGTTCTAGTTATAGGAACCCAAGCGGTCCCACTGATACAGCTGGATACACTCCTCCGCCAGCTCTATCGCGCGCTCACGGGACAGGTGGGGAAGCACCGTATCGAGTGCCTGTTCCTCTGCGACGCCGGCCTGGAAGGCTTCCTCGCCCTTGAAGCCTGCCGCGATCTTGAGCGCCTCACGACGGTTCTCGCCGAGACTGGGAAAGACGCCTACGAGGAACTCGGTGTTGGGCACAGGATGGCCGACCTCGAGCGAAGCATGCCATGCGGCAAGCAGATGCAAGTCATCCTGGTCCAAACCAGCGATCGCACGCTGGTAGTGGAACGTGAGCTCCTGGTCGGGGAGATCGTCGACCCACGCTCGTACGACCTCGCCGACGAGCTGCCGCCGAGCCTCGCGGCCGATGGAATCGGCGATCACACGTATCGCGTCGTGTGGCTCGATGAAGCAGAGCGGCATAACCGGCACTTTAGGGGCCGGTGTGGACGTAACTTTTCGATCAGACTCCGAGCGCCGCCTCAGCCCGCTCGACCGCATGTACGTCGTCCATGTCCGCCGCAAAGCCGAGCGTCGGGCGCTCCTGCTCCGGGGAGCTAAGGCTCCAGTTGTACAGCGCCAGATCGAGCGCTTCGATCGGGGTCGAGACGGCCTCGGCAAGCGCTTGGGCGCGCCGTTCGATAATCAGCGGATCGCCGATGGCAAAGATGCGCTTGGCAGCCTGCGGCGTTAGATCCGAGGCCGCCTGTGCGGAGCGCGTGACGAGTTGCACCGAATCGGCGCGCAGGTCATAGAGACCGAGGCGCCCTAGCGTGACCAGCAGGTCATAGCGGCCCATGCGTCCGAAGCCTGGAAGCGCAAGGCGCTCGAACAACCGTGCGAAGCGTCGCTGTGGGGTCCACTCGGGCTCACCCGCGAAAGCACGCTGTTGTGAGCCGCTGTGCTCGGCGAAGCGACGGTAGGCAATCAGCGTCTCCGAGCCGCGGGCGGGGTCGTGCGAGGTACGCGGCCCGAGCACGATACCTTCGAGGTCCGGGACGACGCCCGAGGCCCAGCTCGCTCTCAGCAGCGCCTCGCGGATTCCTGCGAAGGGCTCGTCGCCTTGGGTTGGAGATAGGTATGCGGCGAGAAAGCACATCCAACCAGCCTGCTCAATGTCCCCGCAATCGCGCGCCTCGGCGTAGAAGCCCGGGGGCGCAGCGCCGAGCGCCAACAGACGGGCGCAGGCAAAGCCGATCTCGCGCGCAAGCCGGCGGGCATCCGCTGAGGAGTGCAGCCCTGGGACCAGCTCGCACCGGTAACCGTCGTCTTGAGCGCGTGCCTCACGGTGAACACGGACTTCCTGACTGCCCCGTCCTCGAGCGGCGGAAGAGCGACCGCTCGTGCGCGACGCAGCAGTCCGAGCTGAGCCAGAGCGTGCATCGGCGCCCACTCGTCGCTTGGGCTTGGCGACCTGGCGCGAGGAGCCCTGAGCGCTCTCACGGCAAATCGGACAGCGATCGACAAAGCGATTGTGGCGACAGAAGGTGGGACTCACATCGCTAACGCTAGCGAGACCGAATCTCTCAGGCGCTGTGCGCCGACATGCTCGCTTGCGCGACGAGCGGCACAGCGAACCCGCGCGTTCGCGCCCGCTCGGCGCCAGCGCGACGCTCAGCGTCGAGCGCGTACAGGTAGTCGTCGAAGTCGACCTGGATCGTGTGGCGCTTGGAGGCGACGTAGCGCTTGTGCATCGCCGCTTGGTCGGAGGCGATGTCGCGATGCAGCTCGGCCGGCGAGGGCAGCGCATACTCGCCACGCAGGTAGTCACCCACCCATGCCGATTGGGCCTCGGCCAAGGGCATGATCGCCCCCAGCGGCTGCAATAGGCCGATGAAGTAGAGGCCGGCGATCTGCGGATGAAAGACGCGCCGAAAGAGCTCGATGTGATTATCCGGCGCCACAAGGAAATCGTCATCGAAGAACGGAAAGCTGATCTTGTAGCCGGTGCAGTACACGACCACATCCGCATGCACTTCGCTGCCGTCAACGAAGCGCACACGGTCGCCTTGGAGCGACGCGATGTTCGGCTTTGGCGCGATCGTGCCGTGCGCGATGCGATCGAGGATTCGTCCCGAGACGGTGGGATGAGCCTCGCCGAACTTGTGGTCGGGCTTGGGCAAGCCGTAGCGCTCAGGCGGCCCGGTTAGGGTCTTGATCGTCTGGTGGATCATGCGTTGGCGGATCGCAAACGGAATGCGAGGATTGTTGGGGAGCTGGTCGACCGGCTTGCCGAACACGTACTTGGGGATGATCCAAGCGCCTTTGCGCGCTGACAGATGCGTATTGGCCGCCACGTAGGAGGACTCGACCGCGATGTCCATCGCCGAGTTGCCCATGCCAAGCACCACGACGTCCTTACCGGCGAAGATCGAGTTGTCCACATAGGAGTGCGCGTGCAACTGGGTGCCCTCGAAGGCGTCAGACCCGGGAAAGGCCGGTTCGGGCCAGCGTGGATCCCAGTGGTGGCCATTGGCAACGACAAGAGCCTCGTACTCGCGCGTCTCGCCGCTGTCGAGCTCAATCTCCCACACGCCATCCTTGCGCTTGCGAGCATGCTCGACGCCCGTCTCGAACCTGATGTGCTCGCGCAAGCCGAAGTGGTCGACGTAGTTGTCGAAGTACTCCTTGATGTGGGTGTGGTGGGGAAAATCGGGATAGCTGCTCGGCATCGGAAAGTCCGCGTAGGCCATGCGCTCGCGCGAGACGTTGATGAACAGGTCCCTGTAGGCGGCCGACATCCCGTTGCGGTTGCCAAACACCCAGTTGCCGCCGACTTGGTCCGACTTCTCGAAGCAATCGAAGGGAACACCGCGATCGAGCAGCGCCTTGGCTGCGGCGATACCGGAGGAGCCAGCGCCGATGATGCAGGTGCGCGGCAGGTCGCTGGCAGAGCCATTGCCGTTGCTCAAACCGGAGCGTCTACTCTCAGGGGTGCTGGCCACGCAGCCAGTCTAGCGCCACGACTGGAAGACTATTCGGCCTGCACACCAGGGCCGACATGTTGCGGGGGTCCCTCAGGACCTTCGTCGGCTTCCCCGTGACCGGCGATGCCACCGTCTTCAGGCAAGCCTCCGTTTGGAGCGGATCCAGCCGAGAGATCTGCGCGCAGACCGGCCAGGTAGCGATCGACCATCCGTGCGCACTGGCGTCCCTCGTTGATCGCCCACACGATCAAGGACTGCCCGCGGCGCGCGTCGCCCGCAGCGAATACGCCGTCCACCGAGGTCGTATACGGCTTGATCGCCTTGACATTGCCACGGGGATCCTTCTCCACGCCGAGCTGATCTAGCAGCGGCTGCTCGGGATGCAGGAAGCCCATCGCAAGCAGCACAAGCTGGGCAGGCAACTCGCGCTCCGTACCAGACAGCGGCGCAAACGGTGGTGCGGCTTCGGCGCCGGCGATGTGTAGCGCAGCAACACTGCCATGCTCGTCACCGGAGAAGCGGGCGGTGGTGACCGAATAGTCCTGCTCGCCGACGGCCGCTGTCCGAGCCTCCTCCATCGCATAGGAGAGGCGATACTTCAATGGCCACTCCGGCCACGGCGTACGCTCGTCAGGCCTGTGCTCGGGGGGCTCCGGAAGAAGCTCGAGCTGAACGATCGAGAGGGCGCCCTCGCGCAGTGAGTTGCCAACGCAGTCGGCGCCCGTGTCGCCGCCGCCTATCACCACCACGTGCTTGCCGGCCGCACTGATCGGCTCGCCGGCGGCCGGCTGCGCCACGGTCGGCTCGGGGCCATATTCGCTGGCCACAAAGCGATTGCGCTGATAGAGGTAATCCATCGCGAAGTGGATGCCCGCAAGCTCGCGCCCCGGCACCGGCAGGTCGCGAGGGACGCGCGAGCCGGTCGCAAGCACGACCGCGTCGAAGCGCTCACGCAGCTCGGCCACAGGGACATCGCTGCCGACATCGACACCGCAGCGTAGGTCCACACCCTCAGCGATCAACTGCTCGACACGCCGCTGCACGACTCGCTTCTCGATCTTGAAGTCGGGCACGCCGAAACGCACCAGCCCGCCGGCGGCCTCGTCGCGCTCGAACAGTGTGACCTCATGGCCTATGCGACGCAGCTGCTGTGCGGCGGCCATCCCAGCGGGACCCGAGCCGACGACCGCGACCGACTGGCCGGTCTCGTACTTGGCCTTGGGCGGCTCGGGTCTGATCCAACCTTCCTCGAAGGCCCGATCGACGATCGCAAGCTCGATCTGCTTGATCGTGACCGAGTCGCCCTCACGAATCTCCAACACACAGGCCGCTTCGCACGGCGCCGGACACAGGCGCCCTGTGAAATCGGGGAAGTTGTTGGTGGCGTGCAGCTGGGCGATCGCCTCCTGCCAGCGATCGCGATACACAAGGTCGTTCCAGTCGGGGATCAGATTGCCCAACGGACAGCCGTTGTGACAGAACGGCACGCCGCATTCCATGCAGCGTGCGCCCTGGTCGCGCAACTCCTGCACGGGCCGCTCAACGACAAACTCGTGATAGTCGTGCGCTCGCTCGCCGGGATCGCGATAGCTCATCCCGTGACGCTCGATCTTCAGGAAGCCGCCGAGCTTGCCCATCAGCGCCCCACCCCCGAGCAGTGACGGCGCACGGACGTGCGCACAGGGACGAGCACTCCAAACGGCACGCCCGATCCATCCATCCAAATGACCGACCTCATGCCACCACGCCCTCCGGCCTACCCTCTTCGGCCTCCGCCAGCTCGCGCAGCACGCGCTTGTAGTCGTGGGGCATAACCTTCACGAGCGAGCCGCTTGCCAGCAGCTGCTCGAAGCGCGCAAGCACATCGTGCGCCACCGGCGAGTCGGTGTGCCGCTCATGCTCCTCGATCATTGCGCGCAGCTCGATCTCGTCGGCGGAGGAGATCTCATCGAAGCCGACCATGCCCATGTTGCAGCGCGTGGGGAAACTGCCGTCCTCGTCGAGTACGTAGGCGATCCCGCCGCTCATGCCGGCGGCGAAGTTGCGACCGGTGGGCCCGAGTACGACGACGCGACCGCCGGTCATGTACTCGCAGCCGTGATCGCCCACGCCCTCGACGACCGCCCAGGAGCCCGAGTTGCGCACGGCGAAACGCTCGCCGGCGAGACCCCTGAAGAAAGCTCGGCCAGAGGTGGCTCCGTACAGCACCGTGTTGCCGACGATCACGTTCTCTTGAGCGATGAAATGCTCACCCATCTCGCGCGACGGACGCACCGAGACGACGCCGCCGGAGAGACCCTTGCCGGTGTAGTCGTTGGTGTCGCCTTCGAGCTCGAAAGTGACACCGGGCGCCAGCCAGCCACCGAAGCTCTGCCCGGCGGAGCCCTTGAAGCGCACGACGATCGAGTCCGGGGGCAAGCCCTCGGCTCCGTGTGCACGAGCGATGTGACTTGAGAGGATGCCGCCCACACAGCGGTTGACGTTGCGTATCGGAAACTCCATCTCCACACGCGCGCGCCTGGAACCATCGCGCGCGATGGCCTGCACATCGGAGCCATCGGCCTGTCCGTTCGGTTGCGCTTCGGGGGCCGGCGCAGGCGCGTCGATGACGGCGCGCGAGCGCTCCACGAGCTCCCAGTCGAGCGCATCCTCGAGCACGGCCGGGGGCGATTCGACACGATGACGCGCGGCGCCGTCGGGCAGCTCGACATGAGCGAGGACGTGCGTCAAGTCCACACCGCGTGCCTTCCAATGCTCGATCGCCGTGTCGGCGCCGAGCAGATCGACCCGCCCGATCGCCTCGTCCAGAGTGCGCAGGCCCAGCGAGGCGAGGATCTCGCGGACTTCCTCGGCCACGAAGAAGAAGAAGTTGACGACATGCTCCGGCGTGCCTTTGAAGCGCTTGCGCAGCTCCGGGTCCTGAGTGGCGATGCCGACAGGGCAGGTGTTCAAATGGCAGGCGCGCATCATGATGCAGCCGGTCGCGATCAGCGGCGCTGTCGAAAAGCCCATCTCGTCAGCGCCGAGCATGGCGGCGATCACGACGTCGCGGCCGGTCTTCAGCTGGCCGTCGGTCTGTACGACGATGCGCGAGCGCAGATCGTTGAGCAGCAATGTCTGCTGAGTCTCGGCGAGGCCTATCTCCCAGGGGATCCCGGCCGCCTGAATCGAGGACAGCGGCGAGGCGCCGGTGCCGCCATCGTGGCCGGCGATCAGCACGCGGTCGGCGTTGGCCTTGGAGACGCCGGCGGCGACCGTGCCGACGCCGACCTCGGAGACGAGCTTGACCGACACCTGCGCGCTCGGATTGGAGCAGCGCAGGTCGTATATCAGCTGCTTGAGATCCTCGATCGAGTAGATGTCGTGGTGAGGCGGCGGGGAGATCAGGCCAACACCGGGGGTGGTGTGCCGGATCGAGCCGATATAGGCGTCAACCTTGTGACCGGGCAATTGACCGCCCTCACCAGGCTTGGCGCCCTGGGCCATCTTGATCTGTAGCTCATCGGCGTTGACCAGGTAGTGAATCGTCACACCAAAGCGTCCGGAGGCTACCTGCTTGATCGCCGAGCGCCGTCTGTCGCCGTTGGAATCGGGTGTGAAGCGCGCTGGGTCCTCCCCACCCTCGCCGGTGTTGGAGCGTCCGCCGAGACGGTTCATCGCGATCGCAAGCGTCTCGTGCGCCTCGCGCGATATCGAGCCGAGGCTCATCGCCCCGGTGCAAAAGCGCCTGACGATCTCCTTAGCGGGCTCGACCTCCTCCAGCGCGATGGGCTGCCTGCCCTCTGCCCCAATGTGCAGCAGCCCACGCAAAGTGGCCTTGCGCGCGGCATCCTCGTTGACGGCAGCCGCGTACTCGCGGTACTTCTGGAAAGCGGGCGAGTCGCGTACTTCGGAGTTGGCGGTCTCATCGCCCGCGAGCGCTGCGGCGACGTTGCCGTTTGCTGAGCGCACCGCGTGTTGAACGAGCGCGATCGTCTCTGGGTTCCACATGTGGTGCTCGCCGTCACGGCGCCACGCGTAGACACCGCCGACCGGGAGCAGATCGTCGTGCGGCGCAGGATAGGCACGCGCATGGCGCTCGAGCGCCTCGACAGCCAACACATCCAGGCCGATACCGCCGATACGCGAAGCGGTGCCCGCGAAATGACGCTCGATCAAGTCAGGCTCCAGACCCACGGCCTCGAATATCTGAGCACCCCGATAGGACTGGATCGTGGAGATCCCCATCTTGGAGATCGTCTTGAGCAGCCCCTTACCGATCGCCTTGATCGTGTTTTGCGCGGCCTGCTCGGGAGAGAGCGGAACTGTGGAGCCGTTCTCGGCTCGGACGATGCGCCCCTGCACAACAAGCTCGTCGAGCGTCTCGAGCATCACGTAGGGGTTGATCGCGCTAGCGCCATAGCCGATCAGCGTGGCGAAGTGGTGAACCTCGCGCGGCTCGCCAGACTCGAGCACGATCCCGGCACGCAGGCGCGTGCCCTCGCGCACCAGATGATGATGGACCGAGGAGACCGCAAGCAACGAGGGAATCGCTGCTCGCGCAGGACCGAGCAGGCGGTCAGAGAGGATGATGATGTTGACACCCTCAGCAATTGCCTCGTGCGCCTGCTCGCAGACACGCTTAAGCGCGTCCGCGAGTCCCTCAGGGCCCTCGGCGACCTTCCAGGTGATGTCCAGCGTACGCGAGGAGAACACATCGCTCGAGATGTGGCGCAACGTCTCGAGCTCACGGTTGAGCAAGATCGGCTGGTCTAGCTCCAGCTTGTGGGCGTGCTCAGGGGTCTCGTCGAACAGGTTGCGCTCAGTGCCGAGGCTGGTCGAGAGGCTCATCACGATTTCCTCGCGGATCGGGTCGATCGGCGGGTTCGTGACCTGCGCGAACAGCTGCTTGAAGTAGGAGAACAGCGGCGGCGCCTGATCTGAGAGCACCGCCAGCGAAAGGTCGTTGCCCATCGATCCGAGCGGCTCCTGAGCGTCGCGCGCCATCGGCTCCAGCAGTACGCGCAGATCCTCCTGGGAATAACCGAAGGCTCGCTGGCGACGACGTAGCGGCTGATCGGAAAGCGTTACCTGCTCAGAGGGCTCGATCTCGGCAAAGCGCACAGCGTTGCGCGCATACCACTCGCCGTAGGGCTTCTGTGTGGCGATCCGGTGCTTGACATCCCCGTCATCCACCACGCAGCCCTGCTCGAGGTCGACAAGAAACAGCTTGCCCGGCTGAAGTCGGCCAAGGCGCAGGATCTGGTCGGCAGGAACATCAAGCAGGCCCGCCTCCGAGCCGAGCACGACATGGCCGTCCTTGGTCAGGATCCAGCGGCCTGGGCGCAGCCCGTTGCGATCAAGCGTCGCCCCCACCACACGACCATCGGTGAAGGCAACCGCCGCAGGCCCGTCCCAAGGCTCCATCAAGCACGAGTGGAAGGCGTAGAAGCCCTTCAGCTCCTCTGAAAGGTCTGCGCGGCCGCGGTAGGCCTCGGGAATCATCATCATCACCGCGTGCGGCAACGAGCGCCCGGCAAGCAGCAACAGCTCGAGCACGTTGTCGAAGGTGGCCGAGTCGGAGTTGCCTTGCGTGACGACCGGCAGGATCTTGGCCAGGTCCTCGCCAAACAGATCGGAGGCGAGCTCTGACTCACGCGCGCGCATCCAGTTGACGTTGCCCATAACCGTGTTGATCTCGCCGTTGTGGCAGATCACGCGGTAGGGATGGGCAAGCTCCCAGCTGGGGAAGGTATTCGTGGAGAAGCGCGAGTGCACGAGTCCCAGTGCGCTCTTGCAGCGCTCGTCGCGCAGATCGGGATAGAACGCGCCCAGCTGATAGCTGATGAGCATGCCCTTGTAGTTGATCGTGCGCGAGGAGCTAGAGGTGACATAGAAGCCCTTGCGCTGTTCCCGCGGCCACGCGGCGACAGCCTGTTCGCAGATGCGCCGGATCACATACAGCTTGCGCTCGAAGGTGTCCTGGTCGAGGTTGTCGACACTGCCAACGAACAGCTGGCGGATCACCGGACGAGAGGCAGCGGCAGTTGCACCGGTGTGCTCAGGACAGACGGGCACATCGCGCCAACCCAGCACTCTCTGGCCCTCCTCGCTCACGGTGCGATCAAGCAGCGTCTCGACCTGGGCGCGCGCAGAGTCCTCGGTGGGCAGGAAGCACATGAAGACCCCATAGGCGCCAAGCGGGGGCAGCTCGAAACCCGCGACCGTACGCAACAGCTCGTCGGGCATCTGCATCAAGATCCCGGCGCCGTCGCCGGTCAGCGGGTCCGCCCCAGAGGCGCCGCGGTGCTCAAGGTTCTCCAAGGCGGCAAGCGCACGCGTGACCACCTCGTGCGTGGGAGTGTTGTCCAGACGCGCGACCATGCCGACCCCGCACGCATCGTGCTCATAGCGGGGGTCGTAGAGTCCAGCGGCCTGTGATGGCAATGTTTGCGAAGTCATATGAGTGCTGCCTTGAGGCGACGCGGGCCCCTATGGGCTGCGTCGCTCGCGGACATGGGGGGTCGGCACCTGAGGCGGAGCTTGAAAGCGTAGCATTGAGATCGCCTTCGGATGGGCAGGACCTATCTCATTTAGGGAGGTGCGGCTGGGGCGGTTGAGTGTCGAGCAAGACAAGGACGCAGAGACGAGGGCTTGGCGGCACCAAGCCGAGTCCCGAGAACGCAGCATCGTGAAGGCAATCTGCCGCCACAGACGTGCGTCCCTAACGAGATAGGTCCTTATTGGACGTGTGAAATCCGTCCTCGACGGGGATCATTATGGGCGAGACAGCAAGGCACGCTAAGTACGGCAAAGCGCCAGGAGAGGCAATGACGCCGGACATGGAGCTTGCGCTTACAGCGCAAGCTGAGAATATTGCGGTGGTTCGGTATGCCCTCGGCGGCCTCGGCGAGGCCTTCGCCGTGCCCGAGCCCAAGCTCTCGGATATCCGTCTTGCGGTCACCGAGGCATGCGCGAACGTGGTGGTGCACGCCTATCCGGATGGCCATCACGGACCAATGGAGATCGTGGCGAGCAAGGACGAGAGTACGCTGACGGTGCTCGTGCGCGATTGGGGGCGCGGCATCGGGCCTCGTCCTGACAGCCCGGGCCTTGGCCTCGGCCTGTCGTTGATCGCGGCGCTTGCCGACAGCTTGCAGCTGACCCACGGCGACATCGAGCACACGGAGGTGCGGATGACGTTCTCGCTGGCCGATTCGCAAACGAGCATCCCTACCGCGCCTGGCACAAGCGGACGCGAGGCATGATGATCGAGCCGGTTGGCCACGCCTACCCCTTTGACTCCCTGGACGGATCGATCGTAACCGAGTCGATCCCTGACCAGTCAGAGCCGACCGGCGGCAGCTTCGCGCGGGTACGCCTCGCCGACGGGCCGCTCGCCGGTCCCGTGCTGTGGCGGGTCGTATCGATGATGCTCGCTCGCGCCGACTGGCCGCTGGACCGACTCGACGACATGTCGCTCGTATGCGACGCGCTGTCGGCACACGCCTTCGCACACTCGAGTGACGCCACCCTGACTTTCAGCATCCAAGTGGACGAAAGCGAGGCTGAGCTGCACGTGCTCAATCTCATTGACGACGGCGCCAGCGGCCTCGTCAGAGACGCAGTGCTGCCGGTTGTTGGCAACGTGTTCGAGCGCATCACCGAGCGCATGTCCATGGGGACCGGTGCCCACGGTGAGGGCTCGCAGCTGGTTCTCGCGCTACGGGCACGCTGACGCCTCAGCCGGCAGCAGCGCTGACGCCTCAGCCGGCAGCAGATATCCAGACCAGCTACCGGGAGGAGACGTCCACGCCCGCCCGCAAACGTGCCAGCGCTTGACGGATCAAACGTGAGACCTGCATCTGAGAGACACCGATCCGCTCACCGATCTCCGCCTGCGTGAGATCGTCGCTGAAGCGAAGCTTCAAGACGATACGCTCGCGCTCTCCAATCTGCCCCATTAGCGGCTCCAAAGTGGCTCGTTCCTCAGCTCTGGCAAAGCCATCGTCGTCTGAGCCAAGTCCCTCGGCGACCGTCTCGGTCTCCTCATCCCGCACAGAACGTGGCGCATCGAGCGAGCCGGCCCTGTAGGCGCCCATCGCCTCGAGCGCCTCGAGCACCTGCTCATCGGAGGCTTCGACTGCCATTGCGACTTCGCTCACCGATGGGGAGTGACGCTGACCGAGCGATAGTCGTGTGACCGTCTGGTCGACCCGCAACGCAAGCTCCTGCAAATCACGCGGCACTCGCACCGACCATGTGCGGTCGCGGAAATGGCGCTTGAGCTCGCCGAGGATGGTGGGCACCGCGTAGCTGGAGAACATCACCTCGCGCGAGCAATCAAAGCGGTCGATCGCCTTCAACAGCCCAATCGAGGCGACCTGGATGAGATCCTCGATCGGCTCGTCGGTGTGCTGGTAGCGGCGCGCCAAGCGGCGAGCAAGTGGCAGGTAGCGCTCGACGAGGAGCTCGCGAGCGTGCGAATCGCCATCGAGGCGCACGCGGGCAAAGAGCTCGAGATCGGGCAGGAGCGGCGGCACCTGGATGACCGTAGCCGCTGACCTATCCGTTGCCATACAAGCTCTCTCTCGTCGGCCTCGTCCAAATTGCAAGACTTGCGATTCTCGGCTTGAGGGTATCCCTTCAACTGCTGGATTCCAATGTGGTGGACCGCTCACTCATGGTGCGGGTTTCCCCCCATGAGCACAATCCTCCACGAGCGGGACATGTCAGGCAGATCTCGCGGTGAGGGGTCTCCGTGACAGCGAAGCCCTTGGCCCTCGTGAGCGCGATCCGCTCCAGCAACAGCTCGCGCAGGCTCTCCCGCTCACGAGAGTCGAAACTGGCCGCAACCCATTCGTCCGGACGCTCCAAGAACCAGTGGACGATCTGCACACGCGAGGCGCCATCCTCGATCGCAGCCAGCGCGTAGAGCAGCCGCTGAAAGCCGTAGTCTCGTTGCACCAACAGCTCCAAGTCCTCCCCACCGACGAGCCGATCGCTCTTGTAGTCCACGATCAGGACGCTGCCGTCAGGCTGCTCGACGAGTAGATCGAGCACGCCTGTCACCAACGGCTCTCTGCGACCCAGAGAGAACGCGAACGGATGCTCGCGGCGAGCCCGGCGCGCTTCGCCCAGCAGTCGTGCCAGCTCAGAGGCAAGCGCCGCCGCAATTAGAGCCGCGATCTCCTCGCGCTCGCCCGTGCTCAGCATGGCGCCGACTCGCCGTGCTCGCTCGGCTATGTCCTGGAGCGAGGGCTGCTTAGGATGCGCGAAGTCAACCGACTCGAGCAGCCCGTGCACGATCGTGCCGCGCTGGCGCGCCTGCGTTCCGCCCTCCTCGCTGCCCGTGCGGGCGGCCGCGCGATTCTCGGGGAGACGCAGGATTCTCTCAACGTAGAAGCGATAGCCGCAACGCTTCAGCTCGGTAAGCGACGTGTAGCTCATCGTCGCATCGGGATCGCTGAATGGCAACAGATGGGATGTGGGAGGACTCTCGTCCGATTCAGGGGTAGGCGCAAGCGCGAGGCCATCTGCCGGGCGCGGGGCAGCATCCGAAGTTGACTCGGAGGCATAGGCCATCGACCCAAGAACATCCGGCGCCGGTAGGAGGACCGCCGAGGCACGATCGAGATCGACGTCCCTCTGCGAACCCTTGCCATCCCGCGACTCAACCGCGCTCGAGGAGTGAAACATGCAGCGCACCCTCAATCCGCTCCCCAGATCCATCCTCAGAGCCTCCGTAGGCGACTGCCCAGAGGCGGCAAGCGTGGGTGCGTCGGGCACGAGCGCTGGCGCCATCCATGCGATCGGCGCGACGCCCGGCCTCACAGTCGGCCAGCGCTCGAATGCCACCGAGCCACTCAACAGCAGCCTGTTCTCTGCTCGTGTACAGGCGACGTACAGGACACGATCCTCCTCCTCTTCCTGCGCGAGGCGACGCTCGTCGCGCAGCTGCTCGTAGGCAAGCGCGCTGACCGACTCCGGGTCTCCCAGCCGTTGTAGACGTAGGCCCAAGCGCCCGCCGGCCTCATCGAACAGGAGGTCGGGTACGCGTAGGTTCGCTTCGCGACCCAGATCGGCTACGCATACGACCGGGAACTCGAGTCCCTTGGCCGCATGAATGCTCATCAGACGCACGGCGTCCAGCCCTCCGCCTGCCCGCAGCGATGGGGGGTCGCCAACCGGCGCTTCGGCCTCGCGCCCGGCAAGCGCGACTTCGAGGTGGGCGACGTGATCAAGGAAGCCGCGCAGGTCACGGCCCTCTTGCGCCTCGAAGCGCCGCGCCATGCCCACGAGCTTGTGCACATTGGCGAGCCGCCGCTCGCCCCAGCCAAGCGAGACTACGTGGGCGTCGTAGCCGGTGGCACGAATAGCACGGCGCAACAGCTCGGAGACGGGATGCAGACGGGCACTTATACGCTCGGCCGCGAACAGCTCGCGAAAGGCACCGAGTCGCTCGCAGTCCTCGGGCGCCAGCAGGGTGTCAAGCTCTGCGGAGCACTCGAGGATCCCCTGCCACACGCCTCGTCTGTGCTCGCGAGCGGTGCGTGCCAACAGCGCGAGACCGTCGCTCGAGAGACCCACGAGCGGCGAGGCGAGCGTCGAGTACAGTGCGAGCTCGTCCAACGGGTTTGCCAGCGCCCTCAGCCAGGCGAGCAGATCGCCGATCTGTTGATGGCTCCAGAAGCCACCGACTCCCAGCGAGCGTTCGCAAGCCGTGCCGACGCAATGCGCCCTCGTACACAGGCAGATCGCCCAACGCGCGCAACAGCACGACGACCTCCCCCGCTCGAGTCTCCCCACTTGCGATCAACTGTGCGATGCGCTGCGCAAGCAGAGTTGCTTCGGCCTGGCGCCACAGCGGGGCTTGGGGCAAGCCCGCGAACTGCTCGTCGGATGGAGGCTGCTCCCAGCCGCGCTTGTCGCAGAGCAGCAGCTCCACGATTGGCTCGTTTGCAGGCTCAGACCCCTCACCCGGAGAGCGCATCGGAGTCAATGCTGTGAAGTGCTCACCGATCCGCTCGGAGAAGATCCGCTTGACGGCTGCCAGAATCGGGGGAAGACTGCGAAAGTTGCTTGTCAGCTCGAGGCTGGCGGCATCCCGGGCCAGCCTTTCCCGACGCTCGCGAAAGAGGCCGACATCAGCATGACGAAAGCCGTAGATCGACTGCAGCTCGTCACCTACGGTGAAGAGGTTATCGCGATCGAGTGCCGCAAGCACCTGGAGTTGGCGCGGGTTTGAGTCCTGGAACTCGTCCACCATCAGCAGCTGAAAGCGCTCCGCCCAGGATTCGCGCACGTCCGCGTGCGCTTGCAGCAACGCGCGCGCGTTCAGCTCGAGATCGTCGAAGTCAAGCGCCCCACGCGCGTGCTTGCGCGCGGCATAGCTCGCCCCAAAGCGCTCCAGCAACTCGCCTATCAGCTCGCAAGCGACAAGCGCATCCACATCGGCCTCCGAAAGATTCAGTCGTGTCTGACGAGGCTCTGAGGGCAGGCGCGGCTGTGCCTGCCCCTGACTACGCAGCTGGGCATAGGCGCCTAGCACCATCACGCGCAGCGGATCGGCGCCGTAGGCTGCCGCAAGATCGACCGCCTCCTGACGCTCACCGGCCAGGAAGTCGCCCAGCGCATCGCTGAAGGCAAGCGTTCGCAGCCGCGTGGCGATCCCCTCCTCGAGGATCTCAAAGCCCGGTTCGACCCCAGCCTGCACAGGATGAATGCGCAGTAGCCGTGCACAGAAGCTGTGGAAGGTGCACACATTCGCGGCCTCGGTCTCGCGTGCGGCCTCGCGCTCACCCAACTCCAACATGCGCGCACGCACCCGCTGGCGCAACTCGCCTGCGGCGCGCTCGGTGAAAGTGATCGCGAGGATTCGCCCAGGAGCGACGCCGTCCTCGCGCACCGCGCGCACGAAGCGCTCGACGAGCACCGAGGTCTTACCGCTGCCGGCCCCGGCGGCGAGCAGCAGCGAGGCCTGGCGACTCGCGACCGCACGCTCCTGCTCATCGGTGAAGCGCCGCTGCGGCACGCCGACGGGCGCGGGCGGTTGCTCGTAGTCGAGCGCCAGCTGCTGTTGCGTATTTGAGATCGTCGCCATCAGAACATCCGTCGCTTCCTGCATGTGAAAGCCGCGATGACGGTCGCTGAGCAAGCGAGACAAGAACGCAAGGAGCGAAATGTGCTGGCCGATTGGAGATCCCGTCGATCTCCAATCGGTACATGAGCGACTGAGGACGCAGTATCGCGCGGCGTAGCGGCCGTCATCGCTCGCAACGACAGATCGTCGGGTACGCGCAGCCACCGTTATATGCGCAAGTGTCAGGGCGCGGCTCGAGTGTTCCCGAGCGTGCCTCGCCGGCAGCGCGCAAGGCGGCGGCCAAGCACTGGTCGATCAGCTCGCGCAGCTCCTCGTGCTCCAGGCGATCGGTGCGCACGCACTCGAGTTCCACAGCGCTGTCGCCGTCGAGCGCACCACGCGCGCGGACGTCCCTGCCGGCCAGCGGCTGATAGAAGCCGCCGACCGCCTTGCGGTCTAGCAGTGCCTCGACAGCGCGCATGTACAGCGCCAGCTGGAAGGCGCCGTCGCCGAGCCACTTGGCGGCCGGCGGGGCGCTGCGGCCCTTGTAGTCATAGACCACAGCTTCCCCAGCCAGGCCGAGATCGACGCGGTCGATGCGTCCGCGCAAGAGCACTCCCTCGCCCAACTGAAGCGGCGGCAGCATGTCCACCCCACCTGCTCCAGCGGGCTCCGCAGTACTACCGCCCAAAGCCTCGCCTGTCTCTCGCGTAAAGCCGAACTCCAGCTCCAGGTACGTCGGCTCCAGTGGACTGGCCTGCTCGGCCGCGCACTCCAGGTAGCGATCCAGGTCCACCTGCAAGCGCCGACGCGCTCCGGGCAGACGCTCGGGCGCGACCGACAACGGGTAGTTGGGCTCCAACTCGATCAGGGCCTCCGCCAACAGGCGCTTGGCGAGGCTCAAGCTCGCGGGAGTCAGCCGTGCCGAGCCGCTGCGCTCGCGCAGACGCTCCAGCGTCTCCTTCAGCGCAGCGTGGGCCAATCCACCGCGCTTGAGCGGCTCTGGCTCGGGCTCGATGTCATCCGCGCGCAACAGGCGCTCTACGAACCACCTCACGGGACAGCTCGTCCAGCTCTCAAGCGACGAGGCGGACCACAGCACACGCTCACGCATCGCCGCCAACATGCGCTCGTCCCGTAGCGGAGCGATCGGGCTGGCCAGCGCGGCCACAGAGGCTGCCGCCGCGGAGATCGCGGCCGCACGCGTCGCCATCGCCCCAACCGGCCTGCCAGGGCCTGGCCAGTCGACGGCCCCCGCCACTCGGTGCACGGTGCGCTCTTTCAATGTTGCGGTGAACAGATCGCATATGTCGTCGACGAACAGCGAGCGAGCGATCGGCGTGCCCTGCTCGTCGGCGATGTGCCAGCTGAGCGTGAGGCGCTCCAGCGGACGTGAGGCCAGCGCATAGAGCAGGTAGCGCTCGGCCGCCAGCGCGTCAGGCTCGCCACGCAACACCAATCCTGACCCGTAGGCCAGCTCGCGACGCTGGTGCTCTTGGAGTAGGGGATGAGGCGTGGCTGGTGCGGGAAAGATGCCCTCCTGCAAGCCACACGCGAACACCATTCTTACGCGGCGTGCCCTCAGTGAAAGAGGGTCGACTACCGCGACCCGCCCCGGCTCCAGATGCTCGCCGACTGTCAGCTCGAGCCGCTCCAGTAGCTCAATCAGCTCGCCCGCGCTTGGCGCGAGCTCGGGCGCGGCGCGCGCCAGCTCGCGCAACTCCTCGAGCGCGCAGCGTGCGCCCACAAGTGCGCTGGCCTCGTCGCGCTCGTCCTCCTCGAGCACCGCCGCGACACTGCCGCGGGGAGCACAGAACAGGCGCTGGAGCTCGCTCACAAGCGCGTCGAGCAGCGCAGGCGTGCCTGTGACAGCCGCTTCGTGCAGGCGGTCGACGCGCTCAAGCGGCCAGTTCTCGGCCTCCCACAAAGCCCGGGCGCGAGCGCTGTCGAGCACACCCTGCCTGCGTGCGCTGCACTCGAAGCGATCGAGCAGCTCCGGGCGCTCGAGCACACCGGGAGCTCCTAGCCAAGCCAATAGATCGCCCAGCTCGCCGACCTCTGTGGCGCAGCGCAGCATCCCCAACAGGCCGCGACCGAGTGCAGTGTTGGCGAACATTGTGCGGCGGCGCTGTGCGTAAGGGATCTCGAAGTCCTCGAGCACTTCTCCGAGGAGGCCGGCGATCGACTCGGGAGAGCGGTGTACGATCGCGATCTCCTGTGCGGCGACGCCGCCGTCGAGCAGAGCCCTCACCTCACCCGCGACCAGCTCCAGCTCGGCTCTGGGACCGCCGCCCTCGAGCAGCCGCACCGCCTCCCCCGGCTCAACCTGTCGCGGGTCGTCGCCGAGCAGCGAGCGCTCCAAGTGGTGCAAGGCTTCGCGTGAGGACGGCGCGTAATGGTCAGCGCGGGCGCACAACTCCGTGTGAGCGTTGGCAAGCGGTGCGAGCCGCTGAAAGGTAGAGGCGCGGCCGAGGAAGGCGACGCGCCCCGGCTCATATGCCAGCGAGACCATCACGGGAGCATCCACCACATTGCCAAGCGTCAGGATCGTGTCGATCTGCAGCTCGGTGAAGTCGTCGAAGCCGTAGAGCAACACCGGGACCGCCCTCCAAGACACGGGCTTGCGACGCAGCTGGTCCAGTGCCCTGATCGCGCGCAGCTCTCGGTCAGAGCGACGCATCTGCCCAAGCGTCTGCTGATAGTGCTCGAACACCGTGCAGAGACGCTCCAATGGCGCTTGCTCGCCGAGCTCCTGCTCGCCGTCTGATCTCAAGGCATGCAGCGCACCACGCAGCCTAGCTGGGGTCACACGTTGGGTCTCCAGGTCGACGACCAGCGCCGCCAACTCCCTGGCCATACCCGGACGGGCGCTTGCCAGGCGCGCCAGCAAATGCTCGCGCGCCAGTGGGCCAAGCGGCGCACGGGCGTCGCCGGCCCTGGCAAGCACCTCGGCCAGGAGCCCCTCGAAACGCTCGACCCTGACGCCGAGCGCCAGCCCTCCCTCGGCCAGCTCGCGCCGGTAGCGAGCCTGATCGGCCTCGGTCGGCACCACCAGCAGCGGCTCCTGCCCCCGCGCCACATGTCCGCTCACTGCTTCCAACAAGACGCGCGCCTTGCCGGCGTTAGCTGGTCCAGTTACGAGCGCGATCGGCATGCTGCCATCCTGGCGCACCGTCCCGACGGGGTCGAGTCCGATAGAGACAGTGCCGGATTCAATCGAACGACTGGCCTTTGTCCGATCGCGTCAGCTCGATCGCTTTCCACCGGTACCAACAAAGGGGGGCTTAACGTGCAACCCGTTTTTGAAAGACCATCCCGACATACAGTCGGTCCGCTCCGGCGCGCGCAATCGTCAAAGCTACGCCGCGCTTGCGGCTACCGCATCCTCCTGGCCCGCGTCCTGTCGGCCCTCGGCAACCTGGGCCTCAGTCTCCGCCTCTCCCTCCGCCTCAGGCGGCTTGGCACCCTCCCGGGCCCACTCCTCGTCGAACTCGACGCGCCACTTGCCTTCCTCGTTCTGGCTGAGGGCCAGACGAGCGCGGAAGTTGCGTCCGCTGCGCGCCTTGAAGCCTGTCACGGCCTTGGCCGTGTAGCCGCTGTGGACCAGCTCCTTGGCTACCGCCACCGGCAGCTGCTTGCCAGACTTGCCCTTCCAGATCACAAAGCCGCAGCCCGGATCGTCGCGCGCCCAGCAGGAGTAGCCCTTGCGGTTCTCTTTGATGTCGTGCCCGCAGATCGGGCAGGGACCGAGGTTGGCGCGCGGGATGCGCACATCCTTCAATTTCTCGTCGAGCTCTTTGACCGTCAGCTCCGCGAAGCCGGCGATGTCGCCCATGAACTTCTCGCGCGAGTCTTCGCCGCGCTCGATCTTGTCGAGGCGATGCTCCCACTGGCCGGTCATGTCCGGCGAGGTGAGCGCATGCTCGCCGAGCAGCCTGATCACGTTCAGGCCCTTCTCGGTGGCCACGAGCGCGCGCGCGTCGCGTTCGATGTAGCCCACCTGGATCAGCCGCTCGATGATCGCCGCGCGCGTCGCCGGCGTGCCGATGCCTGACTCCTTCATCGCCTCGCGCAACTCGTCGTCCTCGACGAGCTTGCCGGCGGTCTCCATCGCACCGAGCAGCGACGCGTCGCTGTAGCGCCGTGGCGGCTTGGTTTCCTTGCGCTCGCTTGCGATCTCGAGCGTCTGCACGTTTTCGCCGTCGTTCAGCTTGGGCAGCTGCTGGTCGGCGCCCTCGTCTTCCTCGGCGGCGGACTTCGCCTCCGATGGCACCTCCCCATAGACCCCTCGCCAGCCGGGAACAAGCAGCAGCTTGCCACGCGTTCTGAAGACATACCCCGCGCTCTCATCTCCCCCGCTCTGAGCGCCGGCGGGCACGACCGTCGTCTCCACACGCGTGTTCTCGAACACCGCCTCAGGGTGGAACACGGCGAGGAAGCGCCTGACGACCATGTCGTAGACGCGCTTGTCGTCGTCGCCCATGCGGTCGACGGCGTGCTCGGCCTTGGTGGGGATGATCGCGTGGTGGTCTGAGACCTTCTCGTTGTTGACAACGCGCGCGAGCGGCAGAACGTCGAGGCCCGTGACGTAGGCGGCGGCCTTGGCGTACTCCTTCTGGCCGCCCACGAGCTCGGCGGTCGGCTTTATCTCCTCGACCATGTCAGTCGTCAGATAGCGCGAGTTCGTTCGCGGATAGGTGAGCGCCTTGTGCTCCTCGTACAGGCGTTGCGCCGCCGCAAGCGTGCGCCGCGCCGAGAAGCCATAGCGCGTGTTGGCCTCGCGCTGCAGCGTCGTGAGGTCGTACAGCATCGGAGCGCGCTCGCGCTGCTCCTTCTTGTCGAGCTTGGTGATCGTCCCTTGCCTGCCCTGACAGGCCGCGACGATCGCAAGCGCCTCCTCCTCGGTGGCCAAACGTGGCTTCGCCCCCGCATGGAAGCGTCCTCCGTAGACACGCGAACCTTCAGCTCCACCCCGGCTAGATCCGTTGTCAGTGCTTCCGTCGCCCCCAAAATCGCCTCCATCGCCTCCGTCGGCGCCATTACCCGCGTCGAAGCGTGCGTCCACCAGCCAATAAGGCTCTGGCACGAACGCCTTGATCTCCTCCTCGCGCCGCGCGACGATCGCGAGCGTCGGCGTTTGCACTCGGCCCAGCGAGACCGCGCCGTCGAAGGACGATTTGAGGCGGATCGTGGCCGCGCGGGTGGCGTTCATGCCGACGATCCAATCGGCCTCCGAGCGCGAGCGCGCGGCCTGCTCGAGCAGCGCATAGTCCTCTGACGGGCGCAGCGAGTCGAAGGCACTCTTCATCGCGGCAGTGGTCATCGAGTTCAGCCACAGGCGCTGCACCGGCTTCTTGGCTTTGGCCTTCTCGTACAGGTAGGCGAAGATCAACTCGCCCTCGCGCCCGGCGTCGCAGGCGTTGACGACCCGCTCCACCTCCTCGCGCCCGAGCTGGGAAGTGACCACCGACATCTGCTTGCGCGAGCGCTCGTCGCGCACGACCAACTTGAACTTGGAGGGCACGATCGGCAGGTCCGGCATCCGCCAGCGCTTGTACTTGGCGTCGTATTCGTCGGGATCGGCGAGCTGCACGAGATGGCCCACCGCCCACGTGATCACGTAGTCGGGGCCGTCAAGATAGCCCTCCTGCTTGGCGAACGGACCAGGCAGCACCCGCGCCAAGTCGCGCCCCACCGAGGGCTTCTCTGCGATCACAAGCGTCTTTGACATGGCGCCCAGCGTAGCGGGTGGGTTGATTGGGATCCCGCCCACCCCCCGCCCACCACCTGGCGAGCTATACGAGCGAGCGCTCATCGCACTCCTCTCGCCGCCGACGCAGATGTTCGCCTAGCCCCCAATTGGCGCGCGCGGATTGGCTCCCCAGAAGACCTGTGTGCCCAGCATCCCGATCAGCGTCACCAGCACGATGTTGAGCACCATCGACTTCGCGGTTGCTGTGCCTACGCCCACAGGCCCTCCGGAGGCGTTGTAACCGTAGTAACAAGACACGAGCACGATCACCGTGGCCATCGACATCGCCTTGATCATGCTGTAGAGGTAGTCGGTGGGATTCTGGTACTGCCAGAAAATGAGAAGATAGCCTCCCGCGGAGACCGTGGCAACCTGGTGGACTACAGCTATATAGGAGGCGAGAAACGCCACCCCGATCCCGGTGGCGTAGACGAACGGCAGGACCATCCAGGCGGCGAGCAGACGGGTCGCGCACAGATAGGACATCGAGTCAATGCCCATGACTTCCAAGGCGTCGACCTCGTCGTTGATGCGCATGGCGCCAAGCTCGGCCACGATGCCAGTGCCCACCTTGGCGGCCATCATGTAGCCAAATGCGTAAGGCACCGCCTCGCGCAGATTGCACCATCCGGCAAACGCGCCCGCATAGGATGGTGCACCGGTGGACTGGGTGAAGTAGGCGGCCTCGATGCCGCAGGCCCCCAGCCCGATGATGAACACGAGCGTCCAGATCACAAGCGTCGACGTGACGATCAAGATCCCTGACTGGCGTACCGCCTCACCGAAGAAGCGGAGTACCCGCAGCCCCAGCACCTCGCGGAGGATCCGGGCGGCGAACTGACCGATTTCACCCGTGGAGGCCAGCCCTTCACGCGGTGTGAAGCTCGGCTCGTTCATCTGATCACCAGGATGTTGGGATGCGTGGCGAGCAGCATCTGCGTAAACGCGTAGTTGAAGGAACCGAACACAAGAAATGCCACAACAATGGCTTGGTTGACTGCGCGTCCGACGCCCTCCGCCCCTCCGGATGCGGTCATACCCTTGTAGCAGCAGACGATCGCGATGATCGCCCCGAAGATGGTCGTCTTCAGGGTTGAGCCCCACAGGTCCGTTGTCGAAGTGTTAGCAAAGAACGTCACCCAGAAGGGCCCCAGTGGTTGATGGTTGACGACCGCGGCCAGGAGCCCCCCAAAGAGGCCGAACAGAATCGCGTAGATGTTGAACAAGCCCGTGGCGAGCATCAGCGCGAGGAAGCGCGGGACCACGAGGTTCTTGACCGGATCGACGCCAAGCACCTGCAATGCATCCAGCTCCTCGCGGATCTTGCGCGCCCCCAGATCCGCGGTGATAGCGGTGCCGGCTGCCCCCGCCAACACGATCCCCGTGATGATCGGGCCGATTTCGCGGACCACCGCAAGCACGAAAAAGCCTCCAAGGCGATCGAGCCCGCCAAACAAGCTCAGGAAGTTGGCGGCCTGCAGTCCCGGGGCCCCGTAGGAGAGAGCGAAGGTCGACACAAGCAGCGGCAGCCAGCACACGCGCAGCACAAATAGGAACTGCCAGACGAACTCGCCGCCGTAGGGGTAGGGCGGCCGCAGCGCCGAGGAGATCGTCCTCCCTGTGAGGATCATCATGTCGCCTGTTTCCTCGAACAGTTTGCGAGTCGGAAGCAGCGCGCGCCCCAATACATCCGCCCCCGTCCGGCGCTCCCGACCGTCGCCAGCGATTTCCCCAGGCTCCAACCCTTCCATAGAACTAGTGTACTAGTTCACTAGCACAATATGTTTTCTCGCCCGCGAGCGTCTAAAGTTGGGTGCATGGCAAGACGCGACCATCGAGACCCGCACGCGTCAGAAGCGTCAACTGAAATGCCGACATCGGAGATCTCGGCCCAAGGGCAGGCGCCGGCGGCTCAGTTCGAGCTCGAAGACCTGACGATCGACCGCGCCGGGGAGATCCCGCTCGGCGTTCAGCTCGCCTGGGGGCTGCGTGCTCGGATCGGCGACGGGCGGCTCGCGCCCGGTCAGCGGTTGCCCGGGCTGCGCGAACTTGCCGAGATGCTCGGGATCAATGCCAACACGGCCCGCGCGGTCTACCAGCGCTTGGAGCAGGAGGGGCTAATCGACAGTCGCCAGGGCACCGGCACGTTCGTCGCGAGCGTCGCCCAAGAGCCTTCTGCGGTCGGCCAGATAGCCGCGGACGCGGCGCGCCAGGCGCGACGCACCGGCGTCGACCCACGTGAGGTGGCCGCCGCCCTATACGTCACCGCCGAGCCGGCCTCCGATGCGGCCACACAAGCCGGCGAGCGCCGCCGCGAGCTGCGCGCTCAGATCGCGGCGCTCGAGCAGACCCTTTCAGAGATCCAGTCCAGCCATCCGGGCCTGGTACCCGCCCCCGGCAAACCATTCAGGCATGCCGGCCCGCGCCTGCTGAGCGTCGAGGAGCTTGAGCGCGTGCGCATGGAGCTCGTGCGCCGTATCGCCGCCGCCGAGCCGCTGCTCAAGACGCCAGCGGACAAGCGGAAGGCCGCCGTCTCTGAGCAGCGAAGCACGAGCGACGCCGATCAGCAAGCTACTACTCCTCCTCCCATGCCTGTTCAGGGGAGACGAGCACCGCGCGCACGTCCGCGTACCCGCCCCTCCACCGCCTGACTCAGACATGCCCGCGTACTTGGCGGCGGCTCAGCCAGAGGTGCATTCGCCCGTGCCCACCATATGGTCGGCCCCAGCGAGCACCTGAGCAACGGTGGCGTTGGCCACGCCATAGCCACCGGCAGGGCCACCACCTGTGGTGCTGGCGAATACGGTCGTCAACACGCGTCCTTGACGATCGACCAGCGGGCCGCCCGAGTTGCCCGGACGCACCAGGCCTCGCAGCGGCGTCAGCAGGCGCGAGACCGGACCGCGGCCGTATGCGTCGTCGGTGATGATCTTCTGGGTGGTGCCAATGCGCCCAGGTTGCGGGTCGAACGGACCATCCTCCGGATAACCCAAGATCGCGCCCGCGCTGCCCGACGTCGGGCTGGGGACAAGCGTGAGCGGTGACAAGGAGAGACCAGGAACGCGCAGGATCGCGATGTCGTCGGTGGGATCGAAGGCGATCGGATAGGCCGAGAGCTCCGGTTCGTCTCCCCCCACCTCGACCGTCGTGTCGTGCTCGCCCGCGACCACATGCGCGTTGGTGACCACCACGCCGGGCTGCGCCACCCAGCCGGAACCCTCGATCGCCAAGCCGCAGGCGGTGCCGAGCACGCGCACGACGCTGCGCGCGGCGATACGCACTCCTCGCTCCCGCCCGATCGCGCGCGACGGAGGCGCAGCCTCTGGAACCGGACCGGCGATCGACGGCAGCGGGTCAAGGCTTGCGAGCACATTCAAGATCGGCCCACTGGGCGGCAGAAGCTGATCGAGCTCGCGCAGGATCTCTGAGCGCTGAATATCCGCGCGCAACTGGGTCGTGCCGGCGGTCTGCACGACGACCGCAGCGAGAATCCACGCGATCGCCAAGCCAAGCGCAGCGCTGAGCAGCGCGCCGAGCACGCCGTCGAGCATGCCCAGCCCAGGCAGCACGAGCGTGCGGCGAAGCCTGAAGCCGACGCCCTCGAAGCCGGTCGCCAGGATCGCCCCGGCGAGCAGAGCTCCAACCAGACCGAACGCAGGCGCATACGGGCTGGCAGAACCCTGAGAGAGCAGTAGAGGACCCAGCCGCGTTCCGATGAATGAACCAAGGGCGAAGCCGCCAAAGGAGAGCGCAGCGACAATGAATCCCCGGCGAAACCCGAACAGCGCAAGCAGGACGGCGAACCCCACGATGATCCAGTCGAGCCGCGTCATGCTCATGTTCTACCGTCCCGAGCTGTGAAGCCCTCCAATGAGCATCGCAGGCGTATGCGACGGGCGGCGCCAGTGATCGCTCTTGCCGCGATCGCCTTCCTCGTGGGCGCGGTCGTCGGCTCCGGTCATAGCGGCTCGCCCCAGATGGGACTCGCCGAGCGGTTTGCCAGCGCTTGGACGCACGGCGACTACGCATCGATGTATGAAGACATCGATGCTGCCGCGCAACGACGGATGTCGGCGAGCACCTTTGCCGGCGCTTACCAGGCAGCCGCGCGCACAGCGACCGAGACCAGCTTGACCGTTGTCGGTAGCGCGCACGTTGGCTCACATGGGGAGATCTCGGTGCCGATGCGCGTCGGCACGCGAATCTGGGGGACGCTCAAAGAGAGTCTGCTCGTGAACATACAAAGTGGGGCCGGCGGCCAGCGCGTGATCTGGTCGCACTCGCTTGTCTTTCCCGGGTTGCTGGCAGGCGAGTCATTGAGCAGGCGCATGACGCTGCCGCTCCGCGCGACGCTACTTGCCCGCAACGGGTCAGTCCTGGCCGACGGGCCGGCAACCGCGGCGGGCGCGCGTAACTCGCCGCTCGGGGCCGCAGCGGCGGGCGTCATCGGAGAGGTCGGGCCTGTGCCAAACGCTCGCGTGAGCGAGCTGGAAGCTCGCGGCGTGCCGCCCGAGGCGATCGTCGGTACCAGTGGCCTTGAGCTAGCGCTCGACAGTCAGCTGCGCGGGACACCCGGCGGGCAGCTGCTCGGAGGCGAGAGAGTGCTCGCAAGCGTCTCGCCCAAGCCGAGCTCCGCTATGCACACCACGATCTCTCCGAATCTTCAGCGTGTCGCCGCGGAAGCACTCGGCGGACAGCTCGGCGGGGTGGTGGCGATGGATCCCGCGAACGGGGAGATACTCGCTGTGGCGGGCCTCGGCATCGACGACCTGCAGCCACCCGGCTCGACATTCAAGATGGTGACCGTTACCGCCGCCCTGGAAGCCAAGGTGGCAAGCCTGAAGAGCGTCTTCCCCTACGCAACGTCGGCCACGCTCGACGGGGTCAAGCTCGAAAACGCCAACGGCGAGGACTGTGGGGGCAGCTTGGCGCTTGCCTTCGCGGTGTCGTGCAACTCGGTGTTCGCCCCCTTGGGGGTGAAGGTTGGCGCCAATCGCCTTGTGGCGACCGCCGAAAGCCTCGGCTTCAACCATCCGCCCGGGCTTCCTGGCGCGGTCGAAAGCACACTGCCACCGGCAAGTCAGATCCAGGGCGAACTTGATCTTGGATCGACGTCGATCGGACAGGGGCAAGTACAGGCCTCGGCCCTGCAGATGGCGAGGATCGCGGCGACCGTAGGAGATGGCGGCAGACGTCCAACTCCCACGTTCGAAGCGCTGCCTTCCACACCCGTGCGTGTTATGAGCGCCGCCACGGCGCGTACGGTGCGGAGACTGATGATCGGAGTGGTGCGCGAAGGAACGGGCACCGCGGCCGCCATCCCCGGTGTGATCGTGGCCGGCAAGACCGGCACTGCCGAACTGGGCGTGCCGGCCTGTCCCAGCAAAAGCGAACACGGATCTGAAGGCGGCGAATCGCAGACGAGCGGAGAAAACGAAAAGGAGGCAGGCGAAGACTGCTCTACCGGAAGCGACGATCCGCAGAACACCGATGCCTGGTTTGCAGCGTTCGCGCCGGCAATACATCCAAGAATCGCCGTCGGGGTGTTGCTCGTGAAAGACGGCGCCGGTGGGGAAACAGCCGCGCCACTGGCCAAACAGGTGCTCGAAGCCGGCTTGCGCTGAGGGCGGTACTCGTGACCTGAGGGGCTTCCGACCAGCCCCACCGGCAGGGCCCGAAGTCTGAGCCTAAACGTCGAGCTCGGCCGAGGCCGTCTCCGCCGGGTGCAGCGGATCTATGAACTTGATCTCGATCGGACGATTGTCGAGCGAGACGATTTTGATCTTGAACAGCACCAGCGCTCCCTGTGTCGCACCATTGGCG
Source organism: uncultured Solirubrobacterales bacterium (assembly GCA_963704345.1). Lineage (GTDB taxonomy): Bacteria > Actinomycetota > Thermoleophilia > Solirubrobacterales > Solirubrobacteraceae > Palsa-744. Next base: position 425,330 of record OY969890.1, read on the forward strand.
GCGGTCGTGTCGAGTGCTGGGATGCGGCCTTTGGCGGGGACGAGCCCACCGCGGTAGGCAAATTCGTTGGTCAAGGCGGGTACGATCGGCGTGTAGATGTTCTCCTGCGTGTCGCTGATCGAGATGTCGGTGGTAGCCGCGTGCGCGATCGAAGTTTCGTTATAGACCTGCAGGAAGACCGCAAACCACTCTTCGCCGGGCCCCAGCTTTCGCTGAGCTGGGGTCAGACCACTCAAGTATGTGGAGTCTTCCGTGTCGTACGGATTGAGCTCGCGCGAGAGCTGGACCTCATAGATCAGCGGGCCAACGTTCAGGTAAGGGGCGTTCTGGCCGGACTCGCCGGCATAGGTGCCAGTCGTCACGCGGGTGTGAGAGTCATCCGAGCAAGCGCTGAGCGCCAGCACTGACACCAGCAGGACCGTCAGGAGCGTGAGCTTGCCAAGGGAGCGTGAAGCCACACGCGAGGACAAGCCAACGACACTGCGCGAGCGCGCTCGGAGGGGACTGTTGGCTGGGCTGGGAGTCATGCGAGCGGGCAGTTTATCCGCCGGCGACGGTAATGCGCTCTCCGCGGCCTTCGCCCCGCTCGAGGATCGCCCGCAGGCGGCGCATGGCCTTCTCGTTCTTGCGCTTCAGCCATGCACGGCCGCCAAGCGCCTCCATGATCCGGTCAGACAGCACGTGGGTCTCGGTCTCCAGCGTGAACTGCACGCGCGTGGCTCCGCCGGCAGCGGGAGCAAGCTCGTAGACGCCAAGCGTGCGCACCCGATTGGTCTTGCCGGTGCGACCCACCTCGACGATGCGATGGGGACGGGAGATCTCAGTGAACGTCGAGTCGGCCCAGCTGAAGCGGTTACCGGGAGCCTTTACGCGAAAACGGGCGCCTGCGCCACGACCGACCGAATCCTCGCGCGTTAGGTGCCAGTCGACCAGATAGTGGTCGGTGAACTCCGGGTGGTTGGCGATGTCCTGCAGGTAGTCGAACACCTGCTCGCGCGAGGCACTGATCACGATCGATACGGTCAGAGGATCCACGGCGCGGCAGTCTAATGATTGGCGGGGCGGTTTCGCGCCAAGGGCACGATCACCGGGGCCAGCTGCCGTAAAAGGTCCCTATAACAACCTGAAGTTATATTGCGGATCTTGCATCCGTTTGGCAACCTTCACGATCGGCGAGATGCGTCAGGCTGCCAGGATGTGCACGGTGGGCGGTGAGGTCCACGGCGCCAGCACGAGCTCAGGCGGCGCGTGCAGTCAAGCGCACCGTATGACCGAGCTCGCTGTGGCGGACGATCTCGCTCTGAAGCGGCGCTCCACGACGCAGCTGGCGGCATAGCTCACAAACGATGCCCTTTGCCTGCTCGTACACGTGTATGCGCTCTCCCACGAGCGGCGTGCGGTCGCAGTCGACGCAGCGGTGGCGGTCAGCGGTGAGTGAGCCAACGCCGCGACGCAAGAGGAAGCGCTCGAGCTGCTCGACATCGACGTGGGGCGAGGCCATGCGCCCTACTTTCGTCAGGGGCACGCTGGGTCCTGCCTCTTCATTGATCTTTCGGCGCGATTCGTTTGACTGCCGAATCGGGGGGGTATGCTGGGATCAGCGACAAAGTGATGCGATGATGGAGCAGCGCGTTACGAGCTCCTTACAAGCTCACTTGACAGCTTCGTTATGATTCCCGCCGGATTCCACTCTGTAGAAAGTTCCCGAGCGTCGGGGAACGAGAGGAAGGGGTAGCGCAATATGGAGTCGCATACTTCGGGCACGATGGCTGGCACCGGATCGTTTCGCTGCCAGGGATGCGGATACGTATTGACACTGACGTCGCTGGATGCGCTGCGCGACTGTCCAGACTGTGGCGGGCATGACTTCGTCAGGGCTTCGCTGTTCAACGCGGCCGTCGCTTCCGCTGAGACTCAGGCTCAACCGCACCCCCATGAGACTCCAGGAGTGGATCGCTCACGTCCGCGAGGAGCTGATCGAGCCGGGCGAGTACCTGCTGTATGACGACGGCGAGGAGTCAAGGACGGTCGCGCTCACGCGCGAGTGGACGCGCATCGGGCGCAGTCTCGCCGCCGACGTGCGCTTCGACGATCCGACCGTGTCACGCCGGCACGCGCTCGTCGTGCGTCAGGCCGACGGTGTGAGAGTGCTCGACGACCGCAGCCTCAACGGGGTCTTCGTCAACGGCGAGCGCGTCGAGTGGCGGCCACTTGAACGACGGCGATGAGATTCTCGTCGGCCGTTATCGGCTCACGTTCGTGAGCGTGCCGGGCGAGCGCACACAGCGCCCACCGCTGCTTGCGCAGGCCTGAGCGGGCAGGCTTGCGCGCTCGCGGGGCGCATTCCCCGTACTATCGGCCACCATGGCCCAGACGATCGCTGTGCTCTCACAGAAGGGCGGCACCGGCAAGACGACGACGGTGCGTACGCTCACCGACGTGTTGCGCCGCATCGGCGTGAGGACACTGGCGGTCGATCTCGATCCTCAGGGCAACTTGTCGGACTACTTCGACCTGCCCCCCGACAGCGATCCTACGGTTGCAGACATACTTGCCGGTACTTGCTCTGCCGCTGAGGCAATTCACGAGGACGTGATCCCGGCCAGCTTGAACCTGGCCGAGGCGGAGCTGATGCTTGGCGGCAGGATCGGGCGTGAGATGACCTTGAGACGGGCACTTGCCAAGCTGCCCGAGGAGTACGAAGTGGTGCTCATCGACTGTCCCCCCTCGCTGGGACTACTGACCGTGAACGCGCTCGTGGCAGCCGATTACGCGCTGGTGACGGCCGAGGCCCAGTATTTCGCGTTGCAGGGCGTCGAGCAGGCGATGGAGGTGATCGAGATCGCACGCGACAGCCTCAATGACGAGCTCTCGCTGCTGGGGGTGTTGCTGAACTTGGCCGATATGCGCACCGTGCACTCACGCGAGGCGAAGGTATCGCTGCAGGAGCGCTTTGGCGAGAAGGTATTCGAGACGCCGGTGCGCGGGTCGATCGCCTACGCGGAGTCGGCCGAGCGTGCCACGTCGATCCTCGACCACCGCCCGGATCTCGGCGCCGACTACCTTGCGGTCGCTGACGAAATGCTCGAGCGCCTGCCTGGTATGGCGGACGCCCGCGAGCGCCTGGCCGAGCTTCGCTGAAGCCGATATGCCCCCGCGGCGCGCGGCGGGCATCGGTGAGATGAACGCCGGACACGCGCCACACCACGCCGGCGAGACACCCGCACATGCGCCCGACGCGCGCTCAGCCCGCGAGCTGCGGCGTAGGCTGCCCACGCTCGATACGGCGCTGCGCGGTGGCGGCGACCATTTCGAACTCGGGGATGCAGGAGCCATGGGTGAGCCTGCGCGGAGCCAGCATGCGCGCGAAGCGTCCGCCAGCCAGCACTGCCGCGCAAGCTCTGGCCTGAGAGGAGTTGTAGCGCAGGCCATAGAGCTCGCGTACACGAGCCGGCAGTGAGCCGAGCATCACCAGATCGTGGACGCGCTTTGCCAGCTGACGATTCGAGGGCATCGGGATCTCGAAAGCGGAGGCATAGCCCATGTAACGGGCCTCTTCGGTCAGGTACAGGTCTGGGCCGGCTAGCTGACGCTCGAACCACTCGCGAAACTCGCGGTGGGTGGGCGGCGCCAAATGAAGTGGCATCTTGAACAGCTCGGCGAAGCGCAGATAGTCCTGCCACAGCGCTTCGCGTTGCTCCTCGGTCAGCGGTCGCACGAGCCTGTCGTAGAACCATTCGGCTGAGTCGGCGATGACGGCAACCGTCCACAGCATCAGCTCAGGATCGAAAGCCGAGTAGGGCGTCCCTGCCGGGTAATGGGCGCCGGCGTCCTGCGGGAGCTCGCCCACCACACGCTCGTGCATGCCATCAACGATCTTCAGCGCACGGTCGGCCTGCTCGCGGCTACCGAAGAAGACCGCCTCGAACATGCCGCCCGTATGCGTGATGCGCCTGAACGGCATGCGCTTGTTTCGGGTGTGTTCGCTGGTGCCAACGTAGTTGAGCGGCTTGACGGCGCCGACGCAGAGCGCACGCTGACCGTACATCAGCCCGACCGCCTTCTCTTCGTGGACCACGCGCAGCATCGATCGCTCGCGCGGAAAGTAGCCGTCGTCGGAACAGTAAATCCCGTCGTCGGAGGAGGAGCCGTGCATCGTGCTGCTGCGGGCGCGAGCCACGCGCGGATGCTACCGGACTGGCTGGCCGGCCAACCTACATCTTCTCTACATACGCGCCCTGCGCCTCAAACGGGGCGCGCAGCAGCGTGGCCCAGCCGTCGATCTCTGACTGCAACGCCTCTACTACCGCACCTGTGTGCTCATAGAAGCACCACAGCAGGACGGTCGGCCCGGCGCCGGAGATGGTGGCGCCCAGCGCACCGAGATCTGCTGCTCGTTGGGCGAGCGCGTAGGAGCGCGGAAACAGGTGCGAGCGTCGCTGCTCGTGCAGGCTGTCGTGTAGCCCGCGCGCGACCAGGTCCCAGTCACCGCGCGCAAGCCCCAGAGTGAGCAGCGAGGCATGGGCCACATTGAAGACCGCCTGCTCGATCGGGACCTGCTCGGGTAGCGCCCCGCGCGCCTCGCTGGTACGTACCGCCTGCTCGGGCACGACCGCCAGCGCCTCCAGTCCGGTTGGCGGCTCGAAGCGCACGGCCTGGCTGTCTGCGCAGATCACAAAGCCGCCGTAGAGCGCCGCGGCGACGTTGTCCGGATGGCCCTCGATCGCGCTTGCGCACTCCAACAGATCCACGTCCAGCTCGAACAGGTGGTCGGCAGCGAGCAGCCCCGCCACGATCGCCGAGGCGCTCGAGCCGAGACCGCCCGTCAGCGGGATCTCCGAGCGGATGCGGAAGGTGAAGTCGTCGGCTGGGTGCAAGCTCTCGAAGGCACGTACACAGAGGTTGTCCTTGCCGTAGGAGACGTCGAGGTCGGTCTCGACGGCGAAGCTGCCGGTCTCTGCAACCTCCAGCTCCAGGTGCAGGCCGATGGCGGCGGCGAGACAGTCGAAGCCCGGGCCGAGGTTTGCCGAGGACGCGGGCACGCGCACGACCCGCCTGCGAATCATCCTCAGCACTCCCCTGCGTGTTGGTCCGCCACCCCGGTGCAGCCTGCGAGCGAATGGGGCACCCGAACGCTCGCGGCGATCAACCCAGGACCGCCTCTTCGATCGCGCCGATGTCAGGCTCGCAGGGAATCACGGCACCACCGTTGTGTTCGATCGCGGTCTGGGGGTCCTTGATGCCGCGGCCAGTGAGCACGCACACAACCTGCTCAGCGCCGTCGGGCCCATACTTGAGTAGGCCGGCCACTGACGCCGCCGAGGCCGGCTCGCAGAACATCCCTTCCTTGGAAGCAAGCAGACGGTAGGCGGCGAGGATCTCGTGATCTGAGACGGCTCGGATCGCGCCATCGGACTCGCGCACGGCGGCGAGCGCATCGCTGCCCCGCACCGGGTGACCGATGCGAATCGCGCTTGCCACAGTTTCGGGATGCTCAAAGGCTTCGCCACGCACCAGTGGCGACGCGCCCTCGGCTTGGAAGCCAAACAGCCTCGGCGCCGCTCCCATCTCACGGAAGCCGCGCCAATAGGAGGTTATGTTGCCGGCATTGCCGACCGGGATGCAGAGCGCTTCGAGCTGCCCTTCTAGGTCCTCGTGAATCTCAAAGGCTGCCGTCTTCTGGCCTTCGATGCGAAATTCGTTGACCGAGTTGACGAGCACGATCGGGTCCTTCTCGACGAGCTCGCGCACCAGTTTCAGAGCCTGGTCGAAGTTACCGGCGAGCGAGATCACGCGCGCGCCGTGCATCAACGTCTGGGCCATCTTGCCTTCGGCGATCTTGCCCTCGGGGACGATCACCGCGCAGGTGATGCCCGCACGCGCGGCGTATGCCGCCGCGCTGCCGGCGGTGTTGCCGGTGGAGGCGCAGATCACGGCCTTGGCGCCGTCGCGCACGGCCGCCGAGACGGCACAGGTCATGCCACGGTCCTTGAACGAGCCCGTGGGGTTGGCTCCCTCGAGCTTGAGGCGCACGCTAGCCCCCACCATCTCTGAGAGCACGGGTGCACGCAATAGTGGCGTGGAGCCCTCCTGCAGGCTGACGATCGGATCGTCCTCGGTAAACGGCAGGCGATCGCGATAGCGCTCGATCAGCGGCACGTGGCTCTTGCCCATGGAAATCGTGTTGCTCACATGAACTCCTTTTGAAATGGCCCATCCTGGATACGTAGTAGGGCAAGCTGGGCAAAGAATGACGAGCCCACCCACCCCGCGAAATGTGCTCGGCACATGAGCGACTGAGGACGCAGCCCAGCCCCGCCATACGTATCCAGGATCACATGAACTCCTCTTCGATGACGCGAATAGCGCGCGGTGTTGAGCGTAGGAAGTCCAGCGCGGCGATGCGTTTCAGAGCCTCGCGCAGGCGCGATTCAGCCAGCGGATGAATGACCATCACCAGGCGTGCGTGCTCGCCCAGGCCATGCTGGGCGACCGACTTGATCGAGGCGCCCTGCTCGCCGAGCAGTTGGGCGATCGAGGCCAGCGTTCCTGGCGTATCGGCGACCTCCATGTGGATGTAGAAACCACTCTCGACGTCCTGCACTAGCGGCAGCGGATCGAGTGGTGCAGAGGGCGTACCCAGCGGGAGCATCGCGCTGACGAGGTCGCCAAGGACGGCACTCGCTGTCTGGCGTCCCCCAGCCCCTGGTCCGGACATCGTGATCTCGGTGATCGCGTCGGACTCAACCGTGACCGCGTTGAAGGGGCCGTTGACCGAAGCCAGCGGGTGGCCTGAGTAAAGGAAGGCTGGGTGCACGCGCACCGAGATGCCACCGTCGCGCCGCTCGGCGGTGCCGATCAGCTTCAAGCCGAGTCCCAGCTCGCGCGCATACTGCAGGTCGTCGGTCTGCAACTGCTCGATACCCTCGTATGGGACTTGGTCGATGTGGACCGGTGTGCCGAACGCGAGCCGGGCGAGGATCGCCATCTTGGCCGCGGCGTCACGTCCGCTTACGTCGTCGCTCGGGTCAGCCTCGGCATAGCCCTGGCGCTGGGCCTCGGCAAGCGCCTGCTCGTACGAGGAGCCATGGGTCATCTCGCTCAAGATGAAGTTGGTGGTGCCGTTGACGATCCCGTGGATGCGCTCGACATGTGCACCGGCGAGCGACTCGCACAGTACGCGGATGACCGGGACGACGCCCGCCACGGCAGCCTCGAAGCGCAGCTGCACCCCGCTTGCTCGTGCCGCGTCGAGGAGTTCCTCGCCGTGCTGGGAGAGCAACTGCTTGTTGGCGGTGACGACATGCTTGCCCGCCCGCAGCGCAGCGAGCACGTATTCGCGTGCCGGCTCGATCCCACCGATCAACTCGACGATCAAGTCCGAGGACTCGCAGGATCTGGGCGAAATCGCCTTTGCTGGTGGTGAGCGCCTCGCCCAGCACCGGTAGATGACCGGTGAGCCGCTCGATGTGCGCGGCGCGCTCTTCCAGCAACGCGGCGAAGGCCGAGCCGACGGTACCGAAGCCGAGCAGGCCGACATTGAACGGCGCGGAGGCTTCGGCAACGCGTTCGGCGGAGGCCACCGGGCGCTCGGGGATCATCGCTGGATACTCCGAGGACATCGCGTCAGAGGACATCGCGGGCCGTGAGATCCTCGAAGCGCTCGCGCCTGACCACGATACGGGCGTCGCCGTCCTTGCAGAACACGACCGGCGGGCGCGGCACGCCGTTGTAGTTGCTGGCCATCGCAAATCCGTAAGCACCGGTGGCGGGCGTCACGATCACATCGCCGGGCCTGTGGATCCTCGAGCAACGCCTCGCGCACGATCACGTCGCCAGACTCGCAGTGCTTGCCGGCCAGCACGCAGCTGACGGCGTTCGCGGGATCGGCGAGGCGATCGGCGACGTGCGCTTCGTAGGCGGCGCCGTAGAGCATCGGACGCAGGTTGTCAGACATGCCGCCGTCGACCGCGACCCAGGTGGAGACGTTGCGCTTGACGCTCTCCACCGTGTAGAGCGTGACACCCGCGTTGGCCGTGAGCGCACGTCCCGGCTCGACCAGCACGCGCTTGCCCGGATCGATCCCGGCCTCGTGCGCGGCGCCGAGCACCGCCCCCACCCACTCCTCGATCTCGGGCGGATGCTGGCTCTCGGCGTATGCCACGCCGAGCCCGCCGCCGAGATCGTAGGTGGAGAACCCGCCCACCCCGTCGCCGATCTTCGCGAGCGCCTTGGCCTCGCGACGATAGGGCTCCAGTTCGAGCAACTGCGAGCCGATGTGGGCGTGGATGCCCTGCAGCTCGAGCCCCGCGACCGCGCGCACGCGCTCGATCGCGGCGGGGACATCGGCCATCGAGAAGCCGAACTTCGAGTCGGCCTGACCCGTGGAGATCTTCTCGTGCGTGTCTCCTCGAACATCGGGTGTGGCCCTTATGAGCACATCTTCGGGAAGACAGCGCCGCATGCGGCGATGTCCCGGGCCGCGCATGTGCGGCCCGGCCAGCCGGCGCATGCGCCGGCTGGAAAGAATCGATGATCGCTCAGTCGATCGATCTCGTCGAAGTTGTCGATCACGATCAACCCGATCCCGCACTCCAAAGCCATGCGCAACTCGGCCTCGGACTTGGCGTTGCCGTGCATCAGGATCCGCTCGGGTGGGAATCCCGCGTTCAGAGCAAGATGAAGCTCGCCACCGGAGGCCACGTCACACCACAGGCCCTCCTGCGGCGAACAGCCTCAGCACCGCCGTGCACGGGAACGCCTTGGAGGCGAACACCACGTGGAAGTCCTCGTGGCCGGCCGCGGAGCCTGCCTGCACGAACGCCCGCGCCCGCGCCCGTAGATCATCCTCGGCGACGACATACGCGGGCGTGCCGAACTCGCGCGCGAGCTCGATCGTGTCGCACCCCCCCACCTCGACTCGGCCGCGCTCGTTGAGGCGGCTGCCCAAGTGGGAAAACATGCGAAAGAGTGGTTCCCGTCGCCATGCCGTTGGATTATGGCGGCTTGCAGGGGACGGAACTCTGCGCAGGGTGACCGGACCGCCCAACAAGAAGCCTACTGTCGTGCCGAGGGGACACGGCAAGGACGTAACAACGCGAAAGGCATGTCCCGTGTGCGCGGGTGCCTACCTAACGGTTGACCGGGTTAGCGGTGCTCGCTAACGGTTGACCGGGCTAAGCAGTGGCTCGCGCGCGTACGCGGGGCGGCCCGAAACGGAGACACCACGACTCCTGCCCGGCGCTGCCCAGCCCCCGCCACGAGCCAAGGCCCACAGCAGCACGACACCGATCACCATCAGCACGACGCTCTCCAGCTGTGGCCCGTCAAGCCCGCAAAGATCTCTTTGTTGCGCCGCACGAACTCCACGAGCAGCCGCTCGAGACCGCTGAGCACCAAGTACAGCCCAAGGATCACTCCTGGGCGCACACGATCGCGCAACTGCCACAAGACATAGGCAAGCAGGCACATCGAGACGGTCTCGTAGATCGGTGTCGGCTGTACGGTCACGCCTGGCGGTGTCGGCACCGTGCCATGCGGATAGCCCATCGCCCAGGGCAGTTTCGAGCGGATGCCGTAGTCGCCGTCACCTGAGACCTGACAGCCGATCCGCCCGATTCCATAGCCGAGCGCCAGCACGGTGGCGCACATGTCGACGGTGGCCAGGTTGAGCGTGTCGCGCCAGCGCATCCAAGCCACCACTGCGATCGCGCCGCCGATCGCGCCGCCGTACCAGACCAAGCCCGAGCCGGAGAAGATGTGTCCGAGCAGGTCGTGCTTGACTTCGCCGTAGTTCTGCACGATGAAGTAGCCGCGCGCTCCGAGCAACCCACCGATGAGCGCGGCGAACACGATCTCATACGCCCAGTCGACCGGCTTGCCGAGCTCGCGCAAACGACGCGCGACGATCGCGCCGCAGGCCAAGAAGCAGATCGCGAACGTGACACCGAACGTCTTGATCGAGATGCCGAAGACGAGGACTTCGGGCTTCACGAATGGACGGGTCGCTTCCATACGCGGACTCTATGCAATGCGCTCCGTCCGCCGGTCGGCGGCTTCGGCCCACTTCGCGGACTCTACAATCAATCCAGATGGCAAAGCGACACTCAGAGTTCGGCAAAGACGGCGGTCTGCAAGTGCGGATGCTGCTGACGATGTTCCTGCTCGGGACTCGTCTACGTGGTGTTCGTCGGCGCCCTTTTCGCTGCCGGCGCGGCCGCCGGCTTGATCGTCGTGATCGCAGTGTTCATGCTGGCGCTGCAGTTCTTCGCCTCGGACAAGATCGCGCTCTCGACGCTCGGCGCCAAAGAGGTCACCCCCGAGGAACAACCCGAGCTGCACGGGATCATCGAGCGACTGTGCGTGCAAGCGGACCTGCCCAAGCCGAAGCGTGTGCGTGATGGACACCCCCATGCCCAACGCCTTCGCGATGGGCCGCTCGCAGAAGAAGGCAACCGTGTGCGCGACCAGCGGCATCCTGCGGATGCTCGACACGGCCGAGCTCGAAGGCGTGATCGGCCACGAGCTGACACACGTGATCAACCGCGACGTGATGGTGATGACGATGGCCAGCTTCTTCGCCACGCTCGCGCGCTCTGATCGCCCAGTTCACGCTCTTCTTCGGCGGCGGCTTCGGCGGCGGCTATGGGCGCAACCAGGAAGAGGAGGAGGGGATCATGCTCGTGCTGGTCGTCTCGGTGCTCGTCTACGCGATCTCCTTCATGCTGCTGCAGGCGCTCTCGCGCTACCGCGAGTTCGCCGCCGATCGCGGCTCGGCGGTGCTGACCGGCCGTCCCAGCGCGCTGGCCTCGGCGCTGCGTGAAGATCAGCGGCACGATCGAGCGGATACCCAGTCAAGACCTGCGCAAGGCCGAAGGCATGAGCGCCTTCTTCATCGTGCCGGCGCGCACCAAGCAGTCGCTGATGAACCTCTTCTCCGACCATCCCTCGCTCGAGAAGCGCCTGGACGCGCTCAGCCGGCTGGAGTCCCAGCTCCAGAGCGCCGCCTAGACCGCGACCGGCAAACCGTGTCCGACGGCGATCGCAGGCGCTAATCGATGGGCCTCAAAGACATCCTCACGGGCCGCCACGAGGTCAAGGGCCCGGCTCCCGACCGCCTGTTTGCGATCTCCACCGCCTACATCGCGCTGCAAACCGAGCACAACATCGAGCCTGCCGGCGCCGCGGCAATCGTCTTCCAGGCGCTACAGACCAGCGAGTTCGAAAGCGTCATCAAGGAAATGGAAGAAGTCGTCGTGGCCACCGGCGGGGAGAGCGGCACCAAGGTGCACACCCAGGACGACAGTTTCGGCTACCGCTGGATGGTGCTGAACGGCGGCTCGATCGAAGACCTGGCCGTCGGCATCAACGCCGTGTCCGGCTCGATCGAGACGGCCGGCCACGGCGAGCGGCTGCTTGTGCGCCGTGTTCGCCTTCAAGGACGCCAAGAGCCACGAGCTTTACTTCATCTACAACTACAAGCGCGGCTTCTGGTACCCGTTCGTGCCGGCCTCGGGCGGCGGCTCTCGAGCTCGACCCAGGCCACCGAACGCTCAACCGAGCGCGAGCTGCAATTGAAGGCGCAGATGGCCTCTGAACTGCCGATCGAGCCCGAACTGGAGCGATGGTTCCCCCTGTGGGGGATTCCGATTTGAGGATGCCCCCCGCGCGCGCGGGGGCACCGGCCTTTGGCGAACAACCACCACCCAGCGCCGCGACGCCTCAGTCTGGGATCAGGCCCTCGCCCGTGAACTCGGCTGCGGGCCTCGGCAAGCGTGGTGTCGCTGGGCGGCAGGATCACGTCGGAGGTCTCGATCTCCTCGTCGCCTACGACGCGTGCCGTTGGCGCGCACGAAGGCAAGCAGCTCGGCGAGCGAGCGCTGAGAAGCGGCCCTCGTCGTCGGCGTCAACCGCGCGCGTGCGCGGCACCGGCGAGCTGGTCAAGCTGGGCGTGCAGTCCTCGTCGAGCCGGTACTGGTCCTCGCCGGAGATGCGCACGATCATGCCGACTGCTCCTTGCTCGGATCGGCCGTGGCCGTCGCCCTCGACGGCTCGCCTCGAGCCAGCCCGCCGGAAGCTCACCCGCGCGGCACCGCGCTCCCGACCAAGTTCGCCCTTCATCTTGGCGAGGTCGTCATCGACCGCCGACTTGCTGGAGAGCGATTTGAGCTGGCGGTCGATGTCGTCTTCGCCGGGGCCAAGCGCGGTGATGTCGTCGAACGTGCCGGCCGCTTCGAGCTCCTGCACCGCGTCGGCGCGAGCCTTCATGTTTTCGGTCTTGTCGACGGCGCGCTGCATGGCGAGACCGACATCGGCCATCTGCTCGCCCACACCGGTCGCCGCTTCGGAGATCTTGACCTGCGCTTCGGCCGCCGAGTACTGGGCCTTGATGACCTCCTTCTTGGTGCGGAAGGCTTCGATCTTGGCGCGCAGCTTCTGCTCGGAGTCGGTCAGCTTCTGCTGCTGGTCTTCGAGTTCTGTCACCTGCGTGTCGAGCCCCTGCAGCTCCGTCTGGGCGATGTTCTTGCGTTCCAGCGCTACGCGCGCGAGATCTTCCTTGCCAGAGGAGACCGCTTGGCGGGCCTGCGTGTCGAGCTTGACGACCTGTTGCTGCAGCGATGTCTCCTGCAGTTGCAAGACGCTTCTTGGCGGTCACCACGTCGGCGATGCCCTTCTTGACGTTCTGCAGCTGTTCGACCTGCTTCTGGTAGCTGTAGTCGAGCGTCTCGGCGGGGTCTTCGGCGCGATCCAAGAGCTTGGATACCTTGGCCTTCACGACGGTTGACATGCGCCCGGTCAAACCGGCCATATGATCCTCCTGTAGGGCGGGGAAACGAGGCTACCAGCGTAGCCGACGAACGGCTACAGACCAGTGGGGTGGCGTACCGTGAAGCCGGGGTTGCCGGGACGCAGAGGGCGCCAGCGCGGGCCGTTCTGGTCGGAGGGATCGTCGACCGGGCTCGTGTCCAAGCGCAGGCCGGCGACCGTCATGTAGGCGTGGCCGCCGTTGGCGAAGATCGTCACCCACGTGCCAATGCCGCCGGAGTCCCAGCCCATGAATTCGCTGGAGTCCATCGGCGTCGTGATCAGGCTGGCGCCATGAAGCGCGTAGGAGACCGTGCCCGAGCAGTCATAGCCCGGCGAGATGAAAGAGGCATGACCGCCACCGTAGATGTAGGGCAGGCCGATGATCTGGTTGCCGGCCCAGATGATGTCTTGGACGGCCGGCGGCGCTGACATCGGGGCCGCGGCGAGACCGTCGACGACACGAGCGGTGCTGCCCGGGACAAGCAGCTCCGGCTTGGTGTCGGCAGCGACGCCGACAACGCTTCCACCGGTCGAGGAGGTCATTTCGCTCGGCGACTGCGGGGCAACGTAGGGGACCACCTGGCCGGTGGCCGTCTTCTCGTAGATCGGGCCCTTGTAGGCGAGGCTCGTCGATTTCGAGGTGATCGGCGCGTGCGGCTTCTTCACGGCCGGAGCGGTGGCCGTAGGTGCGGCGCCGCCCGACGGCTGGGCGGCGTAACGGTCGCCGAAGCGCCTCCGGCCGAGACACCACCTGTGGCGGCAAGCGCCGATACAGGCGCGACAGCCAGGAACAGCATGCTGAATAGCGTTGAGCCCGCAGCTCGCAATCGCAAAGCAACCTCTTTCGTCGGCCTGCGGGGTTAGCTGACGGGCTAGCGCTGAAAGAGCCTGCGCTTCTCACGGATCTACCGCGGGATTCGCCCCAACAACTTGGGTCCCCCGTTCCTTGGCTTCTGACCAAGGATTCGGCGTTCGGGGCGGCAGGCTATCAGAGTGCAATGACGGTTGCACCCGATGTGGGTGTTTTGAGACGTTTTCCCCGCAAATACGGGGATTTTGGGCGTCAAATTGCAGTTGAGGGCATTGTCGGGCTATTCGCTGAGCTCCACGCTGAGCTCCATCCTCAGAGCCTCAAAGCTTCCTAGCTCTCCGTTCTGGACCCCTGAGGAGACGGAGCCGTCTCCACTGTCGTCGGGGAAGGCGGGTAGCGTGGCGGGCATGCGTGTCACCTATCTGCGCGCCGCAGCCCTCGTGTTCGTGTCTTGTGCAGCGCTTGCGCGGATGCGGCAAGGCGCTCTCCTCGCAAGCCACCGAACATGCGGCCGCCACGGTTCCGGCGCTCAGCGCTCACGCCGCCATCGGCGTGAGCACGACGAACACCACCCGCCTGGGTGGATCCACCCAGGCGCTCGACGCCGCTGCGGTCGCGCTCGCCGCATACCCGGGCCTCACCCCGGCGACTCGACCATCGCTGGTAGTCATGGTGAACGACAACGACTGGCCTGCAGCGCTTGCATCCTCTGTGCTTGCCGGCATGCCGCTGCGTGCACCGCTTCTGTACAGCGAAGGCAGCACGTTGCCGCAGCCAACCAGCATGGCTCTCCAAGCGATGCGACCCACGGGGACCGACAAGCTTGGGCCGTCACTGGGCGGACCGGCTGGGCGTGCCCAAGTGCTCGACGTTGGCAACACCCTCTCGCCTGCCGGCTACGTGACGCGTTCGCTTACGGCAGCTGAACCTGCCGTCCTGGCGGTCGCGATCGAGCGGCTCTCGAGCTCGTTGGACGGTCACTCACCGCATGACTTGATCGTGACCGCCGCAAACGGGCCGCCCGCGATGACGATGCCGGCCGCAGGACTGTCCGCACAGACAGGCGCGCCGATCCTGTTCGTGCAGCGCTCGAGGATTCCCCGCGCAACCGCCGCCGAGCTGGCGAAGCTCGCCGGAGCCTCGATCTATGTCGTCGGTCCACGCGCTGTGGTGAGCGAGCGCGTGGTCAGAGAGCTCCGACACTTCGGCACGGTGACTCGCATCGACGGCCCCACTCCGGCGGCAAACGCGATCGCCGTGGCGCGCTTCAGCAATGGCTCCTTTGGCTGGGGCGTGCTGGAACCGGGACATGGGCTCGTGTTCGCGAACAGCTCACGACCTCTGGACGCACCCGCCGCTGCGCCACTGTCCGCGCGCGGCGACTATGGCCCGCTGCTGCTACTTGAAGGACCCGAAGCGCTGTCGAGCGAGCTGAGCAGCTACCTAAGCGACCTGCAGCCGGGCACACCCACATCGGGGCCGGTGCACGGCGTCTACAATCGTGGCTGGCTGATCGGCGACGAAGCGGCGATCTCCGCCATCACCCAGGCACGCCTGGACACGCTGCTGGAGATATCCTCCCGAACGGCGCCCGAAGCGGGCTTCTCATCGCCGACGACGCCTTCGAGCGAACCGACACCCAGCGAATCGACACAGGGCAGTGAACCGTGAGTCAAGCCGAGAACCCACAACGCCTGATCAGAGAGCGCTCCGGCGAGGTGAGCGTGGAGGACGTGCGCGAACTGATGGGCGCCTCCACCCCCCACTTCGCGCTGCAACTGCGCAATCGCATCGCACGCTTGATCGCGAGCTCCCCTCCGACCATCCGGCGCGGATAGAAGGCGAGCGCGAGATCGCGCGACTGGAGCGCCTTGGCTTTACAGGCGAGACGCGCGGGGAGGCAGGCAACGAGGGCGAGCTGCCGATGCCTTCGCTGAACGTCGGCTAGACCCGTATCATCGCGCGCGCGCGGGCGTCCAGGAAGCGCGTGCGCAGCAGTCTGAACAGGAGCACGAAGACGGCTATGTCGACAGCGAACATGCCTACGTTCAACAGCTGAGAGGCTTTCGCGAGGAACGTATAGCCCAAGACGACAGCCGAATGCAGCACGATCACCGGCAGCAGCGCCAAGAGCAGCGTGTGAGAGCGGTATCCGCTCGAGTGCTCGCGCCAGGTCACCTCGATCGTGCCCAAGCGCGACCGCGGCGATCCCGGCCAGCAATAGCGGGCCGCCCGCCGCAGGGCCGTGACGCAGCCGCGTGACGGCAATCACGAACGCGACTCCCCCGGCCAGGATCAGCAGCTCTGAGAGTGGCAGCGGATGCCAGGGGGCTTGCGGGCGCTCGCCGAACGTTCTCTTGAGGCGAGACCGGCGGGCGCGAAGGGGCTCGACGCGCGCCCACGGCGAGAGGAGCTTGGCTCGCGCTGCTCGCGGTGGAGCCTGCCCGGCCGGCGAGGAGGACTGCTCGGGCGAGGCCGGCTTGGGACCCATCGCCCGTCGCAGGCAGCGCCCGGACGCGGCTTGCGGGAGCGTCCCCGCGGACCCTTGGTGTTACTTGCCACAACTACAGTTTACGGGCCTGTTTTTCGCAACCTTCTAAGCTGAGCCGCTGTGCCTGAGCACGGGAATACCTGGGAGCGCCTGGCCGGCTTGCCGCTGCAGATCGAGCGGCATGCACTCGAGCCGCTGCAGGCGCTCGTGTCGAGCGAGTTCGAGCGCAAGAGCACCGTGATCCGTATCTCTGGCGCCGGCCAGGAGGGTGTCGGCGAGGACGTGACCTACGACGCCGTCGATCACGAGATCCTGCAGGCCGCGGGACCACGCCTCCCGCTGGAGGGCAGCTGGACGATCGGCTCGTTCTCAGAGCATCTGGCGACGCTTGATCTCTTTCCCGAGGAGCCCCAACGCGAGGTGTCGCGTCGCTATCGCGTGTGGGCATACGAGTCGGCAGCGCTCGACCTGGCGCTGCGCCAGTCGGGCACCACGCTGCACGAGGTCATGGATCGCAGACCACAGCCGGTGCGCTTCGTCGTATCGCTGCGCCTTGGCGAGCCGCCGAGCATAGATCCGCTGCGCCAACGCCTGGAGGCCTATCCATCGCTTGCATTTCAAGCTCGACCCGACGAGCTCTTGGAGTGAGGAGTTGATCGCCGAGCTAGTGGCGACCGGCGCGGTCGAGTCGGTCGACTTCAAGGCCTACTACTCGGGCTCGATCGTCGACCAGCCGGCGGATCCCCTGCTCTACCAGCGAGTCGTCGAGGCGTTCCCCGATGCATGGATCGAGGACCCGGCGCTCACGCCGGAGACCGACTCGGTGCTGGAGAAGCACCGCGAGCGCTTCTCCTGGGATGCTCCGATCCACTCGGTCGCGGACATCCAAGCGTTGCGCTACCCCCCGCGCATGGTCAACATCAAGCCGTCGCGGCTCGGAGGGCTCAGAAATCTGCTCGACGCCTTTGACTACTGCGCCGCGCATGGGATCGGCAACTACGGCGGCGGCCAGTTCGAGCTCGGTGTGGGTCGTGGTCAGATCCAGTACTTGGCTTCGCTGTTTCACGCGAACGCGCCAAACGATGTGGCTCCAGCCGGCTACAACCTGCCGGAGCCGCCGGCAGGCCTGCCGCAGAGCCCGCTCGCGCCGGCGCCGTCGGCGCTTGGCTTTCGCTGGGGCATGGCTTCCCGCTGAAAACGGCTCACATTGCGGGCTCCGATGCTCATGCGGCCTGGAATGCGAATACGAGCCTGAATACGAAAGTGGGCCTCGCCACAAACCTGACGAGACCCACTCTCACGATTCTCACTGCACTAGCTGACTACCAAGCGATATCTATTTTTCGCTTGCTTTCACGGCGGTCACTTCGGCATTTTCAAGCGTCCCCGAAAGGATCGCAGTGTTGTTCCCCGAAACGGACGGCAATTCCAGCTCAGAGTCCACAGCGCCATCGATAATTCCCGTGAATATACCAAACAGGATCTGAGAACCGCAGCCTTCGGCTTCGGGAGCCGCGAACGTGTTGTTCACGAGCGTATTTTTTTTCACCACAAGCAGACCTTCGGCCGGGAATTCCAATTCGCCCACGCTGCCTGTGATCGGTTTGTTTGGCGCCGGCGGTTTTGTCGTGCCGGTCGTGAGTTCGACGTTCACAGGATGCGCTTTCGACCCCACGTAGCAGTTCGGGCCGAGGAACGGGTTTTCCAGATGGACACGCAACGGCAGAACCAGGGCGTTTCCTTCCGTGGTGACTAGAGCCGCCCTGCTGATGCTGGGCGTCCCGACGAGTTCAGTCGTAGCGGTCGCCCCGGTGATGCCTTTGTTGATGAATTCGTTGAAGATGACCTGCAATATTTCAGGCCAACCTTTGGGTGCGATGATTTTGAACAACCCACCGGGCACGGTCTGGGGCGTTTTCGACAGCGTGTTCGCCGGGGTCGCCGCTAATACGAACGTTTCAGTTCCCGTTGTTTCATTTAGATCTATGCCACCCTGCAGCGTAATCGTTTTCGTGATCGGCACCGTGGTTTTCTTGATGGCGAATTCACCGCTGCTCGTCGATGCAAACACACACAGGTTGACGCCCGATACTTTCTGCGGACATTCGCCGAAGTTGGCGTAGGGACCGGTCGGTTTGAGAGCCAGAGCCGGAGCCGCGAACCCGAGTACAGCAAGCGACACGACGGCCGCCGCGAGAAGGGGAGCCATAACTCGCCCTCCCACATGGGGTTTGCCCATTCTAATCATCCTAATCCTCCTGGTTTGGTTGATGCCTCAAAGCGTCGCCACAAGGCCAACTCGACCCTGAGCCGTCCCTGACCAGCCGCGCCCATTATGTCTATCTCTTATCAATCCACGGACACGGCATATTTTTTCTATCGGAACATGACGCGGTCACGGTTCTATCGGAAAAGACTTCCTCTGTCAAGCGGAAAACCCGCCTTATGGCGCGCCCGAAGACCCCGAGCAGGCGTTGAACCGAGGCGAGAGCGCCAATGTTCTGCTGGCCAGGACGGATGATGTGATCGCTGCATCCGACCAAAGCTCCCCCGAGGTTCTGCTAGCCGGTATGGCCTCTGCAACGCCCAGAGCCAAAACCGGCGAGCAAGATGACGCAACTTCTCTGTCTATGAACGGTTTGTGGGGCCAGAACCGCTAACGTCGTGCGACGCCGGCGGGCGGATTTCAGGCTTCCGTTCAAGCCTCAGGACGAGCGGCGAGGAGATGGGCGCGGAGCGTGCGCCAGAAGGGACGGTTGTGGCAAGGACAGTGGACAGACGTTCGACCTATCTCCCGCGCAGGGTAGCGCTCGCGACGCTCTGTGTGACCTGCGCGGCACTCGGCCAACTTGCGTCAGCCGCTGGCGCCTCGCAAGGCGCCGGCGGGGCTAGCGCCCCAGCCGGCGGGGGGACACCGGCAAATAGCGGGGCTTCCACGAAGACCGCCGCGCCGACGGCCAAAGCGACAGGTGGGAGCTCACCGAAGCCGGCTACCAAGAAGAAGGCGAGCGCGAAGCAAGTGAACCCCTTCACGCTCTCAAGCGCTGTTTGCGTGCCGACCATCCACTGCTCGACCAACTCGCGCCAGGTGTCCGTGGGCGGCGAGCTGTTGATCAAGGGCAAAGGCTTGCGCACCGGAATGGTTGTCGCCTTTCCCCACAGCTGGAACGCGCGCATCGCCAGCAACTCGCCCACGGCCCACCTCGCCAACTCAACGCTCGGAATGGTGGTGCACGTGCCGAGCAGCGCCCACTCCGGGCGCATCATGGTCCTGGTTAGCCACGGTCGCCACACCAACTCCTTCGGCCCGATGCAGGTCGTGCCCTACGCGCTGCACCCGCCGACGCCACCCAAACCGGCGGTGGCTCCGCCCGCATCGACTTCGAGCGGCACCGCGTTCAACGGCCAGGGCATGTGGATTTGGTATGTGAGCCAGTCAGACGGCGGCAACCTCGCGTCGATCGTCGCTCAGGCTCATGCGGCGGGCGTGACCACGCTCTACATCAAGAGCTCGGACGGGTCCTCCAACTACTGGAGCCAGTTCAGCCCTGAACTGGTGGCCCAGCTGCACGCGAACGGGTTGAAGGTGTGCGCTTGGCAGTACGTCTACGGCAGCAACCCCGCCGGCGAGGCCGAACTCGGGGCGCGAGCTGTGGCCAACGGAGCCGATTGCCTGGTCATCGACGCCGAGTCCGAGTACGAAGGCCACTACGGAGCTGCCCAGACCTACATCGCCGACCTGCGCGCCAAGATCGGCGCGGCCTATCCGCTTGGGCTGGCGTCCTTCCCATACGTATACGACCACACCTCATTCCCCTACTCGGTCTTCCTCGGGCCCAATGGCGCCCAGTTCAACGCGCCGCAGATGTACTGGAAGGACATCGGCAACTCGGTGGACACGGCTTACGCGAACACGTACATCTCAAATCGCGTCTATGGCCGCCCGATCTTCCCGCTCGGACAGACCTACTCGAAACCCTCGACCGAAGAACTGGTGCGCTTCCGCGAGGAGGCGCCGCTTTACGGTGCAGCAGGCACCTCCTTCTGGGATTTCCAGGAAACGCCGGCAAGCCTGTGGGCGGCGCTGGCAACCCCGCTCGCACCACTGAGCAGCGTCACTCCCAATCCCTCCTGGTCGGAACTCGGCGAAGGCAGCAAAGGAGACCCGGTGCTGTGGATGCAAGAGCATCTTGCCGCGGCGATCCCCACCCAGGAAACGACCGGCATCTTCAACGCGACGACTAAGACGAACCTGGAGCAGTTCCAGAGCGCACACGGGATCGCGCCCAGCGGCCACACCGAAGCGGCTACCTGGCAGGCACTCCTGGCCCTAACGCCGGTAGCGGTTGACTGGACCGCCGCAGGACCAAAGGGGTAGCGCCGAGAAGCAGAGAGCCCGGCCGGGGGCCGGGCTCTCTAAACCTTCAGGTGTCCCAAAGGACGGCTCTGTCAGACGCGCTGGATCAGCGTGCCGGTGCCAAGCCCGCCGCCGCAGCACATCGTGACGAAGCCGATCTCCTTGTCGGAGCGCTCGAGCTCGTGCAGCAGCGTGGTGATCAGCCGCGCACCGGTGGAGCCGAGCGGGTGGCCGAGCGCCATCGCGCCGCCGTTGACGTTGACCCGATCCATGTCCGGGGAAAGCTCGCGCTTCCATGCGGCCACGACCGGGGCGAATGCCTCGTTGATCTCGATCAGGTCGATGTCGTCGATCTTCATGCCGTTGCGCTCGAGGATCTTGCGCGTGGCGGGGATCGGCCCCTCGAGCATCTTCACCGGGTCGCAGCCCACGGTGGTCTGATCGACGATGCGCGCCCGTGCGGTCAGACCAAGGTCTTTGGCCTTCTCGGCGCTCATCAGCAGCACCGCGGCAGCGCCGTCAGAGATCTGTGAGCTGTTGCCGGCTGTGATCTTGCCGTCGGGCTTGAACGCCGGTTTGAGCTGGGAGAGCGCCTCGAGGTTGGTGTCAGGACGAATGCCCTGGTCGGTGACGTAGGTGTCGCCGTTGACCGCGAACGGCACGATCTCGCGCTCAAAGCGGCCCTCCTCGGTGGCCTGGTGGGCCAGTTTGTGCGAGCGCACCGCCAGCTCGTCGAGCTCCGAGCGCGGTATCTCCCACTCATCCGCGATCATCTCGGCGCCGAGACCCTGGCCGACGATATTGTGCTTGGCCATCAGCTCCGGCGTGAACGCAAAGCCGAACTCCTGCTGGGTCTTCATCGCCGCCGAGAACGGGAAGTGGCCCATGTGCTCCACGCCACCGCCGATCATCGCGTCGTGCACGCCCGCGGCGATCAACGCCGCTGAGAAGTTGACCGCCTGCTGGGCGGAGCCGCACTGGCGATCGACGGTCGTGGCGGGAGTCTCGATCGGCAGGCCGGCCTGTAGCCACGCGTTGCGGGCGACGTTAAGGCCCTGCTCGCCGAACTGCTGCACGCAGCCGGCAACGACGTCTTCGACCACGGCGGGCTCAATGCCGGCACGGTCGATCACCTCGGTGTAGACCTTCGCGAGCAGCGTGTTGGGGTGGGTGTCCTTGTAGTAGCCCTTCTCCAGGTGCCCGCGACCGATCGGTGTGCGAACGGCCTCGACGATTACGACCTCGCGGCCCTCTGCTTGCCTCATTTTGGAAGTCCTTTGCTTGTCTGTTGCCGGTGGCGCCGCGGCATCTCGCCCGGCGTGTGCTCAGAAAGCGGCGCATACGGGCTTCTGGTGAAGACGCCGCGCGTTCGCTACCTCTACTGTACCGCTCAGCAGCACCAGATTGACTGGTCAGTCAACCAGGATCCGGCGCGATCGGATCGCGGAGACCGACTGGTCTTGGACATAGCAACCGCCCGCTACACCGCCAGAGGAGCGAGAGACCTTGAACGAACGCCTAGCCATAGTCGGCAGTGGAGCCATTGCCTGCGGGCTTGCCGCCACCGCCGCGCACCACGGGCCCGTGCTTCTGCTTGCACGCTCAGACAGCTCAGCCGAGCGTGCACGCGCAACCGTAGAGAAGACCCTCAGCCGTCTGGAAGCGGAGGTCGACCCCCAGCACGTACAGATCGTCACGGATTCGGCCGCGCTGGCGGAGTCCTCGTTCGTCGTCGAGGCGATCGTGGAGGATCACGACGTGAAGGCTGGCTTGCTGGGCGAGCTGAACGGCCTCCTCAACGAGCAGGCAGTACTTGCCTCGACGACTTCCTCCTTGTCGGTGGAGCGTCTCGCGGAGGCCTCTGGCCGCCCGGAGCGGTTTGTAGGCCTGCACGTGTTCAACCCGGTGACGCGCATGAAGCTCGTGGAGCTTGTGTTCCCGAAGGCTGCCTCGCAGGAGACTCGCAGCCGCGCTCTGGCGCTGTGCGAGACCTTCGAGAAGACGGCCGTCGAGATTCCCGATGTGCCTGGATTCGTCGTCAACAGGCTGCTGTTCCCCTACCTGTTCAGCGCGGTGCGACTGCTCGAAGAGACTGGCATGGACCCCAAGGACATCGATACCTGCATGAAGCTTGGCGCTGGCCACCCGATGGGGCCGTTCGCGCTGCTGGACCTCGTAGGCCTCGACGTCTCAAAGGCGATCGGCGAGACGATCGGCGAGCCGATTCCCCCGCGAGTGGACGCGCTGATCGACGAGGGCGCGCTAGGGCGCAAGACAAAGCGGGGGTTCCTCGACCTACTGAAGGCACCGCTCAGCGAGCCCGTGTCGGTGAGAGTTTATTTAGGCTCACCAGACTTTTAGGCGAGCTTCATCTGCAGGGGCATACTTGTCGTGCGACACAAGATCGCAACGCACACCCGCCTCCTCCCAGTGCACACGTTCCGGCCCGCTCCCCCCGCGGGCCGGACGTGTCTCTGGGATCGTTACGGCCCAGGGGCAGGTGGCGCCTCGCGACGGACGGGTTCGCGTTGGTCGGTCTCGCGTGTATGCGCCGCCACGGCGCGGGCGGATGCGCACCGCCTCGACGCGGTTGTGGTTGACCGACTCGACCCTGATCGAGAAGTCCCCAGAGCTGATCGTGTCGCCCTCTGCGGGGAAGCCGCCCGATCTCGGCGAACACGAAGCCCCCAACCGAGTTGTAAGCGTCGCTGTCCACCGGCAGCTCGACCCCATAGTCGAGCAGGTCGGCGATCGAGACGTGGCCGCGCACGAACAGGTCGCCGCCGGAGAGCCGGCGAACCTCGCCCGCGGCCGGGTCGGTCTCGTCGGCGATCTCGCCGACGACCTCCTCGATGATGTCCTCGATCGTCACGATCCCCACCACGCGCCCATACTCGTCGACGACGACCGCCATCGAGGTGCGCTGGCGCTGCAGATCGGCGAGCAGGTCGTCCAGCGGCTTGGTCTCGGGCACGATCGGCGCCTCGTGCATGATCGGCTCGATCGAGGCATGGGGACCGTCCTGCATCAGCCGCTTGGCAAGCGAGGAGGAGTGCACGAGTCCGCGCACGTGATCGCGATCGTCGCCCTCGATCACGACGAGTCGAGTGTGGCCGCTTGAGATACACAGCTCGAGCGCGGCTTGGGCGTCTTGGGAGACATCGACGGTGACGACCGCCGGGATTGGAGTCATCACCTGGCGAGCCTCCTGCTCGTGCAGATGAAAGACACCGGTGAGCATCCCCGCCTCGCCCGGATCGAGCTGGCCGCCGGCATAGGACTCGGCGATCAGGCGCTTGAGCTCGTCGGGCGAGCCACCTTCCTTGCTGCGCGCTCATCTCGACCCCGAGCAGGCGCAGGATGCGACCGGAGACGACCGTCAGGGCGATGATCACCGGGTGAAACAGCACGCTGAACGCTTGTAGCGGGCGGGCGATGCGGCGGGCGATCGTCTCGGCGCGATCGATCGCGTAGAGCTTCGGCACCATCTCCCCCGCGATCAGCTGCGTAGCGGCGATCAGCGCGAACGCGAGGACCACCGATATGACGACCGCGGCATCATGGCTCGGCGTGCTACCGAAAGCTCCCTTGAGAATGTCCGCGAGCGCGGGCGTGGCGAGCGCGCCGATCGCGATCGAGGTCATCGTCACCCCGATCTGGACGGCGGAGATGTATTCGTTGATGCGGTCGAGTTGGCTCAGTGCGAGTGCCGCACCGCGCGAGCCTTCCTCGCGCATGAGCTCCAAGCGCGCGCGCTTGGAGCGCACGAGCGCATACTCGGCAGCGACGAAGAAACCGTTGATCGCGATCAGGACGACCGCGAGTATGAGCTTGAGCCCGTTCACGCCCGATCGGCGCCCGTCCGGGCCGATCTACTTCGAGGAGGTTTTTCTTCTTCGTTCATCGATAGCCGACGGCACAACCGTAGCAGGGGCACTGGTCGGCTTTGAACACCGCTGAGAGACCGCTCAGGCCAGAGCGTCGATGCGCGCGGCCATGTCGAAGTCGGCCTGTGTGAGACCGCCCTCGGAGTGGGTCGAGAGCTCGAGACGGACCTTGTTCCAACCGTGCAGATGGATGTCGGGATGGTGGTTGGCCGTCTCGGCCGCATCGGCCACGCGGTTGACGAAGGCAAGCGCTTGGGCGAAATCCGCAAACGTCCATTCGCGGGCGATCGTCTGGCCGTCGCGTTGCCACTCGCTGGCTGGCGAGGTTAGCGTCGATCTGAGGGTCGGAGAGAAGCGTCACGCGGACGAGGATACTCGGCGTTCGGACCATATCTCAGAGGGTTCCGCAATCACCACTGGCTAAGCAATACCGGCAGCGGTGGAGCTCGACACTGCGATAGCCGCGAAGACCGATGCCGCCGATAGCGCCACACAGGCCGCAAGACCGGCCCAGGAGCGATGGCGATCGTCGGCGGTTCGGATCGCCAGCCCGGCCAGCGTCCCGCCGATCAGCCCACCGATATGAGCGCCAACAGAGATGTTGGAGAACGTGAAGGAGAAGATCAGATTGATGACGATCAGGCCCCCGATACCCGACTCCATGACACTCATGCGACGAGACCTGAGCTCGATCACCGCGGCGCCCATCAGTCCGAAGATGGCGCCCGAGGCACCCAAACTCGGTGCACCGGTGGCAAACAGCGCGCCAAAGGAACCCGCCAGCAGCGAGGTGAAGTAGATGGCGGCGAACTTGACCGATCCGAGCGCAGGCTCGAGCATCATGCCGAGCAGATAGAGCAGGTACATGTTGAAGCCGATGTGCAGCAGGTTCTCGTGCAGGAAGCCACTTGTGAGAAGCCGCCAGTACTGATGTTCGCCTGAGATCGGGAAGCGGGTGACGAGGAGTCCCTGACCATTGACGCCAGTGAGCATGCGGGCGAGGATGCCTTCTTCGATCACCGGCCCGTGGATCGAGCTACCCGAGATCGTCAGCTGGCCCTGCTCGCTGAGGAACACGATCACGTTGATCGCGATCAGAGCGAACGTGACGCGCGGCCGGGTCACCATGTTGCGCATCGTCATCACCTTGCGTCCCCTGTTTGGAGCACTCCGGACAGCGCATCCCGACAGGGGTGGGCGTCATGCAGTCCGGGCAAATCGGACGCCCGCAAGAGGAGCACGCGACTCCAGTCTCGCGCGAAGGGTGGCGGTAGCAGGTGGCCATTGGCCGCGCAGACGCTAGCAGCGGGATGAGCAGGAGCGATGCGCCTGCTCCAGGCGATCAGCGCAAATTGGCGCCGGCAACTGCCATCTTGCGCAGCCCGAGGCGCATGCGGCCCTTGATCGTGCCGACCGGGGTGTCAAGCATGCTCGCGATCTCGGTGTGGGTATAGCCACCGTAGTAGGCGAGCGTGATGACACAGCTCTGCTCGGGTGGAAGGCCGCCGAGCGCAGCGAGCAGTTCGCGAGCACCCTCGCGACGTCCGACCTCATGGTCGGTACGCTCGCGTGCTTCGAGGAGATCCTCCATCTGGCGATCCGCGTCGGCAAGGTCGTGGGCGACACTCTGGCGCAAGACATCGATCGCGCGATTGCGCACGATCCCCAGCACCCAAGCTCTGACATTGCCTCGTGTGCAGTCGAAGTGCCCGCGGCTTCGCCAAAACGACAGGAACGCCTCTTGGACTACCTCCTCGGCAATCGCGCGCCTGCGACACATTTGTGTGGCGAGCGCCAAAGCGGCGTGCACATGGCGATCGTAGAGCACTTCAAACGCACTTGGATCACCGCGCACGACAAGCGCCATCAGGGCATCGTCCGGGAGTCGAGCAGGCATGCTCGACTCCCGCTCCGGCGTGTCCTCCGAGCCTGTGTAGACAAACGCGGAGGTTGCGTGAGGCCTGACCGAGATCGGCGCCCTGCGCCTAGGCGTCTTGTCATCAAGAGGTTCCATATGTCTGACAATCGGAATAGTTCCGAGACAAACACTGTGACCACTGCGCGGCGAAATTGCAAGTACCCAGACAATCAATGCGCTCATTGCGAAAACAGGAGCGCTCGCCAACCTGAGGCTATCTTCAAATAGCCGAGTTATTTACGCAGTCCGAAACCGGATCCTGAGGCGCCTAGCACGGCGCCGGAACGGCGCCGTGCTAGCGATCTCCGAGCAAGCGCCGCGTGTGCTCGCTGAGATCGCCTACCGCCCGCTCGGCTGCACGGCGAGCACCCCGCAGCCCACCCGCAGCCGGACGGGGACGGTGGCGGGCGCGCAGCAGCACGAGCGCGACACCGGCCCCTCCCCCGACAACAACGGCTGCCGCAGGGCGGACCCAGTTGCGCGGGTCGCGCATCGCCGAGAGCTCCCAGGCCTCGAGCTCCTCCGCGGCGCTCTCCGTAATACTCGTGAGCGTGCCCTCCAGGCGGCGCACGAGATCCTCAGGCGGGTCTATCGGAGAGAGCGCCTCGTGGAGTAGCCCCTCAAAGCTTGGCAGCGCTTCACTCATCCGACTGCTCCGTACTCGACTCGCCGACGATCTCCTCCAACTGCTTTATCGCGCGATGGATCAGCACCTTGGTGGCCCCATCGGAGCGGCCCATGGCACGCGCGATCTCGCGGTTGTCCATACCAAGCGCGAAGCGCATGATCAGAGCCTCGCGCCTGTCGTCGGGCAAGCGTTGCACCCCATCGAACACCCGCTGAGCTCGTCGCGTCCCTCGACCAAGTCCTCTGTTGTGTGCAGGCTCGCCAGCTCTGAGCCCTCGTCGATCGAGGATGACGGGCGACGCGAGCGATCGCGATAGAGGTTGGCGGCAAGATTGTGGGCTATACGGATCAGCCACGGGCGCAGCGGCCTCCCGTGAGACTCGCGCTGGGCGCGCTCGAAGTGACGGTAAGCCTGCAGGAAAGTCTGCTCGGTGAGGTCCTCCGCATCGTGATGGTTGCCGACCCGATAGTAGGAATAGCTGTAGACGTCGCGCAGATGGGCGCGGTACAGCTCGGAGAACTCGGCGTCGAGCTGCGCCTTGGACTTCGTTTGTTGGGGAGCCACTCATCGCACCCTACCCTTCGATGGATTTACCCAAGTCCTCAGGCGGCACGGGGGCGACGCTCGGAGTCGCTTGAGACGATCTCCGCAGTGGGGATCGCTCTGGCGCCGCCTAGCCACTCCCACTGCAGGCTGACACAAGCCCAGATACGCTCAGCCACGCCAAGGGCCATCGCAGGCGTCGGCCGCTCAGCTTGCGGGAAGCGCAAGCGGCCGGCCACAACGGAGGCTGACCTTGCCGGGGACGTATCCGCCAGCCTCGACGCACCTCCTCGGTGCCCAGCACAGCCACCGGAACGACGGGAGCCCCGGTTTGCAGAGCAAGCCGTCCTATCCCTCGATGAGGATGGGCGAGGGGGCCAGGGCGCACACGGGTCCCCTCCGGGAAGATCACGACACAATCGCCCCGCTCGAGAATCGCGCGAGCGGTGGCCATCGCCTGTTCGTCACTGCGTCCACGATCGACGGGAAAAGCCCCAAGGCTGTTTAGCAGCCAAGCCTGCCAACGATGCTCGAATAGCTCGCGCTTGGCCATGTAGTAGACGGGCCGACGCGTCAGCGCGCCGATCACGAATGGGTCGAGAAAGCTGCGATGGTTGGCTGCCAGCAACACGGGCCCGGAGCTGGGAATATGCTCGCGCCCGAGGCGAGCTGAGGCGAAAGTAGAGCAGGAAGAAAGGCATCAGGACGGCTCGTACGAGCCAGTAGAGCACTGGGTTGACACCATGGGCAAGTGCGTGCTCGCGAAACGCGTGCAGCTCGTTGGGCTCCATGCTTGAAGCGGCCCTGACCGATCGGCAGCAGCGTCGCTCGCGATCGCGATCGTGCGTCATTGTGCACGGCGCAAGACGAACTCCAGTAAGGCGATCGGCGCCTTTGCTGCTCTCCTTGCGCCGGCTGGCGGCTGCGCTTGACTCCATGTACTGGATACCCGCTTGCGTAGACAGCGTTACAGCCTCAGGGTCGCTACGCTCGATGCTTCCCGCCGGAGTAGCTCAGCTGGCCAGAGCACCTGTCTTGTAAACAGGGGGTCACGGGTTCGAATCCCGTCTCCGGCTTTGCGGACCGACTGCTACTTAGAACGTGTTTCAAAAAGATCGGCAAGCATGAGCACCTTGACGCAGGCGAGTACTGCGCCAGCAGATATAGCGCCGATACGAACGCTACGGATTTGAAAATGCAACGCCCACTACGACCCACCGAGACTTCGACGCAAGTAAGCCAGGGGCCTTCGCTGTCATGACGGCTATCCCTGTGCGGCGTGCTCAAGCTCGAAGACGACGGCAAGCCGCAGTGTGCGCGAAATGCACAAAGCCGTCATGGGCGCCATCCCTGATGACACGGCGGTCAACATCGCGGTTGAGATAGCGCAACAGCAACGGCGAAGCTAGCGAGTAGGCCATTCCGAGCCCAAGGACAACGCCAACTGGCGTGGAGCCGCCAGCGCCACAGCCCCGCCATCATCCACGCCTGGAGCACAGCCGCAACCACGGTAAGGCGTATCCATCGATGGCCCTCGCGCGCCTGCTCGGGCGTTAGACGACTTCCTCGCCTGGGCTTCTCTTGCTCCATATAACTGGATCGACGCTCGAGTGGCTCGACTTTAGTCGTCGCCAAAGCTGACCGAATCGGATTTGCATGAAGCACGCGAGCCTCCCCGAAGGCCACTGCCAATGACAACGTGTACGTTTGTTTCCGACTCGCAAGCGCCAGATGACGAATAGACGACACATCGCCGATAGGAACATTCCTGAGCACTGGCCACGGTAAACGTCGATCTTGCCCGCACCCAGGGCCCAGACCCGCCAGAAAGCCGCGAGCTCTGGATCACCGAGAAGCGCACATCCGCCAAACCTAAGCATTCCTTCGACTATCGTCATCTGCTTGTACGAAGTTCACTGGTTGGAAAGCGGGTTGCAGACCGGTGTCTGCTAAGCATGCCGTACTTGGGCTCGTAATCGAGCAGCCAAGCTATGCCTACAGGATCGCCTCGGGTGTCCGCCGACAGCTGCGGTTTGCCGACCTAGCCGATTCCTATCCGTATTGGGCTCTCGAGAAGCTCGAGAATGAAGGCCTTGTGCGCAGGGTCGACGAGAACGGTGACCCGCTTCGCAATGGAACCTCAGGCCGCAGGGCTATATACGAGGCCACCCAAAAGGGTGTCGAGTCCTTTGAGGATTGGTTGCTGTCGACTACCGCGGAGCCACCGCTGCGCGACGACCTGCACTTCAGGATCGCGCTGTGCCGCCCGCGTGACGCGCCACGCATGATCGAGTTGGTCCATGGTCAGGAGCTCGTGTGCCTTGGGCGCGTACAGGACCTAAAGCGCGCCTCCGAAGCCGATAGCGTGGACGGCTCGGAATGGGACAGGATGGTCCGCGTTGTATCGCGCGACGCCGAGCTCGGCTTTTGGAACGCAAGGATCGAATGGCTGCAGGGCGTGCGCGAGCGACTCGAAGGGCTGCCGGCCAAGCCCAGATAGCTCCCTGGGTCCTACCTTCCCCCTTTCAGCGCTGAAAGATTCAGGGCTGACTAGTCCAAATCGTTCTACTTGAGCACCATTGTGCTCGTTCCCTGTCCCATTGTGGGACGAGGCTGACGCTTAGTAGAGGCGCGGGCAAGGAGGGCTCTTTCTATGACGACCATGTCCCCTATCCGCGGAGGCATCTTGCATCTGCCCAACTCTCAAGAGGGCCGCTACTCGCAATCGTTGGAGCGTGGCTTGGCGATCCTCACCGCTTTTACGCCAGAGCGGACGTGGATGGGTATCGCTGAACTTGCCGAAACGCTAGAAATGAGCCGCCCGACAACTCACCGCTACGCCTCTACGCTCGTTGCCCTCGACTATCTGGAGCAGGGCCCCGGGCGCAAGTACAGACTCGGAATGCGCGCCGGCGATCCCGGTCGCTCTGCAGTGAGCTCGACCTCATTGGGCAAGCTGCCGCAGGAATATCTGGCCGAGCTGCGTGACCGCAGCATGTGCACTGCCAGTCTCGCGCTGCTGTATGGCAAGGACATCGTTTACATCCACCGCGCCAAAAGCTCTTGGCAGGGAGAGAGCGAAGTCACGCAGAGGATCGGGCGCGGTTCGCGTCTGCCGGCAAGCCGCACAGCCATCGGCAGAATGCTGCTAGCGCACGCATCTCATCAAGAGCAATGTGACGCGATCGACGCCTACGCCGAGGATCCCGGCTCTGCAGAGGCGCTCGCGGCGAGAGAGAAGTTGATCGCCGAGCTCAATGGCATCCGCCAAAAGGGGATTGCGGTAGCCGACCAAGTGCGTGTCGAGGGCCAAAGATGCGTGGCAGCGCCTGTGATGTCGAAGTCCGCGGAGGTCGTCGCAGCGGTCGATGTGGCAACGAGCAAGTCAAGGTTTTCGCGAGCACAGCTGCTCGAGCAGCTGGCGCCGCTGGTGGTGGAGTGCGCTGAGCAGATGTCGGGGCATCTGGGCTATGTGCCGACTGAGTAGCAGCGGCCTAGACGCGCACATTCAGCGAGCTTGGCAGTGCAGCGCCCAAAGCGAGGATCTGGGCGACAAGCTCATATCGGGAGCCGAAGAAAGTCCGTCGCCAGTCGCACATCCTCGACGCTTGAGACGCCGGATGCTTTCAGTAGTCCGCTACGCGGAGCTGAGGCGAACCGCTGAGATGTGGACAGTTTGGAGCAGGAATCATCAGGGTATACGCCTATCTGTAATGGGGATTGGCCGGGGATGAATCAGCGAGTGCGTTGCCCGCACTGCCACAGCTCCACCGACGCGCTGCTTGTCTGGGCCGCAGGTGATTGCTGCCCTAGTTGCAACGCCCAGATCGCGGGCCTCGACGACGAGCGTGAGAAGCCAGCCGACGAGCGAGTCTTGCGCGAGCCAGGGCGGATCTTGGGATCGAGGGCCGGGCGCAACGGCCGCGAGCGCCTGGGCGAACGCGCGTAGACGCTGGCGACTACGACTACAGGCTTTGCGGCCAGCCAGCTTCGACCGACCGCAAAGCCCCTAGCTAGGCTAGGACTGACCTTCGGGTGGGACCGTCGTGTTTTCCGGCGCTTCAGGCATCAGCGTCGATGCGAGCGCCGGGTTGACCTGGATCGTGAACGAGGGACTGGCTGCTCCTTGATTATCAGGCCCACCAGGGATATAGACGCGTAGCAGCTTGATGCCTGCATCATAGAAACGATGCACAATCGTATAGCTGGAGCCGGCTCCCACGAACGACAGCTGAACCACGTGGAATCCCGGCCCGTGCGCGTTCTGGCGTTCGAGGTAAATGACGTGGCCGGTTTGGTCAGGAGAGACAGCACCCGAGAACGTGACGCTCTGGCCCGCCTGAACCGTGGTTGGCAAAGCCTGAGCGGTGAGCACGTCTTTCACGCCCTCGTAGAGGACGGCCGAGGAGACCGGCTTGAATGCGATAGTCGGACACACCGCATTCGGCGGACATACGAGCTGGCCGGCATCCACCCTGTAGAAGGTGCTGTTGGCCGGTGACTGCGCCGGGAAGCTGTATTCGCCGGCGGCGTTGCTGGTCGTCTGTGCCACAGCGACGAAACCGGCAGGCTGGCGCGCCGTATGGGCCATCAACGTCAACGAGCGACTCGCGGCGCCCGCGGTCAGCTTGCCGCTGATCGTGACCGCTTCGCCCACGGAGATCGGATCGGCAGATGCCTGGATCGTCAGTTCGGGATTTTGGGCCTGGGAGACCGTGTCGGCAAGGATGTTGGATTCGCTTGGCACGTTTCGTCCTTGCGAGCGGACTAGCACCCTGAGGTTGGCGTCGCCGGCGACGATGAACGTGTGCGTAATCGTGAAGTCACCCGTAGATTCCACGTCGCCCGAGTCGATGCGTCGCCATTGGTTGCCGGTGAGAGCGTTCTGGCGCTGCAGGATCACCCGCGCACCCACATCTGCCGGCGAGACCGCTCCGGTGAATGTGACGCGATTGGGGTATCCGGTGAGCAGCGCGCCTTCGACTGAGCCGCTGAGCGTCACCTGCGCGGCCACCCTGATTCGCTTGGTGGCGCTACGCGCGCCGTGCGAGCGTACGAAGAACGACCGGTTAGTTTCGACCACGCCGTCGGCCCGACCGAACTCATAGAAGCCGCGAGCGTCGGTGGTGGCGCTCTGCACCGGGATGAATCCGGGTAGACCGCTGAGATGGTGGTAGAGAACGACCCGTTGACCGGCGGTACTCGCCTGATGTATACAACGGAGTCGCCCGAAAATGACCACCGGATCGCCACCCACTATCTGGCGAGGGGCTACCTGCATGCTTACGATGCAGCGCCCGCTTGGACTTGCGTGCTTGTGCGCGAGAGCACTCGATGGGATGAGCGAGAACAGCGATATGACGGCCGTGATGGCCGGAATGAGCGTACGTGAACGCATCGACGCCTCCCTTGCGACGCTGCAGGTATAGGTTCCGCTCTCGATAACACACCTACGCCGTGTTTGATGCGCACATTCTTTGCGAAATATTTATGTGTGGGTGTCCCATATTTGCGAGGCGGTGGGCGCGAATGGGCTGGGGAAGACGTACAACCTCTATCCAGACATACAACCTCCAGGTTGTAACCCGGATCTTGGTCTCGGGCATTACAACGTGGAGGTGGAACCCACCGCGCTGGGTCTCCAGACCTGCGTTGCGGAGGTAGCTCTCGAGCGGGACGCTATCTCGCGCGCTTGGTCTGCTGCTCGAGCACCTTGCCGAAGGCCCGCTCAACCTGAGTTGTCATGCGCTGCTTGAAGATCGCCAATAGCGCCTCTGATGCGATTGGTCGCAGCGCGTCAGTCGCCGCGATCATCTCCTCCCAGCGCTCGTCGGGCTGACCGGCCTGCTCGAAAGGCTCCCAAAGCTCGTTTAGGAACAGCCTGACAAAAGCCTTGGAGATCGATTCGCAGTCGCGTGATACCCGCTCTACCAGAGCCAATGCTGCCGGTAGAGGGATGCCCAGGGCGGTGACTTCTTCGGCCGCTTTCATCAGAGCGGGACTGGGCACTTCGAAGCGATCGTCCCCTAGAGGGATCAATAGCTTGAGCTTGCGGATGCGCTCTACGCTCTTGGCGTCGACCTGGCCAAAGCGTCGTTCCAAGTCCTCCGCGGTGACGACCTCGGGCGACTCGGTCGCATAGGGCGTGGTCATGGCGTTGCGCAAGCCCAGCAGCCGCGAGGCGACCCCACCGGAGGAGGTCATCAGGCGCTCGATCGCTGCCAGGTTGAAGCCGTCAGCTTGTAGGTCGAGGATCAGGCGCAGGCGGGCGACATGCTCGGCGTCGTAGTAGCCGACGCGTGCCCGCACCTCGGGCGCGGGCAAAAGTCCCCGCGATTGGTGGTTGCGGATGTTGCGCACCGACATCCCCACCTCGGCGGCGAGCTGCTCGATCGTCAGCCCCTCGCCGGCAGGCTCCTCACCGTGCCCTGAAGAAGAGTCGCGAGGACTCTTTCGGGGTATGTCCGCTGTATTGGTTCGCGATCCCGCCACCTCGATTCAGGATACCATCTTGCATGTAACCTCATTTGAGGTATCATTGATCCAGGTCAGATGAGCTTGCTCCCCAAAACCTGCTCTGAGCGCCCTCTGTGCGCTACCACTTCTCTCGTGCGCCTGCATGGCTGAACGCGGTGCTCCCCCACGCGTACCCGCAGGGCGCCGCCGGGCTTTGGCGCTGGTGCGGTCGTTCACCTCGCCGCTGCTGCCCGACGACTATCTAGAGCTGGTCAACCCGCTGTGGTCGACAAGGGAGCTACGCGGACGGATTGAACGGATCGAGCGCGAGACGCCAAGCGCCGTAACCCTCACGATCAAGCCCGGCTGGGAATGGGAGGGACATCAACCGGGGCAGTATCTACGCTTGGGGATCGAGGTTGATGGGGTTCATCACTGGCGCGCCTATTCGCTTACCTCTGCGCCAAAGCGCCCCGATGGATTCATCTCGATCACGCCGAAGCTGGTCGAGGGAGGCAAGGTCTCGCCCTTCCTGTTCGGGCGCGTACGTCCGGGCACGATCGTGCGACTTGGCGGCGTGGAAGGCACCTTCGTACTGCCCGAGCCCCTGCCCGCTCGCCTGCTGTTCATCAGCGCCGGCAGCGGCATCACCCCGATCATGAGCATGTTGCGGAGCCTTGCGGATCGTGGAGCGATCGAGGACGTAGTCCACGTGCATTGCGCACGCTCGGCCGATGGGGTCATCTTCGCACGCGAGCTGGGCGAGTTGGACGCCCGTCATCCGGGCTACCGACTGCATCTGCGACTGACGGGCGAGCAAGGTCGCGTGACACCCGGGCAACTCGACGCTCTCTGTGAGGACTGGCGGGAGCGCGAGGCGTTTGTTTGTGGGCCCGCGGGGCTGACCGAGGGGATGGAGCAGCGGTGGAGCGAAGCTGGCGTGCACGAGCAGCTGCACATCGAGCACTTCCAGCCAAGCACGACAGTTGGCGAGGGGCAGCGCGGATCGGGTGGCACGGTCCGCTTTCGCAAGAGCGATCTGGAAGCTTGCAGTGATGGCGAGCAACCGATCCTCGTGGCCGGGGAGAAGGCAGGTGTGAACCTGCCGTTTGGGTGTCGCATGGGGATTTGCCATACATGCGTGGGGAAGCTGCGTTCTGGGCAGGTGCGCGATCTGCGCACCGGGCTCGTGCACGGTCAGCCTGGGGAGATGCTGCGCACCTGCATCAATGCGCCCGAGGGCGCGATCGAGATCGACCTCTAACCGATAGAAGACACGACCTACCGAAGGAGCGCCATGTCAACGATCCACGCCGAGAAGCCATTCATCCCCCCCAACGTCCCTACGCCGGCACCGGCCGGAGGTGCAACGCCAGCCTCGGCAGGGAGCGCGACGGCGGCCCCAGCGGGAAGTGCGACGCCTCCCACCTCTGGGAACGCGCCCCCTTCCCGGAGGTCGGCAGCCGATCCCGCTGAGCCCGAGAGCCCGCTCGCGCGCCTCACACCCGAGCAACTGGAGCAGCTTGGTCGCGAGTTCGACGCGATCCACGACGAGGTATTTGCCGATCTCGGCGATCGCGACTCGCGCTACATACGCTCCACGATCAAGCTGCACCGCCAGCTTGTGTTGGCGGCGCGCGCGCTGCTGCTCGGCTCGCGCTACAAGCCGCTGTGGCTGGCCGGCACCGCCTCGCTGTCGATCGCGAAGATCCTCGAGAACATGGAGATCGGGCACAACGTGATGCATGGGCAGTGGGACTGGATGAACGACCCTGACATCAACTCCCAGAACTGGGACTGGGATACGGCCTCACCCGCCGACGCTTGGCGCCACTCCCACAACTACGAGCATCACACGTTCACGAACATCCGCGGCAAGGACCGCGATCTGGGCTACGAGATCATGCGCATCGACCCGCACCAGCGGTGGAATCCTGTTTACCTGCCGCAGCCGCTCTACAACCTGCTGCTGATGGGGTTCTTCGAGTGGGGCGTGGCATTGCACGATCTGAACTTCGATGCGATCCGCTCGGGCGAGAAGTCTAAGGAGCAGCTGGTGGAAGAGCTCAAGGCTATCGGCGTGAAGGCGCGTAGGCAAGTCGTCAAGGACTACATCGCCTTTCCGCTGCTCGCCGCGGCGCTTGCCGGAGCGGCTCAAGGAGCCAAGGGTCGTCGAGCCGGCACCGACCTGCTAGGCCCAGACCCCACAACCCTTGGTTCCAAAGGCAAGGCCACAAGCCGGTCGACCACGGCTCGAGGAATCCGAGCAACCGCTGGTCGCGCGTACAAGTCGACGCTCACCGCCGACTTCACCGCGAACATCGTTCGCAACGTTTGGGCCTACTCGATCATCTTCTGCGGGCACTTCCCAGACCAGACGTATACGTTCAGTCAGGCCGAGGTTGCCGAGGAGACGCGCGGTGGCTGGTACGTGCGCCAGCTGCTGGGCTCGGCAAATATAGAAGGCGGCTCTCTGTTCCACTTCATGGCTGGCAACCTGAGCTTCCAGGTCGAGCATCATCTGTATCCCGACATGCCCTCCAGCCGCTACGCGGAGATCGCCCCGCGTGTGCGAGACGTGTGCCACCGCTACGGACTGCCCTACAACACCGGGCCCTTCAGCAAGCAGCTCGGCAAAGTTCAGCGCACGATCCTGCGCCTGGCCTTCCCCGGTGGAAAGCCACGTCGCAAGCCAGGCCCGTATCGACCCAGCTGACCGTACAGACAGGCCCTCCGGGCTCGACCGGTATCACCGCGGGATTGGGGCACTCGTCGCCGCCGGCTGTATTCTCGACGCCGGGTGTATTCTCGCCGCCGGGTGTATCCCTACCGTCGGTATGCCCGCGGCTGGATCTCCGGCGACGGCGGACCTGATCAAGAAGCAACCAGGCGCGTGCGCAGGTGCGCGCCGACCTTGCGCTTGACGCGCTGCAGGGCGTTGTCAACCGTCTTGGTGTCGCAGCCCAGGCGCTCACCGACCTGCTCGTATGAGCAGCCGTCCAGGTAGAGCGAGAGCACGCGACTCTCAAGCTCCGACAGGGCCGTAGAGAGGCAGCCGACGAGCGATCGCAGCTCCTCCGAGGAGATCACGCGGTTGACCGGGTCGTTGACCGACGGTCCTGCGATCGTTTGGTCAAGCGTCGGCACGTCCTCGCCTGCCGCGGCTGGGGTCGAGGAGAACGATACGTATTGGTTCAACGGCGTGTGCTTGTTACGCGTAGCCGTCTTCACCGCCGTGATGATCTGACGCGTGATGCAGAGCTCGGCGAAGTTGCGGAAGCTCGACTCGCGGTCGGTGCGGTAGTCGCGGATCGCCTTGTAGAGACCGACCAAGCCCTCTTGAATCAGGTCTTCGGAGTCTCCTCCAGCGAGAAAGTACGAAGAAGCCTTCAACCTGACGAAGCCGTGATAGCGCCGTACGAGGCGGTCGTAGGCCATGCGATCGCCCTGCTTCGCAAGAGCGATCAAGAAACCGTCATCAACCTTGACTTCAGATTGAGTGTTATGGAAGGTACGTGCCACGAGCAGATCCTTTCTTGGCTTATTCCAGCCAAAACATTGCTCAGTGGCGCACTCCTCCCCTGGCGCCAAAGCTATGAAGTCAACCTTAGGTTGAGCGTTATGGGCGGCAGCTTCGCACAGTTATGGAGCCTTGTCAAGCGCGATATCACGGGACTGCAAGATTCCGTACAGCAGGGCTGCAGCGGCCGCCGCGACTCCGAGCGACTCCATGTGTCCCCGCAGAGGCAGCGAGATGAGCTGGTCGCACGCGCCCGCCACACGCGGACGCAGTCCGCTGCCCTCGCTGCCGAGCACCAGCACGACCCCGCCGCTGTAGTCAGGCGCGGTGTACGGAACCGTCACTCGAGCGTCCGTTCGCTCCCCGTTGCCGGCCCGGGCGCCACCGCCCGCGGTGGATCCCTCAAGAGCCTCGGAGTCGTTGGGCGCACTCGCGCCGTAGGACCAGCAGCCGGCGTTACGCGCTTCGCCAAGGAAGTCGGCAATGTTGCGCACGCGCGCGATGCGCATGTGCTCCACCGCTCCCGCTGAGGCCTTGCAGGCGGCCGGAGTCACCTCAGCCGCGCGACGCTCGGGAATGACCACACCCGTGGCTCCCGCACACTCCGCCGTACGGCAGATCGAGCCGAGGTTCTGCGGGTCTTGAACTTGATCGAGTGCCACGATCAAAGGCGAGTCGACGGCCAGAAGCTCGCGCGCTCCGACGTACGGATACCCGCCCATCTCCGCACAGACACCCTGGTGGGCCGAGGCACCACAGACATGCTCCAGCTCATCGGCGACGCACACCTTCGCCTTGACGTCAGTCAACCAGGACTCGTGCGCGACGCTAGCGGTCGCCCACACTTGCGTGACGCTGCGAGCTCGACGGCCGCGCAGCGCCTCACGCACAGGGTTGCGTCCGTAGACGATCACCGCGACAGCGGGATCAGCTCGGGACCATCCGCGCTGTCGCGAATCTCCCAGCCGCGCGCGTTGATCTGATCGCGTAGCCGATCGGCCTGCTCGAAGTCGCGCTCACTGCGAGCTGCCTCACGCGAGGCCAATAGCGCGACCGCCTCCGGGTCGACTGTCTCGACGTCCTCAACCGCGCCTAGCTGCTGCAGATTCCCGAGAGCGAAAGTAGCGAGCATCTCGCGCAGGTCGCCGTCACCAACGGCCTCGCCGCGACGGTTGGCCTCGCGAATCCACTCGAACATGCTGGCGAGTGCCTTCGGCGTGTTGAAGTCATCGGCCAGCGCCGCGAAGAAAGCCTCGGCATGATGGGTCATATCGGATGGACTCGGCCTGCCCGGGTCTAGACGGCGCAGGGCGTCGCGGATGCGGTGGATGCGACGATCGGCGTCTTCGAGCTCCGCGGGCGAGAATGCCAGCGGCTGGCGATAGTGGCCACCCAGCAGGTACATCACGACGGCATCGCGTCCATACTGCTCGACGACCTCGTGCAAGAGCGCGATGTTGCCAACCGACTTGGCCATCTTCTCTCCGGTGAACTGGATCATGCCGTTGTGCATCCAGATCCTGGCCAGCTCGTGCCCGCGTGCGGCGCGCGTCTGAGCAGCCTCGTTCTCGTGGTGTGGGAACACGAGGTCAGAGCCGCCACCATGGATGTCAAAGCCGACGCCGAGCAGCGACTCGGCCATCGCAGAGCACTCGATATGCCAGCCTGGACGACCCTGGCCCCAGGCTGCATCCCACCACGTGTCCTCGCCGTGCTTGCGCCCCTTCCACAGCGCGAAGTCCAGCGGGTCCTCCTTGCGGTCCGCCCCCTCCACGCCCTCGCCCTGGTCCATGTCTTCGATGCGACGATGCGACAAAGAGCCGTAGTCAGGGTCCGAGCGCACCCGGAAGAGGACATCGCTGCGCGACGCCTCATCGCCCTCCCCCTCGTACTCGACCACGTACGCGTGATCGGAGTCGATCAGATCCTGGATGTAGGCGACGATCGCGTCCATTGTCTCTGAGGCAAGCGGCTCGTGATCGGGCCGCCCAAGCTCGAGCGCGTCGGTGTCAGAGACATAGAGCGCGGTCATCTCGGCCGCCAGCTTGACGCTCGAGCGACCAGCGCGCCTCGCCGGATCGGCGCTCTGCGGGTCCGCCCGGGCCGCGTCGTAGATCTTGTCGTTGACGTCCGTCACGTTGACGACGAGCGTGGTGTCGTAACCCTCGTGCTCGAGAAACCGCTTGAGTAGGCTGAACACCGCAAACGGGCGGGCGTTGCCGATGTGGATGCGGCTGTACACGGTGGGCCCGCATGCATAGATGCCGACCGTGCCGGGGTCGCGGGGGTTCAGGGGAACAATCTTCCCCGTGCGCGTGTCGTGTAGTCGGATCTCTCGCATGGCCCGGCAACAGTAGCGTCCACGGGCACAGGCGACCTCATGCATCTCGCTCGCACCGGCTCGCAGCGGGGTGAGGACTCCCTTAGTAGTACTTTGTCAACTCGCCTCGATCGGCCGGATTTGGCTCGACACGACATCGACGGTGAGAATCCTGCATTGGCTCGGTTGAGCGGGATCTTGAGGTCCGATATGCCCAGGAATCGGCTCAAACCATCAACCCGACAAAGCACTATTAGAACGTGTTTCAAAAAGATCGGCACGTCCCAGGCGCCCTGGACGCGGCGCAGGATCGCCACGTGAGGTCTTGTGCGTACCACCAGTACGCGCTACAACACCCCGCGACGACCAGCTTGATCCATGAACACCCGGGACGACGCACCGCCTATTTTAAAACACGTTCTCAGTCGGCCATGTGCAGCGAGACGACCGCGAGCGCCGCTACGCCCTCCCCGCGACCCACGAACCCGATCCCCTCGCCTGTGGTGGCCTTCAGGTTGAAGCGCTCAGGCGCCACACCTAGCGTGCCGCCGACCAATGCTCGGATCGCCGCACGATACGAAGCGAGCTTGGGGCGCTCCATGACCACGGTCGTGTCCACGTTGACGATTTCCATGTTGGCCGCCCGCAGGAGAGCGACGACATCGGCCAGCAGACAGATCGAATCAGCGTCTCGATAGCGCTCGTCGCTGTCGGGGAAGTGCTCGCCGATGTCACCGAGACCGGCAGCACCCAACAGAGCGTCAATCACCGCGTGGGTGAGCACGTCGGCGTCGGAATGGCCATCAAGTCCAAGCTCACTGGGGATTTCGACGCCGCCGAGAATCAGTGGGCGGCCCTTGATCAGTCGATGGGAGTCGTAGCCAATGCCGGTAAGGGTCATGCGAGGCACATCTCGACAGCGGTAGTGACCCTAACCGGTGGGCAGCGCCTGAGGAGCGACCAAGCCGTGCGGCTCACATCACACCCGCGCCGCTTGCTTGTCCGCCGTTATGGGGGGCCTGCCCCCCGCCTGCGCCCAACTTGGTGCCGGGGGGAGTACCCACACGGGTGATCGGCTCCAAACGCCGCTCGCGACGCTCGAACACGCACAGCTCGCTGACACCGGCGCTCTCCAGCAGCTCGATCGCGCGGCCGTAGTCGGCACCGACATCCTCGGGACGGTGCGCGTCACTCGACAGCGCGATCGGGGCTCCGGCATCCACACACATTTCGAGCAGCGCGAGCGCCGGATAGATCTCCTGTGCTCGCTTGCGCAGACCGGCAGTTGACACCTCGATCGCCACTCCCGACTCTGCGATCCCGTCCATCGCCAACTCGTAATAGCGGCGCAGGTCACCTTCTGGGAGCGGACGGTCACGGCCCCACACCTTGACCAGGTCCGGGTGCGCGAGGATCTCGAATAGACCGCTGCGTGCCGCCTCACCTAGCGCCAGGAAGTAAGCACGCCAGATGTCCTCGGCGCTGCGTCCGGTGCTCCACACGCTGTAGTCGTCCATGTCAAGAGCGTGATCGCGGAGAAAGTGCACCGAGCCCACGACGTAGTCGAAGTCGCGTGCGTCCAGCAGATTGGCGATGCGATCCTCCGCGCCAGGGATGAAGTCAGCCTCGATCCCCAGGCGTAGGTCGGTCTCCTCGCGCACGAAGCGGGCGTACTCGTCCATGTCATCGCGCGCGAATTCGCGCCACAGTGGATGCTGCCAGACGTCAAGCGCCTGCTCGAAGCGGTAGATGTGCTCGGACACTCCCAGCTCCGCTATATCGCGCTCACTCGCCGTATCGCGATAACGCTGGACGTTAACCTGGGTGAAGTACTCGGCTGGGGTCGCGCCAAGCCCGTCGGGACGTAGGTGTAGGTGATAGTCGGTGAGCATTCTTTTCAGTCGGTCGGGATCCTCGTAATGATCCTCGTAATCGTGGGCCACGCCAGGGTAGCTATCACAAGCCCGATGTCCCGGGTTGACCATTCGAGCACGAGCCTGCGGACCTGCCATGAGGGGAAGCAGCGGTCCGTCGAGCGCTAACTCTCACGCCGCGCCAACAGCAGTTCGGCAAGCTCCAGGTCAAGCGCGGTGGTCACCTTCAGGTTGTCCTTCGGCGCCGGCACCACCACCACTCGCCCTCCGGCGCGCTCCACGAGCGACGCGTCATCGGTGGCTTGGGCGAGCACTTCGCGCGAGACATCCAAAGCGCGCTCCAATGCGCCGCGGCGAAACACCTGCGGCGTCTGCACCGCCCACAGGCCGGCGCGATCGAGCGTTTGCCTCACTACGCCCTCGCTGTTGGCCTGCTTGATGGTGTCGGTGACCGGAGTGGCGGCAATCGCGGCATCGACCCCCTCGCCTTCGGCGGCCACGAGCGTCGCCTCGATCAGCTCGACGGTGAACAGCGGACGCGCGGCGTCGTGTACGAGCACCAGATCGGAGTCCTGTCCATCTCCGGCGGCCGCCAGCGCGAGGCGTACAGATTCCGAGCGTGTCGCACCGCCTTTGACGGCGATCGCGTCTAGTGAGGACGGCAAGCCGATCGACACTTCGCGGGTTGCGCCTTCGCTTTCATAAGCGGGTGGCGTCGCGATCACGATCCTCTCGATGCCCGCCGCTTCGTGGAGCGTGTGCAGGCTCCACTCCCACAGTGGCCGCCCCGCAAGCTCGACGAGCGCCTTGGGACGTCCAGCTCCAAGCCGCTCGCCGATGCCGGCAGCGACGATTAGTGCGACGGCCATTGCCTTCTGACCTTCATCGGGAGCTACCGCGCACGCGGCGGAGGATCACTGGCGTGAGCAACTGCCGCGTGCGCGAGAGCCGTTACTTGCCGGCGACCGCGAGCTGGCTTGACGCGGAGTTGGCGAGCAGCTCGTCCAGGTAGGACTCAGCCTCGTCCTCATCCTTGTCGAGCGCGTACATGAGCTCTGAGGCGAGGATCTTCTTGGCACGCGTGTACATCTGCTTCTCGCCTGTGGACAGGCCCTTTTCGCTCTCACGCAGCGACAGGTTGCGAACGACCTCGGCGAGCTCGTAGATGTCGCCCGTCTTGATCTTGTCGCGGTTGTGCTTGAAGCGCCTGTTCCAGTTCTTTGGCATCTCGGACACCTCAGCGGTGAGGACATCCAGAACCTTCTTGACCGTTTCCTCGTCGATCACGCGGCGCAGGCCCGCCAGAGCCGCATTCTCGGTGGGGACCTTGACGGTCATGTCGTTGTGGAGGATCTTGATCGTCAGATACTCGCGTGTG
Source organism: uncultured Solirubrobacterales bacterium (assembly GCA_963704345.1). Taxonomy (GTDB): domain Bacteria; phylum Actinomycetota; class Thermoleophilia; order Solirubrobacterales; family Solirubrobacteraceae; genus Palsa-744. Next base: position 468,320 of record OY969890.1, read on the forward strand.
GTGCCGAGTACCTCCATGTCCTCCTTGCTCAGAACCTTGCCTGCGCCGTGATGGGGATACACGACGTGGTCTCCAAGCTCGAACTCGATGCATTCGACCTCGCGGGTCGCCTCGAGCTCCTCAATGAATGATGTCTCATCAACTGTTGATACTGGGATGGTGTCCTCCTTCGTCGCGCCGGCAATGGGGACCGGCCTTTGTGTCGGGGCCGGCCACGGACCGGCTGTGGGTCAAGTCTTTGGGGTTGCGATCCTGCTTTGCTTCAAGTCTGTAGGTAGCGATCCACGAGATTGATCTCTTGCAGTCGGCGAAGGCCCTCGCGGATGTCCTTCGCCCGTATCTCCCCTACTCCGTCGACTGCCTCGAGCTCAGCGTCGGTCGCAGCCAAGAGCTCATCAAGGCCACCAAATTCGGCGACGATCTGCGTGACTACCAGCTTAGGCAGTCGCGGAATGCGGCCAAGGATGCGATGACCGCGCGTTGAGACTGGATAGTCAAGCGTGTTTAGCTTGCGGTCATAGCCCAACAGCTCGGCGATGCGACCGAAATCGAGCAAGTCCTGGTGGGCCAGACGACCAATCTGGTCGAGCGCCGACGCGAACGCCTCATCGCCGTAGTCGGCCAAATAGTCCTGCACAAGCGCTGCCTTCTCGGCGGTGGTGCCGAGGATCGTCTCCTCCAATTGCATCTCGATCAGCCGCCCCTCGCTACCGAGCTCGACGATGTAGCGCTCAATCTCCACAGCCATACGCGTCACAAGCTCTGAGCGCTGCAACACCGTGAGCACATCGTGCAGAGTCACTCCCCCCTCGAACTCCAGCGCCGTCAGACGCGTGGAGACCTGGTCGAGACGCTGGCGGTACTTGTCGAGCGTGGCCAGCGCCTGGTTGGCCTTGGAGAGCACAACGGTGATGTCTTCGAGGATGTACTTCGCACCGTCGACGTAAAGTGATACGACCTCACGGCGTTGGGAGATGGCGATCACGAGCGCGTCGGTCTGCTTTGAGACGCGCTCGGCGGTGCGGTGACGGGTACCCGTCTCGTGCGAGAGGATCGTGGGATCGGGCATCAGCTGCACGTTGGCCATCGCGATCTTGGTGGCGTTGGTGCTGACGATGATCGCACCGTCCATCTTGGCCACCTGGTAGAGGAAGGCCGGGGTGTAGTCGATGTCGAGCTTGATGCCGCCCGAGAAGAGGAAGCTGAGCTCCTCCGGATCGCCGATCACGATCAGACCGCCCGTGCGAGCATGCAAGATGCTCTCGATCCCCTCCCGCAGAGCTGTGCCGGGAGCAACCATCTCGAGGGCCCTGACCAAACCGGGCTCGGGTCGCGCGTCCGTGTCGAATTCTTCGCCGGATCGTGAGGCCACAACTGGACATTCTACGGCATTTAGGCTTTTTTTATCGCCTCCCTAACGTGTTCTAAGGGAACGAATCGGCCCGCCCGCACTCAACTTGGACGAAAGCCTCGTATGCTCGCCCTACGCGGCGCGCGCGGGACGACGTGCACCGGCGGGAAGGGCCGCTACCAATGCCTCGCGCAGCGTCGAGGCCTCGCGTGCCCCCTCACCGCTGCCCGCGGGTGCGTGTACGCTCGAGAGGCCATGCCTGGCGGCCTCGGCCAGACGTCGCTCGGGGTGGCCGACCCAACGCAGCTCACCAGTGAGGCCGAGCTCGCCGAAGCATGCACATGGACAGCCCTTGAGAGCCACCCCTCCATTCGTGTGGGAATCCGGCCCATTCAGCGCCGCCCCTCTGGTCGCGGAGGCCACCGCCAAAGCGATCGCTAGGTCCACCCCGGGCTCATCGACGCGCACGCCGCCGACAACGTTGACGAACACATCGTGACCGCCAACGCCGATGCCCCCGTGACGACCAAGGATCGCCAACACAAGCGCAAGCCGGTTGCGGTCCAGACCCGACACCACGCGCCTTGGCTGCTCGAGCTCAGAAGGAGCTACAAGCGCTTGTACCTCAACAAGCAGCGGCCGCGAACCCTCCATCGCGGCGAGCACTACGCTGCCTGGGGCACGCGTGGCCTCGGCGACGAAGCGTGCCGAGGCATCGAGTACCTCTACGAGCCCACCCTGGCGCATCTCGAACAAGCCAGCCTCGTTGGTCGAGCCGAAGCGGTTCTTCAGCGCGCGCAACTCGCGATACGGGCGCTCGCGCTCGCCCTCGAATTGCAGCACGCAGTCGACCAGATGCTCGAGCACGCGCGGCCCAGCGAGCGCGCCATCCTTGGTGACATGCCCGACGAGCACCACAGCGATCGAGCGCGCCTTGGCGAGGTCCATGATACGCGCGGCCACCTCGCGCACCTGTCCAACCGAGCCTGGTGCGCCGGCGAGCTCGGCGCAGCGTAGCGTTTGCACCGAGTCGATCACGCACACACTCGGAGCGTGCGAGGCAATCGCGTCGAGTACCAAGTCGAGATCTGTCTCGGCCAGTACCGGCACCTCCAGCGCACTCGGCTGCAGGCGCTCAGCGCGCAAACGCACCTGCTCGGCGGACTCCTCTCCGCTCACGTAAAGCGTCTTGTGCCCGGCGCCGGCGATGTTGCCGAGCGCCATGTTGGTGAGCGTCGACTTGCCGATGCCCGGCGAGCCGCCAAGCAGCACCAGCGAGCCGGGCACGAGCCCGCCTCCGAGTACGCGGTCAAGCTCGCCGATGCCCGTCTGCAGCCGGGCCAGCGGAGCGCTCGCCACCTGTGAGAGCGCTACCAGCGGTGCGCAGACGCCCCCCACACGCGCAGGGGGCACACCACCTCGACGATGATCCCCACCACCACCCGCCGAGCGCTCCTCAACCAGTGTGTTCCATGCCCCGCACCCTGGACACTGTCCATGCCATTGGGCAGAGGAGAGCCCGCACTGCGAGCAGATATGGACGGTTTGAGCTCGCGCCATCGACCCAGGTTACGCGTCGCCCCCGACGGTTCTCTGAGCCGGTACATCAACTTGGAACACATCCAGAACATGCGTCGTCTGCGATCTTCCAAATTCGCAATGCCCCCCGCGCGCGCAGGGGGCATCCCGATCTAAAAGACCAACAACCGGCGCCAGGTCAAACGCAACCGATTAGCTCGCTGCGGCGCTCGTAGAGCACCACATCGCGCCAACGGCCGTCAGGCATCTGGCCAATCCGCTCGTGCGTGCCTAGAAGCCGAAAGCCACAGCTCTCGTGCAACGCGATCGACGCCGTGTTCTCCGGGAAGATCCCAGCTTGGAGCGTCCAGAAACCCGCGTGCTCTGAAGCACGGATAAGCTCGTCGAGCAATGCTCGTCCGATGCCGCGGCGGCTGTCGGCGAGCGCGACGTAGATACTGACAGCACCGACGCCTCGATATACCTGGCGTGTTGAGACCGGACTGAGAGCAGCCCAACCGATCACCCCGGAGGCATCGCGAGCCACCAGTCGCGGCTCTACGCAGCGCGCCGCCGACCAGTGCTCCCAGCTCGGCGCAGCACGCTCGAAAGTGGCGTTGCCGGTGGCGATGCCCTGTTCGAAGATGCGCGCGACCGCAGGCCAGTCCTCCGCGCTCATCGGCGCGAGCGTCACCTGCGAACTAGTGTCCCGAGTCACCAATTCGGTGTGTATTACCCGGATGGATGGTTGTGATCTGAGGTTCGACGATATCGGGCTGCATGCCGGTAGCACGTGGACCGATATCGGCGGGCCTCAGACGCGACCAGGCGCCGGGAAATGCCATCTGCATTTGTGACTCGGGACACGTACTCAGCGGAACCTTCTCCGGAGCCTACGGCTCGACAGGATGCTCGTCGTCATCGTGGTGCACGTCCTCGCCCGCCGGCAGCTCCGAGCCGGACTCGGGATCGCCACCGCCGGCCCCGACTCCAACTGGTGTCTTTGCCTTCTTGGGCTTGACGATCGTGAGGCGCACCTCGCTGTCATCGCCCTCTGGGGCTGGGTCCACCACGACTGTGGCACCAGGCATCAGCTGTTCGCGCAACACGAAGTCGGCCAGAGGATCCTCGATGTAGCGCTGGATCGCGCGCCGCAGTGGACGGGCGCCCATCGCTGGGTCCCAGCCCTTGTCTACGAGCAGATCCTTCGCAGGATCGGTCAGCTCGAGTTGCAGCTCACGTTCGGCCATCGACTCGCGGATGCGTACCAGCAAGAGCTCGACGATCTGGCGGATCTCCTCCTTTTGCAGCTTGTGGAAGACGATCACGTCGTCGATGCGGTTAAGGAACTCGGGCCGAAAGACCTTCTTTAGCTCACCCATGATGCGGTTCTTCATGTCGTCGTAGGTGATCCCGGTCTCGTCGTCAGAGACGGCAAAACCCAGCGGCGTGTTGCGTGCGATCTCGGCAGCGCCGATGTTGGAGGTCATGATCACGATCGCGTGGCGGAAATCAACCGTGCGACCCTGGGCGTCTGTCAACCGACCATCCTCGAGGATCTGCAAGCAGGATGTTGAACACGTCGGGATGGGCCTTCTCGATCTCGTCCAACAGCAAGACCGAATAAGGCTTGCGTCGCACTGCCTCGGTCAACTGGCCGCCCTCGTCGTAGCCGATGTAGCCGGGCGGCGAGCCGACCAGGCGCGAGACAGCGTGCTTCTCCATGTACTCGGACATGTCGATGCGGATCATCGCTTCGTCGTCACCGAACAGGAACTCGGCGAGCGTACGCGCGAGCTCAGTCTTACCAACGCCAGACGGGCCGAGGAAGATAAACGAGCCGGTTGGCCTTTTTGGATCCTTCAAGCCTGCGCGCGAACGGCGGATCGCCTTGGAGATGACCTCGATCGCCGGGTGCTGGCCAATGACGCGCTTGTGTAGTTCCTCCTCCATGCGCATCAACTTCTGGGTCTCGGCCTCGGTCAGCTTGAAGACGGGGATACCGGTCCACATCGAGACGATGTCGGCGATCTCCTCCTCGCCGATCGCCGGGCGCTCGACGGACTCGCCGGACTCCCACTCTTCCTCGAGCTCGCGCTTCTTGCCCGCCAGCTTGCGCTCCTGGTCGCGTAGAGCTGCGGCCTTCTCAAATTCTTGAGCCTCAATCGCCGCCTCCTTTTCGCGGCGCGTCGATTCGATCTCCTCTTCGAACTCACGGTTCGCCGGCGGAGAGGTCATCGACTTGATGCGCATACGCGAAGCAGCCTCGTCGATCAAGTCGATCGCCTTGTCCGGCAAGAAACGATCTGAGATGTAGCGGTAGGCAAGGTCGGCCGCGGCCTGCAAGGCCTCGTCTGTGATCTGCACCTTGTGGTGCTGCTCGTAGCGGTCGCGCAGGCCCTTGAGGATTTCGACTGTCTGCTCGATCGTCGGCTCCTCCACGCGGATCTGCTGGAAGCGACGCTCCAATGCCGAGTCGCGCTCCAGATACTTGCGGTACTCGTCCAGCGTGGTCGCGCCGATCGTCTGCAGCTCGCCGCGCGCCAAGGCCGGCTTGAGGATCGAGGCAGCGTCGATCGCGCCCTCGGCCGCGCCGGCTCCTACTAGGTTGTGGAGCTCGTCGATGAACAGGATGATGTCGCCGCGCTGGGTGATCTCCTTCATCACCTTCTTCAGGCGCTCCTCGAACTCGCCGCGGTACTTCGAGCCGGCGACCAGAGCCGCCAGGTCAAGCGTATAAATCTGCTTGTTCTTCAAGAGCTCGGGCACGTCAGAGTTGGTGATGCGCTGGGCCAAGCCCTCTACCACAGCGGTCTTGCCTACGCCGGGCTCGCCGATCAAGACCGGATTGTTCTTGGTGCGACGCGACAGGATCTGCATGATCCGCTCGATCTCGGTCTCACGCCCGACGACAGGGTCGAGCTTGCCCTCGGCGGCGAGCTTGGTCAAATTGCGTCCGAACTGGTCGAGCAGCTTCGAGGACTTCTTGCCCTCGCCTGGGCCGGAGCCCGAGCCGGCACCGGCGCCCGAGCCCTGACGACGGCCGCCTGGGCCGGAGAGCATGCGAATGACCTCGTTGCGGATCTTCTCTGAGTCGGCGTCGAAATCGAGCAGGATACGGGCGGCGACGCCCTCGTTCTCGCGTACCAGGCCGAGCAGGATGTGCTCCGTGCCGATGTAGTTGTGACCCAGCGACAGCGCCTCACGCAGAGCAAGCTCCAGCACCTTCTTGGCGCGTGGGGTGAAGGGGATCTGCCCAGAGGTGACCTCCTCACCGGAGCCGACGATGCGGACCACCTGAGCGCGTACGCGCTCGACGGTTATGTCAAGGGACTCGAGCACACGCGCAGCCAAGCCCTCCTCCTCGCGCAGCAAGCCGAGCAGGATGTGCTCTGTGCCGATGTAGTTGTGCTTGAGCGTGCGCGCCTCCTCTTGCGCGAGAACGACGACCTGCCGGGCCCGTTCTGTGAATCGCTCGAACATGGGGTACGTCCTTCCTGTGCGGATCGCAGGCCTCGCGCTTACGGTCCTGTGGCGCCTTTCAGGCAGTCTACCAACCGGGTATCCGGGCTCCCGTTACCACCCTCGCGACGTTGGATGTGCATGCCCTAAAAGACCCCCAGAGAAGCGCGAGTTGCGCTGGGCCGCGATGTGGTGCGGCCCGCACATGTGCGGGCCGTCGCTGGGCGCATGCGCCCAGCGAAAGACGCGCCGCATGCGGCGCGTCAGCAGGGTCGCATGCGACCCTGCCCGGGACGTGCATGCACGTCCCCGCCGGACGGTGCATGCACCGTCCGGAACAAGATCACGTGCGCATTGCCGGGAACAGCACGACCTCGCGGATCGAGGTCCGTCCCGTGAGCAGCATCACGAGGCGGTCGATGCCCACGCCGACGCCACCCGTCGGAGGCATTCCCTGCTCCAGCGCTTCCAGGAACAGCTCGTCGTGGGGCTGGGTCTCCTCGTCGCCCGCGAGCGCCAGCCGGGCCTGCGCCTCGAAGCGCTCGCGCTGCTCGTCGGGGTCGGTCAGCTCGGAGAAGGCGTTGGCGATCTCCATGCCCCCGACGAACGCCTCCCAGCGCTCGGCCAGACCCTCCTCGGAGCGATGCGCGCGCGCGAGCGGGGACAGCTCGATCGGGTAGTCGAGCACGAACGTGGGCTGGATCAGCTTCGGCTCCACGAACTTCGACAGCAGGTCGTCAGCCAGCTGAGGCCAGCTGAGGCCGTCGGTGGGCATGCCGAGGTCGCGCTCGGCGATCGCAGCGGCAAGCGCGGAGGTGTCGCGATGGGCGCGCAGGTCGATGCCAGTCGCCTGCTTGACGGCCTCCGTGAAGCGCACCCGCTGCCAGGGAGCCTGGAAGTCCAGCTCGCCCTCGTAGCCGACCAAGGCGGCCACGCCCGCCACCATCGCCTCCAGGCGTGCGGCCTCGTCGTTGTAGTCGGCGTAGGCCTCATACCACTCGACCACCGTGAACTCTGGGTTGTGCTTGGTGGAGAGGCCCTCGTTGCGGAAGTTCTTGCCGAGCTCGTACACGCGCTCCAGGCCACCCACGATCAGTCGCTTGAGGTAGAGCTCGGTGGCGATGCGCAGGTACAGCTCGCGGTCGAGCGCATTGTGATGGGTGGTGAACGGCCGCGCCATGGCGCCCCCATAGAGCGGCTGCAGCACCGGCGTCTCGACCTCGAGGAAGCCCTCGCCGTCGAGGTAGGCGCGCACGGCTGAGACGATGCGGGCGCGGTCGGCGAACAGCTTGCGGGCATCCTCGTTTGCGATCAGGTCCAGCTCGCGGCGGCGTTGGCGCGTCTCCACGTCGATCAAGCCCGCGTGCTTGTCGGGCGGAGGGCGCAGCGCCTTGCCGAGAATCTGGAAGTCGTCGATGCGCAGGGTCAGCTCGCCGTGGCGACTGCGCAAAGGTGCGCCGTCGACGCCGAGCAGGTCGCCAAGGTCGAGCGACAGCAGTTGCTTGAGGGTGTCAGGGCCAAGCACGTCGGCACGCGCGTGCAGCTGGATCTTGCCGCTGCGATCGACGAGATCGAGGAAGGCTGCCTTGCCGGCGCCGCGACGCGCGGCGATGCGCCCGGCGACGCGGTGGCGGTCCTCGGTCTCCTGGCCTACCTCCAGGTGCTCGTAAGCGCCGCGCACCTCAGCGATCGGCTCGACATCCGGGAAGGCGTAAGGGGCGATCTCGGCCCCCTCCCCACGCAGCGCTGCGCCTTCGCACGACGCTCGGCGATCAGCTCGGGCAGGCCGTGCGCCGAGTGCTCATCGGCGACATGCCCCGTGCGCGCGCGGGGGGCATCGCCTTTTTGGGCATCCACACCCGACCGGCCTGACTGCCCATCCGCCTGACCCCCGGCACCGGCACCGGCCCGCTCTCCAGAGCCATCCCCCCCACCTGCGCGGGGGGCATCGGCATCTGAACGGTCTCCAGCCGGCTCCTCATCGCTCTCGCTCACAACGCGAGAGACTATTTGAGTCCGACGTCGATCTTTGTGATCTTGAGCTTGCGGGCCGGGCCGCGCGGGACCTGCACGGCGACGACCTCGTTGCGCTTGTGTCCGATCAGAGCGCGCCCGACCGGCGACTCATTGGAGAGCTTGGCCTCCTGCGGGTTGGCCTCGGCAGAGCCAACGATCGTGTACTTGACCGACTTGCCGGTCTTTTCATCCTTGACGTGTACGACCGAGCCAACGCCGACGACGTCGGTCGAGATCTCAGCGGAGTCGATCACACTCGCCATGCGCAGCTTCTCCTGCAGCGTGGCGATCCTGCTCTCGAGCATGGCCTGCTCGTTCTTGGCGTCGTCGTACTCCGAGTTCTCGGTGATGTCGCCGAACTCGCGCGCCTCCTTGATGCGTTGGGCGACCTCGCGGCGCTTTGCGGTTGAGAGCAGCTCCAGCTCGTCCTGGAGCTTGGAGAGCCCTTCGGGAGTGAGGATGACGTCCTTCGGCATGTGGGTGAGCGGGAACTAACTCCGCGAGGTTGGCTTTGGATGAGGAAATCCCTGCGGTTTCAGGCAGGGACTGCCGCCGTCGGGTGGGCGGCGAGCGCAGCAGTATAGCGAGCGTCATCCAAGGTGGCGGCTCTTTGCAGGGACTCTCCCAAAGCCTTGGCTTGCGGCTTCTCTAGACCCAGGCGAGCGACGTACCACGGGTAGAACTTGCGCAGGTAGCGGGCTGGCTCGCGGCGCGCCGAGGTGCTCGACCGCGCGGTCGATCGTCCAGTCGAGCTCGGCCAGGACCTCGGCGCGCGTGGGGGCGTCCTCGCGCACGCCAAGCAATTGCTCGAACAGCCATGGGTTGCCGAGCGAGCCGCGCGCGAGCATCACAGCGGCGGCGCCGGTCTGCTGGAAGGCGGCGAGCGTGGACAGCGGGTCGTGCAGGCCGCCGGTGAGGATCACCGGCGCATCCAACTCCCGCACGAGACGTGCGGCCAAGGCGTAGTCGGGGACGCCTTTGTGGTGGACGGCGGCCGAGCGCGGATGGAAGGCGATCGCCGCCACTCCCGCCTCGCCCACCAGGCGATGCGCCAGCTCGAAGCCGCTTGTATCTCCAGGGCGCCGACCGGAGCGCAGCTTGACGGTGACCGGCAGACCGCTGCCCTCGCAGTGCGGCACGTGCGACGGCGACCGCGACGTCCGGGTCATCGAGCAGCGCAGCGCCGGCGCCGGTCTTGCAGACCTTTGGCACTGGACAGCCCATGTTCAGGTCGATCGCGTCGGCGCCTGCCCTAGCGACCTCCTTGGCCGCGACACGCATGACGGCTGGGTCCTGCCCGAACAGCTGGATCGACACCGGGCCCTCGTACTCTCGCTCTCGCGAGTCAATCCGCAGCATCTCCACACACGTGCGCTCGTTGCCGTGGAAGATCGCGTGCGAGGAGAGCATCTCCGAGACCGCCATGCCGGCGCCGTGGCGCTTGGCCTGCAGCCGCACGAACCAGTTGCCGATGCCGGCCAGCGGCGCGAGCATCACGCGGTTGGGAACGCTCAGAGGGCCGAGCTGCCAGGGGTCCGTGAGACGGGTACGCGTTGCCATGAGCCCATTATTGTGGGATCGTCGTTCGTACCCGTGGTATTCGCGCGCCGTTGGCTGCCGATCGGGCCGACTGTGTGTCTCCCCCGCCAACTTCGGCGCGCTGGGTTTGGGGCGTTTACGCCGCGTTCATCTCGTGGATGAGGCGCAATCCCGTGAGCGTGAGCAGGTCATCGACCTCGTCGATCTCCTCGGTAAAGGGCACGACCAGGCTCGAAAGCCCACCGGTGGCGATCGACATCGGCGTGCCCGCCGAGCTCGTCGAAGAGGCGGCGCAGGATCGCATCGATCGCGCCGGCGTAGCCGTAGACGACGCCCGAGCGGATCGCGTCGATCGTGTTCTTGGCGATGACGGTCTTTGGCGGGGCCAGCTCCACCTTGGGCAGCCGCGCGCCACGCTCGGTGAGCGCATCCAGGGAGATCTCGATGCCGGTCATCAGCGAGCCGCCGATGTACTCGCCGGCGGCGGAGACGACGTCGAAGGTGGTGGCGGTGCCGAAGTCGACGCACACCGCTGGGCCGCCGAAGCGGGCGCGCAAGGCGACGGCATTGACGAGGCGGTCGGCGCCGATCTCGCGCGGGTTGTCGTAGCGGATCGCCATGCCAGTCTTCAAGCCTGGACCAACGACGAGCATCTCGTGGCCAAGGTAGCGACTGGCCATCGAGGTCCATTCCGGCTCCAGGTGCGGCACTGTGGAGGAGACGATCGAGCTCGAGAGATTCTCGAAGGAGACGCCGCGCAGCTCGAGCAGGTTGCGCAGCGCTGCACCGAGCTGGTCGGCCGTCGACTCGCGCACCGTGGCAAAGCGCCAGTGCTCGAGCAGCTCCTCGCCTTCGAAGGTGCCGAAATGCGTTTGGGTGTTGCCGACGTCGACGACAAGCAGCATGGCCGAGGATTATGGGCCTAGCGCGCCACTGCCGCGCCCTGGGGGCCTGGTCGGCGAGCCAGCCAGGACGCACGAGCTGCGCAATAGGCCTATGCTCCGGAACGTGAACGTGAAGCTGTACGCACTGCCCGGATCGCACCCATGCGCCGCCGTCGAGGTGGCGTTGCGACTGAAGTCGATCGACTACCAGCGCATCGACTTGCTGCCGCTGTCCCAGCTGGCGATCGGCCCATTGCGCTACGGAGGCAACACGGTGCCTGGTTTGCGCATCGACGGCGAGCGCTTGGCGGGCTCGCGCACGATCATGCGCCGCCTTGACGCGCTCGCACCCGAGCCGCCGTTGCTGCCACCACTGTCCGACGCTGTGGCGCGCGCACGTGTGTTGGAGGCCGAGCGTTGGGGTGACGAGGTGCTGCAGGGTGTGCCGCGACGCCTGCTCGACGCGGCATGGCTGCGCAACTCTGCCAGCATGGAGAGCTATGCGGGCGACACGAAGCTGCCGCTGCCACGTCCGATGCTACGTCCGGCGCTGCCACTGACGGCGAAGCTGATGGCCAAGCTCAATAAGGCCGACGATGAGAAAGCCAAGGCCGACCTCGCGGCGCTTCCCGCTCAGCTGGAGCACATCGACGCCTGGATCGCCGACGGCGTGCTTGGCGGCGAGCAGCCCAACGCTGCTGATCTGCAAATCGGCAGCTCGATCCGCCTGCTGATGACGATCGCGGACGTGCGACCGCTGATTGAAGGCCCACCTGCCCACAGGGCATTGAGCCTGACCCGCTGGTTTGAGCCGCAGGCAGGCGAAATCCCTGCAGGCACACTGCCGGCCGAGTGGCTGCCGGCGCCGCCAAGCGCCTGATCGCACTCCCGGGGGCGACCCGACAGGGTGGCTGCCAGCGCCGCCAAGCGCCTGATCGCACTCCCTTCCCGAGGGCGACCCGACAGTCTGTTGGGATTTCGATTTCCCGACTTGAGTATTCGCACCTCGCGGACGAGAGAAGCCTATGCACCCGTTCCACGGAGGGAAACGGTGGGTAGGACATCTGACACTGACGCGGCAGGTTGCCCTGTTGAGCCTCGTCCCGATCGTCGCGCTGGGATTGATACTCGCGCGCGTCCTACAAGCGCAGATCGTCGAGCGGTCCTTGGCAGATGCCGACCAGTCGGCATCGTTGATTGCGCGCATCGGGATCCAGCCTCGTCTCACGCCGCACGATTTGCGCTACGGGATGAGCGCCGCTGGGGTACGTGTCTTGGACGAACAGCTTCGTACGCGTTCGGTCACGCAAGATCTGGCGCGAATCAAGATCTGGAACGCTCACGACAAGGTCATCTACTCTGACGATCATGAGCTGATCGGGCGGACCCTTCCGCCCGACGACGATCTCCTCGACGCTTTGGCCGGCAAGCCCCACCCCGCCGCATTGGTCACACCTAGCGAGGACAGTGAGACAGCCAGTGAGGTGGGCCTGGGCGAACTCGTCGAGGTCTACGTGCCGCTGCGCTTCGACGGCTCGACGCAGCCGGTCGGCGTCTTTGAGATCTACCTGAGCTACAAGCCGATCGCGGCGGCGGTTGCGCGCGATAAGCGCATGATCGCCGCGCTGATCGCCGTGGGTCTGGCCCTACTTTGGGCGATCCTCTATCGGATTGTTGCCCGAGCCTCACGGCGACTGCGCGAGCACGCCGAGGAGAATGCCCGTTTGGCGCGCTACGACCAGCTGACAGGGTTGCCCAACCGCACTTTGTTCATCGAGCGCGTCGAGCATGCAGTCAGTGCCAACAAGCAGGGTGCAGGAGCTATCGCTGTGTTGCTGATCGACCTGGACCGCTTCACCGAGATCAACAACACGCTCGGCAGCGCCAACGGCGACCTTGTGCTCTGCGAGGTCGCCGAGCGCTTGCGCGCCACCCTGGGAGATGGTGTCGTCGTCGCGCGCCTCGCAGGCGACGGTTTTGCGGTGCTCTTGCGCGGCGCCAAAGGCGAGCCTGGCGCGATGCGCACCGCGGCCGCGATACAAGCGAGCCTCGAGCCCTCGATAGTCCTCGACGAGATCGAAGTCGCCATCGAGGCAAGTATTGGCGTCGCCGTGATCGGCGAGCATGCCAAGGCACCGAGTGAGTTGCTACAGCGCGCCGATGCGGCGCTGGCGCATGCAAGGTCTCATCGCAGCAGCGTCGAGATCTACTCGCCCGAATGCGACCATTTCGACGCCGAGCGACTGAGGTTGCTCAGTCAGGTCCGCGGGGCGTTGGGTCGCGGTGAGCTGGTCCTCCATTACCAACCGCAGATTGAGCTCCAGACTGGAAGGGTCGTGGGCGTGGAGGCGCTGGTTCGTTGGCAGCATCCAGCGCACGGGCTGCTGGCTCCGGCGAAGTTCATCCCACTAATCGAGCAGACGGCGCTGATCGGTCCACTCACGTTGCATCTGATCGACCAAGCGCTCGGCCAGCTTGTTGCCTGGCGCAAGCTCGGGATCACGCTGCAGATGTCGGTCAACCTGTCCGCCCGCAACCTGCTCGACCCGGCGCTACCGCGGCGGATCGCCGGGTTGCTCGATCGACACGGGGTTGTGCCCGAGAAGCTTGTCGTGGAGGTTACTGAGAGCGCGGCGATGATCGACCCGCAACGGTCGGTGGCCGTGCTCACGGCGTTGCGTCGAATAGGCATCGGCGTCTCCATCGACGATTTCGGTACCGGCAACGCCTCGATCGAGTATTTGGCGATGCTTCCGGCAAACGAGCTCAAGATCGACAGGTCTTTCATCACCGGCATCCTCGAGGACGCCCGCTCAGAGGCAATCGTACGCTCGACCATCGACCTCGCCCGCAACCTCGGACTGACCGTCATCGCCGAGGGCATTGAGACCGAAGCGGTGCAGGAGGCGCTCGCAGCCCTTGGCTGCCAAACAGGCCAGGGCTACTTCATCTCACGACCCCAACCGGCAGACGCGCTGACGGCAACCCTGAGAGCCGGCGGCGCCTCGAAGCCGCCGCCCGCCGGCCCTGAAGGCTCTACGGCAAACTTGGTCTCCGTCTAGGCAGCGGTTCTCGGACTCTCGGGTCGGTTCTCAGACTCGGGCAGTCGGTTTCTCGGACCTGCCGTCTACTACCTCGATGACAGCGAGAACGTGCTGCACTTGCCGCACTGACGCATCTAGTGCTTTGGAAGGTTGTGGGCGTCCAGGCGTCAATGTAGGCAACGGCCACAACAGAGGAGACCCGATGAACAGTGCACAGCAGAACCAGATAGCGCGCTCGTCCCGGAGACGGCAGTGGCGACCTTCGGGCCTGCTTATGACAGTTATGGCCGCCACGCTGGTGTTTGCCGGCTCGCTGGCCGCGATGGCGCTTGCCACCGGCAACACAGCAACGGTCAGCTCGGCATCGAACTCGACACTCAGTGAGCAGATCGTCGTCGACACGCAGGGGCGCACGCTCTACGCCTTGAGCCCGGAGACCACGCATCATCTGTTGTGCAAGAGCAGCGAATGCCTGAAGTTTTGGCCGCCGCTGACAGTGCGCTCGAGCAAGACCAAACTCCTGGCCGGGCCTGGTGTGCACGGCCATCTTGCAATTCTGCGGCGCAGCAATGGCGTATTGCAGGTCACGCTCGGCGGGCTGCCCTTGTATCGCTACTCGGGCGACCAAGCCAAAGGCGAGGCGAACGGTCAGAGCATCCACAGCTTCGGCGGTGCCTGGCATGTGCTGAGCGCGACCGGCAGCACCAGCCCAGCGACACCCGCCAAACCGACCACGCCTAGCCCAACGCCTGAATACGGCTACTAGCGACGGATGTAATGGCGGGGGATGTAATGGCGGGGCAGGCTACTTGACCGCCCCCCCGCCGAGCCCCCCGCCGAGCTACTTGACTGCCCCCGCCGGCTACTTGAGCCGGGCTACTTGACCGCCCCGCCGGAAGCGTTGAGCGCGAACCACGCGCCACCGAACTGCTTGGCCCCGACGTAGGAGGTCTTCCCGGGGCCGCTGTCTCTGCTGTAGAGGTAGAGCGGGTGGCCGGCATAGGTGACCTGCCCGCCGGAGGTGGAAAGCAGTGAAGCCTTGACCCCGGAGCCAGCCGTGGGCCTACCGCTCGCCCTCAGCGAGGGCCACACTTGCGAGCATCCGCTGATCGCGGCGCAGCTGTTTTTGTTGGCGTGATCCCTGGTGAACTCATACAGCGTCCTGCCTGAGCTACTGACGAGAATGCTGCCAAGACTGGTGTGGCGGAGTTGGACGGTGGCCGTACTGCCGGAGCGTGCACTGGGAGTGCCAGGCTCAGCGCTCGCAACCGTCGCGACACTCGCCGTGGCGGCAAGCGCAACGGCCAGGAAGGCATATGGTCGCTTCATGGTTCCTCCGATGTTGTCGAGGTGGTGGGACAAATGAATCTCATGTCTCCTATAGACACCGACAACGCAGCGAACCTTCCGCCCGACACGCGTGTGGCTCGATCCGACGCGCGCCGCTCGATCGCACTCTTCCGCCCGACATGCGTGCGGCTCGATCGACTCTGTGCACCAGTCGGCGCGCGCTCTCAGGTGACCGTGGGATTGCCCTCGCTCCAACTGGCCAACCTCAACAACGTGGCACTGGAGACGCCACGGCCCGAGACAACGCACAGGTGACCGTCGCGCAGCCATGTGACCACAGCAACGCCATGCTCGTCGAACAACCGATAGGACACTCCGCCGCGCCAATTGACAACACCACCCGTCTTGGGCATCGGAGCCCCGGCGAAGATCGCGTAGCCGACGCGCTGATCGCCGCTGTTCGCGTAGAAGACCGTCGTGACGGTACGCCCGTCGACCCGATCGGTGCGTGCTCCGGTGCTGTGCCAACCGAAGCGCTCACCCCAATACGGGAATGGCACGCCGTCGACGGCGACGTCAAGCTGGGCGTGACGAGCGAGGCTCTCTCGCGGTGCCGGAAGCGTCGCCGCGCGCAAGGTCGGCGCAACCGTCTGGCCCACGGTCAGCGCCGCTGTGCTGCCGCTACCGCCGCCGCCGCCGCCAAACGCGATCGCAAGGACGATGGCCGCCACGACGGCAACCGCTCCCACGCCGGCGAGAGCCGGCAAAGAGAACCGCTGCCTGAGATGCCTGCGTGCGTGACGACGTCCTCATGACCGGCCACGAGCGAGTCGATCCGTCGGTGCAGCGATTGCGGTGCGGGCGCGTCGAATGAGCGCACCAGCTTGGCGATGCGCTGTTGGTCGTCTTCGATGTTGGGGGGCATCTCGGTCATGGCGTTCCTCTACTGGACAAGACTCCGGCCGGCCGCGTCTCATTCCCGCGGACCGTCTGGTTTGGTGGACACTGGGTTGCAGGAGAGCCCTCGAGATCGGGAGAGCCTCGCTTTGAAGATCGCGTCGCGGAGGAATCGGACTCAGAGCCCCCAGCCCCGTCCGCGCGGGCGCGAGCCGCTCAGCCACCTGCTTGCGTGCCCGGAACAGCCTGGTCGTGATCGTTGCCTCGCGCACGCGCAATGCTCGTGCGGCTTCCTTGTAAGAGAGGCCGAGCACGTCCACGGCCACCAACACAAGGCGACGATCCTCCGGAAGCCCCGCAATCGTGGCGTATACCTCCTGCATCTCAAGTGCTTGCTCGGGCTCGCCCAGCTGCCGAGGATCGGCGGGGTTGACGTCCTCGAGCGTGGCCACGGTCACCGGTCTTCTGCTCGCGGTGCGACGGCTCGTGAAGAACGTGTTGCGCAGCACGCGCATCAGGTAGTACAGATCGTCGTCGCCGGTGAGAACTCGGGGCCTCGCCAGCACCCGCGTAAACGTCTCCTGCACCAAGTCCTCGGCGTCCTCGCGCGAGCCGCACAGCGCCCACGCGGCGCGATAGAGCCGATCCACGTGTTGCGTCAGCGACTGTGGGTCCAGAGTGCGCATTGGCGGTGGCGGAAAGAGCGGATCCTCAGGGCGCCGAGATGCTCTCCCCGCTCTGCGACTGTAGCGCCAACGCCGATCGCGCTTGCACCTCACCCGCCTCCCGGCAGCTCGGCGCGCGGCGAAGGGCCGGAAGGAAAGCGCCTGCCCGGAGTCTTTGTCAGCACAGCAGGACCCTTGTCAGCACAGCAGGACCCACACGCGCCCGCACGGCGCCGAATCCTCACAGGAGTGAATACATGCGCCATCTACTGAAGCTGTCCCTCCCAGCAATCGCCGCATCGCTCCTGATCGCCGCCTGCGGCAGCAGCTCATCCAGCAACACGACCAGCTCGGCCGCCAGCACACAGGCCGCCGCGCAGACAAGCAGCAGCCCGTCAAGCGCCGTCCTCGTGAAGAGCGCCTCCAACTCGCTCGGCACGATCCTGGTTGACAGCCAGGGGATGACGCTGTATCACCTCAGCGGCGAGCAGAACGGCAAGTTCATCTGCACCAGCACGGCCTGTGTCGGTGTGTGGCACCCACTCATCGCGCCGTCCAGCGGCGCTCCCAGCGGTGAAGTCGGCTCGCTCGGGACCGTGAAGCGCCCCGAAGGGACCATGCAGGTCACCTATAAGGGCACGCCGCTGTACACGTTCACAGGGGACCAGCAGTCTGGTGAAACCAAGGGTCAGGGGATCAAAGACGTAGGTACCTGGAGCGTCGTCACGACCAGCTCCAACAGCACCCCCGCGACGAGCACAAGCAGCACCCCGGCGGCGCCCGCGCCGAGCACGGGCGGCTCCTCAGAAGAATCCTCGAGCGGCGGCGGCTACGGCTACTGAGCCCCCGGCTGGATCAGCGGCACAGCGCTCGTGGGTGCGACAAGCCGGCCCCGCGCGCTGGCCGCCAGTTGTTTGTGCGCGGTCGCGCTCGGCGGATGCGCGAGCCAAGCCGGGTCGGCGGCCACAACGCAACGTGCTGGGCGGACAGCGATCGAGCGCTATATGGGCGAGGTCGAGCCGATCAGGCTCGCGGTCAACAAGCTCCTGGGTGGGGCCGACCCGATCCTTGAGGCGTTTCACGACCGACGCATCGCACCCAGCGAGGCCGCCCGGCGGATGGGCCAGCTAGAGCAGCGGTTTGCGGCCTACGCAGTCGATATCGCGGCGGTCGATCCGCCAACCGCCCAGCTGCGCGCTCTCAACGCCGGCTACGCCAACACCTACGTGTTCGAGGACGCCTACCTGAGCGCGCTCGTCGCCGGCCTCGCCGATGGCGAACTCACCGACCTGCCCAATACGCAGGCAGCCCAGCGCGCCGCGATCATCCGCTGGCGCATCGGCCTGACCGTCCTCGCCCGTGCCGCCGACGCGCCCTTGCCGGCCGACCTGCAACAAGCCGGCCGCGGCGAGATCGCGCCGTCTCCAAACGGCAGCTAGATGTGGCGCGGGCAGTTGACGTGATCCTGGTCTACATCGCACCGAGGCCGGCGACTGCTGCTTGACTGTCGAGGCCGCAAGCGCAAGCGGTTCTGAGGGCGCTCAGAGCAGAAGGCCACGCTGGCGCGGAGAAGACTGGAGAGCTCGCCGGGAAGGAATCCCGCGAGGGCGGAGTCATAGGGAAAGCGCGCGACGGCGGGCCGTGCGTTGATCGCTGCCGAAAGCCGACTCAAGGGATCGCGAGATTCGCGGTTGGGGTCGGGCTGCGATCAGGAAACCGTCTCGTCCGATCCCCGAACCACAGGAGACAACCCAGTGCCTAGAACGTCGATCCTTGCTCTAGTTGGCGTTGCGCTCGCTGTCGCCGGCTGCGGCAGCTCCAGCAGCACCAGCAGCTCATCCAGCACAGTCGGCCGCAGCGAGTACGCCAGCCAACGAGCAGCAAGCTCTGGCCCGTTCCTGGCCAAGTTCACGAACATCAGCAAAGTCGCCTCGACCGTCCCGGCCAACGGCGATATCAATCCGTACGGGATCGTGATCGTGCCCACCAGCGTGGGCAAGCTCCAGGCGGGCCAGATGCTGATCAGCAACTTCAACGCCAAGGAAAGCGCAAAGGAGAACGGTCAGGGCACCGGCACGACGATCGTGCAGGTCTCGAGGACCGGGAAGCTCTCGCCGTTTGCGACGATCGATGCCAAGACGCTCCCCGGCCCATGCCCAGGCGGCGTCGGGCTGACGACGGCGCTGAACACGCTGCCGGGCGGCTACGTCGTCGTGGGCAGCCTGCCGACCACCAACGGCAAGACAGCGACCGCCAAGTACGGCTGTCTGATCGTGCTCGACTCGAGCGGCAAGCCCGTGAGCACGATCTCGGGCCCGAACATTCAGGGGCCGTGGGACTCGACCGCCGTCAGCGAAGGGTCAAAGACGACCCTGTTCGTCAGCAACGCGCTCAACGGCGGTGCCGCAAAGGGAATTCACACGATCGACAACTCGAACGTCGTGCGGATAGTCCTCGAATCGGGCGAAGGGCAGCCGCCGAAGGTCACGAGCGAAACGGTGATCGCGAACGGCATCCCCTGGGTTAATTCAGCAGAAGCCCTCGTGCTCGGCCCGACCGGACTCGCACTCGCCTCCAACGGGACGCTGTATGTGGCCTCGACCGATGGCAACAAGATCTTCGCGATCTCCGAAGCGATGACGCGCACGACGCCCGCCGCGAAAGGCGGGACCGTCCTCACCGAAGGCGGCCACCTCAAGGAACCGCTCGGCATGGTGCTCGCACCGAACGGCAACATCATCACGAGCAACGGTGGTGACGGCAACATGGTCGAAATCACACCCGCCGGCCAGCAGGTAGCCGTGCAGACCGCCGACAAGAAGACGGGCGCGGGATCGCTGTTCGGCTTCGTCATCGCGCCGGAAGGCAAGGGCATCTACTTCGTCGATGACGGCGAAAACACGCTCAACCTGCTTGCCGAAGGCAAGCCAGCGATCCGCGGGCGCCTCGACCGACGCCGACCCAGACCTCCACGAAGGCGGCAGCCTCTTCGGGGGCGTCGAGCGCACCAGAAAACCTGAGCCTCGAAGCAAACGCCGAAGGCCAGCTCAAATACAACACAACATCGCTGAGCTGCCAAGGCCGGCAAAGTCTCGATCGACTTCACCAACATGGCTCCAGAGGGCCACAACGTCACGGTCGAATCCGCGTCCGGTGAAAAGGTGGGAGCGACACCTACCTTTCAGGGCGGCTCAAAGACCCTGAGCTTGAACCTGAAGCCGGGAACCTACAAGTTCTTCTGCTCGGTTCCAGGACATCGCATGGCTGGTATGGAAGGCACCCTCACCGTCAAGTAGCAGACGCTAGACCTCTGGATCCCGCCCCTGGCTTTCCTTCCGGCGTGGAAGGGACTCGCCAGGGGCGGGCTGCGGCCGTCAGCGACTGCGCATCCGAGGGGTGCGCACGGACGCTCGAGAAAAACGCTGCGGGAAGGATCTTTGCGCGCTGGAGTCCTTAGGGGATAACGAGCCGGGATGTCGCTGCGCCACGCACGACACCCAGCGACTGCCATGGGGACATCCAGCACGAGAAAGGTGGGTTCACGATGAGACTGCGCACGCTTTTGCTTTTCGCCCTCGCTGGCGTTGCTGGGAGCGGCGGTGGCCGTGCTGCCCGCGCTCGCTGCCGGCACGCCGCACCGTCCGAAGTCAAGCTCGAAGTCGACGAGAACTGCTGTCGAGCTCGATTGGCCGTGCTGGAACCTCACGGAACTCGGGGGCGACGTCCCGCGAGCGAAGGGTCGACGATCAGCTGCCGGGCGGCACGATCCGTTCGAAGACAAAGACTCCCAAGCACCCACGGCGACGTCTCATGGAAGGAGGCTCTGCGCCAACCTGCTCAGGAGTGAACTGGCACGCCGATGAACCAGCTGGAGAGGCACGTGCACGTTCGCAACAAGCCGGTGAATACGAGTTCGAAAGCCAAGGCCTATTCAACGACGGAATACACCAACTACACCAAATACAAGGTGATCGTCGAAAAACCGGAGGCGGCGGCACCACCTCCACCACGACGACAACGACACCACGACACGACGACTCCAACGACGACCACCCCCACCAGGACTACGCCGACCACGACGACGCCGACGACAACCACACCGACGACTACAACGCCGACGGCCACGACCTCCACCCAGCCCTCCGGCGGCGGGGCCTCCAGGCCCCCCCCACGGCCACGACGCCCGGCTCGATGGAAACGCCTCCCCCGCCGGGCGGGGGCCATCCCCTCGCGACGCTCGCGCTGGCGAACGCTCAGCACGGTGACGCTGTGCATGGCACGGTCCAGATCCCCGCCGCCGACGGTGGCGCGCGCCTGGAAGTCGAACTGCTCGCCCAGGGCGCCTCGCTGGCCAAGGTCAAACGATCTGGCAGCTCGCGCGTCGGGCGGTTCGTCCGCTCCTCGGCGCCCGCCGGCACGGTTTCCTTCACGGTCTCGCTCGACGCGCAGGCCAAGCGTGCGCTGCGCCATCATCACAAGCTGGCGCTCACCGTGAAGATCGTGCTCACACCCAAACACGGCGCGGCGATGACCCTCACGCGAAGCGTGGTCGTACGATGAGGCCGCGCACGCTTTTGAGACCACGCATGCTTGTGCTTTTCGCCCTCGCTGCGCTGATGGGGGCGGCGGTGGCGGTGCTGCCCGCGCTCGCCGCCGCCCCGTCCGAAGCGAAGCTCGAAGTCAACGAAAACTGCGTCGAGCCCGACTGGCCGTGCTGGGCAACCCCAGGGCACGGGGTGAACGTGTCACCCGCGAGCCAGGTCACGATCGCCCCCGGCGGCGAAGTCATGTTCGCCGACCACGACGTAAGCACGCGGCGACAGTCGTCATGGACGGGCACTGCGCCGACTGCCTGCGTCCGGTGTAGCCCGCGACCGCCAAAACCGGCTGGGAAGGCACGTGCAAGTTCGAACAACCAGGGACGTACGAGTTCGAAAGCTCGACGCTGTTCAACGACGGCACGTCGCGAACTACACCAAATACGAAATCGTCGTCGAAGGCGCCACCACCGGCACAACCCCCACCACGCCGACCACAACCACACCGACGACCACAACGCCGACCACCCCCACGACGCCGAGCGAACCCAGCCACAGCTCCGGCTCGCCTTTGGAAGGAGGATCCAGGGCGCTCAAGCTCGCCGGCAGCCAGCACGGATCGACAGTGCACGGGTCGATCAAGGTGTCCCAGGCCGGCTCCGGCGGACGGCTGGAAGTCGGCCTGTTTGCCGCCGGCGCCTCGCTGGCCAAGGCGGGGCACCCTGCGCAGGTGCGCATCGGGCGGCTGGTGCGCTCGTCGCTGAAAGCGGGCAACGTGCCCTTCTCCGTGCCCCTGACCGCCAAGGGCAAGGCCGCGTTGCGCCGCCACCGGCGCCTGGCGTTGACGGTGAAGATCACGCTCACACCACTACACGGCGCGGCGGTGACGATCACCCGCAGCGTCGTCGTACACGCCTGAACCTCACGCCTCACGCCCGTACGAAGGTGCGCCGATAAGAACCTCGTCCGTATCGTCGCACACGGCTGAGAGCGTTCTCCAAGGCGAGCGGACTTCTGTCCGCCTACCTAGAGATCGCGGGTCCGCGCTCTGGCGGCCATAGCGACAACGGCGGTCCCGCCCAGCGAACGCCTTCGCTCACCGGGAGCACCGCCAATGCGTCGGCGAGCCGTCTGCCCATCCGGGGTAACCAGCTCGAAGTCGAGCTCGAGCGCGGGGATCAGCACAAAGCGACGGTTCAGCACCTGCTCGTGCGGCAAGCGTCATTCGCTCGTGCGCGAGTGTCAGCCCTCCGAGCAGCAGGATGTCGATGTCGATCGCTCGCGGCCCATGCCGCACACCGCCATTCGTACGCCCCAGCTCAGCCTCCAAGCGCTTGACGTTGTCGAGAAGCTCGAGCGGCTCGAGCTCTGTCTCCACGAGCACGCACGCATTCAGGAAGCTCGGCTGGTCGAGCACCTCGCCGACCGGGTCGGTGTCGTACACCGAAGAGGCTGCCGTCACCCGTACGCCGACGGACCACAGGGCGTCGGCGGCCGCCTGTAGGTGACTACGACGATCGCCGACATTCGATCCGAGGCTTAGCAGTCCGCTGCGCATGGGCATGTGGCGCCGCAGGCTATCCGAGCGAAGGCGGCAGCGCTGGACGCAAAGCCTTCCCGCGACCACCAGATAGTGGTAGAATTACCCACTATGGCTTTCATACTAGATCGCGGTGCTGGCGCATGGGAGATACGCGAGTCGCACACAACCGCGGCGGGACCCCGTAGCCGCACACTCGCGACGTTCAGGACATTGACTCCTGAGATCGATCGCCCACGCCCAAGCGCGGTCCTCGAAAGATCTCGATGCGAGCGAGCTGCGTCAGGCCGCACGGCGTGCGGGCGCGCCGGTAGCAGCTCCTCCTTCTGATCGCTCAGCAGGAGAGCTGCTCACCCAGCTGGCTGATGGCCAGCGGCCACGACCGCTGCTGGCCCGCCTGCTTGTGCAGGCGTTGTCACAGGACGGAAGTCAACCAACAGACAACTTGCAGGCCGCCGCCGCTTGGATCACGGCCTCAAGCGAGCGACGGGGAGAGACCCTGCGCGACCTGCTGCTGTTGAGCGACTACCTACCGCGAGCGAGGACGCGCGAGCGCCGGCGCTTTCCGCGCATCGCATCGCGCGCCATATGAGCGAGCCCAGCCTGCCCGAGAAGATCGTGGCGATCCATGGGCAGCTGACGCGTTCGAAAACTCCGCACGCCTTCGGGGGCGCGCTGGCGCTCGCCTACTATGCCGAGCCGCGCGCGACGATCGACGTCGACCTCAACCTGTTCGTCGCTCCCAGCTCATATCCGGATATCGAGCGGGACCTGGCGAGGATTGGAGTCGGCGACGGAGTGGATCTACAGGCCGTAGAACGCGACGGCCAGTGTCGTCTGCGCTGGGGCAATACTCCGATCGACCTGTTCTTCGCGTACGACGCGCTCCACGACGCCATGCGTCGGGCGAGCAGAAGCGAGCCCTTCGGCAAAACGAGGATCCCCATCCTTGCCCCCGAGCACCTGCTGGTGTGCAAGGCGATCTTCAACCGCCCCAAGGACTGGCTGGACATCGAGCAGATGCTCGTCTGTGTTGGGGAGCTGACTTGGTGGAAGCGCGTACCTGGCTTGACCGCATCGTAGGAGCCGACGATCCGCGCAGAGAGCGGCTCGACCAGATGGCCGAGGCGTGCGAGACCTGAGTGAACCGCGCAGAGGGCCGCGACCAGAAGCCGTCCAACGAGCTAGCCTCGACGCCGAGGGCACGGCACGCTCTCGGTGACCGTGGCGACTTCTCCGCTTAGAAAGCGTCATTTCCAACTTCGCCGGGAAGCCCCCGCGGGGGCACTTCGTTGGCTGCGTGAAGTAGGAGATCGTCTTCTTGCCGCGCTTGTAGGCCGCGCCGACCTTGACGGTAAAGGACGTGACAGAAGCGTCGTTAGCGCCGGGGACCGTTTCGACAAGCGGCACTTCGACGATCACCTCTTGTCCATATGGAGGACTCGCGCCGACCCAGTGCGCTTTTTCCAAGACCTGAAAGTACGCCGGAGTGCGCCCTTCGACCAGGAAGGTAAGCCCACCGCCGGGCGCGAAGAACGATTCGATCGAGACTTTCTCGGGGACGGGATGACCACCGAAGGCGACGACGCCGAGCCCTATCCCAGGCGGACCTGCACTCGAGCGCTTGGGACAGCCTGCTCCCCCATCGGCTTCCAGGACCGTGTCGGCGCACGTCACGAAGCCCGCCGGGGTGATCTTGGACCCGCTCGGCGCGTACAGGTTGATCCCGGTCAGTGGCGAGGGGTAGCCGCCGTATTCCTCGCCGCTGATCGTGACCTGAACTTCTACGTCTGCGCCTGCGCCCAAGAGGTCACCCGTCCCAGGGAAACCCGGGAATCGGGAGCGCTTTTACCTTCAGTGTGACCACGGGAGCCGCCGCGGCGATGCCTGTGACCCAGAGCACTGCGAGCATGACCGAGGCCAGGGCGACGAATCCTCGGCGTATCGGCAAGACTCTCAAGCGACTCCACGACGACTCCCGCACCCTCCCTGACCATATCCATAGTCTGAAACATACCATCCGAAACAGACCGTTGTCAAGACCCGTGCCCGACGAGATCCAGCTCACACCCACCTCCTACATCGTTCTCGGCCTGCTCTCGATGTTCGTCGGAGAGGCGACGCCGTATGACCTCAAGGGGATGGCCTCGGCCTCGGTGGGACAGTTTTGGACGCTACCCCACTCCCAGCTCTACGCTGAGCCGGCTCGTCTTGCGCGCGCCGGCTACTTGACTGAGAATCAGGAGCAGAGCGGCAGGCGCCGCAAGCTCTACAGCCTCACCGAGCTTGGACGAGAGGCACTGGAGGGCTGGCTGAGCGTGTTCACCCCCGAGCCCTACGTGCTACGCGATCCGGCGCTGCTCAAGCTGTTCTTCGGGGCCAACGCAAACGACCTGGCCGAGGGCCAGCTCGCGACCCATCGTCAAAAGCTCACCGAATATGAAGCCTACGCTGCACACGATCCCGGAACCGGCCCACGCGGACCATGGCAGGCACTCCAGCTCGGTATCAGGCACGAGCGCGAGACGATCGATTTCTGGGCAGAACAAGCGCAGCCGGACAGCACGGACAGCAAATAGAGAGGTAGACGCTTTTCGGGATGTCATCGCGCGCCGGGCACAACGCGGGGCACAAATTTCTGGGGGACCCACAGCCGCCTCCGTCGACAATCCCTCACTACTCCCCCGCCTCCCTCCAGACCTCCACGGAGACGTCCTCCACGGGCAGCGGAATCGGCGGCTCGGCTTCGAGGCCTTCACCCACACGCCCTCCAGCTCGAAGTCGGCGAGCAGGCGATCGGCGATCGCGCTGCAGAGACGCTCGAGCGTGCGGTAGGAGCGCTGCTGAGCAACAAGCGCTACCAGCTGGCAGACCTCGGCGTAGTCGACCGTGTCCTCGACACGGTCGGTGACGGTGGCGTCGGTTTCGCCCACGTCCAAGCGCAGATCGAGCAACAGGCGCTGACCGATCTCGCGCTCTGCCTCGCTTACCCCATGATGCGTATAGAGCGAGAGGCCACTGATCTCGATCGTGACGGTCTCGAAGCCGTCCTCCTCGTCGTCCTCGTCCTCCTCAAAGGGGTCGCGCTCCTCTGCCTCCTCTTCGGGCAGCTCACTCCGCTCGCTCCCCGGCGACTCCGCCCGACGCCGACGCTCCTCGTCGCTCAGCTCGTCGTGGGGCTCACCGTCCATTTGTCGCTCAACGTAGCACTCGCCACCGCCAGCGCAGCGGCCACCGGCGTGACGTCATGCACACGAAACACACTCGCCCCTCTCTCCAGCGCCATCACGTTCGTCGTAATCGTGCCTGCCAAGCGATCGGCTGCCACAACCCCCAGGAAGCTCTTGCGCGAAGTACCGACGACCACTGGCCTGCCGAGCGCTACGAGCTCCTCCAGCCGACGCAACAACTCCAGATTGTGCGCGACGGTCTTGCCGAAGCCGATCCCCGGATCCAGCAGGATGTGTCGCTCCTCGATGCCCTCCCCCACAGCGAACGCCATGCGCTCCTCCAAGAACGCCTTCACCTCGTCGACTACGTCCACATAGTGAGGCGTCGCGCTGCATCGTGCGCGGCGAGCCGAGCATGTGCATCAGGCAACAGTCGGCGCCACTTGCTGCAACGACACCAGCCATCTCGGGATCGGCACGCAAAGCGCTTACGTCGTTGACAAGCGTTGCGCCGGCGCGAATCGCGGCTTGCGCCACGGCTGCCTTAGAGGTATCGATCGAGATCTGCGTCGTGGCGACTCGCCGAGACAAACCCTCGATCACCGGCACGACCCGGCGCAGCTCCTCCTCCACATCGACGGGCTCAGCTCCTGGGCGCGTCGATTCGCCGCCGATGTCGAGGACATCCGCTCCCTGCTCGACAAGCTCGACGCCATGAGCTACGGCGGCTTGCTCGTCCAAGAACAAGCCGCCATCCGAGAACGAGTCGGGGGTCACGTTGAGGACCCCCATCAGGCGGTACCCCGCACTCATACCCTCCAGCTCCTGACGGTCGTATAGGTGTTCCTGGCAAGGACGCACCGAACGCAATGTGCTGTGCACATAAGTGAGGGAGAACGCCGCCAGGGACGCCTAGACAACCGTCAGGTGACGGAAGGTCCGCTGGGATCTGCGCCGGCCATATCGGCTGTGCCACCCGCCAAACCTGGGCGCGGTAGCGGGCGCGGCGCTTCGCGACCGGCGCGGTCGGCCTGCGCCGGCGGAACCGGCAGCTCAGGTGCCGGGGTCTCCTCGGCGCCGAACACTTCCTCCTCGCTCTTGCCGTCGAGCAAGGCGAGGAACTCCTCCTTCTCGATCGTCTCGCGCTTGACGAGAATCTCAGAGAGATTGGTGAGGTCGTCTTTGTGCTCGGTGAGGATCGTCTTGGCGCGCTGGTGGGCGGACTCGACCATACGGCGCACCTCGTCGTCGATCTCGCGGGCGATCTCATCGGAGTAGTCGGGCTCGGTAGAGAACTCGCGGCCGAGGAACGGCTGGCCGTGCTCGTGGCCGAACACGCGCGGGCCCAGCTTCTCGGACATGCCGAAGCGCATCACCATCTGCTTGGCGGTCGCGGTGACCTTCTCCAGGTCGTTGGAGGCGCCGGTCGTTATCTCCTCGAAGACGATCTCCTCGGCGGCGCGACCGCCGAGCGTCATCGCCATCGTGTCGTTGAGCTCTGCCCTGGTGGTCAGGAAACGGTCTTCCTGGGGCATCGAGATCGTGTAGCCGAGCGCCTGGCCGCGCGAGATCACGGAGATCTTGTGGACCGGGTCTGAGTGCTCGAGGAAGTGGCCGACGATCGCGTGGCCCATCTCGTGGTAGGCGGTGATCAGGCGCTCCTTCTTGCTCATCACGCGCGTCTTCTTCTCGGGGCCGGCGATCACACGCATGATCCCCTCCTCGAGCTCTTCCTGGCCGATCTCGCGCTTGCCGATGCGGGCTGACAGCAGCGCTGCCTCGTTGATCAGGTTCGACAGGTCGGCACCGGTGAAGCCGGGCGTCTGGCCGGCGAGTGCGTCGATGTCGATGATCTTGGCGAGCGGCTTGCCACGCGTGTGAACCTCGAGGATCTTGGAGCGGCCCTTGCGGTCGGGGCGGTCGACGGCGATCTGGCGGTCGAAGCGACCGGGACGCAGTAGCGCAGGGTCGAGGATGTCGGGCCGGTTGGTGGCCGCGATCATGATGATGTTGTCCTTCGCCTCGAAGCCGTCCATCTCGACGAGCAGCTGGTTGAGCGTCTGCTCGCGCTCGTCGTGGCCACCGCCGAGGCCGGCGCCACGATGGCGGCCGACGGCGTCGATCTCGTCCATGAAGATGATGCACGGGGAGTTCTGCTTGGCCTGCTCGAACAGGTCGCGCACACGCGAGGCGCCGACGCCGACGAACATCTCGACGAAGTCAGAGCCCGAGATCGAGAAGAAGGGCACGCCCGCCTCGCCGGCAACGGCGCGTGCGAGCAGCGTCTTGCCCGTCCCTGGCGGGCCGTACAGCAGCACGCCGGTCGGGTATTCGTGCGCCGAGTGCTTGGAACTTCTTAGGGTTCTCCAGGAACTCCTTGATCTCGTGCAACTCCTCAACGGCCTCGTCGACCCCGGCGACGTCACGGAACGTGATCTTGGGGGAGTCGGCGGAGAGGCGCTTGGCGCGCGACTTGCCGAAGGACATGACGCGCGAGCCCCCACCTTGGACCTGGTTGATCAGGAAGAACCAGAAGCCGAGGATCAGGACGAGCGGCAGCAGATATGTGAGCAGCGACGGCCAGATCGAGCGTCTTGTTGGATTCGACGTTGAACTTGGTGCCGGCCTTTTTCGAGTTCGGCATCAGCTTGGGAGCCTGCTGGTCGACGAACCCGACTTCGTATTTTTCTTCTTTGTAGGTCGAGTTCAGGTGACCGCGACCGAGTTGTCTTTGACCTTCAGACTCGGCCGACTTGACGCGGTGGCCAGGAATGTCTTCGGTGACGAGCGTCCGGTAGGTGTGTTCCGGCCCTTTCTGGGCGGGCGAGACGAACACCTTCGAGATGAAGAAGGCGAGCACGACCACGATCAGAATCGGGAAAGCGGCGCTCTTGAAGAATCGGCTCATGGGCTTGGATCCTGGCCGCCAACAACGTTGGAGGTGCCGACCGCCAGTCCACCAGCGTACCACGAGAGGCCTGAATTCCCGGTCGTTTCCGACCACGCACGCGCACCCCGAGGCCGGATGCGCTGCGGCGCACATGCGGTTGAGTTATTGGGATAGAAGTTCGTGCCCATAGTCCTCTAACGCTCAAGCACGGCAACGAACGGCAGGTTGCGGTGACGCTCTGCGTAATCGAGCCCGTAGCCGATCACGAAGCGGTCTGGTATCTCAAAGCCGACGTAGCGGGTGGGCAGATCGACCTTGCGGCGGTCGGGCTTGGTCAGCAGCGCACACACCTCGAGCGAGGCGGGATTGCGCGAGCCGAGGTTGCGCAACAGGTACTGCAAGGTGAGCCCGGAGTCGACGATGTCCTCGACGATCAACACGTCGCGGCCCTCGATCGCGATGTCGAGATCCTTGAGGATGCGCACCACCCCGGAGGAGTCTGTCGCCGAGCCATAGGAGGCGACGGCCATGAAGTCGACCTCGACCGGGATGTCGATGAAGCGCATCAGGTCGCTCAAGAAGAAGACGGCGCCCTTGAGCACGCCGACGAGCAGCAGCGGGCGCCCGGCATAGTCGCGCGAGATCGCCTCGCCAAGCTCGCGCACGCGCCGGCTCAGATCCTCCTCGGCGACAAGCACCTCGCCCACCTCGGAGGTCGCTGCGGAGGCCGCCGCGGCGACACGCTCTGGTATGGGCACCACGCGAGGGAGTGTATTGGCCACCGGGCCGACCCCACTCATTGACCCTGTCCGTCAGGATCATCGGCATCCACGGGGATAGGCTCGGGCAGAGCCTCACGCGCGCTTGCTTGTCCCTGCTGAGGCTCATGTCCCTCTGCTTGTCCCTGCTGAGGCTCATGTCCCTCTGCCTGTCCCTGCTCGGGAACTCCCGAGGAGAGCGCGGTGGACGCTGCTCGCGCGGCTGAATCGCGACCATGCACAGCACGCCGTCCTCGATCACAGCGCCGGCGAGGCCGCCGACGTGCAGCTCTGCTCGACCGCCCCGCGCGCCCAGCGCAAGGATCTCGCCAACGCGCTCGCCGGCCTGCGGAGCAAGCTCGCCGCTTGCCTGCTCGGCCAAGCGAATGACCACGAGCCGCTGCAATGCAGGCGCAAGCTGTCTTAGACGCTCGATCGCGATGCTCGCGCCCACGCCAAGCTCGGCATCCACCAACGCATCGAGCAGCTCTGTCTCCTCGCGCAAGAGCGCGGCGGTACGCAGGACGTTGGCCTGCGCCGCCGGGTGCACGGCGTCGAGCGCCTTGACGAGCCCGTGGCGCACACGGGCGCGGGCGTAGAGCTCGCTGTCGTTGCTCGAGTCCTCGTGCCATGCGAGCTTCAGCTCCTGACAGTAAGCGGCTGTGTCCTGGCGCGTCAGCCCCAACAATGGGCGCACAAGCCGTCCCTCGCTGGCGGCCATGCCGAGCAGCGCCCGGCGCCCCGGCGAAGAGGCAAGGCGGTAGAGGATCGTCTCGACCTGATCGGTGGCGGTGTGACCCGTTGCGATCAGAGTCAAAAAAGCACGACGCCCCCTGCGCGCGCGCGGGGCATCGTGCTTTGAGACACCGTCCCCCTCTACGTCGAGTGCGGCGACGGGGGCT
Organism: uncultured Solirubrobacterales bacterium; assembly: GCA_963704345.1. Taxonomy (GTDB): domain Bacteria; phylum Actinomycetota; class Thermoleophilia; order Solirubrobacterales; family Solirubrobacteraceae; genus Palsa-744. Next base: position 498,784 of record OY969890.1, read on the forward strand.
ACCCCGACAGGCGGCACACGCAGCCAAGGACCCGTCGTCCCGCGTGTCGCGGCGCTCGTCCAACCGCTGCGCCAGCTCACACGCCGCCGCATAGCGCAGCTCGCGCGCCCACGCATGCAGATTGCCCGTGGCCTGCTCCTCCCTGCTCGCCTGAACCACCTCGATCTTCACCCCCAACAGCGCACACAGCTCGCGACAGTGGCGCTCATCCCCGTCAGACTCGGCTCGCAGCCCATAGTTGACATGCAGCGCGTGCACTTGCTCCGCACCGCACAGCGTGACCGCGACGTCGAGCAGGCAGACCGAGTCACGTCCGCCGGAGAGCATCGCAACCACGCCGCAGCCCGAGGAAAGCAGGCCACCGACTCGAACGTGCTCGCGGAGCTGCGCGGCGGTCATCGCAACCCGACCTCGGAGACAGTCACGATTCGTCCAGCTTGGTGACGGTCAAGGCGGGGCTTGTCATGGAGGAACGCCTATTCCTCGCGCGGGAACGCGTGGAACAGCTCGACCGGCTCGGAGAAGCCCTTCAAGCCGATTTCGCCGATCAGCTCGAAGCGCAAGCCGCTTGTGCCGCGAGCGGTATCCACGCCGCTGGCGGCGTCGACCACCTGGCGCGTTACGAGCACCTCGCCGCCAGCGGCCCTGGCGACCACACGCGCTGCCTGGTTGACGTCGCGCCCGTAATAGTCGCCGTCACGGTAGAGCGCATCGCCGGTATGAATGCCGATGCGCGGGGCAGGCACGTTCGGGGAAAGCGCCGCTTGGAAGTCGACCGCCCACTGCGTGAGCGCGAGCGCATCGGCACCGATGACCATCACCTCGTCGCCGAGCGTCTTGATCACGCGCGCGTCGATCGGCAACGAGTGCTGCACCGCCTCCACGAAGCGTTCCACGACGCCGACGGCCTCCTCGTCGCCACGCTCCTCAGTCAGGCGCGTATAGCCGGCCAGATCGGCGAAAGCGATCACCACACGCATACGCCCCTCCTCGGGGACGCCACCGGCGAGCTCGGCCTCCATGTGGCCGATCACGTCCTGCTCGATGAAGTGCCCGAGAAAGCGCCCATGCAGATAGCGCATGAACGGTGCAGCAAACGGCAATAGCTCGCCGGCTAGCCCCTCCATCGCCTCAGCCATCTGCACCCCCGGGATGCCCTCGCGCATCATCGGCTCGTGCACATAGATGTGGATCAGCCGCACCTCGGCATCGGCGATCTGGGCAAGCGTCTGCCCGTACACACGCGCGAGCTGCAGAAACGCGACTTCCGGCAGGCCGGAGTTGAGCATCGCCGCGATGTAACGCAGCATCTCCATGTCTTCCTCGGTGATCGCGTCGACCGACAGCGTGCTCAGGCCGAGCGACATGTAGATACGCTCGATCAGCTCCTCATCGATATCGGCCTCGCGCGCCGCCTGCCTGAGCGTGTAGCGACCCTCCTGCGGCGCGAACATGCCCTGCACATAGCCGGCCAACTGCCCGCTCTCGCTCGCGCGCCTGATCTGCTCGATCGTATGTCCGCGCTCGCGCAGACGCCCAACGATTCGCACCTGTGCCACCGCCGCCGGAGTCCAGCTGCCCTCGTACTGGGGGATCAGCCCCTCCTTCACCCATCGCCTGACCGTCGCGGCGGACACCCCCGCGCGCGACGCCACCTCGGCCAGCGTGGGCTCGCTTGCCCCCCCTTCGGCCTGTGCGCTTGTCGTGGACGTCGCCATCAGCGGCAGTCTAAAGTCGCGGGACGTGAATCACAGCGACCCAGTCCAACAGGCCGAAAGTGGTCGGCCGTCGCTCGGCGCGGCGACCCTGTGAAACCCACAGAGCCGGCGACCCCTCTGCCCCAGGGGAACGCTATTCATCTGCGCCCAACCGCAACATTGGCCGAGCGGGTGCTGCTTCCGGGCGACCCCGGCCGCGCGCTCGCGCTGGCCCAATTTCTGCTCGAGAGTCCGCTCATGTTCAACCACAACCGCGGCCTGTGGGGCTATACCGGCACGGCCGCCGACGGGGAGCCGCTTACGATCCAGAGCACCGGCATGGGCGGACCGTCCGCCGCGATCGTGCTACACGAGCTGATCTGCCTGGGTGTGACACGCGCGATCAGGGTTGGCACATGTGGGGCGCTTGACCCAGGACTCGGCCTCGGCGACATGGTGGTCGCGCGCGAGGCGATCGCCGCCGATGGGACGAGCTTGGCCCTCGGCGCCAAACAGCTGGCTCTCGCCGATCCAACCTTGACCGAGGCCCTTGCTCGGGGGGCAGGCAGCCGGCAGGAGGGAGCGCACCGCGAGGGCCGGATCGTCAGCACAGACCTCTTCTACGAGCGCGACTCGACACGCAATGCGAACTGGCAAGCCGAAGGGGCGCTGGCAGTGGAGATGGAGGCCGCGACGCTGTTCACCCTGGGAGCCAACACAGGCATCCAAGTCGCCTGCCTCTTGGCGGTCAGCGACGACCTTCACCCAGATATACAACCTTCAGGTTATAACTCGGAACCTGATGTCGACAACCTTCACCCAGATATACAACCTCCAGGTTATAACTCGGAACTTGATGTCGCCGAAAACCTTCACCCAGACATACAACCTCCAGGTTATAACCTCGCCTCCCACGGATCTGTCGCGCGCATCCGCATAGACGATCACGCGCTCACACAGGCCGCCGAGGCGATGGGCAGCATCGCGCTCGGCGCACTATCGGCTTAGCTCAAGCGGTCTTCTTGGGCTTCGCGGCCCGCGCCGCGCGCTTAGGCGCCGCCCGCTTGGGCGCAGGCTTCTTGGATCCAACCGAGTTCTTGGCTGATACTGAAGTCTTCGCCGCAGCACTGCTCTGTGCGCGTTGAGGGCTTGCCTGCGTGGAAGGTCTGCTCGTCGCCGACAGCTTGCTGCTGAGCGCCTTCAGTTGCTCCTCCATCGCTACCAGGCGCCGCTCGACCGAGCCCTCGCTTAGCGCCCGGTTGATGCGGTGCACGCCGTCCTCGATGCCCTCCAGACGCTGCGATACCGAGCGCAGACGCCGCGTGAGCCGCTCGATGTCGGCGGCTGTGGGGATGTTCAATGCGCTCAGCGCTAGCTCCTGAGCCTGGGCGGCGCGCTCGCGAGCATCGAACGCTCGGCCGATCGTGCCCGTGATCAGCGGGTTCTCGATCAGATCAACGAGCGCCCTGCCAATCTTGTCCTCGGTGCCGGTGGTCAGGCGCTCGCGCAGCCCCGCGGCCGCCTTGTCTCCATCGGACATCGGCCAAAGAGTACCGTGCCCGTGTGCCCACGCGCCTGTTCACCTTCGTGCAGATGGAGCTTCCCTGGGAGCTGGGCCCGGCCGACGGCCGCTATCTGCTGCGCAAGTCGGCAGGGCCTGACGGCAACGAGCCCGAGCACGTGGTCGTGCTCTCGACGATCGGGGCCGAGCGCCGCGGCATGCTCGGCAAGCGCTCGCGCACGCGCCGAGCAGATCCCGAGCCTGCCTCCGTACCCGTCGCTCGTGCCACCGTGGTGGACCCGGTACCGCTGTCGCTCGAGGCCCAGGCAAGCGACATGGCTGAAGCAGCTCGATCCCGAGCGCGAGGCGCATGCGGCCGCGAGGGTGCTCAACCGTGTCCTATACGCGCACCGCATCGCTGGCGCGGCCCCGCACATCCACGAGATCTCCCCAGCCCAGGCGCTGGTCGTGCGCGCCGGCTTCGGCGAGGGCGAGCAGGTCGCCGACGGCCTTTGGAGCGACGCGCGCGAGCTCGTGCTCTCGCGCCGGCGAGCCGGCAAGCGCGCGAGCGTGCTGCGCCCACAGGAGCGCCTTGCGCTGCTCTTGTCAGGGCGCAGCGAGGTGCTCTTGTGCGAGGAGCTCGCGCTGCGCGCGCGCCTGGACCTCGACCAGGGCCGACTTGCGCTAGGCGCGATCGAGCTGGACCGCGCATATGCGGCGGCTCTGCGCGAGCTGCCGAAGGAGCGGCGTCCAGACCTGCAGGCACGTATCGAGGAGCTGCGCGAGCTCGAGCGCCGACGTGGCGGCGAGCGCCCACGCGCCGGCGCCTGAGGAGAAGGTCGTGCGCCATGCGCTCGAGCGGCTCGAAGCCACCTTGCGGGCACGCACCGCGACCGGATTCGGCTCGTCGTAGAGTTCGTCCCGATGGACCTGCCCGAAACACCCCCCCTTTACCGAACACTCCTTATGAGCAAAACGCAACCCTCTACCGCAACCCTCTACGAATCCAAGACAAGACTCGATAACGATGCGCCAAACGAGAGAAGCGCTCGATGACCGTGGACCCAACCGCCACGGCGATCGGCACCTGGAGCGGGGGCCGCTTCATGCACTTCGGCGAGCCCCTGGAGGACGAGCGCCTGCTCGCGCTGCTTACGCCCGGCGATGGGATCGACACCGTGATGAGCGCCGACGCCTACGGCGCCGGCGAGGCCGATCGCCTGCTCGGACGCGCGATCGAGGGGGTGGATCGCGACAGCTTCTGTCTGATCGGCGCGATCGGCCACGACTTCTACGAGGGCGAGCGCGACGGCGCCAAGGGCTTTCCGCGCTTCACCGACCCACGTCTGCGCGGCGAGCGCGACTACGGCGACTACATCCGCATGGCCGCCGAGCGCAGCTTGGAGCGCCTCGGAGCTGAGCGCTTCGACCTGCTGATGCTGCATAACCCCGACCGCACGGGCTACACGAGCGCAAGCGTTTGGGAGGGGATGCAGGCTTTGCGCGAGGCGGGTCTCACGCGTCTGCTCGGCGTCGCCCCAGGTCCGGCGAACGGCTTCACGCTCGACTTGATCGACTGCTTCGAGCGCTTCGGAGAGCTGCATCGACTGGGCGATGATCATCCTCAGCCCGATGGAGCCGTGGCCGGGCGAGCTGGTGCTCGACGCAGCCACAACTCACCGACGTAAAGCTGATCACGCGTGTGGTCGACTACGGCGGCCTGTTCCACGACGACGTGCGCCCAGGACACGAGTTCGCCCAGTACGACCACCGCAAGTTCCGCCCCGCCGGCTGGGTGGAGGCAGGCGTCGAGAAGCTCAGAGCGCATGCGTCCCTACGCCGATCGCCACGGGCTGACGCTGCTGCAACTCGCCTGCCAGTGGAACCTTGCGCATCCGGCGGTCCGCTGCGTAGCGCCCACGTTGATCCAGGAGAGCGCCGGGATTGCCACAGCTCAAGGGCAAGGGCAAGGGCAAGCAAGCCAAACACCCGAGACCGGCGTCCCCAAGCCGATCGAGGACAAGCGCGCAGAGCTGGCCTCGCTGCCCAAGGAGCTTCTGCTGAGCGAGGCCGAGATTGCCGAGCTGCGCGCGATCGGCGACAACAGCGGTTCGATGGTGCTGAAGGGAGCAAGCGTCGAATACGAAGGCGAGCAACTTGCCGACCGCTGGCAGCTCGACGAGCAGCTGGGCCAGCTGGCCGCACGCTGGGAGATCGCGCCGCAGCGCGATCTCGTCAAGCTCGGCTAAGAACGCGTCTCAAGACCTGCGGCACCGTGAGATACGTCTCTAAGAAACACGTTCTAAGACCAACGCTCAGGCAGACGGGCGCTCGACCGACACAGACGCCGGCGAGACCGCACCAGCCCAGTTCTCGAGGAAGGTCTCGCATTCCTCTATGTCGAGCGGACGCGCGAACAGGAAACCCTGGCCGGTGTCACAGCTCTCCTCGCGCAACAGACTAAGCTCCTGGGCTTGCTCGATGCCCTCGGCGAGGGTCTCGATCGAGAGCGACTTGCCGAGCTGCACAAGCGTCCTGATCAGCGTCTCGCCTTCGGCGTCGTTGCTCATTTTGGAGATGAAGGAGCGGTCGATCTTGAGCGCGTCGACCGGGAAGCGCTGTAGGTAGGCAAGCGACGAGTAGCCGGTGCCGAAGTCATCGATCGCGACTCGCACGCCTATCTCCTTGATCGCGGCAAGGCGACCAGCGGTCTCCTCGGCGTTAGCCATGATCGTGGTCTCGGTGATCTCGATCGTGAGCTGATCGGGCTCTAGTCCGGACTCACTCAGAGCCTCTCTGACTTCCTCGACGAACTCGTCGCGGTCGAGCTGGCGCGCGGCGACGTTGACGGCGACGCCTACCTCGCGACCTGCCTCGCGCCATTCGGCTCCCTGACGACAGGCCTCGTGCAGCACCCATCTGCCGACGTCGACGATCAGGCCTGTCTCCTCCAGTAGCGGCACGAAATCATCAGGCTGGACGACGCCACGCGTGGGATGACGCCAACGGATCAGCGCCTCCATGCCCGTGGGCACCATCTCGCGCAAGTTGAACGTCGGCTGGTAGACGACGAAGAACTCTTCTTTCTCGAAAGCGTCGCGCAGGTCCATCTCGAGCTCCATGCGGCTCTGGACGGCATCCTGCATGCCCGACTCGAACACCACGTAGCCGTTCTTGCCGTCCCACTTGGCGCGGTACATGGCGATATCGGCGTCGCGCAAGAGCTCTTCGGCGGTGGCCCTCTCGCCCATTGCTACCCCAACGCTGGCAGTGACGACCAGGCGCGTGTTCTCGGCGCCCTTCAGTTTGAAGGGCTGCTTGAGCGCGCCGAGCAGACGCTCGGCAATCAGCTCGGGGCCGGCGGCAAGCGACATACCTTCGGCGACGACGACGAACTCGTCGCCACCCAGGCGTCCGAGCGCGTCGATATCGCGCACGACCCCCTCCAAGCGTGCCGCCACGGCACGCAGCAACTGGTCGCCGACGCCGTGCCCGAGCGTGTCGTTTATGTGCTTGAAGTTGTCGAGATCGACGAACAGCGCAGCCACAGGTGTCTGGTTGCGTCGCGCGCGAACGAGCATCTGCTCCACGCGGTCTAGGATCAGCGTGCGATTGGGCAAGCCCGTGAGCGCATCGTGAGTCGCCATGAAGGCAAGCTCCTCCTGGCGGCGATGCAACTCCTCGTGCGCACGACGGCGCTCGACCTCGAAGGACTGGCACATACGCACGAGCGTCACGTCAAGGCTGCGCTGGAGCATCGACAGCGCGCGGTCGAGAGCCGTCTCAGAGAGCTCGAGCTGCATGCCTATCTCACAGATCACATCCGCGGCGGCATCACGCCAGCGCAGGCAGCGCTTGGTGACCTCGTTGAGCGGCGCGGCCCGTTGTGCGGCAAGCTGGCCAAAGATGTTCCACGACTCGTGGCCAACCTCGCGCGCCACCTCGGCGCCCTCGCCGGCGGTCCACCTGGCGAACGCGACGGTGGAGACCGTGCCGACCTTGACGAAGCTCTCTTCGACGATCGGCTCGAGCACGACAGCCGATTCCTCGTTGCGCCTGATGATGCCGCTTACGACATCGTCGGTTCGCCCTTTAAGCGTCTCACCGAGGCGCTTGAGCTGGTGCTCCAGCTCCATGCGAGCGGCCGCCGAGGGTCGCTCGTCCTCCAGTGCAAGCCCCGTCCCCACGCCCGCGGAATCCTGCTCGCCCTCGGATCCAATCTTTGGGATTGTCATGGACGAATGCGTCGGCAGGCGGGCCCAATACCTTGAGTTCCCCCGATCAATCTGAACGCAATGGCAGAGCTCGTGCAGGGTTTAGGGCAGAGCTGTGCAGCGGCTAGTGACGGAGATCACCGTCGTCCTCCGCGCCTGCTGCCGCAACCCACGGCAGCCAGATGATCTATCAGCGACCCTGGAAACGCGGCGCGCGCTTGCCGAGGAAGGCCGAGATGCCCTCCTTGGCGTCCTCGCTGGCAAAGGCCACGGCAAAGCCCTGCTTCTCCGCCTCGATGCCCGTGTCGAGATCCCCGGCGCCCGAGACGCGCTTGATCTGCTCCAGCGCGACCGGCGCCTGAGCTGCCAAACGGCGTGCCCAGGAGAGAGCAGTATCGAGCAGTTCGTGATCCTCAACCATGCGATTGACCAGGCCAAGTTCAAAGGCCTCTTCAGCCAAGATCGGGTCACCGACGAGGTTCATCTCCAGGGCCTTATTCTCGCCCACGAGCCGCGGCAGGCGCTGGGTGCCGCCAAAGCCGGGGATGATCCCGAGCTTGATCTCGGGCTGCCCAAAGGTGGCCGAGCGCGCGGCGATGCGGACGTCGCAGGCCATCGCGAGCTCGCAGCCGCCACCGAACGCGAGCCCGTTGACGGCCGCGATCGTCGCGATTCCCTCCGAGCCGAACTCGCGCAGCAGGTCATGGGCGGCGTGGATCAGCTGCTCACCCGCCTGCTTGTCCATTGAGGTGAACGCCTTGATGTCGGCGCCCGCGCTGAACAAGAACGGGTTGGAGGAGGCGATCACGAGCGCGTGTACGTTCGTGTCCTTGACCTTGCTCCAGACCTTGCCAAGATCCTCGATCACCTGTGGGGCGATCGAGTTCATCTGGCCGTTTGCAAGCCACGCAATCGCGACACCGTCGGGGCGTGTCTCGAGCTTGACCACCTCGGCCGGCTGCTCAGCGTCGGGCTGAGGATAGGCGTAGAAGCCCTGACCACTCTTCTGTCCCAGTCGGCCCTGGGCAACCAGGCGTCGCAGGATCGCCGGCGGGGTGAAGCGCTCGCCGTAGCGCTCGGCCGCGTTCTCCAGACGCTCGAGCACAGAGTCGAGCCCTTCGATGTCAGCCTTCATGAACGGGGGCATCAGGCCGCGACGAGGGTCGAGGCCGGCGCCGGCCATCATGCCGAAGTCGATGTCGCGATGGGTGGCGACGCCCTCCTGCAACACCAATGCGGCCTCTGTGAACGTCTTCAGCGTGAGCAGCTCGACGATCTCGGCCACGTCCGGGTCGGCGTCGCCCTTGAGGTTGGCCTCGCCCGCAGGGCTGTATACGCCGTCGCCGCCGGTCTTGGCTCCGAGCTTGCCTTCGGAGACGAGCTTCTGCATGCCCTTGGGTACATAGAAGCGCTCATTTCCGTAGGCGTCAGCCACATGTTCGGCGACATGCAGGACAGTGTCGAGACCGAGCAGGTTGACGAGGAAGTACGGACCCATCGGTACCACTCCGGCAGCACCTATGCCCTCATCCATAGCCTTGATCGAGAGTTTCTTCTCCTCCTGCTCACGCCAGAACTCAGACATTCCCGCCATCAGGATGCGGTTCACGACGAAGCCTGGGACCTCCAGGCAGGCGATCGGCTGCTTGCGAATCGCTTGGGCGAAGGTGAGCGCCGCCGTGACCGTCTCCGGGGATGTCTCCTCGCTCTCGACGATCTCGACTAGCGGCATTACCGAGGCCGGGTAGAAGTAGTGAAAGCCGACCACCTTGTCCGGGCGCAGCGTGGCTTCGCCGATCTCGCCGATCGACAGCGACGAGGTGTTGGAGGCGAGGATCGCGTGACCCGGGCAAACCGTGTCGAGCTCGGCGAACACAGCCTGCTTGATCTCCATCCGCTCGGGCACCGCCTCGATCACGAAGTCAACGTCGCCGAAGGCACCATAGGAGGTGGTGCCTTCGATCCGGCCGAGGATCTCCTCGATCTGAGCTGCGCCCTGCTCGGCCGTGATGCGCTCCTTCTTGACCAGCTTGCCGAGCTGGCCCTCGGTCACTTTGCGTGCCTCGTCCAAGCCCGCCTGCACGAGGTCCTGGTCGATGTCCTTGAGCACAACCGGGAAGCCGGCGGCGGCGATCGTCTGGGCGATCTGCCCGCCCATGGTGCCCGCTCCGACGACAGCGGCCTTGAACACGAACATGCTGGTCTCCTCTAGTTGCAGTGACTATTTTTCAAATCGTGCCGCCGGCTCTGCTGTGCCGACGGCGCATGCGCCGTCGGTCGGGCCGTGCATGCACGGCCCGAGGGAGGGCCGCATGCGGCCCTCCCGGCCATGCCGCATGCGGCATGGCCCATCATCGACTTCAGGCGGGAACCGCCGTGGGCTCCTCGGCGCGACGCGGAAGCAGGGTTTCGCGTGCGATGACCAGGCGCTGGATCTGCGAGGTGCCCTCGTACAGCTGCATGATCTTGGCGTCGCGGAAGAGCTTCTCGACGGGGTACTCCTTGATGAAGCCGTAACCACCGTAGACCTGCACGGCGTCGGTGGCGATCTTCATCGCGGCGTCGGCGGCGAAGCGCTTGGCGTGGGAGGAGACGAGCGTGTTGCGCTGGCCGCTGTCCAGCAGGTACGCCGACTTCCAGGTGAGCAGGCGCGCGGCCTCGATTTCGGTGGCCATGTCGGCGATCATGAACTGGATCGCCTGGTGCATCGCGATCGGCACGCCGAACTGCACGCGTTCGCGCGAATAGTCGGTGGCGAATTCGAACGCCGCGCGCGCGATACCGGTCGCCATCGCGGCGACGCCGGGGCGCGTGCGGTCGAGCGTCATCATCGCGAGCTTGAAGCCGGCGTTTTCCTCGCCAAGCAGGTTCTCGGCGGGGACCTCTACGTCGTTGAAGGAGATCGTGGCGGTGTTGGAGGCGCGCTGGCCGAGCTTGTCCTCCTTCTTGTCGACCACTACTCCCCAGTCGCGCTCGACGACGAAGGCGGAAATACCGCGATGGCCAGCGTCCTTGTCGGTCTTGGCATAGACCGTGTAGTAGTCGGCGTAGCCGCCGTTGGTGATGAAGCACTTGGAGCCGTTGATGACGTACTTGTCGCCTTTCTTGACGGCCGTGGTGCGCATCCCAGAGACATCGGAGCCGGCGTCGGGCTCGGTCAGGCAGAAGGAGGCGAGCTTGGGTGCTTCGGTGAGCATGCTCAAGTACTTCTTCTTGGTCTCCTCAGAGCCGCCCAAGGCGATCGGCGCGGTGGCGAGGCCGTTGCAGCCCAAAGAGGTCTGGATGCCGGAGCAGCCCCAAGAGAGCTCCTCCTCGATCAAACAGCCGTCGAGGTAGCCGGCGCCAGGTCCACCGTACTCCTCGTCGATGTGGGTGTTCATCAAACCCACATCCCAGGCCTTTTGGATGATGTCCGCCGGCCAAGTGCCGTCCTTGTCGTACTCCCAGGCGACCGGCCGGATCTCTTTCTCGGCGAAGTCGTGGGCCATTTCGCGAAGGTTCTTCTGCTCGTCGGTGAGCGTGAAATCGACCATGGTCTGGTGTTCTCCTAGGACGGACGCAGGTTTTAGATTGACTAGTCAGTCAATCGTGACCTCCAAGGGTAGCGAAGGTCCCGTTTCGCCGATGCCCCCCGCGCGCGCAGGGGGCATCGCGAAAAAGAAAGACCCAACCCGCAGCCGGCACGGCGCGCGCAGGTCCCATTTGCAGGTCCCATTTGCACGATGCCCCGCGCGCGCACGCGGGGCATCGTGCAAAACGGAATATCCGCCGCCACGGCGCTCGGCGTGGCAAGACGGCCTCGAGTGAGCCACAATCAGACGATGGAACCGTTCACGGTCGTGGTGGTGGGTGCGGTGGTGCTGTTCGTGCTCGTCGGCGTCGGCTCGTTCCTCGCCGGCGGCAGCCTGTACGACAAGATCGGCGAAGGCGGTCTTTCAATGGGCGAGAGCGGCTCCACTGGGCCCCCACCGAACTCGCCGCTGGCTCGGGCCGAGCGCGAGCAGGAGATCCGTCAGATGCTGCAAGCACGCAGCGACAGGCAGGTGCGCCAAGGCGGTGTGGCGCTCGACATCGACGCCGAGCTTGCGCTGCTCGAAGAGCCGACAGATGGCACGCCCGTCGGCAAACACGACATCGGGCTGACCGAAGAGGTGCGCCAACTCGTGACGGCGCGCAACGAACGCAGGGTGCGCAGCGGCGAAGAGCCGATGGACGTCGAGTCAGAGGTACGAAGGACGCTGGAAGAACTCGACCCCTGAGGGCCGTTGGCACTGCTTGCTACGGCGTCCTCCCTCCCTCATGTGCTAAAGCACATTTCGGTCAGTGCGTCCTTGTATCACTTGGTTAATGGCCCTCAGAAGCCCCTAATTGCAAGACAAGGATTAGCCGCCGGAGAGTTCTTCAAGGGCCCCTGAACTCGTACCCGAGCCCGAGGTACCCTCGAGTACTCCCAAGAGCTGTTGCAGCGCCGGGAGCAGCTGAGTTGGCGGCTCGGCGTTTGCCGGCGCGCTGATCGTCTGCTTTTTGTTGAGGTCCGTGAATTCGAGCTGAACCGTCAAGTTGGCGTTGCTGAGACCGTCGAAGAGACCCTGCGTCTGGGGCGTGCCCGTGATAGCCGCAGTGATTTCCAGACGGCGCAGCATGTGATCACTCTCGCCCGTGTAGACGTCCACGTGGGCGGATTTGATCGACTTGGCCAGTTCGTTGATTACGCTTGGCGAAAGCGTGCCGCCAGCACTGGAAGCTCCAGGCACCGAGTCCAGGCCGAGCGAGCTACCGGCTTGGGAGAGTTTGCTCACGTCGGCCAGGAAGGCCGGGATGTCCACTGCCGCGAGGAGATGAATCGTGGCTTCGCCGCCTACCGTGACCGTTCCAAGCTTGGTCGGATTCGACAGCCAACGACCTGGTTCAATGCCAAGCGAAGAGAAGGTCGAGCGTAGCTTGGCGCTTGACGCCTTCTTTGTGGCTTGCGTATAGCTTTCCTCGAGCGCCTTGTAGGTACTCGAAGGTGTCGAGAACCAGGTGCCGGCCAGCTCGACGAACAATGCTGAGCCGGTTGAGGTGGCGCCCGCCTGGAGACTGTGGCCGGCGGCGCCGAGCTGCAACTGCAGGGCAAAGCGAGGGAGCTTGCCTGCCTGTGCCCCAGAGGGTGCGCTTTCAAACGGGCCGCTGAGCGTCACCGCAAGTGGCTTGCTCGATGTGCTCGATGTGTCGGCGCCGAGCACCAAGGAGAGCTTGAAGTTGCCGCTTTCGATTTGCTTGTGCCCGGAGAAGGTTTCGTCGAGTAGCGCCTGGGCACTGCCGGAGGAGTCGCCGGCGCAAGCCGAGAGGAGACAGCCACAGAAGATTGCGAGCAACAGCGCAACTGCTGCGCGGACGGTTGTGTTCTTCAAGAGTGCCCTCAACGCTTCGACCAGGCCGGCGCGCTGCAACGTTTGCTGCGACGCCCGACGCGGATGAGCCTAGCATCAGGCCGATGCATTCCAAGCCACTGCGCGTGCGCGCCCGCGGCCAAAGAGTGAGATCGCGCATAGCGATGGGGTTCGCTGTTGTGGCCCTTGTGTGTCTGGCCGCACTCGCCGGCGGCGCAAGCGCCAGTAAACATCTGAGCGTGACTGCTGCGCTACAGCAACTGCAGAAGAGTGGGGCGATCACTCCGGCCATCTACGCCAAGTACCAGGGAGCCTTTAGCGCCGCCAAAAGCTCGCTGCGCAAACTGTCGGGGACGCGCGCGGCCGAGCTCGGTGCGGTGATGGCCAACGTCGAAGCGATGGCCGCAAGCAACCAGCTGATCCCCTCACGCTTGCCGGTGGTCTTCACCACGCTCGAACGCAACCGGCAGTGGTGGACGACCGAACGTCTGCTTGGCGCCGACCAGCGCGTGTACTTCGCCGGCAGCAAGCTTGTGTGGGAGTACTACCCTGGCCAAGGCATCGAGATCCAGTGGCTGGCTACGTTCGGCAAGGCGAACGCGTACTTCCTCGACAAAGAAATCACGACGCTGAAGGAAGTGCTGAACGAAGCTATCTCACTCGCCACCCAGCGTGCTGGCGGGATCGCCTGGGAATACATGTTCCAATTCGATGGCGGGCTTCCGCCCTGGACCAGCGGACTCTCGCAGGGGACTGCCCTACAGGTCTTCTCTCGCGCTTGGAGCGTAACCCACGAACAGGTCTACCTGACGGCCGCACAGCAGGCGCTCGGCATCTTCGAGATGCCGCCGCCGACCGGAGTGCGGGTCACAACCCCTGCAGGAGCCCATTACCTGGAGTACACCTACGCGCCGAGCGAGCGCATCCTCAACGGCTTCATCCAGAGCCTTGTCGGACTCTACGAATACACGAAGCTGACCAAGGATCCTCTAGGTCAGCAGCTGTTCGAAGCCGGCGACGCCGAGGCGCGTGCGGAGGTGCCCCGCTACAACACCGGAGCCTGGTCGATGTATGACCAGCACTCCGAATCGGATCTCAACTACCACGAACTGCTTGCGGAATTCCTTGAACATCTATGCGAAAAGACGAGCAAGGGCGAGCCATTGACGCCGACCACCGGGCAGATTCCCGGCGACCAGATCTACTGCACGACGGCCAAGGAATTCCGCGCGGACGAGAAGACGGCGCCGGTGATCGAACTGCTGACACAGAGCGTGCGCACGAACGAACGTGCCGGCGTGCAGATCAAGCTGTCGAAGCTCTCGAGCGTCACCATGGTGATCAAGCTCGGCGAAAAGACCGTCTGGAGCAACGGCGCGACCGTCGAAGGCGGCAAGCCACGCCTGCTTTGGGTGACGCCCTCGAAAGCCGGGACCTACTCGGTTGGCTTCAAAGCCGTCGACCTTGCCGGCAACGAAGAAGTGGCGACGGGCACGATCGTGGTCAAGGCCTCCTCCAAAGGAGGGGCTAAGAGCGCCCGTGCGGCAAAGCTCGCACCGGTGGAGCGAATCTCGCTTCCGGCGCGGCGACAGCCTATTCTCTGAGCCTGCCCATGTCGGACGCCGTCGCCCAAACCTGGATCCTGACCGCCTCGCCCGAAAACCACGAGACCACGCGCGCGCATGGGTTCAGCGTGATCGGCATCAAGGAGCGTAATCGTCCGCGGGCCCTGCAGATCGAGCCCGGGGATCGCATCGTCCTATACCTGACGAAGGTGATGAGCTTCGCCGGCAGCATCATCGTTACCGGTGAGATGTACGAGGACCGCACGAAGCTATGGCCCGGCAAGCCCGGCAAAGCCGACGCCTACCCCTGGCGCTTTGCCACCGAGCCCGAGATCGTGCTGGAGCAGGACGAGTGGGTGGCGGCTGAGGAGCTTGCGACCAAGCTCGAGCACATCCGCAAGTGGCCCGCCGAGCACTGGAAGCTCGCTTTCCAGGGTCAGCTACGCACGATCAGCGAGAAGGACACGAGGCTGTTGGTCAAGCGGCTGAGCAAGGCCGCCAAGACGCACGCCTGAGCCACGAGCCACCGCTGTCGCATCCAGGCCGCTCACGCTGGAGGGCGCCATACAATCGACTCATGCCGCATGACGCCCTCAGCCGCGCACGCGTATGACGCGCATGACACGCGCCTGGGGGGCGCTTGCGCCCGAGCAGCGCATCGCGATGGTTGCTGCGCTCGCGCTGCTGGTGACGATGTTCCTGCCTTGGTATGACCTGCAGTCGTTGGACCGCAAGACCGACGCGATCTACTCGCACTCGATCAGCGCTTTCGGCGACGTGTCGTTCGTCGAGGCCGCCGTGTTCCTGGTGGCCGCCGGTGTGGTCGCGCTGATGTTCGCGCGTGGGGAGCGGCGCGACTTCCACATGCCCGGCAGCGATGGCGCAGTCGTGATGGCCGCCGGTGCTTGGGCTGCTCTGTTGATCTTCTACCGCGTCTTCTCACGCCCCGACGGCCACGGCTATCCCGTTGGCATCGAATGGGGGTTCTTCCTTGCGTTCGTAGCTGCCGGCACGCTTGGTTATGCCGGCTGGCGCATGCGCGCCGCAAGCGCGCCCGAGATGCCGCTGATGCGCCCGCGCGGGAGCCGACGGCGCGCATCTAGCGACGAGGACATCACGGCCCTCATCCCTTCCCCACGACGCAGCCCACGCGCGAGACCGGTCGCGGCGCGGCCTTCTGCGACCCCGGTGGAGGGAAGCCCGGACGTCACGCGAGAATCCGACCCGTCCGAGGACCTCACAACCATTGCGAAGCACGACTCCGGCCCGTCCGAGGACCTCACAACGGGCGCGAAGTACGACTCCGACCCGTCTGAAGACGTCACAACGGTCGTGGAGCAGAGCAGCCCGAGCACCTCAGAGCACGACCCCATCCCCTCCATCCAGACGCCCCACCGCTCCACCCAAGCGGCCCCGCTTTCCGCCCGGGCCTTCCGAGCAGCTTTCCTTCGACGACTCGCCCGTCGAGCCGAAGGAGCGTTGAGGTACCCGTATCATTCCCCCGACGATGCCCTCTGAGGGACCCCTTTCCTCCGCCGAGGTCGCCGCAGGCCTGAGCTCCGTCGGCTACCTGCCGAGCGAGTCCACCGCGCTCGTCGCCTTCCTTGCCACTAAGCTCGGCAAGCCCGTGCTCGTGGAGGGACCAGCCGGCGTCGGCAAGACCGAGCTGGCCAAGGCGCTCGCGCGATACCTGGGCCGCGAGCTGATCCGCCTGCAGTGCTACGAGGGCCTCGACGAGGCCAAGGCGCTGTATGAGTGGAACTACCGCAAGCAGCTGCTGCGCATCCAGGCGGAGGCCAGCGGCACCGGCTGGGAGGCCGTGCAAGAGGACATCTTCGGCGAGGAGTTCCTGCTCGCGCGACCGCTGATGAGCGCGATCGCCTCCGAGCAGCCCGTTGTGCTGCTTGATCGACGAGATCGACAAGACCGACCAGGAGTTCGAGGCGATGCTGCTCGAGGTCCTCTCCGACTTCCAGATCTCGATCCCCGAGCTGGGGCGCGTCACCTCCACCACCCACCCGGTCGTGCTGCTCACCTCCAACAACTCACGCGAGCTGACCGAGGCGCTCAAGCGTCGCTGCCTCTACCTGTGGCTCGACTACCCGTGCTTGGAGCACGAGCTGGCGATCGTCAAGCTGCACGCCCCCGACCTCTCCGATGCGGTGGCGCGCCGGCTCGTGGAGGTGGTCGGCATGGTGCGCGAGCTGGACCTGAAGAAGCCGCCTTCGATCGCCGAGTCGATCGACTGGGCGCGTGCATTGCTGCTTGCTCGGCGCCAAGGACATCGACGCGGACATGTTCAACGAGACGATGTCGGTGATCGTCAAGCACCGCACCGACATGGACATAGTCGCCGAGCGCGTCGGGCTCAAGCTGGCGCAGGACGCTGAGCCCGCCAGTGCCCAGCCGGCCTGAGGCTTCCGATTCCGCCGTGCCCCCCGCGCGCGCAGGGGGGCCTTCCCCTGAGGGCATGGCCGCCCGACTCCTGGAGCTGGGCGAGCAGCTGCGCGCCGAGGGCGTGGCCGTCGGCACCTCCGAGCTGCTCGACGCGTTCGCCGTGCTTGCGCGAGATTCCCTGGACCGCGCAGGGCGAGTTCCGCGAGGCGCTGGCGGCGACGCTTGCCAAGAGCCAGGACGACCGGCGCATCTTCGAGCTCGTGTTCGATCGCTTCTTCTTCCGTGCCGTGGAGATCGCCTCGGTGCGCGAGGGCGTGGACGAGGGCAACACGTCCGCGGCGGACCTGGGCGAGCTGTCGCGAAACCGAACTCGACGCGCTGCGCATGCAGATCGCCGCGGCCTTGCGCGACGGCGCCGAGGGCGCGATGCGCGACCTCGCGCGCATGGCGATCGCCACCTTCGGCCAAGCCGAGCAGGGCAGCGGCGTGATCGGCGTGGACGTGCAGCGCATCCGCCGCGCGCTCGGTCTGCGTGCCGAGCCCCAGCCGGACCTGCCCGACGGACGACCCCCGCCGCGACGGCGTACCGCGCGATGCGCTGCGCCGCTTCGAGGCGTTGATGCGCCGCGAGCTGGAACGCCAGCAGGTGCAGCGCTCCGGGCGCCTGCCCCCTGCTCGTCCGTTGGGCGAGCTCGACCGCGCACTGCCCTCCGGCCCCTTGGCAGACCTCGCCGCGGTGCACCGTGTCGTGGCGCAGCTGCGCAGGCGCCTGGCCACGCAGGGCAAGCAGAATCGCGGCCACCGCCACCACGCGCACGTGGACGTGCGCCGCACGATGCGCGCCTCCCTGCAAACCGGCGGCGTGCCGGTCGAGCTGCGCTATCGCCCGCGCCGTCCGCGGCGCCCGGAGATCTATGTGCTGTGCGACGTCTCCACGAGCGTCACCTCCGCCTCGGTGTTCTTCCTCTCGGTGCTGCACGCGCTGCACGACTCGTTTCGCAAGATGCGCTCGTTCGTGTTCATCGAGCGCATCAGCGAGGTGACCGACGTGTTCGAGCACGAGCGCGACTTCCGCGCGGTGAGCGAACGCATCTCAAGCGACGCCGGCGTGGCCGACATCTCCGGCTACACCGACTATGGGCGTGTCTGGTCGGAGCTCTTGGAGCTGATCGCCGACGACATGAGTCCCCGCGCCACCGTGATCGTGCTCGGCGACGCCCGCACCAACGGCCGCGACCCGCGCGCCGACCTGTTCGGCCAGGTGGCCGCTCGCGCCGGGCGCACTTTCTGGCTGAACCCCGAGCCGCGCCTGTACTGGAACTACGGCGACTCGGTGATCGCCGCCTACGAGCAATATTGCACCGCGTTCGAGTGCTGGACGACCGCCCAGCTCGAGGACTTCGTCAAGGCGCTGACGCGACCGGTCGTGAGCGCCTAGCGCCTGACGCCGAGCCCGCGTCCGACTGCTTCGCTCAGTCGCGATCTCACCCAACGAGCCGCTCATCATGCACCTCGCGTCTTCCCATCGCTCGTCGAGCGATAGCATCGAGAGCGACAACAGGGGAGCTGACGGAGGTCGGCTGAGATGGCGCACACGACCCGGCGCCGACCCTTCGAACCTGTGGGGTAATGCCCGCGGAGGGAGCGCAGTGCAGACGCAACTGAAGTCCCGCGAACCCAGGCGCACGACGCACGCGGCACGAGCCCACCCTCGCGGGGGCACCCCAGGGGCGCAGGCAGACGACGCGTC
Organism: uncultured Solirubrobacterales bacterium; assembly: GCA_963704345.1. GTDB lineage: Bacteria > Actinomycetota > Thermoleophilia > Solirubrobacterales > Solirubrobacteraceae > Palsa-744. The sequence continues at coordinate 517,280 of OY969890.1, forward strand.
AGCCTCGGCAGCGTGAGCCGCGCCTACATCGATCGCCGCGGCGCAACCGTGCAGGCGCTTGCGGACGTTTCGCTGCACGCCGCGCGCGGAAGCGTGCTGGCCGTGGTGGGCCCGAGCGGCTGCGGCAAGACGACGCTGCTGGAGCTGATCTGCGGATTGCAGCAGCCCGACAGCGGCACGATCGAATGCGAGCCGGCCGTGCTGATGCCCCAGCGCGATCTGCTGCTGCCTTGGCTCAGTGCCGTCGACAACGCGGCGCTGGCATTGCGGATCGCCGGCGTCTCGCGCGCGCAGGCGCGTACGCGCGGAGCAGGCCTTTTCGAGGAGCTTGGCCTTGCCGGCTTCGAGCGGGCCCGCCCGCACGAGCTCTCGGGCGGGATGCGCCAGCGCGTGGCATTCGTGCGCACGCTGCTCTCCGGCAAGCCCGTGCTGTGCCTGGACGAGCCCTTTGGCGCGCTCGACGCGATCACCAGGCAGGAGATGCAGGAGTGGCTGACCGGCGCGCTCGTGCGCGAGCCGCGCACCGTGGTGCTCGTGACGCACGACGTCGAGGAGGCGATCGTGCTCGCCGACCGCGTGGCGGTCCTCTCCCCTCGTCCCGGGCGCGTCGTGGCCGAGCTGAACGTGGAGCTGCCCCGCCCGCGCTCGCGCACCGACGCGACGGTGATCGCGCTGCGCGAGCAGGCGATGCAGACGCTGAGCCGAGAGCAGGGCCGCTGTGACGAGCGCGGAGCTCGCGAACGTGCTGCCGCCGCTGCTGCTGGGGCTCGCCTTTCTCGGCGCTTGGGAGCTGTACGTGGACCTCCAGGGGGTGGACCCATTGCTGCTGCCGGCGCCGCACGCGATGTTCGCCGAAATGTGGGACAACGCCGGGCTGCTGTGGTCGAACTTCACGATCACCGCCAAGGAGGTCGTGTTCGGGCTCGCATTGGCGCTCGTCGGCGGCTTTGCGATGGCCGTCGCGATCCACATGTGGACGCCGATGCGTCGCGCCGTCTACCCGCACACGGTCGGCTCGCAGGCGATCCCGATCGCGGTGATCGCGGCGCCACTGTGCTTTTGGTGGGGCTTTGGCATCTTCCCGAAGCTGGTCGTGATCGCGTTGATCTGCTTCTTCCCGGTGGTCGTGACCACCGTGGACGGACTCGCGGCGGTCGATCCCGACCAGCTCAAGCTGTTGCGGACGCTCGACGCGTCGCGCTGGCAGGCGTTTCGCTTCGGCGAGCTGCCCGCGGCGCTGCCGGCGGCGCTCAGCGGAGCGCGGATCGCGCTCGCCGTCGGCGTGATCGGAGCGTTCATCGCCGAGACCTCGACGCCTACCACCGGCCCCTACGCCGGCCTGGGACGCGAGATCACCTCGGACTCTGACCGCTCTGCAGACCTCCCGCGCATATGCCGCCACGGCCGTGCTGTTCGTGTTCGCGATCAGCTGTTTCTATGCACTGACCATCGCCGAGCGAAAGCTCTCGCCGTGGGCCAATCAACCAAGAGGAGAGATCCGTTGAGAGCATCGTCAAGCGTCCGCCGTGCCGCCCTGCTTGCCTCCCGCTACGGATGGTCCCTGCTGGTCGCCTGCCTCTGCGCCGTCGTGCTGGGCGCGTGCGGGACCAAGCAGGACGTCGTCTCGGCGCCTGGGACGAAGCCGTTCACGGTGATGCTCGACTGGTTCCCCAACGCCGACCACGCGTCGCTGTACACGGCTATCGCGCACGGATACTTCAATGCTGTGGGCCTGGATGTGCGGCCGATCGTGCCCAGCGAATCGGCCGAACCGTTGAAGCTGCTTGCCGCCGGCAAGGTGGACATGGCGATCTCCTATGAGCCGCAGCTGCTGCTCGCCCGTGACCAAGGGCTGAAAGTGGTGTCGATCGGCGCGCTCGTGCAACGCCCACTGACCTCGATCATCGCGCTGCCCTCGGCGCACGTGAGCAAGGTCGCGGACCTTGCCGGCAAGCGCGTGGGCACCGCGGGAATCGCCTACCAGGCAGCCGAGCTGCACACCGCGCTACGCGCGGCCGGCGTGAACCCCGACTCCGTCACAGAAAGCGACGTCGGCTTCAACCTCGTGCCGGCGATGCTCTCAGGCAAGGTGGCGGCCACGCTCGGCGGCTACTGGAACTACGAGGCGATCCAGCTGCGCCAGATGCACAAGAACCCGGTCGTGATCCCGATCGACCATGCGGGCGTGCCGACCTACGACGAGCTGGTGCTGGTGGTGCGCTCTGAGGAGGCGCGTACCGACGGGGTGGACATGCGTGCCTTCCTACAGGCGCTGACACGCGGCGAGCGGCAGGTGCGCGCGAATCCCGCGGCGGCGGCGGCGCTGATCGTAAAGGCCAACCCGTCCGCTGAAGAGAAGCTGCAGCTCGCCTCGATCGAAGCGACGCTTCCGGCGACGCTGCCGAGCGATCACTCAAAGCCCTACGGCTGGCAGGATCCGTCGGCGTGGGCCGCATTCGGGCACTGGATGTTCACGCAAGGACTGATCCATTCAGACCCCAACACCGCCGGCCTGCCACCGTTTACCAACGAGTTCCTGCCCGGCGAAGGGATATAGGCAGCCTCGTGAGGAACCCGCCACACCCCTACTGAAATAGGAGAAAAAAACAGACTGGTGACACAAAGCCGCCTCGCACAGGCGCTAGCGTCACGCACGTGGCAGAACAGGCTCAACAGTCTGAACAGCGCGCATCTGAGGGAGAAACCGGCACACAGGAGAAGATCCGCATCGTGCTGGCCGACGATCACGCCGTCGTGCGCAGCGGTTTGCGGCTGTTGCTGGAGAGCGAGAGCGACTTCGACGTGGTTGCCGAGGCGGGCGACGTCGAGGGCGCCCAGCGCTACGTGCGCGGGCATCAGCCGACGGTGCTCGTGCTCGACTTGAACATGCCGGGCGGGTCGAGCCTCGAGGCGATCCCCGTCATTCGCAGAGCAACCCCGAGACCCAGATCGTGGTGCTCACGATGCAGCAGGAGCCGGTGTTCGCGCGCAGCGCGCTCAGTGCCGGCGCGATCGGGTATGTGCTCAAGGAGGCCGCCGACGACGAGTTGGTCGAGGCGGTGCGCAGAGCGGCACGCAACGAGAGCTATCTGAACCCGCGCCTTGGCGCGCGCCTGGCCTCAGAGCCCGCCCCAGGGCCACCCGATGATCTGAGCGAGCGCGAGGTCGACGTTCTGCGCCTGATCGCGCTCGGTCACACAAATGCTGAGATCGCCGAGCAGCTGTTCCTGTCGGTACGCACGGTCGAGACCCATCGCGCCCACATCCAGCAGAAGCTCAACCTGTCATCGCGCGCCGAGCTGGTCGCCTACGCACTCAAACGTGGGCTGATCAAAGCCTCCTGAACCAGTCTCCGCTCAAACTCAGACACTGAGGAGACGGTCGGGTCATAGCCCGCCCAACGCTACATCCAACCGAGCAGGTACAGGTAGTGCAACCGCGATGCGGTAAATCCACGAGCACCCTGGGTGGTACATGCGGATGGGCAATATCCGCACAGGCGGGAGGATGAGGGCACGAAGACCTGAGGTAGATCACGAAAGCCCTGCATGACAAGCTGCCCCGAACACGCGTCGTTACGGTCTCAGCGCCGCTCCCCAGACCCGAGGACGGTGAAGACGATGCATAGACCACCGGGACAGGGCGACGTCCAGGACTCCCTACCTGGGCGCCAAGGGAGATGGTCGCGCGTAGAGTTGAGAGCTCTACGCGCGACCCTCCCGTAAGACGCTCGGCATGACGCCCACGACCTAGACGTCATGCGACCACACTCACCGGCGACGTCGCCCTATTCGGGCAAGAGTCTGTAGCGACGCGTATCCGGGTCGCGCTCCAGCAAGCCCGCGGCTACAAGTGTCAGCACGTAGCGATGGACGGTGCTTGTATTCAGCTGGAGCTGTTCGGAGATGTCCTTGATTCCCAGGTCCAATCCTTCCGGGGGAAAGCACGAGAGCACGAGCAAGCCAGCCAGCAGCGACCGCGATAGACGCCTGTTCCCTTGTAGTGCCCGGTATCTGGAGCTGAGCACCTGCCTGGCATGAGTGCGATGAAAGCTAGTACGGGCGACCATACCCGAGACGCTTGGCACGGCTTCCTCGCCAAGCGCGGCTCGCACCACGTGGTCTACCTGATTGCGTGAAAGCATGATCGAGACCAGCGGCTCGTCGGATATCGTGCCCTCGGGTGGCTCTTGCGCGAATCGTCCGAGGTCAGATTCGTCCGCTCGCCGCGACGCCTGCTCGTATGGGAGTTGCAGCTCAGGCGCGAACTCCGACGATAAATGCCCCCCTGGTGGCGACTCATGCTCGTTAGGCAGCATGTCGATCACGACCTCATCCGGGGGCTGCTCGTCCGCGTGCAGGGAACTCCACTACGTTGTCGCGCTCGGGCACGGTGCCCGAAGGCACCAGCAAACGCCCGTCGCTGAGCGATCCGATCCGATGAGCGTGGACCATCGACGGCATGTCCGGCACGGTAATCAGCACCCCGAGCCAGTCCTGCTCCGCCGTACTGCGCAAGTGACCCATCACCTCCTCACGCTGGAGCACATCAAGGTTTGCGGTTGGATCGTCGACGACCAACAGGCTCGGCTGTCGCACCATCGCATGGGCGATAGAGACGAGCGTGCGCTCACCGTCGGTCAGATCCTCCCAGCAACCTTTCGAGCATTCGCCCACGCCGACGCGCGATAGCGCTGCCGCCGAGCGACGACGCGCGCGACGCAGCGTCAGGCGTTTGAGCAGCGGCAGAGCTACGTAGTCGAGCATCTCCAGCTCGTCGCTCTCCGGCCCGGCGCGTCTGGCCCAGCCGATCTCCTCGCGCAGCAAACGCACGAGCGCGGCCCTCGACATGGACCCCAGGTCATGCTCCTTGAAGCGCACGGTTCCGCTTTCGGGCGCCTCGAGGCCGGCCGCCACCTTCAACAGGGTCGTCTTGCCCGAGCCACGCTGACCCCATACAGCAACGCACTCGCCGGCATAGACCGATAGCGAGATCTCCTTCAGCACGGCGGTCTCGTGCGGACCACGCCAGTAGCTCTTGCTGACCTTCTCCAGCGCAAGCCGCACCTGTGAGCTCAAGCGATCCCGTCTCCTCGTGCGGCGCTGCGCTGGTGGACTTCGCTCAGCTTGTGCATGATCGTGCGAGCCTTCTGCAGCCACTCGATCCGCGCCTGCAACTGCTTGATCTCCGCATCTCGCACCAACAGCACAGCCACCTCCGACCATGCTTTAGGCCGGCTCGGCTGACGACCGACAGGTTCTCGCAGCCGGTGCATACGAGCCAGGCAGTCCTGCTCTTGTGTCTGCGTGAGCTCGATCAGACGTGAGAGGTCGTGGGGCCTGGAGAGCGCGATCTTCATATACAGCTCGTCACGCACGGGCGCCAGCGAGGAGTCGTCCAGCATCCAACCTTCGAAGCGGTCGATGCCCTTGGGCGTAGCTTCATAGATCGTGCGCGGCGCCGCGCGCTCGTTAGCGCTGCCCGGGCGCGCACCGGCACTGCATACGAGCTCCTCGGAGCTGAGCTGGTCGAGCGCCGAATAGACGCCCGTCGGCGCGAAGCCCGAAGATCCGAATCTCTCCTCCAAGCGACGTGCGAGATCGTAGCCGTAGCCCGGTCGCTCTATAACGAGTCCCAGTACTGCGTTCTTGGCTGACATCGCCCGATCGACTTTCAGTGACGAATATCCGCGTTCATGTCAGGACAGAGTATTGGAGATCACGCCGAAATGTGTCCTTGGCCCGAATAATTTCAATGTGCAGGTACCGAAGACTGAGTCGATCGCTCACCGTCGGCACCGGCGCTCGACGCTTGAGGGCGGAAACCACCCAGTCTCAACTCGATGCGTGCGCCGGTCGCACACCCTTTCGCGGCGGCGACGCCACCACCGTGAGCCTGAGCAATAGCGCGTACGATCGCGAGCCCAAGACCCGTGCCGCCGGAAGCCCGGTCACGTGCCGCATCTGTACGGTGAAATCGGTCGAAAACACGCTCAAGCTCGCGGGGGTCGATCCCGCGCCCATCGTCTTCGATCACGAAGCGGACCCATCCGCCACCGAGATCTTCTACCTCCAGACGAACAAGTCCATCGAGATCCGCCGTGTGCTCAATCGCATTGACGATCAGGTTGCGAAGCGCCTGGGCGAGGCGGTCAGGGTCGGCGTTGAGCACACCATCCGGAACCGCTCCCAACTCGAAACGGCGCGCGGCAATCAGACTCATCCCGTCCCACAACTCGCGCACATACTCGGGTAGCTTGATCTGCTCCCTCTGCAGAGAACTCGGTCTGCTCAGCCTTGGCAAGCAACAGCAGGTCGTCGACCAGGCGCGTGATTCGCGCAATCTCGGCTTGCACGAGTCGCTCGACACGCCTTACCTCCGGCTTGCTGGGGCTCGTTTGGGCCGCCAATACCTCCAACTGGCCGCTGATCACCGTCAGGGGCGTGCGCAACTCGTGCGAGGCGTCGGCCACGAATGCACGCTGCCCAGCAAAAGCCTCGGTGAGCCGGTCGAGCATGTGATTGAACGCATCAGCGAGCACGCGCAGCTCCTCCGCCCCACCGGAGACGTCGTGGATACGGGGATGCAAATCGCCCGCGTCGACTCTCGCGGCAACCTCGGCCATGCGACGCAGCGGCCGCGAGACATGTGTGCCCACGAGATAAGCGGCCACGAGCGCCCCGAACAGCGCGAGCGCTCCCGCAAGCAGGAATGCCCGAGCGACGCTGTCTTGAGCGTGGGCTACGGCAGCCAGCGGCTCGCCCGACCCAACGGTCACTCGGGTGCCGCCGGGCAGCGTGAAATGCGCTCCAACAGGCGCAGGTTGCCTACGTCTGGCAGTGTCAGCGTGGAGTAGCCGTCGTGGACGACCTTCAATTTTGCCGCGAGACGATTCTCGTGATCCTGCTCGAGCACCGTCTCACCGTGGTCCGGTCCCTCGCGCGTAAACAGCTCGGGCCGATTTGAGCTAGTGGGAGCGCCTGCAACGATCGCAAACAGCAACGTCGAGCTGGGACCAAACGGTTGGCCGTGGATATAGCTGGTTGCCTGCTCGGCCACCTGTCGGGGCCTGGGGTCGCCAGAGGAGTGCAGAGCGTGCGAGAGCTCGCTCGCCTCGCCGCTTATCTCTGAGTCGATTTGGTGGCGCAGCTCACTGCCGGTATGACTGTAGACGACAACGAAGGTCAGCGCACAGGAGAACAGAACGACAAACGCCACCCACGCACCCAAACGCCAACGCAGCCCTCCCGGGGCGAGGCGCTTGACGTTGGCGCGCCTAGTGCCCGGAGCCACCGCTGCCGAGACGGTAGCCGACTCTGCGTACCGTGAAGATCGGAGCCGGGCTGTCGGGGCGACCGAGCTTGCGTCGGAGATAACCAACATAGACATCGACCACATTCGTGGCCGGGTCGTGCTGGTAGCCCCAAACGGCGCTGAGGATCTGCTCGCGCGAGAGCACCTGACCGCTGTGGCGCATCAGGTAGACGAGCAGCTCGAACTCGGTCGTGGAGAGCAGCCACCTGAACGTCTGCGCGGCGCACCTTGCGAGTCAACAGATTCACTTCGATGTCGCCGCTCTGAAGCGTAGTGGTCGAGGTTTGCGCCGCTACTCGCAATTGTGCACGTACCCTTGCCAGCAACTCGGCGAGGGAAAACGGCTTCACCAGATAGTCGACCGCGCCCGCGTCCAAGCCCGCCACGCGGTCCTCGATCTCAGCGCGCGCGGTGAGCACGATCACCGGTAGTTCCGGCTTGACCTCGCGCAGCTTGGCCAGCAGATCCATGCCGCCGAGCCCTGGAAGCATCAGATCGAGCACCACCATGTCGAAGCTTTCACGCCGTGCCCGCTGCTCTCCCTCCAGGCCGTTGAGCGCTGCCTGCACCACGAATCCTTCGGCCTCCAGCCCGCGCTTGAGGAAATCGACGATTCCCGGCTCGTCCTCCACCAGCAGGATCGACGGCGCAAACACGGCGTCCGCCTCGGGCTCGGCCATGTCGGGCATTGACTCCAGAATAGGCGCTCGACTCGCGCCGGCCAACTCCTGCAAGCAGTTTCGATGACTTTTCTCATCATTCTGTTATGGGGCACTTAGCAAGCGAGCACACACTCGCTTCATGCCCGCGGAGCCGCAGAGCCCTGTTCGTGGTGCTGGCGATCTGCGTCAACAAGCCGACCTCAGCGGGGATTTCGACGCTTAGGCTCTGCGGAATCCGGATATTCGCGCCAAATCAAGCGGCGGAGCGCATGACCGGCGGAGGCACTGTCGGCAACGAGCGTCTGACAGCGGCCACAGGCATCCTGCTGGTGGTGCTGCTTGCCGTGATCGGGGTGACTCTCTTGCGGTTGCGCCCGCTCATCTCCGTGCACCTGTTCGTTGGGCTGGTGCTGATTCCGGTCGTCTGTTTGAAGCTCGCGAGCACCGGCTATCGCTTCGTTCGCTACTACACCTCAGACCCCGCCTATCGCAAGCGGGGCGCGCCGCCGATCCTGCTGCGCGTGAGCGCCCCGATCGTCGTGGCCACGAGCCTCGCGGTGCTTGCCACCGGGGTCGCGCTGCTGTTCCTCGGACCGGAATCCTCCGGCACGCTGCGCGCTGCTGCACAAGGCGAGTTTCATCGTGTGGGTCGGCATTCATTGCCCTGCACGTTCTCGGGCACCTGCCCGACATACAAAAGATTTTTCTCACCAATCGCGGCGGTCGCGTCGAGTACAACAGACATGCCGCCGGCGCGAGCGGGCGAGTCATCTCGATCGTCGGCGCGCTGCGTCGCGGGCGTTGTACTGGCAATCGTGCTGATCCCCCACTTCGGCGCTTGGACACACTTCGAGATCTTTCGCCATCACCACTAGCCATGCCACATAGACCGACAAACGCCAGAGACGCGGCACTGCGCAGGTTGAGACCGCCAAACCGTTGGCTGGTCGCGGGCTCGGTGGCACTGACCGGCGTGTTCGCCGAGGTCGCCGCGCAGGCCTTTCCCGGTAAAACCGTCAAGGCATCGAGCGCGACACGAGCGGACACGCACGCCACCCACAAAGGCTCGTCGACGACTACCGCGAAATCGCTTCAGCCGCCGGCGCAGGCGCCAAAGGCAAGCACGACCCCAGAACCCACCGCGCCCCACGAAACGCCCCCCAAGAATCGGCTCTCAGCCAGCGAATCCTCCCCGTCTCAGGAATCGGCTCCGACCGGGGAAGCGGCGCCCCCTCGGACCGCAGAGAAGGCCGCGCCGCAAAAGAATCCGCGCCGGCCCAAGAATCGCAGCCCGCGCAGGAATCCGCGCCCGCCAAAGAAGCGGCACCGACCCAGCCGACCAGGAATCCGCACCCGCGCAGGAATCGGCGCCGGTTGTATCGGGAGGATCGTGAGAGACCCATGACGAGCTCGCGCGCGCAAAATGGCAAGCCCTCGGCACGAGCGTCGAGCTTCTGGTTGAGCGACGGCCGCGCTTTGGTGCAGGCGCGCGCAATCCTCAAGTGCCAGCTCGACGAGCTCGACCGGGCATGCAGTCGCTTCCGCGAGGACTCAGAGCTGATGCGCGTAAACACCGCGGCCGGGGCGCACCACGCGAGTCGACTCGCTGTTGATCGAGACTCTCGATCAGGCCCTACGTGCCGCCGAGCTGACCGATGGCGACGTTGACCCGACAGTAGGAGCGGCACTCGTACTCGCCGGCTACGACCGCGATATGCAGCTGCTCGACCGCATTCCGGCGGCCGAGGAAAGCCGCCACGAAGCCCGCCCTTTCGCAGCGATTAGACCACGCCTTCGCGCAACGCTGCTGTCGGGATGGAGCGCGGTCGAGCTCGATCGCGAACGTTGCACAATCAGGATTCCACGGGGCGTAAAGCTCGATCTCGGCGCTACCGCCAAGGCGTGGGCAGCCGATCGGGCGGCCCGCGCCGTCCACAAGGCGCTTGGCTGCGGCGTGCTCGTGAGTCTCGGCGGCGACATTTCCACGGCCGGCCCCGCCCCAAGCGGGGAGCTCGCCGGAACGAGTGGACATACCGGCTGGCGGATACACGTGACCAATGACCATCGCGACGGTCACTGGCGCCCCAGGGCAGACAGATCTCGATCGCGAGCGGAGGGCTAGCCACGTCAAGCACCACCGCGCGTCGCTGGCGCCATCGCGAGCAGATAATGCACCACATCATCGACCCCGCCAGCGGCGCACCCGCAGAGGAGATGTGGCGCACCGTCAGCGTCGCGGCAGGCGATTGCGTCGATGCCAACATCGCCGCTACAGCAGCAATCGTGCGCGGGGCTCGAGCACCGGAATGGCTCGCCAAGCTGGGCCTACCGGCACGGCTCGTCGGCTGCGACGGTCACGTAAAGACAGTCGGTGCCTGGCCGCGCGAGGGTGAGACAGCGCTGACCGAGCAGGCGCTGACCGAGCAGGTGTACGCATGAGCTCGGTGTTTGCAACAACGGGCCCGAGCGCCTATTGGTATCTGACTCGCTCGACCGGAGCAGTCGCGCTGATTCTGCTGACGCTCTCGTTCGCGCTCGGCGTGGTCGACGTCAGACGTTGGAGCTCGGAAACCTGGCCGCGCTTCGTGGTCGACTCGCTGCACCGCAATGTGTCGCTGCTGGCGCTTGCCTTCCTGTGCCTGCACATCCTCACTGCCGTGCTCGACAGCTTCGCGCCGATCTCACTGGTCAACGCTGTGATCCCGTTCACCGGCAGCTACCGACCGTTCTGGCTTGGGCTGGGAGCGCTCTCCTTCGATCTGATCCTCGCGGTGATCATCACCAGCCTCCTCCGTCGCCGGATAGGCCACTCGAGCCTGGCGAGCCATCCACTGGCTCACCTATGCAAGCTGGCCGATCGCGCTGCTGCACGGGCTGGGTACCGGCAGCGACGTGAAAAGCACCTGGATGCTGGCGATCAGCATCGGCTGTTTGGTCGTGGTGATCGGGGCGGTGCTCGTCCGCGTCGCGGCAGGCTGGCCTGATCAGATCGCGCAGCGCAGCGCAGCGCTGGGCGCAGCTGGAATCTTCACGCTTGGGCTGTTCCTTTGGCTCCCCAGCGGCCCGCTCGGGCAAAGAATGGGCACGGCGCTCGGGTACTCCCGCGGCGCTGCTCGGCCACCCAGGCCACGCTTCCTCAAGCGCCGGCGCAGGCGTGTCCTCCGCCTCGACCACTTCATCAGCGGACGGCTCAGCCTCTACTGGGGAAAGCAAATGAACCCGAGCCTCAACGGCACGACCGCCGAGCTCGAGCCAATGTTCGAGAACACCCAGCCGCCACCGACTGCGAGCTTGCCGCGTCTGCTGGAGGGCGTGCCGTCGCGCGGGGCCATGTCCCTGCATGCCCACCTCGCCACGCACGGCGAGCTGCCCTCTGCGCCGACGACGCGACCGACGGGGAGCGGCGGCGTTGATCGACCAGATCGAACAGGCGGGTCTCGGCGGTCGCGGTGGCGCTGGCTTCCCGATGGCAAAGAAGATGCGCACGGTCGCCGCCGGACGTGGCAAACCGATCGTTGTGGTCAATGCCACCGAGGGCGAGCCGGCCAGCCTCAAGGACCGCACGCTGCTCGAGACGCTGCCGCACTTGGTGCTCGACGGCGCCGCGCTCGCCGCACGCGCGATCGGAGCCGACGAAGCGATCGTGTGTGTGTGCGAGTCGGCGGGCGCCGGGCATGAACGAGTCGCACAAGCGATAGCCGAACGTGAGCAGCTACCCGGGCACTGGCCACGGATCGTGCTGAGCAGCGCTCCGCAAGGCTATGTCGCTGGGCACGAGTCAGCGCTCGTCAACCATTTGAACGGTGGTCCTAGCAAGCCGACATTCTCACCGCCAATGCCCTTTGAACGAGGCGTGCGCCGGCGACCGACACTCGTCAACAACGCCGAGACCGTGGCGCACGTCGCATTGATCGCACGTCATGGCCCTCGCTGGTTTCGTGAGCTCGGCCTTGCCGACCAACCAGGCTCGACGCTCGTCACGCTCTCCGGGCCGCTCGATGTATCCCGGCGTCTACGAGGTCGAGTACGGCGCCTCGCTTTCGTCGCTGCTCGACGCCGCCGGTGGGACGACTACTCGCGTGCGCGCCGCGCTGTTCGGAGGCTACGCCGGTACGTGGGTAGGCGGCGCCTCGCTGCCGAGGACTCGCGCTGTCAAACGCCCACCTGGCACCGCACGGTGCCAGCCTCGGCGCCGGGGTCGTGCTGCTGCTCTCAGAGCTTGCCTGCCCTGTGGCCGAGACGGCGCGTGTAACGCGCTGGCTTGCCGGCGAGAGCGCCGGTCAGTGCGGACCCTGCGTGCACGGGCTGGACGCCCTGGCCCAAACGTTGGAGGAGGTATGCAGAGGCAGGCCGCGCATGGACACGATGGCGCGGGTCGAGCAGCTCTCGATGCTCATCAGCAGGCGCGGCGCCTGTGCCCATCCCGACGGCACCGTTCGCTTCGTTACGAGTGCCGCAGACGTGTTCGCCGAGGAGCTTGCCGACCACACCCGCTATGGAGCCTGCGAGGCATGCGCCCGCCAACCCGAGATGCCACTGCCGTCCAATCGATCCGCGGCCACGGCCAGCGCGAGCTCGTGAGCGACACGCGCGAACATCCAGCCGGGGGCCTGCGCGGATGAGCGAGCGGCTACGCCTGAACCCGATTGCCTGTGAGGCGCACGGCATGTGCGCCGAGCTGTTGCCCGAGCGGATCACACTCGACGAGTGGGGTTACCCAATCCTCGACGAGCGGCCGCTGCCTACCGAGCTCGTATCCCACGCGCAACGAGCGGCGCAGGCCTGTCCAACCTTTGCACTGCTTGTGGAGCGCGAGCGACGTTAAGCCAAATCGGTTGTCCCAAAATGCACCCCATTGGGACAGGCGACAAGCAGACGTTTGGTACCTAGCCTTAGGTCTTGTGCCACATTTGGTCCTCCAAGCGGATCATGCTTTTTAGATAACCCCAACATGCACGGCCGCCAGGCCCTGCCAAGGGCCATAGCGCGCGAAGAACGCACGAACCTCCTCTTCGCCCACCCGTGCCCGCGGATCGCCTCCGCTGAGGCTGCGCCCCACGTACTTGAGCAGACCAACGTCTCCCGCCGGCAGCTGGTCGTAATGACCTTGGCCGTTCAAGGCAAGCATCTCCACCGTCCACGGCCCGATCCCTGGGATCGCGCGCAACCGTCGCCAGGCACGCTCGTGATCAGCGTCGTGCAGGTCCAGGCGCCCGTTCACCACCTCACGCGCAACGCGCACCAACAGACGGGCTCGCGAGCCGGCCAGATCGAAGGACTCCAAGCGCGCCGGAGCGGCGCCGACGAACGCAGCCGGGGCGGGCACATCGCGCAGAGGTCGCTCACAACTCTCCCAGGCCGTCCAGCGCGATCCCATCGAGGCCACGATGCGCCGCTGGATCGCGGCGGCCCGCTCGTATTCGATCAGCTGCTCGCAGATTGCCCATGCCAACGCCTCGAATGGCTCTGCTCGTCGCCTGGGCCGCAGCCATGGTCGCTCACGGATCGAGCGTCCGATCAGCGGGTCACGTGCGAACTCGCGCTGAAAGGCACTCAAATCCTCATCGACACCGAGCGCGAAGCGCATTCGCTCTATCCCGTGGCGCGCCGCTTGCGCAGCTGGGCGAGCGAGCACCAAACAAGACCGCGTCGTGGGCTGTCTGGGCCACACGCACATGCACCGGCTCCCCGTCCTTGTGCAGCAGTCGTTCAAGTACCCCTCCGCGACTGCGCAGTACCCCGTCCATGCCACCGGCGCGAGGCAGGCGAAACGGACCGGCCGGCTTGACCTCGACGCGCAGCTCTACGGGCTCAGGCGCCGCCGGCACTACCCACGGCGAAGTTGCCAAACCGAGAGAACGCGACTTCACCGGGTCGCGCAAGTGCGCTCGCTCACGCAAGCTCCTGGGCCTAGCGGCCCCTGAGGGGAGCCCCGAGCAGGTGCACGTCGACCAGCAGCGAGCGTGAGCCCACGATCGCCAGCTCGCCGGCTGACTTCGAGCGTTTGCCGCCACGACCAATCCGCCGCGAGGAGCTTGCACCCGCTAGCGCAAGACGCTTGCCCTTGCGCCGATGCACCAGGCCGAGCACGGCTGCACCCGCGAGGAAGCCGCCCGCGGCCGCCACCGCCGTCTGTGCTGGGCCGGCCAGTGGTCCGACCGGCGCACGTGGAGCGGGCGCCGGAAACATGCCCTCAGACGACTCGTCGGCAAGCACCGGCAGACCGTCGAGCACCTCGTCGTTGAGAGGCTCACTCACAGCGCGCAGTGTAGAGGCGGGAGCGGACTACTTGTCGCACTTGGTCAAGCGGATCGACCCTCCATACTCACCGAGATCCAACGACCAGTCGACTACAACTCGCGCTCATACACGCGATAGCGACGTACGATCTTGCCGCCCATGCCTTCCATCGCGCGGTTCATCGGCTTGTTGGTCTCTAGGATCCAGCCCATCTCGCCACCCTTTTGCGGGGTGGTTTCGGCTGCGTCGAAGTGCATTTGATAGAAGCGGGCCGCAACGCCAGTGTGCTGATACTCGGGCTTGACGCCAAGCGCGAACACACGTACAGAGTCGATCTTCTTGCGCTCGCGCAACGCAGTTATCCAGCCGAACGGCAGCAGGCGACCATTGAGCTTGGCGAGCACCTGGTTGAAGTCGGGCAACGTAAGGGCCGCGCCCACCACCTCGCCGGTGTCCTTCTTTTCGGCGACCATCGCCCAGTTCTCGTCGAGCACCGGCTTGAGGTCCTTGGCCATGTGGCGGACCTCCTCTTCGTTGAGCGGCACCGAGGCCCAGTTGTTCTCCCAAGCAGCGTTGTAGACGTCCAGGAAGCGGGTGATCTCCGCGTGCAGATCCTTCTTGCGGAATTTGCGACACACGATCCCGTGTTCTGCCTCGAGTCTGTCGGCCGCCTCCCAGATAGCCGGGTGCACGTTCTCGCGCCCGGTGACGTGCAGGCTCCACATGTACAGGTCCATCGCCTTGGGCATGCCGACGTCCTGCTCGAAGATGCGCTGGTAGTAGGGGTGATGCCATGGGCAGAGAATGATCGGCGGGCGCTCGTGGCCCTCCACGAGCAGACCACACTCGTCGTTGGTGGTGAAGTCCATCGGGCCGACCATGCGATCGCGCCCGCGATCGCGCAGCCACTGCTCTACGGTGGCGAGCAAGGCGCGTGCTGCCTCGGGGTCGTCCTCGCACTCAAACCAGCCAAACAAGCCCCATTCGTTGTCCTGGAACTCGTTGAAGTTGCGATCGATGTGCGCACTGATGCGCCCCACGGGGCGTCCATCGCGATAAGCCAGGAAGTATTGCGCCTCTGTGTGCTTGAAGAACGGGTTCTTCTTCTGGTCGAGCCTTTTCTTGACGTCCATCAGAAGCGGCGCGACCCAGTTGCGCTCGTTACGATAGAGCCGCCATGGCAGCTTGATGAAGGTGTTCAACTCGCTCCGGCTCGTGACCGGACGAACCTCGACGCTCATCGTCTTCTCCGAAGTCTCGACAGCCATCGCCGCGCACCCTATAGGAAGAGAGCCGATGCTTACCTCGACAGGCACCACCCAAGACGCCAACGCTGGTAGACGCTGATATGTCGACTACTACCGACGTATTTGCCAAGGTTCGTGGCTACGAGCGCGAAGAGCTCTTGAAGGAAGCGCGCGAGGCCGACCTGATGCCTTATTTCCGCACGGTCGAGTCGCCGGCAATGCCGGTCGTGGAGATGGAGGGGGCCCCACGCATCATGCTCGCCTCCAACAACTACCTCGGCCTGACCGGCGACGAGCGGGTCATGCAGGGAGCACGCGACGCGCTCGCCCGCTACGGCACCGGGCTGACAGGCTCGCGCCTTCTGAACGGCACCACACCACTGCACCTCGAACTCGAGCGCGAGCTTGCCGAATGGATGGATACCGACGACGCGATCGTCTTCACCACCGGCCATCAGGCGAACGTAGGCACGCTCGGCACGCTACTTGACGCCAAAGACACCGTGATCGTGGACTCCGCCGATCACGCTTCGATCCTCGACGGGGTGCTGCTCTCGAAAGCAAAGATGCGCCCGTTCAGGCACAACCGCATGGACAAGCTCGCAGCGTGCCTTGCAACGTGCCGAGGGCGACGGGGGTGGCGTGCTTGTCGTAGTCGACGGCGTCTTCTCGATGGAGGGCGACGTCGCACCGCTTGTAGACATCGTCGAACTTTGCAAACGTCATGGCGCACGGCTGATGGTCGATGAGGCACATGGCGCCGGCGTGCTCGGGACACGCGGCGCGGGAGCATCGGAGCTACTCGGCGTCGAGCGCGATGTGGACCTGCGCATGGGTACCTTCTCCAAGTCGCTTGCCGCCTGCGGCGGCTTCGTCGCAGGCTCGGCGGAGGTGATCGACTACCTGCGTATCTCCAGCCGCGCCTTCCTGTTCACCGCCTCTGCGGTTCCAGCTGCGCTTGGCGCGGCGCTTTCGGCGCTGCGCATCATCCGCTCCGAAGAGGGACCCGCACTGCTCGCCGAGGTGCTTGCCAATGCCCGCTACCTCGCCGAAGGGCTGAACGAGATCGGCTACCGCACGCTGCGGGGCGAGCCGGTTCGAGTCGGACCCGAGCCAGACAGCCCGACGCACAGCATCGCAACACCGATCGTGCCGGTGCTCGTCGGCGACGACTGGAAGGCGGCCTTGCTTTGGCGTGCGCTCTATGACAAGGGCGTGTTCACCAACTGCGCGCTGCACCCAGCCGTCCCGCCCGGCGGCGCGCTGCTGCGCACAAGCGTTATGGCAACCCACGATCGACCCACGCTCGAGCGAGCACTGGAGGTCTTCGCCTCGGTCAAGCGCGAGTTCGAGTCCGAGCACGGCCCGCTGCCCGGACCGGTCGAGGGCTAAGAACGTGTTTCAAAATAGGCGGTGCGTCTCAGGTGTTCATGGACCAAGCTGGTCGTCGCGGGGTGTCGCAGCGCGTACCGGTGGTACGCGCAAGACCTCACGTAGCGATCCAGCGCCGCGTCCAGGGACGCCTGGGACGTGCCGACCTTTTTGAAACACGTTCTAAGACGAGCCCTTCGACTAGCCGGAACGCCGAAGCAGCTCGATCGCGCGACTCTTCTTCACAAGAAGAAACATCTTCAGAAAAAGCCCGCTTCTAGCGAACGTTCTGAGCGAACACGGTTGACCCAGAGCCCCTCGCTGGCTAGCTTCTCAGAACGCAAAGCACGACCGTCCGAGGCCCGCCTGCAAGTCAGCGGTAGAGGGGTCCCGAGGACTTTCGCGACACGCTCGCGAGGGAAGCAGCGGACGATCGCGTGGCGCGCTACTCGTCAACCAGCCAAGCTTGTTGCACGCCCCGGGGCATCCGCGGCGGCGACGGGGAGTGAGCACACATGAACGCAACCGCGACCATTGCCCCTGCAGGCCCTCAGCACATGCGCGCCCTCGAACGCGCCAATCAGGTGCGCCTTGCCCGTGCCGAGCTAAAGCGCCGCGTGGCCAGCGGCGAGATTGGCGTCGCCGAGGTGATCCTCGAGTGCCCGTGGGAGGCCGACAGCATGGCCGTCTCAGACCTGCTTGATGAGCCAGCGTCGCTGGGGCCAGACACGCTGCCGCAAGTTCCTTGCCCAGATCCCGATGTCCGAGCAGAAGACCGTCGGCTCGATGACCGAACGACAACGACGCACGCTCGCGGCGATGCTCACCTCCAGCAGCTCGGTGACGATGGACAGCCCCCCCTGGCTGGCGACTGGAGCCCCTCGGCTTGGCGCAGCTACGGGCAGCCGGATGAGAGCTTGACCTGCCACCAGCCGGCGAGCATTCCGATCAAGCCGAGACGCGGACGCACCTCCCACACACCGCAATGCCCGTCGCCTAGGTCGGCCACTGGTACACGCACGAACTTGTAGCGTCCGGGTTCGAGCTTCATCCGCTGGAGCAGCGCCCGCGAGCGCTGCTCCAGCGCTGTGCGCTCGGCGACCTGGCCGCGCACCTCGCCCACGCGCAACACAAGCCGGTCGCGCACACGCTCCAGCTCGGCCAAGCTCAACAGGCGTGGCCCACTGAACGCCTCGCCGCTCTCATCGCGCGGAGAGATGTGCGGGAAGGTGTGCGCTACGAGGCCCGAGAGCTCGCGCTCGAGCTTTGCAACCTGCGTCCTGAGCGCCTCGCGCGCTGCCAGCTCATCTGGCTCCGCACCATGCTTGCCGAAAGAGCCCTCGCTCTTACGCTCGGTAACAGGGCCGAAGACGAGACCGGTGTCGATTTGTTCGACCGTGAGCTGCTCGGATTGCACCATGCCCTGCTCCTCCCATGGAAACGACCTCACCGATGTTAGCTGGCCTGCGCGTCGCGGTAAAGGTTCTTGGCGTCTGCGCCGATCGGTGGCCCTGTCGGACATCGCGATTCCACCGTTGGTCAGCGACTTGCGTCGCTCAACGCGGAGCGGCACGCCCACAACGTCTCTTCGGCGTGCAGCGCAGGCACGCCGGCGACCTGCACGGCGAATAGCGACAACCGGCGCGTCTGCGAGCTCGGCTCATGACCTGAGGCGAGCTGCCCAAAGAGAATTGCCAGCGGACTGTCGGCATCGGCCACGACGAGCCTGCCGGCACCCAACCTCGGCCCTTCGTGGCCTCGACCAAGGCGCTCCTCGGATCGGGTCACACGAATGCCGAGCGGCCCGTCTGACAGTGTCGGCGTCCAGCGCCCACACCGGCACGGCGGTATCGATCAGGCCGATCGTGAGGATGTCGGCGAGTAAGCCCTCGGAGAGAAAGCCGCCTTCGAGCATCCGTTCGAGGACCGCCGCCTCGATCGGTGTCCTGGTCACGTCCGGGTCGAGACCGATATGACGAAAGAAGACCCTGTAGGCGGCAGGAATCGGCTCTTGGCGTACGTTCACCGCGCGCGCTCCGCGCCAGCGGTTGGACAGTTCGCGCAAGCGTGCCAACACAGCCGGCGACGAGCTGCCGGTGAGCGATCTGCGCGGGGCGAGCTCGATCGTCGTGCACATCAGCCCGAGCCCGGGCAGCTCCTGCTGTACCTCGCGCTCGCACCAGCCGCGCACGGGCTCGTCGCTCATCTCTGCCCGGGCCTCCAGCCGCGAGCGCGCGAGGCCACCACCAGCTCGTTCACACGCTCGCGTAGCGTGGCGAGCGATGGCGTGCTCAGCAGCGCCGCGCTCTGCACCACGCCACCTGGATAGACGAACGTGATCTGGGGACAGCTGACCATTGCGAAGAGCTCACCGAGTCGTCCTTCCCCGTCTACGCCAACCGGCACCGTCAAGTGCTTCGCGCGCACCAAATGCGCAACCGAAGAGGCTCCTTCTTTGACGGCGACGGCCGCAAAGCTGACCTGCGGAAAGGCGGGTGCAAGCTGCTGCAGATCGTCAAGAACTCCAGGGCAAGAGCCGGCTTGGAAGAACAGCGCGAGAACTACCGGTCCCCGTTCGTAGAGCTCACAGATGTTGAGGATTCCCTGCCCGCG
The DNA here is from genome assembly GCA_963704345.1 of uncultured Solirubrobacterales bacterium. GTDB lineage: Bacteria > Actinomycetota > Thermoleophilia > Solirubrobacterales > Solirubrobacteraceae > Palsa-744. The sequence goes on from OY969890.1 coordinate 536,727, forward strand.
CTCCGAGCACGCCGGCACTTTGCCGGCCGACCCATCGTTGGCGTGCGTTGCGACGTCCACTTCCCCGGCAGGCCCACCGACCGCATAGGGAGCCGCGAACGGCGGGATGCGGGCACCCGGATGGATGCTGGTGACGCCTTTGTGCGGGCTGAGCGCGACATGGATCGTGAAAGCGATCAACAGGATTGCCGCGAGGATCACGACAAAGAGGCCGTAGCGCGCCCCTGCGACTCCACGGTAAGGCGAGCCTCCCATTCCAGCAACCACGCCTCTCCCTCGACCGCCCACGCCTCCCTCTGGGCCGCGCACTTGACTCTCGCGCCGGGGATGGTCGGGATCGCCAGCGGCTGAGGAGCCGTCATCGGTAGGAGGTTCCGGCGAGCCGGTCCGGCTCATGGCGCGGTTAGCCCGCGCCGCCTTGCGCGCCAGCGGGGAGCGATCCTTTTGACGGCTTCCACGCCGGCCCGGAGCCGCTCGCTCAACGGCCGCTCGCTTTCAGCGAGCACTACCGCTGCAGGCAGCGCTATCAGCACGCCGAGTAGCGAAACCGAGAGGTCGACGAGCGTGACGAGCCCGAAGTCGCGCAGCATCGCGATGTCAGAGCAGACCAGCACACCAAATCCCGCGATCGCGGTGACACCCGAGGCGGCGACGGCGGCACCTGTGGAGCGGTAAGCCCGACGCAACGCCTGCACCGTCGAGTGCCCAGCCAGACGCTCTTGGCGATGGCGCTCTGAGAGCAGCACGCTGAACTCGGTGGAGATCGCGATCACAAGCGCGCCGAGCGTGACCGACATCGGGTTGAGCGGGATACGCAGCGCGAACACGACAAGCGCCGACCAGCCTGTGGCGAGCACGATCGGAGCGAGCGGCACCAGCGCGCGCCGACGGTCTCCCCTGAAGGCAACGAGCAGAATCAACGCAACCGCGGCGAGCGCTACGAGCAGGGTGACCACACGCCGCCAGGGCGAGGCGATTTGTGCCCCTGCCTGGGCGGCAAGCACCGACAGGCCGACGAGCCGCGCGCTCACACCCGCCGGCGGGTGCAGACTCGACTGCATCTGCTCGATCACGTGTTGTTGCTGCTGGAGCGACATCAAGCGAATGCCAAACGCGAGCGTCGCCACCTGACGGTCGGGCGTGATGACGTCTTCTGAGAAGTAGGGCGGCAGCGCCGCGAGCAGTGCGTTGACCCGCTTCTGGTTCAGCTTGGCTGTAGAGCCTTCCCCTTCGTGGAAGAGGTCGGGCAGCGAGAAGGCTGGACACAGCTGCGCATGTCCACAGCCCTTGGCCGGGCTATAGCCGAAGCGCTTGAGGATCGGCGCCCTCGTACGCGCTCATCCATTCGATCGTCGCGAGCTTGGTCAGCGCAGCTGGAGCTGACCATCAGGTCGATCTCACCGCCAACCCCTGTCACACGCTCGAGTTCGCTCCAGGTTGTGAAGCGAGGAGAGATTCTGCGGAGCGAGCTTGGAGATGTCGGTTTGCACTTGGGTCTGGGTGTCCAGCCCCCAACCGAGCACGGCCAGCACGAGGCCCACCCCGAGCACGCGGCCCGGGTAGCGCACAGCACGGTCGAGCGGCATGTTCGAGACGAAGCGGCTGGCGGCATTGTCGGTGAGGATCTCGCGCGCGCCTTGCCATGCCGGGGCCACCATTCCAAAAAAGGCATGCCCCGCGCGCGCACGGGGGGCATCGCGATTTTTCGCTTCTCCCCTCCCCCCGCCTGCGCCGTCAAAGCCTCTTCCCGAAATACGCTGGGCTCTGCGGTCGGCAAGCACCAGCGCGGCCGAGCCGGCCGTCAGAGCGCAGAGGAACGCGATCGCGACGCCGAGCACGAGCAGCAGGCCGAAGCCACGCACCATCGGCACCGGCGAGAGCATCAGCACAAGCAGGCCGCCGATGCTCGCAAGCACGGCCGTGGCGATCGTGGGCACGCCGTGAAGCGCGGCTCGACGAATCGCTTCGAGCGTGTCACATGCGCCGTCGGCACGGGCCTCCTCGACGCGCGACTGGAACTGGATCGCGTAGTCGACGGACAGGCCGACCAGTACCGGCAGCACAGCAACCGAGGCCATCGTCAGCGAAGCGCCTGAGAGCGCGAGTGCGCCGAACGTGAGCGCCGCGGCAAGCAGTGCGATCGCGAGCGGCAACAGGCGAGGGCGTCCCTTGAAGATCAGACTGAGGACAAGTCCCATCACAAGCAGCACCGCGATCAGCAGCAACTCGATCGAATGCGAGATCGAGCTCGTGACGTCGCTGACGATCACGGGCTCGCCGGTGACCAGATAGGTCTCGCCATTTTGCAAGGTGCCACTGACTCATCGCCACGGCCTGGCGAATCAGGCGATTGCGTGCGAGCGCTGCGCTTCGGAGAGACCAGCCTTCAGGCGTATCGAGACGAGCGCCGCTTCGCGACTGGGGAAGAGGTAGGCAAAGCGTTGGTTGGGAGTACCCGATGGCTTGGTCGGATCGAACACGACCTTCGAGACGAATTCGTGGTCGTCGAGGGTGGGAGCGCTGCTCAGGCCATAGCGGATTGAAAGCGCGCTGACTTCGGCGGCAAAGCCGGCCATCGTCGCCTTGCGTGCTTCAGCGCCCAGCGTGCTCGCTTCCTGCACGCCCAGCCCGCTTGCGAGCGCCTTGCGGTAGACGGTGCTCTGCGCCTGCTTGGCCTGTGCTTCGGCCTGGGCGCTGCGCGAGGCGAGCGCTTCGTCCACCCATACCGCCGCCTCGTTGAGGAACGTGCCGGGGCCGAACACCACCTTGACCGCTTTGCTGCGCATCAGCTGCCCGCATGGCCCGTTCACACCGCCCTCCTTGGGAGAGCGCCGGCCGGCAGGTTCGGCGACATGCAGCCCTCCAGCCCGACGAGCCTGTCGATGTCGGAGCTGAGCACGAGCTTGCGCAGATCTCCCTTGACGAGCACCTCGACCGGCTCTTCGCCGAAGTGCTTGTAGAAGCTCTGAGTGTTCTTGTAGGTAGCGCTGGAGCTGCCTACAAGCGTGTCGGTGGCGGCCGTCGGGCGCAGGCCGAGCGCAGCGATCGCACAGGCGCCGCCAATCACGGCGAACAGTCCCAATGTCAGCAACGGCCGCCGCGCCGCGCGCAGCGCCAGCCCTGAGAAAAGCCTCCCCATAGTCACATTTGAAGGCTAGCGCCGTGTCCGGTGGCCAAGCGCCGGACAGCGGCGGCTACTCCATTCCGAGGGGGCCCTGAGATTCGCCCGAGAGGAACTGACGGACGAAGGCGTTTTCGGAGTCGAACAGCTCTGCGGCTGGGCCGGACTCGACGATCTGTCCGCGCCACAGCACGGAGATGTGCTCGGCCACTCTGCGGGCGGACATGATGTCGTGGGTGATGACGACGTAGGTGCCGCCGTTCTCTTCGTGGACCTCTTTGATCAGTTCGCAAAGCAAGCGCGGTGCGCACCGGGTCAAGTCCCGAGTCGGGCTCGTCGAACAGCACGATCTCCGGGTCGAGCACGAGCGAGCGAGCGAAGCCGGCGCGCTTGCGCATCCCGCCGGAGAGCTCATTGGGCATCTTCTCCCCGGCGTTGCCAAGGCCGACCTCGCGCATGCGCGAGTTGACGATCTCGGCGATCTCCTCTTCGCCCTTCTCGGTGTGCTGGCGCAGCGGAAAGGCGATGTTGTCGTAGAGGTTCATCGAACCGAACAGGGCGCCGTCTTGGAAGAGCACGCCGAACTTCTTGCGAATCTCGAACAGCTCGGCGTCGGGCAGGCTCGGGATCGATCGGCCTTGCACGATCACGTCGCCCTCGTCGGGATAGAGCAGTCCGACTATGTGCTTGATGCAGACCGACTTGCCGGTTCCCGAGGGACCGAGGATCATCGAGATCTTGCCCTCGGGCAGACCCATGTTCAGACCCCGCAGCACATGGTTCGAGCCGAAGGACTTGTGGACTCCGATGAACTCGATCGCATCGGGCACGCCGGTGGGGCGATTGATCCCCATGTGAAACTCGGACTCCTCGGTCCCGCCTGCGTCCTGTCACCGAGGGGTCATGCTCTTGTGCGATCGAGGCCTCTCTCGGCTACGGGGGGCTCGCCGGCTCCCTGTGCCAGGGGATCTTCCTCGCCTGTGGGTGTCCCCTCCTCGGGCGCGTGCCATCTTTCAACCTCCGATCGGGGCTTTCGGGTTGGCGCCCCAGAAGACCTGGGTGCCGAGCATTCCGATCAAGTGCACCAAGATTATGTTCAACACCATGGACTTGGCCGTGGCGGTACCCACGCCCACGGGCCCACCACTGGCGTTGTAGCCGTAGTAACAGCCCACGATCACGATCGCGGTGGCCATGAACATGGCCTTGATGAGGCTGTAGAGGAAGTCCGGAGGGTTCTGGAACTGCCAGAAGATCAACAGATAGCCCCCGGCGGAGACGGTCGCGACCTGCTCCACGACGGCGATGTAGGAGGCGAGGAAGGCCGCGCCGACGCCCGCAAGGTACATGAAGGGGAGCACGACCCAGGCGGCCAGCAGGCGCGTGGCGCACAGGAAGGTGAGCGAGTCGATGCCCATCACCTCGAGCGCGTCGATCTCATCGGAGATGCGCATCGCGCCGAGCTCGGCAACGATCCCGGTGCCAACCTTGGCTGCCATCATGTAGCCGAATGCGTAGGGGATGATCTCGCGCAGGTCGCACCACGCGGTGAAGACGCCCGCGTAGGCAGGCGCGCCCTGGGCCTCGAGGAAGTAGGCGCCCTCGATGCCGCACTCCAAGCCGAGCACGAACATCAGCGCCCAGATGATCAGCGTCGAGGAGACGATCAGGATGCCCGACTGGCGCAGCGCCTCGCCGAAGAAGTGAAAGACGCGCAGACCCCAGACGTCGCGCACGATGTTGGCGCCGAAACGGCCGAACTCGCCAGTCGCGGCAAGCCATTCGCGCGGCGTGACGAGCAGTTCGTTCAGACCTGGCCCCGCTCGGTGAAGGTGAGCGCCTACGTTGGTCACTTGATGACGAGGATGTTGGGGTGCGTCGCAAGCAGGAGCTGCGTGTAGGCGTAGTCGAACGCGAAGATCGCCAGGAACGTGACGACGACGGCCTGGTTGACAGCGCGGCCGACGCCCTCGGCGCCGCCAGAGGCGGTCATGCCCTTGTAGCAGCAGACAATCGCGATGATCGCGCCGAAGATAGTGGTCTTCAGGGCCGAGCCCCACAGGTCTGTGGTCGAGGCGTTGGCGAACAGCGTGTCCCAGAAGGGGCCGAGCGGCTGGCCGTTGACGAGCTCGGCGAGGATGCCGCCGAACAGGCCGAAGAGGATCGCGTAGACGTTGAACAGGCCCGTCACGAGCATCAGCGCCAGGAAGCGAGGGACGACGAGGTTCTTGACGGGGTCAACGCCCAGCACCTGCAAAGCGTCGAGCTCCTCGCGGATCTTGCGCGCGCCCAGGTCGGCGGTGATCGCCGTGCCGGCCACTCCGGCGAGCACGATCGCGGTCACGTTGGGGCCGATCTCGCGGATCGCGGCGAGCACGAAGATGCCGCCCAAGCGGTCCAGAGCGCCGAAGATCGTCAGGAAGTTGGCGGCCTGCAGGCCCGGCGCGGCGTAGCAGATCGCAACCGTGGAGATCAGCAGCGGAAACCAGCACAGGCGCAGCGCGAACAGGAACTGCGAGACGAACTCGCCGCCATAGGGATAGGGCGGGCGCAGGGCAGAGGCAATCGTCCTGCCGGTCAGGATCATCATGTCCCCGATTTCCTCAAGCAGGTTCCTAGTCGGTAGGAAAGCCCGCTCGGCTGCACTGCGCACCATCTCAACCCCTCCTCAGGGGACACCGATATCCGCGCCCCCAACTTGTACTGACCCGCGTCTCCAACTCTACGCGATCGGCAGGCCGAACGCCACCGGCGGCGCGAGACGAATGCACCGCAACCGTCTCTGCGCGAGCGCCACCGGCACTGATATCGTGGCGTTCTCGCTGTGAGGGTGGGAAAGTTGCTTACGTGGGGTGTCGCTCGTCGTGTGCGGCGTGCTCTTGCTGCTCTCACGAGCGGTTGCGGTGGCGTCTAGCGCAACGCGCACGAAGTGGCAGCCACCTATCCGGTGGAAATCCTCGCGGCGCGCTTCCCCGCCAAGCAGGCGATCGCGCGCGACGAGCGCTTCACGTTGATCGTGCGCAACGCCGGCGCACGCACGATCCCCAACATGGCGGTGACGCTCGACTCGTTCTACTACACGAGCACCTATCCAAAACTGTCCGTGCAGGAAGCGGCCGGTTTGGATCGTGAACACAGGGCCCGGGAGGGTCGCCACCAGCCCACCAGTCCAGACCGAGGAAGTCAATCCGCCCGGCGGCGGCGAAACGGCCTTCGTCAACACCTGGGCCTCGGAGCGCTTGCCCCGCACGCCAGCCGCTTCTTTATATGGCATGTGACGCCGGTCAAGGCCGGGGTGCACACGGTGCACTACACGGTGGCGGCGGGCCTCGACGGCAAGGCGCTCGCGCGCCTGGCCGGCGGCGGACTGGCCACGGGCGCTTGACGCGCATCGATCGCTCCCGCTCCCCCACGCACCCACGTGAACCCGGAAACGGGCTGATCGGCCCGGTCCAAACCCGGCTCCGACGAACAGCCCGCGTCTAGTCCGTGCGACTCGGCGATGCGCCGATGTCCGACGGCGCATGCACCGTCCGCGGAGCGCGCATGCGCGCCTCCGTCATGGATGAAGACCGTGGCGCATGCGCCACGGTCCGGCCGGCGCATGCGCCGGCCGCTGGGCGCGCATGCGCGCCGTCATTCAGGCTTAAGAGCGCCAATGGCCCGGCCGCGACTCTCACATGTGCGGTGTCGTTCCCGATTTGGACGGGTGTCGAAAGATCGCCGGCCAGCTTTCGCCAGCTGAGCGACACCCGCGCGCACGCGGAGGGCTACGATGCGTGGCCGCGCCCAATCGCTCAGGACAAAACAGGAGGAGTCGAGCCCACCCATGCCAAAGAGCCGCCAGCAGAACGTGACAGCCGCGCAGTGGAGCGCCAACGGGAGCGCGCTCGGCTCGCTGGACCTGACCCTTCCCGGCAACCAGATCTTCGCCTCGAACGTGTTCAGCGTGGCGGTGCAGCGCCGCCGCCTGCCCAAGCACGTGTTCAAGGCACTGCAGCGCACGCTCGAGCGCGGCGAGGCGCTCGACACGACTCTCGCCGACGCCGTCGCACAGGCGATGAAGGAATGGGCGATGGAGAAGGGCGCCACCCACTACACCCACTGGTTCCAGCCGCTGACCGGCTCGACCGCGGAGAAGCACGACTCCTTCTACGGTCCCGCAGGCGACGGCACCGCGATCGCCGAGTTCTCCGGCAAGGAGCTGATCCAGGGCGAGCCGGACGCGTCGAGCTTCCCGACGGGCGGCATCCGCGCGACGTTCGAGGCGCGCGGCTACACCGCCTGGGACCCGACCTCCCCCGCGTTCATCCTGGAGAACCCCAACGGCGCGCTGCTGTGCATCCCCACGGCGTTCACCTCGTGGACGGGCGAGGCGCTGGACAACAAGATCCCGCTGCTGCGCTCGATGGACGCGCTGTCCGGTGCGGCAGTCGGGGCCCTGGACCTGCTCGGCGCGGACGGCGCCGACGCGCGTGTTCACGACGATCGGCTGCGAGCAGGAGTACTTCCTGATCGACGAGCAGTACTACTTCGAGCGCCCTGACCTGCTCACGACGGGACGCACGCTGTTCGGCGCCAAGCCGCCGAAGGGCCACGAGCTCGACGACCACTACTTCGGCTCGATCCCCGAGCGCATCCTCGCGTACATGCTCGAGTGCGAGGTGGAGCTGGCGAAGCTGGGCGTGCCGATCAAGACGCGCCACAACGAGGTCGCGCCGAACCAGTTCGAGGTGGCGCCGATCTTCGAGAACTCAAACGTCGGCGCCGACCATCAGATGCTGACGATGCAGATCCTGCAGAACACCGCGCGCCGCTACGGCCTCGTGTGCCTCCTGCACGAGAAGCCGTTCGCGGGCGTGAACGGGTCGGGCAAGCACAACAACTGGTCGATGGGCACCGACACCGGACTGAACCTGCTCGATCCGGGCGACACACCCGAGGCGAACCTCAAGTTCCTGTTCTTCTGCGCGGCCGTCATCCAGGCGGTCAACAAGCATCAGGCGCTGTTGCGCGCGTCGATCGCCAACGCCGGGCAGGATCACAGGCTCGGCGCCAACGAGGCGCCGCCCGCGATCATCTCGATCTTCCTGGGCGCCGATCTGGAGAAGGTGTTCACGGCGATCGAGGCGGGCAAAGTGCAGCCGTCCAAGCCCGGGCTCGTTCCTCGGGTCTGGGAACGCCGGTGCTGCCGCCGCTGCCGCTGCACGGCGGCGACCGCAACCGCACCAGCCCGTTCGCGTTCACCGGCAACAAGTTCGAGTTCCGCGCGCTCGGCTCGAGCCAGTCGCCGGCACTGCCGAACACGGTGCTGAACACGATCGTGGCGGAGTCGATCGACGAGCTTGACCGACAAGCTGAAGACAGCGCTCAAAGCGTCGGGCGCGACGCTCGAGAAGGCCGTGACGAAGGTCGTCAAGGACGTGTGGTCGGCGAACAAGCAGGTGGTGTTCGACGGCGACGGGTACTCCGAGGAGTGGCACAACGAGGCCGAGAAGCGCGGCCTTGCGAACCTGCGCACCACCCCCGACGCGCTGCCATGGCTCGTTGACAAGCAGACCGTGGCGGCCTTCAAGAAGTACAAGGTGCTCTCCAAGCGCGAGCTCGAGTCGCGCCTGGAGGTGTTCACCGAGCAGTACGCGGTGAAGATCAACATCGAGGCCGAGACGGCCGCGCAGATCGCGCGCACGATGCTGCTGCCGGCGGCGGTGCGCTACCTCAACGAGCTCGAAAGCCACGGGGCTCGACGAGCTGGTCGAGGAGGTGGAGCCGCTCGTAAAGGAGCTGCAGTACGCGATCGTCAAGCTGGAGGACGCCAACCTGTCAGACAACCAGCCCGACAGCTCGGCGATGAAGTGGGCGACCTACATGCGCGACACGGTGATCCCCGCGATGGACGACGTGCGCCAGGTGGCCGACCGGCTGGAGAAGCTGGTCGCCGACGACCTATGGCCTTTGCCGAAGTACTCGGAGATGCTGTTCATTAAGTAGCCCGTTGCGGGCTCTCGGCGGGCGGTCCTATCCCTGCTCGCCGAGGTCGCTAGGTTGGGTCTCGCTGAAGCGTGCCCTGCGCGCGCGTAGCCACCGTTCCGTGCTTTGTCTCTTAACAAGGCCGCGCGCACGCGCGGGCACCCCCTCACGCAACATCAAACACACCGCCCCAAACGTTCTCATAGACGTGTCAAGGTTCCGCTGAACGCTGCTAGCATCCGAGCGAATGCGCGACTACCTGAAGTCACTCGGCGAGAAAGTCGTCGTCTACGACGGCGGCATGGGCGCCACACTGGAGCAGTTCGAGCTGACCGCCGAGGACTATGGCGGCCTGCAGGGCAAGTGCCACGAGGCGCTTGTGCTCAATCGCCCCGACGTAATCGAGGGCGTGCACGCCTCGATGCTTGAGGCCGGCGCCGAAGTGGTTGAGACCGACACTTTCCAGGCCTCGCGCCTGAAGCTGGACGAGTGGGGCTTGGCCGACTACACCGTCGAGGTCAATACCAAGGCAGCGGAAATAGCGCGCAAAGCGGCGGGCGAGAACCGCTTCGTAGCCGGCTCGATCGGTCCCACCGGCTTCCTCCCCGCCTCCGAAGATCCTACGCTCGGGCAGATCTCCTTCAGAGAGCTAGTCGAGGTCTTCGCCGAGCAGGCTGCAGGCCTGATCGACGGCGGCGCCGATTTGATCATCATCGAGACCGCCCAGGACATCCTCGAGGTCAAGGCCGCCATCTTCGGCTCGCGCGAGGCTTTCAAGAACACCGGCAAGACCTTGCCGATCCACACCTCGGTCTCGCTGCTCCCCAACGGCGGCAAGATGCTGCTGGGCACCGACATCTCGGCCGTCCTGTGCACCTTGGAGGCCTTGAAGGTGGACGTGATCGGCCTCAACTGCTCGACCGGCCCGCAGGACATGCGCGATGCGATCCGCTTCCTCGGCGAGTTCTGCCCAGTGCCGGTGGCATGTATCCCCAACGCCGGGCTGCCTTTGCAAGGCCCCGACGGCGAGACGATCTTCCCGGAGAAGCCCGAGCCGCTCGCGGAGGCGCTCGGGGAGTTCGTCGAGCGCTATAGCGTGGGCGTGGTGGGTGGTTGCTGCGGCACCACCCCAGACCACATCAGGGCGATCGCCGAGCGGGTGGGCGGCAAGAGCGTTGAGCCCCGTCCAGCTCCGCGTCCTCCTCACCTTTCCTCGATGATCGCGGCCACCACGCTCGTGCAGGAGCCGCGCCCCACAATGGTCGGTGAGCGCGTCAACTCCCAAGGCTCGCGCAAGGCCAAGGAGCTATTGCTCGCCGACGACTATGACGGCCTCGTGCAGATCGCCGAGGACCAGGTAGCGGGTGGCGCACATGTGCTCGACCTGTGTGTGGCACTGACCGAGCGCGTCGGACGAGGACGAACAGATGCGACTACTGGCAAAGCGCATCTCGCTTACCCAGGAGCCTCCGATCCAGATCGACTCCACCGAGCCGGAGGTGATCGAACGAGCACTCGAGCAGATCCCAGGCAGGGCGATCGTGAACTCGGTGAACCTCGAGGCAGGCCGGGACAAGCTCGACCGGGTGGTGCCGGTGGCGCTCGCCCACGGCGCCGCGCTGATCGCGCTCACGATCGACGAGGTCGGGATGGCAAAGACCGCCCAGCGCAAGGTCGAGATCGCAGAACGCATCAAGCAGCTCTGTTGTGAGGAGCACGGCCTCGATCCCGAGGTGCTGATCTTCGACTGCCTCACGTTTACGCTCACGACCGGCGATGAGGAGTGGCGCCCATCGGCGGTTGAGACGATCGAGGGCATCAGACGGATCAAGGCGGAGATCCCCGGCGTGAAGACCTCGCTCGGGGTATCGAACGTGTCCTTCGGCGTGTCCCCAGGCGCACGGGCGGTGCTCAACTCGGTGTTCCTGCACCACTGCGTGGAGGCGGGACTGGACCTGGCGATGGTCAACCCCAACCACATCACGCCCTACTCGGAGATCTCAGATCAGGAGCGCGAGCTTGCAGACGATCTCGTGTTCAACCGTCGCGAGGATGCTCTCGAGCAGTTCATCGGGCACTTCGAGTCAAAGGGCGAGGAGGAGGCCCAGACGACTGCCAACCCCACAGAGGGGATGGAGCCGGAGGAGGCGCTGCACTTCCACATCCTGCGTCGCCGCAAGGAGGGCGTGGAGGACTGGATCGACGCGTCCGTCGAAAAGATCGGCGCGGTGCCCACGCTCAACGAAGTGCTGCTGCCGGCGATGAAGGAGGTGGGCGACAAGTTCGGCGCCGGTGAACTGATCCTCCCGTTCGTTCTGCAGTCGGCGGAGGTCATGAAGAAGGCCGTGGCGCGCCTCGAGAACTACCTCGACAAGATCGAGGGCTACACGAAGGGCACCGTGGTGCTCGCGACCGTGTTCGGCGACGTGCACGACATCGGCAAGTCGCTCGTGAACACGATTCTCACAAACAACGGCTACACGGTGATCGACCTCGGCAAGCAGGTGCCGATCCAGACGATCCTCGACGCCGCCAAGGAGCACGAGGCGACCGCGATCGGCCTAAGCGCGCTGCTGGTGTCCACCTCCAAGCAGATGCCCGCCTGCATCCAGGAGCTGCACGCCAAGGGGATGCAATACCCGGTGCTGATCGGCGGCGCCGCCATCAACCGGGCCTTCTCCTATCGCGCGCTGTACCCGGGCGGCAAGGAATCAGACGAGCAGTACAGGCCCGGAGTCTTCTACTGTAAGGACGCCTTCGAGGGACTGTCGGTGATGGATCAGTTGATCGACGCCGATGCGCATGGCGCGCTGCTTGAGAAGCTGCGTATCGGCGCGACCGCATTTCGTGCCAAGGGCGAGGAGCCTGTAGAGGAACTGAACTTTGCTGATGACTCGGTGCGCTCTAACGCCAGTGTGAACGACCCCATACCCACTCCTCCCTGGTGGGGTGTGCAGGAGGTGCCGGTGGACATCGATGAGGTGTACAGCCACCTCGACACGCACGTTCTGTTCAAGCTGCACTGGGGCGGCAAGGGCGTCAAGGGCGAGGCATGGCGGGAACTTGTCGAAGGGAACTTCAGACCACGCTTGGAGCGCATGTGGGCAGAGCAGGATTACCTTCACCCAAGGGCCTTGCTCGGCTTCTTCCCCTGCTACGCCCAAGGCAACGACATCGTCGTGCTCGACCCCCGCGTATCCAGCGGCGAGTTTGACCCGGCCGACTCCACCTCTTCATTCCCTTCAAAGGGGAATCCCATGAAATGGGATTCCCGGGTTCCCCTAAGGGAGCTCACACGCTTCGTGTGCCCGCGCCAACCGAAGGGCGATCGTATCTGCCTCGCCGACTTCTTCAGGCCCGCTGTGGGTGCCGATGGCGCGCCTTCAGCACAAGGCAGCCCGCCCGCTGAGCTCGATGTGATCGCCGTGCAAGCGGTGACCGTCGGCTCTGAGGTGACCGAGCTGATGGCCAAGCTGGAGACCGATGGAGAGTTCGCCGAGCAGCTGTTCGTGCACGGCCTCGGCGTACAGACGGCCGAGGGCCTGGCAGAGTGGCTGCATTGGAAGGCACGCGAGATGCTCTCCATACCATCGACGCAGGGCAGACGCTACTCGTGGGGCTACCCCGCCGTGCCCGAGCAATCTGAGCACCTCAAGGTCGAGAAGCTGCTTGGCCTGGAGCAGATCGGCATGACGATCTCTGACGGCTACGCCCCGATACCCGAGCAGTCCACGCTCGCGCTCATCGCACATCATCCGCAGGCGATCTACTTCGGTACGCGGCAAGGACGGCTGCTGCCAGATGGCTCACCCGACGACGTGATCAAGGGCTCGTATCGCGACCCATCGCTGTTCGGCGAGCTCGATGACGTCGATCCACCCGACGGAGCGGTTGAGGAAGAGGATCAGCCCGCGGTGGCGGGCAGCGGCGCCTGAACGTCTGCTCGCTCCAGGAACGCCAGCTTCTCGCGGCGTGAGAGCCGCTTTATGCGCAGCTCCTCGCGCATCGCTGTGCCGCGGTCGGGCATCTGCGCCGCGAATGCCAGCTCTACTGGCAGTCGGCTGGCGGTGTAGCGAGATGCCTTGCCTGCCGTATGTCTAGCTAGACGCTTGGTCAAGTCATTGGTCCAGCCCGTGTAGAGCGACCCATCGCGACAGCGCAACATATAGACCCAGGCGTCGCTCATCGATCTCGATTCTGCGCAAGGTGCCTGGTTCCTGCGCTCCCTTGAGCCTGCACCCACGACGGCGCGTGGCTGCTATCGCCTATGACTGCGCCCGAGAAGGCGCGCGTCGCGCAGTTCCCGGGAGTGGCGGCAGCTTGACTGGCGAGGCGTGCATCGTGCGCAGACGCACGTCCTTCCAGGAGAGACCCTCGTTGACGAGCGCCGGCGTGCCCATGATGACGGCGGTGGCGACCTCGACGGCCTGCAACACGATCCCGTAGGCAAGCGCGTCGGCGGTACCCACGTGGTAGGCGCCGGCAAGCACCGCCACGCATGCGGCCTGGAACACGCCAACATTGGCCGGTGTGGCGGGAATGACCGCCGTGACGTTGACGGCAAAGAGCACGGCCGCGGCGGCGCCGAAGCCGACCTTCTCGTCGAGACCCAACGCCATCAACAGCAACCAGCAGGAAAGCCACTGAAGTCCCCACGCCGACAGCTGCAGCACAGTCGCCGCGGCAGCTTGGCGGGGCTTGCGAAAGACGCTCAGACCGGCGCGCACGCGAAACAGCGAGGCCCGCATGCCCGCAAGCACCCGCCCAAGCCGCTGCGAGCGCGAGACGGCGGCACTGGGGACCAACACGGGCGCCAGCAAAAGCGCGATCAGCACACCCAACGGGGCCAGCCCTACGGCAAGCAGCGCATTAGTGTGTTTGCCGGCAAAGCTGACGCTCGAGAACATCACGCCGCCAAGGATCACCAGCGCGAGCAGGTTGAGCAATGTCTGGGAGACCATCGTGCCGAGCACGACGGGCAATGTCTCGCGCGCACGACCGATGCGACGCGCCACGATCAGCGCACGGGAGGGCTCGCCGAGACGGGCAGGCAGCGTGGCGGACATCAGCACACCGATGAACGTCCCCTGCAGCGCATCTCGGCGGCGCGCTACACGCCAGGTGGGCGCCGCCTTGAGGATCGCGTGCCAGGCGATGCCGCGCACGACCATCGAGACGCACATCACGGCCACGCCGGCCGCCACCAACCCTGGGCTCGAGGCGACAAGGCTCGCGGCGACATTCGTGACACCAATCTTCTGCAAGGCAAGGTAGGCAAGTGCAACACCGGCAAGTGAGGTGGCAAGCAACGCGCCGTGCGAGAGCACCCGCAACGCGCGATGCTTGACAGGTGGAGCCGGCTCGAGGCTCGGCAATCGGTGCGCACGCACAGGCGGGCGCAGGTCAGCGGGCGCAAGGCCATGGCGCACAGCGATGCGCGCCAAGCGGGTCGCCGGTCGTCCTACCGCGATCGCCTGTTCGTAGACATCGACGATCTCCTCGGCGACCTGCGCCCAGGAAAAGCGCTCTGCATGCTCGCGCGCGGCCGCGGCCATGCTCGCTCGGCGGTCCGGGTCGAGCGCGAGCGCGCGCAACGCCTCGGCAAGTGCTAGCGCATCGCCGGGCGGGACAAGCAGGCTGTCGCGACCGTCGCGTGCAACGTCCCTGTAGCCGGGGATGTCCGATGCGACGACCGGCGTGCTCGCGGCAAACGCCTCGGTGAGCACCATGCCGAAGCTCTCCCCGCGCAGCGAAGGCGCGCACAGCACCTCAGCGCGACGCAGCTCTTCGTTCTTTTGCTCCTCTGAGACCTTCCCGAGCGCACGCACGCCGCGATCGTCGAGCAGCATCGGTGCGATCTCGGCGGCGCTTGCACCGACGAGCGTGAGCGTCGCGGGAATCTGCTCGCGTAGGGCCTCGAACGCACGCAACAGCACGGGCAGGCCCTTGCGCTCTACGGCTTGACCGATGAACAGAATGCGCAAGGGTTGTTGATCGTCGAAAACAGTCTCTCCCCCGCGCGCGCAGGGGGCCTCCGGGTTTTTCGAACCTTCCATCTCCCAGCTTGGCGCACCGTCGCTATCCGTACCGAAGCTCACACCAACGTTCTTAGCCATCCCCCCTAGAAGGACGCCGTTGGGCACGATCCGGTAGCGCCCGCCATAGAAGCGCTTAGCCGTCCAAGCCGCGGCCTCGGAGACGGCTATGCGCGCGTGTAGGCGGTTCATGCGCCGTCTGCCCCCCATCGCGACAGCACCGATCCCGTTGGAGATGGGATTCGTGGAGTAAGTGTGGAACGTGCCGACGAGCGGTAGATCTCCGGAGGACATGAGCGCGTCGAAGCCGATCAGCGGCACGATCGGCTCGTGGATGTGCGCGACGTCATAGTCACCGCCATGCAGCGCGGCCCGGATCGCGAAGACGGAATGGGGCGTTCCCGTCAGATTGGAGACCGCACCGTTGGCCGGGATGCCGATCGTACGCCCCAAATCGATGAAGTTCTCTGGCGGGTCCAAGCGCTGTGGGCGCGCGCCGCGATGCAGTCGTCGCGAGAGCACATCGTCAGGGTCGAACGGCGCAAGGATGTCTGGATCGTGCCCTTGTGCCCGCAGCTCAGCCGACAGCGCCTCGATATGGCGCGTAACGCCGCCCGGGTAGGTCCAAGAGTACGGCGAAACCAGAGCAATCCGCACATGTGCACTGTATCGGGCGCGGTAGCGGCGTAGAGCGCCGGACGCCCAAACTGGCGGCTGCATACCGAAGCCCGAGCCATATACTCGGCACTCTCCACAGAGTTTCCGATGACCGATCGCCACTTCGTCAAGTACACCTTCCTCAAGCTCGACCCAGCCTGGCGTCGCTTGGACTCCGACGCTCGAGCAGAGGACAAGCGTGAGCTCATGGCTGCCTGTGAGGACTTCGCCGACGGGCACCTGCTGCAGTCCTTCTCGCTGGTGGGCACGCGCGGGGATGCGGAGCTGCTGCTGATCTCAGAGGCCGAGAACCTCGACCGCATCCACGAGTTCCATGTGGTGCTGGCCCAAAGCGGGCTGATGAAGTGGGCCGAGCAGCCCTACTCGTTCCTGGGGATGCGCAAGAACTCTGAATACTCCGAAGACGAGCGTGTGCACCCGCGCGGCTTCAGAGGCAAATACGTGTTCGTGTATCCGTTCGTGAAGTCGCGCGAGTGGTATGCACTGCCGGCTGAGGAGCGCTGGCGGATCATGCAGGGGCACATCACTGTGGGACGCGAATACCCGGGCGTCGATAACCACACGACCTACTCCTTCGGCCTTGACGACCAGGAGTTCGTGGTGGCCTTCGATACCGACGACGTCGGCACCTTCCTCGACCTCGTCCAGCGTCTGCGCACTACCGAGGCCTCGCGCTTCACGGTCCGCGACACACCCAGCTTCACGTGTATTGCCTGCTCGCTTGAGCGCGCACTGAACGCGCTCGACGGCGAGCCGACCGCGCTCGATACGCAGGCCCTTGCAAGCCGGGTGAGCGAGTGAGTGCCGCCGCGAAGAGCGCAGACTCGACGGCGCGGCGAACGCCGACAAAGCGCAAGGCCACCTCTCAGAAGGCGGCCGTCGAAGAGCTGCGCTCCACCGACCCGATAATGGCCGGGCTGATCGACATGTGCGGCGTCATCTCGAGTCCCCCGCGCAAAAAGGCCGACCCCCAGGAGCATTACGGCGCCCTGCTACACGCGGTCGTCAACCAGCAGCTATCGGTCAAGGCAGGAGCCGCGATCTATGGCAGGCTGACCGAGCGCTTCGGCGACCATACCCCCACACCCGAGGAGCTGTTGGCCGACGATCCCGAAGAGCTGCGCCTGGCCGTGGGCCTGTCGCGCTCGAAGGTCGGCTTCATGCGCTCCCTAGCCGAGCACATCCTCTCCGGAGAGCTTGAGCTCGACCTGCTCGACTCCCTGTCAGACGAGGACGTCATGGCAGAGCTCGTGGCCGTCAAGGGCATCGGCGAGTGGACGGCGCACATGTTCCTGATGAGCCACCTGCACCGGCCCGACGTGATGGCTCCTGGCGATCTTGGCATTCGCCGCGCGATCGAACGCGCCTATTCGCTTGAAGAGCCCGACCGCGAGACGATCGAACGCCTGGCCGAGCGCTGGCGTCCGCACCGGACACTCGCATGTCGCTACTTGTGGCGCTCCCTGAACAACGAACCGGCAGCCCGTCCCACAGGGCACCCCGGAAAGAAGAGCGTCGGGGCTTCAGCGAAAAAGTAGAGGAAAGAGGAAGAGACGGTACCTCGAGCCGTCAGACGGCCGAGACCTGCTCTTCCTCGGCCACTCTGAACGAGGAGCCACAACCGCACGCGGCGACCACGTTAGGGTTCTCGACCTTGAAGCCTGCCCCTTGCAGGCTTTCCTGGTAATCGATGACCGAGCCACTCACGAACTGCAGGCTCTCGTTGTCCACGAGCAGCTTCAAGCCGTGGTCTTCGAAGACGATGTCGCTCTCGCGCTGCTCGTCGAAGGCGAGCTGGTACTGGAAGCCCGAGCAACCACCGCCGCGCACGCCGACACGTAGGCCCGCAAGCGTCACGTCAGCTTGCTGGGCATCGAGGAACTCGCGAACCTTCTCTGCGCCCTTGTCGGTTATCGAGATCATCGCTTTCCAAAGTATAGCGACGTCGTTTTCTTGGCTAAGCTGGGTGCGATGCCCACCGCAGAGGAGATCAAGCAGCGTATCGAGGCCGCCATACCTGGCGCCCAAGCCGAGGTGGAGGACTACACCGGCGGCGGCGACCACTTCCGCGCGAGCGTCGTCTCACCCGCCTTCGCCGGGCGCAGCCGCATCGAGCAGCACAAGCTTGTCTATGGCGTGTTCGGCGATGAGATCGGCGGTCCGATCCATGCGCTGTCGCTGAAGACGCAAACATCGCAGGAGCCGGGCGCCATCGCCGGTGATGGGCAGCACGCCGCGGCGGCCACATAGGAACCAAAAGCCAGGAGTCAGCCATGTCCGATACCGAGTCAAATCCCATCCATGACGCGATCGCCGAGGCGATCGCAGAGCACGACACGATCCTCTTCATGAAGGGCACGCCCGAGGCCCCTGCCTGTGGCTTCTCGGCGCGCACTGTCGCGATGCTGCAGTCGCTGGAGGCCCCGTTCGCCGCGGTTGACATTCTGCCCGATCCGCGCATCCGCCAAGAGCTCTCAGCGATTTCCGGCTGGCCCACCATCCCCCAGCTGTTCGTCAGCGGCGAGCTCGTTGGCGGCTGCGACATCGTCACAGAGATGTACGAGTCCGGGGAGCTTGCCGAGACGCTCGGGCTCGAGGAGCCCGAGAGCGGTCCCGTAGAGCCCGTTGCTAACGGTGTGCAGCCATCTGGGCTCACCCAAATCGAGAATCGGCTCGGCTAACGACTTGAGCTCGATTGGGACTCTCAAAGGGGTCCTGAGGCCCGGCCGGTGGTGCGGTAAGGTCCGCCGCGCCGCATGAGTCCCGTCACTGTCGTCACCGACACCACCAATTACCTCCCGCGCGAGCTGGCGGACAGAGAAGGCATCCACCAGGTCAGCCTGTACGTCGGCTGGCCGGACGACCAGCGGCGCGAGATCGAGCTCGACGGCTTTGACGCCTTCTACGAGCGGCTGCGCACCGACCCGGATCTGCCTACCACCTCCCAGCCCTCGATTGGCGACTTCCTCGCCGTGTGGGAGCCGTTGCTCCAGGCCGGCCAGGACATCGTCTCGATCCATCTCGCCGGCGGCATCTCTGGCACGTGCGAGTCCGCCCGCCAAGCACGGAGCCTGCTGATCGAGCGCGGCCTTGGAGAGCGCATCGAGGTGATCGATGGGGAAACCGCTTGTGGCGGCCTCGGCTTGGTACTACTCGCAGCAGCCGCAGCGGCTCACAAAGGCGCCGAGAAGGACGCCGTCGCCGCACGAGCGCGCGAGGCGCGGGAGGCACTAAAAATCTGGTTCTGTGTGGACACCCTCGAGTATCTGAGGCGCGGTGGGCGTATCGGCAACGCTCAGGCGTGGATCGGCAGCACGCTCAAGATCAAGCCGATCCTCTCACTCGACTACGAAATCACACCCGTCGAGCGGGTACGCACCGCCAAGCGTGCCTTCGAGCGCATGGTGCAGTACGCACAGGAATTGCACGACAGCGGCGCCGACCGCTGGGTAGTGCAACACATCCAAGCCACCGAGCAGGCAGAGCGACTGATGGACCGCTGCCGCGAGATCTTCGGCTCGGAGCCAATCTTCACCTCCGAGGTTGGGCCAGTGATCGGCACCTACACCGGCCCAGGTCTGCTCGGTGTAGGCGCGCTGCCAAACGCCCTCGTTTCCTAGCCTGCCGAGATAGTGGCGCTAGGCGCGCCGGCGACGTTTGCGTCGGCGACGGCCGAGCAGCAGCACCCCAACCACCGCCGCACCGATCGCGATCTCGCGTTGGTGGCGCTCAAGCTGTCCGCGCCAGTCGGTGATGCGCGCGACTTCGCCGTGCAGATTGTTGAGCGACACAGCCAACTCAGCGCGGTTGGCCTCGATCGAACTACGGATCTCAGCTGTCGAGCGTTGTGCCATCGACTGTCCCCCTTCCAAGCCCACTATCGGTCGTCGTTCCAGATTCCTGGCCCGCGGAGCCGGCCGGCGCGCTCGAACCTGGGCCAGCGGATGCAGACGCAGGCGGTGGCGGCGGTGTCGGACTTGCGGGCGCGACAGGAGCGGGAACGGAGCTCGCCGGTGCGGCGGCGGCCGCTGTAAAAGCAGGCGTCGACGGAGTAGCTGGTCCCGAGGAGGCACTGACCGTCTCGCGGATCTTGCGCGCCTCATCGATCGCCATGTCCGGGGTCGGCGGCGCGCCCGCCTTGACGGCCCTGTAGGCGAGCAGGCCGGCGATCACGCCCAGCACCACGAGGATCAGCGCCATCGCAAAGAAGCCCCAGAAGAACGTGAAGGCACTGCCGATCGGAAGCTCGTAGTAGAGCAACCACGCGCACCCGATCAGGACAAAAAACAGCGCGGTGAAGAAGAACACGCCGGCTACGATCGCCACGATCGCACCCTTGGCAAGACGCGTCGTCTTCTCTGTGATCTCGGTCTTTGCGAGCTCGATCTCCTCGCGGATCAGCAGGCTCGCGCGCTCGGTTACCTCGGTTATCGCTGCGGCGATGCCCTGCTGTCGCCCGTCCTGGCCAGGGGGCGGGTAGGGACTGTCGCTCACTCCGGGGGCTCCTCGTCGAACATGCGTCGCCACAGCTGGGCAGCCGCCCGCTGGGTGACGATGCTCGCGAGCGCACCGACGGCGGTTAGCAGACCGGACCACATCACACGCTTGATTAGCTCGTTCTCCATCCGCGGAAGTGTAGTCACCTGCCGGACGATCGTGCTAGCGGCCTCCGCCTGCCTAGACTGGAAGGGTGCCAGAAGCCCCCGTTCAAGACTTTCCGCTGTTCCCGCTCGGGATCGTCGCGCTGCCGACGGAGAGCGTCCCGCTGAGCATCTTCGAGGATCGCTACCGCGCGATGATCGAGGAGTGCCTCGACGGCGAGAGTGAGTTCGGGATCGTCTGGCTCTCAGACGACGAGCTGAAGCCGGTCGGCTGCGCTTGTGAGATCGAGAGCGTGCTCAATCGCGAGGACGACGGCCGCTTCACGATCCTGGTACGCGGCACGCGCGTCTTTCGTCTGCTTGAGCGCCAGGACGACCTTCCCTATCCGGCTGGGGTCGTCGAGTTTGTCGCCGAGCACGAGGAGGCTCTCGACGAGCAGGCTGCGCGAGAGGCCCACGATCTCTACGGCGAGCTCGTCGAGCAGGCGACTGACCGTGTACTCGAGCCGCAGGAGCTGGAGGAGATGAGCGCTTATGCGATGGCCGGCACCGTGGACTTCGGCGCCGACGCCAAGCAGGAGCTGTTGGAGCTGCGCTCGGAGAATGCACGACTGCGGCTGCTCACGCTGCTGTTTCGCGCCGCGATCAAGCAGATGGAGCTGGTCGAGCGCGCGCAGCTGCGAGCGCGCTCCAACGGCAAGGTGCACTTTTGCTGAGTGTCCCATGCGGTTTCTTGCACGAACACGAGTCTTGTGCGCGGCCTATGGAGCGGGCGCTAAGCCCCCTGTTGGGGCAGCCCGCAAACGTTCTGGGCGACCGTCAGCACGAAGCCCGCGAGCTTGCGCATCGCCGTCGGCTGATGCTGCGAGTTGTCGCTGAAGCGCGCTGTGCCGTTAGCGTCGCGCAGATAGTAGCTCAGCACTGAGCCGGGCTCGGCGGGCAATGACTCGTGTTTGGCCGCCGGTTCTTCTAGATCTTCTTGGATCGTGCGCGCTTCGATTATCTGCGGATCGCTCAGATGGCGTGCTGGCCCGTTGTTGCAGTGCACGACTCCTTCTTCGTTGACGAGCATCGTTAGCTTGGCCCCGGGTACGCTGCCGCTGCGCTGCACGATGAACAGGTCGGGCGAGAGCACACCGCCGCAGCCGCCGACTAGCAGCGCGCCACAGACGAACAGGCCTGCCAAAAGCGCATGTCTCTCCTTCGCGCGAAGGACATGCCAATCTGGAGACCCCCCAACCCACCGACGCGCACCCAACCACGCCCGACGCCAAGCCCCCCCGCGCGCGCGGGGGGAGCGTCTTTTCGAGAAGGTCACGCCACCACCCTCACGCGACCACCGCCACACCGCCCCGGCGCGGATCGCCTGCTCCGATGAGCTCCGTGCCTTGATGCTGCACAGCCTGGACGCCGCCGAAGAACAGGTTGAGGTCGTGAAAGCGCACCAGCTCGCGCGGCCGAACGATCGCTGGCCCCGACCCAGCGCTCGGCTCGACAGCCGGCTCGAGCCCCGGCTCGTGGTAGACGATTCCCTCCTCGAAATGCGCGCGCGGCGCGCTCACCGCCTCAGGTACGCGCAGGCCAAGATCGACAACCCCAACGATTGTCTGCAGCAGCGCTGAGCGGATTCTGTTGGAGCCGGCGCTGCCGAGCACCAGCTCGACCTCCCCATCGCGCGTCACGATCGTCGGGGCCATCATGCTTGGCATGCGTCGTCCCGACGGATGGCTGTGAAAGCCGAGCGGGCTCAGGTCCTCCTCGCCCATCACGTTGTTCAGGTGGATGCCGGTTCCTGGGACCACGACGCCCGAGCCCTCGCCATTGGTGCACGTCACTGAGCAGGCACGGCCCTGCGAGTCCAACACTGAGATATGGGTCGTGGACCCGAGTCGTGAGGAGAGGAAGCACGCCCCAAAATCCTCATCTGAAAGACCCTGGACGAACTCGGCCGTACGCTCGCCTTGGGCCGCTTCCATTGCGCCGATCACAGCCTCAAGCGCGGGGGGCGACGGCTGTGCGTCGAGCAGGCCCAGCGAATATGCCAGCAGCGTGCCACCGGCCGAAGGTGGTGGGTTGGTCAGTACCTCGCGGTCGCGATAGCGCATCGGCAGCGGTTCACGCTCAATCGCCTCATAGGCGCTGAGCTGCTTGGTCGTGAGCGAGCCACCGCGCTCGCCCAGCCACGCACATACGGCGTCGGCTATGTCTCCGTTATAGAAGGGCCTGGCGCCCTCTTGCCCGAGCCTGAGCAGCGCATCACCAAGCTCGGGGTTGCGCAGCAACTCACCCTCGCGTAGCACTCCACCATGCGGCGCCCAAAGCGCGGCGCACTCTGGCGTCGAGCAGAGCAAGTCGCCGAGGATCTTTGCGATGTAGGCCTGACCCTTGTTGAGTACCACTCCCTCGCGCGCGAGCGTTGCCGCCGGCGCCACTAGCTCGGCGAGCTCGATCGTGCCCCAGCGACTGATCGCCTCACAGGCGCCCGCCGGTGCTCCATATATTCCACACGAGGCCGCCCCGATGTAGAACACCTGGACAGCGTCGCCAAAAGAGACGTCCACCGCCTCCAGCTCGGCTGCGCTGCCGTCCGTGGCCCGCTCTGGCGCCTGCACGAAGAAGTCCAGCAAAGCCGGTTGCTGACCGCCGCCGGCCACCATCATGTATCCCCCAGCGCCGAGACCCGTCAGCAACGGCTCGGCGGCGAACGAGGTGAGCATCGCCGCCACGGCCGCATCGACAGCGTTGCCACCTTCGCGCAGCACCCGCGCTCCCGCCTCCGCGGTCAGCGGATGGCCCGCCGCCACAACCCCCTTCTCAGCTGCCTTCATACCAAGCAGATTGGCACGAGCCTCTTCTGAGTGCCGTCAACAGAGCAGACCAAGGACGCAGACCGCGCAGTGTGCCCAGCACACAAGCGGTCGAAGACACAGGTATGCGAAGCGTTGACGGCGCTCAGAAGCTCAGAAGTTCGGGATGAACTCCGGAACATCCATATCGCTGACGGAGAGACCGCCGCGACGGGACTGCCTGTCACCGCGTGAAGAGCGAGCATCGCGTGCGGACACCCCAGATCGGGGCGCAGGCGGCCGGTGCGCTTTATGCGCGGCTCGCCATCGGGCTCGCGCATCTGCGGGCGCGAGTTCTTGACGCCGTAGCCCGTGGCGACGACCGTCACCCACACCTGATCGTCGAGCTTCTCGTCGACCATCGCCCCGAAGATGATGTTCGCGTCTGGATGTGCCGCCTCGGAGACCGCCTTGGCTGCCTCATTGACCTCCCACAGCGACAGGTCGCGGCCGCCTGTGATCGACAGGAGGATCGAGCGTGCGCCCTCCATCGAGGTCTCAAGCAGCGGCGAGGCGACTGCCTGGGCTGCGGCCTCGGAGGCGCGGTTCTCGCCGAAGCCCATGCCGATTCCCAGCAGGGCGTTGCCGGCGTCGGACATGATCGTGCGCACGTCGGCGAAGTCGAGGTTGATGAGGCCGGGCAACGTGACCAGGTCGGAGATGCCCTGGACGCCCTGGCGCAGCACGTCGTCGGCGACGCGGAAAGCCTCGACCATCGCCGTCTGCTTGTCGAGCACCGTTAGCAGGCGGTTGTTTGGCACCACGATCAGCGTGTCTACCTCCTCCGCCAGTGCCTGCACACCGTGGTCGGCCTGCTCAGCACGACGTGAGCCCTCGAAGCCGAAGGGCTTTGTCACGATCGCGACGGTTAGCGCGCCTACCTCACGTGCGATGCGCGCCACGATCGGCGCGGCACCTGTGCCTGTGCCTCCGCCTGCACCCGCCGTGATGAAGATCATGTCCGAGCCCTTCAGCAACGCCTTGACGCGGTCGTAGTCTTCCATCGCCGCTTGGCGGCCCACGTTCGCGTCCGAGCCCGAGCCGAGGCCACGCGTCAGCTCGGCGCCGATGTGCAAAGTGATGTCGGCTGTGGACTGTTGCAGTGACTGCAAGTCGGTGTTGATGGCGAGAAACTCGACGCCCTCGACCTCGGCCTCGACCATGCGGTTGACCGCGTTTGTGCCGGCACCGCCGACGCCGACGACGCGTATCACCGGCTGGGTCACCGGCAGCGCGGCGCCAAACGGACGCGGCTGCTCTTGCACGTGCGTCTCACGCCTATAGTTGTCCACGGCCTGTGGGACATCGCGCTCGGGAGCGACGCCCGGACGCTCCATCAGGCTCTCGGGGATCTCCGAGGAGAATGCGTGGCGCAGGCGCTCCTGCGGGCTGGGGATGCGTGCTGTCTCCTGCTCCTGCTCGATACTGGGGCGCAACGATGGGTGCGGCACGCCGCTCTCGCGCGGATGCTCCTCGTGTGCCCGCGGCGAATTCGCGGCAGACGCGGGCCCGGCGGCGCTGGCAGATCCAGCCGCTTCTACCGTCGGCTCGACGGCACCTGCGGGTGTCGCGGCCTCGGCCGCCGGCTGCTCGGACGATTCGTCCTTCTCGAGCTCCTCGGTCTTGCGGAACAGGGCCGCGAGCGGCCCTTCGCGCATCGATGCTCGCTTAGGGTTTGCCATGAGCCAAGACCTCCTGTGCCAGCTGCCGATAGGACTGCGCAGCGACACCATCCGGCTCGTACTTGAGCACCGACATCCCCTTTACGGGAGCCTCGGCAAAGCGCACCGTCTTACGGATGCGCGACGCGAAAACGCGGTCGCCGAAGTTCTCCTCGAGGATCTCGATCGCCTCCTTGGCGTGAATCGTGCGCGAATCGACCAAGGTCGGGAGGATACCCTCGATATCGACGTCCGGATTGAGGTTCTCGCGAATCATTGCCAGGGTGTTTTGCAGCTGGATGAGCCCACGCATCGATAGATACTCACACTGCACGGGCACAATAACCTTGTTGGCGGCGGTAAGAGCATTGATGGTCAAAAGACCCAGGCTTGGCGGAGTATCGATGCAGATGAAGTCGTAGTCCTCCATGATCGGCTCGAAGGCCTTCTGCAGCGAGCGCTCGCGGCCGATCATCGTGGACATCGCTATCTCCGCGCCAGCGAGGTCGATCGAGGCGCAGGCGACGTCGATCTCGCGCTTGCGAATCACCTCTCTGATCGTGGCGCGCTGGGTGAGCACGTCGTACATCGATAGCTCCAACGTGTCTGGGTCGATGCCCTGGGACATCGTCAAGTTGCCCTGCGGGTCCATGTCGACGCAGAGGACGCGATGACCCTCCTCCGCGAATGCGGCAGCCAGGTTGAGCGTCGTTGTTGTCTTGGCCACCCCGCCCTTCTGATTGGCGAATGCGATGACCTTGGCCCGTGCAGTCACGGCAGGCTCCGATGGTCGAATTTTGGAAAGCCGTCGAGCTTCAGTATTCGCACAGCTCTCCGCGATTCCTGCACTGTTGATGGGGATTGCTGCGTGCCCGTCGGTGCTCGTCGGCACAATGGACGTCCGCTCGGCCTTCAGAAGCCACGCGGCGTGCTCGTCGGTGCTCACGGGCGGGCGGCGCGTCCGTTCGGCCATGGGCCAGTGCGTGCCCCTACGATTCCCCGGTGCCACCACGTTACCTTCCATTGGAGAAGCGCCTTGCGGAAAAGCAGGTGTGCGTCTGCGTGGGCGCCGGCGGGGTCGGCAAGACCACCATCTCGGCAGCTCTAGGGCTCGGGCTGGCCATGCGTGGGAAGAAGGTAGTGGTCGTCAGCATCGACCCTGCCAAGCGACTTGCAGGAGCACTGGGCTTGCCCGAGCTTCCGGGCGAGCCACACCAGATCGAGCCGTACACGCTCGCCGAGCACGGGGTGAAGATGCGTGGCGAGCTGTGGGCGATGATGCTCGACTCCAAGCGCACGTTCGACGATTTGATCGCACGCTTGGCGCCAGACGAGCGTACGCGCGATGAGATCCTCGCAAACCGCATCTACCGCGAGCTCTCCTCGGCCGTGGCCGGCTCGCAGGAGTTCACCGCTGTCGCGAAGCTGTTCGAGCTGCATCGCAGCGGCGCCTGGGATGCGATCGTGCTCGACACTCCACCCTCGCGCGATGCCCTGGACTTCCTCGACGCGCCCGACCGGCTGACGCAATTCCTGGAGGGGCGCGCGCTGAAGGTGTTGCTCTCCCCAGGCGGCGTCACGCGCGGACTGCTCGGGCGTGGCGCCGGCTTGATGTTCTCGGTGTTTGCTCGCGTGACGGGCGTAAACCTGCTCGGCGAGCTATCTGGATTCTTCGGCTCGCTGGCCTCGCTCACCGACGGCTTTCGCGAGCGTGCGCGCGGTGTCGAGCAGCTGTTGCGCGATCCGCTCACGGGCTTTCTGATCGTCACCTCACCCGAGCACGAGCCTGCCCACGAGGCTGTCTTCCTACATGATCAACTCCTGCGCGAGCAGATGGCCTTTAGCGGCTTGATCGTCAACCGCGTCCACGACCGCGGTCTCGACGGACATACGCCCGAGCAGGTCACGCAGCTGCTCTCAAGCGAGCTCGGGGCTTCGCTTGCCGCGCGCGTCGCCGGCAACCTGGCCGACTTCGATGTGCTCGCCACGCGCGATCGTGCGTGCGTCGCCGAGCTTTCGCAGGGGCTCGACGAACCCGATCCCCTGCTCGTACCTCATCTAGACGGCAACGTGCAGGATCTCGACGGGTTGGTCCTGATGGCCGAGCGTCTGTTCTCCTGAGGATCCGAGGATGCGACCGGCACGCGGCTCGCTCGTGCTTGCCGATGTGACTGGCGCCTGCAGCTTTACCTCCTCGCCTGCCTCGCCAGCCCGGATCTCCTCGCCAGCCAGGATCTCCTCGCCAGCCCGGATCTCCTCGCCAGCACCGCGGACCCTCCTGTCTGCCTCCCCGCAATGGGCCCCGGCCTCCGCGTCAGCCTCGTCTCCGCCGAGCAGCAGCTCATCCGCGAGCGAGCTGAGGTCGGCCGGCAGGTGTCCGCACAGCACGTCGCGCAACAGCGCGCGCAGATGGTCTGAGAGCTCGCGCGCCAGGTTGATCGCACTCGTGCGCTCCTTTGCGATACCGGCGATCGCTTGGCGCTCGAGCGCGATTGCCCTCAGGGTCCGCTCGGCGACAACGGCGCGGTGCTCGGGCGTCGCGCACAAAGCCGACAGCCGCGCGGCGAGCAGGCCGTCGGGCAAACCGGTCGGGCTCGAGCTCAGACGGCGCGCCTAGCAACGCGCGCAGAGCAAGCAGGTGGTCGCTGATCGCCTCGTACTCCGAAGGCCGCTCGCAGCCCAGCTCGAAGCGTCGCAGCGCCCATGCGACCTCGTTTGCGTGCGGTGCACGACGCGAGACCAGGTTGCAGAAGGCCCGCAGCTCGTCCTCCTGCTCGGCGCTCACCACGAGCATGCCGTGTGGGCGGCCTCCCGTGCCGAGCGCAAGCGTCGTCCACGGTGCCGAGCCGGTTCTCGACCAGGCGAGCGTGCCCAGCGCGATGCGGCCGTCGCCGAACAGGCGCAATGCCCGCAACAGCTCGAGCAGAACCTCCTTGCCCTGGGCGATCGCCGCGCGCGGATCGGCTGCCTGTGCGCTGAAGACGACGAGCAGATGGTCCTCCTCGCCGCGCTGTCCTCCGCCTATCGCTTGTTCCGGTGCGCCCTGTAGGGCGTCGGGGTGGGCGATCAAGAGGCCGCGCGCCAGCGCCAGCTCCGGCGAGGCGATCGTCAGGCCGTGCAGGGTCGCCACGAGCGTGACCTCACCCGCGGCGGCGAAGGTCGAATCCTCCAGACGCTCGAGTGCGCGCTCGACGCGCTGTTCATATTGGCCGATCTTCAAGCGGTCGAAGTCTGTTTGTTGGTCGAAGACCTCCTGTAGCAGCAACAGCAACGCGGCGTCAACACGGCCACGGCTCGGACGGTCTCGATCTCGATCCCGGTCTCGATCTCGATCCCGATCTCGGTCACCACCGCGGGCACCGCCACGACTGCGACCTCCGCAACGACCGGGCTCCACACCGCTCGCGATCAGGTAGCGCTCAAGCGCCTCGAAGCCGTCAAGCAAACCTGCGGCTTGGGCATAGGCGTCGAGCCGGCGCAACTCAGGGAAGCGCTCGGCGACGAACGCGTCGGTAAGTGGGCGATAGCAGTACAGAGAAGCCGTGCCACGCCCGCGACCGGACTGTGAGGCGAGCTCGAAGGGCACCTCCTGACCGGCAACGACCTCGGCGTGCAGGCTGTCGGCTGCTTGAGCGACGAACTCGGTGAGTGCAGCTTGCAGTTGGAGAGAGCGCACGATTGGCTCACTTCGCCGCGCGCATCATGGATCCTGCCGGCGCAGGACGTGTTGCGTTCGTCAAAAACCGCTCCTGCTTTGGCATAGACGATTTCGATGTGTCCAGACACACCCCCCTTTGCGAACACGTAGATAAAGCTTAGGTACCAACATGAGCCCCCAGCTCCACAAGAGAGGGGGTATCGACGTGCAGTCCACTTTTGCGAGACCTAAGCCCAGCACAGATCGCTCCGCGGAGCTGTGCTTCGAGAACGGGAGGATCTACTTACGCGACCGCAGCGACCAGCGCCGAGGCGACCGCCTCTTCGCAGCCGAGGCCGAGCCAACGCTCTCCGTAGGAGCGCATGTCATCGATGATCGGCAGCAACGCCAAACCCTTTTCGGTGAGCGCATACTCCACGCGCGGCGGGACCTCGGGATAGGTGTGGCGCTCGACGATGCCCTCCTCCTCGAGTGCACGCAGACGCAACGAGAGAGTACGCGGGCTGATGCCCGCGAGTGAGCGCTCCAGCTCACAGAAGCGCGTGCGTCCCTCAGCCAAATCGCGGACGAGCAGCAGCGTCCACTTACCGCACACCACCTCAGCGGTGCGGCATACCGGACAGGTGTCGTCAGCGGCCATTTCAGCCGTTACTTTACCAAGTGAAGTAGCGGAGCCCTGCTCCACTGGGACACCCTCAACCCAGGCGAAGAGGGCGATCGGACCTGGCAGAGAACGCAAATCGGCCCACAGGGGGCCAACCAGTCAACCAACGACCGCGGGAGCGTTCGGTGCCGGCGTAACAGGCTGCGGCGGGATGTGCGGCGCCGGGGCCTCGGCGCCGTCGCGCCGTGCCTGAGCCTGGGCGACGTCCTCCATCGTGGTGCCCACACGGCCGTCGGCCTGCAGCAGCAGCTTGAAGTCGTGCGGGCTGGTGGCCACCCTCAGGGCCTCCTCAGTGGTGACGCGTCCCGCCTTGACGTGATGGAACAGGGCCTGGTCGAAAGTCTGCATGCCGTAGTAGGCGCCGGCGGAGATCGCCTCACCCAGTTGGCCCGTTTGGTTTGGGTCGACGATCATGTCGCGCACACGCCCGGTCATGCGCAGGATCTCGCAGACCGCCACGCGGCCGCCCGTGGCACCTGGGACGAGCCGCTGGGAGATGACACCGCGAATCGTGCCGGCAATCATCGAGCGTGCTTGGTTGTGCTGATGCGGCGGGAAGAAGTCGAGCAGGCGGTTGATCGACTCCGGGGCATCCACTGTATGCACGGTCGAGAGCACGAGGTGGCCCGTCTCAGCAGCCGAGAGTGCCGTGCGGACGGTCTCCTCGTCGCGCATCTCTCCCACGAGAATCACGTCCGGGTCCTGGCGCAGAACACGCCGCAGCGCGCGCTCAAAGGACTTTGTGTCCATGCCCACTTCGCGCTGGTTGATGACCGAGCGCTTGTCGCTGTGCACGAACTCGATCGGGTCCTCGATCGTGACGATGTGCTTGCTCATCGTCGTGTTCATGTGGTCGATCATGGCGGCGAGCGTCGTGGACTTGCCTGAGCCGGTCGTGCCTGTGAGCAGGATGATGCCGCGCTCTTCCTCGGCCAGGTCGCGCACCACAGAGGGCAGCGACAGGTCGTCGATGCTCAATATCTTCGCGGGAATGGCGCGGCAGGCAAGCGAGATCAGCCCGCGCTGACGGAAGGCGTTGACGCGGAAGCGCGCCAGTTGCGGGATTTCGAAGGAGAAGTCCACCTCGTGGTCCTCGGCGAACTCCTTGAGCTTGACCTGATCGGTAAGCAGCTCGTGCAGAGCGTGTTCGGTGTCCTCGGCGCTGAGCGGGGGCGCACTCGTGTCGGCCCCAAGCGTGCCCTGCACGCGATACAGCGGCGACGAGTCGACCTTCAGATGTAGATCGGAGCCATTGCTGGCCACGAGCTTGCGCAGCGCCGCGTGCACGTCGAACATGACTCTCTCATCGGCCGCCGGGCGCGCCGACTTGATGCCTGCGATGGAGCTTGGACGAGCGCGCTATGCCACGTCGCGGAGCTTCTGCGCCTCCGCCAAAGACTGAAGCTTCTTGAGCGACTGGTTCTCGATCTGACGGATGCGCTCACGCGTGACGTTGAACGTGCGCCCGACCTCATCCAGCGTGCGAGGGTGCTCGCCACCGAGCCCGTAGCGCAGCTCGAGCACGCGACGCTCGCGGTAGGAGAGGTTCTCCAGAGCCTCGCGCAGAGCCTCCTTAGTGAGGATCTCCGCTGCACGCTCGTATGGGGACTCGGCGCGCTCGTCGGCGATGAACTGGCCGAACTCCGACTCCTCCTCGTCGCCGACGGGCTTCTCCAGCGACACCGGGGCCTGAGCAGAGCGCTTGATCGAATCGACCTCTTCGGGGTCGATCCCGGTGACCTCGGCAATCTCATCCGCCGTGGGCTCGCGACCTAGCTCAGTCACGAGCTTGCGCTCGGCGCGGCCGATCTTGTTGAGCTTCTCCACAACATGCACTGGGATGCGGATCGTGCGCGCCTTGTCGGCCAGCGCCCGTGCGATCGCCTGACGGATCCACCAGGTGGCATACGTCGAGAACTTGAAGCCCTTGCGGTAGTCGAACTTCTCCGCGGCGCGCACCAATCCGAGCGTGCCCTCTTGGATCAGGTCGAGGAACGGCAGGCCCTGGTTGCGATAGTTCTTAGCGATCGAGACGACCAGGCGCAGATTTGACTCGACCATCTTCTGCTTGGCGTCGAGGTCACCACGCTCGATGCGCTTGGCGAGATCGACCTCCTCCTGAGCGGTCAACAGGCGCACCTTGCCGATGTCCTTGAGGAACAGCTGCAAGCTGTCGGTGGTCATGTCCGGCTTGAGATCAAGCGCGGTCTTGGCCTTGCGCCTGCCCCGCTTGTCGGGTGCACGTTCGACCTGGGAACCGGCCGCCGTCGCCGGATCGATGTCCTCGACGAGCTCGATCTCTGATTTCTCGAGGTAGCCGTGCAGCTCCTCGACGTCGGACTCGTCCAGATCGAGATCGGAGGTCGCCGTGGAGATCTCGGCGAACGTGAGCACTCCAACCTGCTGGCCCTTGGTCAACAGGTTCTTGACCTCTTCTAGCTCTTGCAGTTCCACCACTGACATGCTTTTCCCGTTTCCGTCGTAAGGCGCCCCGAGGGCGCAGGACCCGCCGACGGGACCCCCTCGGAGTGCTGTTAGAGGACTACCTTAGCCGGGGATGTGGCCGAAACCCTCCCGACAGTACAACTGAGATGTACGCGCCTATCGTAACGCCTTAACGCTCCGAGGCAGCCGAAAATCGCTCGTCGCTGCACGCAACTCTTTGGTGCGCGATGATTGCAGGACGATGAGTCCCAGTGAAAGCCGCAATGGACGCGAAGCCGAATCGATCCCCGAGGGCGGCATTCTCGCGGCGCTGCCACGAGCCCGGCCCCAACGTGCGAGCGCACGTCGAGCCGCCGCCCGGACGAACACAGCGGCCAAGAGGAGCACGGCAGCGGCCAAGACGGCCAGGGCCACAAAGACAAAGAGCGCTCAGGCAGCTAGGACCAAGAAGCACATTGCGGGAGAGAGTCCGGCGGTGGCCGAGCCACCTGCAGCCAAGAAGCCAAGAGCCAGGAAACCTGTCGCCGCCAAGAAGGCTGCCTCGACCAAGCGGCGTGCGGCGAAACCGATCTTCAAGCCTGCCGAACCGCCTGCGCCCAAGCAGGGCTACGAGCCCGAGGAGGAGCTTGAGCTCGGCAAGAGCGTCAATCCACCAAGCGGGGGCGAGCTAGTGGAGTCGGTGGCGGACATCATTGGCGAGCTCGCCAACTCCGGGCTTACCGCCGGCGGTCGTCTTCTCAAGGACGCTTTCTCGCTGCTGCGTCGTCCTTGAAACCGGCTCCAGGCTCCTTGAGCCCTTCCGCGACTAACTCGCGGTGGATCAAGACTCCGCAAAGTTAGCTATCGCACACCGGGGCGCCGGAGCGAGTCTGTATACTCGCGCCTACGCCGAGTTCTTGAGACCCAGGTCTCAAGGAGCGGGGGACCCAATGTGGCCTGGATGCATCCCGTGAGGGAGCAAACGGTCCACGGGGGCGAATCGGTCTGAGTCAGGCCGTAGCGCAGAAGTTGGAGCGCGAGCCCGTCAGCTCACCCCGTAGGCGACGACGCCCAAGCAACACCGATATGAACCGCACGCTTGCGAAAACAACGCTGCTCGTCTTTGCCATCGCGCTTCTTTGCGCAGGCGCTGTCAGCTCTACCGCGCTAGCCGCCACAGGAGGCGCCAGCGCTCCCGGCACGACAATCGCGGGCACGCCGGCGGCGTCCAGTACGAAGGCGCAGATCGCCACCTGGTTCGGTCCCGGCTTCTACGGCCAGAAGACCGCGTGCGGTCAGACGATGAGCCCGGTAATCGTAGGCGTGGCGTCGAGGACGCTGCCGTGCGGGACGCTTGTGCTCGTCAACTACAAGGGCCACCGCCTGACTGTGCCTGTGATCGATCGCGGCCCGTATGGGAATGGTGCGACCTGGGATCTGACATGGGGCGCTGCCAGCGCATTGACGATCACCGAGACGGTGCACGTCAAGACGAAGATCGTGGGCCAGGCGCCCAACACTCCTCTGCTGGGCGTGCCCGTCGAAGTGCAGCCAACGCCCGAAGAGGCGGTCAACGGCGGCACAGCCGCTGCTTGAGCCTGTTCAGCCGCGACAGCGCCCCGGCCCTACCACAACCGGCTTCCGGCGCCTCGACTGAGATCTGCGCTCTCGGCCAGGCTTCCCCGCCGCCCTCCCTCAGCTGGCTGTAGGTGGATCTGTGTGGGCGATCGAGCGCCCAGTGGCGCGCGCGGAGTAGACGCCAAGATCGGCGCGAGCGGCCAGCGCTGGCGCCTCGGTGCCATCGTCAGGACAGACGGCTATGCCGATCGCGACCTCCATCGGGACATTGCGATGTGTGGCGGAGGTGCGCACCAGCCGCGCCAAGCGCTCGGCAAGCATCTGCGCGCCGGTGCCATTCGTCTCTGGCGCGACCAGCCAGTAGCGACCGAGCGTCTCGCGCGAGAGTCGATCCGTGGCACGCATACCGCGACCCAGCGCAGCCTCGACCTGGGCCACGAGACCGTGCAGATCGTGCGGGGTCTCAGAGCGCTCCAGGCGCGCGACGTCGACGATCTCGACCAGCAGTACCGCGAACGGCAGGCCATCCTCGGCATGACGGGCAAGCAGGCGACCAACCGAGGAGACCCAGGCGGAGGGGCCCTCCTCGCGACGGACGTCTCTGATCTCGATCTCGGGCTGAATCGGCTCCACTGATGCCAGCGGCTGCTGCGCGGCGGTCTGCTCCTGCTCGTCGACGAGCTTTGTGAACGTGTACTCGCCGACGCTTGTAGGAATCGACTGCAATGCCGCGGGAGACGAAGTCTCTGGCCGCGACGGGGCTGGCGGTTTACGACGCTCTACGGGGGACTCGTCGAGAGCCGGCAGCGCCTGGCGGGGAGCCGCCGGGCGGCGTGCCGGCCTGTGCCGAGTCCGCCGAAATGGCCGACCGCTCCGCCGGTGCCGCGAATCTCGGGCTCGTTGCGGGTCTGCTCCCACCCACGGAATCAAGCTTTGAGCTCTGAGGCGACCGAGGCCGTAGCGCTAGATCCAGGCGCGGCGGCCAGCAGGGCAACCGTGGAGGACACCTCTACGAGCCGCTCGGAGAGCTCCCTGACGCGCTCAGCGTGGGGGCCACCGTTGAGCTCCTCTTGCAGTGTCTCCCAGAGAACGTCGCTGAGCTGTTGAGCGGCGCGTGCGGCGCGTATCAAGCGCTCGGCAGCAGCCGATGAGGGAGTCGATTGGTCGGGCTGGTCTCTCACAGGAGGTTGATATCAGCAGGCAAGGACAAGACGCGCGCCGATCGGCGGCTAGCTGAGCGCTCTCGCCGACCACATCGCACTTAGATCAACGGTCGTAGGAGGCTCGCTTCATCCGCGGATAGCCTTTGCGGTGTGAGGCGCATGCCGAAGCTTGCCCAGGTGTCAGGGCTCGTCGACCACACGACCGAAGACCGGGCGAGCGGCGCGATGCGCTCGGTGCAGAGCGCCGATGTGACACTCGGGCAAGGAGAGCTTGAGAAGCTGTGGACTCCAGGACACCTGGAGCGCCTGGCGCGCACCTACTGGCGCTTCATCACGCGCGTGACGTTGGGATTGGTGCGGGTTGTCTACAGCGAATCCGAGCGCTCGGTGGTCCTGCTGGAGCGTCACCTGAAGTTGCTGACCTTCGATGCCGCCGAATACGAGATGGACGCTGAGCGTGGGGTGGTGCGCTGGCGAATCAAGCGCGGGCTGCTGGTAGCGCGCAGCGGACACGGCGGCCTCGGCCATCTACAGATCGACGTGCGCCGATTGCCGGCTCAGGCGGACGGCTGGGCGCGTTTGCACATCGAGGTGGAAGTCGCCAACTTCCATCCGGCGATCGCAACGAGGCTCGGCAAGCGCGTCTATAACGCCACGCAGGCGAGGATCCACGTGTTCGTGACCAACGGCTTCCTGCGCTCGCTTGCGCGCCTCGACTTGGCGGAGTCGAGGGTTGGACAGTTTGCCCAGACAAACGAACCGTAGCGAGGCGCCCTTTCCCAAAATCAGCATGCCCCGCGCGCGCAGGGGCATCGCCAAAACGAAGACCTCCGCCAGGAAGGCCCCAATAGCTCTAGCCGAAGCGTCCGTTGCCCGCCAGCGCGCGCAGCTTTTCGCGGTCGTGCGTCGCTCCAATAGCTCTAGCCGAAGCGTCCGTTGCCCGCCAGCGCGCGCAGCTTTTCGCGGTCGTGCGTCGCTCGCACGCGGCGGACGGTGCCGGATCGTGAGCGCGTGACGAGCGATTCGGTGGTGGCCCCGCCTGCAGAGGGATAGCGAACCCCCTGCAGGACATCACCGTCGGTAATGCCCGTCGCCGAGAAGAAGACATCGTCGCCGGCTACGAGGTCGTCTCGATCCAGCACGCGCTCCAAGTCATAGCCCGCATCGAGAGCCGCTTTGCGCTCCGTGTCATCGCGTGGCCACAACCGTCCGAGCAGCTGCCCGCCGAGGCACTTGATGGCGGCGGCGGAGATGACGCCCTCTGGCGTGCCGCCGATGCCCCACAGGAGATCAACCGGAGAACGCTCGGTGACGGCCAGCAGTGAAGCTGAGACGTCGCCGTGAGGGATCAGGCGCACGCGCGCGCCGGCCTCGCGAATCTCGCGGATGGCGGACTCGTGACGGGGACGGTCGAGCACGACGACGATCACCTCGCCTACGAGGCGGCCCTTGCGCTCGGCTATCAACTTGACGGTCTCAGCCAGCGGGCGGTCGAGGTCGAGCAGATCGGCGATCTCCGGACGACCGGCCATCTTTTCCATGTATACGCATGGGCCTGGGTCGAACATGGTGCCCTTGCTCGATAGCGCGATTACCGCCAGAGCGCTCGGCATTCCGTGGGCGGCAAGCGTGGTGCCCTCCAGCGGATCGACGGCGATGTCCACCTCTGGCGGCGAGCCGTCGCCGATGCGCTCGCCGTTGTAGAGCATCGGCGCCTCGTCCTTCTCACCCTCGCCGATCACAACGGTCCCGTCCATTGCGACCGAGTGCAGCGCATAGCGCATACCGTCGACTGCCGCCTGGTCGGCTGCCTCCTTGTCGCCCATGCCGACAAGCGGGGCGGCGGCAAGTGCGGCGAACTCGGTGACGCGCACCAGCTCGAGGGCGAGATTGCGGTCGGGGCGCATGGGTGTGTTCATCGAGCTTGAGTCTCCTGGGGTCGGGGTGGTCAGTCCGGCTCGCGCATGATGAGGGCAATTTTTGGAGATGCTGGGCGTTCCCGTGGCGCGAGGAAGCCTCGTCAACGCAACGATACCTGGGGTGGAATGCCGCAGCCTCGTGCTTGGGCTGTAGGATCGTGCGCAATGACCGAGATCGGATTCGTCGGGCTGGGCAAGATGGGCGGGAACATGGTTCATCGCATCCGGCGTGACTCCGAGCACGAGGTGGTCGCGTTCGACTTCGACAAGAAGGCCGTCGCCCAGGCTCAGAAGAACGGCGCGCGCGGCGCGAGCTCGCTCGCCGATCTCGTCAAAAAGCTAAAGGCGCCGAGGATCGTGTGGATCATGGTGCCGGCCGGCGCTCCGACACAACAGACGGTCGACAAGTTGGCGAAGCTGCTCGAGAAGGGCGACACGATCGTCGACGGCGGCAACTCCAAGTGGACGGACGACAAGCGCCGCTCCAAGGAATTGTCGAAGCAGGGCATCCGCTACGTGGACGTGGGCGTGTCCGGCGGCGTGTGGGGTATCGATGTGGGGTATTGCATGATGGTGGGCGGCCCACCCGCGGCGGTCGAAGGGATTGGCGCCGATTCTCGACGTGCTGGCACCCGAGACCAGCGCGGACAGCGTGAAGGCGATCGGGAAGCGTGGTTGGATGCACTTCGGAGGGTCGGGCGCGGGGCACTACGTGAAGATGGTGCACAACGGCGTGGAGTACGGGCTGATGCAGGCCTACGCGGAGGGCTTTGACGTGTTCGACAAGTCCGAGTACGAGCTTGACAACGCCAAGATCGCGCACCTATGGAACCAGGGATCGGTGGTTCGCTCATGGCTATGCGAACTGGCGGCGCGGGCCTTTGAAGCCGACGGGAACGAATTGCAGGCGATCGAGGGCTTCACCGAGGACTCGGGCGAGGGACGCTGGACGATCGAGGACGCCACTGCCAAAGACGTGCCGACGCCGGTGATCACGGCATCGCTGTACGAGCGCTTCTCCTCACGCGGGAACGGCGACTTCGCTCACAGGGTGCTGGCGGCGCTGCGCAACCAGTTCGGCGGGCACGCGGTCAAGCAGGCGCCAAAGCGGTGACGGCGGTCGCCGTCGAGCAAGGAGAATCCGCTCACGGCAGGATTGGAGCGCCTGCCGGTCTCCCCCACGACACTCGTTATCTTCGGCGCCACGGGCGACTTGGCACGACGCAAGTTGCTGCCGGCGCTTTACAACCTCGCGCACGAGGGGGCGCTACCCGAGCGCTTTCACCTTGTCGGCGTGTCACGCCGCGAAAAGGAGAACGCCGATTACCGCGAGGAGTGCGAGCAGGCGATCCGTCAGTTCTCGCGCCGCACGCCCGATCCAGATGTGCTCAAGCGCTTGTTGGAGCACGTGAAGTACGTGCCGGGAACCTTCGACGACGAGCGGGTATACGCAAAACTCGAGAAGGTGCTCGACCGCTTCGAGGAGCGTGACGGCGAGCCATTGAACAGAGCCTTCTACCTTTCGACGGCGCCCTCCTTCTTTCCCGTGATCGTGGAGGCGCTGGGCAAGCAGGGACTCGACCGCCACAAGCAGGCCGACGTGCGCGTGATCATCGAGAAGCCGTTTGGCACCTCGCTCGAGGAGGCGCGCGAGCTCAACCGGCGCGTGCTCGGAGTGTTCGAGGAGCAGCAGGTGTTCCGCATCGACCACTACCTGGGCAAGGAGACGGTCCAGAACATGATGGCGTTCCGCTTCGCCAACGGTATGTTCGAGCCGCTTTGGAACCGCAACTACATCGACCAGGTGCAGATCACTGCGGCGGAGGACATCGGGATCGGCACCCGCGCCGGCTACTACGACCACGCCGGTGCGCTGCGTGACCTGATCCAGAACCACATGCTGCAGCTGCTCTGCCACGTGGCGATGGAGCCTCCGGTCAGCTTCACTGCGGACGAGGTGCGCAACGAGAAGGTCAAGGTGCTGCAGTCGATCGCCGAGCCGGTCGAGGCGGAGATCGAGCAGATGGCGGTCAGGGCTCAGTACGGCAAAGGCCACGCGGGCGGCGAGGACGCGGAGGGCTACCTGGAAGAGCCGGGCATACCCCAGGACTCGATCACCGAGACCTATGCGGCGCTGCGCCTGGAGGTGGACAACTGGCGTTGGGCTGGGGTGCCTTTCTACCTGCGCACCGGCAAGCGGCTGGCGCGCAAAGTGACCGAGATCGCGGTGACGCTCAAGCCTGTGCCCCACCTTGCCTTCAGCCAGGACGGTTCGCTCGGGGTGCTGCCCAACCAGCTGATCCTCACCCTGCAACCGAACGAGGGGGTCTCGCTGCGCCTTGGCGCGAAGATCCCGGGCTCGCGCATGGTGATCAGGCCCGTGCACATGGAGTTCCTCTACGGGACCGCGTTCCTCTCGCAGTCGCCTGAGGCCTACGAGCGCTTGATCACCGACGCCATGCGCGGTGACGCGACGCTGTTCACACGCGACGACGAGGTCGAGGCGCAGTGGCGCATCTGCGATCCGGTACTGCAAACGTGGGAGCACACACCCGGGCCATTGCCGCAGTACGAATCGGGCTCGCAAGGTCCCAGCGAGGCAGATGAGATCCTGCTGCCCGAGCACTCATGGCGAGCTATCTGAGGAGCAGGCCTCGATGTCGTCCAACTTTGCTCGTCGCCCCATACCTTGAGCTCTTCTCCCTCTAGCGCCGCCGAGCAATCCCTGCCTGATGCCGTCTGGAGCGCTGAGGGCACCACACCCGACGCGATCGAAGCAGCGCTCCGATCGCTGGTGAATCAGCGCCACAGCGAAAACGGCGGGCTGGTTCCAGCGCGAGCGCTGAACATGGTGACGTTCGTCGAGAGCAGCTACAGCGGCGAGATCGCAAACCGCCTGGCGGCGGTGGGTCGCTACCACGCCTCGCGACTGGTCGTGCTCTCCTATGACCCCCACCGCACGACCCTCAATGCCCGTGCGGTCGTCTCCTCTGAGGGTGAGCCCGGCAACGACGAGTTGGGACTGCTGCGAGAGACGGTCACAGTCGAGATCGGCGAGCGCCACCTCGACGACCTTGTGACGATCGTGGACCCGCTGGTCGTCACCGATCTGGCAACGCTGCTGTGGTCACCGCACGGTCATCCAGAGGCCGTCGACGCACTACTCGAGCTTGCCCAAGCAGTGCTTGTGGACTCGCTCGATGACCCCTCGTGGCGCGAGGCGATCGGGCGAGCATGTGAGCTCCGCGGACGCGCCTACGTGGTCGACCTCGCATGGCTGCGCAGCACCCCCTGGCGCGAGCGGGTTGCGGCGGCGTTCGACTCTCAAAGCATGCGCGCTGAGCTGCAAGACATTGACACGGTGTCGGTTCGCCACCATCCTGACTCGACGGTGGCGGCTCTGCTGCTGGTGGGCTGGCTTGGCTCGCGCCTGGGCTGGGAGGTGAGCCCATTGCGATCAGGCGGCGGGGCCCTGACAGGCATCGCCCAGGCCGCCGAGCAGCAGGTCAACGTAAGGCTGGAGCGGGCCCCCGAGCTCGAGGTTAGGGGGCTGGACAGCGTGGCGATCGCGACCGCGAACGGCCGGCGCCTGGCGCTCAGGCGCGGTACCGGCGGGCTGCGTGCGCGCAGTCGGGACTCGGACCGCCGCGAACACGAATGGACGATCCTTGGCGCCTCACGCGGCGAGAGTGGAATCCTCGGGGAGGGCATCCGCCAATCGCTACTACGCGATCCCACATACGGGCCGGCGTTGGATGCGGCAGAGACGATGACGCCATGAGGTCAGAGGTCCGAGGTCCGAGGTCGGGGTCCAAGGTCCGAGGTCCGAGGTCGGGGTCCGAGGTCGGGGTCCGAGGTCCGCGGTCGGGGTCCAAGGTCGGGGTCCGAGGTCCGAGGTCGGGGTCCAAGGTCGGGGTCCAAGGTCCGAGGTCGGGGTCCAAGGTCGGGGTCCAAGGTCCGAGGTCGGGTCCAAGGTCGGGGTCCAAGGTCCGAGGTCGGGGTCAGAGGTCCGCGGCCAAACGGGTCACGCCGATGAGAAATTGTCCACGATGATGCTCTGACCTTCTAGAGTGGGCGGGCGAAGCTATGGCTACGATCGCTCCCCGCGACCCCATCGCTCACCACCGCCAGCCCTCAGGGCCGGAGGAGGCGCTGGTGGCACTCGACAGCGTCAGAGAGCGCACACTCGCGCTTGTCGCTCATCTGAGCGACGATCAGCTCAGCCGGGTGCTCTCACCAATCATGAGTCCGCTCGTCTGGGATCTTGCGCACATCGCAGCGTATGAGGACCTGTGGCTAGCCCACCGCCACGGAGGCCTTGAGCTGCTGAGGCCTGACTTGGCCGAACTGTACGACGCGTTTGAGACTCCCCGTTCCATCCGAGGCGAGATCGAGCTATTGGATCCTGCCCGGGCAAGAGCCTACCTGAGCGAAGTGCGTCTGCGCAGCGCACAAGCACTATCTCAACAAGGCGTCGGCGACGGCACCATCTACGAGCTGGTACTGCGCCACGAGCTGCAGCATACGGAGACGATGCGCCAGACGATGGCGCTCGCCCGCTTGTTGCCGGCGGGCGAGCCGAATTTGGGATCGCTTAGGGGCGGAGATGCCATTGCGGGCGCCTCCAAAGCTGATGGGCAAGCAGAAATCGGCGAATGGATCGACGTGCCGGCCGGCTCCTTCGAGATAGGCGCGGGTCCCGGCGGCTTTGCCTATGACAACGAGCGTCCACGCCACACAGTCGAGCTGCCCACCTTTCAAATCGCACTTTTCCCGGTCACGAATGCGAGCTGGGGACAGTTCAGCGAGCAGGCACCAAACGGGCATCCAGAGGCGCCGGTCTGCCACGTCAGCTGGTTTGAGGCCGACGCATTTGCCAGAGCCCTCGGAGCACGACTGCCCACCGAGGCCGAGTGGGAGAAGGCGGCCAGTCAAGGACTGCTCGCCGGCGTCGGCCACGTGTGGGAGTGGACCAGCAGCCACTTCGACGGCTATCCCGGATTTGTGGCGCACCCCTATCGCGAGTATTCCGAAGTGTTCTTTGGTGAGGACTACCGAGTACTGCGAGGCGGCTCGTGGGCGACCGACCCACGCATCGCGAATATCACATTTCGTAACTGGGATCTGCCGATCCGCAGTCAGATCTTCTCCGGGCTGCGCCTTGCACGGGACTTGGTTGGATGAAGCACCGGGCGCGCTCCTCACATGACAGCGGAAGGACGAAGTGATGGAGCCAATCACCGATCCGCCACGTGAGGCGCTCGATCAGGGCACAATCACGATCGACTCTTATTTGCACGAGGGCCAAGAACGCTCCCTTGCAGACGATGTGCTCGATGGGCTCACGCGACCGTTCAAGGAGCTGCCGCCCAAGCACTTCTACGACGCGCGCGGAGCGGAGCTGTTCGACCGCATATGCGAGCTGCCCGAGTACTACCCCACGCGCACCGAGCGCTCAATCCTGCAGGCCACAGCCGCCCAGCTGGCGAGCACCACCGCGGCGGCGGAGCTCGTGGAGCTCGGCTCGGGCACCGCGGCCAAGACGCGAGTGCTGCTCGATGCGCTACACAACGCCGGCACGCTGCAGTTGTACATACCGGTCGATGTGACCGAGAGCATGGTGCGCGATTGCGCACAAGAGCTGACAAGCGAGTACCCGGGCCTACGCGTACACGGCGTGATCGGTGACTTCGAACGTCACCTCGACCGAGTACCGGACGCGATCGGCCCTCGCCTCGTCGTGTTTCTGGGCGGCACGATCGGCAACTTCCCGCCCGGTAGCCGCCGGCGTTTTCTACGCGAGATCGCGAAGCTGCTGGGACCCGAAGATCATCTCCTGATGGGTACCGATCTCGTCAAGGACCCACAGGTGCTGACGCGCGCCTATGACGATTCCCAGGGGGTGACGGCCGAGTTCAACCGCAACCTGTTGCGCGTGCTCAATCGCGAGCTGCAGGCCGACTTCGACCCCGATGACTTTGACCACGTTGCCCTGTTCAACCGCGAGCACGAGTGGATCGAGATGCGTCTGCGCGCGCGCCGCGAGCACACCACGACCGTGCACGACCTCGGCCTCTCGGTGCACTTCGAGCAAGGTGAGGAGATGCGCACCGAGATCAGCGCCAAGTTCACCCGAGGTCGTGTAGGAGACGACCTCTCCGCGGCGGGCCTTGAGATCGTGAGCTGGCTGACCGACCCGGACGAGCTGTTCGCGTTGACGCTCTCGCGGCCTGTCTGCCTGTAGGCTCTCCACCATGCAGATCCAGGGAAGCTCGGCACTTGTCGTAGGCGGCGCCTCGGGACTAGGCGGAGCAACCGCGCGGCGCCTGCACGAGTTGGGTGCGATCGTGACGATCGCAGACGTCAACGCCGAAAAGGGCACGGCGCTGGCATCCGATCTCCAGAGCGATTTCGTGGCATGCGATGTGCGTGAGGAGAGCCAAGTACAGAGCGCTGTCGAGCAAGCCGCCAACGCCGATGGCGGCTTGCGGATTGCCGTCTGCTGCGCCGGCATCGGCTGGGCACAGAAGCTCGCCGGCTCCAAGGGCCCACATCCATTGCTGCCGTTCGAGACAACCATTCAGATCAATCTGATCGGAACATTCAACGTGCTGCGCTTCGCCGCTACCGCGATGATCGCCACCGAGCCACTGACCGACGGTGAACGCGGTGTGTGCGTGAACACCGCCTCGGTCGCTGCCTATGATGGCCAGATCGGACAGATCGCCTACTCCGCCTCCAAGGGTGGCATCGTCGGCATGACCCTGCCGGCCGCACGCGACCTGGCCCAGCAAGGCATCCGCGTCAACACGATCGCTCCCGGCCTGTTCGATACGCCTCTGCTTGCGGCGCTGCCGGAGGAGACCCGTCAGAAGCTCGGTGCCGGCGTACCTTTCCCCCAGCGCCTGGGCACTCCAGCCGAGTACGCCCAGCTGGCCTGCCACATCGTCGAGAACCGGATGCTCAACGGCGAGGTCATCCGCCTCGACGGCGCTCTGCGCATGCCGCCGCGCTGAGCGCGTCAGACGCGTCCTGGCGCGAGCCCAGTCCCGCCGACGAGAAGAAGCGTGGCTGAGCCGGTCGGGGGTTCCGGCCCAGCCACGCTTCGGGACTCGGC
Organism: uncultured Solirubrobacterales bacterium; assembly: GCA_963704345.1. Lineage (GTDB taxonomy): Bacteria > Actinomycetota > Thermoleophilia > Solirubrobacterales > Solirubrobacteraceae > Palsa-744. The sequence continues at coordinate 580,162 of OY969890.1, forward strand.
CTGAGAAGTCGGCGGAGAGCTGCTTCTCAGGTGGGCATAGGCACTGCTTGGTGGATCAGCAGGGTCCGTCGACGCGCAACCGCACAGAGGAGGGCTGTAAACGGTTGCGGGGACGTCGAAACGAACATTGCTCATAAATCTTATCAAGAATATGGAGAATTACAACCGCCGCGGCCAAAAAGATTGGAGGCCTTCAAACGACCCGAGGCCTCGCAGCAAACGCAACGTATATCCATAAGAGCGAGAGCGGAGCGTCAGGGCCAGCGCACAGGCGGTCGTGCGCCGCCCCGTCACTCCAAGTGCAACACTCATCAGACCGCCTCAAGGGCGGTCTGACACTCCTTCTGCTTACGACAGTCGTTCCACCAGCATCGCCATGCCCATGCCGCCTGCGGCACACATCGACTCGATGCCGTATGTGCCGTCGAGCGTGTCGAGGTCGTTGAGCAGCGTCGTCATGATGCGTGCGCCGGTCATTCCGAACGGATGGCCGAGGGCGATCGCGCCGCCGAACGGGTTCAGCTGCTCCTCGGTGATGCCGAGCTCCTGCATGCACGGCACGATCTGAGCCGCGAACGCCTCGTTGATCTCGACCACGTCGATGTCCTCGATCTTCATGCCTGTGTTCTTCAGGAGCTCTTTGATCGCGGGGATCGGACCTAGTCCCATGACCTCGGGGCGGATCCCGGCGACGGTCGAGGCGATGATGCGCGCCTTCGGTTTGAGGCCCAGCGCAGCTGCCTTCTCATCGGACATAACAAGCACCGCGGCGGCGCCATCGTTGAGCGGACAGGCGTTGCCGGCCGTGACCGTGCCGCCCTCCTTGAACACAGGCTTCAGCGACGCCAGCTTCTCGAGCGTCGTGCCCGGGCGCGGGCCGTCGTCCTTTGTGACGACTGTCTCCGGCACGTCGATCTCTTTGCCTTCCTTGTCCACGTCTTTGTGGGCGGGCACCGTAACCGGGATGATTTCCTTGTCGAAATGGCCGGACTCCTGGGCGGCCACGGCACGAGTCTGGGAGATCAGCGCCCACTCGTCTTGAGCCTCGCGACTGACTTTGCGTTCCTCGGCGACGTTCTCGGCGGTCATGCCCATGGGGATGTAGACGTTGTAATAGGAGCCCTCGGAGCCATCCACGAGCGGGTGGAACTCGAACGAGGCGCTTCCGCGGCCGGCCCTCGAGACAGCCTCGACACCAGCTGAGAGGTAGGTGTCGCCCTCGCCTGTCTTGATTGCGTGGAAGGCCATGCGAATCGTCTGTAGCGAAGATGCACAGAAGCGATTGACCGTGGTGCCCGGCACGTGGTAGTCGATGCCGGCGATCAGGGTGGCGATGCGCGCGATGTTGTAGCCCTGCTCCCCCTCCCCGTAGCCACAGCCCATCATCACATCGACAATCGAGCTCTGCTCAACCTGGGGATTGCGCTCCACGATCGCCTTCAGCGGGATCGAGGCGAGGTCATCGGCGCGGACGGACTTGAGCGACCCCTTCACGGCGCGCCCGATGGGCGTGCGTACGGCGTCGACGATCACGGCTTCAGGCATGTGTGCTTCTCCTTGATTGGTCATTGGCGGGGACGGACCCTCCACCCGCCCCGCCCCGCGCGGCGCGGGAGCAGCGCGCATCTTATGCGAGTTCGAAACAGGTCTACGGGACCAACCTGGCGAAGCAGCCCAGCATACGGGCCTAGAGGTCCAAGCGACTCACGCCCAACTCGTCGAAACCAACGTGATGAGCCAGCTCGTGGCGCACTGTCTTTGTGACCTGTTCGCGCAGCAGGTCGGGATCGTGGCCGAAGTCGCGACGAATGGTGTCGCGAAAGATCACGATGCGGTCATGGGCCGTGTCTCGTGCCACGGTGGCGCCCTGATAGAGCCCATAGGCGCCGCGCGCACGACCGCCGTCGGAGATCACGACCGCGACGTGGGCAAGCGCATTGCGCAAGAGATCAGGCAGGTCGTCGAGCGCGTCACGCACGAGCTCCTCGAAGTCGTCGTCATTGAGCGGGTCGAGCTCCATGAACTCTGCTTCATCGGGATCGACCACGAGCCCTTCGCGTGCCAACTCCTCGGAGTGGCGTATCAGCTCGTCGAACTCAACCTCTGACTCTGGGTCATGCCAGTTGGCGAGCCGCACAGCCACGAACGCGACGGCACCCGACAGCACTGCAACGACAAGCGCCACGATCGCGACCTCCTCGACCGCTCGTACGAAGCTGATCGAGCTGAGGCCCTGGTCGAGGACGAGCACGACCAGGCCGATCGAAAATGCGACGAGCGCGGCCACCGCGACGCGTCGAGCGTGGCCGGAGGCGCTTGGCAACCTCGACACACGCATCCCACGCCTACTTCAACGTACGGGCGATAACGAGCCTCTGAATCTCGTTGGTGCCCTCGTAGATCTGGGTGATCTTGGCGTCTCGCATCATGCGCTCGACTGGATACTCCTTCACATAACCGTAGCCGCCCAGGACCTGAACCGCCTCGACGGTGACCGCCATCGCCGTGTCCGAGCAGAAGACCTTGGCCATCGAGGAGTACTTGGCACGCAGCGGATGGCCCTGGTCGGCCATCGCACATGCCTTGTAGAGCAGCTCGCGCGCAGCCGCGGTGCTGAGTTTCCATGTCGGCCAGCTTGAACTGGATCCCCTGGAACTCGTTGATCGCCTGGCCGAACTGCTTGCGCTCGCGCGCGTAGGCGACGGCGTAGTCAGTGGCGCCCTGCGCGATCCCGACCGCCTGGGCGGCTGCACCGAGGCGCGTACGCTCCAGGGTGCCGAGCGCGACACGCAACCCTCGGCCCACCTCGCCGATCACGTTCTCTTGGGGCACGCGTACGTCCTCGAAGATCGGCTGACCGGTCGGCGAGGCGCGGATACCGAGCTTGTGCTCAAGCTTGCCAACGCTGAAGCCAGGGCGGTCGGCCTCGACGACGAACGCCGTGATTCGTTTGCTCTCGCGGTCGGTCACCGCGAAGGCGATGTAGAAATCTGCCACGCCCAGGTTCGAGATCCAGTTCTTGGTGCCGTTGATGACCCATTCATCGTCGTCCTGCACCGCGGTCGTCTGCATTCCCGCCGGATCGGACCCTGCTTCTGGCTCGGATAGCGCGAACGCCGGCGACCACTCGCCACTGGCGCACTTGGGTAGGAAGCGCGCCTTCAGCTCATCCGAGCCAAACAGCTGGATCGGGAGCGTGCCGAGCTCCTGCACCATCAGGATCAGCGCACATGCAGCATCCACCTTGGCGATCTCCTCGACGCCCATGTTGAGCATCAGCGTGCCGGTGCCCGTGCCGCCGTACTCGGTGGGAAACGGCAGACCGAGGATGTCCTGCTCGGCCAGCACCTTGCGGATGTCCCATGGATACTCGGCCTGCTCGTCGATCTCCGCCGAGCGCGGCGCGATCTTCTCCTGGGCGATCTGTTTGATCGTGGCGCAGAAGTCGAGATGCTCCTGCGGGATGGTGTAAGTGTCGTCGAGGGTCACATGCATTGTCTATTGATCCTAATGGCCTCGGGCGGGCGGCGCGCCCACCTCGCCGCGTGGGCGCGAGGCCGCGACCCTCCCCCAGATGGGCACCCCGGTCGACTCCACGCAAACGGACATCGACCCCGAGCAACTGGCCGAATGGATGGCAGCGGACAGCGAGCTACAGGTGGTTGACGTGCGCGAGCCGTACGAGCGCGAGGCGGGCTTCATCGCCGGATCGCTGCACATACCGCTTGTCGGAGCTCAGCTCCAGGGCAGCGGAGATCGAGCGCGAGCGACCCGTCGTGTTCTACTGCCGAGTCGGCGCGCGCTCTGACATGGCCGCCCAGGCGTTTCGAGCAAGCGGCACACAGGCGCTGTCAATGCGCGGCGGGCTCGTGCGTTGGGCAAGTGAGGACAGGCCGCTCTCTCCTGAGGGCGGCGTCGTGGCAGACCACTGACGACCAGCTAAAGGAGATCCAGATGGAGGCATCCGAGTACCCCAAGGTGACCATGGGCGAGGGCTACGCCGTGGCCGAGGACCTCGACGCGCTCGGCGAGGGCTACGGCTTTCGCAAGATGCGCAAGGGGCTGGGCGTAACCGCGTTCGGCGTCAATGTGATCACGATGCCGGCGGGCTATGCGACCGGGAGCCATTACCACGATGTCCAGGAGGAGCTCTACTTCGTGCACCGCGGCACGATCGAGATGGAGTTCGGCGACGGCAGCACACATCGACTCGGAGAGGGTGGCTCGGCGCGCGTGGACGCCGCGACGCTGCGCAAGGTCCGTAACGTCGGCGAGGGCGACGCCACCTACCTGTGCGCCGGCGGCAAGGACGGCTACGTCGGGCGCGACGGGCGCCTGCCCGACGGCGAGCAGCGCGTCAGCGGCCCTCCCGGCGCGGCCTGAGCTGAACTGGAAAAGTGGCATGGCCCCGCGCGCGCAGGGGGCATCGGCCTTTTGGCAAACACCCGCAAGCCTCCTCGTAGCAATGGCTGCCCCAGCCCCGCTTTTCTGCGGAACTCAGCCGCGGCCCTGGCGCGCCGCGGCCCGCTCGACGATCGCCACGGCGTGCTGCCGGGCCGTCGGCGATCTGCAGCAGGTCGACGTCGGCGCTCGAGATCTTGCCCTCCAGGAGCATCGTCTCGCGCAGCCAGTCGAACAGGCCGCTCCAGTAATGCCTGCCGAGCAGGACGACCGGGAAGTGCAGGATCTTGCCGGTCTGGATCAGCGTCAGCGCCTCGAACAGCTCGTCCATCGTGCCGTAGCCGCCCGGCGAGACGACGAAGGCGCTCGAATACCGCACGAACATGACCTTGCGCGTGAAGAAATAATGGAAGCGCAGGGCGATATCGACGTACGGGTTGAACCGCTGCTCGAAGGGCAGCTGGATGTTCAACCCGATCGACTGGGCTCCCGCCTCGCGAGCACCCTGATTGGCGGCCTGCATGATCCCGGGTCCACCGCCGGTGATGATCGCGAAGCCCGCTGAGCCAAGCGCCAAGGCGGTCTCGCGAGCCAGCTCGTAGTCGGGATGGCCGGCGGGGGTGCGAGCCGAGCCGAACAAGGAGGCTCCGCGACTCACGCCGGCAAGCGCGGCGAAGCCCTCGGCCATCTCCGCCCGCATACGATCGAGGCGCTGCTCGTCGCTGAAGTTGTTCTGCGTGATCGCGTGCTCGGCGCACAGCAACTCCTCGTCGGAGGTGCGCGGCGTGCGCAGCTGTGCCGTCGCCGCTGCCCGACGCGCTCTGGCTCGAATGGCTTGCTCGTCCGTCGTCCATGGCCGGCCTCAGTAGAGAAGTTCCTTGACGTAGCGCTGGTGCAAGCGCCCAAGCGCCGTCTTTTCCGGGTGGAAATCGATCGCGTTGAATACGTTTGCGTTGAGCGGAGCCCACGCCAAGATCATGTAGACGCCCATCAGCACGGCGGCGACGCGCAAGCGCCGCGAGCTCGACAGAGCGGCAAGCGGCAATATCCACAGCACGTACCAAGGCAGTACCCAGCTGAGCGTGACGAGCAGCGCGATCGACGCCCAGCCGGCGGCTGTGAGCGACTCGCGCCGGCGATAGGCAAGCAGCGAACAGGCGGCCACAGCCACGATGAGAACGCCGCTCAGCAGCACCCGCATGGTGGTGGTCTCTCCCCCGGCGCCGAGCGCCAGCCCAAACAGGTTGGGAATGCTCGTCATCGTCACCAGGCGTCCCTGTGTGGCGAGATCGGGGAAATGGGGTCCGAATGCGATCACGCTGGCCAGGCCGAAGACGACGGCGCCCAACGCCATCCCCACGACGACCTGCAGCAGATCGCGACGGCGATGCAGCAGCGCGGCAAGCACGACCGGCAGCAGGATGCCGGCCGACGCCTTGATCGCCACTGCCGCGACGAATGCCGCCCCGGCGCCCAGCAATGCCGGGGACCACAGCGGTGCTTCAGCGGCTTTGACACTTGAGCCATCGTGCACGGGCGGGGCCTGTCCCGATGTCGTCGAGCGCGCCCCCTGCTTCTGCGCCATCGGTCTCGATAACGTTCGAGCCGCCCGCTTCAAGCACTGCACTGCGGCGCCCGACTGCTCCCGGCATACAGCCCGCACGCAGCAGCAGATAGAAGCCGAGCACGACACAGAACATCATCAGGAAGTCGTTGTGGTCGCCGCCGAGGCCCCAGATGAGCACGACCGGGTTCAGGCCGACGAACACGATCGCCGCCACCGGATCGCGACCGACCAGGCGCGCGGAGCGCCACACCAGAAACACTATGCCCAAGCTTGTGAGCATCAGCAGGCCCTTCAGAAGCCAGAACGACGCCGCCACGCCCAGCGGGACGACTACGAACGTGATCAGCGTGAACAACGGTCCATACGGGCTCAGCAGCTGATGCCAGTTGCTCGGGGCGTAGCTCGGGTCGTTGTGCGGCTCGAGCACCGGAATCGTCGTGTACGGGTTGAGGTTGTGGACAACCTCCATGCGCCCGTAGTTGATGTAGTTGAAGATGTCGGTGAGCGCTAGCGGCGGCGAGAGGAACATGATCGCGTGCGCCCCCACGATCGCCGCGATCACCCAGCGCGCGCGCAGCAGCGGCACGTAGCGCAGGCCGACGAGGTAGCTCGCGAACATGAACACGATCGGGGCTGTAAACAGCCACCTCAAGCCCGTGGTGCTGCGTGTCAGCGACGGCCACAGGCCACCGAGCGGGCCCGCCATCCAGTGCGGGAAGTAATGCCCCGTGGTCGTGGCCGCCAGAAAGCTGGGGCGGTCGGCGGCCGCCACCACTACCAGCAGGCAGCCCGCCAGGATCGCGATCAGGACGCCCGCCCCGACTGCCGTCTCCACGCGTCGGCGTCGCGCCTCGCGGTCCACAACGTCGGCGGGGCCCCGCAGGGCCCCGAAGACATGCTCGCTACTGCTCTGGGCGTATCCCGTCATGGACGCGTGTCCCTGGCGGGGTCAACCCTCAAATCTGTCAGCAGCCTAGATGGTCGTGACGTTGACGGCCTTGGGGCCCTTGTCGCCCTGCTCCGCGTCGTAGGACACCTTCGTGCCCTCCTGAAGCGAGCGATAGCCTTCGCCGTTGATCCCGGTGTGGTGGACAAACAAGTCCTTGTCGCCATCATCGGGTGTGATGAAGCCGAATCCCTTGTCGTCGCTGAACCACTTCACTGTGCCGGTAGGCATGTGACTTCCTCCACGATATGTGCGTGCTGCTACGCGGAGGATGCTGCTAGAGCTTCGACCTGCGAGCGCTTGCACTGCTTTCGCCGGTCTTTCTGGCCGGCCAGACCGCACGACGGTAGCACGTAGGTCCGCGGATGTGTTAGCAAGTGGTATATGCCTAGCAATCCGGAGCCGCGACCCGACGAGCCCGCGTTGACACTCAAACGCTTGCTCCCGACAGGTAGCCAGACCACGGTTGAGCAGTTCGTAGACGAACTCCAGCTGACAGCTGCGGCTAAGGATGCGACGCGCCGGCGCCCCTACCTGCTCCTCAACATGATCGCCACCACCGACGGCCGTGCGACCCTCGGTGGACGCTCTGGGCCGCTGGGTGGACGCGCCGACAAAGAGCTGCTGTACGGGCTGCGCACCGCTGTGGACGCAGTTATGGCAGGCGCTGGCACAGTGCGGGCCGAGCGCTACGGGCAGCTGATCCGCGACGATCGCGGACGACGGATACGGCGCGAGCGCGGTCTTGCCGAGGAGCCGCTGGCGTGCATTGTCTCCGGGCGCCTAGCCCTTGACAGCGAGATTCCCCTGCTCTCAGAAGCGGGCGCGCGCGTGGCGATCCTGACCTCCTCCAAGGCCAGCTTGCCACAGGACTGCCTTGCCGAGATCTCCTATGTACGCAGCGCGCGCGACGGTCAACTCGATCTGCCGGGGGCGATGGCTGAGCTGTACGAACGCCTCGGCGTGCGCACGCTGTTGTGCGAGGGCGGACCCCACCTGAACGCCCAATTGCTGGCTCATGGGCTTGTCGACGAGCTGTTTCTGACCCTCTCCCCCAAGCTGGCGGGCGGAGACGCGGTAAGCGAGACGCTGCGGATCGTGAGCGGGCCAGAGTTCGACCCGCCATTCACACTGGAGCTGGCGGGCGCGCTGGAGCACGATTCCTACCTGTTCCTGCGCTACCGGGTAATAAACGAACAATCATCTTGAGCGAGCCGGCGCATGCGCCGGCTCGGACCGGGGCGCATGCGCCCCGGTCACGGGCCGCACATGTGCGGCCCGGACAGCGGCACATGTGCCGCTGTCAACTACAGAAGATTCCCTACGCTCAGTCCTCGCCATCGGTGTGACGACGGCCCCTTGCGAGCACCGCCACGCTCAGCACCACGCTGTTGGGAACCATGATCGGACCCTCGCCTGTCGCAAAGGTCGTGTAGAGCAAACCGAGCGTGCTGACCGTGCCATCGATCTGACCCGCCAACGGGCCTCCCTGCAAGCGCACGCTGTCGCCAACGCGAAACGGCCTTGCGCTCAATAGCACCGTGCCGGCGAACATGTTGCCAAGCGTCTGCTGGGCAGCCAGGCCGAGGATCACGGCCGTGAAGGCTCCGCCGAGCGCGAGCGTACGCGGTTCGATGCCGATGATTCCCAGCGCCACTATCACCGCTAGCGCAACCGTCACGAGACGGATCACGAAGCCGACAGTGCCGGCCGAGGCCGGGTCCATGCGGCGGAACAGCGCCGGCCCGAACGCTCGTCCGACGTCGCGCGCGATCGCCCAACCCAGCATCACAAGGACGATCACCGTGACGAAATCCACCGGTGTTTCCAGCCAGGCGAGTTGTCCCTTGCCGTGTGCGTTCAAATCCAGCAGGGAGCGGCGGTTTTCATAGAGCACCACCACACCCACGAACAGCGGCACGAGGAGCAAGACCTCCCAGCGCGCCCGCCTGACCGCGCCAGGGCTCACCTGCGGCAGCAGCCCGGCTTCATCCCAAGCCTGGCTGCGCGTCTCGAACATCTTTGCTGGGGTTCGCGGAGTGGGCATAAATGTCAATGATGGTGCACGCGGCGGAGACTCCCCCCGGTAGCAGTCAATTCCCATCCGGAGCCGAGCTAATCCGTCGACATCCTGGGCAGCTGTCGCGCGACGTCGTTGAAACCCGACCCATCACGGGCGGGCCAGGCGGACACTCAGGCCAGCGTGTAGATAACCATCGCTCCGCCGAACACCAAGCAGTAGATCGCGAACGGGATCAGCGTCCTGGTCTTGAACCAGCGAACGAGGAAGGCCACCGTGAAGACTGCCGTGATGGCCGCCGAGATACACGCAACCAACGCCTGCCCGCGGATGCCGTTGCCGAGGTGGCCGAGCAGGTCGGGCAGCTTGATGAGACCGGCAGCAAGGATGATCGGCGTGGCAAGTAGGAATGCGAAGCGGGCCGAGTCGCTGTGGTCCAGGCCGCGCGCGAGGCCTGCCCCCATAGTGACGCCGTCGCGGCTGATACCGGCGAACAGCGCAGTCGACTGCGCCACGCCGACGACGAGCGCCTCGCGATACTCGAGCGTGTCGAGCTCGCGCCCGCCCTCGGGGTTTAACCCTTCGCGAGCCGCCAGTTCTCGCACCGCGGTGCGACGCCGGAAGCGCTCGGCGGCGAACAGGATCAGGCCGTTGACCATCAACAGAATCGCCGCGATTTCGGGCTTGGCGGTGAGCGTGCGCAGTTGGTGCTCAAAGACCAGGCCGAAGGCGCCGGCGGGGATGCTCGCGATGATAATCAGCCACGCCAGCCGCTCCGTGCTCGTCTCGGCGCGACGCTTGCCGAGCGTCCGAAAGAAGGCCTTGACGATCTGCACCCAGTCGCTCCAGTAATAGATCAGCAGCCCGATCGCGCTGCCGACGTGCAGCATCACGACAAACGCAAGCCAGAACGACTCCGATTCAGACTGCGCTTTGACCAGGTCGTTCCAGCCGAACAAGGTCGGGAAAAGTACGGTGTGGCCGAGGCTCGAGATCGGGAACAGCTCTGTTACGCCCTGCAGCACGCCCAGCACGATTGCCTGGAAGTAGCTGATCGCCGAGGCTATGGGGACGCTGATAAGTAGGAGCGACATCGCGGCGCAGAGCATATGGGAGTAGCCGGCAATACCGTTACCAGATCGTCGCTACCCCGTAGGCGCCGAGCGCCGGATCGCGGGTGACGATAGGAATCTGCTCGCAGAGCGCCTGTGCGGCGAGTAGTCGATCGAACGGGTCGCGATGAGGTTTCCCCGCCAACCGTGGAAGCGGCAGGCTCTGTAGGCGCGTTGCATGTAGCCAGTTGATCGGAAGCAGGTCAAAACCATCGGCGCTTGCCTGCTCGGGCCAATCCTCGTCGATCTCCAACTTGCCCAGGGAATGCTTGACCGCGATCTCAACAAGTGTGCCTGCACCGAGTAGAGGTTCCCGCGCCGTCTCGATCGCATCGCGGGCAGCAGGCGATAGGCGACGATCTCCACCAAGCCACCAGAGCAGGGCGTGCGCGTCCGCAAGCAGCCGCATCAGTCTGTGATGCCAAGCGCCTGTGCGACGTCCTCGGGCCATTCGTCGAAATCGTCGGAGACACGCACCCGCCCGCGCATCCGCCCTGGCTTGCGCCTCGGACCGGCTTGCTCGACAGTGATGGGGACGAGGCGGACGACTGGCTTGCGTCCGCGACGCAGCACGATCTCCTCACCCTCCTCGGCCATGTGTACGAGCTTTGAAAGTTGGGTCTTTGCTTCGCCGATGCCATAGGTCGTCGACATACGCACAGGATAAACAAACTTGGTCAAGTTGGCCAAGTTCTGAGCCTCGCCGAGGAGCATCCGCCCAAGGTTGGATCCTGATTATGCCCGTACTTTCGGTGGCCGGCATCGGGACTTGCGCTGCTGTTCGGCGCGCTGGCCGGTCTTTACCCGGCCGTGCGAGCAGTCCGACTTGCGCCGACGGCGGCATTGCGAGTGTGTGAATACCTCCCAAACGCATCGCAAGCCTTTTTACCTCTTCACACCACCTTCACACAATAGTCCCCGACTGGTCACAAAGCTGGACATTTGCAGGGAGAACCTGTTGGTATGAGCACGCGGGTAGATATGCACTGTCACTCCACCGCCTCACAGGTGTCAAAGCTCGGCGTGCAGCGCGCGCTTGGACTGCCGGAGTGTGCCACGCCTCCTGAGGAGGTCTATGAGCTGGCTAAGCGTCGCGGGATGGACTTCGTGACGATCACCGATCACGACACGATTGACGGCGTGCTTGAGATCGCCGATTGTCCCGACGTGTTCGTCTCCGAGGAGCTAACCGCCTGGTTCCGTGGCGAGCCGCAGGCCGTGCATGTCCTCTGTTACGGAATTACTGCCGAGGACCACGAGTGGCTTCAGGCCAACAGCGGCGACGTCGAGCTTTGCGCTATGTACCTCTACGACCGGGAGATCGCGTGTGCGCTTGCCCATCCCTACTACGCAGTTGGAGCCCCGCTGACAGCGCGACACCGGCGCCGACTGGCCGAGCTGTTCGACATCTGGGAGACACGCAACGGCGCTCGGGCGCGCGAGCTCAACCGCCCGGCAGCTATGTACGTGGCCACGCTCGACGGCACCGGCATCGGCGGCAGCGACGATCACGCAGGGGTTGACATCGGGCGTACCTGGACCGAGGCACCCGACGCTGCCTCGCCGACTGAGTTTCTCGCACACATGCGCGCTGGACGCGTCGCAGCGCACGGCAAACAGGGCAGTGCTGCCAAGTGGGCCCATGCAGCGATTGCTTTGGCAGCACGCTCGCTCGGGCACGACACGAGCGATGGCCTACCCGCCACCCCGGACCCACAACGAGTCATGACGATGGTGCAGCGGCTGCTGAGCGAGAGCGATACACGCGAAGGTGCCACCAGCGCAGACCTGGCGCCCGCAGACGCACGCTGCCTGTTGCGCGCCTGGCTCGCTGCCGTGGGCCTCGACCACCTCGACGAGCATGGGCTGATCTCCTACATGCAGGAGGAGAGTTTCAGCCACTCAGACCTATACCGCCGCGCCTGTCGGATGCACGAGCGCAAGCTGGCGGATGCGGTTGGGCGCGCCATAGAGGCGATTGTGGGCGAGACGGCAACCGGGCGTGGTAGCGGCGAGATGCCAGTACAGGGCACGAACCATCCCAACACGTCAGCCGCCGTCGCAGGCGGGCTGTTTGAGAGTTGCATTGCCGCGATTCCCTATGCGCCCGCCACCGCTTTCCTGGCAAACGAGCAAGCCAAGCTCGCGCGCACTGGCGTGAGCGCCGACGGCGAGCCGCCGCGCATCGCGATCCTCGCTGACGGGATCGGCTCGACCCATGGGGTCAGCCGCACGATTGATGAGATTCGCCAGCGCGGCGTGCCCGGCTTTGAGATCGAGGTTGTCGCGACCGACCCAGAAGTCGATCGGCGCCTCTCAGCCGTCGCGGAGTTCGACGTTCCCTTCTACCCGGGCCTGCGCATCGGCGTGCCGAGCCTCTCGGCGGCCGTGCAGACCCTGGCCGACGGGGCCTTCGACGCGATTCACGTCTGCTCGCCCGGCCCGACCGGCGTCGCCGGGGCGCTGCTCGGGCGCGCGCTCGGCCTGCCACTGATCGGCAGCTACCACACCGAGCTGACCGCCTACGCGCAGCTGCGCTCCGGACAACAGCACCTTGCCGATGCGATGGAGATGGCCGTCGGCGCCTTCTACAACGCGTGCGATCTCGTGCTCTCCCCCAGTCCCGCCTCAGACGTTGCGCTCGCCTCGATCGGCATGGGCGCGGAGAAGGTCTTGCGCTGGGATCGTGGCGTCGATACCTCGCGCTTCGATCCCTCATTGCGCAGCGATGAGCTACGCAAGATTTGGATGGAGGGGATGGCGTGCCCGGAGCATTCGACGGCACAGCCACGAGTAACGGACCAGCTACTGTCCCGAGGCGAATGCCAGCAGGTGAACGTGCTCTATGCGGGCAGAATCACCCGTGAGAAGGGCGCGGAGCTGCTTACCGAGGCGTTCCTGGCCGCTCGCGCGCAGGACCCGCGCCTACACCTGGTGCTCGCGGGCGGCGGCCCAGAGCAGGAGCGTCTGCGCGAGCGCGTTGGCGCGCATGCGACCTTCCTCGGCTGGCTGCGCGGAGATCAGCTCGCGCATGCGTACGCCTCCGCCGACATCTTCTTCTTCCCTTCCGCCACCGACACCTTCGGGCAGGTGATCCTGGAGGCGCAGGCGTCCGGGTTGCCGGTGCTCGCAGTCGCCGCCGGCGGCCCCTTGGAGCTGATCGAGGACCGCGTCACTGGCCTGCTGCGCGAAGCCGACAGCGAGCAGCTGGCGAGTGCGCTGGTGGAGTTGGCGGGCTCGCCGCCGCTGCGCGAGCGCCTTGCCGGCGCGGCCCTCGCCGCCGTGCGCGAGCGCACCTGGGAGCGCGCCCTGGAGCGCCTGGCAGACGGCTACAGGCGCGCGCTCGGGAGCGACGCCGGCGAGGCACAGCACAGCCAGGAGGTCGATCGCCTTGTCGCGTAAGCACCCCCTTTACCCGAAACCACTTGTCGCATAAACACCCCCCATACCCGAAACCACTTGTCACATAAACACCCCCCTTACCAGACATCCCCTGACCGCATGAGCACCAGCCTCACCCGATATCCAAAGGCTCTGCCATGAGCGCGCCGCGCCGCACGATCGCCGTGGCCCTGCACGACATCGAGCCGGCGACCTTCGAGCGCTGTGCGCTGATCCGCGACTGGCTGGACGACCACGGCGTCGATCACGTCACGCTGCTTGTGATTCCCGCGCGCGATTTGCACCCGCTGGCGGAGCGCTCGCCGGAGATGGTCAGCTGGCTGATCGAGCGCGAGCGCGGCGGCGACGCGATCGCCCAGCACGGCTTCCAGCACCTGCGCTCGGGGGCACGCGGGAACGGCCCTTACCGATCGTTGCGCACGCTCAACGGTGACCACGAAAGCGAGTTCCTCGGCCTCGACCCGAACGAGACGCGACGCGCCGTCGAGGCCGGCTGGCGCTTGATGAAGCTAGCCGGGGTCGAGCCGCGCGGCTTTGTTGCGCCAGGCTACGCCTATACGCCTGCGCTCAAGCGCACGCTCGGCGAGCGCTTTCACTGGTGGGCGGCGCTATTGGGCTTGCACCGCGCCCATCCGGCGAGTGCGGGCTCCCACCGCGCCCACTCTGGCAGGACGGTATCGACGCTGGCCCATCCCGACGGCGCGGGCGCCCCTCCCGGTGCCGAGCGCGCCCGGCTCGGACCGCCGATCTCGCTGTCGAGCACCGGGCGACTGCGCCGAGCCCTCTCCCCTGCCCTGCTGCGCGCCGGCGCGCTCATATCGGGGACGACCCTGCGCCTGGATCTGCATCCCTCGGACCTGGAGCACCCCAACCACATGCTTGCGCTGGAGTGGGTGCTGAAGCGCTCGGCCTGCTCGCGCGAAGCGGTCACCTACGAGCAGCTGGCCTCCGCGGCGATGTCCTGAAGCTCAGTCGCTGCGCGTAGCGCCCTTCGCCACGCGCCTTATCGAGAGCGCCAACAACACGAGTACTGCCAACGGCATGATCCACCACGCCGAGACCGAGGTTTCCGCCACTAGCGCGGTGAGCCCCAGCGCGAGCACGACACCCAATGCCGTGCGCCAGTCATCGCCCACGACGAAGTCCCATACGCCCAAGCAGAATGCCCGTACGCGGCTCATACCCTCGCCATTCTCAGCTCGCAGGCCTTGCGGACACCGGCTGCTCGACTGCCGCAGATGACACCGACCGCTCCACAGCCGCCACCGGCACCGTATTGCGCAACGTCCACACGATCGCATTTGCCGCGAATAGGACGGCGGGGATCAGCACAAGCAGCGCCCCATCGCCGCCGGGCCAACTCGCCCCCGCGCCCTCGGCGCCCCAGAACATGCCAAAGGAGCTGAGCATCACACCGACCGCGAACTTCATCGTGTTCTCGGGAACTCTGGCCAACGGCACACGCGCCGCCACACCCGCCGCGATCACCACCAGCACAGCGACGGCCGCTGCCGCGGCCGCGAGTGGGACTTGTTTCTGATTGGCGCCGAACGTCAACACGATAAACACGACCTCCAAGCCCTCCAAAAGCACCCCCTTGAAGGAGATCGTGAAGGCGTAGCCGTCGAAGCCGGCCGCCTTGCCTCCTAGCGCGCGAGCCGCTTCTGCCTCCTCACGGAATATCTCAAGCTCGTCGTGCTTAGCCTTCAGACCCGCCGAGCGCAGGATCGCCTTGCGCAGCCACTGCAGACCGAAGATCAACAGCAGACCACCCACGACCACCCTCAAGACTCCAATCGGCAGCGTGGTGAGCGCTGGCCCAAGGGCCGCCACGATCACGGCCAGCGCCAGCGTTGCCGCGCCGACGCCACCCAACGCCGAGGACCAGTTGCGCGTCGTTCCCATCGCGAGCACGATCGTCAGCGCCTCGACCGCCTCGACCGTACAGGCAAGGAAGACGGAGACCGCTAGCCCGAGCTCCGCGCCGCTCATGTTCTTACCAAAGCCATACTGGCTATACTAGAGCCGTGGCAAAGGTGATGGTGTCATTTCCCGATGGCCTACTGGAGCAGATCGACACTCACGCGCGAGCACGACATTCGACGCGGAGCGGGTTCTTGCGGGAGATCGCCGAACGAGAGCTGGCCGCCGAGGCCGCCCAAGAGCAGGCCGAGATCGAGGCGCTGCTTGGCCTGCCCGTGAGGCTCGGAGGCGATGCGACCAAGCTGATCCGCCAGGACCGACGCTCGCGCTAGTGCTGCTACTCGACGCGAGCGTATGGATCGCCGCGATTGACGAGGACGACGACTTTCACTCGGCAGCGCGCGCTCTCGCTCTCACGCCTGCCCATCCGCTCGGTGCACTCGACCTAACCATTTACGAGGTTGCCAACGTGGTTGGTGTCGTCAAGGGGCGGGGCGATCTCGCCGCACGGATCTGCCGCGCGATCCTCAAGCGCAGCGACGGGCGCGTAGTGCGAGTTGACGCAGCACTAGCGGAGCGAGCGATCAAGCTCGGGGAAGACAATAAGCTGACCGCGTACGACGCCGCCTATGTCGCCGCGGCCCGCAAGCATGCTTGGACGCTTGTCAGCGCGGACGTCAAAGATCTCGTAAAGTCGGGCCTCGCACTCGCTCCCGACGATCCCCAACTCTCCGCCGGCCCCGGACAATCCGGGCAGAACCCATAGCTACACGAGCGAGCCTGGCCGCAGGACCCGCGCGACCTCGCGCAACACCTTGGGCTTGTCTCCTGAGAGGTTAATTACGCAGTTCGAGATAACCAGGTCAACACTCGCGTCGGGGAGCGGAATCTCCTCGATGTAGCCCTTGTGGAACTCAACATTCTCGACACCGGCCTTCTGTGCGTTCTCGCGGGCGAGGGCAAGCATCTCATCCGTCGCAGCACTCGGCCTTGGCACTCGACTGACAGCACGTCGCTTGCGCCTCGGGCGCGCAACAGGAGTTCGCGGTCGTGTCAGCGGTGGTGGTCAGCTCAGCCATGCGGATAGCTCCTCCAGGGCGTCGGGGATCACGTAGTAGTAGGCCCATAGGCCCTTGCGCTCGGAGTCCACGATCCCGGCGCCGCGCAGCTTGCCGAGATGGTGGGAGAGCGTGGACTGAGATATGTCGAACAGCGGCACGAGCTCGCAGACGCAGACCTTCCCGGCGTGCTTGCGCAGCACGTCCACGAGCTGCAAGCGGATCGGGTCGCCGAGGGCCTTGGCGACCTCGGCCATGCGCAGCGCTGCCTCGCGATGCACGTCGGGGTAGACGACTGGCTCACAACAGGGAGCACCATTGGCTCGCTTCTGCTTGGGGACAAGCTCCAAATCGACGGTCATCGATCTACTTATATCAATAACACTCACGTCTGTCGATGTAATACGATCTGAGTCATGACCACCGGCAAGGCGTCCCCCACAGAGCCCGGTGGCTTTGTGAGCCCGACCACAGACACGGGCACGCGCATTGGCATCAATGGCTTCGGTCGTATTGGCAGGCTGGCGTTGCGTGCCGCATGGGACTGGCCAGAGTTCCTGTTCACCCATGTCAACGAGCTGGCTGGCGACGCCAGCACGGCTGCTCACCTGTTGACGTTCGACTCAATCCACGGTCGCTGGTCTGAGGACGTGCACGGCGACGGTGACGTTCTCAGGGTCAATGGGACGGAGCTTGGCTATAGCAGTGCCGCCGAGCCCGGGGACGTGCCGTGGGGTGAGCTTGGGGTCGAGATCGTGCTGGAGTGCTCCGGCAAGTTTCGCACCCCAGACGCCCTCGACGCCTACTTTCGCCAGGGGGTGCGCAAGGTGATCGTCGCGGCGCCCGTAAAGGGGGAGGCGTTGAACGTGGTGGTCGGCGTCAACGACCACCTTTATGACCCGCAGCGCCACCATGTGCTCACGGCGGCCTCATGCACCACCAACTGCCTTGCACCTGTAGTGAGAGTCATCCACGAGGGAATCGGTATCCGCCACGGGCAGATTACGACCCTGCACGACATGACCAACACGCAAACAGTCGTCGACACGCCGCACAAAGACCTGCGCAGGGCGCGCGCCGCAAACGTTTCGCTGATCCCGACGACGACAGGCTCGGCTACCGCGATAGGGCTGATCTTCCCTGATCTGGAGGGCAAGTTGAACGGCCTCGCGGTACGCGTGCCAGTGCTGGGCGCGTCGCTGACCGATTGCGTGTTCGAGGTGGCCCGCCCCACAACGATCCATGAGGTCAACGGTCTATTGGAGACGGCGGCCGCAGGACCGCTGGCGGGCATCCTCGGCTATGAGCGCCGCCCGCTCGTGTCGGTCGACTTCAAGGACGATCCGCGCTCGTCAATCGTCGACGCTCCCTCGACAATGGTGACGAACGAGACGCAGGTGAAGATCCTCGCTTGGTACGACAACGAGTGGGGTTACGCAAACCGGTTTGTCGAGCTTGCACGTATAGTCGCGAACACTCACGTAAGCGACGAGACAAGCACCAACTCTCCAGGCCATGCGAACACCCCATCAAGGCATGGGAGCACGTTCCACCGGAAGACTGGAGATGACTAGCGACGCGAGCAGCGCCGTGGGAGAGACCGCACCACAGCGACGCGGCGACCTGCGCAACTACGCGCTCGTGACAGAGGCGTACTGGACCGACACGCTCGTTGACGGGGCGACGCGAACACTCGTGCTGTTCTACTTCGACCAGCTCGGCTACAGTCCGCTGCAGGTCGCCTCGCTCTTCGTGCTGTATGAGATCGCAGGCATCGTCACGAACCTCGTCGGGGGCTGGCTCGCGGCGCGGCTGGGCCTGAAGATCACGTTGTTCATGGGCCTCGCCGTCCAGATAGTCGCGCTGCTCATGCTGGGGCTCGCGCCAGCGTCGCTGCTGGTGGTCGCCTACGTGATGGCCTCCCAAGCGCTCTCCGGCATCGCCAAGGACCTGACCAAGATGAGTTCCAAGAGTGCTGTGAAGCTGGTCGTGCCCGAGGACGATCAATCCTCGCTGTATCGGTGGGTCGCAATCCTTACGGGGTCAAAGAACGCGCTCAAGGGGATTGGATTCTTCCTCGGCGGGCTGCTACTCACCCTATTCGGCTTCCAGGCCGCGGCGCTGGCGCTGGCGGGAATGGTCCTGATCGCGCTGATACTGACATCGAGCTTGATGCACGGCCATCTAGGCCGTCCTGACAAGACCGCGAAGTTCACACAAATGTTCTCCAACAATCGCGCGGTGAATGTCCTCGCGGCCGCACGCATCTTCCTGTTCGCGGCGCGCGACGTGTGGTTCGTGGTCGCGCTGCCATTCTACCTGTATTCCGTTCTGAGCTGGTCCTTCTGGCAGGTTGGAACACTGCTCGCGGTGTGGGTGATCGGCTACGGCGTGGTGCAGGCGTCCGCCCCGCGCTTCGTCCGCAACCGGGGCGAGGGCTCTAACGGCGAGCCCAACGGCAGGACCGCAATGTGGCTGGCGTTTGGACTGGCGCTGTGCCCAGCCGCGATCGCGATCGCCCTCTCGGCGCACCTCAACCCGACGGTAGCGATCATCGCCGGCCTGATCCCATTCGGGGTGGCGTTTGCCATGAACTCGGCAGTCCACTCTTATCTGATACTCGCCTACGCCGACAACGACAAGGTGGCGATGAACGTCGGCTTCTACTACATGGCCAATTCATGCGGACGGCTTGTGGGAACGGTGCTGTCGGGACTGATCTATGAGTGGCATGGGCTGACCGCATGCCTGTGGACATCGGCGGTATTCGTGCTAATGGCCGGCGCATTGTCGCTGCTGCTGCCAGGCGAAGCCCCAAGCGGCGCGCGAGGGATCCAGCTGTCCCAGACGGCCTGACCGCACGGGTCGCTATCCAGACGATTCTCGGTAGCGCCGAGTAGGTTTCGGGCATATCTCGCCAACTGAACAGCGAGGCGCTGAAGGGCTTCACTCCGAAAGATCCAGGCGTAGCTGTGCTGGCCACTCCCAAACTACGCCTCGCCATGCTCAGCTGCGGCGCCATAGCCACCTACGGCGCGCCGGTCACGGGCGGCCTGTATAGCCCGGGTCCGCCCGGAGCACCGCCAAGACCACCACCATGCGCGGCCTGAAGCCGCCCCTGCCACACAGCCTTGGCGCCAAGATCACCGGTCCTGAAGGTCATGTAACCGGCGCCGATCGACAACAGTACAAGCGCGACTCGCAGAGCTGTCACCACCGGCCTGGACGACAGCAGACTGTCAACGAATCCCAGGCCGGTTGGCATACCGCCTGAGATCCGCTGCGCGGCGAAGGTGATAATCAGTGTGGCGGTGAAAGCCACATAGACGATTGCGAGAATATGGGCGGCATGTGAATGTTTGGAGATCAGCACGGCAGCCTGGCCTTGCAGGTTTAGTGCGCCGCGCAGCGCCGCACCGGCCTGCATTGTCAGGAATATCGAGCTCATCGCAAGGATCGACACCAGAGCCAGCGCGATCCCGTAGCGCGAAAGCCACTCACGCTTGACGACGAAGACGATCGCCGCCACGATCGTGGTCGGGATCAGAACCACTGGCACGTGCACGAACAGCGGATGCGCGGGCAGCCCGCTGTAGATCGTGGTGATACGGATCGGCAGCGTGAGGAAGCCGAGGAACGCCAGAAACGTCAATACGAACTCGGCGCGGCGCCAATCGACTCCCGGGCGGTCATCTGCCGCGACACTCTCGGTACTCACTGCGCGCGAGGCTATTGGCGGAGGATAAGCGATCCCTAAATCCCCAGATCGAGGCACTATCGATCCGTGTACATGGCGGGAATACAAAGCCTGGACCTCATAATGGCACCATGTCTCACAGTCGCTAAGGGAAGTCTCACCCGGCCTTACGTCTGGGTTTAGCCGTCGGCGTGAGGCTGGCGCTGCCCGCGACGCGTGGGTCCCCGAATGCCCAACGACGACGACCCACCCGACCCTTCGACTCTGGCCGCCCTCGCGCGTAGAGACAGGCGTCGCCGCGAAAGCGAGCATGCGAAAGCGCGGCGTCGGCGTCGCTGGACGGTCCCGATTGCACTCGGCGTACTCATCGCGGTGGCGGTGGCAGCAAGCTCGGGCAATGAAGGGTCGAAGTCGCACGACGCCTCGAAAGTAAAGGCGCGCCGTGCGCCGGTCGTGGACGGCGGGCCGCTCGCGCCCGTCTCGGCGGGTGGCCTGGCCGCGTTGTGGGCGCCAAAGAACGTAGTAGGCGTCCAGCCCGATACCGCTGTCGCATACGGAGCAGCATCGAAGCAGACTGGTTTGCCCGGCTACCTGCTGATCGCCGACCGCGGCAACGACCGCATCCTCGTCGTCAACCCACAGCACGAAATCGTGTTTCTCTACCCCACCCCAGAAGATCTTGCCAAGGGGCGCAAACTCATCTTCGACGACGACACGTTCGTCGAGCCCGGCGGTAGGGCGCTGATCAGCAACGAGGAGGACAACCACGCGATCGTGCAGGTCACGCTTGCGACCCACAACCTCGAAGTCCTCTTCGGACATTCCGGCAAAGAAGGCTCCGACGATACGCATCTGAAAACCCCAGACGACGCCTACATGCTGCCCGGCGGCACGTTCACCGTTGCCGACGCTTACAACTGTCGCATCCTGTTCATCAAGGCGCACACGATCGTGAACCGGTACGGCAGCTCGGGAACCTGTCGTCACGAGCCGCCGCGCTATCTGGGAGCCGTTAACGGTGATACGCCGATGCCTGGCGGCGGCGTCCTGGTGAGCGAGATCGAAGGCAGCTGGATCGACGCGATCGACGGACAGGGCAACCTCTCCTTCGCCGTCAAAGCGCCGGTCAGCTACCCCTCGGACCCGCAACCGCTTCCGGGGGGCCGGATCCTGCTTGCCGACTACGCGACGCCGGGGCATGTGCTGATCATCGACCGCCACGGACGCTTCCTGTGGGGCTACGGGCCTAAGACAGGGACGGGCGAGCTCAACCATCCGTCGCTCGCGATGGCGCTCCCCAACGGCGACATCGCCGTCAACGACGACTACCGCGATCGCGTGATCGTGATCGACCCGCGCACCAACAGGATCGTGTGGCAGTACGGCCACACCGAAATTCCCGGCACCTCACACGGGTACCTGAACACGCCAGACGGCATGGACTTCATCCCTGCCGGTCCCAACGGGGGACCGGATTACGCGGCCGTCGTGCACCCTTGAAACTATGAGTCTTCCTCCCTCCAGCGTGCGCTCCACACGGCGGGAGACACGCCGTCGGCAGCTGCGAAGGCGGCGACTCGGCAGCGCTCTTACGCTCGCGATTCTCGTGGTCTTGCTCGGGACCGTCCTGGGCGGCGGCGGCAGCGGCAAAGGCAGACCCTCCAAGTCGGCAGGCACGCGCTCGTCGGGGGTGACACACGCGACAAACGTGCGCTCAGGCGCAATCGCGAGCGCGCGCGTTGCCATCTCGCAAACCGGCGTGCTCCCAATTGCCGAGCAGGACGCCGCCGCCGTGACGGTCAGCCCAAGCACCTTCCTGCTCATCGGAGGCATCGACCAGGGTGAAACATCGCTCTCGAGCATCCTCAGCGCCACAAGCGCGCAGGCGCGCACCATCGGGAGCCTGCCGACGGCCCTGCACGACGCGTCAGCCGGCTTCACAAGCGGGGCGGCCTACCTGTTCGGCGGTGGCGTCGTCAGCTCATTCCCACAGATCACAAAGGTGAACGCCGACGGCACAACGCAACCGGCAGGCGAGCTTCCCACACCAGCCTCTGACGTTGCCAGCGCCACGGTCGCAGGGACCGTTTATATCGTGGGCGGCTACACGGGCGTGACACCGCTGCGCACGATCCTCGCGTGGAAGCCGGGCGGGCAGCCACACGTGGCCGGGCTGCTACC
Source organism: uncultured Solirubrobacterales bacterium (assembly GCA_963704345.1). GTDB lineage: Bacteria > Actinomycetota > Thermoleophilia > Solirubrobacterales > Solirubrobacteraceae > Palsa-744. The sequence goes on from OY969890.1 coordinate 602,469, forward strand.
CAAGCCGCTGCGCTACGCCGCGGTCGCCGCGATCGACGGAGCGCTTGTGATCGTCGGCGGCACAAGCGGCGAAAGCGCAAGCCAGGACATCTACCGCTTCGACCCTTCTACGGGGAAGCTCACGAAGATCGGCCTGCTGCCACAGCCGCTCACACACGCGGCCGCTGTCGCTGTGAACGGGACCGCGTTCGTATTCGGCGGACGTGGCTCATCGCCCACGAGCCAGACGCGAGCGATCCTCGCGATATCGCCAAGCGGCAAAGTGACCCACGCGGGATTGCTCCCCGTCGGACTCTCAGACCTGGCGGCCGTGCCGCTTGAAGGTCACATCGTGATTGCTGGTGGGCGCGATCAAAACGGTCGTGTGCACGATGAGATCCTCACCGCAACCGTAACGGCAAGTTGAGGTCGATCAACCACTACCGGCACGCTGGAAAGCCTTGGCGTCGGGCGGCATCGGCAACGGCGATCGTCGCGATCCTTGCCACTGCCATCGTGCTTGTGCAGAGTCTGGGGAATACCACAGGCGGCAAGCCTCCTGATCGCTTCGATGTTCGGGCGCGCTCGCGCGCGAACGCAGGCCGCGAGTCCCCCACCGCCAGCAGCCGGCCTCCGGCGCAATATCTGCGTGGCGACTCTAATCCCAGTGTGTTTCCCGGCCCGATCTTGATCGCCGACCGTGACAACAACCGCCTGCTGGAGGTGAGCCCCACCAGCCAGATTCTGTGGCGTTTCCCGCAGGCTGGCGATCTGATCCCGGGCCAATCGTTCCTCTTGCCCGATGACGCTTTCTACTCACCCAACGGACACCAGATAGTCGTGACACAGGAGGACGACTTCGCGATCAGCATCGTGGATGTCGCTCACCCGAAGATCGCCTTTCGCTACGGGCACCCTGGTGTTCCCGGCGCAGAACCAGGTTATCTGCACAACCCCGACGATGCGATGCTTACGCCCAGAGGAGCGCTGCTCTCCGCGGACATCAAGAACTGCCGCGTGATCGTGATTCGCCCACCCGCGCACCACCTCACCCAACAGCTGGGCCAGACCGGTAACTGCAATCACGAACTTGGTGTGTCCTACGGCAGCCCAAACGGAGCGTTCCCGATGGCCAACGGAGATACGGTCGTCACCGAGATAAACGGGGACTGGATCGACGTGCTTGGCCACCACGGGCGTCCTGTCAGCGATACTCACCCGCCGGGCTTCACCTATCCGTCCGACACCAACGAGCTGAGCCCCGGTGTGTTCCTCTCAGCCGACTACACGAGCCCCGGCGCGATCGAGACCTTCACACCAACCGGGCGGCTGCTCTGGCGCTATGAACCCGCAGGCCCACAAGCACTCAACCATCCATCGCTTGCGCTGCCGCTACCAAACGGCGACATATTGGCCAATGACGACCGCAACGACCGTGTAATCGTGATCGACCCTCACACCAACCGGATCGTCTGGCAGTACGGGCACACAGGTCAACCAGGTTCGAAACCGGGATATCTGGCAAACCCCGACGGAGTAGACCTGGCACCGCCGTACTCCCTGACGATGCGCTTCGCGCATTCGATGCAGGCGCCGTAGCCGCTTTAGAGGCTGACTCAACCCGAAGACGAAGTCTTAGCCTCCCCTCAGCGTACGGCGAGAGACGTCACATGTTGGAAACCCCCTGTTTAGGGGGCAGTGAAGCGCCGAAGGTCCGGCTGCCCAGGCACGGGTGTGCTGTGCGCGAAGGCCCAGATCTGATTACCAGGACAGTGGCGTCCCTCGTGACAGGCGTGTGGGGCAGCAAAGTAGAAGCGCACACGACCTCTAGCCACCTGAGCCTGGAGACTCTTAGTACGTGTGAGCGATCCATCGACACTGTTGAGTACCAGCACCGGCTGATCGTCGCGGGCGATCAGCCCGATCACGTCGTTTACGTTGGCGCTCGCCACCTCGTAGTGGGTCCCGTCGCGGTGGGAGTGCAGATATCTACTGAGCGAAGGCGTGCTGAAGTCGGTCAAGAGCGAGTCGGTGCGCGCCCGGCCGATGATGTAAGAGTCCTTGCTCAGCGAGAGCGCTAGCAGGCCGATGCCAAGACACGCGAGCGCGATGCGAGACGCAAGCGCCATACCGCCTCGCCGTGATCCCCCGCCAAAATCAAGCGCCGCTCCGCTCGTCGACGCCCCGTCGCGCGAGCGGCGGCCGAGAACACGACTCCACAGCACGCTGAACGACAGCCCAAAGACCACGCATACGGCTGGCACAAACGCCTCCAGATAGCGCGGCTGCAGCCGTTCCATCTCACTGAAGGCAATCAACCCGGTGGCAAACCAAACAAATATCCCCACGACAAGTCCTCCCGCCGGTTCGCGCAAAGCTGCCAGCAGCCGCTTGCGGTCGCCGGCGATGAGCACGGCGAGCGCCACCAGTCCGAGCAGGCAAGTCGCAAGCAACGCGATGCCGATCAAGGTCCAATACTGCAAAGGGCCGTCGCTCAGCAAACGCAGCGCGCCCGCTCCGCCTTCAGCCGTCCCGGTGGCGCCTTTGCCCGACAGACGACTCAGGCCGTCGTAGACGAGCGTCACGTGCCAGATGCTTCCGTTGGACGAGCCGATCGGGAATGGACGCTTGCTTGTCGGTATCAGCGAAGCAATCGCCGTCCAGGACAGCGCCACGACGAGAAACGTCACAGCGCAAGCCAACAGTGCTCGCACACGTCTCCCTGGGGTGGCCGCCCACAGCCACAGCAAGGCCATCGCCGGCAGCGCGATCAGCATCTCCGCGAGCTTGACGTTGAAAGCCAAGCCCATCACCGCGGCCGCCGCCAGCGACCAGCGCATGCGCCCGCTCTCCAGTGCCTGCCACGAAAGCCACAACGCCGCTACCTCCAGCGCCGCGAGTACCGAGTCCATCGTGTCGCTGCGCGCCGTCAGCACCGACACCGGCAAGACCGCGAGCGCAAGCGCCGCGGCTAGCGCCGCCACGAACCCGAACGGCCGCCGCAGTGCGCCGAAAAGCAGGCCGCAGGCTGCGATGCCGCCCAGCGCCTCGGGAATGTGCAGGCCCAGGCGCCCAAATCCCAACACCCCAGTGCTTGCGACCTGCAGCCACAGATCGACCGGCGGCTTGTCGATCGAGACGGTCCCCGAGGGCTCCAGCGCACCGAAGAAGAAGTTGTGCCATGACCCAGCCATGCTGCGCACGGCCGCGTCGTAGAAGACGTTTCCTGGCACGTCCTGGATCTTCCACAGGCGCAACGCACAAGCGAGCGCAAGCACGAGACCGACGGCAAGCCATCCCCACCGGCGTGTCCCGCTTGGCAAAGGACGCGCAGCGCGTTGCTCGGGCGGCCTGGCCGCGGGCGCCATGCTGTACATCACGCCCGCGTGATCGCGCCGGCAAGGAGCATGCGGCAACGATCCGATGTCTAGCTAAATCATGGGTCAGCTTGGGGTGAGAAACCGCTTAGCGATGCCAGGCGTGGATGTGCAGGGCGTCACTTGGATATCCAGTGCCCGGCGCGGGTACCACCCTTCGAGAGTGTCGCCTCCCTTGCGCCTGATTCTTAGCGGATTCTCACGAACCGAGGCGCAACCTGCGCCGCTCTCGTGGTGTCATAGTTAGCGATGAGCGCGCGCCAGATCACGCGCAGGTCGCTGCTGGTCGCCTCCGCGGGAGCACTCGGCAGCGGAGTGCTGCGACCCCGCACCGCGCTGGCGCTGCTTGGCGGACCGCCCTCTCCCCGCCTCACCGAGCACTGGCTTGGAACGCTCACCCCGACTGTCGCGACCGTCGAGCTTGTCTCTCCCGCGGATCTTGTGGGCGTCGAATGGCAAGGGTCCGCCCAGGAGAGCATCTCGTTGCGTTTCCGTGGCCGAGATGGGGGCTGGAGCAGCTGGGTCTCGGCCGGGACAAACGGGCACGGACCGGACGTGCGCCCGCAAACGGATCGGCAGGTGGGAGAGCCGATCTGGACCGGCGGCACAGCGTCGCTCCAGATTCGCGCCGCCGGCAAGGTGAGCGATGCGAGGTTGCACCTCGTCAACGTCAACGGCGAAGCCGACCGAAGCGGGAGGACCGTCGCACCACTTGCGCTGACGGCAAGCCTGCCGCTTGCGACACCGGAGCTGTCGGCCGGAGCAGGCCAGCCGCCGATCATCGCGCGCAAGGCCTGGGCTCGAAGCATGGCACCACCCAGGGTGACGCCCGAATACGGAGCCGTGGAGATGGCCTTCGTCCACCACACCGAGAACCCAAACGGCTATGCGGCCGCCGAGGTTCCCGCGATGCTGCGAGCGATCTACGCGTTTCACCGCTACGTCAATGGCTGGAACGACATCGGCTACAACTTCGTAGTCGACCTGTACGGGCGAGTCTTCGAGGCGCGTGCCGGAGGCATCGACCAGCCCGTCGTCGGAGCGCAGGCCGGCGGTTACAACCTCTTTTCTACCGGTATCGCCGTGCTCGGCACGTTCAGCTCGGTCCCGATCTCAAAAGCGGCGCGTGACACTTTGGAAAAGCTGCTCGCGTGGAAGCTCTCACTGCACAGTGTCCCCTCACAGGGCCGCGTAACGGTAAAGGTGAACCCGGCTGGCGCTTCCTACAGTCGCTTTCCCGCCAACGCCCGCGTGTCGCTACCGCGCATCGCCGGTCACCGCGATGGCGACGCCACCGAATGTCCGGGCAACGTGCTCTACGGCGAGCTGCCGGCAATCCGCATGGGTGTCCGTAGGCTGGCACCGAACCCCACCAGAGTCACACTGGCGCTCACCCAGCCGGCAATCGCACCAGAAACACAGCCCACACCAGAACCCAGCGCGCCTGCGCCCGAAAGCACCTCGACCAGCCAGACGCAAGTGCTCTCCGGCGTCGTCGAGTTACTCGGTGGTGCGCCGATCGGTGGTGCACCTGTCTTGATCCAAGCCCAAACGGTGACCCACAAGGGGGAAGTCGTCAGCGAGCGGACGCTTGGCGAAACCACAACCAACTCGGCGGGGCAGTGGGAGCTGGACGCAACGCCGCTCGGCTCATCAGGCGGCGGGATATGGCTGCGGGCCCTATGTCCCGGCAGCCCAGGCTTCGGCGGCGCCGTTTCGGATTTGCTGCACCTTCCGGGATATGTCTCACTCACTGCACCGGCAGCGAGCCCACCCGGCGACTGACGGCCGCCGCCTAACCGGGCCCAGGGTCTTCCCCCGATGTTCCGAGTCGCTCGATCACCTCGTCGCGGTCGGTGCCATGTGCCCGGAGCACGCGGTCGAAGTCCGCACCGTAGAAATGCATAACGGCCATCAGCACGTCGGGCGTTGCGACTCCTGTGGCACCTCGCCGACTGGCTATATGGAGGGCGTCCTGGGTGATCTGTGCGACCACATCGCGATCATCGACACTGGCAGAAGCGGTTCGCGTACGCTCGGTGCCCTCGCCCTGCACCTGGAGGGAACCTTCACTTACTCCGAGCGCTTGTAGCGCGATCCCAACTTCGCCATGTAGACGCAGGACTCGTAGCCAGCGCTCGGCCTCATCCTCGGGAGTGCGAGCAAACGGCATCGCTGTGGATGCGATACCCAACACCATTGCCGCGTCTGGGGCGAGCGCCGGCGCGGAGCTCACTGCGACACCCTGAGATCCGCTTGCCGCCTCACGTGAGACGCGTGGAGAAGCGCGACATTGTCGCGCCCCAGCGCGACCTCCGGCGGCCCGTCGCCGAGGCGCAACTCGAGGACGACGGTGCCGGTGCGCTCCGCAACGACGCGCGCAGAGCGCACGAGCTCAGTGACCTCGTGGCGCTCGACTCCACAGGCAAGGAGGAATCGCTCGGTCCGATCGCCCGCGGCCCCCTCTCGGTCGAGCTCGAGCTCCTCGAGGAGGATCCTCGGCGCGGCGGCGCCTCCCTCAACGCTCAGTAGGCACGCAGCCATGTCGTCGGGGCGTGCGTCGGTCTCTTCGGCCACCTGGTCGAGGAGGGCCGATGCCGTGGCCCCCTGCCCGAGATCGACGAGCGTGCGCACAAGTCGCTCGTCGCCAAACAGCTCTCCCGCAACCCTTGCCTCCGTGACGCCATCGGTATGGAAGCAGACCTGTGAGCGGCCCGGCACGGACACCACGGTCTGTCGAGTCCCGGTCCGCAAGCCGGCTCCGATCGGTGGCGACGAGGAGACGGTGATCGGTGTGATCGACCGCGAGCCAAGCACCACCGGTGGTGGATGACCAGCGCACGCATAGGTAAGGATGCGCTCACGCGGCTGATAGGTGGCCACCACGACGGTGACAAATGACTCCCCAAGCTGGTGTTTGAGCACAGCTCCCGCGGTTTGGACGGCGGCCCGCGGCGAGAGACCTGCCTCGAGGTATGCCCGCAGCGTGAAGCGCACGAGCGCTGTTTGCGGCAGCGCCTGCCGTCCGTGTCCTGAGACATCGCCGACGATGACCGCCAGCTGACCATCCTCGAGCGCGAACACATCGTAGAAATCCCCGCCCGCTCCGGGACCGTCCGCCGGGCGATAGGCCGTGGAGGTGCCCACGGGACCGAGCCGGGCGGGGGGCTCAGGGAGCAGCGCTGCCTGCAGCAGGCCTACATCCTCGAGCAGCGCTCCACGCTGGTGCTCCAGCCGCCGCGCACGCAGCGCGACCAGACGCGAGCGTACCGCCAGCGCCAGCGCGAGCGCGAGCAAAACGCCAATGAGGATCCACACGAAGGTGGGTACGACGCCGACGATTCTGGTGATCGTCGTCACGATCGGCGACGGGCGTCGGCCGGGCGCCGCGGGGCCATGCGCCGCTCTCTGCGCACGCCGCTTGCGCGCAGAGTGTGCGGGCGCAAGCGGGATCGCGGCCACAGGAGCCACCGTACCCGGGGAGAACGCAACCGGGGCTGCACGCCTTCTGGCGCCGCGGCTTCGGGCATGCCGAGGATCGCGCGCGCCATGCGGCGGGCCGCCGGCCAGCGCCTGGTGCGATCCTCCGGCGAGTTGTGGCGTCGTAGCTGCTGGCACAGACGTGGCCGGCGCGGGTGTCGTAGCAATGGGTGCCGTAGCCATGGGTGCCGCGGCTGTGGGCGGCGGAGACATCGAGAGGGGTATAGGAGCGCGGGCCGGCGCGGGCGGGATAGCAGTGGCTATGCCCGGAGCGGCCGACGGGGCCGAACGCGGGATTGAGTGGGATGCGCCCGCGGGCCCTGCTGCGTGGTGTGGAACGGGAACTGGCGAGGTGGCCGGGCCACGCGACGTGGCCGGATAGCGAGCGCTTTCCGGTCGCTGGCTGGGTGCTTGCCGCTGATGGCCGGGGCCAGCCGGCCCCATGTGACCTGAACCCTGTTCTCCCCGGTGTTCTGAACCCTGTTCTCCGGGGTCTCCTGAACCCTGTTCTCCCGGGTGTTCTGGGCGCCCATGTCCGTCACGGCTCGGCGTCGGTTGGCCCCCACCGTGTTCGGGGCCTGGATATTCGTCGTGACCCGACTGCGAGCGCCCAGCTGGGCCCGACCCCGGGGGATCCCCGTGTTCGGGGCCTGGTTGTGGGTTGTGAGGTGGCCCGGGCGAGGCGGCCGCCGGGTTGGAGCTGCCAGGTGGGTTTGGGACGCCAGCGCCGCGCGCAGGCTTTGCATCGTCTGGCCTGGCTGCGGCAACCGTGACGAACGCCAAGACGAGGGCACAGCAAACCAAGAAGATGGTCGCTGCTGGACGCCGGCGGCAGTAAGGTGAAGGGGATCTGGCGGTGTCGCTCGCCATCGGCAGGCCGGGTCCGATCAGCCTGTCTCGGCGGTGTGTTCCCGCGTGTACGTGAGCGCCTCGTCGACCGTCGAGAAGATCGCGAACATTCCGTCCAGCCCCGAAAACTCAAAGATCTTCAGCACGGTGGTCCGCTGGCAGACGATCGCCATCTGCATATCGACGCCGAGGCTCCGCTTGACACCGACGAGCACGCTGAGCGCCGTCGAGTCCATGAAGGTTGTGAGCGAAAGGTCAACGACGAGCTCCTCGTGGCCAGCCTCGAACGCATCGATCAACATCCACTTCAAGCGCGGGGCCGTGGCGAGATCAAGCTCGCCCTCGATTGAGATCACGCTCGTACGCTTGTCGAGCTCGCGCCGGAAGACCCCAAACGGCCTTGAAGTCGGCTGTGAACGGTTGGAGGTGTCGACTCGGCTGAGCATCGTGGTTCTCAAGCACGTGCCTGACGACCGGTCCGCGGACAGCCGCACAATCTGACCTTACGCGCTCGCGCACACACGTACAAGACGATCTTCGCCACGAACAGATCCGCCTCTTACACTCAGGGGTGGATCATCGAACAAGTGTCCAGTGCAGCTACGTGGCGGCTTCCCGCGAGCTAGAACGTGACCTGAGAGCGTCCGACGATCCGGGCGCCCTTCGCCAGAGCCGCCGGCGGACCCCGCGGCCGAGTGTAGACGCCGCCGTGACATCAGCGGCGGGTGACAGATTTGCCGGGGTCAGCGCGAGCTTCACCGGTTGTCTCAGGTGTGGATAGCCGTCCCTAAAACAACGAGACGCTGAAAGGCTTTACTTCCGCACCCCCGGCATATCCAAGCCTCCCCAACCCGAATACCTCCTCGGCTGTGGCCAAGAGCGAGAAGTGGTTATAGGTTTCCTGCACCAGACCGCCACCTTTCTTGACAAACGGGGACAGCAACAGCAACCCGACCTGTCCACCTCCAGAGCCCGAGAGCTTGGCAACCCCGGTCGGAGCCGGCAGATTGGGGAACTTCGGCTGCCCACAGCAAGAGCTCGAATCTGCGTATTCGCCTGCAGCCGGTGCGTTATCCACGGTAATCGCGAGTAGCCCATTCTGCTTGTAGGCCTTTGAGGCAAGAATCTCGGGAACCACCCTTTGCAGGAATCCGTTGGCCGCAACCATCCCATCCGTCTTGCCAGGTGCACACGGCGTAGGGTTGCCGTCGTCGCATGGACCAGGGGCGATATAGGAGAAGCTCGCCGTGCTCTTCTCGCTTGTCAGATCGCCCTTCAAGGCACTCATCCCAACATCCTTGGAAGCGCACGCCGAGGATCCGGTGATCGAGCTGAAGTAGACGAACGGGTTGCGCCACGTCTGATAGCCGGGCGTCGTCGCGCTGGCGGCCGGCGCGCTGGCCGCCGGGTCTGCCGCACCGCTCGCCGGATGTGCACAAGCTGCCGGCGTCCCCGAGCCTTCGTCGATCCCTTCGACGTACGCCTTCCAGGTGAGGTGCTTTGCGCTGAGCTGGCTCATCAGCGTCTGCGTTGACGATCGATAGACACAGCCGCTACCAAGCACCTGACCGTCGCTACCACTGCTTACAGTTGAAATTTCGCTGTACGTCGGACAGTTGGCGGCGGTCGCTTCCGTGGGCCCCTGTCCGCTGAGCAAGGCGATGCCATCGGCGAGAGCTTCGTGTGCAACGGCGTAATAGCGCAGCAGCAACTCGCCCTGCTTCTCCAGGGTCCCCGTCAAGTACTTGGCAGGCGAGGCCGGCCCAAAGGCGCTCGCATACGGCTGGTCGTCAAGCATCACAACAAACACGTGCTTTATCGCCGGCAGCTTGGCGGCGGCTTTGGATGAAGTGCCTTCGCCGCTACTTGGGGATTCTTTCGCGCCGCTCGAGGATTTCGAGGGGGCCGGGGACGTGGAGGATGCTTTGCTCGGCGCGCTGGGCGTCGAGGATTCGATCGATTCGGCCGGCGTCGAAGACGGTTCCGGCGTGGCTTCTTCTGATGCGGGCGGTGGCGTCGGGGCGGATGCCGAGCTGGTAGCGGCACCAGCGCCGCTACCTTGAGCGACAAGCACCTTCAACGGCGCGCGCGAGGACACGAGCGCATCGGTTGCATTGTGCCCGGCAGCCCGTCCTATCAGCACTCCAAAGCCAAGGAACGCCGCCACGAGCACAGCCCAGATCAGCGGCGACGGCAGCGGCAGCGCGCCGAGCCGTTGCTCCCAACGGCGCAACGGATCGAGGCTCACGAGCTGGTCTGGATGGGCCGGCCGAGGTCCTCGGTGGACCTGATCTCTTCCTCGTTGCCGAGCACCGGCCGAGCCCTAGCGTCGCTGCTCAGCTCAATCGCTCCGTTACTTCCCGACTCCGCGGCGCCCGCGAGCAAATCGATCGGATGCGGGGCCGCATGGTGGCCATTCCCATTGTCAGTCGATCGCTCCATCACCTGCGCACCGCACTGCCAGCAGAAGACAGCGCCGCGACTGCGCACCGCGCCGCAGCTCGCGCAATTGCCGGCTGAGCCGCTCTCCTGCATGTGCAGCATGCGCTCGACCTCGGCCAGCTCCGCATCGCGCTCCTGCAGCATCGCCGCACGACGGATCAGCACATCAAGACGGAAGTGGTCGCGGATCGCCATCTCATATGCGAGCCCGCCGAGGTTCCAGTGCAGCTCAGCGACCTCCTCAGCCAGCTGGTCGCGGCGACGACGCAGCAGCGAGTCTGGCTGCTGCGAGCCAAGTTGATGTGCGTCAAGACCGTTCATCATCCAGTTTCGACCACGTTTGGCAGGTTCTTGGATTTCTGCTCGTAGCTCGAGCCACTCTGGCCTTTGCTCACGCTTTTCAGCACGGTCGGAGGCGCCGGTTTGCTGATCGAAGAGCCGGCGCCCGAGGAGGAGGCTGCTTTCGCTTTGGCTGTTTTCTTCGCAGAGCTCGCGGCCGGCGTTTCGCCCGTCGGGGTCGTCGGGGTCGCAGCCGGTGTTGACGCTGCCGGTAGCCGCGCCACCGACAGAGATCACCTGCGCCGGCGGCACCTTGGTGGTGCCAGTGCTTGCGCGTCCGATCAGCACACCCACTCCCATCGCCAATAGCAGCACACCGACTCCCGCCAAGAGTGCGAGCGTGTTGTTGCGATTGGCAGGCGTAGCAGCGCTGAGCCCATACGGCGTACCCGGAGGCAGACCGGGCGTTCCCGGCGGCGGGCTTTGCGGCACTCCCGGCGATGCAGGCTGCGGAGAGGAGACGGTCTGCGGAGAGGGCCCACCGGGGCGCCCACCGGATATCGGCCCGTTCACGTGCGCGCGCGGAGCACCGCAATGCAGGCAATAGCGCTGATCGGGCGCAAGCGGAGCGGCGCACTGCGAGCACTGCTCACTCGTCACGACCGGGATCGACTGGGTCACGGCCGTCGCGGACTCCTCCCCGGATGCCGGTGACTGCTGTGTTACAGCGGTCACCGACTCGCTGGTCGCAGCGGGTTCGGTCACGCTGAGATCGTCCACCTTCACAGCCCCCTCACTCGTGACGATTCTGTGAACACCAGGTGCCTCACCCTTCTTCGCTCGTGTTCGCGCCAGGCATCTCGTTGAACGCACAGCGGAAGCTCTGCGGTTCGGAGACTGGCTGCGAGCCGGCGAAACCGCCCTTCGTGCCGTTGGAGTAGACCGTCACGTACTGCAGCGTCGAAGGGGCAGGCACGGCCGGCAGCGGCACCGGGTTAGGTTCGCCGGTGCGCGGATCGCCAGTCGAGCCAACGCTTACCCCCTCAGAGCCCGCGGCGTCCGAGCCGGCGGCGGTCGTAACAAGTGTGGCGCTCATCTCGCGCTGGTCTTTGAGACCAACACTCGGATCGAGCGGGATCGTCGCGGTCAACTGCGAGTCATGGATCGTCGACTCGAGCTTGACGCGGTTGGCAGCGCCGATCAGCTGTGCCGCCGTCGGCAGATAGCCGCCCTCCTTGACGCATGCCTGCGAGGCCCAGAAGTAGTTGTTCTGGCCGGCCTCGGCGTTGGTCAGCGGATAGGGCGAGTCCATCAAGCACCAGGTGCCGAGGTTGACGGTCGCCGGTGGACAGCTCGGTTCGATGTCGGTCAGCGTCTTGCCGCTGATCTCAGAGGCGTTCTTCACCGTCGGGATCGCCGCTGCCGGGAACTTCCTGTCTTTGCCGAGCAGCAGGATGCCGCCGGCGCGTGGCTTGGTGCTGATCTGATGTCCGTCGATCGCGCTGACGACGGCATGACGGGCGGCATTCGCCAGCCCGGTGCTCGAGCCGACGAGCGCGACGATCGAGATCACCAACGCGGCATGGCCGCTGTGGCGGGAGATGCGCTCTCTCATGTTCGCCTCCTTGAGGACGGTGTTGAAGTGGGCTGCTGCATATAAAGACGGGCGAAGGCCGCACGACGTGACCGGCGCCGTCCGCGACCGATCGAGGCCCCGGCGCCGGCCAGCAGGATCAGGACGGCGAGCGGCGGCCCGTAGACCGCGAGCCGCGGAGAGCCGCCGGAGGCGCCCGCGCTTGCGTAGGCACGCGCCGGCGCTGATGCTGGGTAGCGCGCAAATGCCTGCGACTGCTCGGGCGCGGCCTCCTCTTCGCGTTTTTCTTCGAACACGCGTACGGTTGCCCCGCCAGGCGGGATCGTGTCCGCGAACGAAGCGGCGGGCGGCGGCGGCACGACCCGAACACCGCCGGCCGCCGGCACTTGCACAATCGGCAGAAACGCCAACGGCAGCGCCACCTTCGGCGCAGGCTTGGGCAGGACTTTCGCCACCGCGGCGGGCACGATCGGCGGTGGAGGTGGCGGGGCAATCGGCGCCGGCGCCGGCGCCGGCGAGGGCGGCGGCGCCGTGGGCACCGCGGCTACGGAGGACGCGGCTACTTTGAAATGACTCGGACTGAGCGGCACAGTGCCGCACGGCTGCTCGACGCTGCCCCCCTGCACGGTCACCGGAATCGAATAGGAAAGGCCACCGGCAGAGACCGTGACGATCGTCGTGCCGGGGTTGAACGCGCACAGGATGCTGGAGCGCGAATCGGGGATCACGTGCCCTTCGGCATTCTGCAGCGGCTTGCGCAGATTCGCCGAGTTGGGATCCTGCTCGACGAAATTGGCGATTTCAGGTTCAGAGGAGGTGAAGGTGTATTCCGGTTCGATCGCGCTCGAGCAATCCGACTGACGGCACAGCGCCGGTGGGAATTCGGCATAAGGGTCCGAGCCGGGAGGATTGGGGTTACCGCTGGAGGCGGAGATCGGGCCCCAGCGGTCGCCGGCCAGCGGCCGCCGCCCGAGGCCGGTGAACAGCGCCGGCGCGCTGCGCCGCAAGAGCGTGCCGTCGACCGGGTCGAGCGAGACTTCCTGCACGAGCGGGATCAGACGCGCGTCTACAGGGGCGACATTGGTGGCGGGGTTGCGCTTGGCGACTTCGACGCTGACGAGCAGGTAGCCGTTCGTGCCGAACAGCGCGTCTGGCTGACCGGGAGTGAACGAGTCGGAGACCGCTGAGCGATAGCCGAGCGCGCCCGTGCCGAACTCGGGGATCGTGACCGCGCCGCCGGAAGGAATCTGACTCGTGCGGCTTTCTTCGGGGCGTTCGTACAGGTAGGCGGAAGCGCCACCGGCGACCATGATCTGCGCCTCTTCGGCGGCGTCGGTGGCGACGTTCAGCGCCGGCGGCAGGTTGGGGTTCAGCTCGCGGCTGCCGACCACGATCGCGGGGATGCCGCGTGCCCTGGCGTCGGCGAGCATCTCTTCGAGCCACGGCGCCTGTGGTTCCGCGGGATTCTGATATGGATCGCTCGCGGCCAGCGAGCCGCGCGAGTTGTCGATCACGATCACTCGCACTGTGCCGGCGGGGCCGGTGCTGTCGAAGGCATAGTGGGTGCGCGCCCCGGGCCTCACCGCACCAGTCGGCGGCGGGATGTTCGCGGTGCTCACTCCGGCGGGCGTACCGCCTTCGCCGAACGGAGCATTGAAAGCCCGCGAAGGCAGCGCCAAACGCTTGAGTCCTCGCTGCCTTCGCTGTCGCCGGCCGACAGCGCCGGATATACGGGCAGGCTGCCGCCACCTGACATCAGCTGCGCATAGCGGTCGGCCTCAGCCGGCGACTCGGGTCCCTCGCCTGGGGTCTCGCGCCCGCCCGTATAGAGCAACATGCGCGGACCGTTCGGCTGCGTTGAGAGGCCGGCGATCGCGCCAAGCGCGGCGCTGAGATTGCGGTCGGGTGCGATCGCCTCGTCGGCAAGCGAAGCGCACGGTTCGACGCAGTCGGCGTGGCCGCCGACCGCGAACGTCGCGGCCCCGCTCTGCATCGGGATCGGTGCCACTGTCTCACCGGTTGGGGCCGGCGGATTGCCGGCCGCGGCGTAGCTGTAGACCCCTGCGGTCTGCACGTTTTCGCGGACGGCCTGACCGGAGCCACCGCTGGCGCCGCTACCGCGTCCCGCGTCGTCGGCCTCGCCGCTCCAGCCTCCCAGCGCCCAGCCGGCCCGATCGTGCCGATGTCAAGTGCGGCGATCGGGTCGGCCTTCAGCGGCTTGTCCTGACTGTCGCCGGCGTAGCCGCGCGCTCCTCGTCCTCCCAGCCGCCGGCCGTTTCGCGCAGTAGATAGCCGTCGCCTGCCAGTGGGTTGGGGGGAATCAGCGGCGGCGGCGTGTTGGGATCGACCGGCGGCAGGATCAACGGCGGCGGATAGGTGAACGTCGGGCACGACCGACAAGCAGCGCACGCACTTTCGATCCTTCGAGCAACGGCGCGGCCGCAACCGCCGTCTCATCGACGATCGGCTGTTCAGAGAAATGCCATGGCGCCCCGGCGCTGTCGCGCTCGAGCACGACGTCGCGACCGGCGAGCACGGCACCGCCGTTTGGCAGCCCGGCGACGACATCCAACTCGGGGGCTTCGGCAGGCTCGCGAGCAGCGCGTGGACTTCAGGTTCGACCTTCCAGCCCGAGCCTTCGTTTACGAGCAGGTCGTGTTCGGCTGCGACCATCGCCTCGGAGCCGGCGAATGCGACCGACGTGAAGTTGGCTTCCTTGAAGCCGGCGGGAGTTCTTCTTCCTGTGTCCAGCTCTTGCCGTATTTGAGCAGCACGCCGCTCTGGCCGACGGCGTAGCCGAGCGCCGGGTTCGCTCGGGTCGAACGCGATCCCGTCGAGATTGCCCTGGAAGCCGTCGAGCGGCGCCGCCGGGTCTTTCTCCCACAGCCCGGTTTCCGCGCGCCAGATCCACATCGCGCCGAGATCGCCGACGGCAAACGCGCGGTTCGGTTCCGGCCAGGCGACCGCGCGCAGCGTCGGCGAGCTGACCGCGCCGCTGGAGGTCTGCAGGAACTCGCGTTCCCAGCCGTGTCCTGGCGTATAGCGTGCAACGACGCCATCGGCGCCGACGGCCAGCGCTTGCGCATTGAACGTTCCGGACGGGCTCCCCGGCGCCGGCGCCACAGCCGTGAACGGCGCCCGCGCCGACACAGGCCAACCCACCAGCCGCGCCGGCTGCTGCGTCGTCGTGATCTGTACCGGACCTTCGAGCCAGCCGTCTGTCGGCGTATAGAAGGCGCCGCCGGGCGCGTTGTCGGCTCCGGCGCCTGGCATCCACGTGAAGCTGGTGCCTTCGAAGCTCAGGTAGCTACCCATGTTCGTCGTGTCCTCGCCGCCCGGGCTGTAGCGGATTGGTGACGATCCGCGTGCCGTAGCCGGGGCCTTCGAAGGCAAAGCTGCGATAGCCGGCGTCGCGACCGAAGCGCGCGCCAAGCGGGTGTTCACAGATCGCGGTGCCGCTACCGTCGCGCGCGTCGCACCAGCTGCCCGTGATCTTGGCTTCGGCGATGTCGTAGTACAGCGTGAAGTCGTAGCCGTCGCTGCCGCCGCCGGGCGCCTGCAGGTTGCCGTCGATCCATACGCCTTTTTCGGTGACGCTCAGCGGCTGTGCCTGGCCGGTCAGCGGTCCGAGCTTCGTGACGTCGCGGGCAGGCGTTTCCGCCGCCGCGAACAGCGACGAGCCGAGCGACGCCGCTTCCCAGCGAAATTCGCCGCCCTTGGCTTCCTTGCGCTCGAACAGCACGATCCCCAGAGCCACTGCTCGCTTCGGCCTCGCCCAGCAGCCACAGGTTCTTGGGCGAGGTGCCGGCGATCGCCACGATCGTGAAGCCGCCGGTGTAGCCGGACGGGAGCTCGATCGGCTCGCGCGTCCATTTTTCACCGTTCCAGCGCGCCACGCCGAGGTCGCGCGTGCGCCCGAGCGCGCCGAAATAGGCTTCGGTGTGGCCTTCGTTTTCAACTGCCGCGTCGGCAACAGCGCCGGAGCCTTCGTTTTCGGCAAGCGTCTCGGCGCTCGTATCGTCCGCTTTCGCCCGGTTCGTCGGCTTCGCCTGCGCCGAGCAGCACACCCGCGGGCGGTTCGGGCAGGACGCGGAAGCGCCCCGCCGGTATCGCGTGCGAGCACGACCATCTGCTTTCCGCTCGCACGCGTCGAGTCCTGACCCACCAGCAGACCGCCACCGTGCGGCGTGATCCGTGCCGAGCGCCGGTTCGGGATCCATCCCGCGATAGGCGTGGCCTTCTTCGTCCAGCGGCGTTTCGGCGATCGTCCAGTCGGGATCGGCGTCGGTGGCGCGCTCGAACACAAGCTGGCCAGGCGCGGTTAGCTCTCCGGTCGACGGCGTCGCAAACAGTGCGTCCGCGATTCAGAGCCACGGGAGGCGGCACATCGAGTCGGCAGCACCCGGTAGGCCCAGGCTTCGCCGGGCGCACCGGCCGTGGCGGCGCCCATCAGCACGGTGCTCGCGTCGGCCGTGCCCAGCACCGGCTGAGGTGTCGGAGCGACGTTACCCGAGGCGACAGCGCGCGCGCCATGGCCGTCGATCTGAGTGAGCGCCGAGCGCGATCAGCGCGAGACACGCCGCGAGCGCGAGCGACGATTCGACGACGCCGCGACCGCGCCCGGCCGAGATCTCACCCATGACGGTGCACGCTCGTCGTGACAGCGTTGGGGCCGGTTCCTACGGAGCCTTCCGAGCCGGTCGCGGGCACTGGCTTCGGCTTCGTCAGCTCCTTCGTCACGAAGCTGAGCCCGTTGGGCCAGCGCTTGCGTTCCAGGCGCAGCGACAGCGAGTGCTTGCCGGCCTTCAGCCGCTCCTCGCGCGTGCGCGCGATCGCCTTGCCGTGCAGCTTGGCCACCAGACTGCACGTCGGCCAAGCGCGTCAAGCTGGAAGCTGACGGTCACCGTCAGTCCGTGGCGCGAGACGCTCACGTCCTTGAGCAGCGCCGGGATCACCTCAGGCACGGGAACTTCCGTCGCCTTGGTTTCAACCGCTACCGGCGGCGGCGCGAACAGTTCCGAGTCGTCCGGCGGTGGCGTGTCCGAGACGAATTGTTCGACCGACTCGTTCGGGCGCACGGTGATCGTGCTGGCCCAGCTGGGGTCGCTGTCTTCGGGCAGCACCGCGCCATTGGTGTAGTGGAACAGCCAGCCAGCCGAGGTGGCCATCCATGCTTCTTCGGGTCCGGTCGCGGCCACGAGCTTGAGCGCTGCCGCGCCCTGCGCCCGAGAGCGGGCAGCGTGTCCAGTGTGGCGCTGCCGTCGGCGCTCGATCAGGGCGACCTTCGCCTTGTCGGTCGCGCTGCCGCGTCCGATAAGGGCTGATCGGCAACCCAAGCAGATTCGGTACCGGGCACGGGCGAGATGTCAACAAAGCGGTCTTCGTCCCCGAACAAGCGAGGGATCGATCGGAGCCTGCTGGAAGAACGGTTCATCGTAGTGGACAGGCGATCGGCGGGCTTGGCACCGAGCCGTACTTGCGGCGCGTCAGGCCCAGAGGCGGCGCCACCGCCCGAGAACCACAGGTCGGTTTCGTCGGCTTTCGCCGAAAGCAGCTCGCTGCCTTCGCTCGGCACGCCCGGGTACGGGAAGGGCAAGAAGTTGGCGTCGGTGAAGGTCTCGCCGACAAGCTTGTGGACCAGACTCGGACCGAACGGCTCGGGTGTCGCAAGCGTGACCGGGTCGGTCGTGTCGCCCTCCTGCGTGCCCACGAATGTGCTCTCGTAGAACGTGCCGTCGAAGAATGCGAGCCCGCTGACGCCACGACCTTGCGGCTGGTAGGAGCTCGTCAGGTTCGTGCCGTCCCAGTGCAGGTGAAACGCGCCGATGCGCTGGCCGGAAGGGTCCTCGCTGCCGATCCCGGCAAACCAGCAATCGTCAGGGCCGTCGCAAGCGGCCGCGTCCATCGGACGAAAGGGTTCAGGCGACTGAAAAGGAGTCGAGTAGGAGCCGACGATCACCCCGTCCTCGAAATGACACAGGCCGAGACCCGAGCCCGAGCGCGGCTCGCTCGGTTCGGTGATGACCCAGAAGTCGTCAGGCCCGCCCACGCTATCCGCGAGGCTTCGCCGGCGGCGCCGCAGACGGTCGCGAGCTGATGCCAGGCGCGACCGTTCCAGAAGAACAGACCGGCTGGGACCACGGCGTTGCCCTCGACGCTCAGGAGTCCCTCGTTGGGCGCATAGAACTCCATGTCGTCGGGAGTGCCGAGCGGGACCTTGAAGGCTGCCCCGGCAGGCGGCGCGGGCTGTTCCAAGCGCCACGTCGCTTCGCCGCGAGCTATTCCCGGAGCGGCCGAGGCGAGCGCCGCGACGACGGCGACCCCAGCCAGCAGAGTCCCGGTCGCCCGCGAGATCAAGGTCCGTGCCCCGGGTCCTTGTGCGAGGCCCGTCCGGTGACATCGCGCAGCTCGCTCAGCTCGGTCTCCTGGACGGTAGAGAGCACCGCGTCGAGCGCGACGCCCGACAGCGTCTCGTGCTCGATCAGCGCGTGCGCGGTCTCCTCGACCGCCTGCCAGTTGCGATCGAGTATCACGGCAGCCTTTGCCTCGGCGTCGCCGACGAACCGCTCGACTTCGCGGTCGATCGTGTCGAGCGTCGAAGGGCCGACGGAGCCGAGATCTTGCAGCGAGGCGCCGAGGAACACCTCGCCGCCCTTCTCGCCGATCGTCACCGGGCCGAGCGCATCGGACATGCCGAACGAGGTGACCATCGTCCGCGCGAGGCTCGTGGCGGCGTGCAGGTCGTCGCTGACGCCGCTTGACAGATGGCCAAAGGCGATCCGCTCGCCGGCGGTGCCGGACACGATCACCGTCAGCTGCGCCTGTAGGTCAGGTTCGGTCTGGATCAGCTGATCGCGGTCGGTGAGCATGTGCGCGGCGGTGCCGAGCGTGCGCCCGCGCGCGACGATCGAGACCTTGCGGCTTACCGATGCCTGTCCAAGCGCCTCGGCGACGACGACATGGGAGGCCTCGTGGATCGAGATCAGCCAGCGCTCCTGCTCGGTAAGGATGTGCTTCTTGGCGGGACCGGCGACGACGCGGTCGATCGCCTCCTCAAGCGTCGCCTGGTCGATCAGCTCGTGTGAATCGCGCACGCTCAACAGCGCGGCCTCGTTGATCACGTTGGCAAGCTCGGCGCCTGAGAAGCCCGGCGTCAAGCGCGCGATCTCCTCCAGCGACACGTCGTGGTCCATCGGCCGCTTGTTCCCGTGCAGGCGCAGGATCTCCAGGCGGCCGTGCACGTCGGGCACGTCGATCGTGACTTGGCGGTCGAAGCGTCCCGGGCGCAGCAGGGCCGGATCGAGGATGTCGGGCGGTTGGTGGCGCCCATCACAACCAGGCCACCGTCGCCGCCGAAGCCGTCCATCTCCACCAACAGCGCGTTGAGCGTCTGCTCGCGCTCGTCGTTTCCTTGGCCGATGCCCGCGCCGCGCTTGCGGCCCGCAGCGTCGAACTCGTCGATGAAGATGATCGCCGGGGCGGTCTTGCGCGCCTTGGCGAACAGGTCGCGCACACGCGCCGCGCCGACGCCGACGAGCGACTCAACAAAGTCAGAGCCCGACAGCGAGAAGAAGGCCGCATCCGCCTCGCCGGCGACGGCCTTTGCCAGCAGCGTCTTGCCGGTTCCAGGAGGTCCCACGAGCAGCACTCCCTTGGGGGCCGCGGCGCCCACAGCGAGGTACTTGGACGGATCGGCGAGGTAGTCGCGGATCTCGCGCAGCTCGGCGACCGCCTCTCCCGCGCCCGCCACGTCAGAGAATGTGACCTGGTGCAGCGTGCCTTTGCCCTTGCGCTTGCCCTTGCCTGTGAACTTGGAGAAGCCGGCGATCCCGCCCGCGCCGCCGTCGGCGCCGAAGCGCATGAACAGCGCGAACAGGCACACGAGCAGCACGATCGGGATCAGGAACTGCACGAGGATCGCACGCTGTGCCTTGCCTGGCTGCTGGTCGACGGTCACGACCGTCCCGGCTGCTGCCAGACTCTGAAGTAGCTGCTGAGTCTGCACACCCGATGCGGGATAGGCGGCCCAGTATTCGAGCGGTGCCGGAGTCCCAGTGCCGGTCGTCGTCGCGGCGTCCGTGGTCGTCGTGGAGCCCGTTGTTGTAGTCCCCGCGCTCGCCCCACCCGTGGGCGTTTCGTTGTTTGCCCCACTCGGGTTGCTAGCCGATTGCTTGAGAGTTACCTCTACGCGATTGTCGTGGTCATACAGCGTCGCGGTCGCGATCTGCTTGTGCACAGCCAGCTCGAGCACCCTGCTGATCGGCAGTTCCGAGCCGTGAGTGTTGGGCCCGATAGCTCCGAGCAGGGAGAAGAAGGTGATCAGCAGTCCAGCCGAAGCGACGACCAGGAACAGCGCGATCTTGTCGCGGAAGATGAGGCGGCGCGCACCAGTGCCGAAGTCGCCGAGCGCGACCAGCGCCGGGTTGCGCTTGTGCGCCAGGCCCGAGCGCACCTGACCGCCCTTGGGCGGACGGATCGGTGTCGGAGGACGGCCGTTGCCCTGCGAAGAGGGGGGCGGAATTGTGTCTTCGTCGTCTGTCATGTCTCCCTCATGGGCGCCGACCACTGCTCAGACCAAAGGCGACGCCCGGCACCGATCAGATGCCGGACGCCGCCAGGGCCCGAGGGTTTGGGCTATCTGCCCGCTTGTCTTATTTCTTCTTGCCTTTTTTGCTTGCTTTTTTCTTTGGCGGTGTCACCGCTGCCTGCGTGACGGTCAGCGTCTTGAGTCTGAGTCGCCGCCGTTCCGCCGGTCGGGGTGAACGTCACCGTGATCTTCACGCTGAGCTTGTGCCCCTTGGCTTTGGCGAGCTTGCTCAGCGCGGCTTTGGAGATGGCAAGCGTCACCGTCCCTTTGCCGCCCGAGACGCTGGCGCTCTCGCTACCAACCGTCACGCCGCCGCCGGTCGCCTTGACCTGCACACTGCCGGCATCCGGAAGCACGAGCGACAGGACGATGTCCTTGCCCTTGACCTTCGCGCTTGCGATCGAGAAGGCGTTGCTCGGGACGACAGGCGTGATGATCGTTGTGGTCGTCGTTGTCGTTGTGATCGTCGCTGGGGGATTTTTGACTTCTTCTTTCGATGGTCCCGCCGCCAGCGGTCTTTTTCCAGCCGATCGCGTCAACGCCTTTCTCGGGCGATGTCTGATGATCGACTGTGTCAGCTCGGCGTAGTCGAACTTGGCCAGTTCCGTCTGACCGAGGAACGATGTGACGGCGGTCGAGATAGTCCTTGACGGTCGAGCGCCTTTGCCTTCTCCTCCGGGTGTTCTCCGTATACCGTGGCGTCGTCGTCAAACGCCAGGTCGTACGTGATTGCGCAAACCGGATAGCGTGTGCATCTGCTGCCCGTCGCTATCGCGACTTTGACCAGTCCCCGAGCGTCGGGTCGCTGGCCGGTTCTGTCGGTATAGCCGCGATAGTCAGCTTCAGCGCAGTTGGCGCCTTTGTTGCCAGCGCTTTTCCGCTCGTCGATGAGGTGAGCGGTCGGAACAGTGGTCGGCTCGACGAAAGCTCCAGGTGTTTCAACCCTTTCGCCGTGTGGCGCTGTCCGGGTTGATCGTCTGTAGCGGAATCCAATATGTGTCATCGGCCGCTTTTGCTTTTCCATCGTGAACCTTTTCTTCGCGCCGTGGCCAGGTCGACGTAGCCGATCGAGCCATCTGTTGCAGCGACAGCGCTTGTCAGCGAGACCACCTTTGCCCGCAAATGACGAGCAGATCAGACTGGTGCTGTCCGCCGCCGTGCATTCGGCGCTTTCAGATTAGAGCTTGGGCGGAACACCTGTCGTTTCGGCGCTCGCCTCCGGCCACGCCGTGCTTTTGCTCACCTGAGAGCTCGACGAGGTCCACAGGCTCGGCCGCACCTTGAAGGACGGCAACAACGAGAGGTAGTCCTTGAAGTTGTACGTGGTGCCCGAGGTATCCGAAGCGCACGATCCGGCGAATGGGGACGTTCTCCACAATGCGTATGCCGGTCTCCTGGCTGCTGGTATGGGCTCCGCTGAGGTATTCCCCAAGCTTTTTGCCATTTCCGGCAGGCGTCGGGATTTCGCCCCACGTCGGTGATGCGGTGCCTCCCAGATCTTCCTCCAGCGCTTGTGCCGGTATGTGGACACGCAGAGTTTCTTCCAGGAAGGAATCGGTCGTCGTTCCGCCTGCCGGATCGTTGACGCCACCGGTTGTGGTGTTTTCGTTGGCCGATTCCACTCCGTTGGCGGCTTTGCCCTGTTCCGGGTTCCTCCAACTTGCAACCTTCGGGGAAATGCACGAAGCACGGCGATCGGCAGCAGCCGCTACCGGGATGACGTGAAGCTTGCCTGAACCCGGCGTACCTGCACCGGTCGGACCGTCGTCGATGTTGGCCTCTTCTGTCGGCGTGGGCGCGAAATCACTGGCACCAAAACGATCGTCGGCGGCCCGGTAGCCTGCGGCGGGATTTTCTTTGACGGCCTCTTCGGCTTCATAAGTACATTCTTTTGCTCGGATCGCTGCCGGCACCGACGGCATCAGCCACAGCCGCTGCCTTTGGAAACGAAAGTGACTTTGTCGGATGTTTCGGACCCGCAACCCTGGGCGTCAGGGTTGCTCGACAGAAGACCTGGGAGGTGTCCCAGAACTTTTCCTGTGCGGCTGCTTGCAAGGAAGAGCCCTCGCCCTGAATCGTGGGGCCGCCTTCGCAAGCTTTGAGCGAGAATTCCGCGTGTGCGGCGGGTGGTGCCACAGTCGCGACGACGGCCAGCAAGCGCCATCGCACAGAGCGCCGCCAAGGCGACGCGGATACGACCGCGCTCAGCGGTCAGGGGAAGACTTACGCGCATGAGCGTGTGATGTCCTTTCGAGAACGTAGATAGGAGAATCTTCGTGATCGGAGCTACGAGTCTCACAGCGCCATCGTGCGCGCGCAATCCCTGTTTACAGAAGCAACACATCTTGG
The DNA here is from genome assembly GCA_963704345.1 of uncultured Solirubrobacterales bacterium. Lineage (GTDB taxonomy): Bacteria > Actinomycetota > Thermoleophilia > Solirubrobacterales > Solirubrobacteraceae > Palsa-744. Next base: position 625,405 of record OY969890.1, read on the forward strand.
TCACAGCAGTGAAACATGTCCGTCAGCCTGTTTGAGGAGATGTTTCACGAGTTAATCTCCGCGTCGTAACGGGTTGGTAACAACACGGCCTACGACACTATGTGAGACGTCATCGCTCTACAGGCGAAACTCATCCTTTCGTTGCCTTCCCTTGCGTCTTGGGGCCTTTTGGACGTCTTCTTCGCGCTCGTGGCGAGGAACGTCGCGTTCGCTTCGGCCGAGAGCGCTTCGGCCGGGGCCGCAGGCGTGAAGATCGACCGTGATCAGTCGCCTTGAGCTTGCCGCCGCTCTTGAGGTCCTTGCGCGTACTTGGACGCGAGGCGCAGGACAAGCGTGGTGGTGCCCTCCGCGTGCGTGGCACCCGAGGCGCGCGCGAACACCACCTTTCTTCTTATGCGTCCTTCTTGCCGACCTTCATGGCGATCGTTCCCTGTGCTTGTGCCGTCAGCTTGCCCGCCTCCGGCGTCTCGACGAGCAGGATCGAGCTGCCGTTCGCCGCACGCTTGACGCTGAGGCCAAGTTCGGGCGAGGCGCGACGCCGTCAGCGAGAAGCCGCTCTGAGTAGCGTTGAAGTTCCGCGGGGGGCGCGCGCTGTGCCGCCCGGGCGACTGAAGAGTCGCGGTGAAGGCATCTGAGACGCCGTTGGCGTCGCCGAAGATCAGATTGGACGCATGACGAGACGAATGCGACCGTCGAACCGTTTGCTGTGAGCGTCGGGTTGTCGAGCGTCAGACCCGTTCGGATCTCCGCCTTCGTACGCTCAGGACGGCGCGTTCGAGCGTGTCTTGGCGAGATCGATGAGGTACAGTTCGCTTGCTTGCGGCAGCGGGCTGAAGCTCCCGACCGGATCCGGGTTCGGGCAGTACGAAGTTGTCGCGCGGGGTCGCGAACGCGATGTCGTGCCATCCGGATGAGAGCGCTAGGGATTCGATCGACGGCGCTACCGCGCCTTGAGTTCCGAGTTGACGGCCAGCGTCAGCTCGCGTGTGCCCGGCCTTGCGGGTAACGCCCGGCTTCATGCTGGTCAGAAAGATGTCAAGACCCGTCAGCCTTGGTGAGTCGGGTCGCAGCGCGCGCTCCCGCCAAGAAACGCAACCGTATAGCCGTCGCACTGAGACCTGGGGCTTGCCAGCGATCTCGCCGTTGACCGACTCGGGCTCGGTCAGCGGCCCGTAGCATGGGCCTTCGGCCGTTTGGCTCAGCGTTACGCTTCGACCTGCGTGCATACCGGGTCTTCCGGGTCGGCGATCCCGGTGATACGCCGTGTCCGCGGTTCTGGTTCCTGCCAGCGCCGCCACAGGTAGTACGGGCTCGTTTGGCGTTCGGCGCCTCACCTGGCAGGAAGCGGTTTGCGCCTGGGCGTTGTCGACCTACCCACGCGACCGTCGTCCCGTCGCGCGCTGATCGTCGCCGGGCCCTTCGCCGCACCGCCGGTTCGCCACTGGGTTCGCCCGTGCAATCGTCTGCGGTAACAAGCGTCGTCGTCTTGTCCTACAGGTCACGTACGAACAGCTGATTCTGGTCGGTGTGTCAGGGGTCGAGCCTCCGGGCAGGTTCGACTCTAGCTTCTGTCGTTCGGAAGACGACATAGCGGCCGTCGGCGCTGATCGAGGTATTCGGCCACAACTCGGCGCCGGGATCGCCGCCCGGGATCTCGCTGATCGAGCGAGTCATCATATTTCGGCAGCTTCTTCGCTCCCGTTCTGCGGCCGACACGAGCGTATAGGCGCCCGGAGTCCCGGTGCGATGTCCGTAGCGGCACGTCCATGACGCGCTACGTATACTTCGGTCTTCGTCCGGCTGGAGCCTGCGGCGTCAGCTGCTGGGCGGTGGAGAAAGCGACATAGCGTCCGTCGGCGCTGACCGATGGGTTCTCAGCCCCACGAAAGATCGCTTGCCCTTTTCTGGGCCTTCGGTGTGAGACCTCGTTGCCGTCGGCAACCAGCTGCATTTCCCCGGCTGACGCGGTCGTAGCGGAAGATGCCGCCTTCGCGCAGCGTGCCGGGCGGTTCGGCGTCGGTTCGATCCCTGCTGTCCCTCGACGCCACCGTCGTTTTCGAAGAAGTTGGTCGCCCGCGTCTGGAACACGACGTAGCGCCCATTCGGCCGAGATGTCCGCGTCAGTAGTCGGCGCGTTGGCCTGTTCGTCCGAGGCGTTGTCCACCGAGACGAGTTCCGCGCCAAACCCACCGGCGACCGGCCCATAGATCGCGTGCGCTGGCGGACGCAAGCGCAAGCGAGCCACGCGAGCGCCAGCAGTCGCACAGACAGCAACCGCAAGCCACGAGCGCGACAGGCACAACCGTCGAGGCCCGCCTCACGAGACCCGAACCACCTTACGAACCGTCATCTTGTTGCCCGCGTTGTCCGACGCGCTCACGACGATCGTGTACGTGCCTGAGCGCGCATAGCTGTGCCTTAGCGTCTTGCGCCCTCCACCCGAGTGCCCATCCCCGAAGCTAACTTTGACCGAGCCCAGCTTCACTCCCGAGGCTTCGCCCTTCGGACCGTCGCCCAGGCTTACCGCGACGCCGGCCCCGCGCACGTGCACGCGCACGCGCGGCGGTGTTCGATCGACCTTGATCGTGCCAGGCACCGAGTCCACCACCTGACCCAACGAGTCAGTCGCCTCGACCTGGATCGAGTGGACGCCGTCTGGGAGCTGTTCCCGGTTGAGCAGGTATTCGTCGCCGCTGACATTTTCGACGACTTCGCGGTTGTCGACGAGGATCGAGTATGTGATCTTGCCGGCGCCAGCCAGCGGCACTTCCCATTGCAGCGGGATACGCGCCGCTTTAACCCAGCCATTCGGCGCGTCGGTTACGAACTCGCCCGGTGGGGCGCGCACGACTACGGCCGCGATCTGTGCGTTTGCACCGCTGCCCTGCAGGAAGGCGAAGATCGCGTCGCCACGATGGGAGACGCCGAGATCAAGCTGCTGCACCGCGCCGCCGTGGGGGGCAGCGACGATCGCGCGGTTCGGGGTGCCATCGGCCCGCCGTTCCAGCACCGCCACTCCCCCAGCGCCGTGTACCTGCACCTTCCACGCTGCCGCCAGCGCGCCGTCGTCGGCGCGCGTGAGCACCGGGCTGCCTGGCACTTCCGAGCCGGTGTCGAGCCTGATTGGCGTTCCCACGACTGTCTCCGAGCCGTTGCCGTCGAAGCTCTGATCACCCGTGCCGTAGCCGACGTCGAAGGCGCCTTCGGCGTCGACCGCCATGCTCAGGGGACCCACCCCTTCCGGCGGACCTTCACTGGCCGTCGGACCGTCGACCGGCTTGGCCGCGCCAAACGCCGAGCCCTTTGGCGAGAACGAGGAGGGCAGCTCGCTTACGAACACACGCGGGTGCGTGAAGCCCGAGCCCGGCGCGGGCTCCTGGCGCCAAGCGATCGCGCCCTCGCCGAAGCCGGCGAAGTCGAGCGACAGCTCGTCCGCGGCACCATTCAGCGGGTGCCCGTTATAAGTCGTCGGGCTTACGTCGAGGATGTTGCCCGGCACCAGGCCGAAGATGCGCCGCGCGTAGATACGGTTGATGAAGTTGTCGTCGGGCTCCTGCCAGGCGAGCAAACCTTCGCCGGTCAGGTCGATCGCGACCTGGGGCGAGTTGAGTGCCGTCGGCTGTGGCACCGGCTGGGCGATGTCGCGGTTCAGCGGCTGCCCGAACGAGGTCCAGTACTGGCCGTCGAAGTGGGCCATCCGGATTTCATCCTGCACGTAGCCGGGAGGGATGTTGGGCGTCGAAGGACCGCTGACGGCAGTGATCACTCGGTAGGAGACGTAGGCGTCGCCGGATAGGTCCATCGCCACCGACGGGTAGGTGCCGGTCGCCTGGCCGATGTTCAAGTCGATTGGGGTCGGCAGCTGAAAGCCAGTAGAACCTGGGTCGATTGTGGCCGCGAACAGGCCGTCGGTCGTGGAGGAATAGTGGTTGGCCCACACAGCGACAAGCCGTCCGCCTTCTCCCGCCGCGATCGCCGGGAAGGAGGATTCGAACTTCTCCCCCACGTCCACACGCTGCGGGGTTTCCCATTTGTCGTTCACGTACTGCGCCACGAAGATGTGGGCGCGGCCTTCCACGCGCTTGCGATAGACGATCCCGCCCGTGCCGTCGGCGGCCATCGCCGCGCCACCCAGTTCGACGATTTCAGCGGATGGCCCATCGATTGGGGCGACCGGCGAGATTTCAGCTTGGGCCGTGGCCGCGCACAGCAGCAGCACGGCTATCGAGACGCACGACGCGCGAAGCACCGCGCAAGGCTGACTTGCCGGAGTGGCCGACTTGTGAACGAGCTGAGAACTCGCACGCTCGCACACACCGCTTCCCGCGATGTTCACCAATTCTTCTCAACTTGAAAACGTCCTGTTCACGTAGCGGCACAGGCAGACCTTGACACTGCGCTGACGTTCCTCGGGCTCCGCATGCCCACGGACGTCCGCACCTGCCGCATCCACCCAGCAAAGGAGTCCCCCACGTGCGACGACCCACCCGCACCCTGACCGTATCGCTGATCGCCGTGCTCGCGTTGGCTGTTCCCGCCGTCGCCGGTGCGCGCGCCTTGCTGATCGACGGCTCGACCTCAGTCTTCCCGCTGATGACCCAGCTTGCCGCTGCCTACCACAAAGCGACCAAAGAACCGACCCCGAAAATCAACCAGGGCACCTCCGACGTCGGCGTCTCCGACGTAGCCGCTGGGCGCGTTGACATCGGCGACGTGTCGCGCAACCCCGAAGAAGGCGATCCCAAAGGGCTTGTGTTCACGAAGATCGCGCGCGACGGCGTGTGCATGATCACCAATCCCAAGAACCCGATCGCGAACCTCAACCAGCAGACGGTGCAGGCGATCTTCACGGGCGACGTGCGCGAATGGAGCGAAGTGCCCGGGGCCAAGATCTCAGGTCCGATCGATCTCGTCGACCGCATCGCCTCCTCCGGTACCCAGGCCGCCTTCCAGGACATCTTCCTCGGCGAATCGCTGAAGATCTCCCCCAGCGCGGAGGCCGAGGAAAGCAATGGCCTCGTGCAGAACAAGGTCAAAACCGACGAAAACGCGATCGGCTTCGTGTCGTTTGCCTTCACCAGCGGCGTCAACGCCGTCGGCTACCAGGGCATCCCCTGCACGCTGCAGAACGCCAAGTCTGGCCAATATCAGGGCGTGCGTAACTTCTGGATGGTCACCAAAGGCGCTCCCAAAGGGCCCGCGAAGAAGTTCATCGAATGGATCGTCAGCTCTAAAAACGCTACGGCCCGCAAGATCATCAACTCCGAGTGGATCGCGATCCACTAACACCCTCCGCTCCTACTGGGCCGTCCGGCCGGCGGCCCAGTAGCGCGCTCGGGCGTCTGCTCGGCGGCGGAGCGGCCGCCGCCGAGCGTCGCACCGAGCTTTTGCTGCGCGCCCTCGCGGTCGGCGTGCTCGTGGTGATCGCGGGCATCGCGATCACCGTCTTCTCGAAAGCCTGGCCCTCGTTCTCCCACAACGGGCTTGCCTGGTTCGGTAGCGGCGGCGACGTCGACACGCAGTTCGAGGCGATGATCAATGGGCCCCGCGATCCCGCCAACTACATCTACCACTTCAAAGCGTGGCCCTTGATCTGGGCGACGATCCTGACCTCCGGGCTTGCCGTGATCTTCGGCATGGTCATCTCGATCCTGGCTGCCGTGTTCGTCGTCGAGCTCGCGCCGGCTCGCATCAAGCGCGCGATCGACCCGACGATCCGCTTGTTGGCAGGCGTACCATCGGTCGTCTACGGGCTGATCGGTATCCTCGCGATCGCGCCCTGGGTCGAACACAACTTCATCTCCCAGCAGCGCAAGCGCTCGGTCGAGTACGTGGTGCAGTTGACCGGCGCCAACCTGAGCGTCGCTGTCTTGATCTTGACGGTGATGATCGTGCCGATCATGGTGGCGATCATCGCCGGGGCGCTGCAGTCGGTGCCGCGCTCGTGGACGGAGGGCTCGGCGGCGCTCGGGGTCAACCGCTGGCGCACGACCTGGCGCGTGTCGCTGCGCACCGTGCGGCCGGCGATCGTGGCGGCCGCGGTGCTTGCCACCGCACGTGCGCTGGGCGAGGCGATCATGCTCGCGATGGTCGCCGGTTCACGCGGCTTTTCGCCCAATCCGCTCGACGGGACCACCTTCTTCTTCGAGCCTGTGCGGCCGCTCGCCGCGACGATCGTCCACTACGTCGAGGACCTCAACGTCGTGCCGGTCGAACACACGCTGTACGCGATGGCAGCCGTGCTACTCGTCTCATGCGCGCTGCTGTCCCTCGCCGGCTGGGCCGCGAAGCAACCGATGAAGCGCTACGGGGTCAGGACGTGAGTCCGACACTCCCACGAGGCCACGAGATCGGCGTTGCGCACTTCCAAAACAGGCGATGCCCCGCGCGCGCGGGGGGGGCATCGGCGTTTTGCAACAACCGCACATCCAGTCCTCGCCCCTCTCGGCTCGTCGGGCCACGCAAGCCCCAGCCCTGCCCAGAGGCGCCTCATGGCTAGCGCTCCACAAGCCTTCACGCCCCCCGCCGGCTCGATCCGCCCCACCAAGCAGCGCGATTCGATCCGTAGCTGGCCACTGGCCGATCGCATCGCCTACGTGCTCTGCTGGACCGTGGGGATCGGCCTGTGCTTGATGGCCGGCGCGATCGTGCTGTTCATGCTCGTGAAGGGGGTTTCCTACCTGCGCCCCAGCCTGCTGATCGAACACCCGAGTGCCTCGCAAGATCAGGCGACTTCCGGGGGCTTTCTCGACCCGATCGAGGGCACGTTGATACTGACCGCGGTGGGCATGACGATCGCTGCTCCGCTCGGCGTCGGACTGGCGGTCTGGATGAGCGAGTATCAGCGGCCCGCCGGGCTTGCGCGGTTGGTCGAGTCGGGCGTGGAGATGATCGCGGGCGCGCCGAGCGTGCTGCTGGCGATGTTCGGCCTTGCGCTATTCGCCCGCCCGGCGCTGGCCTTCCTTTCGCAGACCTCCGCCGGCGGGTCCGTGTTCGGCCGTTCTTTCCTGACGGCGGGCGCGATGATGTCGCTACTGGCGCTACCGCTTGTTGTTGCCGCCACGCGCGAGGCACTGCTGCAAGTGCCGGCGCACGTGCGCGAGGCCTCCTATGCGCTCGGCAAGACAAAGGCGACAACGATCCGCAAAGTGCTGCTGCCATCCGTGCGACCCAGCATCGCCAACGGCATCACGCTCGGCGTCGGGCGCATCGTCGGCGACACCGCAATCGTCGTAATCCTGCTAGGCGCGACGATCCGCTTGGAAGGCGCCGGCGGCGCGCCGCTGCTCTCGACCCTGCGCGGCACCGGTGGCACGCTCACCAGCTACGTGCTGTTCAACTCGCCAGCGGGCGAAGGCAACGCACACGAAAAGGCCTACGCTGCCGCGTTCGTGCTGCTGTTGATGGTGCTTGCGCTGAACGTGATTGTGATGCGGCTCAACGCCAGCCGCGCCGGCACCGGCGAGAGCCTTGGCGTTTCGAGTCGCTGGCGCGTCATGACAGGGGCCTTGCCGTGGATCCGCTGACGCCAATGCCCGCATCGACCAATCCAGCGCCCACACAGGTAGAGCCTAGTAGCCCACGCCCGATGCCACGCGACGACGAGACGAGGTGCTCATGGACCCGCTGATGCCCCCGCCCGTGCGACGGATCGTGCTCGAGCGCGATCCGACCGTCGTGAGCCCGCCGGCCAACGGCGCGGGCGCTACGACCACGACGACGCAGCGCCCCAGCCGCGCGTCCCTCGCAAACGCCGGCCAGCAGGCGCCTGCTGCCGACATTCAGGAGCGCATGCGCATCGAAGGCGTCTGGCTTGCCTACGGCGAGAAGTGGGTGGTGCGCGACGTGAGCCTGTCCGTGCGCAAGGGCGAGGTGCTCGGGCTGATCGGCGCCTCGGGCTCCGGCAAGACAACGCTGCTGCGCTCTCTCAATCGTCTCACTGAGATCACCGCTGGGGCTGCGCGCGCCGGGCGCGTAACGCTCGACGGACAGGAGATCGGCGAGATCGAGGTCAACTCACTCAGGCGACGTGTCTCGATGGTCTTCCAGCAACCCAACCCCTTTCCGATGAGTATCTTCGAGAACGTCGCCTATGCGCTGCGCGAGGAGCACGGCGAGCGTGGCGCGCGCAGGCGCAAACGGCGCTCGCGCGACGAGTCTGATGCCGGCCGTGGTCGACGCTCTGCGCCGTGCTGGGCTCTACGACGAGGTGGCCGGCAACCTCGACCATCCCGCGCTGCGCCTCTCAGGTGGCCAGCAGCAGCGGTTGTGCATCGCGCGCGCGCTTGCGGCCGGCCCTGAGGTGCTGCTGCTCGACGAGCCTTGCTCGGCACTTGACCCGATCTCCACCGCGACGATCGAGCAGCTGATCGTTGGCTTGCGCGAGAGCGTGGCGATCGTGATCGTCACGCACAACCTGCAGCAGGCGATGCGCGTGGCCGACCACGTCGCCTTCATGCATCTCGGCGAGCTTGTCGAGTACGGGCCCAGCTCGCAGATCTTCGACAACCCCCGCGAAGCGCGCACGCGCGAGTATGTGAGCGGGGCGTTCGGGTGAGGTACCGCGCCGGCGGCATGCACCTGAGGCTTGGGGGCACGGGTCGCTTGTCGTTTTGGGGATGGATTGGGCGTGCCCGCACTGTCAGCGCGGCGCTTGGCACGCTCGCGTGGCGCTTGCATGACCCGTCGCGAAGGGCCTTGAGTGCCCGCAGTGTCACCGCGGCACTTGGCGTTGGTCTCATTGCGGTCGTGCTCTGCGGCTGTGAGAGCACACAGGAACGCAGCGCCGAACTACAACGTCAGGCAAAACACGATGTGCTGGCCTCGCAGAGCGCGGCCGTGACCAAGGAGAGCCCGAGCGTGAAGGTACTGCAGAGCACGGTGATCCATTCGAGCTCTGGGACGGCTGTCGTCGTGGCGCTACGCAACACCTCCACACACACGCTCGAGAACGCGCCAATCGAGGTGACGGTGCGCGACGCGCACGGGAGCGTGCTCTACCAAAACAACGCCTCAGGTCTCGAGCCATCACTGAGCACCGTCTCGCTGCTCTTGCCAGGCCAGGAAACGATCTGGGTCGACGACCAGGTGACCGCAAGCGGCGTGCCCACGAGTGCAAGCGCGCTCGTGGGAGAAGGCACCCAGGCGTCTGGGACCATCCCCCAGTTGAGCCTCTCAGGCACGCACGTGAGCAACGAAGCCGGCGCCGAAGCGACTCTCTCCGGAAGCGTGGCAAACCATTCCCCAACGGCTCAGCAGAACCTCGTCGTATACGCCGTCGCACGCCGCGGCGGGAAAATAGTGGCGGCGGGACGCGCGGTACTGCCGGAAGTACCGCCGAAAGGCACGAACGTCTCTTTCCAAATCTATTTCGTCGGCGATTCCAGCGGCGCACAGATCCAGACGAGCGCGCCGGCAACGACATTCTGAACGCCAACCCAGGCCAATCGTGCCCCTGCCCGGCACGCGCGGACAGGCCTTTGCTTAATGCCGTTTGCCGCGTTTGAGCATGATCCCCTCGATCACGTGGGCGACCGTCTCGCACGCGTCGACAGCGGCCTCGAGCGACTCGAAGATGTCCTTCCAGCGGATCACGAACATCGGGTCGGCCGCACCACCGGCAAATAGCGATGCAACGCCATCGCGGAGCAGGCGATCGCCCTCGTTCTCCAGACGATGGATCTCGACCAGATAGGGCCCCGGCTCGCCACCCGCGCAAAGCTGCTGTAGGGCCTTGACGATCTGCTCGTCGGCGCCGACGAGCACGTCGGCCAGCTCGACGGCCTGCTCCATCGGCGCTTCCACCCCATACAGCTGCAACAGCGCCGCCGTCTGCTCGGTGTGGTCGATCACATCGTCGAGCGCCGTGGCCAGCGCGTAGCCGTCGCCGGAGTCGAATGGCCGGCGCAGCCGCCGACCGCCGCCGTTGAGCCTGTGGATGATGTCGTGTGTGATGCGATCGCCCTCCTGCTCGAAGGACTTGACCTCCTCGGCCAGGCCTGAGCGCTCGGGCAACTCTGCCAGCAGCTCACGCAGCAGCACGCCGGAGCGCAAGATATTGCTGGCGGCGTTCTCGACGAGCGTGACGAGCGTCGGGTCGGCCGCGCGGCGCAGGATGGACATCCGACAAGGGTATGCATAGGACCGCCCCGGCGTCATCCGCTTCACGAGTTCTTTACGAGTCGATCACGACTTTGCAACTCCCGGGAAGCCTGACGGCGCCACCCTAAGTGACGGTGGCCGTGCACCAGGACAGTTCCAGCACCCTTTATGCGGGTGAGCTCGAGATCAGGCTCGGCGAGGGTCTGGTGCTCGCGAACGGTCGTGCGCTGACTCTATCGGTGCGCGAGTTCGAGCTGCTCGGCGCACTGGCAGGGCGGGCCGGCGCGATCGTCACACGCGAGGATCTGTACGCGGGCGTATGGGGCGGGCAATTGCGCACCGGCGACCGTTCAGTCGACGTCTACGTGAGCAAGCTGAGAGGCAAGTTGGAGCAAGCGATGCCCGATCGACGCTTCATCCACACCCATCCTGGGTTCGGCTATCGCTTCCAGCCGCAGCCGTGGGGACATCCGGCCGAGCTTTCACGAGATCTTCACAACGGGACACCCAGCGATTGAAGAGACTGGGCTGGCACTGAGCCGGCGCAGGGGCCTGTTCGCCTGCTCGCCGTCCAAAAATCCAGTCATAGGAGACGTTGTGAACAAGAACAAGATCGGCGTGCTAGCAAGCTGCACGCTGCTCGCAGTCACCCTTGCCGCGTGCGGGAAATCGAGCTCAAGCTCGACCGGCACCTCGGCAAGCTCCTCGTCCGCGACCATCTCCGGTGCCGGCTCGACGTTTGCCGCCCCGGTCTACCAGCAGTGGGGCTCGGGTATCTCGGGTCTGACCGTCAACTACAACCCCGTCGGCTCGGGCGCCGGCATCACGGCCCTGGAGGGCAAGACCGTGGACTTCGGCGCAAGCGATCCGCCGCTGAAGCCGGCCGAATTCGCGACACTTGAAAAGGTCGGCCCCGTCCAGCAGATTCCGATGTTCCTGGGCGCGATCACCGTCTCCTACAACCTGCCGGGCGTCAAGAGCGGCCTCAAGCTCGACGGCCCGACGGTCGCCGAGATCTTCCTCGGCAAGATCAAGACCTGGAATGACCCGGCGATTGCCGGCCTGAACCCGGGCGTGTCACTGCCGAGCACGCCGATCACGGTGATCCACCGCTCGGACTCCTCAGGCACGACCTCCGGCTTCACGGGCTTCCTCGCATCTGTCAGCCCGGAATGGAAGAGCAAGGTCGGCGAAGGCAAGACCGTGCCATGGCCCACGGGCACCGGCGCCAAGGGCAACGCCGGCGTCGCCGGCGCCGTGCAGCAGACGACCGGCTCCGTCGGCTACGTCGAGCAGTCCTACGCGCTGGAGCACAAATTCACCTACGCCAGCGTCAAGAACAAGGCAGGCAACTACGTCGAACCGACGCTCGCCTCGACCAGCGCGGCGGCCGAAGGGGTCGAAGTGCCGGCCAACCTCGGCATCAAGATCAAAAACCCCACCGCACCGACGGCCTACCCGATCACCTCGCAGACGTTTGTAGTGGTCTACAAGGACATGTGCAAGGCCGGCGTGCCCGGCGGCGAAGCGGCCGCCAAGGGCGTCGTAAAGTTCCTGGAATACGGTCTCGGCTCCGGCCAGAGCATCCTCGGCCAAGCCGACTACGCGGCACTACCCGCGGCGATCCTGACCAAGTCCAAGGAAGCAGTCTCGGCCCTGCAGTGCAACGGAGCCCCGATCGCGGGCTGACATGACTCACAGTCGCCGGCCAAATAGAGTCCTGCTCATCGTGGATGAGCAGGCGACGATGGAGTCGAGCCGCGTCGAGCCGCGTCGAGCGTGGCTCGACGCGGCCAGCGGCTAGGTAGTCGCATGGAGGCAGCATCTGTAGCAAGCGGCGGGCACTCGATCCTCGAGCGCTCGCCGCTTGCGCGCCTCCCCGATAGGGCGCTGCGCTGGGGCCTCACCGTCCTGGCGGCCTCGATCCTCGCGCTGATCGTCTACTTCTTCGTCAAGCTCGTCGGCGAAGCGGGCCCGGCGTTCTCGAAGTTCGGCGTTCTCGGCTTTACTTTCGGCAACAACTGGGACGTCAGCACCAACCACTTCGGCGCGCTCGCACTGCTTGTCGGGACCTTGATCACCTCAGGTATCGCACTGCTGATCGGGGTGCCGGTGGCGGTCGCGACCGCCCTGTACGTAACCGAGCTGTGCCCGGTTCGCATCCGCGGCCCCGTCACGATCCTGATCGAGCTGCTGGCCGCCGTGCCCTCGGTCGTCTATGGGCTATGGGGCATCTTCTTCCTGGCGCCCAAGCTGCTGCCGGCCGAGCAGTGGGTCGCGGACCGCCTGTCCTTCGTGCCGTTCGTCGGCGGCGGCCTGGCGACGATCCCCAACTACTTCGTCACCGGACTGGTGCTTGCAATCATGATCCTGCCGATCGTCAGCTCGCTCTCGCGCGAGGTGATGAGCACCGTCCCCGCCGACCACAAGGAGGCGGCGCTCGGCCTCGGCGCCACCCGCTGGGAGATGATCCGCACGGCCGTGCTGCCCTACTGCCGCAGCGGCATCTCCGGTGCGGCGATGCTCGGGCTAGGCCGCGCGATCGGCGAGACGATCGCCGTGACGATCCTCGTCGGTAACGATCCCAAGCTGGGGGGTCACCTGTTCGGGCAGGGCTACAGCCTTGCCGCGGCGATCGCCAACGAGTTCGGCGAAGCCCAGGAACTGCATCGCTCGGCGCTGTTCGCCGCCGGCCTCGTGCTGTTCGTCTTGACGCTGCTTGTCAACGCGATCGCGCGCCTGCTTGTGCTGCGCGCGGCACGCTCGACTAAGCCCAAGCGCACGGCGGCCGATTTCGTCCAGTCCGGACCAGCGGTGGGAACGGGAGCGGGGATATGAGAGCGACGCATAGAGATCAGGTTCTCCTATGCGGACTGCTGCCCGACGCTCGCATGCCCACCATTCGCATGTCCGCAACACGGATTGCCGGATGAGCACCCCCCCACAAACTTTCGAGCGTTTCGCGCTGAGCCCGAGCCGGCGACGCAAAGACCGCATCGCGCGCGGCACTGTGGTGGCCGCCACCGCCATCGCGCTCGTGCCGCTCGTGCTGATCGTGTACTACCTGCTCAGCAAGGGACTCGGCTCCTGGAGCATCAAATTCTTCACGACCGACCCGACCGGCAACACCTTCTTCGCGGCCTCCTCGATCGGCGGCATCAAGAGTGCGATCCTCGGCACGATCGAGATGGTCGCCCTCGCCTCGGCGATCGCGGTGCCGCTCGGCCTCGGCGTGGCCGTCTGGCTGGTCGAGTACGGCAAGTCCAGCCGCTTTGCGCACACGGTGCGCTTCTTCATCGACGTACTCACCGGCGTGCCGTCGATCATGTTCGGGCTGTTCATCTACATCGCGCTGATCGTGGGCACCGGCACTTCCTATGCCGCCTACAAGGGTGCTTTTGCCCTGTCGCTGCTGATGCTGCCGGTGGTCACGCGCGCAGCCGAGGTCGTGCTGCTGCTCGTGCCAGACTCGCTGCGCGAGTCGGCGCTCGCGCTCGGCGCGCCGCGCTGGAAGGTGATCTTCAGGATCGTGCTGCCGACCGCGCTACCAGGTCTGCTGACAGGCATTCTGCTGGCCATCGCGCGCGCGGCCGGCGAGACCGCGCCACTGCTGTTCACGGCCGGGGCGACGATGAAGACCGGGTTCAACCTCAGCGGTTTCATGAACTCGCTGCCGATGCAGATATACACGGACGTCACATCTCCGACCACAGCAGTGGTAAACCGTGCTTGGGGAGCGGCCTTGACGCTCGTCGTAATGATCCTCCTACTCAACCTGTTCGCGCGACTACTAGCGCGCAGGAGCAGCCTTCGATGAACGCCGATGAGCCGACGATGAGCCTAGAGAAGCCCACGATCAGTCCGGGGGACCACACGATGAGCACAGATGAGCCTACGATGAGTCCCGAGGACCAGCACGCTCAAATGCTCGACCCAAGCCGAAGCCAATCTCCCAGGAGCCCGCAGGGCGCTCCCTCTGCACCTGCCCAGGCGCGCACGAACCTCAGCGACGGTCTCGCTGTCAAGCTCGAGCAGCTGCGCGCGTTCTACGGCGATGTCGCGCAGGTCAAGGGCATCGACCTCGACTTTCATGCCAACGATGTGACCGCGATCATCGGTCCCTCGGGCTGTGGCAAGTCGACGATGGTGCGCTGCATCAACCGCATGCACGAGGAGGTGCCAGGCGCGCGCACCGAGGGCAAGGTGCTGCTCGACGGCTTTGACATCTACGACTCGAGCGTCGACGTCGTTGCCGTGCGGCGTGCAATCGGCATGGTCTTTCAGAAGCCAAACCCGTTCCCGACAATGTCGGTCTTCGACAACGTCGCCGCCGGGCTGCGGCTGGCCTCGCGCGGACGCGGGGATCTTCACAATAAGGTCGAGACCGCTTTGCGCGACGCGGGCCTGTGGGACGAGGTCAAGGATCGTCTATCCGAGGCGGGCGCCGGTCTCTCCGGCGGCCAGCAGCAACGCCTGTGTATTGCGCGTTCGCTGGCGGTGGAACCAGAGGTGATCCTGATGGACGAGCCTTGCTCGGCGCTCGACCCGATCGCCACGCTGAAGATCGAGGAGCTGATCGACCAGCTCAAGAGCAAGGTCACGATCGTGATCGTCACGCACAACATGCAGCAGGCCGCGCGAGTTGCCGACCGCACCGCGTTCATGCTCAGCGGCGAGCTGGTCGAGGTCGGCCCGACACAACAGATCTTCACCAACCCGAACGACCCCCGGACCGAGGAATACGTCACCGGGAAGTTCGGCTGAGGATATGCCCATGAGCTCACCCGAGGTAAACGCTGGACAAGCAGCGTCGCTGAACGCCCAGCAGGGCCGCCAGCACTTCCAGCAGCAGTTGCAGGAGCTCGAGAATCGCGCTCTGGGCGGACTCGACGTCGTGATCGAGCAGCTCGATCGCACGCTCGAGGCGCTCGCCCATCAGGACGTCGAGCTCGCCCAGATGGTGATCGCCGACGACGACCGCATCGACGGGCGCTATCTGGAGGTCCACCAGGGCATCCTCTCGCTGCTTGCCACCCAGGCGCCCGTTGCCGGCGACCTGCGCCTGGTCGCTGCGCTACTGCATGTGATCGTGCACGTCGAGCGGATGGGCGACCAGTGCGTGAACATCGCCAAGCTAATCCCGCTGTCGGGCTATGAGCCGCCGGTCCGTCCGGAGGTGCTGGAGCTGATCTTGAAGATGGGGGCTTACGCCCGCTCCGAGATCGTGCAGTGCAAGGCCTCCTTCTCCGGGCGCGACGTCGGGCTCGCCGAAGACCTTGCCCGCCAGGATCGCGAGATCAACCGCCTCAACCGCGAAATCTTTCGTCACAGCACTTGAGATCGGCGACGACGCCGATACCCGCGAGTGGGCGATGCACATGATCCTTGTGGCACGCGCACTGGAGCGCATCGGCGACAACGCGGTAGATGTGGGCGAGCAGGTCGCTTTCGTCGTGACCGGGCTGTTCCGCGAGTTCTCCGATCAGACCAATCCGCTCGGCAACTAAGACACGTCTTTCAAATGAGCTCCGCGGCAAGGCGTTCGTGGATCTGAAAGCTGGGCGCATGACTCATCTTTGAATGATCTGCCCGACACCCCCCTTTGCGAAGGCTTAGATAAAGGTTGGTACCAAAATAACCCCCAAGCTCCCACACCAAGGGGGTATCGAGGGGTGCAGGTCTTTTTTGAAAGACCATTCGAGCCTTCCCGCCGCAGAGGGCCCTCCCGCCGCAAACAGCGACAACTCGCCTGTGAAGATCCTGTGACTATCGTCTGCGCAGCTTGCCATTCGCACGCAAAGCACCTATACACTGCGCCTAGATGACGACGGGCATCCTCTCCACGGATGAAGGGGTCGCTTCGAGCGCAGGGGGCACGTCCTCGTTGCGCATCGCGGTGCTCGACCGCGACAGCGGCTTCATTCAGGTCCTCGGCAAGCGCATGGATCGCCTCGGCTGGGAGCATCGCGTGCTTGCCAGCCCCGTGCCGACCGACGCGATCGCCTCGATGCGTCTCAGCGCGCTGGTCGTCGACCTTGCCGTGCTCGGACCACCCGCCTGGGAATGGCTGGAGCGCCTTTGCGGCGCGCTGCCCGAGCTTGGGATCGTCGTCTGCACCGGACCTTCGACCGTTGCCCAGCGGGTTCGCGGGCTTCGCCTCGGTGCGGACGACTGGATCACCAAGCCTTGCCACCCCGAGGAGGTGATCGCGCGCGTCCAGGGCCTGGTCAGGCGCCGCCGTCGTGCCACCGCACGGACCGAGTCAAAGCCTATGTCCGCCGGCGAGGTGCAGATCCGCTCCGATCGCTTCCAGGCATTCGTATCCGGGCGCAGCCTCGAGCTTACGCGCCGCGAGTTCGAGCTGATCGAGTTGCTTGCCGGCGGCGAAGGGCGCGTGCTCGAGCGCGAGGAGATCTACTCGCGCCTATGGGGATATGCGATGGTGCGCGGCGACCGTTCGGTCGACGTGTTCGTGCGCAAGCTGCGCCAGAAGCTTGAGAAGGCATCACCAGAATGGCGCTACATCCACACTCACTTCGGGATTGGCTATCGCTTCGCCGCCGAACACCACGACACGCAGCAAGATGAGCACGCCGAGGCTGCCGAGCAGACAGATGCGGGCATCGGCGAGCAGCGCAAACGTATTGACGCCCACGACGGCGCGGTTCCCCACGGTTCGGCCGTCGACAGCAAGCCGCACAGCTCGCGTGAGGCCGGCGGACTAGATGTCGGCGGAGGCGAGCTCGGCAATCAGGGCGAGCTCGACGGGGCGCATCAGGAGTACGAGCTCAGCACCACCGGCGCCTAGCCGTACGACGGCGAGGCCACCCTTCTTCAGATCGACGCGGCCACCGGTGAGCTCGCCCACGATTCCCGAGAGGTCGGGCTCATGAGCGACGAAGCAGCACGGGACCATCCGAGCCGACCCCGTCCAGCAGCTCGAGCGCCTCGCGTGCGCGGATGCCACCGGCAAGCAGCGGGTGCAGCTCCAGCAGCGTGCGCTCACGCTCGCCCATCTGCTCCAGCGCCAGCTCAGCAGTTTCGCGCGCCCGCGCCTTGGGGCTCGCGAGGATCGCGGCGAACTCCACTTCTGCCGCTGCCAGCGCAACGCCGGCCCTGTAGGACTGACCCTTGCCGCGATCGGTCAACTGCCGCTCTGCGTCGGGGCGCGTACCGTGGGGCTCTGCGTCGGCGTGACGGAGCAGCCAAAGCTGACGGGCCATAGCCATAGGGTTCTGCGAGCATAGAAGAGTTGAGCGACGAGATGAGTGACGATCACAAACCCAAAAATCGCGAGAGCCCGCAAGCGGACCACCGGCTGGACGATCCCTTCCTATACATAAACCGCGAGCTCTCGTGGCTGGATTTCAATGAGCGCGTGCTGCAACTCGGCGAGGACGAGTCCATTCCTCTGCTCGAGCGCGTCAAGTTCTGCGCGATTTACACGACTAACCTCGACGAGTACTACATGGTGCGCGTGGCAGGGCTGCACGACCAGATCGATGCGGGGGTGGAGAACCCCAGCCAGGACGGACGCACACCCTCTGAGACGATCAGCGGGATCCGCGAGCGCGTCCTGGAGCTCGGAGGTCGCCTGAGCGACTGTTTCGAAGCCCGCCTGCGCCCAGCTCTGGCCGAGCACGGCGTGAGCGTCGTCGGCTTCGAGCAGCTCGACGACGAGCAACGCGCTTACCTGGCACAGCACTTCCGGCGCGTGATCTTTCCCGGCGCTTACCCCGCTCGCCGTGGCGCCTGGGCGGCCCTTCCCCTACATCTCAAACTTGTCACTGAGCCTGGCCGTGCTCGTGCGCGATCCCTCAGGCGGCGAGACGGTATTCGCGCGTGTGAAGGTGCCAACCGAGATTCTGCCGCGATTTGTCGCCGTACGCCCTGCCGGCCCTGCCGTCGTTGCCGGGACCAACCCCGGTGCAGACGCGACTGCTCCACATCCCGAGAGGCAGTCCCCCGCAGCTACAGGATCAACGCCACCAAGCGGAAACGCGGCCGCTGCGAGCATTACGCTCGTGCCACTGGAGGACGTGATCGCCCACCATCTCGATGCACTGTTCCCGGGCATGGAGATCGTCGACTACGACGTCTTCAGAGTCACCCGTGACGCCGACCTGGAGGTCTCCGATGACGCCGCCGACCTGCTGCAGGCCGTCGAGGACGAGCTGCGCCGGCGACGCTTCGGCGAGATCGTGCGTGTTGAGCTCGGCGCGAGTTGCTCCGAGCGTCTGCGCGAAGAGCTGATCGGCCTGCTCGGCGTGCGCGAGGACGAGGTCTACCCAGTCGCGGGCCTGCTCGACATGGGAGCGCTGTGGCAAATCGTGAAGCTTCCCGGTATGCCCGAGCTGCGCAACGCACCGTATGCGCCGGTCACACACCCACGCCTGTTGCGTCACGAGGGCGAGCGCCCGGACGTGTTTGCCGCGATGCGCGAGGGCGACGTGCTCGTGCACCATCCCTATGACTCCTTCGCCACCTCGGTTGAGCGCTTCGTCGAACAGGCGGTGGCCGACCCGAACGTGCTTGCGATCAAGCAGACCGTGTATCGAACCAGCGACGACTCGCCACTGGTACCCGATTTGATCGAAGCGTCTGAGCGCGGCAAGCAGGCGGTCGCGCTCGTCGAGCTGACGGCGCGCTTTGACGAGCGCATGAACATCCACTGGGCCAAGGCGCTTGAGGAGGCGGGCGTTCACGTCGTCTATGGACAGCCTGCCCTCAAGACACACGCCAAGTGCGTCTTGGTGGTGCGCAGAGAGGGCGACGGCGTGCGCAACTATGTTCACGTCGGCACCGGCAACTATCACTCGGCCACCGCCCGTCTGTACACCGACTTCGGCCTGTTCACGATCGACGAGGACATCGGCGCCGACGTCGCCGACATGTTCAACAACCTCACTGGCTATGGGCGTCCGCTGCGCAATCGCAAGGTTCTGATCGCCCCAGCGCATCTGCGCGAGGGACTGATCGCCGAGATCGACGCAACCATCGCGGCCCACTCGCCCGCCTCGCCCGGGCGGATCGCAATGAAGATGAACGCGCTGGTGGACGGCCACTGCATTCGTGCGCTCTACCGGGCCTCGTGCGCGGGCGTGCGCGTGGACCTGAACGTGCGCGGCATCTGCTGCCTGCGCCCAGGGGTCGCCGGCGTCTCGGAGAACATCCGCGTCGTGTCAGTCGTCGGGCGCTTGCTCGAGCACTCGCGCGTCTACACGTTCGAGCGGGATGGCGAGCGCACGGTGTACATCGCCTCGGCCGATCTAATGCCGCGCAACCTCGACCACCGTGTGGAGCTCGCGGCGCCAATCGACTCGCCCGAGCTGCGGGCCGAGCTGGTGGACACGCTGGAACGAGCCTTCGCCGACAACCAAAGCTCTTGGGAACTGCACGCCGACTGTGTCTGGCGCAGGCAATCCCCAGGACCGGGCGAGCGCCCGCGCAACATGCAATTGGAGCTGATGGAGCTGCACGCGCGCCGTGCCGCCGAAGCGCGACCGGCCGAGCATGAGGCTTCAGGCGTCTAGCGGCGCGTGCACTCTCTCAGATCGGCACGGCGTCCTCAGACGTCAGCGCGCTGCAGGCTCTCCACAGTCTTGTACGCAAAACGTCTAGAAGATTTGCGAACGCCTGCAAAGCTTTGGTACCAGAATATCCCCTTTCATCAACAAGGGGGCTTCGCGACCAGCCCATGCCGAAGACCTGCATCCCGCCCATGGCGAGGGCTCAAGCCAAGGGTCTCAGCCGGCGGGAGCCGGAAGCCGCTCAGCGCTTCGCGCAGCTCGTCCACAGTCTGGTAATCGAGCCCCAGACGGTGGTCGTGGCGGTCTCGCACCACTCCCTGCTCGTCGATCACGATCACCGCGCGCGCGGTCGAGCCGAGCCCTGGCATCACGGCGCTGTAGGACTTCGCCACCGTCTTGTCCACGTCGGCGAGCAACGGCACGTTGAGGCCGTGCTTGGCGGTGAACTGCTCGTGCGAGGCGAGGTCCTGAGAGGAGATGCCAACGACCGTGGCATCCAGCGAGGCGAAGTCCTCGGCGCGGTCGCGATAGGAGCAGAACTGCTTTGTGCAGACCATCGTGTTATCCCCCGGGTAGAACAGCAGCACGACCCGCTCGCCACGATGATCTGAAAGCTTGAACGGCCCGCTCGTCCCCTGCAATTCAAAGTCCGGCGCCTGCTCGCCCACACGTGGGGTCTTGGCCATGATGCTCCTCGTCTCGTTCGCGATCGGTTGGAATCAAAGCTTACGCTTGAGAGAGGTTTTTAATGGGAGACAAGATTCGCCGGACGCCGTAGGAGTCCCAACCAGCCGGTCACCGTGCCGGTCGATCGAGACCATGCGCTACAACCGGTGGGTGCTCCTGCGCTCTGCGATTCGTCTCTCGACTGTCGCGCTCGTATGCCTGCTAGCCGCCTGCGGCAATAGCGCTCCGGCCGATGTGTCCACGCCAACGGCGAAGACGACCGCGATCCCCATCCCGGCGCATACATCTCACGCGCGCATACTCGACTGGCCCGAGTTCGGCTTGAATCCGCAGCGTTCAGACTCAAGCACGCTCTCGACCGGTATCACGGCGACCAACGTCGCGCACCTGCGCCGCATCACCGTGACGCTGCCCGGCACGGTGGACTCCTCGCCGGTCTACCTGCACCAAGCGAGCGTCGCGGGCGCAACGCACAGCGTTGCGGTCGTGACAACTACCTATGGCAAGACGCTCGCACTGGACGCAAACAGCGGGTACATCCTTTGGAGCTTCACACCACCTGGCTATTCGCATTGGGCAAGCAGCTCGCAGATAACCGTCAGCTCGCCGCTGGTGGATCCGGACGGCAGCTACGTATATGCGACCTCGCCGAATGGGCTGGTCCACAAGCTCGCGCTGTCGGACGGCAGCGAGGCTGCCGGCTGGCCGGTGTCGATCACGCGCGACGCCACACACGAGAAGCTCGGCGCCGCCCTCAACGTCGACGGCCCTTACCTGATCGTTGCGACAAGCGGCTATCTGGGCGACATCCCCACATATCAGGGCCATGTCGTGGCGATCGAACGTGCCAGCGGACGAATCGTAAGCGTCTTCAACACGCTTTGTGCCAACCGCCATGACTTGATTGTGCCGAGTAGCTGTCCGGCAAGCGACTCGGCGGTCCTCTCGCGCGGCGGGGCAGTGGTCGAGCCCGGCGGTCGGCGCCTGCTGATCTCCACCGGCAACGGTCCCTGGAACGGGAGCACCGACTTCGGCGACAGCGTGATCGAGCTGAGCGTCCCCGGTCTTGACTATCGCCAAGCGTTCACGCCTTCAAACCAGGAAGAACTGAACAGCAGCGACACCGATCTCGGCTCCAGCGCTCCGGTGCTGCTCGGGCAGAATCGCGTCCTGATCGCGGGCAAGGACGGGATCGTGCGGGTACTCTCGCTCTCGCGCCTCGACGGCGCCGCGCCATCGCGGCCGAACCGGCTCGGCGGCGAAGTCCAACGCTTGGCGTTGCCAGGCGGCGGCGAGCTGTTTACGACGCCGGCCGTCTGGAGGCGAGGCTCCAGCACCACGATCTTCCTCGGCGACGAACACGCAACCGCCGCCTATGCGCTGCTCGGCGGACGGCTGCACCTGGTCTGGCAGAACGCCAACCCTGGCAGCAGTCCGATCCTTGCCGGCGGCCTGCTCTACGTGTACGACCCCGCGGCTGGAGGCATCTACGTCTACCGCCCCCGCTCCGCTCGGCCGATCGCAAAGCTGCCTGGCTCCTCGGGGCATTGGAACAGCCCGATCGTTGCCGACGGTCACGTGATCGAGCCGGAGGGCAACGCCAACGACCACCAGCTGAGCGGCACGCTCGAGCTCTTCTCCGCGAGATAGCGGCCGCGCGCAACCGAGACCTGGGACGCCTTCTCATAGGATAATCGCTGCTCGCGCGCCGAGCGTCGTAAGCTGGGCGAAGCGCTCGCGTCCCGTCGTCGTAATTGCCACGGCGGCCCCCCTCTCCCCAAGGTTCTAACGATGCTCAAGTTCGCCCGCTGGTCCACAACCCACCGTCTGTACATCGCGATCGGCTGGGTGATCCTGCTGATTGGCGTCAACGTCATCTCCCAATCAAGCGGGGGGGCGGCCTACTCCAACAACTTCACGCTGCCCAACTCCGACGCGCAACGCGCCTCGGACCTACTGGCGCACAGCTTCCCCGCGCAGGCCGGAGACCGCGACACGATCGTCTTCAAGGTGGCACACGGCAATGTGCGCGACCCGGCCGTGCAGAGCCACATGACCAATCTGTTTGGCGAAGTGAGCCACCTGCCGCACGTGACAGGCGTGATCAGTCCCTACGCGGCCAGCCAAGCTGGCAAGGCCATATCCGCCAACGGACAGATTGCGTTCGCCACCGTTGTGTTCAACGAGAAGGCCAACGAACTACCCAAGAGCGCGGGCGAAGCTGTGGTCAAGAAGGCCGAGGCCGCGCGCACGTCCGGCCTGCAGATCGAGCTTGGGGGACAGGCGATCGAGCAGACAGAGCAGGAAGGCTTCGGGATCACGACCGCGGTCGGGCTGATGGCCGCGATCGTGGTGCTGCTGATCACCTTCGGCTCGTTGATCGCGATGGGCCTGCCGATCATCACGGCACTGCTCGGGCTCGGCACCGGCCTGGGGTTGATCGCGCTGTTCACGCACGTGGTCGACACGCCCAACTTCTCCTCCGAGCTCGCGGCGATGATCGGGCTCGGTGTGGGCATCGACTACTCGCTGTTCATCGTGACGCGCTTCCGCGAGGCGTACGCGACGCCCGGCCCCAGCTTTGGCGACGTGCGCGAGTCTGTCGTGCAGGCGATGGACACTGCCGGACGCGCGGTCCTGTTCGCCGGCTGCACGGTCGTGATCGCGCTACTGGGAATGATGCTGCTCGGCGTCGACTTCCTCTACGGCGTTGCGATTTCCGCCTCGATCGGCGTGCTGCTGGTGATGCTTGCCTCGCTGACGCTGTTGCCTGCGCTGCTCACGATCGCGGGCAAACGCGTCGTGCGACCCAGCCGTCGGGCGCGCCGCCGCGGCGTGGAGGCTACAGACGCACGGCACGGTAAGAATTGGCTGCGCTGGAGCGAATTCGTACAGGCTCACTCTTGGCCAATCGCGCTGGGCGCGACGCTCATCCTGCTGGTCATAGCGGCACCCGCTACAGCGCTGCGGCTTGGGTCCAGCGACGCCAGCAACGACCCCGAGAACTTTACGACCTACAAGGCATATCAGCTACTTGCTGAGGGCTTCGGACAGGGATTCAACGGGCCGCTACAAATCGTGGCTCAGGTCCCTGCCACCGCCAATCCGGGGAAGGAGGCTGCCAAGCATGGAGTCCTGTTGACCGTGCCCGTCTCATCGACCGCCAAGGCCGCGGTCGAAGATCTGCGTGTCGCGATGGCGAGCGTCAAGGGCGTCGCCTCGGTGGCACCGGCCAAGTTCAACCCCGCCGGAGACGTGGCGACGATCTCGGTGTATCCAAGCTCCTCCCCCCAGGCCTACGCCACAACCCAACTCGTCTCCCAGTTGCGCAACGAAACGATTCCTCCTGTGGAGACAAGCACCGGCATGCACGTATATGTCGGCGGTGTCACCGCCGGGGCGGTCGACTTCGCAGCCGTGCTCGGCAAGAAGCTGCCGCTATTCATCGGCGTGGTGGTACTGCTCTCAGCGCTGCTCTTGATGATCGTGTTCCGCTCGCTCGTCATCCCGCTGCAGGCGGCGTTTATGAACCTGCTGAGCATCGGCGCCTCGCTCGGAGTGATCGTGGTCGTCTTCCAATGGGCGTGGTTCGACTCGATCATGGGCGTCAAACCCGGCCCGATCGAGTCGTTCGTGCCCGTGATGCTGTTTGCAATCGTATTCGGGCTGTCGATGGACTACGAGGTCTTCCTGATTTCGCGCATCCATGAGCAGTGGACTCGCGTCGGCGACAGCCGCCGCGCGGTCAGCGAAGGGCTGGCGCTCACCGGGCGTGTCGTTACGGCGGCCGCGGCGATCATGATCTGTGTGTTCTTGTCGTTCATGCTCGGTGAAAGCCGCGTCATCAAGGAGTTCGGACTGGCCCTGGCCTCGGCTGTGTTCCTCGACGCGATCGTCGTGCGCTGCCTGCTGCTGCCCGCTGTCCTGAACATCCTTGGCGACGCCACCTGGGCGATCCCAGCTCGCCTCGATCGATTGCTTCCGCGCCTGAACATCGAGGGCAGCGCCTCCCGCCTGAGTCCAACAGACGAAGTTGAGCTCGCCACGTTCGCCTCCGAGAATGAGCCAGTGCCTGCCGGCACGCGCGGGGGGACAGAGGGCTGAGCAATATGCGCGGGGGGCTGCTTGCGGCCCCGCTGTGCGTGGCGCTGGCCGGCTGGTGCTCGGCAGCCGCGGCAGCCGAACAGCGCGTTATCCACGAGCCCGCCCCATCTGCACCGGCCGCTTCGGCGTTGAGAGCTCCAGCCCAGGCCACTCCGAAACAAACGGGGCACACGAAGGTGAGCGTAGAGCCTTCGGTGCTCGTCGTGTTTCTTCCGCCAGGCCCGTCACGCCGGAGTGGCCAATCCGAAGACGACGCGATCGAGGCCGAGCTGAGCTCGATACCGACGCTCTCGATAGGCATCCTGAGTGCCACCCAAGGCACATACAACGCAGACCAGATGCTGCTCGACATGACTCAGGGCGCACGGGTCTCCTACTCGGCTTACAGCCCCGAACATCCGCCGAGCCTATCCTCCCTCGAGCTTGATCTGACTACTGAGCACGGGCTCCCTGCCAGTGCGCACATCTCCTCGTGGCCGGCGGCCCTGAGACGCGCGCAGGGCGCTCCCCAACTACTGAAGCCAGGGCTGCTCGCCACATCGATCCCCGGTGGGACAGCTTATGCCGCTCCGTACTTCCCCAACCTGCCCAGCAGTGGCACGGTAGAAGTTGAAATCGCCAAGCCCGTAAGCAGCCCCGCGACGGTCGATTGGCCGCTCGCCGCCAATCGTTCCGGGCAGATCGCCGCGCTCTCCTTCGGATCATCCACGACGCTTCTCACCCGCATTGACAAGCTGCGCGCCACTCACAGCCTGGTGGTTGCAGATTTGCCGCGGGGAGCAAGCGGCTACAGTGACCTGCGCTCGCTGACCGCAGCTCGCTCGCCCCGCGAGCTACTCGTCGTCGTACAGAGCGCTCCCAACCTGCCCGGACACGAACTGCTGTGGAGCGCATTCGCTGGCTTGGGCTCCGGCGGCGACACGCTCACATCCCAGAGCACCAATCAACGCGGCATGATCGCTGCGATCGACATTGGCCCGACGATCCTCGTCCACCTTGGACTGCAGATACCCGCGGACATGCGCGGCAAGCCCGTACGACCCGACGGCGCCTTCGACGGCGCCTTCGTGCGCGCATTGAAGGCACGGCTGGTTGTGATCGATTCGCGCAGGCTGCCCGCGCTGGCTTGGCTGGCGCTCGCTTGGGCGTTTTTGCTCATAGCCACGCGGCTGCCCATCGGAGATGCCAATCGCGGCCAGCGAACCGGGTGGGCGATGCGGGTCGGAGCGATCGCCCTGTTGTGGGCCCCGGTCGCCGTACTGCTACCCGCCGCCCTCGAGCCGAGCCGCACGGTCGAGCTCGCTCTGATCGTGGCGACTTGCTTTGCGCTCGGCGCGCTCACCGACCTGCTCGTGCCGTGGCCGCGAGCGCCGCTTGTGCCCGCAGTGGTGGCAGTGGTCGCTTTGACCGTCGATGCGCTCGCCGGCACGCAGTTGTTGATGCGCTCGCTGCTCGGGCCCAGCCCGGCTTTTGGGGCGCGCTTCTATGGGATCGGCAACGAGTTGAAGTCGGGGCTTGCCGTGCTCGTCTTCGCCGCGGTAGCGGCGGCCCTCTATCCCGCTGCGCGTGGCCGGCGCGCGGCGGTGACGATGGCCTGCGCAGGCATCCTGCTCGCGATCGTCGAGGGCTCGGCGCGCATCGGGGCAGGCGTCGGAGGCGTGATTCTGGTGAGCGCGGGAACTGCCGTGGCGACTGTGATACTGCTGCCGGGCACGCTCAACCGCAAGCGCGTACTGATCGTGATGGCGGCACCAGTCCTCGGGCTGATCGCGCTTGCCGCGATCGACCTCGTCACAGCCCACGGCTCCGGGCACTTTACCGGCAGCGTGCTCGACGCGCGCTCGCCCGGGGACATCCGCGACATCGTCGTGCGCCGCTACACGGCCGCCTGGGACGAGCTAAAGAACCATCTGATGCCGCTCGCCACGACACTTGCGCTGATCGCCTCGTTCATCGCCGTCCGTCGCCGCGATCGTGTGCTCGCGCCGGTCGCTTCCGATCCAGTGTGGCTTGCCGCATTCGCCGGCGGGCTCACCTCGGGCGTGATCGGCGCGCTCACCGAGGACTCCGGTCCGGTTCTGCTGGTGGTCGCAGTCGGGACGCTTAGCTGCGTGCTCACCTACCTGTGGGGCAAGCCTGTGAGGACACAGCCTGTCAGCCAGCGCAGTCCGAGCACTTCCCCCGAAGCACGATCTCGTGCTCGGACACGGTCAACGGCACCCTCCGGCTGAGGCTCACGATCGCTTGCTCCAAAGCATCCTGCGCTAGGGGCCGGCGCTCTCTCCTGACGCCCGCGGGCCCTCCTCGGCGAGCGCTCTGCGCCTGCCGATCAACAACACGATCAAGACTACGATGATCACCACGATCAGGATTCCGCCCGCGATGTAGCGAAGTTTGTGTTTGACGGGCGCAGCTTTTTTGACCTGCACAGCGGCGATCTGGACGCGCGCATGGTCTGCTTGGGCTTGCGATACAAGCTTGGCTTGTTCGGATGGCGCATATGCCACCGTGAAGTGCGTGCCATTGCTCATCGAGACATGCAGGTGTCCAGTTGGCGTCCCTGGATGAAACGTCAACGCGTGCACTTCGCCTTTGTGTAGCTGCGCTTCGTAGGCCTGCACGCCCTCTTGCTGGAAATGAATCACCGTCGCCGCTCCCGCCGGCACGGCGATCACGGCCGCGACCAGCAGCGCACACACGGCCGCCAGAACTATGTTCAATCCCTTAGTCGATCTGTTCATGGCCCCGCACCTTATATGCACAGCCCGTCGCGTGAGCAGGCAGGCCCTACACGCGCCCAGTGTCGCGGCGGTAGGCTCGGCGCGCCACCGCCGCGAGCACCACGGTCCAGGCGACGATCACGATCCATCCCTTGGTACCCAGCGGATGTCCGCCAAGCGCAACGTGACTGGCCTGTACCAGCCAATAGGACGGCAGCAGCTGGCCGAGGTCGTACAAGAAGCCATGGCTGGGAATCGGGAACCATGTGCCCCCGAGGAACGCCAACAACGCCACCCCGCCACCCATTGCCGGACCGATCGAGTCAGGGGTCAGCATGTGCCCGATGGCGATGCCAAGCGCAGCAAATGGCACCAGGCACGCGAGGATCAGCACGGTCATCTCGAGCCAGTCGCCGGCGGACATGCTGACGCCGAGCGACAGTCCCGATGCGAACAACACGACCATGCTCAGCAGCGCCATTAGATAGGCCGTCAGCACCTTCGCGCGGAAATAAGAGCGTGTCGTGAGTGGGCTGATGCGCAATTGGCGATTCCAGCCCACGGCCCGCTCGGCCGCGATGCGCGCGCCACATGAGAGCATCGAGCTCATCGTGCCGAACGCAACCATCCCGACCATGAAGTACATCGGGGCGGGGATGCCTGTGCCATCGAGGTTGTGCACGTTGCGGTTAGGGCCTGCGATCAGGAAGTACAAGACCAGCGGGAAGCCAAGCGAGAGGATGAAAAACCGCCGGTTGCGCATGGTGCGCAGCAACTCATAGCGGGTGTATGCAAGGGCGCTCACGGTAGAGCCCCGACCAGCTCTGCCGTGCCCCCATCGCCCGTCAGCTGCAAGAACGCCTCCTCGAGACCGGCCGCAGCTATCTCGATGTCGCGGGCCTCGGGATGCATCTTGAGCAGCGCGCGGATTGCCGCGTCGGAGTCCGCGCATGCCAGCACGACCGCCTCGCCACGTCGCTCCACGCTGCTCACGCCGGGCAGGCCCGCGAGCGCGTCGAGGTCGGCGCCCGGCAGCGTCGCGCGAATCGTTCGCTTGCCGACCATCGCCTTGATCTCGCTCGGCGGCCCATCGGCGACGACCTGCCCATGTGCCATCAGCACAGCTCGATCGGCGTACGCGTCTGCCTCCTCCAGGTAGTGCGTCGCAAACAGGATCGTCCGACCGCGTGCGGCCTGCTCGCGCATCGTGGTCCAGAAGGAGTGCCTACCCTCGACATCCATTGCAACCGTTGGCTCGTCGAGCACGAGCAGCTTCGGGTTGCTGACGAGCGCCACTGCGAAGCGCACCCGCTGTGTCTGTCCGCCGGAGAGCTTCTGCGTGCGCTGTCCAGCGATCCCGCTCAGACCTGTTTGCTCAAGCGTCTCTCCTACATCCAGCGGCTCGGGATATAGCGAGGCCACCATCGCGACCAGCTCCCCCACTGAGAGATCCCGAATCAACGCTCCAGTCTGCAGCATCGCGCCGATCCAACCCGCGTCGATCGCCGCGCTCGGAGAGCCGCCAAGCACTGACACCGTACCTGCGTCCGGCTCAGCCAAGCCGAGGATCATGTCGATCGTCGTGGACTTGCCGGCGCCGTTGGGTCCCAGTAGCGCGACCGTCTCGCCGGCGTCGATCGAGATGTCGACGCCACGCACCGCATGTATCTCGCCGTAGCTCTTGCACAGGCCGCTGGCCACAATGGCAATAGTCACTGTCGCAGCCTAGCGGTGAGCAGGATGGTCCTCCCGCTCGGAGGGAGCCGTTGAACGCCGTGCTCTGCACTACAGAGATGCAGGGAACGGCTGCTGGCGGTACAGATCGGAAAGGGTGCTTTCCATTCCCGGGGCAAGAAAGGAATAGCCATTGTCTTTCCAAGCTGGCCAGGGTCGGCAAGCACCCTTTCCGACTATCGCCGTGCCCGGGCCGCCTTCAACCGATCGGTCTTGCCAAGCGAGACCTTGCGTAGACGCACGGTCTCGGGGGTGACCTCCACGCACTCGTCGTCGCGCACGAACTCCAAGGCCTGGTCGAGCGTGAGCTTACGATGCGGTTGCAAGCGCTCGTACACATCCGAGTTGGAGGAGCGAATGTTGGTCAGATGCTTCTCCTTGACGGGATTCACGTCGAGGTCGTCGGCGCGCGAGTTCTCACCGACGATCATGCCCTCGTAGACCTCCTCGCCGGGACCAACGAACAGCGTGCCGCGCTCGCCGAGGCTCATCAGGGAATACGTAGCGGTGGTGCCGGACCTGTCGGCGATCAGCACGCCCGTGGTGCGTGTACGCAGCTCACCGGCCCAGCGCTCCCAGCGCTCGAACACGTGGTGCATCAGGCCCGTGCCGCGTGTCTCGGTGAGGAACTCTGTGCGAAAGCCGATCAGGCCACGGGCAGGCACGATGTACTCCATCCGCACCCAGCCAGTGCCGTGGTTGGTCATATGCTCCATACGGCCCTTACGCAGGGCGAGCATCTGCGTGACAACACCCACGTAGTCGTCGGGAACGTCGATCGAAAGGCGCTCGAACGGCTCGTTACGATGGCCGTCGATCTCGCGGATCAGCACATGCGGCTGGCCAACCGTCAGTTCGAAGCCTTCGCGGCGCATCATCTCGACGAGCACCGCCAGCTGCAGCTCGCCGCGACCCTGCACCTCCCAGGCTTCGGGCCGGTCGGTGTCAAGCACGCGCAACGACACGTTGCCGACCAGCTCCCGCTCCAAGCGCTCACGCACCTGACGGGCGGTCAGCTTCGAGCCCTCCTTGCCCGCCATCGGCGATGTGTTGATGCCAATCGTGATCGACAGGGAGGGCTCATCCACCGTGATGACCGACAGCGGGCGTGGGTCCTGCGGATCGGCAAGCGTCTCGCCGATCGTGATCTCGGGGATGCCCGCGACGGCGATGATCTCGCCCGGGCCGGCTTCAGGCGCGTCAACACGATCGAGCGCATCGGTCACATACAGCTCGGAGACCTGCGCACGCTCGATCGAGCCGTCGGCGCGACACCACGCGACCTGCTGGCCGCGCTTGATGGAGCCGTTGCGCACGCGACAGATCGCAAGACGTCCCACATACGGCGAGGCGTCGAGATTCGTGACGAGCGCCTGCAGGGGATGGTCAGGTTCGTAGGTGGGGGCGGGAATTCGCTCCACGAGCAGGTCGAGCAGCGGCGCCAGCGTGCCCTCGGTGGGGGTCGGCGCGGTGGCGTTGTACTCAAGTGTTGCGATGCCGGCGCGCGCGTTGCAGTAGACGATCGGGAACTCGATCTGCTCCTCGTCGGCGTCGAGGTCGAGGAACAGCTCGTACACCTCATCGATCACCTCGGCCACACGCGCATCAGGCCGATCCACCTTGTTAACGACGAGGATCACCGGCAGGCGCGACTCCAGCGCCTTGCGCAGTACAAAGCGCGTCTGTGGCAACGGGCCCTCAGAGGCATCGACAAGCAGCAGCACGCCATCGACCATCGTCAGGCCGCGCTCCACCTCCCCACCGAAGTCCGCGTGACCTGGCGTGTCGACGATGTTGAGCTTGACGCCCTCGTAGCGCAGCGAGGTGTTCTTGGCGAGGATCGTGATGCCCTTCTCACGCTCCAGGTCCATCGAGTCCATCACACGATCGGCCACGTCCTGGCCGGCTCGAAACGCACCCGACTGCCACAGCATCGCGTCCACGAGCGTGGTCTTGCCGTGGTCCACGTGAGCCACGATCGCTACGTTGCGAATGTCATCTCTGGGAACGAGCATCGGCCGGACAGGGTAGTGGCTGGCGGGTACCGCCTGCCGCGACCATGCCTCGCGTGTGCGTAGCGCGGTCTTTACAGAGAAGACAATGCCTTGTACCCCGCCCCGCGTGCGCGCGCAGGGGCACTGCCGTTTTTAGGCAACCCGACACCCCAACCCGCCCTCCTGCCAGCGACAGATCTACCTGCGCGTTAGAAACGCCCGCCGGCTCATACCAATAGAGAAGCGCAGGAAAGCGCGCGGGACCCGCTCGGCGCGCGCAACCACGTCCTCCAAGGCCGCGGCGAAGCGACGGATCTCATCCTCCTCAACTACCAGTGCAGGCAACGCCTTGACGACATTCATGCGGTGGCCCGCCACCTGACAGAGGATTCGGTGCTCGTGGAACAGCGGCCCGACGATCAGCTGCGAGAAGATGCCCGGCTGGGCACGCTCGGCGGCGTTCCAGATCGAGCGCCGCGCGCCGCCCTTCGGCGGCCCGAGCTCGATCGACCACATCAGCCCTAGTCCACGCACCTCGGAGACGACCTCGTAGCGCTCGACCAGTGGTGAGGTCAACTCCAGCAGCAACGCCCCCAAACGCTCAGCGCGAGCCACCAAGCCCTCCTGGTCGAGCACACGCAGGGTCCCAAGCGCCGCCGCAGCGCCGAGGTCGTTGCCACCGAAGGTGGACCCGTGACGCACCGCCCGCTCCATGCCGTCGAACACAGCGTCGAAGGCAGAGCGAGAGACGAGCACGGCACCGACCGGCACAAGCCCGCCTGAGAGCGCCTTGGACAGACAGATCAGGTCCGGCTCAATCCCCCAGTGCTCGAGCGCCAAGAAGCGTCCTGTGCGGCCGATGCCGGTCTGCACCTCGTCACACACCAGCAGCGCGCCCGCGTCGCGGCATAGCCCTTGCGCGATCGCCAGATAACCATTTGGGGGCAGGTTGACGCCCTTGCCCTGCACGGGCTCGACGACGAACGCCGCCACGTCGCCCTGTTCGAGCTCGCGCTTGAGTGCGTCGACATCCCCAAAAGGTACGGCCTCGCAGCCAGGCAACAGCGGTCCGAAGCCATCGCGAAACTCCTCATTGCCGTTGAGCGAGAGCGCCCCGAGCGTGAGCCCGTGGAATGCCTGCTCGGCAAACAGGATGCGTGTACGGCCGGTGGCCGCGCGTGAGATCTTGATCGCGGCCTCGACCGCCTCGGCGCCGCTGTTGGCGGGCACCATCGCCGCAACCGAGCCTGGGGCACGCGCGAGCAGCTGCTCGGCGAGCACGCCGCTGAGCAGCGTCACCCCGAGTTGGGGCAGGTTTGCCGTGCGCGCCTCCAGTGTGTCGCGCACTGCCGCGATCGCCTCGGGGTGGTTGCGTCCGATCGCGAATACGCCGTAGCCTGAGAGCAAGTCCAGGTAGCGATTGCCCTGCGCGTCGATCAGGTGGGCGCCTTCGCCTGAGACCCACTGCCTGTCGAACCCGAGCGTGCGTACGATCCGCCCGAGCTTCGGGTTCAAATACGCATCGTTGAGCGCCATCTCCGCGCCGGCCCGCTCCGCAAGGATCTCGCGGACGGACGGGAGCGGATCGGCCATACCCGAAAGCGTACGCCGAGTCGGGTCGGGAGCTGCCTCAGCGCGCTACAGACGCGCTACAGACGCGCTACGAGCCGACTCGCGAACGCGAGCGGCGCGCATTGCGGTTGCGCGAAGGGCGTCCCGACGGACGTCCCTGATTGCTCTGCGAATGCTCGCGCCCGCGTGTGGCGTCGCTTGGGAAGCCGCCCAGCTGCAGCTCACGCTGCAAGCCCAGTCCACCGACCATGCCGGCGAACTCACGCGCCTGCTCGTGCAGGACGAACGTGACGCCGACGCCGGAAGCTCCGGCGCGAGCGGTACGCCCGACGCGGTGGACATAGTCCTCGCGTGTGGCCGGCATGTCGTAGTTGATCACATGGGTGATACCCGACACATCGATGCCGCGTGCGGCGACGTCAGTGGCGACCAATGTGTTGACATGGCCGGACTCGAAGCGCGCGAGCGCCTTCTCACGCTGAGCCTGCGACTTGTCGCCGTGCATCGCCACGGCGGGCACGCTGCTCACGGCAAGGCGCTTGACGAGCCTGTCGGCGCCGCGCTTGGTGCGCACAAATACCAGCGTCAAGCCACGCTCGGGCTCTGAGAGCTCGGCGACCAGGCGATCGACCTTGCCCTCGTGTGAGACCGAGACGAAGCGGTGCTCGACATCGCCCTTGCGCTCCTCGGAGTGCGCATGCTCGTGTCGTGCCGGATTGCTTGTATATGCAGCGGCGATCTTGCCTACCTCACCCTGTAGCGTGGCGGAGAAAAGTAGTGTCTGGCGCTCGCGGGAGCACATCTTTACGATCCGATCGACGACCGGCTTGAAGCCCATGTCAAGCATGCGATCGGCCTCGTCCAGCACCAGCAGGCGGACCTGCTTCAGCGATACGTCACCGCGCTCGATCAGATCGAGCAACCTGCCTGGTGTGGCAACGAGGATGTGAGCGCGTGCCGCGATGCGTGCCTGCTTGACGATCCCGGCGCCACCGTAGACCGCCGCGATCGAAAGGGCGCGGGCGTGAGCGATCGAGCGCAGATCCTCGACGATTTGCAGGGCAAGCTCGCGCGTCGGCGCCAAGACAAGTGCCGAAGGTCGCGGATCGCTGTCGCGCAGACGCGAGACGAGCGGCACGCCGAATGCCAGCGTCTTGCCGGAGCCGGTGGGCGACTGGGCGAGCACGTCACGACCGGCGAGCACGTCTGGAATCACCATCTTCTGGACGGCAAACGGCTGCTCGATGCCGCGCTTTGAAAGCTCGCGGGTGACGGCCTCAGACACGCCGAGGTCGGCGAAAGAATCGGACTTCATGTTGTGATGCTCCTTTGGCGGCCCTGTGGCCGCGATGCGGAAGGGAGATTCGTACTGGCCCCATCCGCGCCTTTAGAGCACCAACAAAGACAAGAACCTCGCGGATGACATTTGTCATCCGTGCCCTGCACCGTAGCAGGGTTAGCTTGCGAAACTCTTCGTCGCGCGCCGCTCTGGCGTGATCCTCACGACGTCCCAGGCGAGCCCGAGGCTCTCCATGCCACGGATCACGAGCGCTGAGATATCGAACTGGCGCCAGGAGAAGCCGTGGAAGGCGGAGGTGGGGAAAGCGTGGTGATTGTTGTGCCACGCCTCGCCGAGCGAGAACGGCGCGAGCCAGGCGAGGTTGCGCGAGTGATCGCCGGTGTCATAGCTGCGCTTGCCGAAGAAGTGGCAGAGCGAGTTGATCGAGTACGTGACGTGGTGCAGCACCAGCATGCGTACAGCACCGCCCCACAAAAGACCGGTGAGGCCGGCCGTCCATGTCCCGCCGATCGCGTAGCCGAGCCAGAATGCAGCCACCAGCCCGCCGATCGCCCACACGAAGAAGGTCTTGTCGACGAATGAGACGACGGGATCGGCACACAGGTCGGGGGCGTAGCGTTCACGATGGCCGCGGGCAGTGTGGATGAACAGCCAGCCAACGTGCGCGTGAGCCAACCCCTTCAAGGCGCCGCGCAGGCCACTGCCGTGATCGACGTGTGGACTGTGCGGATCGCCCTCGCGATCTGAGAAAGCGTGGTGCTTGCGATGGTCGGCTACCCACGAGATCACGGGACCCTCGATCGCGGCTGAGCCGAGTACGGCGAAGACGAAGCGAAAGAAAGGGGATGTCTTGAACGAGCGGTGGGTAAAGAGGCGGTGAAAGCCGACCGTGACACCGAGCGCCGTGGAGATGTACATGATCGCGAACACGATGAGGTCCGAGCGGTGAAGCAGAC
Organism: uncultured Solirubrobacterales bacterium; assembly: GCA_963704345.1. GTDB lineage: Bacteria > Actinomycetota > Thermoleophilia > Solirubrobacterales > Solirubrobacteraceae > Palsa-744. The sequence goes on from OY969890.1 coordinate 660,103, forward strand.
CGTCCCACAGCTGCCAGCCGACGAAGCCGAGCGCGACGATCGGGCCAACGGTGATCAGCCCGGTGAGGAAACGGTCCAGATTCTCGAAGACTGGCGGTTGGACATCGTCGGGTGTGGGGCCGTCGAGCGCGGGACCTTCAAGTGCGGAGCGAGGAGTGTTGGCGTCGTCAGGACTCTGCCGGGCGGCCGCGGGACGCTGGATAGAATCGGTGCTCATCGGTGTGCTCCCCAGCAGACGCTAGCACGACGAGACGACGTGAGATACGCCGCGCAACAATACCCGTTCACACCAAGCTAAACACCGGCTGGAGGACCAATGCCATTCGCTAAGACTGAGCCGCTGCGTCGCGAGCTGGCGAGCGCGCTTCCCAAGCGTGGCTTCACCGTGCGCTTCTGGGACGGCTCCGAGCTGCCCGCCACAAGCACAAATGGCGTGCATGGGACTAACGGAAATGCCGATCCAGGCCCGGTTTTCACGGTGCGCTCACCTAAGGCGGTGGCATACGTCGTGCGCGCTCCGGGAGAGCTCGGCCTCGGCCGCGCATACGTGGCGGGGGAGCTTGAGGTGGACGACCTGGATCGCGTGATCGGACTGATCGACGACTTCGAGGAGCCCGAGATCGACCGGGCGACGCGGGCGCGACTCGCGGTCGCCGCGCTTAGAGCTTGCGGGCTCACAGTCCCCCCGCGTGCGCCCAAGGGCGAGCTACGGCTGAAGGGCCGCAGCCACACCAAGGAACGCGACGCGAGGGCTGTGCGCCACCACTACGACGTCTCCAACGAGTTCTTCGAGCTGTTCCTTGACAAGTCGATGACCTACAGTTGCGCGATCTTCTCGCGCGGGGCCAAAACGCTCGAGGAGGCGCAGTTCGCGAAGCTCGACCTCGTTTGCAAGAAGCTCAAGCTCCAAGAGGGTGAGCGCGTGCTCGACGTCGGCTGCGGCTGGGGCGCCTTTGTGATCCATGCCGCCCGCGAGTACGGCGTGAAAGCCGTCGGCGTCACGCTGAGCCCACCCCAGGCCGAACTGGCGCGCCGGCGGATCGCCGAAGCCGGGCTGAGCGACAAGGTCGAGGTGCGCGTCGCCGACTACCGCGATCTGCACGGCGAGCGCTACGACGCGATCGCGTCGATCGGCATGGTCGAGCACGTTGGCGAAGCCAACATTGACGTGTACGCCCAGAAACTTAGGAACCTGATTGGACCTGAGGGGCGCCTGCTCAATCACGGGATCGCGCACCTGTACACAGACGTCGGCTACCACGGCGACTTCACCCAGCGCTATGTGTTTCCCGACGGGGATCCCGTGCAACTCTCGCGCATGCAACTGGCGCTCGAGCGTGCGGGCTTTGTCACCGAGCACGTCGAGGAGTTTGGCAAGGACTACTACACGACGCTCGGCGAGTGGATCAAGCGTCTGGATGAAAACCTGGTGCGCGCCGAGCAGATCGCCGGCAAGGAGCGGCTACGCGTTTGGCGGCTGTACCTGCGCTCGGCACAGAACATCTTCAAGACGGAGTTCGTCTCGATCTATCAGACGCTTGCCCGACCGCGCCAGGGCTAACACTCCGAAAGTGACGATGCCCCCGCGCGCTTGGGGGCACATCCTCTTTGCAGCTGACTCCACTCGGCGTCTAGTAGGTCGAGGGGCAGGCCTGGCAAGGACTTACCCCTTCGGGGCATACCCATTCTGGGCACAGGCAGGCAGCTTTGCGCCGCGTGCTAGCCGTGGAGATTTCGTCGATCTCTAATCGGTACGCGAGCAACCGAGGACGCCGCCAGGTGCCGCCCGTCGGCCTACTACTGGAGCGAGGCCATCACGTGCTTGATGACCGTGTAGTCCTCCAGTGAATACACACTCAAGTCCTTGCCATAGCCGGACTCCTTGAATCCGCCGTGCGGCATCTCGGACACTAGCGGGATGTGGTCGTTGATCCACACGCAGCCGAAACGCAAGGCCTTTGAGACGCGCAATGCTCGCCCCACGTCGCGCGTCCATACCGACGAGGCCAAGCCGTAGCGGGTCGCATTGGCCCACTCGATTGCCTGCGCCTCGTCGCTGAAGCGCTGCACAGTGATAACCGGGCCGAAGATCTCCTCGCGCACCAGCTCATCGCCCTGCTCTAGACCCGCGACCACCGTCGGTTCCAAGTAGAAGCCCTCGCGCTCGGGGGCCTGACCGCCTGTCACCAGCTCGGTGTGGCCCGGGCGGCGATCCAGGAAGCGCTCGACGCGGCCTCGCTGGCGCAAGGAGTTGAGCGGGCCCAAGGTTGTGTCGGGCGCCAAGGTATCTCCGATAACCAGACCCTGGGCCTGCTCGGCCAGGCCGTTGACGACGTCGTCATAGACCTTCGGCCCGGCCAGCACGCGCGTTGCCGCGGTGCAGTCCTGGCCGGCGTTGTAATAGCCGGTGGCGGCGATCGTCTCCATCGCGCTGTCCATGTCGACGTCGTCGAAGACGATCACCGGCGCCTTGCCTCCCAGCTCCAGGTGCACGCGCTTGAGCGTCTCGGCGGCGGTGCGCGCCACGTGCTTGCCCGTGCCGACAGAGCCTGTCAACGAGACCATGTCGACATCAGGGTGTTCGAGCAAAGCCTGGCCCGTCGGTCGGCCTGGCCCCATGACGACGTTGAGAACGCCCATTGGGAGCACGTCTGCCGCCAGCTCAGCGAAGCGCACAGTGGTCACCGGCGTCGTCTCGGCCGGCTTGAGCACGATCGTGTTGCCTGCCGCCAGAGCTGGCGCGATCTTCCAAATAGCCATCATCAGCGGGTAGTTCCAGGGCGTTATCTGACCGATCACGCCAATTGCTTCGCGGCGCGTGAACGACGTGTAGCCCTGCATATACTCGCCGGCTGCCCTGCCCTCAATGCAGCGAGCCGCGCCGGCGAAGAAGCGCAGGTTGTCGGCCATCACCGGCAGCTCGTCGCGTGACACCGCGACGATCGGCTTGCCTGCGTTGAGCGCCTCCAAGCGTGCCAGCTCCTCGCCGTGCTGCTCGAGCATCGCCGCCAGCGCCAGCAGTGCTTGCGAGCGCTCAGCCGGCGTGCGCCCGACCAGCCCTCGAACGCGCTCCGCGCGGCAGCCACCGCGCGATCCACGTCCTCTACCTCAGAGATCGGCGCGTTCCATAGCTCTTGACCGGTGGCCGGATTGAGCACCGCCATACGATCCTCACCGTCGCCGGTGGCCGGGTCTCCGTCGATCAGATTGCGAAGCGCTTGTGACTCACCGGCCATCACTGCCTCCTTGGCGTGGGTTCTCGGGCGGTTATTGTTTTTGGGGGATTTGAAGTTCGTGCCTGGACGGAGAACGCTCACTCGCTGAGCCAGAGAGCGTTGCCAATGCGTGGACGACAGCCGGATGAACGATCTCGCCCGCGCGTACGTTCACGCCGGAGCGCAGTTGATCGCTACTCGAGATCGCCTGCTCCACGCCGTCTGCTAGCTCGAGCGCATAAGGCAAGGTGGCATTGGTTAGCGCGTAGGTCGAGGTGATCGGCACGGCGCCGGGCATGTTTGTCACGCAGTAGTGGGTGATGCCGTCGACCTCGAACGTCGGGTCCGAATGGGTCGTCGGCCGCGAGGTCTCAAAGCAGCCACCCTGGTCGATCGAGACATCGACGAGCACGGCATTGCGCTTCATCTCCGACAACTGGACCCGCGAGATCACGTGCGGGGCGCGACCACCGTGGATCAAGACGGCGCCGATCACGAGGTCGGCCTGTGGCAGCATCTCCTCGATCGCGAGCGTCGAGGAGTAGACGGTCGAGGCGCGACCTCCGAATGCGACTTCCAGCTCGCGTAGGCGGTCGATCGAACGGTCGAACACGAACACGTCGGCCTGCATGCCGATCGCGATGAAGGCGGCGTTCATGCCGACCACGCCGCCGCCGATCACGAGCACCGTCGCCGCCGCGACCCCCGGCACACCACCGAGCAGGATGCCACGCCCCCCCAGAGGCTTCTCCAACATGAATGCGCCGGCCTGCGTGGCGATCTTGCCGGCGACCTCGCTCATCGGCGCGAGCAGCGGTAGGCGACCCTCGCTGTCCTCGACGGTCTCATAGGCGATACAGGTAGCGCCGGAGCGACGCAGACCCTCGGCCAATGCCGGCTCCGCCGCCAGGTGCAGGTAGGTGAAGAGCGTCTGGCCCTCGCGCAACAGCTCGACCTCGGAGGACTGCGGCTCCTTGACCTTCAAGATCAGCTCGGCGCCGGCGAAGACCGCTTGAGCGTCTGCCACGATCGTGGCGCCCTGCGCCTTGAATTGCTCGTCGCTCAGCGCGCTGCCAAACCCCGCTCCCTCCTGGATAAGAACCTCATGTCCACGCGTGCACAGCTCGCGCACACCGGCCGGGGTGATTGCGACGCGATACTCGTCAGGCTTTATCTCCGTGGGGATCCCGACCCTCATCGCGCCAGCTCCTGCCCGCGCAACGCCAGCCAGAACTCGATGCGGTCGCGCGCGTGGCTGAAGTCGCGCCCAGTCAGCTGTTCGACGCGCTTGATGCGGTAGCGCAGCGTGTGGCGGTGGCAGTAGAGCGCCTGCGCAGCGCGCTCCCAGTGACCGTTCTGTTCGATGAAGACGTCAAGTGAGCGCAACAGCTCCTTGCCGTAGCCGCCCTCGTCGGATTCGACAGGGCCAAGCACGCTGTGACAATAGGAGGCGAGCGCGTCGTCGTCCTGCAGCGAGAGCAACAGCTGGAACGCACCAAGGTCCTTGTAAGAGGCGACCTCGGGGGCGCTGCCGTTTGAGAGGCGCACTGCTTCAAGCGCACAGCGCGCCTCGTGGAAGCTGCGTCTGAGGTTGTGCGTTGGGGCAGGGCGCGATGCGGCGGCGCGCACTTCGCCAAAGCTGCTCTGCAGCTCGCTGCGAGTGCGCCGCGCCAGCTCGATCGGATCGTGCTCATCGCTTGCTGGATCGCGCTCATCGCTTGCTGAGAGCTCCTGTAGCGCGGAGAAAGCATGCGGTTGCGCTGCAGCGGTCGAAGTCGCAGTGGTTTCCTGGGCGCCGGCTGCAGCGATACCAGCCGTCGCAGATGCGTCACAGTCGACGACCGCGCACAGCAGTCCATTGCGCAGCGCGACAAGGCTGTGCTGGCCCCCCGCTCCAGGATCGCTTCGAGCGTCGAGGCCGCCGTACCGGGCTCACGCATGGCGAAGGCGAGGACCGCCGCGCTCTCGCCGATCCCAAACGGACGCAGTCGCGCTTGTAGCTCGTCTGGGTAGAGGCGGCCGGTCAGCGCCTCGGCGAGCACATCCCCGGCCATGTTGCGTTGCAGTAGTTCGTAGCGCTCGTTTAGCAATTGTGCGAACACGCGCTCGGTGATCGCGATGAAAGGGAGCTCGTAGGGCACCTCGAACAGCGGGAAGCCGAGCTTACGCGCCGTGTTGAGCACTCCGGCCGGGATCTTCTTGTGCACGAAGCCAGTGCCAAAGCCGAGTCCGGCGATCTCGCTCTCGGCCAGGCGCTCGACGAACTCGCGCTGGGGCTTTGCGCCCGATAGCTGTAGGCCAGTGGTGAGCAACAGCTCTCCCCCGCGCAGCCACGGCGTCGGATCGAGCAGCTCGCTCGAGTGCACCCAACGCACATTCGCGCTCGCGTTCTCCTCGCCGGTGGCCAGTGTCAGGTCGAGCTCGGCGACCAGGCTCTCGACGGTCAACATGGCTCTAGCGCTTGACGAGCCGCTCCCACGCCTCGCTGAGCACGGGGCGCAAGATACCCTCGATCTCATCGAACTGCTCGCGGTCGGCGATCAGCGGCGGTGAAAGCTGGATGACAGGATCGCCGCGGTCGTCGGTACGGCAGATCAGGCCGCGCTCGAACAATGCCCCGGAGAGATAGCCACGCAGCAGCTGCTCGGACTCCTCGGCGTCGAAGGTGAGCTTGGTGTCCTTGTTCTTGACGAGCTCGATCGCGTGGAAGAAACCGGCACCGCGCACGTCGCCAACGATCGGCAGGTCGCGCAGGCCCTCGAGCATCGCGCGGAACTCGCCCTCGCGGGAGAGGACATGCTCGTTGATCCGCTCGCGCTCGAGGATGTCGAGGTTGGCCATCGCCACGGCGCATGCCATCGGATGGCCGCCGAAGGTGAAGCCGTGGTTGAAGATCGCGCGTCCGTGCAGGAAGGGCTCGGCTACGCGATCGGTCGTGATCACAGCGCCCATCGGCGCATAGGCCGAGGTCATGCCCTTGGCGCAAGTCATGATGTCCGGCTCACCGCCGTAGCGCTCGCAGCCGAACCAGTGCCCAAGCCTGCCAAAGCCACAGATCACCTCGTCTGAGATCAGTAGCACTTCGTGGCGGTCGCAGATCTCGCGCACCCGCTGGAAGTAGCCATCCTGGGGCACGAAACAGCCGCCGCCGTTCTGCACCGGCTCCAAGATCACCGCCGCAACCGTATCGGGACCCTCGAACAGGATCGCCTCCTCGATCGCGTCTGCCGCCCACAGCGGATCGCGCTCTTCGCTCCAGCGGTAGGAGTTGGTGTTGGCCACATGCCTGCCGCCGGGCGTGAGCGGTTCGAAGGGCTCGCGCAACGGTGGCAGGCCGGTGACTGTGAGCGCGCCCATCGAGGTGCCGTGGTAGGCCAGGTTGCGCGAGACGATCTTGTGCTTGCGCGGCTGCCCGCAGGCGGCGTGGTAGGCCTTGGCAAGCTTCCAAGCCGACTCGACCGCCTCCGAGCCGCCGGAGACGAAGAACACACGGTTGAGGTCACCAGGCGTCAACTCGGCAAGGCGTGCGGCCAGTTCGATCGATGGGGGATGGGCATAGCTCCAGTTGGTGTAGAAGCCGAGTTGCTTGGCCTGCTCGGCGGCGGCTTCGCCCAGCTCGGCGCGGCCGTGGCCGACGTTGACGCAGTACAGGGCCGAGAGCCCGTCGAGGTAGCGCTTGCCGTGGCTGTCGTACACGTAGCAGCCCTCGCCACGCTCGATGATCGGGACCTCGCCGCCCTGCTCGTAGGCGCCCATGCGCGTGAAGTGCATCCACAGATGGCGCTTGGCCTGCGCCTGGAGGTTGGGCATCTCCTCGGTCCCATCCCTCAACCGATCGCCCACTGCAGCTGGCGAGATCACATTTCCCGGCTCACTGGACATAGACACCTCGCACAACGGTACTCCCCGCACATGTACCAATCAATGCGCCACTCGTTCAACAAGATGTCTACCCGTTGTACGAGATGTATAAAAGCACTGTGACTTATTGGCGATTGCGCCCCTTGCGGATGCGCCGATCCGGTTCTAGCCTGAACCCAGTTGCTTGTAACGATCCTAACTTGACCGTCGCGCGCGGGCCGCGAACCACCTGGTCTCCCGATCCATCTGGTCTTCGGAAAACGCGAGACAGAGGGGGTTGCCGCCATGGCCAGCATCGGGTCCGCCGCAGATGGACACCTCAGGGCGTCGGGGGAGGTGGTCGACAAGGGGCTGAAGAAAAACGCGATCGGCTATCTGTCGAACTTGGTCATCGGCGTCGCCTCGACCGCGCCCGCCTATTCGCTGGCGGCGACGCTTGGCTTCATCGTCGCGGTGACCGGCGTCGGCGTGCACGCGCCTGCGGTACTACTCGTGTCATTCGTGCCGATGCTGCTGATCGCCGCGGCCTACAAGTACCTCAACCGAGCCGATCCCGATGCGGGCACTACGTTCGCGTGGACCACGCGCGCGCTCGGCCCGGGCACCGGCTGGGTCAACGGCTGGGCGATCTTCCTCTCCGACGTGCTCGTGATGGCCTCGCTGGCGGACATCGCCGGCATCTATACCTTCAAGCTGTTTGGCTTCACCGAACTAAGCGAATCGCTGCCTGCGATCATCATCGCCGCGGTCGTGTGGATCGCCGCTGATGACGTGGATCTGCTACCGCGGCATCGAGCTCTCCGCGCGCATCCAGCAGTTCCTGCTAGGCGCGGAGATCGCGATTTTGAGCGTGTTCGCGATCGTAACGTTCATCAAGGTGTACACCAACCACCCCGCTGGCTCGATCCAACCGGCGCTCGATTGGTTCAACCCGTTCGCGCTCAGCTTCAAAGCGCTAATCGACGGGGTGCTGCTCGGGATCTTCATCTACTGGGGCTGGGACTCCGGCGTGGCGGTCAACGAGGAGTCAGAAGACGCCAACGAGGGACCCGGCAGAGCGGCGGTCATGTCCACAATCCTGCTCGTACTGATCTACGTGATCGTGTCTGCCGCCGGCCAAGCATACGGCGGCACGCACCTGCTGACTAATCCGGAAAACCAGAGCGATGTACTGAGCGTGCTCGGCTCGAGGGTGTTCGGCTTTCCGTGGGACAAGCTCTTGATCATCGCCGTGCTCACCTCGGCCTCTGCCTCGACGCAGACGACGATCCTGCCAACGGCGCGCACGACCCTGTCGATGGCCCACTGGAAATCAATCCCCGGGGCCTTCGGAAAAATCCACTCGCGCTACTTCACTCCCGGCTTCTCCACGCTGATGATGGGCGGCGCCTCGATCCTATGGACGCTAGTGATCCTCAACCTCTCCGAAAGCGCGCTTGAAGACTCGATCGTCGCGATCGGCTTCCCGATCTGCTTCTACTACGGCTTCACCGGGATCGCCTGCATCGTCTACTACCGCCACGAACTGACCAAGAGCGCACGCGACTTTCTGCTGCTCGGCCTGGCCCCCTTGCTGGGTGCGCTGATGCTGTTCGGCGTGGCCGGCTATGCGATCGACTACTACAGCAAGGCGGAAAACGTCTCCTCCAAACCAATCCTCGGTGTCACCTTGCCGCTATGGATGGGAATCGGCGGCATGCTAGTCGGCGTTGTCTTGATGCTCATCTCACGGCCGTTCTTCAGGGACTTCTTCTCGCGAAAACTGGAAACCGCCAAGCCGGGGCTACTCGAGGAGCCGGTCGAGCACGCACCCGCGCGCTTTTAGCAGGCCACAACCCTTCTACCCGTCATCCCCCAAGGCTTTAGGGCCAGCGTCTTCAAGACTTCTCTGGCGAATTCCCGCCTACTTCTTCGAACCCTCATGCGCTTCTCTTCAGGCGTGTTGCCTTCGATCAAATGTTTTTCCGGACCCTGACAGCTAGCCGGATTACACGGCAGAACAGTCGGGTTGGGACTTATGCACAGGACTTCGCCTGTGTGAAGCAGAGGTACCTTTACCCTCAGCTCAAGCGCGGATCGCTGGATAGGCGTCTGACCCACTCATCGCCTCAAAGCAGTCGAAGCTCACGACCTCGTGAGCTTATTGCGAGGCATGACCATGAAGCGCGCGAACAGATCCATCAGGCGCTCATGCTGAGCGCTGTCTGCTCCGAGCAGCTCGTCGATCCAGCGCAGCACTACCGCGTCATCGATCTCCGTGCCCCAATCCACGATCTCTTCGATGTCGACCCAATCCTTCGGCCGGTCGAAGATCGCCTTGCACACGATCAAATGCTCAGGAGAAAGGATCGGGATGCGCACCGGTCCGAAGGCAACCTCGCGCGAGCACCTGGCCATCTCGCGATGCAGCTCGAGTGTGGCGAAGAAGACATCCAGATAGGAGCCCTCCCAGTCAAGGCGGTCCTGACCGTCGCGCTCGATCGCGGCTCGGTTGGACTCTGAGATGGTCACACCTAGATGAGAGAAAGCACCAAGGACCGGCTCGGCCTCGGTCGGGGAAAGCGTCACGTTCAAATCGATGTCCGTCGTGGCACGCGGGCTGCGATACCAAGCCAATGCAATCGCCCCGCCGAACTGATGCGGGACTCGCATTGAGTCGAGCATCTCGTGTACCGCTACGATCTTCGCGCTGAGACCGTCGAGCCTCCCGCCTCCGCTCATGGTCTCTGCGCAAGCGCCGCCTCGGCTGGGCGCTTGCGCAGTCGCACCAGAGCCGGAAAAGCGAGCGGTTCGAAGGGCCGCGGCGGCTGACCGGCGATCACCATGTCCGTAAAGCCCAATAGTTCCAGCAGCGCCGTGCCGGCATCCACGTGCGCATTGCTCGGTGGTGACTGTCCGAGAGTGCCCACCATGGTCTTGGAACCGGCCAGGAACCGATCACGCGCGCGGCTCGCTCCGGAGGTGGCGACCTGCACGCGGGCTCCAGCCCGTCGAGCGGAGCGAATCACAGCCTCCACGTCGAACGATCGCTGCGCCCGTCGCGCCGCCGCTGCCAGGATGTCGTCACTCAGGACGTTGAAGCCCACGAGCGTGCGCGAACGAGGGCCCTTGGAAGTGTGAAACGACTCGCGAATCTCGAATCGCCCACCGCAGCGGCCGACCACATAAGCCATACCCACTAGGTTACCACTAGCTGCCCACTAGGCCATGCGGCCCAAGATGAACAAGCTCAACCGCTGTGGCTACTCTCAATCCACTGCAGGTAGCGGCAGCTCCACCTGCCCGTGCGGAGAGCCCAGCGCGGCCAGCCGCTCCAAGAACGGCTCGGGTGGGAAGGCCTCTGGACCCAAGACGCCCGTGCCCTTCCACAACCCCTCGTCGAGCAGCTCCAGCGCCACGACCGGGTTGACCGCCGTCTGCCAGACGACCGCTTGGGAGCCGTATTCGCGCATCGTGTGCTCGTTGTCGACGATGTGGTACAGGTAGGTCGAGCGTGGCGCGCCGTCGGTGCCGATGCCGGTGACCCAGGTGCCCGCGCACGTGCGCCCCGTCATCCGCTCGCCAAGCGTTGCAGGATCGGGCAAGCTCGCCGCAACCACATCGCGCGGGGCCACCTCATTACCGCGCACCGAGACCGGCTCGGTCGAGTCCAAGCCCAGCTTGTGCAGGGTGCCTAGCACGTCGATGAACTCCTGTCCGAGCCCGTACTTGAACGTGACCCGCTCGCACTGCACCCAGCGCGGGATCAACACCACCTCCTCGTGCTCAACGTTCACGCACTCCACACGACCGATCCCCTCGGGGAAATCGAACACCTCGGGCTCGGAGAAAGGTGGGGTCGTGTAGAAGCCGCGCTCGCGCTCCCAGATCAGCGGCGGGTTCAGGCACTCCTCGATCGTCGTCCAGATCGAGAACGTCGGCGCGAAGTCATAGCCCTCGACCACCAGATCGGCGCCGTCACGCACTCCCACTTCGTCGATGCTCGAGAACAGCTCCTCCGCGGCGTAGCGGGCGAACACGTCGGAGAGGCCAGGCTCCACACCGATCCCCACGAGCGCAAGCAAGCCTGCCTGCTCCCACTGCTCGCTGCGAGCCAGCTGCACGTCGCCGAGCATCACACCCGGCAGCTCGTGCGGACACTGTGGGTGCGGATGAGAGAGTGTCATCGCCATGTCCAAATAGGTCGTACGTGTTTGGAAGGCGGCGTCGAAGATCGGCTCGTTGAAGCGTGGATCGCAGGCGTTGAGCACGGCATCTGGGCGCAACCGCTCGATCAGCTTCACGAGCGCCTCGCGATCGGAGGCGTCTACGCGCTCGGCCGAGAAGCGGTCGGCTTCGCCGAGCTTGGCGACGACGTCATGGGCGCGGGTCGCGGATACGTCGGCGAGCGAGACCCGCTCGAAGGCGGGGCGATGCTGGGCGATCGACGCGAACGCTGCCCCCACACCACCGGCTCCTACAACGAGCACGCGCATCTGCCTATTGTTGCGCACATCTCACGTATGCTCCAGCCGACTGATGGCGAGCACGCTCATTGACAGGCCCTCGACCTCTCCCGTCGAGCGGTCACAGCAGCGCTGGGCGCCCTCTCCCGGCATCGCTCGCCGCGAGCTTCTGTGCGTGATCCTCGGCGGGATCGCGCTCGCGATCCTGACCACCTGGCCGCTGGTCCTGCACATGTCCAGCCGCATCGCCCCCGACCTCGGCGATCCTGTTCGCACCGCCTGGGAGATCGCCTGGGTGGGGCACGCGATGCTGCACGATCCCCTGCACCTGTTCGACTCCAACGCCTTCTATCCCCATCCGCTGAGTCTTGCCTTCTCGGACTCGCTGCTCGGCTACGGACCGAGCGCCTTCTTCGGCTCGGGCACCGTTGCAGCGCTCGTCCGCTACAACCTGCTGTTCCTGTGGGCCTGGTCGCTGTGCTTCGTCGGCGCTTGGCTGCTCGCGCGCGAGCTCGGTGTGGGGCGCATCGGCGCCACGGTCGCCGGGGCCGCGTTCGCCTACGCGCCCTACCGCGTGACCGAGGCCGGGCACCTGCACGTGATCTCAAGTGGCGGTATTCCCCTTGCCCTGTTCCTGCTGCTGCGCGGCTACCGGCGCTCCTCGCGCGGGTTGGTTTTGGCCGGCTGGCTCGTCTCCGCCTGGCAGATTAGCCTTGGCTTCACGCTGGGGCTGCAGTTTGCCTATCTGCTGGCCGTGCTGGCGCTGATCGCGGTGGTGTGGTGGTGGCGGGCTCGACCCAAGCCGAGGCGCGGTTCCCGCCCGGGCCTGGTGGCCAGCGCGCGCGGCCTGCCGCGCCAGCTTGTCGTTGTGACTTGCGTCGGCATGGCACTCGTGGGCGTGGTGACCGTCTACCAAGCTCGCCCCTACCTGAAGGTGGCGGCCGACTACCCGACCGCGAAGCGCACGCTTGCCGAAGTCGAGAACTACTCCTCGGGTCCTTGGGCGCTGTTGTCCGCCTCTTCGGAGAATCGCGTCTGGGGCTCGCTCACCGCCGGCGCCAGAGCGCACGTGCACTCCAAGAACGAGGACGTGTTCTTCGGCGGCGGGCTGATCCTCGTGCTCGCGCTGATCGGGCTGGCCTCCTCTATTTACACACGCCGCTTTCGCATCGGTCTTGCCTGCGGGGTGGTTGTGTGCTGTGTGCTTGCCTTCGGCATGGGGCTCACCGGCGCCGGCTACCCCTACCGCCTGCTCTATGACTATGCCCCTGGCTGGGACGGCGTGCGCGTGCCTGGGCGTGTGTTCACTCTGGCGACTCTGTTCTTGGCGCTGCTTGCTGGAGCGGGGGCTTGGCAGTTGACCGAGATTGCGCGTCACTGGGCGCACGGCTGGGGAGCAAAGACTGGGGGGATCGTCGTGGCCGCCGTCGGCACGCTGCTCCTCGTTGGCGTGGTCGGCGAAGGCGCCGGGCACCTCGGCCACCCGGTCGTGCCCCAACCCGCCAAGGCCGAGATCGGGCTGCCTGGGCCGGTGATGGACCTGCCCACCGACGGTGCCGACGATCGCGTCTGGCAGTACTTCTCGACCGAGGGCTTCTACAAGATCCCGGTTGGCAACAGCACCTTCGACATGCCCGAGGTCGACGATCTGCGCGGCGGCATGGGCGGCTTCCCCGATAAGGCGAGCATCGAGAAGCTGCGCTGGTACGGGGTCAAGACCGTGGTGCTGCATTTGCAGCGGGCGGAATTGCCGGGGCTACATGCTCCCGAGGTGCCCGAGCCACCGGACCCGGTTGCGGCCGCCACCAAGCCGGTCACAGGACTGGGCGTCACCCGACAGCGCGTGGGCGACGTCGTCATTTACCACATCGGCCCTGGGCCGAAGGCTTTGCACGGAAGCGATTGATGTTCACAAAGAAGCGACTTGCGCTCGCGGCGATCCTGCTCGTGGGGCTCTCCTACGCAACCATGATCCAGAGCTTCTCTTGGAATCAGACCTCTCACTACGACCTGATCCGCTCGTTGAACCAGGACAAGACCACGATCGACCAGTATCAGACGAATACCGGCGACAAGGCCGAATACAAGGGCCACTGGTTCTCCGCCCGCGCCCCCGGCCTCGCCCTGTACTCGCTGCCTTTCTATGACTTTCTGAAGGCGACGGGCGCCGAATCGTGGACCGACAGACACGTGGCGCCGCCCAATCATCCAGGCGACGAGATGATCTATCTGATCGGGCTGTGGGCCAACGTGCTTCCCGGCCTGCTGTTGCTGCTGCTCGTCGGGCATCTGGCCGAGCGTCTGCAACCTGGGTATGGCGCCGCCACGGCGGTGATCCTTGGCCTTAGCACGCTTACGCTGCCGCTCTCGACACTGATCTTCAGCCACGTGTTCACGGTCTGCTTGGCCTTTGCCGCGTTTGTGTTGCTATGGCATGAGCGCGAGGGGCCACCGAACCCCTGGTACCTGTGGGTGGCAGGATTGGCGCTCGGCTACGGCGGCGCCTCCGAGTATCCGATCTTCTTCGCGGCGCTTGTGCTCGGCATATACATGCTCTCGCGCCGTGACTCGTTCACGCCGCTGGGCGTCTTCAAGCGTGCGGGGGCTTTCGTCCTCGGCGGGCTGATCGGGATCGTGCCGCTGCTGCTCTACAACCATTATGCGTTTCACTCCTGGACGCACTTGGCCTACCAGAACATCGAACGCCAGAAACAAGGCTTCTTTGGGATCAGTCTGCCAAGTCTGAAGGTGCTGGCGACATTGCTGCTCGACTCGCGCGGACTACTGACGATCTCGCCCGTGCTGGCAATGGGGGCGGTGGGCACCTGGCTGCTGTACAAGCGCGGGCGCCGCGCCGAGGCACTCACCATCACAGGCATGTGTGTTTGTTACTTGGGCTACAACTCTGGCTACTACCTGCCGTTCGGCGGTGGCTTTATGGGACCTCGCTTTTTGATGACGATGATCCCGTTCCTGGCGCTGCCAATCGGGATTGCGATGAAGCGCTACCCCGGACCCACGATCGCGCTGGCCGGCGTGTCGCTGACGACCACGATCATCGCCACTGTCACACATCCACTGATCGGCTATGAGACAGAGGCTGTCACCTGGATGCGCTACGTGCGCGAGGGCTTCTTCCAGCCGACGATCGCAAGCGCCTACGGACTCGGCCGCGGCTGGGGCGGGATCTGGCCATTCTTCCTGGCCGCCGGCGGGGCGATCGTGTTTGCGACGCTTGCGACCGCGCGCACACGCATATCGCGCGCCTCATTTACCGCCGGCATCCTCGTGCTTGCCGGCTGGTGCCTGTTTGCGCTGCTCGGGCCCACACTGCTCGGCATCGACCACCAGGGGCTGCTCTCCATCGTCAAAGCCGGCGATAACACGGCGCTGCACAAGGGCTTTGGCAACTATCCGCTGCGTGTGCTTGCTCCCGTCGCGGCCGGGGCCGGGTTGTTCGCGCTCATATGCGCCCGCATCTTGGCGGGGGGACCGGTCAAGCACCGGCGCCGCCCGGCGATCCACCGCCCGGCGCGCCCGATCCCTGAGTCAAATCCGGCCGGTTGAGCCGAGTCGCCCACACGCTACAAAGCGCAAACCCCGTTTACAACTTAGAAGTTATAAACGCAAGTGCAAACGCCATTTACAACCTAGAAGTTATAAAACGGATTCCCGCAGCCCTAACAACCCACATCCGCAGCGCCCCAGACTCCGAGACACCTCTTACTCTCAGCTTTTGGCAACCTTCACGTTGCAGTTTGCCGCGTGCAGCTGCTTGCACACCACCACATAACCCGGGCGCGGTTCGTATTTGGCATTCATTAGGCCCGCGTCGAAGCGCGTTGAGGCGTAGCCGCCGGTCCAGTCGTAGATGTACAGGCGCTTGATGCGCGAGGAGGAAGCCGCGATCTTGAACATGTAGGACAGCGCCTTGGCGGCCCGCGTCAGACCCGAGCCTTTCTTGTTGGGGAAGTCGCTGCCGAACTGCACGATGCCGCCTGTCTCGGTCAGCCAGACCTGACCTGGCACGGCCGCCAGGATCGCTTTCGTGCGGGTGCTCTGCAGACGGTTGGTGTCGGAGTAGTTGTGCAGGCCCCAGACGCTTGGCATCACCGTTTTCAGGCGCGCGATGTCGTGCTTGAATTCGGCGATGTACTCGAGCGTTGGCGTGACGACCGGGGCGTCGAGGACGTCGAGCCCGACGACTGTGCAGCTCTTGCAGACTACTTTCAACGCCCGGTAATACTGAGCCGACTGCAGCGCTGAGGGCGAGACGAGCGCGATGTGCCGTTTGCCTTTGACGACTTCAACGATCGTGCCGCGGTTGGCCTCGTTCCACGGCTGGTACTGGCGGACGTGCGGGAACAGCTTCGTAAACTTCTGGACATCGCGCTGGTAGACCGCGACGCTTGGCATTTTCGTCGGCGTGTACTCGGAGTGATAGAAGGCCACAAGCACCTGCTGGTGGTCGGCTTCGGCGGCTGTGATCCATTCCCGTGCCAGCTGCAGCGAGTATGGGCGCACGGCGGCGTCGTAGGGCGCGATGTAGCGCGCGATTTTCGTATGCAGCTGCGTCCACAGCGGGTTTGTGAACATCTCGGTCTGCTGGTCGCCGATACCGGTTAGATACGAGGAGGCGGCATGAGCGCTGGGCTTTTTGGCGCCCGCGGCGAAGCTGGAGGAGCCGGCGAAGAGGCTTGTGCAGGCGAACAGCAGGGCGCCGCTTGAGAGCAGCGCCAGCAGCAGAGTGCGTGGGCGAATGTGTATGGGCATGGTCATTGCAACAGCCTATGTGTCGCGACGTTGCGGCGCGCAAGCAATCTTTCGCGACTCTTAGCTTGGCCCCTGCTCCGCGTATTCAAATACCCGCGTGTGCGGAGGATCCCCATTTTTGGGAACCCGGCAACATTCCCTTCTGAGGTTCCCATTTTTTGGGAACCTCGGCAACACCCCCCTTTGAGAACTCCCCCCCTTTGAAAGCCCCAGCAACAGCTCCGTCAATCCAGAAGCCCATCATCAACTCCACGCTCGCCCGCTTGATCCCCGCTCTCACGGGCGCCCTCGCGCAGCGTTGGGTCGGCCACGATGCGCACGTCGATCCCTGGGAGCCCCTCCAGCAAGCGCAACAAGAGCGGCTCGGACAGCCTCTTGAGGCCTCGTCGCGGCGCGGGTGCGCCCATCAGCACGTAGGTGCTGCCGAGTCGCTTGGCCGTCTCGATCGTCAGCGCGGCCACATCTTCGCCCTCTTCGACCAGCAGGCGCGCGCCCAACATCGAGCTAAGTCGCCGTAGCGCCTCCAGCTGTTCGCGATCCCCCGCACTTGGGGGCCTGCCCGGCGGGCGTACGACGAGCACGTCCAGGTGCGCTCCCAATCGTTCAGCGGAGCGCGCGGCGCGGCGCACGATCCGCTGTGAATGGGGGGCGAGCGCAACCAGCGCCAGCAGCCGCTCGGCGATCGCCTGCGTGCCCGCGCCCGCTTGCGGGGCGGCCGGCGCGATCCCGTCTTCGCGTCGCACGACGATCGGTGCGGGTGCGAGGCGCTTGATCTCTACGCCCTCTGCCACGTGGCGCAAAGCCGTCTCGCGCAACGCTGAGAGGTTCTCGATCTTGAAGAAGTTGTTCAACGCTGCCGGCACGCGCTCGCGCGGGTAGACCTTGCCGGTACGCAAGCGCTCGATCAGCGCCTCTGGCGTCAGGTCGATCAGCACCACCTCATCAGCCCCGGCCAGGACTTCGTCGGGGATCGTCTCGCGCACGCGTGTGCCCGTCAGCTGGATCACCTGGTCGTTGAGGCTCTCCAGATGCTGCACGTTGACCGTGGAATACACGTCGATGCCCGCCGCCAGCACGTCTTGGACGTCTTCGTAGCGCTTCTCGTGCTCGGTGCCCGGGGCGTTGGTGTGCGCCAGCTCGTCGATCAGGCACAGCTCTGGCTTGCGCGCCAGCACCGCCGGCAGGTCCATCTCGGCCAGCGGCGTGCCGCGGTAGTCGACCATTCGCGGCGGGATCTCCTCAAGGCCCTCGGCCTGGGCAGTCGTCTCCTCGCGACCGTGCGGCTCCAGGTAGCCGATCGCCACGTCGCGGCCAGTGTCTGCCTCGGCCCTGCCCTCGTTCAGCATGCGGTAGGTCTTGCCGACCCCCGCAGCCATCCCGATGAAGACCTTCAGGCGGCCGCGCCGCGACTCGGTGGGGGCATCAGCTGGCACTGGGGCATTCTCTCCCACAGCCACCCGGAAGGCGCACGCCCCTCAAACCAATCTTCTCGGGCTCCGCACGGGAGCCCAGGCCGGTCAGGCTCCGAGCAGGTTGTGCACGACCAGGTCGATCAGCTTGATGCCGATGAACGGGGCGATGATGCCGCCGAGGCCGTAGATCCACAGGTTGCGGCGCAATAGTGCGCTGGCGCCGATCGGGCGGTAGCGCACTCCCCGCAGCGACAGCGGGATCAATAGCGGGATCACGATCGCGTTGAAGATGATCGCCGAGACGATCGCCGACTGTGGCGTGCCCAGGTTCATGATGTTCAAGACGTGCAGAGGACCCTTGCTTCCGGCGCTCGTCGCATACGTCGTTACGAAGATCGCCGGAAGGATCGCGAAATACTTGGCGATGTCGTTGGCGATCGAGAACGTCGTCAATGCGCCGCGTGTGATTAGTAGCTGCTTGCCTACCTCGACGATCTCGATCAACTTCGTCGGGTTGGAGTCGAGATCGACCATGTTGCCGGCCTCGCGTGCGGCCTGAGTACCCGTGTTCATGGCGACACCGACGTCGGCCTGGGCAAGCGCTGGCGCGTCGTTGGTGCCGTCCCCGGTCATTGCCACCAAACGTCCGTCCTGCTGCTGCTCGCGGATCAGCGCAAGCTTGGCCTCGGGAGTGGCTTCGGCGAGGAAGTCATCGACACCCGACTCCTCGGCGATCTTGGCCGCAGTGAGGCGGTTGTCGCCGGTGACCATCACGGTGCGGATGCCCATCGCGCGCAGCTGGTCGAAGCGCTCCTTCATGCCCTGCTTGATCGTGTCCTTGAGGTAGACGACGCCGAGCACCTGGTTGTCGCGGGCGACCGCAAGCGGCGTGCCGCCCTCGCGCGAGATGCGCTCCAGCTGCTCGCGCAACTCGGGTGGCGCCTGGCCGCCCTCGTCCTGCACGAACTGGACGATCGAATCGCCCGCACCCTTGCGCAGGCGCCGCCCGTCGATGTCGACGCCGCTCATGCGCGTCTGCGCTGTGAACGGCACGAACTCGGCGTTGAGTGTCGTCATGTCGTGCTCGCGGATGCCATATGTCTTGGCGAGCACCACGATCGAGCGTCCCTCTGGGGTCTCATCCGCCAGCGAGGAGAGCTGTGCCACCTCGGCGAGCTCCGACTCGGGCACGCCGGGCATCGGAATGAACTCGGAGGCCTGGCGGTTGCCAAGCGTGATCGTGCCGGTCTTGTCGAGCAGTAGCACGTCCACGTCGCCGGAGGCCTCGACGGCACGACCGGAGAGCGCGAGCACGTTGCGACGCACGAGACGATCCATGCCGGCGATACCGATCGCAGAGAGCAGCGCCCCGATCGTGGTGGGGATCAGCGCGACCAAAAGCGCGATCAGCGTGGTCTCGGAGATCGAGGTGCCGGCGAACAGGCCGAACGGACGCAGCGTGGCGACGACGATCATGAAGATCAAGGTGAGCGCGGCGAGCAGGATGCCGAGCGCAATCTCATTTGGAGTCTTGCGCCGCTCGGCCCCCTCGACCAGCGCGATCATGCGATCGAGGAACGACTTGCCTGGCTCCTGGGTGATTTCGACAACGATCCGATCGGAGGTGACGCGCGTGCCGCCGGTGACGGCAGAGCGGTCGCCGCCGGACTCGCGGATCACCGGCGCGGACTCGCCCGTGATCGCCGACTCGTCGACCGTGGCGATGCCCTCGATCACGCTGCCATCGCCGGGGATCAACTCACCGGCGACGACGACCACGATGTCGCCACGACTCAAAGCCGAGGCGGCCTTCATCGAGCCATCGCGCATCGTGGCGACCGTCTCCTTGCGCATGTTGCGCAACGTGTCGGCCTGAGCACGCCCGCGTCCCTCGGCAAACGCCTCGGCCATGTTGGCAAAGATGACCGTCAGCCACAGCCAGAAAGCGATCGTGAATGTGTACCACGCGGGCTCGTGCCCGCCTCCGAGCGGTTTGCCGCCAAACGCCTGGATCAGCCAGGTGATGGTCGTGATCACAGAGCCGATCTCAACGACGAACATGACCGGGTTGCGGACCTGCACGCGTGGGTCGAGCTTCTTGACGCTATCGATCAACGCGCGCTTGACGATGTCACCTTGGAATAGCGAGATCGCGCGGCGCTCGGAGGTGGCATTCACGGCGGACATCATTTACCTCCTGCGCTGAGGCGATCGAGGGCCAGGTTGAGTTCGAGCACGTTCACGCCTTCCTCGCCGGAGAAGCCGAGGCCACGCCCGGAGGTGTACTTGGCGATCAGTCCGTTCACCACGCTCAGTGACAATCCACGCTTTGCCGCCACGCGGTGTGCCTGGATCCAGGCGTTGGCCGGTGAAATTTCAGGGTCGAGGTTCGAGCCAGAGGTGTTGACGGCATCGACAGGGATCTTCGCGACCGTCAGGCTCGGGTCATATGGCTTGTTGAGTTCGAGGTAGGCCTTGATGTTTTCAGCGTTGTCTTCCTCTGTCACCTTGTCGTTGGGACCGCGGTTTGAGAATGTGCTGGCCGCGGCGTTGTAGGCGCCGCCTTCGGTCGCCGAGGGACGTGACTGGAAGTAACGCGGATCGGGTTCCGTGACAAGTTCTTCTTCCTTTTCCTCCGGCTTGCCGTTCTTGCCGATCACAGGCGAGGCGAAGCTCTGGCCGATGATCCTCGAGCCCACGAGCTTGCCGTTCAAGTGGATCTGCTGCCCGTTGGCCTTCCCGGGAAATGCAACCTGGCTGACACCGGTTATGACCAGCGGGTAGACGATTCCAAGCAGGATCGTGAAGACGACGACGGCGATCGCGGATGTGAGAATGTCGCGGCGCATGATTAGTAGAGGTGTCCTGTCAGTCCCTGGACGATCGGGCCCAGCAGAAGGGCCGGGAAGAAGGTGAGCGCGCCGACGAGGATGATCACGCCGATCAAGAGGATCACGAACGTGGGATTGTCGGTGCGCATCGTGCCGAGGCCGGCCGGGCTGACGCGCTTGCCGGCCAGGGACCCGGCGATCGCCAGCGCGAAGAGGATCGGCGCGTAGCGCGCGAACAACATGTCAAAGCCGCCGAGCAGGTTCGCGAAGGTGATCCCGTGAGCGCCGAGATTGCCTGCATTCGGCTGGATGTAGCCGGTGTAGCCGGCAAACGCGGAGCCATTGTTGTTGGCCTGAGAGAGATAGGCGTAGAAAGTCTCCGAGAAGCCCTGCGGACCCTTACCCAATTCCGAGATGGACGCACGGCCAGCATGGCTTGCGGTCGCAAGCGCCGTGCAGAACAGGGCCGCCAGAGGTGTGATCAGAATTCCCAGACCGGCGAGCTTTATCTCGCGAGCCTCGATCTTCTTGCCAAGCCACTCAGGGGTGCGCCCCACCATCAAGCCGCCGATGAAGACTGCCAAGAGGACATACATGAGGATCGAGTAGAGACCCGTGCCGACGCCGCCGAAGATCACCTCAGAGGCGGACAGATTGGCAAACGGCACAGCGCCGCCGATTCCGGTAAAGGACTCGAGTGCGCTGTTAACGGCCCCACAGGAGGTAACCGTTGTGACGACATTGAACAGAGCTGAGCCGGCGATGCCAAAGCGCTGCTCCTTACCTTCCATGTTGCCGCCGGTGGAGCCAGGTATGACACCGGTGTGCAAGCCGGCGGCGTGCTGGGCGGGTGAGCCGTGAGCCTCGGCGACGTAGGCCACCGCGACGGCACCCAGGAACATGAACATGACGGCGCCATAGATCGCATAACCCTGGCGGCGGTTGCCGGCCATGCGCCCGTAGGTGAAGATCAGGGCCGCCGGGATGAGTAGCACCAGCAGCATCTCGAAGAAGTTGGTGAACTGGGTCGGGTTCTCAAACGGATGCGCGGAGTTGACGTTGAAGAAGCCGCCGCCGTTGGTGCCGAGCATCTTGATCGCCTCTTGCGAGGCGACCGGCCCCATCGCGATCGTCTGCGTGAGGCCGGTGATCGTATGAGCGGTGAGGTAGGCGGAGAAGTTCTGGATCACGCCTTGTGAGGCGAGCACGATCGCCGCAATAATCGATAGCGGCGCGAGCACGTAGAGGATCGTGCGCACCAAATCTTGCCAGAAATTGCCGAGACTCTTGCCGCTGCGTCCGACGATTCCGCGAATCAAGGCGACGGCGACGATGATGCCCACCCCGGCCGACAGCCAGTTCTGCACCGTGAGCCCAGCCATCTGGCTGAAGTAGCTCATCGTGGTCTCGCCGCTGTAGAACTGCCAGTTGGTGTTCGTCATGAACGACGAGACGGTGTTGAACGTGACGTTCCACGTCCCCGAATGAAAACCGGTCGGGTTCAGGCCGGTGAAATTCCAGGCGGTCTGCGTGCGCAATATCAGGTAGAGCAGCAGCCAACCCGCTAGTGAGAAGATGAGCAGGCTCTTTGCGTATCCCTTCCAGTCCTGCTCACGCTTTGGGTCGACGCACAGGAGCTTGTAGAGAAACCGCTCCGGCCCGGCGAGTATCGGTGAAAGGATCACACGCCGACCGCCGTATACCGCGGCCATGTAGCTGCCGAGCGGAAACGCCAGCGCGGTCAGGATGACCGCGAACAAGACGATTGTGAGCCAGCCTGCGAATGTCATCTCAGAACTTCTCTCCGCGGATCAAGGCGTAAAAGAGGTAGGCGATGATCAACAGCGTGACGACGAGCCCAAATACATCGGCTCCGCTCATGTGAGCAATCAGTGCGCCTGGTTGGAGCGGATCTCTCATATGCGATCTATGCCCTCGATCATGAGCAGCAAGATCGCGAACATTGCGATCCCGAGAATGATGGCGACAGCGTCCATGCCACAACTATTAGGCGCAGGCAATCACGCTCGCATGACGATTTGCCCTCCCCGCATAACGATTTTGTAACGGTTCTGCCCGTCGAGGCCAGTTATCCCGTTATGCGGAAAAGCGGTAACCGACGCCTGGATCGGTGACGATCACGCGCGACCCCTGCCCGTCGGCTTCCACCTTGGCGCGCAAACGCGCGATGTGCGTACGAAGCGTTTGCACGTCATCGACGTACTCTGGCCCCCACACCTCACCGAGCAAGGCACGATGGGTCATCAGGCGCCCCCGGTTGCGCACGAGCACGCGCAGCAAGTCGAACTCGATTGGCGTGAGGTGAACATCCCCTCCGCCACGGCGCACGACGCGCGCTGCGAGATCGATCTCCAGCTCGCCGACCACTACCCGGGGCTCATCCTCGGAGCGCCCCCCACGACGCAGAGCTGCCTGCAGACGCGCGACCAGCTCGCGTGAACCAAACGGCTTGGTGATGTAGTCGTCCGCGCCTGCCTGGAGCGCTCGCACCTTCTGCTCCTCCTCGCCGACAGCCGAGAGCACGAGAATCGGCATCTCACTCCACTCGCGCAACAGGCGCGTCAGCTCGACTCCGTCCATGTCGGGCAGCATCAGGTCGACGATCGCCGCCTGCGGTGGACGCACTGCCGCTCGATCCAACGCCTCGCTCGCCGTTTCCGCTGGCACTACCTCGAAGCCTGCGTCGCGCAACACTACACGCAAGGCGCGCAGGATCTGTGGCTCGTCATCGACAACGAGGATGCGCTGCGCTGCGGGCGGCCGGTCCTGTGTGATCAACGGACGATCTGGGCGATCGACGGAGAGCCCGAACGAGCGACGCGGCACCCCAAGATCGACGGAAACCTTGAGCGAATCATGCAGCACCCCAAGATCGACGGAAACCTTGAGCGAATCATGCAGCACCGCAAGATCGAGGAAAACCTTGAGCGAATCATGCAGCACCCCAAGATCGAGGAAAACCTTGAGCGAATCATGCAGTACCCCAAGATCGAGGAAAACCTTGAGCGAACGACGCGACACCGCGCGATCAAACGAAGACCCAATTCACTCAACGTGCATGCCCGGAATTCGCCGCGACCTCGACAGCAATCTCGGACTCGTGCGACGGTCGTTGCGCGGCAAGCGGCAGCTCGAACACGAACGTCGCCCCCTGCCCTGGGAGCGACTCGACATGCAGCCTGCCGCCATTGGACTCGGTGAAACCACGGGCGATCGCAAGCCCCAACCCGGAGCCACGATGTCCTCCCTGCGTCGTACCGGCGCGGTAGAAGGGTTCAAACACCCGCTCCAGCTGCGCTGGGGGTATGCCTGGACCGCGATCCACGACACGAACCACAAGCCTGTCGCCGGCTGGGCCACCACTTGGAGCTTCCAGCGGAGCGAGACCGGTGTCGAAGGCCGTGCCCGAGTGCTCCTCGTCCGCGACAAGCTCCGCCGGGGGAGCCTCGACGGCACCGAGGCTGCGCACAGCGCGCGCCCTGACCGACACGGGATGACCCCCCGAGTGCCGGCGCGCATTCTCAAGCACGTTCACGAAAGCGCGCTCCAACTGCACCGGGTCGACGCTCACGAGCGGCAGATCGCGGTCGATCGAGAGGCTGAAGTCCTCCGGTGCAGGCGAGAGCTCCGCGAGCGCCGCGCGGATCACCTCGTCCACCGATGTGAGCGCCGTATGCGGCTCGTGCTGCTCCCGCTTCCAGACGCGAGAGGTCGAGCAGGTTGTCGACCAGACGCGAGAGACGCTGCGTCTCCTGCTGGATCAGCGTGGCCATCTCACGACGCTCCTGCTCGGAGAGCGAAGACGAGCCGACCGCGTCGGCCGCCGCGGAGATCGCCGTCAGCGGCGAGCGCAGGTCATGGGAGACGGCCCGCAGAAGGGCGGTCTTGACGACGTCGGTGCGCCGCAGCGCGGCCGTCTCGACCACATCGGCCAACAGCGAGTCTCGCTCCAAGGCGGCACTCAGCAGCGACTCCAGCGCCGGTACGACACGCTCCTGCAGACGGCGCAGCGTTGCCTCCGGGAGGTCTGTGGGGACAAGCAGCGTGCCCAGTCGGCGGGGGCCCTCACGCAGCGGGAAGGCCACGCGCCGCTCATCCCCCTCGACCGCCTCCAGCTCGATCGCCGCCGAGGGCAAGCCCAGCACCTGGGAAAGCCGTGCGGACGCTGTCGGCAAGTCCTCGGAAAGACGCCTGCCACCGAGCAGCAGGCGCGCCATCTCGGCCGCCAGGTCTGCCTCGCGGCGCCGTTCAGCCGCCTCGCGCGAACGTGCCCGCGTGACCTCGGCCACCGAGCTTGCGAGCATCGAGACGATCACGAAAGCGATCAGCGCGACCCAGTTCTCGCCGTTTGAGATCGTCAGGTGCCCGACCGGCGGCAGGTGGAAGTAGTTGTACGCCAGCGCGCTCAGTAGCGATGTCGCTACCCCCAGCCACACTCCCCACGTGACCGAGACGATCACCACCGCCAGCATGTAGACGACCCCCAGCGATACCACTGGAGCTGCCTGCTTGAGCGGATAGATGAGCAGTGTGCAAAGTGCGACCAGCGCGAGTGCGACCAGCGCGCCAACACGCCGCGGCGGTGGTTCTGGGCTCATCAGGAAGCCAAATGTGCGGGTCACCTTTTCAGCGTAACGGGCTGCGCAGCGGAGCCCGAACCCGAAGTGTTCGGGCCACTTTTCAACGTAATGGGCTACGCAGCGTAGGTAGAACCCGAAGCTTCCTCAAAAAGCCGCTCCCCCAGGTACTGGCGGGGAGCGGCTTTTCCTGATCCTTTGACTGCTACTACAGCGCTACAGGCGAACCGTCTTCGACGTGCTCGAGTCGCCTGGTATGTCTACGAACAGGGTGTAGATACCGTGCAGACCCTTGGTGTGACGCAACACGATCGCGGAGCCGAGACGGCCGTTGGCGCTGGCGACGGTCTTGTGCTTGCGTACGAGTGACACCACTGCACGCTCGCTCGAGCTATAGCCCTCTTGCGTGCACGTGATTTTTATGTTGCTGCCTTTGCCGTCTACTTTGCAGACGATCCTCGGTGTCTTGCCGGGAGGGCCCTGCGGACCGGCCGGTCCTTTCGCGCCGGCCGGACCCTGAGCACCTGTCGTGCCCTGCGCTCCCGCCGGACCCGCCGGACCCGCCGGACCTTGCGGCCCGGGAGGCCCTGCCGGCCCCTGACCGGGAACGGTCGATTCCGAGGACGGGATGATGCTTTGCACCTCACCGGTGGTGTCATTGAGGATGACCGCCGGCGAGCGTGGCGCGCTCGGTTCGAAGTCGAACATGTTGTCAAGCGTCCCTGCAGTCGTGTCGGCAGATCCACCGCCGACGCGCCCGAGGTTCCAGTTGTCCTCAACGAACTGCGTGATCGACGCCTGCTCGGTGAACGTGCCGTCGACGAAATTGCTGCGGGCCCACGGTGAGATCACCATCAGCGGCATGCGCGGACCGACGCCGCAGCGATCGTTCTGCGCCGGCGGAGTCGCCGCCGTGCCGCATTTACCAGGACCGTTGAGGGAGTCGATCGTATCGGCGGAGGGACGCACGATCGGCCCGATCTGGTGGTCATACCAGCCGTCGGAGTCGTCGTAGGCGATCACGATCGCCGTGTTCGGCCAGTAGCTGGACTGCTCGATTTCATCGATCGTGTCAACCAGGAAACGTTGTTCGTCCAGCGGGTCTGAGTTGCCCGCATGACCGTTCTCATATGCAGGCGGCTTGAGGTAGGAGACCTGCGGCAGGTAGCCCTGCTGCAGCGCCTGCGAGAACAGCGAGATGTCGTACTGATGGTTGACCGCCTCATCCGCCGGCGTTCCCGCCGGATCGCTGAGGCCGACCTGCGAGACCGAGCTAGGCGAGACGTGGTCGGGGTTGGCCGTGCTGGCGTAGTACTGGAACGGCTCGTGATGCTCAACGTAGTCCTGCACTGAGGCATCGCCGATGTTGTTGTGCGATGTGGTGCACGCCACGCGAGATACCGGACCCTCGGCGTATGCCTTGGTGGTTCCGGCGTCGTTGAGCGAGACGTTGCCGGTTCCCGCCGGGACCGTGGCCGAAGGAGCAAAGCCACCCTGGAACCAACCCCAGGTGACACCCTTGGCGTTCATCAGGTCGCCGATGTTCTTGCCGCTCAGCGAGACCGTCACCCCACCCGGGGTACCGTCGGCGTTGATCGCGGTCGTGTTGTTTGAGCACTGGTCGTAGTAGGGCTCGCCATCGCCGAACAGTGTGCCGTTGGCGATGTTGGTCGAGACGCCTCCATGCGCTTCGGCGCCGTTCGTCTGACCGGAGATCAGGTTGATGGCGCCAGGGCTGGATGGCCCGAACTGGGTGCTGTAGGAGTTGTCGCCCAGCGCGAAGTGCTGCGCCAGGTTCCACAGACCCGTGACGGTGTTGCCGTCGTAGTAGTCCATCACGATCCCGTTCGGCCCATAGCTGCTGGAGTCGGGGGTCGTGCTCTGCGTGCAGCCACTGCCCGTCGTCTTCTGGACGAACTCGTTCATGAGGCCGCCGTTGAAGGCTTCCTGCTCGGCGGAGTAGCCGTGGTTCTGGTCGCAGGTGAGAGCCTGGCTCGGATCCAAACGCTGAGGCTGGTCCTCGTTCGGGTTGTTTGTAAGCAAGCCGTTGTTCAGGCCGTTGACTGCGGGCGTGCCCGGCAGCGCCGTGAACGATGGCTCACCAGGAAGGTTGAGTGCATGCGGGTAGGTTCCGAAATAGTGGTCGAACGAGATGTTCTCGTCGAAGATGACGACGACGTGCTTGATTGGTGTGGTCGATGCGGCGGTGGTGGGCGGCGGGGATGCGCTTGACATCGAAATGCCAAGCACCGCCGCTCCGGCGGCCAGGACCCCCATGCCGCCCGCGATGAGCTTCTTCCCAGTGCGCAACGGAGTTTCTCCTTTTCGGACTGTTGGGCGGCGATCGTGTTGCCGCACACCCCGGCCACCCGCGTGGGAGCGCAATGCGCATCGTGGAGTTACGCAGGTCGCGTGTTGTCAACAACAGGTCACAGACCCGTTGCGATTGTGTAATCCGGGCGGCCCCGGCACCTGGTGCGCCGCTGGCCGGAGACTGTCACATGGAGCCTCTTTAGGAGGCTAAGCAAGCCTTTCCACCAACAGGCCCTTTACGGGATGTAAGCAAGCGTAAGCCCTTTCACGACATGCAAGCAAACGATCCACATTCCTGTAGCAAGCCCGCTACGGCCCCGCCCTTTTCACAAAATGAAAGCGCGGTGTCCACCTTTTGGTAACAACCACTTCGACCGTAGCCCATACCTTGCCGACGTGTTTGGAGCCATCGCACATTCACGTCCAGCACGGCGCGCGCTCGGCCTTGCGCTGGTGGCGGCGATTCTGCTGCTCGCCGGGGCGGCGTTGGCGCCCAGCCCCCGCGCACACCGACCCAGCCGCTTCGGTGTGCTGTCGGTCGCGGCACACGCAAGTCCGGCCAACCCGCTCGGCGTGCGCGTCAGCAAGGTCTACGGATCGAATGTGCCCGCCCGTCGGTATGGCACGGAAATAGGCGACCTCGAGGATCAGGGCGAGAACACGCGCGGCGAAATGACGGCCGACTTGTCCCCGCTTTCGGCGCGAGCCTTCGTCGGCCCCGTGGCCGCCTACAAGCACTACGCAGAGCGCTGGACGACCATCGCCGAGCACGAGGCGAATGGCCTGCGTGACACGCTTGTGAGCGGTGACCGCGCCGGCGCTCGCTCGGCCTGGCAGGCCACGTGGGGCTCCTACCTGCACCTCGGCGCCGTCTACGGCCTGTTCGGAGATCTCAACCAGGAAATCGACGGAATGCCGAACGGGGTACTCGGGGGCGCCGCCGATCCCCGCTTCAGCGGCTTGCACCGGTTGGAAATGGGCCTGTGGAGCGGTGCTGCCGCCGCGCGCGTTGCTGCCGGTCGCAGACACGCTCCTGCGCAACCTTCGGAGCCTGCGCAGGACCTTGCCGAGCGTGCAGATCACGCCCCTGGAATACGCCACACGCGCGCATGAGATTCTCGAGGACGCCCAGCGCGATCTGCTGAGCGGCACACACGTGCCTTGGAGCGGACAAGGAGTCCTCGGCACCGCGGCCGGACTGGATGCGACCGAAGAGGTCTTCCGCACCCTGCAGCCGCTGCTATCAGGACGGGAAAACACCGAAGCCGAGGTGCGCAGCGAGCTCGGCTTGCTTAGCTCGGCGATCGCGCAGATCCACCACGACCACAAAGGCTGGCCGGCGCTCACCCAGCTGTCGATGCACGAACACGAGCTGCTGAACGGGACGCTCGCCGGGGCACTCACGGCCCTGGAGTTGCTGCCGGGCACACTCGAGACGAAGACGACCGCGCCGATCCCGCAACTCCCGACCGCCCCGCCCGCCGAAAGAGCGGCCGAGCGAGCCGCGGAAGACGCGCCATGAGCGGACTGGAGCAACGCCCGCCTACGCTCGCTACGGCCGTCACGAATCTGCGTATGAGGCGATTCGGTCGCGCTCCTCCCCGCCTCAACCCGGCCTGCCGGGAAGTGCCTCGGAGCACGAGCATGAGCGAGCTCGACCGCCGTCAGTTCGTGAAGCGCTCGCTTGCCGTCGTCGGCGCCGGCGGCGTCGGCGCGCTGGGTGGCGCGCTTGGGGAGAGCGAGCTTCGCGGCAGCCCCCCGCAGCCCAGCGCTGCTGCGCGGTCACGGACGGTAGTGAGCGAGGAACTGCTGAGCAGGGTGCCGTTCGACGGGTCTCATCAGGCGGGCATCCTCACGCCGGCGCCGGCACAGGCGCAGGCGACGTTCGTGGCGCTCGACTCGATCGCCCCCAACCGTGAGCTGCTGGCCGAGGCCCTACAGACACTATGCACGCGTGCGCGCAGCCTGACGCAAGGCGAAACTGTCGGCGCCCAGGAGATCGACGATCCCCCGCCGGACTCGGGCATCCTCGGCCCTATCGACACGCCGGACGCGCTCACGGTGACGATCGCCCTCGGCGCCTCGTTGTTCGACGAGCGCTACGGCCTCGCTGCGCGCAAGCCGAAGCTGCTGCGCCAGATGCCGAGCTTTGCCGGCAACGAACTGGACCCCACGCGCAGCCACGGCGATCTGCTTCTACAGGTGTGCGCCGGACACCGCGACACGGTCGCGCATACTGTGCGCGAGCTGCTGCGCGTGGTAGCCGGGCGTCTCACAACGCGCTGGAGCATCGACGGCTTCCAGAGCGTCAGGCGCGGCCCGAGCCCGCACAACAGTCCGCGCAACCTGTTTGCCTTCCGCGACGGCACCGCCAACCCCGATGTCGCCGACGCGAGCCTGATGAACCGGCTGGTCTGGGTGCAGCCCAGCTCGGGAGAGCCGACCTGGACTGTCGGCGGCACCTATCTCGTCGCGCGCGCGATCCGCATGCACGTCGAGTTCTGGGACCGCGTTGGCATGTTCGAGCAACAGAACATGATCGGGCGCGACCGCGTCAGCGGCGCGCCGCTTGGCGGCAGCGACGAGTTCCAGGAACCCCGCTACGACCTCGACCCGCAGGGCAAGCGCATACCCCTAAACGCCCACATCCGCCTGGCCAATCCGCGCACTCCCGCGACCGCCGATCAACGCATCCTGCGTCGCGGCTACAACTACGACCGCGGCATCGACGAGGCCGGCGACCTCGACCAAGGGCTGATGTTCGTCGCCTTCAACCAGGACGTCCGCCGCCAGTTCGAAACGATCCAGGCACGGCTCACCGAAGAGCCGATGATCGACTACATAACTCCCGTGGGCGGCGGCTACTTCTTCGCGCCCCCGGGCGCGCGCGGGTCGGGCGACTGGGTCGGCTCGCGCCTGTTCGCCTGAGCGAGTAGATACCCGACGGCAGCGTCCGCACTCGGATGTAGGCGTGCCGCGGCATACCCACGGCACGCCCCAAAATCCCTATAAACCGGCCAAATTCCTCAAGCAAGCTCCAGTTCGAGTCGATTGACTGCTCATGTACGCGACGACCCGGTGGTGCTCGGCATGATTGCGATGAATTGCCCGCGCGAAGCCGGCGAGCACGAATCGAGCGCAGCTTCGCAAGTTGGCGTTCTGCTCGTAGCGCTTTTGTGTCTTTGCGCGATGCTGTGCGCCACAACCACTTCCTCCGCCGCGGCAGCCGGGCAGCCGCGCTCCTTCTGTTCGCCGCAACACGGCTGTACGCGCACAGCCGTGCTCGCCCACACGAGCGATAGCGAAGCCGAAGAAACCGAAGAAGAACTGCACGAAGGCGAAGAAGAAGCGGCCACAGCTGAAGTTGAAGCCGAAGAAGCCGAAGGCAACGAAGACGTGTCGCCCACGACAGGCTCAGATGGCGCCCACTCGGTCGCAGTCTCCAATCTGGAGCTCACCGCGAGAGCCACGGCCGCGCTGGCGCACCGTCTGCCCACGGCATCTGCGATCGCCTTCTCGTTCACGCTCAGCGCTCGCGCCGACGTGCACATCACGATCGTCAGACAAACGAGTGCTGGTGGGCACAAGCATTGGGCCTCGCTGCCCGACTCGCTGACGCTGTCGCTCACACAGGGCCACGTGGCCCGCTCTCTGAGGGGACGCAACCATCTGTCTCCGGGCCGCTACCGCTTGACCGTCAAGCCGACCGGCGGCCACTCGCGCTCGATCTATCTCAGCGTTCAAACTTGAGGTGGCGGTCACCATTCGCCCACGGGCTGCCAAAATGGGCTATGTGGAACACACAGGCCACGGATATGCCGCCCGCCTTTGGCTGCTCGCCGCGCTCTGCTTGACGCTCGCCCTGGGCGCGACGTCGGTGGCGGTGGGAGCGCCCGTCTCGCCCTTGCCGGAATCCGACTACACGACCCACAACGCCTGTTCTGCGCCGGCCCCTGGATACGCCGGCTGCATGGCCCTGGAGTTGATACCTCATACAAGTGCGGCAGCTGTGCATACGCATCCACTCGGGATGACCAGGAGTCGCCCGATCTCCTCGGTGAGTGCAGCGGAAGGCTCCTACGGCCTGCGTCCACAGGATCTGCGCGACGCTTACTACCCCGCTGACACCGAACTGCCCGAAGCGCCAACATCCCAGACGATCGCTCTGGTGGATGCCTACAACGATCCCAATGCGCGCACCGACTTGGAAGCCTACGAAAACGAGTTCGGACTGACCCAATGCCCCGCCGCATCGAACTCCTGCTTCGAGCAGGTCAACCAGCAAGGCGGGAGCGCGCTGCCGTTCCCCGAAAACGAAGCGGCTAGAAGAACAGAACTGGCCACCTGCGAAAACCACCACAAGACCGCAAGAGAACGGGAAGCCGCGTGTGAGAACGTCGCGGAAGCGGAGGGCTGGGTGGTCGAGATATCGACCGACATCGAGGTCGCGCGCGCCGTCTGCCAGAACTGCAAGATCTTGCTGGTCGAGGCTGGCGAATCCTCGTATCAGGACCTCGAAGAAGGCGAGGAAACGGCCGTCAAGCTCGGCGCCACAGAGATATCCAACTCGTGGGGCGGTCCCCCAGGAAGGATCCAACGGCGATGCCTTCGATCATCCCGGCACGGTCATCACCGCCGCCGCCGGCGACTACGGCTATCTCAACTGGACCGAGGCCGAAGCGGCCGAAAAGGCCAAACAAACAAAAGAACGGACGAACTACTTCGTGGGGGCCGACTACCCGGCGAGCTCACCCGACGTGGTGGCCGTCGGCGGTACAAAGCTGACCCTAGAAGACGGCACTCGCCAGAGCGAGACCGTGTGGAATGAGGATCCCGACCCAGAAGGCGCAGATGAGGGCGCCGGCGGAGGCGGCTGCAGCGAAACGTTCACGGCGCCTTCCTGGCAACATGCGGTGCCGGACTGGTCACAGGTCGGGTGCGGACCTAAACGTGCGGTGGCCGACGTCTCGGCCGATGCCGATCCCTATACAGGCGTCGCCGTCTACGACTCTGTCCCCAGCTTCCACGAAGCGACGAACGGCGAAACTGTCAACACGCCGCTTGAATGGTGGCCAATCGGCGGCACGAGCGTCGCCTCGCCGATCATCGCCTCGATGTTCGCGCTCGCCGGGGGCGCGCATGCAGTCCCATACCCTGCCGCAACGCTCTACTCACATCTCGAAACCACCGGGCTCTACAACGTCACTAAGGGTGGTAACGGTAGATGCAAGGATCTCTATATCTCTTGTGCCGGCTCGCTTGAACCACTGTCACCTGAATTCGCCTTTGACTGCGGTGAAGGCTCGCTGATCTGCAATGCCGCGCCGGGCTGCGGAGACCAGTACTACGACGGCCCCACAGGCGTCGGCGCGCCCGCCGGAATAGAGGCTTTCAGGCCCGGGGCCATATCCCCGATCGCTAAACCTGAATGTGTCACCAAAAGCGAACCCAGCAAAGGAGGAGGCGGCTCAGGCGGTGGATCCGGAACGACCACCACCGGCGGCGGCTCAGGCAGCGAACAGGAAGGACCAAACAACAAAGTCAGCGAAACCGAACCCTCAGGCACGCAGACAACCACGGGTCCGACACAGCAACCGCCCGGTGGCGCTGCACCTGGCGATTCAACGGCGAAACCCGGCTCCTCGCCGACCCGCACCGCGACACAGACACCCAGGATCATCGCTCTGACGCTGACAGCTGACGCGCACGCCGCCCTGCACAACGATCGAGTGCCTGTCGCGCGGATCGCGTTCTCCTGCACGCTGAGTCGGGCCGCGAGCATGCATGTGACCCTTGCCATACAAATCCGCTCGCCCGCCGGTACGCACTGGCGCACGCTGCATGACTCACTCACGTTTGCCGCGATCCGGGGCGTAAACCGCCGCCGGCTGCACGGCTCTGGAGCATTGGCACCGGGCATCTACCGCCTGACGCTCACGCCGGTCGGCGGCATGGCGCGCACGCTCACGATTCGCGTTCACTAAACCCGTGGCTCAACGCCTGCACCCCCGTAGCTCAATACCTGCGCGCCTCGTGCCTCACAGCTGCGCCCCGTGCCTCAACACCTATGCCCCGATCCAAGCCCAGGATCGCCGTGTGACTTCTACCTTCGACGTCTACCGCGCCGCTCGGACCCTTCTCCTTCGCGACGAGGCGAGTCCTGGTCGCCGAGCGGATGCTGGCCAACTTCGCGCTCGAGCTCCTCGCCACGGTCGGTCAGCCACCAGGAGTTGGGCGTGCCGCGGGCCGCGCTCGCGCCGCTGCGATTGGCCACCAAGCCCTGGTACTCGAGGCGCGTGAGGATCTTCGATATCTGCCCTTGGTCGACGATGCCCGCCCGTTCGGCCACCTCACGATTGCTCGCGGCAGGAAGCTCGGCTATCGCCCTGAGCACACGCACCGTGCGATAGGTCAGACGAGCCGCGGGTTCTTCCGGCGCACCGCGCCCGACTCGACCGCACCGGCGTTGGACTCGCGCTGCGCGTAAGCGGTGGCACCGAGCGGCCCAATTCCCTGGCGGCGACCGCCGCTCCCAGATACGGAAGCACGATCAGATTCATCAGCTCGCCATGCAGCTCGATCAGCGCCGACTCGCCCTCGACCGGCTCGGTGAAGCCGGCGGACGCGCCCGAGTCGCGTGCGAGCAGACGCGTGTAGAGCACTGCCACCACCGCGCCAACGGCCCCCTCGGCGACGAGGCGACCCGGTGCGCGCGCGCCCGAGGCTTGCGCGCGCCCACGGTCG
This sequence comes from uncultured Solirubrobacterales bacterium, assembly GCA_963704345.1. GTDB lineage: Bacteria > Actinomycetota > Thermoleophilia > Solirubrobacterales > Solirubrobacteraceae > Palsa-744. The sequence goes on from OY969890.1 coordinate 694,295, forward strand.
ACTACCTCGCATAGTTCGGCCATCACCTGTGCGCGACGCTCGAGCACGCGCGGGCCACCGCCCGCTGCGTGCACCACGCAAAGCTGTGCCACCAACGGCTGCTGGTCGAAGAAGCGCAGCAGCGCAGCCAGGCCGCCGCGGATCTGCTCGCGCCAGCTTCGCTCAGCGTCGGCGGCCTCCACGACGGCGGCCCGCGCCTGGCTCACCCCCCAATCGAAGCTGGCCAAGAAGCAGTCCTCGATATCGGCGAACTGTTCGTAGAAGAGCCGGCGAGACACGCGCGCACGGGCGATCACGCGCGCCACCGTCAACGACGACGCGCCACGGATGGCTACCTCCTCGGCCATCGCCACGAGGATCCTTGATCGCTGAATCTCCTCCACGTTTGAGCGCGTCGCTCGGCCAGACCACTCGATCCTTTCGAGCGGACTCCCGATGCTACGCGTGTGCTTGATATTACCCGTGCTCGACATCTGCCTACTGTCCACCTACAGTCGGCTGCCCGCGCACGCAAGATCGGCTCGGCCGATCGGCCCGACACGGCGCAGCCAAGCCGATTCGCGCGCGTGCAAGTCCCCGTGCAGGCGCCCCCACGGACTTGTGATCGACAGCCGGCGTGGCTAGCTTGGCCAGGGCAGCAACCGCCCGACGTGCGCCAGGTGCCCCACGTCGGGGTGCTTGCGAACATCGAGATGAGCCACTTCAAACTCCCACCTGTCCGTCTTCGCTACGCGCTCGCGCTGCTCGCGCTGCTCGCCGCCGCCGCAGCTGCGCCCGCGCTCGCCGGGACAGTCGCAAGGTGCTCTTGAAAGCGGTATCTCCTCCTCGACGACCAAAGCAAGTGCGCTCAGCGCGGAAATCCAGGCCGACTCCAAAAAGATCGACGGCTTTCAGGGCAGCATCGAAGACCTCAAAGCGCGGCTCGACGCACTCGAAACGACTCTGGGCGTGGAGAAAGCTCTGCTCAACCGGCTCAAGACGCAGCTTGCCTCGGCACGCATCGCACCTGACGTCGCTGAAAGTCCAGCTCGCCCGGGACAGAAAGGTGCTTGTCGCCCAGGTGATCGCCGCCTACGAGGATCCGCCGCCGAGCATCGTGACGGTGATCCTCGAGGCGCACGGCTTCGGCGATCTGATCGAGCGTGTCGACGACCTCAAGGCGGTCGGCCAGGAGAACGCCACGGCCACTGTGCAAGTCGCCAACGCGCGCAAGGCCGTCGCCAAGGAAACACAACACCTGACCGTGCTGACCGACAGCTCCCAACGCGAGACGACAGCTGTGCTCGTGCAACGCGACGAGGTCGCCCATCTGCACCTCGCATTGCTCGACCATCAACTCGAGTACATCAAGGCGCGCGACCGCAAGAGCGCTCAGCTTGGCGAAATTCGCTCGCACCAGCACTCGCTCGAAAAAGAACTGGTCGCGATCGCCGTCAGCGAGTACGCCTCGCAGAACCAGTCGTTCGCGACCGGCTACGCGGTCGAAGGCGGCAGCTCGTCAGGCGACTACGGGTTCTTCCAGGCGCCCGGCACCAACTACAGCGTCGGCGTCGAGCCGATCCTCGTGCAGCGTCTGAACACGCTTGGCAAGGCACTGCACCTGCATCTGATCGGGATCTCCGGCTATCGCACCCCAGCAGCACTCGGTCGAGGTCGGCGGCTTCGCCAACGACCCACACACGCGCGGGGAAGCATCAGACACACCTGGCGTCGAAGGCGTGCCGGAGTCGATCCTCGAGAAGTTCGGCCTCACGCGCCCCTTCCCCGGGCCGGCCGAGGCCGACCATATTCAGCTGCTCGGCAGCGCCCCCTGATCTAGGCGCTTAGGCACTTGCCCGCCATGCTGCGCGGCGTCAGCGCGCGGCGCGGCGTCCCTGAAAAATACGGATGCCCCGCGCGCGTGCGGGGCATCGCCCGTTCAGGCGCCCAGCACCGCCGGCGCACCGTAGGCGGCGAGGATGTCCGGCAGCGCCACGCTGCCGTCCTCGCGCTGACCGTTCTCCAGCAGCGCGATCAGCGTGCGGCCCACTGCCACGGCGGTGCCGTTGAGCGTGTGCAGCATCTGCGTGCGCTTCTCGCGGCGCACGCGAATATTCAGACGCCGCGCTTGGTAGTCGGTCGTATTGGAGCACGAGGTCAGCTCGCGATAGCGACCCTGGCTCGGCAGCCACGCCTCACAGTCGTACTTCTTGGCGGCCGAGTTGCCGAGGTCGTTCACGGCGATGTTCACGACCCGGTAGGGCAGCTCAAGCTCTGAGAGGATCTCCTCCTCGATCGCGAGGATACGCTCGTGCTCTTCGAGCGAATGCTCGGGCTCGACGAAGCTGAACATCTCGACCTTGTCGAACTGGTGTACGCGAAAGATGCCACGCGTGTCCTTGCCGGCCGCTCCAGCCTCGCGACGAAAGCAAGGCGAGAAGCCGGCATAGCGCAGCGGCAGCCGCTCGGCCTCCAGGATCTCGTCGTCGTGCAGCGAGGCCAGCGCCACCTCGGAGGTGCCGACCAGATAGAGGTCGTCGTCGGCGAGCCGATAGATCTGTTGCTCGGTGTCGGGCAGAAAGCCGGTGCCGTACAGCGCTCGCTCGCGCACCAGCACCGGCGGGATCACCGGCTCGAAGCCGTGGCCGCGCAGCTTCTCCAAGACGAAGCGCACAAGCGCCAGCTCGACCATCACGAGGTCGCCCTTGAGATAGGCAAAGCGCGCCCCTGAGAGCTTGGCGGCGTGATCCATGTCGATCATGGGACCGGCCAGTTCCAGGTGGTCGCGCGCCCCATCCCCATCCACACGAGGCTCCCCTACGACCTTGAGGAGCTCGTCCTCGGGGCCTGGCGCTGCGGTCGGGTCGGGCAGATTGGGCAGTGGCGCAAGTGCTGCCTGCAGCCGCTCCTCGATCTCGGAAAGCTCGCGGGTCAGCTGCTTCTCGCGCGCCCCCACCTCGCGCTGCGCCGCGATCGCCTCGCTCGCGTCCTCCCCCGCGCGCTTGGCCTGCGCGATCGCCTCGACCACCGCGTTGCGCTCGGCCCGCAGCCCCTCCAGACGCGGGATCAGCGCGCGCCGCTCGCCGTCGAGCGCGAGCACGAGCATCGAGACCCGCGCCCGCCTGCTCGCCGCGCCGAGCCAGCGCCGCGCGCACCCCCTCGGGATCTTCTCGGATCAGCTTGAGATCAAGCACGCCTGGGAGCCTACCCGCCCGCCGCCGCGCCTACGGTTCAGAGCTGTGCAGCCACCGAGATATGCTGCGATGAAGCGCTATTTGGTGGACAGCGTGATGTTCACGGTGGGCACCTTCTGCGCCTGCAGCCCGGAGTACTGCGCCAGGAACTTTGCGACTTCCTGAGCGTTGTCGCCGACGACGAGGTTCTCGGGCATGATCGCGCCTGAGAAGCCACCGTTGCGAATCGCGTAGAGAACCTGTTCGACGTTCTCCTTGCGGATGTTGAAGTTCGGCCCGTTGGTCTTGACGCGGTCCTTGATCGACGTGGCCGAGCCCTGGGCGCCGACGACGGCAAGCGTGTGGCAACCGGAACAGTGGTCGCGGAACAGCACCGCCCCCCGGTAGTAGGGGCTGGTCTTGGCCACGGAGATGCCCTGCGAGCCGCAGGCAGACATCCCTAGTGCGGCAACGAGCAACGTCGTTGCGAGGGCGAGCATCTTCATCGGTGGCCTCATGCGCGCCGGAATATATCGGTTGCGCTCCGTGCCCGAACACGTCGAGCGTCGAGGGCAAGCGCACAGCTGTCGCGGAGATGCCTCAAAACCCGTGAGCGGTTTCGGCCGCACGCAGCGCCAGGAACACGACAACAAGCGCCGAGAGGCACATCACGCCCATCTCGCGGCGCACGATCAGCGCCACGATCTGCTGCTGCTCGTGCTCGGGCAACTCCCCGACCGCCTGGGCGCTTGGGATCTCACGCTGGTCGAGGATCGTCTGCGCAGAGGCAACGCGCAGCTGCTCGGCGACGAAAGCGATCGCAAGCGGCAGCAGCGCATACAGGTAGAAGAGACTTTCGCTTGAGGAGTGTCCTGCCGCGGCGAGCAGACCAACCCCGACCGCGTACACGATCGCCGCCACCTGTGCGACTCGCAACAGCACCCAGAAGCCACGGCTGCTTTCGTGGCGATACCAGCGCCACGCGCCAAGCAACCCGGGCACTGCGTTCAGCGTAGCCAGCACGATCGCTCCCCATACGACCGCTGTGGTCATCTAGCGGTCCTCAACGACGCTAAGCCCGACCTCAACATAGATAGCGCGCGGCCTCACTCGACGTCCCCCCGACCACAAACTCCCGGCCTCCATTCGACCGCAGCTGACGCCCTCTCCTCGCGGCGCCTCATCGAGGCAATCGTCACTATGTAACAGTCTGTCACAAGCGGTGATATAACAGCCCTCCGTGCTGCGCAGCTATCTCCCCGCGATCGTATTCCTAGCCCTCGGCGGCGCCGTCGGCGGCATCTTCACGGTGCTCAACACGATGGTCGGCCCGCGCCGTCGCACGGAGCACAAGCAGGACCCCTACGAGTGCGGGCTGCCCTCCGAGGTCAAGCGCGGTATGCGCTTCGGGATCAGCTTCTACCTGATCGCAATGCTGTTCATCCTGTTCGACATCGAGGTCGTCTTCCTCTACCCGATCGCCGTACAACTGAAGGCATACGGCGGCTTCGCGCTGGCCGAGACGGTGACCTTCATCGTGCTGCTCACCGTGGCCTTCGTATACGTGTGGCGCAGGGGAGCGCTCGAGTGGAGATAAAGCGCGAGCCCGTGCCCGACGTTGGGCGCACCACCGACCAAGGCCGGCGGGGATTTGAGGACGGTTCCGCGCGTCCCACCGGTCAGGGCCAAGGGGCCATTGAGATCGATTCAAGCGGCCTGCGCGTCAACACGCACGACTCCAAGGAACTGCTGCGCGGCGCGGAGCTGCTCGGCCCGACCGCGCCCGCGATCATGGACGGCGAGGAGCTCGAACGCTACGTCCACGAACGCGTGCTCACCACGACGCTCGAGAAGGCCGTCTCTTGGGGACGCTCGAACTCGTTCTTCCCGCTCGCTTTCGGCTTGGCCTGCTGTGCGATGGAGCAGTTCCAGACCGCCGGCCCGCGCATGGACATCGCGCGCTTCGGCTTCGAGGCCTTCCGTGCCTCCCCCCGCCAGGCCGACCTAATCATCCTGGCGGGACGTGTCTCGATCAAGATGGCGCCGATCATCCGCCGCCTATACGACCAGATGCTCGAGCCCAAGTGGGCGATCTCGATGGGCGCCTGCTGCAGCTCGATGGGCGTCTTCAACAACTACGCGCTGGTCCCAGCCGACAAGTTCATGCCGATCGACGTACATGTGCCCGGCTGCCCGCCGCGCCCCGAGAGCCTGATGCACGGCATCCTCAAGCTGCGCAAGATGGTGCAGGACGACCCCGACGCCGGCTGGCGCGAGCGCTACGACGCGCGGGGCACTGAGGAGATCCTCCCCGGTGCCTGACGCCACGGGGCTGGAGCTGCTCGCCAAGGAGCTGCGCGAGAGCGAGGACATAGGCGCAGAGGCGATCCTCGGCACGCTGTACTTTCGCGGTCACGCGACGCTCGAAGCGCGGCCGCAGCGCATTCGCGCGGTGCTCGCCCAGCTGCGCGAGCGCGGCTACCGCTCGATGATGAGCGTGCACGGTGTCGACTACTACCCGCACGAGCCACGCCTCGGCGTGCACTACGAGCTGCTCGATATGAGCAAGGTCGACCGCGTGACCGTCACCGTGCGCGTGTCGACCGGCGCGCCCGATCTCGACTCGGTCACCCCCGACGGCGAGGACGGCAAGGGCTGGCCCACCGCCGACCATCAGGAGCGCGAGATCTACGACATGTTCGGAGTCGCCTTCCGCGGCCACCCCGACATGCGACGCATCCTGATGCCCGAGGACTACGAGGGCCATCCGCAACGACGCGACTTTCCTGTCGGCGGCGAACCGGTGATCTTCACGCACAGCGAACACGAGTCCGGAATGAAGCAATGAGACCTACGTCCACGAAGACCCCGCTGTCGAGGGCGACCCCGAATATCGTGGAGGTGTCACGATGACGGTGGCAGACCAGCAGATGTCCGAGTACCGCCGCCGCGAGCAGAGCATCACGCTCTCGCAGGTCGAGCAATCCGGCGAGGACACTCACGAAGAGCTGCTGACGCTCAACTTCGGTCCGCATCACCCCGCCACCCACGGCGTGCTGCGTCTGCTTGTGACGCTCCAGGGCGAGGTCGTGCGCTCGATCAAGCCGGTCATCGGCTACGTGCACACAGGCATCGAAAAGACCGCCGAGGACAAGGCTTACTGGAAGGCGATCCCGGTCGTCGAGCGGATGGACTACCTGTCCTATTACTTCAACGCGATGGCCTATGTCGGCGCGGTGGAGACGCTGCTTGAGGTCGAGGTTCCCAAGCGCGCCCAGTACCTGCGCGTGATCCACCTGGAGCTCAACCGCATCGCCTCGCACCTGATCTGGCTCGGCACGAGCGCCCTGGATCTCGGCGCGGTCTCGATCTTCCTGTACTGCCTGCGCGAGCGCGAGCTGATCCTCGACCTGTTCGAGATGTCCTCCGGCGCGCGCATGCACACTCGCTACTTCCAGGTCGGCGGCGTGATGGAGGACATTCCGGTCGGCTTCGTCGAGAAGACGCGCGAGTTCACGAAGGTGATGCCGGCGCGCGCCGACCAGTACGGCGCGATCCTCAACTCCAACCAGATTGTGCTGCAGCGCCTGCGCGGCACCTGCCCGCTCGACGCTGAGACACTCCTGAGCCTCGGCGTCACCGGTCCATTGCTGCGCGCCGCCGGAAACCCATGGGACCTGCGCAAGGCCGCCCCTTACAGCTCCTACGACGACTTCGACTTCAAGATCCCCGTGGGCACGGTAGGCGACAACTACGACCGCTTTGCCGTGCGCGTAGCTGAGATCTACGAGTCAGTGAAGATCATCGACCAGGCACTCGACGGGCTGCCCGAGGGCCCGCACATCACGACCGACCGCAAGGTCGCGCTGCCGCCGCGCCACGAGCTTGCAACCTCGATGGAGGCGCTGATTCACCACTTCAAGCTCGTCACCGAGGGCTTCCGGGTGCCGCCGGGGGAGATCTACTACCCGATCGAGAGCCCGCGCGGCGAGCTGGCCTGCTTCGTACGCTCCGACGGCTCCTCCAAGCCCGCGCGCGTGCACATGCGCGACCCCTCATTCGTGAACCTGCAGGCTTTGTCGCACATGGCCGAGGGCTCCTACATCGCCGACATGATCGCCACGCTGGCGATGCTCGACCCGATTTTGGGGGGCATCGACCGGTGAGTCCGCTTGTGGCAAATCGCACGATACTCGGGGGGCTCCGAGGTCTTGGGCGATGCTCCGGAATGGGCGATGCCCCCCGCGCGCGCGGGGGGAGGCGCAAATGAGCAACACAACACCCCCTGTGGCCGTCCCCGCCGAGCTGCGCGCCGACATCGAGGCGCACATGGCGCTCTACCCCGACAGCCGCTCGGCGGCGCTGCCGGCCTTGGAGGCGGCGCAGCGCATCCACGGCTGGTGCTCGCCTGAGGCGATCGAGCAGGTCGCGGAGGTCATGGGCGTGACTCCCGCCTATCTCGCAGCGGTAGCCACCTTCTACGACATGTTGGAGACCGAGCCGGTCGGTAGGCACAGTGTGTATGTCTGTACGAATATCTCCTGCTCGCTGCGCGGCGCCGACGCCTTGCACGCGGCTGTATGTGACGCTGCTGGAGACGATCCGGAGTTCAATGTGCGCTCGTTCGAGTGCCTTGGCGCCTGCGATATCGCACCGATGGCCTCCGTCGATGGGGTGTTCGTGGGGCCGCTGACGCTCGAGGACGTGCCACAACTGCTCGAAGACATCCGTGCCGGGCGCCCCGTGTTGCCTAACAAGCAGCTCTCGACACGGCTTGTGGCCGATCCAAACGCCAACTCGCACGAGTTTCCTGCACACCCGATCGAGGCCGGCTCGACGACAGACGCCTCCGGTGGCGGTGTCTCAGCGACTGCCCAGACTCCCCCGGCCGAGTCGATCGGAGGCAATGGGGCATGACCGAAGCGTTGCTGTTCAAGGACATCGACGAGCCAGGCCTCGCGACGCTGGACGTGTACGCCAAGCGCGGCGGCTACGAGTCGTTGCGCAAGGCGCTCACCACCACGCCCGAGGACGTGCTCGCGCAGCTCGAAGCCTCCGGCCTGCGCGGGCGCGGCGGGGCTGGCTTTGCGATGGGCAAGAAGGTGTCCTTCCTGCCCAAAGGCGCGATCGACAAGTACCTCGTCTGCAACGCGGACGAGTCCGAGCCCGGCACGTTCAAGGACCGCGAACTGATGCAGAAGTCGCCGCACATGCTGATCGAGGGGCTGATCATCGCCTCCTACGCAGCCGGCGCGAGTCGCTCGTTCATCTACATCCGCGGCGAGTACGTGCACCAGGCCGACGTGCTCGACGCGGCGCTCGACGAAGCGACGGCTGCCGGCTACATCGGCGAGAACATCCTCGGCTCGGGACATTCGCTCTCCCTTGTCGTGCACCGCGGGGCCGGCGCCTACATCTGCGGTGAGGAGACCGGGCTGCTCGACTCGCTGGAAGGCAAGCGCGGCAACCCACGTTTGAAGCCTCCCTTCCCCGCCAACCAAGGGCTCTACCAAGGGCCAACGCTGATCAACAACGTGGAGACGCTCGCGACCGTGCCCGCCATCATCAGGATGGGCGGTGAGAACTACGCCAAGCTCGGCACCGAGACCTCGAAAGGCACGAAGCTCGTGTCCGTCTCGGGGCATGTGCAGAGGCCCGGCAACTACGAGATCGAGCTTGGTACCCCCTCGCGCGAGATCATCTACGGGCTCGCCGGCGGCCCTCCCGAGGGGCGCGAGGTCAAGTGCTGGTTCCCCGGCGGCTCCTCCTCGCCGGTACTGACGAAGGAGGATCTGGATCTTCCCTACGACTTCGAAGCGATGGCCAAGGCCGGTTCGATGCTCGGCTCCGGAGCGATCATCGTCGTGGACGACTCCACGCCGATCCTCGACGTCGCGCTGAAGGTCGCCAAGTTCTACGCCCACGAGTCCTGCGGCAAGTGCACGCCCTGCCGCGAGGGCACCAACTGGACCGTGAAGATGCTCGAACGCATCGACGCTGGGACTGCGACGCCGATGGACATCGAGATCATGGCCTCTGTCCAGGAGCACATCATCGGCAACTGCCTGTGCGTACTCGGCGACGCGATGGCGATGCCGATCGGCTCGCTGATCGCCAAGTTCAGAGACGAGTTCGAAGAGCACATCGAGGCCGCGCGCATCCGCAACGGGCTCGGCGCCGGCGCGCCCGAGCCGGCCCTCGCGACAGGAGTGAACAGGCTGATGCCAAGGCCCGAAGCTAAGACGATCACTTTCACGATCGACGGACTCGAGGTGCAGGCGCCGGAGAACACGATGCTGGTCGACGCCGCCAAGCTCGGCGACATCGAGATACCTGTCTTCTGTTACGAGCCAAAGCTCGGCAATCCCGTCGGCGCTTGTCGCATGTGCCTGGTTGAGATCGAGGGTATCCCCAAGCTGCAGACCGGCTGCTCGACGCCTGTCAAGGACGGGATGGTCGTGCACACCCAATCTGAGCGCGTGAAAATCGCTCAGGAATCGGTCGTCGAGTTCTTGCTTGTCAACCATCCGCTCGACTGCCCAGTGTGCGACAAGGGTGGCGAGTGCCCTTTGCAGGACATCACTTTCGGCTGGGGCCCCGGCAAGACGCGCTTCGTTGAGGAAAAGCGCCACTTCGTCAAGCCGCTTGCGCTGTCGGAGAAGATCGCGATCGACCGCGAGCGCTGCATCCTCTGCTATCGCTGCGTGCGCTACAGCCAAGAGGTGGCCGAGGATTACCAGCTAGTGTTGCTCGAGCGCGGCGCGCACTCCTACGTCTCGACCTTCGACGGCAACCCGTATGTGGCGCCGTTCAGCGGCAACATCATCGAGCTTTGTCCGGTTGGCGCGCTGACCTCGCGCAACTACCGCTTCCGGGCGCGCCCTTGGGACATCGAGGACTCCGGCTCGGTTTGCACGCTATGCGCGGCGCAATGCAACGTAACGCTGACGGTGCGCGACGAGCGCGTGCTGCGCGTGCTGGCACGCGACCATCCCGAGGTGGACGATGGCTGGCTGTGCGACCGCGGACGCTTTGCCTATCCCTCACTTGGCGAAGATCGCATCACCCAGCCGATGATCCGCGACGGCGGCGAGCTGCGTGCCGTGTCCTGGGAGCGGGCGCTCGAGGAAGCCGCCACACGCCTGAAGCGTGCTGGGGCGCAAACAGGGGCGCTCGTCGGCGGCGGCGCCACCAACGAGGAGGGCTTTTTGCTCGGGCGACTGTTGCGCGAGGGACTCGGCTCGCCCAACATCGACTCGCGCGTCGCCGGCACGCTTTCCTTGGAGCTGCACCGGGCGCTGGGCGAGCCAGGGCTGCAGGCGAAGGTCTCAGACCTGGAGTTCGCTCACGCCGTGCTTGCACTGGAGTGCGACCTCGTTCCTGACGCGGCGATCCTCGACCTGCGCCTGCGCAAGGGCGTGCGCCGCCACGGCATGAAGCTCCTGCGCGCGAGCGTGACGGATCTACTCGAGAAAACCGATGAGCTGATCGCCAAGCTGAAAGAGGCCGGTCCCGCGGACGGGGCAAGCGCGGAGATCGTGGTGCTGTGGGGCGAGCGGCTCACAGCCGGCCCCGACGGCGCACGCGCCGCACAGGCGCTGTTGGACTTGGCCGGGACGCTCGGCATCGCCGACACCGACAACGCCGGCCTGCTGGAAATCCCGGCGCAGAGCAACGGGCGCGGACTGCGCGAGGCAGGGGCGCTGCCCAACGCCGGGCCTGGCTTGAGCTCCGTCGACGAGGACGGCCTCGACGCTCGCGCGATTGCCCAGGCGCTTAGCGAGGGCGAGCTGAGCTGTCTTTATCTGCTCGGCGCCGATCCCCTGACAGGAGCAGCCGACGAGCAGGACCGCGAGCTATGGACGAGGGCGCTGGAAAACGCGACAACCGTTATAAGCCACGCGATGTTCTTGACCGACGCGATCCGCGAGCACGCCGACATCGTCTTTCCCGCCGGGGCCTACCCCGAGAAGGAGGGCACCGTCGTGCACCCCGACGGGCGCATCCAGCGCCTGCGCCCGGCGGTCGCAAAGCCTGGGGAAAGCCGCGCCGAGTGGCAAGTAATCGCCGACGTCGCCGCGCGGGTCGGGTTCGACCTCGACGTTCTCACGGGCAGCATGGCCTCTCAACAGCTGTTCGATGCCGTGCCCGTACGCGGGGCTCACGCTCGAGGAGATCGGCGGCAAGGGCGTGCGTCCGCACGAGCGTGAAGTGGCGGTGACCTCGTGACATCCATCGCGACTCCAGACGACCTAGACCCCGGAGCCCTCGGCGCCCGCGCCGGCGTAGTGACGTTCCCCGCGGACTCGGAGGCCAGGCGATGAACACGCTCGCCATCGTCGGCTTCTACGAAGAATGGTGGATCCAGATCATCAAGGCGATCGTGATCTTCGCCGTCGGACTACAGCTGGTGCCGATCGTGCTGCTGGCCGAGCGCAAGCTACTTGGTCGCATGCAGGCCCGCTACGGACCCAACCGCGTCGGTCCCTTCGGGGCGCTGCAGCCGCTGGCCGACATCGTGAAGCTCCTGACAAAGGAGCAGTTCCGGCCGAGCACCTCGACCGGCTTCCTGTTCGCGCTGGCGCCCTGCATCTCGATCCTGACGGCCGTTGCGGCCTTCGCGATCATTCCCTTCGGCAACGTCCAGAACATCTTCGGGACGCCCGTCGGGCTTTATGGCGTAGATGTCTCGATCGGTCCCCTCTACTTGTTCGCGTTCGGCGCGGTTGCTTTTTACGGAATCATGCTCGGCGGCTGGTCTTCTGGCTCGAAGTACTCATTCCTCGGCGCGATGCGCGGGGCTGCGCAGCTGATCTCCTACGAGGTCTCCCAAGGGCTTGCGCTCGTCGGAGTGATCTTCACCGCCGGCACGCTGTCGCTGACGGGGATCGTCGAAGCCCAGCAGGGCATGTGGTACGTCGTGCCGCAGTTCTTCGGCTTCCTTGTCTTCCTGGTGGCCGGCTTCGCCGAGACCAACCGCGCCCCGTTCGACCTCACCGAGGCAGACGCTGAGCTGGTCGGTGGCTACAACACCGAGTACGGCGGCGGGCGCTTTGCCTCGTACTACTTCGCCGAGTACCTCAACGTGCTTGTCGTCTCCGGCATCGTTACAACCGTCTTCCTCGGCGGCTGGCTGCTGCCCTTCGGCATCCATCCCCCCGGCTGGGTCGACCCCTTCGTGGTGCTGTTCAAGATGGGGCTGATGACGTTCCTGTTCATCTGGGTGCGCGCTACCCTGCCGCGCCTGCGCTACGACCAGCTGATGAGCTTCGGCTGGAAGATCCTCCTGCCGCTGGCGACACTCAACGCGCTCGTGACCGCCGTGCTCGTGGTGGTGACGCACTGATGCGCGTCATCTCTCACCCAACTCTCCGCGTGCCTCGGAGGCAGCCATGACTTGGACCCCAGGGGACGACGTGATCCAGGTCATGCGCACGCCGGCGCCGGGGGCCGCGCGCGGCACTTATCGCGCATTCGGCGAAACCCTGCGTGGCATGAAGACCACGTTCGGACGGATGCTCGAAAAACCCGTGACGCTCGAGTACCCCGAGGAGAAGACGCCCGTCTATCCACGCTTTAGGGGCAGGCACAAGTTGCACAAGTTCGAGGACACCGGCCTTGAGAAGTGCGTCGGCTGCTCGCTGTGCGCTGCCGCCTGCCCATCCGACTGCATCAGGGTCGTCGCCGCCGAGAACACGCCCGAGCACCGCGTCTCCGCCGGCGAGCGCTATGCCGAGGTGTACGAGATCAACCTTTCCCGCTGCATCTTCTGCGGCTACTGCGAGGTTGCCTGTCCCTTCGACGCGATCACGATGGGGCACGACTACGAGCTGTCCGACTACACGCGCAGCGACCTGATCTTCACCAAGGAGATGCTGCTCGCCGAGCCGCTCGAGCGCACCCCCCTTCGTCGGGAGGGCGAGTGATGGCAAAACGCGCGGTCCAGCAGCTGGCACGAACTTCTAATCCAAAAAAACGGATAGCGCCGTAACGTGTCGGCCGTCCTTTTCTTCATAGCGGCGATCGGCGTGATCGCCGGCGCGATCGGCGTCGTCACGTTCAGCAATCCCTTCTACAGCGTGCTCGCGCTCGTCGGGCATCTGCTCTCACTGGCCGTGCTGTTCCTACTGTTGCGCGCCGAATTCGTCGCTGCCGCGCAGGTCGTCGTGTACGCCGGCGCAGTGATGGTGCTCTACGTATTCGTCGTCGCCTACGTCGGCGACGAGGAGCAGTCGCTGGACGGCGTGCTCTCGCGTCGTCCGCGCTCGCGCGGGGCCGATGGGCGCAAGCTCACCGGGGCGCTATTCGCCGGCGTACTGCTCGTCGAGCTGTTGATCGCGCTGCTCGGCAGCGGGCTGAAGGCCGTGTCCGGCGACGGCGCGCCCTACGCTCCCGGACCGCGCACGTTCGGCACGCCCGCCTACATCGGCAACCTACTGCTGACGCGCTTCTTGCTCGTGTTCGAGGCCTCCTCGCTGCTGCTGTTGATCGCGGCCGTCGGTGGTGTCGTGCTCGCGCGCCGGCGCCGCGGCCTCGAAGACGACGAGGAGCGCGACCGGCTCACTCCGCTTGACATCTTGCGTCCACGCGGCACCGGCACGATGGTCGAGGGCGTCGAAGGGCTTGCGCTGGCGCACGCACGCGGGTCGGGCGATCTCGCCGACGAGCATCCCGACCCAGACGGAGGCGGCTGGTGAGCATCGGCTGGTACCTCGCCGTCTCGGCGATCGTTTTCTGCACGGGCGCATTTGGCGTGATGACGCGTCGCAATCCGCTTGTCGTCTTGCTCTGCCTGGAGCTGATGCTCAACGGCGCCAACCTCTCGCTGATCGCCTTCTCGCGCATGTGGGGCAACGGCGACGGACAGATCCTCGCGCTGATCGTGATGACCGTAGCGGCCTGCGAGGTCTGCATCGGACTCGGCATGATCGTCGCGATCCACCGCCGGCGCCTGCCGATCGATGTGGATGAGCTACGGGAGCTTCAAGGATGATTCAAAGCCCACCCACCCCGCATGCCGGCGCTCAGTCGCCCAGGTACCGATTGGAGATCGATACCCCATTCGGGGCACACGGCTGGATCTCCAATCGGCCAGCACATTTCACTTCTTGCGTCCTTGCCCAGATTGGCCTGCGGGCCCAGGACGGCCGTGAGTGGGAGGAGCAGGTATGACGACCACTTATGGCTGGCTGGTGCTGGCTTTCCCGCTGCTCGGCACGTTGATCATCGGCGCCGGATTCAAGAATTTTCTCAGGTCCCGCCCACCCCCGCACCGCCGGCTGGATCGGCACGGCCGCGATCTTCCTGGCCTTCCTGGCGGCGCTGGCGACGCTGATCTCGCTGCAAGGACACGCCGCCCACGACCGCCAACTCACCTCCTCGCTTTGGAACTACGCAAGCACAGTCGGCATCGACGCGCAGATGTCGATCCTGGTCGACCCGCTGTCGGTCTTCATGATCCTGGTCGTCACGGGCATCTCGACCACGATCCACCTGTACTCGGTGTCCTACATGGACGCGGACAAAGGCTTCGCGCGCTACTTCGCTTACCTCAACTTCTTCGTCTTCTCGATGCTGCTGCTGGTCTTGGCCGGGCAACTTCCTGCTCTTGATCGTGGGCTGGGCCTTCGTCGGTGCCGCCTCCTACCTGCTGATCTCCTTCTGGTACCGGCGCTCGACCGCGACCAAAGCCGGCATCAAGGCGTTCGTGATCAACGTCGTCGGCGACGTCGGGCTCGTGCTCGGCACGTACTTCCTCTTCAAGCACACCGGCACGCTCGACTTCCTGAAGGCGTTCAAGGCCGCGCCGAACGTCTTCACCAGCGGCGAAGGCGACGTCACCGCCGGCTGCCTGCTGCTGCTCGTCGGGGCGTTTGCCAAGTCGGCGCAGATCCCGCTGCACACATGGCTTCCCGACGCGATGGAGGGGCCCACACCCGTGTCCGCCCTGATCCACGCCGCCACGATGGTGACCGCCGGCGTCTACCTGATCGCGCGCATGCACCCCTTCTTCGAACTGGCTCCGGCGGCACAGGACGTGGGCGCGATCATCGGTTGCGCGACGCTCGTGATCGCCGCCACGATCGCCATCACCCAGACCGACATCAAGCGCGTGATCGCCTACTCGACGATGTCGCAGATCGGCTACATGATCATGGGCGTGTCCGTCGGCGCCTACGCCGCCGGCATGTTCCACCTGATGACCCACGCCTTCTTCAAGGCGCTGCTGTTCATGGGTGCCGGCTCGATCATCGGCGCGATGGGCGGCGAGCAGTCGCTTGAGAAGATGAAAGGCTTCAAGAAGGCGATGCCGTTCACGTTCGCCTGCTTCCTCATCGGCGGCCTTGCCTTGTCGGGCATACCTCCCTTCTCCGGCTTCTTCTCCAAGGACGAGATCCTGCTCGTGACGGGCGAGCGCGGCGGCTGGCACTGGGCGCTGTACGTGTTCGGCTACATCGGCGCGTTCATGACCGCGATCTACACCTTCCGCATGATCTTCCGCGCCTTCTACGGCGATCCGGTGGAGCAGGCCAAGGAGCTCGAAGGCGGCCACCTTTACCACGCTCCCGAGCCGACCAATCCCGCCAACGGCGAGGTCGAGGACACCGACGTCGGCTTCCCCGGTCCCACGCACGCGATCGCCGAGCGGGCACTGCCGATGCGCGTGGCGATGGTGATCCTCGCGATCGGCGCGGTCGGCGCCGGGCTCGTGCAGATCCCCAACGTCGACTACGTGATCGACAAATTCCTCGAACCGAGCTTCTACGGCTCGACGCTGTACACGGTGCACACGCGCGACGGCCTGCTGTGGTTCGGCCTGGCGCTCGGCACCGTGCTTGGGCTGAGCGGCATCGCGATCGCATACCGCATCTGGGTCAAGCAGCCCTCGATCGCCGTGAGCGCTCGCACGCGCTTCAAGCCTCTGTACACGCTGTTCGTCAACAAGTGGTACTTCGACGAGCTGATCGACGCGCTGATCGTGAAGCCGGCCGCCGCGGCCGGGCGCTTTGCCAGCACCACATTCGAGCGCGTGTTCGTCGACGGGGCGATCGTCGGCGGCGCCACCGGCCTCGTCAAGGCCGGCTCGGCCTCTGTGCGCGCCGTGCAGACCGGCCTGTTGCGCTACTACGCAGCGCTTGTCGTGCTCGGCATCGCGGGACTCGGCCTCTACTTCCTGCTTCAGGCATGAGTTTGCCTTCCACCCTCCCCACTTTGACCACCTTCCTGCTCCTCATCCACGACTGATGCCGCCGCTCTCAATCCTCATCTGGCTACCGGCCGCCTGCGGGCTGCTTGGCGCGCTCATCCCCACCGGCGGGTTCCCCGCGCGCGCAGGGGGCATCGCCGATTCCGACGCAGACTCCGCGCCGCGCAAGTGGGGCTTGCCGGGGCTGCTCGCTCTGGTCGGAACGCTCGCGGCACTCGGCCTTGCCATCGGCTATATCGCGCAGTACGGACCCGGCTCGCACGGGCTCAAGGACGTGACCGACATCGTCTGGATCGCCGAACTCGGCATCCACTACAAGCTCGGTGTGAGCGGGCTAAACGTGTTGCTCGTCGGACTCACAGCGCTGCTGTTCTTCGCCGCGGTGCTCGCTTCCAACCTGCGTACTTGGGATCGTCCCCGCCTCTTCTACTTCCAGTTCATGCTCGCCGAGTCGGCCGTACTCGGCGCCTTCCTCGCCCAGGACCTTGCGCTGTTCGTCGCCTTCTTCGACCTGATGCTGATCCCCTTCTATTTCCTGATCGGAACGGATTGGGGTCCCACCCACCCTGCCACCGCGTCCCCCACCCACCCAGAAGGACCCGATCGCGTGAAAGCGACGATCAAGCTCGTGATCTACACGCTCGTCGGCTCACTGCTGATGCTGGCCGCCGCGATCGCCACCGGCGTGCTTGCGGGCGAGCAGAACGGCGGGCACATCACGTTCGTGCTCTCTCAGCTGCAGGGGCTGCCACTGAGCAAGGGCTCACAGGAGTGGATCTTCCTGTTCTTCGCCGCCGCCTTCCTCGTGAAGATGCCCGCCTTTCCGCTGCACGGCTGGATGCCCGATGGCTACCGGGCAATGCCGATCGAGGTGCTGATGGTTTTCAGCGGCGTACTCTCCAAGGTCGGCGCCTACGGCTTCTTGGCGATCGTGCTGCCACTCTTTCCCCAGGGGGCCGCGCACTTCCAGACGCTGATGCTGATCATCGCGCTGTGCTCGATCATCTACGGGTCTGCCGTCGCCTTTACGCAAACCGACGCACGCCTGATCGCCGGCTACTCCTCGGTGGCGCAGCTCGGTTTCATCACGCTCGGCATCTTCGCGTTGAATCCCCAAGGTGCTCAGGGCGCCCTCCTGCAGATGGTCAACCACGGGCTCGTGGTCGCGCCGATCTTCTTCATCATCATGCTGCTTGCCCAGAGGGCAGGCGGCTCGCAGGACATCCGCCAGATGGGCGGCATCGCCTTCCGCGCACCTGTGCTCGCGACGATCTTCCTGGTGGTGGCGCTCGCCACGCTGGCGATGCCCGGCTCAGCCAACTTCGTCGGCGAGTTTTTGATCCTGCTGGGCGTCTTCAAAGCCAAGCTGGCGATTGCCGTGATCGCGTTCAGCGGTGTTGTGATGGCCAGCGTCTACGCCCTGCGCGTGTTCATCCGCGCGATGCACAATCGCGTCGGCAAGGACGTGAAATCGCGCGACCTCACACGCACCGATGCGCTCGTGCTCGTGCCACTGCTCGCCGTGATCGTGTTCCTCGCGCTCTATCCACAGGGCGCCTTGAAGCGCTCTGAAAAGTCTGCGAGCGCATCGGTCGCCGCTGCCCACGTCGCGGCGACGCCCGTTAGCGCAATGCCTCTCGCAGTAGGCGAAACGGGTACGCGGTTCACGTCAGCCGAGAGCTCCATCAATGTACCGGCAGAAAAAACAAGCTACGGCTCGCGGCGATGCCACATCATCGCTGGTCATACGCTCTGCTATCGCGAAGTCTCGAAGACCGTAGGTGCGGTCAAGTGAACCTCATCCTCGCCACCGCCCACCTCAAAGGCCCGCACGTCGACTTCGCGGCGCTCTCGTCCTTGATCGCGCTGTTCGGCGGGGCGATCGTCGTGCTGCTCGTCGGACTGCTCGGCTCGCGCTGGATCCGCGAGCAGCTCGTGCCGGCGCTGGCACTCGTCGCGCTTGGGGCCTCGCTCGGCTTGACGATCTGGCGCTGGAACTCGCCCGAGTCGATCGTCTCCGGCGCGCTGCGGATCGACCGTCTGTCGCTCACTTTGAACTTGATCCTCGCCGTTGGCGGCATGGCGACCGTGTTGCTCGCCTGGCGCTCGCGCGCCTCGCGCGAAGCGGCCCACGGCGAGCTGCACGCGATGCTGCTCACGACGATCGGCGGCATGGCACTACTCGGCGCCGCCCAGAACACCGTCGCCCTGTTCCTGGGGCTCGAGCTTCTGTCGATCCCGCTTTATGTGCTGTGCGCGACCGAGATGCGCAACGAGCACTCGCTCGAGGCTGGACTGAAGTATCTGATCGTGGGCTCAGTCGGCAGCGCGACGCTGCTGTACGGGATCGCGCTGCTCTATGGGGCCACGGGCGCAACCGACTTCAGCGGCATCGCAAGCGCGATCTCCGGAAGCGGTTTGGCGAACAACGCGATGCTGCTGACCGGCATCGCCCTGTGCGTGGCCGGGCTCGCCTTCAAGGCCTCGGTGGCGCCCTTCCACCAGTGGACGCCCGACGTCTACGAGGGCGCGCCGACACCGATCACCGCATTCATGGCCGTTGCGACCAAGGTGGCGGCGCTCGGCGTGCTGCTGCGCCTGTTCGACGTGGCGCTGATCGAAGCGCACGGCAGCTGGGGGCCGGCTCTGGCGGCGCTCGCGACGATCACGATCCTCGTCGGCAACGTCGGCGCGCTCGGGCAGTCCTCGCTGAAGCGCATGCTTGCCTACTCCTCCGTCGCCCAGGCCGGCTACATCCTCGCCGGCGTGGTCGTCTCCACCCAGCTCGGTGCTCAGGCGCTTGTCTTCTACTTGGCGGTGTACCTACCGATGAACATGGCCGCCTTCGCGGTGATCGTCGCCCGCGAGCGCGAAACGCGTGCGCTCGCCCAAGCCCGCAATCCCGAGGAGTGGCCGACCGAGGACGAGGACCCCGACGGCTGGGTCGGCGACTCCATCCAGACGCTCGCCGGCCTCGGCCGCGAGCGTCCCCTACTGGCCTGGCCGATGACGATCTCGATGCTCGCCCTCGCCGGCATCCCCGCCACGGCAGGCTTCATCGGCAAGTTTTACTTGATCGATGCAACGGTGGCCGGTGGCTACACATGGCTCGGCGTCGTGATCGTGATCGGCTCGATGATCTCCCTCGGCTACTACCTGCCGGTGATCGCCACGATGTGGATGAGCTCCTCCCCCGCCGCAGCCAGCACGCCCCCGGCGAGCGCGATTCCCGCGATCGCCGGCGGCTCTCCGGAGCTTGACGACGAGGCCGGCGGCCGCGACCCCTGGCACTGGCGCACCCTCGCTGGCAGGAGCAGGCGGGACCACGTCCTCCCTCGCCATAGGCGCCCCGCGCCTCCAGCCCGAGGTTGCCTTCGTAGCCGTCCTCGCCGGCGCCGCGACGATTTTCTTCGGGATCGTGCCGCAGCCGCTATTCAACCTCGTGCACGGGGTCGGCAGCGCGCTTGGACTCCTCTGAGCAGCCTGAGCTAAGGGGCCTGGGCTGCAGGCAGACCACGCCGTCCTTGACGATCTGGAGCATCCATCCACGCCCGATCGAACACTTGTCGGATCAAGCCGGTGGGGCTGAACATCAAGCGTCCCTTGCCGATATATGCCTTGGTGACCTCGATGCACCGACAAATACAACTAATCCGAGAGCTCATACGCGACTCGCAGTACACAGTCGACGCAGAGGCCGTGGCCAATGCGATCGTCGCTCGCGCGACGGCACGCCAAACGGTCATGGGGACGACCTTCCGGAACGACATTCGTGGTCTTGCGCCGCAGGTGCGGTCATTCCGCCCCACGCGCCAGGCCCGCTCATTCCGGCCTTGCACGGGTGTCGAAGACGGGGTCATCGCACCCCGGCGACGACGGTAGCACCGGCAGTCCGCAGGCCATTTTCTGATCTCAATCATCAAAACTGGTGGGATATGCGCTAACTGCGCAGAAATCTGTATGGTCTACTGGCCGTGGGCACACGTCGCGCGATAGCGATCGTAATTGCTGTGACTGGCTGGGCTCTGCCCAGTTCAGTGCGTCAGGCGCCGAGACCAGGCGGGCGATGGATCGAATCTGCTCGGCAGGGGGAACACTGACGTGTCGGCCAAGCCGAGCCAGCCGCAGAGAGAATCGCCATCGGCGGATGGTCGCGACGGCGACCCGCCGAAGATGTTCATCAACTACCGCCACGAGGACACCGAAGAAGCCGCGGTTCGCTTGTACGACCGGCTCGCGACAGAATTCGGCGCCGAGAACGTGTTCCTCGACGTGAAGACGCTCGATGTCGGCACGAAGTGGTTGGCGCAGATCAAGGCCCACGGGATGCGTGGCGGCGCTTTCATCTCCTTGATCGGTCCCGGCTGGCTGGCGGGTCTCGATGATCGCAAGCAGGTATTCGCGGGGGACCCGCAGGACTATGTCGTATTGGAGTTGGAACTTGCGCTCCACAGATGGCCGGCGAAGGTGATCCCGGTACTCGTCGGGCGCATGACGATGCCCGAAGCGGTCAAGCTGCCCAAACCGATCAGGGCACTGGCCGACATCCAAGCCACGCCCCTGCGTCCGCTGTCGTTTGACGAGGACGTCGCCAAACTGATCGCAAGGATCGGGGCGATTTCACTGGAGCAGACCCAAGCCGACAGTCCGACGACGAGCAGCTGGTCGCCGGGCGCGATCGCCGAGGCAACCGGCGGGAGGGACCTGCTCGAGGATGTCCCAAGTGAAGACGTCGCGGTTGCCGCACCCGACAACGCGCATTACGAGCTCATCCTGGAGAAGATGGTCGAACGAGGGTCGGTTGTGCCTGTGTTGGGGTCGGGTGCACGTGGAGCGCTCCCCGACGCCGACCTGCTTGCGGCTTACCTGGCCGAGAAGTTCCGGCTCAGGGTGGCCTCGCCTGACCTTGCCGAGGTCGCCCAGCGCGTAGCGGTGAGCGAAGGGCTGTCGTTTCTGGACAAGGCGATCTTCGAAGCCATGTCGCCGCGACCGGAGCCTCAGGAGATGCACCGCTTCCTCGCACGCTTCCCCGCACGTTTGCGGGACGCAAAAGCCGCGGAGCGCTACCAGATGATCGTGACCGCGAACTACGACTCAGCGCTCGAGCAGGCGTTTGAAGAAGAAAGCGAGGAATACGACCTTGCGGTCTTCCTCGCAACCGGGACAGACTCAGCGGGGAGCAACAAGGGGAAGTTCCTTCACGTTCCCTGGCAGGATGAGCCAAGGGTGGTCGACGAGCCAGCCCGCTACCGCGACTTCAAGATCGACCGCTTCGACGATCTCCAGCGGACCCTGATCGTCAAGATTCATGGTGCCGCGGAAGGCGGCGAAGGTGACTACAGATGGGATGGGAACTACGTCCTCACCGAGGATCAGTACATCGACTATCTGGCCACAGACCAGATAGTCAGGCTTGTTCCCAACCAGATCCTCAACAAGCTCACCGGGAGCCACTGCCTGTTCCTCGGTTATGCCATGCGCGACTGGAGCCTCCGCGTGTTCCTGAAGCGAGTCTGGCAAGGGCGGCCACTGAGAAACCGCTCGTGGGCAATTGAGCGTAGACCTGACGCCTGGGAGCGCGACTCGTGGAAAGACTTCAACGTCGAAATGCTGGCGAGCTCGCCGGACGATTACGCGAAAACGCTCGATGCGCTGATGACGAGCTCTCGCGCGACCCACTCCTAGTGCATGGGCGACGGCGCCACAATCCCGTCGCCAACGGTGTCCGCCACGGACCCATACATCGGCCTGAACTACTACACCGAGGCCGACGCCGAGTGGTTCTTCGGTCGTGAGGACGAGTCACAGACGATTATCGGCAACCTCCGCGCGGCCCGCCTGACGATTCTTTACGCCAGAAGTGGAGCCGGCAAGAGCTCGCTGCTGCGGGCCGGCGTCGCGTGGCAGCTGGTCGAGCGCGCGCACCGCCGGCTCGCCGAGGGCGGCTCGCCGAGCTACGTCCCGGTGGTGTTCAACAGATGGAAGGACGATCCCGCCACCGACCTGATCGGTGCGATCGAAAGCGCGATCGCGCCCTTTCTCCGCTCGGCCGCATCCTCGCCACTTCCCCGCTCGCTCGGCGAGGCCATCGCGACAGCGGCGTCCGCCGTCGGCGCCGAGCTGCTGATCATCCTCGATCAGTTCGAGGAATATCTGCTCTACCACACACAGGACCCCGCTCACAACCCATTCGCCGACGAGCTTGCGAAGTCCGTCACCGATCCCGACCTGCAGGCAAATTTCCTGATCGCGATTCGCGACGACGCCTACGCGAGCCTGGGAGACCTGTTCGCCGGCAAGATCCCGAACGTTTACGGCAACTACCTGCAACTGGAGTACCTCGATCGGGACGCCGCCCGCGAGGCGATAGTTGGGCCGCTCGGACACTTCAACGAGCTGCACCGGCCTGAGCCGCCAGTCGACATCGAGCCGACGCTCGTCGACGCGGTGCTCAGAGAAGTGAGGACGGAAGAAGAGCTCGTGAGCCACCTCGGACAGACATCGCCGGAGACCGACAACGGGGCGCGAGCACCTCGTGAAGAAATCGAGACGCCGTACTTGCAATTGGTCATGGCACGGCTCTGGGCTCACGAACGAGAACAGGGCTCCCGGGTCTTGCGACTAGCCACGCTACAGGAGCTCGGTGGCGCCCGGGAGATCATGCGTACCCATCTGGATGGAGAGCTCGACGCGCTCGCACCGGAGGACCACGCGACCGCCCTAGACCTCTTCCATTATCTGGTGACCCCGTCGGGAACCAAGATCGCGTTTGCGGCGTCGGATCTGGCGGAACTCGTCGAGAAGCCCTACGATCGCGTCGCAACGTTGCTCGCCTACCTTGCCGATGAAGACAGGCGCATCTTGCGACACGTGCCTCCGCCCGCGGGGAAGAGCAACCCGAATGACCGTTACGAGCTGTATCACGATGTGCTCGCGCCGGCGATCGTTGCTTGGCGACGGCGGGCGCTCGAGCGGCGAAAGCACGTGGAAGAGAAACGTGAACGCGAGCGTCTCGAGCGCGAGAAGCGTGAGGCAGACGAACGCACGAAGGAGGAAGCGAGAAGAAGACGGGCCTTCCAGCGACTCGCGATTGGGACGATCGGCCTGCTCGTCGTCGCAGCTCTGCTTGGCATATATGCCTGGATCTCGCAAAGGAGCGCCGTCGCCAACCTCGAAGCGGCGCAAGCGAGTCAGCTGGTGGCGAGCTCCGAGCAAACATTGCCGAGCGATCCTCAGTTGAGCACACTGTTGGCACTTCGCGCACTGCATCTGAAATACAGCGCCCAAGCCGAATCCGCGCTCCGCGAAGCGCTTCCCCAGCTCCAGGAAACGAAATACCTCAAGGGGAGCTCATCTGTCAACAGCGCCGTTTTCAGCCCCAACGGGGCGGACGTCCTGACGGCGACCGAAGGCGGCAGCGCAATCATCTGGAACGTCGCCTCCGGCAAGCAACTGGAGGTGCTGAACCCACACGCCGATGCCGTCGACAGCGCGGACTTCAGCCCCGATGGGACGAAGGCCGTCGTGGCGGACAAGGACGGCAACGCAATCATCTGGAACGTCGCCACCGGCAGGGAGCTAAGGGTGCTAAATGGGCATGCCGGCCTCGCCTATGGCGCGGCCTTCAGCCCCGATGGGACGAAGGTCATCGTGGCGGACAAGGACGGCAGCGCAATCATCTGGAACGTCGCCACCGGCAGGCGGTTGCGTGTCTTGAACCCACACGCCGGCGCCATCACCAGCGCCGTTTTCAGTCCCAACGGGACAAACATATTGACTTCGACCGAAGCCGGCACCGCGATCCTCTGGGACGCGGCGACCGGTGCGCAGCTGAGAGTGCTGCGCGGACACGTCGGGAACGTGGAAGATGCCGCGTTCAGCCCTGACGGGAGCAAGATCGTGACGGCGGGCGAGGACGGCACGGTGAGGATCTGGGAAACCGAAACCGGCAGACAGCTGCTATCGCTGAGCGTGCTCGAAGGCGCCGTCCTCGGAGCGGCGTTCAGTCCCGACGGCAGGGAGATCGTCACGGCCAACCAGGACCGCACGGCACGGATCTGGGATGTCGCCACTGGCAAGCAGATCATGGTCTTGGCCGGCGACGAAGGGCCTGTTCGAAACGCTTCTTTCAGCCCCGACGGCAGCGAACTCGTAACCGCGGGACAAGATGGGACGACAAGGATCTGGGACACCTCGCCGCGCGAGCGGATCACGCTGCTGCGCGGCGGGGAAGGGGCGATCCTGGGGGCATCGTTCAATCCCAGTGGCACGAGGATCATCACCGCCAACCAAAACAGCACCGCGAGCGTCTGGGATGTGGCAAGCGGTCGGCAGATAGCGACGCTTCGCGGGCATCGCGGGCCGGTCTACAGTGCCGTTTACAGTCCGGACGGCAAGCTGGCCCTGACGGCGGGACTCGACGGCACTGCTCGGATCTGGAATCCGGAAAGCGCCACGCAGCTCGCCGTTCTGCGTGCCGATGACGGGCATCTCCATAGCGCCGCTTTCAACTCGCGCGGCACGGAGGTCGTCACCGCCGGCAGCGGCGGCGAGACGACAATCTGGCAAGTGGTCGGCGGGAAGCAGCTGCTCGTGCTCCGCGGGGACTCCCGGAGCGCGGAAGACGCCTCCTTCAATCCGGATGGAAGCGAGGTCGTCACAGGCTACGAAGATGGAACTGCGACTATCTGGAATCTGGCAAACGGGAAGCCGCTGGCGCAATTGCGGGCCTCTGAAGTCGCTGTGCTGAGTGCCGCGTTCAGCCCAACTGGACGGGAGCTCGTCACTGCCGGCAAGGACGGTACGGCAAGAATCTGGAGCGTACCCGAGGGGAAGCTGTTGCTTACGCTGAGCCCACGGGGAGGGCCGATCTTCGGCGCGGCGTTCAGCCCTGACGGGCGACGCCTCGTGACTGCCAGCGACGACGGCGAGATACGTATCTGGGACATCAAAAGTGGCAAGCAGCTGGCCGTCCTCAGCGGCCACGAAGGTGTTCTCTTCGACGCGGCGTTCAACAGGAACGGCGAGGAGATCGTCACGGCGAACCAGGATGGCAGCGCCGGCGTCTGGCTCACCGAACTCGCGAGTCCGCTGCGCGCGCTCGAGCACATCGCCACTGGACGCGTCACGCACACCCTCGACACACAGCAGCGCAAAACCTATCCTTCAGGATAGTATCGGCAGAGTGAAACTTATGATCAGGGCGGATACATACCTCGATGCAGTCAATCCGGGCGTCTCGGCGCAGCGGTCGCGCTGGGCGCTGGGACGTCGGTCGGCTCTTACGGTGGGCGTGGCGTTGGCCTTTGCGGCGCCGGCATCTATGGCTCGTGCGGATGAACCGCTGTCGGGCTACCCGACGACGACGCCTGCCCCACAGACGCAAACATCTCCTCCCCCAGCACCCACGCATACGCAAGCGCCTCCTCACCAACAACCACCCCAGCCCACGGAAGCTCCCCGGCCAGAACACACTGAATCTTCGAGCCCTTCTTCAGAAGAAGCCCCGAAGCCCACAGTCGAACAAGGCAAACCCCCCCAAGCGCATCTGGCGAGCAGAGCTCCAGCGCGACCTGCCCGCCTCCCCTTCACCGGCTGGGACCTGCGTTGGCAGGGTGGTTTCGCGCTGCTGTTGATCGGAGCGGGCTCGGGCATCTTGGTGCTCCAGCGGCGCTGGAGGGGGCGCGTCGCACGCGCAAGTGCCGCTGCTCGCCGGCAGTAATTCGATCGTCAAACAGCTGAACTACGTTCACGCTCGGAGCTCACACTGACGCTGACTAGAGAGACAGACGTCGGGGAGCGCCCGAGGCGCATACGTGCGATTCGTCGCACGTGGCGACGGCGCTTTCAGCCAGTCTGGAGAGAAGTTCGCGGTGTCGT
Source organism: uncultured Solirubrobacterales bacterium (assembly GCA_963704345.1). Lineage (GTDB taxonomy): Bacteria > Actinomycetota > Thermoleophilia > Solirubrobacterales > Solirubrobacteraceae > Palsa-744. The sequence continues at coordinate 720,533 of OY969890.1, forward strand.
GCTGATCGGATTCGGACTGTTTGTCCTGGTGCTTGGGACGATCGGCTTCGAGCAGCTGCACGGCACCGACTACGGCTTCCTCGATGCTTTCTACCGCGCGATCACGCTGTTTGCATTTGGCGGCGTAGTCGAACCTCCGGTGCCTATGGCCTTGCAGGTGGCGCGCATACTCGCGCCGATCTTGACGGGCTACGCGGCCTTGGGGGCGCTTGTACTGCTCTCGCGCGAACAGGCTCAGCTTCTCGGCATCAGGCTGTTCGCGCGGAGACATGTCATCGTTGTCGGTCTTGGTGCCAGTGGGTCGTCGCTGGCACTCGCGCTCGACGACAGTGGCATACGCGTAGTCGTGCTCGAGAGTAACCCCGCAAACATGCGCCTTGCCGGCGCCCGCGAGCGCGGAATTGGAGTCCTCGTCGGTGACGCTACCGATCATGCGCTTCTGCGCAAGGCGGGGGTTCGGCGCGCGCGTCAGCTGGTGGCGCTGTGCGGGAGCGATGACACGAACGTCGACGTCGTCACTGCCGCAATGGCGGCATCTCGAGCGGCACGGCGAGATGTGCTCACTGTGTTTGCTCATCTGCGCGAGCTCGACCTGTGGCGCTCGCTTGCCGAGGACGCCTCCATGTTCAGCGCGTGCCCGTCCAGCGTGCGCTTGGAGTATTTCAACGTGTATGCGAATGGGGCGCAGCTATTGCAGGAACGCCATCCTCCGTTCTCACCTGAGGCCAGCGAGCGTGAGCCGCGCCGGCCACATGTCCTGCTTGTAGGACTCGACGGGCTCGGCGAGCAACTGGTCCTACGGATCGCGCGCCAGTGGCGCAGCCACAATCCGCAGCCGTCGCAGCGGATTCGGATTACGATCGCGGGCGCGTGCGCCGAGGAGAACCTCCGCCGGCTGCGCGACTGCTACCCGCAGCTCGACTGCTACTGCGTGCTGGGAACACGGCCGAGTCCGATCGAGTCCGCTGCTTTCCAAGCAGGGAGCGCGATGCTCGACGAGGACGGAGTATGCGACGTGACACAGGCCTACGTGTGCCTCGAACAGGAAGGCGACGCACTCGTTGCGGCCCTCGCGCTGCACGCCGCGCCAGACGCCCTACACGTCCCGGTTGCAGTGGTGGTCGCCGACGCCCGCGCGGGTGTGGCGACGGCTCTCGCAGGCGAAGGCGGACGCTTTGCGACGATCTTCCCCTTTGGGCTGCTCACCGAGGCGACATCCCCCGAGCTGCTGCTGCGCGGGACCAACGAGGTGATTGCGAGGGCCAAGCACGAAGAGTACGTTCGCGACGAGCTGGCCGCCGGCAACAGCGCGGAGCGAAACCCGAGCATGCGACCTTGGGACGAGCTCGAAGAGGCGATGCGCGAGGACAACCGCAAGTTTGTCGACGGGATCGGCAACAAGCTCACGCTCGCCGGTTGCATCCTCGTGCCGATGTCGCTGCGCGATCCGAACGAGCCGCTGTTCAGGTTCACCGACGAGGAGGTTGAGATGCTCGCCCGCCAGGAGCACGATCGCTGGCTCCAAGCAAAGCTTGCCGACGGATGGCGATTCGGCCGTCCGCGCAACGACAGGCTCAAGCTCCACGACCAGCTCGTCGACTGGGAGGAGCTCGATGAGCGCAACCGCGACCGCGACCGCGACCCCGTCCGCCAGCTCCCGGAAATGCTCGAGCTCACCGGCTTTGGCATACAGCGGAGCATGCCGAGCGAGATTTGCCGCTGAGCACTCTCAGGACATGCCCGATGGGCGACGCCCATTCCCGCCGGCGTCGCGAGCGGCCTCTTCAGCGGCCTGCAGCTGGCGCTCGACCAGGTCAAGGCCCGCATCCCAGAAGCCCGGATCGGCCAGATCGATGCCCACGATCTGACCAAGCTCCCGCGGTGAGCGCGAGCCTCCGGCAGCGAGCAACTCTAGATAGCGCGGGACCAGCTCCTCACCCTGCTGCTCGTAGCGCTGGTAGACCGACAACGCGAGCAACTGTCCGTAGGCGTACGCATAGACATAGCCCGGCGAGCCTATGAAGTGTGGGATGTAGGACCACCAGCTGCGATAGCCCTCGGTGATCTCGACCGAGTCGCCGAACATCTCCTCCTGGCTCTCGAACCACAACTCGCCGAAGCGCTCGACCGACAGCTCGCCCTGCTCGCGGCGGGCCGTGTGGACCAGCTCCTCGAAGCGGTTCATCGCCACCTGGCGGAAGACCGTTGCAAGCGCGCCCTCGATGTTCTCAGCCAGCAAGGCCAGGCGCGAGGACGGCGAGGAGTCCTCTTCGAGCAGACGCCCGAAGACGATCGTCTCGCCGAACACCGACGCCGTCTCGGCCAAGGTCAGCGGCGTGCCTTGATGGAAGACGCCCTGCTTGGCCGCGAGCGCGAAGTGGACGCCGTGGCCCAGCTCGTGGGCCAACGTCAGGACGTCGCGACGGCGCGAGGTGTAGTTGAGCATCACATACGGGTGCACCGAGGGCACCGCCGAAGCACAGAAGGCTCCCCCTCGCTTGGCCGGCCGCACCGGCGCGTCTATGTAGTGCCCGTCGAAGAAGCCCTTGGCGACCTCGCCGAGCTTCGGGGAGAACGAGGAGTAGGAGTCGAGCACCAACTCTCGCGCATCTGCATACGAGTAGCTGACGTGATCCTCGGTGACGGCCGCCATGCGGTCGTAGTCGGCCAGCCGCTCGATGCCGAGCAGCTTCGCCTTCAGGCGATACCAGCGCCGCGGCAACTCGTAGCGCGCCCGAACCGCCTCGATCAGTGCCGCCACGGACTCGTCGCTTGCCTCGTTGGAGAGGTTGCGAGCCGCAAGCCAATTCGGATAGCGGCGCAGGCGGTCGTCCGTGGCCTTGTCAGCCAGAAGTGTGTTGAACAGGAAGGCGCGTGTGCGCAGACCGGGGGCCAGCGCCTCGGTCACGGCCTCGGCCGTCGAGCGCCGCAGCTCGCGATCGGCCAGCACGAGCCGGCTGAGCGCGACATCGAGCGCAACCTTCCCCGCCGCAGCACCTCCCCCTTGTTGCCGAACACCCCCTTGTTGCTGAACACCCCCTTGTTGCTGAACACCCCCTTGTTGCTGAACACCCCCTTGTTGCTGAACACCCCCTTGTTGCTGAACACCCCCTTGTTGCTGAACACCCCCCTGTTGCTCAACACCCCCCTGTTGCTCAACACCCCCCTGTTGCTCAACACCCCCCTGTTGCTCGCTTTCGCCCGCACTCGCTGTTGCAACATCGCCCGCGTCGCCAGGTAGGCGCACCTCGATTGCCGAAGTGAGCTCATCGAACAGGCGCGACCAGGCACCTGCTCCGGTGACCGCCTTCTCGGCGAGGATCTTCTCCTCCGGTTCTGAGAGCAGGTGCTCGCGGTAGCGACGCACGTTGCGCAAGTGATGCGCGCAGAACGACAACCGCTCGTCATCGAGCAGCTCCTCTGCCTGCTCGTCCTTGAGCGCCGCCCATTCCAGCTCGAAGAACAACAAGGTCGTCTCGATCTCGGTGCCGCGCTCCTGCACCTCCTGCATCAGCGCGCCCGCCGCGGGATCGGCAGTGTCGACTGAGAAGCGCAGCCCCGCGTAGGTGCCAGCGCGGCCGACCAGCTCCTGAATCTCGCCGAGCTCGCGCATCGCCTGCTCGAGGCCGACGCTGTCAAGCTCGCCCAGCTTGCCCGCATAGCGCGTGGCAAATGCTTCCGAGCGCTCGAGCGCCTCGGTCAGCTGTGCGCGCGCGCCATCCTGACCCTGACCATCGACAAGCGGCTCGAGATTCCAGGCTGTTTGCTCGAGCTCTTGGTCACTCTGGTTTGAGGTTGACGGGCACATCCGTGGCGGACGGTAGCATCGCCGACCCGTGCACGAGACGACGCCCAAGGTATTCCTGATTGCACGACCGTCGATCGAGGTCGAGGGGATGCGCGGCTACCTGAGCGACGTCGGCGGCGAGTCATGGCTCGAGCGCCGCCTGGAGGAGTCAGAGGGAGCGCCCAACGGCGGCGAGCTGATCGTCGAGTTCGGCGGCAGGGCCTGCTACCGCAGCTGGGAGCCAGGGCTCAACCCGAACGTCACCCGCGTGCGCACCGATCAGCGCGAGTACTTCGCCAACATCCTGCGCAGCGCGCATGGCAGCGTGTTGGAGCACGCCAACTGGTCGTTTGCGCTTCGCAATGTGAGCCGCGTATTTACGCACGAGCTCGTGCGCCATCGCGCCGGCTCGGCCTTCAGCCAGGAGAGCCTGCGCTACGTGCGCCTGACCGACATCGGCTTCCGCGTACCGCCGGCGCTCGAGCCGGTGCGCGAGCAAGTGCTGAGTATCGTCGAGCAGCTCGAGGAATTCCAGGTGAACGCCGCCGAGCAGCTCGGCATCGACGCCGAAGGCGTGCCTTTCCACGTCAAGAAGGAGGTCACCTCGGCGCTGCGTCGCCTCGCGCCGATCGGGCTCTCGACCGACATCCTGTGGACCGCCAACGCCCGTACCCTGCGCCACGTGATCGAGATGCGCACCGCCGAGGGGGCCGAGGAGGAGCTGCGGCTTGTGTTCGACACGATCGCGCGGATCATGCAAACTGAGGCACCTGGGCTGTTCCAGGACTTCACGCGCCAAGAGGACGGCGCGTGGGTTCCCGAGCACCGCAAGGTGTAGATGTAGGCGGGACGTGCATGCACGTCCCGGCCGTTGGCACATGTGCCAACGGCCGACGCGCCACATGTGGCGCGTCACGGGGCCGCACATGTGCGGCCCCGCCGGCTGGCGCATGCGCCAGCCGGAACAGCCATACAAGTCACATGGCGAAACGCCGCCGATGCCGGCAGATGAGCCGGCCGACCAGCACCGTTGTCAGGCGTCCATCGTGCGCGTGCGCCAGGCGCCGAGCGCCAGAAACACAACGATCCACGCGAGCAGCACGATGAAGGCCGTCCCGCCTGCCATCGTGACGGTCGCGCCGTGACCGCCGCCTGTGTCGACTGGGCTGAAGTGCGCTACCGCCTGGCTCAGCAGGCCATCGCGAACGCCACCCAGCCCTTCGATGTTGGCGAGCACCGGACTTGCCACCACCAACCACGCGATCAAGGCGATGATCGCTCCGGGCTTGGATGTCGTGAGCGCGGCGAAGCCGACCGCGACCACGCACAACATGCCCGTCGAGAGTAGGAAGAAGCCCAGGCCGTCGAGGATCAGAGATCCGCTCGGTGTGGGCAAGCCCGAGGCGAAGGCGAAGGTCCCGATCAACAGGATCACGTAGGCGCCGAGCATCATCGCAAAGGTCACAGCGAGTGCGGCCGGCACACGTGACGCGAACAGCGCCAGGCGCGAGCGACCGGTGACGACGAGGTCTCGGAAGACGCCTGCCGCGGAATCTCCGGTCCCCGCCTCGACGCCTATCAGCAGCGCCGCGAGCGGACCGAAGAGCAACGCGATCACTCGCATTCCATCCGAGAAATTACGCAAACCGCCTGCCGGCCCGTATTTGCCCGGGTTGGAGGCATGCTCGATCACCGCCGCGATGAAGTAGATCAATATCGGCGCGAGCGCCAGCACCAGCGACCAGATCAGGATGCCGCGTTTCTTGCGCAGCTTGAGAATGTCTGCGCTCGTCATTTGAGCTGCGATCGTGGCGTTCATGCCGCCACCTCTTCGGCCGGAGTGTCGCTGAGTCTCGACGTGACCTCCAGGAAGCGCTGCTCTAGACTCTGGCGCACCGGCTCCAGCCGGAAGACGGCCAGGCCCGCTGCCACGAGCGCCGAGTTGATGGCAGCCGCGCACTCCGGTGCCGAGCTGTCTGGGCTAACGGCTAGAACCACCTGCAAATTGCCTTCCGAGGAGCGCGCTTGCTGTACCTGTTGACAGCCTTCGAGCACAAGCAGAGCTCGCTCCAGGTCGTCGGCGCCGACGATCAGCTCGTGTTGGGTGCTGCCCTCGGCCAACTCGGCGATCGCGCCCTGAGTGACGATCTTGCCCCGATCGACGATCGCCGCGTGATCGCAGATCTTCTCCACCTCGTCCAGCAGATGCGAGGAGATGAAGACGGTGCGGCCCTCCTGCTCCACCATCGCACGGACCATTTCGCGGAACTCCTGAATGCCACCAGGGTCAAGCCCGTTGGTTGGCTCGTCGAGAATCAGCAATAGCGGGTCGGCGAGCAGACAGCGCGCTACGCCAAGGCGCTGGCGCATGCCGAGCGAGTACTTCTTGACCTTCTCATCGGCTCGATCTGAGAGACCAACACGTTGCAGGGCGGGGCCGATGCGCTTTTGCATCTCCGGTCCACGGACCGCGGCGATAATGCGCAGGTTCTCACGACCGGAGAGCTGCGGATGAAAGCGCGGCTCCTCGACGATCGCACCGACCCTTGCCAGGGCGGCGGCTCGCTCGGCGGGGACGGGACGCCCGAGCACGCTCATGCTGCCTGAGCTGGCACGCGTAAGGCCGAGCAGCATGCGGATCATCGTGGTCTTGCCCGCGCCGTTGGGGCCGAGGAAACCAAAGGCGCTGCCGCGCGGCACCTGCAGATCTACGCTGTCGATCGCGGCACGCTCGCCGAAGCGCTTGGTTAGGCCAACTGTCTGGATCGCGGTACCAGCCGCGTCGACGGAACTCGTCATCGTCGGTGAGACTAACTACTGATACTCCCCGGTGCGCCGCCACCCCACTCGGCCTACCGCGGTGTTAGCCACTGGTCATAACGCCGGGAACGCCCAATCTGACCGCGGTGTTGGCCACTGGCGCTGTAAAGACGCCGGGAACGAACATCAATCCATAGCCCTCCCAGCACAGCCCACCCACCCTCTAGGATTCCTGGGCTTGCAACTCCTTCACACGCCCCTCGAGCTCGCCCATGACCGCGGGGTCGCGCAGGGTCGTCACGTCGCCCAGCGCACGCCCCTCGGCGATGTCGCGTAGCAGACGGCGCATGATCTTGCCGGAGCGCGTCTTGGGTAGGTCGTCGGCCCAGATGATGCGCTTGGGTCGTGCGAACTTACCGATCCGCTCGGCCACGGTTTCGCGGATGCTTTCCGTCGTCTCCTGATCGCCGTGTAGCTCGCCCTGGAGCGTTACGAACGCGACGATCGCCTGTCCGGTGTCCTCGTCGTGCTGTCCGATCACAGCGGCCTCTGCAACGTCTGGATGGGCGACGATCGCCGACTCGACCTCGGCCGTCGAGAGCCTGTGGCCGGAGACGTTGACGACATCGTCGATACGGCCGATCACCCAGATGTAGCCGTCGGCGTCCACTCGGGCTGCGTCACCCACCAGATACGTCTGCTTGCCGAAACGCTCAAAGTAGGTGCTGATGAAGCGATCGTCCTCCTTGTAGAGCGTGCGCAGCATCGACGGCCACGGGTGCGTCAGCACCAGCAGCCCTTGGCCCTCGCTCACCGGCTCCCCCGTGGACTCACTCAGCACCTGTGCCTGCACGCCCGGAAACGGCTGTGTCGCGGAGCCCGGCTTGGTGGCGGTAATGCCTGGCAGTGGCGTGATCATGATCGCGCCCGTCTCGGTCTGCCACCACGTATCCACGATCGGGCAGCGTTCGCCGCCGATCACCTTGTGGTACCACAGCCAGGCCTTCGGATTGATCGGCTCGCCGACCGATCCGAGCAGACGCAGCGAGGATAGATCGTGCTGCTCGGGCCACTGCGCGCCCCACTTGATGCACGCGCGGATAGCGGTCGGGGCACAGTAGAGGATCGACACTTTGTAGCGCTCGATCAGCTCCCACCAGATGCCCTTGTTGGGGTAGTCGGGGGCACCCTCCCACATGACCGACGTAGCGCCGTTGGCCAGCGGGCCATAGACGATGTAGGAGTGGCCTGTGACCCAGCCGACGTCGGCTGCGCACCAGTACACGTCGCTGTCGGCTTTCAGATCGAACACGTAGCGGTGCGTCGCGCTGACACCTGTCAAGTAGCCGCCGGTTGTGTGCAGGATTCCCTTTGGCTTGGCGGTCGAGCCGGAGGTGTAGAGGATGTAGAGCGGATGCTCAGCGTCCAGCGGCTCTGCCTCGGATTCAATGCCCACCCGCCCCTCGGCGGCGGCCATGATCTCGTCGTAGTACACGTCACGGCCGGGCTTCATCTGACACGGGGTGCCCTTGCTGCGCACAACAACGATCGTTTGCAGTGTGGACAGGTCGCCCATGACCTCGTCGACGCGGTCCTTGACCGGTGCGGTCTTGCCCTTGCGCGCCGCGCCGTCCACCGTAATCAGCGCCTTGGCCTCGGAGAACTCCATGCGCTCGCGTACCGCCTCGGCGGAGAAGCCGCCGAAGACGACGTTGTGCGGCGCTCCGATGCGCGCGCATGCAAGCATCGCGACGACTACCTCGGGGATCATCGGCAGGTAGATGCCGACGACGTCGCCCTTTTCCACCCCCTGGTCCTTCAGCGCGACGGCAAAGCACCTCACCTCGGCCAGCAGCTGGGCGTAGGTGATGTCGCGCTCCTCACCCTGCTCCCCACGCCAGTGAAACGCCACGCGCTCGCCGCGGCCTGCCTCCACGTGGCGGTCCAGGCAGTTGTAGGAGGCGTTGATCTTGCCGCCGACAAACCACTTGTAAAAGGGCGGATTGGAGTCGTCGAGGATTTGCTCCCAAGGCGCGAACCAGTCGAGCTCACCTGCCTGCGCGGCCCACCATGCCTGTGGGTCGCGCCCGGCCTGCTCATAGACAGCCGGATCGTTCAAGAGAGCGTACTCGCGAAAGCTTTGCGGGGGCTCGAAACGCTCCACCTCCAGCATCCGCGCCAGCTCAGAGTCGAGCGCGTCGGTATTAATTGCCACGGGCTACACCTCCCTTCTGATCCTCGTTTGTCGCTGCCCTTCCCTTACTTTCGCTGCCCTTCCTCGCGGCATCCTTCCTCCGTACCGTTCACCGTTCGCACCGATCGAGCTGACTTTACTCGCCGCCGAGTGGCATCACCGGCAGGACCGTCCGTTTGAACGTCGAGTTGGTTACGACGGCAAACGACGCATACCAAGCTGCCGCGGCTGTCGCTAGGCCTAGATAGCCGCCCCAATGGGTTACGGTTGCATGCGGACCTATAGCGCCGATCGCCAGCAGGATGAAAGTGACGGTCAGCAACACGAACACCAGCAGCACAGCTCCGCTGACGCGAAATGCCGCAACCGTCATGTAGGCAGTGAAGATCGCCCACGCCGCTAGGTACACGCCGACCGCGTGTCCCGCGTTGCCGCCGATGCTCTTAGCGTAGAACACGTTCAGCGCCCAGAAGGAGATCCAGAAGGCACCGAATGAACAGAACGCGACCGCGCCAAAGGTATTACCCGTGCGGAACTCCCACATACCGGCGAGCAGTTGCACGATCCCGCCATAGGCGAGCGCGAGTCCCAGCACGACAGGCGTTCCCTTTTCGTTGACGAGGTTGGAATTGAACATCGATAGCACGAACGTCGTCATCGCGAATGCAGCAAGGCCGAGTGGCGCCGGGTTTGCCGGCGACCACGAACCGGCGACCGGTCGCTCGCCTGCGTCTGTCTGAGCTAGCGGCGGGCTTACCCCTTGCGCCGCACGCGGGTGGATAGAAGCGGCCTCCATGGGACCCTCCCTTCACGCCACCCTTTTCGGGCAGCATTTGATGCTTGTCAAGACTCGCGATCGAGGTGGCCAAAAGGCCAACCTGCGGTCTTATCTATTTATTCCCGCTGCGGGACGGAGCCAATCGTCGACATCAGCCGCCCGAGTGGCCCATATCGCTCGAGTTCGTGGGACATTGCGGCCAAGTGCGCGATCGGGTCGCGATGCACGAACGCGAGTCCTCCCGGCAGATGACGATCCGCTTGCGTCGCCGTGAGACGCGCCAAGCAGTCGCCGATGGCGTGAGCCGCCGCTGACAGGCGTAGATCAGTTGCGCTTGCGGTGCTAGCCGCCGGCGACCGGCGTTGGTGGCGTGAGCCGCCGCTGACAGGCGAGATCAGTTGCGCTTTCGGCGCTTGCGGCGTGAGCCGCCGGCGACCGGCGTTGGTGGCGGAGCCGGCTCGGTGGCCGGCTCCCCTGCGCCCAAAGCGCCCCTGAGCCTCTGCCCCATGCCTGTCGGCGGGTCGTTCTTCTCCTCACCTGTGGTGGCGCCCCGCCTTGACGGCGGCAACCAAGGGATTGCCTCGCCGGCGGCCCAGGCGGGAGGGTCACCGCTCGGCAAGCGTTCCCACAGCAAGAACGCTGTGGCGACCAACCAAAACGCCGGGATGAACGCGGTCACGAAGCTGGAGCCGAAGAGGGGCAGGAACAGCAACGCAGCCAGCATGCCAATTACGCTGAGCCAGCGTGGGAGCAGGCCCGCACGCTGTGTGCCGACCATCGTCGCGATCATTCCGACGGTGAGCCCAAGCGCCGCCAGAAGCCCCAGCAGCGTCAGCAAGATACCCAGCGAGCCGGAGGTGAGCAACGCGCGTTCGACGGCTTTGCCGGAGAAGTCGTTGCCGCTGACGAACTTGTGCGCCTCGATCGCGAGGATCACCTCGTGGATCAGGTTCAACACCGCGTAGCCGATCCCCCCGACCAGCACCAGCGGGCGCCCGAGAGGCCAGGTCTGCGCGCGACGAAAGCGGGTGCAGTCCTGCAGGAACAGCAGTACGAGCGTGAGCGCGAGGATGCCGATGGCCATCAGGAGGTTGCCGGCGATCAGACCGAAGGCATGATGGTCGATGTACTTGACCTCCGCCGCCCTTGGGCTGATAGCCGGCGTGGCTTCGCCGCGCAGCGCAGGTTCCATGCCCTGCACGAGACCCACGGTTGGCAGTTCCTTCAGCGCCGCGTTGAGGATGATGGCACTCAGCAGGAACAGCACGCCACCAGCCGCTGCGGGGACCGAAAGGCGCGCGCGCCTGTCCGTCTCGAAGGCTACGCGTTGCTTGATCTCTGGGGCCAGGGCCATCGGCACGGCAGTGTATGAGTTGCGGGGCTGACAGGGAGCCTGCCGCGTGGCGAACGCTAGGATGACGGTATGGAGAGTGGAGGTTTTGGCGACCTATTCGGCGACCCTGATGAGCTTCAACGGCGTATCGCGCAGTTTGCCGAACAGATGCAGGGTCAGCAGGCGCTGGCCTGGGCCGACAACGCGATCAAGCTTGCAGTCGACATGACGGTCGCGGCCGTCAACCGTGTGAATTTGCAGGGCGACGCCGAGGCTCAGGCTCAGCAGATTCGTCAAGTGATCGCGGTCGTGTTCCCTGAGGCGGTCACACTCGTGCGCGAGGCGCGCGAGGGGTTGCAGTAGACGACTCCCTTGAGGCGCTCAAGCCTGTGCGCGAGGCGCGGCGAGGGATCACAGTAGACGACTCCCCTGAGGCGCTCAAGCCTGTGCGCGAGGCGCGCGAGGGAAAGCAGTAGGCGGCTCCGGTCCGCCATCGCCACGTTCGGACTCGCGCTCGGCCTCGCGTGAGGCACGCCCGGCCGCGATGACTTCTTTGAAGGAGCGGAAGCGGAAGATGAAGACGACCGCGCCGAGCCCCACGATCGCAGTAAAGGCGGCGATCGCGATCTGCTGACCGACCGAGTAGGCGGCTACCACCGCAGCCGGGGCGCTACCGGTAAAGACCTTCACGAGCAGCGCCTGCTGCACTCCGGCGCCGCCGGGGGTGAAAGGCACGGCGCCCGCCACCTGCCCGACGCCGAACACGAGCAGCACATTGCCAACCGATCCGCCCACGCGAAACGCGTCTAGCAAGAACCAAAAGGCGATAAAGCGGCATACCCAAGCCAACGCCTGCCAAGCAGCTACCTCACGTAGATAACGGCGCCGATCGCTGAGGATCGTCAGTCCTTGACGAACACGGATCCAAAAAGCCTTGACGCGCACTGACAGCAGCGCGAAGGCGAGAAGACCCAGGACCGCCAGCAGCGTGATCAGAAAGAGCGTGAAACGGAAATGCTCTGCCAAATACGAGATGTCGAAGGAGTTCAGCTTCGAGAAGTCCGGCGGCTTGGGAAAGACGCCCTGACTGAAGGCGAAGATGAGCACGAACACACCCACACTCACGTCGAAGACCGCCTCGACGAAGAAAGCCGCGGCGACCGTCGGGTAAGAGGAGCCCGGTATCGAGCTCTTGGCGAGAAACAGCTTGATGATGTCCCCGCCACGAGCCGGTACTACGTTGTTGAAGCCTACTGCCGCTACATAGGCACCCCAGATGCGCCGCCACTGGATGCGGACCGCTGGGTAGGCGGCACGCAGACTGTGAAAGAACGCGCGCGAGCGCAGCGTCAGGTTCAGACCGAAGAACAACAGGCCGAGCGTGAGCGCGCCCCAGTGGACCGCCGCCAGATCCGAGAAGAACTGACCGGCAGCTTCGACGAACGAGTCAAAGCTGCTCGTGATCGAGGTCGACGCGATGGGCACAGACCAAGCCTACGATCCCCCGCGCAAGAAGCCGCTAGAAGTCGTCGTCGTCCTCGGGCTCGAGGCCTTCCTCGTCGAGATCGACCTCGAGCTCGTCACTGTCGGGCTCCTCAGCGTCGTCCCAATCCTCGTCGTCGAGCTCGTGCTCGGAGACCTCAAGCATCGCGCTTGCATGCATGTCGCTCTCCCTTCTAGAAGCGAACGTTGACGGTCTCCCATATATACCCGACGCCGCGGTCACGGCAGGGTGGCGAATCACGAACGCGAGCGCCATCTCGATCAGGCTGATACCCGCCTCCTCGGCGACCCGGCCGAGCGCATCGGCAACATCCAGCTTGCGCTGATTGGCCGGGATCGACATGTCATAGCGCGACGGGATCATCTGCGCGCGGCGCGACATCGGGATCTCGATGTCCTTGCGATAGCGCCCTGAGAGCCAGCCACCGGCAAGCGGGCTCCAGGGGATCACGCCCATATGGTGGCGTCGGCAACTCGGCAGCACGTCGTTCTCGATCTCGCGCGCAAGCATCGAGTAGGGCGGCTGCTCGCACACGAAGCGCTCGCGAGCGCGCGAGCTCGAGCCGCGAGCGAGTCGCTATCTACGGTGTGGCATTCGCCGGGGTGGTCGTAGTCCCGGTGGTGGACGGCTTGTCGGTCGTCCCCGTCGTTGTCGTGGTCGTCGTTTGAGCAGGCGTAGTGACCGTCTTTGCCGGCGTCGTCACGGTCGTCGTGGGGGCTGTGACCGTCTTCTGCTGGGTTACCGTCGTCGGATTGACCGTCGTCGAGTGGCCGATGCTGAGCGACTGGTTTGTGACCGTCGGGGTTGGTTTGGAGCTTTTGTTGGAGACCAACACGACGACCAAGACGACTAGCGCGATGACGACCGCAACTGCGACTGCAATCGCCCAGCCATTGCCACCGCTCTGGTCTACGGGAGGTGGGCCGGCTCCGGGCGGCACGGGCGGGCCACCAGGACCAGACGTTACGGGCGGGTAGCCACCGCCGGGTGCAGCGGGCGGACCGCCGGGTGGAGCGGGCGGATATCCCGCGCCCGATGTGGGTTCGCTCGCGCCTGGGATCGGCGGCGGCAGCGGTGGTTCGCCTGCGGGCCGGTCATTACCATCGTTCAAGACTGACTCCCCTTTCTCTGTGTCACGCCGATAGGCACCAGTTCAGGCTTTGCACGCTTACCGCCCTGAAGTGAGCGCTTTGCTCAGCGCTCGAACTCCACAATCACCTTACCCGGGACTCGCCGCGGCTACACAAGCGCGACGGACTTGCAACGTAGGGACTCACCGCACTACACAAGCGCGACGGACCTGCAACGTCGGGACCCTGAGCGAGCCCGCGCAACTCCCGCGGCGCATTGGCGCGGTGGGCGGATTGCTCGTCGAGGATCGTGGCTGTCAGCACCGCCGAGTCGGTCTCGAGCGCCCAGCCCACGCCGTCTTCGATCGCCTTGGTGGAATGCGGCTCCGGCAGGGCTCTGGAGACGAACCACGCCGCAAACGCTGGATAGTCCCTGCGCCAGTGGTCGGCGCTGAAGCGGCCCCACCAGCGGTAGAGCCGGGGACTGATCGCCGGTCGTGCAAACGCCCACCAGAAGAGCTTGCTGCGCATGAACCACAGGTGCGAGGGGGTATAGGGGAACATCGGGCCGGTGAAGACAGCGCCGAGCACCCGCTCGGGGGCAAGCCGCGCGAGCTCAAGCTGATAGCGGGTGCCCCCGGACAGGCTCACCGTCACCGCTTGCTCCTGCCGGTCGCGTCCATCACCGCCAGACAGTCGCGGGCGAACTCGACGGCCCTGTAGCGGCGTGGATCGCGAAGACGGTCAGAGCGCCCGTTGCCGAGGCCATCCATCACAAGCACCCGAAAGTGGCGCGCCAGGTAGGGAATCTGCATCTTCCAGTGACGCGAATGGAACATCGACCAAGTCGGCAGCAAGAAGACCGTCTCCTCGCCCTCGCCGTCGTGGACGAGGATCCGACTTGCCTCCTCGTCCACGACCGTCACGGTGCTCATGGCCGCGCCTCGAGCACCAGGTTGAAAGGCGTCTCGGCGGCGCGGCGCACGCGACTGAAGCCGCCTTCGCCCAATACCTCGGTGAGGCGCTGCTCGCCGGCCTGGGCGCCGAGCGCCAAGCCAACCTCCTGGCTCAGCGAAGCGGGCGTGCAGAGCATTGTCGAGCCGCCGTAGAAGATGCGCCCGACGGGGTTGAGATTCTCCTCGATCGCGTCGCCCGCCAGGGGCTCGACGACCATCCACGTTCCGTCAGGGGCGAGCTGCTCGCGCACGTGAGACGTGGCGCCCACCGGGTCGCCCATGTCGTGCAGGGCGTCGAACACGCACACCAGGTCGAACGGCCCGCCGCCGAAGTCCTTGGCCGAAGCCACCTCGAAGCTCACGCGGTCTGAGACTCCGGCGCGCTCGGCGGCGGCGCGGGCAGCCTGCACCGAGCCCTCGTGGTAGTCCGATCCGACAAACCGGGAAGCCGGGAACGCCTTGGCCATCAGGATCGTCGAGGCCCCGTGGCCGCAACCGATGTCAGCGACTCGGGCGCCGGCCGTGAGCTTGTCGAGCACGCCGTCGAGCGCAGGTAGCCAGGCGTCCACCAGGTTCGCCAGGTAGCCGGGCCTGAAGAATCGCTCGGTGCCGGCGAACAGGTCGTGATGGTGCTCGTGCCAACCAAAACCCTCGCCCGAGCGGAAGCGCTCGGCGATCTGCGCCTCGTCCTTGACGGTGGCCGCCACCAGCTGAAAGGCGCCCGGGATGAACGCCGGGCTGTTTTCGTCGGCCAACGCCATCGCCTGCTCTGGCGGCAGCCTGAAGGTACCCGTGGCCGCGTCGTACTCGACGTAGCCGCTGGCTGCCTGTTGGCACAGCCACTCGCGGATGTAGCGCTCGTGACAGTCGGTGCGCTCGGCCAATTCCTTCGAGGTAACCGGCTCGCTGTCGGCCATCGCCTTGTACAGGCCGAGCTTGTCGCCGATCAGAACTAGCGGCGTGGTGATCGCCGCGCCCAGGTCGCCCACGAACTGACCCATGAACTCTTCGAGCTTTGCTTCATCTATTTCCACTGCGCTCATTGCGCTTTCCTCCGATTGGTTGATTTGGGGGATGTCTTGTTGTTGTTCCCGGTCTTGCGCTTCTCCAACGAGCTGAGCCACGCGTCGATAGCGGTGAGCAGAGCCTCGTGGCCGCAGTCGATGCCGAGCAGCCGCTCGAACAGGAGTCCCTGGTTGAACTGCCCGACCAGCGCCGCCCAACTCTCGGCCGAGAACGGGGTGTCGTCGAGGTCGTACTCCTCAATTGCCTCAGCGAGCGAGTCACGCAGCACGTTGCGCCAACGCTCGTTGACAAATCAGCGGCGCTGTATCCACGCAGGCGTCGTCCAACCATCCTGCGAGACCCTCACCTTCTCCAAAAACTACGACTCTCCCAGCGGGACAACAAGCCGATAACGTGGTCAAGCGACGGGCACGGCGACTCGTCCGATGCCTCGGCGGGGCGATCCACCCGTGCAACCGCTAGACGACTGGTGGTGCTTACACGACAGGCGGCGTTGCCTGGTCTAGCGCGCCGAGCACGAGCCCATCGTGCTCGGCCGGCTTGACCTTGCGCAGGACCTGCGCCACCTTGCCATCTGGGTCGATCACGAACGTCGTGCGCTCGTTGCCGAAATACGTTTTGCCGTACATCGACAACTTTTGTGGGGTGTGTAAAATATGGGTCAGTCTGAGATGGACAAGCCGCGCGTCATCATCGCCACTCGTGTGTCCAGCAAGGAGCAGCAAGAGCAGGGCTTTGGGCACGCCAATCAGCTTCGGCGTCTGCCTGAGCTCGCCGCCGAGAACGGCTGGCAAGTTGCGCAGCGTCCGAATGGGGAGCCTGCGATCTACGACGAGGGGTTCGCCTCGACCACGGCCGTACCGGGCGCGGACCTGAGCCTTGAGTCGCGTCCCGTCATGCAGTCGCTGCTGAGCGAGCTTAGCCACGTTCAGCCAACCTATCTGCTCTGTCGGGCGCTTGACCGATTGCATCGCAGCTCCCTGGAGTGGGAGCTGATGCACCACCGGCTCGTTGAGGCGGGCGTCCAGGCGGTCATCCAGTTCCCCTCGTTGGAAGGGGCTCCATTGGTTACGAGACTGGCGGAGACCCAAGATCAAGCGTTCGCATCGATACAGGCCGTCTTCGCACAACTCCAGAAGGCCGACCAAAAGCAGAAGTTGATGGCAGGCCGCCGCGAGAGAGCAGCACAGGGTCTACCCAATGGTGGTCATGTGCCCTTTGGCTATCAGCGCGCCGAGCGCGCAGCGCCGTACGTCGTGAATGACGAGGAGGCGAAGACATACAGGCAGCTCATCGAGTGGGCCGTCGAAGGGCATGGGTCAGCGTGGATGGCGAACAAGCTGAATCGGCTCGGGGTCAAAACGCGCAGGGCTCGGAGCGGTTGGTCCGCGACGACTATAAGGAAGATCCTTGAGAGCGAGGCACAGACAGGCATGATCCGCATTCGCTTTGGCGGCACGAACGCTTGGCAGATCGCGAAGGACCAGCCGCCGCTTGTGCCCCGAGAGCAGTGGGAGGCCGCCCAGGCGGTGCTATGCACCCGCCACCGTGAGAGTGGGAGCAATAAAAAGCGCCACGTCCTAGCGGGCTTGCTTCGCTGCTCGGCCTGCCGGGCGACGCTCAAGGCGACAGTGAATCGTCCTATACGCAAGGGCAAGCGCTACGAATACTGGCATTACACATGCAAGGTCTACAACTCGGGCTGCTCTGAGGGCTACAGCATCAGCGAGCATCGCGCACTCTCTGAGCTGGCCGAACACGTCAATGACCGTCTAAGCGCAACAACCGAGTGGGTTCAGCCCGAGGTCGCCACGAATGTTGCCGAGGTCGAGGAACGCATAGCCGAGCTAAGCACCGACTTGGCGAATGCCGAACGTAAGGTTCGGCGAGCACACACTGCATGGGTCGATGCCGATGAAGACATGGCAACGATCACACTAGACGAGTTGCACCAGCGCCGGGGGATCACCCAACGTCTGCAAAGCGAACTAGAGACCGCGCGTCAAGGCTACGCAGAGTTGATGACTCAACCATCACAGCAGATCGACATGGAACAGCTTCGAGAGCTGCTGAGTGGGTGGAGGAGTTCCCAGACGACGCAAAGAGAGCTGTCTTGGAAACCGTCATTGACCATGCCACCCTTCTGCCAAAGGGACGCGGACAGCGCCTCAAGGTCTCTTGGAGCGACGAGGCTACATACCAAACCGACACCGAGGGCAACAAGCCGTCACGGCACACGCGGCGCAGACACAGCAGGAGCGACCACGCGTCCCGGTCGAGATCGGCGTTGGACTGAACCTATCGAACTCTTGTCGTACACAAGGACCTTCGTTCCTGCGGGGAGTTAAGGTGGACAGACTCGCTCGGCAAGCCATCACGAGCGAGCTGAACGCTAAGCGCGATCCGAAGGAGTCGAACCTGCTGCTCTTTGGTAAATGGCGCATGGCTGCACATACTGTTAATGACCGTGAGCGACCAAGAACGGCCAACGAGTTGAGGTCCGGCGGGCGTGGAGCTTGCTGTGGAGTTGCATAGAGCCTCATCCGTGAAGCCGGCAAGCCTCCGCAATCGACAACCCAATTTTGCGCTCTGTCAGTCCTGCTCCATACCGCTCGGAAGTCATCATCTCGAGCAGGTAGCCGGCCGCCCATCCGCACACGCCATAACCCGTTACGAGCTACCTATCCGCCCATATCCAGCCCGCGTACTGCGCCCTCATCCGCCACGCCAGCTCACTACCGCCAAGCCGCCCCGATGTCCGATCTGCCTCAAGGGGTCTACTGAACCGCCCGGCGCCTGATCGTCAGCCGAGAGCATCACTACTGCAACCCTTAAATTATCCTGCCCTTCCGCCTTCCGCCGCCTGCTCGCTCCCGCTCCCGCTCTGCACATAGCCTCGCCCTGAACATCTGTGATGTGTTGGGTCGAGGAGGGGGTCCCCGGTTTGTAGCGAAGCGGAGAAGCGGGGACCCCCTTCCTCGGGCTAGGTGCAGAGCCAAATCTCGGGAGCGAGCGGGCAGCAGGGTGTTCGGTTGGGTGTTCGGCTTATAACCGAACACCCAACCGAACACCCCAGACGAACAGGTGGGGATAGTGCGCCGGGGAAAGCGATCAGGTCACTTATGGGCGACCTTTCGGCACGGGCCGAGATGAAGGCAACATCACTGGCTTGAGCTGAATAGTCCTTCGCCAACAAAGCCGCCCCTCTGTATCCCCGGCGGGATGGCGAAGATTGAGCTGGAGGTGTGAAGGGTGTGGCGGTTGAGCGCATCGTTTTCGGCGAGGCGCCGTTGTATTGGGATGAATTGGCGGTCGGGGTCTCGTTGGAACGCTATGAAGAACAGACCGGCGTTGATATCGGCAGTTCCCGGTTCAACCGCTTCGGAGTAGGAATAACCGCGTCGTAGGATTCTCTGTCCTTCGTTGTTCTCGGGGTTCGCGAGGCGAATATGTGCATTAGAGGGGATCACGGGCACACCGTATGTGGTCGCTGCCAGGTCGACTGGGTCGTACTCGTAAGTGGCCCCAAGGGGAGCGCCGGTGAGCTTGTCGCGTCCTATCGCCTGCTGCTGGCCTTCGAGAGTGGCGGCGTTCCATACGTCGAAGAGGATCTTGATGCGGCGCGCGATCAAGTAGGTCCCGCCGACCATCCAGTCCGGCACGTCTACCGGCTGGACCCAGACATATTCGTTCATCGCGCCGGTGTCCTCGCTGCGGATGTTGTCGGTGCCGTCCTTGAAGCCCATCAGGTTTCGCGGAGTCTGTTGGGTGCGGCTCGTGCTTGAGGTTCTGCCGAACCCGAGCTGGTCCCAGCGCATAGCGGCCACGGGGCTCGCGATGCGGGCGAGCATATGGATGGCGTGGAAGGCGACCTGGGGATCGTTGGCGCACGCTTGAACGCATAGATTACCGCCCGAGATCGCCGGTTCGATGCTCTCGCCTTTGAAGGTTGGAAGCGGCCGCAATCCGGCCGGTCTTGCCTGAGCCAAGCCAAAGCGGTCGCCGCTGGCGAATAGGCTTGGGCCGAACCCGAACGTGATCGTGAGTTGGGAGGCATCGAGCCCCATCGCCTCGCCGGTATCAGCGGGAGGCTGGTTCGACTCTTCGCTGTTCGGTCCATAGGGTGCGCCGCGGGTCAGCATGTCTGCGGCGGCCGTCCATGCCGTCAACAGTGAACGCAGGTCCTCTACGGCTTCGCTGGTTACATCGAACGCCGCGAAGTGAAGATAGTCTTGGGCAGGGGTGGCTATACCAGCCTGGTGAGCGCCCCGAAAGGGAACGATACCGCTGGGCAAGACGGGCCTACCAGAAGCCCTTGGACCTGACACTCCACCTATCACACGGTCGAGCCCAGCACCGATTCCGATGAGCGCAGCACCGGTCAGCGCCTCCTTACGCGTCACCTTTGGCCATGCGGCCTGATCAGTCATCACATCCTTAGCAAGCCGTAGATGACGCTGCTACGGGATTCATTGAGGCTGTGCACTGCGCTGCTGTGTATGGTCGACCAGCTCCTGATTCAACTGCTCCACCATCTTTCTAGCGGGTCGCTTATCTTGCGATTGCAAACGCGAAGTGTTCCTTTCTTGTATTCCAAAGGCGTGTGAAATCCTTCCATCCTTCGTATGGATTAGACACACCTGCGGAAAGAGTCCTGACTGGCCTATTTCGAACAGCTCTATATCCGCCCAAGGCAATCCGAACTTTTTGAACACATTTATGACCCGTACTCCCTCATTTGATACCTCAACTGCGGTCAAGGCGGCCCGCAATCCTATAACCGTCCCAACAAGAATAAAGACTGCAATTATGCCTATCGCTCCAGGCTCGCTAGTCCTAGCGACGAAGGTAGCCAGGAAGAGATCTCCAACAAGCACTGTCAACACAATTCCAAGGGATTGCGAGCGAGTTCGGTAGACGCGTTGCCTCGGTTTTATTCGCAACTTCCACCGCTTTCGCCAGATGAGGCGGCTGCGCTGCCGCCTGGACTGCCTCCTGGTGTGGTGCCTCCAGAGCTACCGCCCGGTGAGCCGCCCGGGCCACCGGGGCTGGTGGCTGCTGCCTCGGCTACCGCTGAACCAGCGGCAGGGCCGATGAGGTATCCGTTGAGCGCCCACTGGCCCGGCACGATCAGCTTCTTACGCCGGATGACGCTGCTACGGGATTCATTGAGGCTGTGGACTGCGCTGCAGCTGTGTGTGGTCGGCCAGCTCCTGGTTCAACTGCTCCACTATCTTTCTAGCGGGTCGCTTATCTTTCGATTGCAAAAGGGAAACATTCATCTCTTGTATACCAATCGCTCGCCACATTTTTCCGTCCTTTGTGTGGATGCGGCACACCTGCGGAAGAAGTCCGGATTGTCCTATATCAAACGAGTCTATCTCATTCCAAGTAAAGTTGAGATTTTTAAACAAGTTGACGACTCTTATTCCCTCGTGGGTTGCGATGATCGCACTCAACGTCGCTCGGGCTCCGAGCAACGTCCCGATCACAATAGCGATCACCGCTATGTCAGTCGCCGCAGGCTTGCTGGCTCTAACGAGAAAGGTGCTCATTAGTACGATATTTGCAAATGTACACAGTGCGAATCCCAGCGACTGGGAGCGACTCCGATAGACACGATCATCTCCGTATTTTATTCGCATGCTCCGCCTTCGCCAGATGCGGCGGCTGCGCTGCCACCTGAACTGCCGCCTGGTGTAGTACCTCCGGAGCTGCCCCCCGGGGCGCCGCCAGGAGAGCCACCTGGGCCGCCAGGGCTGCTTGCTGCCGCCTCGGCCACTGCTGCTCCGGCAGCTGGGCCAGTGAGATATCCGTTTAGTGCCCACTTGCCGGCCAATGTGTCAGGCAGCACATCCTCCCCGATCATTCCTGCTCCCTTTAGTCCCGTGAAGATGAGCCCAGGACCGGCTCCCAATAGACCGAAACCTATGGTTCCCGCGTACTGTCCTGGAGACGCATGGCAATTCGCATCGCTTGCCAATCCGAACACGGTTACTGCCCCAGTCACGCCTGCGCATATACCAGCGGTAACAATGATGCATGTGCCGATGCCTGCTGCCTGTATGGCCTTTACGTGGGTTTTCTGAGGCGCAGTTTCCTTCTGTCCAGAAGCTGCTGGACCAGATTTCGAGGCTGCATCGTCCGGTGGGGTCTGTGAAGTCGAGGGGGTCGCCGAGTGTGTATTGGTAGAGGTTGGCGCCGCTGCCTGCGAATCCTGTGGGGTCTTGGCTGATGAATCTGGCGTTGGCGGGATTGTAGTAGCGGGCGCGGTTGTATTGCAGGCCGTCGCTGTCGTTTTCGCGTCCGGTGTATTGGTAGGGGTTGGTGCTGGCGGTGCCTTCGATGGTGGTTGCGCCGAAGGGGTCGTAGGTGTAGGTGGTCTTGACTTTGCCTTCGCTGTTGGCAAGCGCGATCGTGCTCTTCTGAGGGTTAGTCAGGTAGCTGTCGGTGCCTGTACTTGTCTTCCTGGAGAAGATCTGGTCGGCGCCTAGTCCGGTGATGAGGTTGCCGGTGGCTGTCCCGCCGACGGATTCTTGGACGACGTTAGGCCCGTCGTAGAGGAGCTTTGTGGTGGTGCCTGCGAGTGTCTTTGAGCTTCTGCGGCCGAATGGGTCGTAGCCGAATGATGCTGTTGTTCCGCCGCTGATGCTTTCGAGTTGTCCGCGGTCATCCCATTTGTAGGTGTTTGTTGCGTCCGATGTTAGGTTCCCGTCGTTGTCGTAGGCGAGTGTTTTGCCTGCACGTTCGGTCAGCTCGTTATCGGCGTTGTAGACGAGTGGTGTGGTGATGGCTTCTGGGAGTCCGGTGCGGGCGTAGCTTCCCCATGTCGCTTCGAGCTGGTCGTCTTTGTTGTAGGCGTAGTCGAGTTCGCCGAGGGTTTCCGAGCCCTTCTTGTCGATGATCGATGTGGGGTCGTTGGCTTCGTTGTAGCCGAGGGTCTCTTCGATCCCGTCGAGGAGTTTGACGCTCGTCGGCCTGTTTGCGTTGTCGTAGCCCAATTTGATCTTTTCGGTCCCGCGAGCGAGTTCGGTCAAACGGTTCGCTTCGTCGTAGGTGTATTCGACCGCTTCCTGGCCCGGCACGATCAGCTTCTTACGCCGATCTGCACCGTCGTAGGTGTATTCGACGGTGCCATTGGGTCCGGCGAGCGCTGTGAGATGGTCTAGTTCGTTGTACGTGGGCGTGTAGGTGCCACCGGCGGCGCTGTCTTCGATCTTGGTTGGGCGGTTTCCGTTGTCGTATTCGTATTTGATCGAGCTTTGCGCTGTTTCGCCTGAAACGCCGAAGCTGATCTTCGACATTCGTCCTAGCGTATCGTAGGTCGCCTTCGTGACCAGGCCGCGACGGTCGGTCGCTTCGATGGGGTAGCCGGCCTTATTGTAGGCCCAGGTTGTTTTGTGGCCCAGTGGGTCAGTTTCGCTTTCCAGGCGGTCCATCGATTCGTAGGTCACAGTCGTTTTGTTGTGCCGAGGGTCCGCGATCGACGTGAGGTCTCCGTCAGCGTCGTATTCGAGGCTGGTCTGCGCGCCGCCTGCTCCTGTGATGCTCGTCAGTTCGTTGTCGAGGTTGTAGCCATAGAGGGTTCGTTGCCCTTCGGGTCGTGTGACCGAAGTGACGTTCCCGATACCGTCGACGAACTGCTTTGTCGTCCTGTTCGCGGCGTCTGTGATGCCGCTCAGCATTCCTAGTTCGTAGGCATATGTCGTGCTCTTCCCGAGCGCGTTCTTTATAACCGTTGGTTGTCCGCTGCTGTTGTATTCAGCGGTCGTTTTGTGACCAAGGGGGTCGGTGACGGTGAGGAGTTCGCCCTGGGTGCCGTATTCGTATTTGGTCGAATGGCTGAGCGGGTCAGTGACCTTTGTCAACTCGTCCGTCTTCGGTTCGTAAGTGAATTTCGTCGTCTGCGCTGACCCTGTGCCTGCGAGGCGCGTAATCAACGTCGGGTTACCGTATGCGTCGTATTCATATGCGGTCTTACGTTTGCGGGCGTCAGTCGTCGAAAGGATAAGGTTCGTGCTGGACTGCCGTTCGATTTCGGTCTTCTGTTCCAGGGCGCTTTCGAACCCGAGGATTTCGCTTGTGGAGAGCCCTTCACTATTGAAGGTGACCTTGCGCTTGTTTTCCCGAGGTTCCGTGACGGTCGTGCTTTCTACCTTCCCTTCGCCGTTTAGGCCGTATTTGAATTCAAAGACACCGCCGTCGGCATCGGTTTGCTTTGAGACGCGATCGTTAGTGTCGTATTTGTTTTCGACGTACTTTGTGCCGCGAGGGTCGGTGATGCTCGTCATGTTGCCCGAACCGTCGTATTCGTACTTCGTGACCCTTTCTGCCGGGTCGGTTACCTTTTCTAGATAACCACCCGTGGTGTAGCTGTATTTCCATACGCGGCCACCGTTGTCCTTCATTTCTGTGATCCGGTTGGAGCTATCGTATGTGAATGTCACCCACTTGCCGTGTGGGGAAGTGATTTGGGTGATATTGCCTTCCTTGCCTTTTGTTCTGGTGATAGTGAGCTGGTCGCCAAATCGATCGCGTATCCCTTGCAAGGGGGCGTCCGCACCGAACTCGTAGGTGAGTCCGTCGGTAAGAGCCAGGTCCCAGCCATTCTCTGCTTCGTTCCACTTGATCGTGGAAGCGTAATATGGGCCTGGCTTGCTCGTTGACTCGTATTCGGCTTCTGTGATGCCTTCACCGGGTGAGATACGCACGTAATGAACCCGTCCCCCGTCGGGAAGTATCAGGTCGGCTTCATGATAATTATTTTCTGACCACAAACGCAGTTCGTAAAAGTTAGTGGTGCCTATACCAAAGCTGTAGGAATTTGAGTCGCCTTGGCGGTAGCTGCGCTGCATCACTATCGGAATAGTGTCTGGCAACACGAGGTCAGTCGAGCGATAGTCAAAGAGACCCGAATATAGATCGACCGGATCTCCTCCTGCGGCGGTGCCTGTAGGTTTGTTCGAGGGTGGCGTTGGAGTGCTAGTGATCATAGCTCCCGCAAACCCCCATACGCCTACGCCTGGATCTGGGACGACTTGCTTCCCGTTAGCTGTGACCGACCCGTGGCCGTAGACGTACCATCCGTGTGAGTCGGGATTGTAATTCCAGAACGGGACGCGCTGACCGGGACGCAGATGATCGTAGTTCGGGTAGATGATCTGAGCGGGCTTGCTCAGGTACGCGCGCCCAGGCTGTACCGTGAAGTAGATCGGAACTTCTACGAATGGCGGAAGCCTGAACGGGGGTCGATCGACCGGGATCGCGGTCATGTTTAGATTGTGAACCCTGTTTCCAGCGGCATCGGTTATGACGGTACCGGCCGGGATACGAACTTCTAGCCCGGGTATTTGCGGTGTTGTAAGCCGCGTTTCACGCGTGATGGACGATCCGACGTGATGGTTCCAAGCTGGGTCAAGCGGCGTGAGCCAAACGGTTTGTTCAAGGATCGTGGTCTTGCCCGCGGCGAGATTGACGCCCATCTCATACGTTCCGTAGCGCGTACGGGAATGGGACCGTTCGCCTTCGACCACCAACACATGATGGCCAGCAGAAACACCTGTGAGCAGGAAGCGACCTGCAGCATCAGTCCTTGTCTGCGCCGAAGTCCCCTCGATCGACAGCCTCACTCCTGCGAGGGGTACACCGTCGATCTGCAGAGCTTGGCCTGCCAATGCAGTCGTGTTCCCGGCGGCACGCAAGGAAGGCTCTTGCCCCCAAGGACTCGACGACCAACCCGTTTCCCAACTATCCTGATGCTCACCCACCGGCGGCTTCCAAGTCCCAGCGTCAATAGGATGATACGGCGATATCGGGATCACACGGGCATTGACAGCGCCCTCGACATGCGACCCGCTGCTTTAGAGCGTTCTTCCACGGCGTGGCGTGTGTACGGTCCACCGAGATGCGCTCCAGTTGTCGTACTCGCTAGATAGACGAAGTCCACCGCGCTCCGTGTGGCTGGTGTTCTTACGGCGCTCACGTTGACTGCCTCGCTCAGAGTAGATAGCCCCGAAGCTGGCATGTCGTTCAAGGTTGCGCCACTGGTTTCGTCTGGGCAGAAGTCGATGGTTTGCGCAGGATCATCGCTCCCGGATGCGACCCAAGGTATGCAGTCAACTTCGACAGATCCCGTATCCCTACCGGTAGGACTGAAATAGACCGTGTAGGTCCCCGTTGTAGCGGGTGTTATTTCGAAACGTCCAGATCCGATGGGTTCTTCGCTGCCGAGCTTTTCGCCTCCAGGATTCAAGAGCCATACCCACCCCGAACTAATCGATGATTCACTTGTCTTAATTGTGACCGTTTTGCCTTCCGTTGCGGCGAAGGTGATCCGAGCCTTTTGTCCCGGGGCTGCAATCGAGACCGTCTTCGATTCGCCTTCTGTCGTAGGCGTTATCGAGCCTGTGACGTCGGAGGCGTTATAAGCGTTCAAGGTAATAGCACCCGTTCCCGCGTTCTGGGGATTTACCACCACCGAGTCAGTACCGCTGCTAGGCAGCGTAAACTTTTCCACAAACGCGTTTTCTGGGTTTTCCCAACCACTGTAAACGAGCTGCGAACCCGCTTCATTGATCCATTCAAGCGCATAGAAGCGTTCGGTGAGCGTGTCCCCTGATGTCGTGAGCGTAACTGGCTCTCCCGAGGAGCCATGGACCGTGTATACAGCAGTCTGGCCCGGGGTCGACAGCGATGGTTTTACCGACACGCCTTCGGAAGTCGGTGTCAGCGAGCCAGTAACATTTACTACCTTATATGCAGATAGCTTCAGCTTCCCGTCGTCACCTTTTCGGGCTCGATAAAAACCTTATACGTTCCGTTTTCGGGAAGCGTGATAGGTTCATAAATATCAATTACCTGGAGATAGCGATAATTCACTGTTGATCTGTTCACCTTTGGGATTTATCAGCCACAGATTCGCCGTACGGGAAAGTAATTTCCCTTGGCACGAACGACACCTGCTCACCCGCAGTACCGCTAAACGAGACTTCGGCGCGCTGGCCAGGTACACTCATAGAGACTGTCTTTGATTCTCCCGCTTCGGAGGGTGTGATAGACGTAGTCACATTGGGCGCGATGTAAGCAGTCAATGTCGTAGATCCAGTCACGGCACCATAAGGATTCACGACCACCGAGTCCGTACCGGTACTGGGAAGCGTAAATTGTTCCATGTAACTATTGTTAGTGTATTCGTTGCCGCCCGAGGCCAACCTTGTTCCTGCTTCATTGATCCATTCCAACCAATAAGCGCCTGTGAAATTGGTTTTGGACGTGACGACCGTCACGACCTCCCCCGGCGAACCTTTAACCGTATACACCGCACTCTGACCAGGAGTGGTCAAAGAGGGTGACACCGACGCGCCTTCCGTCGTCGGCGTCAACGAGCCTGTGACGTTTACCACATAATACCCAGATATCTTCATACTGCCGGTGTAGGCGCCTTCGGGATCTATGAGAATCGTATAGGTACCGGTCTTGGGTAAGGTGATAGTTTCGACAAATTCACTTTCACCGGAAAGGTACCCTTCTGAGTTTGGAAGCCGTACGCCTTCAGGACCCCACTCAGTCACGGCGCTCTATGATAGTGTCGTTAGAGATTACAAACGACACCTGCTGACCAGCAGTGCCTTCAAACTCCACAAGACCTACATTCTGTTCGGCTTTAGTAACGCTTGGTGTGATCGATCCGCCCAACGAGAACCGGCCCGTATAACCAACTTTGCTCGCCGGAATTTCCCGAGGCGGGATATACAAGTCCGGGCCCGTTGTCGAACCCTTTGGTGTGGTTACCGACACTTTCCCGCCAAGCGTAGCGCCAGGCACCGTAAACTGGATAGCTGTCGACGTTGCGGAGGTCACCGTCGCGCGGGTCTGATTGACCGTCACAACATCCTCATAGTAAGGGGTCGTGAAATTGGTGCCGTTGATCGTGACCGTACCACCAGTGTTAGCGACTGTCGTAGACAGCGACGATATGTACGGAGCGGGGCTACCCACCGTAAAGGTCTGGGCGCTCGTCACCGGCCCTTCAGTAGTGGTCTTGACCGTCACCGTACCCGTAGTAGCGCCTGTTGGCACTTTGACAGTCAAAGACCACGCCGTCGCCGCAGACACCGTCGCTGCCGTACCATTGAACTTCACAGTGTCATTGCTCGCTGTCGTCGAGAACCCAGTCCCATCGAT
This sequence comes from uncultured Solirubrobacterales bacterium, assembly GCA_963704345.1. Lineage (GTDB taxonomy): Bacteria > Actinomycetota > Thermoleophilia > Solirubrobacterales > Solirubrobacteraceae > Palsa-744. The sequence continues at coordinate 748,124 of OY969890.1, forward strand.
CGTGACCGTTTCCCCGACCGGGCCTTCCGTCGGAGCCAACTCTGTGATCGACAAGACCGACGACGATTTCTTTGCGACCGTGAGAAGATTGCCCGCTTCATCCCAACCATACAGGGCAGTTTCGCTCGCAGGGTTATACAACGCTTTCAAATGACCTTCCGCGTCGTAGAAATAGCGCAACGCCGTGGTCGGAGGCGACGCCAACGCGCCTGTAGTCGAAACCATCGCACAGAGAAACATCAAACAAACGGTCAGCAACCCACGCAGCCAAGGGGCTGGCGGATAAGCACGATTTGTGCAGTTGCCTAATCTGCGTATCTGTGATGACTGCTCGTGCCGCATGGTTCCTCCGATATCTGATGATGGTCCTTGAACTACAGTCCCTACTATTCCAAGTCCGGCCCCGATGGGCACAGATTGGCGAAGTCGAGCCAGTCCCAAACTCTCGCTGCATTCTGTTCGGTCGCGCAAGCTAGCACGAAATCCGGCGACACGCGGGCTCCATTCAACACCCACATTGCTACACCGGCCGACCGCATAAAACTATTCACCCAAGCTTTTGACACGCTCTGTAACGGTATCTGTCTGTGACCTGGGGTTGGCGCCAGTGATCAATACAAAGGTGCCGACGGGAGCCCGGGGCGAGAAACCCTCTTGGGGATGGTGCTCCCGCCGGCCCTTGGCGGACTTCCCGCCACCTTGAAATTTGTGGGGCCGACGAGACGAACCGAATGGGCTTAGTTTCTCGCCGACCCCGGCGGTGGCACCGCATTGTGATTGTGCCTGCAAGCCGGACCAGGGCACCCAGGATTTAGCCATAGTCCAACGTTGTTTAACAGCACAACACAAACCCAGGCATGTGTGACGCGAGCATGATGTCCGCGTCGACCTGGGCCCGTCCGCATGTGCCACCACGACCCACGACGCCAGCAGTAGCGCCGAAGTGCACAAAGGACTCGAAGGTTCAAACCCAGCTACGTTTGAGTCCGTCGGCTCCCAGGCGCCGTCCGTGAACGGCGGGAAACCGATCCGAGACCCCAACGTGGACCGGTTGGACAGCGGAAGCTCAACCATCATCGCGCAGCGGCCTGTTAGCGAGGTGATGCGCCGGCCAGTTCCGCTCTCTCTCGACCAATTCGAGACTCCACTCTCGATGGCGACTTAGCAAGTTTGTGATCTGCCGCTTGACCTCAACCAGAACCGGATAGTCGCGTCGTAGCGACCCAATAACAGCCGATGAATCGACGCGAAACACCACCCGACCCGAAAGCCTGCTTTCGGCGTCGCGCATCGCCATCAACAGCGCAAGATGCTCCGCCAGCGTAATATCCGAGCACAGGACGAGCTCAGTGCGGTTGCCCAACAACGCGCTCTCATAAGCAAGACCGGCTCGACCCTCTCGGCAGCACGCATCTGAATTCACGTACGCCGGTTTTGCTAACCGCTCCGCCAGTCTTCGTGCCCTACGCCTGGCTAAGACGACCTCGCGCGACTCCTCCCACACCTCCTCAGCGTCGGGCTTGTCGGAGGAATCTAGCCCCGTGCGACGCTCTGCCGAAGAATTCTGATCTCGCAGTTGGCGGCGTGATCTACCCGAAGCAGGCCATCTCCATCGCGTCACGCCTATGTCGGCGCCACATCCTTCCTTTGCTAGGCTCGGCGCTCGGTTCTTCGTCTTCTCCGCTGATATACGGGGCGCAGGCATCCGGCGGAAGAGGATCATGTCGCACGATGCCTGTCCAGTAGCTTGTTCCACTTGCATCGAAAATGGTTCCCATTGGAACATCACTTGAAAGGCTGTCGGGCTTGGGACAACCAGTGTGGTCGTGCTCAGCAGGCTCGTTGGCCGTTGGCAGACCGCCAAAGCCAAAGGATAGGCAATAGCAGCTTAGGCAATGATCCGGCCCCGTCGAGAAGAACTCTGGTTGTGGGTCGGAGATCGCGGTTCAAGGCACTGTCCTTGGATAGATACATAGCGATCATGCACGCGATGACAAGAATATGGCGCTCGCCGTTTGGCAGCGCACCTGCTTCTTGTAGACTGCGCGTTATAAATCGCTGGATGCCCTGACGAGCCAGCGTCGAGGACGCGTAGTGTCGTATGTAGATATGATCTTCACTTAAGGCATCCTCGTGCTGATCCACATAACTATCTAGCATCGTCGCGAGCGCAGATGCTGACGGGAAGTAAGCGCCGTAAACGGAGTCGATATCAGCATCGGTGCATCCCGACTCGACCGCCAGCGCAAACAGTGCGTAGATCGAAATGCCTGCACCTGCGGCGGCCGTCAACTCAAACCAAAGTGCCGGCTGAGGTCCAGGATATTCATGTTCAACCCATCGGTGGAGAGCTGCGTCGCGCAGGTACTGGTCGGTCTCATGGTTGAAGGCTTGAACATTGGCGCGACGCGCCTCACGCACTAGGACCGGCTGTACTCGCTCGAATGAACGTAGACCAGCCGAGAGGTATCTACAAGATTCAACGAGTGAATATAGATAGCCATTGTCATCCTTCCAAGGATGGAAGCGGTAATAATCAGACATGGGTTGACTAGCGTCCAACGCCTCGATCAAGGCTAGATGGAGCTGAAGGCCGTTCTCATAACCGCCGTCAGCACCGGTCTCGCTTGTGCTGTCTAGGTAGTCCCACATTATTTGATACGTGACAAGCAACCTCAGGAGTGTGTGACTGCGAGTCTGCGGGATTATCCAGAACAGTGCCGCGCCGTCGATATTACCCCGCTTGCTAGCTAGCGCTGTCAGGGCGTCTCGTCGCATCGGTAAGTCTGGGATTTGGAGAGCGCGCTGGCGCCAAATATCCAGCTCATGTGCGACGGCCCTTAGGCCCCATACCATCTCACGCGTAGCGCTCGTAGCAAGCACCCATAGTTGGCGGCTCGATAGGCGCGCCAGACTGGGGCTTTGGCTGGCATGTGCGCCCTTTTGCCGGTCAGTAGGCTGGACTAACCGTGCTCGGGGGCACACGGACCACGAGGTAGCCCGGCACCGTCACAACGCCCACCGCGATCACGGCCACGATCAGGAAGCTCGTCACAGCGACAACCGTTTCGACGCCTAGAGAGATTGGTAGACCCGTAACACTCGCCAGTGCATAGCTATTTAGTAGTTGACCATACAACCCAAACACGGCACCGATAAAGCAACCCACACTGAGCATCAGTGAACTCTCACAAACAAGCCATCGCCACAACACTCCGCGACGATAGCCGTCAACCTTCATAAACGCAATTAGGTCGCGACGTTGCCAAAGCATCGAGGTTATCGCGCCTGCGATAGCCAGCGCGCCGGCTAGCAAAACCATTAGCTTGATCTGCGTAAGTCGCGAGAGACCCTGACGAATGAGGTTGAAATGACGGTGTTGACGTTCACTCAGACTTTCGACCGCTAGTCCGCTCCGAGCGGCTAGCGCTTTCTGTGCCTGGTGACGGACACCAGCGATAGACGCCCCCCGGTCCAGCTGAATCTCGTACGCGCTCGGCTCATTGCTTGCCCACGCTCGGGCGTAGTCGTTGGAGTTGAGTATGAGTGCTCCCGGCGGCCATCCCAAGTTCGTGCTGATCGCCGCGACATCTAGCATTATTGGCTTCGGGGCGGGAAGCATGAACCGCTCCCCAACGCGCAGATGCTATGTTCGGATGCCAGCGCACTTGAGACAACTACCCAGCCTCCGCGCCGAACTCGTGCGTCTGCAAGCATTAGATTTCCCTTGACAAGCTGGCCGGGCGGAATCGGTTGTTTGGTATCGGTTGGGGGCGCGAGTATCCACAGTCGCCGGTCGCCCCAGTCCAGGAAGCTGCCCCGATAGGTCCCTACCGAACGTACACCAGGGAGACGAGCGAGGACTCGTAGCGCGCCGCCATCGAACGGTGCTGTCGCCAGAATGTTAGCTTCACCTTTTGGCGCCACCCATACGTCAGCTCCAGCGTCAATTCCTGCTGCTGAGGCTTCAAGTCCATGTTGCAGGTTGACTTGGGTGCCTCCGACCGCCACCGCCCCAAAGACAGCGACCGCGCCAGTCAGCGCGATGGCGAGCGAGCGAACCCTAATGCGAGGGTTGCGAAGCTCGTTGACGGCAAGTTCTGTGGCAACACCATCAAAAAGCCGCTCCTGAACACGATCGAACAACTTCACAAGCAGATCGAACAACAGTGGCAGGAGACATACAAGAGCGAGTACCAAGGCTACGCTCCCAATAAAAGCGCTTTTCGGATTGACAGCCAGAATTACGCTCGTAATCCCCAGGCATCCGAAACCGGCTCCGACCCGCATGATGTCCCAGCTAGCCGCTCGAGAACGCGCGTTGCGGCCTTGCTCAAGCGGCCCGATGAGAAGGTCGCGCATCGGCCACAACACTCCCCCAAATGCAGCCGCAAAGCCAGCAGTCATCGCTAGCGCGACAGCTTGCCAAGTAACGATTCGATCGTTACCGATCGGAAAGGCAGATGAAAGATAGCCAGGTGTGGCCTGGAACGCAACGACAGATAGAAACTCACCAAAAAGCAAGCCGACAGCGCTCGCTAGCACACCGAGAACCAACGCATCGAACAACAGGATCTGGATGATAATCAGGCGTGATGCTCCCTGAGGACGCAAATCCTCGATTAGACGTCGTCGCGACGGCACCGTGAGAAGCATCGCATTGATGGCAAACATGAATCCCACTAGCGCGCTAATAGCAGAGAACAGTGTTTCTCCTTGATTCTCCGGCGTAGCGGCGACCCGGAACAGAACCGAGTCGAAGTCGGCTGGCTCAAGGTTCGCCTGAGTGCCATGCACCAGGCGAGCGAGGGCAGCGTGTACTTGGCGATTTCGGCCTGTTTCTGCTCGGACAAAAATCCTCGTGACACGCCCCTCCATGCCCGTCAGCTCCTGAGCGTAACCTATCGGCGCAATGGCTACTGGACTGTGAATCAGACCGCCGATGTCGGCTTGCCCCAAGGTTGCGCCAACTAGCGCTTCTGAAGAACCAGCAGCCGTCTGAATCTTAATGGCTTCCAGCGGGCCAGCACCAACTTGTTCGGCGAGGGGCGTCGGCAATCCGATCGCCTGCTGGGCAGATAGCTGTTTGGCCGAGAAGCGACGCAGGAGGGGACCGCTTACATGTATGAAAAGCGGGTCCACGCCGATCAAATCAACCGACCTTTCCTTACGGGTACCTATCACACTTGCTTGTTGCTCAAGCACAGGGAACGCAGTCTGAACACCGGATAGATCCCTGACCCTCGTAAGCAGGTGTTCATCAAGCCCGTTAGGTCCCCGTGCATCGAGCTGATACTGCGTATCGCCAGTAATCTGATGAGTCAGCTGTTCTACTGAATGCGACAGACTCGTACTTGCCACCTGAGAAGCAAACAGCAAAGCGACGCCGACGGCAATTCCCGCGATTGCCAGCGCCTCTTGCACCAGCACGGCTTTTGCCCCGAGTCTGGCCCTATACAGGGCTAGAATATCTGAGACGCTCATCATTACAACACCGTTCCCGAGTGCGCTGGCGCGTATTCTTCCAAGCGACCGTCACGTAGTTCGTAGACTTGATGCGCGAACCTCGCCACCTGCGGGTCGTGGGTGGCGAGCACGATCGCCATACCGCGTTCGGCACACAACTCACGCAGAAGCTCCAGAATCTCCAGTGTCCTCTGAGTATCCAGCGACCCAGTCGGCTCGTCAGCAAGCACCAGTTTTGGGTTTGTCGCAAGCGCTCGCGCGATCAACACTCGCTGGCGCTCCCCCATGGAAAGTTGCTCAGTGCGGTGGGCAAGTCGCTCTGACAAGCCTAGCCGGTGCAAGAGCGGGCGGATACCAGGCTTTGCCTTACGACCACCGGCCAGCAAAAGCTTTAGAGATGCGTTGTGGATCGTTCGGGCACCTGGAATCAGATTGTGCGGCTGACCGATGACCCCTAGCTCTCTCAACCTGTACTCGTCGCTTTCCCGACGACTCATCGCCGATATGTCGCGACCCTCTACTACCACGCTGCCGCTATCCGGCTGGCGCAACCCGGCGATTATCTCCAGTAGCGTCGTCTTGCCCGAACCGCTGGGACCGTAGATCGCCACGAATTCGCCAGCGGCAACTGACATCGACACGCCGTCCACTGCGCGTATTGGCTCGCCACTACCAAGCTGGTAGTGCTTGACCAACTCCTTGATCTCCAGCACCGCTAAGAGCCTACGCTGCGCGAGTCGGTCCCGCCGGAGCCGGCGCCCTTCGGAAAGTCGATTACGTCACCGCCCGCACCTGGCTGGCTTGTCATCGGCTTCAAGCGTCCTCGTCCAAAAGACCACACATTGTCGGCGGCCAGCGCGGCCTCCATCCCCGACGCGCTCATAAGGACACCGCAGCCAAACTCCTCCACCACCGAGCGGAGGATGTCTCCAATTTCCTGCATTCGCAACATCCCATAGCCATCGAGCAGGTCATCGATGATGATCAGTCGGGGTCGGCACGCATAGGCGCGCGCAAGTCCCACCAGCGTCCGCTCCCAGTTCGATAGCTCCTCCCAGGATTGATTGGCGCATCTGGCGGCGCCTACAAACTCAAGCGCGACAAGTGCCCGCCGCCTTGCGTGATGTCGCCCCCGCCCCAACGTGAGAGGCATAGCTACATACTGCTGAGCAGTCCATGCGATTCCTGGGCGCTCGCGGCTGATCCAGGCGATCTTCGCCCCCAGCAATCGCTCTCGCTTCAGGGCAGACAGGCCGTCGAGATCCTGTCCGTCGAGCAACACCTGACCCTCGTCAGGACTCTCCATGCCGGCAGCTAGCTTCAGAAGGGTCGTCTTGCCTTCGTCGCGGGCTCCAACCACGGTGACGATTTCCCTCGCACCCACCTGGAGCGACACGCCGGCCAGCACCTGAACCTGGCGTGCTCCACGCCAATAGCCCTTGTTGACGCCGCTCATCACGAGCAGATCAGGCATCTCACTCCTAGACGGCGTGCCCCGGCGCCGAATACTCCTCAAGCAGTCGTTCCAGCTCGTCGCCAAGCTTCTGCAACCGCCGGAACATCATGCCCAGCAGCATCGCTTCATCGCCCGACTGGATGAACTCCAGCTTGGACTGCCAGCTTGAAACTTCGGAGGAGCGGCGCATGGACCGCGACACTCCCTTGACGCGCCCCTGCGCGCCTGCATACTCGATGCGATAGGCAGCTTCTGCTTGGCGTACTGTCTCGATCAACATGTCCAGCTCGTCCTGCTCCACGAACGACAGCCGACCCTGAAAGGCATCGCGCATCGGAGGAGACACAGCCGTGGACTCGCGAATCCATGCCCGGAAGCGCGCTATTCCTCTCGTGGTCGCCTCGTAGGAATCAAGCCCAGGCTCGGCCCCCTTGGCTACCAGTAGCACTAGCCGCTGTTTGACCAGAACGGGCAGGTTTTTGTGTACCGAGGTGCGATACCACTGAGCCCGAGGAAACATCTCGGTTAGGCGCATCCCCACACCAGAAGCCGTGTCGGACTGCTGAACGAGAAGGCCAAGAATCGCCATACTTGCGGAGAGATCGCCGCTACGAGCTTGTGGCATAACCGAATCCTATCCGAGGGTCCCTATCCGCGAATAGTTCGACTATATGGAGCCGAGAAGCACGTACTGGACAGTAAAGACAACCTTTGCTCGTTCTCGGTGCCCGGCCGCCCCGCGAACGCCGCCGAGCTAGTGGTCCCCGCCATGACCAGGCAAGCCCCGGATCGTCGTGCTCGGGCGGGAGGACTATTTGGATCTTCGGCTCATCGTGTTCGTTCCTGGGTGCGATCGGGTGCTTGGACGATTCGGTGGATGGCGCGCGCGAGGCCTGGGATCAGCTGCTGGCGGCTTGGTGCGAGTGTCGGCCGGTAGCCTTGCCCGTATTCCATATCGGGTAGCTCTGGGTGTGCGAGCGAGGGTGTCTGTGCGTGGCTGCGACGCATCCGCTCAGCGAGACGATCGATGCGATCACTGTCTTGCCCTTCGATGCCGAGGTCTTGTCGGGAGACGAACCAGGTGGTGCCTTTGCGGGCGCGGGACGCCTCGACGTAGGCAGCTCGACGTAGGCAGACTCCTTGCTCGTCTGCCATCCACCGGTCACGACCAATGTGCGGGTGACGGTGGCGCCCTGTTCTAGACTCATAGCCCGGTGAATGGGACCTAAACGCAGCGAATTTCACGGTCGCACTTTCTACGCTAGGGCGGGGTAATCCCCTCCAGCGCTTCCAGGACCAGCCCGTCATGCTTGGCCGGCTTCACGTTGCGAAGTACCGCCGAGAGGACTCCCTCGGGGTCGACCACAAATGTCGTCCGATGCACACCCCAAAATGTCCGTCCGTACATCGACTTCTCGACCCAGACACCATAGGCGTCAGCCACGTGATGGCCCTCGTCAGCCAGCAGGGCGAAGTTCAGCCCCTCTTTCTCATGGAACTTCTTGACCTTGGCGACAGGGTCGGGGGAGATCCCCAGGACCACTGCGTTTGCCTGCTCGTACTCCGCGCGATGGTCGCGCACACCGCACGCCTGAGTCGTACAGCCAGGGGTCGATGCCTTCGGATAGAAATAGACCACAACCGACTGGCCGCGAAAATCCGAGAGCTTGACGATCCGACCGTCCTGGTCGGGTAGCTCGAGGTCGGGCGCCTCATTTCCTTGCTCGATCATGCCCCGATCCTATCCGCCTCGGCGACCGTCCTGCACGCCGCCGCAGAACGGCGTCAGCGTCCCGCGGCGGGCGGCGTCAGACGTCCGATCCCTGCGCCTATCGCTTCGTTCTCCGGGGCCTGCGGACCTCCCCCGCTCGCGCAGAACCCCGATTCCGGCTGATTTTCGCCGTCGGCACTCAGATGGCCGTTCTCGGCCTGCCACAGCGGCGAGCGTGGACCTGCGACTTCGTAGTAGTCGTCGAGCGCACGCTGAACGCTGTCCTCGTTCTGCTTGGAGCCCTGGACCTCGCTCGGCGTGGCGACGCCAAAATGGCCCTTCCAGCACGCCCACGGTGTCTTTGCGATGTCCACCAGCGGCGTTGTGCCCGCCCGGAATGCGAACCTGCCGGCGCCGCACACCAGCCAGTCGCTGACCAGACCATCGAGACCGTTTGCGTAGCGGGGACGAGGGCCACAGTAAGCCGGATAGGTCGGGTGGCCCCCGTAGGCCGCCTGCACAACCGGGTGCCCTTCATCGAAGCTGAGCAGCGGGCTCGTCCACGGCAAATATTCACCCTCGTTGCTGTGGTGAGCCATATACAGCCATTGCGCCTGCTTGGTCTTCGGATTCACCACCACGGTCACGTGCTCCCAGTCACCCTGGTGCAGATCGGTGTTGAAGACGTCGCCGGCGATCGGGGCTTGATTCATGAGCTCCGGCGTCGCGAAAGTTGGGTAATAGTTGTACGGATAGAAGAACCAGTACTGCAGTCCGACCAGGCCCGTCCCGATCGTGCGGTTACGCGCTGGCCAGCGTGCCGGGTTGGCTTTTCCCGCATAGAAGAAGTAGACCTGGGCGGTTGACCACGGGTCGAGCTTGCCGGGATCAGCCAGGCGTTCTTTGAGCGTTGGGATTGGTGTGTTACGTCCCTGCTGTCCGCGCAGGAACGCGTCGAGCTGCGACTTCAGGATCCCGCGAGAGCGCCGGCGTAGATGGAAACTGCAAGTAATCACCGGGACTGCTCCCCTGCGGGGATAGGTCGCTTAGCACGGGGTGAGCAACCGCGCAGCTGCTGGTGCTCTGGCGATGTAGACATGTCGACTGGCCTTTGCTGCCGATGTCTTCGAGCAACGCACCCACCGACACTGGCCAGAACGGGTCGGTGTCGGACACCAAGACGGTCGGTTGAAAGCGCTTCGCCAGTTCGGCGATCTCAGGAGTCGTCTGCTCGATCGGCGGCTCGCCGTCACGTGCGCGCCCGCTCGCTGGCGCCGGGCCGGCGAACACCTCGGATCCCAGCTGCGGAACTTCGTATCCCGTGCTTGGGCGGGGCGGCGGCTGACCGGCGCACGGCGCGCGCCGTTCCCTCAGTTCCGGCCTGATCCAAGTTGGAGTGGCGGCATCGACGCCGAAGGCGTGCAGTGCAAGCGTCGGCAGCGAGGGACGGTAGCCAGAGTCGAGTGTGAACTGCGCAGCTGACGGTGCTGACTGACTTGACCGCGTCGGCGACGACGAATTCGATGCGGTTGTCGATCGAGGTGGCGTTGGCCAGAGGGGTACAGGACACGAGATACATGCCCGATCCGTTGCGAGCGAGGTAGCCGCCGTGGCGCGTCCCGCTTGTCGTCTCGACGGTCGTCCTCGAGAAGCTGACTGGCGGCATCGCCGAATACGCGAGCCCCACGAGCGCGTAGACCGTCAACAGCATCCATGGCAGCGGCGAGCGCAGGAACTCGAAGGTCGAGGAGGGCAGCGGTCGCTTGCCATACCAGCGCCCGAACGTGGCGATCCCCATCCATGTGAGCAACAGCAGACCGAGCGGCGCCGAGCACAGCATCGCAACGACAGCAGTGAACAGCCACAGGATCGTGTGCACCACACGGCCGCCCCTCAGTGGGTTGAGGCTGCCGAGCACGACCGCTGAGATGATCGAGAAGAGCGCCCACGGCACAAGCAGTGCCCACCAGTGGCCCGGCTGCCATTGATCGACCAGCGGCTTGACGAACCGGGCCCCCACCAGGCCGAGCGCGACCGAGAGCACGCCGACATTGAAGCCTGCGATCACCCGCACCAGGCCTTCCTGAGCCGTGTTCTGATGGAGCGCGAATGCCGGTCGTGGAGACTTCCTCTGGAGAAACCTCTCGCGCGCGCTCGAGCGACTCGTGTTGACGATGTCGTTCCACGCGTCCGCGTGCCTGTCCCACCGACCTGCATGCACGGCGTAGGCAACGGCGCACATGGCGGCGAAGGCGATCGCCATCACAAGCACCGCGCTCACACCGGTGGCGAAGATGACCTTGTCGTCGATCGCCGGCAGCGACGCGGCAACGGGTAGGCGCGCCGCCGCGAGGTGCACCCATGTGACAAACCAGCCAATCGCATAGATGTAGGCGACCAGCGCAACCAGCAGCCCGATCGCCTGCAGCACATCCGACAACGCCATCCGACGATCGTCCATAGTCCAATTATTCGTCAATGCTCGGCGGAACAAACGCAGCGCATGTGCGAAGCATCACTCACAGAACTGCGCCCTGGAGATCCCCGACCCGCTTACTGAAGGGACTGTCGAAGACGCCACCGGCGCCCAGCTCGGCATGGACCTGCTGCCACTCGCGGTAGCGAGGGTACATCGAGGCCACGAGACCGTGGCTGCCGGTCAACGAGTTCAGCTGACCCCAGTGCGGGCGTCCGCCCAGCTCGTAGAGAGCGTTCTCGTGAGCCGTCAGCAGCTCCATGCCGCCGACCGTGTGCGTTGCCATGATCAGCTCGATCATCACCGTGTCGCGGCCCTGCATCATCGACATGTAAGCGTCGCTGGCTTTGACAAAGCGCAGCGAGATCGGTGAGCTGTGAAAGACGTTGCCAAGGCGTCTGCGCTGGGCGGCGACCTCGACGATCTTCTCGACGGCCAGATTGAGCTGGGGCTCGTCGGCTGGCACGCCGATCTCACATGAGTAGGCCGGCAGGTAGTTGGCGGCACCTATATTGAACACTCGATAGCTGATGTTCACATAGTCGTCGTTGACGAGCGCCTTGAGCGCTTGCGCGATCAAGAACGGCGAGATCCGCGGGAACAGGCCGACGGCGAGGTTGATCAAAAATGGCGTCAAGGGGAAGCGCGCGGCCAGTTCCATCAGCAGACTGCGGCTGCGACGCCAATCGTGGCGATATTCCGAGGAAGCCACAGGATTGCGGGTGGTGACGAGGCATTCGATCTCTCCCTGTTTGTCCGGGTAGGGATTGAAAAGCAGCTCGTAGTGGAGGTTCTCCGCCAGCACCTCGCCGAGCGCCAGTTCCTTGCGCACCTGCGACCACGTGCTCAGCGTGCGGACCTCACGCAGGTAGAACAACGGCTGCACAGCAAGGGTTACCGAGTAGATCAAGCCCATGCAGCCCATGCCTACGACGACTGCTCTGAACCAGTGGTCGTCCTGCTTGAGCTGACGTTCTGGGTATCGCGCGCGGTATGACTCTGGGTCGGTCGGACCATCGGCGGGCTCGATCCGGTAGACCGTACCGCCGGGTCCGACGACGTCGAGCGAGCGCACCAAGTCGGAGAGCGGCCCATAGCCGATACCCGATCCGTGGGTCGATGTGGAGATCACACCGGCCACCGTCTGGCCGTCGAAGCCGCCCATGTTCGGCAGGGCAAGCTTCAGGGCCTGAAGATGCGCGTTGAGCTTCGCGATCGTGATACCGGATTGCACTCGCACAAGCGTGAAACCGGTACCCGCCCGTATGTCGCCGCTTTCCGCTTGCGCATCGGGGCCGGGATGCACTTCGATGGCGGGAGCGCGCAACAACTCCTCCTCCAGATCTAGAGGCCTGCTCAGCCCGCTGGGATGGACGAGGATGCCGTCGGTCAGCGCGACGTCCGACCAGGAATGCCCGGACCCCACGGCGCGCACGGCGCAACCGTCGTGCTCGGCTTCGCGCACCAGCGCACATAGCTCCTCGAGCGTCGTCGGAGTCAGCTCGCGCAATGGGTAGATGTGCTGGTTGCCGGTGTCGTTGCGCCAGGCTTTGCGCAGCGTGAGCGTCTCGCGTAGACCCACAGTTCAAAAGCTCCGCCCGTTGAACCGCTCACGCAGGCCATCGCTCAGGCACTCCGCTCGATCTGTCTCACGCAGGCCATCGCTCATACGCTCCGCTCGACCGATCTCACGTAGGCCCATCGCTCAGGCGCCCCGCTCGATCAGGCGCTCGATCAGCCGCTCGACGCCACGCTCGGCCAGCGCCGCGATCGTCTTTGACGGATTGACTCCCAGCGCGGTGGGCACGATCGATCCATCCAGCACGTAGAGACCCTCGTAGCCGTGGACCTTGCCACTGTCATCGACGACACCCAGCTTCGGATCGTCGGCCATCGGACAGCCGCCCAGCGGATGCACGGTGATGTAGCCGCTGAGCGGCCATGTGTCCAGCGCGAAAAACGGTTTGGCTCCCACCCCCTGTGCCAGCTCGTCGGTGACCTTCTCCATCGCCGCGAACAGCTCGTCGCTGCCCTGCCTGCTCCAGCGGATGTCGAAGCATTTCAACAGTGGCGTCAGGCGCATCTGTCCGTCGGCGGCGGCACGGCCGATCATCAGAAACACGAGCGAATCGTCGATCGGACGCTTCGCGCGTGGACGTAGGTGGCGATATGTGATCGACTGATCGCTCAATCCCAAATGCGTTGCCAAGCGCTTGACTCGCAACAACAGACCACGCCAGCCGTGGACCGCATCGTCCACGGCCCGCACGATCTCCAACAGTCCGCCGAAGTTCGAGGGCAGGCCGCCGTCGGCCACCATGAAGCCGTGCTCGTCGAGATAGTCGAGCCTGCTTGTCATCGACGGCCCGAAGTCGGTGCGCGGACTTCCGGCATCGCGCGCGCTCGGGTCGAACGCGGCGCCGAGCGCGTCGCCGTTGCCGGTGAAATGACTGCCCAGGGAATCCGATAGCAGCGGCAACCGTGAGCGGTTCTTCAACAGCAGCCGGCTCGATCCCAGGCAGCCGGCGGCGAGCACGACCAGCGGCGCATGCAACTCGGCCTCGCCGCCGTGCTCCAGGTCTCGCATCTTGACGCGCCAGTGGGCCCCGTCATTGCGCGGCGGATCGAGGCGCACCACTTCGTGCAGAGGGCGCACCTCCGCGCCTGCCTCCTCAGCGCGGGCGACGTATGTGATGTCGATCGTGTTCTTTGCGTGGATCGGGCAGCCGATGTCACAGCGGCCAAGATTCTCACAGCGCTTTTGCGGTACACCGCTGAACGGGTGCACGCGATCGCCTTCGAAGTTGACCGCCAACGGCAGGCGCTCCGCCTGCTTGCCGACCTGCCTGCCGGCGGTGGCGAAGGCTCGCATCTTCGGTAGCTCTTCTGGCACCTCCATCGGCAACAGCGCCGCCTCGGTGCGGTCGTAGTAAGGGTCGAGCACTTGGCGATCGATCGCCTCCGGCCAGCCCTGCGCGAATACGTCTGCCGGCGCTCGCAGCTGCACGTTCGCGTAGACGAGCGAGCCACCTCCCACACCGGCAGCGGTTACGACCGAGAGGTCTTTCATCAGTCGCAGGTCGAACAGGCCCCGCGGATTCAGAGTTGGATGCCACAACGCGGACGGGGCCTGCTCGGGGGTCGCCGGGAAGTCCTCGGGCGCAAAGCGCCGCCCCCGCTCGAGCACCACCACCCGTTGTCCCGCTTCAGCCAGACGACAGGCCGCGATCCCGCCGCCAAAGCCCGATCCGATCACAATCGCGTCGTAGCTGCCGTCCATGCTCGCGGATTATTACCAGAGAATGCTCCGAAGAGGTGAATTCTCCTGTTCTTTGGTCACTGCCGCTCCGTCGAACTTCAACAGCCGGGGCTCGAATCCATCGAGGAGATCCAGCCGGTTGGAGCGAACTTCGCTGGTTGCGGAGCCCCAAGCGATCAAAGCCGTCGCGCGTGCGCCGCCGGCGAAGGGCATTCATCGTCCAGGAGACATCACTAGGACGAAGGCAGAGTGGCCACGATGATCGGCGAGCTCGTCGGATGGCTGCTGCCACCCAGCGGCTCGGCGGTGACCATCACCTGATGCACCCCGGACAGATTGCCGGGCACGTTCACCGAAGCGTCTCCCGCGTGGGTCACCCCAAACAGCGCATTCGTGGGCTGCGGCGCCGCGCCAGAGCGGGCTAGCCACAGCTCGTAGATCTTGCCGCGCGGCGGCTGCGACACGCCCGAGACAACCAGTTCGGCGTGGTTACCGGTCTGTCGCAAGACGGCTTTCGCCCCAAGCGGCAGCGAAGTGAGCTGGGCAGAGGTGACATGCGTGGCAGGTGTATGCGAGCCCGTGTCGATTGCCAGCACCCCGATCAGTAGCCCAACACCCATCGCGGTGGCCGCGATCAGAAATTGGGGACGACGCATCCGCCAGCGGGGGCGAACCGGCTCGGGACGATCTGCCGAGACGCCGGCCGCATGCAGCAGCTCGGCCTCCGCGCGCACGCTTGCCATCACCCGCGCGCGCAGCTCCTGCGAGGCGACCGCATGCGGAACACTCGTGGCCAGCGAGTCGGCGACCGGCTGCAACCTCGCCACCTCTTCGCTGCACGCAGCGCAACCGTCGAGATGCTCGCGATAGCGCTCGACCTCCTGCCGCTCGAGTGCCGAGAGGACGTAGGCAGCGACTTGGCCGCGTTCTGCGCAGTCGCTGTCGAAACGGCTCACCTCAAAACCTCCCCCGTGCCCAGTCGGCCGCGCATCTTCTCAAGACCAAGACGCATACGCCCCTTCACGGTTCCGATCGGAAGATCGAGCATCGAAGCGATCTCAGTATGGGTGAAGCCTCCGAAATATGCGAGCTCTATGACCTGGGTCTGCTCTCTGGGCAACTCTCCTAGAGCGCTGCGCACCTCGCGCGCCTCGTCGCGACGGACCACCTCCGCCTCGATGCGCTCGGGCGCCTCCAAGCGTTCGCCGAGACCCTCGTCGCTGACGTTCTTGCTGGTGCGCACCCCGTCGCGACGCAGAGCATCGACCGCGCGGTGGTGGGTAATCCCGAGTATCCAGTTGCGTACGCTGCCGCGCGAGCGGTCGTAGCGGGCGCCGGTGCGCCATAGCGACAGCAACGCCTCTTGAACTACGTCCTCGGCAAGAGCGTGTCGGCCGATCATGCGATAAGCCAGCGAGAAGGCGGCGTCGACGTGACGCTCAATCACAACCTCGAAGGCGTCGGCCTCGTTGCGGCGACAAGCTCCATCAGCTCCTCGTCAGCCAGCTTGCTCAGCTTCGTGGCCGACAGGTCGATGCGCGATTTGGCTTTCAGTGGTTTGGGCATTTATCTGTGTCAATCTGCTGTGTCTACCCAATGCGGTATCGACCTCAATCGGTATGCGTGATTCGCAGCTGAGCAGCAACCGGATCAGCGAAAAGAGATCGGCGGACGGAAAGACCAGTCTTACAGCCGCGGCAAGTGATCCAGGCAAGGCCGAAACGCGAAGACACCCTGACCGACGGCCAACAACCACAGGAGCCGACAACATGATGGGTCTCGACAATCCAATCCACATCGCATTTCTTCTCATCGTTCTACTGCTCGTGTTCGGAGCTAAGCGGCTACCGGAGATGGGTCATTCGCTGGGTACTGGCCTGCGCGGCTTCAAGGACGCAATCGGCGGCGAGACCACTCATCTGCCCTTCACCGCCAATGAGCAACCCCAACCACAAGCACAGCCTGTGAACACCCAACCCGTACAAACGGTTGACCCACAGCCCAACCTTGTACCGCCGACAAGCCCACAGCCGGCGGCAGCGCAGCCCGTGCCCGTCGTGCCCGTGCAGCCCGTCGTGCCCGTGGCGAGCGTCCCCAACAATCGCGCAGCCTGAGCTCTCCTCGATCCCAGATCGAGCTGAGGGATTGACATGGCCGTTGCCATCGGTAGCGTCGGGTATGAGGAGCGGCTTAGCCTGGTCGACCACCTGAGCGAGCTGCGCACGCGGCTGATCGTCTCGATCGCCGCGATTGCGCTGGCATTCGGGTTCTGCATGTGGCAAAACCATGCGCTGCTGAGCATCATCAACGCGCCGCTGGCTCATCAGACCCAAAAGCAAGTGAGTGCCGGCGAGGGGCCGCTCGGCGCTACCTACACCGTTCAGCAGAACGCCCGCGACGTCGCTAACCAGCTTGCGATCGTGGTCGCGGCGCTCGAGCGACCGGGCAGTGGCACAAGCGCCGCCACGCGCTCGTCGATTCAGAGCGTGGGTCCGCACCTGCGCAAGGACATCGCGAAGCTCTCAACGGCGCCAAGCGGCAACAAGCCCGTGACGCTCGGAATCGGCGAGCCCTTCAACACGACGATCGGTGTGGCCCTGATGTTCGCACTGATCTTGGCTTTGCCGGTCATCTTGTACGAGCTCTACGGCTTCCTACTGCCTGCCTTCAGCCCAGAGCAGCGCAAGATCACCGCGCCGCTGATGTTCGCGATCCCAGTGCTGTTCGCGGTCGGTGTCATCTTCGGCTACTTCGTCGTGCTTCCGGCGGCGGTGCGTTTCTTCCAGAACTTCAACAGCGGGCAGTTCAACGTGCTCGTGCAGGCCAGCCAGTACTACCACTTCGCGGCGGTCGTATTGCTTGCAATGGGCCTCATCTTCCAGGTCCCTGTGGGTGTGCTTGCAGCCACACGTGCCGGCATCGTGACGCCGATGCAACTACGTCACAACCGCCGCTACGCCATCCTCGCCTGCGCGGTGGTAGCCGCTTTCATACCTGGAGACGCGCTAACGCTGCTGCTCGAGACCGTGCCTCTGTACCTGTTGTTCGAGGGCAGCGTGCTGCTAGCAAGCATCGGCGAGCGGCGCAGAGTGCGTTCCGCCCCAGAGCCTGTCTGATTTCGCCCGGCCATGCCTGTCCCGTTCTTCGACTCGCCCGGGCGAAGCCCCGGACAGCTTGTGGTTGCTACTTGAGCAGACGTGAGAGACGTCGGTCCTTCAACGTACGTCCATCCGTCTGACAGTTGGGGCAGTAGGCGATCGTGTAGTCCTCGAAGTGCACGGCCTCGAGCGTCCTCGCACAGCGCGGGCAGGGCTCACCCTCATGGCGGTGTACCTGTAGCGGCATCGGCAACTTGTCCGGGATCGGCAGCTTGACTTTCTCCTCGTAGGAGTCGATCGCCATGCCGAGCGTGCCCACAATCGCCTGCTCGAGCGCAGCGGTTTGCTGCCCGCTCAAGTCGCCGGCCCGCTTGAAAGGTGAGAGCTGTGCCTCCCACAAGATCTCATCCACCCACGAGCGGCCGATACCGGCGATAACGTGCTGATCACGCAATACCGTGTGCAGTGGACGAGTCCCGTCAAGCAGCTCAGCAAGCGGCGGCGGCACCGGCCACGCCTCCGGGCCCAGCGTGGCGAGCGACTCGTCCTGCTCAAGCTCCTCATGACGCAAGAGCTTGACCCAGGCGGCCTGCTTGGAGCCGAACTCGCGCAAGCGCAGCTCGTCCTCTCGCCCAGCGCCGGCAGCCGCCTTCTCGTCGGGGGCACCCTCCCTCTTCTCCAAGAGCACGCGCACGAGCAGGCGCGAGGTTCTGTCGCGCGGCCCGGCACGACGGTCGTACAACTGCAAGCGTCCCGCCGACATCAGGTGGATCAGCAGCACTAGATCGCCCGAGGCCTCGATGACGAAGTGCTTACCGCGCCGACTCACGCGCTCGATGCGCTGACCCTCAAGCGCCGACAGCGGCGGATCGAATGTGCGCATTACCTTCACCCCGGGCGCGAGCGCAGAGATGATCTCCGCGCCGCGCAGCGCCTCATCCAGCCGGCGCGCGGTTATCTCGACCTCGGGCAACTCCGGCATCGCCTTTCATCCTAGGGCGATGCCGGAGGGCCAAGGGTCGTAGTAGGAACGTGTTTCAAAATAGGCGGTGCGTCCCAGGTGTTCATGGACCAAGCTGGTCCTCGCAGGACGTCGCAGCGCGTACTGGTGGTACGCGCAAGACCTCACGTAGCGATCCAGCGCCGCGTCCAGGGACGCCTGGGACGTGCCGATCTTTTTGAAACACGTTCTAAGCCACTGGGTCCTAATAAGCCCCTATTGCGGGGCCGTTATACGCCACGCCTGCCGAGCTGCGCCAGCTCACGCGCCAGTGCGTGCCTTGCACCGAGGAGCTCAGCGACCAGTAGCCGAGCGAGTTTGTGTGCACTGTGCTCAGCGTTCGGTAGCTTTTCGAGCCCTTCGGCTGCACGAGCACCTTCAGCGTGGTGGGCCCGCTCGTCGGACGCACGAGTCCCCATAGAGAAAAGCCGTGTCCGTGCTTTGCCACGACCAGCGGCACCGGGAAGCCGAAGTACAGCGGCTTGCGCGTCCCATTGACGGTCTCAAGGCCCGTCTGGAAGCCGACATAGCCGCCGTGCACGCTCGAGCCGGCTGGCCCTCCGAGCGGATCGTCACGCAGCAGGTACTGCGAGAAGGCCGCGACGCGCGGGTTTTCCCAGGCGATTTTCTCGGAGATCGCGTCGTATTCGGCCTGCTTTGGCAAAGATACGCCAAGTTCCCTGTTGGGGTGGCTCTGGATGCCGAACTCGGTTAGGTAGATCGGGGTGTGTGCAGGGATCGCGTGCGCCTTTTCGGCCTTCGTGAGCGCGCTCGACAGCCGCGAGAGCACCCCGATCATCACGTTGTCCGCCCCAGCTGGCTTGTAGAACGGCCCGGCGCCGGTCGTGTAGGCGTGGTGGGCATAGCCGTAGGCGGGCAGCATTTCGCATGTGCCTGCCTTCTGGTATCTCGAGTTCAGGCACAACGCTCCGCGCAGGAACGCGAGCGGCGCGACATCGTGTTCCAAGCCTTTTGCCTTGATTTCGCTGCGACTCAAGCTGTCAGCGCCGACCGGTGCGGTTTCTCCCATCAGCACCTTCGGCTTGGCGATCCCAGCGGCCCGCAACCCTTCGTAGCCAGCCTGGAACAGTCCGCGGTAGATACGCGGTGATACGGGCTGGCCTTTCGAGTTGAACTGGGGCAGGAGAAAGGCGGGATGGTTGGGCTCGTTCCAGATCGCATAGAGCGAGACCAAGCCGGCGTAGTGCTTACCCACCGCCGTCATGAATTCCTTGAAGTCGGCGTCGTTGGGGCTTGTCAGACCGCTCTTGTCTTTGCGACTGGCGGTCGCCCACTCCGGCACGGGCGAGGTCACAGTCAAGAGCACCTGCCATTTCAGGCGTGCGGCTTCGAGCAGTAGCCCGTCGTAGGCACCCCAGTTGTAGCTGGCGGGGTTGGTCGCTTCGAAGGACGGCTTTTTCGTGCTGCGCGCTTCCGGAGCGACATTGGCCCAATACAGCTCTACGCGCAGCGCTTTGACACCAAGCGACTGCAGCTGGGCAAGCGCCTTGGTGCGGGCGGCTGGAGTCACTTCAACCAGGTCGCGCGGGGCCTCGAAGTACATCGTCTGCGTATGGGATGCGCTCGCCGTGGCCGGCCCCAGGGCGCCAATGACGGTTGCGGCGCAAGCCAGCAGGATCAACGTATGCGTCTGGATTCTTTGGGTGATGAGTCTGTGAATGTTGGACATTGGGGGCTTAAGACACGTTGGCCGGAGCAATGTTGCGGTCAGGCACGCTCTCTTTTTCGACCGTTGGGGTCTGCGTGGCGTTCGTCCGCCGAAACCGCGAGCGCGACTTGGCCGACAGCGCAGGCTGCCCCGCTTTCGGTGTAGCGTGCGAGCCGATGAGTGCAGCAGTCGCACCGGACGACATTGTCGAGCGCCATGCGGACGTCGCGCCTGGCGGGCGCCCACCGCTGCTCGTGCTGGAGCCCCTGCGTGCCTTCCTGGAGGAGCACGACCTCGGCTGCGGCGAGATCAGGGCGCAGCCGATCGGCGACGGGCACTCCAACGTGACCTATCTGATCGAACGCGACAGCGGACCCGAGATCGTGTTGCGCCGTCCCCCGCGCCCGCCGCTGCCGCCGAGCGCCCACGACGTGCTGCGCGAGGCACGCCTGCTGCAGGCATTGGAGCCGACACCTGCGCGTGTGCCGCGCGTACTGGCGGTGTGCGAGGACGAGACGCTGATCGGCTGCCCCTTCTACATCATGGAGCGCGTTCTGGGCGAGGTGATCGTGTGGGAGACGCCCGCCGCGCTCGACGCGCCCGAGCAGCGCAAACGGATCGGCGAGCAGCTGATCGACGCGCTTGTCGAGATCCACGCCGTGGACTGGCGCGCGGCCGGCCTGGAGGGCTTTGGCAAGCCCAGCGGCTATCTCGATCGCCAGTTGCGGCGCTTCGGTGGACTTTGGGATCTGAACAAGACGCGCGAGATTCCAGCCGTTGAGCGCGTCGGCACCTGGCTTGCCGAGCACAAGCCCGAGTCTGGTCCAGCGACGATCGTGCACGGCGACTATCGGCTCGGCAACACGATGTTCGCGGCGCAAGCTCCCGCCAAGCTAGTTGCCGTCTTCGATTGGGAGATGGCCACGATCGGCGACCCGCTCGCCGACCTTGGGTACCTGTGCATGTTCTGGACGGAGGCATACGACCCCGAAGGCGGCTTGCGTGAGCATCTCGGGAAGGTCACCCGCGCCGAGGGCTTCTCTACCCGGGCGGACTTGATCGCCCGCTACGAAGAGGCCTCGGGACGCTCCATGCGTGACTTGCGTTGGTACACGACGCTCGCGATCTGGAAGTCAATCGTGTTCATGGAGGGCAACTACAAGCGCGCGGTCGCCGGCACCACCGACGACCCGTACCTGAAGCAGTTCGGGGAGGGCGTGCTCGAGCTGGCCCGCCAGGCAGAGGCGGTGGCGCTCGGTGACTGACTCCTCCAAAAGCGCGATGCCCCCGCGCGCGCGGGGGGCATCGCCCACCAACGCACACGCCGCGCCCACCGACGCGCACACGGCGCACACCAACGCACACGCCGCGCCGCTCGACGCGCACACGGCGCCGCCCGCGCGCGCAACAGCGACAGACACCTCGCAGACCGCCGCCAACGGTCGCACCGGCCTGCTGGTCGACTGGGGCGGGGTGCTCACCACGAACCTGTTCACCTCCTTCCACGAGTACTGCGTGCGCGAGGAAATTGATCCGGCCGAGCTCGGCAAGCGTTTCAGCGCCGATCCGGAGTTCCGCGAGATGCTGATCTCGCTGGAGAAGGGGACGATGGACGAGGTCGCCTTCGAGCAGCGCTTCGCCGAGCTGCTTGGCGTACCCTCAGATGGGCTGATCGACGGGTTGTTCGCCGGGGTGCAGCCGGATGTGGCGATGGTCGAGGCAGTCAGAGCCGCCCACAACGCGGGCATTCGCACGGCGCTCGTCTCCAACTCTTGGGGCGTGCACCGCTACCCGCACGATGTGCTGGCCGAGATCTTCGACGGGCTCGTGATTTCAGGCGAGGAGAAGACCCGCAAGCCCGCCAAGCGCATGTACGAACTCGGCGCCGAGCGCGCCGGGGTGGCCGCCGAGCTGTGCGTGTTCGTCGACGACCTGCCCTTCAACCTCACGCCCGCCGAGGAGCTCGGCATGGCGACGGTGCACCACACGAGCGCGGAGACCACGATCCCCGAGCTTGAAGCGCTGCTCGGGGTCAATCTCAATTCACAAAGCCTCTGAGACGGACGTGGGCCGAGCGATGCAAGGACGCAGCGAGCGCCGTGTACCGATTGACGGTCGATGGGACCGCCAATCGGCCAGGACACAAGCGAGCGAGGACGCCGCAGCGCGAAGCGCCCACGTTCGTCTCAGTCGCGTTTGCCGCGCCCGTACAGCAGCTTGAACAGGCGCGAGATCATGCGAGTGGTGCGACGCTTGTAGGGGAACATGTGCACCTCGCGCTTGAGCGCGAGCTTCGGCGTGATCACGATCGCCTGTTGCGAGCAGTACTTGCGGATGCCCCCGGCGCCGTGGCGTGAGCCGAGGCCCGAGGCCTTGGCGCCGCCCATCGGCAGCTCCAAAGCCGTGTAATTGACCATCGCGTCGTTGACGTTTGCCGCGCCCGACTCCAGGCGGCGTGCGACGGCCTCGCCGCGGTCGACGTCGTGTGAGAACACCGAGGCGCCGAGCCCGTAGGGCGACTCGTTGGCCAGGCGCACAGCCTCGTCGGCGTCGGCGACCTTCATGATCGGCAGCGTCGGCCCGAAGGTCTCCTCGGTCATCACCTTCATCGTGTGGTCCACATCCACGAGCAACGTCGGCTCGTAGAAGCGGCCACTGACGTTCTCGACCTTCTTGCCACCGACGAGCACGCGCGCGCCCTTATCGACCGCGTCGTCCACATGCTCTTTGATCGTGTCGAGCTGCGGCGGGAAGGTGATCGCACCGACGTCGACGGAGCCCGGGCCGTTTGGCGCACCGACGCGCAGCTTGCGCATCTTCTCCGTTACCTTGCCGACGAACTCGTCGTAGACCGGCGCCTCGACATAGACGCGCTCGATCGAGATGCACGTCTGGCCGGCGTTCTGCATCGAGTAGTACACAGCGATGTTCGCCGCGCGCTCCAAGTCAGCGTCGGAGAGCACGATCATCGGGTCCTTGCCGCCCAGCTCCAGCGAGCAGGGGATCAGCCGCTCCGCGGCTGCGGCCGCGACCTTGCGACCCGTGCGGGTGGAGCCGGTGAACATGATCATGTCGACCTGCTCGATCAGGGCCGCTCCCGTGGGGCCGCGACCCGTCGCGACCTGGAAGACGCCGTCAGGCAAGCCACACTCGTGCAGGCCCTCCGCCAACAGCAGCGATGTGAGCGGTGTGACCTCGGAAGGCTTGAGGATCACGCTGTTGCCGGCCGCGAGCGCCGGGATGCAGTCGCCGAAGGAGTTCGTGAGCGGGTAGTTCCAAGGGCCGATAACGCCGATCAGGCCGAGCGGGCGGTAGCGCAGGATCAGCTTCTTGCCCTTGAGCATCACCGACGCCGATTTGATGCGCTCGTCGGCCAGGTACTCAGGGGCATTCTTGGCCCAGAATCCAAAAGCGTTGCCGGCATAGGCGATCTCGGCGAACTCGGCGTCCTCGTAGGTCTTGCCGGTCTCAGAGACGATCGTCCCGATCACGCGCTCTGCGTTCTCCATCAGCCACTTTTGGGCGCGCAGCAAGACACGCGCGCGGCCCTCGAAGCCGAACGCCTCCCATTGCGGTTGGGCGGCACGGGCGCGCTTGGCCAGCTCGGCGACCGCAGCCGCATCGAGATCGGGCACGCTGCCGGCGATCTGGCCCGTGGCCGGGTTCTCGACGGGGATCTCCACCCCGGAGGTGGGCGCTCCGTTCGATCCGTTGTGTGCGTGCGGTGTTTGCTGCTCGACGGTCGCCATATCGCTGTCTCCCTGCCTCGTTTCGCTCTGATTCAAAAGCGAGGGGCCCGGCTCGCCGACCTGACAGCCGACTGCGCCACCCTCTTAGCGAACAAGGCTACACCCGATTGGCCGTTTGGCCAGAGATATTTGCTGTACCAGTCGGCGCATGTCTTGTATATGAGCCCGATCGGCGCATGCGCCGATCGGCGGGGCGCGCATGCGCGCCCCGAGCAGGGCCGCATGCGGCCCTGCTTCCCACCCGTGCATGCACGGGTGGGCCGGACGGTGCATGCACCGTCCAGGACCATGCCGCATGCGGCATGGTCCTCCTCGGAGGATTGTTTGAAGGCTAAGCGGCCTCGGACAGTTTGACCGTGGCGATCCCCACCGGCTCGACCGGTTTGTCCCCACCATCAGTGGGCACACCCTCGAGCTTGTCAACGACATCCATGCCACTCTGCACCTCGCCGAACACGGTGTGCTTGCCGTCCAGCCACGGGCACGACTTGGCGGTGACGATGAAGAACTGCGAGCCGTTGGTGTTAGGTCCGGCGTTGGCCATCGCCAGCGCGCCGCGCACGATCTTGTGCGAGTTGATCTCATCCTCGAACGTGTAGCCGGGACCGCCGGTGCCGGTGCCCTGCGGACAGCCGCCCTGGATCATGAAGTCGCTGATGATGCGATGGAAATTGAGCCCGTCGTAGAAGCCCTCAGAGGCGAGTTTGCGGAAGTTGTCGACCGTCTTGGGGGCGTCCTCGTCAAACAGCTCGAAGACAATCGTGCCCTCCGTGGTCTGCATCGTGGCTGTGGACATCCAGGTGGCTCCTCTACTAGTCGGCGGCTGGAACGAGGCACGATAGCTATGTGCTCACACGATGGGCTGCTACCTGGGCAAAAGACTCAGGAAGCCAGTCGATCATCTGGGCTTATGCCACCCGCCAACCGCTGACTCAGCTTCTCCAGTTGTGGACGCAACGTAGGCAGTTCGCGCTCAACGACATCCCAGACGAGCGCGAGATCCACGCCGAAGTATTCATGAATGAGCTTGTCGCGCATACCAGCGATCTGCCGCCACGGCACCGCTGGCTCCAAAGCGCGTGTGCTGTCCGAGATCCCCTTGACCGCCTGCCCGATGATCTCGATGTTGCGGATGACGGCATCCTGCGTCTTGCCGTCCGAGAAGAACGCTTCGCTGCCATCGACGGTGTAGCTGAAGATCGCGTCGATTGCTTCGATGGCGTGCAGCAGATAGGCACGCTCGTCCTTCACAGCGAAACGGCCTCGGCGTAGATGCGCTCACGTAGATGCGGGCTCACACCCCCATCGCTGAGCACATCAACCTGGGTGCCGAGCATGTCCTCCAAGTCCTGCCACAGCCCTACGAGGTCGATCAGGCTACGCCCCGGTTCCATCTCAACCAGGAGGTCCACGTCGCTCGACGTATCCGACTCACCGCGCACGACCGAGCCGAACACACGCACGTTGCGTGCACCGTGCTCAGCGGCCGACCCCAGGATCTCCTCCCGTCGAGCGCGCAAGCGTCGAAGGTCGATTTGAACAGGCTCGGAACTCATGCTTGCGACCACGTTACCGTCGCTCGGGGCGGCTCACCTGCTTGACGGCATCCTCTAGATGCAACCAGAAACCTGGTTATAGGCCCAAGTCAACAGCGCTATGCATCGTGGCTGTGGACATGCTGGGCCCTTCCCTTGGTTGCGGTGACGGTCGAAGAGGCACGATAGCGGCACCTATCGAACGCTTGCTCGGTACCCTTTCGAGTCGGGCAGGGTGGTAGTAGCGACGCCTTCGCTTGCGGCGACCCTCAGCAAGGGTCCGTCGGAGCTTGCGATGTGCCCGCCCGCTGGAGCGCTCGCCACGAGCACAGCGTCGGCGAGCGAGATCGGACAGCGGGAGCGGTGGTAGTGAGTGGCGCGAATTTCGCCTGCACGCCAAGCTTGTAGGGGTTCGAGCGGGAGCAGCCTCAAGTTCTTCGCCAGAAGACCCTCAATCACCGGTCGAGTTCGCTCGACCTCGAGGTCATAGCGCCGCTTCAGTCGGTCTACCGCCTCAGCGAGGTTGAGGGCGGTCATCATCGCGCCACCGTTGAGCATCTCCTGTACCTCACCGGCCGCAGGCTCATCCCCAAGTAGAGCGATCAGCGCCGAGGCGTCGATCAGAGTGCCCCCCGAGGACGACCCAGCAACGTCACTAGCGGGCACGCTCTTGGACATCCAGCTCCTCTTCGCGATCCAAGCGCTTGGCCTCCTCTGACCCGAGCACACCGATCTGCGTAGCGAATACTCCTACAGCCGCCGCCACTGGATCATCTGGAACGGGACGCAGCACAACGTGGTCGCCTAGATCTTCGGCAAGGACGGTTCGGGTACGCCATCGCTTGCGCACCGCCGCGGGGACAGACACCTGGCCTCCGCTAGAGATCACAAGTCGCTTTGCCATGGCCATTACATTATACTATGGGACTTGATGATTCACATGCCTTAGCTGCTCGACGGGGGTGCAAGCATGCCCGAAACTTGGCATGGGCAAGATCGTTGCCGCTCTGGAGCAAAAGCTGGCGGCACATCCCAGAGATGATGATCAGACAAAAACGGCGAGGACTGGCTAGAGACCCACGGTCGCGATGCCGCTAGGTCTTGACGCGCTCCAGGCGCAACGGCTTCCCGCGTAGCTCGCGACCGTCGAGCGCCTCAATCACACGGTCGGCCTCAGCCGAGGGGACCGACAGGAACGAGAAGCGCTCCAGCACGCTCACGTCGCGCACAGCCTCGCCATCCAAGCCGGTCGCCGAGGTGACCGCGCCGACGATGTCCGCCACGCGTAGGCCGGCGGCACGCCCGCCGCCGATCACCAACTTGGCCGAGGGCTCGGTCGCGTCGCGAGAGATATGGGGCTTTGAGTGCCGGCGCGGGCGCTCCTTCACGGGCGTCGGGGCAACCTCGGCGTCCTTGGACCAAGCCGCGATCTTAGTGCCGATGTGGCGCTCGATCGCCTCAAGCTCCCGTGTCTGACGCGACTCGACAAACGTGATCGCCCGTCCAGAGCGCCCCACACGGCCGGTGCGGCCGATGCGGTGCACATAGGTGTCCGGCGAAGTCGGCACGTCGTAGTTGACGACGTGCGTGACGGTCGAGATGTCCAGGCCGCGCGCGGCCACGTCGGTGGCCACGAGGATCGGCACGCGCCCACCCTTGAAGGCGAGCATCACCCCATCGCGCGAGCCTTGGGACATGTCCCCGTGCAACGCGCGGGCGTTCATGCCCCCGTCGCGCAGCGTGCGAAAAAGCTGATCGCAGCGAATCTTGGTGCGCACGAACACGATCGCCTGCTCGGGACGCTCGGCGCGCAGCACCTCCACCAGCTTGGCGGCCTTGTCGCGCGTCTCCACCGGGAGCTGGAACTGGGCCACCGTGTCGATGGTGAGTGTGGTGGCCTTGACCTGGATCACCTCCGGGTCGTACATGTACTTGTCCGCGAGCTTGCGGATCGGCGGGGGCATCGTCGCGCTGAACAGCGCTGTCTGGCGCCCGGACGGAGTCAGAGAGGATCTTCTCGACATCCTCCAAGAAACCCAGGTCGAGCATCTCATCCGCCTCGTCGAGCACCACGAAGCGACAATCGTGCAACACGATCGAGTTGCGCGAGATCAGATCGAGCACGCGCCCGACAGTCCCGACGACGATGTGTCCACCTGCGCGCAATTGCGCCTGCTGGGTGCGGATCGGCGCGCCGCCGAACACCGCCACCACGTCCAGCCCACTGTGTGCGCCATAGGTGCGCAGCGCCTGGGTCACCTGGATGCACAGCTCGCGCGTCGGCGTCAGCACCAGCGCCTGCACCTCGTGCACCTCAGGATCGATGTACTGAACGATCGGCAGGCCAAAGGCAGCGGTCTTGCCGGTGCCTGTCTGCGCTTGGCCGATCACGTCGCGGCCTTCAAGCAGCGGCGGGATCGCCTGCTCCTGGATCGGTGAGGGCGACTCGTAGCCGACATCGCGCAGCGCTTGCAGGGTCTGCTCGGAGAGGCCGAGCTCGGCAAAGGTCTTGGTCATGCGCGACAGCAGCTTACGTGCTCGGGCTCTTCAGCCGCGCAAGGGTGCCCTGCACCGGGTTTGCGAGACCGCACGAACCCGTTCGTCGACCCCAGGACGCAGCACTCGCTCGTGCGTCCTCCAGGCGCCTCACATGGAGGGGTCGAGCAGCAGCTTGCCGGTTGTACGTCGCTCGCGCAAATCGATGTGCGATTGCGCCGCGTCCTGCAAGGAATAGGTGGCTCCCACCACTACGCGCAGCTCACCGCGACCGACGCGCGCGAAGAGGTCGAAGAGCGCCTCGGCGATCATCGCCGGGCGCTCGAGGCAGTGAAACAGGTAGAAGCCGACGACCGAGCGCGAATGGCGCAGAAGCGAGCCACTGCGCACCTCGTTCGGTTCCTGGGAGGCGATCCCGCAGACGACGAGCCGCCCGAAGTGGGCCAGCGCTCGATATGAGCGCTCAAAAGCCTCGCCACCGGCCATGTCGAATACAACGTCCACCTCGCGCCCCTCGTTCGCCTCGATCAAACGCTCGGTGAGGCCGTCGGTCTCGGAATCGATCGCCACGTCGGCACCAAGCTCGAGTGCAAGTCCGCGCTTGCGCTCGTCCGAGGCCACCGCGATCACACGCCCCGCGCCGAGGGGCCTTCCGAGCTGAACGGCAAGCGAGCCGACGCCCCCGGCCGCGGAGTGCACCACCACGCTCTCGCCGCCTGCCACACACCCGGCGGTGCGGTATAGATGCCAGGCCGTCAGCCCTTGAATGAGAACTGCCAGTGCAGTCGCATCGTCGACCGCGTCGGGGATTGCAAAGCTGTGCTCAGCTGGAGCAAGCGCATACTCGGCATAGCCCCCGGTCCCGGTGAGCGCAACCACGCGCTGTCCCTCGCTCAGGCCACTGGTCGGCGGCGCCGAGACGATCGTACCGGCGACCTCTCCCCCGGAACGAGAGGCAGGCTGGCCTTGCGCACGTAGGAGTTGGTGCGAGTGTGCGTGTCGGCGAAGTTGACGCCCGCCCGGGTGACGCAGATCAGGACCTCCTGAGGGCCCGGCTCGGGGGTCGGCAGCTCCACGAGCTTCATCACCTCCGGCCCACCGAATTCGCTGATCTGGATGGCGCGCATCGGGGCTGAGGCTACATCACCGAAATGGCGATGCCCCCTGCGCGCGCGGGGGGCATCGCCATTTTGCGAGACATCCAGGCCCTGAAGATCGCAGCCCAGAGCCTCGACGATCCCGCCCTATATGCCAGGACACATCCCAGCGCATCCCCCGATAGGGTCTGGCCATGCCAATAACCGTTGTCGGATCGATCGCATATGACGCTGTAAAGACCCCTTTCGGCGAGCGTGAGCGCATGCTCGGCGGCGCCGCCGTGCACTTCGCCCTGGCCGCCTCGTTCTTCGAGGAGGTACTCGTGGTAGGCCCGGTGGGCGACGATTTCGGCGAGCCGGAGTTGGAGGTGATGCGTCGCCGCGGCGTTGACGTCTCGGACATCGAGCGCGTCACCGGCGGCAAGACGTTCTTCTGGCGCGGCGAGTACGGCTGGGACCTCAACTCCCGCGAGACACTCGACACCCAGCTCGGCGTGTTCGAGGGCTTTCAGCCCAAGCTGTCCGAGCGCTCTCGCGCGAGCGATGTGCTGTTCCTGGCGAACATCGTGCCCGACCTGCAGATCGAGGTGCGCGATCAACTGCCCGACGCGCGTTTCGTGGCGCTCGACTCGATGAACCTGTGGATCGACATCGCCAAGGACCAGTTGGTGAAGGCGATCGAGAGCGTCGACTGCTTGATCCTCAACGACGCCGAGCTGCGTCAGCTGACGGGCAAGCCGAATCTTGTCTCGGCCGCGCGGGAGATACTGACTTGGGGGGAGGGCGCATCGAACGGGCCGGAAACCGACGCGAGGACTGACGACAGCGCAGCGCCCGAGGGCGCCACCTCCGCGCGCCGCGGACCGAGCGTGATCGTCGCCAAGCAGGGCGAGTATGGCGCGGCGCTCATCACCAATGAGAGCTTCTTCGCGCTGCCCGCCTATCCACTGGAGAGCGTGATCGACCCGACCGGCGCCGGCGACACCTTCGCCGGCGGCTTCGTCGGCTACATCGCCGCCCACCCTGACGAGGAGCTCTCAGACGAGCTGCTGCGTCGCGCAATGGCGCACGGCACCGCGCTTGCCTCCTTCAACGTCGAGGAGTTCGGCACCGAGCGCATCGAGCGGCTGACAGGCGAGGAGATCGCTGCGCGCGTGGAGGAGCTACGCGAGTTCACCCAGTTCAGCGGCGCCCCATTGAAGCTGCGCGGCTGAGATAGCCCCATAAGCAAGCCTGCGAAGCTTGCTCGACTGCCAGAGGTTGTGGAAGAAGCACGGGGGAAGCCGCGAGCAGGAGTGCGCGGCTCCCCCCGCTTGGGCGGAGGAGCTGATCTACCCCAAGCTGTGGTCAGGCGTTGGGGAAGCCCGCGGCTTCCAGACGCGGGACCAGGTTGGGGATGAACGTCGGAGAGAGCGCTTTGGCGGCTTCGGCGACCGTGCCGGTCGCGGGCAGCGACGGCAGCACGGCGCTGCCGCTGAATTGGTCCTGGATGAAGCTAAGATGGCTGGCCTCGTTGGTCGCCACCTTCGCCGCGATGATCTTCAGTTCATTCGAGCTGAGCGTTTCCACGGCGCCCAGATATGTCTGCACGAAAGCGGTCTCGAGTGCAACCCCGGTCTTCAGCAGCGCGTGCCCGCTGGCGAGCGCGCTCGAAGGGATCTTCAGCTCCAGCCCGGTGGGGGTCTTCGAGCCGAGCGCTTTTGCGAGGAGGGCCTTGTGGTCTTCCTCGTTCTTTAGCGCCGCCTTGAAGTAGTCGAGATCTTCGAGCTTGGGGTGCTTGAAGGAGTGGAAGCTCTTGATGATCGCCGAATAGACGAACACCGCGAGGCTCTCGGCCCCATAAGCGGCCTGGAGTGTCGAGTTGTCGCTCACACCGCCGGAGGCGGCGAAGGAGATGCCGGTCACCTGACCGAGCATCGCGCCACCAGCGACCAGCGCTATCCCACCCTTGGCGCCGTTGCGCAAGAACTGGGAACGGCTGAGACCGCTCGCCGACTGCGCGTGCTCAAGCGCGGTGTCTGGGTGATCGAGGAGATTCGTGTGACTGTCCATGGGTCCTCACATTCTCGAAGTTGACCGGATCGGCGATAAAGGCCGGGCGGCTGAGTCATCGTCGGGGGTTCTTCGCAGAGAGCCGCTCAGTGGATCAGCCCGTGCCGTAATGCAGGCTGCGCAGGTAGAGCACTCGCCCCGGTGCGACCGTGCCCGCCGCCATACACGCATCCCTGACACTGCCAGCTGGGGTGAGTCCTCCCCAACGCTTGTGCCCGCCGCCATACACGCATCCCTGACACTGCAAGCTTGGGTGAGTCCTCCCCAACGCTTGTGCCCGCCGCCATACACGCACCTGACGCTTATACACACAGGCCGGGACTTGGGTCAGCCTCGGCCAATGCTTGTGCCCGCCGCCAGGCGGGTATAGGATCAAAGTGAGGTGGATGCCTGGACTTTCATCTGGCTGATGTTCATTCTGAAGATCCCGATCGTCGGGCTTTACTTGATCGTGCGTTGGGCTGTGCGTCAGACGCCCGAGGCAGCCGGCGAGGACGGCGGCATTGGTCCACGTCCAGACCCTTTGCGCCCCCGCGGTCCGCGTCATCCGCGCACGCGCTTGCCGCGTTCGCCCCGCAGAGGCCCGCACGGAGACGCGCCATTCGCACCCCCGGCGCGCGTGCGGACGGTTGTGGCGCGGAGTCGGCTCACCCAGCGTTGACCGCTTAAACAGACCACTTCACAGCTTGCGCACTGGTCGTCGTGCGATGTGTCGCATAATCGGGTAGTAAGCAATCGTCGACTGGAGGAAAGATGGGCGCCGAGACACAGACTCAGCATGGGACGACTAACGGTGCTCCGACGCAGGGCACACCTTCCGGGGCACAGACGCTGAGCGTCACCGACAACCGCACCGGCAAGACCTACGAGCTGCCCGTCACCGACGGCACCGTGCGCGCAATGGACCTGCGCCAGATCAAGACTGGCGAGGACGACTTCGGCCTAATGGCCTACGACCCGGCGTACATGAACACCGCGTCGTGTCGCAGCGCGATCACATACATCGACGGCGAGGCCGGAATCCTGCAGCACAGGGGCTATCCGATCGAGCAGCTGTGCGAGCACTCCACCTATCTGGAGGTGGCCTACCTGCTGATCAACGGCGCGCTGCCGACACAGAGACAGCTCGACGACTGGGTCCACGAGATCACGATCCACACGTTCGTGCACGAGAACGTCAAGGACTTCATGCAGGGGTTCCGCTACGACGCCAACCCGATGGGGATGCTGGTCGCCTCCGTCGGCGCCCTGTCGACCTTCTACCCGGACGCCGGCCAGATCCACGACGAGCAAGTGCGTGCGATGCAGATAACCAGACTGCTCGCGAAGATGCCGACCTTGGCCGCGTTCGCGTTCCGCCACAACATGGGGCAGCCGTACGTCTACCCCGACAACGACCTTGCTTACGCCGGCAACTTCCTCGGGATGATGTACAAGATGACCGAGCTGAAGTACCAGCCCGATCCGCGGCTGGAGCGCGCGCTCGACGTCCTCTTCATCCTGCACGCCGACCACGAACAGAACGCCTCGACCAGCGCGGTGCGCTCAGTCGGCTCCACGCAGGTGGATCCCTACTCGGCCGTGGCCGCCGGCGTGGCGGCGCTGTACGGGCCACTGCACGGCGGCGCCAACGAGCAGGCGCTGCGCATGCTGCGCAGGATCGAGTCACCACGCAACATTCCCGACTTCCTGGAGAGCGTGAAGGCCGGCAACGAGCGACTTATGGGCTTTGGTCATCGCGTCTACAAGAACTACGACCCGCGCGCGCGGATCATCAGGAAGCACCTGGACGCAGTGTTCGAGGTGCGCGGCACCAGCCCACTACTGGACATCGCGACCGAGCTCGAGAAGCGAGCGCTCGACGACGAGTACTTCACCTCGCGCAAGCTCTATCCCAACGTGGACTTCTACTCGGGCCTGATCTATGAGGCCTTGGGCCTGCCGGTGGCGATGTTCCCGGTGATGTTCGCGATCGGGCGCACCAGCGGCTGGATCGCCCAGTGGCTGGAGATGGTGGAGGACTCAGAGCAAAAGATCGCGCGTCCGCGCCAGATCTACACGGGCGAGCGCGACCTGGACTACGTGCCGATCGCCAAGCGCGGCTAGCTGTCCCCCGAGGCAGGACAGCTAAAGCCGCGCGGCTCGCCTCCCTTCCTGGAGCGCCGAACTCCAAATTCTTGGAGATACTTGGAGTAATTTGGAGTCGGTCAGTCAGCTGCCAAGGCAGCCGTTGATGCTCAGAGCACCAACGTCGCGCCATAGCGCCGCAGCCAGTCGCGCTGCTCACGCCAATTGGGGTAGCGGTTCTGCACGAGCGCCCAGAAGCGCGGCGAGTGGTCGCGGATCTCCAGGTGGCAGACCTCATGCCAGACGACGTAGTCGAGCACCGGCGCGGGGGCGAGCAGCAGACGCCAATTGAAGCTCATCGCGCCCTTCGCAGAGCACGAGGCCCAGCGCGTGCTCTGCGCGCGGATCGAGAGGCCGCTGTAGGAGGCGCCTATTTGCTCCACGGCGCCGTCCAGGCGCTTAGTGACCTCCTCGCGCGCCAGCCGGCGGTACAGGCGCTCGACAGCCGGCCTGTAGTCGCCCACAGGCACGAACAGCTTGTCGCCGCTACGGTGGGCACGCGTGCGCCCGGGCTGCGGGGTCAGCTCGAGCGGCGTCCCCAGGTAGGGGACGGTGCCCGCACGCTGCGCTACCTGCGCCAGCGCCCGGCGACCCTCCGACAAGTGCCGCTCGATCCACGGGGCCAGCTCGCGCACGGCCGCGGCGGCGGCCTTCTCGGGGGCATGCGCCGGCAGGACCACCTCCACGTCGGTGTGGGCCCTAACGTTGACCCGCACTCTGCGTGCGCGCTTGGAGCGGCGCACCGTGTACTCGATCTGACTGGAACCACGCCGATCAGGGTACGGACGGGCGCGGGCGGACGTGTTCAAAACCCGCGATGCCCCGCGCGCGCGCGGGGCATCGTCCAAATCGAACACAACAACATCCCCAGAGTCCAGCCTTGTAGGCCCCATAATCTCAGGCCATGGCCAAGTCGATCGTGCAACTGCCCACCGCTGTGCGCGAGCCCTACGAGGTCTTCATCAACGGCGTGCCCCAACGCGAGGGCCACGACTTCCAAGTCAAGGGACGCACCCTGATGTTTGACCGGGAGCTACGCAAGGACCACATCTCCAAGCGCCGCTGGTTCCTTGGCGCCTGGGGCGTCGGCACCTACAAACAGGACGACTCGGTGGATGTCCGCTACGAAGCGGTCGACGGCTCGCCACGCGTGGCCGAGGCGCTGGAGATAGAAGCGGTGTAGCGAGCGCCGCACGCAGCGGAGGCGCTCGCTAAAGCGGTCGCCCGCCCAGCCTGCGCGACCTCAGCGCACCGGGGCCGCCGCGGTAGCCCCGCGTGCGGGCACGGTGGCGCTCTGCGACTTCTCCCACGGCCGCACCAGCTTCAAAGCACCAAGGATCGCGCGCGTCGCCGGCGAGCGGTTGAGCGTGTAGAAGTGGATGCCAGGCGCGCCGGCGGCCAACAGCTCGGCGCACTGCAATGTGGCGTAGGCGACGCCGAAGTCGATCACGGCCTCTGGCGAGTCCTCACGGGCGTGTAGCTCTTGGCGCAGGCCATCCGGGATCGAGGCGCCGCACATGCTGGTCATGCGCTCCAGCTGTCCGATCTGGGTGATCGGCAGGATCCCGGGGATGATCGGGACGGCGATTCCCGCTGCGCGAGCACGCGCCACGAAGTCGAAGTAGAGCGCGTTGTCGAAGAACAGCTGCGTGATCAGGAAGTCCACGCCGGCGGCGACCTTCTCGGCCAGGTATTCGATGTCGGCCTCGGGGCTCACAGCATGGATGTGCGTCTCGGGAAAACAGGCGGCGCCGATCGCAAACGGATAGTCGTCTCTGATCAGCTGCACCAGCTCGCACGAGTACTCGAGTCCTCCCTCGGTCTTGACCCAGTCCTGCTCACCGGCAGGGGGATCGCCGCGCAGCGCAAGCACATTGTCGATGCCGGCGGCCTGCATCTCATCGAGCGTCGTTCGCAGCTCTTGCTCCGTCGCGGCAACACAGGTGAAGTGGGCCATCGCCTCCAGGCCGTACTGCTCCTTGATGCGCTTGACGATCGCGATCGTCTTCTCGCGCGTGGAGCCGCCCGCCCCGTAGGTGACAGACACGAACGCGGGCTCAAGCGTTTGCAGCTCGGCGAGCGCCGCGTACAGGTTCCGCTCGCCCTGCTCGGTCTTGGGGGGAAAGAACTCGAAGGAGAAGACTGGCTCACTGCCGGCGAGCAGCTGATCGATCCGCATCGACAAAGCCTAACACGAGCGTGTCAAGGTTTGGGGATTGGCCGCGACCCTGCAGGCCCATACCGTGGCGTGCGTTGTCGCACCACGACTCTATGGATTGGCTCCGGCCCTGCGGTCTACGCTGTGGCGTGCGTTGTCGCACGCCAACGCTTGGGGTCGTCTCCTACGCACTCAGCCTGGCCCACCACCTGCAGGTGCGTGAGCATCGCGAGCGTCTCTGAGAGCAACCATGGACCGCCGTGCGTGGCCAGCTCGTCGCTGAAGATGCGCGGCACGATCTCAAAGGCCGTGAGCGGCTCGGCCACGATCGCGCCGTGTACCTTCTCCAGCCGCTCGGCGACCAGCTCGCGATTGCCGTCGATGTGGGCGCGCACATCGGTGAACGTGCGCCCATGGCCCGGCAGGCAAAGGCGCGCGCCGAGGCGTTCGACCACGCCCAGCGACGCCACGAATTCGCCGACCGGGTCCGGCGAGTAGCCGAAGTCGAAGAACAGCGAGATGCGTCCGAGCAGGTGATCGCCGGAGATCAACAGGCGCCGCTCGGGCTGGAACAGGCACACGTGCGATGGCGCATGGCCAGGCGTCTCGTACACGCTCCAGGGGCCAAGGTCGGTATTGACCACCACCCCTGGCAAGAGCTCACGATCAGGGGCGATCACCGCCGAGATGCCCGACTCGTGGTGCTCGCGCTCCTCGGCAAAGCGCCGCAGAGGCTCCTCGGGGACACCAGACTGACGGGCCACCTCGATACGCCGTTGCAGTGTGGCCTCGGGGTCTTGCTCGCCGATCGACATGTGCTCGTATTTGGGGTGCATCCACAATTCACAGCCGGTGCGCGCGACGATCGCGCCGGCCTGGCCGTAGTGGTCTGAGTGGGCATGCGTGCAGACCACCAGGAGAATGTCCTCGACCGCGAGCCCACACATCGCAAGCGCGCGTTCGAGCTGCGCCATCGAGCCTGGCTCGCCCGGTCCCGGCGGCGTGTAGTAGCCCGTGTCGAACAGCACGACACCGTCCCCCGCCTTAACCGCCCACGCGTTGCCGTGCGGCACACCGGGCCAGGGCAAGGGCAGGCGCAGGCGATAGACGCCCGCCAGGACGCGCTCGCCCCTTCCAAGCTCGCGTTTACGGGCCGGCTCACTCACCGCCGCGGAGAGTACTAGGCGTAGACTCCTAGCCCACGGCGGACAAGGAGATTCCGATGGCTGACGACGGAGATGACAAGGGCACGGCGGCCGCCAGGGTGCAAGAGGCGGCGGCGAACATCCACCCCCCTGGCGGGGGGCAGGCAAGCAGCAAGGGCAAGGGCACCGAGGCGGTGGCGCGCCGCTATTTCGACGCAATCGCCGCACGCGACGTGGAGGCGGCCGTGGCGCTTTGGGCCGATGGCGGGCGCGAGTACGTGCGCGGCCAGGTGGACGTGATCGCCCCAGAGGGCGTGCGCGAGTTCATCGGCGGCCTGATCGAGGCGATGCCGGACATGAGGATGGAGGTCGTCGAAACGACCACCGAGGGCGAGCGCTGCGCGGTCCAGTGGCAGATCACAGGAACGTTCGCCGGTCCAGGCAAGTTGAATGGCGTACACGCCACCGGCAGCCCGCTGAAACTCGAAGGCTGCGACGTGCTGACGATCCGCGACGGCAAGGTGCAAGCCAACGACGCTTTCTCCGACGGGATGACGGCTGCGCGGCAGATCGGGCTGTTGCCGCCGCAGGGATCGAGCGCGGAGCAGGGCATGACGGGTGCGTTCAACGTGAAGACGAAGGTGACGGGCATGTCGGCCACCCAGGACGCGAGGCTCGTGGCAGAGGGAGTGTGGGTCGTGCAGGGGCACCTCGGGCGCTGCAACGTGTATCTGATCGAGGACGCGGAGCTGGGCGGCGTAACGATGTACGACGCCGGCTCGCGTCTGATGATCAAATCGGTCGCCGCCTCCGGCGCCAAGCTCGGCGGGATCAAACGGGTGGTTTTGGGACACGCGCACACCGACCACCGCGGCGTCGCGCCCGCGCTGGGCGTGCCCGTGCTGTGCCACCCAGACGAGCGCGAGGACGCCGAAGGTAGCGGCGGCTTTCGCTACTGGCCCGCCGGGCTAACCGGGCTGCCGGCTGGGCAGCGCCAGGTCCACCGCGCCCTACACCGCTACGCTTGGGACTCCGGACCGGTGCGCATCGCCGGCACCGTCTCCGAGGGCGACGAGATCGCCGGTTTCAAGGTGATCGAGCTGCCCGGCCACGCCCCGGGGCTGATCGGGCTGTGGCGCGAGTCTGACCGGCTGGCGCTCGTGAGCGACTGCTTCTACACGGTTGACCTGTGGGCGCGCTCCCGGCCCCCGCACGTGCCGGACCGCATCTACAACTACGACACCGGGCAGGCCAAGGCCTCGATCCGCAAGCTCGCCGAGATGGAGCCGGCGGCGGCTTGGCCTGGGCACGCAAAGCCGGTGACGTCCTCTGGAGCGCACGGCGGCGACGTGCGCACGCAGCTGCTAAAGGCCGCGGAGACGATGTAGGACGCAACCACGGTGACGCCCTGGCCGCGCGGGCGGGGCGACGGCCGCGGTGGGCCCTGCCGGCGCCGGCCCGTGCCCAAACGCACGAACGCTTTTGGCGCTAGCACGGTCGCGATCCCACCCCACACCGAACAGGTATAGCCATGGCCAGGAAGACCCGCAAACGCGAAAAGCTGAGTGCGCCCACAAGCGACTACAGCGATGCGCGGGGCAACGTGCTGACGCTGCGCGGGTCGTTTACCGCGGGTGCCCGGCGCGAGTACGCAGAAACGCTGGCAGGCGTGAGCGCGCGGGCCGCCTCGACTCAGGAGGACGCGTGGCAGCGCGCGGTGGAGCTGCTATTCGAGCGCCTTGCCGTGCGCTGGAGTATCGCCGGCGCCCCGATCGAGCGCCAGAAGGAGCTGCTCGCGCGGTTGCGTGTCGCCGACCCCGAGGAGCGGGCGTGGGTAAGGGACACGCTGCGCGCGCACTGCGCCGAGTGGTTTCCGGACGTGCAGGCGCCATAGGCCGCCGAGGATCGCGGTCGGCGTCAGTCAGCGCCACCACGCAGCTCCAACCGCGGCCCATGCGCGTCGCCGGCCCAGACGAAACGCGCGCTGGCCGGGCTGAGCACGAACTCGTATAGCTCGCCATCAGAGCCGGCCGCCTGTCCCCCGTCCGCGCCGTGCGGCGTGTCGCAGGCGGTTTTAGTCAAGGTGCGCACCTGCAGGCGCCGACCCTCATCCTCGACGGCGACAACGACGCCCGCCTCGATCCCTCCGCCAAAATGCTTGATGTGAGCGCGCGCTCCAACGCGTGGCACCGGTCGGGTGGGGTTGAGCATCGTTGGATGGTACGAACCTCCGATCGGCAGGGGTCAGAGCCTGAGCCGCGCGTGAGCGATCGCCTAGCTTCGACGCTGGAGAACGGCCATCGGACCGCGAGCGTGCGGGCCGCCGAGCGCACATAGCGCCGAGCATCAGCGACGCACGTCGAAGGCACGGTCGCGGCGAGGCCCGTAACGGTAGATCGAGAAATGGTCGTCGAAGGTGGCAACGCGATCGATGCCGAGGCGCTCCATCACCGCGAAGCTGGTGCGATCGACGATCGAGAAGTTCTGGTCGGCGAACACCTCTCCGATCCGCCAAGCGACGTCGAGATCGCCGGGCAGCACAGACTCGACGTACGCCAATCCTCCACGTATACCTGCCCAAAAGCCCTCTGCCACCGACTGTCCAAGGTTGTCTCGCGCCAGCCGCCAGCACTCGATAAGCACGTGATCGCTTGTGAGGAGCTTGTCGCCACTCGTCATCACTTCGCCGACACGAACGTGGTGGCGATCACTGCGATCCAGGGTGGCGTAAAAAGCCGAGGTGTCGACGAATATCGTCAACGATCGCGATCGGCCTGGCCGGTGTTGCGCAGGTGTTCCTTCCAGAGCGATTCGCCGAGATACTTGTCGACGTTGCTGGA
Source organism: uncultured Solirubrobacterales bacterium (assembly GCA_963704345.1). Lineage (GTDB taxonomy): Bacteria > Actinomycetota > Thermoleophilia > Solirubrobacterales > Solirubrobacteraceae > Palsa-744. Next base: position 787,458 of record OY969890.1, read on the forward strand.
TATGTCCGATCGGCCCGATTCGCCGATCCCGAAGATCGCGCTGATGTCGGTCTTGGGCTGCTCGCCGAGATCGTTGTTGACGACCTGACGGATGTACTCGGCGAATGAGATGCCGCGCTCGGCGGCCCGGCGCTTGGCGCGCCGATGCGCATCGGAGTCGAGTGTCACCTGAGTGCGCACCACCATAGTGGCACCATCATAACACCACCCAAGGAGCGGGCTTCCTCTGGGGTGCGCGGGCGCGTTGGATCTCGTTCGCAGACGCGCACGCCCGCCGCGACCGCTACCGTGGCGAGACAATGCGCCGCACGAAGATCGTCGCCACCATCGGCCCCGCCTCGCGCGAGCCCGAGACGCTACTCGCGATGGTGCGCGCCGGGATGGACGTGGCGCGGCTGAACTACTCGCATGGCACGCTGGCCGAGCACGAGGAGACGGTCAGGCGCGTACGCGATGCGGCCGGGCGGGCGGGGCGCCCTGTGGCGATCCTGCAGGACCTGCCGGGACCGAAGCTGCGCATCGGCCCGCTGCGCGAGGACATCGTCGAGCTGAAGCCCGGAGACATGGTCACGTTCAGCTGTGGCGAGGAGCAGATCGGCGACGCCGCCCACATGTCGATCACCTGGCCCGGCCTTGCCGCCGCGCTGACGCCGGGGGAGATCCTATACCTGGCTGACGGCTCGGTGCGTCTGCGCGTGCGCGAGGTGCGCGTCGAGCAGGGCGAGGTCGACGCCGAGGTCGAGGTCGGCGGCGCGGTGGCATCGAGACAGGGCTTGAACATCCCCGGCCCTGCGCACACGCTGCCGTCGGTGCCGGAGGAGGACCTGGAGCTGCTGCGCCACGGCGAATCGATCGGCGTGGACATGGTCGCCTTGTCGTTCGTGCGCTTCCCTTCCGACGTGGAAACGGTGCGCGAGCACACGCGCCTGCCACTGATCGCAAAGATGGAGAAGCCCCAGGCGGTCGAGCACGCCGAGGCGATCATCCGTGCCGCCGACTGCGTGATGGTCGCGCGCGGCGACCTCGGCATCGAGATGCCGATCGAGCAGGTGCCGGCCGTGCAGAAGCAATTGCTCAAGCAGGCGGGCTACTTGGCGCGTCCGTCGATCACCGCGACGCAGATGCTCGACTCGATGGTCACCTCCTCGCGCCCGACGCGCGCCGAGGTGGCCGACGTCGCCAACGCGATCCTCGACGGCACCGACGCAGTGATGCTCTCGCAGGAGACGGCGATCGGCGCCTACCCGGTGGGAGCGGTGGAAATGATGGCCGCGGTCGCGATCCAGGCCGAGGCGATCGCGCCTTACGAGGACTGGAACACCAGCCGTGTGCGTCGCTCCGAAAGCGACCCTGCGCACACGGTCGCCCACAGCCTGTGCCTGGCCGCGCGCGAACTGCAGCTCGACGCTTTGATCGTGCCGACGCTCTCCGGCCGCTCAGCGCGGCTGGTCTCAGCGCACCGCCCAACGGTGCCGATCTACGCACTCTCCCCCGGGCGCGAGACGGTGCGCCGCTGCGGCTTGATGTGGGGCGTGCAGGCGAGCTCGATGCGCCGCCACGAGACGACCGAGGAGCTGATCGCCGACTCGGCCCGGCGCGTGGTCGAGCTCGGCTGGTGTGAGAAGGGCCAGCGCGTCGGCATCACCGCGGGCTTGCCGAGCGGGCGGCCGGGGACCACGAGCTTGATGCAGATACAGGTGCTCTAGGGCAGAGCTGCAGGATTACGAGGCCCGCCGTTGCAACCGGCCTCAACGGACCTGTTCGAACGTACCGGCGGATCTTGTTTCCCAAAAAATGAGCCTCTACGCCGCCCCTACGCCCGTACGTTCATAGAACTCAGCCTCCTCGCGCCCCAACTCGGTCACGGGCGCGTCGCCGTACATCCACTCGCGCGCGATCCGGTGCCAGTTGTTGCGCGCGCGCAGCTGTGAGAGCACCGCGAGCGTCAGCATCTCCATGCGCCGGCCGAACAGGTGCTCGGGCTGGATCGTCTGGTGGCGCATCTCGCGAAAATGAGACGAGCGCGGGTCCGAGCTCTCGATTAGCACCTCAGTTGCGATCTCAGGCGAGAGCTGCACCTCTTCGTCGGCTGTCGTGTACCACCAGATCGCGTCCTCGATGAAGGCAAGCAGATGGTCGGCATCTACGCGCTCGGGTTCAGGCAGGAAGCGCGACTCGGCCAACAGCGTATGCAGCGTCTGCGCATCGCCCTCGACCACGGCACGCTGGCAGGCCAGCTCGAGCTCGACCGGCTCGCGATCGAGGCGCTTGAACAAGCCGAAGTCCAGGAAGGCAACGCGACCATCGTTGAGCAGCATGAAGTTGCCCGGATGCGGGTCGCCTGAGAACTGGCGGTGGCGGTACAAACAGCCGAGAAAGAAGCGAAACACGATCTCCCCGATCCGGTCGCGCTCGGCCTGCGGATACCCCTTCAGCTGCTCGAAGCCCACGCCACGAACAAAATCGGTGACCAGCACGTGCTCGTGCGAAAGCTCGCTGACGACTTCGGGCACCACGATGAAGGGATGGCCGTTGAAGATGCGCGCCAGCGAGCGCTGGTTCTGCGCCTCGAGCTCGTAGTCGAGCTCCTCGCCGATGCGATCGCGGATCTCCTCCGTGACCCCCTTGACGTCGAGGCTCGGCGTCATGCGCTTGAGCAGGCGCATGATCATCCCAAGGTTCTGCATGTCCGCGCGAACCGCGGCCGCCACCCCTGGATACTGCACCTTGACAGCGACCTCGCGGCCATCGTCGTGCAGCTTCGCTCGGTACACCTGCCCGATCGACGCCGCAGCGATCGGCTCTTCGTCGAACTCGGCGAACATGTCTGAGATCTTTTCTTCCAGATCGTCCTCGATCACGCGCTTCATCTGCTTGAAGGACACCGTCGGCGCCGCGTCGCGCAGCTTGGCAAGCTCGCGCTGGAACTCCTCACGGTGCTCCTCAGGCACGAGCCCGACATCCAGGAACGACATCACCTGACCCAACTTCATCGCCGCACCCTTCATCGTCCCCAGCGCCGCCACGATCTGCTTGGCCGTCTCCAGCTGGCGACGGGCGCTTGCCGCCTGCGCACTTTGCTCGCTGCGTCCGACGTTTGCCGCCTTTGTGCCGAGCCGCTTGACGGTCTCGCCAGCAGCAAGCCGCCCAACGGTGGCGGTACGACGCACCCTCGATGTTGGGATCTTCTCCTGCGCCACCCTTTGAGTTTACGAGCGCCGCGGCGAGGGCCGTCGGGTGAGGCAAAAGGGAGGTCGGATACCTCGCAAAGTGACGATGCCCCCCGCGCGCGCGGGGGGCATGCCTGTTATGGAGACACCCGACCCTACGCGCGCGGGGGCCATGCCTGTTATGGAGACACCTCCACGCGGGAGCCGGGGACGATGTCGTCCTTGCCGTCCGGCCAGCGCACCCATGCCTTCTTGCCGCCGTCGTAGTCCTCGCCGAGCAGGATCAGCGTCGCCGGCTCGCCGAGCGCCACGCACGGCTTGGTGCCCTCCGGGTCCAGCCCACGCCAAACACGGATGAACGAGTTCTGCTCCCACTCGCGCGCGACGCTTGTCGCGTCGGTGTGGCCCGGATAGATGATCGTCTCCCCCGGCAGCTCCATCAGCGTGCCCATGATCGAGTCGCGCAGGTCGGTGTAGGTCGTGTGCCCCGGAGCCCTAACCCCCCCAACCGAGCCCTTGAAGAGCGTGTCGCCCGTAAACACCACCGCATCGCCGCCTTGGAACCCGCCGGGCCCGGGGCCCCCACCCGGGCGCGCACTGGGGCGCTGAGCCTCCGCGCCGCCGGCCAGCTCGGAGACGAGAAACGACAGCATCCCGGCCGTGTGCCCGGGCGTTTTCAACGGCCTCACCTCGAGCGCCCCGAAGCGCAACATCTCCCCCGCCTCGACCGTGGCGAGGTCGACTCCCTTGCCAAGCGACTCACCCATCTCCGTCAGCGCATCGCGCTCCAACGGATGAATCACAACCTTGAGCTTCGGCCAGTGCTTGCACAACCTCCCAACCTCGCTCACGTGGTCGAAGTGATGATGGGTGAGAAGCACATGCGTCGGCTCGATGTTCAGACGCTTGGCAGCCTCCACGAGCGCCACCACCGGGCCGCCTGCATCGACGAAGAAACCGGGTCCGCCTTCGCCGTCGGCGACGAGATAGGTGTTCGACAGGAACTGCGGATGCATAGAGCGCTCGACGATCATGGCGTGATCCTCTCACGAAGCGCCGCGCGCCGCCGACCCGAGCGATCCAGCTCGTCCGCCGCGTAAAACCGACAACGCGAATCTCGGTCTCGTGCAAGAGGGCTGCCCGTGGCATCGCCGCCCGTTCTTCTGTCCAGCAAAGCGAGATCGACACTTGAGCGCTTGACATGCACACGCCTGTATGGTTTGCTCGGAAACATATTCTCAAGGCTTGAGATCACAAAATACGGGAGGGCTGCAAGACCATGTCGCACCACTCAACGGGGCTCGATGAGTCTCGCGTTAAGCATTGGCGAGGACTCACGGCGCCACTGGCGCTCGTGATCGCGTGCACCCTGCTCGTTGTCCTCCCCACCACCGCCTTCGCGAGCGCCCCGGAAGTGCGCGGCGAATGGGAACTCGTCCTGAAATCCGCCGGGCAAACGCTCACCGGCAAGACACTCATCGCAAACGAAGCCAACAACCAGGGGGAATTCGCCGCGAAACCCTTTAATTTCGAAAATGGGATCCCAGGCACTTTCTCAGGCAAGCTCGAAGGCGCCAACGCCTCGGTCAAGATCACCACGGCGGCGGCCGGCCCCGTCCCCGCCGGAGAATTCGTCAGCAATGGAGAAATGAAAGTCGAATCGGGCGTCGGCACGCTCGCGCTGTCGGGGAACGGCACCTTTTCACTCGGCGCCGACAAAGCGCCTGGGACGCTGGTGGCGACGCGCCTCAAGACCCAGAAACAGATAGAAGAACAGGAAGCGCGAGAAAAGCTCGAACGAGAAGAACGCGAAGCCCAGGCGAATGTGCGCGGTGAATGGGAACTCACGCTCGAAGACGGCCCGGATAAGCTCAAAGGCATAGCCCTCGTCGGCGCGGAGGCGAACTCCAAAAACGAATTCGCCGCCGAAGACACAATCTTCGAAAACGTCATCCCCGGCTCGTTCTCCGGTACGTTGGAAGGGACCAACGCCATAGTGAAGGTCACGACCCAGGCCGCCGGGCCGGTGGCGGCCGCTGAATTCACGAGCGCCACGATCGCCGTCGCCTCGAACACCAACCCGACATCGATGACGGGCACGGGAAATCTCAGCTTCGGTGGAGGCCCGCCGTCGAGCGCCACGCTCAAAGCCACGAAGATCAAAACCTACCAGGAAGTGAAAGCGCGGGAAGAAAAAGAACACGAAGCGATAGAACAACAGGAACGCGAAGCGCGCGAAGCCAAGGAAAAGGTCGAACGCGAAGCCAAAGAAAAAATAGAACGCGAAGCCCGCGAAAGGACCGAACGCGAAACACGCGAAAAGACCGAACGCGAAGCCAAAGAAAAGAGTGAACGCGAAGCCAGAGAAGCCATCGCGAAAAACTCGATCACGAAAGTCACGATTCCCCCGCTCCTGTCGGTGGGAGTCTCCGGCAAAAGCCTCACGGTGAGCGCCTCCGGGGTTGCGTCGTTGCAAATCGCAAACCCCAACCCTTATGCGATCTCCGGGCGGGTGACGCTCCAGATCGCACCCGCCGGCAAAACCTCCGGGCTCGCGAGTCGCGCGAGCAAAACCGGCGGCTCGCTGGGCACGGCGTCGTTTGGCATCTCCCCCCAAGGGGAGGAGCTCGTGAAGGTGAAGCTCTCCCAGCAGGGACGCGAGGAACTGACGCACCACAAAAGCCTGCGCGTGCTGGCGACGATCGCCACGCACGCCGCCAACCAGACGACCGCAACCAAGACGTTCGCTCTCACGTTGCACGCAGCCAAAACCGCACATCCCAAACGCTGACGCGCACGCTCCCGCCGGCGAGAGCCCTCTCGGGCCTCTCGCCAGCGGGAAGGCTTCTCGCGACCCGCCAGAGCTCGCCACTGGAGCGACACGTGCTCAGGACTTCACGGGAGCGACACCTCTAAACTGTGCGAGATGCCGCTGATCCACACCTGCTACCGCATCACCGACATCGACCGCTCGATCGCTTTCTACAAAAGCGCTCGGCTTCGAGGAGGTCGGGCGCATCCCGATCGGCGACGAGGCAATCAACGTGTTCATGAACCAACCCGGCGACGGCGACATGCCGCGCTTGGAGCTCACATACAACCTCGGCGTTGACTCGTATGAGATCGGCAGCGTTGCCAAACTGGACCTATACAGCTTAAAGCCCGTGGCGCACCTATAGCTCGTCGGAGCCCCCGCCCAACGCCGTCGCCGCGAACTCTCCAGGCGTGATGATCGGGATGCCTTGAAAGGTGCCAAGGTTGAGCAAATCCGCGTCGCCGGAAACGATGTAGTCGGCGTCGCCCTCGATCGCCGCCTCCAGAACGCGGTTGTCGTCGTCGTCGCTGACGACGGTAAGCACGCGGTTGGGCACGACCACAATGCCACTGGCCGCAACGAGGTCCGTGAGCTGCGTGCCCCCTTGGATCACCTTGGCGAGCTTCGGATACTCCAGCACACGGCGCAGCTCTGCCAGCAGCGGCGCGCTGGTCACGAGCACGAGCCGACCGTCGCCTACAGCATCAAGAATCGCGGCGGGCGCCCCACGCCAGCCGAGACCGGACACGATGACGTTGGTGTCGAGGACGACCCTCGGCGTCACTCAGTAGCCCGTGCTGCCGTGATCGCCTCATCCACAACCGACACGTCGAGGCCCGCGTCGGCGACGCTCTGGCGAACCTCAGCCAGACGCGCCCGCAGTTCCTCCTGAGCCGTCCGGCGCCTGGTCTCGGTCAGCCGGTCGTACTCGGCCGGACTCACGAGAACCGCCACGGCCTGCCCTCGCCGCGTGAGGACGACGGCCTCATCATCGGCCGCGACCTCCTCCGCGAGCTGGCCGAGCTTGCTGCGCGCCTTGTCCACTCCGATCGTTCGCTCCACGCCATACTCCTATCAGTTTACCGTACCGTCAACCTTACGGTATGCCGTACGCTTCGTCAAGGAGGTGTTGTCAGGTGAGCCAGCCCTACGCTGCGATCTGCCCGAGCCTTGAGGGACCTGTCCTCGATGTGCTCGCGCACACGACCCGTCCCCTGACGGGCCACGAGATCGCGCGCCTGGCCCGGCGAGGATCGGAGCACGGCGTGCGGCTGGTACTCCACCGGCTGGTGGATCACGGGCTTGTGAGCGCCCAGGAGGTAGGGGCGGCCACCCTCTACGTGCTGAACCGCGAGCACGTCGCCGCCAGTGCACCGCGCAACGGCTCTGCCTTTAGACTCCCGCCGGTGGCCCTCATTCACACCTGCTATCGCATCACCGACATCGACCGCTCGGTGGCCTTCTACGAAGCCCTTGGCTTCAAGGAGGTCGGGCGTATTCCGATCCGCGAGGAGGCGGTCAACGTCTTCATGAACCAGCCCGGCGACGGCGACATGCCGCGGCTCGAGCTGACATACAACGTCGGCGTCGAATCCTACGACCTGGGCTCGGGCTATGGCCACATCGCGATCACAGCTCCCGACCTGGACGCAATGCTCACGCGCCTGGCAGAGTTGGCCATCCAGCCCGAGAAGCCCCCCTACTCCGTGCGCGAGGGCGGCTCTCGTCTGTGCTTCGTCAAAGACCCCGACGGGTATCGGGTTGAGATTCTAGAGATGTAGTCCTCGCCACGAGAACGCCGTCATTTACGGGAGATGTGATGTGACCAGAACGTTGGAACCTTGCCATCCCCGCGAAAACTACGTATACTTCTGGTACAGCTGGTTCCCCCTAAGGTTGGGCTGGCTCCGGGTGCTCCCGACAGTTGGGGATTTATAGGTCTTTCTGGTTAAGGTCCTGAAGATGACAGTCTAAGAACTCGAATCCGGGGCGCACGTGAGTTATGCTCGCACCATGTCGACTCTCACGGGGAGGATCCTCACGGCGAGCGCGGCAGGTATCTTGAGCCTCGCACTGTCGGCGATGGTGCTGGCAGCAACTGTGCACGTGCACGTGCAGCACAAGCCCTCTGTCCGCCAGAACCTCCACCTCACTTTCCTGGCGAAGCAACTTCCCGAAGGCGGCTACTACTACGCGGTGATCGTGCTGAAGCCGTACAAGACGTACACGCAGACCTCGCCGCCGCCGTGCTCGACGTCAAGCAACATGCAACGCACCGACTACGGATATCCGCAAGCGAACAGACGGATAGCGCTCGCCCTGACTCCAGCGAAATCCTCGACCGGACATTGGTGCCCGAGTGGCTCCTACGAAGGCGCGATCTACGCCGTCCCTCATTCACCACCCTGCGAAAGCGCTTACCCCTGCCGCAGTGAACCGTATACGCCCCCGAGCCCTTGTTGGAACATCGAAGGCCACCGCGTGTGCGGCGTCGTCGCGCACCCACGAGCCTACGCCTACCCCGACGGCCTGCCAGTACCGCTAGCGAGCGGCACGAGGATTGTGGCGCGCTTCTCCGTCAAGTTTCCCAACTAGCTGTCTATGTTTACTTCCGTACTAAGCCCGACGGATACCGCGTAGAGATCATCGAGCAGCCGTAGTGTGGTGCCAGTGCCTGATCCGGTGTTCGGTGTTCGGTGTTATAACCTAAAAGTTGTATGATTCCAGGTAATAACCTAGAGGTTGTATGTCTGGATAGCCCATTGGACGCCGTATACCACTAGGGGTGCAATGCCTGGACGGCCGGGTTCCGGCCGTCACGAAGATGGCGTGCGTCCGGACCCCAAAAGAGACGGATGTGGAACACACCTATAGTGGTCGCCGAATGGAACTAGGCTTGGCCACCTTCGCCGACGTAGCCCCCGGCGCCTCCCCCACGCGCGTGGCCCAGCGCCTGCAGGAGCTGCTCGAGGAGATCGAGCTCGCCGACCGCCTCGGCCTCGACGTGTTCGGCCTTGGCGAGCACCATCGGCGCGACTACGCGGTCTCGGCGCCAACGGTAGCGCTTGCCGCAGCAGCCGCGCGCACCAAGAAGATCCGTCTGTCAAGCGCCGTAACCGTGCTCAGCTCGGCTGACCCCGTCACCGTCTTCGAGGAGTTCTCCACGCTCGACCTGCTCTCCGGCGGACGCGCCGAGATCATGGCTGGCCGCGGCTCCTTCACCGAGTCCTTCCCGCTATTCGGCCTCGACCTGGAAGATTACGACGAGCTGTTCGCCGAGAAACTGGAGCTGCTGCTGGCGCTACGCGACTCCGAGAGCGTCAGTTGGTCGGGACGCCACCGCGCCGCGCTACACGACGCCGCCGTATATCCCCGCTCACTCCAGCAACCACTGCCGGTTTGGATCGCGGTCGGCGGCACGCCCGCATCAGTAGTGCGCGCCGGGGTGCTCAGGCTGCCATTGATGATCGCCATCATCGGCGGTGCGCCTGCCCGTTTCGCGCCGCTTGTCGAGCTGTACCGCGAGGCGCTGCGTCGCGGCGATGAGCAGCGAGCGCGTGGCGACGATCACGACACGCCTTCACATAACCGCGCACCCGAAGCCCAGCCAACGCTCGGCCAAGAAGGCCCGGCGGTCGGCATCAACTCGCACATGTACATCGCTGAGACGGCCAAGCGCGCGGCAGACGAGTTCTTCGGGCCTTACTCGCAGATGATGAATCGCATCGGTCGCGAGCGCGGCTGGCCACCGATGAGCCGCGCCCAGTTCGATGCCGGCTGCGCGCCTGAGGGCCACCTGCTTGTCGGCACGTCCGAGGAAGTGGCGAGCAAGATCCTGGCCCACCACGAGCTGTTCCACCACGACCGCTTCCTCGGCCACATCAGCGTCGGCGTGTTGCCACACGAGAAGGCGCTGCGCGCGACCGAGCTGTTTGCAACGGAGGTAGCGCCGCATGTGCGCGCCACGCTCGGTGCGAGCGACCTGGCAAGCAACACCGGCACGAGCACGGCGAGCAACGGTCCGACCTGCCGGCTCCACGGGCGACACCGGCGCTACCCTTCCTGCTAGTGATGGCTGACACGGGCAAGATCGCCAAGAACCTGGAGCGCTTCGCGCAAGCTGTCGCGGCACACGACCGTGAGAACCCGACGCATACCGCACACGGGATCGGGCTAGCGCACTTCGACATGGAGCGTCTCGGTCTCGAGGAGGGTGAGGAGATCCTGCCGGGCATCACGATTCACGCCGACAGTGGCCAGAGCGCCAACTTCCGCGTACTGTGCGACGGAGAGCACGACGAGGGCGCGGTCGAGTCCGAGGAAGAGGTCGTTGAGGCGGTCTCAACCCAGGCGCTGCCGATGATTTCGCCCGGTGTCTCTCCGCGCGAGCTCTGAGCTATTTTCTAAAGGGGCTGCAAGCACCGGCCAAAGCTGTAAGCGCCGCCAAAGAGGATGCCCCCTGCGCGCGCGTGGGGGAACGGCAATTTTTCGAGAGACGCCTCAGTCGCCTACCGGCGACTCAACCACAGGGTTGGGCACGCCGGCCCGCGTCGCAATCATCCTGACAAGCCGCTCGATCGTCGGGCACTGAATGCCGTGGCGTGCGGCCGCGCGCAGCACCGAGCCGGCGATCGCGTCCAGCTCCGGCGAACGTCCCGCGGCGATGTCGCGCTGCATCGAGCTGCCGAGCGTGTCGTGCGCGGCGGTCAACTCGCCGAGCGGGTCCTCGCTCGGGATCGCGGCACCCTCCGCCTGAGCCACCGCGCAGCCCTCCTCGATCGCCCCCACCAAGTCGGCGCGCAGCTCCGGTGTTGAGCGGATCTCTCCGAGCAGCTTGTCGTATGCACTGGTGGTGCATGCGAGCGCGTTGAGCCGCACGAGCTTCGACCACATCACCTGTGCCTCCCCCCCGTCATCCAGAGACGCCAGCTGCGTGGGCTGCGATGAGGCTTGACTGGATGGATGAGCTCGCGCCGGTATGCCAGCATCTGAGAGCGTGCTCGCCAGCCGCTCCATCCCTGCACGCGCCGACGGGTAGCGGGAAGCCATATCCACGCGCAAGAACTTGCTCGTGTGAACGACAACGGCCCGGCTCGGGCCGATCGGCCTCGACACGGATCGTGCCTGCGACGACCGTCTTCGGGGCAAAGCGCTCGCGCAACACGGCTACGTGGTCGAGCCCGTTGAGCAGCGGCAACACGAGCTTTGGCGCTGCCTCGATACGCTCGAGTGCCTCTTGCAGACCGGCGGCCTTAGTGGCCACGATCAAGACGTCGACCGACTGCTCCAGCCGGGCCGTGGCCGGCGGGTGGACGAGAAAATTCCCGAGCAGCACGCTGCTGACGCTGAGACCCCGCTCGGCGATCGTCTCGACCGTTACGGCTCGCGCGACGACGGTCACAGGCGTGCCCGCGCGGTCGAGCGCGCCGGCAACCAGGCCGCCGACCCCGCCCGGGCCAAGTACGGCGACCTTCATGGCAAAAGCCCGGCGATATAAGCACTCGGCGGCGTCTCGCCCACAGCAATCCTCATGGCAAAAGCCCGGCGATATAAGCACTCGGCGGCGTCTCGCCCACAGCAATCCTCATGGCAAAAGCCCGGCGATATAAGCACTCGGCGGCGTCTCGCCCACAGCGATCCTCATGGCAAAAGCCCCGGTGGCGCGAATGACCGGCGGCGCCTCCTCCACCGCGACCCTCACAACAGCGGATCGACGAGCACGCCGGGGTTCATGACAGCTTGCGGGTCGACCGCCGCCTTGGCGCCGCGCAAGGCCGCGGCGAACGGGTCGGGACGCTGCCGGTCATACCACGGCCGATGGTCGCGCCCGACAGCGTGATGATGGGTGATGGTGGCGCCCTCGGCGACGATCACCTCGGAGACCGCCGCCTTGATCGCCGCCCACTGCTCGACCTCCTCGCCGCGCTGGGCGGGGGCAAGCACCGTGTAATAAGGGGCGGGGCCGTCTGGGTAGACGTGGGTGAAGCGGCAGGAGACGTGCGCTGCACCGCTCGTGTCCTCGGCCGCGGCACGCGCGGCGGCCATCACACGCTCGTGAAAACCTGGGAAGCGATCCCAAGTGATCGCGGTCTCAAACGTCTCGGAGAGGACGCCCATCGCGACGAAGACGTCGCGCACGTAGGGAGCACGCAGGAACGCTTCGCGCCAAGCCCCAACGCCGCCACCGGCAGTGCCCGTTTGGGCTGTGTCCGCGCGCGCGCGCAGGGCATCGCCCTTTTTTGGACTACCAATCCCCGCACCCCCCGCCCCCGTGCCACTGGCCCCCGCGCGACCAGCTCCCGCACCGACACCGCCGTGCGATCCGTCTCTACCCTCGGAGGATTCACGCCTTTCTCCGGCGATGCCACCGTGCTCGGCACAGATGGCAAGCGCCCGGTCCAGCGACGGCCCGACTGGGTGATCGCAGGACTCGAAGCCGAGCACGAGCAGGGCGAAAGTGCCGTCGCCTGACATCGTGAAGCGCGCCTCGGCCGGGTCGATCAGGCGGCAGTTGCTCGGGTGAAGGCCCGACTGGGAAAGAGCCCGAACGCACTCGGCGCCGACTGCGAACGTCGGAAAGTGCACTCCCACCGAGGCGCGATGGGTCGGGCGCGGCTGGACTCGCACCCATGCCTCTGTGATGACCCCGAGCGCACCCTCCGAGCCGACGAGCAGCCGGTCGGGGCTCGGGCCGGCGCCGGAGCCCGGCAGCCGTCGCGACTCCCACGTGCCGGTCGGCGTGATCGCGCGCACGGACTCGACGAAGTCCTCGATGTGCGTCCACACGGTGGCGAAGTGCCCGGCGGCGCGCGTGGCAATCCAGCCGCCCAACGTGGAGAGCTCGAACGACTGTGGGAAATGGCGCAGCGTAAGGCCATGCTCGGCAAGCTGAGCCTCCAAGTCCGGTCCAGTGGCGCCGCCCTGGATGCGTGCGGCACGCGAGGTCTCGTCCACCTCGACCACCTGGCACAGATCAGCCAGGTCGATCGAGATTGCTCCGTTGTAACTGGAGTCGACGACGGGCTGAATCCCTCCGACCACGCTCGTGCCGCCCCCGTAAGGGATCGCCGCGACGTGCTCTGCCTCGCACCACTCCAGCAGCCGCTCGACATCGCGCTCGTCGCGCGGAGAAGCGACGAAGTCCGGGGGATGCTCGAAGTGACCGCGGAAGCCGAGCACAACATCCGAATAGGACTTGCCGAGCGCATGGGAAGCACGCGCGTGCGCGTCGGCGGCACAGATGCCGGCAAGCTCCGCCGGCGCCGCCACCCGAGGCGCTCGCAGACGCACAGCGTCCAGGCTCACCGGGTCCTCGACCTCGACGGCCGGAAAGCCGAGGTGTGTGGCCAGACCACCGGCGGCGGCGCGAACCTCCTCGGGCGAGAGCTGCTCGTCCTCAAAGCCCCAACCCCAATGCTTGCGTCTGCGGGTGCTCACGAGATGAGAGCTTAGGGACAGGGGCCTTCCGCGACACTGCCCCTCGCGCATGGGCTGCTGTGAGTCTCGCGCAGAGTTGCGAGAGCACTCTCCAAATACGCGATGCCCCCGCGCGCGCGGGGGGCATCGGCGATTTAGAGCAACTCCACCCTCATCCTTCCCGTCCTGCCTGAGCGGATCTTTACTCGCCGCAGCCTCCCGATAGCTAGCCTGTCAAGACATGGCCACCAGAGCACAACCGACGACGAACGAGCTGCCGCAGCTACTGGCGCGCGGACCGTGGGAGCTGAACCAGGTCAAGACGCGTTGGCGCAGCGAGCACTTCGAGCCCTCGCCCGAGCACACCAAGGTCGCGGACGCTGAGATTGCCAGCTTGCAACAGCGCGGTTCGCCCAGCCACGATGGTCTTGCGGGACGACTGGTCGACTTCAAGCAGAGCCCACATGGGATCGAGCTTGAGATGCAGCCGCTGCGTTGGGCGTTGCGGCTTGTAGGCGACGATGCTTCGGACAGCGTCGCTGGACTGTGCGTGACGCGCGCCGCTGACGGGCGCTGGCTGGCGGGTAGGCGCGCGGCGTGGCTTTCCACCTGGGCTGGGCGCTGGGCACTTGGCGCAGGTGGCGCGGTGGACCTCGGCGAGAGCCCAGCCGACACATTGGTTAGGGAGCTGAACGAGGAGTGGTCGGTCTCTCCCGCGCGTGTGCCGGCGAGGCGTTGATTCGCTTGCCCCATCGACTTGTGATGTTCGTCGGACAAGCCTGGTTGGAGGAGGACGTCGAGGTGACCCCCGACCACGAGCACGACGAGTATGCGTGGTGGCCGAGCGACGTCGATGAATGGCCGTCTGAGGCCGAGGAGAGCCTGCGCAGGATGGCGCGCTGGCTGTCGGAGTGACGCACTCGGGCCGAGCCGGAGCGACATCGCCGTCGCGCTCGGACCTCGCTCCGAACACTACGGGCACTACGGGCACAGCGGGCACAGCTGCCACGGACGGCGAGATCTCGCGCAGCGCGACCACGGACGCCCCGCACGGCGGCCCGTCCCAACCCTCACCCACCTTCACTCGCTTGAAGTGGACATCGTTCTTTCATTCGTGCGTGTACACGTCGCTGTTGATCTGCGCGTTTGCGCTCGGCAAACCACAGCCGGAGACGCTGGTGCTTGGGTGGACGCACGGACTGCTGTGGATCGGCATGTCGCTTGCCTGCATCACTGCGGCGCGTATGAGAATCGTCTCACTGCGCCTTGCCGTGGCAGTCGCCGTGCTGGGCGGGATCGGGCCCTTCTTTGGCAGCGCCGAGTTCATACGCGAACAACGTCGCCGCGTGACTGTTAGGCAACGTGAAGAGACGCGGGCTCCGCTCGCCCTGGATTAATTCCGGCGGCCGGGCACGCTAGAGTGACAGCAGATGGCGTCCGGCACTACGATCAATCAAATGATCGACGTCGTGACCCCTGCCGCCGGCGAGTCGGTCACCGAGGGAACGATCCTCGAATGGCATGTCAAGGTCGGCGACTTCATCAAGGTCGACGACACGATAGTTGAGATCTCCACCGACAAGGTGGATGTCGAGCTGCCCTCGCCCGCCAGCGGGACCGTCGTCGAGATCCTTGCCGAGGAGGGCGACACCGTCGGCGTTGGGCAAGTGATCGCGCGGCTCGCCGAGGGCGATGGAGGGTCGGCCCAACCCTCCGCCCGAGACGGCGTGCCCTCCGGAGATGGCACGCCCTCAGCCGACGCTGGCAATGGGCCTACCGAGCCTCGTACGACAGGCTCGGCGCAAGCGACGACTGCCACTGCCCAAACCGATGCGAGCGCCGCGCAAGCGACCAGCGACGGAGCGGCAGCCCTGCTCGACGGCAAGCGCGTGTCGCCTGTGGCGGCGCGCGTGGCGAGCACAGAGGGTGTCGACCTTGCCGGCGTGCCCGGGAGCGGGCCGGGCGGGCGCATCCTCAAGGCCGACGTGCTCGGCGTCGTCGCCAATGGCGCGCCCGCGGCCACCAACGGCAAGTCCACTACTGCTGAGCCGGCAAGCGAGCGCCAATTGCTGAAGGGCGGCGCGGCGATGCTTGCGCGCTACATGGACGAGTCACGCTCGATCCCGACCGCCACCAGCTTCAGGACGCTGACCGTGACGGCGCTTCGACGGGCGCCGCCGCGAGCTGAAGGCCGGCGGACGCAAGGTGTCCTTCACGCATCTGATCGCCTACGCGATCGTGCAGGCCGCCGTCGAGATGCCGAGCATGGTCCACCACTTCGCTGAGATCGAGGGCAAGCCATATCGCATCGAGGACGGCGCGGTCAACCTCGGCTTGGCTGTCGACGTCGAGAAGAAGGACGGCTCGCGCACACTGATGGTGCCGGTCATCCGGGGCGCGGAGGAGCTGAGCTTCGAGGAGTTCTTGGCCGCCTACGACGCGCTCGTCGAGAAGGCTCGCACCAACACGCTCACGGCCGACGACCTGGCCGGGGCCAACATCACGCTGACCAATCCTGGCGGTCTCGGCACGATCGCCTCGGTCCCGCGGCTGATGAACGGACAGGGGACGATCGTCGCCACCGGCTCGATCGCCTATCCCGTCGGACTTGGCAACGTCGGCGAGCAAATCGGCGCCGAGAAGGTCATGACGATGACCTCTACCTATGACCACCGTGTGATCCAAGGGGCGGAGTCTGGGCGCTTCCTTGGGCTCGATCGAGCAGCGCCTGCAAGGCGAGCACGACTTCTACGAGGGCGTGTTCGCCTCGCTTGGCGTCGAGCTCGGACCCGACGCCCAGCGCGCCCAAGCCGACTGGGCTCGCATCCGCTGGAGCACCTACGGCGCCACTACAAGCGAGCGCGCCCGACGAGCAGATGCTGCAAGCCGTGCAGGCCGCCAGCACGCTCGTGCATCGCTTCCGCAGCCATGGGCATCTCGCGGCGCGTCTCGATCCGCTTGGCTCAGAGCCCGAGGGCGAGCCGCAGCTCGATCCAGAAACCGCCGGCCTGACTCCCCAGGTGATGGCGCAGATCCCGGCGCGCATCCTGCGCATGTACGTGCCTGGCGAGACGCTTGCCGAGGCTCTGCCGAACTTGCGCCAGACCTACTGCGGCACGATCGCCTATGAGATCGAGCACATCTCCTCGCACCGCCAGCGCGTGTGGCTGCGCGAGCAGATCGAGTCCGGCGCCTTCCGCCAGCCGCTTGGGATCGAGCAGCGCAAGGCGCTGCTCAAGCGGTTGATCGAGGTGGATGCGCTCGAGCGCTTCATGCACAAGGCCTACCTCGGCCAGCACCAGTTCTCGATCGAGGGGCTGGACATGACCGTGCCGATGCTCGACGAGCTGATCCAGCTGGCAGCCGGCATCGGCGGACAGGAGGTCGTCGTGGGGATGGCACACCGCGGCCGGCTGAACGTGCTTGCGCACAACCTCGGGCGGCCCTACGACACGATCTTCGCCGAGTTCGAGGGGGCCTCGACGCTCGAGGCGGTCACCACTATTCCCCAGGGCGGGACCGGCGATGTCAAGTACCACCACGGCTCGCAAGGCTCTTACAAGCTGCCCGACGGCGGCACGATCCGCGTCAACCTGGAGTCCAACCCCAGCCACCTCGAGTACGTATCGCCGGTCGTCGAGGGGGCCACGCGCGCAGCCCAGACGACTCGCACCGGGCCGCGTGCCCACCAGGACACCAACGCGGCCGTGCCGATCGTGATTCACGGCGACGCGGCCTTCCCCGCCCAGGGGGTGGTCGCCGAGACGCTGAACCTGCAGGCGCTCGACGGCTACCAGGTCGGCGGCACCGTGCACCTGATCATGAACAACCAGGTGGGCTTCACGACCGATCCCGACGACGCGCGCTCGACGCGTTGGGCCTCGGATCTGGCCAAGGGCTTCGACGTGCCGATCATCCACGTCAACGCCGACGACGTGCCCGCCTGCATGAGCGCTGTCGGACTCGCCTTTGCCTTCCGCCAGGAGTTCGGGCACGACGTGTTGATCGACCTGATCGGCTACCGGCGCTTCGGCCACAACGAGTCCGACGAGCCCGCCTACACCCAGCCGGAGATGTACGCGAAGATCAAGACGAAGAAGCGCGTGTACGAACTTTGGGCCGAGCAGCTGGTGGCCGATGGCGTCGTCAGCCGCGAGGACGTCGAGCGCACCGGGCAGGAGGTTTGGGACAACCTGACGATCCTGCACCAGCGACTGAAGGCCAAGATCGCGGCCGCGGCCGATCACGGGAACGTCAATCAGAGCACCGGCGAGTATCAGCTCGATCGCTCGCCCAGCCCGGAGGTCGATACCGCCGTGCCGGCTGCGCGCGTGCGTGAGCTTGGGCTTGAGCTGCTGCACACACCCGAGGACTTCACCGTGCATCCGAAGCTCGTCAAGCAGCTGGAGCGCCGCCGCGCTGCGCTCGTGCAGGACGACGCCTCGGACGGCGACGACGGCGCGCGGCGAGGCAAGCACGGAGAAGGCGGCCGCGCGCCTCGACTGGGCCCACGCCGAGGCGCTTGCGTTCGCTTCGCTTTTGACCGAG
The DNA here is from genome assembly GCA_963704345.1 of uncultured Solirubrobacterales bacterium. Lineage (GTDB taxonomy): Bacteria > Actinomycetota > Thermoleophilia > Solirubrobacterales > Solirubrobacteraceae > Palsa-744. Next base: position 805,407 of record OY969890.1, read on the forward strand.
GGAACACCTGTGCGGCTGACCGGACAGGACACCGAGCGCGGCACGTTCAGCCAGCGCCACCTGGTGCTGCACGACGCCAAGACTGGGCGAGCCTTCTGCCCGATCCAATCGCTGCCCGATGCGCTGGCGCCGATGGAGCTGCACAACAGTCCCCTCTCCGAGCTTGCGTGCATGGGCTTCGAGTACGGCTACAGCCAGGAGGCGCCCGAGACGCTTGTGCTGTGGGAGGCGCAGTTCGGCGACTTCGTCAACTCGGCCCAGGTGATCGTCGACCAGTTCATCGCCTCTGGACTTGCCAAGTGGGGGCAGACCTCACGCTTGACGCTGCTGCTGCCACACGGCTACGAGGGCTCGGGGCCCGAGCACTCCTCGGCTCGCTTGGAGCGCTTCCTGGCGCTTGCGGCCGAGGGGAACATGCGTGTGGCCAACCTGACCACGCCGGCCCAGTACTTCCACCTGCTGCGCCGCCAAGCTCTGATCGCCAAGCAGCGCCCACTTGTGATCATGACGCCGAAGTCCTTGCTGCGTCTGCCGCAGGCCACCAATACCGTCGAGGACCTGGCCGAGGGCTCGCGCTTCGAGCCCGTGCTGGCCGAGCCCGGCATCGCCGACGATCGAAGGCCGTCACGCGGCTTGTGCTTTGCACCGGCAAGATTTACTACGACCTCGCCGGGCATCCCGACCGCCAGGGCAACGACGGCGTCGCGATCGGTCGCGTCGAGCTGCTCTACCCGTTCCCCGAGCGCAACATCAGGGAGCTGATGGGGCGCTACCCCCACCTCAACGGAGATTCTGTGGGTGCAGGAGGAGCCGCGCAACGTCGGGGCGCGGGCGCACATGTTCCCGCGCCTGATGCAGATCATGCCCGAGGACATCCACTTCGGCTTCGTCGGGCGGCCCGAGCGGGCCAGTCCCGGCGAGGGCTATCCCGCCGCGCACATCGCCGAGCAGAGCCGCATCGTCAGGACTGCGCTTGACCTTGGCATTCCCGTCTCGCAATACCCGAAAAAGGCGCCGGGCGAGCGCTGATGGGAGCCCTCTGGCGCCGCTTCATGATGGTCATGCGCCAGCGCAAACGCAAGCGTAAAGCTCGCGTCTAGCGACCCCGCCAGACCGGCGGGCGCTTCTCCGCAAACGCCGTGGCGCCCTCGCGGGCATCCTCGGAGGTGAACACCGGGTCGGAGATCGCGCTCTGCGCTTCCCACATCTCGGCCGAGGACCAATCCCACTGCTCCTGCAAGATGCGCTTGGAGGCCGCCAGCGCAAGCGGCGCATTGACGGCTATCTCCTTCGCCAGCCCAAGCGCTACCTCGACCGCGGCGCCGGGCTCAGCCAAGCGGTTGACCAGGCCCAGCTCGCTGCTCGCTCGGCGAGCATCGGCTCGCCGGTCAGCGCCAACTCCATTGCGACGTTGTAGGGCAAGGAGCGCGGCAGGCGCAACAAGGCGCCCGCCCGCGGCCACCAAGGAACGCTTGACCTCGGGTATGCCCAGCTTGGCTCCACGCGCCGCCACGATCAAGTCGCACGCCAGCGCGACCTCCAAGCCACCCGCCACGGCGAAGCCCTCGATAGCCGCGATCAGCGGCTTTGCCGACGCCCTGCCGCACGATTCCCGCAAAGCCTCTGTCTCCCACCCACGGGCGCTCGCCCGTGACGAACGCCTTCAGGTCCATGCCGGCACAGAAGCCCTTGCCGGCTGCCCGTCAGGACGCCTACGCTGAGCGAGCTCTCGCCGTCAAGCTCGTCCAACGCTGCCGCGATGCCTTCCGCCAGCGACAGGTTCACCGCGTTGCGGGCCTCGGGGCGGTTGAGCGTGATCAGCAGCACGCCGTCGCGCCGCTCGGTGAGCACTGGCTTCTCGTTGGGGCTCTCAGCGTTAGTCATACGCTGGAGCGTACCCTGCGACGCGACGTGGTGGGCCCGCACTTTCTGGCCTTTGCGACTAAAGCTCGCGCTTGGCGCCGCTAGGCCGCAAACAGGCGCAGGTCTGGCTCGCGGTTGCCGCGCAGCACTTCGAGGTCGACCTCTACACACGCGATGCCCCGCGACTCGGCCAGCACCCTTGCCTGCGGCTTGATGTGCTTGGCGACAAGCACTCCGCGGCAACTCGCCATCGCCGGGTCCACGCGAATCCGCTCCAAGTAGCGCGTTAGCTGCTCGACAGAGTCGAGTGTGGCGATGCGCTTGATCTCGACGGCGACCCATTCGTCCTTTGAGATCTCGGCACATCAGGTCGACTGGGCCGATGTCGGTCGGCCACTCGCGCCGCACCAAGCGGAAACCCTCGCCGCACCACTGAGGGGCGTCGGCCAAGAGCTCTTGCAGTTCGCGCTCGACGCCCTCCTTCTCCAAGGTTGCGCTCACGTCCAGCTCGTGCTCGACGTCGGTCAGGACCTCAGCGATCGCGATCTCCAGGCGCTCGTCGTCGCGTTGCTTGCGCACAACCAGGCGCGTCAACCGGCCTTTACCATCGGCGCCGCGCTCGTCGATGGCCTTCCCGTCTTCGAGTCCGTGCCCATCCCCGCGTCCGAGTCCATCCCCGCGTCCGAGTCCATCGCACTCATGCTCCTCTTCAAGCACGGTGGGCGGGGTCATCCAGTTGAGCGGCTTGACGTTCGGGCCGCCGCCGTCGGCCCACACCATGAACGTGCCGTCGCCCTTGCACATCAGCAGCAGGATGGCCTCCGGCAAAGCCGTCGTGGTACGGCCGATGTAGGTGACCTCACAGCGGGCGACGATCAAGCGCACCGGCGCACGGTATCCGCTTCGGCGGACCTACTTGTCCTCGTCGTGCGCGTCAAGGTTGATCGACTCGCGGAACTCGCGCATGCCCTTGCCGAGTGCTCGCGCGACTTCGGGCAGGCGCTTGGGGCCGAGCACGATCAGCGCGACTGCTCCCAGGAACAGCAGGTGGACTGGACTGTCGATTCCCATGTACATAGGCTAGCGCGTAGCCAAACCCACATATAACCTAAAGGTTATTCTCTGTGCATTTGGCTAACGCGGACCCAGATCGCATAAATAACCCAAAGGTTATTTTGGGCTGAGCTATGCGGGACACCCGCCGCCGGCCCGTAGGAGCTGAATGTCGGTTGCGGCCCCGAAGGGCGCCCAGAAGGGCCTCGCCCCGCACAATCGTTCCGCTCGGGACTCACGCATACACCTGGGTGCTTCGCCGCCGATCCGGCTTCTACTCTCTGCCCGTGGCAGCAGAAACATCGCGCCAGCCCGGCCGATCCTATCCGCCGCCCGCCGAGAGCGAGCCGTTTTGGCCGGCGCAGCTGACTATTCTCGCCGCGATCGGGCTGCAGGTCGCATTGCCGGCGCGGCTGGTGGCGGGCCCGCGTGGTTGGTGCCGGCGTTCGAGGGGGTGCTGTTCATCGGCATGTTCCTGGCGACTCCGCATGAGCTCGAGCACGAGCACAAGCGCAGGCGGCGCACCGCACTCAGCTTGACGGCGTTCGTGGGGGCCGCCAACATCTATTCGCTTGGCGCGCTGACGCACTTCCTGCTGCACCACGGCTCGCCCAACGGCCGCGAGCTGATCGTCTCCGGGGTGCTGATCTGGATGACGAACTTTTTGATCTTTGCGCTCTGGTACTGGGAGATGGATCGCGGCGGCGCCGGCAAGCGGGCGGCCGGGCACGACGGGCCGCCCGACCTCCTGTTTCCACAAATGTCGGACGACCACATCGAGCCAAGGGATTGGCGGCCGAAGTTCGTCGACTACCTGTACGTGTCGCTGACGAACGCGACGGCGTTCTCGCCGACCGACACAATGCCGCTGACGCCCGATCGCGAAGATGACGATGGGCGTGCAGTCGCTTGTCTCGCTGGTGACAATCGGATTGATTGTGTCGCGCGCCGTGAACATCCTTGGGCGTAGGGACGGCACAGCCATCCCCTTTGCGGCCTATCGTCCATAGGTCATGACCTTTCTCCAGGCGACGCTCGAGCAGGGCGAGGCGGTGTTGCGCTTTCCCTATGACGACGTGCTGCGCAAGCTGTTGCGTGCGATCCCCGGGCGCCGCTGGGATCCGGCCGAGCGGGCTTGGATCGTGCCGCTGGACCCCGAGCGCGCGCAGGCGGTGGCACTGCTGCTGGAGAGCCTGCCGCGCCCGCCGCTCGTCAGCGAGCCGCTGGCGCGCGCGCTTGAGCGTCAGCGCGGGCGTCGCAGCCACGACGAGTGCGTGCTCGACGTGGCGCGGCCAAACGAGAGCTGGTGGCTGACGTTCGCCACCGACCGCGCGCCCGGGATCGTCGAGGCCTTGCTCGAGCACGACGACGCGCACGAGCTGCCGACGATCGGCCGCGCGCTGATCCCGCTGGACGAGCAGGCGGCCCGACTCGTGGACACGCTGCCTGCCGAGGCCGGGCGGCTGCGCCTCAGCGAAGACGCCGCCCACGCCCTGACCGAGGTCTCCGAGCGACCGCCGGCCCGCCCCGGTGCGATGCGCTACGACGTGGAGCTCAAGCGCGACCGGCGCAAGCAGCACTGGGTGTCTGATCGCGGCCGATCACGCTCCGCTTGCCCGCGCGCTTGCCGCTCGCAGCGGCCTGCGCTCACTCGAGGGGCCCGAGGGGACTTTCGCGCTTGCCGCCGTCGAGCATGACGCGCACCTGATCGTGGAGCTGCTCGAGCAGCTCGAGCTGGCCGGCATCGATCCCCGCGTGCAAGGGTGGCTGACTCGCGCGACCACCTGGCGCGGAACGATCGACGTCGCCGGCGAGCCCGATGAGCCGGTGTTCCTTTTGCTTGGCGATCCCAGTCGGGCTGCCAACCGAGCTGCGCGAACGTGCGCGTCAGCGCGCCCGGCGGCGTGACGGTTCCCCTGACGCTCGAGTCTTGGCAAGCCATCGAGCAGAACATGCGCGGCTTCACAAGCGCCGCCGCTCGTCGCTGTGTTGCTGCGCTCAAGGAAGGGCGTCCGGCGCCGCCCGCGGTGCTGGAGCTGTCCTCCGTCCACGACGATCCCACGTTCGTGCTCGCTCCCGGCCACGACTCCTCACAGCTCGACGCGTTCGGCCTGCTGAGCGGCGCCTCGCCACACCGCCCGGCAGCCGCTACGCGCGCGCCGCTCTCGCGCCGGCGCGACCACGGCCAGCTGCCTGCGATCCGCGCCGATCCGTTCTGCGTGGAGGAGCTCGACCGCTTTCTTGCCGAGCGCGACATCTGGATCGAGCCCGAGGCGCTTGTGGTCTTGCAGGAGATCCGCGAGCAAGCAGCGCGCGCCGCTGGGCTCGTGGCGCTCTCGTCCGCGACGGACGCCGCGCTCGGACCGGCGGCGTCGGCGATGCTGGCGAGCCTCGGTGGCGAGCTGAAGCCGTTTCAGCGCGCCGGGGTTGCCTACCTGCTGGAGCAGCGGCGCGCGTTCCTGGCCGACGAGCAGGGGCTTGGCAAGACGATCGAGGCGCTTGCGACGCTCGAGGCCGACGATGCTTATCCGGCGATCGTCGTCTGCCCGGCCAGCCTGAAGCTCAACTGGATGCGCGAGATCGAGCGCTGGCTGCCTGGGCGCAGCGCTCAGGCGCTTTCACGGCTATGGGCTCGGGCAACAACTCTCCGATACCTACCGCCGACATCACCGTCGTCAACTACGACATCCTCGCAGCGCGCGCACAGACGCTTGGCGCGATGGCACCACGCGCGCTCGTGCTCGACGAGTCGCACTACTGCAAGAACGCCGCCGCCAAGCGCACCCAGGCCGTTGGCCGCCTTGCCTCAAGCGTGCCGAGCGACGGGCTTGTGCTGGCGCTGACCGGCACGCCCGTGATGAACCGACCCCCGGAGCTGATCGCCCAGCTGCGCATCCTCGGGCGCCTCGCCGACTTCGGCTCAGGGGCCCAGTTCGGAAGGCGCTTCAAGGGGGCCGACGCGCACGTGCGCCTGCACTGGCATCTGCGCTCGCGCTGCTTTGTGCGCCGTCTGAAGGCCGACGTGCTGCCCCAGCTTCCCGCCAAGACCCGCACCGTTGTGCCGGTCGAGCTCGACAACGAAAGCGAGTACCGGCTGGCCGAGACCGACGTGATCGCCTGGCTGCGCTCGCGTCCTCTGGACTTGAGCGAGCTCGACGCGAAGGTCGCCGCGGCCCTGCGTGCTGAGCGGCTGGTGCGCCTGAACGCCCTGAAGATGCTTGCGGCGCGCGGCAAGCTGCACGCCGCACTCGCTTGGATCCACGACTTCTGCTCCTCCGGCGAGCGGCTGGTCGTGTTCGCGCGCCATCGCGAGATCCAGCGTGCTGTGGTCGAGCGCTTTCCCCACGCTCTGCACATCCTCGGCGAGGACACGCACGCTGCGCGAGACGCCTCGCTCGAGGCTTTCCAGGCGGCCGACAGATCCGACAACCAGCTGATCGTGTGCTCGATCGAGGTGGCCGGACAAGGGCTGACGCTGACCCAGGCATCGAACGTTGCCTTCCTCGAGCTCGACTGGACGCCCGCCAAGCACGACCAGGCCGAGGACCGCTGTCACCGCATCGGCCAACAGGACGCCGTCAACGCCTGGTACCTGCTGGCTGCCGGCACGATCGACGAAACGATGGCCACACTGCTGGAGCGCAAGCGCGCGATCATCGGCGCGGTCACCGACGGGCGCGAGGAAAGCGACGAGGGCATCGTCGACGCGCTTGCTCGCGAGCTTGCCGGCGAGCCATACAAGCACCTGCGCGCTGTGGCCTGAAGCTAGCCGGGGGAGCTGGCGCGCGCCTGGCGGACGCAACTCTCAGTTCTGTGCGACGGGACCTCAATGGACAACGCATGCTGGTGGTTCGAGCTGATTTCGAAGGTCTTGCCAACACCCCCCTTATGCGAACAGCTAGATAAAGATTGGTACCAAAACAAATCTTCCAGGTCACGCAAAAAGGGGTATAGATGCGCGGGTCGTTTTTGAAGAGCTCCTAAGCCGTCTGCGTCATGCGCGGCTCGAGCGCGAGCGCCTGTATCAACAGGTCGCGAACCTTCCCGCCCGCACCGAGGCCAAGCGCACGCTCGAAGGCGTGAACCGCACCCTCGCGATCGACAAGCTGCAGGCGCAGGCGTACCCAGGCGCTCCCACGCACCCGCGTCGGTCGGCCCGCGCTCGGCCGCGCGCTCGGCCGCCTCCTCGGCCAAGTCGATCGCGCCCATGTCCTCGTAGATGCGCGCGGCGAAACGGTGCGGCGCCGGTCGCTCGCCGTCAACGCGCGCCCAATCGCGAACCGAGCGGGCTGCCGCGTCGAGATTGCCGGCCTGCCAGAAGGCCAAGGTCATCAGCCGCAGCACACCCACGTTGCGCGGTTCGGCGTCACGCGCGTAGACCAGGCGCTGTGCCGCCAGCACGTACTCGCCTTCGGCCATCGCCCGCTGGGCTGCCGTCATGAAGCGCTCGACGCGGTCCTCGGCCGGGTCTGGCTTTGAGAAGTCGACGAACTTCATGCTGCCCGCCGGCACCGTCCTGACGCCGTGGGCGAACTTCACGCGCGCCCATTGCTGTCCGCCCCCGCCGGGAAGCGAACCCTTCTCGTCCCCTGAGCCGCCGCGCTTCCCGTCTTCTGCGTAGTCGCCGGTGAAGTAGATCCCTTCCACGGTCCCGACACCCCACTCCGGGTAGGACTGGCAGCGCGCGTAGCGGTGCACCACCGAGTGATCGGGCACGCGACTGCCAAACGGGTCGTTGCGTTCGCGGTCGACCGCCTGCTCGCGCGCGCGCTGCTCGGCTTCATAGGCGCGTCGGCCGGCCTCTTCGCGTGCTTGGCGCGCAGCCGCCGCGCTGACCTTCACCGCGCTGCGCGAGACCTTGCCCCCACGCGAGGTTTCGGCCAGGCGCATCAGGTGGTCGGCGGCCTCGTTGATCGCCTTTAGGTGGCGCTCATGCTCGAACTGCTTGCCTGCCGGGGCGATGTCTGGATGCCAGCGCTTGGCCATGCGCCGGCGCGCAAGCTGCACGTCGCGCTTGTCAAACGGCGGCTCTATCTCCAGCAAGAGCATCTGCTGCTCGATGTCGAGAATCACTCCAGGCATGAGCACAACACGTTACCGAGCCCGACGCCTACCGGCGATTCATGACGGCGTCCGCCGGCATGAATATTTGTGGTGAGTTGACGTCGCGACATGTCGATCTGGCGATCCCGGGACAACGGCCCATGCCGCCCCGCGATCTGCGGGGTCGTGGCACGACTGCGCCAACCTCATATCCTGCGCTTGCATGTCCTCGCAATACATCTTCACGATGCACCGCCTGTCCAAGCTGCATCCGCCCGACAAGACGGTGCTCAACGACATCACGCTTGCCTTCTACCCCGGCGCGAAGATCGGCGTGCTCGGCTATAACGGCGCGGGCAAGTCCACGCTGCTGCGGATCATGGCCGGCGTCGACCAGGATTACCGCGGCGATGCGATGCTCGCTCCCGGGGCAAGCGTGGGGATGCTCGAGCAGGAGCCCCACCTGGACGAGTCCAAGGACGTCAAGGGCAACGTCGAAGAGGCCGTTGCTCCCACACGGGCGCTGCTTGACCGCTTCAACGAGCTGGCCGCCAACTACTCCGATGAGACCGCCGAGGAGTTCGGCCAGATCCAGGCCAAGATCGAAGCCGCCGACGCTTGGAACCTCGATACGCAGCTCGAGTACGCGATGGACGCGTTGCGCCTGCCGCCACCCGACGCAGATGTGAGCGCGCTCTCCGGCGGCGAGCGTCGCCGCGTGGCTCTCTGCCGGCTGCTTTTGAGCGCGCCGGACCTGCTGTTGCTCGACGAGCCCACCAACCATCTCGACGCCGAGTCGGTGGACTGGCTCGAGCGCCACCTCTCCGAGTACAAGGGGGCGATCGTCGCCGTCACCCACGATCGCTACTTCCTCGACAACGTCGCCGGCTGGATCCTCGAGCTCGACCGCGGCAAGGGCATTCCCTATGAGGGCAACTACTCCAGCTGGCTGGAGCAGAAGCAGAAGCGTCTGGCTCAGGAAGAGCGCAGCGAAAAGGGGCGCGAGCGCACGATCGCCGCCGAGCTCGAGTGGGTGCGCACCAACCCCAAGGGGCGACGCACGAAGTCCAAGGCGCGCTTGGCTCGCTACGAGGAGCTGGTCGCCGAGGAGCGCAACGTCAAGCTGGACGAGGTCCAGATCCACATTCCGCCCGGGCCGCGCCTGGGAACAAAGGTGCTCGTCGCCGAGGACCTGCGCAAGGGCTTCGGCGAGCGCCTCTTGATCGAGGATCTCTCCTTCGACCTGCCGCGCTCGGGAATCGTCGGCGTGATCGGGCCTAATGGGGCCGGCAAGACCACGCTGTTTCGGATGATCACAGGCGAGGAGATACCCGACGCGGGCAAGCTCGAGCTCGGCGACACCGTGCAGCTTGCCTACGTCGATCAGTCACGCGACTCGCTCGACCCCAACAAGACTGTGTGGGAGGAGATCTCCGACGGGCTCGACCACCTGAAGGTGGGCGATCGCATCGTCAATTCACGCCAGTACACCGCCGGCTTCAACTTCAAGGGCTCCGACCAGCAGGCGCGCATCGGCAAGCTCTCAGGCGGCGAGCGCAACCGCGTGCACCTCGCCAAGCTGTTGCGTAGCGGCGGCAACCTATTGCTGCTCGACGAGCCTACGAACGATCTCGACGTGGACACGCTGCGCGCGCTGGAGGAAGCCCTGCTTGCCTTTCCTGGCTGCGCCGTGGTGATCTCCCACGATCGCTGGTTCCTTGACCGGATCGCCACGCACGTGCTCGCGTTCGAGGGGGATTCTCAGGTGACGTGGTTCGAGGGCAACTTCGAGGCCTACGAGGAGGCCCGACGCGAGCGCCTTGGGGCCGCCGCGGACCGACCGCACCGCATCAGCTATAAGCGCCTCGTGCGCGGCTGAGCGCTTCGTCCTCCTCGTCCGGTGCGCGCGAGGCCTACTCCCCGCGCGTGTGGGCCCTGCTTCCTCGGCACGCGTCAGAGCCCTGCTTCCCTGATGCGTTCCTGAAGCGAGCGCCTACACCGGCGCGCCCTCCCTTTACATCGACTGGCCGCACAGCCAGTTTTGCGCGCGACCGATATGCTCGCCGTGCATGGATACGGTGTTTGACCGCGACACTGCCGTCAGGCGCGTGGAGGGCGGATCCGATGATGGCGCGCAAGCTGCGGGCGAGACGCTGTTCGCCGCCGACATCGCCTCGGGCTGGAGAGCTGGTCGCGGCCCGCACGGCGGCTACTTGGCGGCGATGCTGCTGCGTGCGCTGACCGCGGCGGTGGATGATCCCGATCGCACACCGCGTTCGCTCACCGTCCATTACACGCGGGCGCCGGACCCCGGCCCGATCGTAATCCGCACGCTCCTCGAGCGCGAGGGGCGCTCGCTCAGCACGCTTTCGGCGCGCATGGAACAGGGAGGGCGTGTCACCGCACTGGCGCTCGCCGCCTTCTCGGTTCCGTGGCGGTCGCCCGGCGCCAACGAACTGCCGATGCCAGAGCTTGAGGCACCGGACGAGGAGCGGATCTCCACCCCGAAGCTGTTCAAGGGGGCGCCTGAGTTCACCAGCCACCTTGTGATGCAGCCGCGCGTCGGCGCGGTCCCGTTTTCCGGTAGCGGTGCGCCGATGCGGATCGGGGGCTGGATCGGACTGCCGGAACAACGCCGCGTCGACGCGCTGTCGCTTGCGCTGTTCTGCGACGCGTGGTTTCCGCCATCGTTCATCGCGCTCGACTCCCCCGCCATCAGCCCGACGATCGACCTCACGATCCACTTTCGCCAGTCGATGGCGGCATGCGACTGCGACTCGGCTGCTCTGTGCCTGAGCGTGTTCGACACGCGCCTGTTGTATGACGGGCTGTTCGAGGAGGACGGTGTGATCTGGGCGCCTGACGGCACCGTCTTGGCCCAGTCGCGTCAGCTCGGGATCATCATGCCGACCAACAAACCGGTCTTGCAGCCGGCTGGACTCGCACACAAGGCCGACGAGGAGTAGACGGCACGCCAGACCGGCAGAGACGGACACTCGCGCAGGACGTGCGAAACGTGATCTGACACCTGCGAGCACGCCCATCCATCCAAAATTTGCCACCAACCCCCACCAGAGACAGGAGCAACAGATGAGTGACTACACCGCAAAGAACATCAAAGACATGGAGGCCGCTTTCGGCGGCGGCTTCGTCAAGGCTCGCGCCGAGCTCGGCGTCACGTCGTTTGGCATGCAGGTGATCCAGATGCCGGCCGACTACAAGGATTACCCGCTGCACGATCACGCCGAGAGTGGTCAGGAGGAGGTTTTCCTCGCGCTGCAGGGCTCAGGCTGGATCGAGATCGACGGCGAGCGTGTGGAGCTCGAGCCAGACGTGTTCGTGCGCGTCGGCCCCGAGCCCAAGCGCAAGGTGTTCGCCGGTCCCGAGGGCATACGCATGCTCGCGCTCGGCGCCGCGCCGGGGACGGCCTACGAGATTAACCCGATGACCGAGTTGGAGGGCGCGAATCAGCCGCTGTCTGCCCTGGAGGGCACGAGCAACTAGCGTAAACCCTTGAAGACTCAGCGTAGTAGATGCTGATAGGGGCGGGGCACTGGTTACGGTGCCCCGCCCCTCGAGCTCAAAATAAAGCTGTCAGTGGGGAAGAATCGGTTTCGCCATAGTCGGGAACCTACCGCGCGAAGGATGTTGTGGCGTCCAGCCGAAGCGCGGTCACGGCGATCAACCCTGCGGCTGCGTGCACATCCTCCAGCTGCACGAGCTCGACCGGCGAGTGCATGTAGCGCAGCGGGATCGACACCAACGCGGTGGGCACACCGCCACGGCTGAGGTGCACCGCGTCGGCGTCGGTGCCCGTGTTGCGCCCGATCGCCTCCATGGTGAACGGGATCTTCTCGTCCTCCGCTGTGTCATACAGCAGCTCTGAGAGGCGGGGGTTCAGCGTGGAGCCCCGGCTCAACACAGGGCCCGAACCGAGCTCGTGCTTGCCGGACTCCTTGACGTCGATGCCCGGTGCGTCGGTGGCGTGGGTGACGTCAACCACGATCGCCGCGTCGGGCTCCAGCGAGAACGCGCTCGTGCGCGAACCGCCGAAGGTCGTCTCCTCCTGGGCAGCCGCCACCGCCACCAACTCCCAGTCCTTGGCGCCGCCGGCCTCGGCCACAAGCCGGGCGGCCTCGAGCGCGACGAACGAGCCGAGTCGATTGTCGAGAGCGCGCGAGGCGATTCGCCCGTTGGACAACTCCAACGGATCGCCGTCGATCACGGCCACGTCGCCCACTCGCACAAGCTCACATGCCTGCTCGCCGTCCTTCGCGCCAATGTCGATGTGCAGCTCGCGCACCTCGGCCACCTTCTTGCGCTCCTCGTCGCGCAACAGGTGGATCGGCTTCTTGCCGATCACGCCGGCGAGCTCCCCCGTGCGTGTGGCCAGCACAACGCGTTGACCCACGAGGATCTGCGCGTCCCAGCCGCCCACCTCTCTGAACCACAGGTATCCCTCGTCGTCGATGTGGGTCACGATCAGGCCGATCTCGTCGATGTGGCCCATCACGATCAGACGCCTCACCCCAGACTCGCTCTGGAGGCCTTCCGCGGGCGCCTTGCGTGTGGACTCTGGAGACGCGCCCCCAGGAGCGCTCGCGTGCGTACGCGCGGGCACCCTTGCGGAGGGAGTCCCAACCACGTCGATGTTCACCTCGGCGCCAAAGGCCCGTGCCGCCGTACCCCATACCGATGCCGGCGCCGTCTCATAGCCCGAGGGCCCGCGCGCGGCCAGCAGGTCGCGCAGCGTTTGCGTGAAGCCGCTCACGCCGCGATCCGCCGGGTCGCCTCAGCGCCGCTCACGCCGCTCACGCCGCGATCCGCTGGGTCGCCTCAGCGCCGCTCACGCCGCTCAAACCGCTCACGCCGCGAGCAACTGTCGCAGCACGTATTGGAGGATGCCCCCGTGGCGGAAGTAGTCGGCCTCCTTGGGCGTGTCGATGCGCACCGTCGCCTCGAACTCCACCTCGCCCGCGCGCACCGTGCACGTCTTCGGCAGCTCGCCTGCGTTCAGCGATTCGGCAAATCCCCCGACGCTGAGCTGCTCGTGTGCGTCAATGCCCAACAACTTTGCCGACTCCCCTGCGGGGAATTGCAACGGCAGCACGCCCATGCCGATTAGGTTGGAGCGGTGGATGCGCTCGAAGCTCTCGGCGATCACAGCTCGCACCCCGAGCAGCTTTGTGCCCTTGGCGGCCCAGTCGCGCGAGGACCCGGAGCCGTACTCCTTGCCACCGAGCACCACCAGCGCCACCCCTTCCTCGGCGTAGCGCATCGAGGCGTCGTAGATCGACATCTGCTCGCCGTCGGGGAGATGCAAGGTCACGCCTCCCTCCGTTCCAGGCGCCAACTGGTTGCGCAGACGGATGTTGGCGAACGTACCGCGCATCATCACCTCGTGATTGCCACGCCGCGAGCCGTAGGAGTTGAAGTCGCGCGGTGCGACTCCATGCCGCTGTAGATAGTCGCCGGCGGGTCCGTCGCGCTTGATCGAGCCGGCAGGTGAGATGTGGTCGGTGGTGATGCTGTCGCCGAGCAACGCGAGCACGCGCGCACCCTCGATGTCCGTGAGCTGCTCGGGCTGCGCGGGCATACCGTCGAAGTAGGGCGGCAAGCGCACGTAGGTCGAGTCCGGCTCCCAGGCGAAGCGGTTGCCCTCAGGTACTTGCAAAGAGTTCCAGCGCTCGTCGCCGGCGAACACCTCGCCGTAGCTTGCGCGGAACATGTCCGAGTGGATCGCCTGCTCGATCGTCTCGGCCACCTCGCGCTCAGATGGCCAGATGTCGCGCAGGTAAACGTCCCCCCCTGCGTGTCCTGGCCGAGCGGCTCGCCGACGATGTCGATGTCCATCGTGCCGGCCAGCGCGTAGGCGACTACGAGCGGCGGCGAAGCGAGGTAGTTCATCTTCACGTCCGGGTTGATGCGTCCCTCGAAGTTGCGGTTGCCGGAGAGCACGGACACGACTGCCAGGTCGCCCTTGTTCACGGCCTCGGACACCTCCTCGGGCAGCGGGCCCGAGTTGCCGATGCAAGTCGTGCAGCCGTAGCCGACGAGGTCGAATCCAAGCTGCTCGAGCGACTCGGTTAGACCCGCCTTGTCGAGGTATTCGGTGACGACCTTCGAGCCTGGGGCAAGCGAGGTCTTCACCCACGGCTTGCTTTGCAGTCCGCGCGCCAAGGCGTTGCGAGCGAGGATGCCCGCGCCAACCATGACGGAAGGGTTGGAAGTGTTGGTGCAGCTCGTGATCGCGGCGATCACGACATGGCCATGGTCGAGCGTCGTGTCGCGGCCGTCGGCCAGCTTCAACGGAACGGCACTACCCCCGCGCGCGGGGGGCATCCGCTTCTGCGACACCACCAGCACCAGCACCAGCACCAGCGGCGGTCGTGGCCATGGTCGCCTCGCCGGCCGCAACTGTCTCGCCCACCGCGATCTGCCCGCCGACGCCCCCGGCGTGAGTCTCGCGCGCCCCGTCGCCGTTGGCGGGCTCCTGCGAGGCGGTGGGGTCGCTCGCCGGGAACGTCCCCCCCAGCGCGTCGTCATCGCCATCTGATTGTGGCAGCAGCCCTTGCAGGGCCTCGCCGAAAGCGTGCTTTGCGTCGGTCAGCGAGACACGGTCCTGTGGGCGCTTGGGGCCCGCGATGCTGGGCACAACCTCGCCGAGGTCCAGCTCGATCAAGTCGGAGTACGTCGGCTCCTCAGAGTGCTCGTCGTGCCACATGCCCTGCTCGCGCGCATAGGCCTCGACCAGCTCGATCCGCTCGGATGGGCGACCCGACAGCTCCAGGTAGCGCAAGGTCTCCGCGTCGATCGGGAAGATCGCGCAGGTGGAGCCGAACTCGGGGCTCATGTTGCCGATTGTGGCCCTGTCGGCGATCGGCAGACCCGCCAGGCCGGCGCCGTAGAACTCGACGAACATGCCCACCACGCCGCGCTCGCGCAACATCTCGGTGACGGTCAGCACGAGGTCGGTGGCGGTCGCGCCCTCCGCCAGCGCGCCGTGCAGCTTGAAGCCCAGCACGCGCGGGATCAACATCGACATCGGCTGACCGAGCATCGCGGCCTCGGCCTCGATGCCCCCTACTCCCCAGCCGAGCACTCCCAGACCATTGACCATCGTCGTGTGCGAGTCGGTGCCAACGAGCGTGTCGGGATACGCCTGCACCAAAGCATCCCCAAAAGCGCGATGCCCCCCGCGCGCGCGGGGGGCATCGTCAAATTGAGCACCATTCCCCCCTGCCTGCATGCCAGCGCCGCCCGGCTCCGTCGAAAACACGACGCGGGCCAGGTACTCAAGATTGACCTGATGCACTATCCCCGTGTCTGGCGGCACCACGGCGAAGTCGTCGAACGCGCCCTGGCCCCAGCGCAGGAACGAGTAGCGCTCCTGGTTGCGCTCGAACTCGCGCTCGGCATTGAAGCGGAAAGCGTCGCGCGTGCCGAAAGCGTCGACCTGCACGGAGTGGTCGATCACAAGCTCGGCCGGCACAAGCGGATTGATCTTGGACGGGTCGCCGCCCATGTCAGCCATCGCGTCGCGCATCGCGGCGAGGTCCACGACGGCCGGCACGCCTGTGAAGTCCTGCATCAAGACACGAGCCGGCGTGAAGGCGATCTCCTTGCTCGGTTGCGCGCCGGCGTCCCAGGACGCCAAGGCCTCGATGTCGGCGGCGGAGACCGAGCCGTTGCCCTCGGTGCGCAGCAGGTTCTCGAGCAATACCTTCAGCGAGAATGGCAGGCGGGCCACGTCGAAGCGCTGCTGCAGCGCGTCGAGGCGGAAGATCTCATACTCGCTCCCGGCCACCTTGAGCGTGGCGCGGGCGCCAAAGCTGTTCTCGGCCGTCGAGCTCAACGGACAGCCGGGCCGGGCTCGCTGGGCGCACAGGAGATCGCGCCCGTGACGCTGCCCTTGCCGTCGCGCTTGCCCTGCAGGAGCGCCGCGTCGCACACCTCCAGCAGCTCCGCCTCGGTCATCTGCGCGCGCCATTCGGCCACGCCCATCGAGGCAGAGACGCCGCGTGAGCCGTCGGGGAACAGCACCCTGCGCATGCGCGCCAAGGCACGCCCGGCGGCAGCCACGGCGCTGTCGAGGTCGGCGTTGGGCAGGATCACGACGAACTCGTCGCCCCCGTAGCGGGCCACACGATCGAACGCGCGGAACTCACCCATCAGCGCCTGGGCGGACTGGCGCAGGATCGAGTCGCCCGCTTGATGGCCGTAGCGGTCGTTGACGAGCTTGAAGTCGTCGAGGTCGACGATCACGCACGAAAGCCGGCCGCCGGTGCGTTGCACACGGCCGATCTCCTCGCGCAGACGGCGGCGCATCGCGCGGTGGTTGAGACAGCCGGCGACCGAGTCGGTGCCGGCCTCCGCACGTGCACGCAGGAGCGCAAGCACGGTCGCGGCTTGGTCGACGAGCGTTGCCGCCTCCTCGATCGAACGCGCTTGGAAAGGCTCGGCCTCGCGCCTAACGAGTACGACGACTGCCTCGACCTGGCCGCCGAGCATCAGCGGCGCTAGCAGCGCGCAGCCTGCGGCGTCTGCTTGCGGCGGCGCGGTGACCGACAGGCGCGGAACGCTTGCGTTCAGCTCGCGGGGGCCGACCGCCAGGAAACTGCGTCCTGTGGTCGCAACCCAGCTGACCCCCGGTGGGCGCTCGGAGTGGGGTTGCAGATAGCTGAGCTGCCCGTCGCCATCGAGCATGTGCACGACCACCAGCTCGTCCTCCGCAGGCGGGGCGATGTGGTGGATATGGACCTCCTCGGCGCCGAGCGTCGCGATCAGCTCGCGAGCGAGGCCGGAGAAGACTTCGCCTGCGTCCTCGACCGCGTCGGCCAGCGAGGTCAGGCGGCGCAACCCGGCGAGCACGGGGGCCGGCTCGCCCTCCTGTGCGCTGCCGTTGACCGAGACGATTGCCATACGCTCAATCTACCGAGCTGACGCGACGGTTTGCGTTGCGCAAGACAAATTTTACGCCGGCTCCGCCTACTTGAACAGAAGCGTCACCGACGCCGAGGACTTCGGAATTTTCGTGACCTTCGGCGCGAAGCCCAGACGCACATGCAATGTCACCCCGTGACGATGGCGTGCGAGCGCGCGCAGGCCGGCCCTCGACAGCGGCACTTCGATCGTCACTGTCTTGGCTTTGCCGGGGCGCTTCAGACGCGTGCTCAAATCCTTGCCGCTCGCGGTCACGCGGCCCGCCGAGAAGACCTTTGCCTTGATGATCGCCTTGTGTCCGCGCATGCGGTGGGAGAGCACCGTGATCGGACAGTCTCCGACGGCGACTTTTGTCTTCTGGTTGATCACCTTGCCGTTTTGGGCGGTGATCATCGTCGGCATGATCAAGCTCGACTTGCAGAGGTTGCCGATCGCCGAGAGCACCGAGTCTTTGCCCGTCGGCAACCGCACTTCAAAACTAGACACCGGCACATCCGGGATCGAGGCATAGTTGGACGTCGTCACGCCTTTGGAGATGTTGGTGTTGCCGATCAGGATCACGGTGACCCCGTCGCCCTGCAGCACGAGATCGAGGTCGGGGAACGCCGCTCCGCCGTGGGATACGAAGATCGCGGTGCCGGTCAGCTTGTTTGGCAGCACAGGCGTCGCGACTGTGGCGCTGCCGACCTTCGACAGCGGCGGGCAGCTCAACGGGCTGGCGTTGAACGTCGCTTCCGGGCAGGCGTTGTTGAGCGTGCTGATGCGCGAGGCGAGCAGTTTCGGAAGCGTCACCAGCACCGACTTGATGTTGGCCTGCGGGCCGGCCGGATAGGCCACTTTCACAACCAGGATCGCGCCATTGGCGCGCGAGGTTTTGGCGTTGGTCGAGGCCGTTAGCTTTGGTGCAAAAGCCAACCCGCTGCACGCCGTCGCCTGGAATGGCGTGGAGAGGGTTTGGTTCGTGCCGAAAGTCGAAGTGAGCGTTGTTTCGGTCTTCAACGCCGCGCAGTTGGTGGGGTTGATCGCGAAGTTCGGGCGATTTACGTTCACGTCGATCGAGCGCAGGCGCAGCGGCACGCCGCCTACGATCGTTGGCAGCTGGCTCGAGATGACGATGCGCGAGCTGAACGGTTCCACGTTGATGGCGGCTCGCGTGACGATCTTGCCGTAGTCGAACGGGCCGACTTTTTCAGCCGGCACGACGACCGACAGGCCATATGGGGCGTTGCCGTAGGGGCCGGTCAGGTAGGCCGTGCCCGGGAGCGTGAGCAGCGGCGAGCCGGAGCCAAGCGAAGCGCTGACCGTGCCGATCTGGCTGGCGACAGTGCATTCGCCACGCTGGGCTTGCGGTTCGCCGCAGAGACTCACGTTGGGGATCTTGCCGAGGAGGCCTGGGGGCAGCACAGTGGTGAGCTTTGAGAGGTATTGCTGGCCTTCGCCGCGGGCGAGGCTGAAGTTGAAGCTGGTGCCGGAACCGCCCGTCGTGGGGCTGGTGGCGGCGGTTTGGCTGAGCGCGAATGGCAACGGCGAGGGACAGGTGGCGCCTTTGCCGTCGAAGTCGATTGGGAACGACATGAACGGTTCGGCCGCGGGGGTGCCGCTGTATGGGGTCAAGCTCGAATTGGTGGTCGCCGCCCCGCATACCAGCGGATTAGCCAGCGGTGTGTGCGGGCCGTTCAGCGTCAAGATGAAGTCGCTGAACGGGACCTGCGGGTTTTCGAGCACGGCGGTCGTCAGCCTGCCCGTACTCGCGTTGGCGCTGACATTGCCTTCCAGGCGTACTGCCACGCCATAGCGGGGAGCCTCAGCGTCGATGAAGATGCGGTACTCGCTGCCGGATTCGGGATTGGTGCTGCTGGGCTGACCTATATAGACCGGGCCTGTGAGCGATTTCGCCGGAAGGTCGGGAGTTTCGATTGTGACTTCGCCTATCTTCGATCCCGCCGGGCATGCGACGGGGTTGGCAGTGCCCTTACCGAACTGTGCGTCGCTGCATGCTTCGAGGCCATTGGCAGCTACGGCGGGGTTGAGTGTCATGCCTTCGGGCAGAGTCACCCGCGCATCCTTGACGGTTGATGAATTGATCGTCCCGGCGCTTTCGCTTTGGGGCACCTTGACTTCGACGGTTGCGGCGTCGGGGCGGTCAGACTGACTTTGCCCCGCGGCTGGGGTGACTGCTATTTCAGGCTTGAACGGGACTTCTTTGCAACCACTAACGCTTACAGCTTTGGGGGGTTCTCCCGAGACCGTCCGATACTCCTTGAACTGCCCCTGGTTCTGGTGAGAATCGGCGTGGAGGTAAGATGTCTGTGTGCCGCAGGCGCTTGGTACGGTCAGAAAGGTTCCGTTCCCGGCTGTCCCGTCGAACTTGAGTCGTGACTTCACCACCGCGAGGGTCGTCGGGATTTCTTTGATGGTGAAGAACTCGTGGTAGTCGCCGGTTGGAACACCGCTGTCTTCGCTGGTTTCAGCTTCGTGATACCAGCTGATACCCCCGACGATCAGGACATGGAGTTCGAGCAACGGCGGGACGCTGAGCTCGAAGCCGAACTCCGCCGGCACGCCTTGGGGCTGGACGATGTTGTACATGGGTAGGGAAATGGGCCCGAGCTTGACGATGCCGACGAACGCAGTGATTTCGTCGCTGCCTACCTCTGAGCCGACGGGACACGTGCTGGATTCAAACTGTTCCTTGGTGCACTGTTCGGTCGCCTGGGGGTTTACGGCGAGACCAGACGGTATGTCGACACGCACATCCTTGATGCTGCCTTCTGGTTCGCCGGAGGAGGCCGTATTGACTTCAAAGCCCGTAATTCCGAGCGGAGGGTGGCCGGCCGCTTGCGTGAAGAACTGTGATTCCGGCGCAGTGTATGTGCATTCGGGTGTGTCAGACTTGCATGTGCCGGCTTCAAACGTCTTGATGCCAAACCCCGCCTGCGCCACCGGCGCCGATAGCGCTGCCAGCGCGTATACGAGCGCAGCGATGATCCAGGTAGGTACCGTGAGCCTCATGTGTCCCCTCCAGTGATCGAGCTTCCTCGACCATGAAGCTACCCGCTGCCGTGGGCTCTAACCCTGAAAACCCCCACCAGGTCGGCTCGGTGCCTGTCGAGCCGACCTGGGGCCCTCTGACCTGATGAGGTTGCTTATTTGAGGATGACTGTCGCGTATGCCGTCGAGGTTTTCTTGCCTTTGGCCTTCGGGATGAAGCCTATGCGCACCTTTACCGACAGCGGCCTGCGCGAGCTGGTCACCGGAACTTCGAGCGTTACGTTCTGCTGTTTGCCAGGGTTCTTGTAGACCGTTTTCAGGTTCGAGCCGCCACCGCTGACGCGACCTGCTTCCGGCGCCCTCACGACCACAACCGCCTTGCCTTTCTTGGCGGCGTGCGAGACGACCGTCACCGGGCAGTTCGTGACCGCGATTTTCGTGTTCTGCTTGAACACCTTTCCGTTCTGGGCTGTAATCGTCGTCGGCATCACTAGCGACTGCTTGCATAGGTTGCCGTTGGCGGCCACCGCCGAGTTGGGGCCCGTGGGCAGGTTCAGTTCAAATCCCGTGAACGGGACATCTGGGGTGCTCGCGAAGTTCGTCGTCGTGACGCCTTTGGAGATGTTCGTGTTGCCGACCAGGATCACCGTGACGTTGTCGCCCGTGAGTACCAGGTCGAGATCCGGGAACGCTGCTCCACCGTGCGAGACGAAGTAGGCGGGGCCGCTTAGCTGACCTGGCAGTACCGGTGTTTTGATCCTTGCCGTGCCCACCTTCGAGTTTGCCGGGCACAGGCTTGGGTTGGAATTGAACGTTGCTTCTAGACACGCGTTTTTCAATGTTGACAGTCGCGATGGGAGCTGCTTCGGGACGGTGACAAGCACCGACTTGAAGTTGGCTCCGCCGGCCGGCACATTGACGTTCGTGACGAGTGAGGCGCCGTTGGCACGCGAGGTTTTCGCGCCCGAGGAGGCCCCGAATTTCGGCGCGAACGCCAATGCCCCGCAGTTCGTCGCCTGGAAGGGCGTCGAGAGCGATTGACTCGCACCGCCGCTCGAATTCAGCGTCGTCGCCGTGGCCTGCGCGGCGCAGTTGGTCGGGTTGACCAGGAAGCCCTGGCCGTTGATTGCCAGGCTTAGCGTTTTCATGCGCAGCGGGATGCCCTTGAAGATCGTGGGCACTTCGCTCGAGACCGTTACCTGGCTCGTGTACGGGTTGACGTCGATCTTGCTGCGCACGATCACGTTGCCGAGACTGAACGGACCGACAGTCGCGGGAACGACGGTCACCATCCCGTAAGGGGCCCCGGCATATGGGCCGGTCAGGTAGACCGGGCCCGAGAACTGCACCGGTGCGCTGCCCGCGCCAGCCGTGGTCGTCGCCGTCCCGATCCTGCTTTCAGCCGAGCATGCTCCCTGCGCTGCTTGCGGTTCTGGGCACTGGGTAACCGCCGGGATCTTGCCGACGAGGCCTAGCGGTAGTGATGTGGTCACGTGCGACAGGTACTGCTGGCCGTCCGCGCGCGCCAGGTTAAACGTGAAGCTGGTTGGGGCGCCACCGGTGGTGGGCAGCGATTCCGTGCTCTGGGAGAGCACGAAGGGCAGCGGTGAGGCGCAGGCTCCGCCGACGCCGTTGCTGTCCACTGTGAAGGTCGGCACCAGCGGCGAGAGCGCGGCCGGGTTGCCGGTGTACGGCACGAAGGTCGCGTTTGTCGTCGCGGCCCCGCACGTGAGCGGGTTGGCGATTGGCGCGAGCGCACCGCCTTTGAACTTCAGCTTGATGTTGCTGAACGGCTGTTCTGGGTTGTTGTTGAATTCCGTCGTCACCCGGCCGGTCGTCGGGTTGGGCTTGACGGTGCCCCGCAGGCGCACTGAAACGCCGTAACGAGTCGATTCCGCAGCAACATAGATCGTATATTCGGGCTGCGCTGGATTCGATCCACCCGTGATCGGTTCGGTCCCACCCAGGTAGATGTGGCCGGTCAACGCCGCCGGTTCAGTTTCGGGGAGATCCGGAACATTCAGACTGACCGTGCCAAGCCTCGATTCGGACGGACAGGTGACGGGGTTCCTTGTTCCAATGCCGATCTGCGCCGGCGTGCAGGACTTCAGACCCGTGGCGGCCGACGGGTTGAGCGTCATGCCTTCGGGCAGGACGATGGTCGCATTCTTCAGCTGTGAGGAGTCGATGCCGCTGGGGCTGGGATCGTGCGGCAGAGTTAGATCGGCCGTGACACCCGTCGGCCTATCGGACTGTGTCGTTTCAGGCGTCATCGAGAACGTCGGCGCGAACGGGACCAGCGCGAACGGTGGGACGCCGTTGCAACCTTCGGTGCCGATCGGCGCTGTGTATTCTCTCGCGCCTTCTTGACCGACGGCCGACTTCAGCGTGACCGTATTAGTCGTGAAGTGGCCAGGACCGGCGCAGTTGCTCGGATTTGTGATGAATCCGCCGTGACCCGTCGTGCCGATATCGCCCTTGAGACTCAAACGCGAGGCGATCAGCGGGAGTTCCGGGGAGACCTTGATTTCGTAGTAGTCGTGGTAGTCGCCGGCCCATTCCACGTTGCCTTCGATCAAGGTGTGGGCGTAGTACTGGGCTTTTTCGATTCCGGGTTGCGTCCCATGAAAGATGGCGTTCAACTTGGCTTCGGTGACTTCAATCGGGAGCGGGAGCGCGACACCGAAATCGGAAGCCAGGCCTTCAGGCTGTTCAAGGTTGTAAACCTTGCCTTCAAGCGGTACGTCTCCACCTTCTGGAAACGGCTTCGGACCGATCCAAACAACAACCTTGTTTTCGCCTATTTCGCTGTTTGTGCCGCATGCAGGTGCAGGGTAGAGACCAGACCCCTTGAGCAATGGCGTTTCTTCGCCGAAGTCTTTGAAGGAGCACTTTTCTACGGCCTCGGGGTTGGTGCTTACGCCAGGGGCGACATCCGTGCGCACATGCGTGACGAGGCCCCCTTCGGCGACGTGTGCCGGCGCTTCATTGGGGAATGCGCCTTCGGTGTTGATCTTGAAGGCCGTGATCCCGACAGCCGGGTGTCCCGCTGCCTGGGTATAGCCGGCTTCCCTTGCTTCGGTCAAGCTGGGTTCCTTGGGATAGGAGTACTTGATGAACGTGGACGGGGCTACTTCGATCTTGCGTTCTTCTTCGCCGCAGGCTTCATGCCCCGTGACGCAGTTCGCCGCAACGAACTTTTCGACCCCGAAAGCAGCCTGCGCCGCCGGCGCAGCCAGCGCCATCGCCACATAGGCGACCGTAAACGCACAAGCAACCGTCCCAAAAAGCAAGCTCCGAACCCTCAACGTCATCCCGTCCTCCTCTAAATACTGGACCCAATCCAGCTTTTATGTAGCAAGCAGTGTCTATGTAGACAACTCTCCTCTACCCGGATCGATGCGGTCTCAGTACAAACTCGTGGCTCGTCGCTTGGCATCCTCGCTGCGTGACGCGGCGAGGATTGTCGGCTTGGGGGCCCGATGATCGCTGCCGCTGGGGCAGACGCGAGAATGAAGACGATGAGCTTCGGGACGCTTGCGCTGATCGGCCTTTGCGGCTTTGCTGGGCCGCTGCTCGGGACCGCCGGCAAAGGCGCCGTGCCCGTCGTCGTCGGCGAGCTGCTGGCCGGCATATTCCTCGGCAAGACCGGCATAAACGCGATCGATCCTGGCAATCCTACGCTTAGCTTCATGGCCGAAATCGGCTTTGCGATGCTGATGTTCGCGGTCGGCATGAACGTGCCCCTGCGCGATCCACGGATGCGGGGCTCGCTCAGCAAAGGGGCGACTAGCGCGCTGCTCGTGGCCGTGATCGCGGTTGGGGCCGGCCTGCTCGTGGGGCGGATCGATGGGGTCGGGCACGCTGGGGTGTACGCAGTGCTGATTGCTTCTGGCTCAGCGGCTGTTGTGCTGCCGATCCTTCAGGAGCGAAGTTTGGTTGGGCCAGTGGCGCTCGCGGTGATGGCGCAGGTGACCGTGGCCGACATTGGGGCCACGGTAGCCGTGCCGCTCGTGCTCGCGCCCGGGAAGGCTGGGCGCATCGTCGCCGGCAGCGCGATCGTCGCCGCTTGCGTGATCGCGGCGCTTTTTGCCACCCGCCAACTTCGCTTGCGCGCCGACGTGCAAGCGCTGCGCCAACTCGGCAAGCGACGCAGCTGGGCGGTGGACCTGCGCCTTGCTTTGATACTGCTGTTCGGGCTTGCCTGGTTGACTGAGCGCAGCGGAGCCAGCCTCTTGATCGCCGGCTTCGGTGCTGGGCTGATGGTGGCGGCCGTCGGCGGGCCGAAACGGCTCTCCAACGAGGTGCTCGGCATCGCCGGGGGCTTCTTTATCCCGCTTTTCTTTGTCGTGCTCGGCGCCAGGCTCGACCTTCGCGGACTGTTCAGCGACCCCTCGCTGATCGAGCTTGCCGGGGCGCTTGCGGCGTTGAACGTGCTCGTGCATCTGCTCGCGGCGCGGCTCTCGCGTCAGCCGCGCGCGGCGGGGCTCGTCGCCTCGGCGCAGCTCGGTGTGCCGTCGGCGATCGTCGCGCTTGGACTTCCCGAGCACGTGCTCACCGCCTCCCAGGGCGGGGCGATCATGCTGGCCGCTTTGCTGAGCATCTTGGCCTGCTCCGTTGCTGCGTTGAGGCTGGAAGGCGAGCGTAGTAGCCCGACCTAAGGCCCGGATCCCTATCGAGAGCTTGTCGGTGGTTTTCCGCACCCAGAAGGGCAGCGCCTACCGAGGGAGACATCATGCGTAAGGGGTAGCTTGCAGTTATGCGAGGCGAGCGCCGTACAGGCGGCCGGGATCCAGCAGATCACGTGGAGAAGATCGTTGCCGCGCCGATCGACCGCGGCTACCTTACCGACGGCGAGACGCTGTTTCACATCGAGCGCACGCTAGTGGAGGACCCCAAGGGTGAGCTGCTTGTCGAGCTCGAGGACTGCGGGACGCTCGATCTGATCGTTTGCTCAGCCCGCTCGGTGGCAGAGCTTGGGCTGCGTCCGGTGAAGCCGCTCACGCTGACAGCCGCGTAGGTGCGCACACAGACACCGCGGACACCTGCGTCAGTCCAAGCTGTGACATCTGTCGCACTGCCAGCCGCTAAACCGTAGGCTGGCGGCATGCGCTGGCTTGTGGATGGCATGAACGTGATCGGGACCCGCCCGGACGGCTGGTGGGAGGACCGCCACGCGGCGATGGTGAAGTTGGTGCACCAGCTGGAGCGCTGGGCCGCCTACAGCGGCGAGGACGTGACGGTCGTCTTTGAGCAGCCGCCGCGGCCGCCGATCCGCTCGACCGTGATCGTCGTCGCACACGCTCCGCGGCCCAAACGCGATTCGGCCGACGATGAGATCGTGCGGTTGCTCAAGCTCGATGAGCAGCCTGGGCTTGTGCGTGTCGTGACCTCGGATCACTGGCTCAGCGATCGCGTGCATGCGGAGGGCGCGAGCGTCGTGGGCTCGGAGTGGTTTCGGGTGCAGATCGAAGCGTAGTGAGCACGGTCCAGCTCACGTGAGCTCGAAGCTGAGTGATTGGCACCCGCCTCTCCAGCGCGAGCTTGCGCTCACGAGGACCGTTCAGATCACCGGCGGCGGATCGCCTTCAGCGCCCGCCAGCAGCTCCGCATCCCAATCGCAGACCAGACAGGCATGGCGGAAAGCCGAGCGGGCGAACTCCAGCGCGAATGCGTGCGGATCTGCGGCCGCGCAGACGTCCTCCCAGTCGAGCACGTACTCGCCCAGACTTCCATCCCAGCGGGCTGCCGCCGGCGACAGCTCGCCCTCGGCAAAGCTTCCCGGAGCCGGGTGCGCGTACGCGTAGAAGGCCGGCTTCTCATAGCGCGCGTCTCCCGGCCACCAACCTACCGCCACCTCTTGAGCGTTCATCGCGTTGCGCATGATGAAGTCCTCTGACGGCGGGTCTGCTGGATGGCCCGAGAAGAGGTTGACGGCCAAGTCGAACGAGCCCCACCAAGCGTTGACCGGGGTCGAGCGGCCGCGATACGGGGCGCGGAACGCAGCCAGCACCAATGCTGCCTGCGTCGCCGCGGCGAAATAGCGCTCTACCTGTTGGGAGTCGTAGGTGTGGTGTTCGTCATCCTCGTCCAATGGCACGCTCCAGGAGACCTCCTGTGGCGTGGGGTCGATCGCGACGGGACCGACCAGCTTCCCGACCGCAGCCAACAGCTCGCGCGTAACCTCGCCTACAGGCCGGTCGGGACCGAGGGGAATGCGCAGCACGCGCCCATCGCTGTGCTCAGCTAGCGCTTGGTGGAAGTGCAGGTCGAGCGCGAGGACCAACACTCCCGAACCGTCCGGAGCTGGCAGTGGCAGCGTCTCCCAACCGCGCGCGCTCAGGCGCAACGCTGCATGTTGAAGCTGCGGCTCGGGCGGCGCGAGCCTCGCCGCGAGCTTGCCCAGCACCTGCGTGTGCGCATGCAACGTGTCACAGGTGTCCAGCCAGTCGGCAAACGGGATAGCAGGCCACTCAGGACACATGCCTAGAAACTACACCCGCGCTCATCGTCAGTGTCGCGTACTCCCCCCAACGAGGATCGCAGCGGAGCAACTGCGCGCCCCGCGCACGTTCGCCAGCAGCACAGGCGCAACCTTCTCGGGGCCCCACACTTAGCCCTCCTGAGAGCGGGGGCTTGGCCTCACCATTTCAGCTCGATCTCGAGCTCGCGCTCGTCGGTCTCCACCTCGAGCTCGACCTTGAGCTGAAGCTGATCGGGGACGTGAACAGTGAAATGCATTCCACCGCGGTCGAACTCCAGGTCGTTGTTCTGAGCGAGCATGTCGGCGAGGAGCCGTAGGCGCTCCGCGACCTCCTCCCTGCTGACGGTCTCCTTCTGCTTGACCTCAAAGATGTCCATCAGACTCTCCCTTCATCGTGGCGGTTCGCCTGCATCGTCAGGAGCCGGTGCGCCAAGTCGCCAACCCTCAACATGCATGGCGGCCAGTTCTCGGCACCATGCTGGGTGGCTTCTCATGAGGCGTCGGCCGCTCAGATCATGTCCTTGCGCTGCCCGCCGTAGGCGGCCAGCCCGTAAATGATCAGAATGTCGATCGCGAACAGACACAGTGACCAGAACGGGTAAGCAGGGATCGACATCAAGGCAGCGATCGAATTGATGCTAGCCACGACAATGCCCAACCATCGGCCGTACTGACCGCCGACCGAGATCGAGTACGCGGCGAACAACTCGAGTACCCCGATGATCAACACGATCCAGCCCCACGTGTTGAGGCCACTCAAGATGTAGGTCGCGTTCTGGGTGAAGAACTTCGATTCGCTGATCGCCGCGATCCCCCAGACAACGTTCAGCACACCAGCAATCGCAATCATGATCGAGGCAAACAAAAGCCAGCCGCTGCCTTCAACCGCACCGCTCCTGCCCCGCGTTCGCGCGGGGGTGAACTCACCTTGATCAGCCATGCGAACCTCCTTTGCTCAAGAACTCAGTTTGCTGATTCGATCCTCCAAACTGTAATCCGTGCAGACCGAGTTGCATCGGTAATTACCCGAACCGTCTCGGTACCCAACGAGAATAAGGGGCCAGTTGAATGCAGGGCCCGATTAGGTGGTTGGGATCTGAGAACATGATCAGTATGCCTAGAGCGTGGGTGGTTTCTCAAGCGGACTGGGTTGCGCGGCACCCCGGATTGCGGCGCGTCGCTGCGATCCTCGCGCTCATCGCGCCCGCTGCGATGGCGGTGGTGGCTGTCGTCGCGCTGGCGGGTGATGTTCCCGTCGCGGTGCTCGCGGTTGGGCTCGTCTTGTTGGCGAACGCCGCCATCTGGTTTGCGTTGACAGAGCGGGGTGTGCTGCGCGCCCTCGGTGCGGTGGTCGCGGTCGTTGTTGGGGCCGGTCTGGTCTTGGTGTTCGCGACCCACTGGCAGGGGCTGCTGGTGGTGGTCGCGTTGCTCCTGTTGCTCGCTCTGTTCGGATTGGCCGCGCGCTACGCCCTGGGGCGGACTGGGGAGGCAGCGCTCGGAAGACTGGTCAGCGCTGTTGTGCCGGTGGGTGCCGCCAGTTCGGGGGTCCTGATCATCAACCTGAGGTCGGGGGGCGGAAAGGCGGAGCGCTTCGATCTCGCTGGAGAAGCTCGGCGGCGAGGCATCGAGCCGATCGTCCTTGAGCCGGGCGACGATCTGCTCGAGCTCGCCGAGAGCGCAATCGCGCGAGGTGCGGAGGTCATCGGAATGGCTGGAGGTGACGGGTCGCAGGCGCTCGTGGCGACGGTTGCCGCACGGCGCGACGTTGCCCATGTCTGCATCCCGGCGGGGACACGAAACCACTTCGCGCTTGACCTCGGCCTGGATCGAGATGACGTCGTGGGTGCGCTGGACGCGTTTACCGACGGCGTCGAGCGGCGCATCGACCTTGCGCGCGTGAACGACCGCGTGTTCGTCAACAACGCGTCGCTTGGTGTCTACGCGAAGGTTGTCCAGTCCGAGGCCTATCGCGACGCCAAGCTCGGGACCTGGACAGACATGCTGCCGGACCTGCTCGGCCCAGACGCCGAGGAGATCGACCTCGAATTCACTGCCCCTGACGGGACCGACTACAACGATGCGCCACTGGTCCTAGTGTCGAATAACCCGTATGAGCTCACGCACCTCTCGGGCGCCGGCACACGCGAGCGGATCGACACGGGCCTGCTCGGCATCGTGGCCGCCCGGGTGCGGGGCACCGACGTATCAAAGCTCGTGGCGCTCGAGCTGGCTGGTCAGGCGAGGCGCTATCCCGGCCTACTGTCCTGGTCTGCACAGGAGTTCGAGGTACGCTCCAGCGGCCCCGTCGAGGTCGGCCTGGACGGCGAGGCGCTTGTACTGGACCCACCGTTGCATTTCGCATCAATGCCCGGCGCGTTGCGCGTGCGACTGCCCCGCCGCGCAGGCCTATCGCCGGCGGCACGCGCAGTGACACTCACGACGGACAACCTGGGCGCGCTGGTCCGGGTAGCCGCAGGCCGATGAGTCACGCATGCGTGCGGCTGTTGCTCGGCCTCCTCGCATTCGTGCTCGTCGGTTGGGGAGTCGGGGAGCTGTTGCTGTCAGTGCTCCCTTCGGGCCGTGCGACGCAGGCTCAGTGACGATGTGGCGTCGTGTTCAGCATCTGGATCGCCGGCTGATGAAGCGCTCGTTTGGGACTCGCTCGCCCCTACTGGATCGCACCCTCATTGCCATCACGCGAGCGGCGAACTACTCGCGACTATGGCTCGTGATCGCCGGCACGCTGTCGGTGTTCGGCAGGGGACGAGGACGGAGGGCGGCGGGGCGCGGCCTCATTGCCATCGCGATCGCGGCGGTAGTTGCCAATGGTCCGGCAAAGCTGCTCGCACGCCGACGTCGGCCCTCCTCATGGTCGCACCCGACGCTTATTCGTACGCCGCGGTCAACGTCGTTCCCGTCAGGCCATAGCGCGGCAGCATTCGCGTTTGCCACCGGTGCCTGCACTGAGCTGCCAATCCTTGCGCCGGCCCTGGTGCCGTTGGCAGGGGCCGTTGCCTATTCGCGCGTGCACACCGGCGTTCACTATCCAAGCGATGTCGCAGTCGGCGTGGGAATCGGGATCGGATCGGGCCTACTGGCCAGGCACTGGCCGCGGGCATGTTCACGCACCACGGCTGAGTCGAAGTGAGCCCATTAGTCGAAGGCTCGCCACGATCTCAACCAATGGCCCGCATCGGCGTGGTAACCGTTCACCAAACCCTACAAAACGGTGCGTTCTGACGTTCTGATGCGGGCCGATGAGCGCGCCCTGAGAGATTCGAACTCCCGAAGCGCGACGCCCGCCACGTCATAGCCACGGGCACTCATCTTTTCTTCTTGTGGGCGTGCTTGCTTGCCTCGGTCTTTTTCTTGGTGCACCCGGTCACAGCGATCGGTGTGGACTGGTGGATCACGATCCCGTTCTGTGCCGTAAACGCGGTCGGCATGTGTAGTCCGTGCTTTACGGAGCACAGGTTGCCGTTGGCGGCGAGAGCCGAGTCGGGTCCTTGTGGCAGCGTTAGTTCGAAGCTCGTGAACGGTGCGTCGGGGACAGCCTTGAGCGTCCCGCTCGTGATCCCTTTGCCAATGAAGGTCGCTGAGACGACGTCGAGCGTGAGACCATAGCCCTGCAGCACGAAGATCAGGTTCGGGAATTCTTCCCCGCCGTGACTGACGAAGTACGCGGGACCTTCCAACGGCACAGGCAGGAGCGGTGTGACCACCTTTACGTGTCCGACGATCGACGCGCTCGGACAGCCCGCCGGGTTGGCGTTGAACTGCGCCGCGGTGCACGCCTTCTGCAAAGTTGTGAGCCGCGTCGGCAACAGCTTGGGCAGGTCGATCTTGACCTTCGCGAAGTTCGCCTGTCCGCTACCGGGACCACTGGGACGGACGACCTTCAACGTCAAGCTCGCGCCGTTGCGTCTCGAGGTCTTGCCAGATGTGGAGACCAAGAATCTGGGCTTGAAGCCCAGCGCAGCGCAGTTGGTGACCTGGAACGGCACCGCGACTGGACTAGAGGAGCCTTCGACGCTCGAAACGCTGCCGGCAACCTTCAACGGGTCGCAGTTCGTCGGGTTGAACGTGAACCCCGGTCTCGTCGTCACGAAATTCACGTGCTTGATCTCCAACGGGATCCCGTCGAGGATGTGCGGGATCGAGTACGGCCCCGTCGTATTGGTCGTGACGGTCAACGCCGAGCTGATCGGGTCGACACGGATCGTGCCCCTGACAACGACCTGTCCGAGATCGTACGGTCCGGCCTTCGCTGGTACGACGACGCTGATCCCGAACGGCGCGCCCTCATAAGGGCCGGTGATATACACCCTCCCGCCACGCACACTGTAGGGGTCGCCACCAAGACCGACCGAAACGGTCGTTTCCCCGATCAGGCTGTTCGACCCGCACGTCCCCGCGTCCGCTTGTGCTTCCCCGCACAATTCGACACCTGTCAACAAGCCAGAGAGACCGTTTGGCATGTGCAGGTCGATGCCCTTGATGTTCTGCTGACCGTCTTCACGGGTGACCGTCATCGTGAACGGGCTGAACCCTCCCGCTTGGATGCTCGTCGTGCCCGCCGTAAGAGAGGGTGAGAACGGCAGCGTGCTCGTGCACGGACCGCCGTTCGGACCCGAGGTGACCTGGAATTCCGACGTGGGTTCTGCCGCGGGCGTCCCGCTCCACGGACCGAACGCGGCGTGCGTGACGTACCCGCCGCACAGTGCGGGTGTGGACAGCGGTGCGCGCGCGGTACCGAAGAAGTGCAGGTGCAAATCTTCAAACGGTAGCTGCGGCGTATCCAGGAACGTCGATACGACCTGCCCGGTGTGTTCGTCGAGCTTTACTTCACCAGCCAGCTTGATCCGCGTACCCGACACGGGATCTTCGGCAATCAAATACATCGCCACGAGACTCCCGAACGGGTTGGCGTCCTGAGACGCCAGATACACCGCGCCTTCAAGCTGGTTGGGGAGCAACGGCGTGTTGATCGTTACCGTGCCAATCTTCGAGTCTTCGGGACAGGACGCCGGACCCGGCGAAAACGACAATCGCCCCGACCCCGCTTCGCGGCCTTCAAACCCGACCTGTTCAGCCGAGCAGGCCAACAACCCATCCGCCGCCGCCGCATTCAGCGCGACACCTTCGGGCAGCGTGACCGTCGTATCTTTCACGTCAGCCTCCGACAAGCCAGTCGGGTTCAACGCCGCTTGCTGGGGCACATGGATCCCAACCGTCAACCCGGTGGGTGTGCTGCCCGCCTGCCCGTCGGGCGCGAGGCTGATCGACGGTTCAAACGGCAACTGGTTGCACCCGCTCATCCCGACCGCTTCGTGCGCGTTGTCGTGCAGGGTGTAGGACCCTTCTAGGATCTTCGACGGTTCCTCCCACGAGTCGGCTTGGACGGAGGCGCTCAAAGGCCCTTCGCATGACGTCGGCAAAGTCAAAAACGGTGTCAAGCCCGCACCGGCGGGCGATTCGCACGGATGGAAAGCCGTCGTGCCAAAAACACCATCGAGCAGGCAGTTCGGGCCACGCGAGCTGTTGTGCAGCGGGTCGCCCGGATCGCCCCAGAAAGTGACCTGGCTCGCCACGAACCCAAACGCCTGCGAGATGTTGTGCACACTCACGGTGACACCATAGTCTCTGCCGGTCCGCACGGACGTGTCGAGATACACATCCACACCCACGGGAGCGAACGCAAATCGGGCGGGCTCCCCGGCGGACGGCACCAGGTTATAGACAGGCACCGTGAACGTAATCTCGTTCGGCTCGTTTGCGTACCCACTAAAGGTGACCGACGCTACACCTATCACCGTGTTTTCGGGGCAGTCAGGCGCATAACTCTGATATACGTAGGTCGTAAACTTTTCTTCGGAGCACTGTGGCACGACTTGCGGGTTGCCCACCAGGCCGGCAGGCAACAGAAAATGCAGATCCTTGGCTAGAGCACCCGCTACGTGAGCAATCGGTTCGCTCGATTCGCGATTCACCGAGTATTCCTCGTTCAGCCCCAACATCGTAGTGAGCTCAAAGGGGTGCGACCCCGCCTGCGTATCGAGCGAACCATCTTCATTGAATGCCTGCAATTCGACTGCTTCAACACCGAACTTTACAGGCGCACTGGAGATTGTTATCGGCTCGCGGACAGTCGCGATCCGCGCGGCTCCTCCGGATACCGTCACTTCATCAAACAAGCTCGCTGCGACATCGCTGACATCCTTCACGTGGATCAGCATGTGCAACGGTTCATACGGTGGCAACGAACCCGCGAAGGTGCACAGCGACGGTTCGAGGCATTCGCCTGCGCCATAGACCGCCGTGCTGGCTTCCGCGCTCGTCGCCGTCAACCCAGGAGGCAACGCTACATTGATGTCGATTGGGACGCTCTGGCCTTCCGCGGGCTTATCGCCGAGATTTGTCGCGGCGACGACCAGCACACCTTCCCCACCCGGCGGTATGTACCGTGGCGCGACCGTCTGATTGATCGCCCAGAACGGCGTTTCCCCAAACGCGGGCGAAACTCCCACCCAACCAAACAGCGACATCAACGCCGCAAGCACGATCAAGCTTCGTCTGCAAACCGAGTACCGACCGAGATCCAACGCTGCCCAACCCATCATCGACCACCCTTCTGATCGGCGAAGCTCCGACCGGTACTCGACCGGCGCGTCTTTACGCCTCGACCGGTCCTTTTGCCGCTGCCCTTCGCTTTCGCTGTGTGTCGCGCCTTGCGCTTGCTCTTGGATTTTGACTTCCCCTTGATTTTCTTCTTGGACTTGCCTGTCTGGGTGGACACCGGTGCAGTGGGGTTCCCGCTGCCTGTGAATGTCGCGCTCGCCGGGACGCCGAACACCGTCGGCTCGGGCGAGGGAGCAGGACGACACCCATCGCCCGTGTCACACGGCGGAGGAGCCACCGGCGCGATCGCCGGACAGGGCGCCTGTTGACTGCATTCCCGCGCGTCATACACGTCGTATGAATCGTCGTCGTCGTTATTGACAAGCTCATCGGCAGTCAAGAAAAACACATCGTTGCCGCCTATGCTGGCGTCCAGAAACGACGATCTCTCGCTACCCTTGCCGGTGGAGATCAACGACACACACCCGCCAGCCTCGCCACAGGTACCTTCGCCGATTTCCTCCCACTCGTACACGTCTTCCTGCCCGTTCGTATCGGCCGGCACAAGCGCATCTCCACTATCGAAAAACACCCGCCCGCCGTTGTTTGACATCGGACGCGAGTCATACAATGCCGCACCGTTTTGAAACGGGGTTCCCGGCACGATCCCAGACGGAGCGGTCGGGCGAGCGCCATCCGGATTGCAGGACACGCAAATCAAGCGCCCCGACGTAGCGTCATAGTGGAACACCTCCTCGCACCGAGCGGGCTGCCGAACTTCTTCTACCGTGCCTACCCCGCCGCAACTGTCGCGGCCCACGACCGTGTTGTCATAGCCCGTCAGCGGTTCACGCGATAGGAACACCAGCTGCTCGCCATCGGGAGTCACACGTGCCGTGCGCCACGCCGTGTATTCGGCCCAGTCGGCCGCCATCCCTAGTTCCCACTTACCGAAGTCTTTTTCCTGTTCGTCGCCGCCTGCAAGGGTCGCGATGAACCGTGTTTTGTCTTCATGCCACACATACAAGTTCTCCGCACCCGGGCGGCCACCACCGAGGACGGCTGTCGACACAAAATACACATAGTCTCCGTTTTCGTCGACGCCGACCACCCCCGACACGTCACCGGCGAGTTCGTTAGTCGAGCCCGTTTCGACGTCATACTCGAACAGCGATTCTGTCCCGGTGTTGCCGCGAGTGAAAAAGACGCGCGACCCGTCACTACTCTCCGCCCGGAAAATCAGACTGCCACCGTTCCCGGCTTCTGGGCTGATCAAGGCTGTTTCCACTTGCGGAGTCCCGATGTCCTTGCGTACGTAAAGGTTGGAGGAATCGGCCCACACAACACGCGAACCGTCATCCGAGATAGAACGACCGTGATCTGCTATTCGAGTGACGGTACCCTGGTCGGTACCTTCCTCAAGATCCGGTGCACCATCCGGGAGGATATTGATCGATTCGAAGCGGCCCGCGGTCCACTCATACAGGTTGCCATCATTTTCTTTGTTCGGCGGCATCCCTGAGCTCAGCCCACCTTCTGAGGTGTATACCACGATATGCCTCAAGTCCGGGGAAGCGGTAGCAAGGTGCATGCTGAATGAGGGTTCGGAAAAGATACCGTTTTTCGGTATAAATGGAAGTTTCATCAGTGCTTCCGCCTGCCCGCTGGCGCTATTTACAAGGTATGAATTGTCGTATCCTTCTGGTGCGCCGGAGCCAGGTGGCGGCGCACCTTGCTCGGGCTGCCTTGTCACAAGGCCTATCGACAAATCGGTCGAAAACGCTCTATATTCGGACCCTTCACCAACGCTCACCCCTGTGCTATCGCTGTTTGGCAACGAGATGTTCCGCGTCGTCCACCCTTCAGGACCACGCGAAGAGAGCAATTGCGTACCTACGCTATTGGCGGGGGCATCGAGTTCCGGTGGCTCAGACGTAAGATAAGTGATCCCGTTCCCGTCTTCAGAGGCCTGCACGACGCCACCACCAGCGTAGCCTTCGATACGGAGTGCACGGGTTCCGTCCTTGACCGGCGGGGAGACAAGTTCATACTGCCTCCCGTCCGGCAGCGAGGACGAAGTGCCCGTGTTCTGCGTTGTGAACGTCCGGTCCGCTCCGGTTACTGTTTCAATTTCGTTAGTGGCGACCAGGCGGTAGTGGTAGACGGTCGCGGGCGAGAGGCCTTGGATAAACATTTGCACACTGACGGGTTCTGTGCCTGTGCCGGCGAGTTCGTTAGGGGCGGGGATGCTCGTACCGTGCGGCGCGGTTGAGGTGTATTCGCTCGTGTCGTATTCGACGTGATATGTGGTCGGCGCGCCGCCGGGGTTCACAGTCGCTTCGAACACCGCGCTCGTCGAGGTGACGTTCAGCACGGACTCTTCTTCGATCGCGGGCGGCGCGGCGGCGAGCGC
This sequence comes from uncultured Solirubrobacterales bacterium, assembly GCA_963704345.1. GTDB lineage: Bacteria > Actinomycetota > Thermoleophilia > Solirubrobacterales > Solirubrobacteraceae > Palsa-744. The sequence goes on from OY969890.1 coordinate 840,815, forward strand.
TGAGCCGCCACCGAGCGCCAGCACCCCCACCAACGCCCCCGCGACACTCATGACAACGGCGGTCAGCCTTCGAACTCTCATCACGCCCCCCTTTTTGGCGACGAAATACTCGGCTATTGCGTTAAAGGACACAGACTCAGATTGTTGTAAGGGTGAGATCGCTGACGATCATGTGCACGTGGCGGCTCATCGGTCGTGTCTCTCTAGCCGGCACACGGCGGACAGAAAGCGCGGGCGCCGCAGCCCGGGAGAGGGCGCTGACGCAGCTCTGGGAGATGGTGAGTGAGTCTGCGACGTGAGTCTGCGGCGCCCGCGACGCCCGGTGCGAGACACCCGCGCCGGACGCTTCCTGGATGCGCACAGAGAGGTATGCACGCCATCCAAGCCAAGTCGTTTCCCCCAACACCGTGCTCCCCTCCCAACCTCGATTTGACTACCCCAAGCAGATCGCAGCTACACAGCTGCGTTTCAGCCGGCTGCCCTCAGCGCCCTCCGCCTGGCGAAGGAGTCGCGATCTGACAATTACAAAGCTAGCCGCCGCGAGCCCGGGCTGTCAATACCGTTAACAACGGTATTCATGAGAGCGCGCTGGAGCACGAGAACGGCTTAGAAAAGCCAGATCTCACAACCGGCAACAGCGCTGGGGACCCGTTAATGCGAGCGATCTCGAAAACCGGGTGTATGGTGGCGGCGTGCGGGAAGAATGGATCATGCACGCTGGAGCGGGCGAGCGGACGGAGGGAGCGCATGTCGGCAAAGCACGCGCTGCTGGGCCTGCTGCTTGACGAGCCGGCCTACCCCTACCAGCTGGCCGCCCGTCTGCAGGGGCGACTCGGCCCGGCGTGGGAGGTCAACTCCGGTCAGCTCTATCAGACGACGAAGGCGCTTGAGAAGGACGGGCTGATCGAGCGTGTCTCTGGCGCACCGCGCGATGAGGAGGAGCGGCACGTCTTTCACATAACCGACGCGGGCGTTGGCGAGCTCGAGCGATTCTTCGAAGAGGCGCCCGAGGGAGTGCGACTGACCCGTAGGCCGCTGCTGCTTAAGATCACCTTTGCTGGCCCTGAGCGGCTGCTCGCGGTGCAACAGAAGCTTGACACCTACGAGCGGGAGTGTGCGCGGCGGCTCGAGGAGACCTCCCGCCGACGCGAGCAGCTGCCAAGCGACGAACCGCGCCTGCGTGCCGACCGGCTGCTCTTGCGGCTGAACCTGAGCGCCGACGTCTTCCAACTGGAAGGCGAGCTGCGCTGGGCAAGACACGCGCGCGAGGTGCTCTCCTGGCTTGCCGGCAGCGAGGCCGTATGGCCCTCGGATCTCGAGCAGCCAGAGCAAAAGAGCGGGCGCGGGCGCCGCGGCGGCGCCCGCGAGGAGCTCTTCAAGCGGATGGCCGACGACGAGGAGAAAGGCAAGCGCACGCGCTGATGCTGCTCTGCGTACGGGAGGTGTGTAAGCGCTACCGCGTTCCTGGCGGTGAGCGCCTGGCGCTCGATCGGGTCTCGCTGGAGCTCGACCGCGGCCAGATGCTCGGCGTATACGGACCGAGCGGCGCTGGCAAGAGCACGCTACTGCGGGTCGCCGCCGGCCTGCTCGCGCCCGACAGCGGGCAGGTGATCTACGCCGGACAGCGACTCGACGAGCTGCCGACGGGTGAGCGCCGGCGCCTTAGACGGCGCGAGATCTCCTGCTTGTGGAGCGCCCGTGGGTCCCAGGAGCGGCTCACGGCGCTCGATCACGTGGCAGTTGCGCTGCTGGTGGACGGCCGCGATCACCGCCGTGCTGCGCGCGCTGCGCACGAGGCGCTGCTGGCGTGCGAGGTCGAGCAGTGCGCGCGGATTGAGCTTGGCGCGCTCTCCGACGGGGAGCGCCAGCGCGTGGAGATCGCGCGCGCGATCGTCACCGAACCGAAGCTGCTGCTCGCCGACAGCCCAGCCTCCAGCCTGTCGCTCGTGGAACAGGAGACGGTAATGGCGCTGCTGCACTGCCTGGCGCGGGAGGCGCGCGTGGCTGTGCTTGTCACCGACAGCGATGCCGAGGCGCTGATCGGGGCCGAGAAGATCGTGTACCTGAGCAGCGGCAGGCTCATTAGCTCAGCGCCTATCGGCAGGCAGGGCAACGTCTACGAGCTTCCGCGACGGCCGCGCACGGCCGCAGCCGATGGTTGACCACGAGCACGCCCTGCTGGAGCTGGAGCACGCGCACAAGCAGTACGAGAGCCCCGGCGAGACCGTCCACGCCGTGCGTGACGTGTCGATGCGCGTGGACGCGTGCGAGCTCGTCGCCCTGTTCGGCCCGAGCGGCTCGGGCAAGACCACGCTGCTGTTGCTCGCGGCGGGCCTGTTGCGCGCCGACGGTGGCAGCGTGCGCTACAAGGGCCGCGATCTGAGCACGTTCTCCAAGCGCGAGGCGCGCGCCTACAGGCGCACCGAGCTGGGCTTCGTTTTCCAAGGCTTCAATCTCGCCGCCGGCCTGACCGCCGAGGAGAACGCGGCGATCCCACTGCTGCTGCGCGGCATGGAGCACCGCCACGCGCACAGCCGGGCACGCGCGGCGCTCAGCGAAGTGGGGTTGGAGCGCCGGGCGGCGCACACCCCAGATCGGCTCTCAGGCGGCGAGCAGCAGCGCGTGGCGATCGCGCGGGCACTCGTCGGCGAGCCGCGGCTGGTGCTCGCCGACGAGGCGACTGGCAACCTCGACAGCGAGACGGGCGACGCGATACTCGAACTGCTCGGCGACCTTCCGCGACGGCGCGGAGCCGCCGTGGTGCTCGTGACCCACGATGAGCGCGCGGCGCGGTACGCCGATCGCGTGCTCGCGATTCGCGACGGCTCGCTCAGCGAGGCGCAGGCCGAGGTCCGGCGATGATCGACTACACACGCACGCTGCTGCTGTTCTACCGACGTCATCTGCGCGTGCAACCGCTGCGCGAGCTGATGGCGGTGGCTGGGGTCGCCGCGGGCGTGGCGCTCCTGTTCGCGGTGCAGGTCGCCCACCACAGCATTACCGGCTCGTTCGAGCAGGTCGCGCACGGCGTCGCCGGCAACGCGACGCTCGAACTGGCCGCGCGCGGCCCCACGGGATTTGATCAAAACGTCGCCGAAGAAGTGCAGCGTACGAACGGCGTGAAGGCCGCGGCGCCGATCCTGACCGAGTCGGTTATCGCCGTCGGGCCGGCGGGGCAGCGGGCGCTGACGCTCGTGGGCGCGACCGAACAGGTCACCGCCCTTGAAGGCAAGCTCTCCTCCGCGTTCCAGCGCGCCGGTGTGCAGGCGCGGAGCGGGTTCTTGCTGCTGACCGGACCTACCGCCGAGGCGATCGGCGCGCGGGTGGGCGGGAAAGTGGATGTGCTGATCGACGGTCGCACCGAACGCATGACGCTTGCGGCGAGCGTCGGTGCGAAGGCGATCGGAGGCGCGGCGCAGAGCCCGATCGCGGCTGCCCCGCTAGCGATCGTGCAGAGCGTGGCCGGTCTGCCGGGGCGCGTCAGCCGCGTGCTGATCGAGCCGCGACCCGGAAGCGAAACGGCGGTGCGAAACGCACTCGCCAAACGCTACGGCGCGACCCTCGACGTCCGTCCGATCGACGCTGAAGCCAGGCTGCTTGCGGGTGCCGCCTCCTCGGAAAGCCAGGTGACGCTTCTGTTCAGCGTGATCAGCCTGGTGGCTGGCATGATCCTCGCTTACAACGCGTTGTTGCTCGCGAGCGAGGAGCGCCGCCGCTTCGTCTCATACCTCATCGAGACGGGCACGCCCGACTCGATGGTGCTCGCTTCGCTCGCGTTCGACGTGTTTGTGCTCGGCGTCGCCGGCTGCGCGCTCGGGCTGCTCGCGGGCGAGGCGATCTCGCTGTTCGCATACCGCTCAGTGCCCGGCTATATCGCCGCGGCGTTCCCGGTCGGCCCGCAACGGGTGGTGGCGGCACAGACCGTGCTGATAGCGCTCGCGGGCGGGATGCTTGCGGCGCTGATGGCGGCGCTCTTGCCGGCAATCGCGATCCTGCGCTCCAGCGCGTTGGCCCAACCCGAAGCGGTTGGACGCACGCTCTCGCTCACACGCAACCTGCGCCCATCCGATCGCGGCACGCTCGTGTGCGGCCTGGTGCTTACTTGCGCCTCGATACTCACCGCCCTGCTCGCCCCCGCGACCACGATCGTGGCGCTCATAGGCCTCGCGGTGGGAATCGTGATCTGCCTGCCGATGGCCGCGCGCGCCATGTTGGAGCTGGCCCGCCTCGGCGCGCGGCGCTCGAGCGACCCGGCGGCGCGTCTGTCGATCGCGGAGCTGCGCGGCGCGCCGACCCGACCGGTGGCGCTGCTTGCGACCGGAGCAATCGCAGCGTTTCTGATGATCGTGGTCGGCGGCTCGGTCTCAGACGTGCAGAGCGCCGTGCGCAAGGGCGCGACCGACCTGCTGTCAAGCGCCCAGCTGTGGGTCAAGCCGGGCGGGACCGACGACGTCTACACGACCCAGCCGTTCGAATCGACGCAGACTCAGCGCCGCCTGGAGCGCCTGCGCGTCGTCAATTCGGTGCTGCCCTGGCAGGACTCCTTCCTGGACCTACCCGGACGGCGCGTATGGGTGCTCGGCGTCCCACCCGCGCAACAGGCTCAGATCGCCCCGAGCCAGCTACTCGAAGGATCGCTCGCAAGCGCCGACGCCCGCCTGCGCGAAGGCGGATGGGTCGCGGTCAGCCAGACGATCGCGCGCGAAATGCACGCGCACATCGGCCAGCGCATCACGCTCCCAACTCCGGTGGGTCCGGCGAGGCTGCGCCTCGCGGCGACGACCGCCAACTACGGCTGGCTTTCGGGCGCGGTGGTGATGAACGCCGCGGACCACGCCCGGTTGTGGAGCAGCAACGAGCCGACCGAGCTGGCGGTGACGCTGAAGCCCGGCGTATCGCTCGCCGCCGGTAGGCAGCTCGTACAGGAAGCGCTCCCGCCCGGCTCCTCGCTAACCGTCCAGACCACCGCGGAAAGGCATGCGGAAGTGAGCGCCGTGCTCGGCAGCACGCTTTCGCGACTGAACGACACCACGATCGTCGTGCTCATCACCACGATCGCCTCCGTGCTCGCGCTGATGATGGCCGCGGTGTGGCAGAGCCGCGGCCGGTTCAACTCGCTCATCTCGATCGGTATGGGCGTCGGCCAGTTCGCGCGACTTATCTTCTACGAGAGCGGTACGCCACTGCTCGGCGGCTGCGCCATCGGGATCGCCGCAGGGTTGCTCGGCCAGTATGAGATCGACGGCTGGCTACAGCAGACGACCGGCTCCCCCGTCCAGTTCTCCCCCGCCTTGAGCCTGGGCGTGGGCATTGCGGCGATCGCCCTTGCCATCTCGCTCATCGCGTCGCTGCTGGCTGCGCTGCGCGCGATCCGGTTTCATCCACGCACGGCGTTTTCGACGCAGTGAGGAGTTGACTTTGACCGAGACATTCGTGAGCACAGAGTCGCCCGCGTCGGCGGTAGGAGACACTTCGCCGCTGGAGGGCAGGCATGCGACCGTTGCCGACGGAAGCACGTTCGCGCCAGGCCTGCAATTGCTGCCTGCGCCGGTGAGAGAGGACGTGGAATGCCTGTACCGCGTGTTGAGGACGCTCGACGACCTGGTCGACGAGGACGACCCGCGCGCAAGCGAGAGGGTGGAGGCGGTGGAGCGCTGGGCGCGTGGCGCGCAGGTGAGCGCCGCACCTGTGCGCGCCGGCGCGCGGGCCACGCAAGCAAGCGCTGCGGAGTGTCCGCCGGACATCCCTGAGACGCGCGCGTTGGACGAGCTCGAGCGACGCCGGCCATTCCCGCGGGCTCCACTGCTCGAGTTCTGCGCCGGCATGCGCCACGACATCGCGCGCGCGAGCATCGAGACCGAGGAGGACTTCGCGCGCTATTGCCAGCAGGCCGGCGGCTCGGTGGGAATCGTGCTGGCGAACCTGCTGGGGACTCTCGACGAAGAGGCCGAGCACAAGATGGCGGTGCTGGGGAGAGCGATGCAGGTGACGAACATATTGCGCGACATCGACGAGGACCTGGCGAACGACCGCCTGTACATCCCCCGCACGATGATCGAGCGATATGGATTCCCTGCGCCCGGCGCCCGCGAAGCGCTGCTGCGCGATCAGATCGCGCACGCCGACGCACTGTACGAAGAGGGCGCGGGAGCCATACCACTGCTGCGCGAAGGTCGGCGTGCGATGGCCCTGTCGGCGGCGTTGTATAGAGAGATTCTCCGCCAGATCGAACGAGAAGGCTTCGGCCGCACGCCGGGCCGCGCGGTGGTGTCCGCCGAGCGTGCGGAGATGCTGAGCGCCAAGCACTGCGGGGGCACGACGCGAAGGTCAAGGGGAAAGGAGAGGATCGAGAATGACGATCTTTGGGGACCTGAAAGAGTTTGGGCGTAGCGCTCAAACCTGCGCGATCATCGCATCGACGGTGTTGCTGATGAGCCTCGCCGCCACTGGTGCGTCGGGTGGCACAGCCACTGCAACGGCTCGTGAGGCAAGGACGCTGAACGGCACGGACACCGCCGACCTGCACCTCGTCCACCAGGACGAATCGCTCCTGTACGAGGAAGGAAGAGCGGTGGGCGCGCTGCCCGGTCAGATGCGCGCAAAGCTGACAGTCGGCTCGCTGTTCACGGGCACCTGGACGATCTACACCACGAACGGGTCGATCACCGGCCGCGGCAGCGCGACCCCGCACGGCACCGGCCGCTATCAGAGCTTCGCCGGGACGCTCGTGGTGCGCGGTGGGAGCGGACGCTACGCCCACATCCACGGCCACACCAAACTTTACGGCACGTTCGACCGAAGGACGTTCGTGGTGGTGGTGCAGACGGTTGGGAGGCTGTCGTACTGAGACGCCTCATTACAGCCGGCCTACTTCTGGCCATTGGGTGGCTGCCGGCAAGCGCGGCCGCCGCACCGACAGTCAGCCTGCGCGCCGCGCTTACCCCCGAGATCCCACGGCATGCCACGACCGTCGGCCTGAGCATCCGGATCGCACCCGGCGGCGAACTGGTCCCGCCACCGCTGATCAGCGGCGAACTGCGCTACCCGGCCGGCCTGAGCGTCCAGCTGAGCGGCCTGGGGATCGACGCGTGCTCCGCCGCGACGCTCGAAGCGCTGGGACCGGGCGGCTGTCCCCCCGATTCGCTGATGGGTTACGGCGGCGCGCTCGCCGAGGTGCCGATCAAACGCCAAGCGGTTCGCGAAACGGCCCGCGTCGCGATCGTGCGCGCCGAAGAACAGGACGGCCACCTCGCCATGATGCTCGTCGTCTACGACGAGACGGCACTCAGCGCACAGATCGTGCTATCCGCAGAGCTGCTGCCCGCCGAGGGGGCGTTCGGCGGTCTACTCGCGATCCACGTGCCGCTGGTGCCAACCTTCCCGGAAGGCCCCGAGGTGTCGGTCACCGCGATCGAGCTCGTGCTCGGGCCCAAGCACCTGCAATACAGCGAACGCCTCCGCGGGCGACTCCTCCACTACGAACCGGCCGGCATCACGCTGCCTGGGCGCTGCCCCCGTGGCGGATTTCCGTTCAGCATCGACCTGACCTTCCTCGGCGGCGCGCACGCCCAAGGCACCACCGCCGTCCCCTGCCCAAGGGCGCGAGCCGCACCACCCAGGCAAGCCTGACACGTCTACATGTCCCGACATCCGTACAGGATGTCCCGAGACACAATATGAGCGCGCCCTGAGAGATTCGAACTCCCGACCTTCGGTTCCGTAGAGCGAAGGTCGATCTGGCCCATCTTTAGGCATAGCGCGGCGTACACGGATCATTTGCTCGCCGAGATCGACGCTATATCACGATTAAGTCGACGTTTCTGGCGGTGCATAGACAGGTCGCCAGCTTGGGCTGGTCGCTTGCTTCTCCAGCAACACCAGTGGCGATCGTAATAAACCGAAGTGGGCCTTTACCATATCGTGGTACATTCTTAGCGTGGCCCACGCTGATAGACAGGTAATCGTTGGGGAGCGTGGACGGGTGGTCCTGCCATCTGCGGTACGCCGCGAACTGGACCTGAAGCCCGGCACTCACATGCTCCTGAGCACCGAGAAGGACGGCTCGCTGCGACTGCGCCCGTATCGCGCTGTAGCTGAACAGAGCCGCGGCCTGCTCCGCGATCTCCCTGGAGAGTCAATGGTCGATGATCTAATCGCCCAGCGACATGCAGAAGCTGTGCAAGAGGACACCGAGTAGTTGGCTCTCGTACTCGACGCCTCGGCGCTGCTTGCCTATCTTCGCGATGAGCCCGGCGCCGAGCTTGTAGCGGAGGCAATCGCTGATGGTGTGGTCATCTCGACCGTCAATCTCGCGGAGGTCCTCAGTCGCTCCGCTGACCGGGGAGCCGATCCGACGAAGATCGCCGCCAAGCTCGCCCAAAGTGGGCTGCTCGACGGCGCGATCACCGTCGAGCCTTTTACGACCGCCGACGCGATCGACGCGGCACGCCTGCGACCTTTGACTCGCGACGCGGGACTCTCGCTAGGCGACCGTGCGTGCCTTGCGCTGGCGCGAAGACTGGGGATACCAGCATTGACAGCCGACACAGCCTGGCAAGGAGTAGCCCACGATGTCGAGCTGCACCCAATCCGCTGAACAGATACTCGCCGTCTTCCCAGTTCACCGATTCGAAGTGAGCCCGTTAGCCGAGGGCTCGTCACCGATCTCAGCGAACGGCCCGCATCGGTACGGCGCGTGCCTAGACCCTCACACGAGCCCGCACGCCGCCAAGCATCGACACGGCAGCATCCTTGCTTAACTGACTGCCGTTCTGTCGCGTGTTGCTTGCCTGTACCGCTCAGGGAAATCACGGATTGCGGATACGCTCGCTATTCGTCCAGAGCGCAAGCGCGGTGCAGAGGTAACGTATCGCGCTCTCTGGGTACGCCTCGATCCTGCGCTCGCCGACCTCAGCTTCGTGTGGAGTGGGTCTACCCCTTGTATTAGCGCGTCTCGCGCGGCCCTTTGTCCGACTTGCCGATATACGTAGTGCCGTCGGCAGGTGGGCGTGGGGGCGCTGATGGCGCCGGCGCGGGCTTCGGTTTGTCGCTCACGGTTTCTTTCCTTGTAGTCCACCGCCGCCGAGGACGGCCTTGAGTTTGTCTGGAGCTGGGCGTTTCGGCTGCGGCTTAGGCTTTTTCTGGCTGCTCATCTTTTGCGGTCGCTCTCGCGGAGTTTTTCGAGCTTGTCAGGCGTCGGCCGCTGCGGAGCGGGCTTCGGCGCAGGAGGCGGTTTATCGCTCATGATGCGATTCCGAGTGTAACCGCCTGAATCAGCAGCCCGAGGATTCCGACGCCGAGGAGCGCGACGCCGACCGTAGCCCATTTGGCCTTCCCATTGCCTGCTTTGCGGTCGGCGAGTGCCATTTTCGCTATCGTCTGTAGCCAGGTTTCGCGCAGCTCCGTCGGCGGTGTGATCACCTTCGGCCTGTCGGCATACCCGTCAATCGCCTCCTCGTCCAAGTCCTCTGTGTTAGTTGGCCGCAACACACCGACGATTGCCGCCAGGGCCGCCAGGCCGAACATCACCACGGAGCCGATGAATGCGTCCCGAATCGAGCCGTGCGCCCACGGATGGTCGGCGAAGTGCTGCTGGAGTAGCGGCCGACCGAGTGTCAGGTTCAGTGTCAGCGCTGTCCCCGCAAATCCGGCGATGCTCGCTGCCTTCGTGTCCAAGTGACGGCTCCGCCCCCGCTGCTCCTCGCCAACCTCGCTGAGGATGGCCAGGCACTGCTCCACCGACTCGGGCTTGCCAAAGGACTCTTCCTGTGTTGCTGGCGCGAGCTTGCGCAAGGCCACAGAGGCGGCGCCGACAGTGAGGAGCCCTGAGAGCAAGAGGCGCTTCACGCCGGCTCGATGTTCTCCGCGAAGTTGGTCAGTGTGGACAGGACCGTCTGGGCCTGGCCGACGATGACGGTCGGCTCGATAGGCAGTTGGGGCGCCTCGCGGATGAAGCTCCCGACCTCAGCCGGCAGCGCGGGGCCACCGAGTTTGTCGTAAATCGCGACGGCCGCGGCCATGCGCAAGGCGACGCCCGGGATCCTGCTCCATGTGCCGGGCCGGCCTGGGCCGATCGGGGGCGGCGGATTGGAGATCTCCAAGCGAGCTACTTCCGCAGCCTCGCCGACGAGCTGCATGATCGTGTCGAGCCGCAATAGCTGGGTCTCGGTCGCCTTGGGTACTTTGATGACGATACTCACTGTGTTCCCTTCCTAAGACCTGAGGGGCTTCTTCCCCATAGTCAAGTCTGGCGCGGCGCCCGGACGGGATCCGTGTGGCCCATGACGGTAGACAAGCCGAGGTGGCACACTCCGGCTGATGGAAAACCGGCACCGCGATGCTCTCCACCGGATCCTCCAGGCCGATGCGACGCTGTCGCACAGTGGCCGCGAGCCGCGTCCCTTCTACCTGATGGCCCTCGGCGGCATGCGCCGGACGATTGACCATTCGGGGTGGGATGAGTCGTGGTCCGTGCCAAGCGAGTCAACGGCGAGCTCGACTGAGAGCGGCAATGTGCGGGCGCCGTGACGGGACTTGGGCGCGCCGAGTACCCCGTTGACGATCGCTCTCCGCACCCGCAGGCGTGGTGGTCGCGAGTCGAGATCGAGATCGCACCAGCGCAGAGCAATCGCCTCGGAGATCCTCAGGCCCTTAGAAGCCAACGGCAAGAACAGGGGTTTGTGCGCGGGTGGTATCTCATCGAGCAACCTGCCGAGCCCCTGACGGGTCAGGAATCTGCGCTCGGTGAACTCCCAACGCCGGCCACCTCGACGCTTCGGCAGCGTAAGTGCCTGAACGAGCTCTGGTTTGAGGAGCCCCTCAGCGGCCGCCGCCTCCAGGCACACGCGCAGCGGAGTGAGCGCATTGCGGATCGAGCGATCAGAGAGCCGTGGTCCAGTACGCCCAGGACGATCCGTTAGCCAGCCGATGAAGCCCTGCAATGCGCGTCGGTCGAGGTCTCCAAGCCGGGCGTCTTGCGCGAAGTAACCAAGCGCGTAGGTGGCTAGCAGCCGCTGGTATTCGACGCGCGTCTGCTCGCGCACGGCATCGTGCCCACAGCCGGCATGCTTGCGAGCCCAGGCGAGCGCGTAGGCGTGCAGCGTCGGCCCGCGCCGCGCTTCTCGTGCTTCGGCGTCTCGGGCAAGCTTGATCGTGCGCGCCTCAGCAAACGTCGCGGCGAACTCCTTGCGCTGGCGTCCAGCGACACGGTACACCGCGACGTTTGCTGAGCCCCGCCGATAGACGCCCGGATAGGCGGTGCGCTTGGGCAACACGCCTGATGTTGCCCTGTTGCCCACGCCGTTGCCCACCTACAAGGGTTCTTTAGAGGACCCGCGAACCCTGCAACCCGCACCAGCACTGACGATCGAAGAGACCGGGAAGAGCGCGCCCTGAGAGATTCGAACTCCCGACCTTCGGTTCCGTAGACCGACGCTCTATCCAGCTGAGCTAAGGGCGCAGAGCCGCTTAGTGTAGTGGCCTGGCCACCTGGGCACGAGCCATCCCGTCAGTCGCCCGCGTGACCACGTCAGATCTGGACCTCGCTAGCCCCTGAGACCAAGCGTAGCCTCGTCCACCGGCGGGTCTACTCGTAGGTCGAGATAGGCAAACTCGATCGGAGGCGTGTCGGTTTCCGGCAACGACTTGCCGGAAACCTCAGATTCGTCGAGGCGCAAAGGCATCACCCCAAACATTGCAAGGACGCCAAGCACGGCGAGGCCCGCGAGCAGGGGAAAGGCCGATCTTTGCGTAAATACTTGAACCGGTCCGGGACATCGTTCAAGAATGACACACTATTCCATTCTTTAGTTGGTGTTGCGCAGGTGCTGGACCGAGCGACCTCTAGCGCAAGCGCGAGCCTGTACGACTGCGCACACCTGTGACGCTCCCGAGCGTCACCGACCTTCACGAAGACGGGTCGACGCTCGGCTGACGGTCAATGCTCATCTTGGACTGCAGCGGGCAGCGGTCATCGAAGTGGGTCCAACTGCCAGAATGCAGGCGTCAGCAGCTACTAAGGACGTCACCAGACCTCATGTCAGAAGCCCTTCCTCTATTGCGCAAAATGTCTGCGTCAGAGTTTGCGCGCCGCCTGAAGGACAATGCCAATGATCAGGACCGCCACTATGTCTTCTGGCTCGGCGCAGGATGCTCTGTTAGTTCGGGCATTCCGGCCTCAAGTTCGCTCGTACGCGACATCTGGCTACCACGACTTCATGGTTGGCAGGACACAACGGAGAGCGTCGAGGCGTGGGCAGTGAAAACGTTCCCCGGATATGATCCTGACGCGCCGAGCCTATCGTATGGACCGGTGATGGACCAGCGTTTTCCTGTTCCCGATGAACGCCAGCGGGAGACAGAGCGTCTATGCGAAGGCAGAATCCCAGGCTTTGGCTATGCCGTACTTGCCGCCTTGATGTCGCGCCCCGACGGCATCTTTAGCGCTTCGCTAACGACAAACTTCGATGATCTGATCCCAGATGCGATGTATGTCTTCGGTACTCGCCGACCACTGGTCATCCAACACGAAGCGCTCGCTGGGTTTGCACGACCAGGACGGGTGCAACGTCCACTCGTCGTCAAGGTGCATGGCGACCACAGACTCAACCCGATGCACACGCAAGAAGAGACGGCCGACCTAAAGGCGAATATCGCCAAGGGAATTCGGGGGCTGCTTCAAGACCGGGGCGTCATCTTCGTTGGATATGCAGGTAACGATCAGGGTGTGATCGAGGCGCTTGAAGACCTCCCTAGAGATGCCTTGCCGCTCGGGACATGGTGGGTTTCGCGCACTGAACCAACAAGCGCGATCCGTAAATGGCTCCAAGACCGACAGGCCACGTGGGTTGAGATCGGCAGCTTTGATGAGTTCATGTTGTTGTTGCGTGAGGAGTTTGATATCAGCCATCCAACCCCTGAGAGATTTGAACAGATGTTCGACGGGTATCGCGACACCTATGCGAGCCTCAATTCCAGTGTCAGCAAGCTTGCGCAATCCAGCATCGACTCCGAACCGCTGAAGGAAGCAGCCAAGCGAGCAAGTACCCAAGCGCCAGAAGACTGGTGGCGGGTATTCTTGGCCGCCTCACAGCTAGAGCAGATAGACCCCGACCAAGCTGAACGCGCATATGAGGAGGGAATTCAGATCTTCGACGATGCGCGACTCGTTGGGCGCTATGCGTGGTTCCTTTCAGACGTTCGCAGGGATCACGACCGGGCGCAAACTTTCTTTGAACGCGCAATCGCCGAAGATCCCAGCAACGCCACCAACCTCGGCGGCTACGCGGCCTTCCTCACCGAGGTGCGCAAAGACCACGACCAAGCCCAAGAACTATTTGAACGCGCGATCGACACAGACCCCACCAACGCCACCAACCTCGGCAACTACGCACTATTCCTCACCGACGTGCGCAAAGACCACGACCAAGCCCAAGAACTATTTGAACGCGCGATCGACACAGACCCCACCAACGCCACCAACCTCGGCAACTACGCGACCTTCCTCACCGAGATGCGCAAAGGCCACGACCGAGCCCAAGAACTCTACGAACGCGCGATCGACACAGACCCCACCAACGCCACCAACCTCGGCAACTACGCACTATTCCTCACCGACGTGCGCAAAGACCACGACCAAGCCCAAGAACTATTTGAACGCGCGATCGACACAGACCCCACCAACGCCACCAACCTCGGTGGCTACGCGACCTTCCTCACCGACGTGCGCAAAGACCACGACCAAGCCCAAGAACTCTACGAACGAGCGATCGACACAGACCCCAACGACGACGCCAACATCCTTGGCAACTACGCACTATTCCTCACCGACGTGCGCAAAGACCACGACCAAGCCCAAGAGTTCTATGAGCGCGCGATCGACGCAGACCCCAACGACGCCAACATCCTTGGCAACTATGCGACCTTCCTCACCGAGGTGCGCAAAGACCACGATCAAGCCCAAGAGTTCTACGACCGCGCGATCGACACAGACCCCAACGACGCCAACATCCTTGGCAACTATGCGCGGCTGCATTTTGAGGCGGGACGCGATGACCAAGCGCTCGATCTCGTGGCGCGAGCATTTGACAGGGCCATGGACAATGTTGATCCACTGCGCGTCGAGCTGTGGTTCTATGTTCTGACAGTCGGTCCCGCCGATCGCGAAGACGAAGCTCTCGTCGAGCTTGCGAGTCTCCTGAAGGATGGTGCGAGGTCGCCCGGATGGGATTTCAGCAGGATCCTTGAGCGGGCACGGGCAGAACGTCGTCGAGATATTGCCTGGTTTGACAAGCTTGCCGATGTCATCTCATCAGGCGCCAACCCGGACGTGCTCGATGCCTGGGATCGATGGCCATCGTCATAGCTGCCCCGACCGATAGCCGCGTAAGCGCGCAGCACCCGACTACCGATCCAACCGATGATCTTCGCATCCCCCGACACCGACCAAAGGTCGGTACTCAGGGCTGTACGGGGCTAACGGAACGACTCCCGAAATCCCGCCTGCCGACGGATTAGCGAGTTGCCCGCTCAGCGCTTCAGCGAGCCGTGACCTCGACTCAAGTGCGGAGTGAACTCCAGCCCCGCCTTTGAGAGCGCCCGGCGAACCCGGCGATCAAAAGACGCCACTTGGCATCGTGCGTTTTGGGCGGGCCACGGCGTCCTTTGTATCCACCGCCCTGCTACCCCGGTCCGCAGATCCAGCAGAACGCAGAAAGGGCTTCAAAGAGCCAGATAGACCCTCTCAAACCCTTTGCTGGTGGGTGTTCATACATCGATCAAATAGCCGGCCAACGGGACGACTCTCGAAACACGCCCCCGTCTGGTGGGCGATACGTGAGCTGCACACCAAGCGTTTCAAATGCAGATAGCCAGACCGTCTAGCCGCACCGCTCACCCGGGCGCCCGCTGAATCCTTTCGCGTCCAGCCGCCTCTTATGCACGTCCCTACGAGCGTCTAGCGACAATGGAGGCGATGACGACGGGGGCGACGATGTCAAGAGGTACGCCCGCACAAGCAGCAGGCGTGATGCGCTTACGACGGTGCGGATTTGGTGCGGGCAACGAACCTCGATCCTACTGACAGGGAGCACGAGATGATGACGAAACGCATGTTGGTGCTAGGACTGATCGCGATCCCCTGTGCATTTGGTTCGATCGCGACAGGATCGGCCCTTGGGGCGGAATACATATACAAGGTCAACAAAACGACGCTCGGGGCTGGGCAGGACCAGGTCGAGGCACTCAAAGCTAAGACCAACCAGACCATGTCGAGCACGGTCCTCGGTATCAAATTCGAAGTTGTCTGCAAAAGCGTCAAACTAGATGCTGCCGAAGAACCAGTCATCAGGGGTGGTGTACCGGGTACGTCCGCTCGGAACAAGTTCGAATTCTCAGGGTGCGAAGCAAACATAGGCGGTGCGAAATGCGAAAAAGTCGCGGTTGAAGGCGGCCATCTCGCGGGCGAAATAGTCACTGTCGTTTCGCCCACATCCAGGGCCGGGGAGCTTGCGACCAAGTTCAGTCCGTCAGGCGCATTTGCAACGGTCAAATGTGGGGAAGCCAAAATTGAATTCACAGGGCCGGTAGCCATGCTAGATAGTCCTGAAAAAGCGGAACAGCTAGTCGGAGCCCTAATCGCAAAGACAGGTACCGAAGAAATCACAGAAGTCCAGAAATCGAACGGCAGCAAGGAAAGTGTCGGGCTCAGATGCAGTGGCGCGCGGGCGACCTTCGCAGGCGAAAGCGAACTCACACTGGTTAGCAGCGACAGCTGGGGAGTCTTCTAGCCGGCCGCCAGACGGCGCAGTAGGAGGCGTGCCTGAGTACGCCTCCTACTGCGGCTCGGCAACATCACGACGCACCCGCGTCGGCCCTGGATCGTCTTCTGGAGCATCTCATTGAGCCTGTCGGGCTGCTAGAAGACTCCGGCCGTTCAGCGAGTTGGCGGCGTCGGACTCGGTGAAGTACAAGCGATCTGACACGGACCTCACTTCCCAAGCTCAATGATCGCTGACGTCGCCCCGTTCACGCCCGAGGCCACGCGCACCGGCCGACGGGTGGGGAGCGAGAGACGCTCGTCGGCCCGTCGCGGCCCCTATCGCGTCATCTACAGCATCGATGGAGCATCCAGAACAGTCACCGTCCTGGCCAAAGGACATCGCGCGGACGTCTACCGCAAGCGCTGAAGCGAAACCGCTCACTCAGGCCGTCGCCGCGAGGTCGCAGGCCAATGTAGAGCCTGAGATCGCGGTGCGCGAGCCCTCGGGCCCCTCAGGGCAGCCCAGCGTGCGGTACGTCGACGACGGTCGTGAGCAGCACCGCCTCTCGCGTGTGCGCGCGGTTGGCCTCCAGGAAATCCGGCGCGGCACAGAGCAGCAGCGTGCACCCGTCCTCGCCGCCGAGTGCGCAGGCGAAGATGCCCAGACCGTCGGGCGTCCGTATCTCCTCGAGGATCTCGCCACCCTGCCCGACACGGACGCAGCGCGCGCCGATCGCGTCGGCGGCCCAGATGCAGCCCTCGGCATCGAGCGTGCAGCCGTCAGGAGCGAACTTCAGCTGGGGGAATGTCTGCTCGAAGGGCCCCAGCTCGGGCGCGAAGGCCACCTGTGCCCATACCCTCCGATCGCTCAGCGAGCCGTCGTCCTCGAGCGTGAACGCGGTGAAGCGAGCGCCGGCCGTCTCCCCGACGATCAGCGTGCCGTCGTCGGGTGTGATCACCAAGCCGTTAGGGAACCTCATGTCGTCGTCGAGCACCGTCACCGAGCCATCCGGATCGACCCGCATGAGCTTCCCCGGAGCCGGATCGGCAAAGCCCATCAGGTCGAAGCCGAACTCCCCGACATATGCGCGCCCCCGCCGGTCGACCACCATGTCGTTCAGGTGACCCGCGCAGAACGCCGTCAGATCGGCATGCACGGACACCTCGCCGGTGGAGCTGCGGCGCAGCACGCGGTGGTCTCTCATCGACACCACGAGCAACGAGCCGTCGGGCATCCAGCCCAGCCCCGAGGGCTGCTGCTCGACCGACATCACCGTCGCGGCCGCGCCGTCGGGAGCGACCGTCATCACCACGTGTCCGTAGAAGTCCGACACCCACCAGCGACCTTCGCGCCAGCGAGGCCCCTCGAAGAACGCGCCCCCCTCGAACAGAGTCGTGAACTCTCGCGCCGGCACAGCGAGATACTACCGGGGCGGGTCGGAGGCTGCGTCGGCTCGAATAGCGCTGCACGGACCACCGACCAGCATGACCGATTGCCTTGGACATGAGCCTCCGGTTCGAACTACGCTCAAACTCCCGGCTAAAACGGGGCCAACGGGACGACTCTCGAAACATGACCCTACCTGGGCGCAATGCAGCCTGTCCTGCAACTCGGGCAAGAAGTACAAGAATTGCTGCGGCCGATAGCCGCTGCGCACGAATCCTGGCCTCTACATCGCACCAGTGCTTACGCCTACTGCCCAGCCAAGCTTTGCGGTCTTATCGATCTCAGCGTGAGCCTGCCGGCGGCGGCACACCCAGTTGCCGGCATATCTTGCGTGCCAGTCCGTAGTCGATCTCCCTGTGACGCGGCACGACCGAGCGCGCTCCATCAGGACCAACCCACCGAGCATGGTTGCCGCCCTCGTCCACCTGGCGACAACCGTGGATCGCGAGATGACGCTCTAGATCGCGCCGCTTCATGCAGCGATCGTCAGATGCAGCGCCTCACGCTCTCGCCGATCACCGGCGTCGCTGGGCTCCGGCGAGAGCATCAATCGCAACGCATCAATGACATTCGTGCGTGCCTCATCCCGCGTGCGCCCCTGGCTGAAGACACCAGCCACCTCAGGGATCGACGCGATGATCCAGCCTTCATCGCCGGGCTCATAGACGATCGTCAGATCAAGCTGCTCAGACACCGGTCAAACGATACCGCCCAGAGGGCGGCATAGAGGTGGACGGAGAGGGAGGGATTCGAACCCTCGAACGAGGTCAACCCCCGTTACGCGATTTCCAGTCGCGCCCATTCAACCGCTCTGGCACCTCTCCATCGCCTGCCTCATGCTCGGCGGCTATAGAAAGGCTACGACACGCTGGGCTTCGCCGCTGACAGGTCTACGACACCCAGTCCCTATCCATTGGTAGGCTCCCTACCACGCCGCGCGCCGCGCACGCACGGGGCACTCGCCAAAAACGAAGATACCCAAGCCCAACCCTCGCCACGACCCGGAGACGAAAGATGTTGCTTCTTGCCTCAAGCGAAGCCGTCAGCAAGGACATCGGCCTGATCGTCACCTTCATCGGGATCGGGATCCTCGTCAACATCGTCATCGTGCTGATCGCGATTCAGGTGCGCGGTGAGCGCCAGCAGAACCAGCAGCACCTGCAGAGCCCGCGGCAGAAGTAGCGTCCCGCGCGATGCTCGCCGTCCAGATCAGCGAGCTCAACGGGCCCGACGCCGTGCGCGTCGTGGATGTGCCCGAGCCTGAGCCCAGCCACATGCTCACCCCAGGTGAGGGTGTGCTGATCGACGTCGCCGCGGCCGGCGTCTCCTTTCCGGAGGTTCTGCAGACACGCGGTCTCTATCAGCTCAAACCCGACCTGCCCTTCATTCCTGGAGCAGAGGTGGGCGGCACGGTCATCTCAGCGCCTGCCTCCAGCGGCCTGCGGGAGGGCGATCGCGTGATGGCCTTCACCGGCCTGGGCGGCATGGGCGAGCGAGCCGTCGCTCCCGCCTACATGACCTTTGCCCTGCCCGACTCGCTCGACTTCAACCAGGGCGCATCGATCATCCTCAACTATCACACCGTCTACTTCGCGCTGAAGCTGCGCGGGCGGTTGCAGGCCGGCGAGAGCGTACTCATCCACGGGGCTGCTGGCGGCGTCGGCACCGCTGCTTTGCAGGTCGCCAAGGCGCTCGGCGCCTCCACGATCGCGGTCGTCTCGACAGACGAGAAGGAGCGCGTTGCGCGCGAGGCCGGGGCAGACAACGTCGTGCGCTCGGACGGGTCCTGGCGCGAGCAGGCCGTCGAGCTCAGCGGCGGCGGCGTAGATGTCGTGCTCGATCCCGTCGGCGGCGATCGCTTCACCGACTCGCTGCGCTCGCTCAAAGAGGAGGGGCGCGTGGTCGTCGTGGGCTTCACCGAAGGGTCGATCCCCGAGGTCAAGGTCAACCGTCTACTGCTGCGCAACGTGTCGGTCGTCGGCGCGGGCTGGGGGGCCTACGCGCTGCTGAACCCAGAGCGCAATCGCGCCGCCGGCGCGGCCGTGCGCAAGATGATCGATGACGGGTTCGTCAAGCCGATCGTTGGAGCGTGCCTGCCCCTGGACCAGGCCGTCGAGGCACTACGCATCATTGACGAGCGCCGCGCCGTCGGCAAGGTGGTGCTTGGTATCACCTGAGCCGTCTCAGGATGATGAAAGGGTCGTGCTCAGTCTTCGCCCGGCGCCTTAAGGTGTAACGATCGCGAATACTGGATCCCCTTCGTCTAGGAGACCCAGCAACTCGCCCAGCTTTGCTCCATTGCCCTCCACGGCGATCGCGCCGCTGGCAAACAGTTGCTGACCGTCCCCCTCACCCAGCAGGACCGCGTCGAGGGCCGCACGGGTGAGCGTCACCTTTGCGTGGCAATCCTCCACCAGGCGATCCTTGACTGCGCTGAGCGCTCCGTTTTCGACGGTGACGCTCCAGCGCTCCTGCACGTCTGTGAAATCCCACGCGAGCTTGATCGTCGTATCCCACGCTCGCGGGCCGTCCAGGCGCGCGCCCATCGCGTCCCACAGCTGCTCGAGCGACAGAGCCTTGGCCACATCGGCGCTTGCCACTCGTCTGTTCCGCGGCGCCGGCGGCGGTCCTTCGCGTAGCTCGTGCGCGCCGACGAGATACAGGTTGCGCCATACGGCGCTCTCAGACTGGTAGCCGAGCTGCTCGAGCGCGGACGCCTGCAGCTCGCGCGCCTCCGCGTTTCTCGACTGTGCGTTCCCCGCCTCCGCCTTCGCCGACTTTGCGGTCCCCGCCTCCGCGTCTGCCTTTGCATCGGCCGCCTTTGCGTCTCCCGACTGTGCGGTCCCCGCCTCCGCGTCTGCCTTTGCATCGGCCGCCTTTGCGTCTCCCGACTGTGCGTTCCCCGTCTCCGCGTTCCCCGGCTTTACCCTTCCCTGCTCCGCGAACACGGCATGCGAGCACAGCTCGGCCGCCCAACGATAGTCGCCCTGCTTGAAGGCGATGTGCGCCTGAGCGAGCAGCTCGTCGATACCGCCGGCTAGCTCCACATAGCGCCGGGCCGCCTCGACGGGCGGATACGGATCCAAATGCGCCGGGTTGCCGTCGAAAAAGCCCAAGTAGCGCTGGTAGACGGCCCGCACGTTGTGACTGACGGTGCCGTAGTGGCCGCGGCACGACCACGTGCGCTCCAGGCTCGGCGGCAGGCGCACCTCGGCCGCGATCTCGGTCGGCGTCAGGCCACGGTTGGCCAAGCGCAGCGTTTGGTCGTGCAGGTAGCGGTACATATCGCGATGGCGCGCCAGATGCTCAACGATCCGTGCTTTACCCCAGCGCGGCCAGTGGTGTTGGGCGAACATGACATCTGTTCGCGTGCCGAACAGCTCGATCGCCTCTCCGAGGTACTTAGACCAGGCCAGCGAATCACGGACCAGCGCGCCCCGCGGGGTTAGTACGTTGTGCATGCAGTGGACGGCGTTCTCGGCCACACATAGCACGCCCAAATCCTTAAAAGAAGTTCATCTCCGCAGGAGCCTCGCTGTCGGGGACGAGCTGGAAGACAATAGAGACGCCGTCGATTTCCGTCTCTTGGCCGGTGTGCGTAGCCTCGTGGGTCGGCGGCATCAAAGTGATGCTTCCGGTCGAGGTCGTCTTGCCGATACCGGCGTCCACCTGGCCCCGCGTGCCTCGCTCCAGGCCCGGCGCGAACATGTACGTCGCGCGCCTGGCCATCGCCCCTCCGGCCAGCACGTTCTCCGAGACGGCGTGCTCCAGAAAGCCGGACGGCGCCCAGACCGGCACCTCGCCCGCCTGCACCTGCTCGGCGCTGACGACTCCCTTCACACCGCCGAAGTGGTCGACGTGGCTATGGGTGTAGATGACCGCACTGACCTCGCGCTCGCCACGATGCTTGCGATACAGGGCCAAGGCCGCGGCCGCGCACTCGGTCGAGACCAGCGGGTCGATCACGATCACCCCAACCTCGCCCTCGACGAGGGTCATGTTCGAGATGTCATAGCCGCGCACCTGGTAGATGCCGGGCACGACCTCGAACAGACCATGGACCCCATTCAGCTGCGCCATACGCCACAGGCTCGGGTGGACCGTGTCAGGTGCGTGCAAGGAGCCTTCGGCAGGCTCCCCCTCCACCACTGCCCCCGCCTCCGCTACCGCGTTCCCCTCCGCCACTGCCACCTCGCGCCGTGTACCCGCACCCTCACGCTCCTGCACAAACGCATAGCTGTCCATGTCCCACACCGTGCGCCCGCGCGCGTCGCGCAACACAAGGCTTGCGGCGCTCTCGATCAAGCCGCGCCGCGCGTCCTCGAAGTCCTCGCGGTCCTCGAACGGGAGATCCCTCGAAGCCTCGTCGTGAGCCGCACGCGTGTGCGCGCTTGCGGGGCCGGGGCCGCTCGGGCCGCTCGGGCCGCTCACAGGGGTACTCCAAGTACGTGTCTTGGCACAGACACGTGTCGGAAGCTGGGACGGATTGGCTGATCGGAGAGGGCGGGTATCGTGCGGGCGACTATGGCAAATGGCTACGACGGCACGTTGCTCTCACGCGGAGATGCTGGCTATGAAGAGGCCCGCCGTGTGACTGTGTGGAACGCACGTATACCCGAGCGCTATCCGGATGCGATCGTGGTTGCCAAGACTGAGCAGGACGTAGTGTGGGCAGTGCGCGACGCGCGCGACCGAGACTCGAAGATCGGTGTGCGCTCGGGCGGGCACTCCTGGGCCGGCAACCACGTGCGCGACGGCGGCCTACTGCTCGACGTGTCAGCCCTGCGCGAGGTTAAGGTCGACGCCGAGACGATGACCGCCATCGTTGGACCCGGCTGTCACGGCGACGAGCCGAAGTGCGCCGCCGCGCGCTGCCCAAGGGTCTCCCAACGTGAGGTGCTCGCTCACCGCCGTGCTCGATATCCCGGCAGCAGCCGTTTGTGTTGTCTCTGATCGGCATGGGTGGATTGCGAGTTCTGAGCCGTCGTCTCGAACGGCTTTGATGACCTCGAGCAGTGCGCCGGTGCGACTAGGCCCAAGCGCCGACCGCGCCCGACGCCGGATAGCCCCAAACGAACGTACACACGACTCGGAGCTGTCGTTTTGAGTCAGATCAGACCAGCCTCGCACTACTGGCGTTGCTCTCTCGTCCTCCGTATCGAAAACGACCTGATCCGGCGTGCGCTGGAACGCGCACGAGATCAGAGTCGGATACAAAGCCCGCGGCCGTCCTAACCGTTTCCGGCCCGTCGGGGCAACAGCCCAGCGAGGAACCCGAACCAGGTCGAAGACCTTACCTGGGTGCCCCTGAACTGTGGGCGGCTTTCGCTCTATGGAACCCAGGAACTCGCCCGAGAGCCGCCCAATACTTCTACAACTTGGATCACCACCGATCATACGACCGGCGGCTCCCGTAAACTACGTTGCCTGTATAGGAGTGCGGACTCCCGGCGCCACGAAACTGCGCGATGGCCGGGAGTCCGCTACGGCGCAGTCTGCCTGCGTCGCCTCCTGCTCTGTGGGGTGAGGTTCGCCTGTCTGCGTTCTCTTTCGTGGATCACGCTTGCTGGCTTTCCGAGAACCCAACGCAGAGCAGAAGTCAGGTCTGACACAAGACGCTCTCAATTCTACACAATGTCTACCATAATCGTCAACATCCCATTTGTAGGCCACGTCATCACGGTACCACGGGGAAATCCGCGCTGTCGTTCAGAATCGGATGATCAGATGAAGAACTGAAGAGCTACGCATATGTTCTGGCCCAACGGCGATGTTCCTGCCGTTTCGACCCCTCCAAGCATGTGACGATTCTGTGAAATCTGCACGCTCGCCTGACTCAGGCAGTTATGGTGCGCCTTCTCTTTCGTGGCCGTTTCCGAGACCTAACGATCGTGAGGCTCGCTATGGGAATCTGAGGCATCCCCGCCCTTCGCCAACCCGCCTTTAGCATCACCGCCGAGAAGCACCACCGCGCGGGTGCGTGGGCCTGAGGCATCCTCACTTCCCGATGCGCTCTGGACTATGTGTGCGTTTGACCCGTCATCAAGCAATCCGCCGCCAGCTCCGACACCACGAGTCGGTGCCATTGCTGTCGTCCTCGCGATCCTCGCAGCCGCCGCGTCGATCATCTACCTCTCCGGAACCGTCACGATCTGGAGCTTCACGCAGGAGGCCGTAACGATCGGCGCTACGGTCATGGCCGTCAGGCTCGCGGTTGAGTTCCACGCCTGGATCATGGCTGGGCATCTCAAACGAGGGGCACCTATGCGTGGCATCCTCCTACGGCCGTTCACGATTGGGCGCCTAGTAGCAATGATCTGCTTGGCTGTCGCATGTCATTTCACCCCGGTTGAGCCAGTCCTCACGATTTCTGCGACCTGCTTGCTCCTCATCCTTGCTCGATGCAGCACCAGATTTGAACGTAACATACGACTGAGGCTCGAAATTGAAACCATAATTGAGACCTTTATAGCTAGCGTACTGGATGATCCTTGGCTACTTGCTGATATCGCTGGCCCGGATGAGGAGAGACCGGCACCGAGGCGGCCACGATGGCCGATCCGTTGCTGGAGGTGGATCGTCCTAGAAGCTAGGAATGAACGTGAGGAGCTAAACAAATCCGACACGATCAGGTTGGTGCTGTACTACCTACGGGCGGCACCACTGTCGGCGCTGATCGCGGTATTTTGCGCGTTTGGTTCTGCTGCTGGTTTGATGACCAATCCATCCAACAGGCAAAGTAGCAAAACGACCACTGTCCAGTCGGGTACACAAAAAGGAGGCAGCAGCACAAACACTACGCCTGCGACAAGTCAAACGACGGAAAGCGACGGAAAGCGGTTCACTGCAAGCGTTGCAAACGAATCCTCGCCAGTTGCGACCTGGGACGGTGAATGTTCAAACCAACTCGTTCAGCCGGGCGTGTCCGCACGCGCGGTGCTTGCCCTCAACAAACTATTTGACACGGAATCAGGCCTTGAACCGAGGCAGGAGGGATGCGTTAGCCACATCACAACGCATTACCACGGCAAGGAATTCTATGTCAGCGCTCTGGGTGTAGATCCAGTCGCCGGCACACATCTAAGCTACGCGCTCGATTCGGAACGCTACGGCCCGGTTATGGTACTGTCGGCAGCTGCGGCGGCCGTCAAAGCGCTCGTCGCGCAACTCGGGCCGGTGGGCGGAGTCGGGCGTTTTCCGAACTATGGAGCTGGCGAGGATGGTGATTATTATCTCCTTAGGACGCCCCGGGGTATTTATGCGCTCACTAGACAACATAGCGATAATCAATACCTTACGCTCACCCCAACAGTGGCACGAGCTTGGCTTGGAGCAATGAACGAAGCCGGCGAGTGGCTGTGGCCGTCTGAGACTCAAGGAAGCGACACCACTATTCAGCTAAGTACCGGAGACCCATCTGATCGACGAGTCGCTCAGATTACGGTCGATACGACCACCGGAGAAGCCATACGAGGCAAATATCGCTACCCGGCCTCACCTGTCAAGGAACTCAGTCTCACCGAACTTCAGGCGTTGGCACCTACGGGGTGAAACGCGCAACCCCGTTTGAAGCCTGTAGCTGGGCACACACTTAGAACTGGTTTCATAATGACTTGAGGTGTCGCCAGCAGATGATTGCGGCGGCGAGGTGGAGAAACGCGAGGTGTTGTTCGGGGTCGCGCTCCCAGCGGATCCTGAGTCGTCGGACTGGTGTAGCCAGGTGAAGGTTCTCTCGACAACCAAGCGGTGGCGGCCGAGCCCGGAGTCGGCCGCAGTCGCCGACGTCGAGGACGTCATGGCCGCGTTGAAGATCGCGCTCGAACTGGTGGATGAGGGCAGACTGCCGTACGCGACAGCCAACAAGTTCTGTCGGCGGCTGATCAACCAAGCGCTCTGCGAGAAGATCATCGTCGAGCGTCGATGACGCCAAAGGCCAGCTCTCGCCGCTATACGCCCAGCTCATCCCCTTGGCCCGGGACTTGGGCAGCCAGGCCGCCCAAAGCGGCCAACAGGGGCCAGAACCGGCCGCAGGTGGTCCCAAAAACGACGCAGACCCCGTTTTTCGGGGCCTGCGTTCATACAAAGACAAAATGGCGGGGATCGCGGGACGATGTTCGAACTCTGGCCCCAGCGCTCAGGGCGAGAGTCCGAACATCGAACAAATGGCGGAGAGGGAGGGATTCGAACCCTCGATGGAGTTTAACCCCCATACTCGCTTAGCAGGCGAGTGCCTTCAGCCACTCGGCCACCTCTCCCGGGACTGCGGGAGCCCAGTTTAGAGCCTGTCGACGCCTGCCGGTGATCCGTGCCTAGAACTGCTCGACCGGCCACGTGCGGTGCATCCCGGGCCAGCGCTTTCCAACCCCGCGCTCCCAGCCCGCGCCCCGGACTCGGCAATGTTCCCAAGTGCGCCCAGCGGCAAGCGCCGCTTTAGTGTTTGCGCCGATGACGCTTGTGCTTTTTAGACTTGGCGATGCGCACGATCGTGATCGACGCCGTGCTCGTGTTGTTGCGCTCGTCGAAGGCCTTCGCGGTCAGGGTGTGCTTGCCCGGCTTGAGTAGGCGCGCCCCGTACCAGACCATGTGGCCGCTGAGCGTGGGGACGCCGCCGTGGACGAAGAAGCTGCGGATAATGTGGCCTCCGTCGTAGAGCGAGATTTGGTAGACCTTTGCGCTGTCGCTGGCTGTCACCGAGATCGGCAGGGTGTTGCTGTAGCGCACCCCCGTCTTTGGGCTCGTCAGCTTGACCGTCGGGCCTTGTTGGCCTCCGCACTGTTCGCTGAGGCGATCGCCGTTGTGGTCATATTCGGCCAATGCCGCATAGGCCGGCTTGGGTTGCAAGCTCGGATCAAGCAGCCCATAGCTGTTACGTGGCGTGCCGAACGGTTCGGTGTCCTGCAAACCGAACCAAATCCCGACCTGAACGTAGGGGTCCTGGGCAAGGCAGTGATAGGCCTGCAGCAGATAAGTGGCCTGCTGCTGCGGACTTACGCCGGCCAGCTTCTGCCCGGCCCATGCGCCCGAGTCACAAACCTGGGTGTCGGTGCTCCAGCCAAGCTCGGTCATCCAGATCGGGCTGCCGTCGCCATGGGCAAGCATCACTTCGTGCACAGTCCTATAGCCCAGAAACGACCAGCGGTTGATGCGCGGGTCGGTCTGGCCATTGCGCAGGATTTCGTAGGGCGACTCGACGTCGCAGATCGTGTCGGTATGGACCGACACCGCGTCGAAGAAACCCTTCGCCCCGTCGTCATATAGCTGGGAGAGGAATTCGTAGTCGTTGCCGGTCAGCCCACCGAGCACCACGGTCGCGCTCGGGTCCGCTGCCTTGATGGCAGGGTAGGCCGCCTTCAAGAGCGCTGTGTAGGCGGCAGGGTCAGGCCCGCTTGCCCACCACAGCGAGGCGTCCTCCTCGTTCCAGATCTCCCACGCGGCTACGCGGCCGGCAAAGCGCTTGGCCATGGCGCCGGCGAAGCGCGCGTAGTCAGCCGGATCGCTCGGCGGCATTGCGGGATTGCTCGAGCCACTCTCCCACTGGGGCGTATCGACCACGTCGACGATCACCTTCGTGCCCTTGGGAAGCGCCGCCAAGCCCTCTTCCAAGGTCGCGATCTCCGGTTCGTTGAGGTGGCCGCGAGTCGGTTCGAAGGTGTTCCAGGCGGCAAAGACTCGCACCCAGCCAACGCCGAGTCCGGCGACCTGGTGGACGCTCTGCATCGAGAGCCCTTCGGGGCCGTTGATGACAACCCCGGTTTCCACTGCCTGCGCAGGAGTGCCGGCGAGCGCGAGCATCAACGTCATGACGGCGCCGGGAATAGCAATTAGGCGGAAAAACCTCACACCACATTAGTCGACCAGATACCGACCACCCTCGACAGACAAGCGTCACAATCGATCGTTTGTCGAATGTGGGGCGAGTCACGGCTCGGCCTTCGTCACCGCGGAGATAGCACGCTCCTGTAGCGAGGCGTATTGAGCCTCAGGCCTCCGTGGCTAGCCGCTCGTGGACCGAGCGCACCGCGCTCGATCCCTCGCCCACGGCGGCCGCAACTCGCTTCATCGAGCCGTGCCGTACGTCGCCGGCGGCGAATACCCCGAGCCTGGACGTCTCAAACGGCAGCGCTCTTGCTGCCTCAGCACCGAGCGGGCCGGGCAGCTGGCGGTCGGTGAGGATGAACCCATCGCCGTCGAGCAGCACACTGTCGCCCAGCCACGCCGTCGCCGGGTGGGCGCCGATGAAGCAGAACAGACCTGCACAGGCGATCTCGTGCTCACGGCCGGTCTGCTTGTGCGCGAGCGTTACCCCTTCGAGATGGTCTCGACCGGTGAGCGCCTGAACTTCAACGCCAGTCATGAGGTCGATTTTCGGGTCTGCCTCGATCCGCTCAATCAGGTATTGAGACATGCTCTGGGTGAGATCCTGCCGTCGGATCGCGATCGTGACACTGCAATTGTTCTGGGCCAGGTAGATCGCGGCCTGACCGGCGGAGTTTCCACCGCCAATGACCACCACAGGCGTCCCGCTACAGACGCGCACCTCGAGATCGGTCGCGGCGTAATACACGCCAGCGCCCTCGAAGCGCTCGAGATCCTCGACGTCAAGCCGCCGGTAGCGCGCCCCGGAGGCGACGATCACAGCACGTGTCGGAACCTCGCTGCCATCGCGCAGCACGACGACATGGAAGCTGGCCTCCGATCGCAGTCCAATCACCTCGCATGGGGAGTTCAAGCGAGCCCCGAGTCGCATCGCTTGCACCGCGGTCCTGCCGGTGAGGTCCTCCCCGGAGATGCCGTTCGGGAATCCCGCGTAGTTCTCGATCCGTGAGCTGGCGCCGGCTTGCCCACCTATCGCCACCGCGTCTAGGGAGACTGTGCGCAGGCCCTCTGAGGCGCCATAGACTGCGGCGGCGAGCCCCGCCGGGCCGCTGCCGATAACCACCAGATCGAAGATATATCCCGGTGTGGGCTGGAAGGTCAAGCCAAGGTGCTCCGCGAAGATCGCGGGCGAGGGATGGTGCAGAGTCTCAGTAGCGGTGATCACAGCCGGGACGTCCTGTGCTTGCAAGCCCATCGGCGCGAGGAAAGAGTCGAGGTCCTCGGCGTCCTCGACATCGACCCAGGTGTGCGCAAGATGCGAGTGTTCGGCAAATGAGCGCAAACTCATCGCCTCGGGGGAGTAGCGCGAGCCGATGATCTTGATCGCTTGCGCCCCCTCCCCGGATCGCAAAGACTGGCGGCGCGCAAGCAGCGCGTTGAAGATAGTTTCGGAGAGCTCCGGGCGGACGCTCATGAGCCGGCGAAGCTCGGCCTGGGCGATCACCAACACCCGTCCCGTCTGGGAGACGCGACCGGTCAAAAAGCGGTGCTGGCCGGTCAGTAGCGTCAGCTCGCCGACGAAGCTGCCGGGCCCGAACTCGGCGAGGACGATCTCATCCGCACCGTCTGACCGAACGACTTGCACTTCGCCCTCCAGGACGACGAACAGATCGTAAGACGCCTCCCCGGCTTGGAAAAGCAGATCCCCGGCCCGAGTAGCTCGCTCGGTGCCGAACGTGGCCATGTCCGCAAGCTCGGACGCGCTCAGCCGAGGCGAAGCGATGGAGTCTCCAGAGCTGCTTGCGCTCATCGCTACAACTCATTCACTTGATTGAGTCCAACCACAGATCGATCTCCGGAGAGTCTTCGCTGCTTGCGGGTGCCTCGGGGTATGTGAACATCGATCCCGTCCTTTTCATGTGCGGATCGGCCAGAGGCAGAAACACCAGGTTCGTGCTGTCAGCAGCTAAGAAGCCCTGGGTACTCTGTCTCCCAAACGACGTCCTGTCAACTCGCCAGGAACGGCAGTCGACTGGATCGAGACCCGCACATCGAATCCCAGCTCTCCCGTTGCGAAGGACAGTCGCCCGTCATCGCCCGATTGAGATGGGGGTGTGAAGCGGGCGATGGTGTGGGACCAGCCTCCCGAATCGCCGAGCTGGCAAGATGGCGACATGGAGCGTGTGCTTGGAATCGGTGGATACTTCATGCGTGCGGCCGACCCAGTGGCCTTGAAGGCGTGGTATCGCGATTGCCTTGGCCTGGACGCCGATAAGAACGGCCTGTGGCGCCAGGTTGCCGGGCCCACGGTGTTCGCGACGTTCGAGTCCGAGACCAACTACTTCGGGTCCCGTGCCCAGCAGACGATGATCAACTTCCGGGTCCGCGACCTGGAGGCGATGCTCGCACAACTGCGCGCCAAGGGAGCGGACGTGGCTGAAGAGACGCAGGACATGGAGGGTGTCGGTCGATTCGGCTGGGTCACCGATCCCGAGGGCAATCGGATTGAGCTGTGGCAGCCCGCCTGACGTGCTGGTGGCCCACTAGATCGTCCTATTCAGCGACCCCACCACATCGACTGAGCCAGCAGCTACGAGGCGAGTGGCCCTCGCGACGTGCCAATCTGCGCATGTGCCAGACATCCGACAAGTGGCCACATCGCGTGAGAAGCAGCTGACCCTGCTCGCAGCCGTGCTGGGTACGAGCGTCGTTTTCCTCGACGCGACCGTAACCAGTGTCGCTTTGCCGGCGATTCGAGGCGACCTTGGTGGCGGTCTGGCGGGCCAGCAATGGGTAACGAACGCGTACCTGCTGACACTCTCCTCGCTCTTGCTGATCGGCGGCTCGCTTGGAGATGTATTGGGTCAGAAGCGCGTGTTCTTGGTTGGCGTTGCCGGGTTCGGACTCACGTCGGCTCTCTGCGCGGTCGCGTCGTCGATCGCGGAGCTATGTGTATTTCGTTCGATGCAGGGGGTGTGCGCGGCGCTGGTGACGCCTACCGCATTGGCGGTAATCATCCATGTGTTTCCTGAAGACGAGCGGGCGAGGGCGATCGGGACATGGACCGCGCTCAGCTCGATCGTCGGGGTTATCGGGCCGTTCATCGGGGGAGTGTTGATCGCTGCCGGCTCGTGGCGCCTGATTTTTTTGCTCAATGCGCCGCTCGTACTCGTGACCGTGACGCTTATTGCTCGTGGCGTGCCTCAGAGCGCGAGCGCTGGCACCGCTGGGCGCCTGGATCTCCCTGGGGCCCTCTTCGCGGCGCTCGCGCTCTCGGGTTTGGTGTTCGCTGTGACCGAGGAGCCGGCGCGCGGATGGAGCACCCTGGTGATCGGCTCACTCACGGCAGGGATTCTCGGAGCGATCGCGTTTGTTGTGCGCGAGGCTCGAGCCCGGGCGCCGATGCTCCCACTAAGCCTGTTTCGCGAGCGCAACTTCACGATCGGAAACGTGGCGACATTGACTGCCTACCTTGGGCTGGGAGGTGTGATCTTTCTGCTGCCTGTGTTTCTGCAGGAGGTCAGCGGCTACAGCCCCGTACAAGCGGGGCTTGCGCTTCTGCCGGTCACCTTGCTGATGATCGTGCTCTCCCGCCGCTTCGGCGCGCTCGCCGACCGCATCGGGTCGCGAGTGCCGATAAGCCTCGGGGCGTTGGTTGCCGGCTGTGGCCTTTTGCTCTTGGCGCGTGTCGATCAGCGCGCCGATTACCTCAGCGAGGTCCTGCCGGCGCTGCTCGTGTTCGGGTTGGGACTCGCGATGCTTGTCGCACCGTTGACCGCCACCGTCCTTGGGGCAGTGGAGGAGGATCACGCAGGCGTCGCCGCCGCGGTGAATACGACGCTCTCACGCGTCGCGCAGCTTTTCGCGGTCGCTCTGCTGGGAGCCGTCGTCTCTCTAGCTTTTGCCAGTCGCGTCGACGCGACGCTAGGCCGATCCGCGATCGATCCCGCGGGCCGCTCGGCGATCGGCCTCGCCAAGCGACAGCCTCTCGGCGCGCCGAGCCTAATTGGAGTGCCCGCCGGCGAGCGGGTCCTCCTACGAGCAACCTTCGAGGACGCGTCCGTGCATGCCTTCCGTGTTGCGGACACGATCGCAGCCATCCTCGTCGCGAGCGGGGGCCTCATTGCGCTCGCCGGGATCCGTAGTCCCCGCCGCACGGTGGCCGCCGAGCTGTGTCCAGCCGGGGCGCTCTGCGGAGCCAGCCAAGAACTCGTCAGTACTGGCCCGGCCGCTTAGCTCTCGCGGGCTCAGCCGAATCGATTAGCCTTTGTAATCGCGTGGAAGGGTGGCAGAGCGGTTGAATGCACCGGTCTTGAAAACCGGCAGGCGGGCAACCCCCGTCTCGGGAGTTCGAATCTCCCCCCTTCCGTCGTTCAAGTCGGGGGGCGTAGGACCATCACAGCTGATGCTTGGGTCACGGCTATGTCGGCAAGCAGGCCGAGAGCACCGACGATCGTGCCTCCCGTGCTAGCCGGGCTCAGAGCGCACGCTCTGCTCAGAAGACGCCCGACGTGCTCCCCATGCCGCCCATCCGCGGCCGAGCGCGTAGGAAACTGCGCTGCCGGTACCGACGAAGAACCCGACTGGATAGTTGGTTTCATAGGAGGCGGCGATCGCGACCCACACGATGAGTAGCGCGAAGACGATTGAGAGTGCCATCGCTATAAGAGGCCGGTCGGTGAACGAGCGGGCGGCAGCGGGCGCGCCGATCATCAGGCTGAAAATCAGCAGCGTGCCAACGACCGGCACGGTCATCGCCGTTGCCAGCGCAAGGACCGTGAGGAACAGCATCTCCATACGGAAGCTGCTCACGCCGCGTGCCTCCCCGACATCGGGCAGGACTGAGGAGAGCATCAGCGGCCGATACAGCACGGCGACCGCGGCGATGCAGAGGACACCAAGGGTCGCGGTCGGGGCGATGTCATTGCTCGAGATGCCGAGGACCTCTCCGAACAGGAGCGAGTAGACGGCTGGGGCGTACTCTTCGCTGAAGCTGAGGAACAGTGCGCCGAGGCCCAGCATCATCACAAGCGCGAGCGCGGTGGCAACGTCCTGGCGTCCCCTACGGCCGAGCAGCCCAATGCCGAGCGCTCCAGCGAGGGCGAAAACACCGAGGCCGAGCAGCGTGCTTACCCCAATCAGGCTGGCGCCTGCCGCGCCCGCGAAGGACCCGTTGGGGATCGCGTGCGCCGCGAATGCGGAACCGCGCAGGACAGTGAAGAACCCGACCACACCGGCGACGACGGCAACAACGCTCGCGACCTCCCAGGCATTGACCATGAATCCCGAGAACATGACTGATGGCTTTACTGGCTCTCGGGGGCGACGTGAAGCGTGGACGACGCGGGACGAGGATCGTCAGAGCGGCGCCTGTGCCGTCGCGCGGGCAGCCCTGAAAGCAGGTATAGGACGAAAACGAGCGTCACGACGAAGAAGCTGATCGGCCACCCGTGTCCTGCGGGTGGCCATTCGTAGCTGTCGTAGGCGAGCACAATCCCGAGCCACATCGCTCCGATCCCGATGCCAGCGGCGGTGAGCATCGCTATCAGCGGACGCTTGGTCAGGCGCAGAGCGCTCGCGGCTGGGCCCACGAGTAGTGCGGTCCCAAGAATCGAGCCGATTGTGATCGCGGCGAGCGCGGCGGCGAGGGCGAGTGCGAGCAGGTAGAGCACCCCAACCAGGCGTACGCGTATTCCGCGTGCGGCCGCCATCTCAGGACTTACGGTGGCGAGCAGCAGAGGCCGGTAGAGCGTGAGCATCAAGCCGAGCACGACGACAGCTAGGAGCAGTATCAGCGGGACTGTCGAGCTGGCGATCGTGAATGCCGAGCCGAATAGGATCGTGACTGTCGCCCCGGTGGTGCTCTGTTCGGTGGTAGTCAGATACAGAAAGAGCGCGGCGAGCCCGATCGACGCGCCGAGCACTATCCCTGCGGCGAGGTCCCGTCCGCGTGTGCGCTGGATACCGACCATCTCCATCGCCGCCGCCGCGAGCAGATTGCCAAGGACGAACCCCCACAACGGGCCGATGCCGACTAGGAATGCTCCGGAGCCACCGGTGGTGCCAATGTCACCAAATGCCTCGCCCGCGAAGGACTGTCCGCGCATGACCGTGAAGATCCCGACGACGCCCGTGACGATCGCAGCGAGCGCTCCGACGGCGAGCGCGATATGGACCGCTTCGCTTTGAAAGAACCCGGGGGCAAAGACCGGAGCTAGGAAGTGGCTCAAGATACAATCTCGGTGTCCGGGAAAGCAACCTCGTGCCCGGCAAGATCCGTATCCTCGCCTGCCCCGGCGACGATCAGCACACGCCCGTGGACGTTCAGCACATCGACGTGGTGGCCGTAGAGCTTGCTGAGCACATCGGCGCGCACAACCTCATCGGTGCTGCCGCTGACGGCGCGTCCGGCGGCTAGGTAGACGATGCGGTCCATCACCCCGAGCAGCGGGTTGATCTCGTGTGCTGAGATCAGCACCGCGATCTCCTGCTCGCGGGCGATCCGGGCGAGCAGCGCGACGACCTCGTGCGCGCTGCGCAAATCAAGGTTTGCCAACGGCTCATCCAAAAGCAGTAGGCGAGGGCGGGCGATCAGGGCGTGCGCGATCAAAATCCGCTGCTGCTCCCCGCCGGAGAGCCGCCCGACGCGGGTATCGGCGAACCGTCCGGCGTCAACGGCCTCAAGCATCTCCTCGACCAGGGCACGGCGGGCTCGAGAAGGGCGAGGCACCCCCAAGCGCTGCGCGTCAAGGCCAAGCCCCACGAGATCCCGCGCCCTGAGCGGCAGATCCGGGTCGAGCAGGAACTTCTGCGGGACGAAGCCAACTTGTTGATGTCCTCGTGTGCGGGGACGTCCCCGCACACGGGAACGTCCTGCAATGAGGACATCTCCCGCGCTCACTGACTGGAGCCCAAGGATCACGCGGAACAGCGTCGTCTTGCCCGCCCCGTTTGATCCGATCAGTCCCGTGAACTCGCCAGGGGCGATTTCGAAGCTCACTTGATCGAGAATCTTGCGGCCGGAGAGCCGCACGTCCACGCCCTGCACCTCGAGCATGCTCTCGCTCACCGATGCGTCAGCTGAGCTCACAGCTTTTCTGTCGAGGCGTGTTCAGAGACCGCCTTTTCCAGGGCCTTGACCTCGGCGAGCATCCACGACTGATAGTCATAGCCGGGGGTGGGCATCGTCTCGTACACCCCGACAACCGGAATGTCGGCGGCCTTCGCGGCATTCACAAACGATTCGGTGAGTGAGTCCGTGACCTGCTGGTTGTGGACGAATATCTTGACCTTGTGCCCCGAGAACAGGCCATTCTGGAGGCTTACATTCTGCGGCGCGGGGTCTGTGCCATTCATGATGTCCGCCTGCATGCTGAACGGCGTCAGATTCTCGATCCTGGCTGCTTCGAGCATGTAATCGGCGACCGGCTCGGTCGTCGCGACCGTCGTGCCCGAATAGCGCTTGCTGAACTGCGCCAGCGCCTTCAGCCACGGTAGTAGGGACGCTTCGAAGGCCGCGTCGTTGGCCTGGAAGTACGCCGCGTGCGCGGGGTCAAGCGCCGAGAGGTCGCTGACGAGCGCCTTGGCCACTAGAGGCATCGTGGTCGGCTTGTACCAGAGGTGCGGGTTGGGGGTCGATCCCGGCAGGCCGAGCAGCTTCTGGACGTTTATCACCTTGCGAGATGAGCTGGGCGAGGCCGACTCGATCTTGCCCATGAACGTGTCATAGCCCACACCGTTTTCGATCAGCATCTTCGCACCTGCGACGGCCTGGGCGGTGCTCGGACTCGCCTCATAGGTGTGAGGGTCGGTGTTCGGGTTGCTCTCGATCGCGGTGACCTTCACGTACTTGCCGCCGATTTGTTCGAGCACATTCGCGTACTCGTTCTCCGCAGCGACCGCTGCGATCGTCGCGTTCGGGGAGTCCCCGCTTGAGGACGCCGAGACTGAGGAGCTTGAGCCGGTGGAAGAGTTGCTGGCGCATCCTGCCGCGAACAGCGCGAGCAAAACGCTCCCCGCCAGCATGGCCAAGAAGGTGCGTCGGCGCTGGGCGCGCCGGGGAACGATCTTCATGGACTACCTCAATCCGATGGTGGAAAGCACAGTGCCGGATACCTCATGCGGCCCGCGCCGCAAACCATAACATAGTATTGAGTCTGATTCTTATTATTGTAAAAGGCGATTAGCCTCGACAGGCTGAGCAGTCGCCGCGAAGCACGACCTCGTGCTCGTGCATGTCAAACCCCAGGCGACGAGAGAGCCTGTCGATCGAGCGCTCCAAGTCCCCATCGTCAAACGGCACGAGACGCCCGCAGGAGTCACACAGCAGATGGTGGTGGTGCGCACCAGCGGGATCGATCAGCTCGTAGCGCGTCATGTTCTCGCCCAACTCCAGACGCGCCACCAGCCCGCGGTCTTGAAGCAAATCAAGGATGCGATAGATGCTCGCCCTCGCCACGCTGCGCTTACTCGCCCGCAGCTGATCTTCGATCTCGATGGCACTCAGTGCGCAAGCCTGCTCCGCCAACAGGTCGATGATCGCGTTCCGCGCCCCACCCTTGCGATGCCCAGCCTGGTCAAGAACCGCACGAGCGTGCTCGGCCCACTCCGATGTGCTTGTCCTTGACACGCTCCGATTCTAGCCGTCCGAGAGACGATAGTAAGACTACTTATCACTAGCGTGCCTATCGCTTGCGCTCAGCTAGACCGGCGAGACGCATGCGAGACTTTGGCGATGACACCTCAGACCCTCACCTACACCACCACCAGCGACCGCATAGCCCGGATCACGCTCAACCGTCCTGAGCGCGGCAATGGGATCACGCGCCTGCTGGTCAGCGAGCTCGAGCAATATGTGGAGCAAGCGGATCTTGACCCCGCCGTACACGTGATCCTGCTCTCGGGGAATGGCAAGGGCTTCTGCGGCGGATACGACCTCGTGGAGAGCGCGGAGGGTCAGGGCCGCCTCGGCGAAGACGGTCTCGCGGCTCCCCCAGGATCACCGCTGGATCCGGCGCTGATGGCCGCGAACCACGATCCTGGCGGCACCTGGGATGCAATGGTCGACTACGCGATGATGAGCCGCAACGTGCGCGCGTTCATGTCGCTGTTTCATTGTGGCAAGCCTGTGGTGTGCAAGGTCCACGGCTTTTGTGTTGCCGGCGGCACCGACATGGCCCTGTGCTCGGATCTGCTTTTGATCGCTGACGACGCGAAGATCGGCTACCCGCCTGCCCGCGTTTGGGGCTCGCCGACGACCTCGATGTGGATGCACAGGCTTGGACCCCAGCGTGCCAAGCGACTGCTGTTCACAGGCGACTCGCTGTCGGGCGCAGAGGCGCTCGATTGGGGGCTCGCGATCGAGGCGCCTGCGCCCGAGCATCTCGACGAGCGCACCGAGATCCTGCTCGAGCGAATCGCTCGCGTGCCGATCAACCAGCTTCGCATGATGAAGCTACTCGTGAACCAGTCGCTTTACGCCCAAGGCCTGCATACGACGCAAACGCTTGGGACGCTGCTGGATGGTGTCGCCCGCCACACGACCGAGGGCTATGAGTTCCAACGTCAGGCGATGCAGAAGGGCTTCCGCGAAGCGGTGCGCGAACGCGATGAGCCGTTCGGCGATCACGGCTCGTCGACCTTCAAGGGGTAGCCGAGCCCAGGCCACGGACAGGCCATTCTGGAGTCAAGCGTTCGGATTTCTTGTCTGAATCGCACAACTCGTTTTACGCGAAATAGGGCCTATTCTGCGGTAAGCTCACTGGCCTAAGAAGTCAGGTGCAGGGTCACAGGAATACATAGGGATGTGAGCAGTGGCCGGCTGTAGGACATTGCGCAGACCGTCAGTCAGGTCATTCGAGATCAAGCGGTATGACACCAAGCCGTCCAGCGAGCTTGGCCAGGTGTCGTTGGTTGAGACACCGCCTCCCATGAGAGGTTCCTACAGCTCGCGCCGGTTGCTGGATGAGGCCGCAAATCGCTGGTCGATGAGGCCTGTAATTACGGGGCCTGTAACTCGCTGGTCGACGAGCCGCAAATCGCTGGTCGACGTAGCCCGTAAATCGCTGGTCGGCGTGGCCCGCAAATCGCTGGTCGACGTGGCCCGCGAACGCCGATGAACCAGGCTCACTGATTATGGATCGCGCCGCCCGATGGGTACTCGACATCGCCCGCAGCGTGCTCGCCGAGCTCGACCTCGAGGTGGTGCTCAACCGTGTGCTCGACTCTGCCCGGGAGCTGACCGGTGCTCGCTATGCCGCGCTGGGCGTGCTCGGCGACTCGCGCACCGAATTGGATCGTTTCCTGACGATTGGTATCGACGAGTCAGAACGCGAGCGCATCGGTGCACTGCCACGCGGACGTGGTGTGCTCGGCGAGCTGATCACCGATCCCGAGGCGCTGCGACTCACTGACATCAGTGAACATCCTCGCTCCTATGGCTTCCCACACGGCCACCCGCCGATGAGCAGCTTCCTCGGAGTGCCGATCATGATCGAGGGTGTCCCCTTTGGCAACCTGTACCTGACGGAGAAGGCTCACGGTGAGCAGTTCACCGACGGCGATGAAGAAGCTGTCGCGATGCTCTCCGAGCTCGCCGGCTTCGCGATCGATCACGCGCGCCGCTACACCGGCACCCGGGAGCACCGTGACGAGCTGCAGCGGACCGTCGCCGCGCTCAAGGCCACTACTCAGATCGCGCGGGCCGTCGGCGCAGAGACAGACCTCGAAGTGATCCTCGGGCTTGTCGCAAAGCGCGGGCGTGCACTCGTGGACGCGCGCATCCTCGTGATCGAGCTCGTGCAGCGCGGGCGCCTGCTGGTGTCGGCCGGCGCCGGCGAGCTGCCAGAGGGACTACTTGGACAGCAGGTGCCGCTTGGCGACTCGGCCGCTAGCGCCGCGCTGCGCACACGCCATGCCCAGCGCTTGCAGGAACCGCTGACACGCGCGCGCTTTGACGAGCACGGACTAGGCACGCTCGGCGTGGAGGCACACGGCGGGCTGCTGGTGCCACTTGTCTTCCAAAACCACTCCTATGGCGTGCTCGTCGCGATCGACCGTCTACACGACGGCCCCGAGTTCACGACCGACGACGAGCGCCTGCTGGAGGCGTTCGCCGCCAGCGCCGCCACCGCCGTGGCCACCGCCCAGTCGGTCGCCTCCGAGCGCCGGCGCCAGCGCTTGGCCGCGGCCGAGGCCGAACGCCAGCGTTGGGCGCGCGAGCTGCACGACGACACGCTGCAGAGCTTGAGCGCGCTACGTGTCGGCCTCTCCACAGGCCGGCGCTCGGGCAAGCCCGAGGCGCTTGAGCAGGCTGTCACCAACGCGATCGACCATTTGGAGGAAGGCATCACCAACCTGCGCGCGCTGATCACCGATCTGCGCCCCGCCTCACTGGACGAGCTCGGTGCGGCGGCGGCAATCCAAGCGCTCGGCGAACGCTCCAAGCGTCACGGCATCGACGTGGACATGAGCATCGAGCTCTCAAAGGACAGGACGCGCCACAGCCCGGAGGTCGAGACCGCCATGTACAGGATCGTGCAAGAGGCGCTTACCAATGCCGCCAAACACGGTAAGGCGGAAAGAGCGATCGTCGAGCTTCACGAGGACGACACCGAGATTCGCCTGCGTGTGCGCGACGACGGCGAGGGTTTCGACACCTCGGTGCACTCAGACGGCTTCGGCCTGCTGGGGATGCAGGAGCGCGTGCAACTGCTCGAGGGGACATTTGAGATCGACTCCGAGCCCGGCAGGGGAACGACGATCAACGTGCACCTCCCGATCCGACGCCAAATCGCAGCTGACGTTCAGGCGCAATCGCTTGCCACACAAGGCTAGCTTCGGAGCACCGGCTACAGTCGCCGACCAGTCCGCTCAAGCACTACGGTGAGCCGACCATGGGCTGGCCCGGTCCTGACCCGGCCTGACGCCGGTCTCGGCCGGCCGAAGGTCTCAGCCGAAGAACACTTCGGCTGTCTCAAACAAGGCCGGGTCGAGCAGCTTTGGCTCGGCCAGCGCCTGCGCCAGTCCCACCTCAACTATTTGGGTGCCTTGCAAGGCCACCATCTGCCCGAAGTTGCCGGACGCGGCGACATCCATCGCGGCGACGCCAAAGCGCGTGGCGAGCACTCGGTCATAGGCGGTTGGCGTGCCTCCGCGTTGCACGTGGCCGAGAATCGTGGCGCGTGTCTCATAGCCTGTGGCTGACTCGATCTCGTGCGCCAGCTCCACGCCGATCCCGCCGAGGCGCGCGTGTCCGAACTCGTCTGTCGGCTGCTCGGCTAGCGACATTGCGCTTCCTTCGCGGGGAGTGGCCCCCTCAGAGACGACAACGATCGAGAAGGTGACGCCGCGCGCATGACGTCGGCGCAAGCGCACGCAAACGTCCTCGATGTCAAACGGGCGCTCGGGCACAAGGATCGCGTCGGCGCCGCCGGCGATCCCGGCATATGTGGCGATCCAGCCGGCGTGGCGACCCATCACCTCGACGACCATCACGCGGTTGTGAGACTCTGCGGTCGTGTGCAGCCGGTCGATCGCATCGGTGGCTATCTGCACGGCGGTCTGAAACCCAAAAGTGAAATCGGTGGCGCCGATGTCGTTGTCGATCGTCTTGGGCACACCCACAAGCTGCAGTCCCTCCTCGCTCAGGCGCAGCGCCACACCAAGCGTGTCCTCTCCCCCAATCGGGATCAGCGCATCCAGACGCTCGCGCTCGAAGGTCTGCTTGATCCGCTCCAACGCACCCATGCGACCGTCAAAAGGGTTGGTGCGCGAGGTGCCGAGGATTGTTCCCCCGCGCGGCAGTATTCCCGCGGTACTCTCGCGCGTGAGCTGGGTCGTGTCTTGCTCGAGCACGCCCGCCCAGCCGTGGCGAAAGCCGACGAAGCTCGTCTGACCTAAGCCGACCCCGCGGCGCACGATGCCGCGGATCACCGCGTTCAAGCCCGGACAGTCGCCTCCCCCGGTGAGGATGCCTATGCGCAACGCGACTCGTGCCGGCCTGAGCAGCTAGCAAGCTTGGGGGGGACTGACACGACGCGAGCTTAGCCGAGACGCTGTCCGTGCTTTGCCGATGCCATCAGTGCTTTGCCGCGAGCCAAGTGAGGATTTGCCCGGTCGTCACGACCCCGACGACCCTCTAGCGTTTTGTCATGCTTCAGTTTCTCCGGCTTGCGCCGGTCCCAGACCCAGAACCTGGCACCAACGTCACGGGGTCGATCAAGATCATCCTGGCTGATGATCACGCGCTGATGCGCCAGAGCTTGCGCCTGCTGCTCGACGGCGAAGCGGACATCGACGTGATCGCCGAGACGGACAGCCTGAGCGCAGTAATCGCTAGCGTGCATGCGCGCAGGCCCGACGTGCTCGTGCTCGACGTGGGCATGTCAAGCCGCGGCTCTGGGATCGCGGCGCTCGACAAGCTGAGCCGCGAGATGCGCGACATGAGCATCGTCGTGCTTACCATGAACGACGACCCGGCCTTCGCGCGACGTGTGCTTGACAACGGCGCTTTGGGTCTCGTGCTCAAGGAGATGGCCGACTCCGACCTGCCAGCGGCGGTGCGCGAGGCCTCGCACGGCAAGCGCTACGTCAGTCCCCTACTTGCGGCCAAGCTCAACGGAGGCAAGCAAAACGACAGCGACTTTTTGACGCCGCGCGAGCGCGAGGTGTTGCGTCTGATCGCACTCGGCTACACAAGTGTGGAGATCGCCCAAAAGCTCGGGCTCTCGCCGCGCACGATCGAGACGCATCGTGCGCGCATCCATCGCAAGCTGAATCTGGACACACGCGCACAGCTCGTTCGCTATGCCATACAACACGAGCTGATGGAGCTGTGAGCGAATATGCGCACAACGACCCTCTCGTTCTCAGTCCCCTGAGATCAGCTTGACGGCACGCTTGAGACGTGGGCCGACACGCTTACGCAACTGCTCGACCGTGTAGAGGGAGGAGGGTACGGTCACCTCGATCGCGGCGGGGTGCTCGCTGCGTGGGCGCGGGACGAGCGCGGCAATCGAGCGCGAGCCGGCGAACAGCTCTTCGTCGCTGACCACGACTCCCCTTGTGCTGATGCGGTCAAGCTCTGCAATCAGCTCATCGCGCTTATCGATCGTGTTTGGGCCATATGGCTTTAGCTCGATGGTCGCGAGCAGCTCACGGCGCTCAGCCTCGGAGATGCTTGCGAGCAAGACCTTGCCTAGCGCCGAGCAGTAGGCGGGAATGCCGGCGCCGACTCCGAGATCGTGGTCGGCAGAGTACTGTCCCGCGCCGTGGGCGAGCAGGCGGTGGACGTAGATGACGCGCGCTCCGTCAAGCACCCCCATGCTGACCGTGTGACCGATCTGCTCGCGCAGCTCTACGAGCACGGCACGTGCTGCCACCTCTCGCCGTATGGCTCCGATCACCGCGCCTCCCGCGTCCGCGGCGTGCTGTGCGAGCCGGTACTTGCGCTTGGCATCCTGCTCGAGGTAGCCAAGTGCGACGAGCGTCATCGCATAGCGGTGAGTCGTGGAGCGGCTGACGCCAACGATGTCGGCGATGTCAGCAATCCCGAGCGTCTGGCGCTCACCCGAGAACGATTCTAGGATCGCCACGCCGTATTCCAGCGAACGCGACAGACGCGGGTCGGCGTCCGGCCTGATCCGCGGGTCGCCGGGACTCTCGGCCGAGACATCGGCAGCAGTCGCCTTCTTTGCCGCCTTGCTCCTGGCCTTCCCACCGACTGCATCAGACCTGCCGGCAGCGGCGGCCTTGCCAGCCGCAGAGGCCTCCGCCCGTGCCTTACCCGCAGGGGCGTCCGCACCGGCGGACCTCCCTGCTGTGGAAGCATCGGCGCCGGCCTTGCCGCCACTGCGCTGGCGCGCTCTACTGCGCCGGGTAGACGGGCGCCGCTTGGGCCCAGGGGGTTGCTTGTGCTCGTCGTCCTTGTCCATAGCGATCACCTCGTAGGTCGAGTCGTACTGCTACCCGTGCCTGCGATCCCCGCAGAATTGGACAATGGCTGGCCCAGGTAGGAGAGTACAATCGTCATCTATTGCATAAACGCTACATCATCGAGCGGTTAGAACTCTTCGCCCAGCCGGCTCAGGTCGCAAAACGCATGCCGAGTGCGCCTACATGCGCCGCGCTCGGCGACTTCAAAGGAGCGTTAGCTGACTCGACTGAGGCTGCTCAGGAGAGCGCGACTACGCGGGCGACGATCGCCTCGACCAGCTCGGCAAAGCTCATTCCCGCCGCCTCAGCGGCAGCGGTGGTGATGCCGGTCTCTGTCAGGCCTGGGATCGTGTTGATCTCGAGAACCTGGGGGACCTCTTGCTCGTCGAGGATCAGATCGACTCTGGCAAAGTCACGACAGCCCATCAAGGCATAGCTCTCGAGCGCCACCTGCTCCACTCTCTCGCGCACCTGCTCTGAGAGCTGTGCCGGCACCTCCATGCGCAGCTGGCCGATCGTGTAGTGAGCTTCGTAGCTGTAGAAGCTCTCGGGCGTGAACAGCTCAACAACCGGCAGCGCGCGCGGGCCATCCTCGCTGGCCTGTGAGTCGATCACGGTAACGGCCAGCTCGCGTCCGAGCACGCGCTCCTCGACCAGCACGCGATCGCCATAGCCGAACGCGCCGAGGATCGCGCTCGGAAGCTGCTCAGCGCTGGTGACGAACTTGATCCCGATCGCGGATCCCTGCGCTACCGGCTTCACCACCGCGGGAAGCGAGAGCTCTTCCAGCAGCTTGGGGAAGGTGCGCGCTCCGCCTAGCTCGCGAAAAGCCGTCTCGTTGAAGCTGTGGAACCTCGGTGTTGGGATGTCGTGCAGGCGCAGCATGCGCTTGAACAGCATCTTGTCCATGCACAGAGCGCTTGCCAGCGGGTCAGAGCCCGTGTAGGGCACTGCCAGCGTCTCCAGCAGGTCCTGCAGCGTGCCGTCCTCGCCGCCGCGCCCGTGCATCGCGACGAACACGAAGCGCGGGGCCTCGGCCAGGACTCGGTCGATGAAATCGCCGTCGACGTCAAGCGCTTGGACCGAGTAGCCGAGCGTGCGCAAGGCTCGCTCGACGCGATGGCCGCTGCGCAGGCTGATCTCGCGCTCCAGCG
This sequence comes from uncultured Solirubrobacterales bacterium, assembly GCA_963704345.1. Lineage (GTDB taxonomy): Bacteria > Actinomycetota > Thermoleophilia > Solirubrobacterales > Solirubrobacteraceae > Palsa-744. The sequence continues at coordinate 883,923 of OY969890.1, forward strand.
AACGTCCGCCCATCGCGACGATCGCTTGGGCTTGGCTCACGTTCGATCACCCCGATGCCCCCCGCGCGCGCGGGGGGCATGCCGCTTTGGAGAACCGCAACCCCAGCCCACCCGGCCTGCCGGGCCTCCTAACCGCGCGCCGGGAGCATGCCACCTTGAAGAGCAAGCACTCGCCCTGCTCATGCCTTCTCCCCCGTCTTGACACCAGAGGCGCGCTCGGCCAGCAAGTTTGTGGCAAACACTGTCGTCGTGCGCAGCTTCTCCTGCTGCTCGGCTACCGCGAAGTCGATCAGCCCATCCATCAAATCGGCGAACGGCAGGCCCGCCGGCTCCCACAGGTAGAAGGAGAAGGAGCCCGGGATCGTGTTCAGCTCGTTGATGTAGACCTGCTGCTGGGTGTCGATCAGGAAGTCCACACGCGTGACGCCAGCGCAGCTAAAGGCCGTGAAGGCGCGCTTGGCAAGGTCCTGCACCTGGGTCCTCAGCTCGTCTGGTAGCGGTGCTGGGATCAAGCGCTGGGCGCCCTTCATGCCCTCCGCCTTTGCTCCGGACATGTACTTGTCCTCGAAGGACAAGAAGTCCTCGGCCGCGACCGGCTGCTCGCAGACCGATGCGCGTGGAGGCACGCCTGGGCGACCGATGACCGCGCAGTTGACCTCGATTCCCCCCTCCACCGAAGGTTCGAGCAGGCAGATGCGGTCGAGCTCGAAGCACAGCTCCAAGGCGTCGATCAGCTCGGCCTCGTTGGTACAGCGGCGCACACCCACGCTCGAGCCCAGCGACGCTGGCTTGACATACATCGGAAAGTCGAATGCCCCCCGCGCGCGCGGGGGGCATCGCCCTTTTTCTACATCCCACTCCTCACGCCGCAGCGCCACATGGCCCAGCACCGGCAAGCCTGCTTGCGCCAAGACAGCCTTCGTCATGACCTTGTCCATCGCGGCAGCCGCCGCGCCGACCGGCGGTCCGACATAAGGCAGCTGGGCCAGCTCCAAGGCGCCCTGCAGGCAGCCGTCCTCGCCCTGGGTGCCGTGCGTCGCCAGCACCACCACGTCCAGCTCAATTGATTGGCTACCCCGCCCACCCGCGCGACGCCCGCGGCCCAACAGCGATCCTCCCCCACTTGCCGCGCGCAACAAGCGCCCGTTGTGCAGGTCGAAGTTGACCTCCTCGGCCTCCGGGTCGCCGCCGTCCTGCTGGTAGACCGACAGCTCGCGCAATGCCTCGCCTGTGTACCAACGGCCACTGCGGGCTATGTAGATCGGCACAGGCACGTGACGCTCCTCGAGCACGCCCAAGGCCTGCAGCCCCGTGATGATCGAGACATCGTGCTCCACGGAGCGTCCGCCAAAGGCGACGCCCACCCTCAATCCGCTTGGTGGCATATCGAGCGTTAGCTTATGGGCCAAGGCGACGGCACACCGACCGGCACGCCCCGCGGTGCCACAAACGGCCAGGAACGTGGATGAAGCGGAAGATCGTCAACCGGCACGCCCATCCAATCCAAAACTCAAGCGTTCGCTAGAACCGGGGGCTCTGGTTCGGCGTAAGTGTCTGGCAGATCGTTCTCGAACAGGACGACGTCGCCGGCACGCGTCACGGCCCCCAGCAGCGTCGTGGCCTCGGCGATGTCGCGCACGACGTGGACGCTCTCGGAGTCCATGCCCGCTGCCGCCAAGCCCTCGCGAATCGGTGCGGTGCGCAGCGGCCCTACGAGGATCGCGATGTCGCACACCACACCTGCCTGTTCGCCGAAAGCGCGGTTGAGCTCGGCCTCCATCTCACCCAACTCGACCATCCCCGGCGTCACGAGCAGACGACGCTTGGCCGGGTGCTCACGCAGGACCTCGAGCGCTGCTGCCGCGCCGTCCGGGTTGGAGTTGTAGGCGTCGTCGATCACTACGATGCCTGCCCGGCGGTTTTGGATCGGCTGTAGGCGATGCGGCGGTGCCTGCACCTTGGCCAAGCCCTCGGCGATACGCGCGGGCTCGATGCCTAGCACCTGGCCGACCGCGGCTGCTGCGAGCAGGTTCGAGACGTTGTGGCGCCCGAGCAAGCCCGCGCTCACGGGAACCATCGGACTGCTGGGGCCGTCGAGCTGCAGGTTGAACTCCGTGCGACCGTCCGCCAGCCGGATGTCCCGTGCGATGACCTGCACTTCCGGTGTGTTTTTTGGGGATGGGTTGGGCGTGCCATCTGGTGTACGAGGGGCACTTGACGCCGCTGCGTCGGGGGCATCAGGTAAACGGTCGGGTGTGCCGGCTGACGTAAGGACGCCGTGGCCCGCCTCCGAAGAGCCTTCGATCCCAAACAAGGTCACCGGCACCCTCGCGCGCGCCGCCAGCTCCAGGCAACGAGGATCGTCGGCGTTGGTGACGAAGTGGCCATCCTCCGGCAGCGCGTCCAACAGCTCGCCCTTGGCTGCCACGATCTCCTCAATCGAGCCAAGTCGCTCCAGGTGCATCGGCCCGATCGCCGTGATCACGCCGATCTTTGGGTGCACCAGCTCGCACAGCTCGGCGATGTCACCGCGACGGAACATGCCCATCTCGACGACGAACGCGCGGTGGCGCCATTCGAGCTGCTCGTTGATCGTGCGGATCACGCCGAGCAAGCTGTTGTAGCTATCTGGGGTCACAAGCGTTGGGCGGTCAGCCGAGAGCACTGAGCCGATACAGAACTTGGTCGTCGTCTTGCCGTAGCTGCCGGTGATGCCGATCGTAAGCGGCTCCCAGTCCGCGAGTAGATGGCGGGCTTGGCGCTCGTAGTGACGGTTGATCGCGTTCTGCACAGGGCGCAGCGCGAGGTTGGCGCCCTGAAGCGTCCACGGCGCGAGCGCAAGCAGCGTAAAGGCAGCGGCGAGCACGACAATTAGACCGGCGAGCGTCAGCCCGGCCCCCACGAGCGAGATCGCGACGAGCAGCAGCAAGAGCAGCGGCAGTAGCGCCACCACGAGCAGGCGCTGGGCGCGGTCGGTGAATACCAGTGGCTTGACGGCGGGCCGACTCCAGTCGCTTGCCCCCAACGCCGCGATCGGCGTGCTGAGCAGCAGCAGCCCGCCGGACACCCAGCCCGAGCCCGAGCTGCCAATCGCGGCCAGGGCTATGGCGGCCGTGTACAGCACGGCGATCGGCACGAGCTCGCGAGGCGCGAAGAGCTCGTGGCGGCGCCGTAGCCACAGCATCAGCCTGGCCGACTCGTAGTGCTCCAGCTGGAGGAGGTGCAGCAGACGGTGCTGGCGGCCTCCCAAGCGCACACTGAGCGCCAATACGGCCAAGACCGTCGCGATGCCCAAGAACGTGTTCATCGTTGAGCCGTCCTGCTGAGCGTGATACGTTCAAAATCGCGATGCCCCGCGCGCGCGCAGGGGGCATCGTGCTTGTAGAGGCTCACAACCCGCCTTGCTCAGACTCGCTGGTGGCGGTAGCGTCGCGCGAATCGCTTGCCCCTCGCGGGGCGCCGATAGGAGCGTCCCTCCCGTCCGCGCCGTCTCGCAAATGGGCTGCCCTCTCCGCGCGCGCAGGGGCACCGTCTTTCCCATCCCCCCCACCGGCTCCTGACGCAGCTATGAAGTGCGAGACGATCCGCGCGAAGCGGGCGGCCTGGTCGATGTAGCTGTAGTGGCCGGCGCCCTCGAGCACAACAAGGCCGGCATCGGGGATGAGTTGCTCCATCAGTCGACCGTCGGCAACTGGCGTGTCGGTGTCATCGGCTCCCCACACGAGCAGGGTAGGCACGGAGATGCGCGGCAGATACTCGCGCAGGTCGCTGTTGACAAGCCGCACAAGCGTCGGGCGCATCTCACCGGCCGCCGCGTAGTCTGCCGAGGCGACACGCCCGACGATCTGCGCCCGCAAACGCTCTCCCGGCTTGCCCAGATAGCGCGCGGCGTACTTGCCGACCTTGGCCATGCCCACACGACGGTAGTAGCGCAGTGTGCGCTTCGGGCGGATGCCGGCTGAGTCGACGAGCACCAGCCGCGCGGCGCGCTGTGGTTCGGTCGCAGCCATTCGGATCGCGATGCGCCCCCCATTGGAGTGGCCCACGATCACGGGACGCTCGATCTCCAGCTCATCCATGAAGGCGGCCACGAACGCCTGGTACTCCTGCACTCCCCAAGGCTCCGGTGGCAACGCGCTCTGGCCGTGGCCAGGCAAGTCCAGCGCATGCACGCTGGCCACGGGCTCGAGCCCCTTGACGATCGGGTAGACGGCCTCGATCGACGCTCCCCAGCCATGCAGCACGAGCACCGCTGGACCAGATCCGCGCACCAGATAGCGAGTGCGCAGGCCGAGCACGGTTGTGAGTTGGGTGGGAAGGGCGGAAGCAGCCATATCTTGGAGGCGGCCCAGCGGCTATGGAAGCCGACGGACTTGCGCCATAACGGTATTGCCTGTGGCCCACGGAACCCGCGCTTCGCTGAAAGCCCATGGCTGACGCTCGCACCCCTCCACGGCGCTGTCGGGTTGTTTATCCAAGCGACCTCCAGACATATAACCTAAAGGTTGTATCTCGCTGAAGCCCATGACTGACGCTCGCACCCCTCACGGCGCTGTCGGGTTGCTTATCCAAGCGACCAGAGATATAACCTCAAGGTTGTATCCGGTTCCCTCCAGGCCAGGGAACCCCGCCACCCCCAGACCAGGAAAGACCCCTTCAGACATACAGCCTCAAGGTTGTAATCGGTCCTTCTCCAGGCCATTCACGCTCACGCCACAAATTCCCATGGCATTCCCCCAACATCCCTGCCGTATGCTATTCTTCATAAACTTGATCGAGAATCTGGAGATTGGCTAATGAAGACCGACCTACACCAACACCTCTGGACCCAGGCGCTAGTCGAGGCGCTTGGCCGCCGCAGCGAGCATCCGTTCGTGCGCGACGAACACGGGCTGACCGTTCTGTTCCTCGCCGGCGAGCGGCCCTATGTGATCGACCTCGACAGCGAAGACCGCACGCACCGAGCTGAGCTTGCTCGACGCGACGGGCTCGACCGTGCGCTCGTCTGCCTGTCAAGCCCGCTCGGCATCGAGTCGCTTCCCCGCAAGGACGCGACAGAGCTGATCGACGCCTACCACGACGGTGCGCTAGCGCTTGGCGAGCCGTTCGGCGTATGGGGTGCGCTCGCGCTCGACCGCCTCGATCCTGACGACGTGGACCGAGCGCTCAAGCGCGGCTGCGTCGGCATCTCGCTGCCGGCCGGCGCGCTTGGCAGCATTGACATGCTCTCGCACCTGTCCCCCGTGCTCGGCCGCATCCAGGAGCACGACGTACCGCTGTTTGTCCACCCGGGGCCGGGAACCCGCCTGCCGACACACGAAGCGACGCTTGGTGATCCACTCTGGTGGCCTGCCCTGACGCGCTACGTGGCCGAGGTGCATGCGGCCTGGTTCGTGTTTGTGACGGCCGCCCGGCGCCAGTTCCCGGAGCTGCGCGTGGTGTTCGCGATGCTTGCCGGGCTTGCTCCCCTGCACACCGAGCGACTGCTCGCGCGCGGCGGCCCGGCGATCGGCATCGAGGATCCCCTGGTCTTCTACGACACCTCCTCCAACGGCCCCCAAGCAATCTCCCTGATGGAGCGTCTCGTGGGAGGCGAGCAACTGCTCTACGGCTCCGATCGCCCGGTTGTCGATCCCGACTGCCACGGCATTCGCGAAGCGCTCGACTGGGAGCGACTCGCAAGCAACGCCGACCGGCTATTTGCACACAGCTCACAACAGGTGGAGCGCTCACGCCACCCAGAGCCGCGGGTGGAAGAGCCACAGGTGGAGCGCCCGCGGCTTCCGATCGAGCATTCACCCCGACGACGGACGGAGCGCCGGCCATTGGCCGACACGCAGCGCAACGAGCCGGCCACGACTCCCAGGCCCAAGCGCGTGGCCGTGCTCGGGAGGGCAGTTCGATGAGCGGCGGGCTCTCCTATGTCCGCCTGCCTCGCGGACGCAACCTGTGCGGGCCGGAGCTCGAGACGTTCGTGGGCGACCTCGCCAACTCTCCGGAGCTTTGGATCGATCTAGTCAAGCACGACCGCACCCAACGCCACTACGAGGAGATCTTCAGCAACGAGCACGTGACGGCCTGGCTAATCTGCTGGATGGAAGACCACGACACCGGCTTTCACGACCACGACATCTCCTGCGGAGCCGTGTCTGTGGTGAGCGGCTGCGTACGTGAGGAACGCCTCACGCCCGACGGCGACGGCAGCGACAAGTTGGTGCGGGCGGGCGAGAGCTTTCACTTCTCGGCATCGGACATCCATCGTGTGCGCCACGCAGGCAGCGACCCGGCGGTGACCTTGCACGTCTACTCGCCGCCGTTGCTCAGCATGGGCGCGTATGTCGTCGGCGAGAACGGCCGTCTGCAACGCCAGACGATTCCCGCCAGCGAGGAGCTGCGGCCGATGGGGGCGGCTGCCTAAGCTGAGATCGCCATTCGGGCCGATTAGAGGCATGCTGTTTAGGCCCTGATCGCATTTCAGCCGTCGCACTCGGACGTCGCACTCAGCCGTCGCATTCAGCCGGATCGGCGGCTGCTAGGCCAAGGCTGTGCGCTCAGACGACGAAGCCTGCGATGACCTGAAATCGTCTTCGCCCGACGAAGCCTGCGATGACCTGAAATCGTCTTCGCCCGACGAAGCCTGCGATGACCTGAAATCGTCTTCGCCCGACGAAGCCTGCGATGACCTGAAATCGTCTTCGCCCGACGAAGCCTGCGATGACCTGAAATCGTCTTCGCCCGACGAAGCCTGCGATGACCTGAAATCGTCTTCGCCCGACGGGGCCTGCGATGACCTGAAATCGTCTTCGCCACGACCCAAGACACAGCCAGATCGTCCTCAACAGCACCCAACTCTCAGAACTGTGCTTTCTTATGCATAGGGAATAGACAAGGGGAGCGGAAACGGGGGACACGATGGCTGCTGAGCACGGGAACGCAGGACAAGGCACAGCCGAGCGCCGCAACACGGCCAGGCGCCACGACGCACGCGGAAAAGTTCGCGGGCTCAATCGCCTCTTGCTCGGGTTTTGCTTGGGCCTCACCGCTCTGGCACTCCCGAGCTCCGCGCTCGCGGCACCGCTGGTGACCGTCAAAGCGAAGATCGTGCCGATCCCGATCGAACCAAGCAAGCCCAACAGCCCTACGTACCCAGGCACAGGCAACATCCTTGGCGCCGGCGCCGCGCTCGAAGCGACCCTCTCGATCAGCGGCACCGAATATGGCGGCTATCCCTCCCCCGTCACACAGGTCGTGGTCGAGCTCCCCTCCGGCACAAAGCTTCACCAGTCTGGCTTTACGACCTGCCCGACGTCAGTCCTGGAAAGCCACGAAGTCCAGCTGTGCCCGAAGAAGTCATATGCCGGTCCCGCTGGCGAAGCGCTCGGTGTGGTCAGCTTCGGCGGTACGCGCGTCCAGGAGAAAGCCACGATCCAGGCGTTCTTCGCGCCGGAAAACAAGCTCGCCTTCTATACCGAAGGCCGGGAACCAGCTGTGCTTGAAGTCCTCGCCACCGGCAGCTTCTCCACGGCCTTGCCACCGTTCGGCCCGAAGGTCACGGTGCCGGTGCCGCTCGTGCTGACCGTGCCAGGCGCGCCCTACGCATCGGTGCTGTCGATCAAGGGCAAGATCGGCGCGGCTTACAAGCAAGGCAAAAAGCTGATCTCCTACGGCACGGTGCCAAAGACCTGCCCGAAAGGCGGCTTCACCGGCAGGGTCGAATTGACGTTCCTAAGCGAAGAAAAAGTCACGGTCGATCCCACCGTTCCCTGCCCGAAGCGGTAAGGCCGGCACGCCCAAACAGGTCGCGAACCGCGACCGTGCGGGCGGCCTCGCGAACACCTGCGGCGCGGCTCAGATCGTCCGGCTCTATGGCCTCCTTGACCGCCACCGAGATGCGGCGCTCGCCGCGTCCATCGAGCAGATGGGACCCGAACCTGGTTGAAAGCACCCAGCTCTCGCCTCGAAACTGGGCGGGATGTCGACCAAGGATCAGGGAATGCTTACTTTGACAAAAGTTGGGTTCGGCAACAGTGCCATTCCAAACGAACGAACAGCCGTGTTCAGCCGCCGAGCTCAGGGAGTGGCTGGTGAAGCGAGTTGACTTCTGCGAACAGGTCGCCGTGCTCTGCGACGCGGGCGAGCACGGCGTCGGTGTCGAAGACGAGCAGCTCGGGATCTGCCTGATCGTGGCAGGTATCGATCTCCGACCATTCAACGGGCGTTGAGACGGTGGGGCGGTCCTTCGCTCGCAACGAGTAGACGTTCACGGTCGTCTTGTGCTCATCGTTCTGACTCCAGTCGACCAGCACCTTGCCGGTCCGCTCGCTCTTGGTCATCTCGGAGACGACGAGCTCGGGGCGACGCTGCTCGAACAAGTCAGCGACAGCGTGCGCGAAGGGCTTTGTCTGCTCATAGGTCACATCGGGGTCGTTGAGCGGGACGTAGACCTGCAGGCCCTTCGAGCCCGATGTCTTCGCGAATGCGGACAGCCCGAGCTGATCGAACATCGCGCGCAGCTCCAAAGCGACCTCGCAGCACTCCACGATGCTCGCGGGAGGCCCCGGGTCCAGGTCGAACGCCAGCGTCGTCGGCCGTTGCACCTTCTGCGCGAGCGAAAGGGAGGGGTGCAGCTCGATGTCCGCGAGGTTCGCAAGCCAGACGAGCGTCGGCAGATCCTGGCAGAGGGTGAAGTGGATATCGCGTTTGCTGTGGCGGCTCCAGACGGCAGTGGTCTGCACCCAGTCCGGGCGATGCGCAGGCGACTGCTTCTCATAGAAGAAGTCGCCCTGCACACCGCTGGGATAGCGCTTCAGCGTCAGCGGCCGGTCGTGCAGATGGGGTAGCAGGACGGGCGCGACCGCAGCGTAGTAGCCGATCAGATCGGCCTTCGTGAAGGCCGCCTTCGGGTAAAGAACCTTCTCGAGGTTGGTGAGCTTCAGGACGCGTCCCTCCACCTCGACCTCCACACCGCCCCGCACGCGACGTCCACTATCCAGGAGCACTGCTGCTCCCCGCACACGACGTCCACTATCCAGGAGCACTGGCGCGTCCCCCGTCTCGGTTGGTGGCGCGGCGGGAATCTCCTCGGGGGCGACGGGTCGCTCGCGCACGACCTCGCTAGCGGGCTTGTCGTCCCGCAGCCCCTTGTAGGAAGGGTGTCTGAGAGTGCCGGCCCGCGTCCACTCCGTGAACTCGACCTCGCACACCAGCATGGGCTCCACAAACTGGGCACCCTTCGAAGGCTGGCGCCCCGAGAACGGCGAATCTTTGCGGGCTAAGGGCTCGAGCAGTCCAGCGAGGCGCTGCAGCTCCTGTACGTCAAAGCCGGTGCCCAGCTTGCCCGCATATCGAAGCTCCCCGTTCTCGTATACCCCGAGGTGCAGTGCGCCGATGCGCTGCGAGCGCGAGCCCTTCCCCTCAGTCCACCCTCCGATAACAAGCTCCTGGCGCTGCACGTTCTTGACCTTCAACCAGCTGCCCCCGCGCCCACCCGGCGTGTACCGCGAATCCAGACGCTTGGCCACGACACCCTCGAGGCCCAGCTCGTGGGTGGCTGCGAGAAGCGCCGAGCCTTCGCCGGCCTGGAACTCCGGGACACGCCAACGCTCGCCATCCAACTGGAGCGCATCTAGTCGCGCGCGGCGCTCGCTGTAGGGAAGGTCCGCGAGGCTGTGCCCGTCGAGCCACAGCAGGTCGAAGATCACACAGGTTACCGGAGAGCTCTCGGCCAGACGCTTGACCGCCGCCTCGCCGCGCAGATGCATGCGGGGCTGTAGCGCCTGAAAGCTCGGACGGCCGTTCTCATCGAAGGCGACGATCTCACCGTCAAGAATCGCCTCATGGGAGCCGAGCGCCTGATTCAGCGCACGCAGCTCGGGATACGCCGCCGTCACGTCGTTCTCGTTGCGACTGAGAAATCGGATGCGCCCAGGCTGAGAGTGCGTGATCGCCCTGACGCCGTCCCACTTGACCTCAAACGCCCACTCAGACTCGTCGCTCGGGAGCGTGGAGAGCTTCGCGAGCATCGGCTTGACGAAGTCGGGCATCTCCTCTGCAGTCGGATCGGCCGGCGGGTCCATGCGGTGAATCATCCAGTCCTTCTCTGAGCGCCCAGCGCGAAACAGTGCGTAGCGGCCGTCCAACTGCTCGCCGTGGAAGACGACGATGATCTTCCCCACCTCCCACTTCTCACATGAGTAGGTCCCGTGATCCCAAACGATGACCTCGCCCGCGCCATAGCTGCCGGCGGGGATAGTGCCCTCAAAGTCGATATAGCTGAGCGGATGATCCTCGACTTGAACCGCCTTGCGATTGTGCCTGGGATCCTCGGGGATGCCGTTCGGAACAGCCCACGAGACCAGCGCACCGTCGTGCTCCAAACGTAGGTCCCAATGCAATCGTCGGGCATGGTGCTCATGAACGACGAACCGTGCGGCGCCCGTCTCGCCATCGATGTCCGCTCCAGGCTCCGGCTCGGGCGTAACGTCGAAGCTGCGCTTGCGCCGGTACTCGCGCAACGCCTTCGCTGCGGTCTTAGGCTGCGCGCTCATGCTCCGTTCTTACCCCCATGCCGCCTGACCCTACCGGCGGGGTCTTGCTGATACGCGCTGAGGATCCCGTGGTGGCCACCCTTGAGGCACCCTCGTTAAGGCCACGAACAACCGGGCAGACCCAGCTGTCCATTAAAGCTCAGCCAAAGCGCGATACGATTCATGAGCGGGGGCCCAGCGATTTCCGGCGTCACTAATCCTTGCCCCTATTGGTTGGTGAAAGCCGACGCGGGGACTCGAACCCCGGACCCCTTCATTACGAGTGAAGTGCTCTACCAGCTGAGCTACGTCGGCGCGGCTATGGATGCTAGCGACGTTGGCAGGTATCGGCTCGCCGCAGCGCGTGCGACGGAGGGTGGCCCGAGCTCGCCCCTATAGCTCCGCGAGCACCTGCAGCAGAGACTCACCGTGGCGCTCGCAGAACGCCGGTCCGATCCCCTTGACCTCGATCAGCTGCTCGAGGGTCGCGGGCTTGACTCGTAGCGCCCCTTCCAGTGCCGCGTTGGCGGCGACCGTGTAGGCGGGCTTGCCTTCGCTGCGCCCTATGCGCCATGCCTTGAGCTTCTCAAACGCGCTTTCGTCCACCGGATCGAGCTCGATCTCCTCAGCTGCGTCGTAACTGTTTGCGGCCCTGTGAACGCTAGCCCCATTGTCACGGGAGCGCGCTCCGTTCACGCCCTCCGTGGCGCGTACCCGGCGACTGCCACGTCCCACAGTCGCCAATGAGGCTTCCACCAGCGCAGCGTCGGGCTCGCAGACGTCGCAGCAGCGCACTTCGGCCGCGCACGCGTCGTCGTCGCCGAAATGGTCGAGGATCTGGCGGCGGCGACAGGTCTCGGCGCTCGAGATGAAACGCTCGATCGAGCGATAGGCCTCCCAGCCGCGGTCTTTGGCCGCCTTGATCGCCGCATACGCCTTGCGCGGGGAGCCTTCGCCGGTGAGCCGTACCAGAAGTCCTTCGGGCCCGCCGGGCTGCAACTCCACCGCACCGGCACGCTCAGCGATCGACAGCAGCACACGTTCGCGCTCGCCAGCGCCCCCAAGCTCCCCGTGACCGATCGCGGCGATCCCGTCCACGGCACGCATGTGCAGGCTGCCGACATAGCGCTTGACGTCCTCCACTGTGGTCTCGCGCTCGTTGATGAACCTGATCAGACGCCCGAGATCCATCCGCGACGCCAACAGCAACGCCCGGCCCGGCCGGCCATCGCGCCCGCCGCGGCCCGCCTCCTGATAGTAGGCCTCAAGGCTCGTGGGCACTGCCCAATGCACAACGGTGCGCACATCAGCCTTGTCGACGCCCATGCCAAACGCGTTGGTGGCGACTACAACCTCCGCGCACCCGCTCATGAACGCCTCCTGGCTTGAGCGGCGCGCATCGGGAGACATGCCGGCGTGGTAGGAGACAGCGTCGAGCCCGTACTCACGCAGTAGCGCGGTGACCTCGTTTGTGTCCTTGCGTGTGCCGCAATAGACGATCGCCGGTCGCGCATCATCGCACTCGAGCGCATACAGCAACGTGGCTCGCTTGCGCGCCACAGCCCCCTTGCCCTCGAGCGCCACCACGTCAAATGTTAGGTTGGGGCGATCGAAGCCGGAGCGCACCGCCAGCCAGTCGCGCAAGCCGAGGCGAGCCGCGATCTCCTCCGCCACACGCGGCGTGGCTGTCGCGGTCGTCGCCATCACCGCCGGTCGGCCGAGCGCCTCGATGGCGTCGTGCAAGCGCAGGTAGTCGGGCCTGAAATCGTGCCCCCACTCGGCTACGCAATGGGCCTCGTCGACGACGAACAGCCCCACCTCGCGCGTGGCGAGCGTCTCGCGGAAAGCACGTGAGGCAAAGCGCTCGGGGGCCGCCAGCACGAGTCGCGCCTCGCCTGAGGAGATCGAACGCAGCGCCTGCGCATTGTGCCCCTCGGCCATCCCCGAGGCCAGCATCGCCGCGTTGACACCGGCCAGTTGCAGACGCCCGAGCTGGTCAGCCATCAGCGCGATCAGCGGACTCACAACCACGACGAGCGCCTCGCCGGCAAGCGCAGGCAGCTGGTAGCAGAGCGACTTGCCGCCACCAGTGGGCATCACGACAAGGCTGTCGCGCCCCTCGAGCGCCGCCTGCACAGCCTCCCGCTGACCGGGCCTGAAAGACTCGAGGCCAAAGCGCTCAAGCAACTGCTCAGGGGTTGGCGACCCGCTGGAGGAAGAGATTTCTATGAGGCTCGATTGGAGCACCCCACAAAGCTACCCCTCGCTGCGGGCGGTACTCGGCGCAGGGATCACCAAGCGCTCGGCGCACCGGCTTGCGGCCCATCGGACGCGGGTATCGGAGAATTCGCGATGCCCCCCGCGCGCGCGGGGGGCATCGCCGAATTATGGAACGCCCAGAACTCGAACCCCGACAGCAGCCGACGCCTCGAGACGGCAGCCCGATCACACCCAGACGCGCGTTCAGTGCCGGTACCAGAGCCAGGACAACTCAGATGACAGGCGCTCAGCAACAACGCCAGACCGCGACAACTCAGACACAGCGCTCCAGCAACAACACCAGAGCGGACAACTCAGATGTGGCGTCCTAGCGACGACGCCAGACCACGCGCGCACCGCCGGCGGGCACAAGCGTGATCGCGCGCCGCTGGCTCCACTCGCCACGACGCCACAGGCGGCCGCCGCGCGCAGGCAGGCTCGGAGCCAGCTCGCTCAGCATCGTCTGAAGCATCAGCTTCATCTCCAAGGTCGCAAACGACGCCCCGATGCAGCGGCGGATGCCGCCGCCGAAGGGGATCCAGGAGAACGTCTCCGGGGCGCGCTCCAAAAAGCGCTCGGGCCGAAACTCCTCAGGCGAGTCATAGACGCGCGGATTGCGGTTGGTGAGGTAGATCGAGGGCACCACGCGAGTGCCGGCCGGCAGCTCGCGAGCGCCGACGCGCAAAGGCGTCTGCAGCACGCGCACCACCAACGGCACGACGGGCCGTACGCGCAGCGTCTCTGAGATGACCGCCTGCATGTAATCGTCACTCTCGCCCGCGTCGATCTCCGCGACAAGACGGGCGAGCTTGTCGGGATGGCGCACAAGCCGCTCGATCGCCCAAGCGACAGAGGTGGCAGTCGTCTCATGGCCCGCCAGCAGCAAAGTGACGAGCTCGTCACGCAACTCCTGGTCGGTCATCGCCTGGCCGTCCTCGTCGCGCGCGAGCAACAGCAACGAGAGGATGTCGGCACGCTCGCCTAGATCCTCCTGGGCACGGCGCCTCGAGATCTCGGCGTAGATGACCTCGTCGAGATGGTCGAGCGCGCGCCCGATCGAGCCGCCGGGACGATCGAGGCTTGGGCCGCGCAGCGCGAACAGCAGCAGCGCCGGGAACTGCGTCGGCGTGATCAACCCACCGATCGCGTCGCGCAACGCGTCCATGCGCGAAGCCTCCACACCGAAGACGGCACGCAGAATCACCTCGAGTGTGATCGAGCGCGTACGCTCGCTCAGCTTCATCGGCTCGCCGAGCGGCCACTCGGCCATCGACCGCTGCGTGGCCTGCACGATCACCTCGGCATACTCGCGCATGCGCTCGCCATGGAAGGGCGGCAGCAACAGCTTGCGCTGGCGCATGTGCTCGGGTCCGACCAGCGTGATCACCGAGCTCGGTCCCATGATCGAGGCGATCGGCGAGGCGCCCGCCGCCGAGGGCGCCACCTCAGGGGGAGCGGTAAAGACCGCCTTGACCGCCTCGGGGTCGCTGACCATCACCAGTTTGCGCCCGCTCGGAAAGAACGTGAGCGTGAAGCTGTCGCCGAGGCGACGCACGCACTGATCCATTACCCACCCGGGCGCAAGCGACCAGATCACCGTCAAAGCAAACGGGGACAGGCGCGGCCCGCGCGGAAGCGCCTCGGCAGGGGGTTCGGCGAGGGGCTGGGGCTGCTCTGAAGGCTCTACGAGCGGCTGCGCGACGGCGGTGGCCACCCAAGAAGCCTATCGGGCTGCGACTCGCTCTCCGCAAGAGCGGCCACAACGCTGAGGTGAGCTTGCTCGACCTGCTCGGGGGTGAGCGTCTGCGCGTGGCGCCTGAGATAGGCAAGCAGCATGCGTGCGGGGATGACGCGCACGCCGCGGCGACGAGCCAGCGGTTTGTCCACCCAGGCGCGGCTGAAGACCACCAGCGGCTCCACCTGCTCGCCGGTTATGCGCTCGAGCGTCTCGCGCTGCTCCTGGGCCTGGCGCAGAATCCCACCATGGATCGTGCGCACGCGGATGTCCCCCTGGCGGCTCTTGGTCTCGACCGTGAACACGCCCCGAGTCCCGATCACGATGTGATCGACGTTGCCATAGTCGAAGCTCGCGTCGTGGATGACATGCCAGACGTCCTCTTGGAGCTCGTCGAGCAGGCCGCCGACGTGCTCCTCGCCGGTGGCGCCGCGGTCGTGGCGCTCCACCAGCGGCAGCACGTAGCGCGAGACAACGAACATCGTGATCAGCAGGGCAAGCTCGGAGCCGATGAACAGCGGGCTGTGCAAGCCGAAGGACTTCCCGAAGACGGTCGTGAGAACGGCCAGGACGCCGAGTATCACGAGCGTGCGCAGGCGCAACCTCAAGAATGTCGCGCGCGCGTGCTGACCCGGCAGCCGCGCCGCCGGGTCGGGCCGTTTGGGCAGACGCAGGATGTGGCCATAGACGGTCGGCATCTCTATCTCAAGCATCGGCCCGCAGCCGGAGGCATCTTTAGGAGCGCCGAGCACTTGGCACGCCCGCTAGAAAGCTCTCAGCCCGCTGCCAGCAGCGTTCGAGGCATAGCCTGCACGAGCCCCGCCCGAGCGTTTGCTTGCGGGGCCCCAAGCGTCCGCGTTGGCTCGCGGCCCAGACGCCGGCGGCACTTGATTAGGCGATCGCCGGCGGTTGGCCGAGTGTTTGAGCGCCAACCGAGCAAATGGGGCAAGCACAGAGAAAAACGTGGAATGTGCGGCCATCCACCTAAAGGCCGAGGTGGCCAAGGTCGAGGCAGCAGTAAGCCTCGATCCCGAAAAGGCCCGCCCAATCATGTCCCCATCATTTGAATCATCTCTTCCATCAGACATACGGCTTCTGCTGCGCGCCGACGCCGAGCAATGCTGGCTGCACCGTGAGGTGCTCCCCGTGCTGCGTGAGATCGAGTCCGAGCTGGAGCGACCGGAAGAGGAGGTCGGCGCCGCGCTCGCCTACCTGGAGGCGATGTGGGACGAGGCCAGGCTGCGCGCACGCGAGACCGACGCGGCCCACAGCAACCTGCATGCACCCAGAGCAGTGCACAGCGCTGGTGGAGCCCGCCGGGCGCTACCACGCCGCGGTGCGCGCTCTGCGGCGGATCGTTGCCGAGCGCGTCAGGCCGTTCGTGGACGCAGCGCTTGCCGTGGGAGCTCCGGGAGACGAGCGCTTCGGCGACGGCTTGGACCGGGCCGATACGCCCAGCGTCGACATGCGTGTGACCGACGCACGGCCCGACGGCTGCTCACGCGCGGCCTAGAATGTCTTTCAAGATATCGGCACGCCATGCTCCGGGTGGGTAAGCCTTGATCCCGGCGCTGGATCGCCACGACTGGATCACTACGGCTCGATCACCACGTGACGTCTTGCGCGTACTACCAGTGAAGCGCTGCGACGGCCCGCGACGGCCTGCTTAGTCCATGAACGACCCGAACGCCCGCTTATTTCGAAACAAGAGACGTTCTTATAACTTGCAGGTTATAATCAGGTTTCGCATTCCCGAAGCCGCAACCCTAGCACCCAAAGGCGCGCTACGCGGCCCGGTCAGCTGAGCGGCGCTGGTTATTGCCAGCTGTCAAGCACGACCACCAGTCGCTGCTGAGGCGGGGACGCCGCAAGCGGCAATCGCATAGGCTGCGGCCGTGCCCGACACACCGACACCGCGTTTCGATCTGCAGTCGCACTCCACACGCTCCGACGGCGTGCTCGAGCCGGCCCAGGTCGTGGCAAGGGCCGCACAGGCCGGAGTGCAACTGCTGGCGCTAAGCGACCACGACACTGTTGCGGGGGTGGACGAGGCGCTCCAGGCCGGTGCCGAGCACGGCGTCACAGTCGTGCCGGCGATCGAGATCTCCGCGATCGACCGCCCATCACTGGTGGCCCCCCATGACAGGGGACAAGCAGGCAACGGGGGCGAGCATGGCGTGGCGCGCGAACTGCACATTCTCGGCTACCTGATCGACCACCGCGATCCCCAGCTCACAAGAACGCTCTCCGACTTTCTCGCCGACCGCGAGCAGCGCACGCTGCGCATGGCCGAGAACCTGCGCGGCCTGGGCATCGAGCTCGACCAGCAGGCGATCGACGCGCGTGTGAAGGCCGGAGAGCCGATCGGGCGACCCCACCTTGCCGAAGCTGCACTGGGCCATTCCGCCAACGCCGAGCGCCTACGCGAGGAGCAGATCGACGACATCGGCTCGTTCATCAAAGGCTATTTGATCGAGGGCCGCCCGGCCTTCGCTTTGCGCGCCACGCCGACCGTGCAAGAGGCGATAGACGCGATCCATGCGGCGGGCGGGGTGGCGATCTGGGCGCATCCCTTCTGGGACGTGGAGGATTCAGAGGAAGCGCTGGCGATGGTCGAGCGCTTCCGCGACCTGGGCATCGACGGGATCGAGGCGTTCTACGTGACGCATACGCAAGAGCAGACCGAGCTGCTGGCCCAACGCTGCGAAGAGCTCGGCTTGCTGAGCACCGGCTCGGCCGACTTCCACGGCCCCGAGAACCGACTGTTCTCACGCTTCATGGCTTTTGAGACCTACGAGTTGACGCCGAATCTCGGGCCGATCAACGCGACGGCCTGAAGAGAAGTTCTTCTAAACCGGGCTGCACGTCCAACACCCCTTTGCCTGAGCTCGGAGATTTATTAGGTACCTAACCTTTACCTCAAGGCTACGCACAAGGGGGTGTTACCAGGAATGTTCGAAAAGAGCTGCCAGACCCCCGCGTTCCTGGTCGATGAATGTCCCACCGCACAGCTCATTCGAAAGATGATCTGGGACGGAGCGAGCAAACACTAGGACGAAGCGGGCAGACCCGCGAGCCTGTAAGCGAGCGCTTCCAGGGCCAGCTCCTCGGAGACGTTCAGATCCAGGCGCAAGCGTGTGTCGCGCACTAGCTCGACGCTGCGCTGCAGCGACGCCGCGTCGCGGCCGGCGGCGTCGGCGGCCAGCTCGGCCGAGCGGTCGCAGGCATAGGCAAGCTCCGGGGCGCCTACGAGCAGACACCAGATGTCACGCAACCACAGCTCAGCCAGGCGCAAGCCTAGCTCGAGCGTCGCGGTGCGCTCGCGGCGCTCAGCGCGGCGCACGACGTCGGCGCCTTCGCGCTCGTACTTGCGCTGCTCCTTGCTGGGTAGGAACCCGGCCTGCTCATGAAGGCGCTCGCTGACCGCCGCCCCGGCCACCGCGCCAGCCGCCTTGGCGGCCTCAAGCAAGCCCATCCAGCGGCGCTGCTCGACGCTGTCTTGCAGCGCTGAGCGCACGAACTGCTCGGCGCACTCGCGCAGCGCGATGCCACGCTCGCTTGCCAACAGTTCGGCGAGCTGCCCGTCGCCGGCTGCCAGGCGCGCGCAGGCGGTGGCACGCTCGGGCTCGATCCCCGTCGCACCCCCCACCCCCTGTAGGCGCTCGGCGAGCAGCTCCTCGGAGAGCGGGTCGAAGCGCACCTGCTGACAGCGTGAGGCGATCGTGGGCAGCACGTCCTCGCGATGCTCGGCCAGCAGGATCAAGTGGGCAAACGGAGGCGGCTCCTCGAGCGTCTTGAGCAGGCGGTTGGCGGCCTGGTCGTTCATGCTGCCGGCCGCCTCGATCACGAACACACGACGACTGGACTCAAACGGCGTGTGTGCTGCGGCCGCCACCACCGGCTCGTCGATATCGCTGACGAGCACTTCGCTTGCCCCGCTGGGGGTCACCCAGGTGAGATCGGGATGGGCGCCACGCTGCACGCGCTCGAGGACCGTCTGCGGCTGCTGCGCGCCATCGGCAAGCAGGGCCGCCGCGAACGCGCGTGCGACGGTGCGCTTGCCGGTGCCCGACGGGCCGTGGAAGAGGTAGGCGTGCGACGGGCTGCCGGTTGGGGCAAGCGCCGGCAGCAGCACGGCGCGTGCATGCGGATGCGGCGCGATCCCGGCGAGCATCCCCTCGACGGCAACCGGCTCGGCGGACATTGGCGACACTGAGGCCCATCCTAGAGGCGACCCGACGGGGAAAGCCACGATGGGCGCCAGCGACAAGCGACACATGCAAAAAGCGCGGTGCCCCCTGCGCGCGCGGGGGCAGCCCTATTTGGAGCATATGGCCACCCTCCGTAGAGGCATACCCCGCTGGGCGGTCGTGGAGGCGTCTGCCGTTGCTCCGTAAAGACCATGCCCCCCGCGCGCGCGGGGGGCATGGCTGTTTTGACGCATATGTCCACCGTCGCAGAGGCGTATCGGCTTGACGGTCGTGGAGGCGTCTGCCGTTGTCCCGTTGAGGCGATGCCCCTCCCGCGCAAGCAGGCCATGCCGCAACCGCATGTACCTTGCACACGTGAGCGAGGGCAAGCTGATCACGATCGAGGGCTTGGACGGTGCGGGCAAGTCGACGCTCGCGGCAGCGCTGGCGCAGACGATCGAAGAGCGGGGCGTAAGCGTCGAGCTATTGCGCGAGCCAGGAGGGGTAGTGCTGTCGGAGCGGATCAGGGAGCTGGTGAAGGACCCAGCGCTACAGATCGGCGCAAGAGCCGAGGCGCTGCTGTACGCGGCCGCCCGCGCCGAGCTGGTGGATGAGCGGATAGGACCACTGCTGGAAGAGGGCAGCTGGGTACTGCTCGATCGTTTCGTGGACTCCTCGCTCGCCTATCAAGGCGCCGGCCGCGGCCTCGGTATCGAGCAGGTGCGCGCCATCAACCTGCTCGCCACCGGCGGGCTCGCCCCCGACCGCACGCTGCTGCTACAGATCAGCCCAGCAACTGGACGCGACCGACAACAGACGCGTGGCGCCGAGCCCGACCGGCTGGAGCGCGAGGGCGAATCATTCTTCCAAGCGATCGCCGCCGCCTACGAGCAACTCGCACAAGCCGAGCCACAACGCATCCGCCCAATCGACGGGGAGCAAGCCGCGACGCGCGTGCTCACGCAGGCGCTCTCGGAGATAGAGGACCTGCTGCCCGCGCCCAGCGCATGAGCGAGCTTGTTGAGCTGGAGAGGCGCACCTATGCGCGCCAAGTGAACAACGCGAGCGCCTTCTCAGAGCTTGTTGGAAGTGGGAGAGGCGCGCTACGCGCGCCGATGTTCGTGCCGGCATTGGCAAGCCGGCCCTGCCCGAGTCAGCGAGCTGCCGTTAGCATGGCGAAAGCGATGATCGCTAAACCGAACCGCAGCTTGCGCCAAGCACGCACCGCGTCGATCGTGGCGGCAGCGTGCGCGCTCACAGCGCTCGTCCCGGCAAGCGCCCAAGCCACGGGAACCAAGACCAAGAAGCTTCTTGGCATCAATATCCCGGCTTCGATCAAAGTCCACACCGTCACGGCGACAGCCCCGGCCACGTCGGTCCCGGCAAGCACAACGCCGCCCTCAGCGACTACGAGCACTACCGCTCCTACGGGCGCGGCCCAACCAGGCACCGTGGCGCCCCCCACAACCACGCCCGCGGGCGCCGCGACGCAGACAGCTAACACCGCGACCTCGGCGCTGCCAACCACCACGACCCCCGCAACCGGCTCGACGACCGTGATCGTCGCGCACAAGAAGGCAAGCGCCAAAGGACTGTCCGCCGGCGCGCTGGCGCTGGCGATCCTCGGCGCGCTGCTAGTGCTCGGCTGCATCGTGTGGGCGCTGGGGCGCTGGCTTGCCCTCGAACCGCGCTGGGCTATCTCGCTGACGCACTCGCTGCGCGAGGCCTCCTACCGTGCCTCGGAGACCTGGGCGGAGTTCAGCGACTGGGCAAGATTGGGACACTGAGGACCCACGAAAGCACCGGCCTGACGTCCCGGGTCTTCTAAAATGAGGGATAGCAGGCATTTAACGCTCGAATGTCTTTCTGTCCGGTGGGCGCGCGACGATTCTCGGCCCAAGTGAACAGATTCGAGTGGGCGTCGCGAGTGTCGGCGCAGAGGAGGTAAGGCCGATG
Organism: uncultured Solirubrobacterales bacterium; assembly: GCA_963704345.1. GTDB lineage: Bacteria > Actinomycetota > Thermoleophilia > Solirubrobacterales > Solirubrobacteraceae > Palsa-744. The sequence continues at coordinate 904,589 of OY969890.1, forward strand.
GATTTCACCCCGCACCCCACGATTGCAGAGGATACGAGCGCCGGCACCCTCACGGGCACAAGCGAGTTGCTGACTGTCAAGCGGCTGTTCACCTCTGGAGAGACGCACCCCTTCGACACGGTCGAGTGGGAGCTGCGCGACGCGCGCATCGGACATGGCGACCGTGTCGCCTTTGAGCAGGAGGACGTCGAGTTTCCCAAGAGCTGGAGCCAGAACGCGACGAACATCGTGGCCCAGAAGTACTTCCGCGGACAGATCGGCCACCCTGAGCGCGAGCGCTCGGTCAAGCAGATGATCGGCCGCGTCGCAGGCACGATCGCCGGTTGGGGTCGCGAGCGCGCCTACTTCTCAAGCGAGAGTGACGCCGAGGCTTTTGAGGCCGAGCTGACCCACATCCTCCTGCACCAGCTAGCGGCGTTCAACTCGCCTGTGTGGTTCAACGTCGGCTTCGAGGAGTCACCGCAGTGCTCGGCGTGCTTCATCCTGTCCGTCGAGGACACGATGGAGTCGATCCTCGAGTGGAACACCAAGGAGGGCAACATCTTCCGTGGTGGGTCGGGCTCGGGCATCAACCTGTCGAACATCCGCGGCTCGATGGAGCCGCTGGCCAAGGGCGGCACCGCCTCGGGCCCGGTGTCGTTCATGCGCGGTGCCGACTCGTGGGCGGGCACGATCAAGTCCGGCGGCAAGACGCGCCGCGCGGCGAAGATGGTGGTCTTGGACGTCGACCACCCCGACATCCGCGAGTTCATCTGGTGCAAGGCCAAGGAGGAGGATAAGGCCGAAGCCTTGCGCGACGCCGGCTTTGACATGTCGATCGACGGCGAGGGCTTCAAGTCGATCCAGTACCAGAACGCCAACAACTCGGTGCGCGTCACCGACGAGTTCATGCGCGCGGTCGAGGCCGACGAGGATTGGCACCTGACCGCCCGCGCCACCGGCAAGCCCGTGGGCGAGCCGATCCGCGCGCGCGACTTGATGCGAGAGATCGCCGAGGCGGCATGGCGCTGCGCGGACCCCGGAGTGCAGTACGACACGACCATCAACCAGTGGCACACGAGCCCGAAAAGCGGCCGCATCAACGCGTCGAACCCGTGCTCTGAGTACATGCACGTCGACGACTCAGCTTGCAACCTGGCCTCGCTGAACCTGATGAAGTTCCGCCGCCCCGACGGCAGTCTGGACGTGGCTTCCTTCGAGCACACGGTGGACATCGTGCTGCTGGCGCAGGAGATCGTCGTCGGCCCCTCAAGCTATCCCACCGAGCAGATCGGCGTGAATGCGCGCGCCTTCCGCCAGCTCGGCCTCGGCTACGCCAACCTCGGCGCCTATCTGATGGCAAACGGCATGCCCTATGACTCCGACGCGGGGCGGGGCACGGCGGCGGCGATCACTGCGCTGATGACGGGTCGCGCCTACCGCGAGTCCGCACGCGTGGCGGCGGCGATGGGCCCATATGAGCACTACGAGGTAAACCGTGAGGAGCACAACAACGTGATGCAGATGCACCGCGACTCCTCCTACGCGATCCCCGACTCGATCTGCCAGGACACAGAGCTGCTTGAGGCCGCGCGGCGCTCCTGGGATGAGGCGGTGGAGCTCGGCGAGCGTTTCGGCTACCGCAACGCCCAGGCGACGGTGCTAGCTCCGACGGGCACGATCTCCTTCCTGATGGACTGCGACACGACCGGCGTGGAGCCAGACTTCTCGCTGGTCAAGTTCAAGGAGCTGGTCGGCGGCGGGCAGATGACGATCGTCAACCGCACGGTGCCGCTCGCCCTGCAGACGCTCGGCTACTCAGAGCAGCAAGTCGAGCAGATCGAGGCACATCTGGCCGAGCACGGCACGATCATCGGCGCACCCGGTCTCGCCGCGGAGCATCTGCCGGTGTTCGACGTGGCCGTCGGCGAGCGCGCGATCTCCCATATGGGCCACCTGAAGATGATGGGCGCCGTGCAACCGTTCATCTCCGGGGCGATCTCAAAGACCGTCAACCTGCCGCAGAGCGCGACGGTCGAGGACATCGCCGACGCCTACACGCAGGCCTGGCGCCTGGGCATCAAGGCCTTGGCGATCTACCGCGACGGCTCGAAGACCGCGCAAGCATTGCGCACCGACGCTCAAAAGGACGCCCCCGCCCCAGCCGATGTCGACGCGATCGTCGAGGCCGCTGTCGGCAAGGCCCTGGCCGAGGCCGGCCCGCGGCGCAAGCGCATGCCGCGCGAGCGCCAATCGATCACGCACAAGTTCTCGATCGGCGGCCACGAGGGCTACATCACCGCCGGCATGTACGAGGACGGCACCGTGGGCGAGATCTTCCTAACCGACATCGGCAAGGAGGGCTCGACGATCAAAGGCATGATGAACTCGTTCGCCACGGCAATCTCGATCGCGCTCCAGTACGGGGTCCCGCTCGAGACGCTCGTGGAGAAGTTCAGCTACATGCGCTTCGAGCCAGAGGGAATCACCGGCAACCCGGAGATCCCGTTCGCCAAGTCGATGCCCGACTACATCCTGCGCTGGGTGGCCAGCCGCTTCCTGGACACCGATGCCCAGGAGGAACTGGGCATCCTCACGCCGGCAGTCCGAGCACGCAAGATGGCCGAGGAGGCAGCCCAGTCGATGGCCTCCTCCGACACGGCCGGCCCGGAGGCAAGCGCCAGCGGCACCGACAGCGTCCCAGCGGCGGCAGCGTTGACCGACTCCCCCCCGGTCGTCCCGGCCCGTATGCAGGGCCTCGACTTGGGTCCGGCGTGCAGCCAGTGCGGAGGCATGATGCAGCGCACGGGCTCTTGCTACACGTGCAGCAGCTGCGGCAACAACACGGGTTGTGGTTGATCAGCCCGTCGGTAAATGGGCTGCAGTACCTTCGACCCGCCTAGCGCGGGTCGAGCCGTTTAAGGGGAAGCGCCTAGTGCCCGGCGGCAGCCTGCTCGGCCACCGCGACGCGCGACTCGTCGCGGCTGAGCATGCTGATGAAGACTGCGGCAAAGGCGATGCCAAAGACGAGGAACTCGACGAAGCACATGCCGGCGCCAGCGATCTGCTGATCGGCGATCGCACTGATACCGAAAGCACGGGGAGCCGAGGCGTAGAGCGGGTACTGCGTGGTTGTAATCCAAGTCAGGGGCAGACAGACCGCCGCGGAGGCGATGCGCGCTGAAGCCGAGCAGCGCCAGGCGCTGACCGTCCGGACGCGGGCGCACGCGCGGCATCGGATCGATGATCAGCCACCAAAGGGCGAGCCCGGTGTAGAAGAGCGTGGCGTGCTCGAAGGCGTGCACGACGGTGTGCTGGGCGGCGAAGTCGAAGACCGGCGGAATCGCCCATACCCATGTGGCGAGCGCCCAAAGCGGGATCGCCACCCACGGCGAGGTCGCCACCGCCAGCGTGCGACCCCAGCGCCCACCGGGAGCAACAGCGCGCAGAGCGGGACGGGCAAGGCCGAGCGACAGCACCGGCGAGCGCAGTCCGAGCACCAGCAGCGCCGGAGCGATGTCCGAGAGCAGCACATGCTGGGCCATGTGCGCGGAGAGCAGCCAGCTGTCGCCGATCGCGTCAAGCGGCGAGAGCAGCGCGATCGCGATCGCGATCAGACCTCCGGCGTAGGGAATCCAGTGGCTGGCGCCGACCGCTTTCGAGCGCGAGGCGGCACGCCGGTACATGCGCACGTACAGGACCGCTGCAGCAAGCAGCGCAAGGATCGCAAGGGGATCGAGGCTCCAGGAGCCCCAGCCGGGCACGGTATTCATCGGCGGCATCCTATCGATCCGCCGCGCGGATGTGTGCCGCGCTCACGCCCGCGCCGCACCTAACCCACCAACACCCGACCCGGCGGCCCACGCGGCATCGCCGACCGCCCGCATCAGACACTCCGGCGCCGGTCATTCGCTGCCTCCGTATGAGGCGGGCGGCGACGGATTCGAGCGGATCGCGGCCAGCTCGGACAGCAACTGACTCGGGGCTCGTACCGCCCAGCACACGCAGGCGGGGCAGGCGATAAGGGTCATCGCTGGGCGAGGCCCAGCCGGGCACGACAGTGGTGGAGCCCACATATCCCGCAGCCTTAACCGCGTTTATAACTGTTGGGTTGTAATGCCCCGAGGGGTAGCAAAACCAGTTGACCGGCACGTGGTAGCGGCGCTGCACCTGCGCGCGCGCGAGGGCGACCTGTTCATGCAGGGCGGCCGGGCTGAGCGTGATCAGGTCGGCATGGCTGATCCCTTGCGTGTCGAGCTCCCAGCCAGCGGCCACCAAGCCTTCGATCTGTGCTTGGCTCAAGCCCTCCTTGCGAAGGCGGTAGCCCCGTCAGCTGCATGTTCTCCACACCCACCCAGCCGAGCTTGCGCAGTACAGGTAGTGCCTGGGTGTACTGCGACTGGTAGCCGTTGTCGAAGCTCAACACGATCGGCTTGCCGGCGGGCAGCGGCGTGCCGCGCGTCCAGTTGGCGCGCATCTGGTCCATCGTCACCGCATGAAAGCCAGCATCGGCGAGCGCGTGCATCTGAGCGGAGAACTCTTCAGGGGACACATACAGCCCAGGGAATTTCGCGCCCGCGGGCGGCGGGTTTATGACGTGATACATCAAGATCGGCACGGAGTCGTGGCCGAGCGGGCCGGTAGCCGTGCCGGCGGTGCCAGCGCTTGAGGGGCGGCCGGTGGAGGCGAGGATCGGGCCGGAGCCACCGCTCTCACCGCCGGCGCCTTTCGCGGCATTGGAGCCCTGCCGGCTGGCGTGGCCGGCAACGCCGCCACCGCCCGAGCCGCCAGCACCAGCACCAGCAAGCACCGACACCGACACCGACACCAGCGGAGCTCACCGAGGCGTCGTGCGAGCCGCCTTTGGAGGAGCCGCCGCCCGAGGCGAGCGCGACGACGGCCACAATCGCAAGGACGGCGATCAGCGCTACGGCGGCGAGCCCCCGCGTACGTCTGCGCGCAACCTCGCGCCGACGTGCCTCACGACGGGCTCGCCGCTGCTCGACGTCCATCTGCTCCGTAGGTCGGGCTGGCAGGTACTAGTTCAAACGCTTCTTCAGCGCGCTCGCCGCGGAGAATTTCGCGGCCTTGCTTGCCGCGATGCTGATCGTCTCCCCTGTCGAGGGATTGCGTCCCTGCCGGGCCGCCCGGTTGCTGACGCTGAACTTGCCGAAACCGGCGAGAGCAACCTCGCCGCCGCCAGCCAGCTCGTCGGAGATCAAGTCGATCGCCGCCTCCAGCGCCTCCCGAGCCTGCGTTCCCGCGAGACCCGTCCGCTGCGCGACCCCATCAGCCAGCTCGTTCTTCGTCATGGCAGTCCCTTCTCGAGTTTCGTTACTGCGGCCCAGGCTAACGGTTGGCAAGGACGTCCGCACGCCTAGAGCCGGCCCGCGAGCCGATTTCAGGCCCTAATTTCCGGGGAATATGCCAGGAACGGACCTCGCAAACCCCCAGTGAGCCCACCAGTCGGTACTTACGGCGCCAGGGCCCGCTAGACAGATACACGCGTGCGGGAGACCGCATGCGGCTCGCTCACGCCCACAGCACGCGGCTGCAGACGACCGGCCGCACAGGCGGTCCACAAGACCGAGAGCCAGGTAAGCGAAGCGAGACTGACGTGCACCCACACGAGCTCGGTCGGCAGGTGCGTCTCGTACTGGTCGAGCCCCACAGCCCCTTGCAAGGCGATCAGCACGCACGTGACGGTCGAGAAGCGGCGCACAAGCGGATCGGCGGCGCCATCCGCGCCGGGTCTGCCGGGTCGGCGTGCCAGCCACCAGACGAGCAGCGCCACGAGCCCGAACACGAGCGCGATCTCGCCGTGGCGATGGATCACGAAGTCCATCGTGCCCTTGCCGTCAAAGTCCAGGCGATTGATCTTCTGGCCGGGAGAGCCGCCGGCGTGCGGCCCGGCGGCCGTGGCGGCAGTGCCGGCGAAGATCGTCAAGCCGCCCAGCGCCACGGCTACTCGCGCCCACAGCGTGAGCGTTCTGTCGGTGGAAAGCGGGCGCTCGCCGGGCTCGTAGGTGGCGCGCCAGGCGAGCGCGACAGCCGCGACGAGCACGAGCATCGAGAGCGCGAAGTGGGCCATGACCCAGCCGTAGTCGAGCGCTCCGCGCACCGTCAAGCCGCCGAGCACGGCCTGGGCGAGCACGCCAAGGGGCAAGAGCGCGCTGAGGCGCATCAGATCGCGCCGGTAGGGCCGGCGGCGGAAGGCCAGCAGGAAGGCAGCGATCGCCGCGATCGAGACCGGGACGGTGATCATCCGGTTTGAGAACTCGATCACCGCATGAGTCTGCAGCGGCGGGTAGATCTTGCCGTAGCAGCGCGGCCACGTCGGGCAACCGAGCCCAGAGCCGGTCAGCCGCACGGCGGCCCCGCTCATCACGATCAAGGTCAGCGCGCCGAGCGCGACATATGCCGCGAGCGCATATTGCTCGGGCGTGAGCGTGAGCTCGCCGACACGACGGCGCAGGAGACTGATACGGCCGGACATCGGGCATAAGCATTGCATCCGTGGCTATCGCACGCGCACCCGCCCACAGGCTCCACATCACGCCGAACCAAACGTTTCCAAATAGTGGAGGTTGCAGGAGATTCGATCCCTGCGCGAAACGTTTGCTTACTTCTTATGAGCCACACGCACGAGCACAACGGAGGCACCCACGAGCAGGCTGAGCACGAACACGAGCATCCTGCCCTGCGCCCGGCGGACCCCAGGATCGCCAGACAGATCCACGAAGCGCTCGGCGACGCCCGCTCGGTCGCGAATGTCGGCGCCGGCGCAGCGGAGTACGAGCCGGTCGACCGCTGGGTGCTTGCGATCGAGCCGACAGAGCGCAGGATCACTCAGTCGCACCCATGGGCTGACGACCCCGATCAGGGGGCACGCCGAGAGCCTGCCAATCCCATCCTCAAGCGTGGACGCCGCGATGGCGTGCCTGACGCTTCACCAGTGGGCCGACTGGCGCATCGGGGTCCAAGAGCTGCGCAGGGTCGCACGCAAGCGCGTGGTGATCTTCACCTACGACCCAACCCATGCCGATCGCTTTTGGCTGCTGCGCGACTATCTGCCCGAGCTCGGGCATCTGCACAGCCGTCGCTTCCCGCCGATCGAGCAACAGCGCGTGGCCACCGGCGACGAGGTGCAAGTGGAGACGGTTGCCATCCCCCACGATTGCGCCAACGGCCTGCTGGCAGCCCATTGGCGCCGCCCGCGGGCTTATCTGGACAAGCAGATGCGCGCGGGCATACCGACTTTTCAGCTGCCGGGCGCCGTGCGGCTACTGGACGGTCTCGAGCAGCTCGCCGAGGATCTCGAGACGGGCCGCTGGCAGCAGCGCAACCGCGAGCTTTTGTCGCTCGAGCAGCTGGACCTTGGCTATCGCCTGCTCGTGACCGAGCTGTAAGGGCACGAACTGACAGCACGGTGGGCGCAGCGACGCCACCATTTTGCCAGCACATTTGACGCCGTCAACTCTGCCTTACCCGTGGCGTGACCGTGCAGAACTTGACCGTGCAGAACTTACCCGTGGCGTGACCGTGCAGAAAACAGGATCCAGACATATAACCTCTAGGTTATATATGGGATCTAACAATTTGGGGACCATATATCCGCGTGATCAGGCGATCAGGCCGAGTACTCGAACGGCAGCTCAGGCGCGAACTCGCGCAAGAGCGGAGCTGCGCTGTCGCGCGCGGAGACGATCAGCTCATCCAGGGGCAAGCGGCCAGTCGATCGCGACATCGGGGTCGTTCCAAGCGATGCCTCGCTCGATCGCGGGATCGTAGTAGGCGCTTTGCTTGTAGTTGACGTCGGCCACGTCGCTAAGCACGCAGAAGCCGTGGGCAAAGCCGACAGGCACGTAGAGGATGCGCATGCTCTCATCGTCGAGCTCGAAGCCCTCCCACTCGCCGTAGGTGGGCGAGCCGCGGCGCAGATCGACGATTACGTCGAGGATCTTGCCGCGCGCGCAGCGCACGAGCTTGGCCACGCCGCTGCCGACGTGGAAGTGCATGCCACGCACGACCCCCCTGCTGGAACGGGAATGGTTGTCCTGGATGAACAGCTCGTCCTCGGGGATGCCGGCCTCGGCGTGCCACTGGCGCCGGTAGGTCTCGACGAAGAAGCCGCGCTCGTCGCCGAAGACAGAGGGCGCGATCAAGGCGGGACCTGGTATGCGGGCGGGGAGTATCTCCATAGGTATATGTCCGTTTGACAAAAGCGTTTCCGGACGAGCAGACAAAGGCTAGGTACCTAAGCAATCTTGGGCAGCGCCGCCCGGGCTGAGCAGACTATCGCGCGCGCCCTTGAGGCAACAGCGAACCACAAGCCTTGGCGAGATCTCACACCAACGAGGACGGCACCGGCGAATGACTTATAAAGACGTAATCATGGCCCGGCAAAGACGCGATCGGCACATGAACGACAGACCCGTCCACATGCGCGCACACTCAGCGCCTGTGGACGGGCCGGCCAGCCCCCCCTGGGGGCACGGGACCGAATGGGCATCGGCTCGTGACATTGATCATGCTGCTCCATCGCGGGCGAAATGGATAGGGGAAAGTCAGGTAGTTGATTTTGCGGGGCAGCAGCTAAGAGATGCTGAGCCGCCCGCGCCGACATCGGACTACCGGCATTCCTGCGCGAGCCCGGACCGTCTCCCTCGGCCTGCTGGGTACGGTTGGGCTATGGGGGGCGTGCCTGCTTTCAGCGAAAGTCCAGAGCGCGCGCGACCTGCTCGCCGTAGGGCGAGAGCCACCACGCGTTTGGCCTGCCCGCGCCACCTGCCCGCTTGACGAGCAAGCCCATACGGTCCAAACGCGACAGCGCGGTCGAGAGCTGGCCGAGGTGCGAAAGCTTGATCCCGACGGCGATCGCCTGGTTGCTGGCGCCAGGGTTCTCGGCGATATAGGTCAAGCATAAGCGTCGCCGCTGTGCGCGCGCGTGACGAATCTCCTTCGGGATCTGCACACGGGGCTCGACCTGACGCACGCTCAGCTCCTGAGCCACCACCTTGGCGCGTGCGTTACCGCGCTCGACCTGGCTCCTGGCCTCGGAGACGCCCAGGTATTGAGCGACGACTAGGCCGGCCAAGTCGCCGAGCAGCTCTATAAAAGTCGGCTGCTCACTCGCCAAGAGATGCTCTTGCAGGACGCCGATCACCAAGGCGATCGTCGCCGCCGCCGCCAGCTTCTGGGGCTGCTGCTCAGGCGCAAGCTGCTCGCGAGCACGATCCAACAGCGGCCTCAACGCGGCGAATAAGCGAGCGCGCAGCTCTGCCGCCTCAGGTGGGCCGGCCAGCGCCTCGACCAGGCACACCCTCGCCAGCACCAGCTCGGAGTCCAAGAACACAAGCAACGCCTCGAGACCGGCAAGCACTCCATCCTGCCATGAAAGCTCGGCCTCGAACGCCTCGATCACGAGCGTCGTGGAGCGCCCGATAATCCGCTCCAACAAGACGAGAAGGCAACCGTCCAAGCCGCCGAACAGCTCGCGGAGCGCGCTCGGCGAGACAGCCGCTTGAGCGCACAGCCCGCCGACCGTCACGCGACGAAAGCCCTCTTTGGCAGCCATCTGCGCCATCGCGTCCAGCAGACGCCGGCGCTGCATCTCCCGCGCCTGCTCGCGCGCGTCCTCGCGGCTCCCCGAGAGAGCCGCGCCCCCAATGGTCGACAACGTTCAGAGCCCTCGTGGTGGCTCGGGAGAGCCCGTCAACAACAACACGCCCACCACTTCGCCAGCTTATTAGAAACGTGTCGATCAGTCGTCATCCGGGCGACAGTCAACAAGACGCCACAACTTCTGTCAAGTCGGATCTCGCGCAGAGCGAGGGATATGCAAACCTGCCGAGCCCAGAACGCGCTGCTTCGGCTTGTTCGCGGGGGCCCTGCGGCGCAAGTCCGCGCTAGTCGCGCGGCTTGCGCTTGCGCCAAAACCAACGCCGACCAGGCTCGCGCTCCTTGATGATCCCGGTGGGACTGACATGGGGCACCCCGGACGGAGGATACGAGGGCAACGGCCAGTCCTTCGATACTCGGGGCTCTCGCATGATAGGCGGCGACTCATCTTGCGCTTTCATACTCATCATAGCCACTAAGAAAATCCTATGAATCCGGCGGATACAGACAGACCGATGACAAGAATCTCCACGGCGATCCGTAGTGCGCGCTCCTTCGCCTGTAGGCGATAGGCGTTGTTGGAAAAGGCTCTGCCGAGATCGGATAGCAGTTGCTCGCGGGCTCTCGCTAGCAGCTCTGCGCTGTAGAGCAGATAGAAAACATACGGCCGCTGACTGTGAAGCCTGACCGGCCCAGACCCGCCCGGTCCGCTACAGAAATCCGTGCTGTCCGATCGGCCTCCTACCCGCCCGTGGCCGAGTTGATCAACTCGGCGCCATCGATAACCCCGAGTCGCAATGTGCTCGCTTGCGCCGGCGCAAAGCTGTCGCCGCCGGGCGGCCGCGTTGCCTGGCCGAGGCTGAACTTCCCCTCCCCTTCTGGCACTTCCCACTGCAACACCGTCCCGCCTCCGGGCGCATCGACCAATGTGAGGTTGCTGCTATCAGGGGCCAGTTCTTGAACTGGCTGAAAGTGTCCGCTGGGATCGACGGCAGCGACACGCACCGGAGCTGTGCCGCGCTTTTCAGAGGACCAGGCGACCGTTGTGAACCCGTCAGCGTCGATGTTGGCCGTTACGTCAGGCTTGCCGACCGAGTAAAAACCGGGCACCTCCGGTGACCCCGAGTCGAGCAGATGAGCGATGCTGAAGTGAGCGCCCACTCCCGCCCTGACGGACGCAAACACTTTCCACGGCGATTCCGGTTCGATGGTGTTCTGTTGAGTGCCCCAGGCAACGACAGCCCGGCCATCTGGCACAGTAGCGACAGTCAGGTCGATGTTCCCTCTCTCATTGACCGCACCGAGCGCTTGCGGGCGTGACAGTCCGCGGCCCGGACGCCACACCTGCACCATGACCAGACGGTTTACTGCGTAGGCCACAAGCAGTTCGTGGTGCCCCGTCCACGCGAGTCGCACCTTTGTGAAGAACGGATACCTCACCCGCGGCCCGACACCATCCACACCAAACACCACTTGACGGCTCATCGATCCAGAGGTGTGACCGATCGAGAGATGCAACAGGTCGGTCGGTTCAGGAATGCCAATCCCCACGTGTCCGTGTGGGGCAAGCCAGGCAACCGCGAGATCCCCGCTGGGACTTGCCGCAATCGCAGCTGATCCCTCCTCCGCGGTCGAGCTCAGGATCGTAGTCGTGGTCGGCCGTCGACCGAGGGCGCCGGTGAGCAGTTGCAGTCGCTCCAGCGATCCGTTGAAGGGCAGAATGCTGTGCTGCTTGCAGTTGACCGTGAAGACGACAACCGCCTCGTGACCCCCTCCGATGACCGGTGGTGTCGTGAGCGCGGGCAGTCGGTCAAGCAAGCTCAGCGGGCCGTTCGGGCCACGAAAACCGAGGTAGCCGTTACCGACCGAGCGCCGGCATTGAGGGTTCTGCAGTCCCGCGACGTAACTGAAGCCAAAGAGCTCGTCCCCGCTTGGCGAGGTGGTCACGGTCTGCACAAGAGGGAATCCTCCTGTACGACCTTCCTTCCGCTTCAAGCCAAGCTGTTCGCCTGCGGATGGTTCGGCCCCATTCGCCTCCCACAGAAACGCACCCGCGGTCGCGACATGACCCAAAAGCAAAGCCGCCGCGCAGATCACCGCTACGGCAGCGCCTCCAACCAATCCCTGGCCTCTCAAATCAGTCTCGTGCACGCCCAAGATCCCCCGCTTTTGCCGTCATGGTAGGCACATCAACAGTCATCTACGGCGATAGTTGCGAACGGATGCAGTAGCTGAGATGTCGTGCCATACCTCTCACATGCTCATTAACGATCTCCGTCCCAAGGCGCAGACCCCCCTCCACGGCGATTCCGAATCGGTGGGTGGAGTGTGTTGGTTTGGGCGAGCCTAATGCCTCCCTCGCATAGCGCCCGGACGCCGCCCCCGGCTGCAAGGTGCACCACGCGTCACCGCACCGCGCGTGGTACACCTCTCCCGGCGCCGAAACGATGATCAGCGCACCTTCTCACGTCGGTAATTCATCACTATGTTGTTCCGTTACTCGAGCAGATCGGATTTCGACTGGTAGCGAGAGTCCGTTATCCTAAGACCACCTCGAACGCTAGCGTTACGACACCTAGCATTTACGCCACATCTATCTATTATGTTCGTTTTGCAGGGGTAGTGTGTGCCTGTTAGTTACCGCAGGGTTACGATATCTCACGGTCAGGATGCCTACCAGGTGGTGCCGGCTTTTCCGAGTTCCCGTAGGCCACCGACTTCGCTTTTAGTGTTTTCGAACCACGCATACAAAGTATGGTTTGGCCCCGTAGAGTGCATTGGGTTAACCGCCGATAAATCCACCGCCATGAGGCCTGGCGTGCAACAAGCACGCACGATGTGCCCGAAACGCGACTTGGAGCTCCGTGGGATCGAGGCCGGTCAGATCGGCCGTAATCAGCGTGCGTGCGACCTGCTTGACGTAGTGCGATAGCGGCCATGCGTTCGGGTGCACTGGCCGTCGGGCCTAGAGAACTTGGCAAGAGGCCAAGTTCTCTTAGGCCCACTAGCGCCATCGAGGTATGACCGCGGTGAGACAGGTCGATTCCGGCCACAACAGCCTAGTTTCTAGCCTCGGATTATCGGACCGGTCACTGTGAGGCCAGTGCATTGAACTGCTACTTGGAAGTGACCACCGAGGTTACGCATACTCAGGTCGCATACTCACTAGCATCGAAGTCATCGAGATGCTCGCGCACCCACCGAACGACCTCCTCGACACCCTCATCGAGACTGACGCGCGGCGCCCAGCCAGTCACCCGCTTCATACGCGCCGGACTTGAGATCAGTCGCATGACCTCGCTGGCCACCGGGCGTGTCCGCGCCGGATCCTGCTCGACGACAAGCTCTCGACCGACAGCCCTGCCAACCGCCCCAACCATGTCTGCCACAGAGTGATCCACACCGGTGCCGAGCTGCAGCGTCTCGCCGTTGGCCTCAAGAGTCCGCGCGGCAGCAAGAAACCCAGCGACAGTGTCGGTTACATACGTCATGTCACGTCGTGGGTCGAGCGAGCCGAGGCGAACCGGACCACCCGCAAGCGCCTGCACCACGATCGTCGGCAGCACCGCCCGCATCGACTGACGCGGCCCGTAGGTGTTGAACGGCCTCACGATCGTCGCCGGAAGCTCATAGGAGCGGTGGAAGCTCATCACCAACTGGTCCGCGGAAGCCTTGCTGGCGGCATAAGGCGATTGGGCACTGATGGGATGGGCCTCGGTGATCGGCACTTCTTGCGCGGTGCCGTAGACCTCCGAGGTCGAAGTGTGCACGAGCCGCTGGACACCCGCATCGCGTGCGGCCAGGGCCACATTGAGGGTGCCGGTCAAGTTGACGTCGAAGACGACACGAGGATTGGCATACGAGTATGGGATCGCCACGAGTGCCGCGAGATGGAAGACAATCTTGCGGCCCGCGACAAGGCGCTCCATCGCCTCCGGCTCGCGCAAATCGCCGCGCTGCAGCTCGAGCTCGGCGAGCACGTCGGTGTCAGCCCAGCTCAGTGCTCCCTCGTCCTGTTGGGCGCGGTAGCTCACGAGTGCCCGCACATTCGCGCCAGCGCGAACTAGTTGCTCGACGAGATGGCTGCCAATGAAGCCCCCAGAGCCTGTGACGGCCACAGGTACGCCGGACCAGTCAGCGAGGTCGATGGGATCGTAGGAAGGCCGGGGTCTGGCACGCGGCCAGAGTTTAGCCGTGCATCTCGCGAGCGGCGCGTGGTGAGCCCCAGTTATCCTGACGGCCATGCGCCTCCTGGTCGTCGGGTTTGCCGACAGCGTTCATATCGCCCGCTATCTACAGCTCCTGCAGGACACCGACTGGGACATCCATCTGTTCGACTCAACGCTCTGGGGCGAGCCGCATCCGGAGCTCGCCAGTCACGGTACACACGTGCGTGGCAGATGCCCAGGAAAGCGAGAGACCAGGTGGCCCACTCGTCAAGTCGCTCGCGTTCCCCTGGAGCTTTCGCGATCATAGCGACCACCTTGCGCGCGTAATTGAGGAGTTCCGTCCTGACATCGTCCACAGCCACGAGATCCAGCACGGCGGCGCGCTCGTACAAGCCACACTCCAGCGCAATGACACCCCCCAATTCCCTGGTTGGTGACAAACTGGGGTAGCGACATCTTCTGGTTCGGGCGCGACCCATTTCACATATCGACGATTCGCGCGATTCTTCAAGACTGCGACTACTACAGCGCCGAGTGCCACCGCGATGTCGCGCTCGCGCGCGCATACGGACTGCAGGGCCGCGTTATCGGGGTATGGCCCGTAACGGGCGGGATTGACCTGGACCACGCCATGACGCTGCGCGCGTCCGGCCCAACCTCCGGCCGACGACAATCGCCGTCAAGGGTTTTTCCGGCGCATAGGACAGGCTGAGATCGCCTTCAAGGCAATCGAGCGCTGCGCAGATCTACTAGACGGCTGGGAACTATGTACCTACCAACTGGATGCCAAGCTCGAAGAGCGCTACCTCAAACTCACCACCGGCGCCGTCAGTCGCCATACGGTTATCTCACTGGGCGGCGCCCGCCAGTCCAGTCACGACGAGGTGCTCGCGATGCACGGCCGCGCTCGTGTTTCACTAGCGCTCAACCGTAGTGACGCCCTCAGCACATCGTTCCTCGAGGCGATGGCGATGGGTTCCTTCCCTGTGCAGTCCTCAAGCTCCTGCGGCAACGAGATCACCCCACCCGGCCGCGGAGCGTCGTTTGTCCCTGCGACCAATGTCGACGCGGTGACGGCTGCCCTGCGACATGCGCTCACCGACGATGCGCTTGTCGACACCGCAGCCGAGATCAACCGACAGGCATGTGCTGAGCACCTAGATCGTCGCCGCACACGCGCACGCGTGATCGACGCCTACGAGCGGATACTCGGAGACGCAGCACTCAAGGCGGCCGCCTGAGATGGCCGAGCCGCTCGCTGTCGTGTTGTTGCCGGGACCCGGCGCCCTCGCGGAAACACTCGCCTCAGTGCGCAGCGAGATCGATGAAAGGTCCCCCTTCTCTGTCTTGCGACGAAGGCCTGTGAGTTTTCCGAGCAGCCCCGCTCATGAGCGCGACGTCACAAGAGATATTGGCCACAGCCGACGTGCTGGCCTTCGCACGTGCCGGAGATCACTGGTGTACCGGTGCGTTTGCCCCACGGATGCGTCCGCTGAGCGCACATCCGACCGCAGTGCTGAGTGTCGCCAGTTACGTGCTTGTGGACGGCGCCAGCGCCAAGGTTCGCGTGACACACGCGCCAATGCCGCCAGTCGACGCAACCGAGCTGCTGGTACATCCCTCGATTGAGCCGGCAGCAGTGCTGGTCCGCTCCTCCGCCCTTGATGAGGGCGCCCTAGAGCTAATTGCGAGTCCGTACGGCGATGCTGTGGTCTGGAGTGAGATCGTCCGACGGCATGGACTGCTGCCGTCGAGAGAGATCGCAGCCGAGGTCGCCCTCGACCCCGACCGCCACGGCCATAATCCGCGCATGCGTACCAAGGCGCTGCTCACCGCGCTCCATGCTGGCAAAACATCAGAGGGGCCAGGGCGGAGCACGCTGAGACGCGAGCTTCTGCGCCGCCTCTACGTCGAGCCCCTCAACGTTCCTGAACTGGCCGAGCTCGATATCGCGACGCTGTTCGCGGCGGATGCGACTCCGGCGATCGCCGCCGCGGTTGCCGATCTACGATGGGCGCTTGAGCGTCAGCGAGATGCGCTCGCGATCGAGCGTCTGCGCTGGGTCTACGGCGAGATCGACGCGGCGGACCGTATACCGGAGACAACCGACGCCGACCTACAGGATGCCCGCCTCAAGGCTGAGGAAATCTGGACCGAGGTCAAGGTTCGCAATGCCGAGATCGAGCGCCTGAAGGCAGAGATCATGCAACGAGACGCCGAAATCGCGCGTCTCTCGGCGGCTGGACGGCCCATATGAGCCTTCCCCTCGTCTCAGTCGTGGTGCCGACCTACGAACGCGCAGGCTTTGTCGAGACCGCAGTCGTCAGCCTGCTCGAGCAGGACTACCCTGCGCTGGAGGTGCTTGCGATCGACGACGGATCGCGAGACGAGACCTCCGTGGTCCTCGCCCGCATCGCAGAGCGATTCGCCCCCGATCGCTTCCGCTGGTGGCAGCAAGAGAATGCCGGGCAAGCAATGACGATTAACCGCGGGCTCGACCAGGCCCGCGGGGAGCTGCTTGGCTACCTCAGCTCGGATGACTATTTGCTGCCGGGCGCCATATCGAGACTTGTCGAGGCTTTGTGGCTCATCCCGACGCCGACGTGGCCTATGCAGATCAGCTCGTTGTCGACGACAGCGATCACGTTACCGACACGGTCGAGCTGATTTCGATGACGTTCGAGCAAACGCTGCGATCCGGCCTATGCCCCGTCGGCGTGGGAGCGCTCGTGCGACGACGGCTATATGAGCGCATCGGTGGATGGGATCCCAGCCACCATTTTTACCCAGACTACGAGTGGTGGTTGCGCGCAGGCGACGCCGGTTTCATACGAGTTACTCAACCAGGTGGTGCCTGGCGGATACATGGCGGTTCGATCTCGACGGGCGACTTCGCGGTCGAAAATCTCCGTGAACGGCTAAGCGAGCGACTTCTCCTACTCGACACCCTCTACGCTCGAGGCGACCTGCCCGCCAAGGCAAAGGCCACCGAACGAGAGGCTTACTCAACGATGCTGATCGAAATGGGTGTGTTGTTCGATCAGGACCGGTCCCTCGAGTCCGAGCGTCGCTTCCTCATCGAAGACAAGCTCGGTAGGAGATTCTCCCGTCAAGCAGGAAAGGGCTTCGAGAAGAGTCTGCTCTGGAGCGAACGCCAGCGCCTCTATGCAGAGCAACACGCAACAGCAGCCGACTACGAGAACGGCCAACTGCGACAAACCATCGACGCCCTGCGTGTGACCGCCGAAGAGCGCGAGCGTCAAGCGACGCTGCTAACCATCGAGGTCGAGCGCCTGCGTATTGAGGCTGCAGACGCTGCCCAGGCACGTCTAGCGCTTGCAGCCCACCAGGCGCGTCCACCCTGGCTGCGGATCGCGCGCGAGCTGACGCCGCCGCCGCTACGAGCCCGCGCGGGCGCCGCCCTCCATCGGGCCCGTAGAATTGCCCGCTCGTGACTCGGGTTCTCATCCTCGGCGGCTCGGGCATGCTCGGGCACAAGCTCGTGCAGAGACTCGGCCCCCGCTTCGAAACATGGGCGACGGTACGCGGAGATACGCTCAGGGCCAGCCGCGTCCAGGATCCTCGAGCCGGCACGAACCGTGACCGGCGTACGAGTCGAGGAACCGGAGTCGGTCATCCAAGCTCTTGAGCGGAGCGATGCGACAACGGTTGTAAATGCAATCGGGATCATCAAGCAACTTGACGCCGCGCGAGCAGCGATCCCATCGATTCGAGTCAACGCTCTCTTTCCGCACGAGCTTGCGACTGCCTGCGCATCCCGCGGCGCGCGTCTCATCCACATCTCAACCGACTGTGTGTTCTCGGGCGATCGCGGTACCTATACCGAGGATTCCATTCCCGACGCGCGTGATCTGTATGGCCGCTCGAAGCTGCTCGGGGAGGTTTCCGACGCGCCGAACGCGATCACGCTGCGCACCTCAATCGTGGGACGCGAGCTGCATGGGGCGCTCGGCTTGTTCGAGTGGTTCCTCTCACAGCGTGGTAGCCGGATTCGAGGCTTCTCGAGGGCAATCTTCAGCGGCGTTACGACCATCGTGCTATCCGACCTGATCGGCGACCTGATCGAACGAGAGCAGCTCTCGGGCCTGTGGCAGGTGAGCGCGGCAGCGATCGACAAGCTCACGCTGTTGAGCGAGCTGCGAGACGCACTTGAGGTCGATATCGGGATCGACCCTGATGACTCACTTGTGATAGACCGCAGCCTCGACAGCTCGCGCTTCCAGAGCGAGACCGGCTGGACGCCTCCCACGTGGCAGGCGATGCTCTCAGACCTGGCCGCCGATCCCACCCCCTACGAGGAGCTACGTCATCTCGATCCTGACCGGTAAGCGCATCGTCGTCACGGGCGGCACCGGCTCGCTCGGGCGCGTGCTCGTCCAACGACTCCTCGGAGGCGAGCTGGGCCAGCCTGACGCAGTCGTCGTGTTCTCGCGCGACGAGGCCAAGCAGCACGCCATGCGGCTGGAGTTCCAGCATCGTGCGGTCGCCACTGATGACGTCCTCTACCACGAGCACGGCAACCTGCACTTCCGCATAGGGGATGTCTGTGACTTCTCCTCATTGGCGGCCGCACTGCGTGGCGCCGACATCGTCTTCCATGCCGCCGCCCTGAAGCAGGTACCGGCTTGCGAGTACCAGCCATTCGAGGCCGTCAAGACGAATGTTCTCGGCGCCGAGAACCTTGTCCGTGCCATCCGCGAGCAGCAGCTCGGGGTCGAGACCGTTGTCGGCGTGACTACCGACAAGGCCTGCAAGCCAGTGAACGTCATGGGGATGACGAAGGCTTTGCAGGAGCGGATCCTCGCGCAGGCCAATCTCGATGGTGACGGGACACGATTCCTCACGGCCCGCTATGGAAACGTGCTCGCTTCACGTGGGTCGGTCATACCGCTGTTTCACGAGCAGATCCGCCGCGGCGGTCCTGTAACGGTAACTACGTCCGAGATGACACGATTCCTGCTGAGTCTCGACGATGCCGTAGACACGGTCTTCGCAGCGTTGCAGGAAGGCCAGCGGGGCGAGACCTATGTGCCGCGCGCGCCCGCTGTCCGCGTCACCGACTTGGCGGCTGCGCTTATCGGCGAGCACGAGGTACCGATCGAGATCACCGGCGTGAGGCCGGGCGAGAAGACACACGAGATCCTTGTCTCCGAAGAGGAGGCGACGCGGACCGTAGCACGCGGGGACTATCTCGCCATCGCGCCGATCCTCCCGGAGTTGCGCGATGGAGACGCAGGCCTCACCGCATTCGACGGTCTCGAGTACAGCTCCGCAGATGAGCTGCTCGATCGTGCCGGCGTAGTGGAGCTACTGCGCCGTAACAGCCTACGGGTCGAGGACGAACCAGCCTTCCACGTATGAAGGTCGCCACGATCCTTGGCACCCGGCCCGAGATCATCCGACTTAGCAGGGTGATCGAGCGGTTCGACGAGGCGGTCGACCATGTGCTGGTCCATACGGGCCAGAACTACGACGCGGGCTTGAGCGACGTCTTCTTCGAACAGTTGGGCGTACGCGAACCGGATCATCAACTGCAAGTGGACGGCACCAACTTCGGTGCGCGCGTCGGACAGATCGTCGAGCGTACGGAGGCATTGTTGCGCGAGGAGCGACCCGACAGGCTACTCGTGCTGGGGGACACCGACAGCGCTCTGAGCGCGATCGTCGCGAAGCGGCTTGGCATCGAGGTCTTCCACATGGAGGCTGGAAACCGCTGTTTTGATGATCGCGTGCCGGAGGAGGTCAATCGCCGGATCGTCGACCACAGCAGCGACATACTGCTCCCATATACACAAGGCAGCCGTCGCAACCTGCTGCGTGAGGGGATCTCGCCAGATCGGATTCTCGTAACCGGCAACCCAATCCGCGAGGTGTTGGATCACCACACAGCCGCGATCGATGACGCCGCCACAGGTACCCTTCAGCGCCTCGACGTCGAGCCAGGGGATATCTGTTGCTCACCGCCCATCGCCAAGAGACTGTCGACGTCGAGACACGCGTTGCGCTCACTGGTGTCGGGCGTATTGGCGGTCGCAGAGGCGCACGATCTGCCGATCGTCGCAAGCATTCATCCACGCACACGCAGCCGCCTGGAGGCGTTCGGCATCCCATTCGACAGCGGTCGCATACGCGGCGGAGATACGTTTGGATTCTTCGAGTTCATCGCGCTAGAGCGCCACGCGCGGTGCGTGCTCAGCGACAGTGGAACTGTGCAGGAGGAGTGCTGCATCTTCGGCGTCCCTGCGGTAACAATGCGCGACACGACCGAGCGACCCGAGACACTCGAGTGCGGCAGCAACGTGCTCAGCGGCGTCGAGCCGGACGCGATCGCTCGCACGACGCAGCTTGCTCTGAACAGCGCGAGACTTGGACACCTCCGCCGGAGTACATGGCCACCGATGTCAGCGCCACCGTCACGAAGATCGTGCTCGGACGGTAGGGAGCTGGAAACATGCGAGCAGTTGTGATGGCAGGAGGACGGGGTACGCGGATGTTGCCCTACACGACGGTGCTGCCGAAGCCGCTGCTGCCGGTCGGCGAACGGCCGATCCTTGCGATCTTGCTTGAGCAGTTGGCCGCAGCCGGGACCACACGTATCGATTTGTGCGTCGGTTACCTCGGCGAGCTGATCCGCGCCTACTTGCTCGAGACGCCTTTGCGACTCCGCAACGCTGAGATCGTGCTCCACACCGAGTCACAGCCGCTTGGGACGGCCGGCGCGCTGCACGAGATTCCTGCACTTGAGGAGCCGTTCCTATCTCTTAACGGCGATGTGCTCACATCGCTCGACTTCGGTGCGCTGATGCACGAGCACCGCGAAAGCGGCGCGGCCCTGACCGTCGCCGTCCAGGCGCACGAGACCGCAATCGGCTCTGGCGTGCTCGAGCTCGACGGGTCGCGAGTTACGACCTATATCGAGAAGCCGGTCCTAACGCACCTTGTCAGCCTGGGCATATATGCCCTGGACCCACGCGCCCTAAAGCATCTTTCTGCCGGACACGTCGACATCCCGACTCTCGTCGCTGAGCTGCTCGCCGCCGGCGAGCAGGTTCATGCTTATCGATTTGATGGGCATTGGTATGACATCGGAACGCTCGCAGACCATGAGGCGGCCGTGACCGAGCTCTCGACGAACCCTCAGCGCTACATGCCTGACGCCGAGCCTCTGCCGTAGTGACCACAGCCGATCACGGCGCCCAGAGTCCGTCGTCTCATTCTCTGGCACTACACTCGCCCGCTATGGCATCTACCCAAGCCGAACACTCGTCGGCCGAGGGGCGCGATTCTGCGGCTCTGAACCAGTTGATAGAGCGATCTCCCAAGGACCCTCAAGGGAGGACACCCATCCTCTACATCGCGCCCTGGGTAGACCTGGGTGGCTCGGACAAGGGCACGATCGATTGGTTCAAGCACATCGATCGCGAGCGCTGGGCGCCGTCGATCATCACCACGCAACCATCTCTGAATCGTTGGCTGCCAGAGCTCGAGCCATACGCCGAGGAGATCTGGGCGCTGCCCGACCTCATGCCTGGACGCGAGTTCCCCGCCTTCATTCTCAGCTTCATCGAGTCTCGCGAAGTCAAGCTCGTACACATCATGAACTCACGCCTCGGCTTCGATCTTCTGCCCGACATGCGCTGCCTGCTGGACCCGCCCGCGGTAGTAGTTCAGCTTCACGCAGAGGAGCCGGATCGATCTGGCTACGTCCGCTACGTCGCTTCGCGCTTTGGCAACCTAGTCGACGCATTCTCGGTCGTAAGCCAGCAGCTCGGCGAGGCGATTCTCGACTACGACATAGCGCGCTCCCGCGTGCATGTGATCCGGCTCGGCGTGGACGCCCATGAGGAGTTCAATCCCGATCGCATAGTGCCGTTCGAGCTTCAGGACCGACCCCCAGCATCCTCTGGCCAGGACGGCTAGTCGCTCAGAAGGATCCATTGCTGACACTCGAGGTGGTCAAGGCGCTACAAACACGCGGCGCTCGATTCACGCTACAGATGGTCGGTGAGGGAGAGCAAAAGATGACGTAATGCGTCGTGCGCGCGAGCTTGAGATCGAGGAATTGATCCGTTGGCATCCGACCTCGCACGAGATGCCGCGTTGGTATCGCAGTTGTGAGCTGCTGCTCATGACCAGCACATTTGAGGGAGTGCCATATGTCATGTACGAGGCACTTGCCATGGGCGTGCCCGTGGTCGTACCCGCATTGCCGGGCAATATCGAGCTAGTCGGCCAAGGCGGAGGCGTGCTGATCGACCCACGCGACGACGTCGAGGCTTACGCCAATGCGATCCAAGAGCTGCTGAACAGCGACCGTCTACGCCGGGAAGTGGGCGAACAGGGACGCAGGCGAATATTCGAGGCGTTCTCGATCGCTGAGATGGGAAGGCGACACGACGAGCTTTATGAGTCACTTCTCTCCCAGCGGTCGAGACGTGCGGACGTATTCACCGATAACTCCAACTCGGCAGAGCCCCATGAGTCCACCACAGAACCCTCGCCGGTCTCCTTTCCGCGTCATGTTCTCCCGGAGCGGAGCGTCGCAATCATTATCCCTTGCTATCAGCACGGCCGGTATCTCCCGGAAGCAATTCAGTCGCTGCATGAGCAGAGTTTGCCGCCAAGCAAGATCGTGGTCGTCGACGATGCCTCCCAAGACGCCGAGACGAGCACAGCACTAGACGAGCTTGATCAAGATCCGCTAGTTACCGTCATCCGTCTGGAGACAAACTCGGGGCCGAGCGTGGCGCGCAACAGAGCACTCGCCGAGATAACCGAGAGCTATGTGCTGCCGCTGGATGCCGACGACAAGCTGGCGCCGGGCGCCATCGAGGAGATGGTCGAGCAGCTCGAGCGTGCAGGGGAACAGGTCGGGTTTATCTATCCAAGGGTGCAGCACTTCGGCAATCGCCACGATTTCTACGAGCCACCCGCCTACAACCTGGATGCGCTGCTGGCCAATAATTATTGCGCTGCCGCATCGCTTTTCGACCGACGTGTGTTCGACAGCGCTATCCGTTATGCGGAGGACATCGTCTTTGGCCACGAGGACTGGGATCTGGTGCTGGAGATGGCCGAGCACTGTATCGAGGGAGAAGCAGCGAAGAGCGGAACGCTGTGGTACCGCAAGCGCGGGTTCAGTCGGGTCAATGCAGCCGACTACGGTCCCGAATCGTTCAACAAGCACATTGAACAGCGTCATCCCAGGCTCTACCGTCAGCGTCGAGAGCAGATTAAGGCACAGTGGGCGCCGGCACTCTCGATCATCCTGGCGAGAGGCTGCGACGGCGCCAATCAGCCGTGGCCCTCGGTGCTCCAGGAAAAGCTTGCAAATCAAGTGTGCGGCGACTTCGAGGTCATCTGCGTCGGACACAGCCTGGGCCGCGCGAGCGATGGATTGAGAACGATCGAAGTCGCCGACACCGAGCTCAAGGGCATTGAGGAGGCGGTGAAGCTTGCTCGTGGGCGCTTCGTGCTACTCGCAGGCATGGAAGCAGCCGACGCGCTCGGCCAGTGCGCTTTCGTCGAGCAATTGCTGCGGGTCTTCTGGAGCAATTTCCCGCCGCTGGAGCGCCTTGTGCTGGCCGCCGTGGCTGATCGCCGCTGTCCGCGACTCGCCCTGTTGAGCGCCGATCAAGCTTCAGGAGCGACTCCCTGCGCCGTGGCCTGGCGGAGAAGCGAGACACTGTCTGAGCAGGTGCAGCTCGGCCTCGCCGCAACCCCCGTGGAAGATGTGATCCTGCACTGGCAAACCAACCAACGGATCGCATGGAGAGCGCTTTGAAGATCGAGCTTGGGTATACGCCTGCCGACGACCCTGGAGAGCGCTTCATCCAGCAGTGGAATAGCTGGGCCGCTCCTCGTCTTCCGAGCCTGCATCACACAAGCATGCGTCGCTGGGCAGATGGCGCCACGTGGGTGCCGCCGGAGACGCAGCTATTGGTTCGTCATCGTGCACTGAACGGGCATCGTCGGATCGTTACCACCGACCGACATCCACCGGACGGGTTTGAAATCGAATACGACCTAGGGCTTGTGCATCGCTTTGCGCAACCGGGTACACGTAGGCTGATCGCGGTGCAGCCCTGCGCCGACGACGCGCAAAACTACATCTGTACGCCGTTGGAGGGGGAACTGGACGATGGCTACAAGGCACTCGGCCACGTCGAGGAGGCGCCACTGCCGATGCTCGACGCGCTCGAGCTCCGCCGCGATCCTGGGACCGGTGAAGAGTTGCTTGTGGGGGGAGTCGATGACCCGCTTTATGAGACAACGATCCCGGTAGGACACATCGGCTTTGTCGAGAGCTACCCGATCCAGCCTCGGCACTCACCTGACGGGCCAATCTACTGGAGCCTCGCGCAGCTCTTCAGAAACGTAGATCCAGCGCTCTGGCGTCACCACTACAGTGTGAGCGAACGACGGGCACAGAGCGCCGTTAGCCTTGGAACAGTGTGGACGCGCCCAGGAAGCTCCCTCGTCGCCCTGTGCCTAGACGCGAACGGGACGCTGACCTCGGAGATGCTGGCAAGCCAGCCCTCAACAGGCCCGACCTTCAAGGCCAGACTGCGCTGGGCCGCGGCCCCACTAGGCTGGACCAATGGCAGACCGCGCATGTGGGCGACACGGGCAGCCGCAGGCCGTCTCAGCCAACTCAGGGCCGAACGCTCTCAGAGCCACACTGCTCCTTCCAGCGGCGGCATGGTGCTCGGCTACCTGAGAGGTGAGCCCCATCCGGGCTGGAGCCCGCTCTTCTCGGCGATCCACCCGGCCCTGCCCGATCAGTATATAACCAGGTCTGAGCAGGAGGCCATCGATATGGGGTACAGGGTCGAGGGCGTGCTGGGATATGTACTCGATAAGTGGGCAGACCGCTCGTCTGACGCATTCCCTCCGGAGGTTAAGTGGGCTCGGCGCTTTGGGCAACAACGACGCTACGTCGAGGGACATACGCCCTGATGGCTTATTCGCAGGCCAGTTTCGGCTAAGCGCCTAAAACAACTACATCCTCCAGGCACCCGAGACAGGCGCTTTCAGTAGCTCAATGACAGATACAGCGGACCTGGGGAATAGGTGCCCGCCTCGACCTTGCATTGCCGCTCGTTGCGTGGTTGAGAATGTCTACCTGTTTGGAGGTCGAGTAGCTGAGCGGTACCATAGGGTGCGGTTATCGTTGGAGCTTCCGCTCCCCGAAGGCCGACACCGCTGGCGCTACATATGAGACTCAGCCCCGGAAGTACCGAATAAGCTGACAGCGACCCGTCTTTATATTGGAGCTTGATCATACCGTTGATATCCCATTGAGCAGAGAAAATGGGAACACCCAGCGTCTGATAGTCGGGGTAATTGCTCACAAACACAGTCGCTCCCGAAGGAAGATGTGGAAACTGCGTTCGCATCTCGCCGATCGCAGCCGACTCAGCACTATACGCCGTGTCCCAAATCCCGCTATGACGCTCGAGCACATGCACATACGTAATACCGAGCAGAACAGCCAGCCCAATATGAACAGACATTGCCCATATATGATTTCGAGAGCGCAACTGACCAGCGAAGTCTGCAATGACACCTAGAGCGCCGTAAATGGCAATGATAAGGCCAAAGCCAGCAAGGCCGTTAACTCGGTTTGTGAACCCGTAGATGCTCGGCGTGTAGTACGGGTTTGCCGGTATGAATATCATCCAACCCAGTATCGCCACAGCCAATCCTGTGCCCATAAGCCATAGCCACATCGACAATTCAGACTTAGACGCAGTGAATCTTCGACTAAATATTGTTCGTGCGAGAACCCCGCCCACGATAACGACCGCGAAAACGGCGAGTGCAAGCGTTGTCCGCTGTGCTCCCACCGGAATGACGCTACGTCCAAGGATTGTTCCTCCACCGACGATCATATTTCCCAGATGAGTGATGTCGGCCGAGAGTCCGCGCGTTTCCCGTGGCGTGTGCAATCCAACCCATAGACCGCCAGCAAGTACAACAAGCAGATCAACCGCCCATCTCGCCCTTGCGACTCGAAAACCTGCCCGCGACGTGTAGAGGAGGCCCGCAAGGGCTATGAGCGGCAAGGTGATCTCGTAGGTCAAGATGGAGAGCAAATACAGGAATGCCGCACAGGCATGTAGGCGCCATGAGTGGTTAGCTAGACCCACGACAGCAAGCCACAGACCGACGCATGCAAATATGAGCGACAGCGTGAGAAGATTCGCGGCCGTCCAAAACCTCACAGAGTCAAACCACGGATATACGATCGACAGTCCCGCAATCAACCACGCGTGTACCCGGGCGAGCCCAAGAGTGCGAAATAGACCGTATAGCACCATCGCCAAGAGGACGGCAAGCACCACGGTAAACGCAAGCTGATAGGCGAAGTGTGTTCCGAGTACGGAGTATATGACCGACATGTACAGAATAAGTACGGGCCGGAAAGCAAAGAGACCATCGAAGTAAGAGATCACTTGGCCGAAACCTGGTCCGCCTGGGGGATACCGTGCTCCAGCGGCATTGGGCCAGTCATCTAGGTAGAAGCCGCCATGACGCACATGCGGGGCGTAGACCAACACACCCAGTATCATCAGCGCAAGCGAAGCGAGCGCGAACTCACACACGCCAAGGCTGCTATGTGGAGGGCTTGCCGGCTGCGATACGGGGTCTGTCGCCGATTCTGCGCGATTGGTATCGGCTAGTGCCATATTGTGCGCACAAAAGATATCGCACAGAACCTGCGGTCAAGGCAACGATGACCTTACGGCTCGACCGCTTTGTGTCAATCGATATCTGTGATCTGGCATGAAGCCAGATACCCTGACGCCCTGGTAAGTTCCGGCCGGTGACGAACCTACGCCAGTCTCCAGGCGTCCGCAGCGCGATTGAGCGCGCAGCCCAGCGCGCTTTGAGCAGTGTCGACTCCGCCTACACGCTCGCCTTGCCTGCAGAGCCATCGGAGCCTGACCCACCTCAAGCGCACGAGCTCGCACGCGAGCTGCAACCGGGTCACCTGGCAGGGGACCGAGATCGAGTCTCGCGGCTTCTAGCCTCGCGCTTGGCCGACGAGGATCTGCATGAGCTGGAGCGCCGCCTCGCGGAGTTCACAGAACTTCAGGACCACTACCTCGCAACCCGCAATCCAGCCCCGCTAGATGACCTCGTGCTCGCATATGGCATGTGGCTTGGTGTGTCCTCGGTGGTCGAAAAGACTGGGCTGTTGACGAGTCAGCCCCCGGAAGAGATTCACGCGATGACCCGCGGCCCGATCTCGGCCGCCGGCGGCCTATACGAGGCCAACATGGTCGCCGACGGCCTAGCCGGCGTCGGCGCCGAGATAGCCGACATAACTAGCGCCCTGGATTTCGGCTGCTCCTCGGGCCGCGTAGTCCGGGTCCTGGCAGCCGCCTATCCAGACATCGAGTGGCACGGCTGTGACCCCAACGCCCCCGCGATCGCCTGGGCGAGCGAGCACCTGCCCGGCATCGATTTCTTCGTGAGCAGCGACGCCCCCCCGCTCCCGCTCCCCGACGCCTCGCTCGACCTCGCCTACGCGATCTCGATCTGGTCGCACTTCGCGCCCGAGCTCGGCCTGCGCTGGTTCGCAGAGATGCATCGCATCATCCGCCCAGGCGGCTACTTGGTCTGCACAACCCACGGCCTCACCTCGATCGCCCACTACGCCCTCGGAGGCATGCGCAGCCCCGAGCAATCCCTAGAGATCCGCGAAACCCTCTACCGCGACGGCGCATGGTACGCACCAGAGTTCGGCGAAGAGGGCGACTGGGGCGTCCTCAACCCCGACTGGGGCACAGCCTTCCTCACCCCAGAGTGGATCCTCACAAAGCTCTGCCCCGCCTGGCGCATACTCGAGTTCGCCCCAGGACGCAACCAAGAAAACCAAGACGTATACGTACTCCAACGCGTCTAGCGTGTCGCGACCACCGAAGGACGAGCTTGTTGAACCAGGAGAACCGTCGGAATAGAAAGAAATAGAAAGAAATAGAAAGGACCGCTAAGCGGACGCCCGCGTCGGCGTCGAGCAAGCGCGCCGGCGCCTCGGTTCCCTCGTCCACGCACCCGAGATCAAGGCCTGCTCGGACATCGACAAGACGTTCCTTCTCGCAATGGCCAAGGACGAGGGAGCGTCCAAGACCAGCGACATCGTGAAGCGCATGGGAGTGACGCCGGACTACGCAAACAGGTACCGCATGCGTCTCATCGAAAGGCAGCTAATCGAATCTGTGGCGCACGGCCAGCTCAACTTCGCGCTGCCCGGCCTCCGCGAGTACTTGCGCGAGCACGCGGCAATCGCGCACATCACCCTTTGAGGGAGCTGTTCTCGCCAACAGTTCCCTACGGCAGACATACAGAGTTCCGCTCCACCCGGCGCACGCGCGGGTTCGGCCCTTGAGCCCAAACCCAAGAGAGGGTCGCCCGCGGACCGCTCTCGGCAACAGCCAAGCTAGCTCTTCAGTCGCGAGTCCTCGAGTTCGCCCCGAACGCAACCAAGAGAACCAAGACGTATACATGCTGCAAGGAGTCTGAGCATTTGCATTCATGACAGCAAGATATCTGCTGTTATGATGCTTTTTATGCGTACGACGGTAACCCTCGACGAGGATGTGGCCGCGAAGCTTCAGCAGGTATCGCGCGAGCGGGGTGTGTCCTTCAAGGGCGCCCTCAACGACGCCGTTCGCGCAGGCCTTGCCGGCGGTGCGCCGCCGACCAGGAGCTTCCATGTGCAGGCACGACCTCTGGGCATCCGCCCCGACGTCGACGTCGACAAGGCCCTCAGCCTCGCCGGCGAGATCGAAGACAGCGAGATCCTGCGCAAGCTCGAGCTGCGCAAGTGAAGCTGCCTGACGTCAACCTCTTCCTATACGCATACGACTCCCGCTCACCGCGCCACGGCGCGGCTCGCGACTGGCTAGAGCAAACGCTCTCCGGCGCAGAGACCGTGGCCCTGTCGTGGACCGTGCTGCTTGCCTTCATCCGCCTGAGCACGCGCTCGCTCGTGGTCGAGGAGCCGCTCAGCGTGGACGCAGCGATTGAGATCGTCGAGAGCTGGCTCGATCAACCATGCGTCACAGTGATCAACTCGACAGAGCGCCACGCGGCCATCCTGCGCGAGCTGCTATCGCCACTCGGCGCCGCCGGCAACCTCACAACCGACGCGCACTTGGCCGCGCTCGCGATCGAGCACGGGGCACTGCTCTGCTCGTGCGACACCGACTTCGCACGCTTCCAGGGATTGCGCTGGGAAGACCCGCTGCGACGCGGCTGACTCAGCGGCGCTGATCACGCGGCTCCAAGGCTGCTATGCCTCAGGCCCAAAGCCCGCTGATCGGAACGGCCCAAATGCCGCCATGTTTCTTCACAGCATTCAAGCGACCCACCGCAGGCGAGCCAAGGCATATTTTGTTCGGTGCAATTACTTTGGCTCTAACCGAACACTTTTGAAAAGTGTTCGGTACGATTTGGACAAGCTCGTCGTTCCAGCCACTGCAGGCCGGTCACATCTGGTCCCGCTACCCGCCTTGGCCTCAGAGGGAATCTCCGCAACGCGCTCCGCGTAGCCGAACACGCGGACGCCTCAACGCCTCCAAGGCGCCCGACGGCACTTGGCGCAGCACGCGCGCTTGGGTGGAGGAGTACCTCGCCGGTCGCTACGAGCGCGATATATAGCTCCACCCCCGCTCTGCCATGCGAGACCGATTTCGCGCTCAGCGTCGCGCTAGGAAGACCCACTGGCTTGCCAGGAGACCTTGCCCGTCCCCTTGGCAGAATGTGGCAGAATGTGGCAGAATGTGGCAGAATGTGGCAGAATGTGGCAGAATGCTTACTTGCGGCGATAGAAGCCCGTCTGCCGCGCACCGACGAACTCGATGGCGCCACCTTCGCGAAGATGACGAAGATCGCGGCCCAAGCTCCTCGTGGAAATACCCGTGTACCTTTGGATATCGCCGGTATTGGGCCGCTCGAGCCCTTCGATTGCTTGCAGTACGACAGCGTATCGCTGATCCGGAGTCAGCCGTGCATATGACGCTTGCCCGGCTTGGTCGGAATCCTCGACGGCCGGCTTTGGTGACAGACCGCTGTTGGGGTGCGGCCGCAACACGACCTTGATCTGGGGTCCGTTCTCAATCCACTCAGGCGCCGGATAGCCATTGTCGCGGCATGCCGCGACAATGCGGTCGTAGCCGCTCCCATAGCCCTCGATCACCCCCAAACGCATCAGCACCCGCGATATCGCCTTGTTGCGGCGGAGACTGACACCCGATTCGAAGTCCTCCCTGGAGAACCCCGGAGGCCATGTACCGGGACTCGAGATCTCCAGACGATCTGCGTACAAAGCAACGAAGATGGAGGCGCCCTCCACGGCGTAGTCCGCATGAGCGACGGCGTTGTTGAGGATCTCGCGCACCGCTACGCTCGGGAAGAGGTCCAGCTCCGCTCGCTGCGTACGCTCCGTGATCTGAACGACTTGGTCGGTGTTGCGCTCGATGAATCGCACTGCCACCTCAATCCCGTCGAGCACGGTCCCATCGCCCTCCTCGCTCTTGACTGTCGGCCTGCTCTTGTCGTTTCCGCGAAACCGAGCGCACCGGATCTGCGCATCGGGAAAATGGACGGCCCGGCCTCGTCCAAATAGGATGATCCCGGCACGAGTGGGGACCAGTTGGCCTCCGTATTCGCTCAACACACCGAGACTGCGCAACTTGGCGTCTGTCGGACGCTCCTCAACCAGTTCCAACCACCGCTTGATCGACTCTTGGTCTAGATCCTCGCGGGCCAATCCCATCACCGGCTCCTGGTCCCAGGCACCCGTCTGCCGTGCCCGCTCGAGCTCGGCTACCTTCTCAGGGCTCGCTGGGAGCGAGTTGCTTCCGATCCGGACAAATGTGCCCTGATCCTTGCCTCTCTCCTTGATGAAGAAGGGTCCAGCCGCATAGGAAGCACGCAGCAGTAGCAAGTCACGCCCTTCGTAGGTCGCCATCTCCAGCTGGACGGTGGGCTGCGGCTCGATCGCGTTCGCCACCGCATTCGCCAGCCTCTCCTCCTGCTTCTCTACATCACCGAGCCCAAGAGCTACTCTCGTCTGATCCTCAACGCCTACGACCACAGTCCCGCCTGCGGTGTTCAGGAACGAGCAGACGACCTCCAAGACTCGCTTCATGCTCGATAGATCTCGCTTGAAGTCCAGACGGGTTCCCTCACGCTCTGACAGGAGCTCTGCGACGGACTTGGCCATGGGTGAAGCCTAAGCCCCAGACACGACAACCGGCCACCAATCACGCTGCCACAGCAACTCTTCCCATCCCGAGGCGTTCTGTACTCCTGTCTAGCCCAATCGCCCCTCTACGTGCCGGCGTATTCGGCGGCACGAGCAAATCGCCGAGCCCTCCACCGGGGAGACGGTTGCTAGCGTTCACAAGCCCTTGCCCACGACCGCGATCACCGACCCACCGTCCTCCGCACAGGCGGAGTCCGTCCCTCCGGAGCGCCACTCCGCGATCTCGATCGAGAACGTCAGCAAGACCTTCCGTCTGCCCCACCAGCAGTACTCGACGCTCAAGGAGCGCGCGCTGCATCCGTTTCGCTCGACCGAGTACGACGAGCTGAGGGCCGTCCAAGAAATATCGCTGGAGATCGCCGAGGGAGAATTCTTCGGGATCGTCGGGCGCAACGGCAGCGGCAAGAGCACGCTCTTGAAGTGCATCGCAGGCATCTACCGGGTCGACGTCGGACGCATCTCGGTGGCGGGCCGGCTCTCCCCGTTCATCGAGCTCGGCGTCGGCTTCAACCCCGACCTCAACGCGCGCGACAACGTCGTCATCAACGCGATCATGCTCGGCCTCAGCCGCAAACAGGCGATGGAGCGCTTCGAACACGTCGTCGCGTTCGCCGAACTCGAGGGCTTCATGGACCTGCGCCTGAAGAACTACTCCTCCGGAATGCTAGTGCGCCTAGCGTTCGCCACCGCGATCCAGGTGGACGCCGAGATCCTGCTGATCGATGAGGTCTTGGCAGTCGGCGACGCCGCCTTCCAGCAGAAGTGCTTCGAGGAGTTCTTCCGCCTCAAGCGCGAAGGCAAAACGATCGTGTTCGTCTCCCACGACATGTACTCCGTCGAGCGCTTCTGCAACCGCGCAATGCTGATGGAGCACGGCAAGATGACCAAGATCGGCGACCCACGCGAGGTGGGACGCGCCTACCACGAGCTCAACTTCGGCAAACTCGCCCACGACGCCCCAGAGGAGAGCCACTCGAGCTCTGGCACGGCAATCGCCGACGCCTGGTTTGAGAACGAGAGTGGCGAGCGCATCACCAGCGCAAGCCAGGAAGATCGCATCAGCATGTGCTTTGAGGCGCGCATCGCCGAGGCGATCGAGAACCCAGTGTTCGCGGTGACGCTGCGCACCGATCTCGGCCACACGATCATCGTCGCGCGCTCCGACCAGCACGCTCACGCAAGCGGCTCCTTCAAGGCCGGCGAATCAGTGATCGCACGCTTCGCGATCCCCAACTGGCTGACCCCCTCGCGCTATCTGATGACGCCCTCGCTGGCGCGTGAGGGCACGGGCGAGAGCGCACTCGCGCTCGTCGAGGACATGGGCTCGATCATGATCCACGGCACCGGCAGCGGCGGCATCCTCGAGCTACCGGTCGAGACGAAGCTGGAACGACTTTGAGTCGGCACGGATCTCGCCCACGCGCGGCAGCTTGCCGACGGAGCTTTCGTCGAGCCCCCAGCTACCCAGCGCAGGGCACTCTATGAGCACCATGCCAGAGGTCGGCCTGCCCGCTCCCCCGCAAACCACCACAAGCCACCGCGTATACGGGCCTTCGGCCCTCGGCGGCGGCGCCCAGCGCTTCTGGTCGCTGACGTTCATGCTCGCACGCACCGAATTCAAGCTGCGCTTCTTCGGCTCAATCCTTGGCTATGCCTGGACGCTGGTGCGCCCCTTGCTGTTCTTCGGGGTCACTTTGTTCGTGTTCACCGTGATCCTCGAAGTGAACAAGGGCAACCCCGTCCCCCACTACGCCCAATACCTGCTCGAGTCGATCATCCTGTTCACCTACTTCCAGGAAGCCACATCCGGGGCAGTGCCAAGCCTCGTCGGTCGCGAGAACCTGCTGCGCAAGGTCCGCTTCCCACGCCTGGTCGTGCCGCTTTCGGTTGCGCTCTTCTGCTTCTTCAACCTCTGCATGAACCTGATCGTCGTGTTCGTCTTCATCCTCGCCGCCGGCATCGAGCCGAGCATCAGCTGGCTCGAGCTGATCCCGCTCGTAGCGCTGCTCGTCACCCTCTCGGTCGGCGTCGGCATGCTGCTCAGCGCGTTGTATGTGCGCTTCCGCGACGTGCAGCCGATCTGGGAAGTGCTCGCACAGCTCCTGTACTACGCCTCGCCGATCCTCTACACCGTGCAATCGGCCAAGGACCACCACTTCCTTGGCATCCCCTTCTCGCGCATCCTCGTGATCAACCCGATCGGCGCGATCCTCACGCAGACGCGCAACGCGCTGCTTCACTCCGGCCCCACGGCCGCCGAGGCGATCGGCGGCGTCCCTCGCCTGGCGATCCCGCTGGGTATCATCGCCGTCCTATTCGCGCTCGGCCTGTGGTACTTCAACCGCGAGGCCCCACTCATTTCGGAGAAGCTGTAGCGATGACCGCCGCCGAGACATCCAACGGACTGCAATTGCAAGCCGAGAACGAGCGTCTACGCGCACGCGTGGCGGCCCTGGAATCTGAGCTCGTGGAAGTTCAAGCCCATACAAACGCCGCGATCGGCCAATGGCAGGAGCGCGCATACTGGCTCGACCGCCTGCATCTCGACCTCAACAAGCTCATGGAGCGCCCAGGAGCCAACCGAGCTGCGTCTGGCCCTGCGCGCTGTCCGAGCCACGTTCTGGCGGATCAAGCGAGTCAAGCGTCGTCTGCTGGGCTCGTGAAGACTCTCTCCGTGGTGATCCCCGTCAAGGACGGGGAGCGCTATCTAGATGAGCTGCTCGACGCGCTCGCCCGTGAGGGAGTCACCGAGACGTTAGTGATCGACTCCGGCTCGCGCGACCGCTCGGTCGACATCGTCCGCTCAGCCGGCGTCGAGCTGTTGCAAATCGAGCCACAGCAGTTTGGGCACGGGCGCACACGCAACCTGGGCGCTGAGCGCGTCTCCGGGGAGCTGATCTGCTTCCTGACACAAGACGCAACCCCCTGCCCAGGCTGGCTGGCCGCCTACCAGGAGGCGTTCGCGCTCGACGACAGCATCGGAGCCGCCTACGGCCCCCACCTGCCACGCCCCGACACCAGCCCGATGATCGCGCGCGAGCTGTGCGAGTTCTTTGCCGGCTTCCAAGGCGGCGAGAGCTCCGGCCGCCAGCCGGTGGTGCAGTCCGCCGGGGACCCCACGTTCCTCTCCAACGTCAACGCCTGCTACGCGCGCGGCTGCTGGGAGCAGATCCGCTTCCGCGAGGTCGCCTACTCCGAGGACCAGGCATTCGGCAGCGACCTGCTCCAGGCGGGCTGGTCGAAGGTCTACCACCCCAGCGCGGCGGTACTACATGCTCACGACTACGGCCAGCTCGAGTTCATGCGCCGCTACTTCGACGAGTACCGCGGCCTACGCGAGACCAAGGGCCACGTCGAGCCGTTCCATCCCGTCGCGGCGGCCCGCCACGTCGGTCGCGAGGTCGCAGCGGACCGCCGCTGGATGGCCGAGCAGGGCATCGGCGCGGGCACGCAGGCACGCTGGACGGCACGCGCTATCTCCCACCACGGCGGTCGGCGCGTCTTCTCGGCGCTCGGTTCGCGCTCGGAGCGGATCCCTGCAGCTGTGCGGCGCAGGCTCTCGCTGGAGGGCCGCGACGAAGCAGCAGGCGAGCGCGCCGCGACGGTGGATGCCTCCGCAAACGGGCACGCATCAGGTGACGCGGCCCAACAGGAATCGGACACTGTGACCACTGGCCAGCAGCCGCCGGAGCCGCCGGAGCTGCCGGAGCTGCCGGAGCTGCCGGAGCTGCCGGCGGCCGAGCACATCGACCAGATGCTCCAGCACGACGACTACGAGGTGATCGCACGCGTCTGGCAAGATGGCCCAGCTCCGCTGCTTGAGCCACTGTCCGGCATGGCAGAGCGAGAGCGCTTGCGTCTTGCTCTGGTGATCCCCCCTTTCAGCCGTGGCAGCGGTGGGCACAACACGCTGTTTCAAATCTTCTCGCGCCTGGAGCAGCGCGGGCACGCCTGCAGCGTGTGGCTGGCCGACTATCACGGCCACGCTCGCGATCTTTGGCCCGCGGTGCTGCGCCACGACATCAACGAGTTCTTTGCCGCATTCAATGGGCCGGTCTACAACGGCTTTGACTCTTGGCAGGGCGCCGATGTCGCGATCGCGACCGGCTGGCAGACCGTGCACGCGACGCTCGGCCTTGGCGGCACTCGTGCTCGCGCGTACATCGTCAACGATCACGAGCCCGAGTTCTATGCCACCTCCACCGAGCACGTTTTGGCAGAGGACACCTACCGCCACGGCCTGCACTGCATCGCCGCCAGCCCTTGGCTGCGCGACCTCTTGATCGAGCGCTACGGGGCAAGCGCCGATGCCTTCCAGCTCGGCGTCGACGGCGCCACGTATCATCCACTGCCGGTCGAGCGCCGGGAGGATACGATCGTCTACTACGCGCGCCATTCCACGCCGCGGCGGGCCGTTCCGATCGGCTTGATGGCGCTCGCCGAGTTGCATCGCCGCCGCCCGGATGCGCGCATCGTGCTGTTCGGCACCGACAAAGCTCTGCACGCCGCGTTCCCCTATGAGCACCTGGGCGTGCTCAGCACGCCCCAGCTCGCCCGACTCTATTCGGAGGCGACCGCCGGCCTGTGCCTGTCGCTTACGAACTTCTCGCTGATGCCAAAGGAGATGCTCGCCTGCGGGCTGCCGTGTGTCGAGCTGGCCGGCGTTAGCGCCGAGTCGATCTTCGGTTCAGATGGTGTGCTCGACCTCGCCCCACTTGACCCGCGGGCGATCGCCGACTCGCTGGAGCATCTGCTCGAGGATCCCCAACACTGGCAACAACGCTCACAGGCCGGCATAGACTTCGTCGCCTCCCACACCTGGGAGCGCGCCACCGACGAGGTCGAAGCCGGCCTGCGCCACGCTCTGCGCGAGCGCGAACAACTTGACGGACGTGTCGAGCTCCACAACACCTAAGGCCTCGGTCCATAGACGCCCAGACGCGTCGGTGGCCGGCCGCGACGCTCGCCTTTCGCGCGAGGCGTGGCTGCTGCTCGCCGCAGTCATCGCATTTGTGGCAATGAGCGTTTGGTGGCTGACCCAAGATGACCGTGTACAGGATTGGGACAACGGTCTGCATACGCTGATCGCCTTCTCGCTGCGAGACCAGCTGGCAACCGGCAACCTCACGGGCTGGTTCACTGAATTCAACACCTACCCGCCGCTTGTGCACCTCATCGGCGCGATCGGGGTCTTCGTGGGCGGAAAGAGCCCGACGTCGGTGATTGTCATGTCGAACCTCGTTTTCGTGCCGCTGATGGCAATCAGCTGCTACGGCGTCGGGCGCCTGGCCTATGGGCGACGCGCCGGCCTGTTGGCGGGATTGTTCGCGCTTGGCACACCGTTCTTCGTCTCCCAGATGCACGAGTTCATGATTGACCCTCCGCAAGCTGCAATGGTCGCGGCATGCGTCTGGGCAATCCTGGCCAGCAAGCGCTTCGAGCGAGTCGGGATCAGTGCGCTCGCCGGGGTCGCGGTCGGTCTGGCGATGCTCACCAAGGAGACCAGCATAATCTTCCTGGCTGGCTTGGTCGCCGTCGCGATCTTGCGTGGCGGCTGGCGCAACTGGCGTAGCCTGCTCCCTTTCCTGCTGATCGCCGCCGCGATCTCGCTGCCTTGGTACGCCTACCACGCCGGTCAGCTCCACGGCCTGGTGCAAGGCCAGAGCAGCACGGGCGCCGCCCCTTCCGCTGAAGCGGCTCCGCCGGTGCTCTCGCGCGCCAGCCTGTTCTGGTATTTCTGGTCGGCGCTCAATATTCAGCTGCTCGCCCCCCTGTTGCTTTTCCTGCTGGTCGGCGTCGTGCTCACCGTCCGTGATTGCATACGCCGCTGGACACCCGAGAACCTGGGCCCAGAGCTGCTCGGCGGGGCATTCATCTCGTGGCTCGGGATCACGCTCATTCAGCACAAGGACGCGCGCTTTACGCTACCCGCCTTGATTTATATGGCTGTGCTTGGGACGAGCTGGATCACACTCGCGCGACCCAGCGTGCGTTTGCTCGCCACGACGGCGCTGGGAGTGGTGCTAC
Organism: uncultured Solirubrobacterales bacterium; assembly: GCA_963704345.1. Classification (GTDB taxonomy): domain Bacteria; phylum Actinomycetota; class Thermoleophilia; order Solirubrobacterales; family Solirubrobacteraceae; genus Palsa-744. The sequence goes on from OY969890.1 coordinate 941,687, forward strand.
TCGCCAACTTCCTCGGTATCTCAATCGGCATCGATCACACGCTCCAGATCGCTCTGCCCAACGCTGCGGCGGACAAATCCGGCTTGGCGCGGCGGATCACGTTCTACTCGCCAAATGGCTACATCCGAGGCGGCCCCAAGCACGACGGGAACATCCTCGCGCTTATGCGGGGGCTCAAGCATGACGGTATCCAGACCGTCACTTTTGACGCCGCCAGCACCAACGTCGCGGACTTCACCACCTACGGATTGGAAGTACGCGCGATCCAGGCCGGTCTACGGTCAACTGCTGTCTATGATCCAGGCGCGCTCGGGCCTCGCGACGCCTTCATGCTGCGCCACTTCCCAGAAGCAGGCGACGCTCCTCCCTGTCAGACCCTGGCAGACGGAAGCGGCGTATACGTCGAGCTCGGCAACCCGCTCAAGCCGTTTGAGACCTATGCGTTGATCTGTCCCGGACGGCATCCGGAAATCTACCGTCGCACGGCGCCGCTATCGCTGCAGACCGAGATCCAAATACAGCCAGAAATCACCGGCGCCCCGCGCACGATGTTGATCGCTAGGTTGCTGGCACTGCACCACATGGGCGTGCAGGCGCTTCAATTCGACCGCGCCTCAGCGGACACGACCTTCTTTCAACCGGTTGGGCTTGAACACCTTGCAGCACTCGAGCAGTTGCCGGTACCGCCCGGCCTCACGCCACAACAGCTCACACCCAGCGACGCCTACCTGGAGCGTAAGCCGCTCACAAGCACAAGCCCCCGGCCGTGCGGACGCTTCCCCGACGGCAGCGGCCTCTACGTCGTGCTCGGCGACCCCATGGTTTCCCACCCGCACTACATCTGTCCACGTTAAAGGTCGAGCAGGCGAGCCTTCAGCCGTAATAGCGAGAGATCGTCAACGTCTCGGCGAACAGGCCATGAGCCATGGCCAATATCACCAAAGCGCCGCCGAGCGCAGGCCCCCAGCGACGACCAGCGCCACGCGCAGCTAGAACTATGAAAAGCGCGTATATGGCAACCAGTGGGAACAAATAACGCGCCTGCTCGAAGGGAAACCCGGTAATCAGGCGATAGCGGATACCCGCGTAGCCGATCGCTCCCAGCAGGCCCAGCGCCATCACGGCAAAGCACAGAAAGATCGGCAATACGGACAGGATTCGTGCTCGCAAACGCACGAGCCCAGCAAGCGCGAATGCCGCCAACCCATAAACGAGGTAGAGCGCGTCGTTGTAGACCCATTGCGGAAAGGTGTAGTCGAGCCAGCCAAAATGCCCGATCGAGCCGTCCAACCACAGGCTCCAGATCGGGTCTTCGCTGAAGAAATTGTGGTTCATGAACCACAGTCGCGGCAGGTACAACTCCCAGACGTAGTCGAGCGTCTCGCGCATTGTTACGACCGCGCCGCTTGGCAGCGCGCTATTGGTAGCCCCTGCCACACCGCCAGCGGTGGGGCTGCCCCGGTGCCATGCGACTACGTTCAAAACCGCATACAGGGCCACGGGTACTACCGTGACGGCAATCGTCACGGCAAGCGCGCGCAGCGCCGCTCCGCGACCTGCGGGCAACGCCCGCCACGCAAGCAACAGCAGGGCCAGCGCGATCCCCGGCAGCAACGCGATAAACGTCAGCTTCGACAACAGCCCCACCGCCACGACCGCGCCGATCGCCAGCCCGCGGCGAGTTGTCAGGCCCCTCTTGTAGGTACGCAGCAACATCAGAAACGTCAGCGAGGAAGCAAGGAAAAGCAGATTGTCACCTTGGACCCCGGAGGCAATGAAGTCAAACGTGGGCTGAAAGGCAACCACCAGAGCCCCGACCGTCCAACTCCAGGGGGTACGGGGCATCAACTCGCGTAGGAACATGAAGACCGCCAGTACTGTGCCCGCCGCCATCAACGCAGAGAGCAGGCGCATGAACGCGAGGCGTGTGAGGATGTTGCTAGACGGCGACAGCCAATATGGGATCGCCTCAAGCGCGTAGTAAAGCGGCGGCTGGTTGGTAACCGGGGTCATCCCTCCCTGACCGACTGGGCTCGGGTGCGAGGCTTCCACCGCGCGCAGCGCACGATCTTCGGCGCCGGTGAGAACGACGCGCATCTGCTCGCGTCCGATCACGCTGAAGAAGTTCAGAGCGTTGAGCGTCTCCTGCTCCTGGTCGGAATACTGAGTGAGAGGTCCCTGCGGGGGCGGCTTGCCTGTCTCGGCGAGATACTGCGCGTAGGCGAAGTGGGCGATCTCGTCAGGTACCTGAAAAGGTGGAACCACCAAGCCCCAAATCGCGGCGTTGACAAAGGCGATCACAAAGCAGATGCGTCCCGCGCGAGGGATGCGAGTGATGGCCAAGAGCACTGCGTGCCAGCTCCTCCTGAGCTTGCCCGAACGCTCAGAACCGACCTTCCCCGCTAACGCAGGAGCTCTTCCAGGCACCGCCGAGACGTCATGCGAGTTCATGCCAAATCCCGCCACAACAGCTTTACCGTCGCAACCCAGACACCCAACAGCATCAGCGCGGCAAAGGGTAGCGTCCAACCTCCGAAGAAAGGCGCCTTGCCCAAACCAAATCTGGTGGCGAGCGTGGGCAGCAGCTGCCACCAGGATTCTTCACCGCTGCGGAAGTACAGCAGGCCGATCATCCCGCCCTCACGCTTGCCCTCGACGGTCTCCGAGCCAGGATTGACCGGGACCCCTTCACCGCCGATAACCGTCGGGATCCTCCCGGCTACATGCAGGCAGACGCTCATCGAAGATACCGTTGTCCGAGTGTGGGCGATAGGGATCACGACCAGCCCCTCAGGGGCCCCAGCCGGAAGCGTGCCGCTCGCGACCGCCTGGCCTCCTATCCCAAGAAAGTGGATCGTCAACGCAGGCACAGGGTGCCCGTAGGTACCAATCAGCAGCTGGACGCGCGCAGCGTCTCCAGGCACGGAGCTCGCGGGCTGACAAACCGTCCCACCGGCGGGAAGCGTCGCGGCAAATATCGGCATGCCCACGTGGTCGCTGCCAGCGGTGCGAGGGCCGCGCCCAGACATGTCGAGGACCAGCGCTCCCACGACCAGCAGGAGCGCCAGAACAAGGACTACGCGGACTCGCACTTCAGCGACGCCGCAACCCGAGAATGCTCAACAAGAACGACGAGAAAAAGATCTGGATACCGACGATGATCAGCGTTGCAGCCACGACCGCCATGTGTTCATCGGCAAGCGTGCCGAGACCATGCGAGATCCACGTACCCACGATCACCGCACCAAGAAGGACCCCAAGCAGCAGTACCAAGCCACCGAGCGCCAGGCCGTGCTCGAGTCTGAAGCGTGCCCGCATCTTGTCGAACCAGGGGTCGCGCTCGCCCATGTAGTACGTGCCATAGGCGTGCGCGCAAAGACCGAGCGCAAGCACCTGCGTGCCGACAACCATCAGCAGGGCTCCACCGATCAGCGCGTGGATACCCCAGGAACGCCCAAAGAAGTCCAAGCCTCCCCCAACAAGGGCCACGATCAAGGTGCCAATGCCGGCGAGGATTGTGCCCGGCACGATGAACAGGTGCGTGGGCGAGTGCACGAGCAAGAAGCGCAAATGACGCCAGCCATCGCTGAAGCTCGACAGCTTCGACTCGCCACCGCGCGGGTGGTATTCGATCGGGAACTCGGCGATCTTCAGTTTCTCCTTGGAGGCTCTGATCACCATCTCCGAGGCGAACTCCATGCCGGTGGTACGCAGATCGAGTCGCGGCAGCACGTCGGTGCGCAGGGCACGCATGCCACAGTGGGCGTCCTTGACGCCCGTGCGGAAGAACAGGTTGAGCAGTCCTGTGAGGATCGGGTTGCCGATGTAGCGGTGCAGCCAGGGCATCGCTCCAGGCTGGATGTTGTCCATGCGGTCACCCATCACCAGCTCGGCGCCGGCGTCGAGCTCGGCGACGAAGCGGGGGATCTCGTTGAAGTCGTAGGTCAAGTCGGCGTCGGCCATCACGATGTAGCGCCCTCGCGCGGCGGCAAAGCCGGCCAGGTAGGCGCTGCCATAACCACGACGTGGTTCTGAGACCACGCGCGCACCAGCGGCGGCGGCAAGCGCAGCCGATTTGTCTTCGGAGGCGTTGTCGACGACCAGCACCTCACCGTCGATCCCCTTCTGCTCGAGCACCCCGAGCGCCGTGCGCACGCACTCCTCGATGTTCTCCTCCTCGTTCAGGCAGGGGATCACGACCGACAGAAGCGTCGATGCATTTTCCTCGGCGGCCTCGGCAAGCGAGGACCTGCTCTTCTGTGCGGTGCTCATGGTTTGGTTTGCGACGCCCACTCTTTGCAGGTTCGGCTGTAGCGGAGATAACCCTCCGCGGGCCGAAAAGCAGCGCACCGAGATCTCAGGAACGGCACACTTTTCGCTTTGAAATCCTACCGGACACCGCGGAGACGCCCTAACAGTCCTGCTCTAGCGTCCAGCCGGCGGCTATTCTGGCGGCGGCCCCATGCGCATCTGCCTGATCTACGACTGCCTGTTCCCTTACACGGTGGGTGGAGCCGAGCGCTGGTATCGCAACCTGGCCGAGCGCTTGGTCGCAGAGGGGCACGAGGTGACGTATCTCACGCTGCGCCAGTGGTCGCGCGGCGAGCGCTTGGACGTCGACCCGCGCATCCGCGTGGTCGTCGCGGGACCGCGCATGGCGCTGTACACCGGCCCGCGCCGGCGCATACTGCCGCCGCTAGTGTTCGGCGCCGGCGTGCTCTGGCATCTGCTGCGCCACGGCCGCTCCTACGACGTCGTGCACACGTGCGCCTTCCCCTATTTCTCGCTGCTGTCCGCGGCGCTGGCGCGCCCGTTCGGCCGCTATGGGCTCGTCGTCGACTGGTTTGAGGTGTGGTCTCGCCAATATTGGCGCGGCTATCTGGGGGGTGTCGGCGGGCGCGTGGGCGAGCTCGTCCAGTGGGCGTGCGCGCGCGTCCCACAACGCGCTTTTTGTTTCTCACAGCTGCACGCGAAGCGTCTACGTAAGCTAGGGCTGCGCGGCCCGATCACGGTGCTGCGAGGTCTGTATGCGGGTCGTCAAAAAGCGGCATGCCCCCCGCGCGCGCGCGGGGCATCGCCGTTTGGGCAAGACTACGCCGAGGCCACGCTCCCCCTGACGCCGGTAGCAGCAGACCGGCTCGTCGGCGACGCCTCCGCAACCACCGCCTCGCCCCGCCCCTTCCCGCACGCATCAGAGCCCTTTGTGCTGTTCGCCGGACGGCTGATCCCCGAGAAGCGAGTCACCGTCGGCGTGGCGGCCGTAGCAAGAGCAGCGCAGCGGATCGAGGGCCTGCGCGGCGTCTTCTACGGCGACGGCCCTGAGCGCGAGGCGCTCATCACCGCCATCGCCGAGCACAACGCCGGCGCCTTCATCTCGGCGCCCGGCTTCGGCGAGAGCGAGCAGGTGGACGCCGACATGGCCAGCGCCCTGTGCGTCCTGTTGCCCTCCGAGCGCGAGGGCTACGGCATGGTGGTGGTCGAGGCCTCGGCCCACGCAACCCCCGCGGTGGTGGTAGCCGCACCGGACAACGCGGCCGTCGAGCTGGTCGAGGAGGGCATCAACGGCGTGGTCGCCTCGAGCGCCGATCCCGAGGCGATCGCTGAGGCGATCGTGCGCGTGCACGAGGCGGGGCATGGCGATGCGCGAGAGCACGGCAAGCTGGTTTGCGCAGAACGCCGAGCTGCTGTCGCTGGAGGGATCGTTGCGGGTTGTGCTTGACAGCTATACGCCCAGCGCCCGCCCATAGCTCTCGAGCGTCAGCCGCGCCGTGCGCTCCCAGGTGAACTCGCGTGCGCGCTCGAGGCCGCGCGCACGCAGACGCTCGACCTCCGCACGACCCTGATCGCTCTCTGCGAGCAGGCGCTCCAGCGCTGAGGCGATCGCGTGCTCGTCGTGCGGGTCGAACAGCAACGCGGCCTCGCCCGCGACCTCCGGCAGCGAGGACGCATTCGAGCAGGCGACCGGCACGCCGCGCGCCATTGCCTCGAGCACCGGCAAGCCGAAGCCCTCGTACAGCGACGGGTAGACGAACGCCTTCGCCACCTGCCACAGCCCCTCGAACTCCTCGCCGCTCAGCCAATCCAGGAAGCGCACATCGCCCTCCACGCCAAGCTGTGCGCGCACGCTCGCGCAGCGCCGACTCGTGCTCGGTCGGGTAGCCCGGCAGCACCAGCAAGGGCCTGCGCTCGAGCCGGGATCAGCGCGAGCGCACCGATCAGCGCGAGCAGGTTCTTGTGCGGACGCTTGGCCGACAGGCTCAAAGCCACCGGCCGCTCACCCAAGCGCAGGCGCTCGCGCAGCTCGCGCTCGGGCAACGGCTCGCTGCGCGCCACCGTGCCGATTCCCAGCGGGACCACGTCGATGCGCTCGGCGGAAGTACCCAGCAGCTCCACCAGATCACGCTGCGTACTGTGCGAGTCGACGATCACGCGGTCGGAGCGGCGCACAGCCAGCGGCACGAGCACGCGCATGCCCAGGTCGCGGATGCCGGCGTGCGCCTCCGGGAAGCGCGCGTAGATCAGGTCGTGGACTGTCACCACGCGGCGAAAGCCCCCGCGCGCGGGCGCCGTGCTCGCGAGACTGTGCAGGAGATCGACGCCCGCACGGGCAGCCATCCGCGGCAACAGCACCTGCTCACCGCACACCCACTGCACACGGTTGCGGGCGTTGACCGGCACCGTCACGGCCGGCAGCAGCTCGCCCCAAGGGCCGTCTTTTGCGGCGGCGGCCTCGCGATTGACGAATGCGGTGAAGCGCGTATCGGGCGGCGCAGCCTCGATCAACGCCGGGATCAGCTCGCGCGCCGCGACCTCCATGCCGCCAGTCTCGCCGGGCACGAGGAAGATCAGGTTGAGGCCGACGTGCATTTGGCCTTGGAGCGCTCCCTCAAAGAAGATGATGTACCCGGTTTTTGAAGGCCGGAGCGCTTAGCGCGAAGATCAGCGAGCGCCCACGCCCGCCTGTGAAGGGCAGCCTTACCTGGAGGCATGATAATGCGACGGCTCACACGCAGTGTTCACGACCTACATAAGCAGAACAACTAGGGCAGCAGCAACAGGTCCGAGTAGGAGACAAAATCATCCGAATAGCGATCGGCAAGCTGCGCCACCTGGTCGGCGGAGAGCGCGACGGGGTCCTCGTCGCGGTTGCTGCGAAGGTCGATCACCGTGCCAAAGCCATCGGCTACGGCGGTGTGAAACCGGTCCAGGCCACCGGCCCGGTTGAGCGCATATGGCCAGTACTCGGTGAGGACCGGTATGCCGGCGGCGATCAACTGACGCGCGCCTGCAAGCACATGTCCCTCGTGACCTTGAGCATCCATCCACACGAGTCCAACGGCCTCGAGGTCGAGCTCGCCGCTCTCCACGAGCGAGTCGATGCGACGAGCGCGGACCTCTATCGTGGAGCGGCCTGTCTCGTTGAGGAGGTCTGGGCCGTGCGTCTCGGGGACACGGATCCGATGGTCCCCGCAGTTATCGGCGGAGCGCTCGAGCAGCAGCGTGGCGTCGACGTCAGACAGCGCGATCTCATGAACCTCCGCGCGCCGGTCAAGCCCATTGAGCGCCAGGTTGGCCCGTAGCAGGCGTGCGTTCTCGGCGTCTGGCTCGAACGCTACGACACGCTCTACGCCGTGATGGCTGAGCAGCGAGACGGTCTCGGTGCCGATATTGGCGCCCACCTCGAGCGCCGTCATGCCGCGAAGCGTCGTTATCCCGTGACCTAAGAGCGCGACCAGCATCCGGCGCAACGTCTCTTTCTCAAAGGAGCCACTTACGAATGTGCCGTAGCCCAAGCCGCGCTCACCGCGCGTACCGACCACGTAGCGCACGCCGTCATGCTCGACCCCGACAAACGGCGTCAGTCGGGCGAGTAGCGGGAATGCGTACCAGCGCAGGCGTTCAGTGCGCACCCCGTCGGTGTTTCGCAAGAAGCGGTTGATGCGTCTTGGCAGAGATCCGATAGACACACTCATTCACAGTACTTAACTGTGGCTCCAAGCGACGTGCGCCCCGCTGGGGCTTGAAGCTAGCCTCTCGTGAACATGAGCACACGACCCCCCCCTACGATTGGCATCGATGCCCGCGCCGCGAGCGAGGTGCCCGCCGGGCGTGGACGCGTCGTGCGCGAGCTGCTAGGCGCGCTCGCCCAACGCGAGGACGACGGCAGCCGCTACCTGCTCTATGCGCGCACGCGCTGGCAGGAGCAGTCGCTGGACACGCGCTTCCGCTGGCGCTTGATCGGGGCGCGCGATCCTCTGTGGCACCTGCGAACCGCGCGCGCGGCCAACCGCGAATGCGACGTGTTCCTCTCCTCCAACTCCTATCTGACGACCCTCTTCCTGCGCATTCCCACTGTCACGATCGTCTACGACCTGACGACGTTCGAGCCGTCGATGCGGCCGAACAGGCGCTCAACGGCAATCGAGCGTGTCACGCTCGGCCCCGCCGTGCGGCGCTCGGCGACGCTGCTGGCGATCTCGCAGGCGACGGCCAACGCGCTTGTGCAGCACTTCCCCGCGGCAGACGGCCGCGTCGTCGTCGCCCCACTCGGGGTCACGCCGGCTCTCACGAGCGCGCTCGACCCTGCCGAGGCAGCCACCCTGCCCGCGGAGGGCTTTGTGCTGGCAGTCGGCACGCTCGAGCCGCGCAAGAACCTGCCGCGCCTGGTCGATGCCTACCGCGCTCTCGGAGAGCCGCTCCAGCGTGAGCACCCACTCGTCGTCGTGGGCGCGCTTGGCTGGGAAACGGGCGAGACGCTCCACGCCCTGAGAGCGCTCGGCGAGCGTTGCACGATGCTCGGATATGTTTCTGATTCGGCCCTGGCGGAGCTCTACCGTCGCTGTGCGGTCTTCTGCTATCCCTCGCTCGGCGAGGGCTTCGGCCTGCCGGTACTCGAGGCGATGGCGGCGGGCGCCGCCGTGCTCACGTCGAATCTCTCCTCGCTGCCGGAGGTGGGAGGCGGCGCGGTCGACTACGTCGACCCGCGCGACACAGCCTCGATCGCCGCCGGCTTGCGCAAAGTGCTGGAAGACGAGCCGCACCGTGCCGAGCTTGGCAGCCGGGCGCGTGCGCGTGCCGGCGAGTTCTCTTGGAGCGGGTTCGCCGAGACCGTGCTCGGCGCCCTCGGCTCGGCGGCCGGCCGATGAGCGCCGCCGACACGCGCGCGGACGCGCCAGTCGCGGAGACGTCGCCTGCCGACAATCCCCTGGTGAGCATCGGCATCCCGACCTATGCTCGCGCCGAGAAGCTCGAGCGCGCGGTCGACTCGGTGTTGGGCCAGACCCACGCCAACCTCGAAGTGGTGATCTCCGACAACGCCTCCGAAGATGCCACCGAGGCCTTCTGTAGGGCGCTCTGTGCGCGCGAGCCGCGAGTGCGGTATCTGCGCTCGCCCGTCAACCGTGGCCTGACCGCGAACTTCAATACGGTCATCGACGAGCTGCGCGGCGACTACGTGATGTTGCTCTCAGACGACGACTGGCTCGATCCCGACTACGTCGCAACCTGCCTCGCCGAGCTGCGTCGAGCGCCCGACCTCGTGCTTGCCTGCGGGATCGGGCGCTATCTGCGCGACGGGGACGTGGTCCGCGGCGGCGTGGCGATGCGGCTCGAGCAGGACTCTCCACACGCGCGTTTGGTCTCCTATGTGCGCGACGTAGACGAGAACGGGCTCTTCTACGGGCTGATGGCGCGTGCTGTGATGCGCCGCGCCGCGCCGCTGCGCAACGTGCTTGGCAACGACTGGCTGCTCGCGGCGGCGATCGCCGCGCAAGGCAAGGCAACGACCCTGACCGGGACTTCTATCAACCGAGAGCTGGACGGCACGAGCGCGGACTTCGCGAAGCTGTGCGCGACCCTTGGCCTGCCGGGCTGGCAAGCGCGCATACCCCACCTCGTGATCGCTTCGCAGCTGATCGCCGATATCGGCTGGCGCGCTCCTGTCTACCGCGATCTCGGGCCGCTCGCGCGCGCTCGCCTTGCGTGTGCGGCCGCCTGGGCAGCCATCCGCTGGCGCTCGCTGATCTGGCACATGACGATGCCGAGCTTCGCCGCGCTCAGCCGGCGACGCAGTGGACGCTGGCTGTGGAACCGTTATCTGTGGCTCGCGCGGCGAGCTGGGGGCGGCTTATAACCTCGAGGTTATAAACGGGGATCCCTGTAGGCAAGACACTCCTGACAGGACCCCAGGCACGGACCTACACGGGACCCCAGGCCATCCGCTCGAGCGTGTCCTTGAAGGCCGCGTCCGCCTGGTCGTATTGAAGCGTGCGGTTGTCGGAGATCAGCAGATTGCGCTGGTCGCCACTGCGGAAAGTAGCGCTCTCGCGCCAGCGCTCGGATGGATAGGCCACGCCGTCGCGGCCGACTATACGCACGTCGAGGCCTCGCTCCCATACCTGGCGCGATATCGAGCGCTTGCCGCTCTCGAGTGCCAGCGCTTCGAGCTTTGACCGTTGCAACGGCCAGTCGAGCTCCAGCATCAGCTCACGCCTGAGCATGAAACTGTTCGTGCGTAGGCTCGGGTTGGGAAATGGCGGGAATTCGTGTCCACGCCGGCGGCGCAGCCAGAATGGCGCGGCACTGTAGGCGCTCTCATACGAGCCGCTGCATCCCACGAGCCCGACGCTCGCATCCGACAACGCCCCGGCCAGTAGCGCGAGCCAACCGGAGACTAGCGGTCGACTGTAGGAGTTCAGCAGGCAAAGCGCTTGTGCCTCGATCTCAGACGCGGCTTCGCGATAGGCCGTGAGGTCAATGACCGGGCGTGGCAGCATGATCGCCTGATGAGCAAACCCGTCGAGCGCGCGCTCCACGGCGACAGCTCGCGGATCGGCCTTGCCGTCGAAGCCATTGAGGATCACGACCAGACTATGCTCGACTCCGGGCGCGAAACGTTTATAGGCGTCGAGAAACCCTTCGAGCGCATCGATGCCCAGCGGCGCCCATACGAGATGGACGACCGCGATCTCTGAGTTGCCTGGGGAAACCGCACTCAATGTTCGACCGATCTCTGGGAAGTCTTGCTCAATGCTCCACTGCCCGATCAGGCTCTCGCCGCACCCGCACCTCGCAGGCCCTGGATCAGCTCCTCGGGGATTGCTCCCAGCAGCAGCAACATCCCGGCGTAGATGGCCGTCGCCACAACCACCAAGAGGATCGTGGGGATCCCGGGAATCAGCGCGGGCGCGGCGGCGAGGAGGCCTGCGAGCAGAATTCGCGGCAGCCGCCGCAGCGATGGGCGCAGGTGAGCGTGACCGCGGCTCAACACCAGAAATCCGACGATCGCCAGGCCGATCTCCATGGTCGCCGTGGCCATCGCGGCACCGTTGGGTCCATCGAGCGCCGTCAATGTCGCCACCAGAACACTGCCCACCGCGAGCGCGCCGAGGTTGATCAGCATCAGCGTGTGCTGCTTGTGCAGGCTGAGCAGCGCGTAGATCCAGACCGCTCCGATAAACGTCCCGCACAGCGCGAATGACTGAATCCGCAGGACCTCGATCGTGGGGTGGAATTCAGCCCCGCCCACGATGGCGACCACGATCGGCGCGCCGAGCGCCAGCAGCAGCACGAACAACACGCCGACGATCGCCGCCACCTCGAACACGCGCTCGATGCCATAGGCAAAGCGTGTGTGATCGCCGTGCGCCGCGCGCGCGAAGATCGGAAAGGCGGCACTCACCATCAGCAGCGGGATCTGGGTCAGAACTTCGATAACCCGAAAGGACGCGCCGAAATAGCTGAGTTCGTGCGCGCTTGCCAGCAGCGAGACGATCACGACCGAGAGCCGGAAGTACAGCGTGCCCGTCGCCACGGCGATCGAGAGCGGGAGCAGCCCGCGCAGCAACGCGATCCACTGCGCGCGATCGAATGAGGGCACAAGCGGTGTGTGGCCATGCAGCAGGATCACGGTCGCCGCCAGGGCCGCTAGGGCGACTGGGATCGACGCGCCGAGGATCACGACGAGACCCGCGCCGCTGAGGGCCAGCGCGATCACGAGCAGCGCCAGGCCGAGCTGGCGGCCGACTTCGAAGATCGTCACCCAGCCGAGGCGCAGGTTGCGCATCAGGTCGATTGAGAGCGTCGTCTGCAGGTTCTGAAACAGCAAGCCGATCCCGGCGAGCGCGACGCCGGCGACCACCGCCGAGCTGTAGCCGGCGACAGCGGCGAAGGCCACCGCGATGCCGACGCCGAGCACCGTCACGAACAGCCTCAAGCCGAGCAGCGTGCGCATCAGCGCATGGCGTCCCGAGGCGTCGCGGATCGCCAGTTCGCGCAAGCCTAGTGTGGTCATGCCGAGATCGGAGACGCCCGCGACGATCGCGACGATCGAGCTGGCGAGCACGTACAGGCCCGTCAGCTCGGTGTGCAAGTGCCTGAACAGAACCGCCGCCGAGAGCGCGCCGGCGACCGCGCTCACCATGTATCCCGCTACCCGCAGCGTGCCGCCGCGCACCGCTGCGCCACCGGCGGCGGAGCTCTCCAGGAGATCGCTCTCACCGCTGTCCGTCTCAGCGCCGTCCCTCTCAGCACTGTCCATCAGCTCTCCTCGCGCAGCCAGGCGACTGTCTCGGCCAGACCCTCTCGCAGTCCCGTCTTTGGGGTGAAGCCGACAGCGTCGCGCAGACGCTCCACGTCGGCGACGATCTGCTCGGGCTCGCCGGCTCGCCGCTCGAGCTCTCCGAAGCGCACGCGCTCGAGGCCGCCCGTCTCGAGCGCGATCAGCCTCACCAGTTCGCCCACGGCGACCGCCTGCCCGGAGGCGATGTTGACCGCTCCTTGCACATCTCCGCTCAGCAGCGCCACGAACGCAGACGCCACGTCGCGCACATGCATGAAGTCGCGCAGTTGCAGACCGTCTGTGGTGGGGACCTGCTCACCGACGAGCAGGCAGCGGGCAACGCTGTGAACCAGTCGAGTCCGGTCTTCTCCGGGTCCGTACAGGAAGAAGATGCGTCCCCAGGCGAGCGACACGCCGAGCTGTCGCGCGACGGCCTCGGCGGCCACGTGCGTAGCGTGCTTGCACGCTCCGTAGAGAGTCGCCGGCGCGAGCGCGGTGGCCTGCCCGTGCGGGCTGTCAAGCTCGCACAGCGGCTCCTCACCCCAGGCATACTCGGCACAGGTCCCGGCCATAACCGCACGTCGCCCGCCGTGCTCGCCAAAGGCGCGCAGCAGACGCAAGCTCGCGTCGATCCAACCCTCGTTCTCCCTTGCGCTCCAGAAGCTTCCCGGTTGCACGTACCAAGCCAGATGCAACAGATGACTCGCCTGTGCTTCCTCCACCAATCGCTCGGCAGCGCCGCGGCTCAGCAGGTCACGCCCATGCCAAGTGACGCCCTCCCGCGCAGGGCCTGGAGAACGGGCTACGGCGCAGACCTCATGACCCTGTTGGACCAGTGCCTCGAGGACATATCCCCCGATGAAGCCGCTCGCGCCAGTGAGCAATACCCTCACGGCGCGAAGTCCGCGTAGGCGGCGTCGCGCTCGGACACGATCCGCTCCCGCGCCTCAGGCCACTCGATCGCGAACGCCGGATCGTCGAAGCGCACTCCGCGGGCGGCCTCGGGCACGTAGGGCTGGCCCATCTGGTAGAGCACATCGCTGTTGTCGCGGAGCGTTTGAAAACCGTGGGCAAGACCCGCCGGGATGTAGAGCGCGTGTCCGTTCTCGGCGCTCAACTCGACGCCGTGCCAGGCAAGATAAGTAGGCGAGTCGCTGCGCAGATCGAGTGCGACGTCGAAGATGGCTCCGTTCACGCAGCGCACGAGCTTTGACTCGCCGTGTGGCTCTGTTTGGTAGTGCATGCCTCGCAACGTGTCGCGCTTGGTGTTGTATGAGGAGTTGCACTGCACCACCTCGTGATCCAGGCCGCGGGCCCAAAACTCCTCGCGGTCGAACGTGCGGGCGAACCAGCCGCGCGCATCGTCGAATCGCTCGGGCTCGATCAGCCAAACCCCAGGAATGGGCGTCTCGTGGAAGATCATGCTTCTCTCCCACCCGCCAGGCGGCGATTCGGAGCCGGACGGCGACTCACGAGAGCAGCGTCAGCTCCGGCGTGCGCGCGGCGAAGCGTCCGCCCCACTCGCCGATGAAGCTGAGTTGCTGGACGATCTCGTCCTTCAGGTTCCACGGCAGGATCAGCACGACGTCTGGTCTGTCCTCGCGCAGAGCGCCCGGCGAGCGGATCGGGATGTGGCTGCCCGGCAGGAAGTGGCCCTGCTTGTGCGGGTTCAGGTCACAGGTGTAGTCGATGAGATCGCAGCCGATGCCGCAGTAGTTGAGCAATGTGTTGCCCTTCGCCGGAGCGCCGTAGCCGGCGATTCGCAAACCCTGTTGCTTGAGCTCGATCAGGAAGCTGAGGATCTGGCGCTTGTCCTGCTCGACGCGGCTGTTGTAGTCCAGGTATGTGCCGATCTGCTCGTAGCCGGCCTCGCGCTCGCGCTCGCGCAGCTCGGCGGCGGCGGCGGCTTCCGGCTTCTCGGCGTCATCTGCGTGGCAGCCGTAGATGCGTAGAGAGCCGCCGTGGGTGGGCAGCTCTTCCACGTCGAACAGGCGCAAGCCGTGCGCCTCGAACACACGAGAGACCGTCAGAAACGAGAAGTAGGAGAAGTGCTCGTGGTAGATCGTGTCCCACTGGTTGTCGTTCATCAGGCTCATCAGGTGCGGGAACTCCATCGTGATGACGCCACCCCGCTTCAGCAGGATCTTCATGCCGGCCACGAAGTCGTTGAGATCGGGGACGTGCGCGAGCACGTTGTTGCCGAGCAGCAGGTCGGCGGAGGACTCACCGGCGAGCGACGTGGCGGTGTCCTCCCCAAAGAACTCGACAAGCGTGGGGATCCCCTTCTGCAGGGCCACCTTCGCAACGTTGGCGGCGGGCTCGATTCCCAGCACCGAGATGCGGCGCTCCTGGAAGTACTGCAAGAGGTAGCCGTCGTTGGAGGCGATCTCGACAACGTGGCTGGAAGCGTCCAGGCCGAAGCGCTCGATCATCAGCTCGGAATAGACCCTCGAGTGCTCGAGCCAGCTGGAGGAGTAGGAAGAGAAGTAGGCGTAGTCGGAGAAGATGTGCTCGGGCGTCTCGAACTCCTCTAGCTGAACGAGGAAGCACCTGCCGCAGACCAGCGCGCGCAGAGGGTAGAACGGCTCCATCGCGTTGGCGCGCTCTGGCGGCAGGTAGGAGTTGGCAAGCGGTGACATACCGAGGTCGGCGAAAACCGCCTCGACTGGGGCGCCGCAGAATCGACAGGCGGTCTCGATCACGTCGATGGAGGGTATTCGAACGCGCGGATCTGCTCGCACGTGACCACCCGCATGTCGCCGCCTTCGCGCAGGTCCAGGTACCAGTCGACGACCGCCTCCAAACCGTCGAGCAGATCCCACGTCGGGCGCCAGCCGAGGTGGTCACGGGCACGCGAGGAGTCGAGCTTGAGATAGCGTGCCTCGTGCGGGTGGGGACCTGGGTCTTCGCTGACGTGCAAATCGCCCACCCACAGCTCAGACAGGCGCGAGACGATCCATGCGACCGGTCGGGCATCCTCATCGGCTGGGCCGAAGTTCCATGCCGACGCGTAGTCCGGGCTCTCCCACAGAGCCTGCGCCAACCGCAGATAGCCGCTCAGCGGGTTGAGCACGTGCTGCCAGGGACGGATCGCACCGGGGTTGCGCACGCGCAGCGGCTCACCGCTGAGCGCGGCGCGCATCAGGTCCGGCACGAGCCGGTCCTCGGCCCAGTCGCCGCCACCGATCACGTTGCCCGCGCGCGCGGAGGCCACGCGCGTGCCGTCGGGGTCGCCGAAAAACGAGCGGCGATAGGCATCGGTCACTAGCTCGGCGCAGCCCTTGGAGTTGGAATAAGGGTCGTGGCCGCCCATCGGCTCGGACTCGCGGTATGCCCACTCCCACTCGCGGTTGTCGTAGCACTTATCGGAGGTGACGTTGATCACGACCCGTACGACGTCCTGGCGGCGCACCGCGTCCAGCAGGTTGACGGTGCCCATCACGTTCGTCTCATAGGTCTCGCGCGGCTCCACGAAGGAGCGGCGCACCAGCGATTGGGCGGCCATGTGGATCACGATCTCTGGGGTGTGGGCCGCGAGCGCGTCGGCAATCGCGGCCGGGTCGCGGATATCGCCCTGCATGCTCTGCATGCCGGCGCCCACGTCGGCCAGCTCGTACAGCGAAGGCTCGGTGGGAACACCGTTAGCGAAGCCGCAAACCTCCGCCCCCAGCGTTTGTAGCCACAGCGCCAGCCAGGCGCCCTTGAAGCCGGTATGGCCCGTCAACAACACGCGCCGGCCCTGCCAGAAAGAAGGCTCGGCTCGGCCCGCTGTCCACTCGGTTGCGCCGGTGTCGGCGCTTACGGTTTCGGGGCTCGCGACGTCGGCTCTTATTGCGCCACTCGTGCTCGTCGGGTCGCTCGTGCTCGTCGGGTCGCTCGTGCTCACTGGGTCACTTCCATACCCGCCACGGGGGCTCGCCGGAGGCCCATAGCTCCTCCAGCAAAGTGCGCTCGCGCAGCGTGTCCATCGCCTGCCAGAAGCCGCGATGGCGGTAACAGGCCAGCTGGCCGTCGCTGGCCAGCTTGGCCATCGGCTGGTCCTCCCATACCGTGGCGTCGTCCTGCAGGTAGCGTGCGACTTGCTGGGAGAGCACGAAGAAGCCACCGTTCGTCCAACTGCCGTCGCCGCGCGGCTTCTCCTCGAAACTGCGCACCCGCTCGCCCTCTACGTCGAGCGCGCCGAAGCGGCCGGGGGGCTGGACTGCCGTGACGGTCGCAAGCGTGCCCTGGCTGCGGTGGAACGCTAGCAGCGCGGTGACGTCGATGTCGGCTACGCCGTCGCCGTAGGTGAAGCAGAAGTCCTCGTCGCCCAGGTAGGGGAGCACGCGCCGTAGGCGTCCTCCGGTCATTGTGCGCTCGCCCGTGTCCACCAGCGTCACTCGCCATGGCTCGGTGGCCGAGCGGTGGACCTCCATATCACCGTTCTGTAGGTCGAAGGAGACGTCGCACGTGTGGAGGTAGTAGTTGGCGAAGAACTCCTTGATCAGATAGCCCTTGTAGCCGAGACAGATGACGAACTCGTCGATGCCGTGGGCGGCGTAGATCTTCATGATGTGCCACAGAATCGGCTTGCCGCCGATCTCGACCATCGGCTTGGGGCGCACGGCCGTCTCCTCGCTGAGCCGCGAGCCAAAACCTCCTGCCAGGATCACCGCCTTCACACGCCGAGTCTATAGTCCGTCTTTCTTCCGCACCGCCTGCCGAGGCCTTGGGCGCCTCCACGAACCGGGATCGCGATATGTAGACTCCGCCGCAGATGGTGACCGCCGCGATTGATCGGCTTCATGGTGTCCTGGCACTTGCTCGAAGCTACACAAAGGAGCTTTCGCGCTCTCAGAGCGAGAAGTTCGTCACGACCGCTCCCAGTGCACAAACAGCGATCGATGCGGCGTCCGAAGAATGGTTCTCAAAGCTTCCACCGCCACACGAGCGAGTACGTGCCGGACAGGCCGAGCAGTTCGATGATCCTCGGATTCGCTGGGGGTTCAAGCAACTTGGTGGCGTGACGGGAATGCGGGTCCTCGACCTCGGATCGTTCGAGGGCGGATTTAGCTACATGGCCCAGCAAGCCGACGCAGCGCGCGTTGTCGGAGTCGAGGCAAACCGAATCGCGTTTCTGAAGTGTCTGGTCACGAAGGAGCTGTTCGATCTAGACCGCTGCTCGTTCCTGTGTGGCAATGTCAACGAGTATCTCGCGACGGAAACCGAGCCCTTTGATGTCTGCATCGCTTGCGGGATCCTCTACCACATGACTGATCCCATGCGCCTGCTCGATCTCATTTCTCAGCGGGCGTCGCGTCTGATCATGTGGACACACGTCTATTCCGACGAGGCGCTACAGAACAGGCAACTGGCGGGACGGCTGGGCAATGAAGTCAAGAAAACCTACGACGGCTTCGACTATCGGGTATATCC
Organism: uncultured Solirubrobacterales bacterium; assembly: GCA_963704345.1. Lineage (GTDB taxonomy): Bacteria > Actinomycetota > Thermoleophilia > Solirubrobacterales > Solirubrobacteraceae > Palsa-744. The sequence goes on from OY969890.1 coordinate 959,661, forward strand.
GCATACCTACGCGCTTGACTGGCGGCTGCCGACGTTCTCCGGTGGCGTCGCGCCACACAGCAACTGGATGCATCGCGACGACCTGTTCCGAGCCCTCGATCATCTCGGCTGGCGAGTGCTAGAGGTCGCTTTTGACGAGCCGCTCGGCCTGAACGGTCCATCCGTCGCTCTCGTTGCTGAAAGAGGTTTGCGCTGAACTCCGTGGCGTGTTCCGAGCCACAGTCATACGGTCAGTTTGGAGAGGATCGCATCCTGGAGGAGATCTTCGGCGACCGCACCGATGGGTACTGCGTCGAGATCGGCGCAGACGATGGACGTACCGGGAGCGCTACTTATTTGTTCGAGCAGCGTGGATGGCACTGCCTCTTGGTCGAGCCGATCCCGGAGTCGGTCGAGGAGATCCGCAGGAACCGCACCTGCACCGTGGTCAACTGCGCGGTGAGCAATCGCGAGGGCGAGGCGATCTTCAGCGTCGCCGAAGGCGTCGAGGAGATGTCAACGCTCGATCTCACTCCCGCTCACCGCGCTTGGATCGAGCGAGTCGGCGGCGCAGTCAAGGAGATATCGGTCCGCACGGCCACGCTTGACATGCTGCTCGCCGAAGCCGGCTTTCCCGAAATCCAGTTCATCACGATCGACGTCGAGGGGCATGAGATAGCGGTGCTCGAAGGATTTACGCTCGCGACGCACAAGCCGCGAATCGTGATCGTCGAGGACAACTCGATCGGTGGCAATCGGCGCGTGGCGAAATACATGTCCGACCGCGGGTATGTGCATTTCCGTCGTACCGGCGTCAACGAGTGGTACGCCCACGAGTCCGATGTTGAGCTCGTTCAGCCGGATGAGATCAGGCGATTCGAGCGGGCAAAGACGCGGCAACGATGGGGGCGTAGACGTAAGCACGTCATTAACCGCGTGGCGACGCGAGTTGGACGCTACCTTCCGACGGGGGCGAAGCGACGCTTAAGGGACGTGTTTGACCTGCTGCGCTCCTCGGCCGCGCAAATCCCGCGGCCCTCGGCCCGGCGAAAGTAGGCTCGCGCGGCGATGCGACTGTCCATCTGCATTCCTACCTACAACTTTGGCGCCTTCATCGGTGAGACGCTGGAGAGCATCCTTCCGCAGGTGGAGGACGGTGTCGAGGTCGTCGTGCTCGACGGCGGCTCCAGCGACGACACGACCGCCATCGTCGAATCCTTTCAACAGCGCTATCCCAGCTTGCGCTACAAGCGACGCGACGAGCGTGGCGGCATCGATCGCGACATACCCCGAACTGTCGACATGGCCCGCGGCGAGTATTGCTGGCTGTTCGGCGCTGACGATGTGATGAAGCCCGGTGCGATCGGGCAGATGTTGAAGAACCTGGACAGCGACTGTGACGTCTACCTCAGTGGTCTCACGCTTTGCGCCTTTGACATGCAAGCCTTGGGCGATCACCGCGTCTCGCGGATCAAGACCGAGTCGCAGTTCGATCTGGGTCGCTCGCGCGAGCGCATTGACTACTTTCGGGCTGCGCATACGACGCCGGCGTTCTTTAGCTTTCTCGGCTCGCTGACGTTCAAGAAGTCCCGCTGGGATGCGGTCGGTCTGGACGAGGAATTTGTCGGCAGCCTGTGGGCGCATGTCGCACGTCTCTTTCAGATGATTCCCGGCGGACTGCGGCTGCACTACCTACCAGCGTCCTATGTGCTCAAGCGCATCGACAACGACTCGTTCATGGATCAAGGGCTCGTCCACCGCTACGCGATCGCGATCGACGGATACGACCGGCTGGCCCGTAGCTGCTTCCCGGATGGGAGCCTGGAGGCGCGCCACGTCCGCCGCGCGGTGAGGAACGAGTTTCCCCCCTGGCTGATGCTCGGGCTGAAGTTCAGTAGCAAGCGCGAACGTCCCGAGGACCTGCCTGTCGTAGATCGCCTGGCAGCTAAGGTCTATAGCGATCGGACATCGCGGAACCTGCTCTGTCGCCTTACCTACCGATACACACCCGAGCCGGCCTTCCGGGCCGCCCAGGCCACCAACCGCGTGGCGCGATCGTTCGCCACCTCGATCAGGTAGCGGCCACTATCCGGACCTCCGGCAGCGGCACGATGAACTTCCCACCCGCCTCGAGGAACGCCTGCTCGCGCTCGAGGAACTCGTCGAGAAAGTGCCAAGGCAACGCCAGGTAGTAGTCCGGGTTCATCGCGCGTGAATCCTCCTCGCTGACGATCGGGATGTGCGTGGCGATCGTCTCCGAGCCCCACTTGTCGGGGTTGCGATCAGCCGCGGCCTCGATCAGGGCGCTGTCAATGCCGGCGTACTGGAGGATCGTGTTGCCCTTCGTCGAGGCGCCGTAGACGTGGATCTTCTTGCCTTCACCATGCAGCTTTTGACACAACGCCAGCAGCTCGTCGCGGACTCGCTCGGAACCGAGCCGGAATGCCTCGTAGGGCTCGGGCGCGTCCAAGGCAAGCTCGAACTCTTTGACGCGCAGCGCGGTGAGCGCCTCCAGTTGCTCAGGGGTGCGTGTGTGCTGGCCTGCGTGTCCGATGAACAGGCGGATCGAGCCGCCGTTCATGTCGTTGGTCTCGGCCGAGACGACTTCGAGGCCCTCCTCGCCGACCAAGCGCTCGATGACGGCGAGCGAGTAGTACTCGAGGTGCTCGTGCACGATCGCATCGAAAGCGTTTGCTTCGAGCATCATCGGCAGATAGTGCAGCTCCATCACCCAGATGCCGCGCTCTGCCAGCGAGGCGGCGATGTCGGCGACGAACGTGCGCGGGTACTCGAGGTCGTAGAACATCGCGATGCTCGTGATCGCCTTGGCCTTTTGGTCTGGGCGGCGTCGCGCTAGCGCCTCTCCGGAGAAGAAGTCGTTGACGACGTCGTAGCCCTTGGCGATCGCGTAGCGTGCGACGTCGGAAGGGTCGAAACCGAGGTGACGCAAACCCGGTGTCTGATAGCCGTCGAGCAGCGTGCCGTCGTTACAGCCGATGTCGACGACGAGGTCGCCGGACTCCAGCGGCACGATCGCTTCGACGCCTCTGGCGATCCCGTGGAGGTTGTCGGTCATCGTGCGGTTGACGCCGCTGCGATACCAGTAGGAGCTGTAGAGGATCGAGCCCGGGACGGTGTGCTTGGTCTGGATCAGGCCGCAGGCCTCCTGATCTTGTGTCATGTCGCAGCGGACCAGCTCGAGCGGGATCGGGCGCTCGACTGGCTGAGCGCCGCCCGGATCCGCGAAAGCGCCCGCGATACGTTGCTCGCCGAGTGACAGCACCGGGGTCAGGTGCTTGCTGGCGCAGATGCGACACGTGGTGCGCGTGGTGAGGCTTGTGCGTGGAGCGGGTTTGGCTTTTGTCACTCGGTCCTTCCTCGCGGCTCGAGAGGCGCCTTGCGATTAGTCCCCAGGCCAAACTTCGGCCCAGCAGGGTCGCGAAAGAGTACACGTCGAGGAAGCATCTCGCCCTCGCAACTGGACCGGCTTAGAGTCAGCTTGGATGCCAGTCGCGCTTTTATGACATCGACTCGGCGTGCTGCGCAGAGCCTTCGCCGGGACGCGCCCAACGCGGAAGAGACACGAGCCTGGGGACAAACAGACCGCCTACCGCTCGTGTACCAGCACCACATTCGACGCTCCCTCCCCATACGGGAAATCGGCCTCCTGCTGGCTGACGACACGGAACTTGTAGTCGATCGGGCCCGCCAGGCGGAAGCGGTAGGTCGCTCGGTAGCTGCCTTGGAGGCCAGTTGAGAGCGTTTGGAACTGACGCCACCGGCCCGAGAGCGTGCGTGCCTCCAGCACCAGCTGCTTGCCTCCCGGCGGCAGCGGGGCGCCTCTTAGCTTGCCGCTGAAGCCGATCCTGCCGCCCTCCTGCGTCGTGCGCGGGGCTATTTTCAAGCTGAGACTGGCCGGGACCATCAGCTGCAGCGAGCCCGTGACGCTTGGAGCTGGCGCGCCCAGCTGTGCGCTGTAGGCGAACGTGAGCCTTGCTGACGGCGTGCTTGCCGGCACGCGGAAGCTGAAACTGCCGTTCGTCCTGGTCCTTGCTGTACCCAACGCGCGGGTCGGGGCCCGCTCGTATGCCGGCGTGTCGAACACCTGGACGACGGCGCCCCCGATCGCTGCGCCCGTCGAGGTCCTCAACCGTCCCGAGACACTCTGCGCGCGACCGTAGCTTCCCGCCAAGAGCGCCTTCGTCGTCGCGCTCCAGCGCACCTGCAGCGCTGCCTGCTCGGTGGCGTTCTTGCCGTTGTTCTGCGGCTGTACCGTCGGGGCCACGGCTGTGGCCGTCACTTGAGGTTGTGTTTGGATGGGTTGGGCGTGCTGTTCGGTGCTCTGCGGCAACTGGCCTTCGGGCGTAAGGTCGATCGGGATTTCCGCTCCTTTAGTGTCGTTTTTGACCGTGACGTTGCGATCCAAGGCGACCGTCGCGTTTCCCGCCGCGTTGGTCACCGAGACGACCAGGTGATGGCTGCCGTCGGTGAGAGTCGTCGTGTCGAACGGGACGTCTGCCCGCAAGGTCGCCGGGCACGGGCGCAGGTATAGGAACGCCGGCAGGGCGTCTGTCGTTTGCCCCACGTTCTGGCAGTGGCCCGCGTTGCTGGACAGCACCGTACTGGCCACTTCCTTGCCATCGACCGCGAAGACCGCCCTGTACACGCCCGAACCTTCGTCTTCGGCGTGGAATGAGAGGTCGTCGGTGCCAGACAACGTTGTGGCCGTCGCCAGTTCGCCTTCGACTTCGCTGACCCTGGGTTGAGACGTCTGTTCGAGCGTGAAGTCAGCCGCGTAGAGGTAGACGACGGCGGCGTAGCCGTTGGCGTCGCCTTTGCCGCTCGGGCACTTAAAATTTCGCGCTACCACCACATGAGACGTTCACGTATAGGTGGGTGCCGAGGTTCTCGGAGGGCACAGAAACCAGATTCGATGAGGATGTAGCAGTGCTTGTGTTTCCAGCACCCGTCGGGCAACCGAACTCTGCAACACACTGGTCTATTGCGTCGGCTTCGGCGTCCTCATTTTCGGGCCCAGCAAGCCAGAACTCATACGTCGCATTTGTTCCCCAGCCCCCGTCGGCGTCACCGGCACGCCAAAGCTTGGCTGACACAATATTGGCGCCTGTCGGAGCCGAAAATATCCAGCTGCTGCGATCAGCTTCCACTTCGTGTGTCTCGCCATCGCTGAGCCCCGCGAGAAGCCCTCCTCCTGTGGCGCACTTGTCTTCGGCCAAGACACCCGAGCCTGATGTCGTCCCACTCCACCCATCCGTAGGCGCGACTTCGCCATTTGGCATCCGACAGCTGTACACGTGGAAGTCCCCAGCCCGAGCGCTGGCACCGAGCGCCAGCACGCAAAGCCCAGCCAACACCCCCGTCCCGGCCGCCTTCGCCACCATCCTTGCCGAAGACCGCGCCCCCGTCCTACTGCTCCTCATCCAAAACATCCTCAGATTCCTTTCCTTAGGGATCGAAAGCGCGGCTAGTCATGCCGCCGCGTAGCTGCATGTCGCTGGACGGCGCCTTCCGACCCCCTTGTCAATTGACTACCGGCGCGTCTTTATCGGCCCGTCGTGTGAGTGACCCGTAGCTTTCGGCCCATCCAAATCGACAAATGTTCGGGTCGATTCGGTTAGACCGTCTTTAGCCAGGCAGGCGGCTTACGCGACGCCACCTTGCGGAGCAGGGCGTATCTGCCTTGCCGAGCCCTACCCGAAGCGGATCGGCAGCTCGGCCAGGCCGTAGATGCCGAGGATGCTCTCGAACACAGGCTCCCCGTCGAGCGCCAGCCGAGGCATCTTGCGCGCAAGGAAGCCAAGCCCCTCTTCCAGCTCCAAGCGAGCGAGGTTGGCGCCAAGGCAGTAGTGCACGCCGGCGCCAAAGGTAAGCGCCCGAGCCTTGGGCCGCTCAGCGGTTATGTCGAAGCTGTCCGGCTCCGGCCCGACACCGTCGCGGTTGCCGCTGAACGCGCAGACCATCACGATCGTGTCCTTCGGAAAAGTAACGTCGCGGTAGGTCAGCTCCTCGACGGTGATGCGCGCCGTGAAGGGAGTGATCGGCTCGTAGCGCAAAGCCTCCTCGACCGCAGCCCCGGCAAGCGAGGGATCTGCGACGAGCGCATCCCACTGCGAGGGATGTTCGGCCAAAAGACGAACGGCATGAGCAAGCTGGCTCTGGGTCGTATCCACGCCGCCTATCAAGACGTTCAGCACAAGGTTGACGCACTCCTCCTCGCTGAGCTTCTCAGCGAGCCGACCGCCTCCGTGCCCCCCGGTCGAGGACCCGTCGAGACCATCGAGCGTCTCCTCGGCGGAAGGACGATAGGTGGCCGCCAGCAGCGTCGAGATCAAATCGTCGCCCGGGTCCTCACGACGAGCAGCCAGCAGAGCGCGCGCGTACTCATAGAACTCCTCCACCGCCTGCTCGATCCCAGCGCGCTCGTTCATCATCGAGGCAGCGTCGAACTGGCGTTGGATCCAGTTCGACCAGTGATGCAGACGCGGAGCGTCGGATAGGGGCGCCCCCATCACGGTGGCGATCGTCTGCGAGGGATAGGGCTTGGCAAACGCGCCAACGAACTCACACGAGCCGACGTCAACTACGGGAACGAACAACTCCTCCAAAAAACCGCGCATCGCAGGACGCCAACGCTCCACGGCACGCGCCGTCAACGCGGGATTCACAAGGCTGCGCAAGCGCGTGTGATCGGCGCCGTTGACGTGCAGGACGTTGCGCTTCATCTCCTCCCAAAGCGGTCCGTCTTTGACGTCGAACAGCTCGGCGATCTTCATACCCGGGAAGATCGCCGAGCGTGTCCGTAGGAAGAACTCGCCCGCCTCGCGGTCGAGCACCACGTACCCGTACGGCCCAGCCGCCAGCCACCCCTCGGCTGCCAGCTCGTTCATGGCCGCGTGAAAGCGCTCCCCCTTCAGCTCGGGGTCGGTGTAGTCGAAGCTTGCAAGCTCCAGCTCCCCAACGAGCGCCATGTCGGGATCGTTTTACTTCTTCGGGTGCACCGTCTGCTTCAGGCTTGCTCCGGGTGTGAACTTCGGGGCCTTGGACGCCTTGATCTTTACCTTCTCGCCCGTGCGCGGGTTGACGCCCTGACGGGCTGCGCGCTTGACCACGGAGAACTTGCCGAAGCCTGTGATAACGACCTCGTCGCCTTTCTTCAGCGTCTTGCCGACTGTGGTCAAGAACGACTCGACCGCGCGCCCAGCATCCGCCTTGGAGAGACCGCTGTCGGTGGCGATCGCCTCGACAAGCTGGCTCTTGTTCATGGAGTGCTCCCTTTCGATTGTGTGACTGGCAGTGGCGCAGACTAGCGCGCCAGCCCACGAACTGGCTTGAGCATGCGGTGCAACTGCTCGCGCATCAGCTGCAAGCCGCGCTCAGGAGCCACGCTGAGCGAGCCGATAGCGGCACTCGCCTTCTCCTCGGAGAGGGCCGTGTTCGACGGTAGCTCGAGGCCTGGATCCTCACCGCAAGCCTGAAGAAAGTCCTCGAGCGTGCCTTCTTTCACAAGCTCGCGCTCGCAGTCAAACGCGCCCGCCAGCAACACCAGCCACTCGAGGCGTCCCAACGGCACAGCCCCACCCATGTTGTAAACGCCTTCACACCCCTGCGCGATCAGCTCACAGGTGCGCTGCGCAAAGTCCCAAGCGTATGTGGAGGAACGCCAAAGCCCGTGCGGCGCCGCCACCTCAGTGCCTTCGCACAGGCGCTTAGCCAGCCTCAACGCCAGCCCCGAGCGCTCCCAAACGCTCAGCTGCCCCGTGCCTTGCCTCTCCGCGCCCCGCCCTTCCATGCCCAGCTCTTCCATGCCCAGCTCTTCCATGCCCAGCCCTTCCGCGCCCCGCCCTTCCATGCCCCGCTCCTCCATGCCCCGCCCTTCCATGCCCTGCTCCTCCATGCCCCGCTCCCACTGGTCTTGCTGCCGAGAGCCTTTGCGCGCCGGACGCGACAGGTTCACGCCGTACACGTCCGCGGGCCGCAGAATCAGCCAGGGCAGGTTCGCGCGCATGGCAGCCTGCTCGCAGGCAAGCTTGGAGCGTCCGTAAGCGTTGACGGGAGCAGGAGCATCGCTCTCGGCAAAGCGAGAGCCCGCGGGTCGATAGCCGCTGTAGACCCAGTCGCAAGACACAAGCACGTAGCGAGCGCGCACGGCTCGGGCCGCGGCGATCGTATGCTCGGTGGCAAGGTAATCGAGCTCGGCAAGCCGCGGCTCGAGCTCGAAGTGACTGAGTGCAACCCCGCCGGCGGCGTGCACGATCACGTCGGGATCGAACTCCATGGCAGCGGCAACGCACTGGTTGCGATCGGCGAGATCGACCGCGATCGCCTGTGTCCCCTCAAGCTGGGCGCCATGTCCGCGATAGCAGCCGATCGCCTCCCAACTCTGCTGAGCCGCCGCAGCGGCAACATTCGATCCGATCAGGCCACCAACGCCTGTCACCAACACCCGCATCTGATACGCACCGTCTCGTAGCTGTCAAATGACGGTAGCAGCCGCGAACCTCCCAACCGCTCCGCGCCGGTCTGTCTAAGAACGTCCTCAAATGCCCTGCACGTCTTGCCCCCTGTTAGCTTGGGATCGGGGAGTTTATTTTGGTACCAAACCTTTGGCCCAAGGTTTGGTACCAAACCTTTGCCCAAGCCTTCGTACAAAGGGGGTGTTAACGGGATCAAGCAAATGAGCTGCACAACTCCGGCGCTAGCTGCACAACTCCGGCGCTCATGGTCCACGAACATCCCGCCGTACAGCCCATTGGAAAACGTTCTAAGGCAGAAAAGCGTTCGTGCCGTAGCGTGCCGGGGCGATAGGCGCGTGGATCAGCCCAGCACCCAGCATCCACCTCGACATCGCTGCCACATTTGCCGGCTGCAAGGTCCCAAAGGGGACGGTGTGCCCCGCGGCAAACAGCGGCAGATACACCTTCAGCGACGCCGCTGTCAGAGCGTGCGGAAGCGTTGGGTTGGCCGTCTCCAGCTCCGCGAGGCTGCGAGACGGGTCGGCAAGCGTGTCTTCGTAGCCGTGCACAGTCGCCGCCACGAAGTCACGCACGAGCTGTGGATCGGAGGCGATCACGTGGCGCGTCGTGAACGCGACCAGGCCAGGGTAGGAGGGCCCGCCGTACTGAGCCAGGCCGAACGCGCTCACCGGATGCCCACTTGCGCCAAGCGTCACGCCTTCGTCGGGGATGAAGCCGGTGAAGGCCGATATCCGCCCAGCCAGCAGGGCTTGAGGCCCGTTGAAGCCGACCGTGATGACGTGCACACGACTAGGGCTCACGCCGGAGGCACGCAGCTCGGTGTCGAGCACCGCCAGATCCGAGGGCACCCCGGTGATCCCAACCGTCCTACCGGCAAGCCCAGCAGGCGAGCGCAGGTGCTCGGAGGCCAGCGCGATCAGCCCGCCGAGCGGCTGCTGCACAAGTGCCATTACCGCTTGCGCGTCGCCGCCATTCGCGATCAGCGAGGCCACGTCGCTGCCGTCGGCGAGCCCAAACTGCGCCTTACCGGCGTCGATCAGCTTCAGCGTTTCCTGTGTCGAGGTCGGTTCGACCACGCGCAGGTCGATGTTCTCGCGCTTGTAATAGCCGGCGACCAGCCCCCGGTAGATGCCAGCATGGACGGCATTGGGCGTGAAGTCGAGGATCAGCGTCGCCTGCGTGGGATGCTCAAGCGGCGCGGGCACGACGTGAACGGAGACGCTCGCGGTGCCTTTCGTGCTTGAAGAGCCGCACGCCGAGATCGTCGCGGCGACGGCCAGAGCCAGCATCGCCAAGACGATCTGCGCTGAGTACAGGCGGATGGTGTTCAAAACGGTGTGCCCCGTGCGCGCAGGCAAGGCGTGGTACCACGCCTTGCTTGTTAAAAGGCCGCGCGAACACGCGGGCGAGCAGCCGAAAATCAAGTCTCTCCAGCGCGACGGACGCCGTGGGGCCCTCCCCATGAGGCGGTATCTTCCATTCACGTGACGGGATCCTCTCAGACGCATGTCGCGGGTCAAGAGGCCCGCACGCTATCGGGCGAGGCGGTCCGCGAGCTTTACACGCCCGCTGACCTGCCGGAGAGCATCGGCGATCCCGCGCGTGACCCGATCGGCAAGCCGGGCTCCTACCCGTTCACGCGCGGCATCTACGAGTCGATGTACCGGGGTCGCCTGTGGACGATGCGCCAGTTCGCCGGCTTCGGCACCAGCGAGGAGACCAACGAGCGCTTCCACTACCTGCTCGCCCACGGCCAGACGGGCCTGTCGACCGCATTCGACATGCCCTCTCTCATGGGCCACGACTCCGACGACAGCCGCTCCTTCGGCGAGGTTGGCCGCGAGGGCGTAGCGGTCGACACGGCCGAGGACATGCGCACGCTGTTCGCCGGCATCGACGTGGGCGAGGTGTCGGTCTCGATGACGATCAACGCCCCAGCGGCGATCATGCTCGCCTACTTCGTCGTGGCCGCCGAGCAGGACGGCGACGGAGCGGGCGGGGCAGTCGCGCCCGAGCTGCTCTCCGGCACGATCCAGGCGGACATCCTCAAGGAGTACATCGCCCAGAAGGAGTGGTGCTTTCCGATCGACCCAGCGATGCGCCTGTGCGGCGACATGATCGAGTGGTGCACGCGCCACATGCCACGCTGGCACCCAATATCGATCTCCGGCTACCACATCCGCGAGGCCGGCTCCACCGCCCAGCAGGAGCTCGCCTTCACCCTTAAGGACGGGCTCACCTACGTCGAGCAGGCGATCGAGCGAGGTCTCGACGTCGACGACTTCGCCCCGCGCCTGTCGTTCTTCTTCAACGCCCAGATCGACTTCTTCGAGGAGATCGCCAAGTATCGTGCCGCACGGCGCATCTGGGCGCGCGAGCTGCGCGAGACGCTTCGGCGCCAAGAGCGAACGCTCGTGGCTGATGCGCTTCCACACGCAGACGGCCGGCGTGTCGCTGACCGCCCAACAGCCGCTCAACAACATCGTGCGCACCACGATCGAGGCGCTGGCGGGCGTGCTCGGCGGGACGCAGTCGCTGCACACAAACTCCTATGACGAGGCCTTGGCGCTGCCGACCGAGGAGGCCGTGCGCATCGCGCTGCGCACCCAGCAGGTGATCGCGCATGAGTCCGGCGTGGCCAACACGGCAGACCCGCTGGGTGGCTCCTACTTCGTCGAGGCGCTGACCGACGAGATGGAGGCGCGCTGCTACGAGTACTTCTCCAAGATCGACGAGCTCGGCGGGATGGTCGAGGCGGTCAAGCGCAACTACCCACAGCGCGAGATCGCCGACGCGGCGTTCACGCTGCAGCAGGACATCGACGCCGGCGAGCGCGTCGTGGTGGGCGTCAACCGCTTCTGCGAGGGCGACGAGGGCGAGCCCGAGATCCTGCGCATCGACCCGGCGCTGGAGCGCAAGCAGATCGAGCGCCTGCAGTCCGCACGCGCGCGGCGCAGCGGCGCCGAGGTGGAGCGCACGCTCGCTGAGCTGCGCAGCGCGGCGGCGGGCGAGGCCAACCTGATGGATCCGCTGATCGAGTGCGCCCGCGCCGGCGCCAGCGAGGGCGAGATCATCGAGTCGCTGCAGCAGGTCTTCGGCCGCTACACCGAGTCGCCGGTGTTCTGAGTCCGTTCCGCCCTAAACCTACTTCCCGAGAACACCCCCCTTCCTGGGAACCCATGTTTCGCAAACCCTCTCCCCAAGAACACCCCCCCTTTCCCGGAACCCCATATTTCGCGACCCTCACCGCGAGAACACCCCTCCGGCAAGGACTCCTTACAGCCCTTCCCACAGACCAGTTCCCGAGACCCCGTTCCGACCGTTCGACTTCATAAGTTCTTACGCACTTTCCTCGCAACTTCTTAGGTTCGGCCAGGGTTTGCCGCGTTAGGGTCGTAGAAGTCAGGAGAGAGCCGATCCAGCATTCCGGAGAGAGCAGGACCGCAAATCGCATGCCGCGCCGCCCGTTCGCCCAAAAGACGATCAAAACGCACCTGCTGGGCAGGGCGCTCGTGCTGCTCGGAGTCGCGATCGCCACCGGCTCGGTCGCGGCGCTCGCCTTCGGGGCGAAGCGGATCGCCGCCGAGAACGCCGCCTATAAAGGCCCGGCGGCGCCCCAGTGCGTGCCCTCGCAGCTGAACCGCTCAGACCTCCTGCCGGGCACGCAATCTGGCGGTCTCGCCGCTGCCGGACTCGCTCGACGCCTCCGACGACACCCAGGTCAGCCTGCTCGGATACCCGGTGAGCGACCTCTCAGCGGTCTCGGTCAGCGGCTCGCGCAGCGGCAAGCACTCCGGGACGCCTGGAGGCCTACTCACAGGGCGACGGCGCTAGCTTCGTGCCCGCCAAGGGCTTCGACGCCGGCGAGCTCGTGACCGTGCACGGCAAGCTCGCAAGCGCAGGCAAGCGCTATCCCTTCCAGTTCCACTTCACCACTTCTGTGCCCGACCCGCTCGGACACCCGGCGTCGAGCCCCAACCCGGCCGCCAAGACCGGCGAACTGAACGTGTTCCATTCGCGCCCCGAACTGCAGGTCCCGGTGATGACCGTCACCGCCTCCGCGGCAGGGCAGCAACCCGGCGACATCTTCACCGCCCCATACTCCGGCGCCGGCCAGGACGGACCGGCGATCTACGACGGCGCCGGCAACCTCGTGTGGTTCGACCCGCTGCCGCCGGGCACCGAGGCGACCAACCTGCAGGTGCAAACCTATGAAGGCAAACAGGTGCTCACCTGGTGGCAGGGCTACATCCCGCCACAAGGCTTCGGCCAAGGCGAAGAGGTGATCGCCAACGGCAACTACCAGGTGATCACGAAATTCCGTGCCGGCAACGGGCTGCCGGCCGACCTGCACGAATTTCGCATCACCGCCCAGGACACGGCGCTGTTGACCTCGTTCGACCCGATCCGCTGCAACCTCTCGAGCGTCGGCGGCCCAAGCAACGCCGCCGTGACCGACAGCCTCTTCCAGGAAATCGATCTGAAGACACACCTCGTCAGGCGCGAGTGGCATCCGCTGGACCACGTCGCTCTCTCCCAGTCCTATGCGAGCCCGACCGGCTCCACCACGGAATGGCCGTTCGACTACTTCCATCTCAACTCGATCGACCCCAGCTCCGACGGCTCCACGCTGATCTCCTCGCGCAACACCTCGGCGCTCTATGAGCTGAACACGAGCACCGGGCAGGTCAGCGCACAGGTCGGCGGCAAGCACCCAACCTTGACGCTTGGCGCGGGCGCCGCCACCGCCTACCAGCACGACGCCCAGGAACTACCCAACGGCGAGATCAGCGTGTTCGACAACGGCGGTGTGCCGAAGGTCCATCCTCAGTCGCGCGGTGTGATCCTGGCGCTCAACCCGAACGCCAAGACCGACACGCTCGTGGGCGAGTTCGAGCATCCCACGCCGCTCGCGGCGGGCAGCCAAGGCAGCGTGCAGGCGCTTGAAGGAGGCAACATGTTCATCGGCTGGGGAGCAGAACCGTACTTCTCGGAATACACCTCAGCCGGGACGCTCGTGTTCGACGCGCACATGCCCAAAGGCGCCGAGTCCTATCGCGCCTATCGCTTCCCGTGGACCGGCTACCCGACAGGCGCGCCGTCGATCGCCGCCGCGGCTGGCAGCGGTGGCACGACGAGCATCTACGCCAGCTGGAACGGCGCCACCCAGATCGCCAGCTGGCAAGTGCTAGCCGGCAGCAGCGCCAGCAAGCTGACGGTCGCTGCCAGCGCGCCCAGGAGTGGCTTTGAGACATCGATCTCCACCCCTGGCAAACCCGCGTACGTGGCGGTACAGGCGCTCAGCGCCGAAGGCGCCCTACTCGGAACATCTCACACGATCAAGGGGTAGCGGTGTCGCGCTCAGGCGCTAGCCATCGCCCGCTCGAGATAAGGAGCGAGCAGGGCTGCGGCCGCAGCGGCTGTCTGCATCGGCGAGTCGCGCGGCATCGTTACGTAGCTGATCGCGAGCCGCACAAACGAGTCAGCAAGCAGCTCGACGTCCTCATCGCTCGCGTGCGGCCAACCGGCGCGCATCGCCTCGCCCAGGCGCGCCGATGCCCACAGCAGCACCGGGCGGCTCTGCGTGGTGATCAGCGGCAGCATGCCGCCGGTGCCGTCGTCTGCGAGCAGTAGCGCCACCAACGGGTCCTCAGCGGCCGCACTCAGGAAGACCTCGAGACCGGCCTCCACCGCCGCACGCGGATCGTCCAGATGCAGCTCGATCGCCTGCTCGACCGCATCGAGGAAACGCGCGCCCTCGCGGATCACGAACGCTTGAGCAAACTCGTCGCGCGAGCCGAACTCCTTGTAGAGCGTCTGGCGACTGACGCCTGCTGCGCGGGCAACCTCGGCCATCGAGATCTGCGCCCACGGCCTGTCTCCCAACAATTCCCGCGCGGCGTCAAGCAGCGTGTCTCGCAGCAGCTCGCGCGCGGCGACGCGGTAAGGCTTAGCTGGGGCCTGTTCCGCGGGCACAGCCACCATTGTGCCGCCAAGCGCACCGCCGCGATGCGGAGCGAGCTGCGCCGTGGCCTGACGCGCGCGACGCACATGCGCGGGGATCTGCCCCAGCGGTGCGGGGGACTGCCCCAGCGGTGGCGTGTCCCTGCACGTGTAACGCTGCCTTCACCAGGAGCTCGCCGCGGACGCCCCGTAGCGTGCCAGCACCCGCCTGCGTGTGCGCGGATGAATGTTCATCTGCGAGAAGTCGCCCTCGTAGTGCTCGATCAGGCGCCGGTCCATGATCCGCCGCCACAGCGGCGGGATCGCGGCAGCGACGATCATGCCGGCATAGCCCGTGGGCAGCTGCGGCGCCTCCTCGAAGTGGCGCAGCGATTGGTAGCGACGCAGCGGATTGGCGTGATGATCGGAGTGGCGCTGCAAGTGGTAGAGCAATACGTTGGAGGCAACGTTGTTGCTGTTCCAGCTGTGCTCAGGCTGGGTGCGCTCATAGCGGCCGTCCTCGCGCGTCTGGCGCAACAGGCCGTAGTGCTCGAGGTAGTTGACGACCTCAAGCAGCGAGAAGCCGATCAGCGCCTGGATCAACAGATAGGGCAGCACGACCGGCCCGAAGACGATCGCCAGTCCGCCAAATAGTGCGACCGACATCAGCCAGGCGTTGAGGATGTCGTTGCGGATGCTCCAAAAGCGATGACCGTCACGCTGCAGATGCTCGCGTTCGATCTCGAGCGCCGAGCGCAGGCTGCCGACCACGGTGCGCGGCAAGAACTCGTAAAAGCTCTCTCCCAGACGTGAGCTGGCCGGATCCTCGGGCGTGGCGACACGCACATGGTGGCCGCGATTGTGCTCGACGAAGAAGTGTCCATAGCCGGTTTGAGCAAGCGCCACCTTGGAGAGCCAGCGCTCGGAGCTGGCGCGCTTGTGACCGAGCTCATGCGCGGTATTGATCGCCACGCCGGCGACCATCGCCACGGTCAGCGCGAGTCCGACCGATTCAAGTATCGAGAGGCCGCCGCGCGACCACATCCAGCAGGCGAAGACTAGGCCCGCGTACTGCAGCGGCAGGAACAGGTAGGTGCACCAGCGGTAGTAGCGATCCTGCTCAAGCCACTTGATCACGCTGTCGGGCGGGTTGGACGCGTCGAGCCCGACCAGCAGGTCGAGCAACGGGAACACCCCGAAGATCAGCACGGGGCCGTAGAACCAGAAGACGCCGAGACCCGTCGCTTCGACCAGGCCCCAGGAGATGAACGGCAGCAGCGGCACGATCAGGCCGAGCAGCCAGGCGTAGCGCTTGCGGTCGTGCCATTTGACGCCCGCCTGCGCTTCTGTGGATGAGTGGGATAGCTCAGCCGTGCTCATCTTCAATGCCTCCTCCTTGACATGCAAAGGCTCAAAGGACAAATGCTTTACAAGCATAGCATATCTGTAAACTATGCCGGGAACTTCGAGGCCACCCGCGGCAAGCTTCGAGGGCTTAAGCGCATCCTCGAAATGAGCTGCCCGCTTAACACCCCCCTGCATGGAGCTGGGAGCTTTACCAGCTCAACACCCCCCTGCATGGAGCAGGGAGCTTTACCAGCTCAACACCCCCCTGCATGGAGCAGGGAGCTTTACCAGCTCAACACCCCCCTGCATGGAGCAGGGAGCTTTACCAGCTCAACACCCCCCTGCATGGAGCAGGGAGCTTTACCCGCTCAACACCCCCTGCATGGAGCAGGGAGCTTTATTTAGGTACCAAACCTTTGCCTAAGCGTTCGCACAAAGGGGGTCGTTCGCACAAAGGGGGTGCTACTGGGATCAAACAAATGAGTTGGAGTTGCACTACCCCGGCCCACGGTCCGCGAACATTCCGTCGTACAGCTCATTGAGGATCAAGCAAATAAGCCGCAACCCGGCGTCCGTGGTCCACGAACATTCCGCCGCACAACTCATTTGAAAGACCTCTAGCCCACCTTCAACACCAGCTTCCCTACGTTCTCCCCCCGGAAAAGCTTTTGCAGAGCGTGAGGGAAGCTCTCGAAGCCCTCGACCACGTCCTCTCGCGCGACGAGCTTGCCCTCGGCGATCCAGCCGGCCATCTCCCCCACTGCCTCAGGAGCGCGGCCCATGTAGTCGATTACGACGAAGCCCTCCATGCGCGCGCGGTTGACCAGCAGCGACATGTAGTTGGACGGGCCGCTCATCGAGGTCATTTTGTTGTACTGGGAGATCGCACCGCAGATGACCACGCGGGCGCCGCGGGCCAAGCGCGCCAACGCGGCGTCGAGGATGTCTCCGCCGACGTTGTCGAAGTACACGTCGACGCCCTCCGGGCAATGCTTGCGCAACGCGTCGCCGACGTCCTCGCCCTTGTAGTCGATCGCGGCGTCGAAGCCAAGCTCATCGACGATCCAAGCGCACTTCTCGGGCCCACCGGCGATGCCAACGACGCGACAGCCCTTGATTTTGGCGATCTGTCCGACTACGCTGCCGACAGCGCCGGCGGCGCCGGAGACGACAACGGTCTCGCCCTCTTTGGGGGCGCCCACGTCGAGCAGGCCAAAGTAGGCGGTCAGGCCCGGCATACCGAGTGCCCCCAGGTACGTGGTCAACGGGATCTTGCCGGCGTCCACCTTGAAGATCGCGTTCTCGTCGGACACCGCGTACTCCTGCACGCCGAGCCAGCCGGTGACGTGGTCGCCGACGGCGAACTTCTGGCCCTTGGACTCGACGACCTCGCCAACCGTGCCGGCGCGCATGACTTCGCCGATCTGCACCGGTGGGATGTAGGAGCGCCCCTCGGCCATCCAGCCGCGCATCGCCGGGTCGAGCGAGATATAGGCCGTCTTGATCAACACCTGCCCATCGGTCAGCTCGGGGAGCTGCTCCTCGACGTAGTCGAAGTGCTCGGGCCCGACCATCGCGTCCGGGCGGGCGGCTAGACGAAACTGGTGGTTGACGGCATCCATAGCATCTCCTCGGTTGGGGGCTCGCTGCTTACTGTACGCTCGCGCCGATGGACTTCGCACACTCCCCCCATACACAAGAGCTGCTTGAGCGCCTGATCGCCTTCCAGGAGCGCGAGGTGTCCCCGCGCGAGGAGCCCTACATGCGCGAGCTGCTCGCACGCGAGGATCCATGGATCGTGCTGCCAGCGATCGAGGAGCTCAAGGAGATCGCCAAGCGCGAAGGGCTTTGGAACCTGTTCCTGCCTGACGAGCAGCTGGGCGCGGGGCTCTCGAACGTCGAGTACGCGCCGCTAGCCGAGCGCATGGGGCGCTCACTGATAACCGCCGAGGTGTGCAATTGCAACGCGCCTGACACCGGCAACATGGAGGTGCTTTGGCACTTCGGCTCCGATGAGCAGAAGCAGCGCTGGCTCGAGCCCCTGCTCGACGGTCGCATCCGCTCAGCCTTCTGCATGACCGAGCCCGAGGTGGCCTCTTCGGATGCGACCAACATGCAGGCTACAGCCGTGCTCGACGGCGACGAGGTGGTGGTCAACGGCACCAAGTGGTGGAGCACCGGTGTGGGCCATCCCAACTGCCAAGCATTGATCTTCATGGGACTGACCGACGTCACGGCCGACCGCTACCACCAGCACTCGATGGTGCTCATACCGCGCGACACACCCGGCGTGAAAGTCGAGCGGATGCTCGAGGCTATGGGTTTCCTCGACGCGCCCGGTGGCCATGGCGAAGTCTCCTTCACCGACGTGCACCTACCCGCGAGCGCGATCATCGGCGGCGCCGGTCAAGCGTTTGCGATCGCCCAGGCGCGGCTCGGGCCGGGACGCATCCACCACTGCATGCGCCTGATCGGCCTGGCCGAGCTGGCGCTCGAATTGGCCTGCGCACGCGCGAGTGAGCGCACGGCCTTCGGCAAGCCACTGGCCAACCTCGGCGGCAACCGCGAGCGCATCGCCGACGCGCGTATCGCGATCGACCGTGCGCGCCTGCACGTGTTGCACGCTGCGTGGCTCGTAGATCAAAAGGCGCCCGAGGCGATCGGCGCCGTCTCACAGATCAAGGTGGCGACCCCGAACATGGCTCAAGGCGTCGTGGATATGGCAATTCAATTGCACGGCGGCGGCGGGCTCTCCAACGACTTCCCACTCGCCGGTGCTTGGACTGCCGCGCGCGCATTGCGCCTGGCCGACGGGCCCGACGAAGTGCACCGCGGCGTGGTCGCTCGCCTGGAGCTGGCGCGCTATGGCAAGGGGAAGTGGTCGGGGTAGATACCGTGGAGGGCGCCAGCCACAGTGCCATGACAAGCGAGAGCGAAAGCCCGCGGAACGCGGGCGTGGTACTCGCGACGCTGATCGCGGTAGCGGCTGTCGCCAACCTCAACCTGTCCGTGGCCAACGTCGCCCTGCCGGACATCGGCAAGGCGTTCGACGCATCGCAGACCGGGCTGGATCTCGTGGCCGTGGGCTACTCGCTGGGACTGGCCACCTCGGTGCTGTACCTCGGGGCGCTCGGCGACCGTCACGGACGGCGCATGATGCTGCTGCTGGGAACAGCGCTTGCGATCCCGTCGTCCCTGCTGGCTGCGCTCGCCCCGTCGATCGCCGTGCTGTTCCTGGCCCGCCTGATCGGCGGCTTGGCGGCCGGTATGGCCTACCCGACTACGCTCGCGCTGATCACCGCGTTGTGGTCGGGCGCGGCACGCACCCGCCCGATCGCGCTGTGGTCTGGTCTAGGAGGCAGCATGTCAGCGCTTGGGCCGCTGATAGCGGGCGCGCTGCTGACCGGTTTTCATTGGGGGTCGGTGTTCTTGATCACGATCCCGCTGGCGGCCATCGCGCTGCTGATGGCATGGCGCTATGTGCCCGCACACGTGAACGAGACAAGCGATCCGGTGGACAACCTGGGGGGGGTGCTGTCGGTGCTGGCTGTTGCCGGACTGGTACTCGCGATCAACTTTGCGCCGGTCCCCAATGAGACGACGATCGTGCTCGTCACCGCGATCGTGGCGGTGGCCGCGGGGGTGGGATTCGTGATCCGCCAACGACACGCGAGCTCGCCTTTGTATGACTTGAAGATCGCTGGACGAACTACCTTCTGGGTGGCCGCGCTCGCGGGGATCGTCGTGTTCGGCTCCTTGATGGGCGCGATCTTCGTGGGCCAGCAGTTCGAGCAGAACGTGCTCGACTACTCGACGCTCGACGCCGGCCTGTCGATCCTCCCGGCGGCGGTGCTGATGGTGGCGATCGCGCCCTTCTCGGCCAAGCTCATCGTCACACGCGGCTCACGCGTGACGCTGCTGTGCGGCTACGTGTTCTGTCTGCTGGGCTTCATAACGATGCTGGCGCTGTGGAAGCAGGGAATCCCCTACTGGAAGGTAGGCCTCGCCTACGCCTTCATCGGGGCAGGCGTCGGCTTCGCCGGCACGCCCGCGTCGCACTCGCTGACCAGCTCGGTGCCGGTGCACCGAGCTGGCATGGCCTCGGGCACCGCCGACTTGCAGCGCGACCTCGGCGGCGCGATCATGCAGTCGATCATGGGCGCGCTGCTGACAGCGGGCTACGCCGCGGCGGTATCAAGTGCGATCGCGTCCTCGCCGAACAAGGCGCGCATTACGAGCAGCGTCGAAAACGAGCTGACCAAGTCGTTCTCCAGCGCCGCCGCCACCGCCTCGCGCTACCCCACCTATGCGAAAGCGATCATCGAAGGTGCCAAGCAATCGTTTGTGAAAGGCGACGAGTGGACCTACACAGCCGGCATCGTGGCGATCGCGCTTGGCACGCTGATCGTGTTCTTCCTGTTCCCGGGAAAGCAGCGCGAGGAGGAACTGCTCGCGGAATACCACACGCGCGATACCGCCCCAGCCGCGGCTGATTGAGCGCACGCAAAAGGCGGCGCATCTGAGAGTTCTCCGGTTGAGCGCACACGAAAAAGATTTGCCGCGCACAAACGTTTCTTTGGGTGGATATGCACGCATGGGGACGAAGCGGAAGCGACCGTAGGAGTCCGTCGCCGCACAACCACCTGCGCGGCGCTCGCGGCGCCTGGTGGATGGTCCTGCTTGCCCTGTGTCTGATCGTTGCGCTGTGGGTCGGACGAGACTCGCTCGGGACAGCCAGGGCGGGGACCGTCGTCCCCGCGTTCGTGCAAGCCACCAGCGTCCACTCCAGCTCCGTCACGAGCGCGACGGCCACACCGACGTCCAACGTGACGGCCGGCAACACGATGGTGGTCGAGGTCGGCGTGTGGAGCGAAAAGTCGGCTACCACCGCCAGCGTCACCGATTCCGCCGGCAACAGGTATGTGGAGCTGCTGCACTTCACCGCGTCAGACAAAACCGAGATGAGCATCTGGGCGGCGCCGATCAGCGCCGGTGGCGGGACCAAGCCCGCGATCACGGCTAAGCCTTCGGCCAAGGCCGACGTCGGTGTCGTCGCTCTCGAATATTCGGGCGTGGCGATCACAGGAGGGACAACCGTGCTCGACCGCTCCGCTTTCAACACAGGCACGACCAAGACGGCCGGGACGGTCTCCTCGGGAGCAACGCAGCCGACGACCGGCGCCGAGGACCTAGCGATCGGCTTCTACCTGGACTCGGGCTTCGGAGACAAGCTCGCCGGCGGCACGGGCTACACCACGCGCGCCAACGTATCACCCGAGGAAAACGTCGAGCTGCTCGCGCAGGATTCTGTCGTCCCCGCCGGCTCGACACCCAACCCGACTTTCAGCACCGGGGCCTCCACGATCTGGCTCGCCTCGACCATCACCTTGCAAGGGGGCGAATCCGGACCTGTAACAGCACCCAGCGCACCGACTGAAGTCGACGCCACCGCAGGCAACGCCAGCGCCAACGTCAGCTGGATTGCTCCCGCCAGCGGCAACAGCATAATCACCTCCTACACGATCACCCCCTACATCGGCCCGGTCGCACAAACCCCGACGACGGTGAACGGCTTGCCGCCGGCAACCAGCGCGACAATTCCCGGCCTGACCAACGGCACCACCTACACCTTCACGGTGAGCGCCACCAACAGCGCAGGCACCGGACCGGCCTCGAGCGAATCCAATGCCGTGACACCCGACACCAAGCCCGAAGGCGAATTCACCCCGCTCGCAAGCTGGCCGTTCGTGGCGATCCACCTGATCCAGCTCGCCAACGGCAACGTGCTCGCCTTCGACGGCTGGCAGCAGCCCGAGCCCACCTACGTGTGGAACCCAACGACGCAGGCGTTCACCTCCACGAACGCCCCGGACAGCATCTTCTGCTCGGGCATGGCCCAGCTTCCAAACGGTGAGGTGATGACCGTCGGCGGCTACGGCGGGCTCACCACCGGGAAGATCGGCATCGTCGACACCGCTGTCTTCAATCCCGCAACAGGCACCTGGTCACGCGTGGCCGACATGCACACCCCGCGCTGGTACCCCGATGTGACCGAGCTCGCAAACGGCGACTACGTCGCGATCAGCGGCAACTCGACCAACGCCAACACATGGGCCAACACGCCGGAAGTCTATGACCCCACCACCAACACCTGGACCGAACTGACAAAAGTCTCCACATCCCAGATCAAAGAGGAGGAGTACCCCTTCTCCTACCTGCTGCCGAATGGGGAAGTCTTCACGATCGGCCCCTCAGAGGACCTCTCCTTTGAGTTGAATGTGGCAAACCAGACCTGGACGCAGGTGGGGGGCGCGAGCGGCATCACCAACGGCTCCTCTGTCATGTATCGCCCGGGCAAGATCCTCTACAGCGGCGGCGCGCCCAGCGTCATCAACACGACTAACTCCGTCGCCAACACGGCGGTCATAGACCTGACGGCAGCGACACCCAAATGGCAGCAGATCGCGCCGATGCACAACAACCGCGTCTACCACACGCTGACGATGCTGGCAAACGGCGAAGTGCTGGCCGTCGGCGGCGAGGCGACCAGCGACCAGGAAGTCGTCACAAGCGGCGTGCTACCAACAGAAATCTGGAATCCGGCGACTGAAAAGTGGACCGCCGCGGCGCCGATCGCCGCCGCGCGCAACTACCACTCCACCGCGATGCTGATGGCCAACGGCAAGGTGCTGGTCGCCGGCGGCGGACACCCCAACGGGCTCGGCGACCCCGGCGAGTTCTCCTCACAGATCTACTCGCCGCCCTATCTGTTCAACGGTCCCCAGCCGACTATAACCTCCGCGCCCGCGGCCTCGACATACAACACGAGCATTACCGTCACGACCCCCAACGCCGCCTCGATCGGCTCGGTCAACCTCGTCTCACTCGGCACAGACACACACCAGAGCGACATGGCCCAGCATTTCGTGCCGCTGTCGTTCACCGCCAACTCCGGTTCGTTGACGGTACAAACGCCGGCCAACTCGGCACTCGCGCCTTACGGCAACTACATGCTTTTTATTGTGGATAAAAATGGCGTGCCATCGATCTCCACCCCGCTCAACCTAAGTCCCACACCCACGGCACCGGCCGCCCCCACCGGCGTGAGCGCGACCGGCGGGGAAGGCAGCGCCACCGTAACCTGGAGCGCGCCATCCCCCGGGACCAGCCCAATCACCAGCTACACGGTCACTCCCTACATCGGCGCCACCGCGCAAGCGACCACCACAATCGGCGGCTCGCCGCCGGCGACCAAAGCCACGATCACCGGTTTGAAAAATGGCACCACCTACACATTCACCGTGACAGCGACCAACGCTGTCGGCAGCGGGCCTCCCTCGGAAAAGTCAAACGCCGTGACACCGTCGGCGCCCACCGCGCCGGCCGCGCCCGCGTCCCCAACGGCCACACCTGGCAACATGAGCGCGACCGTCAGCTGGAGCGCACCGGCCAACAACGGCAGCCCGATCGTCAGCTACACGATCACGCCCTACCTCGGAGCGATGGCCCAGCCCGCCACCACGATCAACGGCTCGCCGCCACTGACCAACGCCACGATCAGCGGGCTCATCAACGGCAACACCTACACATTCACCGTGACGGCAACCAACGCCATCGGCAGCGGACCCCCCTCGCCCGCGTCCAACGCCGTCACGCCCTCCGGCACGGCCTCGCCACAATTCGTGCAACAGGCCTCCGGGCACGCCCCCAACGTCACGAGCCTGGCCGTCACTCCAGCAGCCAGACTCGTCTCCGGCAATCGACTTGTCGTCGAGGTCGGCGTCTGGAGCAGTACCAAAGCGACCACTTCGAGCGTGAAGGATTCCGCCGGAGATACCTTCACTGAGCTGCAGCACTTTAAGGCGTCCGATAACACCGAAATGAGCATCTGGAGCGCACCGATTACCGCCGGCGGCGGCACGATCCCCACGATCACAGCCACGCCCACCGTCAAGGCCGACGTCGGCGTGGCGATACTCGAATACGCGGGTCTGTCCACCGCGGCTGGGACCGCCGTCATCGACCAGAGCGCGAGCGCGACCGGCACGACCAAGACCGCCGCCGTGGTCTCAACACCGGCGACCGCCGCGACGACCGCGCCCAACGAGCTGATCGTCGGCTTCTATGCCGACTCCGGCTTCGGCGACAACCTGATGGCGCGGATGGGCTTCAACGGTCGCGTGAACGTCTCCCCGGATGAAGAAATGGAGTTCGTAGCCGAGGACGCTCTGACCGGAGCCACAGGAGCCACACCGAGCGCAAGCGTGCAAACCGGCGCCTCGACGATCTGGCTGATGAGCGCGATCGTCTTCAAGTCCGCGGCGGTCAGCGAACCGCAAGCAGCCCCGCTCGCCGCGCCGGCACGACTGGTCGCGACGCCCGCTAACGGCGGCGCGATCGTAACTTGGACGGCGCCACGCAACGGCGGCAGCCCGATCACCACGTACACGGTCACGCCTTATGAGGGACGGCGCGAGTTGCCTTCGACGACCGTATCGGGCACCAGTGCCGCGATCGGCGATCTGAAGAACGGCGTCAGCTACCGCTTCAGAGTGGTGGCCCACAACCGGATCGGCACAGGGCCAAAGTCTCACCTGACACGCAAGATCAGACCTTCGCGCTCTGCCATGTGGGCATTCTGGTGCACACCGTTCGCGATGGCACCAAACGTCTCGGGCTCGATTCTCTCGAGCCTGACCTCGGGCAAGCTGATGCTGCCAAACGGCCAGGCTGTGATCTGGTCGGGCGCGCATCTGCGGTAGCGACCACGTTTACGCCAGACGCCAAGCGCACCGCCACAACCGGGCGGTGACTCGCGATACGCGTGTTCAGAAACACACCCCCTTTGCGTGCACGGCGTTCTTGACTATGCGCGAATCTGCGGTAGAACCCAGTGCCCAGAGCACGACGCTGGACTTCGTTCACGCCGGGGCACAACAGAAGCGCCTATCCACGGGTGGACATGCCTTGCGCCGGGTAAGCAAAGGACATCTCGGAAGTTGCGATCAACCAGCGCGTGCTGGTAACCGGAGCCACCGGCTTCATCGGTGGGCGCCTGGCCCGTGCGCTGGTCAGCTCGGGCGCCGAGGTTCGCTGCCTCGTGCGAAACACAAACCGTGCCGCAGACCTGGGGGCCGTTGGCTGCGAGGTAGTCGAGGGCGACGTTGGACAAAGCTCCAGCTTGGACGGGGTCGGCCGCGAGATCGATGTCGCCTACTACCTGATCCATGCGATGGCCGGTGGCGAGGGCTTCCAAGAGCGCGAGCAGGAAGGCGCTCGCAATTTCGCGCAGATGGCCGCGCGCGAAGGGGTCAAGCGCGTTGTCTATCTCGGCGGACTGGGCGATCAGAGCGTCTCAAAGCACCTGCTCAGCCGACATGAGACGGCGCTCACACTGGCGCGCCACGGGCCGGCGCTGACCTACTTCCGAGCCGCGATGGTCGTCGGTGCCGACAGCGAGTCTTACCGCACGTTGCGCTATCTCGTGCAGCGGTTGCCAGTGATGATTGCGCCCGCGTGGCTGCGCACGAAGACGCAGCCGATCGGTGTCGACGACGTGATCGAGTACCTCAGCCGCGCTCCCGAGGTTCCTGAGTCTGTCGGGCGTGAAGTGCAGATCGGCGGGCCCGACGTGCTCTCCTACGGCGAGATGCTTGACAGGATGGCCCGCGTGATGGGAAAGCGCCCACGCGTGATGGTGCCAGTGCCGCTGATCAGCCCGTGGCTGTCCTCGCTGTGGATCGGGCTCGTGACACCGGTCGACGCTAACATCGCTCGCCCTCTCGTCGAGGGCTTGAAGACGGCTACGGTCGTCACGGATGCAAGCCGCGCCGAACCGTTCGGGATCACACCCGCGCCGTTTGACGAGGCACTTAGACGAGCGCTTGCCGAGGAGGACTCAACGCCCTGAAGCGCTCCTTCGCTATAGCCCTAATCCGGGACCTACGCACTGAGGATTGGATCCGAGTCAACGTCATCAATCGACACGTCTCGGTCCAACGCATCGGCCTGAATCCACACGATCACGGCCACCACGGCTGAGACGAACAGAACTGATGGCCATGCGCCAATAACGAGCCCAAGCAGGTGCGAGACCACGAACGCGCCGAAACCGACGCACCCAAGGACCACCGCTGTGCGTCTACTGTGGCGACGCACCCACGCCTGGATGCACCAAAGGCCGCCGATCGCCAGAACGACCCCGCCAAGCGGCCGCGAGCCGGTGCTCACCGCGACCGCAAAGCCCGCGATCAAGGAGGCAGCCGCGACGAGGGCTGTGGGGATGGTGCGCACTGACCGAGCGTAGCGCGCTGCCCGCGGAGCGCATTTTTGCCGTGCTCGATGCGCACAAGGTCGAGTATGTCGTCATAGGCGGGATTGCACAGGTTTACGGCCATGTGCGAATGACCAATGACATAGACCTGATCCCGTCGCCAGCGAGGCGGAGCAAAAACAGAACAAAGCCGATTGATGGCCTGTTTACCGCGCCGCACATAACCACTACCGTCTTTGGGAGGGGAAGTCACAAGCACAAGGGAAGGGGCTCAGATGCGCGCGCCACAGCTGTTCCGAGATCGGCCCCGGCCAGTCCAAATAGTCCTCGGCGGTTTTGTGCCGTTCGCCTTCGGAGCGGTCGTCGGGGTCGTTCTTGGCATCTCTGCCGGCGCTTACTGGGGACTATCGGTGCTCGCCGGGATCGGCGCGATCGTGGCCGGCTTCGAGCACCAGGACGGATGGGGCGGCGCCGATCGCGGACTGGTCGGTGGAGCCCTCTTCGGCGCGGGCATACTGATCGCCCACGCGATCGCAGGGACGCACGCGAAGGTCTCGCTCGGGAGCTTCCCGCCGCTGCTCATCGTGATCGACGCGATCGCGGGGATGTTGCTGGGTGCCATCGGAGGGAGAATCGGGCGAGCACTTGTGGGCACGCCCGACTGCTGATGGCGAGGACATCGCCGCCTCGCCGGATGACGTGGAGCCGCTGATCTAAGACACGGCCAGAAGAATCGGATTCCGCGAGGGATCGCGGACGAGGACGTCATCCTCGAGTCGGAGAGGCTCATGCCCGGCGTCAGCCACACGCGCAACCAGCCGGTCGCGCTCGGTCTCGCTTGGCAGCACGAATCGTCGCCGCCCGGAGCGCGGCGGTCCCCTCCGGCGCCTGCCCGACGCCGGCGCTCTCCCAGATATTGGCGCCGAGGTGATGGTGGTAACCACCGGCGCTGAGAAAGGCCGCCTGCCCGCCGAGCGAGGCCATCAAGCCGAAGCCGAGCACATCGCGATAGAAGGCGATCGTTTGGGCGATGTCGGCCACGCAAAGGTGTACGTGGCCCATCGTGGTTCCCACGGGCAGACCTCCAAATGGCTCGTTGGCCGGATCGGCGAGCTCGCCGAAGAGACTCGAAGTGTCGAGCGGGAGCGTGGTCATGCGCTCGGCGACCCTGCCCTCCCAGACCTCGCGCGGGCGGTCCCAATAGATCTCGATGCCGTGGCCGTCGGGGTCGCTGAGGTAGATCGCCTCGCTCACGAAGTGGTCGGACATGCCCACAAGCGCCACACGATCGCGCACGGCGTGAGCGAGCCAGCGCGCGAGATCCTCGCGGCGGGGAAGCAGCAACGCGAAGTGATACAGGCCGCAGTAGCCGCGGGCAAGGCCGGCGCCAGGTTGCTCGACGAGCACGAGCAGATCCTCCTCCCCAACCCCGAGCGTCGCGCGCTCTCCCCTACGCTCATGGACCTCAAGCCGATCACGCTGCTCGTAGTAGTCGAGCGAGCGCTTCAGATCCGCGACTGTGAGATGCACCGCGCCAGGCCTCGTGGCCGGCGGGATCTCGGCCTGAGCCGGAGCACCAGCCGCGGTGGCCTCCTCGGGATCGGGCGGGAGCGTGCTCATCGCTCCACCATAGGCCCATCCCGTCGGCCCCACACTGGGACATACCCAAGCGGGCGCTCCGGACACGTCTTCGGGACAGGCCTTCAGGCCGACAACGCCGACCGGCTAACCGGCGGCGTCGCGGACGTGCTCCTCGAAGAAGCCGAGCATCCGTCGCCAACCGTCTGTCGCCGCGTCCGCGTCGGGGCCGACCATCATCGGCGTGGGCATTCGCGCAAGCCAGCCCTGCCAGCCTTCGTGCTGGGAGAAGAAGGAGTGGCCCACCCCGTCGTAGGTCTGGATGTCGTGCTCCACGCCAAGCGCGCTCAGGTGGGCCTCCAAGCGCTCGGCCATGTTGCGCCCGAACATGCGGTCCTTCGAGCCGAAACTCGCAACCACCGGGCAGACGCCATCGAGCTTGGCGCGGTCCTTGGGCACGTCGCCGTAGTTGACCGCCGCCGCCTTGAAGCCGGGCTTGGTGGCGGCGATCAGGGCGAAGCCTCCGCCGAGGCAGAAGCCGGCGACCGCGATCCGCTCCGCATCTACATCCTCGCGTTCGGCCAGGACAGTCCGCGCGGTCAGGATGTCGGCGATCTCACGGTCGACGGAGCCCCTCACCATGTCGGTCATGACGCGGCTGAGGCACACGATCCGCGAGCCGTGGGAGAACAGGTTGGGGAGCAGCACCGCATAACCCTCCTCGGCGAAGCGGGCGGCGATGCGCCGCATGTCGTCGTTGAGCCCGAAGGACTCGTGCAGCACGAGCACCCCCGGATGGGGGCGGGCCCCGGTTGTGGGCATGAACAGCTCGGCTTCGAGCGTGCCTCCATCGGCGAGAGGGACCGCGAGATGGGCGCCGGCGGGGGGCATCGCGCACACCATAACCGGGCCATCGCCTGCAGGCCACGTGCCTAGCCCGACCTCGAAGGTGCTGGGGCTGCGCCACACTGTGGGCGTGGACTCGTTGTTCGACCCCGCAGACACCGCCACGAACGCCACCCCGCCCGCCGGTGCGCCGCTCGCCGCACGGGTGAGACCTGTGACGCTCGAGGAGTTCGTCGGCCAAGAGCACCTGCTGCATCCCGGCTCTGCACTGCGCACAGCGATCGAGCAAGGCACGCCCCACTCGATGATCCTGCACGGTCCACCCGGCAGCGGTAAGACAACGCTGGCACGGATCGTCGCGGCAAGCGCGAGTGCGGCGTTCGAGGAGCTGAGCGCCGTGGAGGCAGGCCGCCCGGAGGTCCGGGCTGTGCTCGCCAGGGCGCGGGAACGCAAGCTGGGTGGACGCGACACGATCTTCTTCCTGGATGAGATCCACCGTTTCAACAAGGGGCAACAGGACGCGCTCCTACCCGCAGTGGAGGAAGGGCTCGTGACGTTGATCGGGGCGACGACCGAGAACCCGTCGTTCGAGGTCAACCGCGCGCTTCTCTCTCGCACACGCCTTTACGAGCTGACAGAGCTCACGGAGGAGAACGTGCTCACGCTGCTGCGCAGAGCGCTCGAGCACGGAGAGTGCGGCGAGGTACAGGTCGACGAGCAGGCGATCGAGATGCTCGCGGCACGTGCGGGCGGCGACGCGCGCACAGCGCTGAGCGCGCTCGAGCTCGCGTGCGAGACGGCGATGGATCGCGTGACTGTCGAGCACGCCGAAGACGCACTGCAGCGACGGATCGTGCACTACGACAAGGCTGCCGACAGCCACTACGACACGATCTCCGCCTGGATCAAGGCGACTCGCGGCTCGGATCCCGACGCTTCGCTCTACTACCTGGCAGTGATGCTCGAGGGCGGCGAGGATCCCCGCTTCATCGCGCGCCGTATGGTGATCCTTGCCAGCGAGGACATCGGCAACGCCGATCCAAATGCCCTCACCGTGGCTACTGGCGCCGCGGCGGCCGTCGAGCATGCGGGCCTGCCCGAGTGCCAGTTCGCGCTCGCCCAAGCCGCGATCTACCTGTCGCTCGCGCCAAAGTCCGACGCGGCCAAGCGCGCAATCGGCGCCGCCCGCGACTTTGTGCGCGAGCACGGCGCCGCCCCACCCCCGGTTCAATTGCGCTCGGGCGGGCGCGGGCAGGGCTATGACTATCCGCACTCAAATCCAGGGCATGTGGCGCGACAAGAGCTTGCGCCCGATCAGGCGATAGGTGTGCGCTTCTATGCGCCCGACGACGCCGAGGCAGAGCTGGCGAGGCGGCTGGCCGAGATTCGCCGCGCACGCGGTCGCGGCGACTGAGACGACCAGAGAGACCTCAGTGTCCTAGCCTCCTCCAGCGTCCTGAGCATCGAGAGCTTCAGGGCACGTGTATCACGGGTGATACACTCGGTCATATGGCTGATGTCAGCATCCGAGACTTGCGCAACCACGGCGGCGACGTAGTCGACCGTGCCGCGCGCGGCGAGCAGATCACGATCACGCGCTCGGGCAAGGCCATCGCTGAGTTGCGGGCGATATCGCCACGTGGACTGTCGGCGGAGGCTCTCTTGAGTCGTTGGCGGCGGCTGCCGCCTGTAGACCCAGTGGTCTTTCGTGAAGACGTTGACCGGCTGCTGGACTCAAGCCTGTGAGCGAGGTCTCACCACGCGCGCGAGGGATACTCGACACCTCGACGGTCATTCAGCTGGAGAAGCTCACGGATCCAAAAGCGCTCCCCGCTGAGCCGCTCATCACGGCCGTGACGCTTGCCGAGCTTTCGGTCGGCCCACTGATCGCCAAAGGAGAGAGCGAACGTGTCGCCCGCCAAACACAGCTCCAGCAAGCCGAGGCGGACTTCAAGCCGCTCCCCTTCGATGCGGATGCAGCTCGGGCGTTCGGCGGCGTGGCCGCCTCACTGCGGCGCGCCGGGCGCAAGGCCACCGCGCGAACCTACGACGCGATGATCGCCGCCACGGCAGTCGCCAACGACCTGCCGGTCTACACCTGCAACCCAACGGACTTCAACGGCATAGACGGACTCGAAGTCGTTGCCATTCCCATCGCCGACGATCCATCAACGCCGCGCGCCCCCGAGCAGACTGCTCGCGAAACCGCTCACGACCTCGAGAATCCTCCGCAACCGGACTGAACACCATCATTCGCCCCGACTGGATGGATCGCTCACTTCTCCAGTTCGTCGGCCATCTCCAGCAACTTCGTCGTCGTCTTCCAGTTCCTCGCTGTCGCAACGACGCCCAAGCGCTTGTCGGACAGCATCCGCGCGAGCCGCGAGCTGTGGATGCCGTCCGGATGCCATGCGTAGACCTCGCGGCCAATCTGCACGAAGCACTCCGGTGCGAAGTCGCCCTCCGCGATCTTCGCCATTGCCTTCGGATCGGGCTCGGCGGATAGGAAGCTCACCTGGTAGAGCTTGTGCTCCCGCGCAACGTCGCCCAGCGGATCCAGCGCGACGACCCCAGCCAGTTCCTCGCGCGTGCGCACGACAACCGGCGTCTGCACTCCGAACCGATCGGCGATCGATCGTTCGAGCTCAGCCGCGAGCTCGTCCGGGGCCAACTCTGCACTGAGCACGATGTTGCCACTCTGTACAAGTGTGCGCGCGTCTGGATAGCCGAGCTCGGCGAGCAACCCGCGCAGCTCGGCCATCGGAATCCGATTGTGCGAGCCGACGTTGATGCCCCGTAGGAGAGCGACTTGGGTGCTCATGATGAGACCAGCGATGTGATCGCATACGAGGATCTCGCATCCTGGAAGCTGAGCACGAAGACACAGTCTTTCTGCTCGTCGTACATGTAGAGAATCAGCAGCCAACGCCAGGGACCAAGCGTCCATCGCAGAGGAGCCCACGGCTCATCCAACGCACGGCCCAGTCGGGGAAAGCGCTCGAGTGCGCCCAGAGAGCGCCTGACGCGAGATCTTGTATCAGCCGGCAGGCTGTGAGTGAGAATCAATCGATCGAGATCCTCGACTGCCTCGGGGCCCAATCTGACTTCGGACACTGGCCTGTCTCACAGCTCGTCAAGCGGGATCGTCTTGCCTTGGCGAACGCTCTCCAAACCTTGCATTGCGCGCTCATACGCCCCCGGAATTCCATCGAGTATGGCGGTGATGCTGCGCGCGTCAGGATCGGCTTCTTCAATTGCCGTCGACAGCAACGAACGTGCAAGCGTCCCCTCCTGCACATGCATGCGCTCCGCAAGTCGCGCCAGACGAGCTGCATGTTCCGAGTCAAGGGTCACGTTCAACCGCTGAGCCGATCGTTCCACACCCTGAGCCTACTACACCTACCGGCACGCACCGTGTAATCCAAGGTGTGTGACACTGCCGCCGTGCAAGCCGATCTCAAAGTCGCCGTCGTCGGCCACATCGAGTGGGTTACGTTCGCGCGTGTGGATCACATCCCGGTGGCCGGCGAGATCGTGCACGCGGAAGACCCCTTCGAGGAGCCAGCGGGCGGTGGCGGCGTCGCGGCCGTACAGCTAGCGCGCTTGGCTGGCAACGCCGTGCTCGTCACGGCGCTTGGCGAGGACGAGCACGGACGCCGCTCGGTGGAGCGTCTGGGTGAGTTGGGTGTCGAGGTATGGGCTGCACCGCGCAAGGAGCCAACTCGCACTGCGATGACACTCGTCGACCACGCCCGCGAGCGCACGATCACCACATTTGGAGAGCGACTGGAGCCGGTGCTCGACGATCGCGAGATCCCTTGGAGCGAGCTGGCGCAGATGGACGCCGTCTACTTCACCGCCGGAGACGCCGCGGCGATGCAGGCCGCGCGGAGCGCCGGCGTACTAGTGAGCAGCCCACGCGCCCTGCATGCACTCGGCCATGGCATCCCGTTGGACGCACTCGTGCTGAGCGCCGAGGACCTGGAGGAGCGCCAAGAGGCGGCCCGCGCTGAACAAGATGCCAAGCTCGTTGTCTTCACCGATGGGGGCCACGGCGGCTCCTATCGCGGGCACGCAGGCGAGTCGGGTACGTGGCCGGCGGCTTCGCTCCCGGGCGAGCCGCGTGACTCATACGGCTGCGGCGACTCCTTCGCCGCCGGGCTCACCTATGGCCTCGGCACAGGCCTCGAGGTGCCCGAGGCGCTGGCGCTCGCCGCTCGCTGCGGCGCCGTTTGCCTCACCGGCCGCGGCCCCTACGAACGCCAGCTCAGCGCAGCCGATCTCGAACAGGTGCGTGGCGGATAAGGCCGACACGGCGCCGGCGGGCACACACGCCGCGATGGGGCCGCGGCGTTCGAGGCCAGACGTGGGCAAGCACCACCCCCGATCAGTAGTCGCCTTCGACCACGTTCACCAACGGCTCGCCGTTTACATAGCGGCGTACCTGCTCGCCGACAAGCGCGAACGCACGCCGTTCCGCGCCGCGCGTATCGCCGGCGAAGTGTGGCGTGATCAGCAGCCCCGGCGCATCCCACAATGGGTGGTCGGCCGGCAGGGGCTCGGGCTCTGTCACATCGAGCGCCGCGCGGATCCGCCCCACCCGCAATAGCTCGAGCAGCGCCTCGGTGTCGACGATCGGCCCGCGTGCCGCATTGACGAGCAGGGCGCCCTCGCGCATGCGCCCAAGCATCGCCCGGTCGAGCAGTCCCTCTGTCGCCGGGGTCAATGGCAGCAACACGACCACGGTGTCGGCCAAGCCGAGCAACGAAGCCAACTCGTCGACCGCGTGCACGCCCGGGCGAGCGTGTCGCGCGACGCGAATCACCTCGGCCTCAGATGCCACCAGCAGCCGCTCGACCGCCAGCCCGATCGAGCCATAACCCAAGATCATTACCGTCTTGCCCGCCAGTTCATCTGGCTCGCGCCACTGCCAGTCGTGCGCCCGCTGTGAGTCGCGCGCCTCGCCAAAGCGCTTCATAGACGCCAGGATCGCGCCGAGCACCCATTCGGCCACTGGCCGATCGCGAGTTCCGCGCGCATCGCACAACCTCACTCCGGGTGGCACAGCCGGCAGCAGCCAGTCGACCCCAGCCGAGAGCGTCTGGATCACGCGCAGCTTTGGCATACGTCCGAGCGCCTCGATCACCCAAGGCTCGTCAGACCCAGGCACCAGGAACTCGGCCTCGAGTAGTGCCTCTGAGAGCCCCTCCTTGGGGATCAGATGCAGCTCGACACCCTTGGGCAACTCGCCGACTGAGTGGCAATCGACCCGATCGGGTATCCACAGTTTCACAATGTCGGCGAGTGTATTGCGAGCATGTCGAGGAGACTCGTGAGTCGATCGGTATCCCACCATAGGAAAGGCGCCCATGAGCACAGCTGCACAGTCCCGGCCTGCGAGTACGCCGGCCACGAACGACTACACCCAGACGGCCGACGTCCTCGTCGTGTTCGGCATCACCGGAGACCTCGCCAAGGTGATGACCTTCCACTCGCTCTACCGGCTCGAGTTGCGTGGGCTGCTCGACTGCCCGATCCTTGGAGTCGCTGCTGACGATTGGACCGTCGAGGATCTGCGCAAGCGGGCGCACAGCTCGATCGAAGAGTGCGGGGAGCAGATCGACGAGCGCGTATTCAAGCGCTTCGCTGAGAGACTGAGCTACGTGTCCGGTGACTTCGCCGACGAAGGCACCTACGCGCGCGTCGCCGACGCGTTGAGGGATGCCCAGGCGCCTGTCTTCTATCTGGAGATCCCGCCGTTCCTGTTCGGGACCGTGATCAAAGGCCTTGCGATCAGCGGCGTCACCAAGAACGCCCGCGTCGTGGTGGAGAAGCCCTTCGGCCACGACCTGCAGTCGGCGCGCGCGCTCGCCGCAGAAATCCTCCAGTACATCGAGGAGCCCCAGCTCTACCGGATCGACCACTTCCTCGGCAAGATGGGCACCGACGAGTTCCTGTATCTGCGCTTTGGCAACACGATGATCGAGCCGATCTGGAACCGCAACCACATCGCCTGCGTACAGATCACGATGGCCGAGAGCTTCGGGGTGGAGGACCGAGGGCATTTCTACGATCCCGTCGGCGCGGTGCGCGACGTGGTCGTCAACCACCTCATGCAACTGGTGGCCGTCGCCGCGATGGAGGCGCCCGCAGGCGACGATGCGGAAACGCTCAAGGACGCCAAGTTCGCCGTGTTCCGCTCCACCGCCGCGGCCGACCCCAAACACTACGTGCGCGGCCAGTACGACGGCTACCTGAGCATCGACGGCGTCGCCAAAGAATCCACCACCGAGACCTACGCCGCCTTGCGCCTGGACATCGACAACTGGCGCTGGTCGGGCGTGCCGTGGTTCATCCGCACCGGCAAGGATCTGCCCATCACCCAGACAGAGCTGCGTGTCGTCTTCCGCAACCCGCCGCGCCTTGGCTTCATGGAGCACGGACATCGCCGGCCAGAGCCCAACCAGCTCGTGATCAAGCTCGACCCCACAACCGGAACGCAGATGATCCTCGACGCCCACCGCGCCGACGAGGGCGGGCCGCAGCCGATCACGCTCGACATGGAGTTCGCCGACGAGGGGGGCGAGGCCCCCACCCCATACGAGGTGCTGCTGCTGGATGCGATGCGCGGCGACAGCGTGCGCTTCACGCGCCAGGACAGCATCGAGCAGACCTGGCGGATCTTCGAACCGCTGCTCAAAGATCCCCCGCCCGTGCACGCATATGCACAGGGAACCTGGGGTCCGCCCGAGGCCGACAAGCTGGTGGCCCATTACGGTGGCTGGCACGGCCCGTGGGTGGCATCGTGAGCCCGGCCAAGGGCAAGGCGAAAACGGCTACCCCGCCTGCGGCGTCCAAGGGCCGCACAGCATCGGGTGAGACCAATAAAAAGGCCGATGCCCCCCGCGCGCGCGGGGGGACTGCCGTTTCGAAGACACCCAACAGCAAGGCCTCGGCGCACGCGGGCGAGCCCAAGCACACCTCCAAGAGCGTGCGCCAAAGCGCCCCCAGCGCTCCCCAGAGCGCGGCGATGCCCTCGCCCTTTCCTCCGATCGCCGACTATGCGTTCCTGTCGGATTGCCATACCGGCGCGCTGGTCGCCCCCGACGGGACGATCGACTGGCTGTGCGTGCCGCGCTTCGACGCACCCAGCGTGTTCGGCTCGCTGCTCGACCGTCAGGCCGGCGGCTTTCGCTTCGGGCCGTTCGGGATCAACGTGCCGACCGCACGTAGCTATGAGCCCGGAACGAACATCCTGCTCACGACCTGGAAGACCACGAGCGGTTGGGCGATCGTGCGCGAGGCACTGATCCTTGGGCCGCGTCGCGGCGAGGATCTCGTCACACCGCATACCCGCCCTCCTGCCGACCAGGACGCCGACCACGTGCTCGTGCGCCTCGCGATGTGCCTGGAGGGCGAGGTCGAGATGGAGCTCACCTGCGAACCGGTCTTCGACTACGGGCGCGAAACGGCGCAGTGGAGCGTCAGCGACGACGGCCACAGGGCCGACGCGAGCGGCGCGGAGCAGACGCTCAGGCTGCAGACGGACATGACCGTGGGCGTCGAGGGCGATTGGGTGAGGGCCCGCCACGTGCTCAAACAGGGTCAGCAGATCTACTGCTCGCTGTCCTGGGCCGAGGAGCTGGCCGCACCTGAGCACATCGACGACGCCAACGCGCGGCTGGCCTCTACCGCCAGCTTCTGGCGCGGCTGGCTGGGCCGGGCGCGCATGCCGGACCACCGCTGGCGCGATCCGATCCAGCGCTCAGCGCTTACGATCAAGGGCCTCACCTACATGCCCACCGGCGCCACCGTCGCGGCCCTGACGACCTCGCTGCCCGAGACGCCCGGCGGGGAGCGCAACTGGGACTACCGCTACACCTGGCTGCGCGACTCCACCTTCACGCTGCAAGCCTTGCACTACCTTAACCTCGACTGGGAGGCCGAGGAGTTCATGCAGTTCATCGCCGACCTCGAGCCCAACTCCGACGGCGCGCTACAGATCATGTACGGGATCGACGGGCGGCGTGACCTGACCGAGACGACCCGCGACGACCTCTCCGGCTACGCCGGAGCGGCGCCCGTGCGGATCGGCAACGGCGCCTTCGACCAGCGCCAGAACGACGTGTTCGGCGCGGCGCTCGACTCGATCCTCTTGCATACCCGCCGCAGCGAACGACTGCCGCGCAGGCTGTGGCCGATCGTGCAGGCACAGGCCGAATGCGCGACCAAAGTCTGGCGCCAGCCCGACCAGGGCATCTGGGAGGCACGCGGCAAGCCCCAACACTATGTGTCCTCGAAGCTGATGTGCTGGGTCGCGATGGACCGTGCTGCCAAGCTCGCTGCCATGCGCGGCGACAGCAAGCGCCAGGCCACATGGCACGCCACCGCTGAGGAGATCAGGGCAGACATTCTCGCCCACGGGCTCACCAAGGACGGGGTGATGCGCCAGCACTACGAGACCGACGCGCTTGACGCCTCCAACCTGCTGGCCGCGATCTTCGGCTTTCTGCCCGGCGACGATGAGCGCCTGCGCGCGAGCGTGCTTGCGATCGCCGAAGACCTGACAGAGAACGGCTTCGTGTTGCGCTACCGCACCGACGAGACCGACGACGGCATGTCGGGCAAGGAGGGGAGCTTTTTGATCTGCTCCTTCTGGTTGGTGTCCGGGCTCGCGGTCGTCGGCGAGCAGCAGCGTGCTCGCGACCTGATGGAAAAGCTGCTGAGCGTCGCCTCGCCGCTCGGGCTGTACGCCGAGGAGTTCGACACCTCCACCGGCCGTCACTTGGGGAACTTCCCCCAGGCTTTCTCCCACCTCGCGCTGATCGAGGCCGCGGCGCGCATCATTCTCGTCGAGCGACTGGCGGAGATCTCGTGATGAGCTGCCACAACATCGACCTCGTCGACGACATCAGTCTCACTCAGGGAACGGGCACCCGGGACGTCGACCACAACCAAGCCGCCCGCCGCGCAACAGGGGGGGTGTGATGGAACGCTACGACGTGATCATCATCGGCAGCGGTGCGGGCGGGGGCACACTTGCTCGCCACCTGGCCCCCTCGGGTAAGCGCATATTGCTGCTGGAGCGCGGTGATTGGC
Source organism: uncultured Solirubrobacterales bacterium (assembly GCA_963704345.1). Classification (GTDB taxonomy): domain Bacteria; phylum Actinomycetota; class Thermoleophilia; order Solirubrobacterales; family Solirubrobacteraceae; genus Palsa-744. Next base: position 997,221 of record OY969890.1, read on the forward strand.
TGACGCGTGAGCCGCAGAACTGGTCTGCCGCCGACGTGTTCGTCGAGAACCGCTACATCTCTAAAGATACCTGGTATGACAGCAGCGGCAAGCCGTTCCAACCACAGGTCCACTACTACGTCGGCGGCGCCACCAAGCTGTACGGAGCCGCCCTCTACCGGATGCGCGAGCAGGACTTTGGCGAGCTGCGCCACCACGGTGGGGTCTCGCCCGCCTGGCCGATCTCCTACTCCGACATGGAGCCCTACTACACGATGGCCGAGCGGCTGTACGAGGTGCACGGCGCGCGTGCCGAGGATCCCACAGAACCACCGGCCTCAGCGGCCTATCCCCACCCGCCCATCTCGCACGAGCCGCGCATTGCCGAGCTCTCCGACGCATTCGACAACATCGGCCTGAACCCCTTTCATGCGCCCTGTGGCGTGATGTTGAACGAGCTCGATCCCCCCTACAGTCGCTGTGTTCGCTGCTCTACCTGCGACGGCTTTCCCTGCCTGGTGCACGCCAAGTCCGACGCCGAGGTGCTCGGCGTGCGACCGGCGCTCGAGCACGCCAACGTCACCCTGCTGACGCGAGCCGAGGTGCTGGCGCTTCACACTAATCCCGAGGGCACAGCCGTCACCGAGGTACTGGTCGAGCGCTATGACCAGGACGATGAGGAGGTCTTGCGCGAGACCTACTCCGCTGACATCGTCGTCGTGTCCTGCGGCGCGGCCAACACCGCCAAGCTGCTGTTGCACTCGGCTAACGACAAGCATCCGGGCGGACTTGCTAACGGCTCGGATCAGGTTGGGCGCAACTACATGTTTCACAACTCCCAAGCCGTGCTGGCGATCTCCAAGGAGCCTAACCCGACCGTCTTTCAGAAGACGCTTGGCGTCAACGACTTCTACTTCGCCTCCGACGCTTGGGAGTACCCGATGGGCAACATCCAGATGGTCGGCAAGTCATCGCCGGAGATGTACCGCGGCGAGAAGCCGCTGATGACCAAGCTGGCTCCCAGCTTCTCCTTGGCGGATGTGGCCGACCACGCTGTCGACTTCTGGCTGTCGACCGAGGATCTGCCGCAAGCCGACAACCGCGTGACGGTCGACCGCGACGGCAACCTGACGCTTGCTTACCGCGCTAGCAACGACACAGCGCGGGACCGGCTGTTCGAGCAGTTGCGATCGCTGCTGGGGCACTTGGGCATGCATGAGCACCATTTGATCCCACGCTGGGCTTACCTTGAGAACAAGATTCCCGTCGCCGGCGTCGCCCATCAGGCCGGCACCTGCCGCTTCGGCTCCGATCCCGCCTCCTCGGCGCTTGACATTCACTGCAAGGCGCACGAGCTCGACAACCTGTACGTGGTCGACACCAGCTTCTTTCCCAGCATCTCTGCCGTGAACCCGGCGCTTACCGCGATGGCGAACGCTTTGCGAGTGGGCGACCACCTGCTGCAGCGCCTCGGCGCCAATGGCCACTGAGCAATCCAAAAACGACGATGGCCCCCGCGCGCACGCGGGGCGTGGCGGTGCGGAGACACCCACATCCCGAAACTACGATGCACCGCACGCGCGCGCGGGGCATCGGCCCACGAGCAAACACCGCCGCCACGTCGTAATCGTCGGCGGCGGCTTCGGCGGGCTCGCCGCGGCGCACGAGCTGCGCCACGCAGACGTGGATGTGACGCTCGTGGACCGTACCCACCACCATCTGTTCCAGCCGCTGCTCTACCAGGTGGCGGGCGGCGGTCTCGCCGCCGGCGAGTGCGCCACGCCGATCCGCACGGCGCTCAGGCGCAACTCGAACATCACCGTCCTGATGGGCGAGGCGACCGGCCTCGACGCGGAGCGCCGCCAGCTTGTCCTCGATCGCGGGGAGCGGCTCGACTACGACAGCCTGATCGTTGCCTGCGGAGCGGAGACCTCCTACTTCGGCAAAGACGAGTGGCGCGAGATGTCGTGTGGGTTGAAGACGCTTGCCGACGCGCTCGACCTGCGCAACCGGATCTACGGTGCGTTCGAGGAGGCCGAGCGCACGAGCGATCCCGTCGAGCAGCGGCAGTGGATGACATTCGTGGTGATCGGCGGCGGTCCCACCGGCGTGGAGCTGGCTGGGGAGCTGAGGATCGTCGCCCAGCACGGGATGAAGCGCGGCTTCAGAAAAATCGACCCCCGCAACGCGCAGGTGATTTTGCTCGACGCCGGCGAGCGCGTGGCCGCGGCCTTCAGCGAGCGACTCTCCGGCAAGGTCGCCAAGGAGCTTTCCTCGCTGGGAGTCACGGTTCGCGAGGGTGCACGTGTCACCGCGATCGACGAGCGGGGTGTGACCGTTTCGGTCGCCGGTGCGGACGAGCGGATCGACGCACGGACGGTGATCTGGGCCGCCGGCGTGCAGGCCGTCGGCTTCTCCCGCGTGCTCGCCGAGGCGACTGGGGCCTCCACCGACCGCACTGGGCGCGTGCAGATCGAACCCGACCTGACGCTTCCCGGCCATCCCGAGATCTCGACGATCGGCGATACCTCGGTGCTCGAAGGTCCGGGTGGCAAGCCGTTCCCGGGACTGGCGACGGTTGCGATCCAGCAGGCGCGCCACGTGGGGAAGGCGATCCACGCCGGGGCGCCGGGCGCTTCGACGCCGTTTCGCTACTTCGACAAGGGGGCGCTGGCGGTGGTCGGCCGCGGCAAGGCCGTCTGCGAAGTTCGCGGCCACGAAATCTCTGGGCGACCTGCGTTCTTCACCTATCTGACCGTGCACATGTACTACCTCGGCGGTGTTCGCGGCGGGCGCCTTGAAGGTCTTGATCGACTGGATCAGCGCACGCCTTGGCAATCCCCAGAACCAGGTGATGGAGGGCTCGCTGGCCACCGTCGAGCGAGTTCACGGTGGAGCGGATGACGGCGGGTCGGATCGACGTTCGGCCAAAGACCGCGGCGCTCCAGCGGAGAGCAAGCGGTGAACGTGGCCGGAGCGCCCGCGGCGAGGCCATGCGCAGAACAGCGATGAGCGCAGCCGAGACGCCCACGGAGAAGGCATGCACAGAACAGCAATGAGCGCAGCCGAAACGCCCACGGAGAAGGCATGCACAGAACAGCAATGAGCGCAGCCGAAACGCCCACGGAGAAGCCATGCGCAGAACAGCGATGAGCGCAGCCGAAACGCCCGCGGAGAAGGCATGCACAGAACAGCGATGAGCGCAGCCGAAACGCCCGCGGAGAAGCCATGCACAGCGCAAGCGGTGAGCGCGGACGGCGACGCTGACAGGGCGGCCGTGCCGTCGGTCATGATCGAGCGGTGAGAGCGCTCGATCCTCGATTGCTGCGGTACGCACGCGCTACACGCACATTTCTTTTTCTGTCTGTCGCATTGGGGAGCCTGCGCGCGCTGCTGATCGTTGCGCAGGCTTGGCTGCTTGTGGACGTCGTCGTCGGGGCCTTCTCGCATGGGAAGGATCTCTCGCAGTTGCAAGGACCGCTGATCGCTCTGCTGGTCGTAGTGCTCGCGCGTGCGCTGGTCGCATGGGCGGCGGAGCTGGCGGCCGGTCGCTGCTCGGCACAGGCCAAGTCACAGCTGCGTGCGGCGTTGCTGGCACGCGTCTCGCAGCTCGGACTGAACAGCTCGCGCACGCAGAGCACCGGCGCGCTGACCTTGCTCGCGACACGCGGGCTGGACGCGCTCGACGGCTACTTCTCTCTGTACTTGCCACAGCTTTTGCTGGCCGCGATCGTGCCGCTCGTGGTGCTCGTCGCCGTCGTCTCGCAAGACTGGATCTCGGCCGCGATCATCGCCTTCACCATCCCTCTAATACCACTGTTCATGGCGCTCGTCGGCGCCGCGACGCGCGAGAAGATGGATCGCCAGGTGCGCACCCTGCAGCGGCTCGCCGGGCACTTCCTGGACGTGGTCGCCGGGCTGCCCACCCTGAAGGTGTTCGGCCGCGCCAAGGCCCAGGCCGCAAGCATTCGCTCGATCTCCGAGCGTTACCGCGAGACCGCGCTCTCGAACCTGCGTGTGACATTTCTGTCCTCGCTGATCCTCGAGTTGGTCGCGACGATCTCCGTGGCACTGGTCGCCGTGGCAATCGGACTGCGCCTGATGGGCGGCGACATGTCCCTGCGCGCCGGACTGTTCGCTCTGGTGCTGGCGCCCGAGGCCTATATGCCGCTGCGCCAGCTGGGCGCCAACTACCACGCCAGCGCCGAGGGTATGGCCGCGGCCGAGCAAGTGTTCGCGGTGCTCGCCGACGCTCAGCCACCCGCGTCGAGCCCCACCCGCGTCGAGCCGGGCCAGCTCGAGCCAGTCTCTGCCGGGCCCGCCCGCGCCAACACGGCCCCCGTCGAACCGGCTCCGATCAAGCTCCCCGGCGCGGGGCTTCCCAAAAACGGGGTGCACGAAAACACTGGGAGTTTCGGGAACAAGGTTTTTGAAACACCCTTCACCGCTGATCCAGCCGGTGACGGAGCGGCCTACACCCCTTTCACCGCTGATCTCGCCGGCGACGGAGCGGCCTCCACCCATTTCACACTTGATCCGGCCGGCGACGGAGCTGATCCCGCCGGCGACGGAGCCGCCTTCACCCATCGAGGCCGCCGCCTGGAGGCACCCGACATGACGGCGGCGGATATAACGGTCGAGGGCCTGACCGTCTCCTATCCTGGTCGCCCACAGCCGGCGCTCGACAGCCTCTCGCTGCACGTCGAGGCGGGCGAGGTCGTGGCGCTGGCCGGCCCCAGCGGCTGTGGCAAGTCGACGCTGCTAGGAGTACTGCTCGGCTTCGTCGCGCCCGAGCGTGGAGCGGTGCGCGTCGGCGGTATCGACCTCACCGAGCTCGACGCCGACGCCTGGCGTGCGCAGCTTGCCTGGGTACCGCAACGACCGCACCTATTCGCAAGCTCGATCGCCGAGAACGTACGACTCGGCCGCCAAGACGCCTCGGATGAGGAGCTGGCCGCCGCCGTAGCCGCCGCCGGCCTAACCGATGTCGTAAGCCGGTTGCCCGACGGCCTAGACACGGTCCTCGGCGAGCGCGGCGCCGGGCTGTCGGCCGGCGAGCGCCAGCGCGTCGCTCTGGCCCGCGCATTCTTGCGCGACGCGCCGCTGCTGCTGCTCGACGAGCCGACCGCCAACCTCGACGGACAGACCGAGCAGCAGGTGCTCGAAGCAGTGCCACGCCTCTCCACCGATCGCACCGTGATCCTCGTCGCGCACCGGCCTGCGCTACTGGCCATGGCAGACCGCGTGGTCAATCTTGGCAGCACGACAGCGGCCTATCGACCTGACGCCCACGACACGATCGAGGTGCCGGGCGTGGGCGCTGGGGTCGCGAGCGGGCGCGCAACCGGATCGCCGTCCGATGCCGAAGGGACAGCCGAGGCACCCGCATGAACGCCCAGGCAACCCCGCTCGTCCCGCCTTCGAGCACTCCCGTGCCGTCCGCCGCCAAGAACCCGCCCGAGGCGCCGCTGCGCCAGACAGTTGCCATCGCGCGTCCCGCCGCTGGACGCCTGGCGCTCGCAATGTTGCTCGGCGCCGGCTCGGTAGCCGCCGCGATCGGACTGATCGCCACTTCGGCCTGGCTGATCTCACGCTCTTCGCAGCACCCACCGGAGTCGGCGGTAGCGGTGGCGATCGTCGGGGTTCAGTTCTTCGCTCTGTCACGCGGGCTGTGCCGCTACTTCGAGCGCCTCGTCGGCCACGACGCGGCCTTCCGCGTGCTGTCGAGCCTGCGAGTGAATGTCTATGAGAGCCTGGAGCGCCTAGCGCCGCTTGGCCTGCCCGCATTCCGCTCAGGCGAGCTGCTCTCACGCCTCGTGCAAGACATCGACTCGCTGCAGGACCTGCTGCTGCGCGTGGCGCCGCCGTTTGCGATCGCGTTGCTCGTCGGCGCGGGCACGGTGGCGCTCGTGTGGCTGATGCTGCCCGCCGCCGCCTTGATCCTACTGGTCGCGCTGCTGCTCGCGGGAGTGCTCGTGCCATGGCTCACGGGCATGCTGGCCGAGCGCAGCGAGGCACTGCAAGCACAGGCGCGCGGCGAGCTGAGCGCGGCGGTCGTCGACCTGATCGAGGGCGCGCCGGAGCTTGTCGCCTACGGCGCTGCGTCGGAGCAGTTGCAACGCACCCTGGCAGCCGACGCCGAGCTGACCCGCATCGCCCGCGCCGGCGCGCGCACCGCGGGCATCGGCCAGGGCCTGACGACACTGTGCTCGGGCCTGGCGATGTGGGGCGCGTTGCTCGTTGGCGTAAGCGCCGTGCACGCCGGCCGCATGGACGGCGTGCTGCTCGCCGGCATCGCCCTGATCCCACTGGTGGCGTTCGAGCTTGTCAGCGGTCTTCCGGCGGCGACGCAAACCCTGCAGCGCGTACGTCGGGCCGCGGCGCGGGTACAGGAGCTGCGCGAAACGCCGCCGCCCGTACTGGAGCCCGAACATCCACAGGCGCTCCCAGCACAATCCCACACCGTCACGGCACGTGACCTCAGCTACTCATATCCGGGGGCAGGCCGCCCGGCGCTCGAGGAGATCGAGCTCGACCTGAGTCCCGGCAGACGAGTAGCGCTCGTCGGTCCCAGCGGCGCCGGCAAGTCGACACTTGCGGCCGTGCTGTTGCGCTTTCTGCCTTATCACGGCTCGGTGACGCTGGACGGCGTGGAGATCGACACGCTCGACGGCGACGATGTCCGGCGCGTTGTGGGGCTGGTCAGCCAGGACGTGCACATATTCGACAGCACGCTGGAAGAGAACCTGCGCCTGGCCAAGCGCGATGCGCGCGAGGACGAGTTGCGCGACGCGCTGGCACAGGCGCGGCTGCTCGACTGGGTGGACTCGCTACCTCGGGGGCTGGCGACCGAGGTCGGCGAGCGCGGCACGCGCATGTCCGGCGGCCAGCGTCAACGCCTCGCGCTTGCTCGCGCCCTGCTTGCCGATTTCCCGATCCTGATCCTCGACGAGCCGGGCGAGCACCTCGACACGGCCACCGCCGACGCGCTCGTGGCCGACCTGCTCGACGTGACGCGCGCACGAACGACGCTGTTGATCACGCATCGCCTGGTCGGCCTGGAGCAGGTTGACGAGATACTGGCGATCGAGCAGGGCAAGATCGTCGAACGCGGCACGCACGCGCAGCTGACGGAAAACGGTGGGCGATATGCCGCATCGTCGCAGCGCGAGCTTCCCTCGCCTGGGGACGGCGACGGCACCGCTTCACAAGATGGCCGCGATGACGTCTCACCGTCGGACGGGCGCTACTCAGCATGGTTCCGCCGCCCCATGGGTAATGGTGATGGAGGATGACCAACGACCTGGCGCGCTGGCAGTTTGCCACGACGAGCATCTACCACTTCCTGTTCGTTCCGGTCACGATCGGACTGGCGTTTCTGGTGGCGCTTCTGCAGACCGCGTGGCACCGCAACGACAAGCCCGAGTACAAGCGCATGACGCGCTTCTTCGGGACCCTGCTCTTGATCAACGTCGCCGTCGGCGTGGTCACCGGCCTGGTGCAGGAGTTCGAGTTCGGCATGAACTGGTCCAGCTACTCGCGCTTCGTGGGCGACGTGTTCGGCGGTCCGCTGGCGATGGAGGGCTTGGCGGCGTTCTTCTTGGAGTCCACTTTCCTGGGTTTGTGGATCTTCGGCTGGGATCGGCTGCCCAAGCGCGTTCACCTCGCCTGCATCTGGCTTGTGGTCGCGGGCTCGATGCTCTCGGCGATGTTCATATTGGTCGCCAACTCGTGGATGCAGCACCCGGTCGGCTACGTCTTGAACAGTCATGGACAGCCGGTGCTAAACAACGTATGGGCACTGTTTACCAATCCCACGTTCCTGTGGGGATACGTCCATGTGATCCTGGCCTCGCTGGTGACAGGATCGCTGGTGATGCTCGCGATCTCGGCCTGGTATCTGCGCAAGGCCCGTGAAGTCGAGGCCTTCCACCACACCGCACGGCTGTCGATACTCGTGCTGTTGCCGGCGATCCTCTTGCAGATGTTCGTGGGCAACAAGCTCGGCGAGATCGAGAACACCTACCAGCCGGCAAAGATCGCGGCGGCAGAGGCACAGTGGAACAACTGCCAGCCGTGCTCGTTCTCGGCCTTTCAGATTGGCGGCGGCAACAACGATCAGACGCCGACCCAGGTGATCTCGATCCCGCATCTGCTCTCGATCCTCGCGACCGGCACCTGGGACGGCGCAGTAGTGGGGCTCAACCAGTTGCAGAAGGAAGACGAAAAGAAGTACGGCCCCGGCAATTACATTCCCGACGTGTTCATCCAGTACTGGTCGATGCGTGTGATGGCCTACCTGGGCTCGCTGATCGCGCTGCTGGCGCTGTGGGGCACGTGGCTGATCCACAAGGGCAGACTTGACCGCTCAAAGTGGTTCTTGCGCGCGGGCCTGTTTGCGGTGGTGACACCCTTTGTAATGAACACTGCCGGCTGGCTGCTGACAGAGAGCGGCCGCCAACCCTGGATCGTGCAGGGACTGATGAAGACCGTGAACGCGAACTCTCCCTCGGTCAGTTCGCTCGACATCTGGATCAGCCTGATCGCGTTCGTGCTGGTCTACATCGCACTTGGCGCGGCCGACCTGATCCTGATGCTGCGCTATTCGCGCAAGGGTCTCGATCCCGAGGACGGCCCCGAGGGAACGGGTTCGGCCGCCCAGGCCCCAACCCCGGTCATGAGCTACTGATGACCCGCCTACACAAGCCCCAACCCACGGTCATGAGCTGCTGATGCAACTGCACACGATCTGGTTCGTCATCCTCGCGATCTTCTGGGTCGGCTTTTTCGTGCTCGAGGGCTTTGACTTCGGCGTCGGCATGTTGCACACGATCGTCGGGCGTACCGACGAGGAGCGTAAGCGCGCGCTATCCACGATCGGCCCGTGGTGGGACGGCAACGAGGTGTGGCTGATCGTCGCCGGCGCCGGCACGTTCGCGGCGTTCCCGGGCTGGTACGCGACGATGTTCTCGGCGCTCTACCTGGCCTTGCTGTTGGTGCTGCTCGCGCTGATGGCGCGCGGTGTGTCCTTCGAGTTCCACGAGAAGAGCGAGGACCCCCGCTGGCGCACGACATGGCGCTGGGCGATGACGCTCGGCTGCCTGCTGATACCCCTGTTGCTAGGCGTGGGCTTGGGCGACCTGCTGAACGGCTTGCCGATCGATTCCAGCCACGAGTACACGGGCAACTTCTTCGACCTGCTCACGCCCTATGGGCTGTGGACCGGCGTGACGCTGGTGGCATTGTGCCTGCTGCACGGCGCAACGTTCCTCAAGCTGAGGACGACAGGCGAGGTGCGCGAGCGTGCCCGCGCGCTCGCCCGGCCGCTCGGTTGGGCAACGATCGCGCTGGTCATCGGCTGGGTGATCTGGACGCGCAGCGTGCAGGGCGGCTCCGACGTGCCCCAGCCCGTTGAGATCCTCGCGCTGATCGCGGCCGGCTTCGCGGCAAGGCTTGCGATGACAGACCACGACGGTCTCTCCTTCACCGCCTCGGCAGTCGCGATCGCGTCAACGGTCGGCTCGATCTTCATCGACCTGTACCCCAACGTGATGATCTCCAGCACCAACGCCGCCTACGACCTGACCGTCAACAATTCGGCCTCTGGTCACTACGCGCTTGTCGTGATGACGGTGGTGGCAGTGATCTTCTTCCCGGTGGTGCTGCTCTATCAGGGATGGTCGTTTCATGTGTTCCGTGCGCGCGTGCAGGCGCCGGCGGAGGCGGGGAGGCCACCATCAGCGCCAGGGCCTGGGTCAGGCGCCGACGCCACCCGCACACCAGAGCCACCGACAGGACCGGCGCCCGCACCACAGACCGGATAGACAGGGTCGACGCCCGCCGCACCACAGACGGAAAGACAAGACCGGCGCCCGCCGCACCACAGACCGGAAAGACAGGACCGGCGCGTGCGCTCGGGCGCGCCTACAGGGCGTCGACCTGACCGGCGCGCCTACCAGGTGTCGATATTGGGACGCCGCTTGCCGGCGCGCTTACGCCAGTCGATAGTCGCCGGGTCGAACAGCGTCGCGATCCAGCGGCGCGAATCTGCCGGATCGATCACGTCGTCGATCTCGCCGTAGGCCGCCATGTTGAGCCCCTCGCCGTGCTCGTAAGCCGCGGCGACCGTCGCCTGGAAAATGCGCTCGCGCTCCTGCAGATCCTCGATCGCATCGAGCTCACGACGCATGCCGAGACGCACCGCTCCCTCCAGGCCCATGCCCCCGAACTCGGAGGTCGGCCAGCCGACGGTGAACAGTGGCGCCTTGAACGAGCCGCCTGCCATCGCCTGGGCGCCAAGCCCGTAGCCCTTGCGCAGCACGATCGTGCCGAAGGGAATCTCCAGGTTGGCGCCGATCACAAACAGGCGCGAGAAATGGCGCACTGTGGCCGTGCGCTCGGCGTCCGGTCCGACCATGAAGCCCGGCGTGTCGCACAGGAACAGGACGGGCAGCCCAAAGGCGTCGCACAGCTGCAGGAAGCGAGCCGCCTTGTCGGCCGCGTCGGCGTCGATCGCGCCGCCGAGATGGGCCGGATCGTTTGCGACGATCCCCAATGCCCGGCCCTCTACCCGCGCGAGCGCCGTGACCATGCCGGCGCCAAAGCCGTCGCGCAACTCCATGACGGAATCCTCGTCGCAGAGGGTGTGCAAGACCCGGCGCACCTCATACGCACGCTTGCGCTGCTCGGGCACGATCGCGCGCAGCGCCCGCTGGTCGGGCGCGGACCAGCCGCGCGCGGACTGGTCGGGTGGGGAGGCGGATGGGCCGGAAGCGGATGGGCCGGAAGCGGATGGGCCGGAAGCGGATGGGCCGGAAGCGGATGGGCCGGAAGCGGATGGGCCGGAAGCGGATGGGCCGGAAGCGGATGGGCCGGAAGCGGGACGGTGGACAGGGTCGTGAAAATAGGAGAGGTAACGCTTGGCCGCCGCCACAGCCGCCCGGTCGTCGGCGACGCGCAGGTCGACCACGCCGTTTGTGTGCTGCACGTCGATCGGGCCGACCTCGCCCGGCTCAAACACGCCGAGGCCCCCGCCCTCGATCATCGCGGGGCCACCCATGCCGATGCTTGAGTCCTCTGTGGCGATCACCACGTCGCAGCAACCAAGCAGCGCGGCGTTCCCTGCAAAGCAGTAGCCCGAGGCGATCCCCACGAGCGGCACCAAGCCGCTGAGGCGGCCAAACAGGTGAAAGGCCCGACAGTCCAGACCGGCCACGATCGGGAAGTCCACGTCGCCCGGCCGTCCCCCGCCGCCCTCAGCGAACAGCACGACCGGCAGGCGCCGACGCTCGGCCACCTCGAACAGGCGATCCTTCTTGAGGTGCCCGCGCATGCCCTGGGTGCCTGCGAGCACCGTGTAGTCATAGGACATCGCCACGCAAGGGTTGCCTTCGACTGTCGCGACACCGGCGACCAACCCGTCAGCGGGCGTTTTCTCGATCAACTCCTGCTTGGAGCGCCGCCGCTCCTGGGCGGCGAACAGCAGCGGCCCGTACTCGACGTAGCTGCCCTCGTCGACGAGATCCCCAAGATTCTCGCGCGCCGTCCGCCGCCTGCGCTCGCGGCGACGCTCCACGGCTTCGGGGCGTGCCGCGTCAAAGCCAAGCTCGTGCCGTACGCGCACCGCCGCCAGGTCGGCACGCACCACCGCATCACTCTCGGCATCTGTGCGAGGGTCGCTGTTGTGTGAAGTCTCAAACTCGGGATCCGGGTAAGGCCCCCCTTCGCGTGCACCCCCAAACTCAACATCCGAGCAAGGCCCCCCTTCGCGTGCACCCCCAAACTCAACATCCGAGCAAGGCCCCCCTTTACGTGCACCCCCAAACTCAACATCCGAGCAAGGCCCCCCTTCGCGTGCACCCCCAAACTCAGCATCCACGCGAGGCCCCCCTTCGCGTGCCCCACCGGCTGCGCGATCGGCGGCTTCCAGCACCACGAGCAGGTCTCCCGCCTCGATCGCGTCTCCAGTGGAGACCTCGACACGCCGCACGACCCCACCACTCTCGGCCAGCACCTCGTGCTCCATCTTCATCGCCTCCAGCACGACAAGCACAGCCCCGGCTTGCACCAAAGCGCCAGGAGTGTGCTCGATCGCGACGACCACGCCGGCAAACGGAGCGTTGACCTCTAGCTCGACAGGCGACGGCATCGCGCAATCATGGCGCAGCGTGGGCTTCCTCGTAGGGCGCATGCCTACGCTCTGCCGATAAGCATGCCGACGCTTTGCCTACAAGCCTCCGAGCCCGCGGCCAGACGAAGCTAAGGTGAGGCGGATGGCTGCCGGCTGGGATGAGACCACCAGGGAGCGCACGCACCCCAACCTGATCCTTGCCGTGCTCGCGCTCGGCGGGCTTGCCTACGCGATGCTCAGTTCGGCCGTGCTGCCCGCGCTGCCGACCTTCCAGCACGCGCTGCATACGAGCGAGACGGGCGTCACCTGGCTGCTGACCGCCTATCTGCTGGCCGCCTCGGTCGGCACCGCGATCCTTGGGCGGCTGGGCGACATGTACGGCAAGGAGAAGATGCTCCTGTGGACGCTCGTGATCCTCGCGGCCGGAACACTTCTATCGGCCGTGTCCAGCTCGCTGGCGGTGGTCGTCGTCGGACGCTTCATCCAAGGTGCTGCCGGCGGGATCTTCCCGCTTGCCTTCGGTATCGTGCGCGACGAGTTCCCGCGCGAGAAGGTGGCGGGAAGCATCGGCCTGCTGTCGGCGATCCTTGGCGTTGGTGGTGGCGCCGGGATCGTACTGGCGGGCGTGATCATCGAGCACCTCGACTACCACTGGCTGTTCTGGCTTCCCTTGATTCCGACGGTCTTCGCCGCGATCGCAACGTGGCGCTTCATCCCCGAGTCGCCGGTCCGGGTTCCCGGGCGCGTGAACTGGCTCGCGGCGACCTTGATGACAATCGGCATGTCTATCGTGCTGATCTCGATCAGCCAGACCACTAGCTGGGGCTGGGGATCCCCTAAGACGCTCGGGCTGCTCGCCGCGGGCATCGCCGTGTCGGCCGCCTGGATCGCCGTGGAGGTGCGCAGCGACAACCCGTTGATCGACATGACGATGATGCGCATCAGGGGCGTTTGGACAACTAACGCTGCCGCGTTCTTGCTCGGCGCCGGCATGTACGCGTCGTTCATCGTGATCCCCCAGATCGCACAGCTGTCGAAGAGCACAGGCTTTGGCTTCGGCGCCTCTGTCGTTGTCTCAGGGCTCTATCTGTTGCCGACGACGATCGGGATGACGATCCTCGGCCTCTCGGCCGGGCGCATCTCCGGCCGCTTCGGCTCACGCAGTGCGCTGCTTGTGGGAACCGCCTTCACCATGGCATCCTTTGCCTTGCTCGCGGTCGCCCACAGCCATCCTTACGACCTGCTGATAGCCTCCGGGCTGCTCGGGGTCGGCGTGGGTCTTGCCTTCGCGGCGCTCGGCAACCTGATCGTGCAGGCAGTCTCGCCCGAGCAGACCGGTGTAGCCAGCGGCATGAACACTGTTATGCGCACGCTCGGAGGCGCACTCGGCGGGCAGCTGTCGGCCACCTTCATCGCCGCCAACATGGCCAACGGACTACCGACGGTCACCGGTTTCACCGACACCTTTCTGATGGCGACCGGCTTCCTGCTCGTCTGCTTGTTGGCGGGCTTTCTCGTGCCCAAGCAGCTGGGCGCACGGACAGGAGCGGACTTCACGCACGAAGAGGCAACCGCTGGCGCCCCCGCGGCGGAGGGCGCCACCGGCTAAAACTCAGGCGCTCGGGTGGTGGTATCGCGCCAGTCACGTGGACCAGTCACGTGCGCCAGTCACGTGGACCAGTCACGTGCGCCAGTCACGCGCGCCAGTCACGTGCGCCCGAGGCAATTGCGAGCCACTCCCGCGTCCGGCGCGAGGGCGACTACTCGGCGTCAGGCCAGTTCGCGCTGCCCATCACACCGTCGCCGTCCTCAGGCTTGGGACCACCGATCGCGATGACGTCAAGACCATCTGGCCCGGCCTCGAACGCGCGCACGACCTCGGGCGCCACGCGCACCACGTCCCACTGACGCAGCTCCAAGACCTCGTCGTCCAGCAGCACACGCCCGGATCCCGCCACGACAACATAGGCCTCCTCCTGCTCGCGATGGCTGTGGGCCATCGGGCTGCGTATGTCCACCGCGTAACGAAAGAGGCTCACGCCGAGATCGCGCGAGTCAAGGTGTTTACGACCAAAGCGGCCCTCGATGCCGGGAGCCCGCTCACCAACAGAGTCCTCGATCTCCAACAGGTTCACAGTGGCGTAACGGGACATTTTCTCTCCTTGGTCGGGTGGAATCGCGAGCTTCAGCTCCACCATAGCTTCCACGCGCGGATGACCGCGGTAGCCCATCCCACTCTCCCGCGAAGCACACCGACCACTCGTTTGCGTAGCAGTACGAGGGTCGATTTTTTGGGCTCCAAGCAGACACACGGACGTGCACCCGAAGGAGCGGATCTCGCGCAGTCGAGTGGCCGGCTCTAGAAAGCCTCAGGCCAGCGCGCCGGCCGGCAAGACGAAGCGAAGCGGTGCTTTTGACTCCCCCGCCTCGCCGCCGTCACTCAGACGCGAACCGTGCAGCCCGCGTCTCGGCGCCTTTGCCGCTGCGGCCTCCGGAATGCCGGCGTGGTCGGTGATCCAGGCGATCACTGCGGCCGAGTCGGCCCCCGCGGCCATGATTGCGGCGCGCTCGATCACCTCTCCTCCAGAGCGATGGGGGCGACTGAGCCGGATCACCAAAGCGCGGATCGCCTCGTCGTCGCCGCCCTCCGCCACCGCGCGCTTGGCCTCCTTGGCCTTGGCGTCCGTGGCCTCAGCGTCAATGCCCTCGGCGTCTATGCCCTCGGCGTCTATGAGAACTCCGTCACCGAGTACACGGGACGGCCGACCCGCACCGCGCGGCCGACGGCCCCGCTGTCGTCGTCGTTGCCGTCGTCGTTGCCGTCGGTGTGCACGACAAACGCCTCTTCGCGGCCGTGGTCGAGGATCGCGGCCACCACGTCGCCCCCGCTCGCAAGCCGCCTGCCGACCTCAATCTCGGTGTCGCTGCCATCGAAGCGACAGCTGAGCTTGAAGATCCTGCGCGACCTCGCCGGAGAGCCGACGACCGCCAGCGAGCGCTCGCGCAACTCGCTATAGGCGTCCTCTGCCTGCTTGCCCTCGATGCCGGCAACGAAGAAAGCGGTCATTTGCCGCGACCGCGAGACGGTCGTGGCGGTTGCTGCGGATAACGCTCGCGCTCGGCCGGCGTCATCTTGCGGATCGTCAATGAACCGTCCTTGACTTGTGAGCGGATCTCCTCCAGCTTCTCGCGGCGACGCTCGGCCGCACGATCTGCCTGCGTGAGCATCTCTCTACGTTAGCGGGTCAGCGCCTGCTCGACGGTTGGCGGATCGCCCGCAGCAGGCACAGCGCGCATCCAACACACGTACATTGATCGGCTCCAATGCAGTCGACGGCCGCACAGTCGACCACGATGCCCTCCACGGCGTACCATCGGCCACGCACAATGACGCCAAGCACCTTGGACCTCGAGCATGCGACGCGGGTCACACCCGACAACGACGGCTACGTCGCGCGCCTATCGAAGGACTGGGAGATTTGGGGTCCAAACGGCGGATATCTCGCGACGATCGCGCTGCGGGCAGCGGGCACGGTCGCTCAGATCAAGCGGCCGGCGAGCTTCTACTGCCACTTCCTCAGCTCCCCTGCCTTCGATACCGTCGAGTTGAAAGTGAGCATCCTCAGAGGAGGGCGCCGCGCCGAGTCGCTCACAGTGGAGATGACCCAGCAGGGCAAGCCAATCCTGCATGCGATGGTCAAGACCGCCGCCGAGGCGTCCGGCTACAGCCACCAGCATCCGAGCGCTCCCTCAGTCCCCCTCCCTGAGACCTTGAAGACCTATGAGGAGCTGTTCCCAGCAAGGCGACGTCCCCCCTTCAGCTTCTGGGAGAACGTCGAACGACGGCCAGTCGACCAGAGCACAGACGAGGAGCCCAAGGCGCCGCTCATCCGTGAGTGGGCGCGCTTTCGACCGACAGCTTGCTTTGAGGACCCATTTCTCGATGCTGCCCGTGCCCTGATCCTGCTGGACACCTATGGCTTCCCTGCCGCATACCGCCACTATCGAAGCTGGGAGTACCTGGCGCCGAATCTCGATACGGGCGTGTGGTTTCACCATTTCAGCCCCGCCTGTGAATGGCTGCTGATCGACAGCGAATGCCCCATCGCCGACAGCGGCCTCATGGGGGTTGGCGGCAAGGTGTGGGACGAGGCCGGCGGCCTGCTCGCCAGTGGGTCCGCGCAGCTGTGCTGCATCGCCAACGACACGCCGCGGTCCTGACGGACTCACACCCTCAGGCGAAGTCCGTCAGGCGCTTTGGTCGCTGGCGCTGGATTGCGCCCATGGTTGCGCTCCGACGCGCCAACGTCAAACGGACCCTCACTGGAGCATTCCTGCCAAACGCTTGCCAGAACCGACCTCAAAGACATGTAGACAATGCTCGGAGCAGAAGTAAAAGGTCTCGGTGCCGAAATCCTTACGGATCGCCTTGGCCTTATCGACCTTCATGCCACATACCGGGTCAGTGGCGCCGCGCCGAGCGGTCAGCCAGAAGAGCGCAGCAAAGACCACGAACCCGAGCGCGTTGAGCAGGAGCTTGTAGTTCACCGTGATCGTGCCGAAGATGTCACTGCGCGAAGGCCGCGGCCCGGTTGGGATCAGCCCACCAAAGCTGAACAATCCATCGACTATTAGCGCCGCGGCGACCATCGTGACGAACATCAGCGCAACGATCCGAAGCGTGTAGCTCCTGCCGTAGTACTTGCGGTAGATGGCGATGATCGGCAACACGATCAGGTCGGCGAAGATAAACGCCATCACTCCCGCGAAGGAGATGCCGCCCGACCACAACACCGCCGCAAGCGGCACATTGCCAACCGAGCAGACGAAGCTCAGCACGGCGATCACCGGCCCGACGATCGCACCCCACACGGTTTGCACGAGTGCCGGAGCGCCCTTGAGGAAAAGATCGTTGAAGAAGCCGTTGCCGAGCTGTGCAATGAACCCGGCGAGCAGGAAGCCAGCGGCGATCTCCTTGTAGAGCATCTGCCAGTCCCCACGGAAGTTGTGGGCGACATCCGACCAGGCCGAGGTCGAGGTCAGCCGCTCACGCCAGCTCATTTGCTCGCCTGCCATGTGGTGCTGGTGACCCGCGTCGGCCTGCTGCGCATGCTCACGCGCCTGCGCCTCCAGGCGGGGCGAGACGAACGCCCTCAACAGCAACGCCATCAAGACAATCATCACGAGCCCTCCGACGTACTCGGCAAGCGTGAACTGCCAGCCGATCAGCACCCACAGCACGAGCCCCAGCTCCCACACGAGATTCGTGGAGGCGAACTGGAAGGCCAGTGCGGTGGTTGCCGAAGCGCCCTTCTGAAACAGGCTCTTGGCGATTGCGATTGCCGCGTAGGAGCACGAGCTCGACGCCGCTCCAAGGCCGGTAGCCAGCGCGACGGGTCGTGCCCCAGACCCTGACAGCGCAGACTCAATCCGCTCGCGTGGTACCCACGCCTGTACGACGCCGGAGATCGCAAAGCCGAACACCAGCGCCCACCAAACCTCCCACGCCATCAGGAACGAGTCCCGCAGGCCATGCCAGATGACTTCGAGCACGTCCATCACACGGCCGAGGCTAACGGCTCGTGGGCGCCGGCCTCGTGGCAGAGGACAATCGGCACCGCCGTCAACGACGGAGACGGAGACGGCCGCCTGCGCTACCGCGCGGGATGCAAAGCGCAGCGCGCCAAGATCGCTGAGACTGGCGCGGTAAGTGTGCTGCAGCGCAGTGTCTCGTGCCTGCAGCACCGGCGCAGGTGCCAGCCACTGCTCGAGCTCGGCCGCCTTGGATGCGCTCAACTGGGCCAGGGTGCCCGCGATCGAGCTGCGCAAAGGAACGAAGCGAGAGCACGTATGCGTCAGCTCGGGGTGCTTTCGCGGTCGCGCTCCTGTAGATATGGCGCTAGGTACTTGGCGGCGATCTTGCTTGGCGGCGACCATGTTGGTGTATCGGTGATCTCCGAGCTGAACCCGTGTCCTCCGGTTATGTGAGCGGTGAGGTATTGAGGTTTCCCGTTCGTCAAAAGCGTGCCGTGTATCACGGGGTTGAAGCGCTGAGGCGTTATCGATGCCCCGGCCAGCGCCGCGATCGACTGCGCGACAATGTCGGCCTGCTCGAGCCAACGCCGCCGTGCTTGATGGGAAAGTCGGTCGCATCGCCGGCAGCGTAGACGCGCTCGACACCTGAACCCGGCAGTATGGGTCCACCCGGATGAAGCCATGATCGCCCAGCGGGATGCCGCGCACCTCGGGTCCGAAGAGCTCGGGTAGCGCGATCACTCGATCCACCTCGAGGTGTCGGTCACCGGGGTTGATCACGACCTCGCCGGCGTTGGGCACCTCGGCGTAGGCGGAGGTGATCGTCTCGATGCTCGCGCGGGCGAGGAGCTCGGCTATGGAATTGCTCGCCGCCGCGCCGAAGATCGCGAGCGGGCCGTCCTCGGGCGTGACGATCGTCGTCTCCAGCTCGATACCCATCTCATAGGCGCGTCCAGCTGTCATCGCGCGAGCTCATACAACGGCAGCGGCCACGCCATGCGCCCGGGTGCGACAAACGCCAGCTTGTGGATGAAACCGCCCTCGACATCCTGGATCAGCCCGTGCATGGTCTCGTCCAGTCGCGGTCGTCGATCGTCAGGGCATGCTTGTAGCGCTTGCTGATGCTCGCGCCAAGCGCGAGGAGGAGCGCGTCGTACTCGATCGCCTCCTCGGCCTTCGTGTGAATCGTCTGCCCGGCCGGGTCGATCCAGCCGAGTTCGCCGTGCAGGAGCGTTGCGCCGGCATCGCGCACGATCGGGGCGAGCGGATAGCGGCGAGCCGCACCTGGGCGAACGGCTCGCGGACGACCCGGCCGGTACACGAACTCAGTGTTGGGCGCGATCACCGTCACATCGGTTCGGTCGCGCCCAAGCTCGGACAGGGCCAGCGCGGCCTCGAGGCGGCCACTCCGCCGCCTACGATGACCACACGAAGCTGCTCGGAATGCAAGTCCTTCGCGGTCTCGGCGTGTGGAGTATCGGCCATCACTACTTACTGGCCTTGCCGTTTCCGGCGTTGCTGTTTTTGGCGTTGCTGCTTGTGGATGGCCTCAGGACTGGCGCATCTGGGAACTCGTCGCTCGTGCCGATCAGGATCGTGAGCAGGTCGCTGATCCGTGCACGCGCCAAGGCGATCGGGGAGCGGTAGGCCGGATTGGATCGTGTACTGGTTGCGGCGTCCGTTGCGCTCTCGTGTGATGTAGCCGCCGTCGGTGAGCTCGTGACGATCCGGTGGGCGGCCGTTCGGTGATCCCGACTCGCTCGCTGATCTCTCGTAGAAGCACGCCTGGATCGTGGGCGATACAGGCGAGCACCTGGGCGTGGTTCGTCAGGAACTTCCAGCGGTGAGTGGTCTCCTCGGTCATAGAGACAGACTAGCGTATCTAGATTCCGATTTCCTAGAAATCTATTTCCTAGATTTAGATTTCATGCTATGTTGTTCAAGTCCGCGGTGCTCAATTAGGTCGCTGGCGCTCATGCGCACACCAACCGAAATGAGGTCCACCGTGTCCAGCTCAGTAATGCTCCCTCCGTCCGCCGCGACCGCCGGAATCGGCGTCCCACCCCTCGAAACTGCCGATCCCGTTGTCGATGGACAACCGCGGTCCTCGCCGCGCCCACAGTCACCGCGAAGCCCGCTGCTCGCGAAGCTCACCAGCTTGACCTCAATCGCCATGGTCGCCGCACTGGGCATCATGGTCGTGGGGATCGTCGCCGTCGTTGGGGGCAGCTATGACAAGAAGGTAGTCCACGACCAACTCGTTCCACAGAAGATCTTCTTCCCTGCCGCTGGCAGCCCCGCACTGCTACCCGGTGTGAAGCAATACGCAGGTCAGCAACTCCCACAGGTAGCCAGGCCAAGGCATACGCCAACAACTTCATCAACGTGCACCTCTCCAAGATCGCCGGCGGACAGACCTACGCACAGGTCAGCACGGCAGCACTCGCCGCGCCGACCAACGCAAAGCTGGCCGAAGAGAAGGCGACCCTCTTCCAAGGCGAGACCCTGCGCGGCCTACTCCTAAACGCCTGGGGATGGTCACTCATCGGGACTATCGCCACCCTCGCCGGATGGATACTCATAGCGCTGGGAGCAATCCTGTTCCTGCTCCCGCTGGGCAACTGGCAGGTGAACCTCAGAGGCCGAGGCGCCGCGACGGCCGGTGCATGATGAAGGCTCTTGTTTACCACGGTCCCGGCCAGCGCGGCTGGGACACCGTGGATGACCCCACGATCATCGATCAGACCGACATCGTCGTGCGAATCGACACCTCGACGATCTGTGGCAGCGACCTGCACATCCTCAAGGGCGACGTGCCCGAGACGACTCCAGGCACGGTGCTCGGACACGAGGCCGTCGGCACCGTGCAGGAGATCGGCTCCAGCGTGAGCACCTGGCGGTCGGCGACCGCGTGCTGATGTCCTGCATCAGCTCCTGCGGGCGCTGCCGCTTCTGCAAGGAAGCCCGCTACGGGCAGTGCCTCGGTGGCGGAGGTTGGATCTTCGGGCACCTGATCGATGGGTTGCAGGCCGAATACGCACGGGTGCCCTTTGCCGATAACTCCGTCTACAAGGTCCCCGAGCAGCTCAGCGACGAGCAGGTTCTGTTCCTCGCCGACATCCTGCCGACGGCCTACGAGGTGGGCGTCCTGAACGGCAAAGTCTCACCCGGCGACGTTGTGGCGGTGGTGGGCGCCGGCCCGATCGGCCTGGCGGCGATGCTCACCGCGAGTCTGTACACGCCCGGGCGGACCGTTGCGATCGACCTCGCCGACGGCCGACTCGAGAGCGCTCGGCGCTTCGGAGCGGACGTCACGATCAACAACGGGCGCGAGGATGCCCTTGCTCAAATCATGGAGCTCACCGACGGCATGGGCGCGGATGTCGCGTTCGAGGCTGTGGGTGTACCCGCCACGTTCGAGCTGGCGACCGACCTGATCCGCCCGGCGGACGGGTCGCGAATATCGGCGTGCATGGCCACTCCGCGACGCTCCACCTTGAGAAGCTGTGGACCCGCGACGTCACGATCACCACAGGTCTCGTCGACACCCGCACAATCCCGCAACTGATGAGCATTGTGGCCAGCGGCCGCCTCGACCCAACTGTGTTTGCCACACACCATGTCGCGCTCGAGGACACGATGGGTGCCTACGACACGTTCTCCGACGCTGCGAATACAGGTGCGCTGAAGGTCGTACTAAACGGAGCCGAGAGCGACCGTAGTTCCGAGGCACTCGTCGGTGCAACTTCGGCCGGATGACCTGAGGCGGAGATCGAGCGCTGCGTCGCCTCGCGCGAGACGCGAGCGTCTCGGAAGGGACCGAGACCCTCCTGCTCCAGACGAGCAGCGCCAACTCGCTCAGTGGCCCCTGAGCTCGCCGGCTAGGCCGGCGACGATCCAGACGAGCGCCCCTACCCCGAGGAGACGACGGAACCAGTTGACCCCGGCCACCGCCTCCCTCCAGGCCCACACGGCGAGGCCAATCGTGAAGACCGCGCGACCGACATCATGTGCGGTGCCAACCGCCTCGGCCGCTAGTCCCCACCCCGCGAACGCGAGCAACAGCGGCAGGTTCGGGAACTGCGCAATGGGAAAGCGTCGCGGCCAGCCCACCTGGCCGCGACGCCAAAGCTCGGCAATGGTCACTGCGTTCATGTTCGCAGACGGGAAACGCGGGGTGACAAAAGCGGGAGCGACGGGGTCGAGGCCGGACCTACTCCTCGAGGACGAGGAGATAGAAGTCCGGGTCGAGTCGCTGCCTGTCAAGGGCTCATGAGCAGAACCTGTCGTTGCCGAGTCTCCGTATCAGGCGGGCGCAGGATCGGCCAGAGCCGTAGTCATCATCTGCACCCAGGTGTCGACCAGCGTCTCGTCGTCGACCTGAGCTGGGATGCCGAGGACGTCGCGCAGCAGGCGGGAGGAGAGCAGCGAGCCGAGCCCGAAGGCGGCGATCGCTGTCGCCTCCTCGGCCGGGATCGCGCGCTCGGCGCGCTCGCCGATCCAGGTGGCAAAGCCCGTGAACGTGGAGCTCACGAGCTGCTCGACGGCGGTGGTCAGCAGCTGCGGCCGGTTGCGTGCATCGGAGGCGAGGATGCGCAGCAGCTCGGACTCGCTGTCGAGCTCGGCGAGGATGTAGCGAGCGGTCAGCGTCAGTTCGGCTTTGAGGTCGCCCAGCGAGCCGAGCACGCCGTCGGATCTCGCGGAGCGCGGCGAGCCTCGAGAGCTGGCGCTCGATGCCGGCGGCAAGCACGGCTTCCTTGCTCGCGAAGTGGTGGTAGAGGCCGCCCGCTCCCGGGGTGAGCCCGGCGGCGGCCTCGATCTTGGCGATGCTGGTGGCGGCATAGCCGTGCTCGCTGAACAGGCGCATCGCTTCGTCGACGATGCGCTCGCGGGTCGGTGGTCGTGTTGACATGGAGATCAATGGCTAAGGATACACTTAGCTGAAGTCAGTAGCCGAGAAGGAGAGGTGTGTTGGTGTCCGATAGCCGGGCTTCCCCCAGATGCGAGACGACGCGCCGGCGAAGGGTGACGGCATCGGCCGTGGGCGCGTTGCGCCGCACCGCCCCGCTGGCGGCGCTGAGCGCTCGCACGGCGGGCGAGGCGGTCGTGGTTGGGCTGCGGAGCAAGCTGACGGGCGCCGACAGCACCGAGTTCCACGTCCGCACGGCCGAGCGCTACGCCGAGCTGCTCGGTCGCTCCAAGGGCGCGCTGATGAAGGCCGGGCAGATGCTGTCGTTCGTCTCGGCCACTCCCGCGGTGCCGGCGGAGTTCCAGTCGATCTACCAGGCGGCGCTGACGCGCCTGCGCGACGACGCGCCGCCGATGGCGCCCGAGCTCGCGCGCGCGGTGCTCGAGCGCGAGCTCGGCCGGCGGACCGAGAGCGCGTTTGCCGAGTTCGACTGGGAGCCGCTCGCGGCCGCGTCGATCGGCCAGGTGCACGCCGCGCGGCTGCACGACGGTCGCGCGGTCGCGGTGAAGATCCAGTACCCGGGCGTGGCCGACGCGATCGCGGCCGACCTGAAGAACAGCGAGCTGCTGGCCACGTTCCTCGAGCTTGATCGTTCGGCCTGTCCTCGACGGAGAGCTGAGCTTCGATCTTCGCGGCGCGGCGCGCGAGATGGGCGCGCGCATCGCCGAGGAGCTCGACTACCGGCTCGAGGCGGCCAACCAGGCCGAGTTCGCCGAGCATCTACCGCGGACATCCGTTCATCCACGTCCCCGAGGTGATCGACGAGCTGTGCACCGATCGCGTGCTGACCCAGGAGCTCGTGCAGGGCCGATCCTGGAGCGAGGCCCTCACCTCCGAGCAGGAGCTGCGCGACCAGCTGGGCGGAGGCGATCTCCCGCTTCGTCTACGGCACCACATCTCCGCTTCTGCCTGTTCAACGCCGACCCGCACCCCGGCAATTACCTCTTCCACGACGACGGCAGCGTGAGCTTCCTGGACTTCGGCTGCGTCAAGCGCTTCCGGCGCGACCAGGTCGAGATGATCATCGCGATCGTGCGCGCATGCCTGCGCGGCGACGTGCTCGGGACATGGCGGGCGTGCGTGGAGGGCGGCTTCTGGCGCTCCTCGGACCCCGTCACCCCCGAGGAAGTGTATCGCCTACTGGCACGAGCCCTGGTAGCTGTGGTGGGCGGAGCAGCCGTTCACCGTCACCCCCGAGTACGCGGCCAAGTGGATCGAGCACAAGTTCTCGCCGACCGGCCCCTCGGCCAACGCCCTGCGACACATCACCATGTCGCCCGAGTACACGGCCATGGGCCGGATCGAGGTGAGCGCGGCCTCGGTGATCGCCGAGCTGCACGCCACCAACGACTGGGGATCGATGCCGAGTTCTTCGAGGGCGCGACCCGCTCACCGCGATGGGCAAGCTCGACCACGCTTCTTCGAGGACGTCGAACACGAGCCGCTCGGCCACGGCCAAGCGTCGACTGCAGCGCTGATACCGGCTCGAGCGGAGCGCAGCGAGTACCCCGTCGACCGCGCGCTGAGCGTGAGCAGGCGTTCCATGCCAGTCGATGGCACAGCTCACCCCCGATCGGGGCGTGCGGGTTGGTGCCCCAGAAGACCTGCGTCCCGAGCATCCCGATCAGCGTGACCAGGACCAGGTTCAGCACCATCGACTTCGCCGTGGCTTCGCCCACCCCGACGGGACCGCCGCTGGCGTTGTAGCCGTAGTAGCAGCCCACCAGCACGATCGCGGTGGCCATCGTCATCCCCTTGATCAGGCTGAACAGCAGGTCCGGCGGGCTCTGGAACTCCCAGAAGGTCAGTAGATAGCCCCCGGGAGAGGTGTATCCGATCTGCAGCACCACAGCGATGTAGGAGGCCAGGTACGCGACGCCGATCGCGGCGATGTACATGAACGGCAACACGATCCACGAGGCCAGCAGTCGCGTGCCGCACAGGAACGTCATCGAGTCGAACCCCATCACCTCCAGCGCGTCGATCTCCTCGCTGATCCGCATCGCCCCGAGCTCGGCCACGATCCCGGTGCCCACCTTCGCGGACATCATGTACCCGAAGGCGTACGGCACGGCCTCGCGCAGGTTGCACAGGGCGGTGAACACGCCCGCGTACGCCGGCGCCCCCTGAGACTCGAGAAATAAGCCCCCTCGATGCCGCACGTGCCAAGACCGGTGATGAACACCAGCCCCCAGATGACGAGCGTCGAGCCGACGATCAGAATGCCCGACTGGCGCAGCGCCTCGCCGAAGAAGCTCAGCACGCGCAGCCCCCACACGTTGCGCACGACGTTGCCGGTGAAGCTCGCGATCTCGCCCGCGGCGGCGACCCATGCGCGTGGCAGGCCAGCAGCTCGTTCATCGCGACGCTCTAGGCGAGATGATGGACGGGCTGAGTCACTTGATCACCAGAATGTTCGGGTGGGTGGCGAGCAAGCGTCTGCGTGAACACGTAGTTGAACGCGCCGATCCCCAGGAACGAGATCACGACTGCCTGATTGACCGCTCGCCCGACACCCTCGGCGCCTCCTGAGGCGGTCATCCCCTTGTAGCAACAGACGATCGCGATGATCGCCCCGAACAGCATGGTCTTCAGCACCGAACCCCACAGATCGGTGGACGTGGCGTTCGCGAACAGCGTCGCCCAGAACGGCCCCAGCGGCTGACCGGTGACGATCGCGGCGAGAATGCCGCCGAAGATCCCGAACAGCAGCGCGTACAGATCGAACAGCCCCGTGATCAGCATCAGCGCCAGAAACCGGGGCACCACCAGGTTCTTGACAGGGTCCACGCCCAGCACCTGCAGCGCGTCGAGCTCCTCGCGGATCTTGCGCGCCCCCAGATCGGCGGTGATCGCGGTGCCGGCGATTCCCGCGAGCACGATCGAGGTGATCAACGGACCGATTTCGCGGATCGCCGCGAGCACGAAGAACCCGCCCAGCCGATCGGTGGCACCGAAGAGGCGAAGGAAATTCGCCGCCTGCAGACCCGGCGCCCCGTAGTTGATCGCAAAGGTCGTGACCAGCAACGGAAACCACACCAGGCGCAGCACGAACAGGAACTGCGAGACGAACTCCTCGCCGTACGGATACGGCGGGCGTAGCGCCGAGGAGACCGTCCTGCTCGTCAGCAGCATCATGTCCCCGACTTCTTCGAGCAGGCCCCTGGTTGGTGACCACGTTCGCTCGATCATCTGCTGTGCAGCTCCTCTCCGTCGCCTTCTCGCTGTGCTCGGGCCCCTCATCGCGAGCCGAACGCCCCAGACAAGGCCCCTTCAGATCCATAAGTATACACTTACTTAAAATCAGTGAACCCTGGGAAGACAGACCGGCAGGCATGCAGGTGTCGCGCCCGGCCGCTCGGTCACTGCAATCGACAGGCCCTGACTGATTTGCGCCGACACCGAGGGGAGAGCTTGCCCTCTCTCTCGGGCGCAACATCGGAGCCTGAGAATCCGCCGGCGTGATCGCAGACGATGTCCTGGCACACTGAGACTTGGCGCCAATGTCGTGGAGCGAGGACGCGACGGCCAAGCGGAGGGCTCGGCGATGCGCCGAAGAGTGGTGCTATCTTATCTGTAAGAATCAGATGCTCAGATTCAGATGCCCCGAGATGCTCAGATGCCCCGACGAGTTTGACAAATAAGTTTCCTGTCGAAGACGAGCGACATTTCCTTGAGCGCTGTCTGGGGGCCTCGATGAACGAGCGTCTGCTGGTGTGCCTTGTCGGGCCCCCGGCGAGTGGCAAGAGCTCACTCGCGCGTCGGCTGAGGCAAGATGAGGGCACGGCGACCGTGCGGTTGCGAGATGTTCTCGCAGCTGCGACACGCATGGATGACGAGATCGGTCGAGCGGTCACGACAACGACTGATCCGCTTGGATGGGTGTCCGACAAAGTCGTCGACGCCGCGTTTCGAGCAGTGTTGACGCACGCGCATCCGCTTGGCGATGAGCTGCGGCGCCACCGCGTCCTCATCTTCGACAACTTCCCGGGCCGGGCCGGCCAAGTGGCAATCCTGGCCGACCACGTGCACGATCCGATGTCTGCTCTCGCCGGGCGTCGTGTCGTGTCGATCGCCCTGAACGCAACGTCCACCGAGAGCCGACGGAGAGCGGCCAGGCGGCGAATCTGCCTGACTTGCGGTGACTCGACAACTGAGGAGAGGTGCGAGATGTGTGGGATAGAGACTGTCCGCCGCCCTGACGATCGTCCCAGCCCGCTCGAAGCGAAGCTCGTGCGATACCGCGCCAACGCCGACCAGGTGCTGTCAGCCTTGGCCGGCATCGGACTTGTCGTCGGCCCGACACGCGATGACCCGGGAAAGCTCTTGCGTGAGCTGGTTGGCGAAAGAACGCCCGCATGACCGATATCTATGGCCACGCGCGGATGCCGGCTAACGCTCGCGATGACGACCTGTCGCGGGTGGATCGCATCCCCTACGGTCGATTCCGCAACGTTTATGTCTACATCACCGAGGCTTGCCAGCTGCGCTGCAAGCACTGCTATATGGGCGACCGACTGCATCGGGCGCTACGCATGCCCTATGAGGAAGTGCTGGATGTCTTGCGCTACTGGCGTCGGCTGGGCGGCAACAAGCTGACAATCCTCGGCGGCGAGCCGACGGTTCATCCGCGCTATGCAGACATCATCCGCGCGTCATCGAGTATTGGCTATGAGCACGTGATCACGACAAGCAACGGGTTGGCATCGGCCGACCGCGTCTTCAGCACGCTCACGCCCAGCGACTTCGCGTATGTGCAGATTAGCCTTGACGGGGGCAGTGCCGCATCGCATGACCAAATCCGCGGCAATGGCACCTTCGAACGGGCATTGCAGACGGTTACACACCTGACCGAGCGCCAGTTCGATACACGGCTGATCTGTACGGTCAACCGTGCCAACATCGACGACTGCCTAGAGTTGCTTCCCCTGGCCGACCAGCTTGGGGTCACACTAGTGAAGTTCCACGTCTTCTCCACAATCGGGCTTGGCTCGGACGCCGAGGAGCTGGCGATCACGCCACACGAGTGGATTGCGTTCTACGAACGTCTCGAGGAGGTGTCTCCCGACTACGCCACGCGCGTCTGGTATCAGCCCACCTACGCCCGCCGTGACAGGGTGGACAGCTTCGCTCGACAGGGATTCGCCGGCTGCATCGGGCGCTCACTGGACCGGATTTCGGTGTTCCCCGATGGCCGTTCGTACGTGTGCTCCTATCTTTTCGACACCGACCTGCACTTCGGGACCCTGAAAGACGGCCACTTCGAGCTCAATCGCGGCGGAAACGAGCTTGAGCTTTTCGCCAACACGGTCGCGACACCGGGATGCGACAATTGCACCGGCGGCTGCCAGGGCGGGTGTCCCGCGGAGGCAATCGTGACGGGGACTTCGTCATGTGCGACAGATCTCGACATTGTCCCTGTCTGCCGGCTGTGGAAGGCTATGTCCCCGCCCCGCTAACAAACAGAAAGGCTCGATGTGGACACCGCGATTCATGCTGGGCGCGCGAGTTCTGTGGTCGACGTGCACTTGGTCCTGCGACAGGGCGACCACGTCCTACTTGGGTTGCGACGCGGGACAGGATTCATGGATGAGTGGTGGCACCTGCCTGCGGGACACGTCGAGGCCAATGAGCCGGCATGCTTCGCTGCTGTTCGCGAGGCCGAGGAGGAGCTTGGCCTGCGGCTCACGACCAGCGATCTTCGACTTGTCCATGTGCTGCACCATCGATCCGACACGAGCCGCGTCGGCCTATTCTTCTTGGCGAACGTCGAGCGAAGCGAAGTCTTAAACCGTGAGCCTCACAAGTGCGCCGAGCTGCGATGGGAACCATTGAGGCATCTACCTGACCGCGTTGTGCCCTACGCGGCCGAGGTGCTCCGGCAGATCGACGGAGGTGCTCTCTACAGCACTGCCGGCTGGACAGCCTCCTACGAGGCAGCCTGACGTGGCAGAGCCGCTTGACGCCCTCTGGGAACCGTTGCGATGCCTCGACTGGTCTCGTGTCGAGCAGATCGCCGAGCCGAGCACGCGCTGTCTGGCAGCGCTGGCCGAGCAGCCGCTTGAGCTTGGCGATCTGCTGATCGACACATGGAAAGACCCGACGCGCAGGGCACTCTGCGAGAGCTACGACATACTTGACAAGATCGTGCTGCACGACGATCCTGCGGGCTTTCGGGTCCGGCTGCACGTCTTCAATGAGGGCTACTTCGACCGGCCGCACAACCACCGTTGGGCGTATAGCAGCAGGATCCTGCGTGGTGAGTATGAGCATGTGCTCTTCGGCACTCCGCCCAGCCGAGAGTTCTCGCTGGAGGACCTGACGCCCTCAGCCGTACGCATAGAGCGTGCCGGGGACACCTACACGCTCGACCACCGCATGGTCCACGCGATTTCCGCCCACGGCCCCGCGATCACGCTGATCCTGCGCGGTCCTGCCGCCGAGGATGCGTTCACAGTCGCCGACCGCGTCACCGGCGAGGTCTGGGTGCAGCGGGGCGCCGCGCAGGAGTCGGAGGAGGAGCAAGATCGAAAGCGCATGAGCACGGAGCGTTTCGAGACGATCGTCGACAACTTGGTCGCCGCAGGCGTCGCCACGAGGCACTGACCCGTTGCGCGTTCGGCTCCTGAGGGCACCACCGCAAGCGGCCCAGACCGGACCGACGATCTGCGGCCTGGATGAGGCCGGGCGTGGCGCATTGGCCGGTCCGTTGATGGTCGCAGCCGTTGTGCTGCGCGCGGACCAGCAGCTCGGTTATGGCCATGGGGACGTCGTCATCCGTGACTCCAAGCAGCTCACCGTCCGGCAGCGCGAGCGACTAGGAGGGATCATTCTGGAATCGAGCGTCGCCGTGGCTGTCTGCACGGTCTCAGTTGCAGAGATCAATCGTTACGGCATCAATTGGGCGAACACCAGAGCTTTTGCACAACTGGTCGCGGCCCTAGACGCGGATGAATACGTCGTCGACGGCCGGTGGGAGCTGCCGCAACTTGGGGTCCGAACTGGGCGCGTGCGGTGCCAGATCGGAGCCGATAACTCGGTGCCGGCAGCGCTTTCGGCCGGGGTCGTCGCAAAGCTCTGGCGGGATGACTTGATGCGGGAGCTGGCGGCACGTCACCCGCCATACGGATGGGAGCGCAACACCGGCCACGGCACTGCTGGCCACCTAGAAGCGCTGCGGGCCTTCGGCCGGACCGACCAGCACCGCAAACTGTTCGTAGACACGGCGCTCGACGGGCGACGCGCATCAGCCCGTAGGGCGCTTCGGCAGCGACGACGCGAACGAGAACACGCAGCTACTACATAGCTGCGCTCTGAGCTACACACCGCCGCGTAAATATTTCTGCGCATGTTGCTCGAACAATGCCAGCAAATCGCCGCACAATGGGATACGGTCGGGCTGTACGCGACCAATGTAAGACGAAGGGAGACAAGATGCAGAACGAGGACGAGATAGTTCGTCAAGTCGCTGCCAGCTCTGGTGTCGGAACTGGCGATGTACGGCGCGTCCTCGACTCGCTGGGATTCTCTCAAACGCTTGAGAGCGTTCGCGAGTCGGTAGGTGAGGAACAGCTGCAACAGGTGAGTGCTGACGGGCTGCGGGTTTCGCTCCGTGTTGGCTCGACCAGCGTCGCTGTATAACACTTGCGCGACGAGGAGCCCGATCGGGTCCACGGCCGAGCTCCTCGCTCGTTTTCCACACCTCCGATTCGACGCAAAGGATCATTTGGAGGCCGTTGCCTGCGCGGTTGAACTGCAAGCACGGTGGACAGCGTATAGCCGATGGCGAACAGCTCCCGGAGCATCGGCAGATGCGCAACACAAGCTGCTGCGCACTGTGAGCGAGTCGCTGGCAAGCTACGTGCCCGCCTATGCGAGCTTGCACGACGTCAGCGACTTTGCCGGCATACCCATCATCACCAAGGACGACCTGCGTCAACGCCCGGTCGACTTCGTCGACCGCCGAATGCATGGCGCCGTGCTCTGGCACAAGCGGACGTCCGGCACCACAGGCGAGGCGCTAGACGTCTTCTACGAGCGCAGCTTCTACTTCGCACAGCTATTGCATGCACCACGCCGCATCGCAGGGCTCGCTGGCATCAACGACACCGTTCATGCAGGAGTCTGGTGTGTTCATCTCACCGACACGCAATCGCAGGAGAGCGCCATATTCTGCGATCCCACTGCGGCAAACCGGATCCTCGTTCGAGTTGTCGTTGACCAGTCGCGGCCTGAATCCATCGATGAGGCGATCGACCTGCTGTGTACGGCCCGGCCGCAGATCGTCTCAGCCCGACCGGAGGTATTGGAGCTGCTTGCCTCACATGCGCCCAGTGCCACATTCTCTGCCTTTGGGGTGCAACTGGTTATCAGCAGTGGCAGCGCGCTTCGGCCAGAAACCGCCGCCAAAGTGCGGCAGGCGTTCGGGGCACAGCTGACGGAGGCGTACGGCCTGTCGGAGTTCGGGGTGGTCGCAGTGTGTTGCAGGGACTGCGGTGGACTGCACTTCGATGATCCTGGACTTGTCGCTGAGGTGCTCGATACACGCGACCAGCCGACTCCCCCTGGGACAGCAGGGGAGCTTGTCCTGTCATCAACCGCCAACTCGGCTATGCCACTTGTGCGCTATCGCACGGGTGACATCGCGGTACAGCGCGTCGCCCCGTGCCCCACCGGATGGCGCGGCCTCGTGCTCGAGCGTCTCGTTGGCCGGACGGTGAAACTCTTTACACTCCCCACGGGCGCCAAGTTCTCTCCGACACACTTCACCGATTTGGTGAGTCGATTTCCGATCATGGACTATCGCATGACGCAGTCCACCCGGAACAGAATCGATGTGGTAATCCGCCCGCGGCGCGAGGTCCTCGGTGACATGCCGCTATGTGCCCGAATTGCTGAGCATGTGCGACAAGCGCTACCCGAGCCGATGAACGTGGTCGTATCGGAGGCCGTCGCCCTCGATCAGTCCGAACGGTTTCGCAGTCTGGTGTGATCTGCCAGCCGGGCATCCACTCTCGGGGCTACCTCGCTCGACGACGGCTTGCTGCGTATGTGGCGCGAGCATCCCGGGTTCGACCAGTGCTTCTCGGCCACGCTTGAGGCTGACACCTCGAAGCCGATGGTAGCTCGCCGAAGCCCCGGGCGACTGGCAGGCCGACTTGAAGGTGATCTACCAACGCCGCCACTAGGCCTTGGCTCCCTGCGGAACATGCGCGCTAGTAAGGTCTCGGGTGCGTGGCCGATATACCCAAACCCATCACAGGCCGCTGCCTGTGCGGTGGCGTGACCTATAGCGTCGACGCTGAGCCAGTCTGGCAAGGGGTTTGCTACTGCTCGAACTGCCAGCGCCAGACCGCTACGGCGTTCTCGGTAATCGTCGGCGTGCCGAGCAAGGAGCTCACGGTCGAGGGCGACGCGCTCGCCTCGTTCAAGACTGCCAGCGAGGACTACCAGAGCACAACCGAGCGACGGTTCTGCTCGACCTGCGGATCACCAATATTCAGCACGATCGAGTCGATGCCGGAAATTGCGTTCCTAAAGGCAGGGACGATCGACGATACCTCTTGGTTTGAGCCGACAGCCGAGATCTGGACGCGCTCGGCGCAACCGTGGGCGCCACACTTCGAGGGCGTCACGCGGTACGAGCGCACCCCGAACTAGCTGTCACTGCCGCCAAGCTCAGTCGTCCGCTCACAGCGAGAACATCCAGTCGATGATGCTGACCTTCGCCGTCGATTGGCCGACGATCGCCTCGTTGGCAACCGCGGGCGGCACGCTCGTGCTCGCCCTCGCGACATTCTCCTCGGTGCGCTTCGGGCAGCGCTCGACACGCATTGCGGAGCGCTCGACAGCGATCGCCGAGCGAGCGCTGTTGCTCGGCCTGCGGCCGGTCATCGCTCCTTCGCGTGTGACCGATCCGCCCGAGACGGTTCGGTTCGGCGAGGGACGGATGGTGACCGTCGATGGCGGTATGGCCGCGGTCGAGTACGAGGGCGGGAACTACTACTTCGTGATCCCGCTTCGGAACGTCGGTAACGGTCTCGCAGTCCTTCAAGCCTGGCGCCTGAAGGCGGGGCGCCCTGAGTTGGACGCCGGGCACGGCGAGCCGGCGGAGCACCGCCGGCAGTCACGTGACCTGTACGTGCCCGCCGGCGATATTGGTTTTTGGCAGGGGGCAGTACGCGAGCCCGATGACCCTTTTCGTGAGGGTCTACGCGAAGCGTTCCTCGCAGGTGAAACGTTGACCGTCGATCTGCTCTACGGGGACCACGAGGGTGGTCAGCAGACGATCAGCCGCTTCATCCTGACGCGCGAGGAGAACGACCAGTGGCGCCCAGGCGTCGTCCGCCACTGGCCACTCGAAAGCACCGACCCGCGCGGGCGCTAGCAGCAAGCACCGGCGCAAAGCGAATGTTCACCCGCGCCGCCCGAAGCTATCCGCCAGCGCCGCCCGAAGCTGTTCGCCAGCGCCGCCCGAAGCGGTCGTGTTGGGGCGCATGCGTGGCGTGTGCGGCTTACCGGGACAGGTGGAATGGGACCGTGGTGATGACGATTCCCTCGTAGGCGATCAGGGAGGCACGCAGGCGTGCGGCGATGCGGCTGTGCAGGATCCGCTGCCAGCGCCTGGCAACGACGATCTCGGGTACCACGAGCGTAAGGGTCACATCGGGGCGTTGGCGGTGTAGCGCGGCGATGTAGTTGGCCAGCGGCGCGACGGTCGAGCGGTACGGCGACACGACCACCTCGAGCGGCAAGTGGTCGCCCCAGGCATGCCACGCGCGGTGGAAGCGCTCGGCCTCTTCCTCGGTGGGGCTGACGTGCAGCGCGAGCACCGGCTGGGCGAGCGAGACGGCGTAGGCGAGGGCGTGTAGTGCCGCGAGGTCGAGCACTGCAACGGGGACGACGGCAAAGCTGTGCACCTCGGACGGGTCATCTTGGGTCTCGGCCAGGTGCTCGGAGACCTCCGGGCGCAGCCGGGGCGGTGTCACGCGCGTCGCCCGCCTGTGACCGCCCACCTTGGGTGGTTGCGTGTCAGGTCGCGGCGTGAGCGCCTCGCGGGCGCTCACGTAGTGCGCGTGCACGCGCCCGCACGCCAACACGATCAGCGGAACCAGCACCACCACGACCCAGGCACCCTCGGTGAGCTTTGTGACCGTGGCGATCAGCACCACCAGCGCGGAGAGGACCGCGCCGAGCAGGTTGGTGGCCAGCGCTGAGCGCCAACTCGGTCCGCGGTGGCGCCACCAATACGCGACCATCCCGCTCTGGGCGAGCGTGAAGGCGAGGAACACACCGATCGCGAACAGTGGGATCAGCGGGGCGGTGCGACCGCCGAAGGCCGCATAGATTACAGCCGCGGGGAGGGCAAGCACGAGGATGCCGTTGCTGAAGGCGAGGCGATCGCCCATGCGTAGGAACAGTCGTGGAACGTAGCCGTCGCGGGCCATGAAGTACAAAAGTCGCGGAAAGCCGTTGAAGGCTGAGTTGGCGGCTACCAGCAGCACGAGCGTGGTTGCCACCTGCACGAAGCCGTAAGGAACGCCGCCGCCGACGCTGTCGTGGGCGATCTGGGAGAGCACCGTCTCGCTCCCACTTGGCGCGGCGCCGTCGAAGTGAGCGACGAGCACAACGCCAATGAACATCGAGATCAAAAGCCCCATCATCACCGTGAGCGTCTGGCGCGCGTGCCTGGCTTGCGGAGGGCGGAAGACTGGGACCGCGTTTGAGATCACCTCGATCCCCGTCATCGCCGTCGCCCCGGAGGCGAAGGCGCGCAGCACAAGCAGCACGCCGAGCGCCTCGGTGGCCCGGTGCGGCGCCGCGGGTGTGGGGTGAAAGCCGTGGGAGCCCGCCTTGATAAGACCGGCGATCACGACCAGGGCGATCGCGACCACGAACAGATAGGTGGGAGCGGCGAAGGCGGCACCGGCATCGCGCACGCCGCGCAGGTTGCCTGCCACCAACAGCACGATCACCACCAGGCCGATCACCACCCGTGCCGAGGCAAGCGACGGTATCGCCGAGGTGACGGCTTCCACCCCGGAGGCAACCGACACGGCGACCGTGAGGATGTAATCGAGGATTAGCCCGGCGCCCGCGAGCAGGCCCCACTGGCGACCGAGGCTGTCGCTCGCGACGATGTAGGAGCCTCCGCCGTGGGGATAGGCACGGATCACCTGGCGGTAGCCAAGGCCGACAGACAGCATCAGTACCGCGAGGGCGGCTCCGATCGGCAGCGAGAGCTTCAGCTCGGCCGAGCCCGCGAGCACGAGGATCGCCATCATCGCTTCCGGCCCGTAGGCCACCGAGGAGAGCGCGTCAGGAGAGAGCACGGCGAGGGCGAGCAAACGCCCCATGCGCTCCTCCGCGATCGCAGTGCTACGCAGCGCCGGGCCGATCAGGGTGTGCCGCAGCACGTGGGCGACACGGCTCGAGCGGGAGTCGGTCTCCCCCGCCTCAAGCGTCGCTTCGAGTTCGTCGTCATCCGCCTCGCGTGGCGCGCTGCGGATATGCACGAAACGTCCGCTGCGCGATTGCTGTGGATCGGCGAAGTCAAGATGGCGATCGACGGGCAGCGCACGCTCCCAGACCTGCCGGGGCGGCATGCACCCCGTCCAGTCGCGTCCGACCTCACTCAGCGCAGCGAGCGCACGTTGGTCGAGCTCTGGTAGCTGCGCGTTTGCCGTGACCGTCGAGTCGGACCCACCCGTCCCGCCCTTCCCTTGCTCGTCGCTTGAGCTGCGAGGCGGCCCGTCGCGGTCGCCCATGCTGTCGGAAGGTGGGCTTGGCAATGGCTAGATTCGTGTCTAGAGGTCGAGGGCGTCGAGGAGATCGCCCGTCGTCACGACTTGGAGTCCGGTAATCGAGAAGTCCTTGTCTTGCGACCATACCGGCACCTCGAGCGTAAGCGCAAGCGCCAGGGTAGGCCAGTCGTCGGGGTCGCGTGATCCGATACGCGCCAGTGCCTCCTCGCGGCGTGGCTCGTAGGCATCTGGGGACTGCCAGTAGATGGGCATCGCGAGCAGCGCCGCGTAGAGCAGCGACAGGTCGAGGTTCCGCTTAGTGGCAAGTCTGGGGATGTGACGGTAGATCTCCCCAGCGACAGCCTCCGTGGACACGCACGTGGGTCCGCGTGGAGAGGCGATAACGAGGCGGGCTCTGCCACCGATCAATGCCGAGAGTACGACGTTCGCGTCAGCTACTACGACGGCCGGCGGCGAAATCGTCCAAGACCTCCGACTCGCTCGTGCCCTGCGCCTTTAGTTGCGCTCCGACCTGCTCGGTTAGACGCAGGAAGACATCGCGGCGGACCTCGACCGGGAGCTCTGGCGTGCTCCAGGGCAGGAAGAAGCCGGCCGGCGAGCCTTCGCGCGTCACCAAGATCACATCCTCGGAACGAAACATCTCCGTCGCGTGGTCGCGGAAGTCCCGGACAGTCACAACCTTCATGTGGTCACCTGGATGGTCACCTGCCCCAGGGTAGCAACATCTGGATTCTGCATGGCGGAAGCCGCAATACGGTAGCCGGTAACCAGGTTCCGAGCAGCAGAACCCAGCTTCTAGTACGCTATTCCCCGATTTTCGGCTACTGGAGATCCTATTTTGGATGCTGCCATAGACACCGGACGGATTAGGGAACGCGTACGTGCACTCTCGAAGTCGCTCCTTGGCGCCCAGTTCCGGGCCGAGATCGCAGCCTTTATAGCCGACGGTGACCCTCCCTTCTGGGCCAGACAGGTGGCGTCGCAGCTTGGAATTCCCGAGAACAAGGTCGCTGCAGAGCTTTCACGATTTGCGCATGATGGCCTTCTCATTGCGATATCCGTTGCGCTTTGGGATCGAAGGCAGCTCTACGAGCGCAGCCCGACCGCATCGATGTACTGGCGCAGCGCCTACGAGCTCTTGGAACGCGCGGCCGCAGACGAGGCAAACCGTGTTGGAGTTAGCACGAGCAGTGCCCTGCGCGCCTATCTCGACGAGGTACGGGAGGAGGTGCGGTGATCGTCAAGCTGCTGGCGCACTCGTGCTCGAGGCCACTGCGGGTGTGGCCGCTCAGCCATAACACCCGAAGGCAGACCCGAAAAGCGGGGTGACAAAAGCGGGAGCGACGGGACTCGAACCCGCGACCTCTGCCGTGACAGGGCAGCGCTCTAACCAACTGAGCTACGCCCCCGTGCTGGAGCACGGGACCTTCTACGTGCGAAGCGCAGAGTATCGCAGCAAGCGTGCCAACACTGGGTGCCAGCCGAACGCCACGCGGCATGAGCCCGCGACTGTGCCCGCAAAGGCGATGGCCCCGCGCGTGCGCGCGCAGCGTAGGAACAAGCTAAGTGTTATTAGAAGGTCCGCGCGTGCGCGCGCGGGGCATGCCGATTCGAAGAAACATCTTGCCCACCCTCGCGACCAACCTAAACCGCGTAGCGCAACACCGCAGTCCGACTACCACCCAGCAGCCATCCAAGCCCAAAACTGGCCGGCCAGCCAAACCGCTCCCAGGTCCTCTACGCTTACGCCATGCCAATCCTCGAGCCGCCACGGCTACGCCACGAAAATCCCTTCCGCATCCTCACCCAGGATCTCTTCGACGAACGCGCCGCGACCGTCCCCTACCCTCCCGGGGACACCGGCTTCTCGCTGGCTAGAACGAAGCGCTTCCTCGAGGAGCCGCTTCCCTTGCTGCTGGAAGGGTATGAGCGCTACGGACCGATCTTCACGATGCGCGTGCTGCACAGCAATGTCGTGTTCATGCTCGGACCAGCCGCAAACCACTACATCACCGTGTCTCACGCCAACAACTTCATCTGGCGCGAATCGCACTTTCGCGATCTGATCTCGGTGCTTGGCGACGGGCTGCTGACAACGGATGACCCCTACCACAAGCGCTCGCGCCAGATCATGCTGCCGGCGTTCCATCGCGAGCGGATCGCGGCCTCGCTCGAGGTTATGACCTCGGAGACCGAACGGGCGCTCGAGCAGTGGCACGAGGGCGAACGGATCGACCTGTATGCCTGGACGCGGAAACTGGCGACA
The DNA here is from genome assembly GCA_963704345.1 of uncultured Solirubrobacterales bacterium. Taxonomy (GTDB): domain Bacteria; phylum Actinomycetota; class Thermoleophilia; order Solirubrobacterales; family Solirubrobacteraceae; genus Palsa-744. Next base: position 1,034,864 of record OY969890.1, read on the forward strand.
CGTGTCGCGATGCGTGCCCTCTTCGGGATCGAGCCGGACGGTCCCGCGGCGCGCGAGATCGATGCCGCGGCAATGTTCGAGCGGGCGCTCGGCTTCTTCTCATCCAGCCCCGAGTTCCGCTTCATCCGCACGCCTGGCACTCCCTGGGCTCGGCTGCAGGACGCCACACGCAAGCTCAACAAAATGCTCTACAGCGAGATCAAAGCGAAGCGGGCCAGCGGGCAACGCGGCGAGGACGTGCTCAGTCTCCTGCTCGACGCACAGAGCGAGGACGGCGAGCAACTCTCGGACGGACAGATCCGCGACGAGATGATGACACTGCTGTTCGCCGGGCATGACACGACCACCTCGACCGTAGCCTTCATGTTCTACGAGCTGGCCAAGGCACCGCACCTGGCCGAGCGACTCAGGACCGAGCAGGCTGCGCTGCTCAAAGGCGGCGAGCCCAATGCCCAACAGTTGATGAGCGGCGAGCTGGCAGAACTGGAGATGACTTTGGAGGAGACCCTGCGCAAGTACCCACCGGCCTGGGTCGGGCCACGCAAGTCGCTCGAGGCATTCGAGTTCGAAGGGCACACCGTGCCCGCCAACGCTTATGTCAACTACAGCTCGTGGGCCTCGCACCACCTACCGGACGTGTGGCCGGAGCCCGAGGCCTTCCGTCCCGAGCGCTTTGCGCCCGCGGCCAAGGCACAGATCGCTAAGGGCGCTTACATCCCCTTCGGCGGCGGTTCGCGCACCTGCATCGGGATGCGCTTCGGCCAGCTGGAGGTGCGCACGATCGCGACACTGATCGCGCGCGACTTCACGCTCGAGCTGCCTAGCGACTTCAAATTGTCCTACCGGCAGATGCCGACAATCAGCCCGCGCGAGGGCATGTCGATGATCGTGCACGCGCGCTCGGGCGCGCGCTCGGCGACAGCCCGCGACAAGTCCTAGATCGCTCACTCAGAGCAGGCCGGCAGCGAGGCCAAGGCGACCACCCCGGCCATGCCGGGTGCGACAAGAGCGTCCGCTCAGACCAGCGTGGCGGCCAAGGACAGACCGTAAGTGAGCGGCTGAGCACGCAGCACTCGCACGCCAATCGAGCCCACGCGCAAATGCGTGTCGCTGAAGAGCGTCACGGTCCCAAGACTCGCCAGCGGAAAGCCTTGCGGTTCGGCCACCAAGCGGCCTTCCAGCGGCTTGACTAGTGCTGTGATCGATGCCTGCACGCCGAACAGGCCACCGGAGGCATGAGCTTCCACCTGGCCGCCGCCGCTGGCGGTCGGTTCGATGTGAAAGCCGCTTGGCAACGCTTCGTTCAGCTGCTGTTGGGTCAGGCTCGCGCTTACGCTGATCGCCGAGCCGCGCTTCTGCATACGCAGGTCGTTGACGGTGAGCCCGTCGGGCAAGTCGGGCACGGCGCTCAGCGTGGCCGCTTCGGCGGTGACGGTCATCGAGCCCACCACGCGCGCTTCCCACAGGAGCGTGGCGATCTGTGAGAGCCGCACCGACAACCTCCCGGCACTGACGTCGACCGTGTCGGCTTTGCCCCACAGCAGCTTGACGGCCGGGAAGGCGCTGACGCTGACGCTGCGCACCGTCCCGTAGCGGGACACGCGGTCGCGCACGCGCCTGGCGGCCAGCGACGGCAGGAATAGCTGCGCCAGCACCACGAGCAGCAGCGGCAGCCCCACGACGCACGCCCCGAGGTACACCACTCGCCGTCGCTGCAAGGTGGGCGTCATGACAACAGCTTCGCACGCCATAAGTCCCTACTGTTAAGCGCACCCTGGAAAGCCTCGCCAAGAGGACCCACGGGGGCGCGTAGCTCAGTTGGCTAGAGCACCTCGTTTACACCGAGGGGGTCGCCCGTTCGAGTCGGGCCGTGCCCATAACTAGGAGCGCAAGATGCTCCAAACCCGGCGCTTTGCGCCACAGTCGCTAGAACATCTCCATGACCCCTATCCGCATCGCAGTCATCGGCTCCGGGCCCGCCGGCTTCTATACGGCTGGGCACCTGCTCAAGGACGGGGTGGGCGGGCACTCCATCGATCTCGAGGTCGACATGATCGAGCGGCTTCCCACACCCTGGGGCCTGGTGCGCTCTGGCGTTGCGCCCGACCATCCGAAGATCAAGTCGGTCACGCGCATCTACGAGAAGACTGCTGCGCATCCTCGCTTCCGCTTCTTCGGCAACGTCGAGCTGGGCCGCGACGTCTCCCGCGAGGAGCTGATCGAGCACTACCACTGCATCGTCTACGCCACCGGCTCGCCGGCCGACCGTCCGCTCGGTATCCCTGGCGAGGACCTGGAAGGCAGCCATCCGGCGACTGACTTCGTCGGCTGGTACAACGGCCATCCCGACTACAGCGACCACGACTTCGACCTGTCGGCTGAGCGCGCCGTCGTGATCGGCAACGGCAACGTTGCGCTCGATGTGGCGCGCATGCTGACGTTGACGCACGACGAGCTGGTGGTGACCGACATCGCAGACCACGCACTGGAAGTCCTCGACGCCAGCACCGTGCGCGAGATCGTCGTCGTCGGCCGCCGCGGACCCGCGCAGGCCGCCTTCACCAACCCCGAGCTTCTAGAGCTTGGCGAGCTAGCCGACGCCGACGTGATCGTCGACTCTGAGGAGCTGGAGCGTGCGCTGGCCGTCGAGGATGCCAACATGGACCCCACTTCTGAGCGCAACGTCTCCGTCTTGCGCGACTACGCACGGCGTGCCCCGACCGGCAAGAGCAAGCGCGTCGTCCTGCGCTTTCTGCTCTCCCCGACGGAATTGGTTGGGGATGGAGATGGCGTGCGTACAGTCGTGATGGCGCGCAACGCACTTCAGGCCGGCAAGGACGGCCGGCTGCGAGCCGAGCCCACTGGTGAGACCGAGGACATTGACGCTGGCCTTGTGATGCGGGCGATCGGCTATCGCGGGATCGCGCTTCCTGGCGTGCCTTTCGATGATCGCAGCGCGACGATCCCCAACGAGGGGGGCCGTGTTGTGACCTTCAACGAGCCGCTTGCCGGCGTCCCGGAGGGCGCGTCCTCCCGCGTGCTCCCCGGCGAGTACGCCGTTGGCTGGATCAAGCGCGGGCCCTCGGGCGTGATCGGAACGAACAAGAAGGACGCCCAGGAGACTGTCGACGCGCTTCTGGAGGATCTCGCGGCGGACAAGCACCTGGATCCCGCCGAGCCCAACCCCGAAGTGATCGAGCGGCTGCTCGCGGAGCGTGTGCCGGCGCTCGTCACCTACGAGGGCTGGTCGGAGATCGACCGCCACGAGCAGTCACTAGGTGAGCCGCACGGGCGCCCGCGCGTGAAGCTGACGCGTATTGACGAGCTGCTACGCGTGGCCGGCGGCGAAAGCCCGGAGGCCGAGCCGCTGGACACGCTCGGCCTGCGCTGAGGCTGACTGCCGCGCTTGCCCGACGGACATGGCTCCTCGGCAGTATCCGTTTGCAGCTTGCCTCCCGCGCGCGCGGGCGGCATCGCGCAAAATGTGACACGACCGCGAAAGCCGCTCGCCCGCCCATCTGGCACACTGACTAGCTCGCGCGCCGTTAGCTCATCGGGTAGAGCTCCGGACTTTTAATCCGGCGGGGCGGGTTCGAGTCCCGCACGGCGCATGGTCGATCCCGGACAACCGAGCCATTTGTGCTTGGTATGCAGGACGCGTCAGCCAAATTGGTCGCCAATTGGTCGCGAGATCTGGACGGAAAGGGCGCAGAGGCGATTCGTGATGCCCATCCGCAACTGCTTCAAGAGCCGCCCCAACACCAGTTCGGCGGTCAAACCGAGCCGCGATCGGCGACCCCTGCATCGTGTCAGCCTTCGGTGAGTGATGCCGAAAAGAGCGTTTCCCGGCCAACTTTCACGCAAACAAGCCAGATTCAGGCCCCGGGCCTTGATCCCCGGACCTATGGGCCGATAACTTAAACACAACATCAAAAACGCTATTGGCCCCGCGCGCGCTAACGCCGGGGCCGTGGCCTGGAAAGGAGTTAAGCCTTCCCATGCAAACCCAAAATATCGACTCAGGCCGGTGCTCGTGCAAAGAGCCGTGCGACGACCACGACCAGGGCCGCACTGAAGCAGCGATCATCGCGCTGCTGCTGAGCACCGACCATCACGGGATCTGGTCGCGCGAGGAGCTGATCCGGGAGCTAAGCGCATCGCGCCTTGAGGCGACAGACGCGCTCGCTGGGCTCGCGGCATCAGGACTGATCCACGAGCTTGGAGCCGACTTCGTCGCGGCCACCAGAGCGGCGCAGCGGATGGACGACCTCGAGCTATAGCTGCCGCGACGCCGGTAACGCCGGCACGCGCCACAAAGGCTGCGCAGTACGCGCAGATGGCTCATGCGGCGCTGTGACGGGACGTGGTGGCCGGTCTGACCTGCGGGTCAATCCTCCTCCGGTCTCCTGGCATCCCGTCACGCGCGCGCATGGGCTCACTACGGGTTTGGGGGGCGCGCACGCCTTGCCAATTATGCCGCGCAAGCGCGGCTGGGCTGCGGCATGCACACCCCCCAAACCCTCGCAAAGGAGCCAACCATGAGCGACATGAGAGAAGACATGCTGAAGAGGCTCGCCAAGCAACGCGCAAGCAAGCTGGAGTGCTCAAAAGCCCTGTGGAAGATGAGCGCAGACGAGCGCGTCGCAGCGATGCGTCGCGGCGAGCTGACCTGGGGCCAACTCTGCGAGTGGGCCAGCAAGGCACGTCACGAGGTCCCACTACTCAACGGCGAGTTCGAGTTCGTCGCCGCCCATACGCCCGAGGTAGCCGACACACCCGAACAAAAATAGGCACACCCAGACGCGGGCGGCACGCACGAACGTGTGTCGCCCGCCGTCGCCGCGGCGACTACCCGGCCGCGCCGAGCGCTAGCTTGCCGAACAATGGAGCACCGCTCACAGATCCCTATAAAGATCGCGATCGACGGCGAGCCCGTCCGCTGCAGCACACTTGCGACGAGCGTCGGCGCCTACATCCTTGCCATTGAGACCGTCCTCCCCGACCAGGCCATCGACTTGCACTCCGTCTACACCGGCCACGCCAACGTCAAGACCCAAGTAACTCACTTGATCTTGACCCCTGACCTGCGCCAGACCACAACCGTCGAGCACGATCACGATCAGCTCCCCGTCATGCACTCCCGTCGTACCTGCCTATACGACCACCTGCACCAACTCCAAGACATTCTCCAAAGCCACGGTATGGACATCCAACTCCCGCTCAACGACGACGCGATCGTCGCCATCGAGCGCTGACATCAACATCGCCGCAAGGGTCTGGGGTGTGTTCGCACAGCACAGGCTATGGGTCCTCTGGCCGCTCGCACGCGATCGCGCCATGCCGGACCCGTAAATACCTGACGCGCAACTTCGCCGACACCTGGCCATGGTCGCGACGAGTTGTGTCGCCGAAGGGGGTTCCGCTCGGCTGCTCCCAACCCGGACACGTTGGGAGCGGCATTCTCATTTGCGCGGCCGCCGCAGAGACCTACGTGGTGTCGCACCACTGACGAGGAGGACCGGCATCATCGCGCCCGTCACAATCAGCTCGCGAAGAGGCCTTCGCCGATGGATCTACCGGGCGAGTTCAGGCCGGGCGGGATCGCGAAGATCGCGCTGGAGGTGTGCAGGGTATGATGGTTGAGAGCATCGGAGGCCGCGAGACGGCGCTGCAAGGGAATGAACTGGCGCTTTGGGCTTCGCTGGAAGGCGATGAAGAACAGCCCGGCGTCGATCTCGCCCGATTCCGGTTCGACGCCTTCGGAGTAGGAGTAACCGCGCCGGAGGATACGCTGCCCATCGTTGTTTGTGGGATTGGCAAGACGAATATGAGCATTGGCAGGGATCACTTGTTCGCCGTTGCTCATCGCGTTCAGGTCCACCGGGTCGTACTCGCTGCGCTCCCCAAGCGGCGCACCGGTGAGCTTCTCGCGGCCGATCACGCGCTGCTGACCTTCAAGGGTCGTGGCGTCCCAGACGTCGAAGATGATCCTGATGCGCCGCGCGATCAGATAGCTGCCTCCCACCATCCACGGCGGACCGTCTGCGTCCTGTACCCAGACATAGTCGCGCATCGCGTCGGTCTGCTCAGCACGAATGTTGTCGGTGCCGTCCTTGAAGCCCATCAGGTTTCGAGGCGTCGTCTGCTCGGTACTGGTGCTCGACGTGCGCCCGAATCCTGGCTGAGCCCAACGCAGCACCGCTGTGCCGTTGGCGATGCGCGAGAGTACGTGGATCGCGTGAAAGGCGACCTGCGGGTCCTCTGCGCAGGCCTGCACGCAGAGGTCACCTTCCGACCGAGCTGCTTCGAGGTTGTCACCCTGGAACGCCGGCAACGGCGCAAGCTCGGCCGGCCGGCGGCCGCCAAGACCGGGGCGGCCAGAGCTGAACAAGCTCGGGCCAAACCCGAACGTCAACGTCAACCGCGAAGGACCAAGCCCAATTGCCTCGCCGGTCTCCAGCGGAACCTGCCCCAGTTCCGGTTTGACCGGCGACTGATAGGGCTCACCCGCAGTAAGCGAAGCCGCAGCCGCCGTCCACTGTTGGAGCAACGCTCGCAACGCTTCCGGCACGTCACTCGTCACATCGAAAGCCGCGAAGTGCAGATACTCCTGCGCAGGTGTCGCGATCCCGCCCTGATGAGCACCGTAGAACGGCACCGACCCCTCATTGGCTTCTGAGGACACGGCCTTCAACGACGATCCGCCGCCAAAGCCGCCCAACAGCCGATCCGCACCAGCACCCAAACCAAACAGGGCAGCGCCGGACAGAACTCGCCTGCGAGTCACGCCCGTACGTTCTACTTGCTCCTGCTCGTCCATTGGACTTTAGCCATTCCCCCTCGACGTCTGATAGCCCCCATCATGCAGAACACAATTCTAGGAGCCAACCCATAGTCCCGACGGCTTACAACCAGACAAAGGTAGTCCACACCCCAACTCATTGATGATGTCGAAAGTGGCTCCAAGTCCCTGTACGGTCTTATTTCTGAGATATGGTGACGCTGGCGGCACGTCAGCGATCCTATAGACACGCCGTCCGCGTACGAGAAACACGTCCTGCTCTAATGCTTGGTCAGGATTGACCCATGCCAGATCTCGTGCGTTTAGAGGTCGAATCACCTCGCCGCTAGAACTCCCCATTCGACAGCGAGGACTAGACGCTCGATCGAAAAAATTGCGTGCTTCGTTGCTCCTCAGGAAGACGAATATATCTGCCACGACGTCATCTTTGTTAGGAGCCCACCAGCGCATCTCATATGCCGCCGGCACCCTAGAGGCCATTCGGAACGCCACCGTGCCTGGTTGAGGGGAACTATCGGACCATACAACGTCGGCGTTTACAATTCCCACTTCATATACCCGACCGTGTCGGCCTCGCATAACCCTATTTGTCGCCGTCCGCAGCTCAGGAAGTTGCGTACGATTTATTTGCTCCGCTTGAGGCGCATCATTCGATGGGCACCCACGAGCCCAGATGCCAGTCGCACTTATCTCGCTGTTGGTCACGCCGGTGGCGAAGAAATGAGGCTTGTCTACGACAATATATAGGAGAAGTGCAGCTAGGCAAATAAGCAGCACCGGCAGTCTAGCCCGCCAGTCTTCCCACAAGTGAACCCTACTAGGTAAGTCTTGAGTCATATAGGAAATTGAACGTTCACGACTATTTTAGCCCAAGGGCGGCAGCGTGTTGCCCTTAGGCGGCTGGGTGTTACATTCTTCGTTATGTTTAGGACCCGGAACTTCCTCAAATTCCGGGAGACCAGATCCGCTTGGACCACTTGCGCCACCCGGGTCGCCCGGTGAGCTACCCGGCGTAGGCGCTCCGAATCCCACTCCACTACCATATTTTCCTTCTTTGCAACTTCCTTTAGGACTCGTTCCATGTTCTAGTTCAGCAATCCGTTTTTCTTCTGCCTCATTTTCATGACCAAGAATGCTCATGTCGTGGCTGATAGTACTTGACATGCCCGATGGATCATCGCTATCGAGAGGATCGTCGGCAACGTAGGCGTAGAGGTTGGTGCCGCTGCCTTCGAGTCCGAGTGGGTCTTGGCTTGTGAAGCGTGCGGTGATGGGGCTGTAGTAGCGGGCGCGGTTGTATTGCAGGCCTGTACTGTCGTTTTCGCGGCCGGTGTACTGGTAGGGGTTGGTGCTGGTGGCGCCGGTGCTTGTGGTCGCGCCGAAGGGGTCGTATGTGTATTCGGTTGTGGGTTCGCCGCCGCCGTTAGCGAGCGCGATGGTGCTGCCGAGCTGGTCGGTGAGATAGGAGCTGGTGCCCGAGCTTGTGGTGCGGGCGTAGCGTTCGTCAAGCCCGAGACCGTTAAGCAGGCTGGCTGTTTTGCTTTCGGTTGTTTCGGTTGCGACGTTACCCTCATCGTAGAGGTAGTCGGTGGCGACGCTGTTCTTGGTCTTGGTGGTGCGCCGGCCGAATGGGTCGTAGGCAAAGCTCCAGGTGTTCGAGCCTTGGGTGAGTTCGCTGAGCTGGTTGCGGTCGTTGTAGGTGTAGGCGGACGTGCCGTCGTTTGTGAGGTTGCCATCTTCGTCGTAGGTGAGCGTCGTGCCTTCGTGGCCTGTCAGCTCGTTCGCGTCGTTGTAGGTGAGGCTGCCGACGGCTTCGGGGAGGTTGGTGCGGGCAAGGCTGCCGCCGATCGTCGTGACGCGCCCGAGCGGGTCACGTGCGTATTGCAGACTTCCGATCTGTCCGCCTTCGGGGTTCTCGTAGTCGATCCCGGCCAGCTGCGAGTCGGGTTCGTAGGAGTAGTTCTCGCTGTCGCCGTCGGGGAGCACCGCCTGGCTTGTGCGGCCGTCCGCGTCATAGCCGAGAGAGACGTTGCCGTGAGGGGTGTCGACGCTGGTGAGCTGGCCGTCTTCGTTGTAGGCGTATTTGGCGGCTTCCGCTCCGCCGATTGTCATGCCGGTTCGCTCACCGTCCGCGTTGTAGCTGTAGCCGACGGTGCCGTTCGGGCCGGTTTCTTCGGCGAGGTTGTGGTTGAGGTCGTAGCTGAGGGTGTAGTTGCCCGCGCGAGAGTCTTTCACGGAGTCGACGTTGTTTTCCATGTCGTAGCCGTAAGTGATGTTGCTGGTAGGTGAGCCACCGCCGGCGGCACCGAACGATGCGGATTCGAGCCGGTTGAGTTCGTCGTAGGTGTAGCTGGTGTGCTGGCCCTTGGGGTCGGTCGTGCCACTGAGCTGACCCATCGGGTTGTATTCGTAGGTGGTCGTCTTGCCCAGGGCGTTGGTCCATGATGCGATCTGATCCAGAGGCGTGTAGGTAGCGCTCTGCGTGTGACCCCTTGGGTCGGTTACGGATACAAGGTTGCCGTCAGCGTCGTATTCGTAGGTGGTTTTCTCGCCGGCGGGATTCGTTTCGCTTGTGAGTTCGTTGTCGTCGTTGTATGTGAATTCGGTCAGCTTGCCTTCGGGGTCCCGGACGCCGATCGGTTGTCCGAGGCTGTCGTATACGATCTTTGTTTCGTGACCTTGCGGGTCGGTGCTGTTGACCTCGCGTCCGTGTTCGTAGGCATAGTGGGTCGTGTTGCCCTCGGGGTCGGTGACGGATGTCAGCTCGCCTTGCCCGTCGTAGCCGAACATCGTGCGACGTCCGAGCGGATCTGTGATCGCGGTTAGGTTGCCATCAATATCGTAGGTGTAATTCGTGGTGCGTCCCAGCGGGTCCGTGATGCTTGTTGGCTCGGAGTATTCGTTGTAGGCGAGGCTGATCGTCCGCTTAGCTTCGACAGTGTGGCCTTCTGCTGTCCTTGAACCGCCTTGTGTGATCTTTGTTATGTCGCCCGATTCATTGCGTTCCAGTTCGATGGATTTGGACGCTTTGCCAACGGGGATTTCTTAAACCCTTCAGTCCTATATGCGGTCTGTGATTCCCTGAAACTGTCGGGGCTGTAGCGTCGTAGCCATTTCCCTTCTATTACATGACTATACAAAGCCGTTTTGTAGCCGCCGGCTTCGAGATCCCCGACGAACCCACCGTACCCGTAGATACCTTCACTAGAGAGTTCGCCTTTTACGAATTCGAGACGGCGCGTGTGCCCGGCGGGGTTTTCAACCTCCATTTCGGTGAAACCAGCCGGACATGGAAAAACGAGTTTATAGTACAGGTCATAATGTCCGCAATCCTGAAGATAGTAAGTGAATCTGTAGGTTCCCTCTTTGCCAAGCGTTTGTTCGGCCACCTGCCCAAATTCGTTATACGTGTTTTCAATCAAGACCTTGCCGCGTGCGTCGATCACCTTCGTCATGCCGCCCAGTCCTGGCCTGTAGGCGTAGCGAGTGACGTGTCCCATCGGGTCAATGGCCTTTATCAGATATCCTTCGCTGTTGTATTCGTATCTGACGATTTGTCCTACGCTGTCTCCGGCCTTGATGATCCGTCCGTCGCTGTCGTAGATCATGTTGATCCAGCCGCCATGTGGTGTACGGGCTTGGACAACCGGTCCGTTGTTGCCGCCTTCGCGTACGAGGGTTATGCGGTTGCCGTTGCGGTCTTCTATGGCCTGTAGTGGGGCCAATATTGGGAACATGAACTTCATTCCGTCGCGGCGGCGCACCACCCACTTGTCTAGGGGTTCGCTCCAGTAGAGGGTCGAACCGGTCCATTCGGAGTCGCTGGCGGTTTCTTTCGCGGCGTATTCGGCATCGGTGTACGCACTACCTGGGGATGTCCTTACGTACTTGACCTTGCTTCCGTCCGGCAACACCAGATAGGCTGACCATATAGTTTTCGTTTGACCAGAGGTGTAGATCGAATGTGCTTTGTGCGCCGACCCCGAAGCTGTAGGAGTTGCGATCATCGGGACGGTAGGTTCGTGGTCAGCGAGATCGGCATCAGCGAGTCGGGGACACTGAGATCGGTGTGTTTGTAGACAAACAGGCCGGTGTACAGATCTACTGGGTCGCCCGCAGTTGGGCTCGCACCGTTTCGCGGCGCTGTTTCGGGGGCTTCGCGTTCGGTGGAGATCATCGCGCCGGTGAATTCCCAGACGCGAACGTTGGGGTCTGGGATGACTTGTTGGCCGTTGGCGCTTACGGTGCCCTTGCCGTATACGTACCAGCCCTTGTCTGTTGGGTCGTAGTTCCAGAAGTCCACACGCTGTCCGGCCGGGACATGTCCCCAGTTAGGGTAGACGATCTGTGCGCCCTTGCTCAGATAGGCCCCACCGGGCTGCACCGTGAAATATGTCGGCACGCCTGTCGCGAACAGCGGCAGCGGGAATGGCGGGACGATCGACCGGGACCGCGGTCAGGTTTACGTTGCGTACGAGCGCACCGGTCGAGGAGCGGATAATCGTTCCCGCTGGGAGCTTGACTTCGAGGCCGGGGATGCGCGTGTTCGTGAGCACGGTTTCGTGCTTGAGTGGCTCTTGGATCGTTTTGTTCCCTGCTGGATCTAGGGGGGTCATCCAGATTGTGTAGCCCAGCGGCGTGACCTTGCCGTGGGTCACTTCGACGCCGACCATGAAACGGCCGTAGCGGCGGCTGCCGTGATCGGCGCTTTCGCCATCGATGACGAGGACCTGGTGTCCCGCAGGCAGCCCGTCGAGCACAAAGCGGCCGGTGCTGTCCGTCTTTGTCTGCTTGCTGGTGCCCTGGATCGCGAGCGTGACGTTCGCCAGCGGTGTGCCGTCGATCACGAGCGCCTGACCGGAGAGACCGGTTGTGCCGTGCGGCGCTGAGAGTGGCCGCAGGTTTGCCCACGGTGAGGGGCTACGTCCGGTAGTCCAGTCCTCGTCCTTGCGGTTGCTGGCGGTCGGATCCCACGTCGCGGGATACGGTGTCTTGTAGTTGGTAGGATGACGTGTCCCGGCAGGATTCTGCTGAGGGACTGAGGGCGCTGCGGGTGCAGCGGCTGCCGGTTTGGTCGACGTGCCGAGCGACGCACGGGCTTAGCGTCACACGCCGCGACGCCGCGGCAATGCGTCGCCTTATGCGTTGTGCGCGATGCGCAGCCGGTGCGCCGCGGCGCTGTGGGCTTCGCGAGGATGCGAGTTGCAGACACGCCTTGGTCGGACAATGCGTCGGCTGCTCTTGTGTGTCCGTGTCGCAGTTGTGTGCCGTGACACGCGCTCGCATCTGCGCTCGCGTGTCCGATGAGCGCACGAGCGCCCCTTGCTTAGCCGCTTTCTTTGCGGCCGGTTTGCTCGGTCCTAGAAGCCGGTTCGTGCGCGGCTGGGCTGGCGCTCGTCGAGCGATGGCGGCGTCAGAGTGGCGAGACTCACTCGTTGGCGTCGGGGTGATCTGGTTGCCTGGGGCTAGGCGCTTGGCGTGTGGTTCGAAGCTCGTCGGGCTTTCCGCGGATTTGCCTGCCGACCGTGACCGTAACCGGGCCTTCGGTGGCTCCTGTCGGGACGGTCACGATCAGGTCTGTGGTGTCGGCTTCTTCGACGCTGGCTGGCGTCCCGTTGAACGTCACCGCGTCGTCGGTCTTTTCCGCACTGAATCCCGTGCCGGTTATATCGACCCGTGAGCCCGGTGGAGCGTGCGATGGGGTGATTGCAAGGACAGCGACCGTGCTGTCCGGATAGCGTTTGATCGACGTGAGGTTGCCATCGGCATCCCATTCATAGACGGCCGCGCCCTGGCTGGGATCGTCGAGGACATGCAGACGCCCCGCGTTGTCGTAGAGGTAGCGGATCCCCGTCCCCGAAGCAGCGGTAACGACCGTGGAGGCGCCAGACGTCGCGCTCGCGGAGCCTTCGCTGTTGGTCGCGGTCACCTCAACCCGTAGCGTGCTCGAGAGGTCACTTTCGCTGGCGCGTATAGCTCTGTGAGGTCGCACCGCTGATATCGGCGCACGATTCGCCTTTGCTGTCGCATAGCTGCCACTGGTAGGCATAGGAGAACGGTTGGGCGCCTCTCCATTCGCCTGGGTCGGCGGTCAACACCGCTCCCACCTGCGGGCTGCCCGTGACCTTCGGAGCAACAACGTTGCCAAGCGTGTCGGCGATCACAACCGCGGTCGGCGTTGCGCTCGCCGAAGCGTCTCCGGCACCGTTGGTCGCGGTAACGACGACCGTGAGGGTTGAGCCGACGTCTTCGCTGGATGGGGTATACGTGCTTGCGGTCGCGCCCGAGATGTTGGTGCAGCTTTCCCCGAGGTGTTGCAGCGTTGCCACTGGTAGGCGTATGTCATCGGGCTGGCACCCGACCATTTGCCTTCGCTTGCCCTGACGATATGTCCAGCGACGGGTTGGCCGGAGATAGCGGGAGCACTGGTGGACGACGGGCTGACGCTATCGACGGTCATCGTCACCGGTTCTGTCGTGTAGCTGTTCCCGACGGTGTCGGTGATGATCGCGCGTAGCTGATATTCGCCGTTAGCCAGCGCCCCGGTCGTGATCGTGCACCCGTACACAGAGTCGAACGCGGGCATCGTCTGTGGTAGGCACGGTTCGCTCCATGTTTCGCTCCCCACAGGCGCGATCTGCAGCTTCCATTCAGCGACACCCGAACCCGCGTCCGCGGCGTAACCCTGGACTTCGACTTCCCCCGTCACATCCCCGGTCAACGGGTAGATGAACCCAACCGGTGGCGTGTTATCGACCGTCGTCGGATAGGAGCCAGTGACATACGTGTCTCCTTCACTGTTCGTGACGACGACCCGCAGCTCGTACGGTCCATCAGCAAGACCAGCAGTTTCCATTTCACACCGGTAGGTCGAACCGCTGACCGGTACCGTCTGGAGCGGACAGGCCCTGTCCCACGAACCCGTGCCCGCGGCCTCCTCCTGGAGTTCCCAGCTTTCGACCGTCGCGCTTTTGGCGCTGGCAGTGCCTTCGATGTCTACCGTGCCCCTGATCGCGCTCGGAACGTTTTCCAGTTCTCCAGTAACCGCTTCATTGGCGACGTGCAGCGTCGCTGTCGAGGTCGTGTAAGTGTTCCCAGCACGGTCAGTGATGACCGCTCGCAGCTCGTATGCCCCGTTGGTGTGTTCGTTGGTGTTTACCGTGCAACCGTATTGGTCGCCGCTTGTCGGGGACGTTTGCGCCGGACATACGTCGGCCCATTCGGATGAGCCTTCCGCCGCGATCTGCGGCTGCCACGACAGAACCCCGGAACCACTATCGGTCGCGGTGCCCGCAACCGATAGCACACCGCTCACGCCATGCGACGGCGGCGCTTCTATGGAACCGCCCGGCGCCGTGTTATCGACCATCACAGTCATCGTCGTCGTCGTGACGTTTTCCGGTGGTGTGGAGCCGCTGGTCAGTTTCGCCCGCAGTTCATAGTAACCGTCGGTATAGCTACCCGATGCTGTGTTCCACGAGCATTCAAACGTGCTCGTCAAACTGGGCGTGAGGGGCCCGCAGAGCGTGGTCCATGCACCCGACCCTTCTGGCCTGACTTCGACCGTCGCGTTTTCGAACGGGCCGGCAAGCCCGCCTTCTCCGCTACCGGAGACCGTCACGGTCCCGGACACGTACGGTGGGAGGGTGTCCAGTGACCCGTTGAGACCACGCGAGATCCAGATAATGTGCGCGCCTTCGTCCTGGACGCCTGCCTGGTTGGTGCCTTCTATGAAGATAAAGGTGCCCGCGTCAGGCTGATCGTCCCTTCCGAGGCTTCCCACGATCCGTCTGTCGCTTCTTCGGCTATACCTCCGGCGCTTAGCACCAGGGCGCCGCTTTCTGCCTCAACCTTCCCATCATTGCCGAAGGGGATGCTGACCTTCACGGTATTGACGCTACCCGCGTTTACTTTGAACGTGCCAGTATTCGCGATTCCCGAAGTGCTACCACCGTTGTTCTGGATCGCTGCATTGTTGCTGCCCGGCACGCATGTTGCCTCGTACGAGTCCGCGTTGAACGTGCCCGCGTTATCAAGATGGGCGCCGTTTTCCATGTCCAACTGGCCGCTCTGACCACCACTAGCACCCAAGGTCAATGTCCCGTCATTCACCAGTGTCCCACCATTTACCGTCAACATCGTGCACGAAGCGTCATCAAGCACACCCGTAGCACCAGACTGAACGACGAGTTTCCCGGACCCGGTGAGCGTGCCTGCCGTCGTCGCGATGGACGAGCTGACATTTAGCGTACCCAACGCTTCCACAGTCCCACCACTCAAGATAAGGCCTCCGATCGTGGATGACCCACTTGACTCACTCAGCGCGCCGGCACTAACCGAAAAACTCGCCCCGGAACCGGCTGCGCCGGTCAACGAATATGACCCACCCGTCACACTCACAGTTGCGCCGCTCGCGGTAGTCCATGTCCCAGCGCCGGTCGTATCCCCGCCGCTCGGCGTGAACGCACCAGTCTGGACATGGACCGTACCTTCAGTGTTGAACGGTACATCGACAGTAGTGCTATTCCCGCTGCCAACATCGACATTGAACGTGCCCGTGTTGGAGACAATCGATGTACTACCTCCATTGTTTTGGAGTGATGCTTCGTTGCTCCCGGGAACACAGTTGGCCTTATACGAGTCCGCGTTGAATGTACCAGCGTTATCCAGATGCGCACCGTTCTCCATGTCCAGCTGACCGCTCTGACCACCACTGGCACCCATAGTCAGTGTCCCGTCGTTTGTGAGCGTCGCACCGTTCAGCATCAACATGGTGCACGCGGCGTCATCGATCACGCCGGTAGCGCTTTCCTGTATAACGAGTTTTCCGGACCCGGTGACGGTCCCTGCCGTGGTTGATATGGACGAGCTGACATTTAGCGTGCCCGAGGCTTCCACGGTGCCGCCAGCGAGGGCCAGGCCCCCGATGGTAGACGACCCACTCGGCTGACTCAGCGTGCCGCCACTAACCGAGAAGCTGGCTCCAGAGCCAGCCGCGTCGGTTAGCGCATACGATCCCCCCGCGACGAGGACCGTCGTTCCGCTTGCGGTAGTCCATGTCCCCGCGCCGATGGCATCGCCGCCGCTCAAGGCAAGCGCGCCGCTCAGCACATCGACACTACCACTGGTATTGAATGGCAGATCGACGGACGTGCTGTTCCCGCTTCCCACGTCAACATTGAACGTCCCTGTATTTGTGACGCTTGGTGCGCTGCCTCCGCTGTTTTGAATCGACGCTTCGTTGCTCCCGGGGACACAGTTGGCCTTATACGAGTCCGCGTTGAACGTGCCAGCGTTATTCAGATGCGCTCCGTTCTCCATGTCCAGCTGACCGCTCTGACCACCACTCACTCCCAAGGTCAGGGTCCCGTCATTTATGAGCGTCGTGCCGTTCAGCATCAGCAGTGTGCAGGAAGCGCTGTCGATCACACCGCTCGCTCCCGACTCTACGACGACTTCCTCGGACCCGCTGATCGTTGCGCTGCCTGTAGTCGTAAGAGCACTGTAGACGTTGAGTGTGCCTGAGCCGGTCAGGCTGGTGCCGTCGAGGGCGAGCCCGCCGATTTCGGACACCGTTGTATTGTCGGCCAGTTCGAGTGATCCGCTTGCGACCGTGATGTTTCCTTCGCCGGTGATCGATCCGACTTTCGTACCAGAGGCGATGGTCGCGGTAGCGCCAGATGGAATGCATGCGCGGTCGCTGCTGGTGGGTACGCTGCTGGTTGACCAGTTACCGGCTGTTTGCCAGTAGTCGTCGCCGGCTTCGCCGGTCCAGGTGTCGGTGCAGCTGGGATCGGGGCCTTCTTCGGATTCTTCGCTGTTATGGACATGGGTTGTAACAGGGTGTGTGGTGTAGACGTTGCCAGCGTTGTCCGTGATGACGGCATGCAGTTGGTAGGAGCCGTCGGTCAGGGATGTTGTGTCGAGCGAGCAGCCGTATTCGTCGCCTTCGATCGGCACGATTTGGGTCAGGCAGGCGCTATGCCATTCGCTGCTGGCTGTCGATCTGATTTCGAGCTGCCATGTAGCGATGCCGGACTCTGGATCGCTTGTGGGGCCCTTGACGGTGATCGTGCCTTTGCTCGTGCGTTCCAGAGCGTCCAGGCTGCCTGTGGGGGGTGTGTTGTCGATAGTGATGGTCTGTGCGGAGGTGATCTGGGTGTCTGTGGCGTTGTTCTCGGCGCGAGCGCGGATCTGGTATTTCCCGTCGCTGTAGCCGGTGGTGTTCAGGCTGCATCCGTAGGTCGAGCCCGAGATTGGGGTGGTCTGTGGGGCGCAGGCACCTGTCCAGGATGTCGAGCCTTCCGCTGCTATTTCAGGCGTCCAGTTGGCTACTCCTGAGATCGAGTCGCTTGCGGTGCCTTTCAGGCTGATGGTGCCTTTGACGTAGAGCCCTTCAGAGACTTCGTCCAGCGAGACTGTAGGGGGCGTGTTATCGACCATCGTGCTTTTGGCGGAGGTCGTGTATTCGTTGCCGGCCCTGTCGGTGACGATCGCCCGGAGGCTATGGGCGCCTTCTGCGAGTCCGGTTGTGTCTACCGAGCACTGGTAGGTTTCGCCGCTGGTTGGGCTGGTCTGCGCCGGACAGGCGTTCATCCATTCCGAGCTGCCTTCTGGAGCGATCTGCAGCTGCCAGGACTGCACGCCCGAGCCGCTGTCTTTGGCAGTGCCGTCGACTGTGGCCCCGACACCGCCGATATAAGTTGGCGGAGCGACGGATCCGGTGGGCGGGGTGTTGTCCACCAGGATCGTGATGCTTGGTGTAGGCCCTGTGTTGGGTGGTTCAGAAGCGTCGCTTAGCTGTGCGCGGGCCTTGTAGAGCCCGTCGGGATAGAAGCCGGATGCCGTGTCCCACGAGCAGCTGAATTCGTCGACGAGGCTCGGAGTGAGCGAGCCGCATAGCGTTTTCCATTCTTCAGAGGCAGACGGTGTTAGTTCGATACTTGCGCTTGAGAACCCGGTACCAACGCTTTTGCCTTCCCCTGTGATCGTGATCGTGTTTGACGCGTAGGGGTAGGGGAGCAGGCGTCCGTGTGGTGGGCCGGCGACCGGCACACGTTCCACGGTCGCACCTGTGATCGTCACCGCTGAGAGGTTCGCTTCTTCGCTCACCAGGAAGGTGCCGGCGCTCAGGACGATCGCCGCGCCGCTGTTGACCGCCCACAGTCCGGTTGCTACTCGTTCTGCGACACCTCCGGCAGCGAACTCGAGGGTCCCCGTGTTTGCTTCGACAGTGCCTTCGTTGCTGAACGGCACCGCTACGACAAGCAGGCCGCTGCCCGCGCCACCAATGAACGTGCCTGTGTTTGTGATGCTTGGTGTGGCACCGCCGGTGTTATAGAACGTGTAGGAGCTTCCACCAACGCCGTAGCCGCATCCGCTGTCGTAAGAGTTGTCGTTGAAGGTACCCTTGTTTTCAAAGTGGGCGCCTTCCTGCATCACGATCGCGCCGGCGCCAACATCGGTAGTGGGCCCAAACGTCAGAGTCCCTTCATTTACGAACGTTACGTTGCTCAACGTGGGATGGGCAGAGCAACCGCTACCCGTTCCGATCGATCCCGATACAGAGGAGCCGAGCACTAGTCGGCCAGGACCACTGATCGTCGGCGTCCCCGCGATCGAAAACGTCCCCGTCGTAGCGGACATCATGGCGCCTTCGGGGATCGTCAGCGAACCACCGCTTACACTGACATCCGCAGCGCTGCCCGTCCCTACGCCGCTGGCACTCACGGTAGCCCCGGCGAAATCAACTTCGCCCGGACCAGCCAGCGTGTCTTCGCTCAGCGAGAAGGATCCTCCCGTGAGTTGCAGTGCCGCGCCACTAGCGGCGCTCCAGGTACCACTCGAACCTGACCCGCCGGCAGCGAGCTGCAACGCACCGCTCTGTCCGGTTACCGTCCCTTGATTGTCGAACGGTACAGCTACTTTCAACAAACTCGAACCGGCATATCCGTTAAACGTACCCTTATTCACGATGCTGGTCGTGCCACCACCGCTATAGAAAGAGTAATAGTTCCCGCCGACACCGTAGCCGCAGCCGCTGTCATAGGACTGGTTGTTGAACGTACTCTTGTTTTCAAACTCGGCGCCTTCCTCCAACACAATCGCACCGGCACCAACATCAGGACTTTCCCCGAACGTCAACGAACCTTCATTCACAAACGTCACACCACTCAACGTCGGATGCACCGTACAACTGGTACCCATACCAATCGAACCAGTGACGGACGACCCGAGCACCAGTCGGCCAGGACCACTGATCGTCGGCGTCCCCGTAATCGAAAATGTGCCCGTCGTATCAGACATCGTGGCGCTTTCGGGGATCGTCAGCGAACCGCCACTTACACTGACGTTCACGTCGCTGGCGGTCCCAACGCCGCTCGCACTCACGGATGCTCCGGCGAACCCAACTTGACCGGGACCCGAGAGTGTGTCGCCGCTCAGCGAGAAGGATCCTCCCGTGAGCTGGAGCACCGCGCCGCTCGCGGCACTCCACGTACCACTCGATCCAGATCCGCCAGCAGCGAGCTGCAACGCCCCGGTCTGCCCTGTCACCGTGCCTTGATTGTCAAACGGCACAGCCACTTTCAACACACTCGAACCGGCATACCCGTTGAATGTGCCCTTGTTCACGATACTGGTTGTACCACCGCCGCTGTAGAACGAGTAATAGTTCCCGCCAACACCATAGCCACAGCCACTGTCATAGGACTGGTTATTGAAGGTACCCTTGTTTTCAAACTCGGCGCCTTCCTCCAACACAATCGCACCGGCACCAACATCAGGACTTTCCCCGAACGTCAACGAACCTTCATTCACAAACGTCACACCACTCAACGTCGGATGCACCGTACAATTAGTCCCCGCACCAATCGAACCGGATACGGTTGAGTCGACCACCAACTTACCCGAGCCGGTGACAGTTGGCGTCCCGCCGATAGAGAAGGAGCTGGAGACCCCGAAGGTCCCGGCGATGCTCAGTGTGCCGCCGCCGATCCCCAGACCACCGATGCTCGACGTTTCAAGGGCGTCCACGAGTTCCAGCGAACCACCCGAGATCGTAAGCGCGCCTTCGCCCTGAACCGAGGAGGCCTGATTGCTCCCGCCCGTGACCTGAACCGTCTTGCCAGAGCCGATACAAGCGACATCGCTTGAGCCCGGCACTTCTTCTTTAGACCAGTTCGACGCCGTCTGCCAACTGCCTTCCGCCGGCCCCGTCCACGAGTCCGTGCACAGAGGTTCCGCCGAGGCAGTAGCGGGCACCACCGCGAGCGACAAACCAGCTACCGCGACAACGACCGCATAAAGGCTGACGTAAGAGCTTGCCATCCCGCGCGAGCGGCGTACGAGGATCGCGAGCCGACCATGATCGGACGGGGTCCCTATAGAACGCCTGAAGGCGTACACCATCGACGACCATATCCGCATGCCCGATTCCTCCCATGAAGTTGTGCTCAACGGACTCCCAGTACCGATCCCGTCCGCCGGCGCGCGGCAGTCTACACGAACCCACAGCAGAAATGCACGTAGATCGAATGAATTCGGCTAATCGTGAGCCCTGGTAATGCTGAACAATGGGCAGCGCCAGTTATCCAGCATTCCTATCGAAGTCCGTCTTGTGCTCCTAGCCACTCATCATTGAGCCTAGACGCCTTCGCGCGTCCCCATGATGTCGACCCAACGCCTGCCTCAAGTGCGCCGCTGTTCCCTGGGAGTTCGTCTTTTCGTCCAAGTTCCGGGACCGTTTGCTCGTGCTCATCGGCGGCTAGGCCTTGACGTTCTGGACACGCTTCCTCGAGGAGCGCTCAAACGAGATGGACTCTCTCGGACCAATCGCCAGCAAGGACATCGACTTCGAGGGCAGCGCGTGTGCCGTGCGTCACGCAGCCGAGCTACTGTCCGCGCGGATGCGACTTGCAAGCATGGACGACCACAAACCCAACGCTGGGATCGTGCTGTGTCTAGCCGCCCCCTGAGGGCGATTGAGAACGCCGAAGGAAGGTCTCTCCACCACACGGCTGTGCGAGCAAATAGAGCGAGTGTGCAACGGTCCGATGATCCTGAACCCCGGCCTGAGGTTGGGACCGCCGCAAGACGCGAGCGCTAGCGTTGAAGCGGTGCTCTGACGAAAGACATCGCTGCGACTGCTCGGCCTGTCGAGTCTCGCGGCGCTCCTCGCGGCGGGCGCGACGCTGGCGCTGACGGCGGTCACGCCTGCGCCAGCTCTCCCGCAAGCGCGGGCGTGACCGCTAACAAGCGCGCCGCGAAGCGCGATGCGGGCCTGCAACTGGGCCGCCTGATGCTGCCAGTTGAAGCCAAGAGCGTTGAGGGCAAGCCGCGCGGAGGCGGCTCGGCGCTGAACGCGCCACAATCGGTGATCGCAAGCCCCGATGTGGTCGAGCGGCATTCCTGGTGGGTGGTCCCGAACCCGTTGAGAAGGTGCTGGCGTTCGTCCAAGCCCATCCGCCGTCGGGGTCGCGGTTGGAAAGCTCGGGTAGCGGCGGCCGCGATGGCCGTATGACTTCATGGTCGCTGCGGTTCAGCTGGCCGCCGGTCCCGTCGGTGCTCGACACACGCGTCTTGTCAGTGGTGTTCGTGGCGCTGGGCCACAGCTCAACTGGAGTGCTCGCCGAGGCTGGGGACATGTGGGTCCTACCCCGCCCCACAAGCGAGCGAATCCCCGCGGGGGCAGCGGTGCTGGAAGTCGCGGTGACCCGACCCAAAGAGCCTCCGTCCCCGTCGATCGCGGTAACCGACCCGGCTACCGTCGCAAAGATCACGAGGTTCATCGACGCTCTGGAAACTGTGCAACCCGCTGCGATCTCCTGCCCGGAGATTCCGGCCGAAGGCTCATTCGTAACGTTCACCTTCCGCGCCACGCGCAGCGGCCCGGTGCTCGCCAAGGCGAGCGAGTCGGCGCGAGCTAACGGCGCTGTTTCGGAGTGCGAACCGATGCAACTCACAATCCTCGGACGTCCCCAGACGCCACTACTCGGCGCCGCCTCCGTAGTGCGCAAGACTGAAGCGCTGCTAGGCGTCTCGCTTCGCGGAGCAAGGTAGAGGAATACCGGCACATGAAGTCTGAAGCGAGATGCCCGAGCACCAAGGGCCAGGGACACGGCGTGCGCGGTGAAACCACTCGGGCGCCCAGGTGCTCCTACCTGGTGTACGGATGGATTTGCGGGGCGTGCCCATAGGTCCCAGAGAGCCTTGTCCACATTCGCGTGGCCCGCGCCCCGGCCGATAGTTCGCCCGCCCTCGAACTCGGGTTCGGGGCCGAGGCCGAGACGGCCCCGAACCCTCCGCCACTCCTCAAAGTCGCCTCGAACCGCGCCCGTGCCAAGAACAGCGCAGTCACCCCCTCAACGCCCCCGACAGCGCGATGCAGACTATACGCACCGATGGTGCTGTGACATCAATCTTTCTCTCGGAGGAATGTTAAGAGTAAGCATCTCAAATGAGCTGAGCCGTCCTGAGTTTCACTTTCAGCCCAAGCCTCTTGTGTCGTTGTTCTGCGCGCCTTACGTTCAAATGCATGCAGACGACTCACAAGGTGCAGGGCAGTGATGCGGGTAAATACGCGACCTATCTGACCTCGACTTCTGAACGGGGCGACTACTACATCGACCCGGCCGATGAGACCGGCGAGGGCGCCGCCGGCGAATGGCACGGCAACCCAGCCGTCCTCGCATCGCTCGGCCTCTCACCCAACACGGTCGTGCAGCGCGACCAGTTCCTTTCGCTTATGAATGGCCAGGCCTCGAACGACGGACGCGTGATCAGAGCCGTCGGCGGCGATGGGACAAGGGTCGCGGGGATCGACATGAGCTTCAGCCCACCGAAGGACGTGTCCGCGTTGTGGGCGGCATCCTCGGCCGAGTATCGCGCACAGATCGAGGTCGCGCACAAGGACGCGGTCGCAAGTGCGATAGGCCACCTCGAGCGCGACGTCGAGCTGGTGCGCGTGCGCGAAGCAGGCGAGTTGAAATGGCAGACAGCGAATGGGGTCGTGGCAGCCAAGTTCATGCACAACGCGAGCCGACTTACGGCGACCCAGGAGAAAGACGGAGTGCCCGACCCGCAACTGCACACCCATGTCGTCGTGCTCGCAGCCGAGCGTCATGACGGCAAGTTCGCGGCCGTCGATTCCCGCCAAGTCTTCTTGAGCGCACGGGAGAACGGGGCTTGGTATCGCTCCGTCCTCGCACAGAACCTCCAAGAGCTTGGGGTTCAGGTCGAACGCGGCACTGGAAAAGACGAACGCTACTTCCAGGTCAAGGGCATCCCACAGGAATTGGCGGACCGATGGTCAACCCGCACAAGTGAGATCCGCCAAGCTGCCCGCGACTTCAGGACCCAGTACGGACGCGAGCCAAACGCGCGCGAGCTGGCCGAGCTAACGACCAGCACCCGCGGCACAAAGTCATCACTCGCAGCCGAGAATGTAGACACGGCCTGGCGGGAACTGGCCGCCGAGTACGGTCTCACCCAAGACCAGGTTCACAGCCTCTTCAAGATGCCCGAGAAGACACCCGCAAGCGAGCGTACCGAGGGTCTACCTGCCGGCTTCTCACATGAGCTTGTCGAGCGAGTGACCGCGAAAAGCTCGATAGTCAACGAGCGCGAACTCTACGCAACCGCCTACGAGCTATCAGCGGGAGTGTGTCATCCAGGCGAAGCCCAAGCCGTCGTGAAGGATCTCGCACGCTCGGGCGAGCTGATCCAACTCCAGGGCGGCAAGTGGACGACCAGACAGTTGCGCGAGCGCGAGCAGCAGACGATCGCGACCATCAAGGAGCGCGCGGACGAGCGGGCGGCCCCGGTGAGCGACCAGTCTCTTCGCGACGCCGAACGTGAGGTGGCGCGCGAGATTGGCGGACCCCTCAGCAAAGAGCAACACCAAGCACTACAGACCATCACCAACCAGGGCGGGATCACAACCCTTATCGGCGAGGCCGGGACCGGCAAGGGCGTCGTCCTTCAAGCCGCGACAAACGCGTGGCAGAAGGACGGCTACAAAGTCATCGGCACGGCCGTCGCCGGTGCGATCGCCGAGCGCCTCGGGGCAGACGCCAAGACCGACCAATCCATGACAACCAACGAACTGCTCGCCCGCGAGCGCACCGGCACAACGAACCTCGACAAGAACACGGTGGTGGTGATGGACGAGGCCGGGATGGCCGACACCGACCGTCTCTCCAAGCTTGTGGAGCGGACCGCTGAGAAGGAATCAAAGCTCGTGCTCGTTGGCGACAGCGCGCAACTCTCTGCGATCGGGGCTGGGGGTTTGTTCGACCACGTAACGGACTGCGCCCCCAACGCAAAGCTCACTGAGGTCCACCGGGCAGAGAACCAATGGGAGCGAGAAGCCTGGACACAAGTCCGCGAAGGCAACGCCACCGCCGCGCTCGCTGCCTACCAAGCCCACGACCGCCTACATATCGCCGACACTCGCGAGCAGGCTGCGGAAAAGATGGTCGCCGACTGGAATGAGCAACGCCTCGAACATCCCGAGGGCCGGACCGTGATGTTGACCGACAACACCAACGAGGAGCTTGACCGGCTCAACAAGCAAGCCCAGGAATACCGAGAGATCGCCGGCGAGATCGGCAACGACCGCGCAAACCTCCCGGACGCCCCCTACCAGCTCGCCGCCGGCGACCACGTCATCTTCACCAAGCCCCTCGTCCAACCCGGCGGCCAGGCCCGCGTGGAGAACGGGACGCTCGGCATCGTCAAAGACATCCAAGACCAAAACAAACTCGCGATCGACACCTACGGAGCAAACCAACGCGAGGTCAACGTCAATACGAGTGAGTTCAAGGATCTACGCCTCGGCTACGCCCAACACGTATACAAGGCCCAAGGCCTCACCACCAACACCGCCCTCGCACTCATCGGCGGTTGGCAAACCGATCGCGAGCGTGCCTACGTCGCGCTAACAAGAGCCCGCGAGCAAACCAACATCTACGCAAGCCGAGACAACCTCGGCAGCCAAGACATGACACCCGACGCAATAGAACGCCTCGCCGAAAAGATGCAACAGAGCAACGCCCAACAAGCAACCATCACCCACCAGCCCACCACAGACCGCAGCATCGACCAAACCGCCGAAGCCACCCCCGCCCTGCAACACGGCCAAGCCATCGAAGACGGGGTCGGGGCCGCCGCCCCAAACTGCCCCGACCCCTCACCCCGCCTCTACGACCGCCAAGCCGCGGAAACCAGCCGCGAGCAACAATCCGACCGAGAGCCCAACCAGCTCACACACGAACAAACAGATGAACGCGACCCCGACCAAGAGCACGACCTCGGCTTTGAGATCGACTGAGCGAACATCGACGATGGGGAGCCAACGACCCGGTGATCCTCTATGCCCGCGCTAGACGCAGAAGCGGCCGATGGCGCCGCTCGCGCGAGCGTAGAAAGAGGTAGGACTGCGGCGGCCTAATCGAAAGCCGTGCCGGCTCGATGCGTTTGGGATTCTTGACCTCAATTGCGTAGGCCCTTGAACATCCTTCGAAATACGCGTCAAACGCATCTCTTTCGATCCCTGCGCAGTCGCCGACCTTACTCCATAGGGCATCGGGCTCGTCGGCGAGCACACGACCGACCTCGAAAGTGCCCTGTAGCTTCTGGTGAGGGGCCGACGAGTAGACCAGCACCCGAGTGCCCCGGGTAAATGATGGGCGTCTACGTCTCAACTCAAATGTCTTCTTGCCATCGAGAATAGCCTCGGCATAGACAGGTCGAATGCTCATTAGAACGTCAGTCACCATTCAAGGCCACTTGTTCGTCGTAGAAGCTCGAAGTCCTCGCACGAGATCGACATGAGAGCCTGCGGATGGATTTTGCGCTCCAAGACCGCGCACATCGTGTAGATGTTGACAGGCGTGGGGAACGGCACGTATGAACCGAAGCGCAACGCGAGCGCTTCTCCGGCGTATTGGCCTTTCTTGCTCACATGATCGCGGATCTGGGCGATGCCGTAGATGCCGAGACCGCCGAAGCGAGCGTAGAGCTCCTCTGGCGCGCCAACGCCCGCGTCAATGATTCTCGCCTCCCCCACAAGTCCGGTACCACCCGATACGTAGAAGAGGATAGGTGTACCGGGACAAGCCGCTTCGACCAGTTTGGGATAGCAATAGTAAGCGTTGTCAGCTCTAAGAATTAGCTTGTCAGGAGTAGGACCAAAGAGGCTTGGTTGCTGAGGGCTGTACTCCAGCATCGCAGCCGCCCACCGTGGCTGAATCGGCACCACCAAACCGATGCGCCCCGCAAGCGAGAACCGAACCGGATGAAATATGCGTTCGAGTTCAAGCAGGCCCCAGCGGCGAGTCGGTGCCCCTCCAGTTGTTGCATGAAGTTCTAGCGTGGCGCCCTCACCATCCCACTCGAAGGCTGGATGTGTGCTCGCAGGTGCCAACGCCCATGTCTCGCCATCGGCAGTCACCGACGCTGGCGCGGAGAACACTCGGCTTACAACCTCATCGACAAAAGAGTCACAGTCCTTCTCGGTGACAAGACGACGGATGACATGCTTTCCCAGCACTAGCTCGGCCGTGTCCTCCTGATAGCGACGTGAGGAGACTCCCTCGATCACGAACCCAAAAGTTCGGAAGAACCCGATCAAATCGGCATGACGTGAGGAGACTGTGACATAGGCCTTATCGATTCCGCTTGTTGCCCACGTCCGTAGCTCAGACCAGAGCAAATGTTGTCCCAAGCCCGCGTCGCGCGCGTCTTCAGTGACATAGAAGGCCGAGAGCTTCACTACACGATCATCCTTGCGGGTGCTCACCGCTACCGCGCCCACACGATCGCCAAGCAGACCTACCCGGATAAAGGCCGCTCCTTTCTTGGCCTTCGTCAGTGCATCAGTGAGCCATTTGGCAAAATCGGGATAGTCGGCAGCGAGCGGGCTAAGGACTTCTCGGATGGCACCCTCATCCTTCTCGATGTCGGCGTCCCTGACCGCAAGAGCCGAGACGCTCGTCAGCCGACCAGGCGAACTCTCCACTTCGATGCGTTGGAGCAGGTCTGCCGGGCCGAGCACGGTGATCCCATGGCGCAAGGCATCCCCGGCCCTTCGTAGGAGCTTGTCGTCGCGCGTGCAGAAAACGTCACGACCTAGCAGATGATGTGTCGCGAGCTGAAGACAGTCACGTTGGTTGTGGCGGTCGGTGCGCGAACCGGTCTGGGCGTCCGGAAAGATGGCGGCATGCAGTCGATCCGCCAGTTCGTCGCGCCTGCCGATGAGGTGCCCGGCAAGCTCAACCTTGCCGAACGTGCGTAGTCGCTTCAACCGCTGTGCGCGCGCCGCCTCTTCTGCGGTAAGTCCGACCTCATCGAACGCCTGCTCGGTAACACCCAGATTCACGCGACCTGCAATGGCTGCAGCAACTACATCGACGAGATCGTCATCAACCTCCGGATCGTGGCCAAGAAAATTCAGGGCACACGACGTGTCAAGCGTGGCGGCGATCATCAGATTGCCTATTCTCTCGGTCCTCGCCGAGGATTGCTTTAGCGAGGATCGTTCTAGCCAGTGGCTAGACGGACGATCTGCCTCCAAGGCAAAGTCCGATGCCATGGCGTCCTGCGAATGAGCCCCCAGCGCGTGCCCTGTAGAGTGCAGCGCACGTCCGGGCGGCAGCTGTGCGATCTCCCCTGGCGAGAGCACGCGTTCTCGGCTGGTGTGGTGGGCGACGCTCTCTGTCTCGGTCGGCTTGGGAGCATCGAAGAACTCGGGCTCGGTCTCCGTGCGTCCGAGCGTGTGGGTGACGAGCTGCCGGTCGTATTCACCGAGACACAGCGAGATCGCCTCCAGCGTTTTCGCGTCGGCGATCCCGTTGAGCACGACCTTCGTCTGGAACAGCGAGAGGAATCCGTCGGCTGCGTCCTCGCCCCAGCATTTACGTGCCTGTGAGAGGTCTTGTAGGCAGATCATGACATGCAGGCCCTGGCCGCCGGCTTCTGAGACAAGCGCTGGCAGGTCGTGAATCGGGGCGATGTTCGCGACCTCATCAAGGCACATGTAGACGGGTGGGCGTCCTCGCGTCGATCGTCTCTGCCGCGTGGCGGTAGGTGGCCTGTCGGATCTGCTCAAGCAAGCCAACCACCAACGGTGCACACAAAGCCTGCTTGTTAGCCGGTGCAGTGATGTAGAGCGTGTCGGTAGACCGAACGAAATGGTCGGCATCGAAGTTTGGGTGTGCGGCGTTACGTCGCGTGGCATCGGCGTTATATGCCGAGAGCACGCCGGCGGTGGCTGAGAGGATTGAGGAGCGCTCCCGCTCATCGGTTTTCATGATCCCGGCCAGCACGTCAGCAGCGATCTGTGCACCGTGATCCTCCAGAGCTTTCCGTGCTGGCTCCAGTTCGGCTCGCAGGACCCATGTCAAGCACTTGTGTGATCTGCCGGTCGGTGACGAACGCCGCATGGAGCAATGGGGCGAGGAGGGCGGTGGAGCGCTCGCGCCAGTGCTGTTCGTTGGTCGTGCCCTTCGCGGCGGACCCGCCGGCGGCCATCGCGCGAGCCATCAACAACGCCCCGTCCCAGATCGCGGCGGCGGGCACAGGCGACCAGCACAACCGTCGTATCCCGCGCGGCCATACCTCGCGCTCCCCCGAGGGGTCGTACAACCAGACCTGTCCCATCTCGGCTCGCACGCGCCAGGTCGCGTTCATCACGTCGGGCTTCGTCGCGGTCGAGACGACCGGCCCCACCGCGGCGAGCACCGAGGGAATCACGATCGAGCCCGTCTTCCCCGACCGTGGCGGCCCCAAGACCATGACCGCGTGCTCTGGGTCGGCCGTGACCCACCGTCCGCCCGGTCCGAGTCCGAGGTATGCGCCGCCGCCGAGTCGCGCCGACTTGGCCCGCACCGCCGCCGCATCGACAACCGGTGCTGGTGCTGGTGGGGGCGTGTATGTATGGGATCCCCACAGGGACTGCGAACCCCGAACCAGCACGAACAGTACCCCGAGCCCGAGACCCCAGCGGGTCATCGTATGAACCGTGGACGCAGCCGCGCCCACGCCGCCGTCGCTGAGGGCATGGTGAGCAAACAGCTCAAACGCGACGAAGCAGAGGCCGAGGCTCCACGCCAGCACATGGTGTTTGCGTCCGCGCGGCGGCGGGTGGTACTGATGCGATGGCCCCCAATGTTGCCCTGATATAGACATAAGAATAGTAACGTACTATCATTGTCTTATCTTTGCAAGTACGAAAGTAAGGAGATGGACTAATGGCCGATAAGCGAGCGGGCGTTCGCGGAGTGCTGGCTGGCATCGAGGACGAGCTAGTCCGCGTGAACAAGAAGCTCGCTGGCTACGACGACCTATTGGCCGAGCGTCGCCGACTCCTAGCCGCAAGGGCGGCGCTAACGGGCGAGCACCGGGAGACGATCGGCGCGCCTGGGAAACGTCGGATCAGCCAGGACGAGGTCGCCGCATACCTGGCCGAGCATCCCGACTCCTGGCCTGCCGAGATCGCCCAAGCACTCGGCGTGCCCGTGACCAACGTGTCCGCGCATCTACATCGCGGGAAGGACACTCGTTTTTTCAGGGGGGGGCCTGGATGGCGGTTGCGACGACATAGCTGAGAACACTTCCCGTCACCTGAGCAATCAAGGAGGAACGATGCGTGCGCCACGGACCGGCGAATACCTGATCTCACCCAAGGAGCTATCCCCCAGTTGGCTACTGCTGTATCTCGCGACCTTCGCACTTCAAGTGCCCTGCGCCGCGATCAGGGGCTTCGTCGCTTATCCCGTCATCTGGCTGTTCTTCAAGCTCCTCGGCCAACCCACCAGCTCTGTCCATGTGATCGCGCTCGTGGTCGGCTACGGGCCGCTCGCGCTATCGCTCGCGACATTGATCCTGCCGCTTGGGAGTTGGTGGTGGGAGCAACAAGCAGGTGGGCGCTCGCCCTCCGAGCGCGAGCAGCTGATCTACCAGGATGCCCTGGCCCAGCTACGCCAAGCGAACCCGAGTCTGCGTGAACCTCGACGCTGGTTCGTACTCGACGAAGAGAACGAGGGTGCTGCCGCCTACGCCGACACGCTCATGGTCACCCGCGGGCTACTCGATAGCGGCTATCTCGAGCCGGTCCTCGCGCACGAGCTGGGACACCTAAACACCAGCGATGGGAGACTCACCGCAGCCCTCCGCAGGATCACCACACCACCCCGCGAGCAAGTTCCCCGCGGCCTGAAGACACTCTGCTTCCTGGCAACCGGTGCGATCGGTATGTGGCCACTCCGCGCCGCCTGGGGCGGCTACTGGCGCAGCCGCGAGCACCACGCCGACCACTACGCTGCACACCTCGGCCAAGCAAACACACTCGGAGACTTCCTCGACGAGCGCCGAGCGCTGATCGACCTACCCGTCCCCTTCATGTGGCTGAGCGAGCACAGCCACCCCCCAACAGAGCACCGTGTCGACCGACTCGCCCGCGCCGCCACGCACCATTCCGTCGGGATACCACGCGGCACCCACCACGTCAGGCCAGGCGTCTCCCGGCAGACCCGCCCACAGCAACCCGATCGCCAGTCTGCGAACAGGCAAAGAAAGAGTTACATGACGGGCGCTCGCGCGGCGACTCCCGCCACCGACAACCGAACGCACGGCCCTCGAATAGCGGACCGCTCAGAACCTGTCAAGGGAACCCCTTCGGGGCCGCCTAACGGCGGGTCCTGACGGACTTCCCTTGACAGAACCATGACCGGCCCGCTGATGGGCACTTAGGTCGGCAAGGCCGACCTTGCCGAATTGACATTCGACCAACAAAGAAAGGATGGACAGATGCGAACCTTGACTGTGATCCCTGAACGTGGAGGCAAGTGCCAATACCTCAAAACACCCCGACCAGAAACGGGGAAGGTCAACAACACCAAGAACGAAGCATCACCGCCAATCAACTCGCAAAGACACCCGAGGTCGCACTCCCACCAAAAGTTCGCCGGGCGCATCGGCAAACACATCCGCCGCGCCTTTACACCTCTGATCGACGCCAAGGCCGCAAGCCTCCTCCTCGGCGTCCCCTACACCTGGCTCCTTGCCCAGGCACGCGCCGGCAAGATCCCCCACCACCGCCTCGGCCACTACGTCCGCTTCGACCCTGACGATCTCGCACACTGGCTACGCGAAGAAAGGTCTGGAGCCCTAGAGAGTGAGAGCCAGACACGCTGATTGGCTCTCGCGTTCCGTCCGCAATGTGGCCTAAAATCTACAGACCAGTAAATTGGCGGCGCGCCGCTGGAACCGGCCGCCGCCCGGCAACAGGAAGGAAGTCCTGATGCAATTCAACCTTACAGACGAGCGTGTCAGCGGACATGTGTACCTGCGCGAGGGCAAGCGCAACTCCGTGTACTACCTGCGCTACAGGCTGCCCGACGGCCGCCACGTAAAGCGCCGCCTCGGCTTTGCTTGGACCGAGCGCGGACGTGCGCCCGCTGGGTACTTCACAAGACGCATGGCCGAGGAGCGGCTACAGGCAATCCTCACCGACGCGCGGCGCGGGACGCTCGCCGGCATGCGAACCACAGGCGCCAAGTTCGCCGACGCCTCAGCTGAGTGGCTGCGCTACGTCGAGCACGACCGCGACGTAAAGCCAAGCACGCTCTCTGATTACAAGCACATGGTCAAGCGCCTGGACAAGACATTCGGCGAAACACCACTTGAGCGCGTCGGAGCGGACGAGATCGAACACTGGCGCGCGGGGCTGTCGTGCTGCAACCGCACCTGCCAGAAGTACCTGATCGTGCTGAACGGGATCTTCAAGCGCGCGATGAAGGTCTACAAGCTCCCCTCGAACCCGATGGCCCTCGTGGAGCGCCCGCGCGTGCGCCACGCAAGCGAGATCGACGTGCTATCCGCGACAGAGGTGCGCGCGCTGGTGAGGGCGGCCCCCAACGAGCTGTACGCGACGCTGTTCCTGACAGCAGCGTTCACCGGCCTGCGCATGGGCGAGCTGCTGGCACTGCGCTGGGGCGAGGTGGACTTCGCGGCCGAGACGATCCGGGTCGTGCGCAGCTTCACGCTCGGCGGCGAGAGCAGCCCCAAGTCGGGCAAGGGACGCTCTGTTCCTATGGTCGCCGACGTTGCCATCGCACTTGCGCGCCTCGGCCAACGCGAGTACTTCACAGGCGATGCCGATCTTGTATTCGCAGGTGTCATAGGCGGACACCTCGACTCCAACGAGGTCCGCAAGGTCTACCGCAATGCTCTCGACAACGCGAGCCTGCGTCGGCTGCGCTTTCACGATCTGCGCCACACCTTCGGCACAAGAGCCGTCGAAAAGGCCGAGTCGATCCTCGAGCTGAAGGAGTGGATGGGCCACGCAAACGTACAGACCACCATGCGCTACCTGCACTACAAGTCCAAGGCCGACGCCGCCCGACGCCTCTCCGAGGCCTTCACCGAGGAGACCCCGCCCGACGCCATCTTGCAAACCCAGACTGGCGGGCCGCGGCCATGCCTCGTCAAGCGCCGACCCTAGAGTGAGCCCGTGGATAGACAGGAACTGAACGACGGCGAATCTCTGCCGGCACTCGACGCGGCAGACGAGGGTGCAGTGGATCGGCTGCGAGGATCGGCACAGATAGCGGCCTCGCAGACGTTTGGGCCATTTAACGATGAGCCGGAGTCGCCGTTCTACGCAGCCGATGACGCCACGCCGCAACAGACCTGGGAGCGAATCGCCGACCGGGTGTCGCTGGCGACGGCTGCCGCCGTTGCACACGGCGCAACTGGTCAGCCCATCTCAGTTGAGAACGTCAGCCGCTTGCACGAGATCATCTTCTCAACCACCTTCCCCAAGGATGCCGGCCGCCTGAGAAGGCGCGGGGAGGAGGCACAGTACGGAATCGTGATCGGCACGCGCGAGCGACCAGTGCCAAGTCATGCACGCGCAAGCGCCGGCGCGCGCGTATCAACACGGTTGGAGAAGTCATGCCGTGATTTCAACGGCGATATAGAGACACTCGGAGGCCGAGAGGCGATTCTGCTGGAGGAGCTTGTGCTCATGGCCGTTCGGCTCTACACCAAAGTGCTGTCGATCCATCCGTTCGTAGACGGCAACGGGCGAACCGCGTTCACGATCCTCCAATACGCGCTTGTGAGGTGCGGACTGGCATGCGTTGCCCTCGACGACTATGCCGAGCACCAATGGGCACTAGGCACAGCTCTGCGTATCGACAGCCGACAGTCCTACGACCCGTTGCAAGCCCTATTGGTCGCTAACCTACAGAGAGCACAACCGCCCGAGGACGACTGAAGATGCCAAAGCCCAAACACCCAAAGATCATTGGCTACGACGGACCAAGCGGCGCATACGTAGTCGCGGGCAACCGCACGCTGCCACTGAGCGACCCCGACGCGATGGTGGCACTCGTTGATTCAGCCCTGCTGACCGGGCTTGGCTACTCCGAGAAGGCCGCCAAGTATCAGGAGCTGGCCCGTAGCCGCAACAAGCACGCGCTTGCCAAGTAGCTCGCCGGCGCGCCATTCGATACTCGGCCACCTATCCGGCTACGACGACGCGCTCGCCGACCGAACGGAGCGCGACGACAGGCCTGCTCCATCAGCCGCCGAAGCTCCAGTTTGAGCTGTCAACGATCCCCGCGACCTCCACGAAATTGGTCGCGAAATTGGTCGCGAAACGCGCATTTCTGACCCCACCTGAGCACACTTAAGCCCCGTATCTAGGGCTCACAGACCTCAGATAACCCCCCAGGGAGCCACTTTTAATCCGGCGGGGCGGGTTCGAGTCCCGCACGGCGCATGGTCAATCCCGCACAACCCGAGCCATTGGCGCTTGGTGACCGCGGCGAAGGAACTAGAACCGGCGAGCGTCCTCAAACCGATATCCGAGGCGCGCCGAGATGTTATCGGCGGTGGCTAGCAGGTGCTGCAGGAACTGGTCGACCATCTCCTCCGAGGAGATCATGGACGTGTGAGCCGCCAGGTTGATCGCCGCGACGACCTGTTTGTTTTCGTTGCGTACCGGGCAGGCGATCGACACCAGGCCTCCCGCCAGCTCTTCGTCGTTGACGGCTATCCCCTCGTCAAGTACGAGTTCCAGCTCGGCGCGCAGAGCCTTCTTGCTGGTGATCGAGTTTGGACCGCGACGCTTGAGCGTCATGGCGGCGATCAGCTCGTTTTGCTCTGGCTCGGGCAGGTTGGCGAGTAGAACCTTGCCCATCGAGGTGCAGTAGGCCGGCAGGCGTGAGCCGGGACGCAGGTTCAGGTCTATCTTGTTTTGCCCGCGCCGGAAGCTTTTAGCACGTTCGATGTACAGGATCTCCGGACCGTCGAGCACCGACAGGTTCGCGGTATAGGAGGTGCCCTGGCGCAACTCTTCCAAGTACGGACGCGACGGCTCACGCAAACCGGTTGAGTTCAAAGCCGACATGCCCAGATCGGTGACACGCAACCCCAACCTATACTTACGGGACGCACCCTGCTCTAGGAAGCCGAGTGCGACAAGCGTGATCACATACCTGTGAGTGGTCGAGCGGCTCATTCCAAGGTCGTCGGCGATCTCAGCGATCCCGAGCGCGGACCGCTGCGCCGTGAAGCACCCAAGGATCGCCAGGCCACGCTCCAATGATTGCGAATACTGGGGATCACGTAGAGTCGGCACCTGCCCTGGCTTGGGCGCAATCATCCTGATTCTGGTGGCGTCGCGATCCCCAGAATCGTCTCCTTGACTGACGGTGGCGTCTCGGCGGGTCGCTCGTCAGGCCCCACCACGGAAGCCTCCCTGACGCTCGACCCGCCGCAGGACACGGACAACGAGCGAGAAGAGCGCGGCGCCGACCCGCCGCGGACCTGAACCCTCTCCCCTCGGTGGGTGCGTGGGCGGGTCACACCCATCGCGGACCCGGGCGAAGGCGAGCGGCCCCCGCTCGTGGCCTTGCCGCCCGTAGTCGCAGAGCCCGGACGATGCCGGCTCGCAGTGCCCTCGACCATCGCTCCCCATTGCGTATCCATAGACACCACAGTCGGCATGATCGGACTCTTCGTGGCGTTTAGCTAGGCATTGTTTTAGGGTCCAATGTTTGGAACACCCAAACAGACCAAGAAATAGGGCTTTTCTGCGGGCCCGAACTTCCAGTACGCTGCATAGTTCAATGTCAAAGACATCGCCAAGAAAGGCCCCCGGTCGGGCGATGACCTCGGTCGTCTATTGGGCGGTCCTTGGTCTGGTCATCGAACGTCCCAGCTATGGCCTGGAGCTATACAACCGATACCAGCGCCTGTATGCGGATCTGCTTCCCGTCAGCGGCAGCTCGCATATCTACACAGCACTCGACGAACTGGAAAGCCGAGGGTTCATCGAGACCATCCCCGAAGTCGGGGCAGGCCGCCAGCCCAAGCCGCACTACCGAGTCACCCCCCCTGGGACCAGCCACTTTGAGGACTGGTATGTGGAACAGATGGACGCACAGCGTCGCAGCCTGGAGCTATGGGCAAGACAACTAGCGATCTTTGCTCACGACCCGGTGGCAGCCATCGATCTAATCGGTCGTTTTCGACGCGAGTACCTGGAGAAGGCAGGCCAGATCGGACGCGGATCGGAGGGCTCTGTAGGCGGCTCTCGCGGCGCATTGATCGACGAGCTCGTCACTGAGCAGCAACGTATCGCAGCTGGGGGGATGCTTTCCTGGCTGCGGTTCGCCAACGCCCGATTCGAGCAGCGCGCAAGGAGCGTCGTCGGCGATGGCCCTCCTTGAGCTTGAGCACATAGGTAAGCGCTACAAGCGCGGGGCCCGTGTCGCCCTCAGCGACGTGTCGATGGAGATCCACGCGGGCGAAATGATCGTCGTTTGGGGCGAGCGCCAATCCGGGCGCTCCACATTGCTGCGGATCGCCGCCGGGATCGAAACGCCAGACACAGGCACAGTCCGGTTCGAAGGCGGCGACCTCACCAGGCGGGACCGGAAGAAGCTCGGTCAGGACGTCGGTTATTGCCGACGAGATTTTCGTCGCCGGCAGGGACCAACCGTCCTCGACCAGCTGATTGCGGGACAACTCGGCCGCAGGGTTCCACAACCTGTAGCGCTTGCTCATGCCTGGAGAGCGTTGGAGCGCGTACATGCCAGCTCGTGTGCTGAATTCCCAGCGACTGAACTGAAGACCGATGAAACGGTGCGTGTAGCGATCGCTCGTGCGCTCACCTGCAGTCCGCGTCTGCTCGTTATCGATGAACCGACGCTCGGCGTAGAGCTGCTCGATCGAGACGGCATCCTCAGGCTGTTGCGTTCGCTCGCCGACGACGGCATGGCGATCCTCTCAAGCACTGGCGAAGGCACCGGCTTCTTGGGAGCAGACCGGGTACTCGCGCTCGACAAAGGCAAGCTAGAGGGCGATCTGACACCGGACCTCGCGCCCGTGTCGGACCTCACCCGCCACCGGCGGGCACGCGGATAGCCGGGGACAGGCGCGGCAGGAAATGCTGGAACTCGAAGGCGTAGCCAAGCATTACCAAGGGGCAGAGGAGACGGTGCGCGCTGTCGATGGTGTGAGCTTCAGGATCTCCCCCGGGGAAATGCTCGCCCTACTTGGCCCCAGCGGCTCCGGCAAGACGACGCTGTTGTTGCTGATCGCGGCGCTCTTGAAACCGGACGCAGGCACGATCCGCTACCAGGGACGCGACCTTGCCTCGCTATCCGAGCGTGAGGCAAGCGAATACCTGTTGCGGGATGTCGGGTTCATTTTCCAGAACTTCCGTCTGATGCCCCGTGTCCCGGCCTTGGAGAACGCGGCCCGCAAGCTGCTCATCAGCGGCGTGGGGGTGCACCAGTCGCAAGCCCGTGCGCTCCCTTGGCTTGAGCGCGTCGGGCTCGCCAGCCGCTTGCGACATACCCCCGAGAAGTTGTCCGGCGGCGAGCGCCAGCGCGTCGCGATCGCTCGCGCACTCGCACCCGAACCGGGGCTAATCCTCGCTGATGAGCCCACCGGGAACCTCGACAGCACCCGGAGCCGAGAGATTGTAGATCTGTTGAGATCGGTTGCGCGCGAGCGCGACGCGTGCGTGCTACTCGTCACCCACGACACCGAAGTCGCTGGCATCGCTGACCGTTGCTGCACACTGCACGACGGCAACCTTCTCGACGGCGATCACCTCAGCAGCACGGACGCGCCCCACGATGCGCGAGCGCAATCCGTGTCCGCTCCAGGGTGAGCAGCCTTGGACAGCGTTGACTACTCGAAGTGGCACGGCTTGATGCGGACGCGTGCTCTCGTCTACTTCTACGGCCGACGACTCCGGGTACATGCGATGCAGGAGCTGCTTGCTGGTGTTGGGGTAGCCGTCGCGGTGGCGCTCGTTTTCG
Organism: uncultured Solirubrobacterales bacterium; assembly: GCA_963704345.1. Taxonomy (GTDB): domain Bacteria; phylum Actinomycetota; class Thermoleophilia; order Solirubrobacterales; family Solirubrobacteraceae; genus Palsa-744. The sequence goes on from OY969890.1 coordinate 1,072,010, forward strand.
CGGTCACGGTTGCCAGCAACGGCGTCACGAGTTCCGCAAACAATGTGGTGCGTGCGGTGATCGGCCCAGCGGATCTACAGCTGCGCGCGCGCGGACCAAATGGCTTTGACGAACATCTGATTACCCAGGTGGAACGTCTCCCTGGCGTCGCGCATGCCGGACTATTCCTTGAACAGGCGGCTACCATCGTCGGCCCGAACGGTCGTCGGGTGGCGGTCACTGTCGCGGGTGCCAGCGTCCGCCTCGCAGTGATGGACGGCCTCTCCCACACCCTACCCAGCGGCGTACTCTCAGAAGGCATCGGCCTCAGCGGGGCGAGCGCCAGCGCACTGGGAATCACCAGGCCGTCCACAGTGACGGTGGATCTTCGTGGGCGAGCAATCCGGCTGAACATATCTGCGATTCTGGGACGCGAAACCGCAGGAGCACTGTCCACCGCCAAGATCGCGATCACGCCGCTCTTCCGTCTGCAGGAACTCGCCGGTCTACCTCACCGCGTCAACCGCATTCTCATCCAGAGCCAGCCCGGACACGAAGCTACCGTGCGCGCCGAGTTGGACAGACTCACCGGCGGACACCTGACCATCGCTGCGGCCGACCAGGACGTCTCGCTGCTGCACGAGGCGCTACGTCCAAGCAACCAGGCAAGCGAGCTTTTCGCCGGTCTAAGCGCGCTCCTGGGCTTCCTGTTTGCCTTCAACGCGATGCTGCTCACTGTTCCCGAGCGACGCGAAGCGATCGCCGATCTACGCCTCGACGGTACCCCACGCACCGCGATCCTACAGATGGTCCTTTTCGAGGCGCTGTGCTTGGGGCTCGCAGCCTGCCTGATCGGACTGCTCGGCGGCTATGCCCTGTCGATTGGGCTCTTCCACCCGTCGGTGGCGTATCTCGCGCAAACTTTCACACTCGGCACGAGCACAAAGATAGGGGCTCAGCCCATCGTGCTCGCGGTTGCGGGAGGAATGCTGGCGACGTGCCTTGCCTCGCTGGTGCTACTGCAAGATCTGCGCCGTGGACGCCCCCTGGATGCCGTTTTCGCCCAAGACGATGACGCGAGCGGACCATCCGCAGATGCCAGACGATGGTTGGCGATGACTACGGCGGGTCTTGTGGTGCTCGCCAGCTGCCTATTTGTCTTGCTGCCAAGCGCGGCACTCATCGCGTGTGTCCTACTCGCGTTGGCGACCATACTCGCGGTTCCCTTGGTGTTTGGGATCGTCCTATGGGGATGTAATGCCCTAGCGTCCGGCAATCCAAAATTTACAGTTCTGCCGCTGGCGCTCTCGTCACTAAAAAGCACAACGCTACGGTCTTTGGCTCTTGCCGCGACGGGAGCGGTCGCACTTTTTGGCAGCATCGCGCTCGGCGGCGCCCGCGACGATCTACTTCGTGGACTGCATAGCTTTGCGAGTGCCGATGCGTCCGACGCAGCTATCTGGGTGATGAATCCAGAGGACACAGCGGCAGCCAACAATTTTCGGCCCGACCATTACGCATCCCGCATCAGCAGGATATCGGGGGTCGCCGGCGTCCATGTCTTCCAAAGTGAGTTCATGACAATTGGTCATCGGCGTGTATGGGTCATCGCGAGACCAACCAGCGCAGGCGTCGGATTGCTAACCAATCAGATAGTTGAAGGCGATGCTGCCATTGCTGCCCAGCGCATGCGACAAGGAGGCTGGATCGCGGTGTCCAAGCAGATTGCAGAAGAACGTCACGTCGGGCTCGGGGAAGTGTTGGACCTCCCCACTCCGACGGGTACCGTCGGCTTCAAGCTGGCCGCCATAACGACCAACTTTGGTTGGACTTCTGGAGTGATCTTGATGAGCGTCGACGATTACACCCGGTTCTGGGCTACTTCGGAGCCTTCGGCCCTTGGGATTGATGTAACTCGGGACACGCCTACCGGGCTCGCGCTGCGAGAGATCCGCATCGCACTCGGCCCAAAGAGTGGCTTGGAAGCGGTCACTGCACATACTCGGGCAGACCGATTCGACGCCATAGCCGGCGAAGGACTCAAGCAGCTTGACGAGATATCAACTCTACTCGTGGCCACGGCGATCCTGGCAATGGCCGCGGCACTCGGATCGAGCATCTGGCAAAGACGACAGTCGCTCGCCGAACTGCGGCTCGAAGGCGCCCCGCGCCGTCAACTTCAGCTCGTGCTTCTCGTTGAATCGGCGTTGATGCTCAGCGCAGGATGTTTGAGTGGGGCAGTAGCCGGTATCTATGGTCAGGTGGTGATCGACGGCTACCTAAAGCATGTGACTGGTTTCCCGGTCGCAGGTGTAGCCACAAGTCAGCGCCCAATAGAAATATTCGCGCTTGTCATCGTTACCGTGCTTTTGATCGTGTCTCTACCCGGCTGGTTCGCGTCGGGCGTACCTGTAACGCTTGCCCTCAATGAGTAAAGAGCGCACGCATCTTCTCAGTAGGGTGCCGCGCAAACGCGGGCACTAATGGGCGCTTGATTCGAGCCCCAAATGTCTGCATTTGGTGATCGCCGACTCCTGACCCGAGCCGGCGTAGCCCTAGTGATCGCAAACGCCCGCTTCTGGCCCTCCGTCGCCCCGGTGGTCGGCAAGCAGCTCAGACGATGGGAGCTGCGCGCCCGCGCTATCAAGGACCCAGCCCTCCGAACGCTGGCGCTCGAGAAGCTACTCGAGGAGCGGTTCAACGCCGAGGTCGCCGCTACGCTCGCCACGCTCGCGCCGCAAGAGCACCGCCAGACCGTCATCGAAGCGATTGTGGCCTACGAGGTCATGTACGACTATCTCGACGGACTGACCGAGCAACCCACAATTGATCCGCTCCGTGACGGGCGCAACCTCTACCGAGCCTTCACTGACGCAATCACGCTCCACACGGAGCCCACCCGCGACTACTACTCCTCTCGGCTGACGAACGACGGCGGCTACCTAGAAGAGTTGGTCGATGTCGTGCGACGATCGCTGGCAGGGTTGCCCTCCGCGACCACCGTCGCTCACGCAGCTAGACGGGCCGCGGAGCGCTGCACGGAGGTACAGATACGGGCCCACGCCGTCCCGCAACTTGGGACGAGCCAGCTTGAACAGTGGGCCAGAACGGAGGTCCACGGAACACCACTCGGATGGCAGGAATTCCTCGCGGGCGCAGCCTCCTCGGTACTAACCATCCACGCACTGATCGCCACAGCCGCCGATGAGCACATCACACTCAAGCAGGCCACAGCGATCGACACCGTCTACCTCTCGATCGCCGTGCTGAGCACGATGCTCGACAGCCTCGTCGACCATGAACGCGACATGCAGGCAGACCAGGTCGGCTACATCCGCTACTACCCCGACCACGACCTCCTCGCCAGAGACCTCGCCAGCGCAGCGCGGCGCGGCGTCGAGTGCGCCTCACCTTTGCCTAACGGCGCACACCATGTAATGACTCTCGTCGGTGTCGCCGCCTACTACATCTCCGCACCAACAGCCAACGGCGACTTCGCACGACCCGTTACCCGCCAAGTTCGCCAGGAGCTCAAGCCGCTCATCACCCCCACCCTTGGAGTCATGCACACATGGCGGGCCGCAAAGCGAGCCCGCCGGGTAATCCGACGCAAAGGCCACCAGTAATGGCGCCGCGACGGAGACAGACGACAATCCCTATCCAGCGCGCTACGTCGCGATCATCGCCGACGGCAACGGCCGCTAGGCACAAGCGCACGGATTATCCGTCCACGACGGCCACAAGGCGGGGGCTGACACGGTCAAACGGCTCGATGCGACATCCCCGCAAGAAGCGCGAGAGCTGTGCTTGGGGACCTCCACGCCACGCTTGACCGAGCACAGGCGTCGAGACGCTGGGACAAACCTAGCAATGTGCTGGGCAAGCCCGACGCAAACAACGGACGCCCTCAGTCTGTGGTTGGCCGGTAGCCTCCGACGGCGTGGACGCCTCACCCGCAGCCAGCCCGGAGCGCCACCGGTGGCCTCGCCGTCACGGGCGCTCGCTGCTGCTGGCAAGCGTGCTGTTGATATTCGCGCTGCTCGCCGCTGGCGCCGGGGCCAGCTGGTACTTCTCCTCGAAGGTCGTGGTCCCTGAACGCCCGCCGTGGCCCACAAACGCGACTGTGAAGGCGCTCTCTCCCGGCAGGGTGGTGCTCTCGCGCTTCAAAGACACACTGCGGCCCGGCGTCTACGGCTTGGAATGGCCGGCCGGTCATGCGATCGTCGAAGGCGTGTTGAGCAGCGACGTCAACACCGTCACGCGCAAGCTCACAACACTGGAGGGGCGACTTGCCCCCGGGACGAAAGTCGACTTCGACACCAACGTCTACAAGGGCAATCCCAGGCAAGCCCTCGGCCTCCCCTTCGCCAACGTGGAGGTCCCCGACGAACTCGGACCGATGCCCGCGTGGCTGATCCCAGCGCGCTCGCACACCTGGGCGATCGTCGTGCACGGCATCAACGCCAGCCGCGAAGACGGCCTACGGATCGTGCCGATACTGCACGCCTCCGGACTGCCCGCTCTGCTCATCACCTATCGCGAGGATGTCGGCGCACCACCAAGCCCGGACGGTCATCACCACATGGGCCAGACCGAGTGGCGCGACCTGCAAAGCGCTGCTCGCTACGCGCTGTCACACGGAGCCCAGCGTCTGGTCCTGGTCGGCTATTCGATGGGCGGCGCGATCGTCTCGCAGTTCATGCAGAGATCTTCGCTTGCGCACGATGTCTCCGGCCTGATCCTCGACGCGCCCGCACTCGACTGGAAGGCGATCCTCTCCTTCAACGCCAAAGAGATGGGCCTGCCCTCAATCCTCGCCGATCCTGTCGAGTGGGCGATCGACCTGCGCATCAAACCCAACTGGGGCAGCCTTGACGCACTAAATCATCCCGGCAACTTTCACCTACCGATCCTGCTGTTCCACGGGCTCGAGGACGAAGTCGTGCCGATCTCAAGCAGCGACGCGTTCGCCAAGGAGCTCCCCGGCTGGGTCACCTACTATCGAGTGCCATACGCGGGGCACGTCGAGTCTTGGAACGTCGATCCCCTGCGCTACGCACAGCGAGTCAGCGCATTCCTGAGGCAAAGGCTCTCGCTCCCCCCGAAGTGATGTCGGGTGATCGCGCCCTGAGCAGCGGCGAAGCGACCTAATCGCCAGCTGCGGCCGGTAGAGCGACGATGTCGAGCAGGCTTTCCAGCCCTGCGAAGTCCTCGGCGTTGTGCGTATACAGCGGGAGCTTGTTGGACAGAGCGGTAGCCGCTATCAGCAGATCCATCGTGCGACGCCCACGCGCTTTGCGCCCTGCCGCAACGGCTGCGTAGATGCGTCCGTATACGCGCGCCGCCGCGATGTCGAAAGGGAGCTGGTCGAACGTGTCTTCGGCGTGCTGCAGCAGTGCGATGCGACGGGCGCGCTCCTGCGGATCGCTGGTTGCCTCGGGTCCACTCGCCAGCTCGGCCATCGTGACCGCGGATACGGCCAGCTCGACTGGCAGGTCATCGGCGCGCAGCTGCTCGAGGTCGATCACGACGGAGGTGTCGAGTAGGCCGCGTGGGCGCCTATGCTTCTCAGCCGGCGCCGCGTTCATCCCAGACCGTTGACATCGCGTCCTGATCCACATAGCGATCGACATCCGCGCGGAAGCGCTGATGGTCGATATAGCCAACACCCGAGAACGCTGCGATCGCCACCTCGGCCGGCACGAAGCGACGGCGACGGATCGGCACCAACTCGCCTACCGGCGTGCCGTTACGCGTGACAACGAACGACTCCCCCCGGTCGAGATCGCGCATGATCTCGCCGCTCTCGTTGCGCAACTGCCGCTGTGTTATCTCACGCATTAAACACAGCGTAGCACAGGTGCGACAGCCTCCTTCGGGCATTTCTTTGGTTGCACGAGCAGGCCGCCGCGCTCGTCGACTCCTTCCGGCGCTTTCCCGTCCAGGAGACGACAGTCGGCATCGTGCTCATAGCTATCAGCACTTCGACATCGTGTCCGCGCAAGCGCGCCGCGTCTATTTTCGCTTTCTCCGCTGCTTGACCTTGGTCTTGTGGGTGCGTGGGCAGCCTGTTACGGCGATTGGTGTGCTTTGGTGGAGTACTGTCCCGTTCTGGCCCACAAACGCTGTTGGCATGGCTAGTTTTGTCTTGCAGAGGTTTCCGTTTGCCGCAAGCGCCGGATACTTACCCTGAGGAAGGTTCAGTTCAAAACTGCCGACCGGTACATCCGGGACAGTCTTGAACGTGCTGCTCGTGACGTTTGTCTTGGGGTTGATGTAGGTCGTGCCGACCAGGTCGACGCTTACGCCGTAGCCTTGGAGGACGATGATCAGGCTGGGGAATTCTTCGCCGCCGTGGCTCACGAAATAGGCGGGGCCTTCGAGAGCTACCGGGAGTACTGGGGTGGTTGCCTTTGCGTGACCCACGATCGACGCTGAGGAACATGCGGCTGGGTTGGCTTCGAACGTGGCGGCTGGACACGCCTTCTGTAGTGTCTTCAATTGTGAGGGTAGTTGCTTTGGTAGATCGACCTTGACGCTTGCGATGTTCGCGTCGAACGGTCCTAGCGGATAGGTTAGTTTGACGTGCAGGCTCGCACCCAACGCACGCGATGTTTTGCCGGATGTCGAGGCCGTGAGTTTCGGTTTGAACGCTAGGGCCGCGCAGTTGGTTACCTGGAATGGCGTGGAGACTGGAGCGCTCGCGCCTTCGTCGCTGGAGATGTTTCCCGTGATCGCGAGTTTGTTGCAGTCCGTCGGGTTGAACGTGAAGCCCGGCCGGTTGACCGTGACGTTCACGTGCTTTATCTGTAGCGGGATACCGTCCAGGATGTGCGGGATCGAATACGGGCCCGACGAGTCGCTTGTGATCCTAAGCGCCGCTGTCAGCGGGTCCACTTCGATCTTCGCCCGCACAACCAGACAGTCACACGGCGGATGGCTTTCCTTCGTGTCCTCCAAGTCGAACGGGCCGGCCTTCGCTGGGTTCACGATCGACAGACCAAACGGTGCACCCTGGTATGGGCCGGTGAGGTATACCTTGCCGCCGGTGACGGTATAGGGGTCGTTGCCCAAGCCGACGCTGACCGTTGTTTCGCCGATCAGGCTTTCCGGTCCGCACGTGCCTGTATCGGCCTGTGCTTCGCCGCAGAGCTTTACGCCTGTCAGCATGCCTGACAGGCCCGGCGGCATGTGTAGCGCGATCGCGCTCAGGCTCTGTTGGCCGTCTTCGCGGCTCATCGTCATCGTAAACGGACTAAACCCACCCGCCTGGATACTCGTCATGCCTGCCGTCAGCGACGGCGCGAACGGCAACGGGTCCGTGCACGCGCTGCCACCCGGCCCCGAGCCGATGTTGAACTGTGCCAGCGGCGCGACCGCAGGAGTGCCAGACCATGCCGCGAACGACGCTTCGCTTGTGTACGTCCCACAGAATGCGGGAGTCGCTAGTGGCGCACGGTCGGTCCCGAAGAACTCCAATTTCAATTCTTCGAAAGGTAGCGGCGGCGTGTTCTTGAACGTCGTCACCAACCGCCCCGTCGCCTGATCCAATGTCACTTCTCCCGCGAGCTTGATCCGCACACCCGCCACCGGATCTTCAGCCACCAAATACAAAGCGACCAGCGACCCCAACGGGTTCGCTTCCTGTGCGGCCAAATACACCGCTCCTTCGAGCTGTTCAGGCAACAATGGTGTCTTGATCTTCACCGTCGCGACCTTCGACGCGTCCGGACACGACACCACACCAGGCGAGAACAATTGTGTTTCGCTCTGCGCATCAAAACGTTCATAGCCCGCTTGCGCCTCCGAGCACGCCTGCAGCCCATCCGACGCCGACGGGTTCAACACCACGCCTTCCGGTAGCGCGACCGTCGTATCCCGCACATCAGCCTCTGACAGGCCCTGCGGGTTCAGATCCTCTTCTTGAGGAACATCGAGGTTTACGTTCAGTCCCGTCGGGGTGCTCCCCGCCGACCCGTCCGGCACGATCTGAAGCGACGGTCCGAACGGCAACACACCACACCCATCCAAACCCGCAGTCGCGCCTTCGCCATCTTCGCTTTCATAACTAGCGTTCGCCCACTGTTCCGGTTCCTGCCACGAATCCGCACGAATCCCATAATGCAACGGGCCGTTACACGCGCTCGGTAGCGTCAACAACGGCACTTCCCCCGTACCAGCCGGACACGACTTACCCGTCGGCCCGAACCCAAACTCGCATTCTCGTCCGCGTTCACTGTCGTGACGCGGATCGCCCGGCACACCCCAAAACGTCGTGATCGCCCCAAAGACATGGATCCCCTGGTTAGTGTTGGGGCTTTCCACAGTGATCCCATAATCCCTGCCCCCACGCACCGCGGTCGTCAAGAATACCGGTACGCCCACAAAATTGAATCCGAACTCCGCGGGCATACCCGGCGGCGGCACAAGATTATAAACATTCACGATAAAATCAGTAGTGATTTCGTTGCTTGTGCTCAAGCCCGCGATCACCTTCACAGTCCCAACCGCCGTCGAGACCGGACAGTGCGTACTATTAAACGGCGTATAGTTTGGTTCGCCCTGCAGCGGGAATATGTGGAAGTCTTCCTGTGTGCACTGCGGGATCGCTGTCGCGTTACCCACAAGTCCCGGTGGCAATTCGACCGCCACATTCTTCAAATTACCGTCAGGTTGAAGCTGTTCAGTGCGTTCCGGATCGGGCTTGCCGTTGAGCGCGAACGTCGTCGTCAACGCGAACGGGTGCGAACCAGCCTGCAGGTCCGGGGACCCATCCGCATTGGTCGCAGTCACATTGAACCCCGCCTTCCCCGGCAAAAACCCGAACTGGGCGAATGCCGGCGCGGCGCTGAGAACAAACAGCATCACTACTGCTATCAGGAACAGAGTCAGCTTCCTCAGCATGATCATCGCCTCCCCATCGCCGCGGCCCGCCTACCCCGACTCGAGCTCCCGCCCGGCCCGTACCGTTTGCGTGCCTGCTCTTCGCACACTCGCCGGCGGTGCTTGCCGCCCTTCTTTGCACACACCCGCAACGCCACCTTCAGCTTCTGCGCCCTGCTCAACACCTTCGACTTGGGTCGCGTCGCCGGTATCACAACGGACGACGGGTTACCCGCGCCTGTGAACGTAGCGCTCGACGGCGCCCCGAAGAGCGACGGTTGCGCCGACGCCGGCGGCTTGCACGAATCACCGTTATCACACGGCGGCAACGCCGCCGCTGGCGGCGGGGAACCCACCATTTCCCCAGACACGTGCGGAGCACGCGCATCATAAACATCCACCAAGTTGTCCGTGTCCTGCGACGCCAATTTCGCATACGTCAAGAAGAACACATCATCACCATTGACGCTCGCATCCAGGAACTCCGATTCAACGCTGTTCGTCCCGTTGGAGACCAGCCCGAGACAGCCACCCGCCTGCGCACAATCCCCGCGACCGTCTTCCTCCCACTCATACACATCCCCCACACCATTCGTGTCCTGCGGCGCCAACGCGTCTTCACTATCGAAGAACACCCGCGCACGCCCTTCTTCGTCAGAAAGCACACGCGACTGGTAAAGGGTCTCGCCTTGTGCGTACGGAGTACCACCAGGAATCGCAGAAGGGCCCTGCGGACGTCCTCCCGTCGGATTGCACGACACGCACCTCAGCGCACCCGACACTGCATCGTACACATACACCTCCTGACACGGTCGCTCATACGTCTGATCGCCAGATTCGTTTACACAAGCTGAGGCTTCCATGGGCCGGCTGTCGTAGCCTGTCAGGTCGCCATCGGCCATGAACACCACATCCTCTCCATCGGGAGAGACCCTCGACGTACGATATTCGAGCACAGGAGTCCAGTCAGCCGCCTGGAAGACCCCTTGCGGACTTTCATAACTGTGCGCGTCCCCGTTTTCGTCGCCCTCCGATAGGGTCGTGATGAACCGCGTCGTGCCTTCATGCCAAACGTAGAGGTTGCAGGTGCGCGATTCAACGAGACCCAGTCCGTGCTGACAGTGTCCTTGACGAGCACCAGACGCCAGCACACCGTTGGCGACGAAATACACATACGAGCCATCTTCGCTTGCGCCGAGCACACCCTGCACATCCCCTTGAGGGGCTATATCGGTCAGTTTGCGGCTGGCGGCTTCGAACATGTACAGGTCCGGCCCGCTTTCCGCCCGTGCGTTCGCCGTCAGGTTATAGGTATCGGTGAAGAACGCTCGTGAGCCATCGCTACTGGCAGTATCGAAGACCCCTCCACCAAATTCGCCAGCCCCCCCATCCGATGCGTCCACCTCGATGCCACTCGTCCCATCTTCGCGAAGAAAAAGGTTACCGCCGGAAGTGTAATATATCCGCGAGCCATCGTCAGAAATCGCATTGGTTGCCGACCTGCCTTGGCCGTTCTTGCCACCAAGTATTGCTTCAGCACCGATCGGCTGCAATTCCGTGTCAGGCCCACCAGGCGTCCATTCGAACAGCTCTTTCGCGTTCCCTCTTTCGCGCAAAATGATATGGGTGAGTCCTGGATTCGCTCCTTCAAATTCGACTTTCAACTGTTCTGCGCTCGACCCAACCAGCGCTGCCTGGAAACCGCTCGGACCCGCGCCCCTCAGACCTTCATCCAGAACAAGGTTTTCAAAGCCGTCCGGCGCTCGCGGATCAAGCGATGGCTGACCCGCGGGTCGCAGTAGCAAACCCCTGGAGAGATCTGACGAGAGGGCACGATAGGGACCGCCTTTATTCAGGCTCCCGACTGCAGACTTCATCGGTGGGGTCACGTTCACGTTCGACCAGCCGCCCGCACCGCGCGTCGCCACATACTGCTCCGGTAGCGCCGAGGACACCGGTTCAGCAAACGCGTCGTTAGAGACATACGTCAACGCGTTGCCTTCCGGTTCCGCCTGGATCACCCCGCCCCCCGTCGGTCCGGGATACCCGCCGATACGCAGCAATGTCGCACCAACTTTTTCCGGTGGCGAGACCAGCTCGTACGCGCGCCCATCAAGCAACGTCGGACCCGTAATCGCCGCCGGCCGCGTCGTGAACGTCGTATCGGCCCCTGCGCTGGTCCCGTTCGCGTTCGTCGCGACCACACGATAGTGATACACACTCCCCGGGGTAAGACCATGCAGTTCGGCGCTCACACCCACCGGACTTTCACCGGAGCCGATATCCGTCCCGGGCGCGACCGGCACCTCTGTGCACGCAGATGGGTCCTGCGTACAGTCAGCGGTACCCCACTGGAAGTAGTAGTGCGTGTCATACAGGGCCGGATCGATCTCCGCGTCCAAGGTCCCCGTCGTTTCCGTCACATCGTTAGCGGCCTCTTCTTCGATCAGCGGCGCCTCAGGGGGAGTCGCCTCATAAATATTGACGAGACCTGCGCCGTTGGACGTGTACACCTCACCCGACGCGGCGACCGCGATACCGTAGGGTTCGCCCACCAGCAACCCCGGTTCTGACACGCCGAACATACCGATCCGCTTCAGTTCCCCTGAGCTTTCGTATTCAGCGACATCGCTCTGCCCTTCGTGATTCGCCTCGTCGACATAAAGGAGATCACGGGAGGGATCCGGATCAACCGCGAGGGTGGCGCCCGTCAGATCGACCTCGCTACCGCTCGCCGGCGTTTCCCTCCCGGCCACGAATTGCGCCCTGGTCTCGAACTGCGAAGGTTCATACTTCGTGATCGGACCCTGGTACGTCTTGGCGTACACGTTGCCCGCCGGGTCCACCGCGACGTTACAGATTTCGCCGAGGCCCCACAACGAAGCGGTGTAATCACTGTTGACAGCGTATTTCCCCGTCGGGGTGTAGCGACTAACGTTATGCCCCGCCAAACCCACATAAACGTTGCCCGCCGAATCGACCGCCACCCCGCACGGCTCTCCCCACGGCGCGCCCGGCACTTCCGTTTCGACTTCCCCGGTCAGATCCACCGGTTTCCCGCCCGCTTCGACGCGCTCACCGTCAGATTCGTAGATACGGACTTCGCTACGGTTCGCCAAGTAGATGTCGCCTCTCGTCGTGCCACTGGAGTCATCGACCGCAAGCTCGTCTTCGCCGGAGCCCCCACCACCGACACCCGTAATCACATTCGGGTGTTCGGAGCCGTCTTCGAGCAGCTTTGAGAACGGCTCCGGTTCACCCTTCGCATTGAACTTGTAGATCCAGCCTGCCAATTCTTCCGTGTCGTACACGTAGACGTTGCCTTCACTGTCCACCGCCACACCCTGCACGTTCTGAAACGATGTGAGTGATTGTGGGCCTTCCGGACCGAAGGAGCCCGTAAAGGTGTGGCGCGAGAATGCTGCCTGCGCTGGGGCGACCGAAAACACCCACACGCACACAAACGCACAGAGCACACAGAACAGGATCCCCAAACCACCCCCGCGACCCCTACTTGCGATACTGGCGATCCCCCTCATACGACCTCCCTTGCAATTGTGTAATCCAGACTGAGGTGCACGCGACCCGCTCGCCCCGGGGCGTCAGCCACCAAGCGTTGGACTCGCTCTCCCCTCCCAAGAACCCCGGCAACACAGGCATGCCTAGACACACCGCCAGACCTCATCATGCGCCTCCCATTCCCACGACCCGAGCGACCTGCTCACCCTCGGCCGTCAACTCCCAAGCATTCGACGCTCCCTTTCGAAAGGGAGCGGTCTTCTTCATCAAGCCGTAGCCCTCGAGCCGCGCGAGCAGCTTGGACACCTGGCCCTGGTCGGGAATCCCGGCCGCGTTACCCACGCCCCGGTTCGACAGCCCCGGCTCGGCCGCGACCGCTTCCAGCACGCACGCGGTGCGATAGGTGAAACGCATGGAGACACCGTGCAACGGGTCACGCTCGACGCTGACTACCGTGCCGTTGGAAATGCTGCCATTGGCGTTCCCGCTTGGAGCGGGAGCCGGCAGCGGCGCCGGCGCGGGTCGGCCGCGCTCGGCGCGCGCGGCCGCGGGACCGAGGTAGGGCGCAACGATCATCGCCATCAGCTCGCCATGCAAACTCTCGAGCGGCACCTGCTCGCTGCGCACCAAGCGCGTGTGCAAGATCGACAGCACCGCGCCAACCAGCCCCTCTGCGGTCAGCTCGGGGCAGTCACCCGCGCGGTTGCCGGCGCTGCGCCCCTCGTCGATGACACTCGCCAGCTGCGCGAACAGGCGCTCACGCAGCTCGATGATCTGTGGGCCGCCGCGCGCAGACTGCACAATCCCGACGCGCGCCAGCACCGGCTCAGCATCGAGAAAGGAGAGGATCGCCCACAGCCCGTCGCGTACCCGCTCGCGCCATGGCGACCCGTCGAGTTCAGCGGCCGCCACATGAGATCGGCCACGCCCGAGGATCTCCTCGAACATCGCCAGCAGACATTCTTCGCTGCCGCTGAACAGCTCGTAGAACGTGCGCCGCGAGACGTGCGCCAACGCAGTGATCTCGCTGACGGTGCTGTGCGCGTAGCCATACTTGTCGACGGCACGAACCGCCCCGGCAAGCAGACGCGCACGCTGCACGACGGCGACGTGCGCCCCCTGGAGCTCGCGGGCGGCTTCGAGCTGAGCGCGCGAGGAAGAGCGAGAGCGCCTGGCCTTGGCCGGGCGCGCTAGACGGGCTGAGCCGGCAACGCTCACGAGCGCTCCCACGGCCCTGCGTCAGACGCTGTACCGGCCGCCAGACCGGTGTTTGCGACGCTCCCCATTCCGTACTGCTCCCCTCCTGTCGACTTTCAGTCCGAGGCGATCGAGCTGACCGCCTGCCCCCGGACTGGACACAAATGTCCTGTTCCAATAAAAACAGATTTTTACGACCATGTCAAGAGCGAGTTGCCCGCAGCCGTGAGATGGAGGGCTGCGACGGCTTCGAACCCTGCGCAGAAACAGCGTCCGGCGAGACGATCGGATCCCTGCGCTCGCGCTCGACGAGCTCCACACCGAGGCCCGTCAACGGCCGCTCCAGCTCACGTTGGGCCGCCTCGGCACCGAGATAGGTGTGCACGATCATGCTTATCAGCGACGGCGCCAGCTCTACGAACTTGCCGCTTTCGCCCTCGCTTCCGCCCTGCAGCCGCGCGTGGATCCACGACAGCGAGGCGCCGACGAGGTTCTCGCCGGCTATCTCGGGCAGTGGCGCGACCGGATCGACCTTGCCGCGCGGATCGTCGAGCGCGGCTGCCAGAACTTCGAGCAGCTCGCCGCGGCGCTCGAGTACCTCTGGCCCCCACGCGATCGAGTCGCTGATCAGCAGTCGCGCCGTCTCTGGGTGCTCGTCGAACGCGCCCAGCAGCGCCAGCAGGCTTGTCCGCGTGCGCTCCAGCCAGTCTTCGCTCGTGCGGTAGACCGGCAGCACCAACGCCGCGATCTCCGCGACCGCCACATCGAAGGCAGCCAAGCGCTCGTCGCGGCGCTCCGAGCGCGCGCTGTCCTCGTCGCGCTCCCCTTCCTTGCGTCCCCCGCTCCAGGGCGAGTCCTCTGTGTAAAGCAACCTGATCACCTCCTGGCCCGCCGTGGCGGACATGGCGTCTCTACATAAAAACAGATTTTTATGTCTGTGTCTAGTGTTGCCTACTGACTTGTGGAAATGACTGCTGGCCCAGCGCCATAATGTCTTCCGGCCTGACCGAGGCCAAGGGTCCAGCACAAGCCCTCAGGCAGCAGACAAGCGCGCGGGGCACTGCAACAGGAACGATCAGCGGCCGCGGCCGTGCGACCGCGGCCGGTGAATGGTCAGTGACCTACACCCTGCCGGGCACGAAGCGACGCGCGACCTCAGCGACCGGCGCGTGCGCGTGGCGCGCGCCGAGCAGCGGCGCACACACGATCTCGGCAAGTTGACCTTGCAAAGCGGGCAGCTGCTCAACGTGCCGCTCGAGCGCGTGTTCGTACAAGACCTCGAAGATCGCGCCGACCAGCATCTCAGAGCCTGCCTCGGGCAGCCCCGGAGCAGCGGCCAGAGCTGGGCGCAGCAGCTGTTTGAGCGCCCGCGCGCGCCGCTCCAGGAACTTTCGTCCCGGCGCGCCCAGGCTGAGCGAGTCGAGCACCATCACGCGCGTTGCCTGTGGGTCCCGCGCGGCCTCAGCCAGGTAGGCGGCCAGGCCTTCGCGCACGCCCACCGGCCAATCCGTCGCGGCGGCCGACGCCCTGCGCGCCGCCACGATCAGACGCTCGTGGATCCCCTCGCAAGCCGCCAACTGCGCCTCCTGACGGCTTGCGAAGTGCTTGTAGAAAGTGTCGTGCGAGACGCCCGCCGCGGCGGCGATCTTCGGGTAGGTGCAGTCCTCGCCGTCGCTGGCAGCGGCCAACGAGACCACCGCACGCAGGATGCGCGGGCGCGGCTCATCGCCGGGGAAGTCGAGCTCGCCCGGTACGGCGCCCCGCGGCTCGCTCCCGTGTAGCCCAAAAACGGATACTTCGGGCGCGCGCCCATCTGCCACGCTGCCATCCACTGCGCGATCACCTACCGCGCTGCCGCCCACCGCGCCGACGCCATCCGCGACCGGCCGCTCGTCGCCTCCCTCCGCGCCACCGCTCCCACCCATAAAGGGGACGTCAGCGTAGGAGCAAATCCACTCGTACAGCTCCTCGCCAAGCCGTGGCAGCTCGCGCCGTGGGCGCTTGCGCAGGTGCACATAGGCCGCCCAACGCATCCCGCCAAGCACGGCGCTCACCAACAGAGGAGCCCGCTCGGCGTGTGGGCGGGCGGTATGCGGGCCGTCGGCGCCGAGCGCCGCATCGAGCAGCGCACGCACCCCGGCCAGCTCCTGCGCGCGCGCCTCTAGTGAACCGTGAGCGACCGTCAGCACGTCGACCGCGCACACGCGCCCGCCCGCCGGCCACTCGCGCGCGAACTCGCTCAACGCGGCCAGCGCCACAGCAGCGCGCTCGGGGTCGTGCTCCAGCTCAGGCGCGTTGAACGCGGAGATGACCTGCCCCGCACCCCAGGCCAAATGGCTGTTGTAGGCGCTCTGGAAGCAGACCTCCATGCTGCCGTAGTGCCGGTAGAAGGCGTCGCGCGGCACATGCGCTTGGGCGATCAGGTCGGCGAGGCTGGTGCCGGCGAACCCTTGTGCGTCGACCAGCGTCAGCATCGCGCTCGTCAGCCGCTCGCGCTGGCTCTCGGCGACTAGCTCGCGTGAGAGGCGCATGCCCGGAGCGAGCTTGCCGGGGGGGGCGCCGCCTGCGTCTCGGATGGGCTTGCGGTGTGGCATTAGCTCTCCAACTTCATTTGAGAATACCATTGATACTGGTAAGGATTCGTACTTACTGCCATTCTACGCCGCCGGCCAGCGTGGCCGCGAGGATCGGTGCCAGACAGGCGAGCGCGCAGTCCAGGCGCTCATCCTCGGGGTCGCGCGCGTGCTCTAACTGGCGCTCGGCATGCGGTTCGTGCCAGGCGCGGCGCTCAGCCAGCGGATCTGGGTGGACAGGGCCGGCAGCGAACGAGAGGACTTGCGCGTGCGCGCGTATCGCCAGCGAGTGCAGCGCCGCCAGCAGACACTCCTCGGCGGTGGCGAAGTGTTCGTGAAAGCAGGCCTCGGGCAGCCCGGCACGTGCCGCCACAGCCTCGACGCTCGCGTCGAGATAACCGTGCGCGCGGGCCTCAGCGAGGATCGCCGCGAACAGCCGCTCACGCTCGAGCAGCCCGCTCAACGAGCCCGGCGAGTCCCTGAGGACCGGACTCCGCATAAGAACCAATTCTTAGCACGCGAGGCTCTTATTGTCAATGGCAATAGGTACCGCGTACAAACTACTGACTGGGGGTGCGGCGCTCTCGCGTTGACAACTTTCCGTAGCGCCGTCAAGCTCTTGACGACAACGGGCAACTAGCCCCTGATCAAATAAGGACGGTCCCGATGGTTGTTGCAGCGACAAGTTACCCGTTCCTGGAAGTTTTCTGGACGATGTTGATCTTCTTTGCCTTCGTCGTCTGGCTTTGGATTCTGTTCACCGTGATCGCTGATCTGTTCCGCCGTCACGACACCTCCGGCTTCATGAAGGTGCTGTGGATCATCTTCATCATCGTGCTGCCCTACCTCGGCGTGTTCGTCTACTTGATCGTCGAGCACAAGGGCATGACCGAGCGCGCGATCGCCTCGCAGAAGGCGGCGCAGTCGCAGTTCGACGACTACGTGCAGTCGGTGGCCGCTAAGACCGATCCCACCGAGCAGATCCACAAGGCCAAGAGCCTGCTCGACAGCGGCTCGATCACTCAGGCCGAGTTCGAGCGCCTCAAGGCGAACGCCCTCGGCACCGCCTGAGCGGGACCGACGCGCCGGCGTGCACGGATGTGCGCCGGCGTGCACGGATGTGCGCCGGCGCGGCTTCGCGCTTCAGCGTACGGCTTTAAAAAAGTCGATCCCAAGAAAGGGGGTGCATTTTGGGATCGCGATTAATAGTGCTTGTCGAGTCGACGGTTTGAGCCGATTCCTGGGCACATCGGACCTCAAGATCTGCTCAACCGAGCCAATGCAGGGATTCTCACCGTCGATGTCGTGTCGAGCCAAATCCGGGGCGATCGAGGCGAGTTGACAAAGTACTACTAACTGGGGCTGAGCCTCCCTTATCGCGGAGTGCGTAGAGTTATCAGCCAATGGCCCGCGATCAGACACCGTTCGACGTAAGCGGCCGTACCGTCTTCGTCACCGGTGCGGCCCGCGGCATCGGCGCCGAGACCGCCCGGCGCCTGCACCGTAAGGGCGCGAACGTGGCGCTCGTGGGGCTGGAGCCCGAGCGGCTGGAGCAGCTGGCGGCTGAGCTGGGCGGTGACAGAGCAGTCGCGTTCGAGGCCGACGTCACCGACTATGAGGCGCTGCAGCGCGCCGTCAGCGCGACGGTCGAGCGCTTCGGCGGCATCGACGTGGGCATCGCCAACGCCGGCATCGCCTTCACCGGGCCACTTGCGACCGCACCGATCGAGCAGGTCGAGCGCACGCTTGCCGTCAACTTCCTTGGCGTGTGGCGCACCGACCGCGCGCTGATCGGCCAGATCACCGAGCGCAAGGGCTATCTGCTCAACATCTCCTCACTTTCGGCCATCGCCCATGCGCCGCTGATGGCGCCCTATACGTCCGCCAAGTCTGGCGTGGAGGCGCTGACAGACTCGCTGCGCATGGAGACGATGCCCACTGGCGCGCGCGTCGGCTGTGCTTACTTCGGCTTCATCGACACCGACCTCGTGCGCGCTAGCTTCGCGCAGCCCTCAACGCAAGGGGTACGCCGCAACAGCCCCGGCTTCCTGACCAAGCCCGCGCCGGTTTCGATCGCCGTCGACGCGATCGAGCGTGGCATCGAACGGCGCGCCGCACGCCTTTGGGCGCCGCGCTGGGTCGGTCCGATGATCGCGCTGCGCGGGTTGATCCAGCCGCTCACCGAACGGCGGCTGATGCGCGAACAGGACAGCCTGCGCGAGAGCATCCGCGCCGCCGAGGCCTCACAGGAGACCAGCAAGCAAGACCCGCTGCTCGGCGTGGCCATGCAGGCCGTCTCCGACCGACCGTAGTAGCGTTAGCACGGCGTGTCGATGCAGGCAGGCAAGCGCTGAATCGCTGCGCACACAGGGTGCCCACCGGAGGGTGCCCACCGGAGAATGCTTGGCGAGCGCCTGCTTTACCTGTGCGCCGTGCGCAGTGGCGCAACCGCACGCATGCCGTATTGCGCACTGACCAGATCGATTGTCGAACCTTCTCGCTAGCCCTCCTCGGAGTCACCGAGATCCCCATCCGCAAGGATCCGGTACAGGTCGCGCCTGGCCGTCGCGAGCACCTTACGGGCCTCTGCGATCTGGGTCTCGCTGCCGCTGCGGATCACCTGCGTGAAGGCCGCGGCGAACTCGCGCATCGTCGCCGCCAGTTCGTGCGCCTGGTCTGAGACGTTGCCGCTCATCTGCTCCCACGGGGTCGGGGCATCGGCGTCGCGCTCCTGCACATGTGCCTTGCCGGCGTCGGTCAGCTCGAACACCTTGCCGGTGCCGCCACCGCCAACGCTTGAGCGAATCAGACCCTCATCCTCGAGCTGCTGCAGGGCTGGGTAGACCGAGCCCGGGCTGGGGCGCCAGACGCCCTCGCTGCGATCCTGCACCTCCTGCATGATCTGGTAGCCGTTGCGTGGCTCCTCGGCCAGCAGCAGCAAAGCCGCGGTGCGGATGTCGCCGCGTCGGGCCTTACGGCCACGACCGAAGCGACCGCCCCCGCCGCCGGGGCCGAAGCCGCCGAAGCCGAAGCCCTCGAAGCCGCCGCGGCCACCGAGATCGCGCGGTCCGCGATGGTGGCCATGACGGTGTCCACCACCCTCCGGCCCGCCACCGTGCCCGGCCATCGCACGCAGGTAATGCTTCAAGTCGTGGCGTGAGATGCCTCCTAGACAGCGGGGGTCCTCGTGCAGACAGCCCCCCTCATCGGTTGCATATATCGCGTGAGCGAACATATCTATCTCCTATCGTGATGTATTACGTAAGCTCACGATATATCGTTATGTCAGGGTTGTCAAGGGCTTTTGTTTTGGCTGAGCGAGCCCTCCCTACGGGACGCTGGCTCGTAGGAGCGGAGTTTCGGTTGCGTCATGTCCCGGTCGGCGCCCGCCCGTAGGAGCAACTTCGGCTGTGTCCATGTCCCGCTCGGCGAGCACAGTCGGATGAGTAGGCATGACCCCATTTGTTTTTTCGCCACAGCGCGGGTAGAATGTGTTCATGGCTACGGCCACATCAGACCTGCCGCTCTACCGGCTCGACGTGGATACCTACCACCGGCTGGCAGACGCGGGCGCGCTGGACGGCATGGACGTCGAGCTGCTCGAAGGGCTGCTTATCGACAAAGACAGCGCTCGCGAGGACCCGATCCACCGGATCGACGTCGGCACCTACCACCGGATGGTCGCCTCCGGCGCGCTTGAGGGCAAGCGCATCGAGCTGCTGGAAGGGCTGCTGGTCGAGATGAGCCCGAAGTCGACCGCCCACATCGTCGTCGTAGGCCGCCTGATGCGACATTTCGTGGCCGCACCTGGCTGGTGGGTGCAGTGCCAGGACCCGATCGAAGCGGCGTTCGACTGCGAGCCAGAACCCGACCTGACCATAGGCGAGCACGAGCCCTTCGGCGAGAGGCTGTTGCGTTGTCCGCCGCTCGTCATCGAGGTCGCCGTCAGCTCGCACTGGCTCGACCGGGGCAAGAAGGCTGAGCTCTACGCCGGCGCCGAGATCCCCAACTACTGGCTCGTCGACGTGCCCGGCAGAACGGTCGAGGTGCGCACCCAGCCCGGGCGCCGCGGCTACGAACAGTGCGAGACCTACCCCGAGGGAAGCGTTGTGCCCGCGCCGCTCGACGGGGTGGCCGACCTTGACGTCGCTGCGCTGCTCGCCGACGTATAGAGCTAACCGACGGCCCCATGCGCACGCGCCGCGTACCTTCTTGAATACGCGCGCAGCACGCACGCACGGGGGCACGCACGCACGATGCACGCACGCACGGGGGGCGCGCATGCACGCACGGGAGGGCACGCACGGGGGGCACGCACGCACGGGGGGCGCGCATGCACGCACGGGAGGGCACGCACGGGGGCACGCACGCACGCACGGGGGCACGCACGCACGCACGGGGGCACGCTTGAATACGGCCGCGCGCACGGGGACAAGTCCTTTTTGAAACACCGCACGCTGGCGCGGCTACTCCACGGCCGAGAACTCCGCGATCGCGATCGCCAGCATCACAAGGCCGATGATCGCGACCATCGCCGCCTCCAGCAGACCCGGCACGTGCCAGCCCCACCAGGTCACGCCGGGGGCGAGCGCGTGGCGCACGGCCGGCGCGATGTTTAGGTGGGCGAACACGGCCCGGCGCATCGGGTCGACCGCATAGGTCAACGGGTCCAGGCGATTGAGGATCGCCAGCCAGGTCGGCAAGTTGTTGACCGGGAACATCGCGCCCGAGAGGAAGAACATCGGCATGATCGCCATCTGCATCAGCGCCATGAACGACTGCATCTGGGTTACGCGCGCCGCGGCCATCATGCCGAAGGCGGTGATCGAGAAGGCCAGCAGCAGCTGCAAGGCGAACACCTCGAGCGCCAGGCCAAGTGTGTAGTGCACGCCGACGAGCGGGCCGATCGCCATCACAATCACGCCCTGAAAAGCGGCTACGGTGGCACCCCCGGCGCACTTGCCGAGCACGATCGAGGAGCGCCTGACCGGCGCGACCATCATCTCGCGCAGGAAGCCGAACTCGCGGTCCCACACGATCGAGGCGGCGCTGAACATCGCCGTGAACATGACCGCCATGCACAACACACCCGGGTAGATGAACGTGCGGAAGTTAACCCCGTGCGTGCTGCTCGACACCAGCGAGGACAGGCCTGTCCCTAGCACGAACAGGAACAGGAACGGCTGGATCAGCGAGGTGAGGATGCGCAGGCGGTCGCGCGAGAAGCGGATCAGCTCACGTCGCCACACCGCCTTGATCGCACGCAACTCTGAGCGGACGCTGCGCGCTGGCACGTGCTGGCGCGCCAGTACAGGCCCGGATCCGTGCTGCACGGGTGACGTGGTACGGGTCCGGGTCGCCATTCAGCACGCCCCCAGACGGCGAGGATTCACGCGGGCGGGGACAGTGCCGCGGCCGACGGGCATCGACGGCTCATCATCCTTGGCGTGTGAGGGGCCACGAGCAATCATCAGCGGCTCATCATCCTTGCCATATTGCGCATCATGTCGGTCGAGCCGGCCTCGGCGTCGCGAATCGTGGAGCCCGTGTAGGACATGAAGACATCGTCGAGCGACGGGCGCGCGACGCTAACCGAACGGATGGGCAGGCCCAGCTCGGTGAATAGTCGCGGCACGAACTTCTCTCCCGACTCAACCCCGAAGGTGACCTCGCCTTCGGCGATCTGCGCCTCGATGCCGAAGCGCTCTCCCAATGCGCTTATCGCTGCCTCGTCGTCGTCGGTCGTGATCTGCACGCGGTCCTTGCCGACGCTTGCCTTCAGCGCCTCGGGCGTGTCGAGCGCGACGATCTTGCCGCGGTCGATGATCGCGATGCGGTCGCAGTACTCGGCCTCGTCCATGTAGTGCGTCGTCAGGAAGATCGTGACGTCCTGCTCGTCTTCGAGTTTGGTGATGTAGGACCAGATCGAGCTGCGCGTCTGCGGGTCCAGACCGATCGTCGGCTCGTCCAAGAACAGCACGCGCGGCGAGTGCAAAAGGCCACGCGCGATCTCAAGGCGCCGCTTCATGCCGCCGGAGAACGTGCCGACGAGGCTCTCGCGCCGCTCCCACAGCTGCAGCATCTCGAGCACCGTCTGCATGCGCGGGCCGATCGCCTCGCGCGGCATCCCGTACAGCTCGGCGTGCAAGTGCAGGTTTTGCTCAGCCGAGAGGTAGTTGTCGAGCGTCGTGTCCTGGAAGACCAGCCCGATGCTACGCCTGACGCTGTCGCGTTCTGAGACCACGTCCATGCCGGCCACGCGCGCCGAGCCGCCGGTCGGGCGCGCCAGCGTGCACAGCATCGAGATCGTCGTCGACTTGCCGGCGCCGTTAGGGCCGAGAAACCCGAATGTTTCGCCGCGCGCGACCTCGAAGTCGATCCCGCGCACGGCTTCGATCTCGTCGTAGGTCTTGGTCAGGCCTTGTACGGAGATGGCGGGCAGGGTGCCGTTGGAAACGGCGCCGCTCGGCGCACAACCGTCCGGCGTGCTGCCGTTGGAGTCGATCTGGGGAGCGCTGGACACCACCCGCCACCTTAGCCGCGCGCGTAGTCGAAACTCGAATTGCCGTGTAAGAAGTCAGATCGGCGTAGACGATTGGACATCGCCGCGCTGCTCAGTGTCGCGTGAGAGCTGTAGCCAGCGCTCGAACAGCGGATCGACGATCGTAAGCCGCTAGCTCCCCCGTCCCGTTGAGACGCGTCCGTCGGATAAGGGGCATGGGCCCCTTTGTACTATCGCCACAGCGCGGGTAAAATGTGCTCATGGGCACTGCCGCAGGCACAGACCTGCCGATCCACCGGCTCGACGTCGACGCCTACGACCGCATGGTCGCCTGCGGGGCACTGGAGGGCGATCACGTCGAGCTGCTCGACGGACTGGTGGTCGATATGAGCCCTCAGTCGCCGACGCACGCCGCGGTGCTCGAAACGTTGGTGGACCACTTCGCCGGCTCCAGCCTGCGTATGCGCGTCCAGTCGCCGCTGCGCATCCCGCCAGACTGCGAGCCCGAGCCGGACATCGCGCTGCTCGCGCGGCGACCGCCGGCCGGGGCACACCCGCACACCGCGCTACTCGTGGTCGAGGTCGCCGTCACCTCGCACCGCCTGGATCGCGGCAGGAAGGCCGAACGCTACGCGCAGGCCGACATCCCCAACTACTGGCTCGTCGACGTGCCCGGCAGAGCCCTCGAGGCGCGCACGCGGCCCGGCCGACAGGGCTACGCCCACTGCGAGACCTATCGCGAGGGGAGCATCGTACCCTCGCCGCTCGACGGTGTCGACTACCTCGACATAGCCGCACTGCTCACCGACGTCTAGGCTGATCGGCCTAACTCGGGCAGCGTCCAGCGCAGCTCGGCGAAGCGCGCGAAATCGCGATCGAACGAGACCAGCTCGCAGGCATGCTCGACCGCTATCGCCGCGAGCTGTGTGTCTGGGACCAGATCTCCCTTGGCATCCGCCTTACCGCATAGGCGCTCCAGCAGTTGAAGTGCAAGCGCCGGCTCAGTGGCGGAAGTGCCTTACCCCTGTGGCGACCATCGCTACGCCTGCCGCGTCCGCGGCGGCGACAACCTCCTCATCGCGCACCGAGCCGCCCGGCTGGATGATCGCGGTGACGCCCGCATCGATCGCCAGTTGCGGGCCATCGGCGAAGGGGAAGAAAGCGTCTGAAGCAAGCGAGGCGCCAGCCAGCCCGATCGCTCGATCGCCGCCCAAGCTGCCCGCCTCCCCTGCCTGGCCCACGCCCGCCTGGGTCTCCGAAGCCTCGGCGCCTCCGGTCGCCTGGGCCTTCTCGATCGCGATGCGCACCGCATCCACCCTGCTCATCTGCCCCGCGCCGATGCCGATCGTCGCGCCGTCGCGGGCAATCACGATCGCGTTGGAGCGCACGTGGCGACAGACCTGCCAGGCAAAGCGCATGTCCTGCCACTCGGAGTCGCTCGGCTGCTTGGCGGTCATTACGCTCATCTGATCGGCGGTCTCTGAGACCTCGTCGCGATCCTGCACTAGTAGACCGCCCATAACGGGCTTTGCCTCCAGGCCGCCCGTGGGCTCAGGCCAGCCGGGCAGCTCCAAGAGACGCACGTTCTTCTTCTGCGTCAAGACCTCCAATGCCCCGGGCTCAAAGCCAGGGGCTAGCAGGACCTCAATGAACTGCTTCGACAAAGCCCGCGCGCAAGCCTCGTTAACCTGGCGGTTGAGCGCGATCACACCGCCATAGGCGCTGACCGGGTCGCTTGCGAAAGCACGCTCGTAGGCGTCCTGGGCGGTCTTGCCGAGCGCACAGCCGCAGGGATTGTTGTGCTTGACGATCGCGCATGCCGGCTCAGAGAAGTCCTCGACCAGCTCGCGGGCCGAGGACAGGTCGAGCAGGTTGTTGAACGACAGCTCCTTGCCATGCAACTGCGTCACGCCGGCCAGCAGGTGCGTCGGCGCACCGACCTCGGCGTAGTAGGCGGCACGCTGGTGCGGGTTCTCGCCGTAGCGCAACTCCGCCGCCTTCTCGTAGGCAAGCGTTCGCTGCTGCGGAAAGTCCTCGTCCTCGCGCTGGGCAAACCAGGAGGAGATCGCCGCGTCGTAGCGGGCCGTGCAGGCGAAGGCGCTACCCGCAAGGCGCCTGCGCGTAGTCAGCGACAGGCGGCCGTCTGACTCGCGCAGCTCGACCAGCACCGGCGCGTAGTCGGCTGGATCCACGAGTACCGCGGCAAAGACGCTGTTCTTTGCCGCCGCGCGGATCATTGTGGGACCGCCAATGTCAATGTTCTCGACGATCTCCTCGGGCGATGCGTCACCGCGCGCGAGCGTCTGCTCGAAGGGATAAAGGTTCACGCACACGAGGTCCACAGGCTCGATCGAATGCTCGGCGGCGGCCCGCAGATGCTCGTCGTTGTCGCGCACCGCCAGCAGCCCTGCGTACAGGCGCGGGTGCAGCGTCTTGACACGCCCGTCCATCATCTCGGGGAAGCCTGTGAAATCCTCGATCGCGCGCACGGGCACATCCGCCTCGGCCAAAGCGCGAGCCGTGCCGCCGGTAGAGACGATCTCCACGCCCAGCTCGACCAGGCCACGGGCAAAGTCGACGATGCCGGTCTTGTCCGAGACCGAAAGCAGCGCCCTGCGCACTCGCACCACGCCAGGCTCGGCGCGCTCGATGCCTGTCTGGGTGGGCTCAGCGCTCATCCGCTCGCAGATTATCCGGGTGGAGCGAAGCTCGCTTGCACACGTCAGGGAGCCTCCGGCTGGGACTGTGACGGCGCTGGGACGATCGTCACGCGGCGGGGGTTCTCCGGGTCGAGGCCCAACGCGCCGCGGGCAAACAGGCGCACCGCCTCGGGCAAGAGCGAATGCTCGAGCGGGCGCAGCGCCGCCAGCACCTCCTCAGGGTCGCGTGTGTCTGGCAGCTCCAGCGCCCGCTGCAGGATCACGGCGCCGCTGTCGACGCCTGCGTCGACGAAGTGGACCGTCACGCCGAACACCTTCACGCCGTAGGCAAGCGCCTGCTCGATCGCGTGCAAGCCCGGAAAGGCCGGAAGCAGTGACGGGTGCACGTTGATCACGGCGCTCGGGAAGCGCTCGAGAAAGACGAAGGTCAAAAGCTCCATATAGCCGGCGAGCACGACCAGCCGTGTGCCACGCTCGACGAGCCAGTCAGCCATCGCGCCGTCACGCGTCTCGCGATCCGCATAGGCCGAGCGCTCGAACACGGCGGTAGATACGCCACGCGAAGCCGCGCGCTCCAGAGCCAAGGCGCCCGGTGCGCCGGAGGCGACGGCGACCACCTGCGCCTCGTGGCCGTGGACGGTGTCTAGGAGCGCCTGCAGGTTGGTGCCTGTGCCCGATACGAGCACGGCGACCGGCAATGGCTCACTCACGGGTGGCTCGAAGACGATGTCACTGATCGCGCACCCTAGCGGGCACGCATGTCGTCGTAGAGAGTTCCGCCCGCAGAGCATGTATCTGCTTCACAGAGCGGTCCGCCCGCCGGCGTGCACCATCCGCGAACGCTTCACCAAGCGCCCCGCAAGTCTGCCCCCGCTTGTGAGCACCCTCACAGAGACCCGGGCCTTGCTCGGCTTCAATCGGATACATGATCTCTTCACTCATAGTCGCGGGTGCGCTGCTCAGCGGCGCCGCAACGGCGCTGCGCGGCGGTCGCAACCGCGGCCTCATCACGCACAGGCCCTACAACAATCGCCATAGCGACGCGACTGCCGCACGCGACGAGCGTGCGCAGATGCTCGACTAGGTTCCTCGACTCGGCGCCGGCGAGCTGACGCCGACTGCGCGCACCATCGACTACGCGCCGGCTACCTCGAGCGCGTACTTGCCCTGGGCGCCGTCGGAGCCCTTGACCGGGTACTCGCCGGTAAAGCAGGCGTCGCAGTGCGTCGCACGCGTGGCGCCGACCGCCTCGTACACGCCGTCGAGCGATAGGTAGGCGAGCGAGTCGCAGCCCAGCTCGGCTGCGATCTCCTGCACTGAGCGCTCGTGCGCGATCATCTCCTCGCGCGTTGACATGTCGATCCCGTAGTGGCATGGATGCTTGATCGGGGGAGCGGAAATGCGCATGTGCACCTCGGTGGCGCCCGCGTCGCGCAGCATCTGCACGATCTGGCGCGTCGTGTTGCCGCGCACGATCGAGTCGTCGACGACAACCAGGCGCTTGCCACCAACGATCTCCGGCAGCGGGTTGAACTTCAGGCGCAAGCCGTGCTTGCGCAGCTCCTGACCCGGCTGGATGAACGTGCGCGCGACGTAGCGATTCTTGACGAAGCCATCGTCCTGAGGTAGCCCGCTGGCACGTGCAAAGCCGCGGGCAGCCGCGTTGCCGGAGTCGGGGACCGGGATCACGAGGTCGGCCTGCACCGGTGACTCGCGCGCCAGGATCTCGCCCATGCGCCCGCGCGCGACCTGCAGTACCTGGCCATTCATGCGCGAGTCCGGGCGGGCGAAATAGATGTACTCGAACACGCAGAAGGACTTGCGCGAGTCCGGGAGAATGCGACGGGTTTCGAGACCGTTCTCCCCGAGCGTGACAATCTCACCGGGCTCGACATCGCGCAGCAGCTTGGCGCCGATGATGTCGAACGCGCACGACTCGCTGGCGACGCAGTAGCGCGGGGGCTCGGCGTCTGCCACCACGCCTGACGGCTGGCCACCGTCCATCCCTTCGCCGCTCACACCCGCCGGGCCGGCGTCCCCCGCATCGACGGCGTCCTGCGCACCGCGGGCGTCCTGCGCACCGACGGCGTCCTGCGCACCGCTGGCGTCCTGCGCATCGACGGCGTCCCCCGCATCGCTTGCGTCCCCCGCATCGACGGCCGCCGGCAGCACGCCCAACGCGAGCGGGCGCAGGCCGTGGGGATCGCGAAAAGCAACGACGCGATCCTTGGTCATGACAACGATCGAGAAGGCGCCATTTAGGCGTGGCAGCACATCGGCGATCGCGTCCTCGATCCGCTCAGCCGGGTGCGTGGCAAGCAGCGCCGCGATGATCTCCGAGTCCGAGGTCGAGCTGAAGGTGACGCCACGCTCCGATAGCTCATCGTGCAGCTCCAAGGCGTTAATCAGGTTGCCGTTGTGCGCCAGCGCCAGCTCGCGACGCGAGCCGTTCATGCCCTCCGAGCGCTGCACGGGCTGCGAGTTCTCCCAGGCGTTGGAGCCGGTGGTCGAGTAGCGCACGTGCCCGATCGCAAGCTCGCCACGCAGGGTGCGCAGGTCGTTCTCGCTGAACACCTGGCTGACAAGCCCGAGCTCGCGGCGGGTCATGATGTTGCCGCCGCGATCGGCAGCAGCGATCCCGGCCGACTCTTGACCTCGGTGTTGCAATGCGTACAGAGCGAAGTACGACAGACGCGAGACCTCGTGCCCGGGCGCATATATGCCAAACACACCGCACTCGTCGCGCGGTCCGTCGCGATCCTCCGGACAAGGGCCGATCGCCCTTCCATCAGGCATTGCTTGGCTCACGGTAGCAGCGCTCAAGCGAACAGCTCCGCGAGCGCACCGTGCGCCTCGACCAGCTGGGCGAGGCTCAGTGAAATCGGTGATGCCCCCTGCGCGCGCGGGAGGCATTCGATTTGCAGCACATCTCCGCCCACGCTGCCAAGCATCCTCAACGGCACGGAAGCTCCAAGCATTCGCAGCGCATCCTCACCGCCGCTAACAACGAAACCGCCGGAGCCCTCGCCAAAAAGCGCGACAGCGCAGTCAAGCGAGATCCCGCTCCCTCCAGCCTCACGTCCCGTCGCATCGGCTGGCTCAGCCCCAAAAAACTCCTTCCCGAGCGACGCGCGCGCGCCAAGGCCGCCACCCAAGCAACACTCCGCCAGCGCGACCGCCAGACCACCCTCGGCGACGTCGTGGGCGCTCGTGAGCGTGCCGGCACGCACCGCCTCGCGGACGACCTCCTGGGCTTTGGCCACCGTGTCGATGTCGACCGCGGGCAGCCCGTCCGGCAACTCCCAACCCCACAGCTTGGCCAGCTCGCTCGCATCCAGCGAGGGCGCGAATGGCCCGACGAGCGCGATCGAATCGCCCGCGCGCGCGAAGCCCAAGCGACCCGCGACGCGCGCATCCGGCAGCTCGCCGACCATGCCGATCACCGGTGTGGGATAGATCGGACCGGCGGAAGCCCCCTCGTTATAGAGCGACACGTTGCCGCCCACGATCGGGGCCTCAAGCGCCCGGCAGGCGTCCCCGAGGCCGCGCACAGCCTCGGTCAGCTGCCAGGCGATGTGCGGCTTCTCTGGATTGCCGAAGTTGAGGTTGTTAGTCGTCCCAAGCGGTCTCGCTCCCACGCAGGCGAGGTTCGCGGCGCACTCGAGCACCGCCGCGACCGTGCCGGTATACGGGTCGGCCGCCACCCGCCGGCCGTTGCAGTCGATCGAGACGGCGATCGCCGGCGCCGGCCCGCCCGTGTCGTGGACACCGTCAACGACCCTCGGTGCGCCGTGCGGCGTAAGCGCCAGCACCGCCGCGTCGGCCTGCTCGGGGCGCCTGACTGTGCGCGATTGCACGACTGAGTCGTACTGCTCGAAGAGGTCCCGACGTGAGGCGATGTTGGCCGATGACAGCAGTCCAAGCAGAGCTTCGTTCGGCGTGATCTCCTTGGAGAGGAGCGCCTGCGGCGCTCTGAAGGGCGTGCCTTGGGGCTTCACGGGCTCCAAGTCATAGAGCGGGCAGTCGTCCACCAGCGCCCGCACGGGCATGCACCCGACCAGCCGGCCAGCCTTGAAGATTCGCATCTGGCCGCTGTCGGTGACCGTGCCGATCGGGGCGCCGCCGACCTCCCACTTCTCACACAGCTCCAGCACAGCCGCGACGTTTGTAGGCTCGACTACACAGAGCATGCGCTCCTGGGACTCGGAGACCATGATCTCAAAGGGCTCCATGTCGGCCTCACGCAAGGGCACGTTGGCCACATCGATGTCGATCCCGACCTCGCCCTTGGAGGCCATCTCTGAGGCCGAGGAAGTCAGACCGGCAGCACCAAGGTCTTGCAGGGAGACAAGCAGGCCGCGCGCGAGCAGCTCCAGCGAGCACTCCATCAGCTTCTTCTCCTCGAAAGGATCGCCGACCTGGACGGTGGGCCGCTTGTCCACTGAAGAATCCTCATCCTGATATCCCCCTCGGGGGGTATCGCCCCACGGAGTGTCGGCTGAGCCGAGCTCGGCCGAGGCAAGGACCGACGCCCCGCCGATCCCGTCGCGGCCAGTGGAGGCACCGAACAGCAGCACGACGTTGCCAACCCCGACGGCAGCACTCCTCACCAGCTGCTCGCGGCGGGCCAGGCCAAGCGCCATCGCGTTGACGAGACAGTTCTGCTCATAGGGTCCCTCGAAGTAGACCTCGCCGCCAATCGTGGGCACCCCGATCGAATTGCCGTAGTGGCCGATGCCGGCGACGGCACGATCGAGCAGGTAGCGGGAGCGCGCCCCGGCCCCCCTTTCGCTCTCCTCATTCCCTTTCCGCCTCGCCCCCCCTACTTCCCCATCCTCGTTGCGCGGATCGGGGTCTGAGGCGAGACTGGATTTGAGGTGAGGCTCGCCGAACCTGAGCGAGTCGAGCACCGCGATCGGGCGCGCGCCGATGGCAAAGATGTCACGCAGAATGCCGCCCACGCCAGTAGCGGCGCCCTGAAAGGGCTCCACCGCGCTGGGGTGGTTGTGCGACTCGACCTTGAATGCGCACACCAACCCGTTGCCGACGTCGACCGCACCCGCATTCTCGCCGGGCCCCATCACCACACTCGGGCCTTCCGTCGGCAGTGTGCGCAACAGCTTCTTGGAGTGCTTGTAAGCGCAGTGCTCGCTCCAGAGCAGCGAGTACATCGCCAGCTCCACCTGGTTTGGCATCCCACCTTGCTTCTCGCAGATCAGCTCATACTCGGCCTCCGTCAGACCAAGTGCAAGGGCGTCCTCCAAGCCGGGCAGGGTCGCGGCGTCAGACACGGGAGCCCTCGACCGCCATCCGCATCGAGGCAAATATGGACAGGCCGTCGGTGGAGCCAGTCAGCTCGTCGACCGCGTGCTCGGGGTGGGGCATCAGACCGAAGACGTTGCCCTGCTGGTTGCGTACACCCGCAATGTCGTCAAGCGAGCCGTTGAAATTCTCACCCGGCGCGTAGCGCAGCACGACCTGGCCGTGCTCTTGCATCAAGGCGAGCGTCGACTCGTCGGCGTAATAGCGACCCCAGGAATGCTTGGCAGGAATGCTCAAGGTTGAACGCCCTTTAACTGTCAAGCCACCACCCGAACCCAAATGTCGTCCATCAGCCCGCAGGTCTCGATCACCCTCACAGGCGCAAGTAAATGCCGTATCGCCCTCAACCACGTCCAGCTGCACCTGCCTGAAGGTGAAGCGCAGGCTCACGTTCGGCAGCAGTGCTCCAGGCAAGAGGTGCGCCTCGCACAGGACTTGGAAGCCATTGCAGATGCCGAGCACCAAGCCGCCGTCGTTTGCGAAGGAGATCACCGACTCCATGACGGGCGAGAAGCGCGCGATCGCGCCCGCCCTCAGATAGTCGCCGTAGGAGAACCCACCCGGCACGACGATCGCATCGACACCTTTCAGGTCCCGCTCACCATGCCACAGCAGCTCCGCGTCACCCACCCGCCGCGCCGCATGGAGCGCGTCGACCTCGTCGCAACTGCCAGGGAACTGGAGGACCCCGAACTTCACGTCAGCTCAAGCGGAGGCGCTGTCGAGGAGCTGTATCTCGTAGTCCTCGACAAGCGGGTTCGCGAGCAGCTTCTCGCACATCGGCTCGAGCTGGCCGGCGTCCTCCACATCCAGCTCTACGAGCCGGCCGATGTGGACGTTCGCGACGCCCTCGAAGCCAAGGGCAGGCAGCGCGCGCTGGACGGCCTCGCCCTGCGGATCGAGGATGCCCGCCTTGGGGCGGATCAGGACGCGAGCTTTCATGCAGTCCGCTCGAGCCATGCTGAGAATGGCTCGCCGGTGATCAGTTCGTACGCCTCGACATAGCGCGCACGGGTCCCCGCAACGACGTCCCCGGGGATCTCGGGCGCCGGCGGCTTCTTGTCCCAGCCACTGCCGGCTGCCCAGTCGCGCACGTACTGCTTATCGAAGCTGGGCTGCCCCTTGCCCACCTCATAGCCTTCAACAGGCCAGTAGCGCGAGGAGTCGGGCGTCAGCACCTCGTCGCCCACGACTAGCTCGCCGTCCTCGTCCAGGCCCAGCTCGAACTTGGTGTCAGCCAAGATCACCCCTCGCTCACGGGCATGAGAGGCCGCGAAGGAGTACAGATCGATCGAGATGTCCCTGACTCGTTCCATCAGCCCTCTGTCGCCCACCAGCTCGGCAGCTTGCTCGAAGTCGATCGCCTCGTCGTGTCCGACCTCGGCCTTGGTGCTCGGCGTGAAGATCGGCTCGGGCAGCTGCTCGGACTCGCGCAGGCCTGACGGCAACTCGATGCCCGACACGGCCCCTGTCGCCTGATAATCCTTCCAGCCAGAGCCGGTGATGTAGCCACGCACGACACACTCCACCGGCAACATCTTTAGCTTGCGCACGACCAGCGCCCGACCACGCGCCTCTTGCGGCACGCCGTCAGTCGCAGAGATCAGGTGGTTGGCGACGATCCCCTTCGTCTGCTCGAACCAGAAGTCCGACAGGCCGGTGAGCACCTTGCCCTTGTCGGGGATCGGCGTGGGATGGACCGCGTCGTAGGTGGAGATGCGGTCGCTGGCGACCATCAGCAGGCGGTCGCTGAGGTCGTACAGCTCGCGGACCTTGCCGCTGGCGATTAGGGGCAGGTCGGCGAGGGCGGCAGTCACTTTTCGCGATGCTACCAACGGCGGGGGCGGCCGGTCAAAACGTAGCGAGCGTCAGGCGATCTCATCTAGGCGTTCGACGATCTCGGCGGCGTAGCGCGTGTAGTGGCCATAGTCGAAGATCGCATCGAGGTCGAGCCCCGCGGCGCGCTCGTCGGCGGCGAGCAGCTCGCGCAGCGACGTGCCCTCGTCCCATGCCCGCTGGGCCAGCTCCTGAGCGATGCGGTAGGCATCGTCGCGCACCATCGGCGCACGAGCGCGCTCGTGCGCACCATCGGGCGCGGTATTTCCTTCCACGAGCGCGAGCAGCACACGCTGGGAGAACAGCGCACCATGGGTCAGCTCGAGGTTGGCAAGCATCCGTCGCTCGTCGACCACAAGCCCCTCCACGAGCTTGGTAGCGCTGTGCTGCAGATGGTCGATCAGGATCGTTGAGTCCGGCAGGATCACGCGCTCGACCGAGGAGTGCGAGATGTCGCGCTCGTGCCACAAGGCGACGTTCTCGCTCGCCGCCTGAGCGTTGCCGCGCAGCACGCGTGCGAGCCCGGAGATCTGCTCGCTCTTGATCGGGTTGCGCTTATGCGGCATCGCCGAGCTGCCCTTCTGCCCGACGCGGAAGGGCTCCTGGGCCTCACGCACCTCCGTGCGCTGCAGGTGGCGGATCTCGGTCGCCAGACGCTCGAGACCGGCCCCGGCAAGCGCAATCGCCTGCAACAGCTCGGCGTGTCGATCGCGCGCCACCACCTGTGTGGAGACGTCCTCGCCCTCCAGCCCGAGGCGCTCCAGCACACGCCGCTCGAACTCGGGACTGGTCGCGGCATACGTGCCGACCGCGCCAGAGATCGCGCCGACGGCGACCTGCTCGAAAGCGCGCTTCAGCCGCAGAGCATTGCGATGCGCCTCGAAGGCAAAGCCCGCGAGCTTGACGCCAAACGTCGTCGGCTCGGCGTGGACTCCGTGCGTGCGCCCGACGCACAGGGTGTCCATATGCTCGCGAGCACGGTTGGCGAGCGCCTGCACCAGAGCCTGCGCTCCCGGCACGATCAGCTCACCGGCAGCGCGTAGCTGCAACGCAAGCGCCGTGTCGAGCACGTCCGAGGAGGTCAGGCCGAAGTGGATCCAACGGCCAGCCTCACCGGCGCTGGCTGAGAGCACATCCACAAACGCAGCCACGTCGTGGTCGGTGGTGCGCTCGCGCTCGTTCACCTCCTCAACGCTGAACGTGGCAGCGCGGATCGCCTCCAGCTCAGCCGGCGTCGGGCCGTCGCCGCCGCCAAGCAGCCCTGGAAGCTCCTCGCAGGCGGCCACCTCGACGCGCCGCCATGTCTCCATGCGGGCCTCGTCAGTCCAAAGGCCGCCCAGCTCAGGGCGTGTGTAGCGGGGGATCACCTCTGGCATTATCGCGGTCGCTTGGGACGGTACTTTGCGCAGGAGGTTTGCGCAGATGCTCGATGCCCCCCGCGCGCGCGGGGGGCATCGAGGATTTCGCAGGACCCACCCACACCACGACGCCGGGCTAGCATCCGGTGAGCGCGAAGGTCCAGACAACCCCTCCATCAGCAGGCCCGGCGCCCGCCGATCCGGTACAACGAGAGTGAGCGCGCCAACGGGCGCGAACGCCGCGAGGAACGGAGGAGCTATGCCCACGTACATCATGCTCTCGACCTTGACCCCTGAGGGTGTGCAGACCGTCAAGAACAATCCAGAGCGCATCCGCGAGGTCAACAAGGAGGTCGAGCAGCTTGGCGCCACCGTCAAGGCGCAGTGGGCGACGCTCGGCGCCGTGGACTTCATCTCGGTGGTGGAGGCTCCCGACG
Organism: uncultured Solirubrobacterales bacterium; assembly: GCA_963704345.1. Lineage (GTDB taxonomy): Bacteria > Actinomycetota > Thermoleophilia > Solirubrobacterales > Solirubrobacteraceae > Palsa-744. The sequence continues at coordinate 1,106,276 of OY969890.1, forward strand.
AGAAGACGATGGCGCGCGTGTCCTTGGAGCTGGGCTCGCGCGGTACGGGTCGCTACGAGACGCTGGCAGCAATACCGGTGGACGAGTTCATCGCCTCCCTATGACGAACGATCGATCGCCACGCCGTCCCAATCGCGTCAACAGAGCCGCGGGCGCCGAGACGGCGTGAGGGTCCTTGTCGTAGGTTCCGGGGGGCGCGAGCACGCACTCGTGCGGGCGCTAGCGCGGTCTCCGCAAAAACCGCAGCTGCTGTGCGCGCCAGGCAACGCCGGGATCGGGCGAGACGCACGGCTGCTCGACCTGGCGGCAGACGACATCGCCGGGATCCTCGCCGCCGTCAAGCAGGAGGGTGTGGAGCTGACAGTCATCGGACCCGAGGTACCGCTCGTCGCCGGACTAGTCGACGCTCTGGCGGAGCAGGGTCATGCCGCCTTTGGCCCGAGCGCCGCCGCCGCACAGCTGGAGGGCTCGAAGGCGTTTGCCAAGCAAGCGATGGAAGAGGCAGGCGTGCCAACCGCGCGTTGGCGGCGCGTGGAGACGCTGGAGCAAGGAATCAAGGCCGTAAGCGAGCTGGCCGGGCCGGGAGTGGTGGTCAAGGCCGATGGCCTAGCGGCCGGCAAGGGCGTCACCGTTGCGGAGAACGCCGAGCAAGCACACGCTGCGTTGCGCGAGATCTTCGTCGAGCATCGCTTTGGTGGAGGCAAAGCAGGTAAGTCGAGTAGCACAGGTAAGTCCGGAGCCGAGGACGAGACCGATCGACCCAGCGCCGTGGTCGAGGAGCTTCTGATCGGCGAGGAGCTGTCGCTGCTGGCGCTGTGCGATGGAGTGCGCGCGTTGCCGATGACACCGGCACGCGACTTCAAGCGCATCTTTGAGGGCGACGAGGGACCAAACACGGGCGGGATGGGCTCCTACTCACCGGTGACCGGCATCGACGAGGCGACCGCGCGCGCGCTAGCCGCCGCGGTTCATCAGCCCGTCGTCGACCTGATGGCCGCGCGCGGCACACCTTTCCACGGCGTGCTCTATGCGGGCTTGATGCTCACGGCAGATGGCCCGCGCGTGCTCGAGTTCAACACGCGCTTCGGCGATCCTGAGACGCAAGCAGTGCTGCCGCGTCTGCGCTCGGACCTGCTGGAGCTACTGCAGGCCGCTACGCGCCTCGGCGGTTTGGAGAAGACGTCTTTGGAGTGGGCAGACAAGTGGGCGGTAACACTCGTGCTCGCCAGCGCCGGCTATCCGGCGTCGTCGTCCAACGGCGATGAGATCCACGGCCTTGGAGACATCCCCCCCAGTATTGAGGTGACGCACGCAGGCACCGCGTGGCGGGAGAAGCAACCGTCAGGCAGGTCATCAGGTGGTGATGGCAGCAATGCATCGCAGGACGATTACGCGGTCGTCACCGCCGCTGGCCGCGTTCTGAACATCACCGCGCTCGGGGCGAGCGCAGAGTCGGCCCGAACGGCGGCGTATGCTGCCGCGGAGAAGATCTCCTTCGATGGAATGCAACTGCGGCGCGACATCGCCGCCAACGCCGAACGCGAGGCCACGACGACCACATGAGCGACTCAGCCCCCACCCCAATACGAACCGACCTCGCCCAAGCCGAGGTGCAAGCGCAGCTGGAGGAGTTCGACGTCGAGGGACCGCTGATCGGCATCGTGATGGGCTCTGAAAGTGACATGGAAGCGATGGAGAAGGCGGCGAAGGAGCTGCACGCACGCGGCATCCCACACGAGATACAGGTGATGTCCGCCCACCGCGAAGCAGACACGGTCGCCGAGTACGCCAAGGGCGCCAAGTCGCGTGGCCTGCGCGTCGTGATTGCGGGCGCCGGAATCTCGGCGGCGCTGCCAGGAGCGGTAGCGGCGCATACAGACCTGCCGGTGATCGGCGTGCCGCTGTCAGGACGTCTGACAGCAGCCGGTGGCCTGGACGCGATCCTCTCGATCGTGCAGATGCCTCCGGGCGTACCGGTGGCGTGCGTGGGCTTGGACAACGCACGCAACGCGGCGATCCTGGCCGCGCAGATCATCGCGGCCTGAAGCAGCCCAGCCCCTGAGAGCGGTCTCGCGTGCCTAGACCAACATTCGTCGAGAGCGTTTGTAGTGACATCCGGCTCGGATAAGGTGTGCGGCCCGCCGGTTTCGGCTTGCAAACGTTCACGCTAGTGGCACCAATACCTATGGAGGCGCAATGCATACCTTTACTAGACGGCGACGCGGCCCGCTTGTCGTCGCGATAACGGCGTTCCTGCTGCTGACAGCGGGCGCCGGCAGCGCCTATGCGATATCGGCGCGGGATTTCCGCCTGCCCGTGACCGTCGTGAGGACACACGAAGGTCACGTGTCGAAGTCGAAGTCGAAAGCAAAGAAAAAACCGTCCAACGTCGGCCCGCGCGGCCCACGTGGAGCGACCGGTCCGGCGGGTCCCGCTGGTCCGGCGGGTCCCACAGGCCCAACCGGCGCCACCGGAGCGACTGGGCCTGCGGGCCCGGGAGCGACAAAGGTGAACTTCTTTGAGGCCCCGAGCCCCGGTGACGGCATCCACTCCGTGCTGAACGTCGGACCATTGCAATTCGGGATCAACTGCAAAGGCGCCGCGACCGGCGCCGAAGAAATCAAGATGGGCACATTCCTCACCATCCCAGGTCCGCAGACGCTGCTCTCAGAGATTCCGTCAGGTGGGTCGTCGACAAGCTCCGCCTACGAGTTGATCACGGGGTCGATCTCGGGCATCGGCGGCGAAACGCCAATAAAAGCCAAAGAAGGCATGACCTCCTCCGGCACCTTCATCGTGGCCGGCGCAAACGGTGTGCCCTACTGGCTGTGGGTCGCATACGGTGCGGAGACCGAAGAAAAAAGCGAAGCGGAGAGCGGCCTGGTCGTGACGAACCAGCGCGGCTGCTGGTTCCTGGCCGAGGAGATCTAAGCAAGAACGCCGCGGTTTGGGCTGGGGTGCACAACGTGAACGTGCGCCCCAGCCATCGGCCCTGAACGCGACGGACGCGTGCGGAGCCGGTCTCCACGAGCTGCGCCAAAGCACACAAGCCAGGCCGATACGCCTGCCGAGCCGGGATTATCAGCACCGTGCTACGCGGCCGCGTCATATATGCGCGCCGACTCCGGTTCAAGCAAGCTGGGCCGGCGTCTCCGCTCGCTCCAGCGCTAGCTCCCCGTCGCGCGCGTCGGCGAGCACCGCATCGCCCGCATGGAAGCGTCCTTCGAGTAGGGACAGCGCCAGCTGGTCGACCAGTTGCTTTTGGATAACGCGTCGCAAAGGCCGCGCCCCGTAGGTGGGGTCATAGCCCATGTTGCCAAGCAGCTCGCGAGCGGCTGGGGTGATCTCCAGCTGCACTCCACGCTCGGCGACGCGCTCGATTACCTGTTGCAACTGCAGGTCGACGATCTCTCCGATCTGCTCGCGGGAGAGCGGGTCGAAGCGCACGATGTCGTCGAGGCGGTTGATGAACTCGGGCTTGAAGTGCTGGGTCAGCTCGGAGCGCATATCGTCACCGGTAGCCGACACCGGAATGTTGGAGGTCATGATTAGCACCGTGTTCTTGAAGTCCACGGTGCGCCCTTGGCCGTCGGTGAGACGGCCGTCGTCCATCACCTGCAAGAGCGTGTTGAACACGTCGGGATGGGCCTTCTCGATCTCGTCGAGCAGGACGACGGAATAGGGTCGGCGGCGCACCGCCTCGGTCAGCTGGCCGCCCTCTTCGTAGCCGACATAGCCAGGAGGAGCACCAACAAGGCGGGACACCGAGTGCTTCTCCATGTACTCGCTCATGTCCATCCGGATCATCGCGTCCTGTGAGTCGAACATGAACTCGGCAAGCGCACGCGCAAGCTCGGTCTTGCCGACGCCGGTCGGGCCGAGAAACAGAAAGGTGCCGATCGGGCGATTTGGATCCTGTAGTCCAGCCCGCGAGCGACGCAGCGCGGTGGCAACCGCCTCGACCGCCTCGTCCTGGCCGACCACGCGTTCGTGCAACCGCTCCTCCATGTGAATCAGCTTCTCGACTTCACCCTCCAACAACCGCGAGACGGGAATGCCGGTCCAGCGCCCAACGACCTCGGCAACGTCCTCGGCGTCGACCTCCTCCTTCAGGAAAATCGGCCCGCCTTCCCCAGTTTCACCGTCATCCGCTCCACCGTCGCCCGCGTCTCGTGTACGCTCGGCAGCCTCAAGTTCTGAAAGCTCCAATTCGAGCCTCGGGATTTCCCCATGGACCAGTTGCGCGGCGCGATCGAGATTGGCTTCGCGCTGGGCACGCTCGGCTTCCACACGCGCCTGCTCGAGCCGTTCCTTCGTCTCGCGCACTCCTTGCAGCGCCTGCTTCTCCTTCTCCCACTGCGCACGCATCTCTCCTGAGCGCGCACGCAACTCTGAAAGCTCGGCCTCGATCGTCTCGCGACGCTCGCGCGAGGCATCGTCCTTCTCCTTACGCAAGGAGGTCAGCTCGATCTCCAGCTGCATCACGCGCCGGTCCACCTCGTCGATCTCGGTCGGCACGGAATCAATCTCGATGCGCAACCGGGAGGCGGCCTCGTCGATCAGGTCGATCGCCTTGTCGGGCAAGAAACGGTCGGCGATGTATCGATGTGAAAGCGTGGCCGCGGCGATCAGCGCCGAGTCCTGGATGCGCACGCCGTGGTGGGTCTCATAGCGCTCCTTGAGCCCACGCAGAATCGCAATCGTGTCCTGCACGCTCGGCTCACCCACCATCACGGGCTGAAAGCGCCGCTCGAGCGCAGCGTCCTTCTCGATGTACTTGCGGTACTCGTCAAGCGTGGTTGCGCCAACGCAGCGAAGCTCGCCGCGCGCAAGCATCGGCTTGAGCAGATTTGCGGCGTCGACGGCCCCTTGAGCCGCGCCCGCACCGACGATCGTGTGCAACTCGTCTAGGAACAAAATGATCGTGCCTTGAGCGTTTGAGACTTCCTTCAGCACGCCCTTGAGCCGCTCCTCGAACTCGCCGCGATAAACAGCCCCGGCGATCAGGGCACCCATATCCAGTGCGATCACACGTCGCTCCCTGAGGGACTCGGGCACGTCCCCGGAGACCACGCGCTGGGCCAGCCCCTCGACGATCGCCGTCTTGCCCACGCCGGGCTCACCGATCAGGACGGGATTGTTCTTCGTGCGCCGCGAGAGCACTTGGATGACGCGCCGAATCTCCTCATCGCGCCCGATCACCGGATCGAGCTTGCCCTGCTCGGCGAGCTCGGTCAGGTCGCGTCCGAAGCGCTCGAGCGGCTTTTGCTCGTCCTCGGGTGGGGCTTGCATCGCGGCACCGCCAGGCGCTTGTCCGTTGGGGGGCGTCATCGCTCGCCGCTACTCGGTCGGGGCATTTGCTTTGGTCGGTACCCGAAATGGAGAGCGGGCATCCGCCGCGCGCACGAGGTCTGTGCGCGACTCCCGAAAAGGCACAAGCTCCGCACGAAAGGAGCGGCGCACGCGCTCCAGCTCCTCAGCCAACTCGACTTGAGCATGCAGGGCCTTCACTTCAAGCTCTTCGATGCGCTGGTGCATCCCTTGCACCTCAGACTCCAAATCCAGCACGCGCTGGACGCCGGCGAGGTTGAGCCCAAGATCGACAGTCATCTCGTGGATGCGGCGCAGCTTCTCGACATCCTCCTGGGAGTACAGCCGAGTCCCCTTAGGCGAGCGCTTGGGCTCGACCAGCCCGCGCGACTCGTACATCCGCAGAGTCTGGGGATGCATGCTGGCCAGCTCGGCGGCTACCGAGATCATGAACACACCACGGTCGGTCTCGACCTCGACACGCGTGATGCGCTTGCCGGTCATGAGGATGTCCCCGCGAGGAATCTGGCTTGTGCTCTAGCCCTGAAGAATCTGGCTTGAGAACTGCTCCTCATGACGAGGCCTCCGTGAACAGCTTGGCGCGCGGGTTGCCGTTCATGACCTTCGACAGCTCACCAACAGCTGCGCGCTGCTCCTCGCTCAGCTGCTCTGGCACGTCGAGCGTGAAGCGATAGTGAATGTCGCCGCGATCCTTGCTCCCAAGCTTGGGAGCACCCTCGCCGCGCAGCCGCTGCACAGCACCGTGCTGAGTACCAGGCTTCACACGCAGCGTCTTGGACCCGTCAAGCGTGGGCACGCGCACCTCAGCTCCAAGCAGCGCCTCGGGGATGCTCAACGGAACCTCGACCTCCAGGTTGTCCCCTTTGCGCTTGAAGGCCGGCGAGGGATCAACGTGAGTAACGACATAGAGATCGCCAGCCGGCCCACCGCGGGGCCCGTCCTCGCCCTTGCCGGCCACACGGATACGTGAGCCCTCCTTAACGCCGGCGGGAATGTTCACACGGAATTTCTTAACAGTGCGCACGGCCCCAGAGCCATGACAGGTGGGACAGGGATCCTCGATCACAGTGCCAGAGCCACCACAGAGCGAGCACGGCTGAGTGATGGAGAACATCCCCTGCCCTTGACTCTCGATCCCGCGCCCTTCACAGCGGGGACAGACCTTGGGAGTGGTGCCAGGCTTGGCCCCGGTTCCATGGCAGGTGCCACAGATGCTGCTGGTAGGCACCGAAAGCGGCACCTGCGCACCGGAGATCGACTGATCGAAGGAGATGCGCACCTCGGTCTCCAGATCGCGCCCGCGCTGCGAGCGATTGCGCGCACGCCGACTGCCAGCGCCGCCCGGCGCCGGTCCGGCGCCGCCGGGGTGGGCGCCCCCTGATCCACCAAACAGGTTGGAGAGAATGTCGCCCATCGAGGAGGCATCGAAGTCGAAGTTGCCAAAGCCACCGAAGCCAGGCCCGCCGGATGCTCCACCGGCGAAGGGCCCAGTGCCAGAGTCATACTGCTTGCGCTTCTCCGGATCACCAAGCACATCGTGGGCCTGGGAGATCTCCTTGAAGCGCTCCTCGGCCTGCTTGTCGTCGGGATTGCGATCGGGGTGGTACTTACGCGCAAGCTTGCGGTAAGCCTTCTTGATGTCCTCGGCGTTCGCCTTCTTGTCCACTCCGAGCGTCTTGTAGTAGTCGGGACGGGTCGCCATGTGCCCTACACCTCTACGCGGCCACGAGCACGCGTGCCGGTCGAATGATCGTCTCGCCCATGCGGTAGCCGTTCTGGAAGACCTCGGCGACGGCTCCGCTAGCAGCCCCCTCCACCGGCTGCTGGGCTACCGCCTCGTGGAGGTTCGGATCGAACACCTCGCCGAGCGGCGCAAACGCCTCTATGCCGAGGCGGGCGAGCGCCCCACTCAGCTCAGAGCGCACGAGCCGCACACCGGCGAGCAGGGGATCCTCGGAGTCGCCTGCTTGCGCCCCAGAGGGAGTGCCCTTTAGGGTAGCCGCCTCGATCGCGCGGTCGAGGTTGTCCAGCGCGGGCAGCAGCTCCTGGGCGAGCTTGACCACACCGCGCTCCTGAGCTGTCGCGGCATCGCGCGCAACGCGCTTGCGGTAGTTCTCGAAGTCGGCTTGCGTGCGCTGGGCAAGCGCCAAGTACTGATCGCGCTCGGCGGCAGTCTTCACAAGCTCATCCAGCTCCTCTTCGATTGCCCCTCCGGGGTCCACCCCCGGGCCGGGGATGGACTGTTGGGAGGAGGTGGAGGCCACCTCGCTGTCGCTGTGCTGCTGGGCTTCCACCTCGACGGCCGGCGAAGCCTTGGCCCCGCTGCCGTCGGGTGTTGCTTGCGTCTCAGGGACGCCCGTGGTGTGCGACTCGGCGTTGTTGGTCATCGAGGTCAGCTCTTGCCCTCGTCGACCACCTCGGCATCAACGACGTCCTCCTCAGCGGAGGCACCGTTGTCCGTCGCCTCACCGGCGGCGCCGTCGGCTGAAGCGGCTGCGTCGGCCTGAGCCTTCTGGTACATCGCCTCGGAGACCGCGTGAAACGCCGTCTGCAGGGCCTCGGTGCGAGCGTTGATCGCGGCCGGGTCCTCCGCCTCCAGTGACTCGCGTACCTCCTTGATCGCCTCCTCGATGCGACTCTTGGAGTCGGTGTCGACCTGGTCTCCCAGATCGACCAGCTGGCGCTCGGCCTGGTAGGCGGCGTTCTCGCCATTGTTGCGAGCCTCGGCAAGCTCGCGCGCCTTGCGGTCCTCCTCAGCGTGGGACTCCGCGTCGGTGACCATCCGCTTGATCTCCTCATCGGAGAGCCCGGAGCCAGCCTTGATCTCGATCTTCTGCTCCTTCTGAGTGCCCAGATCCTTGGCGGACACGTTGAGGATTCCATTGGCGTCGATGTCGAACGCGACTTCGATCTGGGGAATGCCGCGCGGCGCCGGCGGGATGCCGGTGAGCTGGAACTTGCCAAGCGACTTGTTGTACTGGGCCATCTCGCGCTCGCCCTGCAGCACGTGGATCTCGACCGAGGGCTGGTTGTCCTCGGCCGTCGAGAACACCTCGCCCTTGCGCGTTGGAATCGTCGTGTTGCGCTCGATCAGCTTGGTCATCACACCACCCTTGGTCTCGATGCCGAGGGTCAAGGGGGTGACGTCGAGCAGCAGCACGTCCTTGACGTCACCGGCAAGCACGCCCGCCTGGATCGCGGCGCCGACAGCAACCACCTCATCGGGGTTCACACCGCGGTGAGGATCCTTGCCCGTCAGCTCCTTGACCTTCTCCTGCACGGCGGGCATGCGCGTCATGCCGCCGACAAGCACGATGTGGTCGATCTCCTTGACGCCCTTATCCTTGGCGTCGTCGATCGCCTGGCGCACGGGCGCCACAACGCGATCCAGCAGCGCCGATGTCAGCTCAGCGAGCTTGGCTCTCGTCAAGCGAGTGTCGAGGTGCTTGGGCCCGGCGGAATCGGCCGTGATGAACGGCAGGTTGATCTGCGTCTCCTGGGTGGTGGACAGCTCGATCTTGGCCTTCTCCGCGGCCTCGTAAAGGCGCTGGAGAGCCATTGGGTCGGCCGACAGGTCGATGCCCTGGTCGCGCTTGAAGTCAGCCACGAGCCAATCGACGATTGCCTTGTCGAAGTTGTCGCCGCCGAGGTGGTTGTCGCCGGCGGTGGACTTCACCTCGAACACGCCATCGCCGATCTCCAGCACCGACACGTCGAACGTGCCGCCGCCGAGGTCGAACACGAGGATCGTCTGGTCGGACTCCTTGTCGAGGCCGTAGGCAAGCGACGCCGCGGTGGGCTCGTTGATGATGCGCTTGACCTCGAGGTTGGCGATCTTGCCGGCGTCCTTGGTGGCCTGACGCTGGTCGTCGTTGAAGTAAGCGGGCACGGTGATGACCGCTGAATCGACCGTTTCGCCGAGATAGGCTTCGGCGTCGGTCTTGAGCTTCTGCAGGATCATGGCGCTGATCTCGGGCGGCGAGTACTGCGCGCCGGGGGAGGCGGGTGGGTTATTTACTTCGACGCGCGCGTCTCCGTTGGGACCCGAGACGACCTTGTAGGGGACGATCGACTCCTCCTCGCGGACCTCGCCCTCCTTGCGACCCATGAAGCGCTTGATCGAGAAGACTGTGTTCTGCGGATTGGTGACGGCCTGGCGCTTGGCTACGGTGCCCACCAGGCGCTCGCCGGATGCGGTGAAAGCGACTACGGAAGGGGTGGTACGGCCGCCCTCGGCGTTCTCGATGACGGTGGGCTCGCCACCCTCGAGCACGGCCATGCACGAGTTCGTGGTGCCGAGGTCGATTCCTATGGTCTTGCCCATGGTTTGATGCTCCTTGCGTTAGGCGTGGTTCAAAATCTGAGTGAGATAGTAGCAGATTATCTGTCGGCGTCAAGTAGCGTCGCTGGCGCTTTTGCCGTCGTGAAGCTGCCAATGCGCTGACGCAGTCATGCTTCTTTACCCAGGGGGTGGATCTAACAGACACAAGGGATCAGACATATAACCTCTAAGTTGTAATCCGGAAACCCCATTTTTAGATATGCAACCTCCAGGTCGTCTTTCCCCCAAAAGTCTCCGGCGTATACGGCCTCCAGCAGTTATCCAAGAAGCCCTCCTCCGACATATAACCCGGAGGTTATAATTAGGGAGGACCCCCGAGAGATGCATCATGCATCTTCAAACATTTGCCGCAAGCCGGCGCACGCGCTAGCGTTTAGCCATGAGCCTCCCCCGGCCGCAGCTGCCGGCAGGACCAATCAAGCCGAAGTTGCGTGGCGTCTCGCATCAGTACGCGTTCTTCGTCTCGCTGGCCTGCGGCGTGGCACTGATACTGGCCGCTTCGAACGGGCGCGCACGCCTCGCCGCAAGCGTCTATGCGGTGGCAGTGTCAGCCCTGTTCGGGACTAGCGCGCTCTACCACCGGGTGACGTGGCGACCGAAAGCACGGCGCTGGATGCGGCGCTTGGATCACTCGATGATCTTCGTGCTGATCGCCGGTACCTACACGCCGGTCGCGCTGCTCGCGTTGAAAGGCTCGCTGGCAAGCACGATCCTGATCGTGCTATGGGCCGGAGCGCTCGGCGGAGTGGTCTTCAAGCTGTTGTGGATCGACGCACCGAAGCGGCTGTTCGCCGGCGTGTACGTAGCGTTGGGCTTGGTGACCGCGGCCGTCTTCGGCGAGCTGCCGGCGGCAATCGGCTGGCTGGGCGTGGCAGGCTTGGCGACCGGCGGTCTGCTGTATGTGCTCGGCGCGATCGTGTACGCCAGTGGCCGCCCGAATCCGTGGCCAAAGGTATTCGGCTACCACGAGATCTTCCACGCGCTCGTGATCGCAGCGGCAGCTTTGCAGTACGCCGTGATCGCCTTTGCCGTGCTGCCTCACGGCTGACGGCTAGGACACATCCTCGCAAGCGCGCATTCGCGGCAAGCGGGGTTGCGTGCGTGACACGTGCGCCGTCCGTGGCGCAGCAAGTTGACGTGAAGCTCGAGCTCCTCCCCCGCCGGCGTGAGCGCAAGCATCTGGTCGTGCAGTTCCTCGAAGGGAGCGCCGGGTCTGAACAAGCCAAGTCGCGTGCCGACACGCGAGACATGCGTGTCGACCGGGATGTCCGGCAATCCGTATGAGAACAACAAAACGCAGGCCGCGGTCTTGCGCCCGACACCTGGGAGCGAGCACAAGTAGGCCCGACTCGCCTCGACCGGAGCATCGCGCATCCACTCGAGAGACAAGCGATCATTTTCGGAACCCGACGTAGTATCTGCCTCACGTCCTGAGCGCATCCCATCGACCTGATGTCCTGAGCGCATCCCATCGACCTGATGTCCTGAGCGCATCTCATCGGCCTGGTCGATCTGACGCGAGGAAGACTGCATCTCCTCAGCGGAATCGGCGATGGCGGCAAGGATCGCCTGGATGCGCGCCGACTTGACCTTGGAGATGCCCCCCGGGCGGATTGCCTCCTCCACCTCGGCAACAGGCGCCGCGAGCACAGCCGCGTAATCAATCGGCTGGGCGGGCAAGCCCAGATCCGTAAAGCGCTCGCGCAGGCGCAGGAAGGCGACATCGCGGTTGCGGTCGTTGGTGCTCTGCGAGAGCACCGTCAGGATCAGCTCGTCAAGCGGGCGCCCGTGAGGCGCCATGCGCGGGATGCCGTAAAGCTCACGCAGCCGACCGCGAATGCGCGCCACACGAGCCGGTGACGGGGGTCTCCAGTCATTCTTTGACACCGCGCTACGGTAGCCGCAAGAGCCGAGGCCAGGGCAGCTCGACATGGCCGCATGCCCCAACACAGGCATTCAGCCTCTGGCAAGCACAGGCATTCAGCGTCTGGCGGCCAGCGCTACGTACACTTCCTCGCCCTGCTTTGTCAACACCCAAGCGTTCGGTGCGCCGGTGCCGGGCGCCGTGCTTTTGTTGACGACGAGCCCGAGCTTCTCCAAGCGCGCCAGCAACTTGGAGATCTGTCCCTGGTCACCTATCCCGGCGCGCGCCGCAACGCCGCGATTGGAGTCACCCGGCTCACCGGCAACAGCCAAAAGCACACGTACTGTGCGGTAGGTGAGCCGCATATCCAGCTGACTGAGTGGATCGCGCTCGCCACGAGGGGCCTTGGCCGGGGCCTTGGGGACTGGCCTTGAGAGCTCCTTGCGGGCGGCCGCCGATCCCATATAGGGAAGCACGATCATGCTCGCCAGCGGGCCCCTGAGCTCGAGGAAGGAGCCCCCTGCATCTCCCAGCAGCCGCGAGTGCAGGATCGACAGCACTCCCCCCACAACGCCCTCCGCGGTCAGCGAAGGAGTCTGCTTTCCGACCTTCAGGTCGGCGTTTGCCCCGTCCACGAACGCGATCATCTGCTCCACAGCAGCTCGGCGGCGCGACAGGGCACTGTCTCCCGCCGCAAGCGACTCCACGACCAGCAGTCGCCCCGTTGCGGGCTCGGCATCCACGAAGGCAAGCAGCGCAGTGAGCGCGCCGCGCATGCGATCTGCCCATCTCGCCGTCTCGTCGTAGCCGTCGAGCACGTGGCGAGAGGCACGTGCAACACCCTCGTCGAAAGCCTCGAGGAAGCACTCTTCGCGGTCTGAGTAGATCTCGTAGAACGTGCGCCGCGACACACCCGCCCGCTCGACCACATGCGCGACGGTCACCTCAGCCACACCGTGCTCGGCGCAGACATCGATCATCGCGCCGAGCAGGCGCGCGCGTTGGATCTCAGTTACGCGCTCACGTCCAAGCTCGCGTGCCGCACCATCTCCGCTCGAGCGGACTATCGCGTCGCGCGCCTGCGTTGAGGTGCGTGACAGCGTCCGTCGTCTGCCGGCCATCTCATCCTCTTCTTTACGTTGGCCTTGGCTTAGGTGTGGGACAGTCGCTGAGGTCTATCCGTGGCTACGACATGGAGACGCCGCCTGAACGGTGCCGCGCTGCGCCCACACGCAACAACACTCATCCCCTCGCGTGCGAGCACTTTGAAGACGCGCGCCAATCTAAACCACAACTGGCAGATTGTCAAGTCCCTGTTCATAAAGGTCGCTTGTCTTCCTGGCTGCGCTAACGCACCCGTCGGACCCGTACGCCGCCAGCCAAGGCCAGCGTCGCTATATCCTCGCGAGGTGCCCACAGCCCAGGAGAACAGTGGCGAGATCGGCGAGCTGCCCGTGTTCTGGCGCAGCGCACCGTCGCCGAACCCAGCCGTCGCCCCGGCGCTCTACCTACACGGAGTGCCAAGCAGCTCCGAGGACTGGATCGCGCCTCGCGAGCACCACGGGAGCCGACCGCGCTGGAGGCGCTGGTGGAGGCACAAGCGCAGCGGAGACGAATGGGTGCAGCCACCGCTGTACGAGGAAGGATTTCTCGAACGCACAGGCGGGCTGGCTCCAGACCTACCTGGCTTTGGTCGCTCCGGCAAGCCCGGCTATCTGCAGTACACGATCGAGGAGTATGCGGACTTCATCGAGCGCTTCCTCGACATGCTTGGCGTCGAGCGCGTGCGCATGCTCGTGCACGACTGGGGCGTCGTGGGGCTCGCGTTCGCTCAGGCTCATCCCGAGCGCGTCGAGCGGCTAGTCGTGTGCAACGCGGTGCCATTGCTACCCGGATATGAATGGCACCGCACCGCGCGTATGTGGCGCACCCCGCTGCTGGGAGAGATCGCGATGGGCGCAAGCATACGGCCGGTGCTCGAGCGCTCGACACGTGAGGCGAACGTCACACCCGGCCCCCTGCCCGACGCATGGATCGACTCGGTGATGAGGCACTTCGACCAAGGCACCCAACGCGCGATCCTGCGGCTATATCGCAGCTCTCCGAGCCAAGAGCTTGCACGCGCCGGCGAGCGCCTTGGCTTGCTGCAGATGCCCTCGCTCGTGCTGTGGGGCATGCAAGATCCCTACATACCCGAGCGCTTCGCCCGCGCCTATGCGCAAGCGCTGCCCGAGAGCCAGCTGATCGAGCTTGCGGACGCCGGGCACTGGTGGTGGCTGGATCGCCCCGACGCGATAGAACGGGTCGTCGAGTTCATGAACGCCGCTTGATAGCGGCTCGGAAGCAGCCGAGCAATGACGACACCCAGCGCCGCGACCATCCAACAGGAGCTTCGCGGGCGCCATGAGCAGGCAACGCGCCTGTCGGCCGCTCCCTTGACGCTTGCGCTGGCAGTGACTGTCCCGCTCGCGCTGGCCTACCTGATCCTGGCGCCACCCGCGGGCGACCTGGCCGCGGCCACATACCGCAGCGAGCTGTTTGCGCGCGTGGGCCTCACCACTTGGGACACGGGCTGGTATGCGGCACACGGCTACTGGCTACCGGGCTATTCGCTGCTCTCGCCGGCGCTTGGAGCGTTGCTAGGAGTGCGTCTGCTGCTCGCGCTATCTGCGGTCGCCGCCTGCGCCCTGTTCGCCCTGATCGCAGAGCGCGTATTCGGCACGGCGGCAGCGCGCCTCGCCGCCGCGTGGTTCGCGCTTGGCTTCTGTGTGGGATTGCTCTCCGGACGCGTGCCGTATGACCTCGGCTTCGCGATCGGGCTCGCCGCGGTGCTTGCGCTGATGCGCGGGGCGCTACCGGCGGCTTTGGGGCTAGCGGTGCTCACAAGCATTGCCAGTCCGGTGGCCGGAGCATTCCTGGGTCTCGCGGGGTTGGCATTGGCGCTGAGCGATCTGCGCGGCGTGTGTGGGGGGGAGAACGCCGTGCCCCCCGCGCGCGCAGGGGGCACCCCATCTCGCAGACAGACCGCGGGCAGCAATACGCGACAGGATGAGCCCAGACGGGATGGGCGCGGGGAGATAAAGGCGCAAGCAGGCTCACGTCGTGGCTTGGCACTGTGCGCCGCTGCTCTGATCCCAGTCCTGGCGCTGAGCATCTCCTACCCCGACGGGGGCTATGAGCCGTTTGCCGCATCCGCCTTCTGGCCGGCGCTCGCCGGCGTGCTGCTGATCGCGCTGTTGCTGCCACAGGGACCGCTGACCCTGCGAGGTCAGCGCGTATTGCGAGTCGCGTGCGCACTGTATGCCCTGGCACTGATCGGCGCGTATGCGATCCACACGCCCGTGGGCGGTAACGCCGCCCGACTCGGACCGTTGCTCGCCGCGCCGCTGCTCGCGGGAGTGCTTTGGGAGAAGCAACGCGTGCTGCTGCTGGCGCTCGCGCCGCTGCTGCTCTACTGGCAGCTGGCGACGCCGATCCGCGATTACACATCGATCTCCGGTGACCCGTCGGTGCATGCCTCCTACTACGCGCCCCTACTCGCAGAGCTGCGAGGGGTGAGTCACGGGAGGCCAACCATCGTAGAGGTGCCGATGACGGCGGCACACTGGGAATCCGCGTACCTGGCCGGCCACGACGGCGTGGAGCTCGCGCGCGGATGGGAGCGCCAGCTCGACACCCGCTATGCGGCGGTCTTCTACCGCAGGACACTGAGCCCGGCGGCCTATCGCGGCTGGCTTACGGAAAACCGGGTGGCATATGTGGCGCTGCCAGATGCTCCGCTTGACAAAGCGGGCAGCTTGGAGGGCCGGCTCCTCGCCCACGGATTGCCGTATTTGCGAGAGCTGTGGCACTCTGAACACTGGCGTCTCTACCGGGTGATGGGCTAGGCTTCTCCGATGTTCGCTCGGCTGAGGACGTGTCCGTGAGTAGCCCACTGACCGAGGATCGGCTGGCGACGCCGGCGGCAGGCGAGGCCTTGGAGACCTCGCAAGTTCCTACATCGTCGAGAGTCCCGGGGGCATTGCGAGCATCGTGGACATCGCGCATTTCCTGGCGCAAGCTGCAAGCACGCGTGATGCCGAACGGTTGGCTCGACCTGCTGCGCCAGATCGCGCTTGTCGGCTTGGCTTATGGCGCGTACAGCCTCGTGCGCGGACTTGTCTCCGGAGACACCACAACCGCTTTCCAGCACGCGCGTGACTTGATCGGAGTGGAGCGCTCGCTGCACGTGTTCGTCGAGCCGAGCATCCAGGCCTGGGCATCCAGCAGCCACCTGCTGATGGACTTCTCCAGCTGGCTGTATGTGAACGCGCAGACCTCGATCACGCTTGCGGCCCTGATCTACCTGTACGTGCGCCACAACCGCTCGTTCTACTTCGTGCGCAACATGTTCGCGATCGCCATGCTGATCGCCCTGGTGGGATACGCGGTCTTCCCCACAGCGCCACCGCGCTTCCTGCCCGAGTGGGGCTTCATCGACTCCGTGTCGGATCTGACTGGCGTGCACGTCTCGCACGCCAGCGTCTCGATGAACGCGCTGTTCAACCCCTATGCAGCGGTGCCCTCTATGCACGTGGCGTTTGCCCTGATGATCGGCTGGCCCCTGGCCTCGCTGTCGCGTACCCGCGTCGCATCAGTGCTGTGGCGGCTGTATCCGCTGCTGATCGCCTTTGTGATCATCGCTACCGCCAACCACTTCATCATCGACGCGCTACTCGGGGCGCTGACGGCAGGCGCCTCGGCGCTTGGAGCGCGACGCCTGGCACGGATGAGGCCAACGGCCTGGCGCTTTGGCCCGGAGCCGGCGGGAGCCGGGTAGGGTTCACCGCCGCAGTCGATGCCTCCATCCCCACCCTCTCATAGGCAGCCCACCCTACGTCGGCGCGCACGCAGCGGCGGTCGCACGCGCCGCAACGGACGCACGCCACTGACCGGCCCCCAGCGGCGGGAGCTGGTGCGGGAGCGGCTGATCGAGTCGCGGCTGACGCCCAACGCGATCTCGCTGACCGGCTTGGCGCTGAATCTGGTGGCGGCCGTGCTCGTTTGGGAGAGGCTGTACTTCCTTGGCGGGATCGCGTTCATCGTCGGCTCGGTGATGGACACGCTCGACGGACGCTACTCGCGCATGTCGGGCAAGGGCACCCCCTTCGGTGCGTTCCTGGACTCCACCCTCGACCGCATCGAGGAGGGGATCGTGCTGACAGCCGTGGCGGCCGACTTTGCACGCGAAGGACGCTCCGGGGCCGCAGCAGCGGTGGTCGTGGCGGTGCTGGCCTCGCTGATGGTGTCCTACACGCGGGCGCGAGCGGAGGCGCTTGGAGTCGAGTGCAAGGTCGGGATTGCTACACGACCGGTACGAGTCGTGATCCTCTCGATCGGCTTGATCTTCGCCAAGGGCGCCTCGCTTGGGCACTTCAGCCTGTTGGCTCCAGCCGTCTACGTGTTGGCTGCCCTGAGCGTGATCACCGTCGCCCAGCGCGTATGGCACGTCAAGCGCGCGCTGTCTGTCACCTAAAACGCCTACCGGGGTAGTCTCCCCCGACCTCCACAAAGGACTGAGCAACCAGATGAGCATTCAACAGAGCAACGGCGTACCCCATAGCGGGGCACAGGCTGCCTCTACAAACGGCAAGGCGCGCTACCAGCAGGACAAGGTGCGTGTGGCGATCATTGGCGTCGGCAACTGCGCCTCGGCCTTCGTACAAGGCGTTCACTACTACAAAGACGCCGACCCGACCCAGCTCGTGCCAGGGCTGATGCACGTGGATCTTGGCGGTTACCACATCAGCGACATCGAGTTCACGGCCGCCTTCGACATCGACGCCACCAAGGTTGGTAAGGATCTTGGCCAGGCGATCTGGGCTGGACAGAACAACACGATGAAGTTCGCCAAGGTGCCCAAGAAGCTTGGCGTGCCGGTATACCGCGGCATGACCCACGACGGTCTAGGCAAGTACCTCAAGCAGAAGATCAAAAAGGCTCCCGGCGAGACCGCCGACATCGTCAGCATCCTCAAGGAGACCCACACCGACGTGGTCGTGTCCTACCTGCCCGTCGGCAGCGAGGATGCAACCAAGTGGTACGTCGAGCAAATCCTGGAGGCCGGCTGTGGCTTCGTGAACTGCATCCCCGTGTTCATCGCGCGCGAGGACTACTGGGACAAGCGCTTCAAGAAGGCGAAACTGCCGATCGTCGGCGATGACATCAAGTCGCAGGTCGGGGCGACGATCGTGCACCGCACGCTTGCGCGCCTGTTTGCGGACCGCGGCGTGAAGATGCTGCGCACCTCTCAGCTGAATGTGGGCGGCAACATGGACTTCTACAACATGCTCGAGCGCGAGCGTTTGGAGTCGAAGAAGATCTCCAAGACCAACGCGGTCACCTCGATCATGGACGAGCAGCTGCCCGCCGAGGACGTGTACATCGGACCCTCCGATTATGTGCCGTGGCTGACCGACCGCAAGTGGGCACACATCCGCGTCGAGGGGCAGGCCTTTGGCGACGTGCCCCTGACCGTCGAGATGAAGCTCGAGGTGTGGGACTCGCCCAACTCCGCCGGCATCGTGATCGACGCGGTGCGTTGCTGCAAGCTTGCTTTGAACAACGGCATCGGTGGCCAGCTGGACGGACCGTCGAGCTATCTGATGAAGAGCCCGCACAACCAAAGGCCGGACAACCTGGCGCGCGAGGAGACCGAGAAGTTCATCGCCAAGCACACGCGGCGAGCAGCCACAAGGCCGAAGGGGCGCACCGCGCCTCCCAAGGCCGCCGCGTCGCGTACGGCTACCGCTCCGCGTATCGCCGTCGCGACACGCAAGGCTTCCGCTGCGCGGAAGGCCGCTGCCAAGTCTTGACGTCGGTCCATGCTCGTCCATAGCGGGCGGACATGGAAGCCCTGGGAGGCGAGCATAATGGTGGGGTGAGCGCCCCACCAACGTTCTCGATCGCTCAGGTCACGCCCTATCCCTGGGAGGCTCAGGACAACGAAGTCAATGCGCAGATAGCGCGTCTCGCCCGAGAGCTTTCCGAGCGCGGCCACAAGCTGCTCATTCTCGCACCCTCGCGCTCCCCTGAGCGGGTACGCGAGTCGCGCCGCGAACTGCGGGCCGCGAAGTCGAAACCGGAGAGCCTGCTGCACAACACGGACAAAGGCGAGCCGCACGTGCTCGCGATCGGCGAGGTCCTGGACGTTCCCAGCTCCTCGGGGCGCCGTCCACGCGCGCTGCCGGTCGACGTGGCGCGCACCCTGGAGGAACTGCTGGGCAGGATGCCGCTCGACTTCGTGCACGTGCACGAGCCGTTTGCACCCAGCGCTTCTAGCGCCGCCTTGCGCTACTCGCGTGCGCTGAACGTGGGCTCGTTTCACGCGCCCACCGAGCGGCTCCTGTCGACGACGGTTGCGCGCCGCTTCGTGGAGAGCTTCTTCGGGCGTCTGGATGCGCGCATCGCGAGTCGCAGAGACACCGCCGACCTTATGGGGCGCTATTTCCCGGCCGACTATCGAATCATTGCCGACGGCTCGATCGAGGCTGAGGATGATGTGGATGAAGGGGCGTTCCCGCACGATGAACTGGCTGGTCTGGTCACGAACGTGGAGTCGATCTATCGCGAGCTGGCCGCCCGTCGTCACGACCCGGGCGGCGACCCGGTCCTGCGCCGGCGCCTGGCGCGGCGCCGGCTCATCGACGTGGATTTGCACATGCACACCGACCACTCCGGCGACTGCGAAACACCGGTCGAGGTGCTCTTGGCGACAGCCAAAGAGGTCGGTCTCGGAGCGATCGCCGTCACCGACCACAACGAGATCTCGGGGGCGTTGGAGGCACGCGAGAAGGCCAACGAATCCAATGCCCACCCACCCCTGAAGGTGATCGTGGGCGAGGAGGTCAAGACCGCCGAGCAAGGGGAGGTGATCGGGCTGTTCATTGAGGAGAAGATTCCCCGTGGGTTGACCATGGCCGAGACGGTTGCCGAGATCAAGCGCCAAGGCGGGCTCGTGTACGTGCCGCATCCCTTCGACCGCATGCATGCGGTACCCGACTACGAGCACCTACCCGAGATCCTCGACGAGATCGACGCGATCGAGGTCTTCAATCCGCGTGTGGCGATCGGCGCCTTCAACGAGGAGGCGGTCCGCTTCGCCGCCAAGTACCGGATCGTCGCTGGGGCCGGTTCAGATTCGCATGTGGCTCAAGGTCTTGGGTCGGTGCGCATACGAATGCGCGACTTCGACGGGCCGCAGGAGTTCTTGCAATCGTTGCGCGACGCGGAGATAACAACAAAGCCCTCGAGCCTCATCTACGTGCAGGCGTTGAAGTTCCTGCAGACGAAGGCAACCCCGGCGCCCGCCAGGCGAGCCAGCCGCGATCGGCGCGTGCGTCGGGCCACGCGGGGCAGAGGAGGCGCGACGTGACCGCTCAGGACAGAACATGAGGGCTCATAGGCAGGAAATGAGCGGGCGAGCGCGGCGCAAGTAGCAATGCACGCGCAAGGACAACACGGACCGCCGTCTAATCCTTCCGCGTCGATGCCCGCTACAGATGACGAGATCCGCGAGAAGTACCTTGAGCGGGCAATCAGGGAGCTAAATGCACTGACGCGCGAGCTACAAAGCTGCCCACACTGCCCGCGTGGGCAGCTGATGCCGGTGCTCGGCTCTGGGCACCCGCAGGCGGACATCATGCTGCTCAAGCATGCACCGCTGCCCTCCGAGATCGAGGAGGGCGTTGCCTTCTACGGACGCTCGGGCGGCGCGCTGATGAAGTCCTTCAAGCGGCTGTCAATCGACCCGTTGGCCGTTTATGGAACGTTGTGCGTCAAGTGTCCGCTGGCTGATGCATCGATGGCAGACCCGGAGTGTGTCGCGCGCGTCGTTGCGGAGATCGCGATCGTGCAACCGCGGATCGTCGTGGTCATGGGGTCAGAGGCATTGGCGGCACTAAACGAATTGGATATCCCGCTCGCGCGGCCGCTCGAGCCACGCATGGGCGAGATTCAGCAGCTCACCTCTACAACCGACGCGCTGTACGTGCCGAACATCGACGAATCGCTCGACGAGCAGGACTCCAAGCGTGCGTTCTGGGGCGCGTTCAGAGCGCTCGGGGAGTGGCACGCGGCACAGCCGCCGTATTAGATAGCCCGGAGAACTCGCCTCGACGGCGCCGCTCCAAGTCGTTACAGCCTGGGCTTTCAGCCGAGGGACGTGGCTACAATTCGACCATGGCAGCCAGCCCAAATCCAAGACCGAAAGGCCCGTGGACGCCAGAGGAGACTGCTCGTAATGAGCGTGTCGCCCAGGCTAGGGTAGCTCGGGACAGTGAGCGCGGTGTCAGTGCAAATCTCGAAGAGGGTGTTGCTCTGACTCGCTTCGCCAACCGCCTCGCGGAGGCGTTCAGGGATGCCCAACGCGCTTGACCCTGTACCGCTCCTGAGGCATCTCAGCAAGCAGGGGGTAGAGCACATAATCATCGGTGGCTTTGCCGTCGTCGCTCACGGCCATGTGCGTCCCTCGAAGGACCTTGACGTTGTACCCAAGCCATCCCGCGAGAATCTCGAACGTCTCGTAGACGCGCTACTCGCTGTGAATGCCGCCGACGCCGACGCCGGCGACTTCGATCCATCAGAGCTAGCTATGTCAGCGACCCGTATAGATGATCTGCTCCAAGGTGGAAATTTTCGTCTGACGACTGACCTGGGCGACCTCGACATCATGCAATGGACCAGCGGGATAGAGTCAGACGATCTTTATTTCGAGCTGAGTCAACAATCGCTGAAGGGGGATCTCGAAGGTGTTCCGATACATGTTTGTAGCCTTGAACACCTACGTGCGATGAAGCAAGCTGCCGGCCGGCCACAGGATCTCGAAGACCTCAACCGCCTCGGACCGCCGCGAGCGCTTGAATAAGACGGTCAGAGCGTGACGACGATCTTGCCGAGCTTGCCGCCCGCGGCGAAATGATCGTACGCGGCCGCTACATCTTCCAGCGGGAAAGTCTCTGCGATAGGGACGAACAACACCGGTTTCGAGGTGTCGCCCGCCGGCTTCGAAACGCCGGGCGCCTCGTTCGCTTCGAACAAGGGCAGCGCTTCTCGCTCCAAACGGCGAGCGGCAAGAGCCTTCTCCTCCAACGAGCGTGCGCGCAAAGTGGAACCGTGGATACGAGCGCGCTTGCCCATCAGCGCGAGCAGGTTCAGCTCGGCCTTGACGCCCGCCGAGACGCCGATCACGCAGATGCGCCCGCCGGTGGCGAGCGCCTTCATGTTCTCTGCCAGGTTCGGCGCGCCGACAAGCTCGAGGATCACATCGAACGGGCCGTGCTCGGCAAAGTCCTCAGGCGCGATGACCTCGGCGCCCAGTGCGGCCACCGCTGCGCGCGACTCGGCGCGGCGCACGGTCGCCGTGACGCGTGCGCCCGTGGCTTTTGCGAGCTGGATCGCGGACGTGCCGACGCCACCGGCGCCACCGTGCACGAGCAAGCGCTCTCCCGGGCGCAAACCGGCCTGGGTGAAGAGCGCGTCGTGGGCGGTCGTGAACGTCTCTGGCAAGCCACCGGCCGCGGGCCAATCCAGCGCGCCCGGCACCGGCATCAGTTGACGTTCGTGAACGACCGCCAGCTCAGCCTGGCCGCCACCGCCGACGATCGCCATCACACGATCCCCAACCGCAAAGCGCGGAGCCGCGCTTGGGCCGAGCGCCTGCACCTCGCCAGCCAGCTCCATGCCCGGGATGTCCTGCGGCGAGCCTGGAGGCGCCGGATACAGGCCGCGCCGCTGCATCATGTCGGCTCCGTTGAGCCCAGCCGCGCGCACGCGCACGAGCACCTCACCGGTACCCGGCTCCGGGTCGGGGTGCTCCTCGACGAGGATCTCTCCATCGCGAATCGTCGCTGCGCGCATGCGGCGCGAACCCTACCGCTTGGTCAAGGCCGCAACCGATGCCTGCTGAAACGGGTGCCTGCTGAAACGGGCCCTATAAGACTCTCCACGGTCCCGTGCCGTCTGGCAGCGCCAGATCACGACGCAGCCTGCGTGTCACTGGGCGGACGAATCATCAGCCACAACGGCGGGCTTCCACCGACTCGCAGCTCTTTGACGTGTCGGAAGCCGAGACGCTCGTACAGCGCGGCGCTGCCCTCGCTGGACGCCTCGATGTAGGCCCGCACGCCCTCGCGGTCGCAGCGATCTAGCGTGGGGCGCATCAAGGCGCTGCCGAGACCCCTGCCCTGCATGTCCGGGTGCACGCCGATGTCACGAACGTAATAGTGCGGGCCATGGAGCTCGCGCGCGTGGCGCCACTCCATCGTGGCTCCCATCCTTGCCGCCCTGGGCAGGCGAACCCCGAAGGCACTGCCGTGCAACAGGGTGGTACGCGGTGGCACACGCCACTTACGGGGCGGCAGGGTCAGCGCGGCGCCGGTGAGATCATTTGTCGTCCAGACACGTCCGTGCGGCAACGCGAAGTGACGCAGCTCGATCCCAAAGTAGTGACGCAAGCGTGTCAGGCGCTTGCTGTCCTCGGGCATCAGCCAGCCGAAGACGGGATCGTCGAAGAAAGCCTGCGCCAACACTGTCTTCAAGCGTTGGATGTCCCCCGTTAATCCCTGGCGCAACTGGAGATCGACTTGCATGCGCGAAAGCCTAGCGCGCCTAGAGCGCACGAAGACCCTCGTTTAATAGGCCAGGCTTGACCCAATCGCGCGGTGCTACCTTCGCTCGACGGCCTCCTCGTCCCGAGCGCTCGACCGTCTCGTCCCGCGCGTGCTCTCTCTCTCTCTCTCTCTCTCGACTCTTCGTCTTACGCGCGCTTGACCATCTCCGTCCTACGCCCGCTCGACCATCTCCGTCCTACGCCCGCTCGACCATCTCCGTCCTACGCCCGCTCGACCATCTCCGTCCTACGCCCGCTCGACCATCTCCGTCCTACGCCCGCTCGAGCATCTCCGTCCTACGCCCGCTCGAGCATCTCCGTCCTACGCCCGCTCGACCATCTCCGTCCTACGCCCGCTCGACCATCTCCGTCCTACGCCCGCTCGACCATCTCCGTCCTACGCCCGCTCGACCATCTCCGTCCTACGCCCGCTCGACCATCTCCGTCCTACGCCCGCTCGACCATCTCCGTCCTACGCCCGCTCGAGCAACGCCACGCACTCGATGTGTGGGGTCTGCGGGAACATGTCCACCGGGCGCACCTTCACCAAGCGCCAACCCGCCTCGACGAGCTGGGCGGCATTTGGGGCCAGCGTCGTCGGGTTGCAGGAGACGTAGACGATGCGCTTGGGCGAAGCTTCGATTATGCGGCGCACCACCTTCTGCGAGAGGCCGGCGCGCGGCGGGTCAACGACTACGACGTCCGGCCTTCCGGCGCGCTCGATCAGCTCAGGCAACGCCAGGCGTGCGTCGCCGGCGAAGAAGTGGACATTGGTCACGTCGTTGCGCTTGGCTGCGGCGATCGCGTCGGCGACGGCCTGCTCGATTATCTCGATCCCCCACAGCTCGCCGGCGCGCGGGGCGAGCGTGAGCGCGATCGTGCCGATCCCACAGTAGAGGTCATATACGCGCTCCCAGCCCTCCAGTGCCGCGTACTTGGTGACGATCCCGTACAGCACCTCGGCCATCTCGGTGTTGGTCTGAAAGAACGCTTCCGAGGAGATCCGCAGGTCGAGCTCGCCCAGGCGCTCGGGCAGCTCGGCATCACCCCAGACGAGCTCGGTCTCGCCGCCCATCGTCGTCTCCGCGAGCGAGGAGGAGCGCGTCCACAGCACGCCGCTGAGCGCCTCCTCTCCGAGCTCGGCGACGAGCGCGGCCGCAAGCAAGCCGACCTCCAGCTCGCCGTCGGTGCTGACCAGGCGGATCTGCAGCTTGCCGCTGCGACGCCCTTCGCGCACGACAAGGTTGCGCAGCAGCGGTACCGGCGAGTCGATGCTCTCGCGACGACGATCCCAGGCGCGCAGGCCCTGGGAGCGTGCCCAGTCGAGCGCAACCTCTCGTGCCTTGTTGCCAAGCTCTGAGGCCAGCAGGCAATCCTCGATCGAATCTACTCGCTTCCAGCCGCCGGGGGCGTGGAAGCCACACACCAAAACCTCTGTCCCGGATTCCCCAGCATTTTCTGACACTGGTTGGGGTGCTTCGGTACCGAAATAATCACCGGTACCCCATGAATACTCAAGCTTGTTGCGATAGCGCCATTGCGATAGCGCACCCACAATCTCCTCCAGCTCGAACCCGTCGAGCCTGCCGATGCGCCGCAGGGCATCGTCAACCTGTTCTTGCTTGATCTGCAATTGGCGCTCGTATGACATGACCTGCCAGGCAACGCCCGGGTGATCAGCGGTAGGCGCGATCCGATCGGGGCTCTCCTGCAAGACCTCGACCATGCGCGCGTGCGCATAGCTGCGCTTGCGCTTGACGACGACAGCTCGGACGCGATCGCCGGGGAGAGCGCCGGAGACGAACACGACGTAGCCGCCGTCGCCGCCTGCCTGTCCCCCCTCATGGGGGGTGCCCGGAAGGGTGAGTCGCCCGACACCCTCGCCTCCGTGAGCGAGCGAGTCGATCTGAAGCTCGATCTCCTCGCCCCGCTCGGGGCGCTTGAACGAGGCTTGCGAGCCACCGACAGCAGGCAAGTGCGCGTCGAGGCCGTTGGTAGCAAGCTTGGCGCCCACTTGGGAAGTCGCGCCGCCTGCGCCCAAGGTCGCGCCGTCCGTTCGGGGAGCCACGTCCACCACTCGAGGAGCCACGTCCTCCGCTCGAGGAGCCTCCTCCACTCGAGGAGCCGCGCCATCCGCTCGAGGAGCCTCCTCCACTCGAGGAGCCGCGCCATCCGCTCGAGGAGCCTCCTCCACTCGAGGAGCCGCGCCATCCGCTCGAGGAGCCTCCTCCACTCGAGGAGCCGCGCCATCCGCTGGGGGAGTCGCGCTCATGCCTGGCGCTCGCGCGCGGCCGCCGCGCTCATAGCGACGGTGACTCGAGCAAAAGCTCCAGCAGCGCCTTCTGCGCGTGCCGGCGGTTCTCGGCCTGATCCCAGATTCGCTGACGCGAGCCGTAGAGCACCTCGGCGGTGATCTCCTCGCCCGGATGTGCCGGCAGGCAGTGCAGCGCGATCGCGGCCGGATCGGCCGCGTCCAGCAGCGCGTCGTCGATCCGGTACGGCGCCAACGCCGCGCGCCGATGATCGGCTGTGTCCTCGTCGCCCATGCTCACCCACACGTCGGTGTAAAGCGCATGCGCACCGCTGGCAGCCTCATAAGGGTCCTGATAAAGGGTCAGCGAGCCCTCGGCGCCCGCAGGCAGCCCCAGCGAATCTTCGAGCGCGTAGCCCGGTGGCGAAGCGATCGCCACGTCCATGCCAGCCGTCGTGCCCAGGATCGCGAGCGAGCGAGCCACGTTGGTGCCGTCGCCGACGTAGGCGATGCGCAAGCCCCTGAGGCTGCCGAAGCTCTCACGCACCGTCATCAGGTCGGCCAGCGCCTGACATGGGTGATGCAGAGCCGTGAGCATGTTGATCACGGGAACCGAAGCGTATTGCGCAAGCTCTTCCACCAGCGCATCCGGCCCTGTGCGGATGGCGATCGCCGCCACTTGGCGGGAGAGCACCAATGCCGTGTCGCGGGGCGACTCGCCGCGCGAGAGCTGCATCTCGCCGGAGCGCAGCACGATCGCGTGGCCGCCCAGCTCGTGCACACCCATCTCGAAGGAGACACGCGTGCGGGTCGACGGCTTCTCGAAGATCAAGGCGACACCGCGACCGGCCAGCGCGCGCGAGGACAGCGGGGCCGCCTTCAGCTCGAGCGCACGATCCAGCAACGCGTCGAGCTCGGCCGCACCGAGCTCGGCACCAGTTAGGAAATGATGAGGCTGCATCGGAGCGATCAGTCTAGGCGCAGTTCCAGCCCACGGCGGTCCGCCGCTCGGCTAGGCTGGCGACTGGACAAGCTGAGAAAGGATGTCGATGAAGAGGGGACTGAGATGTGTGCCGGTTGTGCTTGCCTGCACTGTGCTTGCCAGCACGGCTGGATGCGGGTCGAGCGAATCGAAAGGGACGCGCACGACGACCACCGCCACGACAAGCTCGACAAGCGCTGCCGCTAAAGGCGGTTTGACGGTGCCCGGCAAGATCAACTATGCAAGCCCGCCGGCGAGCTCACCCGTGCAGAGCGGCGTCGTCACGATCACCTACCGGGAATTCGCGATCGAACCTGACACGCTCAAGGCCAAGGTTGGTAGCACGCTCAAGTGGATCAACAACAACACGGAAAAGTGCAACGTCAAGAGCGAGGGCGGGCCGTACACGTTCGACTCGGGCGACCTCGCCCCCGAAGGCGGGACGTTTGAGCTGAAGCTGGACAAGCCCGGCACGATCCACTACGAGTGCACGGCCTACCCGACCACGATGAATGGCTCGATCGAGGTCGTGGAATAACGAAAAGCACTATGCCCCCCGCACGGTGACATCGTCATTTTGAGAGCCGACAGCACGGGACCGTCTGCCCGGGGTCTAGGCCCAGTAAGCGAAAAAACGTCCTGCCCCCCGCGCGCACGCGGGGGCATCCTCATATTTTTGAGGACCAACAGCCGACCCGAGGGCGAGACCCAAGCAAGCCGGAAGGCGAGGCCCAAGCAGACCCAAGCAAGCCCAAGCAGCAAGCCAGAAGACGAGACCCAAGCAGACCCAAGCAAGCCAGAAGACGAGACCCAAGCAGACCCAAGCAAGCCAGAAGACGAGACCCAAGCAGACCCAAGCAAGCCAGAAGACGAGACCCAAGCAAGCGAAAGTACCGATGCCCCACGCACGCGCGGGGCATCGTCATTTTGAGAGCTGACACCCGGACCCGCTCAGGCCGGCGAATCGAGCTCCGCGATCCCCGCCTGCGGGCTCGATGCCGTTGCGTACGTGCGCCGGGGAATCCGCCCCGCCCCGCGAGCTAGCCGTCCCGCATCCACGGCGCTACGCATCGCAGCCGCCATCGCCACCGGATCCTGCGCGCGGGAGACCGCGCTTGCCACCATCACCGCGTCGCAGCCCAGCTCCATCGCGAGCGTCGCATCTGAGGCGGTGCCCACACCGGCGTCGAGTACTACCGGCACGTCAACGGCTTCGCGAATCAAGCTGATGTTGTAAGGATTGCGGATGCCCATGCCGCTGCCGATCGGTGCGCCCAGGGGCATCACCGCGGCGCAGCCGACGCCGACAAGACGCCGGGCCAACACGGGGTCGTCGGTTGTGTAGGGGAGCACAACAAAGCCGTCGTCCACCAGCAGCTCTGCCGCCTTCAGCAGCTCCGGGGCGTCGGGTAGCAACGTGTCCTCGTCGCCGATCACCTCAAGCTTGATCCAGTCGGTCGCAAACGCCTCGCGTGCGAGCTTGGCGGTCAACACAGCGTCACGCGCGGTGAAGCAGCCCGCGGTATTAGGCAGCAGCTCGACGCCCTCGCGCTCGAGCACGTCGAGCAGCGAGCCCCTAGCCGCCGGATCGATCCGCCGTAGAGCCACAGTCACCAGCTCTGAGCCACTGACGCGGATCGACTCGGCCAGTAGCTCTAGCGAAGCGAAGCCACCCGTGCCGAGCAGCAGGCGTGAGCGCAGCGTGCGCCCGGCGATCGTGAGCGGGTGGGTATCGGTCTGGGCAGTGGCCATGACCCAATCATCCTCCCTGCATCGCGGTCAGCACCTCGACGCGTGCCCCGTCCTGGATCGCGAAGTTGCTCCAGCCCGCACGCGGCACGACCTCGCCGTCGACCGCCACCGCGATGCCGCGCGCATCGGGCTCGAGCTCGAGCGCTTGCAACAGACTTGCCACGGTCTGCTCGGCATCGCCATCGTGCGGATTACCGTTGAGGTAGATCATGAAGAGGAAATTGGTTCGTTCCTGGTCTCGCTACCAAGCAACGACCGAGTCACAAGCTCCGCGGTCAGGGGGGCGAGCAGGATGCCGTTGCGGTGGTGGCCCGTCGCCCAGGTCAACCCCTCAAGCGCCCCAGGCCCGATCACAGGGGCATTGTCCGGCGTGCCTGGACGGTAACCCACGCCTAGCTCCTCAATCCGCAGCTCGCTTACACCCGGCGCCAACTCGTGCGCGTTGTGCAACAGCTCATATACCCCTCCCGCCGTCGCTTGAGGCTCGAACCCGCGCTCCTCCATCGTCGCGCCGAGCACGTAACGACCGTCGCCGCGCGGGACGAGATAGCCGCCCTCAAAGCGCAGAACCCGCTGCAAAAGACCCGGGCCAGCCGGATCGCGCAGGCGCATGATCTGACCCTTGACTGGGCGCACGGGCACGCCAGCACCTTCCGGCAGCCCAGCCAAGTCGCCGCTCCAGGCGCCCATGGCCACCACCACATCGCGCGCGTAGATCAATTCGCACGCCCCATCCTCCAAAACATCCCCAGCGGCATCGCCGGCCCCCCCCACATCGTCCGCCCACTGCCGCGACACCCGTACCCCAATGACACGCTTGGCATCGGCGTCCAGCTCCAGGCCGTGCACATGCCGCTGCTCACCGAGCAGCACGCCCTCCAGCTCGCAAGCACGACGCAGCGCGGCCACCACACGACGCGGGTCGACACTGTGGTCGTCGGGGGCTTCCAGTGCCAGGCGCACCGTCGGGGCAAGCGCGGGCTCGCGCTCGCGCGCCTCGCTTGCACGCAGGCGCACGGCGCGCAGGCCAAGCGACTCGCGGAAGGCAAGCTGTCGCTCCAGCTCGCGTGCCTCGTCGTCGTCGCGCGCCACGACGAGCGTGCCGGTGCGACGCAGTCCCACGTCGATGCCCGAGGCTTGCTCGAGCTCCGCGGCGAAATCGGGCCACATCGCGGCCGAGCGCACGCCAAACTCGAGCACGCGCCGGCCCGCCTCACCAAACTCGACCTCGGCGACAGGGGCCAACATCCCGGCCGCGACGTGCGTCGCGCCAGCGCCAGCGCCAAGCTCATCGCGCTCCAACAGCAAGACCGACATGCCGGCCAGACGAGCACGCCAGGCCACCGACAGCCCGATGATGCCGCCGCCGAGGACCGCCAGATCGACGGGGGAAGCGTTACTCGCGCTCATGGGTTGATGCTAGAGGGCGCCTGCCCGCACAGCCGGCGCGAGAGCCAGAGGACACGGCAATGGCAGCCAAGACGGCCAGCCTCGACACAAGCAAGACCAAGTGCGTCACCGTTCGCGCGTGCATCTGACCGGCACATACGCTCGCAGGTGTCAGACTGGCGTGCGATGGCCCACCTGCGGCCCGTGCCCGATCCCGATGGCGAGCAGCGCCGAGCGCGCCTGGCCGCCGCACGCCTGTACCTCGTATGCGACTGCATGCCTGGCGATCGCGACCTGAGCGAATTCCTAGCCGAGGCGATCTCGGGCGGCGTCGATGTGGTGCAGCTGCGCGAGAAGCACTTGGAGGACGAGTTCCTCGCCGAAGCCGCAAGCGTCGCCGCCGATGCATGCGACGCGGCCGGCGCCCTATTCATCCTCAACGACCGCCCAGACATCGCCGCGATGGTGCGAGCCGACGGCGTGCACGTCGGCCAACAGGACATGCCTGTCGCTGAGGCCCGCAAGATCGTAGGCCCGGACATGCTCGTCGGCCTGTCCACGCACGCCCCGAGTGAGATCGACGCCGCCGTGCCGTTGACGCCAGAGGGGAGCCCGCACGTCGACTACATCGGCGTCGGCCCGGTGCACGCGACCCCGACCAAGCTGGGCCGCCCACCGGTCGGCCCAGAGCTCGTCAGCTACGCCTCCGCCCATGCGCATGTCCCCTTCTTTGCGATCGGCGGCATCGACAGCGAGAACATCGTCTCGGTGCTCGATGCAGGCGCCGGCCGCGTGTGTGTGCTGCGGGCGATCTGCAACGCGCGCGATCCAGAGCAGGCAGCGCTCACGCTGCGTGGCGCCCTCGAGCTGCGACCGTTGCTGAACGGCAATGGACGACGCTAGCGAGGAGTTGCAGGTGAAGTCGTCCGACAGCACCGTCGCGGCTGGCGGGGGCCAGCTCAGCGGAGACGAGAGCGAGGTGGAATCGTCCGACAGCACCGTCGCGGCTGGCGGGGGCCAGCTCAGCGGAGACGAGAGCGAGGTGGAATCGTCCGACAGCACCGTCGCGGCTGGCGGGAGCGAGCTCAGCGGAGACGAGAGCGGGCTAGGGGAGACTCGCAAAAGCGCGATGCCCCCCGCGCGCGCGGGGGGCATTCGTGAAATCGAGGTACCCGACGCCGACGCGCCCGACGCGCCCGACGCGCTGCAACCGCTCGGCGAGCACGAGCGACCCGCCCCGTTGCTCGTCGCTGTCGCTGTGGCAGCGGCACTGGCCGTTGGCATCTGCATAAGCGTCGCCACCGTCCACGACCTCGCGCGCCATGGCGGCTCGCTACCTGGCGGCCTGTTCCTCGCCGGCGCACTGTTCCTGTTGGCGTGGGGCATGTACCAACGCCGCTACTGGGCGGTGCTCGGCTTCGAGGCGCTGCTCGCCTTTCAGATCATCGTCACATCGCTGGCCTTGATCGTGGCCGAGACGCTGCTGGCAGCCGGTGTGTGTCTGCTCAGCATCTGTCTTGCGGGCTGGCTGTTCTGGAAGCTGGTACGAGTGATGGGCCGGATTCAGGCGGGTGAGCGAAGCACGGACAAGGCGCTCTGAGTAGGCCCAGTCAACCAGGGCCCCAGGGGAGCCGCGTCGCAGCGCCGACTCGTGGAGCACGGGTCGATGCCATAGCGTCGGGTTTGCCGGGCCGACGTGCGATAGGCTCGCGGCGTCATGGCTGAGACTTATGACTGCATCGTGATCGGCTCGGGCCCAGGTGGTTACGTAGCCGCGATCCGCGCCGCCCAGCTCGGCAAGAAGACCGCCGTGATCGAGAAGGACAGGGTCGGCGGACGCTGCCTCAACTACGCCTGCATCCCGGCCAAGGCGGTCCTGCGCTCGGCTGATCTGCTCTCGGAGATCCGTGAGGCCGGCGACTACGGCCTGAACGTCAGCGGCGTAGAAGTGGACTACGGCGCAGTGCAAAGCCGTCGCGAGAAGGTCGTCTCCACGCTCACGGGAGGCGTGGCTGGCCTGTTCAAGAAGAACGGCATAGACATGATCGAGGGCGAGGCATCGCTTGCTCGCCAGAACGGGGGCGGCAACAGCAACGCGAGCGAGGGAGTGCACGTGCGCGTTGGCGATCAAGAGCTCGTCGCGAGCACCGTGATCCTCGCCACCGGATCGGTCAAGCGCTCGATCCCCGGGGTCGAGTTCGGCGGCGGCGTGATCGGCACCGAGGAGGCGTGGGCGCTGCCAGAGCTGCCCGCACGCCTGACGGTCGTCGGAGCGGGCGCCTCAGGCGCCGAGATCGCCTCGGGCTTTGCGCGCCTGGGCAGCGAGGTGAAGCTATTCGAGGTTCTGGACCGCCTACTCCCAACTGAGGACGCCGACATCTCACGCCTGGTCGAGCGCGGCCTTAAGCGTCAGGGCATCGAGGTCCACACGGGCACTCCCGTCGAGGGGGTCAGCGTCGGTGAGGGCGGCGTTAGCTTCGGCTACGGTTCGGAGTCGGCCGAGGTCGACTATCTCGTGATCTGCGCCGGCCGCGGCCCAGACGTGAACGCGCTTGGCTTGAAGGACGCCGGCGTCGAGCTGGACGAGCGTGGCCTCGTGCGCGTCGACGGCGCGCAGCGAACCACGATTCCGGGCATCTATGCGATCGGCGATCTCGTGCACGGCCCGGCGCTCGCCCACAAGGCATCGGACGAGGGCATCATCGCCGCCGAGGACGCCGCCGGCCTGCCGACCCATCCACTCTCCTACGTCGACATCCCGCGCGCCACGTTCTGCACGCCAAACGTCGGCTCGTTCGGCTTGACCGAGGAGCAGGCTCGCGAACAGGGCTATGACGTGGTCGTCGGCAAGGTCCCTTACGGTGCGGTAGGAGGCGGCACGGTCTACGGCGACCGCACGGGCTTGGTCAAGCTGGTGGGCGAGTCCAAGTACGGCGAGCTGCTTGGTGGGCACATAGTGGGCTCGCGCGCCACCGAGCTGATCCAAGAGCTGGTGAACGTGCGCGCCCTGGAGGGCGGCTTCACCGAGGTGGCCCGCATCGTCCATGGCCACCCGACTTTGTCGGAGGCGGTCATGGAGG
The DNA here is from genome assembly GCA_963704345.1 of uncultured Solirubrobacterales bacterium. Taxonomy (GTDB): domain Bacteria; phylum Actinomycetota; class Thermoleophilia; order Solirubrobacterales; family Solirubrobacteraceae; genus Palsa-744. The sequence continues at coordinate 1,138,914 of OY969890.1, forward strand.
CTGGGCGAGCCGCTGACGGCTGGCTCATCCACGGCTAATCACAATGAGCCGTGCCGAGGGACGTTCGTGGACCGTAAACGTCGGGGCGTGCGGCTCTCATTTTGAATGATCTACTCAACACCCCCCTTGTTTGAGTGCTTAGGTAAAGGTTAGGTACCTAACCTAACCCCTCCGGTCCACGCAAAGGGGGTGTTGGATACGCAGCGCATTTTGAAAGATCTTCTGTGGCGGTTCTGAGTCCAGAAAAGGCGGTGTCTCGCGCGTGCACGCGCGAGCAGCTCGGCGGATAGTCTGGACTGGATGCCCAAAGCAGACAGCCAAACGCAGCCGCACGCCGCTTTTTACTTCGACCTTGCCAGTCCGCTCGCCTACCTGGCCGCGGAGCGTGTTCTGCACACGATGCCTGTCGCGACCGAGTGGCAGCCGGTGCTCGCGCGCGAGCTGCCGGGCGCAGAGTCGTTTACGGCGTTTCGCTGTCGCGACGAGCAGGACATCTTCCGCTTGGAGGTCGAGCGTCGCGCGACCGAGCTTGACCTACAAGAGCTGCGCTGGCCCGACCCGTTCCCGTTCGACAGCGCCTTTGCGATGCGCGCCGCGACCTATGCCAAGTCGATCGGCCGGATCGTCCCCTTCGCCCAGGCCGCGTTCCGCCAGGCTTACGCGGGCGCACGTCCACTCGACGATGCAGACAATGTCTTGATCGCGGCTGCAGCCTGCGAGATGCACCCGTCCGCCGTGTTGAAGGGAGCTGGGCTGCGCTCTGTCGGTGAGCAGCTGTCGGCCGCCACGGTCACAGCCGCCACGATCGGCGTCAGCGATGTCCCAGCAGTGCGCGTCGGGGACCGTGTGTTCCACGGCGAGCGTTCCTTGGAGGAGGCAGCGACGTACGCGCGCAAGTGCGACCAGGACCATGACGATGACGAGCTCTCCGAGCACAATCGCGAGACGCCCGACGCGACAGTGATAGCCGCCGGCATCGCCGTCGAGGCCGCGACGAGGCGCACGCCATGAGAGCCAGCCGCTGCTTCCGCCTAATCGTGCGTCGCGGCGGGCTCGCTCCCGCATTCCTGGCCAGCCCGGACCGCATCGACCACATCGAGGTAGTCGAGATCGACGGCGGCGAGGTCGTCTTCTTCTGGGACTGCCCGCCCCACACGGCTTCGCGCCGTGCTAGCGAAGTCCGCGAGGACCTTGGCAGGATGGATCGCGAGGACTTCCTCGCGCGCTGGAGTACCGTGGAAGCGTGATAAGAGCGTCCCTTCCTGCCTGCTCCCTTCCTGCCTGCACCACTGATGGGCAGCCTGTCTGCGCTTCCCAAGGACTGAGCGTCTCGGGACGGCCCATGAGGACATGTCACTAGGCCGCCCCAACGGATGGGGTGCTGACTCTTCCGGCGCCAACCTACCGGAGCCCGCGACCGCGCGTGAGTGGCTGGCCGCAATGGTGCTCATCCGTCGCTTCGAGGAGCGAGCGGGCGAGATGTACGCACGCGCCAAGATCGGGGGCTTCCTGCATCTGTCGATCGGCGAGGAGGCCACGATCGTCGGCAGCGAGCAGGCGCTACGCGACAGTGACTACCTGGTCTCGACCTACCGCTCTCACGGAGACGCGCTCGCGCGTGGCACGCCGCCGAAGAACGTCATGGCCGAGCTGTTCGGCAAGCGCGACGGCTGCAGCAAAGGACACGGCGGCTCGATGCACATGTTCGACGCCCAGCGCCGCTTCATGGGTGGCTACGGGATCGTCGGCGGCAACCTGCCAATCGCCGCCGGCATCGCGCTCGCGTGCGATCAGCGCGACTCTGACGAGGTGACCCTGTGCACCTTTGGCGACGGCGCCTCCAACCAGGGCACCTTCGGCGAGACCCTGAACCTCGCCGCGCTGTGGCGCCTGCCGATCGTGTTCATGGTCGTCAACAACCAGTTCGGCATGGGCACGTCGCTCAGCCGCCACTCGGCCGTAACCGACCTGCAACGCAAGGGCGAGTCGCTTGGCGTTCCAGGCATGCGTTGCGACGGGATGGACATCCTCGATACCCATCGCGTCGTCTCCGAGGCGCTGACACGTGTGCGCGAGGAGCGCCGGCCACTGCTGATCGAGGCCGTCACCTACCGCTTCCGCGGCCACTCGATGGCAGACCCCGAGGACTACCGCAGCAAGGAGGAGGTGGCCCAGTGGCGCGAGCGCGACCCGATCCCGGCGTTCAGCGATCTGCTGGAGCGCCAAGGTGCACTCACGACAGAGCAGCGCGAGCAGATCGAGCGCGATGCCGTGCAGCAGGTGGACGAGGCGGTCGAGTTCGCCGAGTCCTCGCCGTTCCCCGACCCGGACATGCTTTACGAGGACGTATATGTACTTGACGAGCAGGCCCATGGCCACTACCACTGGTCGCCGCAGGTGGTCCTGTGAAGCACCGACTCCGCACACAGCGCACGCGCACGCACGCAACCCGCGCACGCATACCCCGCACACGCGCAGAAGCGAGATGCACGTCCCCGCGGAAGACTCACGGGCCGGCACGCCTGGGGGTTTGCCGATGACCGAGATGCGCTATCGCGACGCCTTGAAACTGGCGCTACGCGAGGAGATGCAGCGCGACGAGGACGTCGTCTTGCTCGGCGAGGACATCGGCGTCTTCGGCGGCGCCTTCAAGGTGACCTCCGGCCTGCTCGAGGAGTTCGGCGAGCGGCGCGTGCGCGACACCCCAATCTCCGAGAACACGATCGTGGGTATGGGTGTCGGCGCCGCGATGGTCGGGCTGCGCCCTGTGGTGGAGCTGATGACGGTCAACTTCGCCCTGCTCGCGTTCGACCAGATCGTCAACCACGCCGCGCACATCCACTACATGTTCGGCGGCCAGGTGCGTGTGCCGCTCGTCGTGAGGATGCCGCAGGGCGCCGGCCACCAGCTGGGCCCAACCCACTCGCACAGCTTCGAGGCGATGTTCCTGCAAGTACCGGGCCTGCTCGTCGCCGTGCCTTCGACTGCCGCCGACGCACGCGGCCTGCTGAAGACAGCGATTCGCGACGAGAACCCAGTGATCTTCATCGAGCACGAGTCCCTATATGGCGTGCGTGGCGAGGTGGACGAGCAGGATGAGCAGCCGCTCGTCTTCGGTCGCGCGCGTATCGTGCGCTCGGGTGCAGACGTCACGATCGTAGGCGTCTCGCGCATGGCGGTTACCGCTGAGCGAGCAGCCAACCTGTTGTCTACCGAGCACGGCGTCGAGGCCGAAGTGATTGACCCGCGCACGCTGCGTCCGCTCGATCTCGACACGATCCTGGAATCAGTGGCCAAGACCAACCGCTGCGTGATCGTGGAGGAGGGCTGGCCGCACGGCGGCGTCGGCGCCAACCTCGCGGCGCTGATCTCAGAACAGGCATTCGACGATCTTGACGCGCCGGTGATGCGCGTTAGCGGAGCGGATGTGCCGATGCCTTATTCCAAGCCGCTCGAGGAAAGCGCGTTCCCGCACGAGCCGCAGATCGTGCGAGCCGCGCTCAGCGTTCTCGGGTACGACCCCACACAGGCGATCGGACATGACCCCAGGCAGGCAATCGGGCACAACCCTGGCCAAACGCCTGCGGGCAGCCCCGTGGCAGGCGACGGGCAACGAGAGGCAGAGACAAACGCGCCCGGTGCGGTCCAGGGAGCGATGCAGGAGACGGGCCTCGAGACCGAGATCAGACAGGCATCGCGATGAGCGAGATCGTGATGCCGCGCCTGTCGGACACGATGGAGGAGGGCACGATTCTGCGCTGGCTCAAGCACGACGGCGAGCACGTGGCGCGTGGCGAGGAGCTGGTCGAGATCGAGACCGACAAGGCCGCGATGACCTACGAGTCAGACAGCGAGGGGATGTTGCAGACGATCGCGCAAGAGGGCGACACACTGGCCGTGGGAGCGCCGATCGCGCGGGTTGGGGAAGAGATCAACGACGCAGCCACGCCGCACAATGGATCCGCTAGCGCAGAGCATGGATCCGCCAGCGCAGAGCATGAGTCACCGAGGCCGGACACACCGAATGGGCAAGCCATGCCGTCCGCGGAGACCCACCAGCCACCGGAGACCGAGCGGTCACCGGCTGTCTTAAACGCCGAGCAGGAGTCGGCGATAGTCGAACCACCGTCTCCGCCTCCCCACAGCGAAGAGCGCGTCAAGGCATCCCCACTCGCCAGGCGCATCGCGAGAGAGACCGGAGTCGATCTCGGCGGGCTCACCGGTAGCGGGCCAGGTGGGCGCATCGTCAAGGCCGATGTCGAGGTCGAGGTCGAGGGTTCGAGCCCGGTTGCTCCCGTAGCCCCAGCGGCCGTCGAACCGTCCGCCGGCGCCTCGCCCCCCTCGTATCCGTCTGAGCCGGAGCGTCCGTCGGTCGAAGACGTAGCGAGCGCTAAGGGCGAGACAACCACCGTAGAGCTATCGCGCACGCAGCGCACGATCGCGCGGCGCATGGCCGAGTCCAAGGCGACGATCCCCGACTTCACGCTGACGGCCGACATCGACATGGAGCGCTGTGTGGCACTGCGAGCCGAGCTGAAGCGCCTGTCGCGTACCGGCGACGGGAGGGACAAAGCTGCCGTGCCCACCGGTGACGGACGGGACAAGGCTGCCGTGCCCACCGGCGACGGACGAGACAGAAATGTCGCGCCAACCTACAACGACATGATCGTCAAGGCTTGTGCACTCGCTCTGCGCGACCACCCGCGCGCCAACGGCAGCTATCGCGACGGGCGCTTCGAGCTGCACGCGCGCGTCAATGTCGGCCTGGCGGTCGCGGCCGGCGCAGGGGATCCGACAAGCGGCGCGTTGGTAGTGCCAACCGTCTTCGACGCGGACACTAAGGCACTCGGCGAGATCGCCCGCGAGACACGCGTGCTAGCCGGGCGGGTGCGCGACGGCTCGATCACTCCGCCCGAGCTCAGCGGCGGCACGTTCACCGTGTCCAATTTGGGGATGTACGGAATCAAAAGCTTCACAGCGATCGTCAACCCGCCACAGGCGGCGATCTTGGCGGTGGGCGCCGTCGCCCCGCGCGCGATCGTCCGCAAGAAGAAGCTCGTCGCGCGACAGACGATGAGCGTCACGCTCGCGTGCGATCACCGCATTCTCTATGGGGCCGATGCGGCGCTGTTTCTCGCTCGCATCCGCGAGCTGCTGGAAGAGCCCGCGGCGCTGACGCTGTAGGCAGCTAGGCTGAAGGAGCACATGGCAGGCGTACGCCCGACACACAGCGCATCTCCCTTGAGTGAGTTGCTGGTGTCCCAACTCGGCACGATCCCCTACCGCGACGCGCTCGCGATCCAGGCCGAAGTTCAAGCCCAGCGTCAGGCCGACGAGCAGCCCGACATGCTGCTGCTGCTAGAGCACCCGCCCGTCTACACCCGCGGTCGCCGCGCCGCCGACAACGAGCTGTCGCTCGGCGAGGACTTCTACCATGCGCACGGCATCGAGATCGTGCCCACCGACCGCGGCGGCAAGGTCACCTACCACGCCCCCGGCCAGCTCGTCGGCTACCCGATAATGCGCGTAGTCGACATCGGTGCCCACCTGCGCAAGATGGAGGCGGCGATCGTGGCCGCGCTTGCCGAGTACGGCATCGAAGCGCGCTCACGCTGCGACGAGGGCATCGACTACACCGGCGTGTGGGTTGCCGATCGCAAGATCGCCTCGATCGGCGTGCACGTCTCGCGCGGCGTGTCCACACATGGGTTTGCCGTGAACGTCACCAACGACCTCACCCCGTTCACCTGGATCGTTCCCTGTGGCCTGGCGGGGGTGACGATGACCTCCATGACACGGGAGCTCGGTCACGAGCCAGAGGGAGGGCTCGACGCGTTCTCAGAGCTTGTCGCACAGTGCTTTTGCACAGCGCACGGACACCAACCGCTCTTCGTCGCACCCGAGGACATCCGTGGCCCGCGATCCGTGGGTCCCAGCAGTGGCGTGCAGTCCTCGAGTCCCAGCGGTGGCGTGCAGTCTGCGGGTCCCACCGGTAGCGTGCAGTCTGCGGGTCCCACCGGTAGCGCGCGCGCCGTGGGCCCTCCCTTGGTGAGCGTGTGAGCAGCCCATCGACCAGCCTCCCGGGCACCGACGCCGCGCGCGAGCACTCCACCCGCTCCCGTGCCAACCCTGGCGGCATGGACGTATTGCGAGTGCTCGGCTCCGACGTGCGACCGCTGCGCGAGCGCAAGCCGCCATGGTTCAAAGTCCCGGCCGCCGGCGGCACGCGCTACCGCGAGCTGTCGAAGCTGATCAAAGAGGAGAACCTGCACACCGTCTGCCAAGAGGCTGCCTGCCCGAACGTGGGGGAGTGCTGGGAGCGGGGCACTGCCACCTTCATGATCCTCGGCGACACCTGCACACGTCGCTGCGGCTTCTGCAACGTCAAGACCGGCAAGCCCACATGGAACGATCCGCTGGAGCCGGCGCGCGTCGCGCGCTCGATCGCGCGCATGGGCTTGCGCCACGCCGTCGTCACCTCCGTCGACCGCGACGACCTGCCCGACAAGGGCGCCTCCGCTTTTGTCGGGGTCATCCGCCAGGTGCGAAAGCAGGCGCCGGACTGCCAGATCGAGGTGCTGACGCCCGACTTCCAAGGCCAGGAGATGCCGCTCGCGCGCGTCATCGCCGAGCGCCCCGACGTGTTCAACCACAACGTCGAGGTCGTCCCGCGCCTATACCCGATCGCACGCCGCGGCTCGGAGTTCCTGCGCTCATGCCGTGTATTGCGCAGCGCAGCGGAAATGGGCGAAGGCGAGGTCGTCACGAAGTCTGGATTGATGGTGGGCCTGGGTGAGACCCACGAGGAGATGGTCGCGACGTTTGAGGTGTTGCGCGAACACGACGTCCAGGTGCTCACGGTCGGGCAGTACCTGCGCCCGTCCGAGCGCCACCTACCGATCGTGCGCTACTGGCATCCCGACGAGTTCACGGCTCTCGAAGAGGCCGCCTATGCACTCGGCTTCGACCATGTCGCCGCCGGCCCGCTCGTGCGCTCCTCCTACCATGCCGACCAGCACGTACCTCAGCCGCGCCCGGGGGTCGGACCGCTCGCCGCGAGCGGATAGCGCGCAGGGATCGCGGGGCCATGTCCCAAAGCCCAAAACCGGGTTATAACTTGTAAGTTATAAGTGGGATCGTGGGGTCTAGAGCATCCCCGCCGCCTCAGGACATCCACCTTTTTGGCGCTGGTCCCAGCTTGGCGGCCCTCGCCGCCGGGGCGGGCGGATAGTCTGCGGGTATGCTCGCCCCCCGCGCGCAAGGGGGAAGTGGCTCCTCGCATGATCCCCGTCAAGGACAACATCCCACGCGAGCGCTTCCCGCTCGTAACGATGATCGCCGTCGCCGTCGTGGTGATCTCCTACCTGCTGTCTCACGACCACAAAGGATTGTTGGCGCTGCTGGCCGACATTCTATTCCTTGGCCTGCTGGGTCCAAGCGTCGAGGGCGCACTCGGGCGCGTTCGCTTCGGCAGCTTGTGCGCCATGGTTGGCTTGCTCACGCTGGCAGTCCGGTCTCTCGCCGCCGGCGGATCGCCCTCGGCTGTCCTGTCTCTCGCCGGCGGCGGATCGCCCTCGGCGGTCCTGCTCGGCACTTTGGTCGTAACCGCGACCGTGCTAGGCGGCTATCTCCTGCTCTTTCCACGCGCGCGCGTCCTCAGCCTGGTCCCGATCCCGTTCTACACGACGCTCGTGGAGGTTCCTGCCGCCTTGCTGATTGGCCTGTGGCTGGTGCTGCAGGTGTGTTTCGAGGTAGCGGGCCTTGCGTGAGCTGCAAACCTAGCGTGAGCGATAGACCTCGCTCGGGTCATCGGCTTGGCATGGCTGGAGCACTATGACCCGCGTCGCCGTGCTTGCCATATCGCTTGCGTTCATCCTGGGCTTCGCCTTCCTGACGATCGGCGGGATCGAGCAGTTCGGCTTCAGCGTTCAGGGAGTGTTGTCGGTGATCGTGCTCGTGATCCTGACGGTTGGCATCGTCGGGGCCTTGCGCAATCCTCCAAGGAGATGAGAGCGCGCAAATCATCAGCTCGCCGCTGCTGCCGCGGAGATGGCGCTTTTGACTAGCTCACCATTCCTTCCGCAAAGCGGGCGATCGCGGCGGGCGCGAGCGCTTGCAAGGCACAGGCGTCGCCGCAGGCGCATACGCATGCTGGCCGTTTGCGTGCTGGTGCTCGCCGCCGGCGCGGTAGCCGTCTCGTTGGGGCTGGCGCGCTCGGGCGCGGCGCACAGCCCCGCGGCGCACGACCACCGCGCAGGCATAAATGGCTCGGAGGAGCACGCGCCAGGCTCGTTGCCCGCGACCCCGACGCACTCACCCGCCGGGCTGCCGCTCGGCAAAGCTCCGCTGGCGCTCGGCCTCAGTAGCACAAAGGATCCCGTGCAAGCCAGCTTTCGTAACCAGCCACGCGCGGGCCTGCTGTTCGACTTGAGCAACGGTCGCGTGCTGTGGCAGCTGAATCCACTGCAGCGCCTGCACATGGCCAGCCTGACGAAGCTGATGACCGCGCTGCGCGTGGTTCACTCCACAACTCCAGACACCCAGGTATTGGTCACCAAGGAGGCCGTCGAGGCGGCCGGCTCGAAGGTCGGCGTACTGCCGCTCGGCAAGCACGTGCCAGCCGAGACGCTGCTCTATGGGCTGCTCCTACCCTCGGGCAACGACGCCGCGACCGCGCTCGCCCAGCACGTGTCCGGCAGCGTCAGCTCGTTTGTCGCGAGCATGAACGTCGAAGCGGCGCGACTCGGGTTGGGCTGCACGCACTACAGCTCCCCCTCCGGCTACATCAACGCAAGCAACTACACCTGCGCCGCCGACCTCGCCGAGCTTGCATACGTGGACATGCAGCAGCCGCGGATCGCGCACATCGTGCGTAGCCGCAGAAGCGGTGCTGCCGTTTCCGATCAAGGGCGGCAAGCTGTATCTGTACAACAACAATCCGCTGCTCGTCTACGGCTATCCGGGGACCACTGGCATGAAGACCGGCTACACCGAACTGGCCGGCGACTGCCTGGTAGCGACCGCCGAGCGCGACGGGGTCAGGCTTGGCGTGGTGCTGCTGCACTCGCCCGACATGGGCCAGCAAGCCGAGTATCTGCTCAATGCGGGCTTCGCCGACGTCTACCACCAGCGCCTGATCGCCTCACCGATGGTGCCGCCGGGTCGCTAAGCCGCCGGGGCAACAAACCAGCGCGGGGCTTGGCTGAGGGCTACTCGCCGCGTACGCGCCTTTCGGAGCAGGGGTTGCGCCTTTAGAAATGCGGAAAACCGACTTATAACCTATAAGTTATAAGTCGGTTTTTAATGGGGTATGGAGCACCCGACACCCAAGGCCCAAACCCCCAGATCGGTGATATGAGCGTCCCATGCCCCCAAGGCCAACCCCGGATCATGGGACATAGAGCATCCAACAACCCCAAGCCCACTGATGCTCACCCCTCGAGCCCTTTAGGAGTAGCCTTAGCAGCCTAAATTGACTGGCCAGTCAGCCAAAGGGAGAGCAACGTGGATCTTGACGACACGCCCGAGCAGGCAGCCCACCGCACCAGGGTTCGCGCCTGGCTCAAAGAGCACAAGGGAGAGGCGCCGGTAACCTCACCGGACCCGGACGCGCTGACCGACGAGGCGGAGATCGTCTCCGCACGGCGCGCCTGGCAGGGCAAGCTGGCCGAGGCCGGGCTTGCCGGGGTCACCTGGCCCAAGGAGTACGGCGGACAGGGGCTCGGCCCGATCGAGCAGGTGATCTGCAACCAGGAGATCGCCAAGGCCGGCGTACCCGGCATCCTCGACGCGATCGGCGTCGGCATGCTCGGTCCCACGCTGATCGCGCACGGCGCCGAGGAGCAGAAGGGGCGCTACCTCGGCCCGATGCTGCACGGCGACGAGGTCTGGTGCCAGCTGTTCTCAGAGCCCGCCGCCGGCTCCGATCTGGCGGCCGTGCAGACGCGCGCGCGCCAACAGGAGGACGGCAGCTGGCGACTGACCGGACAGAAGGTGTGGACGACCAACGCCCAGTTCTCCTCCTATGGGCTTGCTGCTCGCTCGCACCGACCCCGAGCAGCACAAGCACAAGGGGCTGACGATGTTCATCCTGCCGATGGACGCTCCCGGTGTCACGGTGCGCGGCCTGCGCCAGATCTCCGGCGAGGCCGAGTTCAATGAGGTGTTCCTCGACGACGTCGCAGCTCGACGCAGACGCGGTCGTCGGCGGCGTCGGCAACGGTTGGGGCACGGCGCTGACGACACTGATGTTCGAGCGCGTCACGATCGGTCTCGGCGGCGAGGGGCTCGGCTTCAACTCACTGCGCTTCACCAAGGCGATCGCCTCTGACGAGCACGGGCGCCGCGATCCGGAGGTGCGCAAGGAGCTTGGCGAGATCGTCAGCGAACTGCTGGCGGTGCGCTTCACCGGCTACCGTACCTTGACGGCGCTGCAGAAAGGCCAGATCCCTGGGCCGGAGGCCGGCCTTGGCGAAGGTGACGATCGTCAACGGCGCGATCAAAGCCGGCGACCTGATCGCCGACGTGCTCGGGCCGGACGCGCTCGACGAGGACAGCGAGTGGGCCTACATGATCTCCTTCCTGCCCGGGCTGAAGTCGGCCGGCGGCACCGAAGAGATCCTGCGCAACACGATCGGCGAGCGCGTGCTCGGGCTGCCCCCGGAGCCGCGCTTGGACAAGGGAATCCCATTCTCGGAGCTGCGCTCCAAGGAAGGAGCGGCGGCATGAGCGCGGCGACCCGAACATCCCAGGGCCCCTGCCACCCATTCCCGTGTCCCAACCCCCTACGCGTGGATACGACCACGGAGGGTCGCGATGAACCTCGCACTCTCAGACGAGCAGGTGTTCCTGCGCGAGGCAGCCCGCGGGGCGCTCTCGCGCTTCAAGACGCTGGAGGCCGCGCGCGCGGCGCTCGATACCCCACAAGGGGGCATACCCCATGGCGGAGCACAGGCAGGCGGCTCCAGCAGCGCGCTGCCCGACCTGTGGCCCGCTGCCTGCGAGGCCGGCTGGCCCGGCCTGCTGATCGACGAGGCCACGGCGGCGCCGGCTGGATGCCTTCGACGCGATGCTCGTGCTCGGCGAGTGCGGACGCGTGCTGGCGCCTGTGGCGCTGCTCGGGCATCTGCCGGCAACGGCGATCCTGAATGCCTCTCCGGCGGCCGCGGGCCTGCTGGAGCCGCTGGCAACCGGCGAGCGGCGAGCGGCCTACCTGCCGGCGATGCCGCCCAACGACCTTGTCGACGGGTGGTGTGTCGATCCCGAAGCACGGCAGCGCGCGCCCTTCGGCTCCCCAGGCCAAGGACGACGGCAAAGGCGGGGTGCTCGTCAGCGGGACGCTCGCCTTCGTGCCGGATGCTCCCGGAGCCGACCTGCTGGTCGGCGTGGCGCTGCTCGATGGCGAGCCCATCGGCGTCGCGATCGAGAGCTCCGCGGATGGGGTGTCGGTCGAGCAGGTGCACCGCTACGACGCGACCCGCTCGCTGGGCCACGTGACGCTCTCAGGCGCGCAAGCCACGCTGCTCGACGCGCCCGTGGAGGCGCTTGCCGGGGCCTGGCATCTGACGCAAGCCTTGATCGCCGCCGAGTCGCTCGGCAGCGTCGAGACTGCGCTTGAGATGTCCGTCGCCTACGCCAAGGAGCGCCATACGTTCGGGCGCGCGATCGGCTCCTATCAGGCGGTCAAGCACTCGCTGACCGAGGTGCTGCGCCAGCTGGAGAACGGGCGCTCGCTGCTCTACTACGCCGGCTGGTCGCGCCAGGGCGCGCCGGCCGAGTTCCCGCTGGCCGCAAGTGCAGCGCGCTCGGTTGCTGGCCGCGCGCTCGACCAGGGCGCGCGCACGATGATCTCCGTGCACGGCGGCATCGGCGCCACCTGGGAGCACGACGCGCCGCTGTACTTCCGCCGCGCACAGCTCTCGCGCCGCCTGGTCGGCGGCACCGGCGCGGCTACCGACCGTGTGGCCGGCGAGCTGATCGCCCAGGCCGAGGCGGCTTACGGATCGCGCAGTCGGTAGCGAGCGCGGGGTAGAAATATACTTTGTGCGGATTCACAAGAGTACTTTCGTTCCGTCTGCCGACTGCCGTTTGCACCCGCCCGGAGGACCCCGCCACGGTGGTGGCTTCGGCTTCCAGAGAGGCCGCCACCGGCGCGCCGTAGGCCGCGTTCACCGCCTGCACCATCGCGGTTTCCAGACCGCAGTTGATGCAGAAGCCGTGCTGTGACCAGCCGATCGCGCGCGCCAGCACCTGGTCGGCGTAGGTGACGCCCGTGAGGTCGTGGCCGTAGTAGTCGTAGGCGGCTTCCCAAGCCGCACCGTTCAATTCCTCGCCGGCGCCGTCGGCCGACAGCAGGTGCGCGGCGGCCATGATCGCATCGAAGTCGTCGTAGATCGACGGGTGCTTTGCGGTCATGTGATCATAGGAAGCCGGCCGCTGACCGTAGCGGTAGGAGTCGCTGACCAGCGCCCAAGTCGAATCGGATTCCCCGGGCGGGCCCCCGTTCTTGACGTTGAACTGCATCGGACCGCCACAGCAGCCGGCGAAGTTGAGACCGCTGTAGATGCCCGGCGCGGTCGAGAAAGCCGACTCCTGGCGGTGGATCGAGGCGAGCAACAGCCAGTTGACGCCGAACGTCCTTTGGGCGGTCGCGTAGATCGGGTAGAAGCCCTGCATCCAGCTCTCGGAGATGTGCGTGCTGGTCGGGTCTTCATACAGCACAAGGTCACGGCGGGCCTGAGTCGAAGAGGGCTCGCCGACGATCGCGTGAGCACGATGCCCCCCGCGTGCGCGCGGGGCATCGGCAGTTTCGGAAGACGCACCCTGCAGGCCGGAAGCGCTCGCGGCGCCCGGCACAGGCGTCGGTGTGACCGCGACCACCGGCGGTGGAGCGGCGGCGCCGGAGGATGAGCCACCCAAGACGCCGCTCAGCGCCAGCACGAGCACGAGCGACGCCGAGCAGGCCAAGCATGAGCGCGACGGCCCACGCGCCGCGCTCGGAGCCCGGCTCGGGGACGTTGCCTTGAGGCTGCTGCATAGATGTCATGTGATCTATTCCCGCACGCCCGAAGCCCGCATCAGATATGTGGCTTGGGCCCGTCTGTAGGTGCTTCCATGCAATCTAGGTTCTCATGAACGCCCACTGCGCGTGACCGCCTGCGCACGAGCTGCCAGTCGCTGACTGGCAGGCGGCGCGACTCAGGCCGGCGCGAGCGCGCCCACCTTCGCCTTCAGCGAGTCGAGCAGCTCTGTGAACGACGCTTCGAACTTCTCCACGCCCTCGCGCTCAACCGTCTCGGTCAGCTCGTCGTAGTCGACGCCCACCTTGGCTAGCTCATCCAGCAGCGCTTCCGCCCCAGCGAGGCCCTCGCCCAACGTGGAGCGCGGCGTGCCGTGGTCCTGGAAAGCCAGAACCGTCTCCTCAGGCATGGTGTTGACCGTGTCCGGGCCGATCAGCTCGTCGACGTAGAGCGTGTCCGGGTAGGCCGGGTTCTTCGTCGAGGTCGACGCCCACAGCACTCGCTGCGGCGTCGCGCCCTTGCCCGCGAGGTACGTCCAGCGCTGTCCTTGAAAGGTCTGCTGATAGTGACGGTAGGCGAGCTTGGCGTTAGCGATCGCAAGCCGGCCCTTCAAGTCATCGAGCTTGGTGGGGGTTGGCTGGGTGAGCTTCAAATCATCGAGCAGACGATCACCCTCCGTGTCGATGCGCGAGACGAAAAAGCTCGCGACCGAGGCCACCTTGCTCGGGTCGCCGCCCTCGGCGACCAGCCGCTCCAGGCCGCGGATGTAGGACTCGGCCACCTCCGCATAGCGTTTCAGCGAGAAGATCAGCGTGATGTTGACCGAGTGACCCTTGGCGATCACGTCCTCGATCGCGGCCAAGCCCGGCTTGGTGGCAGGGATCTTGACGAGCAGGTTGGGGCGGTCGACGTCCTTATGCAGGCGGATCGCCTCGTTGAACGTGCCTAGCGAGTCATAGGCCAAGCGCGGATCGACCTCCAGGGAGACATAGCCGTCACGGCCGAGGCCCTTATCCCAGATCGGGCGGAACAGGTCGCAGGCCTCGCGGATGTCCTGCTCGGCCAGCGCCCAGAACGCCTGCTCGACGTCGCTTGAGCCAAGCTCCTGCAGCTGCTCGTCGTAGGCGTTGCCGGAGCTCATCGCCTTCTGGAAGATCGTCGGGTTCGAGGTGGCGCCGACGACGGCGTCTTCGTCGATCAGCTGCTTGAGGTGCCCGCCGCGGATCGCCTCGCGGCTGAGGAAATCGATCCACACGCTCTGACCAAGCGCGGAGAGGCTTTGTAGTGGTGAGGGAGTGGACATCTCGGCCTCCTAAAGGCGTGTCTGGATCAGTTTATTTGGGATAGCTGTTCGTTCCAGCACTAAAACGTCTTTCAGAATGAGCGGTGCGTTCGGGGCAGTTCATGGACCACTGGTTGTCGCGGGTGCAAAAGAGAGTGACTGAACCGCGATCGTGTCTCACCGCGCCAGCAGTGCGCGAGCCTTCTCGGCAATCGAGTCGGCGGTGAAGCCGAGCTTCTCGAGCACTGTCGTACCCGGCGCCGAAGCACCGAAACGGTCGATCCCGACCACCTCGCCCGCGTCGCCGACCCACTTCCACCAGCTCATGCTGACGCCTGCCTCGACGGCCATGCGCGGCACGTCGCGAGGAATCACGCTGTCGCGGTAGTCGGCCGGCTGGGCTTCGAACAGCTCCATGCAAGGCATCGAGACGACCCGCACGCTTGTGCCCTCTTGCGCCAGCCCGCGCGCCGCCTCGAGCGTTGGCGCCACCTCCGAGCCGGTCGCGATCAGGATGAGTTGGGTGTGCGACGAACCGTTCGCACCGGCACCTGCAGCGCCTCCCGAGCCGGTACCACCGCCGCCCGCCGAACTCGACTCCCACAACACATACGCCCCCTGCGCCACACCCTCGGCCGCGCCCACCTCCTCGCGGTCCAGTACCGGCAGGTTCTGGCGCGAGAGCAACAGCGCGACGGGGCCGTCCTCGCGCTCGAGCGCCAGCTTCCAAGCTTGCGCGGTCTCGTTCGCATCGCCGGGGCGCATCACCCACAAGTGCGGGATCGCGCGCAGAGCGGCGTAGTGCTCGACCGGCTGGTGGGTGGGGCCATCCTCGCCGAGGCCGACAGAGTCGTGCGTCCACACCCACAGCACCGGCAGCTCCATCAAGGCAGACAGGCGCACGCTGGCGCGCATATAGTCGGAGAAGACCAGGAACGTGGAGCCGTAGGGCTTGACCATGCCCCCGTGCGCCGCCAGCCCGTTGACGATCGCGCCCATCGCATGCTCGCGGATGCCGAAGGGGATGTTGCGCCCCACATGTACACGCGAGAACTCACCGGCGCCCTCGAACGTGGTCTTGGTCGACTCGACCAGGTCAGCCGCGCCGCCGGCCATGGTGCGCCCGTACGCGCTGATCGTGGACATCGTCTTTTGCCCGGCCGAGCGCGTCGCAATCTCCTCCCCTGCCTCGAAGCTGGGCAGCGCCTCCTGCCAGCCGTCGCTCAGGCGACCCGACCAGGCCCGCTCCCACCCCTCGACCAGTTGGGGGTAGCGCTCGGACCAGGCCCTGGCACGCCCCTCCCATTCATCCTGAAACTCCCTCCCGGACGCGCGCAGGCTCATGTGCTCGTACACGCGTGCGTCCACATGGAACTTCAGCTCGGGGTCGAAGCCCATCGCCTGCTTGGTCGCGCGCACCTCGTCTTCGCCAAGCGGGGCGCCGTGGGCTTTGGCGGTGTCGACCGCGTTAGGCGCCGGGTAGGCGATGTGCGAGCGCACCTGGATAAACGAGGGTCGCTGCGTTTCCGCGCGCGCGATCTGTAGCGCCTTGTACAGCGCATCGACGTCCTCGGAGTCGGCGACGCGCTGCACATGCCAGCCGTCGGCGTGCATGCGCGCGATGTGGTTCTCGGTGTCGAAGGAGATCGAGGTGGTGCCGTCGATCGTGATGCGGTTGTCGTCGTAGCAGACGATCAGCTTGCCGAGGCCGAAGTGCCCGGCGATCGAGGCGGCTTCCTGGGAGACCCCCTCCATCATGTCCCCGTCGGAGCAGATCGCGTAGGTGTGGTGATCGACGATCTCGTAGCCCGGCCGGTTGAAGTGCTCGCCCAGGAAGCGCTCGGCCATCGCCATGCCGACTGCGTTGGCCACACCTTGGCCGAGCGGCCCAGTCGTGACCTCGACGCCCGGCACCTGGCCGCGCTCGGGGTGGCCAGGCGTGCGCGAGCCCCACTGGCGAAAGCTCTGCAGGTCCTCGAGCGACAGTTCAAAGCCGCACAGGTGCGTCAGCGCGTACTGCAATACGCAAGCGTGCCCGGCCGAGAGTACGAAGCGATCGCGGTCGCGCCAGGCGGTGTCGGCGGGATTGAGGCGCAAAACATGCCTGTAGAGGGTGTAGGCCAGCGGCGCCAGCGCCATCGCCGTGCCCGGGTGGCCGGCATTGGCCTTCTGCACCGCGTCCATCGCCAGAGCGCGGATCGTGTCGATCGACAGAGCGCGCAGATCGTCCTCGCCATCGGGGAGCACCGGCATACGCAGAGCGCTGAACTCGGGGACTACCGCCATTGCTTGCGATCCTAGCGGCAGACGGCGCCGTCAGCGAGCCCGAGAGGATCTGCCGAGTCGCAAAGCCTCACTTGCCGAGCGTGGCGTGGCGACGCGTCTCTCTTGCCCGGCGCCGTCCTTAGCGCCGGGCACACCAGTCAGCTCACGTAGGGACGCCTGGCACGCGGCGGGAAGCCCGCCACCGAATGACGGCGTCCGTGCGAGCACTGGAAGTGGTGGGGTCGCACACGCACCA
The DNA here is from genome assembly GCA_963704345.1 of uncultured Solirubrobacterales bacterium. Classification (GTDB taxonomy): domain Bacteria; phylum Actinomycetota; class Thermoleophilia; order Solirubrobacterales; family Solirubrobacteraceae; genus Palsa-744. The sequence continues at coordinate 1,155,736 of OY969890.1, forward strand.
GCCAATGCAGATCGTGGCGGCAGTGTGAGCGCCGATATGGCCAACGCGGATGCAACGCGCGGACCAGCAGCTTGCGCTCGCAGGCTTGTCCTCTCATATCGATCCAACCTCCGTGTCGGCTTGGCCGTTGGCCAAATTGTCCAACTCATGCGCACCCTGTTTACCGTTACGCATAACAAATAGTACAGTGCCTACAGAATGGCCGTCAGATGTGTCCCGGCTAAAACGTTCCCTCATGCCATCCCCCGAATCACTGATTTGGCCTTGCCCACATGCTGAAACTTTTGTTTGCAATGGATTCAAGACCATGATGTCGCCTCCGTCGGTAGCCCCGCAATGACTTGGTGGCCTCTCCGCGTACAAACAAATAAATCATCCTTTACGCAGCTTGTCAAGAGCTAAGGTATAGGGATGGCGCCATCGCCGAGATCGTCCAAGCCCCGGGAGCGGGGTCTGCCGCGCGGCCCCCAGGCGCTGCCGCCCGAGCAGGTCGCGGCCGACCAGCGCGAGCGCCTGTACGAGGCCACGATCAAGGCCGTCAACGAGCGTGGCTTCGTGGCGACCACGATCTCCGATTTGGTGGCTGGAGCCGGCGTCTCGCGGCGCAGCTTCTATGAGCACTTTGAGAACAAGGAGGAGTGCCTGCTGGCCACATACGACGAGCTGATCAGGCGCCTGACCGCGCGGATCATCGCGGCCTATGACCCAGAAGAGGAATGGACGCTACAGATCGACGCGATCGTGCGCGCGCTATTCGAAGCCTCCAGCGACCGTCCAGACGCGGCGCGCTTGATATCGGTGGAGATGGGTGCCGCCGGACCCATCGGCATCCAACGGTGGGCGCGCGACGCGGAGATGCTGAGCGCCTTCTTCGTAGCCGTCTTCGAGCAGGCCCCGGGCGAGGGCTCGGTTCCCCAGCCGGTGGCGCGGGCGATCGTCGGCGCCTTGCGCACGATCCTTTACTCGCGCGTGCGTCGCGAACGCTCCAGTCGCTCGTTGAAGATCGAACTGCAGAAGCTGACGCCGGAGGTCATCGCGTGGATCCTGGCCTTCTACCCGACACCACCTGAGATCCCCGAGCAGCCGCGTCCGCGCCCTGACGTGCATCTACAGGCAGGACGCGCGCCGGGCACGCTGGCGCCCACGCCGCGCTGGGCACAGCGGGGACTGCCGCGCGGAGAGCACAGCCTGCCCAAGGGCTACGTCGCGCACAACCAGCGCGAACGGATCTTTGACGCCGTCGCGAACCTAACGGCCTCTAAGGGCTACGCGGCGCTCAGCCTCGAGGAGATCGTCTCCGAAGCCGCCATCTCTTTGCAGACCTTCTACCAACACTTCGAAAACAAGGAGGAGGCATTCCTCGCCACTTTCGAGATGGGCCACGCCAAGGCGATGGCAGCCGTTAACCGCTCGCTCGACCTGCGCCTCAGCTGGGCCGTCAACGTGCGCCGCGGGCTCACCGCCCTAGTTGAGTTCCTAGCGTCCGAGCCCTCAATCGCACGGCTGGCATGCGTCGACATCCTGATCGCCTACCCCCACCTGACCGGCAGGGTCAACGAGGCCAACTACTCCTACATCGAGCTACTAGACATCGGCCCGCAAGACACCTACCCCAACATGCCGGCGCCCGTGATGCGCGAAGCCTCGGTCGGAGGCATCTTCGAGCTACTGCACGAGTACATCCTCGCCGAGCGCACCGAGAAGCTACCAGAGCTGACCGACTACCTGATCTACATAGCCATCACCCCATTCGCCGGCGCGCAGGCCGCGGGGACGGCCGTGGCAGATACATAGCCGCACAGAAGGGCCATCACCCACAGCCGTCGAGAGCTGGAAACTAGCCTATCGTCTTATTTTCGCTTTCGCCGCTGCTTGACCTTGGTCTTGACTTTGGTCTTGTGGGTGCGTGGGCAGTCTGTTACGGCGATTGGTGTGCTTTGGTGTAGTACTGTCCCGTTTTGGCCTGTGAATGCTGTGGGCATCGCTAGTTTTGCCTTGCATAGGTTCCCGTTTGCTGCGAGCGCCGGATACTTGCCTTGAGGAAGGTTTAGTTCAAAGCTGCCGACCGGTACATCCGGGACAGTCTTGAACGTGCTGCTCGTGACGTTCGTCTTGGGGTCGATATAGGTCGTGCCGACCAAATCGACGCTCACGCCGTAGCCCTGCAGGACGATGATCAGGCTTGGGAATTCTTCCCCGCCGTGGCTTACGAAATACGCGGGGCCTTCGAGGGCTACCGGGAGAACCGGGGTGGTTGCGTGCGCGTGACCCACGATCGACGCTGCGGGACATCCTGCCGGGTTCGCTTCGAACGTAGCCGCCGGACACGCCTTTTGTAGTGTCTTCAACTGTGAAGGTAGCTGCTTTGGTAGATCGACCTTTACGCTCGCGATGTTCGCGTCATAGGGCCCTGAGGGATACGTTAGCTTCACGTGCAGGCTCGCGCCCAACGCACGGGATGTTTTGCCTGATGTCGAGGCCGTCAGTTTCGGTTTGAACGCCAAGGCCGCGCAGTTGGTCACCTGGAATGGTGTGGAGACGGGTGTGCTTGCGCCTTCGTTGCTGGAGATGGCTCCTGTGATCGCTAGTTTGTTGCAGTCGGTCGGGTTGAACGTGAAGCCCGGCCGGTTGATCGTGACGTTCACGTGCTTGATCTGTAGCGGGATACCGTCCAGGATGTGCGGGATCGAATACGGGCCCGACGAGTCGCTTGTGATCCGAAGTGCTGTCGTCAGCGGGTCGACTTCGATCTTGGCGCGTACGACCAGACAGTCGCACGCTGGATGGCTCTGTTTGGTGTTCTCTAGGTCGAATGGGCCGGCCTTCGCGGGGTTCACGATCGACAGGCCGAACGGCGCGCCCTCCGTCGGACCCGTCAAATACACCTTGCCGCCCGTCACGGTAAACGGATCGCCACCGAGGCCCACGCTGACCGTCGTTTCGCCGATCAGGCTTTCCGGACCACAAGATCCTGTGTCTGCCTGTGCTTCGCCACAGAGCTTTACACCTGTCAGCATGCCCGAGAGGCCCGCTGGCATGTGTAGCGCGATCGCGCTCAGGCTCTGTTGGCCGTCTTCGCGGCTCATCGTCATCGTAAACGGGCTGAACCCGCCCGCCTGGATACTCGTCGTGCCCGCCGTCAGCGACGGCGCGAACGGCAACGGGTCCGCACACGCGCTGCCACCCGGCCCGGAGCCGATATTGAACTGTGCGAGCGGCGTGACCGCCGGGGTACCCGACCACGCCGCGAACGACGCTTCGCTCGTGTAAGTCCCACAGAATGCGGGTGTCGCCAATGGGGCACGGTCGGTCCCGAAGAACTCCAATTTCAATTCTTCGAAAGGTAGCGGCGGCGTGTTCTTGAACGTCGTCACCAACCGCCCCGTCGCCTGATCCAATGTCACTTCTCCCGCGAGCTTGATCCGCACACCCGCCAACGGGTCTTCAGCGACCAGATACAATGCGACGAGTGACCCGAACGGGTTCGCTTCCTGTGCGGCCAAATACACTGCTCCTTCGAGCTGTTCAGGCAACAGTGGTGTCTTGATCTTCACGGTCGCTACCTTCGAGGCGTCCGGACACGACACGGCGCCAGGCGAGAACAACTGTGTTTCGCTTTGCGCGTCAAAACGTTCATAGCCCGCTTGCGCCTCTGAGCATGCTTGCAGCCCGTCGGAGGCCGAGGGGTTCAACACTACGCCTTCGGGTAGCGCGACCGTGGTGTTGCGCACGTCGGCCTCGGAGAGACCTTTAGGGTTCAGATCCTCTTCCTGAGGAACATTCAGGTTCACGTTCAACCCCGTCGGGGTGCTACCCGCCGACCCATCCGGCACGATCTGAAGCGATGGTGAGAAAGGCAACACGCTGCACCCATCCAAACCAGTCGCCGCGCCTTCGCTGTCTTCGCTTTCATAACTAGCGTTCACCCACCGGTCCGGTTCCTGCCACGAATCGGCGTGGATCCCGTAATGCAACGGGCCGTTACACGCGCTCGGTAGCGTCAACAACGGCACTTCCCCCGTACCAGCCGGACACGACTTGCCCGTCGGTCCGAACCCAAACTCGCATTCTCGTCCGCGTTCACTGTCGTGTCGCGGATCGCCCGGCACACCCCAAAACGTCGTGATCGCCCCAAAGACATGGATACCCTGGTTGGTGTTGGGGCTTTCCACAGTGATCCCATAATCCCTGCCCCCACGCACCGCGGTCGTCAAGAATACCGGTACGCCCACAAAATTGAACCCGAACTCCGCGGGCATACCCGGCGGCGGCACAAGATTATAAACATTCACGATAAAATCAGTAGTGATTTCGTTGCTTGTGCTCAAGCCCGCGATCACCTTCACAGTCCCCACCACCGTCGAGACCGGACAATGCGTACTATTAAACGGCGTATAGTTTGGTTCGCCCTGCAGCGGGAATATGTGGAAGTCTTCCTGTGTGCACTGTGGGATCGCTGTCGCGTTACCCACAAGTCCCGGTGGCAATTCGACCGCCACATTCTTCAAATTACCGTCAGGTTGAAGCTGTTCAGTGCGTTCCGGATCGGGCTTACCGTTGAGCGCAAACGTCGTCGTCAACGCGAACGGGTGCGAACCAGCCTGCAGGTCCGGGGACCCATCCGCATTGGTCGCAGTCACATTGAACCCCGCCTTCCCCGGCAAAAAACCGAAATCGGCGAATGCCGGCGCGGCACAGAGAACAAACAGCATCACTACTGCTATCAGGAACAGAGTCAGCTTCCTCAGCATGATCATCGCCTCCCCATCGCCGCGGCCCGCCTACCCCGACTCGAGCTACCACCCGGCCCGTACCGTTTGCGTGCCTGCTCTTCGCACACTCGCCGACGGTGCTTGCCGCCCTTCTTTGCACACACCCGCAACGCCACCTTCAGCTTCTGCGCCCTGCTCAACACCTTCGACTTGGGTCGCGTCGCCGGTATCACAACGGACGACGGGTTACCCGCGCCGGTGAACGTAGCGCTCGACGGCGCCCCGAAGAGCGACGGTTGCGCCGACGCCGGCGGCTTGCACGAATCACCGTTATCACACGGCGGCAACGCCGCCGCTGGCGGCGGGGAACCCACCATTTCCCCAGACACGTGCGGAGCACGCGCATCATAAACATCCACCAAGTTGTCCGTGTCCTGCGACGCCAATTTCGCATACGTCAAGAAGAACACATCATCACCATTGACGCTCGCATCCAGGAACTCCGATTCAACGCTGTTCGTCCCGTTGGAGACCAACCCGAGACAGCCACCCGCCTGCGCACAATCCCCGCGACCGTCTTCCTCCCACTCATACACATCCCCCACACCATTCGTGTCCTGCGGCGCCAACGCGTCTTCACTATCGAAGAACACCCGCGCACGCCCTTCTTCGTCAGAAAGCACACGCGACTGGTAAAGGGTCTCGCCTTGTGCGTACGGAGTACCACCAGGAATCGCAGAAGGCCCCTGCGGACGTCCTCCCGTCGGATTGCACGACACGCACCTCAGCGCACCCGACACTGCATCGTACACATACACCTCCTGACACGGTCGCTCATACGTCTGATCGCCAGATTCGTTTACACAAGCTGAGGCTTCCATGGGCCGGCTGTCGTAGCCTGTCAGGTCGCCATCGGCCATGAACACCACATCCTCTCCATCGGGAGAGACCCTCGACGTACGATATTCGAGCACAGGAGTCCAGTCAGCCGCCTGGAAGACCCCTTGCGGACTTTCATAACTGTGCGCGTCCCCGTTTTCGTCGCCCTCCGATAGGGTCGTGATGAACCGCGTCGTGCCTTCATGCCAAACGTAGAGGTTGCAGGTGCGCGATTCAACGAGACCCAGTCCGTGCTGACAGTGTCCTTGACGAGCACCAGACGCCAGCACACCGTTGGCGACGAAATACACATACGAGCCATCTTCGCTTGCGCCGAGCACACCCTGCACATCCCCTTGAGGGGCTATATCGGTCAGTTTGCGGCTGGCGGCTTCGAACATGTACAGGTCCGGCCCGCTTTCCGCCCGTGCGTTCGCCGTCAGGTTATAGGTATCGGTGAAGAACGCTCGTGAGCCATCGCTACTGGCAGTATCGAAGACCCCTCCACCAAATTCGCCAGCCCCCCCATCCGATGCGTCCACCTCGATGCCACTCGTCCCATCTTCGCGAAGAAAAAGGTTACCGCCGGAAGTGTAATATATCCGCGAGCCATCGTCAGAAATCGCATTGGTTGCCGACCTGCCTTGGCCGTTCTTGCCACCAAGTATTGCTTCAGCACCGATCGGCTGCAATTCCGTGTCAGGCCCACCAGGCGTCCATTCGAACAGCTCTTTCGCGTTCCCTCTTTCGCGCAAAATGATATGGGTGAGTCCTGGATTCGCTCCTTCAAATTCGACTTTCAACTGTTCTGCGCTCGACCCAACCAGCGCTGCCTGGAAACCGCTCGGACCCGCGCCCCTCAGACCTTCATCCAGAACAAGGTTTTCAAAGCCGTCCGGCGCTCGCGGATCAAGCGATGGCTGACCCGCGGGTCGCAGTAGCAAACCCCTGGAGAGATCTGACGAGAGGGCACGATAGGGACCGCCTTTATTCAGGCTCCCGACTGCAGACTTCATCGGTGGGGTCACGTTCACGTTCGACCAGCCGCCCGCACCGCGCGTCGCCACATACTGCTCCGGTAGCGCCGAGGACACCGGTTCAGCAAACGCGTCGTTAGAGACATACGTCAACGCGTTGCCTTCCGGTTCCGCCTGGATCACCCCGCCCCCCGTCGGTCCGGGATACCCGCCGATACGCAGCAATGTCGCACCAACTTTTTCCGGTGGCGAGACCAGCTCGTACGCGCGCCCATCAAGCAACGTCGGACCCGTAATCGCCGCCGGCCGCGTCGTGAACGTCGTATCGGCCCCTGCGCTGGTCCCGTTCGCGTTCGTCGCGACCACACGATAGTGATACACACTCCCCGGGGTAAGACCATGCAGTTCGGCGCTCACACCCACCGGACTTTCACCGGAGCCGATATCCGTCCCGGGCGCGACCGGCACCTCTGTGCACGCAGATGGGTCCTGCGTACAGTCAGCGGTACCCCACTGGAAGTAGTAGTGCGTGTCATACAGGGCCGGATCGATCTCCGCGTCCAAGGTCCCCGTCGTTTCCGTCACATCGTTAGCGGCCTCTTCTTCGATCAGCGGCGCCTCAGGGGGAGTCGCCTCATAAATATTGACGAGACCTGCGCCGTTGGACGTGTACACCTCACCCGACGCGGCGACCGCGATACCGTAGGGTTCGCCCACCAGCAACCCCGGTTCTGACACGCCGAACATACCGATCCGCTTCAGTTCCCCTGAGCTTTCGTATTCAGCGACATCGCTCTGCCCTTCGTGATTCGCCTCGTCGACATAAAGGAGATCACGGGAGGGATCCGGATCAACCGCGAGGGTGGCGCCCGTCAGATCGACCTCGCTACCGCTCGCCGGCGTTTCCCTCCCGGCCACGAATTGCGCCCTGGTCTCGAACTGCGAAGGTTCATACTTCGTGATCGGACCCTGGTACGTCTTGGCGTACACGTTGCCCGCCGGGTCCACCGCGACGTTACAGATTTCGCCGAGGCCCCACAACGAAGCGGTGTAATCACTGTTGACAGCGTATTTCCCCGTCGGGGTGTAGCGACTAACGTTATGCCCCGCCAAACCCACATAAACGTTGCCAGTCGAATCGACCGCGACCCCGCACGGCTCCCCCCACGGCGCCCCCGGCACTTCCGTTTCGACTTCCCCGGTCAGATCCACCGGGTTCCCCCCCACTTCGACCCGCTCACCGTCAGATTCGTAGATACGGACTTCGCTACGGTTCGCCAAGTAGATGTCGCCTCTCGTCGTGCCACTGGAGTCATCGACCGCGAGCTCATCTTCGCCGAAGCCCCCACCACCACCGACACCCGTAATCACGTCCGGGTGTTCGGAGCCGTCTTCGAGCAGCTTTGAGAACGGCTCCGGTTCACCCTTCGCGTTGAACTTGTAGATCCAGCCCGCCGCGCCGCCCGCCGATTCGTCCGTGGCGTACACATAGACGTTGCCTTCGCTGTCCACAGCGACACCCTGCACGCCCGCGAACGACGTGAGCGACTGCGGCCCTTCCGGGCCGAACGAACCCACAAAGCTATGACGCGAGAACGCCGCCCGCGCCGGGGCAACCGAAAGCAACCACACGCACACGAGCGCACAGAACAGGACCCCCAAACCACCCCCGCGACCCTTGCTTGCGATGCTGGCGATCCCCCTCATGCGACCTCCCTTGCGATTGTGTAATCCAGGCTGAGATGTCGCGCGACGCGCTCGCCTGACGGCGTTAGCCACCAGGCTCTAGGCCCGCCCTCGCCCTTCCCCAGACGTGTGTTGACAAGCAGCCCCAGCCGCTCGAGACAACCGAGCAACTTCGCTGCCACCTTGATTCCTTGCTTACGTTTAAAGTTCACCGCTGCCCCCCGTATTGAGCCCGATCGTCTGCGTCACCCGCAACCCCTGCGGCGTCAATTGCCACGCGTTGGCCTCGCCCTTGGCGTCGGCGGCGCGGGTGTTCACGAGTAGGCCGAGGCGCTCGAGGCGCGCGAGCAGCTTTGAGATCTGGCCCTGGTCCGGGACGGCGGCGAGCGCGCCGAGCTCGCGGTTGCTGGCGCCTGGCCGCGCGGCCACGCATTCGAGCACGCACATCGTGCGATAGGTGAGCCGCATAGAGATGCCCTGAAACGGGTCGCCTGCGAAGCGCTCGTCGCGCGGCTTGCCCGGCCCCGGCAGCGGCGCGGGCGCGGGGCGTGTACTCTCGCGCTTGGCAGCGGCAGCCCCGAGGTAGGGCAGGACGAGCAGGCTCATCAGCTCGCCGAGCATGTCGGTGAGCGGCTCGTGGCGCTCGCGCAGCAGGCGCGTGTGGAGGATGCTGAGCGCGGCGCCGACGAGGCCCTCGGCGGTCAGCGGCGTGGCCCCAGCGGCGGCGGCGCTGTCGGCGCGTCCCTCGTCGAGAATCGCCGCGAGGCCGGTCAGCAGCGCCTCGCGCTTGGCCAACAGCTTGGCCTCACCTTGCAGCGCGTGCACGACGCACACGCGCGCTTGCGACGGCTCGCGCTCGAGGAAAGAGAGAATCGTCCACAGGCCGAGGCGCACCCGCTCGCGCCAGGGCAGCTCGTCCAGCCGCGCGACGGCCAGCTCGCGCTCGATCCGCGCGATCGCGTCCTCGAAGACGGCCAGCAGGCACTGCTCGCGCGAGGCGAACAGCTCATAAAACGTGCGCCTGGAGACGCGCGCGCGGCTTGTGATTTGGGCTACGGAGGTGTTTGCGTATCCGCTTTCGTCGATGGAGCGGATCGCGGCCGATAGGAGGCGGTTGCGTTGGATCTCGGTCGGCAACGGATGGCTCGGCTCTGGGGAGCCGGGGGCGCGGCGCACGGTGCGCAACGGGCGCGCGGATGGCTGGCGCACCGTGGGGCGCGCGGTCGAGGTCGAGGTCGAACTGCGCACACCCGATGGGCGCTTCGCGGAGGAGCGCGCGGCCGAACTGCGCAAGCCGCCGGACATCTGCCCGTTGTTGGCGCTAGCGGCCGCGTGGCCGCGACGTGTCCCGACGAGACTGCTCATCCCCTGCTGCTCCCTCCCCTTTGACCTGATACTTGTAGCTGCGAATGCAGCTCCACTTGTGACTGCGACCTGCCTTACGAATGCGATTACTCCCCGACGATCTGGAGCTTCCCCTCACGACCCGCCGGAGAGTCGATTTCAAAACTCAAGGTGTATAAGAACAGATTCTTATGCTTTTGTCAATAGCTGCGCTGACGGATGCCCGTGAGAACCCCCGCAGACTCGTGCTCTGACGCTCGTGCACAAAGGTCGGTGAGCGGTCGCAGCAGCTCGCGACGAGCCGTTTCCTCGCCCAGGTAGGGCTGGACGATCAGGCTCAGCAGCGAGGGAGCCAACTCCGCCAGCGAGCCGCGCTCGTCTTGCAGGAGGCGCGTGTGCACCAGCGACACGCAGGCGCCCACGAGGTTCAGCGCCGTTTCGCTCGGCGGCGGGTCGGGCTCGGCCTGCTCGCTCGCGGATGGCGCGACGAGCGGCGCGACGGCGCGCTCGCGCGCGCGTAAAGCGACGTTTGGCAAACCGGCGGCGTCGCTTGACGCGCGAGCGCGGTCGAGCGCGGCGGCGAGCACGTCGAGCAGTTGCCCACGGCGCTCCAGCACGCCCGGGCCCCAGGCGATCGAGTCAACCACCAGTTCTCGCGCCGTCTCGGGTCGCTCGTCGCAGAAGCGCAGCAGCTCGAGCAGCCCGGCGCGCGTTTGCTCCAGCCAGCCGTTGGCTCCGCGGTAGGCGGGAGCGACTTGCTCGGCGACTTCCCCGAGCGCTCGGTCGAAAGCCACCAACCGCTCGTCTCGAGCATCGTCCCCCGCGCCTTGCGGCGGCCCCATGGGGAGCGGATCTCCTGCTTGGAGCATGTCTCACCTCCTGGCTAGACCACTTGGCAACCCAACCAGAGTAACATAAAAACAGGTTCTTATACTCTTGTCGAGGGTTGTGTCAACGCGCCGCGTTTGATTACCCTCGCCGAGCTTGTGTTCTTATGCCAGCGAACCGTCTGGGACAAACCAAAGCTGCCGCAGTGTGCTGATCCGCGCGAGGCACTCGTAGTCGCGATCGTAGTGGACAAGCGGCACGCCGGCCTGCTCCGCGGCTGCTCCGAGCAGGAGATCCACTGGCGGGACGCGGCGGTGATCGCCGCCTGCGGAGAGCAGCAGCTGCAGCTCGCGCGCGCGCCTCCACAGCCCGGCGCCCATCGCGATCGACTCGAACGAATCCAGCCGAGCGGCGACATCCCTTGCGCGCGACTCGTTCGGCGTCAAGCGAATCAACTCCAGGGCAACTACATCGCAGACGAGCACCCTTCCGGCCTTCACCTCGGCGTTGAACCAGGACGCGAGCGCAGGAAAGCGTCGGTCGCGCGTCCAAGTCCAGACGCCCGTATCAAACAGCGCAGGCCGATCGAGCGAGACCGGCTCCATCTCAGTCTTACTGCTCAGCGAACCGTTCCCGGCGGTTGGCCTCGACCTCCGTGGGGGTTCCGTCGATGTCGCGCAGCACGTCAAAGCCGTCCAGCGCGCGCCTTCGCCCCACCTCGCGCAGCGCCGCATTGACAGTCGCGCTCAGGCCCTTAGTGCCCAGCTCGACACGCGCAACCTCAAGCGCCCTCAAATCGACATCAACGGTGGTGCGCGACATAGACATCAGCCTAGCGCATCATTTATCGCACTCCGGCATTTGGCTCACCGCGAGCGTCTGCCTTCAGCGACGGGCGCGCTTGGCGGCGAGCGCGCTGCTTGCGTGCGGCGCCTCGAGCAGATGCTCGGCGTGAGCTTGGCCTTCGTGCGCGGCGAGCAGGGGGGCGAGCACGATGTAGGTCAGCTGCTCGTGCAGCTCCGGCAGGCGCTCGAGCTGGCCGCGCAGCGCGTGGTCGTGGACGACCTCGAGGATCGCTCCGGCAAGCATGTCGGCCGTGGCGGAAGACAGGTCGGGGTGTGCTCGCAGGCCCGGGCCAAGCAGCTGCTTCAACGCTTGGGCGCGGCGATCGAGGAAGTCGAGGCCTGGACGACCCAGGCTGAGCGAGCCGAGCACCATCGTGCGCGTGGCCGCCGGATCGGCGGCCACGGCGGCGAGGTAAGCGCCGAGCGCACGGGCGATGCCCACGGCCCAGGCGGGCGCGGCACCGAGCGCGGCGGGCCAACCAGGCGCGGGCATCGGCGCGTCGTCGTCCGCGGGCCACTTCGGCACGGCGGCGAGCGCGTCATCGCCCGCGGGTCCGTCCAACGCCGCGGCGTACGCTTCGCGGGCTTGCTCGATGAGTCGCTCGTGCACCGCTTCGCACGAGGCCAGCAGAGCATCCTGGCTGGTGCGGAAGTGCTTGTAGAAGGTGCCGAAGGAGACCCCTGCGCTGGAAGCGATGTCGGCGAGGCTAATCGACTCGCCCTCGCCGTTTGCGGCAAGTCTCAGCACCGCAGCCAAGATCCGCTCCTTCGGGCCGTCGTCGGGCGTGAGGCCGTTCGTGCCCATCTCACCGCTCAAACTCCCAGCACCGTCAAGGACGCCATTGACCCCGAGACCCATGCGGTTCCGGTCGCGAGCACCGGCGTTGTCGCCACCGCTCGCGTTCGCGTCACTCCCACCGCTTACAGGCAGCTCCTTGCCATAGACGCGCACCCAGTCGAGCAGTTGCTCGGCCAGCGCCAACAGCTCGCGAGCGGGCCGCTCGCGCAGGTGGACGTACAGCGCGCGGCGAATCGCGCCGATCGTGGCCGTGACGAGCACGGGCGCGCGTGAAGTATGCACGCCGTCCGGACCGAGCGCGGAATCGAGCAGCGCGTGCGTGCCTTCGCGAAGCTGCTCGCGCGCCTCGACCGTGCCGTGGGCGACCGTCAGCACGTCGCCAAGGCACACACGCGCCGCGGCCGGCCAGACCTGGGCGAAAGCGGCGAGCGCGCTCAGCGCGGTGCGCGCGCGCTCGCCGTCCTCCATCCCTGGAGAGTTGTAGGCAGAGACAAGCTGACCGCCCGCGCGCGCCAGGTGGTCGTCGTAGGCCGCGGTGAAGCAGCCCTCCATGCTGCCGAAGTGCTCGTAGAAAGCTGCCCGAGCGACGTGAGCCCGGGCGGCCAGATCGGCCAGGCTCGTGTCCGCAAAGCCTTGCGCGTCGACCAGCTCGACAAGCGCGATGCCAAGGCGCGCACGTTGACTCTCGGCGACCAGCTCGCGCGGCAGACGCATGCCTGGAGCAAGCTTGCCGGGGATTGCGGGCCGTACGCCGCTGTTGGGCTTTCTAGCTGGCATCTCTCAGGCCCAGCTGCACCGATCGGAGCTCGGGAAGGGGGTTGATCTCAGTCGTGCGAGCATACCAAGCTGCCACCTGTAAGAACATGGGCTTATACCCCGCCGGTGGCGATCGTCGCAGCCGTGGCCGCCGCGATTGGCGCCACGCAGGCGAGCACCCGTTCGAGCAGCTGCTGCACCGCGAACGCCGGCCCTTCGGTCGGGGTATCGTCCTGCGGCGCGTAATAGGCGCACAACACGTGCGTATGCGCCTGCAGCGCGAGCGAGTGCAGCGCCTGCAGCAGACACTGCTCGACGCCGCTGAAATGCGCTTCGAAACGAGCGACCGAGAGGCCTGCGCGAGCCGCCACTCCAGCGACGCTGCTGTTTCCATATCCATGTTCGCGCGTCTCCTCAATTATCGCCGCAAATAGACGCTCGCGCTCCAACCGCTCACACCGTGACTCTGGCGAGCGCACCGCAAGCGAACCTTGCGAGACCATGCTTCCCGGCGTAGCCAAGGCACCAGCTCACTCTCTCACCACGTACGACCCCGCCTATCCCAGCCAAAGACAAATCGATTCGGCGCAAGGAGCCGGCTGGGGCCGGCCCCAAGCGCCACGCTCTACTACTTTCGTTCCTCCCTCAAAAGCAGAGGACAAAAGTACATGTCCATTCTTATCATGCATGGCTCGTCTTGTCAATGACTGCCAGGGGACAGTACGTCACGCAAGCGTGCAGGGCAGGGCAGCGGCAGGGCAGGCAGCGCAGGCAGGGCAGGGCGATCACCACGTTCGCGGGCGCAGGCTGCGGCGGATGCGGTGGCTGAGATTTAGACGGGGCAGGCGCTGAACAGGCGTGTTAGGACGATGAGAGACCGAGGTGCCGAGAGGGTGGCACCCCGGTCTCTCGTACTACCTCGCGCGCTACCCGGGAGAGGGATGAGCTAATCGCACGCAAGTGGACTTTGGCGTCACTTTCGGCGCATAAGCACCGTCACTGAGCCAAAACTCTTGGCCATCCTTGGGATAACGCCAACCTCACATCACCCCGGGAGACGAGACGGCCGGCGGGTGAGGAACAGCTGCGCGGCGAGCCATGACCCGCCGCGCAGCGTTCGCCTCCGTCAGGAGGCCTACCCCGAATGGGTAGTTTTGCTTTATTTGGCGTCTATCCCGGCGATAGTAGTGACCCCCTTCACGGTGCCGTGCGTGGTGCCATCGAGTCCCTGAGCTTCACAGAAAAACGTGGCTTCCGATTTCATGCCAGACGTGTTGAAATGCAGTTCGGACTTAATCGGTTCGCTGAAGCTCATCCATTCCAGCCCCGACGTGGTGCTCTGCACCGGCATGGTCAAGCACTTTTCGCCACTCAACTTAAAGACCAAAGGACAGTTGAGCTTGATGCCGCCGAGGAATGGGTTCGTACCACTGGTCAGAGTGAGCGTCCACGGCACGGTACCCGCTTCTTTGCATTCCGATTCTACTTTCCAGGTTAGGACGAGGGGCACTTTTGTTTCACATTCGGACAACGTCGGAGTCACATCCACGGAGCTACTTTTGCTGCTCCTGGTCGTTCCGGACAGCTTAACTTTGTTGCATACGATTTCGAAACCCGAGCCGATCGCAAATTTCACAGGGTTCGACGCCGATTCGAATTTGGTGCTCAGGGGTTCGATGCTGATGGCTTGGGCAGCCGTCGCGCTGACTGCGACGAGCAGAAGCGCTGCCGACATTATGAGTGATGCTCTGCGCAGGACTCTCATCCGGTTCTACCTTTCGTGTCGGTTTTGGAAACACGCGGCACCTGGCACGACGCGTTGCGCGTGGTGGAAAGCACATCGTGTTTGCTGCAGCTGCGAGGTGGTCCGCCCTGAAGGCAGGTCGCGACGTTCGGCGCCGCGCCTTACGTCGGGGTTAGTGGGATAATTTCCACTTTAACCACTTCGCCTGGCTTCGCCCTTTGTGGGTGAAGATCAGCTTGATCATGGTGGCAGGTCTATCGTCAACCATACCTTAGTCGGACCCATCCTCTCGACCCATCCTCTCAGCCCATAAGCACGGTCAGGCCACCGGAAAGCATATTCCCGCGAGCGGGAGTGAATAATAGTTTCACACGAACCTCAAGTCTTCGCCCGGGATGATCGGCGATCACGAGCCGCTCACGCTTTGAGAGCGTGAACGTCACCGTGGCCGTTCCGGTATCGCCGACACTCACGGTCCTGGGCCGGGATAGCTCCGAACCGCTCACGGCGAGCTTTCCCGGCGATGGCACGCTCACCCTGATCGTTGCCGTCGAGCCTCTGACCTTACGACTGAGAACCTCAATCGCCGGCTTGCAGCCCGTAACCGAGATCTTGGTCGCCTGGTGGATCGCCATCCCGTTTTGCGCCACAAAGGCCGTCGGCATCCTCAGCTGTGACTCACAGAGGTTGCCGTTTGCCGCCAGAGCGCTGTTTGGGCCCTCTGGGAGTGTCAACTCGAAGTTACCGATCGGGACGTCGGGCACCTGCGGGAAGGTGGAGCTGGTGATGCCCGCTTTCGATATGAAGGTTTCGCCGTGCAGATATACGGTAACGCCGTAACCTGAGAGGGCGATGATGAGTTCTGGGAACTTGGCTCCACCGTGACTCACGAAGTAGGCGGGGCCGGAAAGCGGCACCGGTATGATCGGGGTGGTCGCGGTGGCGAAGCCAACCCGCGACGCCGCCGGACACGCAGCCGGGTTCAGGTCGAACGTGCTGTCCGTACACGCCTTCTGCAATGTCGTGAGCCGCGAGGGGAGCTGTTTTGGCAAGTCGACCTTGACCGAGCGGATATTTGCCTGCCCGCCGACGCCCGCGTCCGGATAGGTCAGCTTCACGTCGAGGCTCGCGCCATCGCGCCGAGAGGTGTGTCCGGCAGTCGACACGCTGAACTTCGGTTTGAAGCTCAGCGACGCGCAGTTGGTGACCTGGAACGGGCTCGAGACCGTCGCGCTCCCGCCTTCGGCGCTCGACAACGATCCAGTAATCGACGACTCTGAGCAGCTCGTCGGGTTGAACGTGAATCCGGGGTGGTCGATCGTCACCTGAACCCCTTTCAGTTGCAAGGGAATCCCGTCGAGCATCGTCGGCAGCGGATCTGATGTAACAGTGAGGTGCGCGTCGGTCGGGTCGACCTGGATCTTCGCCCTGACCACAACCGTCCCATGGCCGGTCGTCCCTGAGAGCGTGTATGGGCCTGCTACCGCCGGCACCACGATCGAGAGGCCATAGGGCGCCCCGCCGTAGGATTCGGTGAGGAAAACTTGACCGCCACTCACTAGGAACGGGTCGGCTCCGGGGCCCGTGAGCGCCTGCACGTGTCCGATCGCGCTGGCGGCGGGACACGTGCCCTGAGAAGCTTCGGGTTCTTTGCAGAGGGCGACCGAACCGATGTTCCCCAAGAGGCCGGGCGGCATCGTCAGCGACAGACCGCCGAGCATCTCGTCGTTGTCGGAGCGTCCGAAGGAGAGTGTGAACGGTGTGTATTCGCCGGCCTGGATGTTCGTCGTACCGGCCACAAAGGACGGACCGAACTGCGGACCAAAGCAGTTTTCGCTGACATCGAATGTATACGACGGCAACGAGTCCGGGCCGAATGGGCTGGTCCATGGCGCGATGTCCATACTCGTCGTCGCAGGCCCACACGTCCTCGGGTTGGCGAGCGTCGCGCGAGGGCCGCCACCGAGCGTCAGCTTGAAGTCGCTGAAGGGGAGCTGCGGATCGCCTTCGAACACCGTGGTGATCTGGCCGGTCTGCTGGTTTATCATGCCCTTGCCTTCGAGCTTCACAACGATCCCGCCTTCGCCTTCGCTGACGACCTGCACGAACAGGCGCACCATGCGACCGTCTTCGGCGTCTTGGGGCGTGCACGGATTACACGACGGTTCCGCCAGGTACACCTCGCCCGTCAACTGTTCTTCGAGCGCGGGGGTCTTAATCGAAACGGTGCCCACCTGCGCTTCACGCGGACAAGCCGCGGGCGTGGCAGGCGACTGAGTCCCGCGTCCGGGACCATAGAACTGCGCGTCCGAGCACGCTTTCAAGCCCCACGCAGCCGAGGGGGAGATGACAGTCCCAACGGGCAACGTCAGCTTCACACTCTTCACGTTAGGTGTAGCCAACCCGTCAGGGTCGGTGCTCTGCGGCACATTCAGATGAAACGCGTAGCCCGCCGGTGCGCCGGCTTCGAGCGTGTCCGGCAGCATCGAGAACGACGATTCGAGGTTCAGCAGATTACAGCCGGTGAGGGTGCCCATCGAGGCCGTTTCATTCTCGAACTTGCCCGCTTCCGCCCACGAGTCCGTCGACATGGTGGCACTCAGAGGTTCTGTGCATTGCTGCGGATTGGTCAACAGCGGTACGCGCTGCTCGTGCGCTTCGGGGCCACCGAAATGCTGACCGAAAAGGTCCAACCCTTCTTTTTCGCCTAGACCGTTGTGGTCGGCCGGCACGCCCCAGATCGTCACCGACGTGCCCAAAACTGGCGCCTCTTGACTGAGATCCGGTGCGGTCACCCGCACGCCGTAATCGCCGTTGGACAAGATCGTAGTATCGAGTCGCACCGGCACGATCTCCGCCAGGAACCCAAACGCCGCAGGCTCGCCTGGAGCCGGCGCGATGTTATACACAGGGGTCGTAAAGGAGACCACTACGTTCTTAATGAGGTAGATGGTTGCCATCCCCACCATCGAGTCGCGCGGACACGGTTCCGCACCGCTAAACGGCCTCTGTTGCGTCACCTCCGCCATCGTGCACGTCGGCAGCCCAACAGTGTTCCCCACCAAGCCTTGGGGCAGGTCGAAACGCACGTCCTTAGGGTCGTCTGCCACACGCCACGTTTCGTCGCTGCTCAAAGTGAATGCTGTCGTGACGTCAGCGTGCGCGCCAGCCTGATCGGTGGAGCTCGCCACGAAAGTGCTCCCCGGTACGGGACCGAAGGCCGCAGGCGTTTCGCTGACTGTAAATGGCTCTTCCTGCGTCGCTTCCGGAGCACCGCCACCGCTCACCACAGCGCGATTGGCCAGGCTCCCAACCGAGGCATCCACGTGCGCTTCCACGACCACATTCAAGGAGTCGCCCGTATCGACCTTCCCCGAATACGTGCAACTCACGGCCGGTGGACTCGCGCACGTTAGGCTCGCTTCTTCGCCGAAAATATTCCCGAATATGGTCCCTTCTTCGGGAGCCACGAGCACACTACGATAAGCGTCGTAACCGACGACTTTCGTCACGCTCACACCTGCCGGCAACGCGTCTTCTACCGCGATCGTACTTCCATCCGTCGCGCCACCCACGTTCGTGGCCGTCACCAGAAACGCCGCGGGACGAGCTCCCTTCGTCACCTCGCGGACGCTGATCGAAGCGCCGACGCCCGTCAGCGACGAACCCGCGGTAGTTATCATCGGCACCGGCCCTTCGCCGAGCCGTATGCGACCTTCCCCGCCCTCGAACGTCACAACGTATGGCTGCGACCCACCGCCGCTCACACTGACAGTGCCTTCCAGGTCTTGTGACTGTGCGTTGATCGCTGCTTCCACTTCCGCCGCGCTCGCGTTATAAGGCAAGGGGCCGACCTTCTCGACCCCTTCGAGGTAGCGAGTCGTTAGGTTCAAATCAAAGGTGCCGCCTTCGGCGTGAACGTCTACTTCCTGCACCTCGTTGCGGGGCATGGTCGGAAGGAGGTTCGTAGGGCTCGAGACCGCAACCACCTCCCACTGCGGCGGGCCTATCGCAGCCGTAGCTGGAGTCGCGCTCAAGAGCCCTGAACCGTACCCCAGCACAGCCCCGAGCAAGAGATACCGACGAATCCTCATGATTTGGTCCTCCGGTCGTTGCCGGTTTTCTTAGCCTTGGGCCGCTTTGCCTTGTCCCTGACGCACTTCCCCTTCTTTCTCACAAACCCCTTCTTACATTTTCCGGTCGGCTTCGTCTTTGGCTTCGCTTTAGAGACCTGTACGGGTGCCTGTCCATTTCCCTCACCGTTAAAAGTGGAGCTGGCTGGCGCACCGAATAGCTGCGGTACGCTCGGGGGACCCTGACAAACCTCACCCTGACAGGGGACCGCTGACGGTGGCGGATTATCCCCCGGTTGAGGTATGCGCGCGTCATAGATATCATCCCCGCCATCTCTATCGCCCGAAGCGATGCCGCTTGTCGTGACAAAGAACACGTCGCCACCCGACGCGCTACTGTCGGCAATAAGCGAACCTTCGGGACTAGTTCCGATCGAGATCAAGAACACGCAACCGGTTTCGGTGACACAACTGCCTTCCCCGTCCTGCTCCCACTCATACACGTCGCGTTGCCCGTTCGTGTCCTGCGGCACAAACGGATCCGGCGTATCGAAGAACACACGTTTACCATTGCTTGACATTCCGCGAGTATCGAAAGTCGACGCAGCTTCGGCGTTGGTCCCACCAATGTTGTCGTAGCCAAGGCTTGGCGAACCCGAAGGTGTCACGCCGTGTGGTGGGCAGGAAACGCATGCGATCTCTTCGCTGGTCACGTCGTAGCGATAGATCTGCCTGAATTCCCCCGCGTTGTTGAAGCCGGGCAGCGGATCACTGGTCTGAAACAGGAAGGCAGACCCGTCTTCGGTAGCTCGTGCGGGGGTTGCGTCGGCTTTTTCGCTGGAGAGCTGCACCACACGCTTCACCTGCCCGCCACCGGGCGAGGCGCTCCATAGGTCCAGCTCCGGTATCGCGGTCGCCGTATTCTCGAACATGAACCTAGAGCCATTCGTATCCGAAGCGATGATTGGACCCGAGACGCCCGGAAGGTACGTCAATTCTTCGTTTTCCAAATCGAACTCGTAGACCTTTGTCGGCGTTACATCGACGGCAACGAGATTCGGCCCGATGATGGAGGCTAAGCCTCCGTTCATTCCCTGTTTGCTTTGGGCGCTAAGGCTCAGTTTGCTGTCGGCTACGGCTGCAGCGAATGTGACAGTGCCGCCCCCCGAAGCTGAAGTCACTGTGACGTTACCCGCGCCGACGTCGTCCAACGCTTCCAAGGCGCTCTGCACCTGCGCCGCCGAGGCTCCCTGGCCGAGAGGAGCGGTCGTATCGCTCGCGCCGCCCGCCGCGACCGTCAACGTGAACGCTCCTTCTTCGGGGAGAGAGTACCCGAAGGTCTGCGGATTCGCGGTCAAACCCACTGGCGCCGGTTCAAGGCCGGTGAACGTCACCAGAGCCCCAGCAACGGTTACGTGACCCGGACCAACGTTCGCTAGGCCTTCAAGGGCCGACTGGACTTCTCCCGCGGAGGCGCCATCGGGTAGGGAGCCGGTGGAGCGACTGACGCCGTTTACATCGACGGTCAAAGTAAAGACTCCGCCCGTGAGGCCTTCGTCGGACAGATGCACCAGCGTCGTTCCTGGAGCGTCGCTTGTCAACTGATCCTTAGTGGTAAAGAACGCATGCGACCCATCCGGAGACCCATACACATACGTCGCACCTGGACGCGCGCCGCCCGCCGCGGCACCAGACGCGTTCTCGACAGCAACCGGACCATCCGGCGCCGGCTCGCCACTATGGCCGGGGAAATGCGACTGCGATACCAACACCGCGCGATGAGATCCACCTGCGGACGCCTCGCGCACGTATAGCTCTGGCGGTTCACTGGTACAGGGTGGTTCAAGCGTACATCGTTCTGAATTGGTCACGGTAGAAGCTTGCGGGTCGGGGCTCACAAAAAACGCGCGCGAACCATCGCCAGAGACCTGGTTATCGTCAGAGGAGGCCTGAAAAGCGCCATTCACACGCTGGGCTTCGCCGGCCAGACTTTCTCCGAATCCGGCGATAGCGGCAGGGACCGCCCCGAACGCGTCGATTGTGCCATTTGGCAGTACGCCTGCCGAGGAAAGAGCTCCTGCATGCCATTCGTAGAAGCCCCACGGCGCAGAACGTTCGGTGCCCTCGCCTTCACGGACATAGGGCGCCCGCGATTCATCCTGTGGTATCAGGGTTCCCGAGTAAGTGAAATAGACGGTTTCGAGGTTGGGCGTGGCACCAGCCAGGATGTAATCACGATCCGTGAAGTTGAATCCAGGCCTGGGGATCGGTCCGGCGATCGTCGGCTTACCGATCCAAGTCGGCGCCTGGAATGGGTTTTCGGTTATGTATAGGTTGACGGAGCTCTCGGGGCTCAAGGGCTGTTCCGGCGAATACGGGCCCCCGGAGCCGAAAATAAAGCGCGAAAAATCAGCCGATGGCACCAGCTGGTTGGGACCACCGTAAACAGTGGGCGTAGGCAATTGGGTCGGCGTGGCGCTCTGGGTCTGCCAGCCTACACCCGGTGAGCGACGCGAGACAAACAGCCCAAACCCACCCGAGGACGCGGAGCCCATCGCGCCGCCACCCCCATAAATGACCGCGTTCCCGCTCGCGGCGGCCAACGAGAATTCACCTTCATAACTACCTGTCCTCTGCCCGACTACATTCCCGTTCTTGTCGGCGGGCGAGACCTGCTCGTAAACGCGGCCGTCGGGAAGCGAAGCATCGGCGGCGACGGGTAGCGTCGCGCAAACGGACGCGAGGGCGGCGGCGGACAAAAGCAAACTCGCGAGGCGGCTGACCGCGAGTTGGGGGACCCAGGAACCACGGCCTGTGTCCCCGGAAGTACGCGCTGATTCACCGCAATCGGAGTATTCCCCGGTAGAAACGCAATCCATTAGCGGCCCAGATGTCCAATCGGCCGGCAAACCCACTCTCACCATTCCCACATTCCCTCTCGCCGCACACGATCGCTCGGCGCTCGCATTAACCCGTAAACACTGCGGAATGGGCGAAGGCTTTGAGCCTGCCCCATACCCTGGTGTATTCCTCCCGACCACTGGCATCACCCCTCGCTACGTAAGCTACGTAGTAAGGCGCACCTCCCCTTGCTGTCAACTGCGGTTGAACATAGCCACACAAGAGACCTGAAGACAAGTCTTGAGCTAGAAGCTTCTAGTTTTGGAATACCCGGCCTTGCAAATGGCCAATCGGTTGCGCTAGCCTTGAATAGTGGGAGGAGATGGCGGGGTCACGATCGGGGCGAGGGTGTTGGATATGCGCTCCCCCGTCAACTGGGCGTTGTTGGGGCTGGTGATTCAACGCCCAAGCTACGGCTATGAGCTGGTGCAGCGGTTTGAGCGCACCTATAAGGGCGCTTTGGAGCTCTCAAGCCCCTCACAGATTTACACCGGGTTGGACACGCTCGTGCGCAAGGCGTTGGTCGAGGAGGCCCCGGCGGAAGAGGCGGCCTGCGACGCGGACGATGTGGTGCGCCAGCCCAAGCCCCACTATCGCGCGACCGCCGCGGGCGTGAGCGGCTATCGGCAGTGGATGGTCGCCCAGCCGCAAGACGAGCGCCGTCGCTCGCGCCTGTTTATCCGCCAGCTCGCGGTGCTCGCGCCGCAAGACGCGCTTGCCATCGTCGAGCAGTACGAGCAGGGATGCCTGCAGCGTGCCCGCCGGCCAACGCCGAAGCGCCCGGACGATCGCCCCAACGACCTCGCGACGAGACTGCTCGACGAGGAGGAGCGCCTTGGGGTCGACGCGCGCCTCGCGTGGGTCGAATACGCGCGCCAGGAGCTGAACACGCTTGTGTCTGGACCGACGGCGGTCAAACGGTGAGTTTGCTCGAACTCGCGCAAGTCAGTAGGCGCTACCGGCAGGGAGCGCAGGAGCGCACAGTGTTGCGGGATGTGTCGTTGACACTCGACGCCGGGGAACTGGTCGCGATCTGGGGTATGCGCCGCTCCGGGCGCTCCACGCTGTTGCGCGTCGCGACCGGGATCGAAGCGCCCGACGCGGGGGTGGTGCGCTTTGACGGGCGCGACCTCACCGACCGCAGTGGAGGGGCGTTGGGCGACGGAATCGGCTACTGCCGGCACGCCGCCGCGAGCGAGGGCCGAGGCGTGCTCGACGAGCTGCTCGTCGCGGCGCTGGCACGCGGCGTGGCGCCGGCGAAGGCCCGTGCGCGCGCATCCGCCGCGCTTGAGCGAGTCGGCGCCGAGCAGTGCGGCTCGCGCGCATTGCGCGAACTGGACACTGCCGAGAGGGTGCGAGTGATGCTCGCGCGCACGCTCGTCCTGCAACCGTCGCTGCTCGTGCTCGACGAGCCCACGACCGGGGTCGACCTGCTCGAGCGAGACGGAATCCTCTCGCTGCTGCGCTCGCTCGCCGACGAAGGCATCGCGGTGCTGATGAGCGCCGGCGAGGCAACCGCGCTATCCGGCGCCGACCGCGCGCTTTCGCTCGCCGAGGGCGAGCTGCGCGGCAGTATCGCTCCCGAGCTCGCACCGGTGCTGACCCTGCACCAGCGCGCCCGCGGATAGGCGACAAAGGTTCATGTCTGGCGGCTTTGTCCCACGACCCGCAGTACGCTTTCCCCATCGGGGCTGAGCCGCCAGGCGTTGGTGATGCTGAGCCTTCTGTCGCTGGTGTTCTCTATCAGGCCCAGGCGCTGGAGACGCGCGAGCAACTTTGAGATCTGGCCCTGGTCCTCGAGGCCGGCGGCACGTCCCACTTCTCGGTTTGAGGCATCGGGATGGTTGCCGATCGCGAGCAGCACACGCATGGTTCGGTAGGTCATCCGCATTCCGAGTCTGACCAGCGGGTCTGCGCGCAACGGCGCGGGAGCACGCTCGGGGAGCGCACGATCCAGCTCCTCACGCGCGGCGCGGACACCGAGGTAGGGCTGCACGATCACGCTCATCAACTGATTTGTGAGCTCGAGCAGCGCCGGTTCGCCCGCCGTCACGCGTCCGTGGATGATCGAGAACACAGCTCCAACGACCCCTTCCGCCGTCAGTGGAGTCAGAGCCCCGCCGCGCGCCTGCGCTCGACCCTCGTCTACCACGGCAGCGATTTCGCCAAGCACGCGTGCGCGGCGCTCGAGCGCTCGCGACCCCGCGGCAAGCGTCTCCACCACGAGCATTCTGCCGACAAGCGGCTCGTCCTCGAAGAAGGAGAGCAGCGCCATAAGCGATGTTCTGATCCGCTCGCGCCAAGTGTCGCCCGAGCGCTGAGCTTCATGTACCCGCGAGGAAGCACGAGCGACGGCCTCTTCGCAGGCGACCAGAAAACACTCCTCGCGATCGCCAAACAGCTCATAGAACGTGTGGCGGGAACAGCCGGAGCGAACGAGCACGCGCTCAACGGTCGCGGCAGCAAAGCCGCGCTCGGAGACGACCTCGGTCATCGCCGCGAGCATCCGGGCGCGTTGTACATCCGATACACGGGGATCACGCAGCTCATCAGGCGCGTCTACCGAGCTTTTGAGCACCTTGTCCTTCGTGCGTCGGCCAGGTGAATGCTCTGTCAACCCACGAGCACCGAAGTGGCGGCCGATAGTGTGCCGCCGTGCGTCGAGACAAACGAGAGGTTTACCCTCACCTTCAGTCGGCGACCGCGATGGCGTGCGAGCAGCAGTCGCGCTCGCTTTGAGAGCGTGAGCGTTACCGTGGCCGTCCCGGCTTTTCTGAGCCGCTTGGTCACCTGCGTGAACCCTGCGCCGGAAGCAACAAGTGTCCCTGCTGAGGGCACACCGACGAGGATTGTGGCTTTGGCGGCCCGCACCTTGGTGCGCTTGACCCTGATCGCGGCTTTGCAACCGGTTATGGCGATCGGCGTGTTCTGATGGATCGTGGCCCCGTCCTGTGCGACGAACGCTGTTGGCATCTCAAGCGTTGCGGTGCAGAGGTTTCCGTTGGCGGCGAGCGCCGAGTCGGGTCCCTCGGGGAGCTTGAGCTCGAAGGTGCCGATCGGGACGTCGGGAACCGTGCGGAAGGTGCTGCTGGTGATGCCCGCTTTGCTGATGAACGTTTCTCCCCGCAGCTGTACGGTGACACCGCCCCCGGAGAGCACGATCACCAATTCCGGGAACTTCTCACCGCCGTGACTCACGAAATAGGCGGGACCGGACAGGCTTTCAGCGAGGATCGGCGTGGTGGCCGTAGCCGTCCCGACCCTCGACGCAGCCGGGCAAGACGCGGGATTCGCTTCGAACTGGAAGTCGGCGCAGGCCTTCTGCAACGTCGAGAGCCGTGAGGGCAGTTGCCGCGGCAGATCGACCTTGACCGAGGCGATGTTCGCCTCGGTGCCCACCGAGTTGGGTGGGTATGAGAGCTTGACATCCAGGCTCGCGCCGTCCGCCCTCGAAGTATGAGCTTCGCTTGACACAGTGAACTTCGGCTTGAAGCCCAGCACACCGCAGTTGGTCACCTGGAAGGGATCGGACACAGCCGCGTGCCCGCCCTGAGTGCTTCCCAGTTCCGCCCCGATCGCCAGCGGCGCGCAACTGGTCGGATTGAACGTGAAGCCGGGCCGGTCGATCGTGACGTTCACATGTCTTATCTGTAGAGGTATGCCGTCGAGGATCGTCGGCAACGGGTCGCTCGTAACCGTGAGCACGGCCGTCAGCGGGTCCACTGCGATCTTCGCCCGCACGACGATGCAGTCACACGACGTGTTCTTCTCCAGGTCGAACGGTCCTGCCTTGGCCGGATTCACGATCGACAGCCCGTAGGGGGCGCCCTCGTATGGACCGGTGATGTACACCTTGCCGCCCGTGACGCTGAACGGGTCGTTGCCCAAGCCGACACTCACGATCGTTTCTCCGATCTCACTTTCCGGCCCGCACGTGCCCGCCTGCGCTTGCGGTTCACCGCACAGCTTCACCGAGGAGAGCGCGCCCAACAGGCCGCGCGGCATATGCAGACGGATCGTGCTCAGCGTCTGCTGGCCATCTTCGCGGCTCATTGTCATCGTGAACGGACTGAACGCACCCGCCTGGATGTTCGTGGTGCCCGCCGCGAGCGAGGGCGCGAACGGCAACGGGTCCGCACACGCACTACCATCCGGACCAGAGTCGATATTGAACTGCGCAAGCGGCGCGACCGCAGGAGTACCCGACCACGCCGCAAACGACGCTTCGCTCGTATACGTCCCACACAACGCCGGCGTCGCAAGCGGCGCACGATCGGTCCCGAAGAACTCCAATTTCAATTCTTCGAAAGGCAACGCCGGTGTGTTCTTGAACGTCGTCACCAACCGTCCCGTCGCCTGGTCTAGTTTGACTTCTCCCGCGAGCTTGATCCGCACACCCGCCACCGGATCTTCCGCAACCAAATACAACGCGACCAGCGATCCGAACGGGTTCGCTTCCTGGGCCGCCAAATACACCGCCCCTTCGAGCTCTTCGGCCAACAACGGCGTCTTGATCTTCACCGTCGCGACCTTCGACGCATCCGGACACGACACCGCACCCGGCGAGAACAATGGTGTTTCGCTCTGCCCATCAAAACCTTCATAGCCCGCCTGCGCCTCAGAGCACGCCTGCAACCCATCCGACGCCGACGGGTTCAACACCACACCTTCGGGCAACGCCACCGTCGTATCCCGCACATCAGCCTCCGACAACCCCTGCGGGTTCAGATCCTCTTCCTGAGGAACATCCAGGTTCACGTTCAACCCCGTCGGCGTGCTCCCCGCCAACCCATCCGGCACAATCTGCAAAGACGGCGAGAACGGCAACACACTACACCCATCCAAACCAGTCGCCGCACCTTCGCTATCTTCGCTTTCATAACTGTCGCTCGCCCACTGCCCAGGTGCCTGCCACGAATCCGCACGAATCCCATAATGCAACGGGCCAGCACACGCACTCGGCAACGTCAACAACGGCACCTGCGTCGTACCCGACGGGCACGACTTGCCTGTCGGATTACCCCCTTCCAGGCATCCCCGCCCGCGTTCACTGTCATGGCGCGGATCACCCGGCACACCCCAAAACGTCGTTGCCACCTTCAGAACTTGTATCCCCTGGGTGGTGTTGGGGCTTTCCACCGTGACCCCATAATCCCGGCCCCCACGCACCGCAGTCGTCAACAGGACCGGCACGTCCCCGAAGCTGAACCCGAACTCGGCAGGCATCCCAGGCGCCGGCACAAGATTATAGACATTCACGAGGAAACCGTCAAGTTCTTCCCCGTTTTCGGCCTCTATGGAGGTCACGTGCACGACTCCCACCGCCGTCGAGGGCGCGCACGACGTGGTGTTGAGCGATTCGCCACTCGGGGGTGTGTAAAACGCTTGCTGAGTGCACTGTGGGACCGCTGTCGCGTTCCCCACCAGTCCTGGCGGCAATTCGACCGCCAGATTCTTCAAATTGCCCTGAGGAACGAAGTATTCATTGTTCAAAGGAGAAGGCTTGCGGTTGAGTTCGAACGTCGTCGTCAACGCGAACGGGTGCGAGCCGGCCTGCAGATCCGGGGTCCCGTCAGCGTTGGTCGCAGTCACATGGAACCCGACCTTCCCCGGCACAAAGCCGAAGTTGGCGAATGCCGGCGCGGCGCAGAGAACAAGCAGCACAACTACTGCCACAGGGAAAAGAGTCAGCTTTCTCAACACGCTCATCGCCTCCCCTTCACAGCCGCCCGCTTACCCTGACTCGAGCTGCCGCCCGGCCCATACCGTTTGTGTGCCTGCGCTTCGCACAACCGTCGACGTTTGCCCTTCTTCGCACAGGCCCGCAACGCCACCTTGAGCTTCTGCGCCCTGCTCAACACCTTCGACCTGGGTCGCGCCGCCGGTGTCGCCGAGCCCGGCGGGTTGCCGGCGCCGGTGAACGTCGCACTCGACGGCGCGCCAAAGATCGACGGTTGCGCCGACGCCGGCGGCTTGCACGAATCGCCGTTGTCACACGGCGGCGGCGGCGGCACCGCCACAGGCGAGCCCACCGCTTCTCCGGGGACGTGCGGCGCACGCGCGTCGTAGACGTCAAGCAAATTATCGGTGTCCTGGGCCGCCAGTTTCTCAGAGGTCAGGAAGAACACGTCGTCGCCATTGGCGCTGGCTTCCAGGAACGCCGATTCCTGACTGTTCGTGCCGCTCGAGACCAACCCCAGACAGCCGCCCGCCTGAGCACAACTCCCACGACCGTCTTCCTCCCACTCATACACATCCTCCACACCATTCGTGTCCTGCGGCACCAAGGCATCATCGCTGTCGAAGAACACCCGCGCACGCCCCCCTTCATCAGAAAGCACACGCGACTGGTAAAGGGTCCCGCCTAGTGCGTACGGAGTACCACCAGGAATCGCAGAAGGCCCCTGCGGACGCGCCCCAGTCGGATTACACGACACGCACTTCAGGGCGCCAGACACCGCATCGTATAGATAGACCTCCTGACACGGTCGCGTATTCGCAGCAACCTCGCACTCTGCGGCTTCTACGGGCCGGCTGCTGTAGCCCGTCAGGTCGCCATCGGCCATGAACACCGCATCCTCCCCATCCGGGGAAACCATCGCCGTACGATTTTCGAGATCCACAGACCAATCACCCGCGGTGAAGAACGCTTCCTTAGTTTCATTACCGTGTATGCCAATGCCTTCGTCGGCGTCCGATAGGGTCGCGATGAACCGCATCGTGCCTTCATGCCAAACGTAGAGGTTGCAAGTGTGCGATTCAATGAGACCATTTTCGCCGGTACAGTGTCCTGGAGACGCACCGGACGCAAGCACCCCGTTCGCGACAAAATACACATACGCACCGTCTTCACTGGCACCCAGCAAACCCAGCACGTCCCCACCCGGGGCGATATCCGTAAGTTTGCGGCCGGCGGCTTCGAACATGTACAAGTCTTTTTCCCCTGATTTCGCCCCGGCGTTCGCCGTCAGCTTATGCGTATCTGTGAAGAACGCTCGTGAGCCATCGCTACTGGCGGTATCGAAGACCCCTCCACCATATTCTCCAGGCCCCCCATCCGATGCATCCACCTCGATGCCACTCGTCCCATCTTCACGAAGAAAGAGATTACCTCCGACCGTATAATATATCCGTGAGCCATCGTCAGAAATCGCATTAGTTACCGACCTGCCTCGGCTGGAGCTGCCACCAAGTGTTGCGTCAGCACCGATCGGCTGCAATTCCGGGGAAGGCCCACCAGGCGTCCACTCGAACAGCTCTCCCCCGTTCTGCGCTTCGCGCAAGATCATATGAGTGAGTCCCGGATTCGCGCCCTGCAGTTCGACTTCCAAATGTTCAGTCGACCCCAGCAGCGCAGCCTGGAACCCGCTCGGACCCGCGCCCCTCAAACCTTCATCCAGGAAATAGTTTTCAAAGCTGCCCAGCGCCCGTGGATCGAGGGAAGGCTGGCCTTCCCGCCGCAACAGCAGACCCCTGGAAAGGTCCGATGAGAGCGCCCGATAGGGGCCGCCCTCGTGCAGACTCCCGATTTCCGAGTTCATCGGCGGGGTCACGTTCACGTTCGACCAGCCGCCCGCGCCACGCGTCGCCACATACTGGTTCGGGAAGGCTGACGCCACAGGTTCGTCGAACGCCTCGTTGGAGACATACGTAAACGCGTTGCCTTCCGGTTCGGCCTCGATCACGCCGCCCCCCGTCGGACCGGGAGCCCCGCCGATACGCAGCAGCGTCGCGCCATCCTTTTCCGGCGGTGAGACCAGCTCGTACGCGCGCCCATCCAACAGGGTCGGACCCGTAATCGACGCTGGTCGTGTCGTGAACGTTGTGTCGGCTCCTTCGCTGGTCCCGTTCGCGTTCGTCGCGACGACACGATAGTGGTAGACCGTCCCTGGAGTGAGACCATGCAGTTCGACGCTCAAGCTTACCGGGCTTTCCCCGGAGCCGATATCCCTCCCGGGCGCGGCCGGCACATCCGTGCACACCGACGGGGCCTGGGCGCAATCGGCGGTGCCCCACTGGAAATAGTAGTGCGTGTCATACAGCGCCGGATCGACCTGTGCGTCCAAGGTCCCCGTCGTTTCCGTCACGTCCTTCGACGCCTGTTCTTCGATCAGCGGCGCCTCGGGCGGAGTCGCGTTATAGATGTTGATGAAACCGACGCCATTGGACGCGTACACCTTGCCCGACGCTGCCGCTGCAACGCCGTAGGAGTAGCCCAACAGCAACCCCGGTTCGAACTCACCGAACATACCGATCCGCTTCAGTTCCCCTGAGCTTTCGTATTCAGCGACATCGCTCTGCCCTTCGTCATTCGCCTCGTCGACATAAAGGAGATCACGGGAGGGATCCGGATCAACCGCGAGGGTGGCGCCCGTCAGATCGACCTCGCTACCGCTCGCCGGCGTTTCCCTCCCGGCCACGAATTGCGCCCTGGTCTCGAACTGCGAAGGTTCATACTTCGTGATCGGACCCTGGTACGTCTTGGCGTACACGTTGCCCGCCGGGTCCACCGCGACGTTACAGATTTCGCCGAGGCCCCACAACGAACCGGTGTAATCACTGTTGACAGCGTATTTCCCAGTCGGCGTGTAGCGGCTGACGTTATTGCCCGCCAGGCCCACATAGACGTTGCCCGCGGCATCGACCGCCACCCCGCACGCCTCACCCCACGGCGCCCCCGGCACTTCCGTTTCGACTTCACCGGTCAGATCGACAGGTTCTTTCCCCACTTCGACCCTGTCGCCGTCGGCTTCGTAGATACGGACTTCGTGGTGGCCGGTCGCGACGTAGATATCCCCTTTCGTCGCGCCACTGGAGTCATCGACCGCAAGCTCGTC
This sequence comes from uncultured Solirubrobacterales bacterium, assembly GCA_963704345.1. Taxonomy (GTDB): domain Bacteria; phylum Actinomycetota; class Thermoleophilia; order Solirubrobacterales; family Solirubrobacteraceae; genus Palsa-744. The sequence continues at coordinate 1,186,117 of OY969890.1, forward strand.
TTGGGCATCCGTGCCCTCACCTTCGACACCCGTGATCACATTCGTGCCCAACGCCGAGAAGTCCACCGGCTCCCCCGCCGCGTTGAGCTTGTAGATCGATTCTGCGCCCTGATCGTACACATAAACATTGCCTTCGCCGTCTACCGCCACACCCTCCACGTTCCCGAACGACGTAAGCGATTGCGGGCCTTCCGGGCCGAACGAACCCACAAAGCTATGACGCGAAAACGCCGCCCGCGCCGGGGCGTTGGCGAGAGCGATCAAGCTCACACACGAGCAAAGGACCGCGAGCAGCAGTCTACGAGCACCCATCAAGATCATCCCCCTCCAACTTCCCGCTTTAACCATTCCCCTCGTGCCCCCTTGTCGTTCCCTAATGTCAACTACGGTAGGCGATAGCCATGCTATAAACTCAAACACAAGTCTTTGACCTGGAAGCTTCTAGTTTGGAATACCGGCCGTGCAAATCGCCAATCGGTTGCATGCGCTTCCCCCCGCAACTGGGCGCTACTGGGAACACCCCAGATTTATTCACTGTCGCACTTGTGCCTGGTGTTGATAAGTCAAGACATAGAAGGTTCTTGGTGCGGGATCGAGCCGGCGCCGCAAACCTACGGTGTACTACGTACTTGACTACGGGAGATATGCCAGTTACACTATGTCTGCCATGGGATCCGCAAGAGAGGCCCCGAGTGCGCCGATGCAGTCAGCCGTCAATTGGGCGTTGCTTGGCTTGGTCATCGAGCGCCCGAGCTACGCCTACGAGCTGGCGCAGCGCTTCGAACGAACCTACGAGGGAGTGCTGTCGCTGAGCAGCGTCTCGCACGCCTACACCGCGCTCGGCAGCCTGCGAGAGCGTGGGCTCGTAGAGGGTGTACCCGGTACGCGCAAGGGACGTCATCCCAAGCCGAGCTACAAGGCCACGACCGAGGGCATGGAGCACTACTGCGAGTGGCTGCTGGCGCAAGTATCCGAGGACCGCCGCCGCCAGCGCCTTTTCCTCCTGCAACTGGCTCCCCTAATCCGCAACCCACATGCCGCGACGGAGATTCTTGACCGTTATGAGCGCGTCTGTTTGACCGAGGCGACTACCGCTGTGCCCGCCAGAGGGCTCCAAGGGTCCGGCCAGGAGGCTCTACTGACCCGCTTGGCAAAGGAGGAGCAGCGCCTCGCCGTCGGCGCGAAGCTCGAGTGGCTGGCCTACGCACGCGCGCAAATCCGCGCGCTGTCCTCGACGCGCACCTGAAAGCTTTACAGTAAGCCCGTGGCAATGCTCGAACTCGAGCGGGTCGTCAAGCGCTATCGCAGGGGAGGCGAGCAGGTCAAGGCCGTCGATGGCGTGGGCCTCGCCCTCGCGGCGGGCGAGATGGTTGCGTTGCACGGGCCGAGCGGCTCGGGCAAGACGACGCTGCTGTTGCTAATCGCGACACTGCTATCCCCAGACGAGGGGGAGATCCGCTTCGACGGCCGCTCGCTCTCATCGCTCTCCGAGAGCCAAGCGTGTGACTTTCTGCACCGCGAGGTGGGCTTCGTCTACCAGAGCCCGCGACTGATGCCGCGCGTCTCGGCTCTCGAGAACGCCGCTATCAAGCTCGTGCTCGGCGGGATGGGGACGCGCGAGGCGCAAGCTCACGCGCTACCGTGGCTGGGGCGCGTCGGACTCGATGACGCGGAGGACGCGCGTCGCACTCCGGAGCGCCTCTCAGGCGGCGAGCGCCAGCGGGTGGCGATTGCGCGCGCGCTGGTCGGAGAACCGCGGCTGATCCTCGCCGACGAGCCGACCGGGAACCTCGACAGCGCGCGCAGCCGCGAAATCGTCGAGCTGTTGCGCTCGATCGCCCACGAGCGTGGAGCCGCGGTGCTGATCGTTACTCACGACCTGGAGGCGGCCAGCATCGCCGACCGCCACTGTGCGATGCGCGACGGACGCCTCACCGAGGCCCGCCCCGATGACGAGCTCGACAAGCCGGAAGCGACGCACTCGCACCAGGCAAACGCGCAAAGATGAGCGATGGCGACTTCTGAAGCATCGCGGGCACGAGCGCTGATGCGCCCTGGCGCGTTGTTCTACCTCTATCGCCGCCGGCTGCGCATACACGCAATTCAGGAGCTGCTCGCTGGATTCGGCGTCGCGATCGCCGTCGCGCTCGTGTTCACCACGATCCTCGTGAGCGGCAGCGTCGCCGGTTCGGCAAGCGAAGTGGTGGACGCGGTGATCGGTCCCGCAACCCTGCAGCTTCGTACAAGTAGCTCGGCCGGCTTCCCAGAAAGCCTGCTGGCGCGTGTCGAACGCCTGCCCGGAGTCAAGCAGGCAGCGCCGCTGCTCGAGCAAACCGCGACGATAGAAAGCACCGGCGGGCGGCACCTCACCGTCGACCTGGCCGGTGCCGACACAAGCCTGGTGGTGCTCGACGGGCTCGCCCACAAGCTGCCGATCGCGACGCTCTCGCCAGGCGGCATCGGCCTCAGCAGGGCCAGCGCCGGCGAGCTTGGGATCCCAACCTCGCCAATCTCCGGCTCACGCGCGCACACCGGTCAGGCGGGATATGTGTCGCTGCTGTTGCGCGGAAGAGCATCGCACCTGGAAATCTCAGATGTGCTCGGGCCCGAAGCCTTTGGGGCGCTTTCGCAGGCGAACGTGGCAGTCATGCCGCTGTCTGACCTGCAGCGGCTCGCCGGCCTGCAGGGACGCATCACGCGCATCCTCATCGCAACCAAGCCGGGGCGCGAAGCGGGGGTGCGCCAAGAGCTGCAGACACTCGCCGGCGGGCGCCTGGAGGTGGCGGCCGCCGATCAGGACGTGGGCCTGCTGCGCCAAGCGCTGCGCCCGAGCAACCAGGCCAGCACGTTTTTTGCCGCCATCAGCGTGCTGCTGGGGGTACTGCTTGCCTTTAACGCACTGTTGCTGACGGTTCCCGAGCGTCGCCGCGCGATCGCCGATCTGCGCCTGATCGGCGCCAGGCGCAGCGCGATCGTGCAAATGCTTTTCTTTCAGGCGCTGTGTCTGGGCACCGTCGCCTCGCTGCTGGGACTGCTGGGCGGTTACGCACTCTCGCGGGGCGCCTTTCACCAGTCGACCGGTTACCTCGCAGAGGCCTTCACGCTCGGCACGCGCACGATCGTCAGCGCGCAACCGCTACTCGCGGCGCTGCTCGCCGGCATGCTCGCCACCTGTCTGGCCTCGGCTGTCCCGCTTCTGGATCTACGCCGCGGTGGGGCGATGGACGCCGTCTACCGCGACGAGGGCGTGCCGGGCAACATGCTCTCCGCACAGGCCCAACGGGGACTGGCGCTGGCGGCCGCGATCCTGTTGGCGGCCGCGACGACGCTGTTCCTCGCCAACCCCTCGCTTGCGTTGAGCGCATGCACGCTCTTGGCACTGGCGACCCTGCTCACGGTGCCGTTGACGTTCGCAGCCGTACTGCGCATCGCCCACGCGTTGACAGAACGCTTCCAGGGATTGACGATCCTGCCGGTGGCGCTCTCCTCGCTGCGAGCGACCACGGTGCGCTCGCTTGCCCTCGCCGCCACCGGCGCGGTCGCGCTGTTCGGGAGCGTCGCGCTGGGCGGTTCCCGTGCCGATCTGCTGAGCGGAATCGACGGCTTCGCCCACAGCTACTCGGCCGACGCTTCGATCTGGGTGGGCAACCTCGGCGACAACCAAGCGACCGTCGACTTTCGCCCAGGCGCTCTCGCCCAACGCATCGCCCAGATCGGCGGGGTAAGCAGCGTAGGAGTCTTCCAAGGGGGCTTCATCGAGCTCGACGGTCGACGCGTGTGGATCATCGCGCGCCCACCCGGCGGCGAGCGGCAAGTGCTCCAGAGCCAGATCACCGGGGGAAGCGCGGCAGTAGCGGTTGCGCATCTGGGCGAAAGCGGCTGGATCGCCGTCTCCAAGCAGATCGCCGAAGATCACCATACGGGCGTCGGCGGCACCCTCAGACTGCCTACGCCAAGCGGAGACGTGCCATTCAGGATCGCGGCGACCACGACCAACCTCGCGTGGAGTCCCGGTGCGATCTTTATGAGCACCGCCGACTACAGCCGCCTGTGGGCAACGCATACCCCTACCGCGCTCGGCGTCGATCTCGCGCCAGGCGCCAACGTGCTGACCATGCGCCGGGCCATCGAACGCGTGCTTGGTCCTGCCGGTGCGCTACGGGCGAGCACCGCCCACGAACGGGAAGCGAACATCGACGCCCTCACGAGCGAAGGACTCAATCAGCTCGGGGAGATATCGACGCTACTGCTGATCGCCGCGATGCTCGCGATGACCGCGGCGCTCACTTCCGCCATCTGGCAGCGGCGGGTGTCGCTCGCCACGCTGCGTCTCTCGGGTGTCAAGCCGCGACGCATGCGCCTGATCCTGCTGGTCGAATCGGCGCTGATCCTGCTTGCCGGCTGCGTCACCGGAGCGCTCGCCGGCCTTTACGGGCAGCTGATCATCGACGGCTACCTCGAGCACGTGACCGGCTTTCCGGTCGCGAGCCTTGGCACCGGCTCGAGGCCGCTTGAGATATTTGCGCTCGTGCTGGTCGTCGTGCTCGCGATCGCGTCCGTCCCCGGCTGGTTTGCCTCCCGCGTGTCCCCGACGCTCGCCCTCAATGACTAGGCGCGCGCCACTCTCCATGCGCACAGACTTTGCTCTGCTGCTGGCAAACGTTCGCTACTGGGCGACCGTTGCGCCGACGGTACGCACGCAGCTCGCACGCTGGGAACTGCGCGCGCGCGCGATTTCAGATCCGCTCTTGCGAGGACTTGCGATGCGCAAGCTGGGAGAGGAGCGCTTCAACGTCGAGGCGGCGGCGACACTCGCGACGGTAGCGAAGCGGTCCCACCGTCGTGACACCGTCGAAGCACTCGTCGCACTGCAGGTCGCTTACGACTACCTCGACCTGTTGGGCGAGCAGACGCTGTCCGATCGCCCGCAAGAGGACCGTCGCTTGTTTGATGCGCTGGCGGGCGTGTTCGCACTCGAGCAGCAGCCCGACCCGCACTATTACCCTTGGCACACACGGTCAAGCGACGGTAGTTACCTGGAAGAGCTCTTCCAGACGGTGAGATCAGCCCTCGGCAGGCTGCCGGCTGGTGAGGCTGTGCGTGAGACCGCCCTCCACACCGCGAGGCGTTGCGCGCAGGCGCAGGCGCTTATCCACGCGGCGCCTAGCGCCGGCACAGTCGAGCTCCAGTCGTGGGCCACACGCGAAGCGAGGGGCACATGCCTGCAGTGGCAGGAGTTCCTGGCGGCAGCGACGGCTTCGGTGCTCACCCTGCACGCGCTGATCGCCGCCGCCGCCGACCCCGCCACTACTTGCAAAGACGCCCGGCGCATCGAAGCCGCCTACCTGCCGATCTGCGCGCTCACGATGCTCGACAGTCTCGTAGATCACGAGCACGACCTGAGCACAGGCCAATTGAATTACCTAGAGCTGTACGGGAGCCAGGAGCTGATGGCATGGCGCGTCGCGCAGCTCGCGCGAGATGCCGAAGAGAAGGCCTGCACGCTTCCCCATGCCGGGCGCCACATCGTCACGTTGCTCGGCGTCGTGTCCTACTACGCCTCGACGCCTACCACGGGAAATGAGGCCGCGCTACATGTCATGAGGAGCGTTTGCGAGCAGCTGCGCCCGCGGATAACGCCCACGCTCGCACTCATGCGAGTCTGGCGCATGGCGAAACGAACGCGGCACGTTGGGTATGCGAACAGAGCGAGCAGAGGAGAAACGCGATGTATCGTCTGATTGAGGCATATCGCCGCGACGGTCTGCTGCAGTCAACAGACCGCTCCGTCGCCGGTCAACATGGGTTACAGGGTCAACAGAGCTGAGCAAGGCATGGTGGTGAGGGGCAAGCAAAGGCCGGTTGGGCTAGTCATCTGCGTGATGGTCCTTGCCATGCTCTCCAGCACGGCGCTAGGCGCGACAGGGTCGCCACGAGCCGGGTCAAGTCGGCCGCAGGCCCACGAGGCACGCACATTGAAGGCAAGCGACACCGCGCATCTGCACTATGTCTCTGCTTCCGGGTCGTTGCTCTACGAGGAAGGCACGGCATCGGGAACGCTACTTGGCAGCATGCACGTCCGCTTCGATGTGGGCGCCGTCTTTACCGGCAGTTTCACGATTTACACGAGAGGCGGAACGATTACCGGTCGCGGATCGGCTACGCCGCACGGATCTGGGATCTACGAAAGCTTTGCCGGGTCGCTGCTCGTCAACGGCGGCAGCGGACGCTACGCCCACGCACGCGGGCGTGCCGGATTGTACGGCACGTTTAACCGCAACACCTACGGACTGCTCGTGCAAACCACGGGCACACTTCTCTACTGAGCAACGGGTGCGTCGAACGAAGATTATCCGTGGCATCGCGCTTGTCGCAGTGCTTTCTCTGTGTAGCGTAGACGCCTCACAAGCAACCTCGCCCGCCCAACTCAGCGCATCGTTTCTTCCCGAGCGGCTGGGAGGAGCCACAACGCTCGAATTCGGATTCTCCTTCGCGGCCCCCGCAGGCCAGGTGCCACCACCGCTAACCCAGATCGAGCTGCGCTACCCCGAGAACCTCGGCTTCGGACTGAGCGGCCTTGGCCTTGCGACGTGCACCGCTCAGACCCTGGAAGTCTCGGGACCTTCCGGATGCCCACCCGATTCGGTGATGGGTTATGGCGCCGCACTCACGGGGATCGTGCTCGGAACCACGATCATCACCGAGAGCGCGCCGATCACGATTTTCCGCTCACCCGATCAAGAAGGGCACTTGTCAGTGCTCTTCTCCGCCGAAGGAACCACGCCGGTGGACACTCGCATCGTCTTTCCCGGCATACTGCTACCCGCGCCCGCGCCATTTGGAGGGCAGGTCAGTGTCGGCGTGCCGCTCGTGCCCACTCTGCCCGGAGCTCCCTACATATCGGTCATCACGCTGCGTGCCACAATCGGGCCGAAGAAAGTCACCTACTACGAACAGGCGGGCGGAAGAACGCTCGCCTACCAGCCTAAGGGCATCTTGCTACCAGGCAATTGTCCGCGCAGCGGCTTTCCCTTCTCCGCACAATTCAGCTTTCTCGACGGTAGCGTCGCGGGCGCCCGCACCGCGGCGCCATGCCCAACACACCAGCGGCGGCGTAGCTCCAAGCGCCATTAAGAGGCATCGAGCGTTGCAGAAACACAACGCTAAGCGCGGTGTGGTGGCCGGCCCAAACGGACGTGGTGGCCGGCCCAAACGGACGTGTTAGATAGCGCCCGTATCCGAAAACCCGCCCATTTGCAGCGATTTCTCAATGGCGAGACCCGGACTCGAACCGGGGACACCACGATTTTCAGTGGTGGGGCGACCGACCCGACCCGCCATGCGGAGCCTAGCAAAAAGGCCCGTGTTTGCTGGCATTTCGCGCTGCCCCCGGTGACAGCGGCGGGCCGCGTGAGCCGCCGAGATACCGGCAGATACCCGAAGATGCCGGGGGGTTTGGGCCTACGAGCGGGGTTCGTCGGCCCAAAACCCTAACTGGGGATGGGCGAGACTCGGAATCGAACCGACTGGTGCCGAGCGAGCGGCGCTGAGGGGCGGGTAGCGGGCTCTCTGCTGGGCACCAAGCAGGTTGCGGCCGGGCATCTAGCTGGCGATCGCGAACTCGATCGACACGGGCGCTGACCGTTCCCCGGTGGCGGCGATGGCGGTAACTGTCATCACGTAGCGCCCTGGGGTCAGCAGGACACCATGCGGCAGGTGGCCGGCGAACGCTCTCCTGCCAGCGCCGGCGGGCGCTTCGAGCCGCAGCACCCCGCGTTCGACCGTCAGAGCACACCGGCGGATCGTGTCGTGTCGAGCGGAGACCGTGCAGCGATGGTCGAGCCTGTGGCCCTCGAGGCGTTGCCTGAAGACAAGCTTCAGCGTAGAGCGCATGTTCACGGATATCGAGAACGTGGTGCCCGTCGGCAGGCGCTTGTCAGCATGGCCTGCCCTCTCGCGCCAAAGCCTGTGCGATTGCGTCAGGCTAGTGATCGAGGGTCGTTGGCGCCGCGATTGGGTGGTCGGCCCGGACGCCTTGGTTGCAGGCGTGATCGTGATCGAGCGCGTCACGCTGTTGCTGACGTGTTCGTTGAACGGCATCAGTTGTTGCCCGTCGGCTGCTGTGACGGTCACCGGGTAGACACCTGGCTGGGCATACGTGTGGCTCGTCGACAGCCCGTTCCCGCTGGTGCCATCGCCAAAGCTCCAGCTCACCCCTGTGAGCGGACTCCACAAGGTCTCTGGTTCGGCGATGCTGAGTTCCACAGGCTCGCCCACCTGTGCTGTGGTGGGCACGCTTATGCTGGCGAACGCCGGCCCGTGGTCATAGACGAGCCTCCCAAACTCCGCGCCGATCATTGTCTTCTGTTCGAAGACGCCGACGGCATCGCCGAGCGAGTCTCCGGCCATTTCGAGGTCATCGCCGGATTCTTCGCTGTCGGAGCCGTCCCCCTCGTCCTTCGCTTTTGCGAACACTCCTCCGGGAGGACGCGTCGCCCCCTGCTGGCCGATCCAGTAGAAGCCTTCGTGGTAGCTGCTCAGGCCGGCAGCGAGGACTTCTCCGCTGGGCGCGATGTAGACCCCGACAAAATCGGGGGTGCTCTCCAGGGCGATATCTTCAGGCGCGCCGAAGACCCCGCCCGGTATGGCCGTCGCGACGTCGATGCCACTCGAGATCGGCCATGCGATCACTGCTTCGCCGCCTCCGTCAGCCGCGATCGTGGGAGCCGCGGTCGCAGAGCCGATTGTGCTGGCAGCGCCAAACGTCGACTGGCCTAGCCTCAAGTGAGCGTCTTGCACCGCGCCGCTAGGAGCTTGCCAGGTGGCGGCGCCTTCCAAGCCAGCTGTCAACGCCACCCGCTGCGGCAATCGTTCGGTGGAGGCTGCGGGTGCAGCCATCGATTCACCGAGGATCGTGCCGTTCCCCGAGGCGTTGGATGCAGGGAATGACTCCCCACCGCGGCGAACGGCGACCTCCAGTTGACTCGACCCGCCACTCGCGCGGATCCAGGATGCGATGGCGTCGCCATCGCCATCCATTTTCACCTGCGCCGCAGCGGCGTCACCACCCTCGCCGGACAGCGCCACGGGCCCGGAGAACGGGCCGCCCGGCGATGAGAAGGCGGCTTCGACGACCGTACTGACACCGTCGTCGCGAAGCCACACGGCAACAGCTTCCCCGCGAGAGTCGATCGCTACTTCCGGCGCATAGGCGCCTTCGGCGGAGATCAGCTCTGGCGACTCGAACGCGCCCCCGCGTTGAGCGAACGACGCGTAGATCTCTGGCTTGGACGATCCCCAGGCATCTTCCTGCCAAACGACAACCATGCCACCCGAAGGATCGATCGCAACCGACGGCGCCGCAGGCCTCAGACAACACACCTGCGGTTCGGGAAACACCGGTTCCCCAAAAGACCCCGCCGGTGAAACCGCCGTCGGGCATGCGCCGCGACACACGGATGGTTTCCCCGTAGCCTCGATAGGCGATCACGGCTTCCCCAACTTCGTTCATCGCCACCCGGGGACCAGAACCCTCGCTGTGGAACTCCGCAAACGACCAAGCCCCAGCGTACGACGAGCTTGCGCCGACGCTAGCGACGCAAGCGACCGCCGCGAGCAACACCAGCATCCGCCACGCAAGCCCGATCACAGTTCGCGCCTCCACATAGCCGAACGCTACAGGCTGACCGGTTCCAGTGACGATCGCCGTTGCCCCCCATCTGCTGGAGTGGCACCGTAGTCGCCTCACGCTCACCACGCCCAACAATAATCCGAACGTCGTCGTAGCCGCCACCATGTCCCTGTCGGATCGCAGTGACAAGGCCGAGCGCGGCACGAACCACGTAGGACGACTCGACGGCCTGGGCGTTCCACCTGCGGTTCAGGCTCAAAAGTACGTCCCGATTTGCACCGCCTGAACAGCGGCGTCTTCCGGCAGAACGCACACGACCACGGGATTCGGGGACGTGAACAAGTTGGCGTCGCCGAGATCGTCCCGTAGCTGTTGTTGGTGAAGTCAAGGAACGCGAGGGACCCGATTCATCGGCCGCACGATCGTAGATCGCGGCATTCGTTGGCCGTCTGGCCGATCAAGCGCGAGGTGCGTGCTCCCGATCCGCGGTTGGCGGTTGCGCGCGAACGGTGCTGTCGGGCATGTTCAGCCTCCGCCTGGGTCCAAATCGATCCGGCTGTCAGGTAGCTCACCGTGAGCTGCCTCCAGATCATGAAGATCGACAAGGTCGCGCTCGCGGCCAGCGATCCGCTTGAGCGCGACAAGGTCCGCCAACGAGCAGATCGGCGCCTGTACACCATCCACACGACGGGTCTCGGCGCGGGACGAGAGCTCCGCAAAGCTCAACGGCGGTAGCAACTCCGCGAGCAGATCAAGCTCGCCATGAGGTGTTGCCAGATGGATTGTCCTGCCAGGCACGAGCGCATCGTCAGGTATGGGCGAGCCATCAGGGCGGGTGGCTCCCCACTCTGCGACCAGTACGCGCAGCCGCTCTAGATTCTCTGGGTCCGGTGCGATGATCGCGTCGACATCCCGAGTCGCTCGAACCACTCCGTGGCGGATCAGCGCAATCCCCCCGATGAGTACGTAGCGGACGCTCGCACGGTTGAGATCGTCGAGGATCTCACCAAAGCCACTCACGACTGGCTAAGACTTTTGCTAGCCAGCTCGATCGCACTCAGACTCAAAGCAATGCCCTCCGCAAGCAGCTCGTCCGGGTCGCGTGCGGCATCGCGGATCAGACGGTAGCAACGCCACGCCTCGCCCGCAGCCTCGTCTTGGCCGAGCGCTTCGGCAGCGCGAGCAGCCCCCGCAACCGCATCCAATCGCTCCGTCGAGTCAACATAAAGCAAGTGGCGAGAGGCGGACTCGAACCGCCGACACCTCGATTTTCAGTCGAGTGCTCTACCGGACTGAGCTATCTCGCCGCGACCCACGATCCTAGCGTTTCTGCGGGTGTTGAGCCACTGCGGTGGGTGGCAAGATTGGGTATGTAGAAGAGGTTTCCCGTGGCCAGCGTGGAGGCGCTGGTGCCGCTCGGTCTCGTCATCGTAATGGTCGCCGCCGATCGGGCGCGTCTTGGTCAGGCGGGGTGAGTCGGGACTACGGCTTGTGAGGTCGGTTGAGCATCAGCGCCCCGCTGGCGTCCGCTGGTAGCTCGCGGCCGCTCTGGGTGCTCTGTTTGCGGCCCGAGTCGTGGCGCTGACCACGCGAAGCGGCGAGTCGGTAGTGCATCAGTTTGGATTTGGGCCGCTGAACGGGCTTTGAGCGGTTTACGCTGGCGGGCATCCATAAAACCAGCGACCCCGACGCGGATTAGTGGTCCGCGCCGGGGCCTTGAGCAAGGAGGGTTTAGCTCCATGCCCAGTACTGAGCCTAACGGCGCGGTTGATGATGAGGACCGTGACCGCAACGTATTGAATCTGATGCTTGCCGACTCGCCTTGGCCCTGGAGCCTTGACGAGATCGCCCGCGAGCTACACAGCATGATCGACGCTAGCGACGCGGTTGCACGCCTCGCGGACGCCGGTTTGCTCCACCGTCTTGACGGCGGCTTCGTCTTCCCTACCCGAGCGGCACGCCGCGCCGACAAGCTCGGGATCGGTGGTGCCTGATGCGCGTTGGCTGGCGGCTCCTCTACCTAGCCACCTTGTTCTACGTTGGCGTCGTGATCGCCATCATGGCCTTGTGCATCGCGTTCTGTCTGATGCGGCTGGCGTGGGACGCGATCTGGCGGTGGTGAGGCCGCATGGCGCGTTGCTACGCTCCATCTATGCCTGACCGCTCGCGCAAGCGTCCGCGCGACCCAAACCAACTCGGCAAGCTCATTGTTGATCTTGCCACTGGCGAAGCCGACGAGACGCCGCCCGAGGATACCCGGGACCCCGCTGCGGTCGAGTTGGGCCGCAAGGGCGGCCTGAAGGGCGGCAAGGCCGCGCGGCAAAGATGACGCCTGAGCAGCGCAGCGAGGCAGCAAAGAAGGCGGCCGAGGCGCGCTGGAGCGGTAAGAGGTCCTAGATAACGGTAGGCTGAACCATCCAACGTCCAGTTTTGAGGTAGGACGTTTCTCTGTGGTCACGGTACGGTTGCGGCCGTGGACCTTTCGACCGTCTTCGAGATATTCCCCACGCAGGAGCATTGCCTCACCTATATCGAGGCAGCGCGGTGGCCCGATGGTCACGTTTGCCCCTATTGCGGAGGTATGCATTCCACATGCGTCCCGAAGGAGCGGCGCCACCATTGCAACCGATGCAATACGAGCTATAGCGCCACGGTTGGCACTATTTTCCATCGCACGCATTTGCCGCTCCAAAAGTGGCTTCTAGCGCTGGTGCTCGCATTGAGAGAAAACGCTGGACTGTCAGCTCGCCACCTAGCGCGCGAACTCGGGGTTTCTAAGGACACGGCGTTGCGGGTGAGCACGAGGATTCGAGCAGCGATGGCCGACGGTCGCCAGCGTGAGCTACTCCTCAAGCTCATCGAAATCGACGAGTACGAGCGGCGCCGCCACGAACTAAACACTCATACCGACGCTGGAGATGCCGCATGAGTAAGACCTTGAAAGCAACCCATCAGGACAAGATCACGATTGGCGATCTTGAGATCCCCTGCGCAGTACTTGATGACGACGCCCGTACACGAGTATTGAGCGAGCGTGGTACGACCGCAGCGCTCGGCGGTAAGCGCGGTGGCGCCCACTGGCGCCGCCAGAGAATCGAGGGTGGCGCCACCGCTCTCCCGGCAGTGATCTCTGCCAATAATCTCGCGCCGTTCGTCTCGGATGAACTGCGCCTGAAGCTCGGGACGCCGATCCAGTACACCGCCCTACACGGTGGTCGTCCGGCTCACGGGATCGAGGCAACCGCACTCCCTGAAATCTGTGAAGTACTCCTAAAGGCGCGGGATGCGGGTCCCAATGTCCTCACTGCACAACAAAGGCGGATCGCTGACAACGCCGACATCCTCATTCGCGGGCTCGCGCATGTGGGTGTGATTGCCCTAGTTGACGAGGCCACCGGCTATCAAGAGGAGCGCAACCGAAACGAACTTCAGAAGATCCTAGAGGCGTACATCTCAAAGGAGCTTCTGCCCTGGGCCAAGCGCTTCCCCGACGAGTACTACGAACAGCTCTTTCGCCTGCGTGGATGGCAATACTCGCCCGTCTCGGTCAAGAGGCCCAGCTACGTAGGCATCCTGACGAACCAATTGATCTACGACAGGATGCCGCCAGGCGTCAAGGAGAAGCTCCAACGGACCAACCCGGTAGATCCGGCCACCAAACGGCGGCGCCACAGGCACCACCAGTTCCTCACGGAGGACATCGGCGAGCCACACCTAGAGCGCCAGATGGCGGCAGTGATCGCGCTAATGCGAGCAGCACCTACCTGGGCCGCTTTTGAGCGAATGTTCGCGCGTGCCTTCCCACCGCCGCAGCTAAAGCTAGAGATACCCGAGGAAGGCGACGAGGAGTAGCGCTCCCGTGACATTGCTCGGCGGTGGCGCCACCTCAAACTCCCAGTAAAACGCCGTGGCGCCACTTTTATGCGCTACCGCCAGTTAGGACAAATTGGCGAGTTCTGTCCGACCGCTCACGCATAATATTCAGTATGAACCGGCTGAGCATAGAGCGCCGCGCGCAAATCCTCGGGATGCTTGTCGAGGGCAACAGCCTCCGTGCGACGGCCCGCATGGCAGGCTGTTCGTTCAACACCGTGTCGAAGCTCCTGCTGGACGTGGGTGAGGCGTGCGCGGAGTATCAAAGCCGCGTTCTGACCGATCTGCCGTGCACGACGATCGAGTGCGACGAGATCTGGAGCTTCTGTTACGCAAAGGCCAAAAACGTGCCTGACGAGCACAAGGGCACGTTCGGCTACGGCGACGTGTGGACATGGGTCGCGATCTGCGCCGACACCAAGCTCGTCCCGGCGTGGCTCGTTGGCCAGCGCACTACAGAGGACGGCCTAGCGTTCATGTACGACCTCAAGGGCCGGATGCCCGAGCGAATCCAGCTAAGCACCGATGGGCACCAGGCATACCGGGGAAGCGTTCCGTACGCCTTTGATAAGGACGAGGTTGATTGGGCGCAAATCCACAAGATCTACAAGAGCCAAGCAGTCGCTCCGGGCCGTTATAGCCCGCCAGCCTGCACCGGAACCAAAGTCACCGTGCGCCTTGGATCCTGACCCGAGCCGGATCAGCACGAGCTACGTGGAGCGCCAAAACCTCACGATGCGGATGGGGATGCGCCGATTCACACGGCTAACGAACGGGTTCAGCAAGAAGATCGAGAACCACATCGCGTCCGTCGCAATCCATTTCATGTACTACAACTTTGGCCGTCCGCACAAGACGCTCGCCAACCCGTATCCGCGCACTCCCGCGATGGCCGCTGGCGTCGAGGATCACGTTTGGAGCCTCGCCGAGATCGTCTCACTTTCAAACTGATGCACTACCGGCGAGTCTGAGCAGTCGCTGCTCACGTTCCTTTCGAGCAAATCTGCATTGAGGCGTGCTCGGGGCGTTTCCGTGCGCCGTCGCCAGTCTGCCGTTCTTGAGGGGTTCGCTGGTGTCTTATACGTGTCGCGGCTACTTCGTTGCCAGATCGTCCTTCTTGAGACAGACAAGGGCAACGGCAGGCAAGCCTCGGCCCAACGCTACCTGATGGCCCTGTAGTCAACCTCAGCAGCAAGATGGCGCAGTTCGCGACTAAGTTACTCCTCAGCGGGCGATCGTCCTCTAGTCCTTCTCGTCCTCAAGCCGCCGGCATACCTCACCAACTCCCGCCATCTTCGTGCCCGTCCATCCTCGCACGCCCCCGCTCATCGTCTACCTCTAGGCGATCCTCCAGCATTGCTCTGCACTGTCCGTCCAACCTGCTCCTTCCTGCCACCTCTCCTCTGCCCCAAAGCAATGACACCACCCACTACCAGACATTCCCCACCTTCTCGTCGTCATCCCCTAACCAGTCTTCAAGTAGTCACGCTCGACCCACTACATACTGCTGCCCGCTCGCTCCCGCGTCCGCTCTGCACATAGCCTCGCCCTGAACATCTGTGATGTGTTGGGTCGAGGAAGGGGGTCCCGGTTTGTAGCGAAGCGGAGAAGCGGGGGACCCCCTTCCTCGAGCTAGGTGCAGAGCCAAATCTCGGGAGCGAGCGGGCAGCAGGGTGTTCGGCTTATAGACGAACACCCAACCGAACACCCCAGACGAACAGGCGAGGATAGTGTGCGCTCCAGCCATAGAGCGCTCTCTGGCTGCAACATTCCCATCTGGATAATCAAGGCCAGAGCACACGCGATGCTGTCAGGCCAGCAGAGAACGAGGGCGTCCAAACCTCCCTACGCTGCCATTGGACCCCAAAATGGACCCATACACACAGAGGGCCGCCGCAGGTTTTATATATTCAACAATGACGCAACACCAAAGATTATCGCGGCGATCCCGCACGTCCGCACGGCCGCGAACACGCGCTTCGCCCCGCACAGCGCCTCAATATGCTGCAGCCGCGTCTGAGGGATCTTCCTCTCAGCGCCTTTCAACTGTGCAATAAGCCACCTCTGCCACGCTAGTACACCGACACCGAGGACGATATACATTGCACCTACGTCCATAGCCTACCCACCGCCTATGTTCCGGAGCAGCCACCTCTGCCCAAACCATCCGCATACGACAATGCCAAGATATATGAAAGCCGTCAGAATCACTGCACTAACTTCTTTGGTCACGATGAAAGCAACGACGCCGAAAACAAGAAATCCACCGGTAAACAGCAGCAGCATCGAACGAAACATTCTCCGCGCACCCTCTCTAGCACGGTCGCTACTTGTTTGGCCGCTGGACCTCGTCGGACCTGGATGATTATCCATGTTTAATTCTTCTCAACTTTCCAGGCCTTCACTGCAGAAGCCGCCCCGGCTAGGGAAAGCGAGAAGCCAAACGAACCAATCTTATAACAGTCGTATGCCACAAATGCATCTTCCGTCACCTCGGCTGTGGCCCCACACGCTGAAACAGCAACAAGTGTCACTGCTGCCACGACTACTGAAGACACGACACCGATGCCGGCGGCAATAATTTTATGAGCATTACTACTTACCCATTTCGACACCGCACCAACTAGCGAAGATGCACATGCGTGGCCACCTGCGCATCCGAAGATCTCAGCCATTTCTGCGCGGTCGGCTTCTTCTTCTTCTTCTCCCCATGGTTCTTCTTCTCTAGATTTTTCGCCTGCGGCTACCTCAGCATCTAGGGCTGCGTTGGCCTTGGCTATTGCTGCAGCTCGTGCTGCTAGGCGTTCGGCTTCTTCTTTTGCGGCTTGTTCGCGGGCGAGTTGGGCTTGTTCTTCGCGTGCTCCCCATCCGGCGTTGGCTTCTTGGACCCATGTTGGTGTGTTGAAGGTCCATTCTCCGGTGAGGTCGTTGCTGTTGACGGGGTCTCCGTAGGTGTAGGCGTAGGCGTTTGCAGATCCTCCGGGTATTGGGTCGGTTTGGAGGAACCGTCCGAGTTGGGGTGCGTAGGTGCGGGCGCCCATGTTCATGATTCCGGATGGTAGCGCTGTTGGTATCTCGTGTGCTCCGAGCCAGGAGTACTTTGGTGGTGTTTCGGTGGCTGGCACTCCGTACTCGCTTGCTTCAGCGATTGTCGAGGCCAAGACGGTGGCTGTTTCTGAGTCGGTTGCGGTTGCGATGATGTCGCCGTGGAGGTTTGGGAGTTGCAGCACGGGTGTTTCTGTGTTGTGCTGGATCGCTGCAAGTCCGCCGCTTATCCCGGTGATGTAGCGTGTGTAGTTGCCTGAGAGTTCGCCTGTCCACGCTGGCGTGCTTGCGGACGGTGAGGTGTAGTGTTGGATTTCGGTGGCGACGATTTTGCCCGTCGAGTTGATTTCGCGAGTCCGTCCTGCTGGATCGAGCTGGTAGCCGATGGTTTGGGTGCCTTGCGTTTGACTGGCGAGCTTGTTGTTCTGGTAGTAGCTGCTCGTGAGCATGCTGCCTCCGGCATCTGCGGCTGGTAGTTCTGTGGTGTTGCCGAACGAATCGTATTTGGTACCGGTGTCGGTGAGCCTGTTCGCAGAATCATAGGTATGTGTTTGTATTTCGCCGCCCGTGGTCGCACAGACTCCACCGGTCGCGGGAGGACGGGTGGTTTGGCTTAGCCTGTTTGTTTCTTCGTCGTAGGCGTAGAGGCGGGTGATACAGTTTTTGCCGCCGACGTTATCGGTTGCTTGGGTGAGCCGGCCCGCTTCATCATATGTGTAGGTTTGGCTGGTTTCCTGGCCCGCGAGTTCGCTCTGTTGGGCCAACCATTGTCCGTGGCTGGAGGGTAGAGCCGTGTCGTTGTACCAGGTTTCCGGACAGGTTTTGGCGCAGTGCGCCGTCTTTACATATTTGACGTTTGTTAGCTGGCCTGCGGGGTTGATGGTGTAGTTGGCGCTCATCGCGTTGGGCTCGGCTTCGGCTGTGAGGTTGCCTTCCACATCATAAGTGGCGGTGAATTTACCCGCCGCTGAGTCCGTCAGTTCCTTTACCGCACCGGTCGTGGTGTCGTATTCGTAGGTTTGGCTGCCCTTCCCGTCACTGGCTTTCTTTAGCCTGTAGTCGCCTTCTTTTTCGTATTCGTAGCTAGAGAGGTTGCCGTCCGCGTCGGTGTAGCTTGTGAGCTGTCCGAGCGTGTTGTATTCGCTCTTCAGCGTCTGGCTGCTCGTGTCCTGTTCGAGAAGCATTCCTGTCGTTTTGCTGTACTTGTAGGTGACTTTTGGCAGCGCTGTGCCGACGGTCGAGGTGACTTCGGCGGTTTCTGGGCGTCCTGCTTCGTCATAGGCTGTGGTGGTGGTGCGTGTTTCGGTGCCGACGGTGCTCAGTGTTTTGGTTGGCTCGCCGTACATGTTGTAGGTGTAGGTGGTGACGGGTAGGTTCGGCAGTCCGCTGGTCCCGGGTTGTTCGGCGGGCTGAGTTTGACATGGCATGTTCGCCCATTCCGGGTGTTCGCCGCAACCAGGATATTTGCTGTTCGCCGCGGTGGTGTAGTAGATGGTCTGGGTGACGTGGACTTTTTCCTTGCCCGCAGCTTGGACGCCCCACTGCTCGATACGGCTGTTTCCGGTGTTCAGATCCCATTCGCCCGCGTCGAGGACATACGCATAACCGTTGGAGATGGCGATGCCTCTGGGCCGATAGAACTGTCCCGGGCCTGAGCCGTGACTGCCGAATCCGTGTAGGTATTCGCCGGTTGGGGAGAACACCTGGACACGGTTGTTGAAGTATTCAGCAACCCAGACGTCGCCTTCTGGGCCGATCGTGAACCTCTCCGGTGCGCTCAACTGGCCAGGTTCGCTACCTTGTGCGCCGATAGATCGCAACAATGTCCCGGCCGTACTGAACTCCTCGATCTTCGATTCAGACAGGAGGCTGATCCAGATATTGCCGCTGGCGTCGAGCACGACGTCGCTCGGCCCTTCGTTAGTGGCGACGTTCCCGATTTTTGTGATGCTTTTCAGATATTTGCCTTCCGGGTCTAGCTCCTCGACCCGGTTGTTACCGCGGTCGGCGACGTAAAGGTCGCCTTTTGAGTCGAACGCCAGACCTTCGGGCACCCAGAACTGTTCGTTACCCGACCCATACGAGCCCACAGCCTTTACAAATACACCTTCCGGGTTGAACTCCTCGATCCGGTTCGCACTGGAATCCGTCACCCAGACGTTTCCTTTCGGGTCGATCGCAATGCCCATTACCGAGCCGGCGAACTGGCCGTTACCTGTGCCTTCCGAGCCGATAGCCCGTACGAATTCGCCTTTATTATTGAACTCCTGCACACGATGATTCTGACTATCCGCGACCCACACATTCCCGGAGGAGTCGACCTTCAAATCGGCGGGTTCACGCAACTGAGCATTACCCGTTCCATAGGAGCCATACGAGCCTAGGTAGAACGCATGTGGACCCGGGGTAGCCGCGGGTGTCGCCGTTTCGGTCACGTTGCCTGTCGCTTCTTCATAGCTGGTGGTGCGTGTTAGGTCCAAACCGTTGGGGTCCGTCGTCGTCGACGTTGGCTTGCGTAGTTTCCAGCCCAATCCGCTCTGGCCCGAGTAGCCCGTGAGCGCTGTGCGCACATCCTGTTCGCCTTCGCTTTCGGTCAGCGCCCCCTGTGTCGTCTTCGTCACGAGCCTGTAAGGTCCGCCCGTTTCCGGAGCGCCTTCGTCGTACTGATAGACCGTGTGGTTGCGGGCTTGGACTTCTTTGCCGTTGGCCAGCTTCACGAGATGGCGCGGTCCCTCGACGCCGAGGAGCTCGGTGCCTTCGCTGTTGTATTCGCTCTGGGTATCCACTAATTTCGCGGCTTCGGCCGGTTTGGCTTCTTTCAGCGCCGCGGCGCGATTGTCCGGGCTCAACGAGCGGATTATGTCGTTCTGTTCGTTGTATTCGCTGGTTGAGATCCCGCCGCTCGGCGCGGCGACGTTCACGGTCCGATCCGTGCTGTCTCTGTAGTAGACGGTCGCGCGTTTGTAGTCGCTGGCAGGCCATCCCTGTGGCTCATCCGGAGGGAATACAGCCGTCGCTTCAGCCGCAGTGTCTTTCTGAGCCCATCCTTCTTCGGCTTCTTTGGTGCCCATTGCATACGGCGCACCGCTACCTGACACCGGAACACCATACTCGACCGTGCTACCGGGCTGCACCGGACGCGCTTCGCCTTCGATCGCGGGGACTTTCCACTGCTCGATACGGCTGTTTCCGGTGTTCAGATCCCATTCGCCAGCGTCGAGAACAAACGCATTGCCGTTGTAGATGACGATGCCTCTGGGCCTGTAGAACTGTCCCGGGCCTGAGCCATAGCTGCCGAACCCGGCCAAGTATTCGCCGGTTGGGGAGAACACTTGGACCCGATTGTTGAAGTATTCGGTAACCCAGATGTCGCCTTCTGGGCCGATCGTGAACCGCTCCGGCGCGCTCAACTGGCCAGGTTCTGTGCCTTTGGTCCCGAAAGATCGCAACAATGTGCCGGCGGTACTGAACTCCTCGATCTTCGATTCGGAGATCAGGCTGATCCAGATGTTGCCGCTCGAATCGAGCACGACGTCGCTTGGGCCTTCGTTGGTTTCGATATTCCCGATACCCGTGATGCTTTTTAGGTAGGTGCCTTCCGGGTTGAACTCCTCGACCCGGTTGTTTCCACGGTCAGCTACATAAAGGTCGCCTTTTGAGTCGAACGCCAAGCCTTCCGGCACCCAGAACTGGCCGCTGCCAGAGCCACCCGACCCAATCACCTTTATGAACGCGCCTTCCGGGTTGAACTCCTCCACCCGATTGGAGCTGGAGTCGGTGACCCAAATGTTTCCTTTGGAGTCGAACGCGAGACCCATCACCGAACCTGAGAACTGGCCGCTACCAGTACCTTCTGAGCCGATAGCCCGTACGAATTCGCCTTTACTATTGAACTCCTGCACACGATGATTCTGACTATCTGCGACCCACACATTCCCGGACCCGTCGACCTTCAAATCCGCCGGTTCACGCAACTGACCATTCCCCGTCCCGTAAGAACCAAACGAACTCGAGAACGTCGGCGCCAAGGCTGAAGCGAGAACCGTCATCCCCACCGAGCCGCTGCCGTTGGTAGCCGTGACGACTGCCGCGAGCCTGTGGCCAACATCTTTGCTGCCAGGTACATAGTTCGCGTTTGTAGCACCAGGGATCGGGGCGCATTCCAGGCCCAGCGCGTTGCAATCCTTCCACTGGTAGCCATAGATCACCGGACTACCAGACCATTTGCCGTTACTGACGGCCATCCGCACACCTGTCGTGCCGATGCCCGTAACTTCAGGAGCGACCGTGTTCGTCAGGCCCGCGCCGCTCCATACGCCTTCTGCGGGAGGCGCTTGCAATGCCTTCAACGCTACGCCGCTAGTAGCATTACCCGCGATCGTCCCATACACAAAGGCCCATGTCTCCTGCCCTGGAGGCGTCAGCGCCGTCACATGGCCTTCGCTGTCATACCCGTAGTAGGTCTTCAACGGTTCCGGTGTGACCCGTGGATCCCATACCGTCCGCAACCTCCCCTTGCTGTCGTACAGGTAGTGGGCGACTTCGACTTTCTTCATCGCTTTGCTCACAGGATCCCACGCCGTGTAATAGATACGCGTCAGATCACCTTCATAATCCCCCCATTCCGCGAGCCCTTCCCCTTTCGCGGTCGTGCTGGTCGCATAGTTGAACGTCAACGCACGACAACCAGCTTTCAATTCGGGGGAACACGACACACCCGCGGGCACCGGCGCAAGCGACTCACTAGGACGAGTGATCATTTTTTTAGACCCAGACGGCACTTCCACCGTTTCATACGAATACGTGACAGTGTCCGTCGCAACCACACCCTGCGTGATATGCGGCGTCCATACTTCGCTACTACCGCCAGTAGGCACACTGAAACAAGTCGTCGTGTTCGCCGCTGCGTTCTTCAGCATAAATTCGGTATGCCCAGTTTCGCACGGCGTGGTCGACAGCGCGAGATTCGCGTCACCAGAGGGTGAAATGTAGCCGCCTGTCCCATTCGGCGCGAAGATCGTCTGCGCACCAGCCGCGCCTGTCAAGATCATGCTGCCGTCAGGTTGTTTTAGAAGACTCTCTTGGCCACCCAAACTAAGACCCCATTGCGACCCCAAGGGTCCACCTGCACCGGCCGTGAGGTTTTGAGAATTGTAGCTACGACTCACTGAAAGACCACCAGGCATCGACGCGTCTGAGGCCGTGAGCGTATATTCACCCGACTGTGGGTTAAGCGACCCAGGACCGAATCCCACGGGGCTAGCGGGATGAACGATCATCGTGAACGTTTCGCTAGCCGTGTTCCCCGCGTTATCAGTAGCCGACACCTTCACGGTGTGTCGTCCGGTTGCGTAGCTGTGACCGAAGATGCGCCAGTTCCCGCTATGACCTGTGCACGGCCCAAGCGGACATGATGCGCTGGAACTGCCGACTTCGTGACCATCGATGTACAACGTCATCGACTTCATTCCCGAGCTTGGGGTCGTGCCCGTCCCGTCGGTTGCTTCTGCTTTCAAATTGTATTCGCCAGCTCCTACCTGTCCACCAGGCCCGAGGCCCGACAGCACAATGTTATGCGGTGGCGTAGCGTCCACCTTGACCACTGACCCAACCAACACATACCCTTTGTTGGCCGCATCATACGCCGTCCCGCTCAGAGAGTCTTCCCCTTCGGCCATTTTACTCGAATATACGAACCCCTGGTTAAATTCAGGGTTGCACTGAACCCCCTGACATTTCCCTTCGCTGTAGATTGGAAACGTTTCGGCCCAGGAGCCACCGGAGATCCCAAAGAAACTGATTCCGAGACCGGGATCTTTGGCGTGGACTTCAAACGCGCCAGCGACGTTGGGACCAAGCCAGCCACCACTCCCATACAGTACATTCGGAAGACCGCCGTCAACAGTTGGTTTCGTTTTGTCAAAGATTAGTTCAGGACCTTTTTCCTGTTCCAGATTTACCAATGCGCCCGAGACAGTCGTTGAAGCGCCCGACCCACTACCCGACGCGTACAGCGCGTACCTTGCGAGGTTGCCCGGCGTCCCCTTTTCACTCGGAGACGGACATTCTGGATTACTTGTTTTCCAACATTCTCCGCTTATACCAATACTACTTTCACTCACGTTGAAACCGAATTTCGCTTCTTTTTCGACTTTCCGTGTGTCATTTTCTAGCTGCACCACTCCTTCAGCACTATGTCCTTCGAGAGTTGCTGATACCTTTACCGAAAAGCTGGTGATACGCGCTTCGCTGCCTTCCCGGATCGGGTAGTACAACATCCCCGCTTCAGATCGCACATAAGATCCGGATCCCGCGATCGTAACGCCCCCGCTCCCTAACAGACCAGAAATCGTGAATTTGCTTCCGTCGAACGCTTCCTGCCAATTCGTGTGCGGGCCCGCCACCAATTCGTCTGTTACGGAAGGATCCACCTTCACCGGATACGCATAGGCTCCCGCCGGATGAGGAACCACTATCGTCAACACATCGCCAGAGACCATCATCGTGACGCCCGTCACCTGCGTGCCCTGCGCATCGACAGCACTAGGCGGCAAGATAGACGCGATCACCTGTCCAGCCTCGCGCACAAGCACAGGCCCAGCGCTCCCACCGGACTGTTCGAGCGTCGCACCTTCAGGCAAACCAACAGCGAACCGCAGAACTTCTGGGCTACGCTGAGACCGCAACAGCGTATCCAGCGCAAAACCACCACCAGCGCCAGGCTTAACAACCTCATCGACATCAGCACCCACCGACGCACCCCCCCAAAACACGGCATAACCATCGCTCACCCCCCGCGACGCACTGGCATCACCCAAAGACGCAGCTAGCGGCGTCAAAGACACGCCACTCACCGGCAACGACACCCCTTCAGAAAGATTCCTCGGGATACGAGCCACTGCCCCAGAACGCTTGGGAACAAACACGCCATTTGATTCTTCAAGGCTCATATCGACCCCGGCCCATTGACCAGGCGATGTCTGTGTAGCGATTTCGCCAGACGCTTCAACCACACCCGACCTTCCCCCCGGAAAGCTGACGCGAGCTGCGTTCCCCGCGATAAATTCGGAAACAACCTCACCTTCAGGCAAGCTAGGAAGCCCCGCCGCCGCTTCCCCGTTGATCGCAGGAAAAACATTATTAGCCAAGGTTAGAGCTTCAGAAGGAGAGAAACCTTCATAGGCGGTGGCTGACGCATTACGTTGATCCACAGCCGTAGGACTCAAGGACACAACCTGCTGCTGCGCCCGCACACCTTCCCCACCAACCAAAGGCTGGACACCAGCCACAACCAACGGACTACCAGCCAACGATTCAACAACCGCGATAGGACCACCACGATGATGCTGCCCAGCATTCTCTCCAGGCACACGATGAGAATGATGACGGCTAGACAAATGGAGAGAATAAGGGCGTACCCCACTCGACCTGCCACGTGACCGACTAACAGACACCGTCCGATGGCCAGCCCCGTGGTAGACCGCTGCACGAGCAGACCCACCCACAAACAGTCCTTCTGGAAGGACAGACAAAGCCATCAGTCCAATGAGCCCAGCCCCGCACGACGCGAGACCAACGACCAATACACGCAAAGCCGCTCTCATTCCCCCCAACCTTTCTATTAACCCATCCGAGCACAATCGATGCGACCGACCCCAGAAAACTCCAGTAATATTTCCTGCTAACCGACTTACACGGCTAACCAGGTTTAGTCCCTTCGTCCAGAGACATAGAGATACCTCAATGTTCACCTCATCACCCCGATTGGCGCCATCCTCGATTCGACCGCCTCGATTCATAGCACCGTCTCATCGTCCCGTCGAAACCCCAGACATGCGGAAATGTTGTTTGCCGCGTCCAACAGATGCGATGAAAATTGATCGACCATCTCCTCCAACGAGATCATCGATGTATGCGCCGCCAGATTGACCGCCGCGACCACCTCCCCGCTTTGGCACCGGACCGGGCAGGCGATCGACACCAGACCAGACACAAGCTCTTCGTCGTTGACCGCCATACCATCCTCGAGCACCAGCTCAAGCTCTACACGAAGAGCCGTCTTGCTCCTAACCGTGTTCGGACCACGCCGCAAAAACGTCATACTGGCGATCAACTCGTCCCGCTCTGACTTCGGCAGATTGGCAAGCAACACCTTGCCCATCGCAGTGCAATAAGCCGGCAAACGCGACCCAACACGAACATTCAGATCAATCTCATACTGACCACGCCCGTGGCTCCGAACACGCTCGACATACAAAATCTCCGCCCCGTAGAGCACCGACAAACTCGCCGTAAACGACGTCCGCTCACGCAACTCCTCCAAGTACGGACGCGAAGACTCCCGCAGACCCATCGAGTTCAGCTTCGCCATACCCAGATCGGTGACCCTCAACCCCAACCTATACTTACGCGAAACACACTGCTCCAAAAAACCAAGCGCGACAAGCGTAATCACATAACGATGCGTTGTTGGACGGCTCATACCTGTCTCATCAGAGATCTCAGCGATCCCCAACACAGACCGATCAGACGTAAAACAACAAAGAACCCCCAACCCACGCTTCACCGACTGCGAAAAACGCTCCTCACGCAAAGTCGGAGCCCAACCCACCCCACCCAAGTCATGTGATCGCGGACCCATCAGACTTGTCCAGCCTCAACGACGCCAGGATTCATTTGGCTCGCCCAGCTGAGCGACGCCGAGCAACAGGGCAAGCCAAAACCTCGGGTCACGCTCACCAGCCCATTGCCGACCCAGTCCCCGAAAGCCGCGTCGGTAATTGGCTGCGCGCCGGCAGGCCTAGCATCAGACACACGAAAACCTCCCTGACGCTCCACCCACCGCAAGACACCAACAACGACCGAGGAGATCACGGCGGCAACCAGCCGCCGACCCGAACTGGCATGGTTGAGCCCCTCCTGGCGTTTGGGCCATCGCCTGTTCGTGGGCTGATGAACCGACGATCCTTCAGCATCTGGTCCGCCGTTTGCGTGTTGATGTCCTGTGTGAAATGACACGCGTCGATCTTCCTCTAAGCCACATGTGGCGACAACTGGTCTGACCAATACTGGTGCGACCAATACTGGCCGGTCGAATAACCATATTAAACAATAGCTTCCACTACCATCAGCGTGATGCTCGATGTTGTATGCGGCGACGGGCCTTCATGACGAGCAGTGTCGGTCTCATCAGGCCCTTCATCTCATCAAGCACCCCGTCGGTGACACACTTGGTCCTTGGGGCATGTGCCTCGGGTGTTGCGATATAGAGTCCGGTCATCCCGGCTAGGATGACGGCGTGCTGGTTAGCCTGTGGCAGCGACGAGATAGCCTCGCGTGAGCGCCGGACGAGCGTCCGCATTGTCTCTGTCAGTTCGGCTGTGGAGTCGTATCGTTCGAGCAGACTAGGTTGGTTGGCCAGCTCGTCCTCACTCCAATCAACGAGGCTATCGAGCAGCGTGTGCAGGGCTCCCAACCACGGGTGGTATGCGCTTTCTATGAAGGTCACGTCCTCTGCCTCAAGTTCAGGGTTTGCTGCTGCCGACATTAGGGCCAGGGCAGTCAGAGAAGAAGCGCAAGCGGCGCTTGTCTCCCACCACCGGAGACCTGATCTAGGAAGTGTTTCTTCCTGTGCCCAGCAGGCAAGAAGGTCGTGCGTGCGGCTACCGCTGTGATTGAGACTCTGGTAGGTGACGATTCGCTTGGCCGCGCGCGTCACTGCGGGAACGACTATCGCATGGGCGGGCAATTGCCGGAAGGCCCGACCACAGCCGTCGGTCAGAGCTTGGAGGTATCCTCCGTCTTCCTTCAGTCGACTGCGTGCGTAGTAGTCGGGGTGCTTAGCAACGCCATTGAGTGCTACTAGCAGCGGTTTGGTGGAGTAGATAACCATTTGCGATCGGGTCATCCTGAGGTTGCTCAGCGAGCGTGTCCGCATAATCGTACGCAGCTTGAAAGGCGACGAGTGCCCTGATAGCTGCACTCCGATAGACGCGTGGCACCAACGTTGCAAACGCGGCGGCCCCCTCTACGTTGCGCCACTTGGCACGATGAGCCTCAAACGCGAGACTACGCAGTTCGGGATTAGGTATCTCGCTGGCACGCCGACGCCAGTAATCAAGCTCGCGCTGTACCTGAGGAAAGACCTGTAGCCAGTAGCAATGAGCAGCCGAAAGGAACGCGGCCGAGAGTTCGGCATGACGTCCAACTCGTGACGTAAAGTTGGCACTGTCCAACAGTTGCACTGGACAACGCGATCACTCTTGAAAGCTGGCTTCCGCCGATACCCTGGCCGCCGACAGTCCCGGCAGCACGACCACGCTCAATGCTATGCCCGCAACCAACGCAATCGTGAGAAGCAGCTTAACCACTCCGAGGGAGAATGGTGCTGGGAATCCTGTGGTTAGCTTTAGCCAACGCCCCGCAAGTGCGTGACCGTAGATCCCAAGGATCGCTCCGTCTGCGCAACCCACGCCGAGAACAATCGCACTCTCGATCAGAAGCGAGCGCCACAGCTGCCTACTCTTGAAACCTTGCGTCTTTAGCGAGGCAAGTCGTCCACGTCGCTGCCAGATGGCCGCACTCAAAGCGAACGCGACCGCCAGTGCCGCCGCCACGAGCAGCAATGTCGATATCTCACCGAGGGTGCGTAGCGCCTGACTAGCGCTATCCGTGAACTGTGCTTCTCGTTGGGTGCGTGTCTGGACTGATAGTCCCGGTCGTGAGCCGAGCACGGAGAGCACGGCGCGCCGCCCGGCCGCTGGGCTAATACCCGGCTTGAGGTTGACCTCGATAGCAGCAGGGTCGGCTGTTTGCCAATATTTTTGGTAGTCAGCGGCAGCGATAGTGAGTGCTCCCGATGGCCAGCCTGTGTTCGTCGTGATCGCGGCAACACCCAAGTGCTCCGAGCCGGCTGGAGTCGGGAGTGAGAAACTGTCGCCGACGTGCAGCCCGCGTTCGGAGGCGAAACCTGAAGAGACGGCTGCCCAGCCACCTTGTCGGATCAGGCGACTTGCCCGAGTGTAGTCGCCTTCGAGTAGCTGGCTTGATTGGAGCACGACGCTGTCTCCCGGTGGTCGTGCGCGTATCCACAGCCGATCGTTGCCTACGTTCAGGAGCCCACCCTGATAGACGCGTGCGGAGGCTACTCCGGGCGCATGCGCGATCTTCACGAGCGCTCCATTGGCGTGGAAGCTGTCTGTCGTAAAAACGCTCTCACCACTCGTCACCCACACATCGGCGGTACCAAGGAATTCGACGATGGCAGCGTGCAATCCCCGTGAAAGATCGGCGCGTGCACCTTGGATCGCGACGCTCCCGTATACAGCTACCGCCGCTACCGCCGCGAGCACGATCGAGCGTGCCGCAGTCGCCTTCAGTTCGACGACGGCGAGCGCGAGCATACTGCCATGTATCCGTTCGCTGATTGGTGTGATCAAGCCGATTAGGCCGGTAAGGACAGCTGGCACCAAACAGGCAGCGGCGAGCGCGAGCCCGGCCCCCCCGACAATTGTGAGACTCGGAGCTATCAATGTTCCGACCGCGGCCACCACTATCAGTGCGACCCCGGTGATACCGAAAGCTATGATCGTGCGCGTCCTAATGCGCTGCCCCGGTTGTCCGCTCTCGCGCAACGCGGCGTCAAGGGGCTTATCTGAGCGGAGATCGAGGGCCGGCGGCAACGAGGCCAACAGGACAGCCAGCACGCCGCAAGCGAGCGCCAGCAGGACAGTGGTAAAGGCTATGATGGAGTGAGCGCTGATCGGGAACGCAATCGTCAGATAGCTTGGGATTTCGTTGAAAACTGTCCGTGCGAGAACAGCTCCCGCCGCAATCCCCACAGCCGACGCGACGACACCCAGCACCAGTGCTTGTGAGCCGAGGACGAGGAGGACTTGGCGAGGACCAAAGCCTTGTGTACGCAGCTCGGCGACAAATCGGCGCCGCTCAGGAACCGTCAACAACATCGCGTTGAGCGCCAGTAGGAACCCCACGATTGCGCTGATCACAGCAAACAAGGTCGTGGATTGGCCGCTGGGACCGGCAGCATCACTCAACAGCTGGATTTCGCGATCCGCCGGCTCTACATCGAGCCTTCCGGCCGCAATCCTACGAAGCTCAGACGCCACCATATATTCAGAACCCGGGCGCGGCCTGACAAACACTTCGGTAACCCGTTCAGGCTGGCCGGTGAGGCGCTGAACCTCGCCCAACAGAGCAACGGCGACCGGATTGGATGCGACCGGGCCGATCGTCTGGCTGCCAAGCACACCGCGGACCTTCGCGATATGAGCTTCCCCGTTCGCCAAGACCGTCACGTTGTCGTTGATTTCCGCGCCGACTGATCCCGCGACCGATGACGGGAGGCCGATTCCGCCTGAAAGCAGTCCTTCCGCGACGCTCGCATCTTTTGCCGCGGGCGCCCCGAGCCCAGCCAGCGCTGGGGTGACACCGATCAGCTGAATCGCCTGCCGGCGTCCACGCGGACCAACGATCACCGCGTCGAGTCTGAGCACCGGAGCAGCCACTTCGACACCTCGAAGCCCCCTCACCCGCTCAACTAATCGTGCGTCGAAGCCAGCCGACGAGCGGGAAGCCAGTTGTAGCCGCGCAGACCCAGTAACCGCATGAATGAGCTGTGACTCTGAGCTGGTTGTACTCGTGTTTGCCACAAGCACACCAAAGAACAAGGCGACGCCTATCGCGATGCCGATACCTGCCAGCAACTCCTGAACCTTGTGACGACGCAACCGCCATCCGTAAAGCGCGAACAACGTACTGACCCTGACTTTCAAGACTGTCGGTGTAAATGCGCGCCGCTTACTCATCGACTCCCCCACGCGCTGGCCAGTTCCGCATCGAGCCCTTCAGCGAGTCTCCCGTCACGCAGCGTATGGACACGATCGACGAACCCCATCGCCTGCGGATCGTGCGTAACGATCAAGCCCGGTATCTGGCGCTCATGGCAGACATCGCGCAACAGACCCAGAATCTCTGCACTGCGCTTGGAATCAAGATTGCCGGTAGGCTCATCGGCCAGCAACAACCGCGGTTCGTTCACTAGCGCTCGGGCTATCGCCACGCGCTGGCACTCACCCATCGACAACCGCTCCGGCGTGTGCCCGACACGCGCGCCGAGTCCAACACGCTTTAGCCAGGGAAGTGCCTGTTCCTTCGCCTCGCGCAACGTGTACCCGTCGGCCAACAGCTTCAATGCGGTATTACTCAACGCCGAAGCACCCGCCACCAGATGAAAAGCTTGGAAGACAAAACCCACCTCGCGCAACCTGAAATTGTCAGCCTCCGAGCCCGACATCAAGGAGAAATCGCGCTCACCAAAGAGAACGCTTCCCTCGTCCGGAGTACTCAGACCGGCCGCCAGCAACAACAGTGTCGTCTTGCCCGATCCACTTGGACCATACAACGCAACGAACTCGCCCGGAGAGATTTGCAGCGACACACCATCGACAGCCCGAACCGTCTCCCCGCCGCTGGCGTAGTGCTTGACGACAGCACACAACTCTAGAGTGCCCACGATCAGCCCGACCGTCCGTCAGCAACGCGCCTGCGTGGGAACGAGACGACCTCTCCCTCCTTATCCGTCGAGCGCAATACGCCACTGCTAATCGTCATCTTGCGCCTAGCGCGCCTGACTATCCCAAGGTCCTCAGAGGCCACCACAACGGCGGGCGTAGAGGCACGCCCGAACGACGTGATCAACTCATAGAGCTCTTGACGCTCAATGGGACTAAGCACCATTGCAGGCTCATCCACCAACAACAACCGCGGCCCGCATACCAGTGCAGCTGCCAACCCCACGCGCAAGGCCTCCCCGAGTGAGAGCATGTCGGTCGGCATGTGCGCACAACTTAGGACGCCCATCCGCTCCAATTCCTTCCCTGCTACCTGGAGCGCCTGACGGAGATTCAGCGAGTCCGCGAGAAGGGGCAGAGCAACATACTCGATTGTCTCCTGACGCACCGTCGGCCGCCAGTTCGATGTGACAAAACCAATGCCACCAGCACGCAACAGCTCGGCACGAGCGTCCCCAGAAAGCTGAGCCAAATCATGACCCTCGAAAAGAATCCGCCCTTCATCCGGCAGTTCCATACCCGCCGCAAGGCGCAGCAGCGTTGACTTACCCGAGCGCCGCACACCCCAGATACCAACGAAGTCTCCAACGTCAACCTCGAAAGACACATCGTCGAGAACGGCGAAAGGACGACGCCCATCCCAGTGGCGCTTTGTGACGTGCTCGAAAGAAAGCAGGCTCATAGCCCTTGAATGGGATGCTTGGCCACATAGTCGAGCATCGATTCACGAGTACGCATAATCCAGCGCAACTCGCCTTGAAGACGCTCCTCGGTCCAACTGCTCGCGACATTCATCCTCAACCCAGTCCACGAGGACATCGGAGCCTCCGCCTCTAAGCATTCCCCGAGCCGATCTAGGCACTGTAGTTCGTATGTATCAAGCGTCTGCAACAGGACAGGGACGTCACACGGTCGCGAGAACGCGAACTTGATCTGCAACTCGGTACGAGTCGCCTCCCCCGAGACGGGAGTAGCTATCCATTCGCTCAACGCACGCTCGGTAAGGTCGGTCACGCCATACACCTTCTGGAGCCCCCCGTCGACATCCTTACGCGTAGTGCAAGCCACAAGACGCTGTTCCACCAACACCGCCAGCATCTTGTAGACGACATTGGGATCGATCCCCGACGCCGGCCCCAACCGCCTCCCAACCAACGTCGCCAACCTCCACGGATACGTCGGCTCATCTAACTCCAGCAAAAGCGCAAGCAAAGCCCCTTTCAAGGGCGAGCCCTTCATCCACTTCCTGTCTACAGCCGCCTCAGCCACCGCCCATCCTCCTCCGATCCCGGTCCATTCGAGATATACAGACTGTCAGAACCATAACCCAGAAAGCCATCTAAAGGATCTGACCGGAAGTGTTCGCATCCTCAGACTCCAACAACAAGGCATTACATTGAGGAGGCCGGAATCTGACAGACCCACAGACCCAGGAGGCCGTTACGACGCATCCCATCCCTCGGGTGGGCCTTCTGAAGCCCTTTGGGGTCGCGTGCGCTCGACAGGCTGACAGTTGAGCTTGGCGCTGACGCGGATGGTGGCGTGCTTGGCCACTCGGGCGCTCAATTTGAAGATCACGGTCGACCGTCCGTCCTTGAGGACGACGGTTTTTGTGTTGGAGGCGATCGTTTTGTTGTGGTAGCGCGCGGTGTAGCTCACGCGCACCCTGCCGCTCGCAGGCCCGCTGCGGCGGCGGTCGGGCGGTGTCCGATGAGCGGGAAGGGATCACAGGACCCCAGGCCGCTGATCGTGGTCGTTGCCGGGCTGATCGTCGCGTCGCTGCTCGGTGGCGCTGGCAGCTCGCACCTCGCCGCAGTAGAACGCGCCGGTCGGGTGCTGCCGGTGGTGTTGATCGCCGTATCGGCCCTCGGTTCGGTCGCGCTGATCTGTCGGATGGTTGTGACGCGAAGGGCGCTCGCTTCTCGGACTCGGCTCGTCGTTCTCGCGCCCGACTCGTTCGATCCGTCGCTCGATGCGGTGCTGCGTTGCGCTGCGCAGCTCTCGCGTGTGCGGAGGCTCGTCGGCGGTTGGCTTGATCCGCGGGCGAGGGCAGTTCGGATACTGCTCGATTGCGACGAGCAAGGCCGGATGCGCTACTCACTGAGCGTGCCCGAGCGGGCGCTGCCAGCGGTCCGCGCAGCGGTCGGCGTGTTCGACCGTGTCCAGCTTCAGGTCATCGAGCCGAACGCGGAGCCGGCCAGGGAGGCGGATCGGTGTGTTGAGGTTGTGCGGGCTGAGCTTCGGCTCGCGCGGCCGAGCAGTGAACCGCTCGCGCACCTCCCGCTGACACCCGATCCGTTGCAGAGCTTCGCGAGGGTGCTCTCCCGGCTCGATCCGGTGCACCACGAGCAAGCGGAAGTCGCCGTCGATCTGTTGCCGACGACGGCAGCTACACGAAGGCGGCTCCGTCGCAGGCTGCTCAAGGAGGCTCTGCGTCGCGGCGGCCAATCGAGCGAGCCGAGCTGGGGTGGTGGTTTGCTTGATTTCGACTCTGGGCCTGTCGGGCGTCGGCGGCCTGCGGAAATGGTCGAGCAGCGCGCCGAGCGTGAGGAGATCGCGGCGAAGCTCGTGCAGGCCGAGCCTCTGTTCCGGCTGCAGGTTCTGATCCGCTGCTCATCGCAAGAGCGAGGAAGAGCAGTCGCGTGCCTGCAAGGGCTGCTCGGCTGCTTCGACGGGTTTGCTGGCGCTAACTCGCTGCGCGTCGTGGGCGTCAGGTTCCTCGGGCTGGCGTTCGCGGGATCTGACCTTCCAGGCCGACGGGGCTGGTTCGACCGCCGGATACGAACGGGCCTGTTTCGCCCCGGTCATTGTGACTACGTGACCGCGAGGGAGGTGGCCGGTCTGCTGAAGCCGCCGACCGTGAAGTGCGCCGCGCCTGAAGTTCTGCGCCTTGGCCCAGCGGTGTATCCAGCGCCAAGGACACTGCCCACGTTTAGAGGACAGGCGAACCTCGTCCCCCTCGGTAAGGTCGAGGACGAGACCGGGCAGCGCACGATCGGGCTGCGTGTCGAGGACTCGTTCTTCACCTACACCGCCGGGCGCAGCCGCTGGGGCAAGACCGAGCTTGCGCTCACGCAGTTCCTTCACCTCGTCAGGAGCGGTCACGGCGGGCTGTTCCTCGATCCGCACCAGGACGCTGTGCAGAGGGTCAAGAGCTGTCTGACCGAGGAAGGGCTCGCCGAGCGCGTCATCGAGCTTGACCTCGTGGGGTCACGCAGCCGCCAGGGGCAGCCGGGATGGAACCTCTTTGCCGCGAAGGGCCTCGATCCCGACGCTGCTGAGCGGCGGGTCGAGGCGATCGTTGACAGCTTCGCCTCCGCCTTGCAGTGGTCCGAGCGCAACAATCGGGCGCTCACGCTGACGACGCAAGCTACCGCCGCGTTGATCGAGCTGGCCGGCGTGCTGCCCGAGGGGCTTCAGCCGACGATTTTCCAGATACCGTCGATTCTGGGGAACCCTGACTGGCTCGCTGCCGCGTTGCCGCACCTCTCCCCGGCGCGGCGCCAGTTCTTTACCGAGCGGTTCCCGAGGCTGTCCGAAGAGGCGATAACGCCGGTCACGAACCTGATCGACAGGCTGCGCTCCTCGACGCAGCTCGCCGCGCTGCTCGGCGCTCAGTCCACCAGCTACGACATAGGCCGTGCGATGACCGAAAGGCGGATTGTGCTCGCCTGCCCTGGTGCCGGGGGAGCGAAGGACAAGCTCGTCGCGAACCTACTCGTCTACGACCTCTTGCACGGCGCGAAGGGACGCGCGTCGATGGCGCCCGAGCAGCGCCTGCCGTTCTATGTGTTCCTCGATGAGGTCCAGACCTACGACGGTGCCGCAGGAGGGAACCTCGCTGCACTGCTGGAGCAGACCGCGAAGTACGGCATCCGCGCAACCCTGCTGAACCAGAACCCGGAGCGGCTGACCAGCGAGACGCTGAACGCGCTCACGACCAACCGCAGCCACCTGATCACGACGGCACTCAACGCGCACGCCGCTGCTCTGATCGCACGGGAGTGGGGAGGCGACCCGCCAGCCGCCGCGGTCACCGGCCTGCCGCGCTGGACGTTCATCGCGCAGGTCACCCACGAGGGGAAGCAAACCCGGCCGTTCATGTTCACCGGCCACTCAGTCGAGGAGCAGTTCGCCGACGCCTACAAGCCAGACGCACTAGATAAGGTCCAGGCAACGATCGACAAGGCGTCAGGACGCAAACCGGCCGCCGAGACGGTCGCTGATCTCGACACGTTGGACGAGCGGATCAAGCAGCACCTCGAAGGACAATCCGGTCGAGGCGGAGGCGCCCGCACTGACCCCGAGGCGCCCTGGACTGCACCCGCGCCGAACGAGCCTAGTCCTCGGGCGAGCTTGATCGAGCGCGGCCGCGACGAACACTCGACCTCGCATCGTCGCCTTTCGCGTCTCCGGGATAGGCACGCGACGCGACGCGCTTGGCTGCCCGCTGGGGGACGGTCATGACCGGGCCTCGCGTGTTGCCGCCAGTCGCCGGGGCAATGCTCGCCGGCATTTATGAGCACAGGCTGCTGAGCACAATCCAGTTGCACGCGCTCTACACACCACACGCTCAGCCACGCTGGGCTCGACAGGTGCTGACGCTGCTCGAGCTGCGCGGCTTCGTTGATCGCATCCGAAGCCCCCGGCAGCTATCGCTGTGGTTCCTCACCAACTCCGGAGCCGACGCCGTCGAGGCCGGTGGTGCTCGTGTCGAGTTCCGCCGACGAGTCACCAGCCGCGAGCAAGCCGAAGGGCCGCTGAAGAAGCACACAATCGCCGTCAATCAGGTCGGCATCGAGTTCGTCCGTGCAGCGCGAGAGCGAGGCGACGAGTGCGGCCCTGACTCCTGGCGCAACGAGGTCGCGCACCCAATCAGCCAGACACGAGCAGGAAAGCCAGCCGAACTCGTGATCGCAGACGCACTGCTCACATACCTACAGACCACCGACGACGGCGCGCTCGCACTGCACCAACGCTTCGTTGAGCTTGACCGCGGCACCCGGACCACGGAGCAACTCGCCGCCAAGATCACCCGATACGCCCGGCTGCGCCACTATGCGCCGGCCCCCTCGGGCGAGAACCCGCCAGAGCCACTGTGGCGAAACCACTATCGCGCGTGGCCGCACCTTCTAATCGTTCTCGCCGACCAATCGCGCGAGACGATGCGCCAGCGAGTACAGCGCACCCTCGCGCTGCAGGCATCGGACCCCGCCGGCCGCGTGGGCCAAATACCCGTGTCGTTCGTCGCGCTCGATGACCTCTCAGCGCGCGGCCCATACGCACCCATCTTCCTCAACGCCCAACAGCCCGAGCAGCCCATCGACTGGCTCGGCCAACCACGATCCCAGAAGGAGCAACAGAACGATGGCTTGCGCTAGCGAACATCGACATACCGCCGGCCCGTCGAGACCTGCCCGCCGACGCGACCGAGGATGCCCGTCACGAACTCGCGACCTTCCCCTCGCGCTCTGGCCGTGCGCTCAACGAACCGCGCAGGTACAGAGGCAAGGAAGATTCGTCGCCGAGTCAAACCGTCATCCGGCAAAGATGCTGCCGGAGATTGCCCGTCGCGCGATCGCTGCTTACAGCGACCCTGGCGACCTCGTGCTCGATCCAATGTGCGGGATCGCGACCACGCTAGTCGAGGCTATACACCTCGGGCGATGCGCGATCGGCGTCGAGCTGGAGCCACGATGGGCGGCACTCGCCCTCGAGAACATCACGCACGCCCGAAGCCGAGGAGCATTCGGCCAAGCGACCGTTGTGCAAGGCGACGCTCGCCAGGTCGGCGACAACGTCCTAGCCGAACTCGTTGGCGAGGTGCCACTCATCCTCACCTCGCCGCCATACGGGAACGCTGACGTAGGCGACCCAAGGCGCGGAAACGGAATAGCCCGAACACGCGCCGCCGAAGGACGCCGCGTGACGGCGGCTGACCGAGCACTCGCCCTACAGCTCAAGCAAACGAAACGATACGGCGACAGCAGCGGAAGTATCGCTGCGCTGCGCTACGGACATATCGACCTAGCACCCACCGACACAGAGGAGACCTACCTGTCAACAATGCAAGCGATCTATACCGGGCTGGCACGGATGCTCAAGCCCGACGGATACCTCATCGTTGTCTCAAAGAACCTCCGCGCGAAAGGATCGCTCAGGAACATCGCGGGAGACACGATCACGCTCTGCCAACGCAGCGGTCTGCTATTTCAGCAGCACATCGTCGCGCTCCTCGCAGCCCTCCGCGACGACGAGCTGTTCCCCAGACCTGGCTACTTCCAGCTGACTCAAGTCCGCCACGCGCTCGCACGAGGCGAGCGTCAACACCTCGTCTGTCACGAGGACGTCCTCGTCTTCCGGCGCGACCCCAAAAGGTAGTGACGCTCGACCACCAGGACATAGAGCTGATCGCGACCCGGCTCGCGGAGTTGCTTCGCGAGGAGATGCCGGTGCCGATGGCGAGGATGGCGGACGCGGCTACAGTCGCTCGGGAGCTAGGGGTCGATCGTGATTGGGTCTACGCACACGCGCGCGAGCTCGGCGCGACTCGCCTCGGCGGCGATCGAGGAAGGTGGCGGTTCGACCTCGCGAGGATTCGCCGAGACCTCGAGAGCCCGCCGCTTAGCGACAGGCTCTCTTGCGCCGCGCGACGGCCGCGACGCAAGCGGTCGAAGAGGCAGCCGGGAACGGTTGAGCTGATCCCGTATTCGGAGGTACGATGTATGGGACAAGCAAGTAGTGGCCGGGCGACGCGCGAACGTCCCCGGCCCGACACCGGGAGGTACCCCGATGTACCCATACGGTAGATCCTCAACGCGGGAGCGTGTCTGATGGCACGACCCGCTACAGGCAGAGTGGAAGTCGAGCAACAGGCCGACGGGACACTCAGGTTTCGACTTCGATTCCGAGCAAACGGCAAACGCGAAAGCCAGATGCTGCACGAAGCGCGCGACTGCGCGTGTGGATGCGGCGGCGGCTGGACCGAGAACAACGCCCGAATTGAGCTGAACAACGTCCTCGCACGCGTCAAGGCAGGGATATGGGAGCGACCAAAGCCGGCGCCCACGATCGAAAAGACGTTCAAGGAGATTCCGAGCTTCCACGAGTTCACCTCCTACTGGCTGCAAGCGAAGCTCGAAGGCACCATCGGCGAGAAGGCGATCTCCACAAACACGCACGCTGGCTATCTGGCCTCGCTTAAAACCACCTACTGCCCTTCTTCGGCCGCTACCGCCTCGATGAAATCGACAAAGAGCTTTGCAGCGAGTTCAAGAAGCACCTGATCAAAGAGGCGCACGAGCTGAGAGAGGCCCTCGCCGCCGGAGCCGACCTCCGCGACGAGCACAACCGCACGCTGCGCCCGCTCGCCCCAGCCTCAATACGAGGACAACTCAACCTCCTCGGGCAGATAGTCGAGGAGGCCGTCGAAGAGGACCTGATCCCCTTCAACCACGCGCGCAACAAACGGCTGAAGGTCCACGTCCCCAAGCCGAAGCGCACCTTCCTCGAGATGGACGAGTTGGCCTGCGTCGAAGACGCCGCAGCCGAGCAAGACCCCTCGCTTGAGCGGTTCGCACACACGGCTCGCGAAGCAAGAGACGGATCAACCGCTCAGGCCATCGCGG
Source organism: uncultured Solirubrobacterales bacterium (assembly GCA_963704345.1). GTDB lineage: Bacteria > Actinomycetota > Thermoleophilia > Solirubrobacterales > Solirubrobacteraceae > Palsa-744. The sequence goes on from OY969890.1 coordinate 1,223,886, forward strand.
TCCGCCTCTCTGAAGGCAAGCGCCAGAAGCAGATCGTCGCCGAACTCGGGGTCGCACCGGGCACCGTCCACTTCCACGTCCGCAAACTCGGTGCTGTGGGTCTCGGTGTCTACGTTGGGCGCAAGGCGATCGTCCGCACCCTCGGTCGCGCTGGCGTCCGAAACGGCGAGCTGTGCGCCATCCAGATCGGCCACGCGCGTCTGCACGACGTCAACAACGCCCGCCTCGATATCCCCGACTCAAAGACAGAAACCGGCATCCGCGTCCTGGAGCTGAGCCCGGAGCTAGCCGAAGCACTCATCGAGCACATCGGCCGACTCGCCCGAGCCGGCAACGACACGAGCCCAACGGCTCCCCTCTTCCAGAACGAACGCGGCGGGAAGATGACCCGCAAGGCCGTCGGCAAAATCGTCCGCGAAGCCACGGTGCTCGCCACCGAGAGAATGCAGGAGCTGGGGATGCCCCCGCTGCCGCACATAACGCCGCACAGCTTCCGGCGCACCTACATCTCGATCCTGCTGCTCGCCAGCGAATTCGACCTCGAATGGGTCAAGAAGCAGGTCGGCCACGCCGACTCGAAGATGACGCTCGAGGTTTACAACCAGCTACAGCAGCGCGTCAAGCGCGAGCACGGCGCAGCGTTCGACCGGCTCATCCGTGAGGCCCGTAAGCGGCTACACGCCAGCCAGGAGCCGCCACCAGGCGCCAGCAAGCCCGACACCGACGGGGTTTGTGCCGAGGTTTGTGTCGAGCCCGCGAAAACACCCACCAAACCCCGTCCTCCGCGCCGTCCAGGTCGTGCCCAAAACCTAGCGATTAGCAGCAGAAACGGCGGGAGCCGGCGACGCGACTCGGCTTCTGGGCATAAATGTTTTCAGTCGTGTGCTCTACCAACTGAGCTATCTCGCCGCGAAGTCCGATGCTACCGGCTCGCGGGCGGTCACTGCCGGGCCACCCAGGCCACGTCGCGCCTGCCAAGGGACGGGGCCCTTGGCTCTCCCGGTCGTGTCAGCCCTCAGGCTGCCGCGCGCTGGAATTCCTCCACGAGCGCGGCGTAGGTGTCGCGTAGGCCCCGATCGACGGGCACTTGGGCTCTCCAGCCCAGCACACTCGCGGTGTGACTCGTGTCCAGACAGCTGCGCTTGAGCTCACCCGGACGCAGCTCGGCAAGCTCTGGCTCGATGTCCGAGCCGGCGGCCGCCTTGAGCACGTTCCACAGCGTAAGCACGTCGGTCTCCACGCCGGTGGCCACGTTGAACGTGCCCCGGTTGCCGTTGGCGGCAATCAGCGCACCGACGACATCGGCGACGTGCACGTAGTCGCGCGTCGGGGTGCCGTGGCCGAACATCTTCGGCGTCCTGCCTGTATGCAGGTGCTCGGAGAAGATCGCGACCACGCCGGCCTCGCCGTGCGGGCTCTGACGGGGGCCGTAGACGTTGCCGAGGCGACAGACAGCGTGCGGCACCCCGGCGGACAGCGACCAGGTGTTGATGTAAGCCTCCGCGGCCCACTTGGAAGCGCCGTAAGGAGCTAGCGGCGCGGGAATTCGCCCCTCTGGCGTCGGTAGCGGCGCATCGTCGCCATACAGCGCCCCACCGGTCGAGGTGAACGACAGCGGCGCGCCAAGCTTGGTGGCGGCGTCGACGACGTTGAGCGTGCCAAGCACGTTGACCGAGCAGTCGCGGCCAGGATCGGCGACCGACGCTGTGACAGACGCCTGCGCCGCCAGGTGGTAGACGGCGCTGGGGCGCACCTCCTCGAACACCGTGTCAAGCGCCGCACGATCAACGATGTCGAGCTGGCGCAGCGTCGCGGCGGTGGGGACCTTCTCGGCGCTACCGGAGGAGAGGTCGTCGATAACGGTCACCTCGTTACCCGCGGCGAGCAGCGCGTCGGTGAGATGCGAACCGATGAAGCCGGCGCCGCCGGTGACGATTACGTGTTGTGGCATCGTGCGAAAGCCTATAGGTAGGCGGATGCGGAAGGTGTTCGGTCCGGGTAGCCGTCTGGTCTTGGAGCTGGGGACACACACGCAGGCGAGCGCGAGGGCTACGGGTGTTGCCAGAATCATAAATCCGGATTACAACCTGGAGGTTATATGTCCGTTGCTCGTTCTCCCGCTTACAACCTAAAGGTTATAAGTCTGATCTCTCATTTGAACAGCAACCCGCGCGTGCCTGATCCAGAAAGCCACCGCCCAACAGGAACCCGACATTGGTTGCCCTTGGGGTGCTGCAGCTTTGAGACGCCGTGCGTCTTTAGCCGCGAGCCAGCATGTAGCGATTCATCGTCGCCATCACGCGGCGAGTGATCGCGTCGGCGCGGTGCTCGGTATCGAGGTCGATCTCGCCCGTCTCACGCAACCGCTCGATCTGGCGCATCGCCGGCTCCACGACCTCGCCCTTGAGGGCGGCAGGGTCGATGCCGTCCTCGATTGCCTGCGCGATCGCCTCCTCGGCTAGCTCGGCGTCGCCGAGGCGCATCGCATCGGTGTAGATCTCAAGAGCAGCCGCCAGCAGCGTGCTCGGGTCCGAGCGCGAGCGTGTACGCGCGTCAGCGCCGGAGGAGTCGAGCACCTCCATAAACTTGTGCAGCAAGACCGGGTCGAAGTGGCGGTCGGCCTGATCGAGCATCATCTCAACCGCCTTCTCGACGGAGAACGCCTTGCGGTATACGCGGTGGGAGGTGAGCGCGTCGAAGACGTCGGCGATCGCCACGATGCGGCCCTCGATTGGGATGTTCTCGGCTGTGAGCCCACGCGGGTAGCCACCACCGTCCCAGCGCTCGTGGTGAGACAGCGCGATCGTCGCGCCCATGTCGAGGATCGAGGAGGAGGAGCCGCGCAGCAGGCGGTGGCCCTCCTCGGCGTGCGTCTCCACGATCGCGCGCTCCTCGGCAGTGAGCTGGTCCGGCTTCAGCAGGATCGCATCGGGGATCGCGACCTTGCCGACGTCGTGCAGCGGCGCGGCATAGCCGATCCGCCTACAGAAGTCTGGGTTCATCCCGATCGCTTCGGCTAGCAGCGTCGAAAAGCGCCCAATGCGCTCTATGTGAGCGCCGGTGTCCTCGTCGCGAAACTCGACGGCCATCGACAGGCGCCGGACGGTCTCGGCCTGGGCGATCTCGAGCTCTGAGAGCGCGCGGCGCAGATCGTCGTTGCGCTCGTCGATCTCCAAGCGCAGCGCTTTACGGCGGTCATCGCCCAGCAACCAGCCCCAGACGCCGGCAAGCAGCGCGAGCACGAGCACGCCGATCACGGTTAGCGCCCGACCACCCACGATCAGCGCCACTATCGCGGCAGCGGCCAGCAGCAGCGTCAGCGGCGCCCTGTAGCGCGGCGGACGCTGACGTCGACGCACTGCCTCGGTGCTTGTCGCGCGGGCGATGCTCTCCTCACGTCGAGTCTGCTCCTCTGTCGAGCTACCGAGCAGCGCTCGCAGCTTGTGCGACTGGGACGCCGCCTCGACCTCGCCGGAGGCCGGCGAATCTTGGGGGGATGTGAGGCCGTGCGTCAACGCGCCCCCGTGTGGGGCGGCTCGCTGCAAGCCAACCTTTGTGACTCCAAGCACGAAAAGCACTCCGTTTCTTCGCTGTTCGTCTATTCGGCTGTTTGCCCAGCCCGCTTGAGCTACCCGCAATCGGGCTACGTGAATCAGTGCAAATTTTCAGCTCCGAATTCGTCAGAGCGGAACGTTAGATGGTCGCCTCAGGCGATTGTGAACATCGGGCGGACCATCAGTCAAACGTTGAGCGCGACGTACTTCGTCTCCAGGTACTCACCGATACCCTCGAAGCCTCCCTCGCGACCAAAACCCGACTGCTTTACGCCCCCGAAGGGGGCCGCTGGATTGGACACGATGCCCTGGTTGACGCCGATCATGCCGGCCGCGATCGCCTCTGAGACCCGCAGCGTACGGGCCAGATCACGCGTATAGATGTAGGCCACGAGCCCGTACTCGGTAGCGTTTGCGGCCTCGATCGCCTGTTCCTCGGTGGAGAACGTGCTCACGGGAGCGACCGGTCCGAATACCTCCTCGCGCAAGATGCGCGCGTCGGAGGGCACCTCATCGAGCACTGTGGGCGCGAAGAAGTATCCCCCCGGCGTGGAGGACTCCGCCTCGGAAGCCGAAGTCCCCCTCTCGGGTGACGGGGAGGGGTGTGTCGATCGGTCGTTGGCTGGACCCGACAATGGCTCGCCGCCACACAGCAGCTTGGCGCCCTTTTGCACGGCATCCTGCACCAGCTCCTCGACGATCTTGCGCTGGCGATCGTCGATCAGCGGGCCGACATCGACATCCGCCTCGGTACCGCGTCCCAGCTTCAGCTTGGCCATCCGCTCGGCCATCCGCTTGGCGAACTCCGCAGCACAGCGACTCGTGCACGTGGAAACGGTTGGCCGCCGTGCACGCCTCGCCGACGTTGCGCAGCTTCGCGATCATGGCGCCCTCGACCGCGGCATCGAGATCGGCGTCCTCGAACACCACGAACGGGGCGTTCCCGCCCAGCTCCATCGAGACGCGCAGGACCTGATCGGCCGACTGCTCGATCAGCTTGCGGCCCACCTCGGTGGAGCCGGTGAAGGACAGCTTGCGCGTGCGTGGATCCTTCAACAGCGGTTCGATCACGGCGCCCGAATGACGTGCGGTGATCACGTTGAGCACGCCATCGGGCAGGCCCGCCTCGGCCAGCACGCCAGCCAGCGCCAGCATCGACAGGGGCGTCTGCTGCGCCGGCTTGACGACCATCGTGCAGCCCGCCGCGATCGCAGGCGCGATCTTGCGCGTGCCCATTGCCGTAGGGAAGTTCCAGGGCGTCACGAACACGCACGGGCCGACCGGCTGGCGCATCGTCAGGATGCGTCCTTGCCCCGTCGTGTTGGTCATGTAGCGACCGTGGATGCGCACCGCCTCCTCGGAGAACCAGCGCAGGAACTCCGCGGCGTAGTTGATCTCGGCCTTGGATTCGGCGAGCGCCTTGCCCATCTCCAGCGTCATCACCAGCGCGAGCTCGTCCACGCGGGCCAGTAGCAACTCGTAGGCACGACGCAGGATCTCGCCACGCTCACGCGGGGCGGTAGCGGCCCACGCGGCCTGCGCGTCGGCCGCGGCCGTCAGCGCAGCCAACGCATCCTCGGGGGTCGCGTCGGCCACCTCGGCCAGCGTCATGCCCGTCGACGGATCCTCTACGCCGAGCGTTTTTCCCCCGCTGGCCTTGCGCCACTGCCCGCCTATGTATAGATCCTTGCGGACCTGGTCAAGTACCGCCTGCTCGCCCATCATGTGAGGTTCCTCTCGCTTGCGGGATTCATGCTCGATGAAGATCTGTCCGATTCGACCTAGGTGCAGTGTGCCATCCGACGCTCTTACCCTGATCGCGCTCGCGTGTCTCATGTTGTGCGCCTCCTCGACTGGGTCGTTCGCCGGCGCCGCCGGCGCCGCCACGCTGGTGATCGATGGCGCGGGCGACGGTCACGGCGTGGGGATGAGCCAGGACGGAGCGCTCGGCTTTGCCGAACACGGTTGGACCTATTCCGCGATCTTGGCCCACTACTACACGGGGACCGCGCTCGGAACAGCGCCCGCGAACGCCGTCATCAAGGTGTTGGTCGGCTCGAAGGTCAAGAGCCTTCCGCTTGAAAGCTACGTGCGCGGCGTTGTCTCAGCAGAGATGTCGGCCAACTGGCCGACAGCGGCGCTGGAGGCACAGGCCGTCGCCAGCCGCACCTATGCGATCACCTCTGATGCGGGCGGCTCGAGGTTCGACGTGTACTCCGACGACCGCTCGCAGGTGTACCTCGGCAAGGCCGCGGAAACATCTCGTACCAACTCGGCCGTCGCCGCTACGGCTGGGCAGATCGTCACCTATGCCGGCAAGCCCGCAGTCACCTATTTCTTTGCTGGCTCGGGCGGGCAGACCGAGAGCGTGCAGAACGCCTTTCCCGGGGCTGAGGCCGAGCCTTGGCTCGTGAGCGTGGCCGATCCTTACGAAGCTGGACCACTGCGCCGCTGGACGCAGACGTTGAGTTTCGCCTCGGCAACGGCTCACGCTTGAGCGGGCTCGTCAAGGGAGGGTTCACCGGCATCGAGGTGTTTGAAGCGTGGCGTGTCCCCGCGGATCGTCTCGGCCTACGTGCTCGGCTCGAAGGGGCGCACGCTTGTCAGTGGGCCAGAACTGGAGGCGCGCCTCGGGCTTTACTCGACCTGGGCCTACTTCAGCGTGAAGAACACAAAGGGGACGCGCGCCGAGCCGGACATAAGCGGGCAGAGCCCGGCGTCGGAGCCGAACGCAAGCGGGCAGAATCCTGCTCCGGAGCCGAGCGCCCAGCCGGCGGACGTCGGCGGCACGGGAGGCTCCGCCGCGGCAGCCGACGCCCCTTCAAGCAAGCCTGCCGGCGTGGACGGACAAGGCGGCGTGCCAGCCGGGTAGTCGAGCGAGGTCAAGCGACGTGCCAGTGGGCGGCGCGCGCCAAGCCAGCGCCATCGCCGCGCTGGCGAGGTACACAAAGAACGGAGGCCGCATCTTGCTTGCATGACGCATACCCTGATGGCGATGGACGATGCTCCACTGCTGATCGCCGACGTTCCCTGGCTGCTCTACCGAGCCTTCTTCTCTTTGCCCAAATCGATCAAGGGCAACGACGGAAAGCCTGTCAATGCTCTGCTGGGCACCGTAAATGCGCTGCTGGCGGCGAGCGAAGCGCAACCGCCTCGTGCCGTGGTCGCATGCTTCGGCGCGGAGGAGGCTCGCTATCGCGTCGAGGCCTATCCCCCTTATCACGCCCACCGCGAGCCGATGCCGGAGGAGCTACGCGATCAGTGGGGGCGCGCGCCCGAATTGCTTGCGAGCTTCGACTGGACAATCGCCGACGCGGCGGAGCTGGAGGCCGACGACGCGATGGGCTCCTTCGCTCGGGCCGAGGCCAAAGCGGGAGGGCGTGCATTGTTGTTGACCGCAGACCGCGACCTCTATCAGTGCGTCGAGGACAAAGTGGCCGTTTTGGATTTGGGAAAGGGAGGGGCGTGCTCTGTCTTGGGACCGAGCCAGGTACACGAGCGCTATGGCATCGCACCAGGACAGGTGCCAGATTTCATTGCCCTGCGCGGCGACCCTTCCGACGGATTGCCCGGGGCGCCCGGGATCGGAGCGAAGACGGCGGCTGAGCTACTGCGCAGCTACGACAACTTGGAGGCCCTGCTGGACCAGGCCAAACGGCAATGTGAAGATGGCGGCATCGGCGAGCTGCGTCCGCGCATCGCTCAAAGCCTGCACGAGAACGCCGAGCTGCTGCGCACGTTTAAGCACGTGGCGACGCTCGTGCAGCTGGACGTTGAGCACCCGCCGGACACATTGACGAACTTCGCCGGCGGCGCAGCCAAGGCGCGCGAGCTCGGCATGGAGCGACTGGCCGGGCGGCTCGATGAGCTAGCGGTCGCCGCAAAGTAACGGCCAAGATGACGGACCGACAGCCGCGGCCTACGCGCTCAGCGCTGCCCGTGCTCTAGGGCGTGAACTTCACTGTGATCACGTCTCCATCCTGCATCGCGTAGTCGCGACCCTCTAGACGCAGGGTGCCGCGGTCGCGCGCGCCCGCGTAGCCACCCGCATCAACCAGCTCGCGCCAACCGACCACTTCGGCCCTGACAAAGCCCTTTTGGATATCGGTGTGAATCTGCCCCGCCGCATGCCAGGCAGTGAGCCCGTCGCGCAGATGCCATGACTGCGCCGGCTTGGCCTCGCCCGCAGTGAAGAACGCAATCAGGTGCAGCAGCGAAAAGGCGCCGCGCACGATCCGTTGCAGGCTTGATTCGCTGACGCCTAGCTCGGCACGCATCAGGGCCGCTTCCTCCTCCTCCAGCTCGGCCAGCTCGGACTCGATCCGCGAGCTGACGGCCACCACCCCGGCGCCCTGTGCCGCGGCATGCTCGGCCACAGTCGCTGGCACGTCCTCTGAGCCCTCGTCGACATTGACGACGAACAGCACCGGCTTGGCCGTGAGCGCACCCAGGTCACGTAGCGCGTGCGGGGCGTCCTTAGGTGGCGCCACCGAGCGCGCTGGCCTGCCGGCCTGCAGCTCGCCGATCACCTCGCGCAGCCACGCCTCCTCGGCGATCGCGACGCGGTCCCCGCTCTTGGCCTGCTTGGCGACACGCTCCACGCGACGTTCTGCCTGCTCCAGGTCGGCCAGCACCAGCTCGGTCTCGATCGTCTCGATGTCTGCCGCCGGGTCCACGCGCCCCTCCGGGTGGATCACGTTCTCGTCGCTGTGTGCTCGCACCACGTGCACGATCGCGTCGGTCTCGCGGATGTTGGCCAGGAAACGGTTGCCGAGCCCCTCGCCTTTGTGCGCGCCGGCGACCAGGCCAGCGATGTCGTGGAAGTCGATCGTGTCCCAGACGATGTCTGACGCGCGCACCGTCTGTGAGACCTCGACGAGTCGCTCGTCGAGCACAGGCACGACCGCCACGTTTGGCTCGATCGTCGTGAAGGGATAGTTGGCGGCCTCGACGCCGGCCTTCGTCAGCGCGTTGAACAGCGAAGACTTGCCCGCGTTCGGTAGGCCGACGATGCCGATGCGCGTGCTCACGTCGCGCTCGCCCCGTTCGAGATATCCCGCTGCCCTGAGGCCGGCGTGCCGGAAGTGGCCGGTCCGTGCGAGGCCGAGACGCTCGACATCCCCCGTCCAGGGGCAGCCGCCGTCTCGCTTGAAGCATCACTGCGGCGACACGCCTCGGCAATCGCCAGGCCGAGCAGCGCGCCTCCCAGTATGTCGGAGGGATAGTGGACACCCAGATACAGGCGCGAAAGCGCGAGACCTACGGCCAGCGCATACAGCGGCGTCGCGGGAAAACCGGCTCGGCTGTAGGCAAGCGCCCCGGCAAACGAGGTCGAGGAGTGGGCGCTGGGGAAGCTAAAACGCGTAGGCGTGCTCGTCAGCGGCGGCAGGCCCGGCAATTCGGGACGCACTCGCCGCACGACCAGCTTCAGCGCCGTGTTGGCCGCGTACGTTCCGGCGACGGCGCCAGCCGCGCGCGCCCAGCTCGAGCGTCGCTCCCCGCTCGAGCGCAGCGACTCAGCCGCCCCCAACACGAGCCAAACCGCCGCGTGCTCACCGAGCAGCGAGAAGCGCGCCACTTTGCGCTCAGCCGCAGGCGTGTGCCCCCGGGTGCGCGCGAGAAATAGGAGTTTTTGGTCGAGTGAAATGGCAATCGCTCCACTGTCGAGGGGCAAGTAAGACAAGGACGCACCGACCGCCGTGTGCTTCAGCACACAAGGGAGGGAAGACGCAACCGAGCGACGATCGATAGCCCATTCGGGGCAGACGGCGGGATCGACGATCGGCCAGCGCCGCCCATCGGCCGTCTAGTGGTCCATCCCGTGAATTCGCTGTGGGTTTGCCGGTTGTATGCGCGTGATCTGAGGGTTGACGGTTTCCGTACGCGTACTGGGAGTACGTGTGCGGACACCGGGGGCCATCAGGCGCGTGCAGACGCCGGGAAACACCAGTGGATTTACGGGATGGACCACTAGGTCCCGAAACCTACGCGTTGATCGCTGTCCTCCACGCGGACATAGACGACCTGCCCCAGGTACAGCCGCACCGGCCCTTCCTCGGTTCTGAACTCGTGCCAGCCGCCGTCGCCGAGCGCCTTGTAGAGCGCCTCGAGCTGCTCGTCGGTGACGCGCAGCGAGAGCACCTGGCCGCCTTGGAATCCGATGCTAACGCGCCTGTGTTGATGGGCCATCAGTGATCCTCCACGGGTTGAACTAGCTCGGTGAGCACCCTAGCGGTGCCCTTTGGCTCGAGGAACGCCACCAGCGCGCCGCGGATGCCGACACGCGGGGCCTTGTCGATCAGGGGTTGGCCCGCATCGCGCAACGCCGCGAGGGTCGCCTCGATATCGGACACCTGGTAGGCGACATGGTGCAGACCCGCCCCGCGCTTGGCGAGGAACTTGCCCACCGGGGTGTCGGGGCCCAATGGCGCGAGCAGCTCCACGTGGTTCTCGCCCACATCGAGCAGGACCGCCTCGACACCCTGCTCCTCGACGATCTCGCGGTGAGCCACCTCCATGCCGAAGACGTCCCGATAGAGCGCCAGCGAGTCTTCGATGTCCTCGACGGCGACGCCGATGTGATCTATCCGGTTGAACACGTCCCGCAGTCTAGCCTTTGGGGGCGAGACGAAATTGCGACGGGCCACGAAAGCGTCGTCAGGCGTCCTCGGGGTGAAGCGAAGGTGTCGAGGCGGGCGCTTGCCTTGGCACATCCACCGACACGCCGGCCGGGTTCGCCGTCGGCATGGACGCAGGCACAGCAGCCGGATTCGCTGTTGGTACGGACGCAGGCACAGCAGCCGAGTTCGCGGCCGGCATGGACGCAGGCACAGCCGAGTTCGCTGTTGGTACGGACGCAGGCACAGCGGCGGCGACCACGCGCAAACCCACTCCCGGCCGGCGTTCCAAACGCGGCACGCCCACCATCACGCGATCGATCGCGTCGCGGTCGAGCACCTCGTTGCTCAGCAGCTCCACCGCAAGCGCGTCGAGCTGTGCGCGATGACTGACGATCAGCCTGCGTGCGGCCCGGCGCGCCTCGTCAACCAGCTCGCGACGCTCCTCGTCACGTAGGCGCAGCGTGGTCTCCGAGAGGCGTACATCGCCATCAGGGGTGCGCCCCACGCCGGCGCTGCCCATCGCGTAGTCGTGCACCATCGAATGCGCGATGTCCGCCACGCGCTTGAGGTCGTCGGAGGCGCCCGTGGTGATCGAGCCGAACACGATCTGCTCGGCCACGCGCCCGCCCAGCAGGACGGTCATGTAGTCGAGCAGCTCCTCGCGCGTCTTCAGGTAGCGATCCTCGGCCGGCAGGTTGAGCGTGTAGCCGAGCGCGCGTCCACGCGGCACGATCGAGATGCGGTGCACGCGATCGACCGATGGCAGCAGCTCGCCACAGAGCGCGTGGCCTGCCTCGTGAAAGGCGACGACGCGCTTCTCGTGAGCGTTGAGAACACGGTGGGACTGCACCCCGGCGATCACTCGCTCCAAAGCCTGGTCGAAGTCCCCACCGGTGATGCTCTTGCCGCCACGCCGTGCAGCGAAGATCGCCGCCTCGTTGCAGATGTTGGCCAGGTCGGCGCCGGTCAGCCCGCTCGTCTGCTGCGCCACGAGACCAAGGTCAACATCCCCCAGCGGCTTGTCGCGTGTGTGCACCCCGAGCACGCCCTTGCGTCCCTTCACGTCGGGTGGGGTGACGAAAATTTGGCGGTCGAAGCGTCCGGGTCGCAGCAGCGCCGGGTCGAGCTTCTCCAGCAGGTTCGAGGCGGCGATCACGACCAAGCGGCCGCTCGTGGCGAAGCCGTCCATCTCGACGAGCAACTGGTTGAGCGTCTGGTCCTTCTCGCCGGAGAAGTCGGCGCCGCGGCGCCCGCCGACGGCGTCGAGCTCGTCGATGAAGATGATCGCCGGCTCCTGCTTGCGCGCGATCGCGAACAGGCGGCGGATGCGGGCAGCGCCAAGCCCGGCGAACATCTCCACGAACGCTGCCGCCGACTGGGCGAAGAACTGCGCGCCGGACTCGTGCGCGACCGCCTTGGCCAGCAGCGTCTTGCCTGTGCCTGGAGGGCCGTGCAAGAGGATGCCCTTGGGGACCTTCGCACCCAGCTTCTCGAACTGCTTGGGGTCGCGCAGGAACTCGACGATCTCCTGCAGCTCTGCCTTGGCCTCGTCGGCCCCAGCGATGTCCTTCCATGCAACTGACTGATTCGAGGAGGGCTTGATCTGCTGCGGCTTGACCCGCGGCATCACCTTCAAGGTGCGCCACATCAGGTAGATCAGCGCCATGAAGAACACGATCATCACGACGCTGGACCATTGGTAGGACCAGTTCTGGATGTCCGTCACGAGCGAGGTTGCGAGCACCGTCATGATTTACACACCCACCGATGGCACAGCATCGCGAAGCCAATCTGCTGCGGCTGACGCGGTCTGCGACACGTCCTAAACATCGTCATTCCTACTTGCATCTCACCTTCCGTGGCTCGCTTGCACACCCACTGTAGACCTCATCTGCTCAATCAACGCATCTAGCCGAGTAGTCCTAGCGCGAGGTCTCGGTAAAAGTCCGTGGCCAACTGCAAGTCGCGCACGTCGATGCGCTCATCGGGTGCGTGAATCAGCGCCTGCGTTTCAAGCAGCGACTGATGACGCTGGGGGAAGAAGCCATAGGCGACGCACTCGGGGAAGGCAGCACGGAAGTGGCGCGAGTCGGTGAAGCCGGGCAGGATCGTCGGCACCGTCTTAGCGCCGGGGTCGTGTGCCGAGACCCAATCGCCGAGCGCATCCATCAGCGGTGAGGCGATCGGCGAGCGATTGCCGGTTATGCGCTCGGTGAAGTCGATGCGCAAGCCCTCGATCCCGCCGAGCACCTGCTCGATCGCCTGCTTGGTCTCCGCTTCGCCAAGCCCCGGAGGCACGCGACAGTCCACACGCAACTCCGCTTTGGATGGAATCACGTTGATCTTCTCCGACGCCGAGACCTTCGTCGGCGCGAAGCTGACGCCGAACATCGGCTCGAGCAGCTGCAGTAGACGAGGATCGATTCGCTCTAGACGCGCGAGTGCGGCGGCAGGGTCCGACTCGTCCTCGCCCACGCCGCGCAGGAAAGCAAGCGGCTCGGCCGTCGGCGCGAGCGCTGGCTGGCGGGTCGCAAAGCGCTCGAGCACCGGCGCCAGCTTCAGCAGCGCATTGTCGCCGAGCTTTGGCATCGATGCGTGTCCAGCGGTCCCGTCTGTAGTAACCGTGAAGCGAAACACTCCCTTCTCGGCGCAGCACACGCCGTAGTAGCGCTGGCCGTCCAGCTCGAAGTGGGGCCCGCCCCCCTCGTTGAGCAGCATGTCGCAGCGCACCTTCTCTGGGTGCGTCTCGGTAAGCCACTTAGCGCCCTGCTCGCCGCCAGTCTCCTCGTCCACGACGGCGACGATCAGCAGCTCGCCGCGCTCAGGCCGCCAGCCTTCGCGCGCCAGGCCGGCGGCAGCGGCGACCTCAGCGGCGACCTGCGACTTCATGTCGAGCGAGCCTCGACCCCACAGACAGCCGTCGGCGATCTCCCCAGACCAAGGGTCGCGCGTCCACTCGCTTGCGTTGGCGAGCACCGTGTCGACATGGCCGAGATAGCACAGGGTCGGACCGTCGCTCGGGTGGGTGGGACTCAATCTCGCCACGAGGTTCGGGCGCTCCGGTACGGCGGCAAACAGCTCGCACTGGAAACCAACGTCGGTCAGGATCCGCTCGAGATACTCGATCGCCGCACGCTCGTTGCCCGGCGGATTGACCGTGTCGAAGCGAATCAGGCGCTGAAGGAGCTGCGTGGCGTCGTCCACGAGCCCGATGCTACGCCACCGGGCAAGCAGGCCCAATCAGAGGGCGGACACATCGGCCCATCGCGTTGGACTCATCAGCCCCATCCGTCTGGACCCATCAGCCCCATCGCGTTGGACCCATCAGCCCCATCGCGTTGGACCCATCGCCCCATCCGTCTGGACCCATCGTCTCGATCAATCGGTCGAACCCATGGGGACGCCCGCCTCCTCAGGGGTAGAGGACGAGACTAGGCTCGGGAGCTTGGGACAGGCGGCGATCAATTCCTGCGTGTACGGATGCTCGGGCTCCAAAAGAACTTGCTTGGCAGCTCCGAGCTCGACGATCTTGCCTACGTGCATCACGGCGACCCGATCGGCCAAAGCTTCGACGGTCGTGAAATCGTGCGAGACGAGCACATAGGCACAGCCGAGCTGTTGCTGGAGCTCACCGAGCAAATCGATGACACCGCGCCGAATTGAGGCATCGAGCGAGGACACGGGCTCGTCGAGCAGCACCAGCCGCGGCTCGCCCACCAGCGCGCGCGCGATCCCCACGCGCTGGCGCTCGCCGCCGGAGAGCTCATGTGGGTAGCGCGTCGCATAAGCCTGCTTCAGGCCGACTCGCTCGAGCGACTGCCCCACCTCACGCTGCGCCTCGGCGTTGCCCAGCCCACGAGCGCGCAGCGCCCGCTCGAGCGTGGCGCCAACACGCCTGCGGGGGTTCAGGGACGCCTGCGGGTCCTGAAAGACCACCCCCAGATCCCTGCGCAGCGAGGCAAGCTTGCGCCGCGACGCGCCGGCCAGATCCTGACCTTGCAGACGGATCGCACCATCCGTCGGCTCGATCAGGCGGGCAATCGAGCGCAGCAGCGTCGTCTTGCCAGAGCCGGACTCACCAACGATTGCCAATGTCTCGCCGGCTTCGAGCGTCAGCGACACGCCGTCGAGCGCGGCGATCGACGCGTCGCGGCGACTGCGTCCGGCGTAGCTGACGCGCAGGTTGTCCACCTCCAAAAGCACTGCCCCCCCGCGCGCGCGGGGGGCATCGGCCTTTTTGGAAGGCCCGACCTCGACACCCTCGGCACACCATGCCCCGTCTACGTGGGGAAGGGGGACTGCTTGATGGTCCAAAAGCACTGCCCCCCCGCGCGCGCGGGGGGCATCGGCCTTTTTGGAAGGTCGCAACGCCTCCAGCAGCCCCAGTGTGTAGGGATGCTTTGGCTCGTGCAAAATCTCCGCGGCCGTCCCTTGCTCGACGATCTTGCCCGTCCGCATCACCGCGATGCGGTCCGCGATATCAGCCACGACACCAAAGTCGTGCGTGACGAGCACGATGCTCAGGTCCTCCGCTTCGCGCAGCCGCTTGAGCTGCTCGAGGATCTGCGCCTGCACGGTCACGTCGAGCGCGGTCGTCGGCTCGTCGGCGAGCAGCACCTTCGCGCCTAGCGAGAGGCCCATCGCGATCATCACGCGTTGGCGCATGCCGCCGGAAAGCTCGTGGGGATAGGCGCGCACGCGCTCGGCCGCACGCGGAATGCCGACCCGCTCCATCAGCGCGACGGCGCGAGCCAGCGCTTGAGCGGGCGTGACAAACGGTTCGTGCGCCCTGATCTGCTCGACGATCTGATCGCCGACGCGGTAAACGGGGTTCAGGGAGGACTGCGGGTCCTGGAAGACCATCGCCAGTTGCGCCCCTCTGATACGTCGCAGCTCGGCCTCGGTCGCACCGATCAGGTCGCGCCCTGCGAACATCGCACTACCGGAGATCGTTGCGTTCGGCCCGCGTGTCAGCCCCATCAGGCTCATCGCGCACACCGACTTGCCTGAGCCCGACTCGCCGACAATCGCCAGCACTTCGCCGGTGCCCAGCTGGAAGGACACGCCGTCCACCGCTTGCACGCTGCCTTCCCGGGTGGCGAAGGACACGCTCAGGTCGCGCACGTCGAGCAGCACACCAGAGGCCAAAACGCCCGGATGCACAGCCGGCTGCGCCTGTCCCTCCGCGACCCCTCCGCGCGCCGACTCGTGCACCAGCCGATGTGCCTCCGGCCGCCCCAAATCGCCGTCACTGACAGTCACGACGGCCTCGCCAATGCGCCGACTGTGGGCCGGCCGCCGCACGCCGACAGGAACGCCAATGCGGCTGGTGTGGACAAGCCGTTGCACGCCGACAGGAACGCGCGACGGTGGAGTACGACACCCAGAACCTTCGAGACTGGCCCGTTCATAGACAAGGAACGCCAAAAATTCCTCATCACAATCTCACCCGTGGGTCGAGCACCGCGTAGACGATGTCCACAATCGCGCTGAGCACTACCACCGCGCAAGCCACTAGCATCGTGATCACCATCACCGGCGGCACGTCCAGGCGGCCGATCGACTGCGCCGCGTACTGGCCGACGCCGCCGAGGTTGAAGACCGACTCCACGAGGATCGCCCCGCCGCCGATCACCCACGCAAAGTCAAGCCCCCACAGCGTGACGATCCCCATCAGCGAGTTGCGCAGCACGTGGTGGATCAGCACACGCCGCTCGGAGAGGCCCTTGGCGCGTGCTGTGCGCACGTAGTCCTCGCCCATCACGTCGAGCACGTTCGCCCGCAGGACACGCGAGTAGACGCCGACCGAGACGACCGACAATGCCACCCAGGGCATCAGCATGTGCGTGAACCAGCCCCAAGGATCAGCCGTCAGCGGCACATAGCCGCCGAGCGGCAACAGACCCCACTTGTAGCCGAGCCAGTAGAGCATGATTGCGCCGAGGAAGAACACCGGCATCGAGATGCCGGTAAGGGCGAGAACACTAAGCAAACGGTCGAGCCAGCGCCCGGCATAGACCGCGCTGAGCAGACCGAACAGCACGCCGAAGACCAGCCAGATGACGCCCGCGCCAAGCGCCAGCGAGATCGTCGGCGGCAGGTCGCGAACGATTTCCTGCTCGACGTTGACCTGCTGGGAATAGGAGATCACACTGCCGTCGAGGACCTTTTCCATCGTCTTTGCGTACTGCACGTAGATCGGCTTGTTAAAGCCCCATTGCACGCGCACAGCCTGCACCTGCTGCGGGCTGGCAAGGCGCCCGGCCATGCGCAGCGCCGGATCGCCGTCGGGGATCGCCTGGAAGATCAAGAAGGTCAGGACGGTGATCGCGAACAGCACCGCCACGAGCGAGGCCAGGCGGCGCACGACGAAGCGAGCCAGCCATGCGTGCCGAGCCACCGCGGCGGAGACACGCGGACCGGACGAGCCCGTGGCGCCGGCGGAATTGGGAGGCCCGCCTACCCCACCTCCTCCACCCGTCCCGCCTGCTCTGCCTGCTCCGGTGGAGAGCCCGCCGCCCAGGCTAGGGATCGGCGCGGAGGATGCCTCCATCACAGCCGCCCTCTCACAGTCGCCTTGGGGTCGAGCGCGTCACGCACGCCGTCCGCGAAGACGTTCACCGACAGCACCGTCAGGACGAGCATGATCCCCGGCACCAGCACCAAATGGATAGCGCCCGGGATCAGGCGAATGCCGTCGGCGAGCATCGTGCCCCACGAGGGGTTGGGGTCCTGCACGCCGGCACCAAGATAAGAGAGGCCTGCCTCCAAGAGAATCGCGTTGGCGATGATCAACGGCACGAACACGACGATGCTCGACGTCAGGTTGGGCAGGATCTCATCGAACATGATGCGCAGCGGCCCCACGCCTTGGACCCGTGCGGCGTCGACGAACTCGCGCTCGCGCAACGACAGGGCCTGCGCACGCAAAGGCTTTGCCACATAGGGAAAGAAGACGATCCCGATCACGAACGCCGGCAGCAACAGCGAGCCGCTGCGCAATGTGAACAGGCCGAGGTCAATGCCACCCACGGCCAGCGCCACACCCAGCGCCACGCCGAGCAGCACGGCCGGATAGGCCCAGACGAGGTCGAAGAGACGCGAGAGGACGCCGTCGAAGATGCCGCGCATGTAGCCGGCAAGCGTGCCCAGCACGACGGCAAGCAGCATCGTGATCAGCGTCGCGATACCGGCGATCTCAAGCGAGTTGCGACCGCCGTAGAGCAGCCGCACGGCCACGTCGCGGCCGTTGGAGTCCGCGCCGAGGAAGAAGCGCCCTTTCCAGGTTGGGCCGATCGGCACCCCAGTGGGCGAGACGACATCGACCTGCTTGCCGCCAACACTCACCATCTCGGTGATGTGATTGTCGTTGGGGCCGGTATGCGCGATGTCTTTCGCGTATACGGGCGCAAGCAGGCAGGCAAAGACGATCGCGACGAACAGCGCCCCGAACGCAAGCGCCACGCGATTGCGCAGGAGGGTCCTCATACCTACTCATCGCCAATCTGGGCCGGGCGACTTTAGCTCCGATAGAGCCGTCCTTCGCAGCACCCCTTGCAAGCCCCCCTTTGCGAGACCTCCTTGGGACCTCCTTGCAAGCACCCCCTTTTGCAGATCTCCCTTTTGCGGCAAACCCCTCTGCGGCCATTCCCGGCGTGGCGATGTCCGCCATCCGCATGGATGGGGGACAACTTGCCTTTGTCCGCGGCTACTTCAGTTCGAGCGAAGACCAGTCGTTGCCATACACCGGATGGAAGATCGCCGCCCCGAAGTTGATCCGATCGGAGAAGAACTTGGGCACCTCTTCATAGCCGGATACCGCCAGGTACGCCTGCTTGGCGGTGTACTCGTCAAGCGCCTGCCAGCGCGGCACGACCGAGCTCAGCTGCGAGGAGGGGATCGGACCCAGCGAAGCCAGTTCGCTCTGGATGTGGGGGTCGTTGACCTGACTGAGGTTGTGGTTTTCGGTCGGCAGGATCGATTTGGCGTCGAGCAGCTGGTAGAAGTCGATCGGGTTAGGGAAGTCCTGGCTGTAGGAGAAGAAGCCCGTCTGCGCTTTGTTCGAGAGGTTGCCCACGGTCGCGTAGTACTGCGCGTCGGCGACGATCTTCTCGGTGGCTTTGAAGCCGATTTCGTTGAGCATGCTCGTGTAGTAGTCGACGAATTCCTTGTGCGGAGCGCGCGAGCCGCCCCACACGGTCACCGGTGCGCCCGCGAGGCCGGCCTGACGCACCAGTTCCTTGGCCTTCGCCAGGTTCGGTTGCGCATTCGGTTCGCCATAGGGACAAGGAGCGTTCGTGGGGTGACCGGGCATGCCGGCCGGCAGGAAGAAGCAGGCGGGCTGGAGCATGCCGCTGTCCAGGCGCTGCAGCGCCTGGCGGTTGAGCCCGTAGTTGACCGCCTGGCGCGCACGCGCATTGTTGAACGGCGCTTCTTTGGTGTTCAGAAAGAAGTACAGGCCCGAGACGGTCGGCTCCTTGGCGAAACGATCGGAAGCCTGGCTTTCGATCTGGGAGATCAGCGTCGGCGGGATCGTGTCGTTGTAGTCAAACACGTCCGCGCTGTTGTTCAGCACCTGCTCGGCCTGGCTCTGGTTGTTGGAGACGATGCTCACGTCGACGTTCTCGTGCCCGGCAGGAATGCCTGGGATGGCATCCTTGGACCAGTTGGGATTGAGCACCATCGCAAAAGACTTGTTCGGTACGACGTTCTCGATCTCATACGGCCCGACGCCTGGCGGCGGATCGTTGCCCAGGCTTTTCATCGGCGTGCCACTCGGCACCAAGCCGGCTGCCGGGAAGGCAAGCACGTTCAGGAACGGACCGTAGGGGGCAACCAGCCGGACCGTGATCCTGCCCGTGGTGTCGTCGGTCTGAATGCCGGAGATCGAGGAGGCTTTGCCCTTCTGGAAATCTTCGGCGCCGACGATGTTTTCCGTGAAGAAGCTCTCGCTACCCCAGCCGAGCTTGATCGCACGCTCGATCGCGTAGGCGAAGTCCGAGGCTTTGACCGGCGCGCCGTTTGAATAGACGAGGCCTTTGCGCAACATAAAGGTATATGTCTTGCCGCCGTTGGTCACGGTGGGCAGGCTCTGCGCGACGCCTGGGATCAGCTTGGAGCCAGCTTCGCCTGAGGCGTGCGCATACGTGATAAGCCCGGTGTAGGAGATCCAGGTGGCCTCATAGGACTGCGTGGTCGCGCCCAGCCCGGGGTCGAGCGAGTCGGGAGCGGTGCCCATCAGCACGCTGATCGGGCCTTTGCCCGAGGACGTGGATGAGCTGCCACAGGCGCTCACACCCACAACCAAGACGAATGTCAACAGCGTTCCGGTCAATGCCTGAATTGTCCTATGCACCTGTGCCCCCTCCTCGCGAACCGCCGAGTCTCGTAATGTGTGTCACGAAGTACATGGTTCGACAACCCTTGTCGGCAACCTCTTGTGAAACTTGAAGTATCCAAATGAGCCTGGACGCCACAGAACTAGATGTTTCCGAGGTGGTCGCCCAGGTCGCCAAGGTCCAGCCGCTATGGGCGCTTCTGCGACTGGAGGACCGGGCGCGCTACATGCGTCGCATGGCCCAGGCGATCGTGGACGAGCTCGACGAGCTGCGCGAGACGATCGCCGCCGAGCAGGCTCGTCCGCGCACGGAGGTGGCGACGCTCGAGCTGCTGGTAGCGATCGACGCGCTCAAGTGGGTGGCGCACGACGGAGCGCACGTGCTCGGCGGGCGCCGCGTCGGGGTCCACCGCTCGCTGTCGCTGACCAAGTGCGCCCGCATCGCCTATGAGCCCTACGGCGTCGTGGGCGTGATCGGCGCCGGCAGCGCGCCTTTCGCACAGCCGCTCGGGCAGATCGCCGGGGCACTGCTGGCCGGCAATGGCGTTGTCTTCAAGCCAGCCGAGCGCGCCTCGATAGCGGCCGAGCGCATCGCGCGGGTGCTCGCGCGTGCGGGCCTGCCAGAGGGCCTAGTGCGCGTCGTCCACGGCGGCGCCGACATCGGATTGGAGCTGGCGCGCACACCAGTGGACAAGCTGTTGTTCACCGGCTCACCAGCGACGGGTCGCGCGGTCGCGCGCGAGTGCGTCTCTCAAGAGAAGGAGGTGACCGTCGAGCTCGGCGGCAAGGACGCGATGCTGGTGCTCGCCGACGCCCACGTCGCGCGCGCGGCCGCTGCTGCGCTGTGGGCCGGGTGCGCCGGCGCTGGGCAGGCGCGCGGAGCAGTCGAGCGCATCTACGCGGCGCCAGAGGTGACCGAGCGGCTCGTTGCTCGGCTCGTCGCCGGGGCGAGGGCGATGACCGTCGGCGACCCAAGCGACCCGCGCGTACAGATCGGGCCGCTTGCTTCAGAGCGACGCTTGGCGCATGTGCGCGCGCTGGTGGAGGAGGCCGTTGCACAGGGCGCGACGCTGCATTGCGGTGGACCGGTCGCGCCAGAGGACCTCGTGAGGCTCGGATCCACGGACTCGACGGAGCGTGGTCCCAGCGACACGCACGACAGGCGAGACGCTCGCACAAGCGCGGCAAGTCCGGCGCCGAGCGCCCGCGTCTTCTTCGCGCCCGCGGTGCTGACCGGCGTGACACACGAGATGCGCCTGATGCGCGAGCCGATCGGCGGACCCGTGCTAGCCGTGATGAGCGTCAGCTCGGTCTCGGAGGCGATCGCGCTGGCCAACGACAGTCCCTACGGTCTCGGCGCGTCCGTTTGGACGGCCGATCGCTACCGCGGGATGCGCATCGCGCGCGAGCTCGACGCGGGCATGGTGTGGCTCAACGACCACCTGCCGAGCCCGGCCGTCTCACGCGGTCCCTGGGGAGCAGCGGCCGGCAGCGGCCTGGGGCGCACGCTCGGGGAGGCAGGGCTGCGTGCTTGCGCACAGGAGAAGCTGATCACCTGGGACCCCTCAGGCGTGCGCGGCCTGTGGTGGGGCCCATACGACGAGCTGTCGGCCGGCGCCGCGCGAGCCGCCGCCAAGCTGCGCTCCACGCGCGAGTCCGACCGCGAGCAGGCCTGGCGCCAGGGCAGCGCGGCGCTGGCGCGTGTAGGGCTGCGGGCGCTGGCGCGTAGGTGAGAGGAGGCTACGCGAAAGGGTCGCGCGCCTCGATCCCCTCGTAACGGCGGAAATCTCTGTCGCGCGTGTATATGAGCGCCACGCCATGCCCGCGCATCAACGCGGCCAAGTGAGCGTCAGGCACGTGATTGCCGCGCGTGTCGTCGCCCGCGGTCGCGCGATAGGTCTCCAAGAAGCCGGCCCCCTCGGTCTCTGTCCGCACGGTTGGACGCTCCAGCAAAGCCGCGATCGTAGCCATTGCCAGCTCTGGCGAGGCTGGGCTCGGGAAGATCGTCGGATGAGTCGCGATGCGCAGGAATCCCATGATCGTCGGCCAGAACAGGTAAAGCAGATCGGGACCGCTTGCGAGTCGATCGACGAGCCCTCTGGCGCGGACGTTCAGTGGATCGTCACTGTTGCTCGCATACAGCAGAACGTTCGTGTCGACGGTGACGCTCAAGTCGCCTGAGTATCGCCGTCGAGCACTCGCCAGAGCGTGTCCTTGTCGCGCAGGTCCAGCTTGGGCTTGCCCATGTGCAACGTCGGCCACCGCAAAGGCCCGGCCTCAACCGGGTGCTCCTCTTCAAGCGAGACAGCAAGACGCTCGGACGCCAACTGCCCCATGCTCTTGCGTTCCACACGCGCACGACGACGCAACTGTGCCAGCACTGAGGAGTCGATATCGAGCGTCGTGCGCGTCATAGATGCTTGATGTTATCAGACTTTGCATCTGATGAGGCCCCTCAGAGCCGCCATCCGCCCACTAACCTGTAGCCATGCCCGCCCAGGCCTATGCAGGCAAGGAGTGTGTCTGCCAACTGCGCAAGGGGATCTGCGACCAGAGCTGTGTCGCGGACATGCTCTCGACACCGTTCTACATCGCCTGCCTGAAGCTGAAAGGGCGACGCAGCCTGGTGGTCGGCGGCGGGGAGATCGGTCTGGAGAAGGTCGAGGGACTATTGGCCTGCGACGGTCAGGTCACGCTGATCGCCCCCGAGGCAGAGCCGGCGCTGGCCCAATACGCGGCCGAGGGCTCGATCCGCTGGGAGCAGCGCGCGTACGCTGGAGCGCATGACCTGGAGGGTGTGTTCATGGTGATCGCCGCCACGAACGACACCGACGTCAACATCGCCGTGTACGACGACGCGGAGCGACGCGCGATGCTCGTCAACGTGGTGGACGTGCCACCGCTGTGCAATTTCATCCTGCCCGCGATCGTGCGCAGCGGCCCGCTGGCGATCGCGATCTCTACCGCCGGCGCTTCGCCCGCGCTGGCCAAGCGCATCAAGCGCGAGATCTCAGAGCAGTTCGGCGAGCCCTATGCGCAGCTCGCAGTCCTGCTCAACGAGGTGCGTGGCTGGGCCAAGAGCACGCTGCCCACCTACCAGGACCGCAAGCAGTTCTTCGAGGGAATCGTGAACGGCGGGGGGGTGGGTTCCGATCCTGTGGCGCTCCTGCGCGAGGGGCGTGAGCAGGACGTGCGCGAGCTGATCGCGCTGGCCCAGAGCGAGCACGAGCAGCGCTTCTCCACAGTCTGAGCCTGCGCGTGGGGGACCTCGAAGTCCAGACAACGGGCGCAGTAGCCGTCGAGGACATGTCGGCGGCCGTCGAAGATGCTGTGGCGGCCGTCGAGCTCGACGGGCTGACCCGCAACTATGGTGAACGCGCGGCGCTCGACGACGTGACGCTCACGCTCGGGGCAGGGCAGACACTTGTCGTGTTCGGTCCCAACGGGGCCGGCAAGACGACGCTGCTGCGCGTTCTAGCGACGCTGCTACGACCCCACTCGGGCAAGGTCACGGTGCTCGGCACGCAATTGCCGGACGACGGGTGGCAGATGCGCGGGCGCATCGGTCTGCTCGGTCACGATCCGCTCCTGTACCGCGAGCTGACCGCGCGCGAGAACCTGCGCTACCACGCGCGCCTGCACAACATCGATGACGAACGCGTCGAGCAGCAGCTTGCCGCGGTCTCGATGACGAACAGAGCCGACGAACCAGTCAGGACGCTCTCACGCGGGATGGTGCAGCGCGTAGCCGTGGCGCGCGCGACACTGCACGAACCGGAACTGCTTTTGCTCGACGAGCCCTACGCCAACCTCGACCCGGCGGCGATCGAGCTGGTCGAGCCGCTGATCGGGCCGTCGAGCGAGTGCGGCCGCGTGGTCAGCAGTCACGACCCGGGCAGGGGGCTGGCCGAAGCCGATCTTGTGCTCGGCCTGCGCGCGGGTCGCGTGGCCCTGCTCGAGGCGGCCGCGAGCGTGAACTCCGCCACGGTGGCGGAGTTGTACAGATGAGCACCTTATGAGCGACCCAACAGACTCGGGGAAGACATCGCCGCATGCGGCGATGTCCCGGGACGTGCATGCACGTCCCGGCCGACAGGTGCATGCACCTGTCGGAACAGCCATAAAGTCGCGTGCCGGAACCGGCCGGCCTTCGCATGCACCGGGCGAAACGGCTGCTGAGTCACACAGCGGAACTGGCCGGCCTGGGCAGCATTCCCAGACCGGAACAGCAAAAGTGGTTCGCGCCCTCCTGCATAAGGAGCTCCTGGTCGAGCTGCGCACGCTCGAGTCGATCCCGGGCATGTCCCTGTTCGCGGTGACCACCTTCGTCGTCTTTCACTTCGCCCTGAACCAGGACACCGTCAGCGGTCAAGAGGCAGCCGGCATCCTATGGGTGACTTTGCTGTTCGCCGCGATGCTCGGCGTGAATCGCCTGTTCGTCGCCGACGCCGACCAGGGAGGCTTCGACGGCTTCCTACTGGCGCCTGTGGACCGCACCGCGCTGCTGATCGCCAAGGCGACCGCGCTGCTGGCCTACCTACTCGTGCTGGAGCTGATCGCGGTGCCGGCGTTCGGGCTGCTATTGCTCGGCCCACCCCTGGGCCAGGCGCTGCCCGGCCTGCTCGCACCGCTTGCGCTCGGCGACATCGGCGTTGCCGCGATCGGCACGCTTGTAGCCGCGCTAGCGGTGCACACGCGTGCCCGCGACCTGCTCGGACCGCTGCTGGCGCTGCCCTTGCTGGTGCCAATCGTGATCGGCTGCGCGCGCGCCACGGCCCCGCTACTGGAGACCGTGCATCCTGGCGGTCCGCCCCTGCGCTGGCTTGGCACGCTTGCGCTCTATGATCTTGTGTTCGGCCTCATCGCCTACGCCGTGTTCGACTTCCTCCTGGAGGACTAAGCACGCCCACCATGCGCCGCCCTTCACTTCGCGCCCTTTCCACCGCCACGATCGTCGCGTTTTGCGTGTCGCTCAGCATGGTCTTCTTCTACGCACCGATCGAAGCCGAAGAAGGCTTCCTGCAGAAGATCTTCTATCTGCACGTGCCGCTTGCGATCGTGACGTTGTGCGGTTTCGTGATCGGCGGCCTGTGCGCAATCGCACATCTGCGCACTCGCGACCAGCACTGGGACCTGCGCTCCTACGTCGCCATCCACATGAGCCTGATCTTCGGCGTGGCGGTGCTCGTCACCGGCTCGATCTGGGCACGCGGCTCCTGGGGCCACTGGTGGGTCTGGAGCGAGCCCACGCTCGTATCGTTTTTGATCATCATGCTGCTGTACGCCACCTACCAGCCGCTGCGCTTCGCGATCGAGGACCCCGAGCGCCAAGCACGCTACGCCTCGGTGTTCGCGATCACCGCGGGGGCGTTCGTGCCGATGAACTTCCTTGCCGTGCGTCTTTCGGCCTCCTACTTGCATCCGCGCGTGCTCGGCAGCTCCTCCAATCTGCCCGCACCGATGGCGCTCACGTTCCTCGTCTCGATCGTGGCGATCGCGCTGCTGTTCGCGACGCTGTGCTCCTATGAGCTGGCCGCCAAGCGCACGCGCATCCTGCTCAAAGCCCGCTCGCGAATTTTGGGCTACCAATCGTGATCCACGATCCTCGCCGGCCCAGACAACCTAAAGCTCTACGACCCAGAGCTCACAGACCCCAAACACTGTTTACAACCTAAAAGTTATAACCCGGACGCTGACCGCAAACACTCGTGACCCTCGTACTCGCTACAACCCTCCCCGAACACTCAAACGACGGCTACGTCGCCGCGGCTTACATCGTGTTCTTCGCGATCGTGTTGATCTACGTGGCGATCATGGCTGTGCGACTAGGCCGCGTCGAACGCAAGGTCGAGGCGTTGCGTGGGGATGTAACGAAAAGCGACATGCCCCCCGCGCGCGCGGGGGGCATCGCCGATTTGGATGCGCCCGACCCCGAGCATGAACGCCCCGGCAGAGACCAGGAACCCGTCCTGAAGGGGGTTGCCCACGGCGAGGAACACTCTGAAGGGCATACCCAAGGGGCACACGGCAAGCAGGCAGGCGAGGCCGTATGAGCACCCTGAATGGCACCGGCGAGCTGCTGGCGCTCGGCATCTCCCACAAGACCGCGCCCGTCGCGCTGCGCGAGCGCCTTGCCTTCACAGAGGGGCTGGCGGTCGAGTTCGCCCAACAGCTCGCCGAGAGTCCCGAGGTGCACGAGGCCGTGGTCATCTCGACCTGCAACCGCACCGAGATCTACCTTGTCGTCGGCGACCCTGTGCAGGCCGAGAGCGACGTGCTGGGCCTACTGGCACGCCGTGCGAGCATCCGGCCCACGGAGCTGGCGCAGGAGATCTATTCGCCGCGCAACTGCGAGGCTGCCCGTCAGCTGTATCGCGTGACCGCGGGCCTTGAGTCGATGATCCTCGGAGAGGGCGAGATCCAGGGTCAGGTCAAGCGCGCGTATGAGGCGGCGATGAAGGCCGGCACCACCGGCCCGCTGTCCAACCGGCTGTTCGCGGCGGCGCTGACGACGGGCAAGCGCGTGCGCTCTGAGACCGGCATCGGCTCCTCGCGCGTGTCGGTGCCCTCGGTCGCCGTGGACCTCGCCCAGGACGTGCTTGGCGATCTTGCCGAGCGGCGCGTGATGCTGCTCGGCGCGGGCGAGACGAGCGAGCTGACGGCGCAGGCGCTTGCACACCAAGGGGTCGGCACGATCTTCGTCGCCAACCGTCACGCCGACCGCGCGCTTAGCCTCGCGCAGCGCTTCGGCGGCTCGGTTGTCGGGCTCGACAAACTCCCTGAGCAGTTGCTGGAGGCCGACATCGTCGTCTCCTCAACCTCCTCGCCGCACCCGATCGTCGGCAGCGAGGAGCTAGCGCTGGTGATGGCCCAGCGTCGCGGCCGGGGCGGGCGGGCGCCTCTACTCTTGATCGACATCGCCGTGCCGCGCGACATCGACTCGCGCTGTGGCGACATCGACGGGGTCACCTTGTACGACATCGACGACCTGCAGGCGGTCGTGCAGCGTAACCTCGGCGCTCGTCGCGAGATCGTGCCGCAAGCCGAGCAGATCGTCGAGGAGGAGATCCACCGTTTCGCGCGTTGGCTCGGCCAGGCGGAGACGCTGCCGACTGTGAGCGCTTTGCGCGAACACGGTAACCGCATCGTCGAGCAGATCCTCGCCGAGAACGAGGGCCGCTGGGAGTCGGCCTCAGAGCGTGACCTGATGCGCGTGGAGGCGGTTGCGCGCGCGGTCCTCGGGCGTCTCTTGCACGAGCCGACGATTCGCCTACGCAGCTTCTCCCAGGAGCGTGGCCACTCAAGCCTGCAGCTAGTGCGTGAGCTGTTCGGGCTCGATACCCCACAAGGGGCCACAGGCGAGGGGCCCGCCCGCGAGGCCAAGCAGACAGACGCCCAGGACGAACGGGCTGACGAGACTCTCGCCGAGGTGCGCTCAATCCAGAGCGCACGCAAGAGCGCCTCTTAGGAGGAGCGGCCGCTCCGATGCGCATCGGAACACGCGGTAGCGCACTCGCGCTCGCCCAAGCACGGCTGGTCGCAGGGTGGCTGGGCGAAGCCGAGATCGTCGTGGTGCGCACGCGCGGCGACATCATGCATGAACCGCTAAGGGGCGAGCATGAGCTGCGCGAGCGGTCCCCTCGCGACGACAAGTCGCGCTGGGTGGCCGAGCTCGAGCACGCGCTGTTCGAGGAGCAGATCGACCTGGCAGTTCATTCCGCCAAGGACATGCCGGTCGAGCTGCACGATGGCCTTCAGCTGCTCGGCTCCCCTGAACCGGGCCGCCGCCGAGGACGCGCTGATCGGCGCTCACTCGCTTGAGCAACTGCCCGAAGGGGCGTGCGTGGGCACGAGCAGCGTGCGCAGAGCCGCCCAGCTGCGGGCTGCCCGAGCGGACCTGGAAGTGGTGAGCCTTCGCGGCAACGTCGACACGCGTCTGCGCAAGCTCGCCGGCGCGGTCACCGCGAGCGGCGACGGCAGCGGAGGCAGTGACGCCTCGCTGCACGCGATCGTGCTTGCGAAGGCCGGCCTGCAGAGGCTCGATCGCGAACGGGACATCGGCTGCACGCTCGACGTCGCGCGCTTCGTGCCCGCCCCCGGCCAGGGAGCGCTCGGGCTGCAGGCGCGTGTCGGCGACCTGGCGGTGAGCGAGGCCGTAGCGCCGATCCTCGACAAGGACGCTTCCGCGTGCCTGCTGGCCGAGCGGGCACTCGCCCATGCGCTGGGC
Source organism: uncultured Solirubrobacterales bacterium (assembly GCA_963704345.1). Classification (GTDB taxonomy): domain Bacteria; phylum Actinomycetota; class Thermoleophilia; order Solirubrobacterales; family Solirubrobacteraceae; genus Palsa-744. The sequence goes on from OY969890.1 coordinate 1,251,624, forward strand.
GCCAGCTGCAACACCCCGCTCGGCGCCCACGCCGTGGCGGCGGGCTGTGGCTGCCTGCACATGCACGCCTGGATTGGGCTACCGGATGGCTCGGAGTGGATCGCCGACGAGCTGCTCGGTGGCTTCTACGACCCCGAGGAGCTGGGCGTGCGCCTGGCCGAGCGGCTGGAGACGGTTGGCGCCCGTGAGCTGCTGGCCCGTGCCGAGGAGATGGCCGTTGAGCGCGACTGAGGACGCGTCGTCGAATGCGGCCGAGAACCAGCCGTCCGGCGCTGCCGAGGGCGGACCGGACGCAGCGTCCGAGCAACTACGGCCGGGTCGTGTGCACCTCGTTGGAGCAGGACCCGGCGACCCTGGCCTGCTGACCGCGCGTGCGCTGGAGCTGATCGCGCGTGCCGACACGATCCTTTATGACCGTCTGATCCCAACGCAGGCGCTGGAGGGGGCTCGCGCAGACGCCGAGCTGCTGTTCGTCGGCAAGGAGGGCGGGGGCGAATCGGTACCCCAGGAGCAGACGCAGGCGCTGATGATCGAACGGGCGCTTGCCGGGGCAGAGGTGGTGCGGCTGAAGGGTGGCGATCCCTTCGTGTTTGGACGCGGCGGCGAGGAGGCGCTCGCGCTGCGTGGGGCGGGGTCGAGCTCAGCATCGTGCCAGGCGTCACGGCAGGCGTCGCGGCGGCCGCATACGCAGGCATCCCGGTGACCCATCGCGGCCTTTCGACAGGTGTTGCGCTCGTTACCGGGCACACCCGAGAAGACACGCCAGACGACACCGCACGTAGGTCGAGCAGCGGTAAGCGCGATCGCGAGAGAGCAGGCCAGGAGGGGGCGGCTGAGCAGAGCGCAGAGCTCGACTGGGCGGCCCTGGCTGCCTTCCCTGGCACGCTCGTCTTCTACATGGGCGTGCGTCAACTGCCGCACATCGCCGAGCGACTGATCGCCGCCGGACGTGCGCCCTCCCAGGCCGTGGCGCTCGTGGAACGCGGAACGCTGCCCGACCAGCGCACCGTCAGCGGCACGCTCGCCACAATCGTCGAGGCTGCCGAGCGCGAGCAAGTAAAGGCGCCTGCGATCACGATCGTCGGTGCCGTCGCCGAGCTTGCCGAGGATTTGCGGTGGCTGCCGGCGCGACCGCTGGCCGGTCGCACGGTTGCCGTGACTCGCGCTCGCGCCCAGTCCAGCGGGTTGGCAGCACGCCTGACCGCACTCGGCGCGAGCGTGATCGAGGCACCGACGATTCGCACGCGTACGCTCGACGGGCCACCACTAGACCCCACGCCCTACGACCTGATCTGCTTGACCAGCGCAACCGGCGTCGAGTGCCTGTTCGAGCGCCTGGCGGCTGGCGGCCGCGACGCTCGTTCGCTCGCAGGCGCCCACATCGCGACGATCGGACCCGGCACGGCGCGCGTGCTTGCCGAGCACGGGATCGTGGCCGACGTCGTGCCCGAGCGCTTCGTCGCCGAGTCACTCATAGAGGCGTTGGGCGATATCGATGTGAAGCACGCGCTCGTGGCGACTGCCAGCGGCGCACGTGAGGTGTTGCCAGGCGCCCTGCGCGAGCGCGGGGCGCAGGTCGACGTGCTGGCGCTGTACGAGACGGTCGCCGAGCCGCTGTCCGAGCGGGCGCTGCAGCAAGCGCAGACGGCCGACTACATCACCTTCACCTCCTCCTCCAGTGTTCGCTATTTCCTCGATGCCCCCCGCGCGCGCGGGGGGCATCGTCCCTTTTCGGACACCCACACCCAGCTCGATGAAGACGAACCGGCATCTGGCCAGGCATGCCTTTCGCCCACAACCCGCATCGTCTCGATCGGGCCTGTGACCAGCGCCACGCTGCGCGAGCGCGGCTTGGAGCCACACGTAGAGGCCGGGCGTCACGACGTCGACGGCCTCGTGGATGCCCTGCTGGCAGACGCCGTGTAATGCCGGACGGCGAGACAGGCTCGCTCGGCCATCCGCGCGTACACCTGCGTCGCACCGACTCAACCAATGAGCGAGCGCGCCGACTGGCGATCGCTGGTGCGCCGCACGGCACAGCGGTTACAGCTGAGGAGCAGAGCGCCGGACGCGGGCGGCAGGGGCGCTCCTGGCTGGCGCCGCCGGGCAGCGCGCTGCTGTGCTCGCTAGTGCTGCGCTGGGCGAGCGAGGACCTGCCGCCGCCGCTGCTGTCGCTGACCGCGGGGGTGGCCGTCTGCGAGGCGATCGACGACTACCGTATGGCAGAGCACACCCAGGTAGGGCTCGGTCAGCGCGCATGCTTGAAGTGGCCGAACGACGTGGTCGTCGAACAAGCCAACGGGGACGAGCCCACCAGCCTCGCCAAGCTAGCGGGCATCCTCGTGGAGGGTCGTCCCCAAGAAGGCTGGGCTGTGCTCGGGATCGGGCTGAACGTGGCCGTCCGCGTTGAGCAGCTGCCGGCAGAGCTGCGCGGGCGCGCGGCGAGCCTCGAACTCGAGCCGGGCGCGATAGAGCCGATATTCGAGCGATTGCTCAAAGCCCTCGTCATGCGGCTTGCCGAGCCATTCGAGACCACGCTCGAAGCGTTGCGTGAGCGCGACGCGCTATACGGCCGCGCCATCACCTGGGGCGCGCACGATCCACAAAGCTCTGGCGAGCGTGGGCGTGCCCAGGGGATCGACGACAAAGGACAGCTATTGGTGTGCCGCGAGGACGGCGCTATGACGGCGCTAAGCGCCGGCGAGGTTCACTTGGAGTCGGTCGGCTGATCAGCTCGCTGTAGCGCTTCTTCGACGTTCTCCTGCAGCTTCTTACCTGAGCCGGCGCTCAGCTCACTGTCCATGCCTGGCTGTGGCGTTCTCTCGTTGGAGAGCGCCTCCGCAAGCACTGCGTCCGACGGCGAGCCGGCCTTCTCGAGCTTGCCGTTCTCCGAGCCGCGCCTGGAGCGACGCTGACGTGTCGACTTCGTCGCCGTCGCTGGTTGCTCGGTCTGACCTCCGACCTCAGCCGGCCGCTGGCCCTGGCCCTGACCCTGACCCTGGCCCTTGCGTCGTCGGCGCTGGCCGCGGGCGCGGCGCTTTGGGAAGTTGCGCAGTAGCTCTCGTGCCAATGCTGGGGGCTTGCGTGCCATGCGCGTGCGCGCGCCGCGCAGCACCTCCTCAGCCTCCGGGGTGTGCGCTAGTGCGGCTGCCAGCAATGCTGCTGCCAAGCGGCGGTCCTGCTTGCGTGCAGCGTGCACCAGTCGGCGGGCGTTGCGCGCGTGGGCGCCTCCGGCCGAGTTGACGAGCAGGCCCAGCAGGCGCTTGGTCTCTGGCCAGCGCTGCACCGCGTACTCCTCGTGCACGTCGCGCGTGTACTCGGCCAGACGCCAGATCCAGGCATTGGCCTGGTCGCGGCGACCGATTCGGCGCTCCACTAGTGCGCGCAGCATGATCTTGGCCGCCTCGCGGCGCTCGTCACGCGGCCAACTGCCCGCTATGTCTATTGCGTTGTCGAACGCGTCGGGGTCGCGTAGCGCGGCGATCTCCGAGAGCGCCTTGAGGCGTAGCTGCGGACTCTTGTTGCGTTGCACGGCGGTGATCAAGAAGCGTGCCTTTAGCTCGCCTGTACGGTCAAAGTGCAGCATTGCCCGCGCCCGGCGCCAGCCATTTGGCGTCACTCGCGCGCCCGCCAAGGCCGCCCACACGTGTTGCTCGCCGTAGTCCAGGTGCTCTACCGCTATACGCCACAGCTCGCGCTCGAAGACCTCGAAACGACGCTCCTCCTCGGCACAGACGGGCAGCACACGGCGCTCTACTCGCATGCGGCGTCCACGGCCACGGCGGACCGGGCCTACGACGATCGCTCCGCCCCTGTAGACGTCGCGGTCCAGTAGCGAGTGCAGTGTCACGACCGGGTCGTCGTTCTTGGTGGCCGGGTGCACGAAGTCGACCACGAGGCCGGCCTCCTTGCCTGGGTGGCGGCGCGTGACTCGTCCCACTCGCTGTTGGTAGATGCGCTTTGAGGCCGTGGGCGCCAGGTGCACGCAGACGGTTGCGCGCGGGCTGTTCCAGCCCTCGGCCAGGAGCTGGGCGTTGATCAGGACGTCGATGTCGCCGCGCTCGTAGCGGGCCAGCACCTCGGCCAACTCGCGCTTTGGCGTCTCGCCGGAGACGCCCATCGCCTTGATGTCTTCGGCTCGGAACGCTTCGGCAAGGTTGTAGGCGTGTTTGACGCCGGCCGCGTAGACGACGCCCGGGACGCCGTTGAAGCGCGTCTTGTAGAGGTTGGCTGCCGCCATGTTGAAGGGCTGCTGGTCGAGTAGCTCAGCCAGCTCCTCCTGGTCGAACTCGGTGTCGACCTCGCCTCGCCGCAATGGCACGTTGGCGATCGTGCGCACGCCCACGCCCGGGGAGATGCGCACGCAGCGCAGCGGCGCGATCACTCCTCGCCTTGCCGCTTGGGCTAGGTCGAAGCGCGAAGTCTGCGTCGGGAACAGGTCGGTGACGTGACGCGCGATCAAGTGCTCCCGTGGCCGTCATGCCGATGAAGATCGGACCCGTCCATGCTCTGATCGCGCCGCTGGTCTTCTCACCCAGGGCCGTGTGGGCCTCGTCGCAGATCACGATCGTGTAGGCGCTCGAGATCCTTCCCGCGTTGCGTACGAACCACTGGTAGGTCTCGACCGTGACTGGGCCCTTGGGCGAGTCCTCGCCCGTGTACAAGGGGCGCGAGATGCGCTTTTGGTAGCCGCGGTCGCGCAGCTCGCCGTGGAACTGGTCGACCAAGTTGCGACGGTGCGTGAGGATCAGGACGCCGCCGGTCTGCGAAGCCTCGACGAAGCCGAGCGCTGCAACCGTCTTGCCGGCGCCGGTGGCGTGCTCGAACCAGAAGCGCTTTGCTGCGTTTGGGTCCTCCGGCTGGTCTGAGACGTCCTCCTCGTCCTCGTCCACCCAGTCTTGGGGCTCCTCCTCGGACTCCTCCTCGACGTCCTCCTCGGGCTCGGGCTCCGGCTCGGCCAGCTCCAGCTCGTCGTCGAAGTCATCGTCCTCCTCCTGCGTCTCCGGGGCGGCTCGCTCGACCGGTCCGAGGTCCTCGTCGTCGTCGTCCTCGTCGTCCAGGTCCTCGTCGCCGTCATCCTCGGCGTCGTCTGTGGCCTCGGCGCGTGCGCGGGGCTTGTCCCCGTCGCGGGCGCCCGCGACGCCTTCTCCCTGCTCCTGCTTGGCCTCCTCTGGCCCAAGGATCGCGGCCGAGGCGAGCAGCTCAGGCGAGGCCGCGGCAGCAGCGCGACCATTGCCGTTCGCACCCGAGCGCTGCGCCTCGGCCAACAAAGCCGTCAGCGTGCCCGAGAGGGCATCGACCTGGTGCGCGGAGAGCACGGTGCCATCGACTAGCTTCGGCTCGTCCTCTGAGAGGACTCGTTCCAGCCCGAGCAGCAACGAGAACTCACGCCGCCACGCGGTCGATGGGTGCTTGGCGCCGTCCTTTAGCTCGGCCAGCGCCATGTCTAGCGCGCGGCGGCGCGGCGAGCCCTGAGCCAGCGCCGCCGCAGCGTCCTCGCCCTCGTGCAGGAAACGCTCGCGCACGAGCTTCTCCGCTCGCTTGATTTCGGCGGAACTCGGAATGGACGCGGCCGCTTGGGCCACTGCTGGGGACTCGGCCATGGAGGCTCTGGACTTCGAGATGGAGCGGTCGCGGACACTCGTCCGCTTCGCTCATGAAAAACCGGCGCTTGCGCCGGTGAGGCTCACAGAGGGACAGGTGCCGCTTTGACTCCCATCCTTCCGCTTCGCTCAGGATACAGCACAACCCGGGGGATTTGAAGGCGTGGCGCCTTCGCCGCCCTACTCCCTGGCTTCCGGCGCGCGGCGAGCCTGACTTCGGCGCATCTGACTTCGGCGCATCTATCAGGTCATCTGAGAGTCTTATCCGACATGGTCAGGCGCGCTCCATCCCACTTCCCGATCTTTTTGACCGCGAATCGCCTTCGTTGGGGCGCATGACTGGTCGCCGCATGCTCCTTGGGCTCGGGCTGGGCGGCCTGATCGTGCTCATCGCCGATCGGTGTGACCCAGTTGCCGAGCAGCTCCTCCTCCGGCAGCGACGCTACGCCCCTTACCGCGGCACAAACCAGCGCCCTGCTCGCCGGCTCGCCGGGGCCGCTGGCTGCGCTGCACGCTCAGGCAGGCATGCTGCTCGAAGGCGGAACGCCGGCACTGCACGCGCGCCTCAGTGCGCTCAAAGGCTATCCCGTCGTCATCAACAAGTGGGCCTCCTGGTGCGTACCGTGCCAGGAAGAGTCCGCCGTCTTCCAGCGCGTATCCGCCGAATACGGAGCGCGCGTGGCCTTTATCGGCATCGACTCGGAAGATTCCTACCGCGCCGACGGGGCCGCCTTCCTAAAGTCCTTTCCCGTGAGCTACCCCAGCTATTACGACAAGAGCGGTTCCCTCGGCCTGCAGCTGACCGATTCGACCTTCAGGCCCGCGACCGTCTTCATACCCGCCCACGGCCGGCCCTACATCCGCGAGGGCGAGTATCCGAGCGCGGCTAAGCTGCGCCACGACGTCGAACGCTACGCGCTGCATGCCTGAGATCCGGGTGGACCCGCTTAGCGGGCACAGGGTGATCATCGCCGGGGAGCGCTCGGAGCGACCCGGCGGCGAGCCGCGCTGCCCGGCGCCCGCGCCGATCGACGTGGAGAAAGACCCCTTCGCTGCCGGCCGCGAGGATCTCACTCCTCCCGAGCTGTACTCGCTGCGTCCCGCCGAAGTGTGAGTGGCGGCGATGGGGATGGGCTCAGCGGCTCGACTGCTGATACCGCCGGGTGGAGCGTACGGGTGGTGCCGAATTTGTACCCGGCCCTCAATGCCGATAGTCCCACCCCGCCCGCGGACGCTCAGCCGGACCTGTTCTATGCCACTGCCGCCTCCGGCGCGCACGAGGTGATCATCAACGCGCCCGAGTCCGTCGTCTCCCTGGCCGAGCTGCCCGCCTCGCGGCTGGCCGATGCGATGGAGGTTTGGCGGCTGCGCATGACTGCGCACTCCGACGCCGCCTACGTGCAACTGATCGTCAACGAGCGGCGCGAGGCTGGGGCCTCGCTTGAGCACACGCACTCGCAGCTGTACGCGCTCGACTTCGTGCCGGCCGAGGTGGCGCGTGAGCGCGAGCGTTGCGGTGCTTACGCTCATCGCACGATGGGACGCGGGCTGCTTGAGGATCTTGTTGCCGAAGAGGTGCGCCGCGGCGAGCGGATCGTTGCGATCGACGAGGAGGCCGTGCTGATGGCGCCCTACGGCTCACGACTGCCCTTCCAGCTGATGTTGGCGCCGCGCGTGCCGCGCGCGCGCTTCGAGGACGACGGGCCGCTCGGCTCAATGCTGTTGCATGACGGGCTTACGCGGCTGGCGCGCCATTTCGGCTCCTCGCCGCCGCTGAACATGTGGGTGCGCACCGCTCCGCGCGGGGCTGAGCACTTCTGCTGGCGCATCGACGTGGCACCGCGCCTTACGCACCTCGCCGGGCTGGAGCTCTCGACCGGCGTGAATCTGAACATCGTCGCACCCGAGCATGCGGCGGCCGTGTTGCGCGAGGCATAGCAAGCCGCCGCCGGCCCGACGATCCGGCGGCTCGTAAAGCTCGGGGCGGCTGGCGTGGGCTCCGGCGGCCACGAGCTCGGACGGCCCGACGGGAGCTCGGACGGCCCGACGTGGACGAGCCTCGAACGGCCCGACGGGAGCTCAGGCACGGCCCGACGGGTAGCATCGAACGGCCCGACGGACAGCTCGAACGGCCCGACGGACAGCTCGGACGGCCCGACGGGAAGCTCAAGCGTGCCCGGCATATAGGCTCCCTGCGTGCCGCCCGTCGAACGTTTCGTTCCTAGCTTCGTCGCCGAGCCACCCCAGGAAGGCTTGCCCTATGGGCGCTGGGCCGAGCGTCTGGAGGAGGAGCTGCTCGCCTGCTGGGCGGCGCTCGACACAGACGGCGCGGAGCTTGGCGAGCCCGGCGAGATCGCCTGGTACCCCGACAGGGGCTGGCACGGGCGCCGCTACGTGCCTGCCACCTCGATTACCGCCAACGGCTATGAGCTGTTCGGCTACGTGCGCTTTCTCAGCGGCCTGAATCGATGCAGGAGCCGATGGAGCTGACAGCGCGCGGCGACTTCACCGAGGAGACGGCCGAGCGCAACCCCGACTGGAAGCTGGATGTGTGCGACGAGGTGATCGGCTCCTGGCACGGGCAGAACGGCGCGCTTGCTGCGATGACGCTCGTGTGGGGGCGTCCGCTTGTCGGGGCAGGCCGAGTTGTGACTGCAGAGCTTGGGCGCACGACCGTCGACCAGTGCCAGCTGATCGAGCAGCGCTTCACCCTGATCGCGCCCGACGATTATCTCTATGACCTGCTCGAGATCAAGCTGTGGGGCGGCAAAGGCCAGGAGCTTGCTTGCGAGTCGCTGTATGACGAGGCGGAGACCGACGCCGATGCTGATACCGAGCCCGACGCCGACGCCGTCGCCCACTACGAGACCGATGCCGAGATCGACGCCGACGAGGATCAACCAACCACCGGGGAGAACCTATGACAGAGCGTAGACCTGTGAAGACGGAGCATCACCTCGCGAAGGCGCTGCACCCCAGCCCGCGCGTGCTCAAGGAGGCGATGGGTGAGGCCGAAGGCTTCAACGCCAAGTTTGCCGTGCTCATAACAAGACTGGTCGGCACGATGTGGTGTGCCTACCTGTTCGCCGCGATAGCGCTGATCGGCCTCGCCCCGGCGCTCAAACCGGGCGGGGAGGGCATCGTCGCTTGGATAGCGCAGACATTCCTGCAGCTCGTCCTGCTGTCGGTGATCATGGTCGGCCAGAACGTGCAGAGCCTCGCTGCGGACGCGCGCTCGGCGAACACCTTCAAAGATGCCGAGGAGATCCTCGACCGACTCGACACACACACGCAAGGGGGCTTGAAGGAAATACTCGATCGCTTGGACGAGATCGCCGGCCCGGCAAAGTCGCCCGCTGCAACGAACCCGAGCCAGCCTCCGCGGGGCGCGGCCTAAGCGACTCTTACGAGCCGGCGCCGGCCTCGGCGGGGCGCGGGCCGGCCAACGCCCGTCTGGCGCTTGCGTTCGCGCGGCTGGTCGTGCTGAGTAGACCCAGCGCCATGATCGCCACGCCGCAGCCGACGACCAGCCACCAAACCATGTGGCTGGAGGCGACGAAGTCCGGGCCGACGCTTGCCGCGCCCGCGGCGGCTATGGCTCCCGCGACGGCCACGCCCAACGTCTGGCCGACCTGACGCGAGGTCGAGGCCACTGCCGCCGCGACTCCGGCCTGTGCCTCGGGCATGCCCAGCACCGCCGTGTTCGTGATCGGCGGGTTGACCATGCCGAAGCCGATACCGAACAAGAAATAGGCGGGCAGCAGCGCGGCGATCGAGGTCGTCGCGGCTACTCCTGTCAGCAACAGACCGCCGAGACCGATACCGAGCCCTCCCACCAGCAGCGCCAGGCGCGGCCCGCGGCGACCCACGATGCGTCCGGAGAGCGGCGCGAAGAAGAGCGTCATCGCCGCGATCGGCAGCGTGCACAGGCCGGCCGTGAAGGCCGAGAGGTGCGGGACGCGAACCTCTTGCAAGTACAGCGTGTTGAGGAACAGGAAGGCGCCCAGCGCGGCAAACGCGCAGGATCGCGATGACGCTTGCGCTGGAGAAAGGGACGCTGCGGAAGAAGCGTGGCTCTATCAGCGGCTCAGAGCGGCGCACCTCATATGGCACGAGCGACGCGAGCGCAGCCGCTGCCAGGGCAAACAGGCCAAGCGTCTGTGCCGAGAGCCAGCCGGCTGAAGGCGCCTCGATGATCCCGTAGGTAAGCGAGGCGAGCAGCACGATCACCAGCAGCTGACCGACAGGATCGAGGCGTCGCGGCTTTGGCGCGCGCGACTCCGGGACGAAGCGCATCGTCAGCCCCAGCGCCACCAGACCGACCGGGATGTTGATCCAGAAGATCGCCCGCCAGTCGACGCCGTCGACGAGCGCGCCTCCCAGAACTGGCCCCAGCGCGAGGCTGATACCGATAGTGGCGCCCCACATGCCGATCGCCTGTGCTCGCTCGCGCGCGTCGGTGAAGACGTTGCGGATGATCGACATCGCGACCGGGTTGAGCATCGAGCCACCAACCGCCTGCAGCATGCGAAAGACGATCAGCCAACCGAGGCTTGGCGCGGCGCTGCACAGCAGCGAGCCCAAGGTGAACAGCGCCAGCCCTGCCTGGAACACGCGGCGGCGTCCCAGCCGGTCGCCCATCGAGCCGCCCAGCATCAGCAGGCTGGCCAGCACCAGCGTGTAGGCGTCCACGGTCCACTGCAGCTCCGAGACCGACGCGTGCAGTTCGCGTCCGATCGACGGCAGCGCAACGTTGACGATCGTGTTGTCCAAGCCCACGATCAAGAGGCTCATACAGCAGATGGCAAGCACCAGGCGCCGGCGCTTACGCGGCAGCTTTTGGGCTTGGGAGGGAGAGGCGGGCGCTTGGCTCACGCCCTTCAGTCTGCCCATTGCTGAGGCGCGCTATGCGGCAAGCCCGCGGACTATGGATCCACGCTGACCTGCTCACTGTCCCGCTGGCTCGTGCTCGTGACGCTCAGGCGCTGATGATCAGGAACGGGCGGGCTAAGGCGCAGGCCCTTTTTGACGGAGCCGGCGGAGCCAGCGATCAGGACAGTGCAGGCTGAGGCGCGAGCCCCGTGGGCAAGGCCATTGGCGACGCCAACGATCAGGACGGTGCAGGCTGAGGCGCGAGCCCCGTGGGCAAGGCCATTGGCGACGCCAACGATCAGGACGGTGCAGGCTGAGGCGCGAGCCCCGTGGGCAAGGCCATTGGCGACGCCAACGATCAGGACGGTGCAGGCTGAGGCGCGGGCCCCGTGGGCAAGGTCGTTGGCGGAGCCGGCGGCGTCGTCGGGCGCTTGTAGGCCGCGATCCAGGTCTGCACCCACGAATAGATCGAGCCGACGCTTGCGAACACCGACGGGTGACGTGTCGAGCAGCGACCGTATACGTGGTCGGCGACGCCAACCTCGATCGGTTCCCCGCCTGGCCCGGAGGCGAGCAGCGGGCCGCCGCTGTCTCCTTGACACACGCCGGTCGCATAGCTGGGAGGCGTGATCGTGCAGATCTCACTGCGTGCGAAGAAGGGCGGGGCGTTCCGTCCGGCACCATTTGCGTGCTTGCACAACCGTCGAGGCCGACTGCAGCTGTTCGGTCAAGGTCGTCTGTTCGAAGGTCGTCTTACCCCAGCCCACGATCGTCGCCGGGGCGCCTGCGGCGAGTCGCTTGGCCTGCTGGGGACTGGCCAACGTGATCGGGGGAGCGCTGGTCGGCGTTGAGAGCACCAGCAGCGCGACGTCGCCGTTGTCGACCTTGCGCTCCAAGCCGGGATAGACGATCACGCCGAGAACCGTCGAGACGAGGTCACCCGGCTGCAGCGGATCGACGGCGCCAGTCACCACGCGAAAGCCAGACGCGTTGAAGTGGGCTCCAGTTTGCATGTTCTCGGCGCAGTGGCCCGCCGTCAGGACCAGGCTGGGGGCGATGACTGTGCCAGTGCACTGGTAGGCGAGCTGCCCTTGGAAGTCGACGACGTAGGCGAGCGAAGGGAACGTGCCGGTCTGAGCGCTCGCGCCGCCGATGATCGCCGTCGCGGGCGGAGCGGAGTCGTCAGGGTCGCAGCCGACAAAACCGCGACCAACAGAAGCGCTGGCCTCAGAGCGTGTCGCAAAGCCTGCCCCAAACGGTCCCCGAGCTGAGCAGCCGGCAAATGGGGTGAGCTCTTGGTTGGAATGGAGGGCATCGTCTCAGGTAGCGCGGTCCTGCGCAGCTCTTCATCGGCACGGATCAGCGGCGGTTTTAGCGCTAATTGGAATCCTCACGACCAAAGAACACAGCAAACGCAGAACAAGATCGGTGACAGCATCAAGCGGCGGCGAAGATTTGCCGAATAACCTTTATATGCGCTATCGACGAGAGCTGGGCGAAAGCACCATGGAGGTTGCGAGACCTCACACGAGCGCTGTACCAGGCGCTCAGACAGACGAAGAGACGACGCTGAGGGTGGAAGACAAGCGTGGCAGGCGCCCAAGCAGACGCCATCGTGCGACCAAGCAGTTGCACGGTGGCTCAACGATGCAGCAGCCTGTCTACGGCGGCGCGCCTATTGAGCAGCCGCGCGAGAGAGTGACCGCGGAGCGCACCCGCCTGAGCCTAGCCCCGTTTGCCGCCGCCGCGGGGCTGGCGGCGATCGTCGCGCTTATCGCGACAAAAGTTGACTGGGCCGAGTATTTGGCCGCCATCGCGTTGGGCGTGCTCGCCGGCCTGGTACGGCTGATACCGGTGCGAGGACGCACTTGCCAAGGCAAGAGAGATTCCGCCATCGCTGATCTTCCTTGCGGCCGTCGCTTGTCTGCGCAGCGCCGCCGGCGGGGCGAACTCGGGGATCGCGGTCGTTGCCTTGCTTCCCGTGTTCTGGACCGCCCTGTACGGTGACCGTAGTCCAACTGTGCGTGGTGACGGTAGCGATGGCTGTCTTCTTTCTCGCGCCGCTCGTGCTTATCGGCGGCCCGGCATATCCCGCGACCCAATATCGGGCCGCGGTGCTGTTCTTGGCGGTTGGCACGATCATCGGCTTCACCACCCAATGGCTTGTGTCCGAAGTGCGCTACCAAGCCAACGAGGCCGAGCAACGCGAACAGGCGCTCGAGCAAGTCGCGGCAGTGATGCGGGGAATGTCGAACAGCCCGCATGCCCGAGACAGAGGTGTGTGAGGCTGCGCGATCGATCGGGAAGGCCAGCTTTGCTCTTCTGTACGAGCCCACCGGCAAGTCGGGCGCCTTGCGCACGACGGCGATGGCGGGGATCGAGCTGCCTCCTTTAGAGATCGTCCCAGGCAAGCGCTCGGCGACCGGCCAGGCCTTCGTCTCGAGACGCTCATTCCTGTGGCACGAGGGCAGCGCGCCCGCAAGCTTCGACCAGGACCTGTGGCGGATTCTTGGCCGACCAGCTTCGATGCTGTTCGAGCCCGTCTTTAGCGGCAAGGAACCGGTCGGCGTGCTCGTCGTGGGCTGGCCTCAGAAGATCCGCGCCGGCGGCACGCGCGCCACTTTGATCACGCTGCTGGCGCACGAGATCGCCGTGGCGATCAAGCGCGCCGACCTGCTCTCGCAGCTGACCGATATGGCCAGCACCGACTCGCTGACCGGACTGCCCAATCGTCGTGCCTGGGAGACCAACCTCGACCGTGCGCTGCTCGAGGGCGAGCCGTTCGTCTTGGCGATGCTCGACCTCGATCACTTCAAGGACTTCAACGACTCGCGCGGGCATCCGGCCGGAGACCGCCTGCTCAAGGAGACCGCGGTGGCCTGGCGCGAGGAGCTGCGCAGCGGCGACTTCCTGGCCCGCATCGGCGGCGAGGAGTTCGCGCTGCTGCTGCCGCACTGCGCTACCGACGACGCCCTCACGGTCGTCGACCGGTCTGCGCGGACGGGTGCGATACGCGCAGACCTGCTCGGCTGGCATCGTCGTGCAGGAGCCCGGGGAGTCTGCCGAAGACTTGATGATGCGTGTCGATGAGGCGCTCTACGCTGCCAAGACGAGCGGCCGCGATCGAGTCTCACTCGCAGTGTAAAACGCACCTCGGGACGACCAGGAAAACGGATCCGTTTCAGCAGAGCCAGGAGCACCGTCGAAGGACCTGTACCGTCGGTAGAGCCTGAGCCCAAGTCCCACTCTCACGAAGAGGGCGAGCGCAGCGGTCGCAGTGCTGCCTCCACGCGCACGAGCTCCGCAAGCATCGCCTCGGCTGAGCTCTCCATCGTCTCGTTTGCCTGAACCTGACCGTCATCGTCGATGAGCCTGGCGACAAACGGAATCGATACCGCCTCGGTCAGCGGCGTCATCTTCAGCGTCGTCACAACCTGCTTGATCATCTGCGCTGCGCGCGTGCCGGCTGCGACGCCGCCGTAGGAGACCAAACCGACCGGCTTGTACAACCACTCCTGGTGCAGGTAGTCGATCGCGTTCTTCAAGGGGGCGTTGAATCCATAGTTGTACTCGGGCATCACAAACACGAAGGCATCCGCCGCTTCAACCTTCGCGCTCCAATCCTTGGTGTGTTGTTGGGTGTACTGGCGCAAGCGCGGATGGTTGGGCTCATCCACGAAAGGTAGATCGATCTCGGCGAGATCGGCGACCTCCACGTCGAAGCCGCCATGTGCCCGCGCACGGTGTGCTCCTTCCTGGTTGGTCAGCTTGCCATCGGCGGTCCCGCGCCGACGGCCTTGGACGCCGCCGCGATCTTGCCGCGGAGCGCCTTCAGGGCGCCGACGTAGATCTCCGAGAACGTCGGGAACGGCTGGATCGTGTCGGCGAGAACGTCGAGTGGGATGTGGGCGCGGATCGCAAGCGTCGCCTGCTGCAGCCACTCGCCCACCTCGGGGCCGAGCGCGTAGGCGCCAGTCAGCCGCTCGCCGTCGCTGAGTAGCGTGAGGAAGCCGTTGCTGTCGGCGTACTCGCGCGTGTAGGTCCCGGTCTTCGCCACCTCCGACAGCGGGACCATGGCACTGAAACGGCCGGCGGAAGCGCCCACCGCCGCGGCTTGCGGGTCGGTGTAGACGACGCGCGGAACGGCCTCGTAGTCGGCCTTCCGAGGCTCGCCGAGGATGTTCGCGGCGACTACCTCGCCCTCATACTTGCCGACGTGAGTGAGTGGCCAGATCCCGTTGACGTCGCCGATCGCCCACAACCCCTCGGCCGCGCGCAGATGCGCGTCGACCGGAACCCCGTGCGCGTCCGGCTCGATGCCGACACTCTCGAGACCCAGCCCGCGCACACGCGGACGCCGTCCGGTGGCGACGAGCAGGCGGTCACCGCGAAGCTCGCGCCCGTCGTCGATCTCGAGCACGTAGTCCTCACCGTCGCGTCGCGCGGCGCCGACGTTGGCTGACAGCACGAGCTCGATGCCTTCGCGGCTTAGCACCTCGCCGAGCGCATCGCCGAGCGGAGCCGGCTCGCGCCCGAGCACGTGCTCGCCCATGTCGATCAAGACCACCTCGCCACCGAACCGGCGAACGGCCTGTCCAAGCTCCACCCCGACAGGCCCGCCACCGAGGATCAACAGGCGCCGCGGCACCTCTTTCATCGATGTCGCCTCGCGGTTCGTCCAGACACCGTCGAGCTCACGCAAGCCCGGTACGGGAGGCACGACCGGGTCGGCACCGTTGGCGAGGACGATGTGATCGGCGGTGTGCGGGACGCCGTCGACCTCGACGACTCCCGGGCCGGCGAGCCGCCCACCGCCGCGCAGCAGCTCGATGCCGCGATCGGCAAGGAAGCGCTCCTGGCCGGCGTCGGTGTGGTCGGAGACCATGAAGTCACGCCAAGCAAATGCAGCGTCGACGTCGACGTCAGCGCTCGCAGCGGCATCGCGCGCGCCGTGAACCGCCTCGCCCGGCCGCAGCAGCGTCTTCGACGGGATGCAAGCCCAGTACGAGCACTCCCCTCCCACGAGCTCCCGCTCCACAACCGCTACGCGCAGTCCCCCCTCCGCCAGAGCGCCCGCACAGTGCTCGCCCGGCGAGCCTCCACCGAGCACGATCACGTCATAGTCGCTGTTCATGTCGGCAGGTCTTCGCCGTGGCGCTCGCGCACCATGTAGAGCGCGTACCAGTCGGGCCAGTTCGGGTCCGCCTGGCCCGTTCGCTCCTCGTGCTTACCGTGCGCCTCGGCCGCGCGTCTGAGCGCGGCCGCGAGATCTTCCACCGACTCATACGCCGTGGCCATCGGTCTCTCCCTTCAGCGACCCGGCAGCCGCGTCGTGATCTCCTGGAGCAGCCAGCCGTTGCCATCCGGATCGCTAAAGGTCGCGAACGAGCCGTAGGTACCGTGGTCAGGCGCCGGCCCGGGCAAGCGACCAGGGTCGTGGAACCGAGCTCCCAGCGCGCGCTCGTGGAACACCTCGCTCACCTCCACGCCGCGTGCCAGCAGATCCTCACGCGCCGCCTCGATATCGGAGACGCTCAGGTAGACGCTCTCCGCCGAACCGGGCTCGGTGGATGTGACGTTAGTGCCAAATTGAATGGAGCACCCAGAGCCAGGCGGCGTGAACTGGACCAGGTGCAAGTCCCCATCCGCAGTCACGTCCGCGTCGAGTCTCCAACCCAGACCTTCATAGAAAGCCTTTGCCCGATCTACATCCGAGACCGGCACCACCACGACCTCTAGCTTGAACTCACCGGACTGGATATTGCTCATATCGCCTCCACGATCCCGTCGGGTTGCGCATACTTTCCTCTCATCCGAGCAGAAGTCAAGGCCGTCCCGAGCAGCGCGTGGCGAGTCCGGCGACGCTGAAAAGCGAACCCGCTTTGTGGCCATCTCACCAGGCATGCGCGCGACGCTGGGATCGATGCCAGGAACCGAAACCGACCTGCGGATGCCAACATGAGCAGCATCGTCGTGAGCAACAACGAGAAAGTCGTGCTCGTCACCGGCGCCTCGCAGGGCATCGGCGCCGGTCTCACGAGGGCATACCGTGAGCTCGGGTATGCCGTGATCGCCACCGCTCGATCGATCGGGCCGTCAGAGGACTCTGGCATCGTTGCCGTCGAGGGCGACATCGCCGACCCTGATACCGCGCAGCGCATCGTGGACGCGGCGATCGAGCGCTTCGGTCGGATCGACACCCTGATCAACAACGCTGGGATCTACATCGGCAAGCCCTTCACGGACTACACCCTCGAGGACTTCAACGCCCTGATCGCCGTCAACCTCGCCGGCTTCTTTCACATGACGACCCGCACGATCAAACAGATGCTCGACCAGGGCCGTGGGCATGTGGTCAATGTTTCGACGACGCTTGTCGAGCAGGCGGACAGCAACAGACCGGCCGCACTGCAAACGCTGACCAAGGGAGGCCTGGTCGCGGTCACCAAATCGCTCGCGATCGAGTACGCCTCACGTGGCATACGGGTAAACGCCCTGTCGCTTGGCGTGATTAAAACGGCGGTACATGAGGAGAGTTCCTACGCGGGGATGGGCGCGTTGCACCCCATCGGTCGGGTGGGCGAGATCGAGGACGTGGTCGATGGAGTCCTATATCTCGAGTCGGCGCCTTTCGTGACCGGGGAGATCTTGCACATCGACGGCGGCCAAAGCGCAGGACACTGAATATTGAGTCAATTCCAACAACCGAGGTCACTATGAGCAACATCAATGAGGAGATGGTCTTGGGTCACTTCATCGTTTCAGATGATGTCGAGCGTTCCCGCCGCTTCTACACCGAGGTACTTGGCGGGAAGACAGTCATCTCCGGCGAGGCGGGCGACGACGTGACGTACGTCGCGCTAGCCAACAGCTGGATCATCATCAACGTCGGAGGCGGGCCCACGGACGACAAGCCGACCGTTACGCTCGAGGCGCCGCCCGACCCAGATCGGGTAAGCAGCTTCCTCAACATCCGGGTTGCGGACATCCAAGCGGTGTACGCCGAGTGGAGCGCGCGGGGCGCCCACTTCCTGACGCCGCCGAAGCAACACGAGACCGAGATCCGCTGCTACATCCGCGACCCCGACGGCTACATCATCGAGGTGGGTCAAACAACACTGGCCAGAGGTTGGCGTCCACCGTCTTGATCACACGTTGCCCCGGCCGTCGCACCTGCAGGCGGGTGTATACGTTCGGGCATGTCCGGGGGACCGTCCACCGTCGACGTGACGGATCTCGCTGCTGAACTCGACATTCACTCGGGCTCCCCGCCGGCCGTACTCGACAGCCACTGAGGGGGCGTCCAGTCCCCCTCTGGGTCCGTGGTCTGCCCCACCTCGATCAGATGACCGTCGGGATCGCGAATGTAGCAACGGATCTCGTAGGGGTGCTGCTTTGGCGGCGTCAGGAAATCAGCACCACGGGCGCTCCATTCGGCGTACACGGTCTCGATGTCCTTGACCCGGATATTGAGGAAGCTGCTGACCCGGTCGAGGTCGCGTGGCGTCTCCAGGGTGACCGCAGGCTTGTCGTCAGTCGGGCCTCCTCCCCGATTAATGACGATCCAGCTGTTGGCGAGCATGACGTTGGTCGGTTCGCCGGAACGGACCACCGTGCCGCCGAGCACGTCGGTGTAGAAGCGCCGAGAGCGCTCGACGTCGTCCGAGACGATGAAGTGGGTCAGCACGATTCCCTCTGGCGGCGTTCTCAGTTCGGCCATCTGAACCTCCACTAGTTAGATATAGATCGACATTTCGATTTTGACGGTAAATCGATAAGTGTGGTAAGGCTGCTGCTATCCAGATTGCTGGAAGCTAGGGCTTGATGTGCTTACTGCGCTGGCTCACGTAACGTCTTATCGGAGTTCGATGCCGTGACGGCGCAGCCAGGCGTGTGTACTGTCGATGAGCCTTGGAAGCGCTTGGCGGAGCCGCTCGACGGCGGCGCGCACTTCCTCGGCGTCAACATCCGGTGATGCGTGCTCGAGCCGGCCCTCCAGGACGTAGATCTCGTTCAGCAGCGCGGCTTGGTCTTTGCTCAGCCCTCTGTCAGCCACTAGTGCCTGAATGACTTGATCGGCGTGTGGGCGACGGTATGGGAGCAAGCCGATCAGGCGGGATCCAGCGGCGGCCTTGAGAATCTCGACATAGGCGTTGAGCACGGCCGAGTGATCGCCGGTGACGACCATCGTGCGATTGGCGTCGCGGGGCTCGTCGGACTGAAAAGCTCTCCTCCATTCTGCCGGGTCGAGGCGGCCCGCGAAGTTCTCCTCGATCGCCATGTCGAGCGCCTTGCGATGCTTGTTGATGGTCTGAAAGAAGCGAGCCAACCGTGCTTGCTCCGCGGCGAGCGCCTTGCTCCCCAGCTTGTCGAGCAGGTCTTCGCTCACGCAGTCAACTCCTTGATCGCCAAGGCGGCGTCAGCCATATGGCGATTGTGGGCGCGGCGGGCGCGAGCGGCGATGAGAGAGTGGCTCTCGCACAGTCGATCCCATTGTCCATCGCGGTCGATCAGGACGCGGCCCTCGTCAAGGACGCGATCCAGCAGAAGCGGCGCCTTGGCCTCTACCCGCTCCAGCTGGGCGACATCGACACGGCGAGCACTGACGCGCCCAAGACGAGTGGCAAGCTCGTAACCCGCCGATAGGCGATCGTCAGCGAACGAGACCAGGAGGTCCAAATCAGATCCCTCATCCGCGTCGCCTCGCGCGAGTGAGCCATAGAGCACAGCCAGCCTCACGCGATGCTCGGTGCGCATGGCCTGACGAAGCGCGGATAGAAGCGGCCAATAGGCATGGAGGTACTCGCGCTCGCCAGGCGCCAGCCACGGCCGGCGCGGTCCAAGTCGGCCAGCGCGTAGCGCGCCCTGAGACATAGCGCGGCGCAAGGTGCGCTCCTGAACTTCGAGATCGGCTGCCAGCTCCTGAATCACGCCCATACTGGAGAAGCTACCACGCTGTATGTCCGTTACGCACAGAATCCGCTGCCGGTACGGCACTTCTCACGTAGCACGGTGACGATGAGTGCACGCCGAAGCTCGACCTCCCTTGGGCGCCCAGGCAGGTCCGAGTCGAGCCAGGAACCATGATCTCTTTTCTTCTCGGGCGGTAACCTCGAGCGTAGACCGACCCGCTCATTTGCAGGCAAAAAGTGCCCCCGCCAGGAGGCGAACCTGGATCTACCGCTTAGGAGGACGACCGGCAATATCGCCGAATCGCCCCGTAATCACTAGGCGTGGCAACGTTTTTCGACCGTTCTCGGTCGCGCGCGATACTTGGCGATACGGGCAGATTCGGCTGGGTTTAGGCAGAGATTTGGGGTTGCTGCCTAAACCCGCGGAGACACATGGACAGGCCGCGTACTACCTGAGACGCCGAGAGGCCCAGGTAGAATTGGATCTGTGAGTACCGACCCGATCGACCGGCCGAGGATCGCGCACGAGGTCGCGCTGGAGTTGCGCGACATCTATGGGGCTCGCCTCAGAGACGTCGTGCTCTACGGCTCGTCCGCTCGGGGTGACGCCCAGCCCGACTCAGACATCGATCTGCTGGTCGTCCTCGACGAGGTTCCCTCGCGTCGCCGCGAGCTGGCACGCATGAGCGACGTCCTATGGCGCCACTCGCTCTCCAACGACGTCGTCCTCTCCGAGATCCCCATATCAGTGAACGAGTACCAGGATCATCGCGTCCCTCTGCTCGAGAGGGTACGTGCCGAGGGCGTCTCTGTAGCGTGAGCAAGGATCGCGGCGAAGCACTAATCGCACGCGGCGACACGGAGTTGCTCGCCGCGCGTCACCTCGAGGAGGCCGGCTTCTCGGCCCAGGCAACCTCCCGCGCTTACTATGCCGCCTTTTATGCGGCGGAGGCTGCGCTCTTGAGCCTTGGCGAGACTCGCTCCAAGCATTCGGGGGTACTGTCAGCCTTTGGGCTACTCGTAGTCAAGCAGGGTGGCTTTGACCCGAAGCTTGCCGCTGAGTTGCGAAGACTGTTCGAGCTGCGCAGCATCGCTGACTACATGTTGCTCGACGATATCGAACCCGACGAATACGATCCGATCGACGCGGGGCGCCGGTTCGTGGAGGGTGTAAAGCGTTGGCTCGGTGGATCAGCTACCTGAGGGCCTGCCAGTGCTATCTCGTCCTCGCCCTCTTGTTGGTTGGCTCATCGCGGTCGGTGTACTCGCAAGCTTCATCCTTCGCGGTGTAGTCGTCGCAGGGATCATCACCGCATTGATTGTCGCCTTTATGCATCCGCCTCACCCGATTTCGATCCTGATGCTGATCGCATTGACCATCTTCCTGTCGCTCGTCGAGCTTTACCGCAGCGCCCCACAATGGTTTGCCTGGCTCGTCGGGCTTCCTGGCACCAGACGTCGAACACGTCGAGGCCACAGAGGATGACCTGCTCGCACAGGTCCGCGAGATCTCGACTCAGCTCGGCAAACTGGAACGAGCACTGTGTGAGCGAACCCACATCGTGGGCGAGGGCCAAACGCGGCGAGGTCTGCCAGACCGCCGGTAGCTCACGCGGCAGCGCGATCTGCAACTCCCAGACGCGTTCGGGCGCTGCTGATTGTGCATCAATGGGAACTGGAGCGCCGCGCAGGGCTTTGACCAACATCTTGGCGCCGCACAGCCAAACGCCAACCCCCGTACCAACAGGCTGAGCACGACAGGAGCTGATTGGCGCAACGCAATTTGATGAGCAGTGCGCGCGCCAAAACTGTGGTTCAAACACCATGTTTAGGCAGGGAAAAGGCGGTAGTCGGGCACAAATCGTCGGCACTGTTCTCAGCACCCAGCTCCCCGAAACCGCACCAACACAGAAGATTGAGCCCCATGCCCCCGCCAGGAGTCGAACCTGGATCTACCGCTTAGGAGGACGAGGGCCGAATCGGCTGGCTCGCCGGAATCGCTAGGCACAGCAACGGTTTAGGCCGCCATCTCGGCGGTGTTATGCCCGACGATACGGTGCGATTGGGCTGGGTTTAGGCGGGGGTTGAGGTCTACCGCCTAAACAGGTTCGCGCTGATCGGCGAAGAGCAAGCCAGAGAATCTAGCTTGGAAGGCTCAAGGTAGATAGGCCTTAGACGCGTAGATAGGCGTGTTACGACAGCGAGCATCTCCGAGAGCGTGTCGGGCAGTCGATGGGAGGTGTCCACGCGTCCCCCGAGTCAGTCGGAGGACCGACCGTCTTGGCGGAGGGCATCAGTGTGCGACGTGTTGCTCTAGGTATTTGACGGTGCTTGCATGATCGTGAAATCGCCCCAGCTCGGTGACCGGGCAGTCCGGGCAATGGCCACCGTTTAGATCGCTCGGTGACTTGTCGCGGTGCTCGCGCATGTGCCGTAGCGCATCATTGGGATAGTCGGCGCGAATGACATGCCATGTACCATCGATCTCCGCTACCGCAAGGAAGTCGGCCGGCGAGCGGGGCGGGTCGATCGCGTCACCGTCGACGCGGACGACGAACAGCCGGTCGAGATGCTGAACCTGATCGTTGAGTGTCGGGTCTTCATAGTGATCGAGTTCGGGCAAAAGGTCGTCCAGCGGCCCGGGACCCCAGAGCAGATCGCATGGCAAGCTCGTGCATTGAAAGCCCGGGCGATGGCTGAAGCCCAGCATCGGCATGCCGATGCCGCAGAGATCCTCGGTGGGCGCAGCGAGGTAGACGGCGAACGTTCCGTCCTTAAACGACGGATCGCCCGCTCGGAGGGAGAGGACACTGGGGAATGTGACACAGCGCTTTCTGTCTGTGGATATAGCGACGACGCGTGGCACCCGTTCGACGGGTGCAGGGAAGGTCCGGCCGCCGGGCGTGTCAGCACCCCAGAGCTTGTTGATGAATTCCGCGGCGCGACACAATGTTCGGGCCGCCTCAGGAGGCCCAATACGATGAAAATCCGACGGGTGCGCTGCATGGTGGCGCAGATCGACCGTCGTCCCATCGCTGGCGGCCGAGCGCTGGCCGACAAGTAGCTGCTCGCGCCGTGCCCACACCAACAGACTGCCCATGCCGAGTGGCAGCGGACGGGGGCCGTCTTGTGTGACCAGTTGAAATCCGTGCTTGGCGGCTTGGCGCACGTCATCAAACGACGAGACGCTCAGCATCATTTCTTCGGCTTTCTTGGTGACTTGAAGCTTACCGTCGTAATAGTTCAAGAAGCGGGCTCGAAGGGCACCCTCCAGAATGAGCCTTGCATCGTTATCGGCGACGGTAAACATGTCGTACTCCACCAGCCCATAGAGGAAGGTCTTGCGCACTCGCTCGAAACTGTCGCGGACATTTTCCGGCACCTCGGCGACCATACGGGCACGCTCTATCGAGTCCCGTAGGTAGCGAAGCGAGTCCTCGGGAGGCAAAAGTGCGCCCGACAGCCCCCACCAAGAGAAGTTGCGAGTCGTGTCGTCAACTGCCAACAGCTCGACTAGCGTCGTGGGCTCGTCCATCGTTAGTCGATGAGGCTATAAGACGGAGAGGGCCGCCAACCCGACGTCAACCCACAGTGTCGTAGGCGCAGAAACCCGGCGTGAGAGGCTGCTGCTTGATGTGGACAAGTGCAGGATCCGGCTGCCGTTGCTCGCCGTCCTTTGCCCAAGCGGCCTCCGGCGACATCGTAGTGCTCGCTTCCGAGGCCGAGCGGGAGCATAGTCAGAGCGTTCTGGAGAATGGTATTCCGTTCGTCTGAAGCTAGGTTCTCCGCTCGTCGGTTCCTTTGACCGTCCTGGACGGTCAAAGCGCGTCGATAGCTGTACTCCTAGGCTACGCCCCCGGCAGACGAGCACGGGCCTCCGCTACGAGCCGATCGTAGGCGCTGACCATCCTGTCAGCGAGTTCGCCGAGATCTCGTCGGTGGGCTTCGTATTGCTCATATAGAGGGCCATCTGGAGGGTTATTTCGAACCCAATCGTTGCCAATAAGCTCGAAGTGGTCACGAAAGCCCTCGCTGAAGACCCCGTACTTGGCAGAGCTCGATCGCAGTGCGTCGGTAGCGTCGAACAGATCCTTCCTCAACTTCTCAAGCTCGGGATCTAGCAAGCAATCCTCCACCGCATTGTGTTCTTCAACTAGCCGATGCAGGCTACGCGCGCGATCGCGCGACCAAGGGCTGCCAAAATCGTGTTCAGAAAAATAGGAGATGTCGTCTCGAGACAGAGCAGTCGTAATAGCGTGGAACGCCTCTGCGTCCTTCATCTGACGAATCGGATCGTTTTGATGATCAAGCCGTATGACTTCTGCCTCCGCGTCGTCAGCTCGGGTAGCTAGTTTCGCCAGTCGCTGACGGGTCATCCATATCTGACCTCGACTGAAGCCCAAAGCAAGCGATAGTCCGAGGACGAGCGCCGCAAGGACGAACAACAACGGATCTGGGTATAGCCAGTCGGTCGCGGCGTCGAAGGCCTTGTGAACAGCTTTGAGGACAAAGACACTGCCCGTGATCAGCGTGAGGATTATCGCGATGGCAGCGGCGATCTTCCAGAGCCGGCGTGCTGCCTGGCGCATCCACAGTTCCCACGAGTCTGCGTGTTGAGCGGACACAGCCGTGGAGACGCTAGCGTGGTTCGACCGTGTGACACGGTGCGAGGATCGCTGACCTCGAACATAGGACAGACATGTGCGCGCCAATGTCCCGAATCGGATGCCGATGGCTACGACGATCCTGGGAAATGGTCTGCGTGGCGACCGGAGGCTTCGTCACGATATGCAACCTATGCACGATCCAGATTCCACGCCACAGGACTCGTTCGACGCGCTCTTGGCGCAACTTGACACTGGCGGGCGCGATTTTGAGCGTCTCGCAGGGTGGTTCTTGGTCAACGACCCCGAGTACGCCGCCATCTTCGAGCGAGTGTGGGCCTGGAATGACTGGCCGGGCTGTTGGGGCCCGGATAAGGGCATCGATTGATCGGCAGTACACGCGACGGTCGCATTGTGGCTATTCAGGCGAAGAATTACGCGGAGCGATACTCGATCACCAAGCACGATGTAGACACGTTCCTTAGCGAGTCGGCACGAGTGGAGATCGACGAGCGACTGCTGATCGCGACGACCGACCGGGTCGCGCCAACGGCGGTCGAGGTCATGGAGGGTCAAGAGAAGAAGGTGTCTCGTTGCCTCCGGACACGTTTGGCCGATGCTCGTCTGGAATGGCCAGTATCTCCGGCAGAGCTGCTGTCGGGCGGCCGCGAGCCACAAAAGGATCCGCGTCCCCATCAGGACGAAGCAGTCGCGAGGATCCGCGCGGAGCTCCGAGCTAGGGATCGGGCGCAGATCGTCATGGCGTGCGGGACCGGCAAGACACTCGTCGCCGTCCGTTCCGCTGATGCCCTGGAAAGCGAACTGACCCTAGTGCTCGTACCCACGCTGGCGCTGCTGCGTCAGACCTCGCAGGACTGGGCGGCCGATGCCGCAAACCCGAGTCACGTCCTGAAGGTATGTTCGGACCCCACGACGTCTGAGGACGATCAACCAGCGATCATCGACGCTGCTGATCTGGGCCCGGGCGTGACGACCGATCCGGTCGCGATCCGCGCATTTCTGAACAGCACGGGACACAGGCTCGTCATCTCGACCTACAAATCCAGCCCGCAGATCGCGGCGGCGATGGCCGAGGGCTGCGATGCTGTGTTCGATCTCGCTGTTTGCGATGAGGCGCATTGGTGCGCCGGTCTCGCTGGTCGTAGTGCCAGGACGATCCTCGATGACTCGCGAATCCGCGCGCGCAAGCGTCTCTTTTTTACTGCGACACCTACGATCTATCCCGCACACGAGATCGTGCGTGTGGCTGAAAAAAACATGCGGGTCTTCTCGATGAGCGACGAGCGTCAGTTTGGACGGGTCGCATATCGTCTCTCGTTTGCGGAGGCGATCGACCGCGAGCTTCTTTGCCCGTACCAGGTGGTGGTCATGCCGGTTACCGATCGTGAAGTCCAACATCTCATCGAGAAGCACAGTCCAGTGACAACCGACGGCGGAGACACCCGCATCGATGCGTATAGCCTCGCGACCCAGATCGCGTGTCTTCGCGCGATGCGCGACTACCACTGCCGCAGGATGGTTGCGTTTCACCCACGCATCGATCGCTCACAAGCGTTCAGCAAACAGTTCAACCAAGCGGTCGAGCTCCTAGCCGATCACGAGCGCCCCGAGGGCCCGGTGTGGGCTGCGCACATTGACGGGGATCGCATGCCAAGGAGCAAACGCAACCAACTACTCGCGAGCTTCTCTCGGCGTGACGATGTCTACCGACTGCTGTCCAACGTAAAGGTTCTCAGCGAGGGTGTAGACATCCCGGGCATCGACGCGGTCACTCTGATTGACACTAAACGAGGCCCGGCACAGGTCATCCAGATTGTCGGCCGTGCTGTTCGGAGGCTGCCCGGAAAGACTGTAGGCACGATCGTCCTCCCCGTTCTCATCGGCAAGGACGAAGACCCGAATACAGCGCTGGCGCGCAGCGAGCATGCACCCATGATGGAGCTCCTACGGGCGCTGCGTGCAGCTGATCCGGACCTCGAACGGTCTGTCGATGATCTCCGCATCGAGATCGATCCCAACACGGGCGAGCCGCCGGTGCGCCGTCGGTTCATCCTCAATATCCCGGTCGAGGTGGGCTCCGAGTTTGCCGACGCAGTCAACGTGATGCTCCTCGATGCCCTCGCGCCTGGACTGCGGGAGCGCCAACGAGACCAGGACTCCGAGACATCGTCAGAGGTACCGCAGGGATATGCCATTGCCTTTGATCCGCCGGATGACAGCGTCAACCCGCTGCTCGACGGGCTCGGTCCCCTGCGCCACGCGGTCGGGCCCGATGGCCTGTTGGGTCACGTCCCTCGGCAGAGTTCTTGGTACGGATCGGCGTACGCGCTTGAAACTTGGTGGAGCAAAGTCTTGAAGAAATGGAAAAGCCTCGATGACGAGATGAAGCAAGAGATCGCCGACAGCGTTACCTGGCTCTCCGTGGAAGCGATTCGCCATCCACTGGCTCGCGAGCAGATGCGGGAACTGACGACGCTGACGCTCTCGAGACACATCGACGCATGGGTCTGTGACTTCGACAGCAGTGCGCCCGAAGATCTTCAACTCCTTGCCGAGGCAGACCACATCGGACCACGCAGCCATCTGAATACGGTTTCTCTGTGCTCAGCGTTCGAGGGACCGAACATCAACGCTGAGGACAGTACGCGTACAGTGCTGAAGGCGCTGCTGATCGCTGGCGACGAGTGCAAGCGTCGGGCGCGCGCAAAGTATTTCGCTCAGGGCTTCACGGAGGCATTGACGACGCTGGGACCGTGTCGCAGCTCCACACCGCCCGCGAGGCCGCTCGAGCGAGAGGCGATGGGCCAATTCGCGGCAGGGTGGCAAACAGCCGAACCGTTCTTCGCCGAGGCGCGTCGCGCGCGCGGACACGAGCACGTCCCTTCAGCCTCGCGAAGCAAGCGCCGACATACGCGCCCCAAAGGCGCTCGAACAGGCCGATCTCGGGCAGCAGCGGAAAGCACCGGAGGTCCTCGAAAACCCCACAGATAAGCCAAGAACACAAATTCTCGAAAGACTACAAAGCCGTCCTCTTTGCTATCCCTCCGGCTTTCCGCTGCTCCGCAGACGCCGTTGATCTTCCTCGAGCCGTGGCTGCTCAGGCGTCAACCAGAGCCGCCGGTCGTGATAACAGACTGGACTGGCTTAGGCGCGAACAGTCGGCTCGCGGAGCTTCATGAGCGCGGCGTGCCAGGACCGCTGCTTGTGCACGGTCTCGAGCACGCTGTCCATCATCGAGGCTCCGGGGCCGAGAAATGGTCCGGCAACGGGGATGAGCGATATCGCCGTGCTCGCAGCATCCTTCGCGACTGTCACGCTGAGCTTGCCGCGCAGCTCGTCGATCACGGCAAAAAGGTCGTCGGTAACACGCTGCCCGACGCGCTCCTGGAACTCGATGGCATCGCCAGGTTCCTCGCTCAATGCCCGCTCTTCGATTTCCCGCAACCTCTCTCTTGCCTCTCGGCTTCCTGGGTGCTCCCGAAACTCGGCTATCGCCTCCCACGTAAGCTCCTCCACGTTCGGGACTACGATCCCGAGCGCGCTTGCACCGACGTGTTCGGGGCGGTACTTGAGCGAGCCAGCCCCGAGAATCAGCGGCTCGAACAAGCTCGTGACGTGCACCGATGCCTGGAGCGCTGCGGCAACCACAGCGTCACGGCTGAAAGCATCCTGAAGAAAGCTGCCTCGGACTGCATCCGTGTCAGGCAGCTCGATCGTCTCAAGCGCCTCCTTCACGGCGTCCATCGTCGGCTTTAGCCTGCTCTCCGCGAGCACCTCGTTGCCTATCGCCAAGGGATGAGCCCAGTCCGGCCTGAGCTTCGCGAGCTCGTCGAGCACACCACTGTGCCACTCCGCGGTGTAACTGGCGGTGAGCTCACCCTCGAAGAACGGGTTCAGCGCCTCCTCGGCGCCAGAGACACCCTCCATTCCCTCGATCGCAATGGAAACCCGCATACCACTCCCTGGCTCCAGAACTCTGCGTGCGCGATCGACGCGATCGGTCGTGACGTTCTCGCGCGGCACGTAGTTGACGAACGAGCCCTCAGCCGTGAAGGACGCATCGAAGAGTCCCACCTCGAACACGACCTCGTCGTAGAGCACGGCCGCCTGCTTCGCGCGAGTCACGGGTTCCGGGCTCTCGGGGTCGCGGAAAAGCTCCACGCTCGATCGCAGCGGGAAGTACGCTCGGGTCACGGAATCAGACTCTAGACCCGTGGCTGTAGGCACAGCTCGACATTCAGGGATGATCGGACCGCAAATCTCCGAGCGCGGCTTGGACCACCAGCGCGAATCCGAGGTAGACGTGTGTCAGCCCCACGGCTGCCTCCAGGAAGTCCATCCGCTGGAGCGCGTGGGCAAAGGGATCACTCTCGGCAGATTCGATGTGCGTGCTCTTGGCGCCCCAATGGATGAGATCGCCGTATTGGTACGCGCTGATTACCATCTCTGGGGAGTCGCGGTCCTCTCCAGGGATGGCATTCGGCATCCGGCCTTCGTCCCGCAGCTTTTGGCCGACGCGCACCTTGAGATTGTGAGGGCGCAGGCGACCACGCGCCTTCCCCCACGCGCCGAGCACAGCCGCGCGCTCGTCCGCAAGCCCGTCCGCAGCTGCGACATTCGCCTCTCTTAGGATGCGCTGGACCTGCAGGAAGCCGGCTCGCTCATCCGAAGAGTCGAATTGACGGAAAAGCGTCGTGAATCCCCGCGTGATCTCCTTACTTGAGAAGGCGGACTCGACGCGCTCGCCGCTACCATCGTCATGCGGCCGTACCGTGATCGAATCTTCGCCGTTGAGGAGAGAGCTATCCGCCATCTCCTCCGCGGCAGCCACATAGCGGCGCAAAGAGTCCAGACCCCTGCCGCTGGGAAGTGTCGGGAGGGCCGGAAAGCTGGCTGGGTCAGGCAGCCCGAAGACGAACTCAAGCATCTTCCACCAGAACTCGAATCCCGAGGCGTTGCTCGCGCGCTCGACGAGCGGCGGGGGAAAACGCAGCACTGTGTGCTCGGTCGCCAGCACCTCAAAGCTGCGCCCATAGACGGTGACAACCTCCTCACCGTGACCTGACACGCGTCCCCGACCCATGAAACCATCGTAGAGCGAGACGGTCGACGGCACGTTGGCTCGCCGGATCAAAAGTTCAGCACACGCCGCGCTTGTAGCTGTGGTACCACACTTGCAAGGCCGCTGCTAAACCCGACGCTCCGTGGAACTGATCACAGCTCCTCGGCCTCGTAATCCGGCGAGCACGAGCGTCGGCCCGGTCCCGGGCGAAGGCGTTCCAGGCGGCCGGAATCATCTCGGCCGAGCCCACGCAGTAACGACCCGGTCCGCTTAGCTTGCGGGCGGCAGGACGGTCGCTGTAAGCGAAACGGGCGAGACCATTACGTCGCCCGGTTCGCGTGTCGAGTACTTGGCCTGTGCCTCGACCCCCAAGCTGTGGGCTCCTGCCGGAAGGCGAACCGCCAACTGCGCAGGAAGCTGGGCCGATTGACCGCCAGCGATCGACGAGCTGCTGTTCGTGGCCAACTTTCCGTCAACCATGAGATACAACGTCACGACAGCGCTGGCGGTGGGCGCACCTTCGTCGTGAAGACCGGCGATCGAGGAGACCAGAACCTCTCCCGGTGCCCTGAGGCTCAGATGAACTTCGCGGCCGGGCACGGTGACCCCCGTTTGCTTCAGCTGCGGGCATGCAACCATCGACGGGCGCCCTGGTGGTGCCGGCGCGTTGCACGGTGTCCTAGTGAGGTCTTCGACGCTTGAGTCTGTGATGCCGGCGGCGCCAAGCGGGAAACCCAGTGCCGTTGTGGTCACCGCCCCAGAGCGGAGCTGACGGGCGCCGATGCTGTGGGCGGGAAGGGTGACCGCAGCGTATGAGACGCCCCCGAGGCTCACAAATAGCGCGATCGTCGCCGCCACGTTGGCGTAGGTCAGGCGATCGGTGGCGCCCCGCAAACGCCCGCTCAGCAACTTAGCCACAATAAGCACCATTCTACCAATCTCCATTTCTTGTAGGACCCTTCCGAACCGGTTGCCTGAAGGGCCCCGACAGTCGGGTGCTTGTTCGTCACCTAAGGCGTCGATTCCTGGACGAGCGTGATATGCAAACCGGAGCTGTTGGTTGTCGGCTAGGTTGCTGCCAGTTTTTGTAGCTGCGATCGAGAGGCCGATCAAGACTTAACAGTGGAAGATGGCGCGGTTCTCGTGTTAAGTGCCCGTACCGTAAGGGCTCGACATGACATTACGGCTACGCACCGGCCCGCTACCGTCCGCAGGCGGAACGCCACACGCGCCGACAACGGCCAGCTCTGAGGGCCGCGGTCGATGCGTGGATCGGTGCCGTCTGTCCGCCAGTCGATCGGCGCTCGCCGCGCACAGTGCTTGGCGAACCAGGCTCCCGCAGCGTCCGGCTCGCGGGTCGGCGACGGCGAGGTGCCGGGCAGAGGGGGTGTGTGGTGCCCGTTGCCGGTCGGGCACCACACGCGCGTCTTGCGGACGGCCCCCTAGTTTGAGTCGGCGAGCGTGAGGTCGGCTGCCGGACCGCTGTTTGTGTAGTGCCCGGTAGCGGTGCAGTATCCGCCGGTCGCGCAGGACACCCCGCGCCACATGCTGCCGGTGGTTCCCGACGGCACCGGCAGGGACACGAGTTTCCATTCAGCGCCGTTCCACTTGTCGGTCATTGTGTTTTCACCGCCGCCTTTGGTGGAGGAGTCACCGACGGCGTAGCACAGCGTGGCCGAGCTGCACGACACGCCGTAGAGCGCGCTTTGTTCAGCGCTCGGCGGGATCGTGACCGCCGTCCATGTGGTGCCGTTCCACGTCTCCGACACGCCAGCGGTGAGCGAGCCGAAGAGGCCACCACTGATCCCATCGGCAACACACGAGGTTGCCGTTGAGCAGGAGACGCCGTTGAGCCCTGCGCTCGCGATTTTTGCCGTCGTTTGCATCGTCCATTCGGTGCCGTTCCAGCGGGCAGCGATCGGTTCGCCGCCGAATACACCGCCACCGACGGCTGTGCAGGCGTTTGAGGAGCTGCACGACACCGCACTGAACGCGCCTTTGACTTTCGGAACGGTCATCATTTTCCATTCGCTGCCGTTCCAAATCTCGGCGATCGGCACCCCTTCGAGCAGCCCAGTGATCTGGTCGCCAACGCCGATGCACGCTGTCGCCGAGGTGCAGGACACCCCGGCGAGCAACACGCCAGCTACCGACGGCGTCGTCTGGACGGCCCAGCTCGAGCCGTTCCAACGCTCGACGAGCTGCAGGCCGCTGCCTTCGCTGTTGACCTGCGAGCCGATCGCTGTGCACGCCGAGCTCGAGGTGCATGAGATGCCGTAATCCAGTGAGGCTGATTTGTCGCCGGTCGGGAACACCGGCGCCGCCGTCAGTTTCCACGAGCTGCCGTTGTAGATCTCGGCGATCGGCGTGCCTTCGGTGCCGCCAGGGACGTGGTAATAGCCGGTGCTCATGCACCACGTCGAGGAGGTACAGGAGTCCCCGTAGAGCATGTTCTGCGCGCCTTCCACGCCACTCGCGTTTTCGCTGCTGTTGACCGCCCAGGACAGGGCGGAGGTCACGAACGTGTGGTCGGTCCCGTTGCTGGTGCCGCTCGGGTTGGTGGCCACGATCCGGTAGTGGTAGGTGGTTTCCGCTTCAAGGCCGGTGATCGCGCGTTTCTCGATTTCGGTTGAGAACGTCGAGGTCTCCGCCGCGTTGGGAACCGGCACGCTGGTCCCGTAGGACGTTGTCGGCCCGTATTCGAAGTGGTAGGTCGTTTCGCGGCCGTTGGGGTCGATCGCCGCGTTCAGCGTCGCGCCGCTCGCGGTGATGCTCGACGCCGCTTCGGTCGTCGCGCCAGGCGGCGCCATCGTTCCCTCAAGCGTCAGGTTGCTCGCGGGGCCGCTGTTTGAGTAGTCGCCAACAGCGGCGCAGTAGGGGCCCCCGCAGGAGACGCCGCGAAGCGCACTGGCTTTCGTGCCTGACGGCAACGTCATCGCCATGATCTTCCAGTTCGAGCCGTTCCAGATGTCGGCCATCGACGATTCGATGCCGCCGAGGCTCGCTTGGTTGCCGGCGGCGATACACGATGTCGCCGAGCTGCACGACACCCCGTAGAGCGCGGTCTGTTCGGATCCGGTCGAGGGGATCGTGACCGCCGTCCATGTGGTGCCGTTCCACGTCTCCGACACGCCAGCGGTCGGTGAGCCGAGGATCCCGCCGCTGATCCCCTCGGCAACACACGAGGTTGCGGTCGGACAGGAGACGCCGTTGAGGCCGGCGCTCGCGATTTTCGCCGTCGTTTGCATCGTCCATTCGGTGCCGTTCCAGCGGGCAGCGATCGGTTCGCCGTTGTAGCCGCTACCACCGACCGCTGTGCAGGCGCTTGAGGAGCTGCACGACACCGCACTGAACGTGCCTTTGACGTTCGGACCGGTCATCATTTTCCATTCGCTGCCGTTCCAAATCTCGGCGACCGGCACACTTTCGAGCAGCCCAGTGCTCTGGTCGCCGACGCTGATGCACGCTGTCGCCGAGGTGCAGGACACCCCGGCGAGCAACACCCCGGATACGGACGGCGTTGTCTGGACGGCCCAGCTCGCGCCGTTCCAGCGCTCAACGAGCGACTGGACGACGCCGGAGCTGTTGATCTGTGAGCCGATCGCTGTGCACGCCGAGCTCGAGGTGCATGAGATGCCGTAGTCGAGCGAGGCTGATTTGTCGCCCGCTGGCACCGTCGGCGTAGTGACGAGACCCCACGAGCTGCCGTTCCAGCTGACGCCCATCGGCGCGCCTTCGGGCCCGCCGGTGACGTGGTCGTAGCCGGTGCTCAAACACCACGTCGTTGAGGTGCAGGACACTCCGTAGAGGATGTTCTGTGCACCTGCGGCGGTGCTGACGTTGGCGCTGGTGTGGTTCTCGAGGTAGGGGCCGGTCACGAACGAGACTTCTTTGCCGTGGCTGGTCCCGCCCGCGTTCGTCGCGACGACCCGATAGACGTATTCGTTGTTGTTGGTGAGCGTTGGGTGTTGGCTTACTTTCACACCGGTGGCTCCTGAGCCCACTGATACGGCGGTCGTTGGGATCTTGGTTACTTCGCTGCTTTTCCCGGCGATCCAGTATTCGAACTGGTAGGTCGTCGCGAATTCTTCGGGGTTGACGGTTGCGTTCAGTGATGCCCGTGTTTCGCCGAGTTCCGTTGGAGCTTCGGTTATGACCGCTGGCGGCGGGATTGGAGTGGTGAATTCTTTGTCAGCGCCCGCGGTGGTGCCTGCGTAGGTTTTGGCGACGATGCGGAAGTGGTATTTCGTGCCGGGTTTGAGGCCGGTTGGGGTTGCGCTCTCCGCCACGGTGGTCGTGCCGAAGCCGGCGCTCGCTTCGCTGGTTGGGATCTTCGACCCGTACGAGGTGGTGGTCCCGTATTCGAAGTCGTAGTGAGCTTCGGGACCGTTGGGGTTGAGCGTGCCGTTCAGCGTCGCCTGGCGATACCCGATGGCGGTCGCTGCTTCGGTCGTCGCCGTCGGCGGCGAGGGTTCACTGTAGGGCGGGTCTTCGAGTTTGCAGGTGTTGCCGCCGCCATCATCCCATAGCTCAGTGACGTACCACCAGCCTGGACGGCCGTTCTTCTCGGGGAGTTCGACGCTGTTGAGCGGTTCGTAATCGCACAAGTCACCGATCTCTTGGCCTTCGTTGGAATACCAGCCGTATTCGCCGTTGAGGCCGGGATCGGTAGCCTCCTCGGCGAACTCGTGGGAGGCAATGGCCGTCGATGACCACATGAGTTGGGTCGTTTCGACTTCTTTACCTGCCGCGCGATAATCGCAGCTGTAGTTTTCTTTGTTTTTGTTGAAGTAATGGTCGAGGTCGCCGGCGTAGGCGACGAACGTGTAGCTGTAGCCCTGTTCGTCGATCCCGTGGTAGCCGCAACCATTTTCGGGATCTTCTGCGTATGAGGTCCCCGGGGCGGCCAGGACGACGACTTGGGTGTTCGGGTTCTGGGCGAGACCGCGGTTTGCCCATGTCGTGATCTCTTTCTTGATGTTTTCGACCGTGATGTTCTGCGGCGCGTTGATAGCTGTTTCGTCTGTCTCACCAACGACGTGGGCGTCTCCATAGGTGCCGCTCTTGCCGAAGTATTGGGAGAGGATGCCTTGCCAGCTCGCCTCTCCGGGGGCTTCAAGTTCGTTGCTGAGGTCGTCGTAGAACCCCTTGTACTCGGTGTAGAGGGAAACGCCTTCGTAGAACGGTTGCGTACCGTTCCAAAAGTTGTCGCCCCAAAACAGCAGGTCGAGTTCCGGGTTTGTGCTGGACTTCGCCGCCCCAGTACTTGAGGCTTTCGCCGTTGCCGCCAGTGACAAGAGGAGACAAGCTGCCGGCGCTTAGGCCTTCGACTGACGGGCCAGTCGGCCGCGCGGGTGTGGCGTGCAGGAACGTACCGGGTCCAGCGCCGCGTGGAAGAGGGACTGCGCCAGCCGTAGCGGACTGTGTGAGCGTGAGCGCCAGTGCAAGGAGGACCGATGCAGCGGTGGCGACCAGGAACTCGCGGGTCTTCGTGTGGCGCCGTGCGACCTTCTGGCTGGCGCGGGCGTTCAAGGTGATACGTGCCGACGCGCAGCGTCCGTGGCTGGTCATTGAGTCCCCTCTTGTCGCCGCTGGGGCGCACGCTGGCCACTTCGTAAAGAGCGGCCGGGTATCCCGGCGGTAGGCTGGCAGGCTGACATTGCGGACAGACTTGTAACCCACACTCGGTCGAACCGTCAAGACTTAACATGGGAAAAACCGCCGCACGGGTTATTAAGTGGGCGCGCTACGGCGACTCGTGTGACAGTAGGTGAGAAAGGCCTACGCCGGAGTCCTTAAGCTGCCCCGTATGGTCTGCGCGCAGGGTCTCGGCGGCCTGTTCCCCGTGCGGAGTAAGGTGCCACTCGTTGCGCAACCCGGGTCTGCGCGGGCGACTGGCAACGAGATCGCGGCTTGCCAACGTCGAGAGCAATCGTGAAATTTGGGAGCCGTGAGCGACACCGATACGCGCCGCGATCTCGCCGTTACTGGAACCAGGGATCTCAGCCACGGCCATCAGACATAACGTGATCCGATCCGCGATGGCGAGCGCTGGCGGTGAAGGTACTTGAGACTGCACACGCGGTGGCCAGTTGAGGTTGGGTGAGGCTACAGAGCCGTTGAGGATCGCGCGAGCAAACTCATCGCCTCGACGGATCTCGCGGACACGAATATCCGCACTCACGAATGGGGCCACGACGAGCCCCATCAGCGGCCCTAGTATCTCAAGTAGCGGGGCGTCGGGGCCTTGAAGGAGTCGCGTATGTAGGACGCCGAGAACCGCCGCCATAGATCCTTCGGCAACGACGATCATGCCTGGGGATTCAGGTGCGGTTGACCACTGGCGCAAGATGGCGGTACGAAGCACGCCCAGGCTTTCGGCCCGGCGCTCTAGCGCCCATCCGCCGGCAGCCAAGCTCTCTAGATGCCATACTCTCGCGCGGGCGGGCTCAGTGTCGAACAGCACGAGCAGGGCAGCGAGCGCGGAGCGTAGGGCATCAAGCCACGAACTCTCCTCGGCAAATGCCTGGAGCATCACCTCAAGGGCACGTTGGGTGCCTTCGTCGATGACCGCGAGAAAACAGTCCTCAAGACTGTTGAAGCAGTCATAGAACGTTCGGGTCGACACACCTGCCCTTTTGCTGACGACGCCTATCGATGCCTGGGCGAAACCGCGCTCACAGGACACCTCGACCATCGCTTGAAGGATTCGAGCGCGTGGCCTTTGTTCGACTGCGCTCATCAAATCGGAGGCGTCATTCCCCTTCGTGCTGGTAAAAGCTAAGTGCCCCGGACTCTCGGAGGACGACGTGTCGGGTCTGTTCAGGACGCGTTGAATTGAGTCGGCAAGTCGAGCGAGGTCTTGACGAGTGCGGGTGTCCTCGCGCCCAAAGTTGTGAATGACCCTCGCCACTGGTACTCCGCGAGCGTCGCGCTCATTGTGGACAAGCGCAAAGTAGCGGGTCACATCACCGTCCTTGGTCTTACGCGAGAGCGCTCGCAGAAACACCTGTCCCCCTACCTTCTAGGCGACGTGTCGCGAAAAAACTGTCCGACTCGCATAGCGGATCTCGCACGATGTAAGCTCAGTATCCGGGGATCACTATTGACCAACTACGGTCGAAAAACAGGGCCGGGTCCGCCCTGTGAAAGATTCGGGCGCGGTTGCTCAGCGCTCATCTTTCACCCCGAGACTCGGCGACTCCGGCGAGCAGATATGCACCGGATAGGTCTAAAGTCAAGCAGCCGAGCATCACGAGGTTCGCCGCAACACCCTGGACAGTCGCAGGCGACAAGTCGAGCTGCCTAGCGATTTGAGCGGCGGTCAGGGCTCGACACGTCGGTGAGAAGCACGCCAAAACATACATGCCGCGCGCACTTGAGCCGCGCGGTAAGCACGCCGGACTCAATCTGAGAACGTGCGACCCCTCCGGGCTCATCGCATCTGACGTAGCAAGTGCGCCACGTAGGTCGGGTGACGTTTAGGGGTGGGACGTGGTTCTAGCGCGTGGCTTATCCACCCGGCGGTGGCGAGTAGCGTCAGACGCTCATACACCCGAACGGGTCCCAGTCGGCGTGTGGGTAGGCTAAGCGCTTCGGCGAGACAAAAGTTAGGGTCACTCAGAAGCTCCTGTAACAGCTTGTTGGCCGCGACTACGCGCCGCTGCTTGTGGAGCGACTGACTGCTTACGCCTACGACAGTGAATCCACACGCTGCCATATCCTCAAAGCGGTCACGGAAGGCCCGGTGTTGTTCTGCGTCAAGGAGAGGCGTCTCGTCTCCGCGAATGATCCCGCCCGCGCCTGGATACAAGTAGATCAAGAGCCGAGCGTGCGCGACGAAATCGAACGGGTGCCCTGAAGCCGACTCAAGCTCAACGTCCGGTATCAATTGGCCCTTGAGGGAGTCAAGGGCCAATACATCGACGTCGGTCACGTCAACCGCGATCCGGGACGGAGGGGCGCCGGACAACCAACACCGGCTCATTCAGCGTTGGAACACTCGCGGGCTCAGGGTCCTCGTGGCCTTTGCCTCGTGGACTCATGGTGCCTGCACCTTGATCCACGCAACCGCCTGAGTAGGGTTCCTGGCCACCATCGACGTGCGATCCTGACAGATGGAATAACACGCAGACAAGAATCTGTTCCGCGCAAAAGGGAAACATTCTGCGCAAAATAAATCGCGCTAAAAAAGGGGGTGCGCTGGCCGTAACCGTGAAAGGCCGTTACCGGCACGCAGCCTGCGCAGTACGACTCGTGACCCGGCGTGCGGCGTGACAATGACGCTACGCCACTGAGCGCGCTCGATAGCTCTGCCCGTGGGCAGAATGCACCGTTTAGAGAGCGTTGCGCGGAGTACGGTATGCATCTCTAGTAGCGCCAGGTGCCGGCCTGGACACGTTTTCTGTCCGCCGCCCCACGGAAGCCACGTCCATTTCGCTGCGGGCGGCTCCAGGAACCGCTCGGGACGAAACTCGTGGGGGTCCTCAAACAGCGTGGGGTCGTGGTGCATCAGATAGGTGCACCCGAGCAGGTGTGCCGGTGGATGGTAGGCCCATCCGTTGATCGCGAATGGCTGTGCTACCGCGCGTGGCACCGTGAATAGGAAGACGGGGCGATGACGCAGCACCTCACTGACTGTGGCGGCCAGATACTCGTCGCCATCACCTCGGTCGATCTCCTCGATCAGTCGATCTTGAGGCGTCGGGTTGTGCGCGATGAGTTGGAATGCCCACGCTAGAGACGATGCCGTCGTCTCGTGTCCGGCCGTTATGACCGAGACGAGGTTGTCGCGAAGTTCTTTGTCGGACATCGATGATCCGTCCGGACGGCGTGCCTCGAGCAGCATTTCGAGCATGTCGCGGCGCGTTCCCGTACTCGCCCGACGTCGGGCGATGAGGCTTGCGATCAACCGGTCGACTTCGTCGCGATCCTGGATGAATCGCTTCCATGTAGCTCGCCAGCCTGGCAGCCGATTGAGCCGTGGCTCTTGCAAGACGAGGCTCGCCGTGACAGAGAGCATCGCCAAGAGTGCATCGCGGAGCAGATCTACTGTCGGGTCGCCCTGATTGAAAACCGTCCTCAACATGGCGGTCAATGCCAGGACACGCAGACGCGGGTGGACTGGCACTGGGGTATCGAGTGGCCACGAGGACACCTCGCTGTCGGCTAGGTCTTTGATCATCTCTGCGTGCTCATCCACTACACGACTGTGAAATGCAGGGGTAATCGCGGCGCGGCCACTCAGATATTCCCCTTCGTCGCGCAAGATGAATGAGTCCTCGCCAAAGAGCGGGGCTGTCACGTTGGCCCCCGCCCCGGCATGCAAAACGTCAAGTGGGGCTGTGACCACTGCTCGGATGTCCTGAGGATCTGTCAGGAACACCAATGGCACCATATCCACCGGATACACAGTGAAGCGCGAGCCTAGTCTCGCGCGACACCATTCGAGGTACTCCAGCGGTCGCACGCGGCAAGCGACTGTTTGGAGCACTGCCGGCAGGGCTGCCGTTGGGGGAAGGTCAGGGCGGTTACGCGCCGTCCGTCGGGCTGTCTTGGGGAATTGCATTGTGTCTCCTTTATGGTTAAGTTGAGCCTTGTAAATAGGTGATTCGCCACAGCCGTAGAATCGGCAGTAGCAAGCGGACTAGGGGACCGGCACTCGCGAGGATCTGGCGGGTGCGGTAACGCAGGGCCGCTGTCCAAGCGCTGCTCTTTGACAGGTACATCGCGGCCATGCATGCGACGATCAGGATGTGCCGCTCACTGTCGGGCAGACTGCTCGCTTCTTGCATAGAGCGGCCGATGAGTGCGCTTATTCGCCGTGTCGCAATGTCTGCCGTCGGGTAGTGCGCGACGTAACTGTGGTCGCCGTTGACGGTATCCTCGAGCTGGTCGACGTGGCTGTCGAGCATCGTCGTCGCAGCCGAGATCCACGGGCCGTAGGCTCGATAGACACCCGTTACCACCGAAGGGTCCACCTGTGGTTCCGCGGCTTGCGCAAGTAGAGCGTGGATCGTGAGCGATGCGCTGGCGGCGCCCGTGAGCTCGTACCAGCGTGCCTGGTGTCCATTCGGCCACTCGCGATAGACCCATTCGCGCAATGCCCTTTCGCGGCAATGTGGATCGAGCTCGTGGTTGATGGCTAGCACCTGGGCGCGCCACGCCTCTTGAATCAGCAGAGGGCGAGCAATCTCGTAGGACGGGAGCAAGACGCAGGTCTCCCTGCAGGTTTGGACGAGCGTGTTGAGGTAACCCCCGTCGTCGTGCCACGGGTGGTGGAGGTAATAGTCGGAAACCGGCCGATCGCGGTCTAGGCCGTCGACGAGCGCGAGATGTAGCTGCTTGCCGTTGGGTTGGCCGCAGGCGGCACCTCGCTCGTTGACCGAGTCGAGGAAGTCCCACATGATCTCGTAGGCAACGAGCAAGCGAAGCAGAGCAGGCTCGCGCGAGCGGGTGAAAATGCAGAAGAGCGCGGCGCCGTCGGTGTGTCCTCGCTTGTTGGCGAGCGAGCTCAGTGCGTCCTGTCGGATTGGTCTATCGGGGATTGCCGCCGCCAGCGAGCGCCAGGCACGCACCTCGCGGGCTACGGCGGGCAGCACCCATGCCAGCTCTCGGCCGGTCGCTTCGCCGAGCACGCGCAGTTGGCGTGCCGAGAGCGCCGCCGGTATCGGGGTTGGTCGCCGGGTGCTCGGGTTAGCTGACCGGACGGGCCGCTCGTGGCCGAACACGCACCAGGAGATATCCCGGGATGGCGATGACCAGGACGGCGGCGGCGCTCAAGAGCGCGAGTGTGGTGAGCGCTACGAACGCTTCGACGCCGAAGGAGATCGGGAAACCTGTGACGCTCGCCAGAGCGTGACTCAACAAGAGCTGTCCGTATATGCCGAAGACGGCGCCGGTCAGACAGCCCACACCGAGAAGCAATGCGCTCTCCCACAACAGCCACCGCCAAAGAACCGACTTGCGGAAGCCCTGGCAACGTAGGAACGCCACGTAGCCGCGACGCTCCCAGATCGTCGACCCGAGTGCACCGACGAGCGCAAGCATCGCGGCGATCAGGACCAGCTCTCGAATCTGAGTGAGTCGCACCAAACCCTGGCTTGCCAGCGCGTAGTGACGCCGCTCCCGCTCGAGGTTGGTTTCCGCGATCAGGCCGCTGTTTGTGCCCAGCGCGGCCTGCACGCTCGCTCGTACCGAGGTAGTCGACGCGTTGGTTGACGTCTGGATCTCAAGGCCGCTCGGTTCGCCATTGCCCCAAGCGCGGGCATAGTCGGTTGCATTGACGATGATCGCGCCCGGCGGCCATCCAAGGTTTGTACTCAGCGCAGCCACTCTAAAGGACTCTGGGTTGGGGGACGGCAGCGTGAACGATGCGCCTACTTGTAGACCTTGTTCGGCTGCAAGCGCCTTTGACACGACCGCCCAGCCGCTTTCCCGAAGCCTCGCGTTCGCCGAAGTGAGATCGCCGGCGACCAGCTCGCTCGGCGGGATTGGCTGGGAGCTGTCGGCTGGGGGCGCCAGAATCCAAAGCTTGCGATCGCCCCATGTGAGGAAGCTTCCGCGATACACACTGACGCGTTGGACTCCTGGAAGGCGCCGGAGACTCGCAGATCCTGCGTACGTAAAGGGAGTCGTGGCGAACGCATTGGATTCCCCCCGCGGGGTCACCCACACGTCCGTGCTCGAGTCGATGCCGTGTGCGGAGGCGTCCAGGCCGCGCTGGAGGTTTTGCTGCGCGCCCTGGATCGAGACGACACCGAACATGGCGACCGCACTGGTAGCAACGATCGCCAAAGTACGGACGCGCGTCGTGGGAGTCCGCAAGTGCGTCAGTGCAATCCGCGGCGACGGCCGATTCAACGCCGGCTGTAGCAGTGCGAAAACCGCTACAGCCCCATCAAACAGGAACGGCAGAGCGCACAACAGCGCGACGACAAGCGTGAGATTGCCGAGCTTCGAGTCCTGCGGGTAGGAGACCAAGACAACGGTAGTGACAGCGAAGCCGACAATGCCACCCAAGGCACGGCCCACAACCCACGAGCGGTGAGCTGCACTCCTACGTTCGCGGGGACGTGAGAACGTATCGCGCAACGGCCAGAGCACACCCACACCCGCTGCCAACATGCCGGCTACAACAGCGATCAGCACCGACTGCCACATCACGATGCGCGCATTCCCAACAGGGAAAGCGAATGACAGATAGCCGGGAGTCGAATGGAACACAAAGATCGACAAGCCATCGCCGAGTATCAGGCCCAGGACACAGGACAGGACTCCGATGATCAACGCATCAAACAGGAGGATCTGCAATGCCATCCTACGGTTGGCGCCCTGGAAACGGACGTGTGAGAGCAACTGACGGCGCCGCGGCACCGTGATCAGCATTGCGTTGAGCGCAAGCATAAAACCGACAATCGCGCTGATCGCCGAGAACAAGGTCTCGGACTGATTCTCAGGCAGCGCCGCAACGGCAAATAGAGTGGCGTCAAAGTTCGCCGGCTCGAGGTTCACATGCGTAGCGCCAGCCAAACGACGGAGTCTTGTCTGCACTTCGCGATCGCGGCCTTGCTGCGCTTGGACGAAGATACGGGTAATCCGCCCACTCATGCCTGTCACAGATTGAGCGTATTTAATAGGTGCTATTGCCACGGGGCTGCGGACTAGGCTTCCGATTTCCGCTTCGCCCAGCGTCGCCCCCACCAGAACTGGAGTAACCCGCGCGCCGACCTGCAACTGGACAGTACCTAGAGTCAGGCTATCGAGGCGGTTCCCGATCGGGGTGGGCAACGCAACCGCCTGTTGCGCAGCAAGCTGCCTGGGACTAAACCGTCGTAGTTTCGACCCGCCGAAATGAGCAAAGCGAGGATCAGTACCGATCAGGTCGACCGACTGCTGGCGGCCATCTTCACCGGTCAGATTCGCTTGCCGTTCGAGGATTGGCAACGCGACCTTTACGCCTGGCAGTCGTCTCGTTTCGCCGAGCAATCGTTCGCTCACACCCGCAGGGCCTCTGGCGTCCAACTGATACTGCGCGTCGCCGACGAGCTGACCACTTAGCTTTTGGACAGAATGCGTGAGGCTCGTGCTTGACACCTGGGATGCAAACAGCAGAGCAACCCCGACCGCGATCCCGAGAATCGCAAAGACGTCCTGGACGACGACGCTCTTAGCGCGCAGCCGCGCTCGATACAGATAGAGCAGGTCCGAGACGCTCATCCGTCGCGTGCGTTGTCTCATGCGCGCTGCCCAAGTTGCTCTCTAGTCGCCGGCGTATCGTCGGGCCGATACTCGTGCAGATGCCCATCGCGAAGCTCGTGGATCTGATCGGCAAAGCCGGCGGCCAGTGGATCGTGTGTTGCAAGAAGGACGGTCGCCCTACGCTCAGTACTGATTTCGCGCAGAAGCCCAAGCACTTCCCTGGTCCGCTGCGTGTCGAGATTCCCAGTCGGCTCGTCCGCGAGCACCAGCCTTGGGTTGGTAGCGAGTGCCATAGCGATCATCACACGCTGCCGCTCGCCCATCGACAGCTCCTCCGTACGATGCTCCATTCTCTCTCCGAGACCGAGCCGCATCATCAGCGGTTCGATGGCGGTGTTCGCTTTGCGTGTATCGCTCAGGAGCAGTCTCAGCGAAGCGTTCTCGATCGCCAGTGCGCCGGGAATCAGTTCCTGCGGCTGCCCGACGATCCCGAGCTGCGTCAGCCTGTACTCATCGAGCTCTCTCTCAGAGAGCTCGCAGATGTCTCGACCATCTAGCACTACGGTTCCCCCATCGGGCCGTTGGGCTCCCGCGACAAGTTCCAGCAGCGTCGTCTTGCCCGAGCCGCTAGGCCCATACAGCGCGACGAACTCCCCGTCAGCCGCGGTCAGCGACAGACCGTCCACAGCACGGATCGCCGGACCATCGCCGACCTTGTAGTGCTTGACGAGATTGCGGAGCTCAAGCACTATGCCCGCCTGCGGCCTGCTGGCGACCGTGGGGCAGGTTGATGACGTTGGTCGGGTCAGACATGACTTGGAGTCCGCCAGAACCGTCGAAGCACAAGACACGATCAGCCAAGAGGACCGCCTCGAAGTCTGAACCGCCAACCAACACCCCACATCCCAGCTCTTGAGCGACTGACAGCAGCATCTCGCTAGCCTCCCGCGTCCTGCGAGGCCCGAGACCATCCAGCAGATCGTCGATCACCGCCAATCGAGGCCGACCCACGAACCCCCGAGAGAACATGACGAGCAGCCGCTCCCAGTTAGACAGCCCATCCCAGTCGCGTCGTGCGCAGTCCTCGACACCAAAGCGACGCAGCGCCTCCAACGCCAGATCGTCCGCGGCACTCATGCGCCGACGACGACCCATCGCCAGCGGCATACCAACGTAGTCCAACACCCTGAAGCCGCCCATCCCCTCGCGGTGCATCCACGAGATCTGACCGCCCAACAACTCGGCTCGCTGCTCGACAGAGCGAGTCATCAGGTCGTCTCCGTCAAACCACACATGACCTTCGTCGGGCAACTCGATCCCAGCTGCCACCTCGAGCAGAGTCGTCTTGCCCTCACCGCGAGCGCCTACAACCCCAATGACCTCGCCCGCCAAGACCGACAGCGACACGTCCACCAACACCCGCCAGCGCCGGCGCCCACGCCGAAAGCTACGACCAACACCATCCAACCGCAACACGACCTCACCCATCGTCAATCTCCGCGTGCATCTCTCGATTTTCAAGCCGCGCCTGAAGTGCCATGCACCGCTTCACCTGTAGACCGCACATCCTCACCGTGTCCTCCAAGACCGCGTACTGCGCCCGGCCCCGCCAGTCAGAGCCGTCCGATGGACCGAGTCTGCCGAGCTTCAACTCTGTTTTTAGGCGTTCCTGGGCTTTTTCGTACTCCGCACGCCATCTCTTCTGCATCCGCTCAATGGCTTGGATGATCTCCGGCAGTTCAGATTCATCGGAGTGCTGCACCCACGCCTGCGTCGGGTCGCGTATCCGCGGAGGAGCCTTCACGGCTTCGCGCAGCCACTCCCCAAACTCTGCTGTACCCAGCGCGGTCGTCTTGTAGATGTCATCGGGCGCCGTCGTGCCCGACTGGACCTTTTCAATCGCACCACGCTTGGCGAGTTCTAAGAAGATCGCGTAGTTGGTCGTCCTCGCCCAACGACCGTGGGGATATCTCTCTTCCAGGCGAATCGCTATACGCGATGCCGAGTCGGGGCGATCACAGAGCAAGCCGAGCACCGCCATACTCGGAGTTAGATCGCCCTTCGGGCTGGAACGCCTCCCCACTGGTGTCATCGGCCCATCCGATCGTACTCAAAAACGCCCTGTTACGTCCGGCCTATTGAACGATTCTGGCCTACCGACAGAAGGGATGGCACCAGCGTTCCCGCGCTAGTACAAGTCAGAACAGACTTGACGCCCTGCATAAGTATCGGGGGAGGGAACCATCGCTTTGACGCGATAGGCAGGAGTGACGGACGACATCAACGCAGCGACCAGCAGAAAGAACCGGGGCCTT
The DNA here is from genome assembly GCA_963704345.1 of uncultured Solirubrobacterales bacterium. Taxonomy (GTDB): domain Bacteria; phylum Actinomycetota; class Thermoleophilia; order Solirubrobacterales; family Solirubrobacteraceae; genus Palsa-744. Next base: position 1,296,213 of record OY969890.1, read on the forward strand.
TCGACGACCCGACGTAATGGCGGCGAAGCTCGACAACCGACTGATGCGGAAGGCCTCGCCCGTCTGTGGGACTACGTCAAGCAGCACGGCACTTCGCAAGTTCCGCATCGCCATAAGACTGCTGACGGTTTCTGGCTCGGCGTGTGGGTTTGCGGGCACCGCAAGAATCGAGGCGAGGATCCCGCGCTTGACCAGCTGCTCGAGTCTTTGCCCAGCTGGACGTGGGCTCCTCACGAGCAGAGCTTCGAAGAGAGGTTGGCGCACTATAAGGAACTAGCCGAGGCGGGCATGCTGAATCGGCACCGCGCGGTGCGCTTGTGGGCATCAAGGCAGCGCCAGTTGGTGTGCGAAGGGAAGGTGTCAGCTGGCCGGTTGGAGCAGCTTCAAGCGGCGGGGGTCATTTGATGTGCATGTGCATCGCGATAGCGTCAAAACCCTGTGCACAACAGGGTTTCAGGCTTAATTATCCCAAACTTACACCAGGCTAGCCATCCGAAATGCACAGTATTCTGAGCGGAATGGAATTGGGGGCAGTTATGGATGACAGACTTGATCGACGCCGCGCGACGGGTGTTGTTCGCGTGCACCGGGGTGAGAAAGCAGGAGCATCCAGAACTTCGCCAACTCGGCGAATTTCTTCACCGCTACTCGCTGACCCAGATGTCCAGCAGCGGTGAGGCTGGCCGGTGCGATGCAGAGAACCAGCCTACCTTCGAATACGCCCCTGAAGAGCCCGGATCCGCAACAACGGGGTCGAGCCGTACGAGCTGCACGACAACTACGAAGATGCCGTTCGGCGGGCCGCAGGCGGACTCGCACGCGCTCGGATCGATCTCGAGTTTCTTTACAAGGCTGTGCCCGAAAGCTGGGTGCCGATCGTGGCGGCATTGATCGCCGACGGTCCAGATACCGCGGCAGCACGCGCACATACCGCCATCTACGACTACTCCAAAGAGTCGGTCAAAGCAAATCGGCGTCGCACGGCAGGCACCCGCTCACGCTCCACTGTGTTGATAGTCTTGGCCGAGGCTCGGCGGATCTTTTCAACGATCCACAGCCTCCATACGCTGCCCGCTTGCCGGGAATGGGTCCAGGCACCGCCGCTGCATATGCCGGATATGTCCAAGGGCGGATATGAAGTCGTCGCTCCACGGGTTGAAACGGTACGTCAAGCCTGGCACGAACAAGTCGACTGAGATACACGAACGGCTCGGTATTCGCTCGATCGAGGAAGAGATGCAGGCGCTGAACTCGCTGTCCGACAATGCAGTCTGCTCCCGCGGGCTTTGGCGGCCGACGCGAGATCGGGCGGTCCTAGTCTTGATGGTCCTCACGGGCGGTCGGCGCACAGCTCTCGCGCGCCTCACAAGGAATGACTACGTGCGCGACTGCGAAGGGCCCCTGCCTGACTGCCGACGAGGTGCCGCGCTCGATCTGCTCCCGAGGAAGAGCAAGGGGCGCGATGAGGTGCGACGAAAGCCGATCCCACCTCACGCCGCGTTCGTGCTCGATTTCTACCTCGAGGTGATGGATCGTATGGCCGCCGCGAAGGGGCGGCCACCGGCATCGCCGGACGCTCCCTTGCTTGTGGCTGAGCCAGCACATCTAAAAGCAGTACAGGAGCTGTGGCTTTACCAGCGGGTTGCCGGAACGCGCAGGACGCCGCCGCTCGTCCCTCGCGATCCGCGCCATACGGCCGAGCACACCACGGACGCAGAACGCGCCATCTGCGGGTACACGCCGCATGAGTACCGCCACTTCGCGAACAAGATGGCCGAACGGGCGGGAGAAATCTGGAACGAGCGTCATCCAGCAACTGGTGGGGAAACCAACCCTCCTATCCCCTACTACGCGGCGGCGTTGCTCGATAACGGCAGCATCGAGAATGACCTGCGGGCGCTGTACGGCGATCGCCGCACACCGGCGATGCTTGAGGTCGTGTCGGGCAGATCCGCCGAGATCGGATGGGAGATCCTCACGACCGACGCCGGGCTTCGCAAGCGCCCCGACTGCCAAGCCTACGAACGGGAGATGATCCGTCTGCGCCGTATAGAGGACGAAGAGCGACGTCTCGAGCAGGACGCACAGAAACTTCAAGCCAGGAACGTCAGTTGCGGTCAACAGGCGCTTCTCCCTCCACCACCGGCTGACGGTGATCGCCTGGACCGCATCTTGAGCCGTCAGGAGGAGATGGTCGCATCGATCGGTGAGCTGAAGGAGATCACGCTTCAGAGCTCCGCGATCACCCACCAGCTCATACAGCTCTCCCGGCAGAAGGCGGACACGATCGTAAAGCTCGACCTCTACCGGCTCGACCAAGCAACCTGGCTGCCTATCTCCGACTCCGAGCCTCCCGGCGCGGAGCGCGTTGACTGGGACACCATCGACCGCGGCGCGCTCGGCAGGCCCCTTATGCCGAGCGAAACGTCAGCTGCTGTGCGGGACTGGCTGACCTTCCCAGAGTTCTGCGAAGTCGCAGGACTCGAGGCGCGATCCACACTGACACGCTGGGTCAACGGCGAACACATCCCGACCCGGCGGGACAAGCGACCGTGGGAGCCCGAGCAGGTGCCTGTTGACGTCTCGCTCGGGAAGAACTACCGGCGGATCTGGGTGCCAGGCGTGCACGAGGCGTTCTGGCGCACCAGCCTCATGCGCGACAAGCTCGCCGAAATACTCGGACGCTGGCCCCGAGAGCAAGGATGGACAACAAAGGAAGGCGAACCGACACCGCGATGCGCCGAGCCGATCTGCATCGCGCCTGCTCGCCTGCAACTCGTCGCAGCCTGACCTACAGCCGGCGAGCGCATCGGTCAAGCGGCGTCAATCCTCTTTCTTGAAGCACAGTCACAGATCCGGCATCCACCAAAGTAAGCGGCGTCGATCGAACCGCCACGCGCCACGGTCGCCTCGCAGGCGCCACCCTCCGAGTTCGCGAGCATAAGCGTAGATCCAAGAAGGATGCACACGAAGTAACGCGGCAGCCTCCCCCACCGTTAATGAATCGGACCGACAGACACTCCGCTGACTGAAGATCAGAACGTCGGCTGTCCCTATCTTCGCCATCGCACCTACAGCCGCCCAGCTATGAGCGCGGCCAACTCGACAAACACATGCGGACCGAGCTCGCCTGTCGCTACTCGCTCTTCAACCACCACGATCACCTCGTTGGGGTCCAAGCGTCGCCGACCGTCGGACGATACGTCCTGAAGCTCGCCGCGGCGGATCATGTTGCGCACTTCCCTCTCCTCGATGCGCATGATCTGGGCGACATCCAGCGGCAGGAGCATCAGCCGATCTGCGTCGATCGTCACGCCATCTATGGTCACGTAAGGCATGCAGTCAGTCTGCTGTCGGAGGTTGACAACTGTCGGAGTTCGCATCGTCAAGCTCAAAGCGGGCCACTTCCAAACCTGCGCGGGGGGAAGGTAGCCACCTACAGCGATACGTAGGGGTTCGAGCAAGACCCGACCCCTCTGTCGCCCATGACAAACGCGCAGCACCCGTCGTTCGATTCGTCGCAACCGAGCCAGCAGACATTGGAGCTGGGCGTCTTGGAACGGGTATTTGCCAACGCTGTCGCTGACCGCGTCGCCGACCTGCTCTCGTCGCAACTGCGGTCTGTCGACCTCGTCGACGCCGCCACTCTGGCCACCGCACTCAACGTGTCTCGCGACTGGGTCTACGCACATTCAGCTGAACTGGGCGGCATACGGATCGGTCCAGGCAACCGAGGCAGGCTTCGCTTTGATCTCGGCCGAGTGCTCGATATCTGGCGAGCATCGGAGCGCACAGGGCCAGGGAGCGAGGTTCAGCGCCCTCATAACCCGAGGACTCAGCGAGTCAGACGGATCTCTTCGCCGTCGGAAGGCGAGCTACTCCCGATTCGCCAACCCAGAGGACGGAGGCGACGGACGGTGCAACGGTGAGTGTCCGCGTGGCGTCTTATATTGATTGAAGTTGGTGCCCGCGGTGGTTGCACACCCGGGCACCGTGGCACCGAGAGTTCAGACCTCCCGGCGCGCGAGCCACGCTACCAATCCGGCGTAAGGCTTTCTCGCCAGACCTGTCTCACGGAGCCTCCCACCAAGGAGGAACCGACATGACGAGAGATACCTGATGGGACGGCCAGCGACAGGCAATGTCGACATCGATCGACGCACTAGCAGCCCGACTTTTAGCCTGCGCTTCACTGCGAACGGCAAGCGACGATACGTAAAGCTCGGCACAGCGGCAGAAGGCTGGACGCCGACGAGCGCACATACCGAGCTTCAGAACGTGCTTGCTGACGTCCGGCGTGGCGTCTGGCAGCCGGCCGCCCCACCACCTGCTCCGGAGATCAAAGAGGACCCAACCTTCCACAAGTTCGCTACCGATTGGTTTGAGGCGATCCGGGGCGAACTACGCCCAAAGACGGTGCTCGACTACGAATGGCAGCTCTCTTGCCATCTGCTGCCGTTCTTTCGCGCCTACCGGCTTTCGCAGATCACCATCCAAGAGGTCGACCGCTACCGGCAGATTCAGGTTCGTCGCGACCAGATATCGCCAAGCTCGATCAACAAGACGATCACGCGGCTCGCACAGATTCTCGAGGTGGCGGTCGAGTATGAGCTGATCGACCGCAACCCGGCGAGGGGCCGCCGCCGACGCCTGAAGGTAGCCCGTCCCGTTCCGGTATGGCTCGACAGCGCCGAGCAGATCGAAGCGTTGTTGGACGCTGCGAGCGCGCTCGACACCCGAGCCAAGCTCAAAGGAGGACGCGACCAGAAGGGCGGCCTCGAGTACCGTCGCGCGCTGCTTGCGACGTTCCTCTTCGCGGGGCTTCGCATCGGAGAGCTGACCGACCTGCGCTGGCGAGACGTCGACCTTCGGGGCAAACGGCTGCTTGTGCGCGAAGCCAAGACAGACGCCGGCATACGAGAAGTGGACATTCTGACCGTGCTTCGCGGCGAGCTGACCTCGCACCATCGCAAGAGCCCGTACATCTCGCCCGGCGACTACGTGTTCCCGAGCGCCGTCGGCACGAAGCTGGCCGAGAGCAACATCCGTCGACGCGTGCTCGACAAGGCGATCGCCGGCGCCGACAAGGCTCTGGCCAAGGCCCACGAAGCGCCGCTACCCGACGGTCTGACGCCCCACAAGCTCCGCCACACCTTTGCCTCGATCCTTGTCGCGCTGGGAGTCGATGCGGGGAGCGTGATGGATCAGCTCGGACACGCCGACCCTGCCTTCACGCTGCGCATCTACCGCCACGGAATGCGACGAGACCCCGCCGCCAAGCAGCGCCTACGGGCGCTCATCGAGCGCGACGGACCGAGATACTAAAACCCTCGCCGACGCGTGCGAAGTAGCGACTCAAAACACCGTGGTTGCGCAACGAACGAAACTCAGTCGACCTCTTCGGCCTTTTCCAACGAGTCCCAGAGAGCTTCGAAGAATCTTCCTATTGCATCTCGCTGTTCGATAACGACGAACCGCAAGATGGGAGGGTCGACGTACTCAGACAGCCGCTGTAGCTCGAATTCCTGGATAGACAATGCACCGGCGACTCCCTTGAACAGCGCCTCGCGATCACGGGCGCTCACGACGTAGGCGTCGGCGGGATCAACATCGCGAATCTCAGTCGCGAGTGCTTGCATTCGTTCAAAAAGCTCGGCGTCCTCTAACTCGGTCTCTTCGGCGACTGGTTCGTCCACACGCTCATCAACATCCTTCTCACGCCACCGTTTCATTACGTAATCGAGACCGTGCGCCAGCGCAGGCAGCCATCCCGACGGGATCGTGACACCTAACTCCCAAGCACCCTCGCCCTCACCCATCAACCTTCGAGCCTCAACGCGAAGCGCGTGTATAGCAACCCGACGCGCCATGATCGCCGCTTCAAACTCCGCGCTCTGAACCATTCCCCAATAATGACAACCAACGACTCGCCAGCGCCATCGCCGGATCGCCGCGCTGCGCCACTTGCACCGAGCCGCGCTAGTGGTCGCAATGTGCTCCACATGCACGGCGATTCCAAACGGGCTCGGCACAGCAGCCGCGTTGAGCGCGCGAGACGTCCGACAGTCCTGGCCGATGCTCCCAGGCGTCCCTAGCCGTGGCTAAAACACAAGATTTAGGCGGGGAAAAGGCGGTAGTCGGGCGCAAGACCTCGACGCCACTCCCGCACCCCAAGCGCCCGACCTTCAGAAACCCGCACCAACACAAGCGATTGAGCCGAATGCCCCCGCCAGGAGTCGAACCTGGATCTACCGCTTAGGAGGCGGTCGTCTTATCCATTGGACTACGAGGGCTCCCGGACAAGGCTATCGCTGCGGAGCCGACTGGGAATGACGGCGACTGAATGCCGCCCAAGACCAGCTCTAGCGCTGCTCGCGCTCCGGATAGACGTCGTCGATCGTGGTGAGCGCGACGTAGGGCGCGGCGGCGGCCGCCTCGATCGCTGGGCCTCCGCCCGGCGAGCCTGTCGAGCACCGAGACCACTCCGCAGATCTTGTGCCCAGCCTCCTGCAAAGCGGCGATCGCGGCCAGCGTAGAGCCACCGGTTGTCACGACGTCCTCGACCACCAAGCAGCGGTCCTCCGGGGCCAGCGGGGGACCCTCGATGCGGCGCTGCAGACCGTGTGCCTTGGCGTCCTTGCGCACAAAGAAACCCTTGGCTTGCGCGCCACCGGCAAGCGCTGCGCAAGCGACCGCGTCGGCGCCCATCGTCATGCCGCCAACAGCCGTTGCCTGCCATTCCTCAGCGCGCGCGGCCAGCAAGACAGAGAGCGCTTGGAAGCCCTCGGGTCGCAGGATCGCACGCTTGGCATCCACGTAGTAGGAGGCGACGGCCCCGCTCGTGAGCGTGACGTCACCGATCACGAGCGCATGCGCTCGCAATTGTGCGATTAGCTCGGCGCGGGCGCTGTCAAACTCGCCTGCCGCTGGTTGAAGACTGGACACTGCCGACAAATCTAGACGGTCTGGCGCCTAACATCCGTCCGTCGTGCAAAGCGCGTCCAGGGCTGAGGCTAACCTGCGGCTGTGCTGCTGCCATTGCTTGCCAGGCTGTTGAGGCTGATCTCGATCGTGATCTGCCTGATCGCGCTCGCGTCGTTCGTCACGTTCGCCGTCGAACAAGTCGGCAACGGGTCCACCCACCAGCAGGCAGAGGTGAATGCAGCGGAAGGCGCCAGCGGCGGATCAACGACCGAACCAAAAACCGGACATAAGAGCGGTCTGCATGAAGCGGTGGACAAAGCTTTCTCGACGCTCGCCTCTCCCTTCTCGGGCATAACCTCCGGCTCGCACAGCCAGTGGACGATCCAAATCGTCGACACGTTGCTGGTGCTGCTCGTCTACGGCTTCGCCCTCAGCTTCCTGGCACGCCTGCTGCCAGGCCGGCTCTGATCGAGCGCTGATCGAGCCCTAGAAGACTTCGCCTTCGGTGTACACATCCACCCAATAGCCAACCTGCACCCACGCATACACTGCGGGGGCGTTTGGAATCGGGATGCGCAGACAGCCATGACTCGCGGCGTAAACAGGCACTTCGGCGTATCCGTGGATCGCGTAGCCGCGGATGAAGTAGTTGGAGTCGACCATTCCCTCGGAGTTGGTTCCCGGCGTCTTCATATACACCTGGAAGTGGCCGAGCACGGTAGGTGTCGAGGGCTTGCCGGAGCTCATCGTGTAGATGCGCCGCACGCGCCCGTGCTGCACCTCGACGAGCACCTGCTTGGTCAGGTTGGCCTCGACGTGGTTGCCGTCGCGCCGATAGCGCACGCTGTAGTACCCGGCTCCGTTGCGCAGAAGCTGGAAGATGGCGGCATTCGCGGTTTCGACGCGCTGCAGGCCGACGATCTTGCGGAAGGCCAGCACAGCCCGGCCAGTTGCTTCGTCGAAGACACCGTTGATCGGCACCTCATAGCGTCGACGTGCAAGCTCGCCTTGGAGCAATCGCACAGCGGCCCCGTGAGCGCCCAGACGCAAGCTGCCGCGCATGTGGATCACGCGGTAGGCCAACGTGTGTGGAGCAGGCGGGGACAAGCGAGGAACTGGCGTGTGACGTTTGCCCGCAGCAGCCGCAGCCAAGCCTGGGACAGCCAACGACAGACAGGCTGCGCAGAGGACGGCGACGAAGCGCGCCGAGCGATCGTGTTCGATGGAGACCTCATCACCGCTGATCGTACGCGCCCGCGCACGACGGCAGCCTCGGGAGGATCGCCGGAAATGACGCCGATCCGCCGGAAGATCATGGCGATCGCCCAGATCGCTGCGAGCGCGCCAACCATCAGCAACGGTATCCACCAACCCCAGTGCTCCAGCTCGCCAAACGCGAACGAGTTGTTCAGGGAATGCAGAGCGATGCATGGATACAACGAGCCGGTGCGGCGATACAGCAGGCACAAGGCAAAGCCGAGCACGCCAAGCGGCACGAGATCCTCCACGGGCGCTGAGCCAAAGTGCACCCCACCGAACAGAATCCCGGTCATCACGGCCGCCGGCAGCCAGCCTCTCCATTTCGAGAGCGCGCCGAATATATATCCGCGAAACAAGGTCTCCTCGCAGATCGGCGCGATGACCGTGGTGAGCAGCGCGCTCAATACCAGCAGCACAGCAGTTTCATTGGTGCCAAGCGCTTCCAATAGCTTCGTGTCCTTTTCCGTCACGTTCAGCACTGCCTCCCAGACGACGCTAAAGACCAGGAAGACGATGATCGTGGCCACAGTGAGCCACGCAGCGCGCCGAGCATTAGTGGAGCGGTAGCCGAACTGCCAGGAGCGCACCTTGCGCCCGCCGATCTGCGCGAACAGCACGGCGGTCAACACGAACGCCACATCCTGCACCACGGTGTCGGCGAACTCGATCCCTGGCGGCGTGTGTTCAGAGGAGATTTTCACCCCAAACAAAATCGCAGGTATGTCCACGATCAAACCACCTACGATCGCGAGCACCAAGCGCGGCGAACAACACCACGAAGCCGCTCCAAACGGGCCAGTCGTTTGGAGCTGGACCAAGGCGCGATGCACCACTGACCGGCAATAGCCCATCGGGCTCTCCCACAGGCGCGGCGGGCGCCGGTCCTGGTCCCGGCAAGAAGGGGCCACGCCCCGACCGCGCGCGTTCTGTGGACGGGTCGAACAACTCCTCATCCATACCCGTCACGCCACCCAGTGCCAGGTCGAGAACTCTCCTACGAAGAACGCCATCGCCAGGCCAGAGAGGACCAGGACAGCGCGCGTGAGAACACGCGGGCGCGAGACCAGCGTCACGGCTAGCCACATGTTCAGCGGGAACAGCACCACCAAAAAGCGAGGCAGCGACATCAGCGGCTGCGGCGCGACGGGGTAGGACAGGGGCAGCACAAGCGCCGCCAGCACATACGCTCCATAGGCGAGCGGCAGCAGGCGCAGGACTCCGACAAGCATCGGGATCGCCACAAGCAGGAAGGCGAGCAGCAGCAGGTTGTGGCCGGCGTCGATGAAGGGACTGCCACCGGCCGCCGGGTAGTAGTTGTGCGAGCGTTGGAAGGACAGCAACTGGCGCAAACCGGCAAAGGCGGCCTTGGCGCCGTCCCAGATGCCCCCATAAGGTCCGGCGAAGTGCCGCTTCCAAACGGCCTCTGCATGAAACGGGGCGAGCGGATCGCCTCCGGCAAGCGCCAGATGGGCCATGTACAGGAGAAGTCCGAGCGGCACCAACGCAAGCCAGAGCGCGTCACGGCGCAGCCGGTAGCGGGGACGCAGCGCACCCGTGAGCCCAGCTAGCATCCGGCGTGCATGGCCGACGAGCGAGTGCCTGACGACCAAAGCGTCCAAGCGGCGCGTCGTCGCCCGCTCAGGCTTGCGGTCCTCACGCGGGCCATACAGGTAGAGCAACAGCAAAGGCAGGATCAGCACCACACCTGTGCTGCGCGTAGCCGAGGCCAGCGCGCCGAGCAGCGCCGCTGTACCCCAACGCCCGCGACGAGCGCACAGGAACAGCCCCACCGACAAGGCGAGATAGAGCGACTCGCTGTAGATCGCTGAGAAGTAGAACGCCATCGGGGCAAACGCCGTCAATAGCACGGCAAGGCGAGCGACCTCGCGGCTGTCGAGCTTGGCGAGAGGCACGCTGCGGGGGCCACGACCCGCGAGACCCAGGAAACCCAACGCCCCCCCGCGCGCGCGGGGGGCATCGCCAATTTCGTTGGGAGCGCTAATCCTCCGCGCACTCGACGAGCTGCCGCGCAGCCTGGCGACTTCGAGCGCCGTCAGGCGGTGCAGCGCGTATAGGGCAGCAATGAAGGCACCGACAGACAAGCCCACACCGGCGATTACGGGCGCAAGACCAACATCCGAGAGAGCGCGTACCCCGAGCGGGAAGAGCGGGAAGAAAGCGTCGCGCGGCGCTGTGAACGCACCGAACTCCGGGCGATAGCCGTAATGCGCGATCACCAGATACCAGGCTGCGTCCCAACGGGCGACTGGGGCGGCCAGCACGTCCCCCAGCCAGCCAAAGCCGCGCGTAACGCCAGGCGGGTCGAAGGCATGGCGCACTGGTCCGAAGCCGAGCACAGCGACTGTGCCGGAGCCGGCGATCCAAACCAGCAGGCGTGAGCTCCAACAGGCAAGCCAAACGTCGCGCAGGGCGGCTGTCCGCTCGGTGCCAAGGCGCGCGCCCACGGTGACCAGCCGTCCACTTCGCAGGGAGGTGGGGACTGTCGAAAAGGCCGATGCCCCCCGCGCGCGCGGGGGGCATCGCGATTCCGCATCACCCTGGAGGCCCAGCGAGACCGTCATCTCGGCATCCCCTGCGGCGGCCATACGCGTCGAAGCGCCGCCCTGAAAGGCGTGCTCGCTTGGGTGCTCTGCAAGAGCGGGCTCGGCGGTCTCGAAGCTCATCTGAAGGCTGGCGTCAGGGCTGTCATCGCCCACGCTACATGCAGGAGATCACACCGCGAGACGGTACAGTCAGATTAAGGGTCCCACCCGCCCCACCCCGCCCCACCCGCCCCACCGCCACCCGCCCACGCACCAGAGATGTCAAGACAAGCAAGACAGCGCCGCAGGCGGCGCAACCGCTCCGGGCCGTCGCGCTTCGTGTTCATCGGCCTCACAGGCATGGCCGGCGCAATCTTGATCGCCGTGATCGCCGCGGTCGGATATGTCCTCTCGGTGGCCCAGTCGGCGCCCAGCCTCGACTCGCTCAAACCCGTGCTCGCCGGGGCCACATCCCAGGTGTACGCCGCCAACGGCACACGCCTCGGGGCGATCCAGTCCGACGTCCTGCGCACGCCGATCACCACCGCGCAAATGCCACGCCTGCTACGCCAGGCGACTGTGGCGATCGAGGACCAGCGCTTCTATAAGAACAACGGGGTCGACGTGACCGGCATCTTCCGCTCGGCCGTCAAGGACGTGCTGCACGGCGAAACGCTGCAAGGCGCCTCGACGATCACGATGCAACTGATGCGCAATCTGTACCTCGGCAGCGATACGCATACGTTCAAGCAGAAGGTCGACGAGGCCAAGCTCGCGATCGAATACAACAAACACCACAGCAAGCAGTCGATCCTGACCGACTATCTCAACAGCGTCACCTACGGCACGGTCGAAGGACGAACGGCGCTTGGGGTAGAGGCCGCCGCCAGGATCTTCTTCAACAAGAGTCCCTACCAGCTCAACCTGCAACAGCAGGCGCTGCTAGCCGGCCTGCCGCAGGCGCCCTCGGAGTACAACCCGTTCCTCTACCCGCAGGCGGCGCGTCAGCGGCGCAACGAGGTGTTGGGCAAGATGGCGGAACTGCGCTACATCACCCCCGCCCAGGCGGCGGCGGCCCAAGCGACGCCGCTTGAAGTGCGCCACGGCGACTACTACTCGCGCCGCCAGGAAGACTTCTTCTTCGAATACGTACGCGAACAGCTGATCAAACGCTACGGCTTGAATACCGTCGAGCAGGGCGGTCTGAAGGTGTACACGACGATCGACCTGAGGATGCAGAGCGAGGCGCGCGAAGCGATCAAGCAGATACTCGACGAGCAAGGCGACCCCGCCTCGGCGATCGTCACGATCGATCCGCACAACGGCGACATCGAGGCGATGGCCGAGTCTCAGAGCTACGACCAGTCGCAGTACAACCTCGCCTCCCAGGGTCGCCGCCAAGCCGGCTCGACGTTCAAGGCGATCGACCTCGCCGACGCGCTTTCGCGCGGCGTGGACCCCAACTCGACCTATTACCTCTCACACACACTCGAGCCAGGGTGGCTGACCGGATATCCCGAATACGAAGTCAAAACGTTTGAGAACACCTCTTTGAACAAGTCAATCAACTTGGTGCAGGCGACCATCACCTCCGACAATACGGTCTACGCCCAGCTGGCGGCCGATCTCGGCGAGGAAACGATTACGCAGATGGCTTACAAGATGGGCGTCAAAGAGCACCTGGAAAGCATTCCCTCAGAGGCGCTCGGCGGGCTGAAGTACGGCGTCAGCCCCCTGGAAATGGCCAACGTGTACGCGACGCTCGCCGACGGCGGCTATCGCAACACGCCAATCGCGATCACGAAGGTCATGTTTCCCGACGGGCACGTCGACGACAGCTGGGGCAAGCCCCACCGCGTGAAGGTGCTCTCAAACGGGGTAACCTCAGAGGAGACGACGATCCTGCACGAGAACGTGCTCGAGGGCACGGCGGGACGTTCGGCGATCGACTGTCCCACCGCCGCCAAGACCGGCACCACGAGCGAATTCACAGATGCGTGGCTGGATGGGTACATGCCTAACTACTCGACCTCGGTTTGGATGGGGTACCCCAAAAAGGCGATCCCGATGACCGACGTCCACGGCGAGGCCCAGCAAGGGGGCTATCTGGCCGCGGAAATCTGGCACGCCTACATGGCCGCGGTCACCGAAGGCGAGCCTTGCACGGAATTCTCGCCGCCCACCGAACCGATCTCCTACCAGCCCTTCTTTGGCAAGTTTGCGACGACCGGCCGTGTCTCAACCAGCGAATCTCCCGAAGCTGTCCCGCTGGAAAAAAGCAGCGCTCATAAAAGCAAAACCCAAACCGACAAAAGCACGCCAAACGAACACAACACAGCCACGCCTGAAGCGCCTGCAGGCACCGGTAACGGCGAAGGCAAACACGTGGAAAGCCCTCAACCGGCGCCCCCTCCGCAGGTGCGCGAACCGACCACCAACCGGCGCCCAAAGCAACATCACCGCCTGCCGGCGGGACCGGCGGCGCCGAACCCATCACGCGCTGAGATCCGCTTTGGCGCAGCCCCGGCGCGCCGACGCTGGTAGTTTGACGGTGCAAACTTCAACACAGGGTCGGCGTAGTAGAACGCTGGATTGACCCAGATAGGATTAAAGACTCGTGGCAAAGGAAGACAAGGTCGAATTCGAGGGCGAGGTAATCGAGGCGTTGCCGAACGCGATGTTCCGCGTCAAGCTCGACAACGATCACGTGGTGCTCGGGCACGTGGCAGGCAAGATGCGCCGCTTCCGCATTCGCATCCTGCCGGGAGACCGTGTCCGCTGCGAGCTCTCTCCCTACGACCTGGACCGTGCCCGCATCGTCTACCGACATCGTTGATCCATCCCATCGCCCACGTCGATCCGCTCGATCCGTCCCGCCAGTCCGACCAGTAACCAGACTCCTCGCCCGCTAGTCCAGACCGCCTAGTCCCATCTCACCCCAGTCCATCTCACCCCAGTCCATCTCACCCCAGTCCATCTCACCCCAGTCCATCTCACCCCAGTCCATCTCACCCCAGTCCATCTCACCCCAGTCCATCTCACCCCAGTCCATCTCACCCCAGTCCATCTCACCCCAGTCCGTCTCACCCAGTCCGCCCGCGAATCATCCACAGGCATCGCTGAGCTCTCTCTGATCGAATCGATTACCGCCGCCGTGAAAGTGCGCGGCGGACGTCTCGTGCGCGGGATCGGCGACGACGCGACCGTCGTCAAAGCGCTCAAACTTTGTGTGACGACCGTGGATACCGTCGTCGAGGGTACGCACTTCAGCCTGCAGGATCCTGAGCTGAGCTTCCAGGACATCGGCTGGAAGGCGCTGGCCGGGGGGCTGTCTGACATCGCGGCGATGGGGGCACAGACCGGCGAGGCCTACATTGCACTGGGGATTCCCGCGCACGTCAGCGAGAGCCAGGCGCTCGAGCTGATGCTCGGGGCCGAGGAGCTCGCCGAGCTGACGGGCACGACGATCGCCGGCGGCGATGTCGTCGGTGCGCCAATGCTGTTTGCGAGCGTGACGATCGTGGGCTGGGCCGAGCGCGACCAGAAGCTGCTCGGCCGCGACGGCGCACGACCCGGCGATCTCGTCGGCGTGACCGGCACGCTCGGCGCCAGAGCCAAAAGGCCGTTGCCGCGCCTGCGCGAGGGACGAGCCATCGCGCCCGCCGGTGCGCACGCGATGATCGACCTCTCCGACGGGCTGGCAACTGATGCCGAGCACCTCGCGCGGGCCAGCGGTGTGGTCCTCAAGCTCGAGCTTGACAAGCTGCCGATCGACGAGCAGACCGAGCGCACCGCCGTATCACTTGGCATACCTGCCTGGCAGGCCGCGGCGACGGCAGGCGAAGACTATGAGCTGTGCGTATGCGTGCCGCGCAAGCGCGCGGATCGTGTGAGCGCAGCCTGTGAGCGTGCGGGAGCGGAGCTCACCTGGATCGGGCACGTCAGCGAGGGCTACCCGGGGGCGGTGCTACGACACGAGGGGCGCAAGCAAGCGCTTACGGGGTTTGAGCACCGTTGGTAGCACCGGTTCGGGGCCAAGCGACTGCCCGGCGCGCTTGCTGTCGAAGGGGATGCGCGCGACGCCGAGCGGCAGCGTCGAGCTGAGACGGGCAGAGACGATCAGTCGGTGCGAGGCGCTGAACAGCGGCGTGCAGGCTGACAGCACGAGCCGCGAGTAGCCGACGGGGTTAAGCACTGAGACGTCTGTCGGCAGCACTACGCGCGAGTCGATCACGCTGTAGGTGAAGCGCGCATAGGGCATCTCGAGCACGATCCGCTGACCGGGACGTAGCGCGTCGATATGGCGGAAGGGGGCCAGCCAAGTCGTGCGGTGACCGGCGATCGCGGTCGTTCCCGGTACTCCCGGGAAAGCGGTTTCGGAGTAGATGCCTGGACCGCTCTCCAGTTCGGAGGTGCCGGTGCCCTTGACCACGACAAAGCTAGCGCCGATTGCGGGGATCTCGATGCGCCCGACGGCCGAGCCGTCCTTGGCGTGGAGCTGAAGCTCGCCGGCCAGGTACTCGATCCGCCGGCGCTGCTCGTGAAGGCGCGCCAGCTCGAGCTTGGCTGCCTGCGACGGGGCGGCGCGGTCGAGCGCGTGAAGATCGCTGCCGAGGTCTTCCTGTTTTAGGTGGGCGAGCAGAGCGCTGACTGGCTCCTGCCAGACGAGCGTGATGGCGGCATCGGCAAGCACCAGCAGGCCAAGTGCGATCAGCAGGGATGCGAGCACCATGGCAAGTCGACTACGACGGTGGGGTGGAGCGGATATCGGCGCATGGGGGAAGTCAGCGGGGGGCCCCGTCGTGACACCGTCGGCGCCGACACTCGTCACTGCGTCGACTGGGCGCTTCTCTGGCCTTGCCAGCGACAAATCTCTTGCTGTGGGCTCTTTACCGGGCGATGGGGTCATGGCTCTCAGCGACGCAGCGCGGACTCGGTGCCGCCCAACGATCCAGGGCCAGCGTAGGACGCGGGGCCGCGCGTAGCAAGCTCCGACCAGCCCTCCGTATCCGGGGCAGCGATTGTCTCGACCGGCGGGGCAAGCAGCAACATTGAGAACAAACAGCCGAGCGCGACGCTCCACAACAGCACGCTGAGCGGCCCGAGCTGACCGCCGGCAAGCGCCAGCACGGCGCTCTCGGCGAGACCACCGACACCGAGGCCAAGCTCGCGCGCATAGACGAGCGCCAACAGCAGCAGCGGCAGGGCGCCGAGCGCGACTGCGCCGTAGGCCAGCACTCGGGCCTGGGGCTCGGGCCTACGCCCTGGGCCGACGGCGACCAGCCACAGGTGCAGCGCTCCCACCAACAGCAGGCAGGCAAACGGATCAAAGATCCAAGTGAGCAAAGCGACGGTGAGCAGAACTAGCAGCACCGCTAGCGCTGCTCCGTCGGCGCTGGGACGCAAAGGCAGCGCCAAGCGTCGAGCGAGTGCGGGCCAGGCCAATAGCGCGAGCGCGAGCACAAACGCAGTGGCAAGTGTCGCCTCGACTACCGACCCGTCCACCGACAGGGCATCTGCGGACAGTTGGCTGGCCGGAGCCGCAACGATGCCGAGCGCGCCGAGCAAGATCGCAAACAGCGCACTTGCCAGGAACGGGAGCGTCCCGCTGAGCGTCCACATCAACCAACGCCGCACGGGCTCGCGCCGGCGGCGTAGACGCGCCAGCGCATCGACTCCAACCAGTAGCGGCGGTAGTAGCAGCGCAAGCGAGAGCAGTCTGACAGCCCACCCGGGAAGCAGCTTGTGGCCCAGCGACACGCGTGCGGCGAAGTCAGGAGCGATGTTTGGGGCTTCGTCGAGCGCGTAGATGGAGCTGAGCACAGCCTTGCCGAAGTTCTGCAGGCGGTTTGCGCTCACCTTCTCTCCAGCGGAAGGTCCGCGTTCGCCGCTGACCTGGACGAGCACGGCGGGGGTTCCGACAGAGCTCAACGGGGCCTCTTCACCGGCGCTGAGCGGCAGTGCCAGGTGCGCTAGCTTGGCTGGCGAGGCCAGGCGCTCCGGAGTCGGTGCCGACATCTTGTGAGATCGCTCCATCGAGCGTGCGCTGCAAGACTTCGGGCGCGATCTGCGGCTTGCTCGAGAAAGGCAGCACGAACGGCTTGTGCACGACGCTACCGGCAAGGTCGCCGAGCACGATCGCGGCATCCGGCGACTGGCTGTCATGCTTGACGAAGTCAGCCGCGCCCGCGTAGCCGCCGCTGCCGCCGCTGGTGGAGACGAGCACGATCGTACGCCGCGTCTCGCTCTCGGAGAAGACACGCGCCAGCTCGAGCAGGGCGGCGGTGCCCGAGAGCTGGGCCGGAGAGCCCCGCTCAGGAGCGTCGCGGTGGGCCATGATCACGATTGGGCTCAAGCCCGTGGAACCAGGGCGCTCGGCGATCACTGTCGTGAGCGTGCGTGTGCCTTCGATCGTCGCTGCTTGGATCTGGCTGGTGCTGACTTGGAAGCCGCCGGCGGCGACGGGCGCGGATGTACCTGTGGTTGATTCGCCGGAGACCGGCGTGCTGGGACCCGACCCGGTCGTGCCGGAGGCATTGCCCAATCCGCGCAGTTGCGCGGCGATGTAGGCAGCCAACTCGTTGTCGCCCGCGCTACCTGGACGGCGGTCGGGAAAGCGCTTGACGAGCGTCTGCAACCCGGTGAAGGCACGCGGGCCGTTGAAGGCGTCGGGCGCAAGCGTGGAGCCGAGCGGCGAGGCCTGTCCGGACAGCGAGAATCCCGCAATCACGAGCACGAATAGGAACGGCACGAATGCCGCGCGGTAGATGCGGCCGTCGAACATCGAACAGACCTTAGTCCCGTTCCCGGTCCCCAGTCGCCATAACGAGGCCAAACGGAGGCATGTCTTGGCCCGGTTCCGGCTCTCCGGCCACGCCAAGCCGCCACCGTTGGTCTATGTCTCGAAATACGCGATGCCCCCCGCGCGCGCGGGGGGCATCGCGTATTTCGCAACACAACTCCCGATCCCGGAGCAGAGACAAGCGCTCGTTTCCGGGCCGCCCGTAGGTATCGTGCGGGTCCCGTGCTCCAGCCCGTCGCCACAGGACACAAGTCGCTTGCCGACTACACCCACATCTGCGGGCGCGAGCTGATCGAGGAGATTCGCGAGCTGGCCGAGCCACTGAAGGGAAAGCGCGTGGTGCACGTGTCAGCCACAGCCTTTGGCGGTGGGGTCTCGGAGATCCTCTACACGCTCGTGCCGCTGATGCGCGACGTTGGGCTGGACTGCGAGTGGCAGGTGATCTACGGGCGCGAGGAGTTCTTCAACGCGACCAAGCTGATGCACAACGCCTTGCAAGGCAATCCGCAGGATCTCGACGAAGAGCAGTGGGCCACCTGGGAGCAGTACAACGAGATGAACGCGCGCGAGCTCTCAGACGGCTGGGACGTGTGCCTGGTGCACGACCCGCAACCCGCCGGCCTGTACCGGCTGGTGCCTGAGAAGGCAAAGGGCTGGGTCTGGCGCTGTCACATTGACCTGTCGACCCCTAATCCAGCGACGATCGAGCGGCTGCTGCCCTTCATCGCCGAATATCCGCAGTCGCTCTTCCACATGGCCGACTACGTGCCCACCGGCATGGGCGGGAACGTCAACATCGTGCCGCCGGCGATTGACCCGTTGATGCCCAAGAACATGGCACTCTCGCCTGAGGACGCCTCCTACGTGTGCGAGCAGTTTGGGATCGACGTCGACAGGCCGCTGATCTGCCAGGTCTCGCGCTTCGATCCCTGGAAGGATCCGCTTGGCGTGATCGATGCCTATCGGCTCGTCAAGCAGCATGTTCCTAACGTGCAGCTGGCGCTCGTCGGCTCGATGGCCAGCGACGATCCCGAGGGCTGGGACTTCTTCAACGCCACGATCGCCCACGCTGACGGTGATCCCGACGTGCACATCCTCAACAACTTCAACAATGTCGGGGCGATCGAGGTCAACGCGTTTCAGTCCCATGCCGACGTGGTCGTGCAGAAGTCGATTCGCGAGGGGTTCGGGCTAACTGTGTCCGAGGCGATCTGGAAGGCGCGACCATTCATCGGCGGCAACGTCGGCGGCATTCCCCTGCAGGTCGAGGACGAGGTGACCGGCTTTCTTGTGGAGACCGTCGAGCAGTGCGCGCAGCGCTCGCTTGAACTATTGAGTGACCCAGGGCTCGGCAAGGCACTGGGGCGCCGTGGCAAGGAGCACGTGCGCGGTCATTTCCTCACGCCGCGCTACCTGCGCGACTACCTACGCATCTTCAAGGAGCTGGCGTCGTGAGCGCATCTGGCGGCGCTGACCGTGCGTCCTCGCTCACCTACCTATTCAGCACGCCGTGCTCGCTGCGTCCTTGCCTAGCCTGCCCTACCCGCTCATGTCGAAGCGGTGTGAAGTCGCAAGGGCAACGCCAGGCATGAGCACAGGACCGGCACAGCGCCCGCCGCTGGTGCTGGTGAGCAACCGGGGGCCGGTCACCTTCGGTCCTGGTGGAGAAGTGCAGCGTGGCACCGGCGGGCTGGTGACGGCGCTGTCGGGGTTGGCCTCGCACCGCGACGCCGTGTGGATCGCCTCGGCGATGAACGAGCACGATGCGCAGGTCTCCCACGAGCATGGCGCGCGTCCCTTCGCTGTGAAGAACCCGGCCGGCGGGGATTATCAGGTGCGCCTGGTGGTGAGCGATCCCGAGGCCTATGACCGCTTCTACAACGTGTTCGCCAACCCGATGCTGTGGTTCATCCAGCACTACCTGTGGGACCTGTCCAACGCTCCTGACATTCGGCGCGAGGAGATCGAGGCGTTCGAGTTCGGCTACAACGCGGTCAACGAGGATCTTGCACGGGCGGTCGTGGAGGAGATCGAGGACGAGCGCGAGCCGGTCGTGATGGTGCACGACTACCACCTGTACACGCTGCCGGAGCTTGTGCGCAGAGCCCGGCCCGACGTGTTCCTACACCACTTCGTGCACATTCCTTGGACCCAATCTGACTCCTGGCGCGTGCTGCCCTCACGGATCAGGCACGAGATTTTTGCCGGGCTGCTGGCGAATGACATCATCGGCTTTCACACTCGCTCCTACAGACGCAACTTTCTGCAGTGCTGTCGCGACCTGATGGACCTTGACGTGGACTTCGAGCTGGGGCTGGTGCGCTGGCAGGGGCGCGAGGTTTGGGTCAGGGCCTATCCGTTGCCGATTGACCACCGTGCGGCACTGCAGGTCGCGCGCAGCGAGCGGGTGGAGGAGTTCGAGCGTGAGCTGCTACGTCGCCGCCGCGACTTTCTGATCTTGCGCGTCGACCGGGCCGACCTGTCCAAGAACGTGCTGCGCGGCTTCTCCGCCTTCGACCTGTTCCTCGACCAGCATCCCGAGTTTCGCGAGCGCGTCACGTTCGTGGCCCAGCTGATGCCATCTCGTACAGACGTACCCGAGTATGCCGAGTACCTGCAACGGATCGAGGCGCTCGTGGCTGTCGTCAACCATCGTCACGGCACGCCCGACTGGATGCCGATCCAGCTGAAGCTACGCGACGACCTGGAGGAGGCGATGGCGGCATACAAGCACTACGACGTGCTGCTCGTCAACGCGATGTTCGACGGGATGAACCTCGTGGCCAAGGAGGGCCCGATCGTCAACGAACGCGCTGGTGTCTCGATCCTCTCCGAGAATACAGGGGCCCACGAGGAGCTTGGGGAGTACGCGCTGTCGGTCAACCCGTTTGACATCCAGGAGCTGGCCGACTCGATCCATGCGGCGCTCGACATGCCGGAGCAGGAGCGCTTGCGCCGCGCTCGCGGCCTGGTCGAGATCGTGACCTCGCGCGACCCGGGCGATTGGATCGACGAGCAATTGGCCGACATCAAGGCCAAGCGTGCTGGCGCCGGAGCGGCCTGAGACCGAGTTATCCGCGCCGCCGCGATGGAGCAGCGCGTCAGCACCGGGGCGGCCGCACCGCTACGACGACGTGGCCCAGCGGGCCACGTCGTCGTAGCGGTCTGGGGCCGAGCCTCGGAGCCCTGTTATGATCCGCCGCCGCGCCACACGCGCTTTTCCATGACTCTCTCTGCCCCCACATACGATCTCGTGCTGCTGCTCGACCCGCAAGCGGAGGAGACGGTGCGCGCCAAGATCGTGGCCGACGCACGGGCGGCAATCGAGGCCAAGGGCGAGCTGATAACTCACGATGAGTGGGGGGAGCGTGCGCTCGCCTATCCGATCGACCACAAGGCGACCGCGGAGTATCACCTGTTGCAGTTCCACGCGACCGCTGTTGAGCTGATTGCCGAGCTGGACCGCACTCTGCCTATCACTGACGGGGTGATCCGCTTTCGCATCAACAAGCTCAAGCCGGGAACACCCGCGGCGCCCGACATGTCTCCGGGAGCCGCGCCGCCGGCCCGTGAGGAGCCTGAGCACGCTCCGGCCGAGGAGCAGGCGGTCGCGTAATACACTCGGGGGCGTGCAGCCGCTGAGGATAGCTACTGGCAATGGGCGCTTGGTGCACGTCGCAGCAGACGTTTGCCACCGAATTTGTTGCGGTAGCTCAGAGCACGTGAGTGTGATTGGCTCTGTCCCGCGCGTGGCCGTGGCCCCGGAGCGCTGGAGGCACGCATGAGCGAACAGCCGCTCAGCGACGGCCCGGTAGCGCGCAGAACAGACGTCCTACGTGCTTCGCCGCCGATGTTCGACTCGCGACTGCTCGACGCGTTGTCGCGCGTGCATCCCGTCGTGCCGATCTTGATCTTCGTGCCGGTGATCCTTGTACTGGAGGCTTGGAGCCTCTCGTTTGTCAGCGCGCTCGCAGCGCTGGGGCTGTTTGCGGCCGGCTATGCGCTCTGGACGCTGTTCGAGTACTGGTTGCACCGGATCGTGTTCCACTTCGAGCCCGACCAAGGGATCGGAGCGCGCATGCACTGGATCATCCACGGCATCCACCACGAGCATCCCAACGATCCACTGCGGCTGGTGATGCCTCCCGCGGTGAGCATCCCACTCGGAGCACTGGTGTTCGGCGTGCTCTATCTGGTGTTCGGAAAACACTATGCGCCCGGCGTCGGCGCTGGCTTCTTCGCTGGATACCTCGTCTACGACATGCTTCATTACTACGTGCATCACTTCCGGCCACACTCGCGCATCGGCAGAGTGCTGCGTGAGCGCCACATGCGCCACCACTTCCAGGACGACACGAAGGGCTTCGGCATTAGCGCTCCCTACTGGGACGAGGTCTTCGGCACCTCCTCGCGCGAGCAGTCGCGCTAGCGTTCGCCGCTACATCGAAACGAGAGGAACAAGCCGTGGCTGCCACAAACATCAACCGGGTCGTGATGACCGGCAACCTGACCGCCGATCCCGAGCTGCGCTCGCTGCCCAGTGGCTCTTCAGTTTGCAAGCTCAGGATCGCTTGCAACACGCGCCGCAAGGACGGCAGCAGCGGCGAATGGGTCGATAAGCCCAACTATTTCAACGTGACCGTGTGGGGTGCGCAGGGCGAGAATGCCGCCCGCTACCTCGCCAAGGGACGGCCTGTAGCGATCGATGGGCGGCTCGAGTGGCACGAGTGGGATGCCCAGGACGGCACAAAACGCAGCGCAGTCGATATCATTGCCGACTCGGTGCAGTTCCTCGGCTCGCGCGAAGACCCATCCGGAGGCGGAGGGTATGCGGGCGGCGGGGCGTCTCAGGGCAGTGACGTGCCGGTCGATAACGGCGACTTCCAGCCCGCACCGGTCTCCGGCGCCGCCGGAGACGACGACATTCCGTTCTAGTTCAAAAGCAAGGATCTTTGTGCCCCCCACCATGAATACGCCAGCACCAGGACCGGGCGATAGCCTTCGCCTGGCTTTGTCCTCGGTCGGCGCCATGGCTCCACCATTGTCACCGACCTGCCTGTGCCCGGAAGGGTACGTCCGCGCCAGCCATGACTCTCAACCGACCTGGCACAACCGCACTCATGGCGGGGGGCACTAGTGGCAAAGCGCGGTCGCGGCAAGCCAGTTCGGCGACGAGACAAGAAGGGTGGGTCCGGTAGCGGAAGGCGCAAGCCATGCCAACACTGCCGCGATAAGGTCGAGCAGGTCGACTACAAGGATGTCTCCTCGCTGCGCAAGTTCATCTCCGAGAAGGGCAAGATCCGCTCGCGCAGAATTACCGGCGCCTGCCGCCGCCATCAAGCTCAGATCGCTCGCGCGGTCAAGCGTGCGCGTGAGCTTGCCCTGCTGCCCTACGTAAACGAGGGTGGCCGCGACGACCATCCGCGCCGTGAACGCGGCGATCGAGATCGCGAACGCTAGAGATGCCCGAAGCGATACTTCTTAAGGATGTGGAGGAGCTCGGCGAGCAAGGTGCCGTCGTAGACGTCTCCAAGGGCTATCTGCGTAACTTCCTGATCCCACGCAAGCTCGCTCAGCCGGCCACGCGCGGGGCGGTCGAAGTGGTCCTCAAGCGCCAACAGGCAGCCGACCGGGCGGCGCGCGAGTACGTCGAGAAAGCCAACGACAACGCTGCCCTGCTGAACAAGACAGTGATCACGATCACCCAGCAAGCTGGGGCCGACGGGCGCCTGTTCGGCTCGGTCACGGCGCAGGACATCGCCGCCGCAATTCGCGACGCGCGTGGCTTGCGCACCGACAAGAGCAACGTGCACCTACCTGAGCCGATCAAGAACGTCGGCACCTACATGGTCGTTGTGGAAGTCGTCGAGGGAGTGACGGCTACCGTGAAGACCATGGTAGTTGCACAAAAGTAGCCGGATCCTCGCCGCCCGCAATACGCGATCGTGAAGACCATGGTCGTCGCACAGAAGTAGCCAGGCTCACAGTCGGCGGCGCCACCTTTCAGTCCGACCTGCCTGTCTGCGAACATATGTTCGTGAGCCGGCGCGTCAATGATTTCTCTCTCAATTGCGGGATCCGTGGGCGAGCCGTGGATCGGCCCGACGTAGACTCGCCAAAGCGATGAACGCGGTCTCTCAAGCCAACGGCTCCAGCATGCCCACGGGTGTGATTGCCCCACCGCACAACCTCGACGCCGAGCAATCGGTGCTCGGGGCGATTCTGCTCTCCGATCGCTCGCTGTATGCGCTTGTGATCGAAGAGGGGCTGCGCTCCGAGGACTTCTACCGCGACCGCCACGGCCACATCTACGAGGCGATGCTGGCTCTGTACAACGAGTCGGAGCCAGTGGACGTCTTGACGGTCACTGACCGCCTACGCCAGAGCGGCAAGCTCGAGCAGGTCGGCGGCCCGGCGGCGGTCGACGAGTTGACTGGGGTCGTTCCGGCCGCGGGGCATGCCAGGCGCTACGCGCAGATCGTGCGCGAGAACGCGCTGCTGCGACGCTTGCTGGCCGCTTCTTATGACATCCAGTCGAGTGTGCTCGAGCGCACCGACTCTCCACGTGAGCTTGTCGAGCAGGCGGAGAAGACGATGCTCGAGGTCGCGCGCGACGACCGCCGTCAGGACTTCCGCTCGATCGAGGAGGTGCTGCACGAGGAGCTCGACAAGCTGCACCGTCTCTCTATCGAGGGCACCTCGCTAACTGGCGCACCCTCAGGCTTCAAGGACCTCGACGAGATCACCGGCGGCTTTCAGCCTGGCAACCTGATCATCATCGCTGCGCGTCCCGCGATGGGCAAGAGCGCGCTTGTGTGCAACATCGCCGAGAACGCGGCCGTGGAACACGGCAGGCCTGTGGCACTCTTCAGCCTGGAGATGGCAGAGGCCGAGCTTGCCCAGCGCTTCGTGGCCTCCCAGGCGCGCATCAAGGGCGAGGAGCTACGCAAGGGGCGTGTCAAGGAAGAGCGCTGGCCGAAGATCCTCAAGGCCTCTCAGCGTCTGGCAGACGCTCCCCTGTGGGTGGACGACTCCAGCGACGTGGGCATGCTCGAGATCAGGGCCAAGGCGCGTCGCTTGCATTCGCAGTGCGAGAACGGGCTCGGCCTGATCATCATCGACTACCTGCAGCTGATGCGCACCGACAGTCGCTACGACTCGCGCGTGACCGCCGTGGGCGAGCTGAGCCGTGGGCTGAAGATATTGGCGCGCGAGCTCGGGGTGCCGGTGATCGCGCTCTCGCAGCTGAGTCGTGCCGTGGAGACGCGTCCCGACAAGCGTCCCCAGCTCTCGGACCTTCGCGAGTCGGGGAACCTTGAGCAAGACTCTGACCTGGTCATGTTCATCTACCGTGATGAGTACTACAACGAGGACTCCGAGCGGATGGGCGAGGCCGACTTGATCATCGCCAAGCACCGCAACGGAGCGGTCGGCAAGGTGACGCTCACCTTCCAGAAGGAGTATCCGAAGTTCATGAACTACGCGGGTGAGAGCCGCTACGCCGCATGAGTGGCGACGTGCTCATCCTGCCTCAGCCCTACAAACCAGGGGCATGCCAACTGAATCTGTGCGACGGCAGCGGATTCATTGTCGACGAGGAGACGAACACCGCCTCGGACTGTCGCTGCCGTGCCGCGCAGATAGCCAAGCGACGCACGAGTCGCTTGGAGGCACGCATCCCGAACCGCTACCGCGACGTGTCTTTCGATCAGCTGGGTGGCAGCAGCCTCGTGGCATTCCCCGAGCACATCCAGATAGTGCGCCGGTTCGCCACACGGATCGAGGAGAATCTGGATGCTGGGCGCGGGGTGTGGATCATGGGGGACATTGGCACCGGCAAGACGACTCTGGCGATGCTTATCTCCAAGGCGGCACTCGCCGCCGGGCGCACCGTGGCCATCTATTCGCTTCCGCGACTGCTCAACCTGATCCGTGAGGCGATCGAGCAGGACGACGGTGTGGTGGGATTCCTCGACCGCCTCGCCACGGTCGACCTGCTGCACCTCGACGACGTCGGTGCGGAGAACCGCACCGATTGGGCCCTGGAGCAGCTCTATTCGATCATCAACACCCGTTACGAGGAAGAGCGCTCGATCATTGTCACGACCAACCTGAAGCCCGACGAGCTGGCCGACCAAATCGGGCCTCGCACGGTCTCGCGGCTAACGGAGATGTGCCCCGACCAGCTCCCTCTCTACGGTGAGGACAGGCGAAAAGAGTTGCCGTTTAGCCACCCTGGTGCGTCCGCATCCGCAAACCCGGCCTGAACGTGCCTCGAGGCGACCTGCGCATCCGAGATGCAGGGTGGATGGGGTGGATGGGGGTGGGTGGGCCTGAACGTGCCTCGAGGCGACCTGCGCATCCGAGATGCAGGGTGGATGGGGTGGATGGGGGTGGGTGGGCCTTAACTCGCCACGTGACGTCTTGTAGGTACTACCAGTACGCACTGCGACATCCCGCGACACCCAGCTTGGTCCATGAACGCATGCGCAAGCGCCGTAGGTCTTGAGACACGTTCCGAGCATCTACAGGTCTCGCAACCTCCCGTCCCCCTAAACTCTGACGCGATGCCAGGCATAGTCATAGTCGGCGCCCAGTGGGGCGATGAGGGCAAGGGGAAGATCACCGATCTGCTCGCCGAAAACGGCGATGCGGTTGTGCGTTTCCAGGGCGGCAATAATGCCGGGCACACGATCGTCAGGGGTGAGGAGGAGTGGAAGCTGCACCTGATCCCTTCCGGCATCCTCTATCCGGGCAAGCGTTGCGTGATCGGCAATGGCGTCGTGATCGATCCGAAGGTGCTGATCGAGGAGCTCGATGCGCTGCGGGCGCGACGCGTGGACGTGAGCGGGCTACGGATCTCCGCCAACGCACATCTGATCATGCCCTATCACCTGCTGCTGGACTCGGCCGGCGAGGCAAAGCTCGGCAGCCTGCAGATCGGGACCACGCGGCGTGGGATCGGACCTTGCTATGCCGACAAGGCGGCACGCCTTGGTATCCGCGTGCAGGACTTGCTCGACGAGAAGATCCTCAAGAAGAAGATCGTCGCCGCGATGGAGCCCAAGCGCCTTTCGCTGCGGCCCTTCGAGAAGGACCCGACGCTCGACCTGCACACGATGACCGAGGAGTACCTGACCTATGGGCATCGCCTGGAGCAGCACATCGCCGACACCTCGCGGTTGATGTGGGAGCTGCTCGACGACGACAAGAAGGTGATCTTCGAGGGTGCGCAAGGGGCGATGCTCGACATAGACCATGGCACTTATCCCTTCGTCACCTCCTCCAATCCCCTGTCCGGTGCTGCTTGCGTCGGGACTGGAGTCGGGCCGAAGGACATCGACGAGGTCTGGGGCATCTCAAAGGCCTACACGACGCGTGTGGGCGCTGGGCCATTTCCCAGCGAGCTTCATGAAGAGATGGGCGAGACGATCCGCCAGCGTGGAGGCGAGTTCGGGACGACGACCGGCCGCCCGCGTCGTACCGGCTGGCTCGACCTTGTGGCGCTCAGGTATGCGGCGCGACTGAACACGCTCACCGCCCTCGTGCTGACCAAGCTTGACGTGCTCTCTGGGCTCGACCGCATCCAGGTGTGCACGAGCTACCGCGGTGCCGAGGGGGCCGAGTTCGAGGACTTTCCCTACCACCAGACCGTGTTGCACCACACGACCGCGGAGCTAACCGAGTTGCGCGGCTGGGCGGAGGAGCTTGGGGAGTGTCGCACGCTATCCGACCTGCCCGAGGGCGCTCGCGAATATCTGCAATTCATCGAGGAGCATATCGGCGCACCAGTGACGCTAATCGGCGTGGGTCCGGGTCGCGACCAGGTGGTTTGGACCGACGCCGGCCGAGCGTCTGTGATCGGCCCGAGCGCAAGCGCCTCGGCTGCGGCTTAGACACGGTTACCCATCCGATTTCGTCACCACATGCGGTAACCTCGCCGCACAGCGGGCGAGCATTGCCAGACGCAACTTCGCACAGCGGGCGAGCATTGTCAGACACAAACTTCGCGCTAGCGGTCCGTCAAAGGTCCTCAGGTGGCAGCTCGCCGTCGTGATAATCGACGGTATTGGCCATACGGAACATCGCGCGCAGGCCGCCGCCCTCTGGCAGGCGCTCGAACGCACCCAGCTTGCCCGAGTCGGGGTAGATGACGATGTCCGGCTCGCCGCTGCTGCTAAATGACAGAAAGCGCACAGTGCCCGACGTACGGTTCATCAGCTGATGACCTCCGTCCTCGCCCCGAAGGAACGCGACGACCTCTCCCTCGGCCAGCTCACGCCAACCTTGGGGGGTACGTAGGCTCGGCCGCCCCTCGAGTACCAGGACGATCTCCTCCTCGGTGAGGTGGTGGTGATAGGGGTAAGCCGCTTCGCCGGGTGGCACCTCCCATAAGCTGAGCCCCAGCCGCTCACTGCCGGCCTGGCGGCTGAGACGAGCCCGCAGACAGCGAAAGCCAGGGTGCTCGCGCGGCTCGTCGAAGACAGCCTCGTTGATGTTTGTCATCTCTGCTGGTCCACCCACGAGAGGATTGCACGAGAGCTGGCTATGACAGTGCCATCGGCCAGCTTGAGCGTCGGTAGCTTTGTCGTACCAGTCGCCTTGCGCAACTCCTCGCGTGAGCCCTTACGCAAGAAGGGGAACGGATTGCCGTGAGCGGCGATCACTTTCTCGTACTCGATGCCCGCGCCACGTAGCGCCTCCTGCACACGACGGCACGGATGCATCTTTGGCCCGCCGTCATCGCCGTGACAGACGTACAACGTTAGAGTCTCGGCCATCTCCGTCCTCCGGTTCGTAGTTGACGGCGAGTCCAGCTCCACAGAGCACAACCCGGTCAAGCGGTAATCAAAGCTACCGATCTCGAGGCAATTCCGCAGATCCCGGTGCGGTGGGGACTCCCACCCCGATCGCACCCGCGAACCCCGCAACACCTGCGGACCTCTGAGAATCCCCTGCAACCAAGCGGATTCTGGACACCGGGCGACTCCGTAACAGACTCCGGAATCGCCCGAATGGGCCATTCCGGGGTTCGGTCCCACCAAGAGTTTATGGGCTTAAATGGAGCGTCGAGACTGGGCCTGAGCCAGGTGCTCCCAACGGGTGCGCTGGGGACTCCCAAACCCGCGATAAGAAGGCCCGGTTTGGCCCGTAGATAGGGGGATTTCGACCTCCTGGTTCTCCCAAGCGGTCGCACTCCGGTTCTCCCAAGGTTTGGCTTGGATGCTTCGAGAGCCGCTTATGCTCGCTGCGATATGGACTCGTTGGCACGGACCAAGAAGGCGCCTGAGTCGCGCAGGACAGTCGATCCGCTCGCGATGGCGCTGTTCGATGTCGTTCGCGACCTGCCGGCCTCGGAGCGGCGAGTGCTGCTTAGCGCGATCGACGGGCGGCTTCACAGTGTCGCCGGCGAGCGGGCTCGGCTCGCGCTCGAGGTGCTACGTCGTTGCGAGCTTGAGACGAAGGAGACGGTGTCCAAGCGCCGCTATGAGCGCTGGCGCGAGTCCCACCCAGAGCGTGCGATCCTGCCGTCCTCGACATACGTGGCGAACAGTCTGGGTGGCAGTTGGGCTAGGGCGATGGACGCTGCTGGCGTCACACCGTCGGTCGAGCACGCGACGTTCCGCTGGCATCGCCAGGGACCAAGCCCGTCGGATGAGGAAGTGCTCGCGGAGTTGCGTCGCTGCGCACAGGAGCTACGCGTCGACTTCACCTTCGGGGAATATCGTGCGTGGGCGCTCCAGCAGCGTGCCAGCGATCCAAAACGGCGCGGTCTGCTGGTCAGCCCCACCACCTTTATCAACCGCTTCGAGTCCTTCGCTCAAGCGCGGCTCGCAGCAGGCCTACCCGAGTCCCGCCGCCATCGCGGCCCACGAGGCAATCGTGGCGAGTACACGCGTGAGGCTTGCATCACCGTTCTACAAGCCGCAGCTCGTGCCACCGAGAGCAAACCGCTGACCGTGAGCGCCTACACACGTTGGCGCACCTCTCGACTTGAGGACGCCCGCCGGCGCGGAGTCTGGCGTCCGGTCCCCGAGTGGAAGATCATCCGCGACCGATTCGGGTCCTGGGCGAAGGCGCTCGCGGCAGCCGGAATCATCTCGGCCAAGACAGCCGCAGAGTACTTTCGCGGCCAGGGCCAGCGAGTCCCCGACGAGCACATCGCCAAGTGGCTGTGCGCCGCCGCCGCAGAGCTCGCTCCGAACATGACCGTCTTCACCTACCGACGCTGGCGCCAAGCACAGATCGACAACAAAACTCGGGGATACCCCCCCAGCCAGAGAGTGCTCCAACTCCGCTTCGGCAAGTGGAGCATCGCAGTGAGCAGCGCGGAAACGGCGCTCGCCGCCCCAAGACCCTTCGAGTACATCCTTGAGATCCTGCGCAGCAGGAGCGCGTCACCGTGAGCGGGGAAACCGTACGGGTGATCCGCGACATCCTGCCCGGTGTGAGCGACTCCACATTGAAGGAGTTGCGGTCACTGGTGGCCTACTCGCTCGCTGCACCGTCGTCCTCTGAACTGCGCGAGCAGCGCCTGGGCCTGCTCGTCTCGATTGTCGCGGCAGCACCAACCCGCATTCCGCTTGGCGATGAATATGAGAGCGAACGTGCAAGCCGGGCGGAAAGGGGAGAGGTGTGGCCTTCGCGCATCCAGCTCAGCCGAGCTTACGGCTCATGGCTGCTCGCAGTGAGCGCCGCAATGGAGCTTGATCGTCCGCGTGGCCACATTCCACCGCCCAGCTACCAGGCACGGCCAGTATCAGGCCGACCCCATACACGCGAGGACGCGATCCGCGCCATTGTCCGCTGCCACGACGAGATCGGCGCCTGGCCCACCCAAAGCGACTACCTGCAATGGCGGCGCATCCTCCGCCACACCGGACGGTTGTACGGACCCGGAGAACCGCGGCTACCGGACACGAAGGCTCTGCGACGCCTATTCGGCAGCTGGACGCACGCCCGAGACGCCGCACAACGATGGGTGGACGATGAACTGGACTTATCCTGAACCCAGAGATACGCCTTCTCAACCTCGATTCCGACGACCGCCAGCCAATTCAACAGTCGCTCTCCCAACGATCTCAGGCTCAGATGAACTTCGCGACTTGGCTACAACTCCTGCTTGCTTCGACTACGTACGTGCGACCGCCGATGGCAGCCGTGGTGGCGGTGGCCCACGACATCGATAGCTTCTCACACCACGGGTTAATGTGTAGGATCGATAGATGCTGGGGCACGCTCGAACTCTGCGACGGGAAACACGGTTTCTGGCCGAACTTCGGACTTTGCCACTGAGGGTGGCGTTGTTCCAATGGCGTGCGTGGAGACTCGCACAACGACTGGAAGATGATTTCAGCCCTGTCTCCCGCACTGGAGTTCGCAAGCTAACGGTGCTATTGGACGCCGCACGCGGACGTCAGCGGATTGTCGAGCTTGGCACCGGGACCGCGTGGACGACAATCTCACTGGTCTTGGCGGATCCAGGACGGGTAGTGCAGAGCTATGATCCGATCGAGCGACCTGAACGTGAGCTGTATTTGCAGCTGGCTGGTCAAGGAGCACGGCAGCGGCTTACGTTCGTGAGCGCCTCAGGCGATGAGGGACCACGAAACCTCGGGAAGGTTGAGCTGCTGTACATCGACAGCGAGCACGCTCGGGACAGCACCATAAATGAGGTTGAAGCGTGGCGTCCAGCGCTCACAGAGGGATCCATCGTGGTGTTCGACGACTTCGGCCACCCAGATTATCCAGGGGTTGAGGAAGCGGTGAACTGCCTGAAACTCGCAGGAGAAGAGCGACATGGGTTGTTCGTTCACCGGGTCAACTCTAGGGGATAAGGGCACGCGGGCGTCTTTGCCAATCGCGTCTTTGGCTACTACTGAGGACGTGGCGACACGAATACATTACGCATGGCCGGCAGAATTGCCTCGATTCGAGCACCCTGGTAGGTCCTCTCTACCTCATCAAGGTGCGTCCGCGCCGCATCCGGTCGCCCGATCTCATACAGAAGGTAAGCCCGAGCGCATTCGACCACTCCCCTGTCTTCACCGTCAAATCGCTGAGCCGAGCGATCGAAAAGAGTGAGCTTCTCGTCGTGTGGCACGTCAGCGAAGAGGTTGGCCGGCAACTCCTCTGCCCGAATCTTCCGGCGGGGCACGAAAAGCCCAGACGAATATGGCACGCTTCCGCAATACATAAACGCGTCGCCCAAAAGCTCCATAGTAATGTGCAGCCACGGCGTCCACTCGTGGACATAGTCCTGCTGAATCACCACACTTTGGCCGGGGATGAGCGAAGGGAAAAACAACCGTGCCACATGATCATTTATTGACCAGTCCTTGGCCAAATCAATGAATAGGACCTCAATAGGCCCATAGGGCCAGTCCTTGTAGCGAATGTCCCCTTCTTTTACATTTACAAGCTCTAGACGATCCCCAAGCAGAGCCTTAAAGGTCGACCACAGCGAATCACCCGGCTGCAATCCGTCGAGCTGCGACGCATACGGTCGATAAGACCCCTCGTCGAGTATGAAAAGGTCAAAAGTGTGAATCAGGCGCTCCCGATATGGCGGCTCACGGTCCAGCAAGCCCTGTGCGAACGCGATGGTAGAGCCCCCCAAAAAACACCCGGCATCCACGATCCTACCTAACCGTGCGTATCGCTCTCGCGCCAGGTGATAGAGGAGAGCCCTTTCATCCAAGCTAATCATCGTCGGGGCATCGCGCACGGGGCTCGGGAGGTCCGTGACGTTCCAGGGGCGTCGCTCTAGCCAGGTCAGCATGGGAGAAGTGAAGTGTTCGTTGCGGTTGAGCACCAGTTGCTCCTACGTGTGAGAGCCAAGAGTCATTTGCTCCTGGCTGGTCGAAAGGTTGGTTGAATACTAAGTGGTGCGGTGGACCGTACGCGAGAGCGCTGGCGCCAAGCCACACGCTCCGCTATCAGGTCACGTCGGAGACGAGGAGCGCAAAACAATGACGGTCAGACCCGCTGGCCGTCAGCGAGCTTAAGGGTCAGATCGCCCGCCAAGCTCAGTGTCGAGGCCGTTTGCCTATCAAGAGCCTTCTCAGCCACTCTCCAAGGGCCCCTGTAGGTGCCCACGACGGTCATGGTGCCATCGACGCACCGATATCGTAGTTACTCCATGTTGACCCGTTGAAAGACTCCTGCCACAACGCACCGTTACTGCCCTCATAGAACACTGCGTATTCGTTGTGGCCAGCTTCATGTATCACGACCGGTGATGCACCCGGTGCCATCGACGCACCGATATCGTAGTTACTCCATGTTGACCCGTTGAAAGACTCCTGCCACAACGCACCGTTACTGCCCTCATAGAACACTGCGTATTCGTTGTGGCCAGCTTCATGTATCACGACCGGTGATGCACCCGGTGCCATCGACGCACCGATATCGTAGTTACTCCATGTTGACCCGTTGAAAGACTCCTGCCACAACGCACCGTTACTGCCCTCATAGAACACTGCGTATTCGTTGTGGCCAGCTTCATGTATCACGACCGGTGATGCACCCGGTGCCATCGACGCACCGATATCGTAGTTACTCCATGTTGACCCGTTGAAAGACTCCTGCCACAACGCACCGTTACTGCCCTCATAGAACACTGCGTATTCGTTGTGGCCAGCTTCATGTATCACGACCGGTGATGCACCCGGTGCCATCGACGCACCGATATCGTAGTTACTCCATGTTGACCCGTTGAAAGACTCCTGCCACAACGCACCGTTACTGCCCTCATAGAACACTGCGTATTCGTTGTGGCCAGCTTCATGTATCACGACCGGTGATGCACCCGGTGCCATCGACGCACCGATATCGTAGTTACTCCATGTTGACCCGTTGAAAGACTCCTGCCACAACGCACCGTTACTGCCCTCATAGAACACTGCGTATTCGTTGTGGCCAGCTTCATGTATCACGACCGGTGATGCACCCGGTGCCATCGACGCACCGATATCGTAGTTACTCCATGTTGACCCGTTGAAAGACTCCTGCCACAACGCACCATTGCTGCCCTGGTAGAACACCGCATATTCGTTATGGCCAGCTTCATGCACAACAACCGGCAACGGTGCCATGAGGGTCGCGAGGGTTTGGTCACCTCCGTAGATGGGGGTTTCCCCCGACCTGCTTGCGACAAGACGATAGTGGTAGGTCACGTCCGGGTTCAAGCCAGTTACTGTGACGCTCGCAGGCACTGAACTCGTGCCCGACCCAGCGTCGACTGGAGAAGTCGCGGAACCATATGACGTTGTTGTGCCGTACTGGAAGTAGTAGTGGGTGTCCACCCCGTTTGGGTTCATGGTGCCATTCAAGGTGGCTTGGGCCGGCTGCACGCTTGTAGCCGAGCCGGTGCTCACCGTCGGCGGCGGTGCCGGGTGTTGCCAGACGCGAACGTAGTCAACGGTCATTTCATCGGGGACGACCAGCGGTTGTTTGACGCCTGGGGGCACCATGTCCATGAGGAGGTACTGCGGCGTTCCATTGATTCCCGCCTGTTTGACTTCGCCCACCTGAGCGCCGTCGTAGAAAACCTTCACGACGCCTGGTTCCCACTCAGAGCCAAAGGTGTGCCAGGCGCCGGCGTATTCGCCAGACAGACAGCCACCAGGGCCTTCACTTCCTGGGGGCGGGTGAATGTGGTAACACTCTTCCCCGAGAGCATTGAGCCCCTCCATGGTGTCGATCTCGTTCGAGTTTGTGTTCGACAGGCTCCAGAGTCCTGGCCAGTCCGGCAAGCACCCGCCTTTTGGACAGGCCAAACCTTTGGGTGCAACCCCGGGAATCCACGCACGCCATTCCACATACCCGTAGGAGTACTGGAAGCCGCTGTGCCCAGGCTGCCCGTCCGCAGGATTCGACTCGATCAACGAGCCCGTGTCCGCATTTTTAATGCCACTGCACGTGCTTTCCTGCGCCCGTACCTGTAGATACAGGTACCCATTGCCCGGTTGGGACACGAGGCTTGGCGAGGTGCACTCCCCCGACATCGCGCCAGCCGGCCATTCCGGCGTCCACAGGGCTTTGTTGAGGCCGTTGGCGGTGAATTCTTCGTTGAGGGCCAGTGCCCAGCTGCCCGGCACTCCGTTGGGCATCGGTTCCGCCTGAGCCGGGACAGCACCGACAGCAGTAGCCACAGCAACCAAGGCGACGAGCGCAGCCAGCACGGAAGCGACTCGACGACGCCGTGAAGCGGCCCGAACACGTTCCATGAGTCTTGCCTCGCGCTCCCCAGCCCGCAACCTCATGCTGCCTGTCCCAGATCGCATCCGAAGCCTCCCAGTCGCCACTCGACATCACTCCAACCTCCTTGTGTGAGGTTGAAGGCACTGGCCGAGAGGTCCCCGGAGAGCGCTCACAATTTGTATTTGCTCACGCTTGATCGGCGCTAGGCCAATATGGCCCATCGCGCGCGGCGCACTGTTGCATTCTGGCCCACGTCGTCGCACCCGAATCGAGGGGCGCCATCGATTTGAACGCGTGGGTTCGACGGTCACGGCCGACGCCCTCGCTGCATTTAGGATTGCCCCGACGCACTTACGCCAGCTGGCACAACATCAGGATGAACCCGCAGAACCGTCGCAGCGACGAAATGCTTGCCGTGAGCTGAGCCTCACCTCAGCAGCAATCCGACCCTGCCACACCGAGCAGAGCATCAGGGGCCGAAAGTCGGCCCAAGCCGAAACTACACCCAAAGATTTCAGCCGGAAGGTGGGAGGCCACGATCGACGCCGAGTTCCTCCAGCCGCAACGTTACGTCGAGGTCAGCTAGACAGGTGCGCGGCAAACGACCGAGCCTAGCCTCGATCTCGTTGATGTGTCTTTCGACCGTGTGTCGAGTGATCCCCAACTCAAATGCCGCCGTCTTTGTGTTGCATCCAGCGTTTAGGTAAGCCCGCAGTGTTTTGCGCAGGGTGGTACCACCGTCCTTCGCCTCATTGAGCGGCGACAACCAGATATGAACCAGCGAACTAGACATCGCCTCGTCTCGAAGCAATTCAGCCTGAAGCCCGACGTCGGCATATCGTGTGATCCTTTGTGGGCTCCGTATTGCAACTCGGCGTGCCGCCTGGGCTTGGCGGTGGGTAAGGCGCCAGCCCTTCACGCCTTGTGCTGGCTCTCCAATCGCAAACTCCACACCGTCGGGCAGCATCGCCGAGGCAAGCCGTACTGCCTCTGCGCTCGTTACCACTCGAGTACTGCCCAGCCACGCCCACACGGTCTGCTCGCTACAGCGCATGGTCAAGAGCTCGCGGCCAATGCCCGCCGTCAGTAGACCCTGGACGGCTGCCTCGGCCCCAGCGCCTGTGGCGATCATGCCAAGGTGCCATGCGTCGTTGAGCTGGTACTCCAGACCATTGCTATCGGCAAGCTCGTTAGCGAGCAAGCCCCGCACGAGTTCTGAGCGTCGCTGCTCCGGTGTTCTGGATGTGCGCTGCACCTCGCACTGGTACTCGGCAGACACCCGCTCCATCAACGTTTCCAGGAGTAATGCCTGGAAGTCCAGGATGTCGTGCAGCGCTTGAGGCGGGAAGCGATCTCCCTCAGCCATGACAAACCGGCCGAGATGCCTATGGCCGGCGGCATAACACCGGAGCACCGTCTGGAGTCCCACCCCACTGCGGGCTGCGCGATGCACCTGCTCGACTGCCACTGACGGAATCGGAGCTGACCAGTCTCCTCCCTGCTCAATGCCAGCCAGCCCGTAAGCCACGATCGCGCTTACTGTCGCCTGCAACCCAGCTACGTAATCGACATCGGTCTCATCAGAACTGTCAGCGATGCTTCTGACGACCGTAAAGATGATCTCCTCGATCTCAGCTCGCCGCACCCGCAGAGCCTCGACGAGCGTGACGCGTACTGCGCTGATTGACGGAGCTAAAGCGACCCCCGCGCAGCTCACTCGTATGCACCTACCTCAGCAGAGCGCTGCCTCATCCTATGGCGGATAGCTTTCGAGCAGGCATATTCGGCACGATTGAGCGGCCTTTCGGTCCTGGGGTTAGAAAGGCGGCATCTTATGGCTAATCGGCCATGGACGTATGGCCGATAGGCCTAGAGGCTCCACGCGTGGAGCCTCTACAAGCATTCGCCGAGAACATTAGGCGTCTACGTCACAAACGCGGGCTGACGCAGGAAAGACTCGCTGAACAAGCTGGGCTGCACCTAACAGACGTCGCCCGAATCGAGACTCTACGACGCGATCCGGGTGTGAAGGTTGTCGTCAAGCTCGCTTATGGGCTGGGAGTACCTGCAAGTGAGTTGTTGATCGGCGTCGAGCATCAGCCCAAGCACTAGGTCCTTCTTGGCCCCCCTTAGCGGCTTCTTGGAACCGGCTCGCTCCTGAACGGCGAAACCATCGGAGCCTCGCCGTCAGGCCACAGGTGCCCGTTGGGCAACTCGATCCCCATCGCCACCTCAGGGTGTACCAAGTCTAGTTTCGCTGTTTGAATCTTCGGCCTCGTTGACACCCTCCGTGTACAGTTATGTCGCAGCGACGGCGTCTTTCTTCGCAGCTACCTGCGAAGAAGCTCATTCCTGCGAACGCGCATGTCCGTGTAATCGACTAGGCTGCGACGATGCCTATCTTTCCAACACTGTCACAAGAGCAGCTAAGAGAACTAGCGAGCATGTCCCCAAAAGATCTGCTCGCCGCCGCCGACGAACGCGAAGGCGAGGCTCGGTGGCAGCAATTTCAGGCTAATGCTCTCCGAGAGCTGGCCGATGACGGCCACCGAAGCGAGACCACTGCCACCAAGAGAGCTTCTGGCCGGCGGTCACCACCCGCAAAGGGTCGCGCGTCGCCGGCTCGGGGTACGACCGGAGCCGCGCCTCGTCTCCCAGACGGTCTGACCCGTGAGGATCTCCCCAGATTCGCGATGCCACGCAGGGACGACCCGACGGGACAGAAGGAGGTGATGCTTGGGGTGATGTGGATCACGCGGGACTTGAGATGGAGCGCGCCCGGAATTGACGCCGAGCTTAAGCGGACGGAGATCCTGGTGCTGAAGTCGCACATGGCGATCACCTTCCTCGAAAGGATGGCCGCTTCTGATCCACCGTGGGTCATCAAGTATGGGCGGGGCCGGGACACTCGCTTTCAGATTGCCCCGCATGTCCGTCCCATTGAAGAGGCTGCAAATCCGGCGCCACAGGACGGTGATCACGCCTGATCAAGAACCTTAAGAGTGAGCCCCCGGGTGTGATGACCCGGGGGCTCGTTACCAAGAGGAGGAAACGCTTTGAGAAACCCCCTATGGCACAGCGAACGTAGCACGCGAGGCCGATGCTGTGCTCCCTCGCGGCCCCTCGTGAGCAGCTCGTTTGGACCAGTGCATCGCGCACTACCGGCGTCGACTGTCGTCATCCGACGCCGGGCATCTAGCTGCGACTACAGCCGGCGGATGAGTGCCGCGAAGCCGCACGTCGCAGCCAGTTACGAAGCGCGAACTCAGGTGGTTCGACGCCGCTCGCACACCAATAACGCTTTGAAGGAGCAAGCCAATGACAGACGTTCGTAGATCACGAGGCCCCAAACGCACTCCGGGCACAACGCAGCGCCCCCAGCGCACACGCGAATTCCTGCACCTCAAGACACTGGACATCATGCGCCAAGACCCGGGGCTCAGCGAAGCCGAGGCCCACCGCATGGCACACGAACAACTCAAGACAGTGCTCGCGAACGGCGGGCCCGAACTGCTGCGCAAGATCGAGCAACTCGCGCCCACGCTTACCGCCCCGGATCGGCGTCTCATACACCGCATGGTGGAGATCGCAGCGATCACCCGCCTGCCTGCGATGCGTGGGCTATCCGCAGCGCTGGAACGCTACGCCGACACCGGCCCACACACCGACTACAGCTGCGCCATCGCCGTGCTGATGATGATGGCAAGCGGCCTCTCTCGTCCGCAGATACGCGCCGCGCGGCAACTGCTCGACGGGAACGCTCTCGCCGGGTTCGCGCTCGGACACCCTGTCGCCAAGCCCGAGTCGAGCCTCTACGACAACGTGAAAGGGATCTATCAACGCACCCCATCGGAGCTGACCTGCGTCGTCAACGTCGAACTGATGCGACGACTCGCCCAGAGACAACCTGACCGTCCAGGTCGGATGCCAACCCGGATCGGCGAGGTGGGTGTCGTTGACGGGACCGACGTCCCGGGGCACTTCCAGCAACGCAAGCCCGTCGATCGGATCATGCGCGCGCTACTGGTCGGCTCACAGGCGCCGCGCGCTGACTTCGTGCGATACGTCAACGAAGACGGTCAGCCGTTCAAGTCCTGGACCGGCTACAAGCTGGTGTTGATCAGCGACCTCGCCAGCACCTTGCCCCTCGTATGGGGCATGTTCCCCGCCACCGTAGATGAGCGCAAGGCAGCCAGCTCGCTGATCGCAATGCTGTTCGAGCTCTGGCCCGACTGCCCGATGAGCTATCTCGTCGGCGACGCCGACTACGACCACGCGGTGCAGTTCCATATCGATCTGGAGCGTTGCTGGTCGATCCATCCCGTGTTTGCGTCGCATGGTCAGCGCATGAGGAACGGCAACAGCCTCCCCAACTGCAAGCACGGGCCGATGATCTTCCGCCACACCGACGGCTACCCGACGCTCGCCCAGCGCATCAAGCAGAACATTCCCCGTGGTACGCCGATGGACATCACCGGGGCTAGGCGTCGCTGGCGTTGTCCCACAGGTCGCTGCGAGGATGTCACGCAACGCTTCCTCGACGACCCGCGCGGACACTGCTTCCTGCCGCGCCACGGAGATAGCCCCATGAGTCAGCTGCGAGCAGCGCTACTGCTGCGTCGTAACGGCGTTGAGAGCGTCAACGCACAGCTCAAGCACCTCGGCCTCGGCGGCACTAGGCAGAACAAGCTGCGCACCAAGTGCGAGACGACGCTGGACTGGCTCATTCAGTGGGGTCTACTCACGATCACCGCCACCCGCTTCATCCACGCCGAAGGGCTCTACGAGCCCACCCAGGAAGTCGCCGAACAGCTCGACCTGCTGCGCCCCGCCACAACAGAGTCACCCAACCCCGGTCCGGACCCGATCCAACTCAGGAAGGGCGAGGCCGAACTGGAGCGCATCTTCGGAGCGCTCGGGACTCCCAAGGTCGTGCTCCAAGACGACTCGGCGCCGAACCAGCCCGACTCGCTCGCAGCCTGACCGGCAGTCTCAAGCTCGTTGGCCGGACGGTCAGAGGGTTATGACCGCCTGGCGCCACACCAGTCCTCGTGTAGGCGCAACCCCGGGCGCCTACACGCACAAACGGGCCGCAGCGAACCCCGTAACACCAGCCTTGTGCGGTGGGGACTCCCGCCCCGATCGCACCCGCGAACCCCGCAACACCTGCGGACCTCTGAGAATCCCCTGCAACCAAGCGGATTCTGGACACCGGGCGACTCCGTAACAGACTCCGGAATCGCCCGAATGGGCCGTGTTGGAATCGAACCAACAACCTTGGGCTTAAGAGGCCCCTGCTCTGCCAATTGAGCTAACGGCCCGCGAGGGCGCCAGCCCTGACGGGCCGGTGTCGCCAGGATTCTAGCCGAGCATCGCCGACCCTGAAGGCAAGTCCCTCCTCGCGCCGGCCCCTCAGAACACGATCGTGCGACCACCGTCGGCGATCACTCGATCCTCCAGGTGCAAAGAGACGGCACGCGAGAGCACCAGACGCTCGATGTCGCGGCCGATCTCCTCCAGGCCACCCACACTTTGGCGGTGGTCGACGCGCGCGACGTCCTGCTCGATGATGGGGCCGCCGTCGAGCTCCGCCGTCACGTAGTGAGCCGTGGCGCCGATCAGCTTGACGCCGTGTTCGCGCGCACGACGATATGGGTTGGCGCCTGCGAAAGCCGGCAGGAACGAGTGGTGGATGTTGATCACGGGCACGCCCACACGATCCAGGAAGTCGCCACTGAGAATCTGCATATAGCGAGCGAGCACGACAAGATCAACCTGGTCACGAAGAAGCTCCAGCATCTGCTCCTCCGCTTGCTCTTTGGTGTCCTTGGTGACCGGCACGTGATGGAAGGGGACACCAGCGCCCCTCGCCTCCTCGGCCAGGTCCGGATGGTTTGAGATCACTGCGACGACATCCGCGTCGAGCTCGCCCCGCCGCCAGCGCCAGAGCAGGTCCATCAGGCAGTGGTCATAGCGCGAGACGAGTACCGCCACGCGCTGGCGCTCGCCCCAATAGCGGATCTTCCACTCCATCGCAAA
This sequence comes from uncultured Solirubrobacterales bacterium, assembly GCA_963704345.1. Taxonomy (GTDB): domain Bacteria; phylum Actinomycetota; class Thermoleophilia; order Solirubrobacterales; family Solirubrobacteraceae; genus Palsa-744. Next base: position 1,336,986 of record OY969890.1, read on the forward strand.
GCGCTGCGCGACCTTGGCGTCGAAGTTCGCTCGGAAGCGCTCGCGGTCCTCGGCCAAGCCATCGAGGAAGAACTCGGTGCGTAGGTAGAAGCGACCCCCGGTTGGATCGGAGGAGTACTGGTGGGAGGAGACGATGTTGGCACCCTGCTCGAACAGGAAGCCGGAGACAGACGCCACGATTCCAGGCTGATCGGCGCAGTCGATCAGCAGGCGAGCCGTATAGGGCGGAGTCTCCTGCTCGGTGGCCACACCAGCGCCCAGGCTCGCTATTTCGTCGTCGTCGTGGTAGGCGCCTTCGTCGTGGTAGGCGCCTTGGTCGTGGCGGGAGCAGGACTGGTTTTCAAGATCGTGCCAGCGCCTTTCGCGCCCACTTTGACGGTATAGACCTTCCCGTTGGTTGTCCCCGTGAACTGTTCATTGGCGGGGTTGCCGGTTGGGTTGCTCTTGAGCTGTTGGAGCTCAGCTTCCACTTGCTTGCGCTGCGCGGCTGGAGTCAGGCTGATGGTCTTTTGCGCGGCAAGATCGCCGATGCTCACGTTTTTCGCTTGGTAGGCGTACCTAGCCAGATCGCCAAACAGCGCCGCGGTCGGCGGCTTAGTCGGAATCACAAGCTGGAGAGCGACAACGGCTTCGGCGGGCTGGTTGAGACCTTCTTCGCCAAACACCCTGACCATGTCATCCGCGATCGTGAGCGGGGGGTTGGCCGGTTTGAGCGCCACGTAGCGATTCCACGCGTTGACCACCTTGGTCAGCTGTTCCTTGCCCTTGGCGGTGAACCGCTGCTTTTCTTCGTCGTAGAATTCGCTGCCGTTGGCGTTGTGAAAGAGAGCTTCGGCGAGCTTCGCCCAGGCATACGCTTCATTGGGATGAGCCTTCGTGCGCTTTTCGGCTTCGGAGACCTGCTTGGCGTAGCTGGAGCTGGCCGTCCCTTCTTTGCTTCCGAATATCGCTTCGAGCGGACTACCGCCTCCGCCACCCACGCCCACCCCGAGCGCAAGAAAGCCAACGAGGAAGAGCAGCACAAGGCCGACGTAGACAACCTGCACTGTGCGGCGACGGCCGCGTGCTCTTAGGTCGAAAAGCATCAGGTAGACGGCTCCCGGTGTATAAGCTCGAAAAGCATCAGTTGGACAGCTCTGGATCTATGTGGTCGATCATCTCTTGTGCACTGGTTTTTGGTGGATCGGTTGTGGCGGGCGCTTGGGTGTCTCCGGGGCTCTCGCTTGGCGGCGGCGTCGAGCGGTCAGGCGCTCCCGACGAACCCGCCGAAGGCGGTGGGTCCTGCGGTGGGTCTCCTGCCCCTGCTGCCGTCGCCCGCGCCGTCTCCCGCCGCGCAGCAACTGACGCAATCAGGATACTCGCCTCGTAGAGCAAATACAGCGGAACCGTCTCGAGCACGAGCGTAAACGCGTCGCCAGGCAGGAATGCGGCAACCGCCGCGCACAGCAGCAGCGCGTAGCGACGATGGCGGCGAAGCTGGCGGGGGGTGACCAGGCCTGCCCGCACGGCGCCGAGAATGACCACCGGCGCCTGGAAGGCGAGGCCCATTGCAAGCAGCACAGTTGCGGCAAACTTGTAGTACTGGTTGGCCTGCACCATCACGTTGAACTGGCTGGCGTTGAAGTTCTGCAGGAAGTGCACCGCCGTGGGAAGTACGACGAGATAGCCAAATGCGGCCCCGATCGCAAACAAAAACGGGACAGAGACAAGTAGCGGCATCACCACGCGTCTCTCTTGGGGGCTGAACGCTGGCATCAGAAAGCCGTAGAGCTCGAACAGGATCAGCGGCAGCGCAATCACAAGCGAGAAGTAGAGAGTGACGGTCAATGTGGCGGTAAGCGGTTCCCCAGGCCCCAACGTCGTCGGATCGATCCCGCTCGGGCTACGCGGGATCTTCGCGACGTCCGCTTCCAGCTTGCCTATCGTGCCGGCCAGCTGCCGCCTGGTCGCGGCCGGCAGCCCGCTGGCCGGCGCACTGAGAACGCCCAATGCCCTTTGCGTGTCCTTGGCGACTTCGAGCACCCCCTTCTGCGCCAGCCAGGTTGCTCCCGCCGGCCCTTCCCCGCGCAGCACCTGCTGCTCGGTCTGCTTGTGCAACGGCCGATTGATGAATTTGAGCAGCGCATGGTTCTGCCAAAAGCACAGGCCGAACACGATCGCGAACGCGACCCCGCTCACGATCAAACGGGTTCGCAGCTCTTCGAGGTGATCGACGATGCTTAGCCGCTCCTCGTGGCCAACCGTGCGGATCGCTGTTGCCATACCTAGCTGAAGCTACCACCGAGTCGGGGCACTGCGAGCGATATCGAGGACCACAGTCACACTCGCACTCCAGCCGGACGGCTCTACCAAGACGCCCCGCCTCGATCTCAAAGGCTCTTAGAACGTGTTTAAAATAGGCGGTGCGTCCCAGGTCTTCATGGATCAAGCTGGTCGTCGCGGGGTGTCGCAGCGCGTACTGGTGGTACGCGCAAGACCTCACGTGGCGATCCAGCGCCGCGTCCAGGGACGCCTGGGACGTACCGACCTTTTTGAAACACGTTCTAGACGCGATCCGTGCATAACCGCGAGCGATCTGCGGAATATCTCCACAAGCGCTCTAAAGGCCAGCTGCCCAAGGGTCGATGAGAGCGACAGAGAGAAGATGCACGAAGACAACGACCACCACACGCACCATCACGTACAGCTCCCTGGAGGCCGCCAGATCGAGGTCGTCTACCTCGATAGCAACCGCGAGCGCGACGATGGAGCCCTACAAACGCCTCCGCCACCGCAGGCTGGCAGCGATACGCCGGTGGCGCACGTGCCCTGGAGCGCCAGCTCCCCGACGAGCGCTCCCGGCGAGGCGCTTCACGTCTGCCCAAGGTGCGCCGGCGGACTTGTGAGCCCACTCGAGTGGAGCGAGGAGTCCCCAGGTCGCTGGTACATCCTGATGCGCTGTCCCGATTGCGACTTGGTGCACGACGGCGTATTCGCTCAGGCGCTGGTCGAACGCCTCGATGAGGAGCTCGACAGAGCGACAGGCGCTCTGCTCAGCGACCTCAAGCGGCTTACGCACGCAAACATGGTCGAGGAGATCGAGGTCTTCTCGCGTGCCCTACAGCTCGACCTGATCGGCCCCAGCGACTTTTAGTCAGCAGTAGCGCTCGACCACGGCATCTGCGACCAGCTCCAGCAGGTCATAGCGGCCTGGTGGCGCAGATGGCAACATTGTCTTGGCCTCGGCCACAATCGAAAGCGCACGTGAGCGTGACGTCTCTAGCGCTCCGGTCGCGACGATCTGCTCGCACAGCCTCTCGGCATCCGTTGGACCGGCAAGCGTGGCGAGATCTAGCGAGGCTATTTGCTCGTCGCGCTGGCGCGCCAGGATCAGCGGCAGCGTGACTGTACCGTCGAGCAGGTCCGTGCCACGCGCCTTGCCAGTCCGCTCCGCCGGACCGGAGACGTCCAGCACGTCGTCGAGCAGCTGGAAGGCCAGCCCGATCTGATCCGCAAACCGGCCCAGGGCTGCGGCAAGCTCGGCTGTGCCGTCTACCGCCGCCAGCGCTCCAAGGCGACAGGCTGCCTCGAACAGCGCCGCCGTCTTCAGGCGGCAGCGCTCCAGATAGCGCTCGACGGGAACGTCCGCTACGTAGGCATCCTCGCGCTGAAGCAGCTCGCCGGCGGCGAGCGACGAGCTCGCGTCGGAGAGGGCACGCAACTGCTCGGGGTCGCGGTTGCGAGCCAGCTCAGCAAACGCTCGCGAGAAAAGCAGATCGCCCGTGGCGATCGCCGCCTCGCGACCCGCGACAGCGGCAACCGTCGGCCGTCCACGGCGCAGCTCGGCCCCATCGATCAGATCGTCGTGCACGAGCGTGGCCGAATGTACGAGCTCGACGGCGACGGCTGCGCGCAGCAGAATCTGCTCGCCCTCTGGCCCTTCGATGGGGCCGCCGGCGGATTCCGCCGCGAGCATCACGAGCAGTGGCCGCAGACGCTTGCCGCCGGCGAGGATCGTGGCGGTGGCATGCGTAGCAAGCGGCATGCCCGACTCAGCCGTGACGTGCTTCAGGTAAGCCTCAACGCGAACCATCCGCTCCCGCAGCTCCCCTCCGCCGCGGCGCATGATCTCATCGACGGCCTCCACATCGGCGGCTGTGTTCGTGCCAGCATCCAACGCGGTCATCGATGCCTGCTCCATCCCGATCGACGCCCCCTCGGTCTGCATCGGCGCTCCCACATGACGCCTCCACCGGTGCGCAGGCTCACGGCTCGAGGACTGTTCTCATGTTGTCCCATTCCCAGGGACGGTAGCGGCGTGGATGGTCACAATGCCGCCTGCCGTGATCAGATAATGGATGTCGACCATCCCCGCACGCTCCATCGTGGCTGCCAGATCGCGGGGCGTGCCGAAGCGCTTAACCGAGTTGGGGAGGTATGTGTATGCCTCGGCGATAGTCGACTTGGCGGCGGCATCGGATTTAGGTGCCAGCGCAGCCAGCGGCGCTGTCAGTCGGCCGAGCAGCGGCACGACGCGGTCGAACCACACCCGGTAGAACAGCGACAGAGGGGGGCGAGTTGGCGTCGTGAAGTCGAGCACTACGACACGGCCGCCGGGCCGTACGACTCTCGCCATCTCGGCAAGACCGCTTTGCAGATCTGAGAAGTTGCGAGCACCAAAGCCGACCGTCGCCGCGTCGAAGGAGTCCTCGTCGTATGGAAGCTGCAGCGCATCGCCCCACTCGAAGCTCAAGCCAGCCATTCGCGCCCCCTTGATGCGCGCGCGGCGCAGCATCCCCTCGGAGAAGTCGCTGCCGACCACCTCGCCGCCCGGGCTGACACGTCGGACAAGCTCGATCGCAAGGTCGCCGGTACCGGTGGCGACATCGAGCACTCGACTACCTGGGCGCACACCCGCGAGATCGACCGCACGCGTGCGCCAGTGATGATGTAGACCTGCTGTCATCAGCGTATTCAGCGGGTCATAGACGGCCGACACGCGGTCGAACATGGCCCGCACCTGTCCCGCCTCCAACCGTCCAGCGGTCGCGTCAGCCTGGGCGGTCATGCGCCGGTTACTTCAACTGCGAGAGGAAGAAGATCGCCGCATCGAACTTCTTCGGCGGCAAGTTCTTGAACGAAGGCATCGGAGCTGTGGGGTTGACAAGCGTACGAGCGATCCCGAACTCCGGCAGGCGCGAGCCAATGTGGGTCAGGTCCGGGCCAGGGCCTGAATTGCCGTTGTCGCCAATTTTGTGACAGGCCAGGCAGCCCGACTGGGCGACCACCTCCTTGCCGGCTTCGTACTGGGCCAGTGTCTTCCCGCCCGCCTGCTTGATCGAGGCTGGGGTGGGCATTTCGATGACGGTGGGCGAGCCGGCGTTGGCGCCTTGGTAGGTGAGCAACGCCATCGCTCCGATCACGAAGATGCCGGTGAACGTGGCGACCGGCCGGCGCTCCGGCCGGCGCTCCGGACCGCGGTCGTAGAACGGCAGCAGGAACAGCAGGATCATGCCGATCGTCGGGACGCCGATCGTCGCCAGCGGCACGAGGCTCGGCGGCTTGATCACGCGCAGGACCTCGAACAGGAAGAAGAAATACCACTCCGGGCGCGGCACGTAGGTGGTGGTCGTGGGGTTGGCCTTGGAACCAAGCTCGGCGCCGAACAGCAGCGACATACCGATGATGACCGCCATCACCACGCAGGCCATCAGCGAGTCCTTCATGACCGCATAGGGGAAGAACGGCTTGCCCTGACTCTTCAGGATCGCGTACTCGCGGAGGTACTCCTCCTTCTCGCGCTTGTTCATGCGTCGGCCTTGCGCAGCTCAGGGTTCTTCTCGGCTTTTATCCATGGAGGAGCGGTGGTGCCGAGCTTCGCGACGAGATACAGGTGCGCGCCGATCAGCGCCGCCAGCAGACCAGGCACGAGCAGCATGTGGATCGCATAGAAGCGCGACAGGGTGGTGGCGCCGAATTCGCCGCCACCGCGCAGGAAGTCGCTCAGGTAAGGGCCGACCAGCGGACCGGTGCCGTTGATGTTGACGCCCACGATCGTCGCCCAGTAGGCGCGCTGGTCGAACGGCAGCAGGTAGCCGGTGAACGACATCGTCATCGTGAGGATCAGCAGCACTACGCCGATCACCCAGTTGAGCTCGCGCGGGTACTTGTAGGCGCCGAAGAAGAACGTGCGGCCCATGTGCAGGAACACGAGGATCACCATCACGCTCGACCCCCACTTGTGCATGCCGCGCACGAACTGTCCGAGGAACACTTCGTTGGTGACGTGGCGGATCGATTCGTAGGCCCCGCCAGACGGGTCTGGGCGGTAGTACATCGCCAGGAACACGCCGGTGACGGCCTGCGAGAGGAACGCGAACATCGTGGCTGAGCCAAGCGTGTAGAACCAGTTGGTGCCCTTGGGCACCTTGCGGAACATCATCCAGCGAGCCGCGCCGCTGAGCGAGGTGCGCTCGTCGACCCAGTCGACGACGCTGGCTCCGGCCTCCTTGGCGTGGTCGGCTGGGCCTAGCTTGCGATCCGGATCGCCAGGGCGCGGTGGTGGAGCCTTCAAGGCCGAAGGCATTGGCGGCGGTGGCAACTTGGGCATCGCCGGTTACCTCCGCTCCGATGGGCGCGACGGGTACATGTACTGACCGAGACCGTCGATCGGCTCACCAGGATCGCGAGGTGAGAAGCGCTCGAGCTCGCTATTGACGCTATAGCGCGACCCGATCTGCACGTAGCCGTTTACGACACGCGTGTAGAAGCGGTCGAGCGGACGCACCGGGGGCCCACCCACGCGGCGACCGAGCAGGTCATAGACACCGCCGTGACAGGGGCAGATGAAGCGCTCGGCGGCGTCAACCCAGCGTACGGGACAGCCGAGGTGGGCGCAGCGCGAGGTGATCGCGATGAATTGGGTGTCCTTGTCGGCCTTGTCGGTGTCGAGCAAGGGGTTGCGCTTACGCACGTACACGGTGGCCTTGCCCGCCTCGCCGATCCCGGGGGTGAGCGTGATCACCGTGGGGATGTAGTTGTTGTCAGGGAACATGTCGGTCGGACCGACCGTCTCCCAGGTATGGGGGGCTTCCTTGAAGATCGGGCCGATCGCGAAACCGAGCGCGGGGAGTAGAAACGATGCGGCGGCAACGCCACCGGCGGCTTGTGAGCCGATCGTCATGAAACGTCGGCGCGTGACGGTCTCGCCCTCAAACGCTCCAGGGATCTGTCGATCGGTCGTGTAGCGAGACTTGTGCTGGTTGTGCTTGTCGGACACGGCCGAAACAATATCGAGTAGAGCGCGCTCCTGGGCTCCTAAGGGCTCACGATTCGATAGATGGTGGGTTGCGGGGGTCGGACCGTGGATGGGCTGCGCCGCACGCGATGCGTAGGCGTGCTGGTGGCACGTCAAGCATCGCGGGGGTGGCACGTCAAGCATCGTGGGTGGTGCAGCACGCCGCGGAACGGCCGCCTCAATCCCGGCAGATATTGAGTCGTGAGCCCCGAGGGGCTCACGACTCAGGCGATAGCGTGCAGCGCCGTCAGGGCATCGGGCGAGCCGGCCCGCACAAGAGCCTTGGCCTGCTCGTGCTCGGGACTGGCGCCCCAGCCCACCGCGCGCGCGCCAGCCATCCAGATCCCAGCCGCCAGCTCGGGCTGGCCGCCGCCATGGGCCAGCGCGCACAGCGTGATCACGTCGGCAAGCTCAGCGACGCCCTCGATATCTCCTAGACGCACCAGACGCGCGAGGCCCAGGGCGTACAGCCGGTCGCCTGCGAGCAGGCCAAGGTCGGCTTCGTGCGTGCGCATGACACGCGGGACGTTGTAGTGCAGCAGGTAACCCTCGTAGATCGTCTCTACGAGCAGCTCGTACTCCGCGCTAGAGCCCTCTGCCCGGGGCCCAGCGGCCACTATCTGCGCCGGCCCGTGGGCCGGCGGGCTCGCGAGATCATCCGAGAGCACGAGGCTGCCCATCAAGCCGCCCTCTTCAAGCAGCAGGATGCGCAGACGCTCGAGCGAACGCGGCTCGGCGTGCTCGGCGATACCACCTTCTGTGGGACTAGGAGTGGGATTCTCGGCGATACCACCGTCCATGGGGCTAGGGGTGGAATCTGTGCTCATGGGTGGGGCTCTGGTGTCGTCTGGGCGTTCGTCTGGGCGTTGATCATGCGATCTCCGCGAATGCGGCCGTAGCCGCTGCAAGGGTGAGCTCTAGTTGCTCTGGCGTGTGGGCAAGCGAGGGAAACCACGCCTCGAATTGCGATGCTGGGACATATACGCCCCGCGAGAGCAGCGCACGACACCAGCGGGCGTAGGCGTCGCGATCGCAGGCTTCAGCCGCCGCCATATCGTTGACAGGCGTATCGCTGAAGAACACCGTCAACAGGCCGGGGGCGCTGACGATTTGGACCGGGCAGCCACTGCTACCGGGCTTGCCATCCTGCGGGGCGACGGCAGCCGCGGCCTCGCGCAAGCCTGCGGCCAGCTGGTCGGTCAGCGCGGCAAGACGCAGGTAGGCCGCGTCGTCGAGCAACTCCAGCGTCGCTCGGCCGGCTGCTACCGCGAGTGGGTTTCCCGAGAGCGTCCCCGCTTGGTAGACCTCGCCAGCTGGAGCGAGCATGCGCATCAGCTCGGCGCGGCCACCCACGGCGCCGGCAGGAAGACCGCCGCCAATGATCTTGCCCATGATCGTCAGGTCGGCCTGCACGCCGCTCAGCTCCTGCACCCCCCCGCGCGCCACCCGGAAGCCGCTGATCACCTCGTCGAGTATCAGTAGGGACCCGCAGGCGTCGGCGCGCTCACGCAACAACTCCAAGAAGCTTTCGCGAGGGGGGACAAGGCCCATGTTCGCCGGCAACGGCTCGGCGATGATTGCCGCTATCGGCTCGCCGCTATCGGTCGCGGCGACCAGGGCCTCGGGGTCGTTCCAAGGCACGACGGCGGTAGCCGCGGCTGCCGCCGTCGGCACTCCGGGGCTGGAGGGCAACGCTTGCGTGGCCAAGCCCGAGCCCGCCTGGGCCAGCAGTCCGTCCACGTGACCGTGGTAGGCGCCCGCGAACTTGACGATCCGCTCGCGCCCGGTGGCTGCACGGGCAAGCCGTAGAGCCGTCATCGTGGCCTCGGTGCCCGAGGAGGTCATGCGCAGCATGTCCACGGAGTCCATCCGGCGCGCGATCTCCTCGGCCAGATCCACCTCACCGGCAGTCGGCGCCCCGAAGCTGGTGCCGCGCCCCGCAGCCTCCTTCACGGCGTCAAGTACCGCGGGGTGGGCATGGCCAAGGATCATCGGTCCCCATGAGCAAACGTAGTCGACGTAGCGGTTGCCGTCCACGTCGAAGAGCTCGGCACCCGCGGCGCGCTCAATGAAGATCGGGTCACGCCCGATCGCCCGCATGGCTCGCACAGGAGAGTTCACCCCTCCCGGAAGCAGCTGTAGCGCGCGACGGTAGAGCTCTGCTGAGCGGGTGTCTGTCAAAGAGGCCGGCATGGAGTCAGTGAAGCGCACACTGGATTGAGACGGTGGTCACCTGTTTCGACCTCACCCGTTGACGGCGGTCGCCTAGTGTCCTGAGTCGCAAACTCGGTGTGTATTACCCGGGATGGATGGTCGTGATCTGAGCTTTGACGATATCGGCCTGTGTGCCGGTAGCACGTGGGCCGATATCGGCGGCCCTCAAGCGCAGTGAGGCACCGGGGAATGCCAGCAAATTTGTGACTCGAGACACTAGACGCCAGCGTGCTCGCGTTCCCAGGCCTTGAACTCGTCGGTGAAGTAGAGCAGGCGGATCTTCTTGTACTCGGTCGAGGAGTAGAGCGTGGCTCGCTCCTCGATGCCGGTCATCTCCGCGATCGCGTCGAGCACAGCGTCGCACTCCTCCTTTGAGCGGCCGTGAGCCATCGTGAAGACCGAATAGGGCCAGTCGGCGTAGGTGGGCCGCTGGTAGCAGTGGGAGATGCCGCGCACCGACGCCATCTGGCGGCCAATGTCATGGATGTGCTCCTCGGGCACCTTCCAGACGCCCATCCCGTTTGCGGAGAAGCCAGCGCGGCGGTGGTAAAGGATCGCCGCGACGCGGCGCAACAATCCACGCTCTTGCATGCCTGCCAGGTGATCGAGGAAGGCCCCTGGGTCCTGTCCTAGCTGCGCCGCGGCCGGCGCGTACGGCTCTGGGATCACCGGCATGTCGCCTTGCAGCGCCTTGATGACCTCGATATCCCTCTCGTCGTAGGGCTGGCGCTCGAGCTCGATCGGCTCGGTGGCGACGGCTGCCTTGGCAAGCGCCTCGGTGTCGCCCTCCATCTCCAGATCCATCCTGATCTTGAACAGCTTGAGCGTGGGCAGCTGACGAACAGACTCGGCGCCGGCCTCGGCAGCCAGCGCTTGCAGCGTTCCCTCGAGGCCCAGCGGCGAGTCGGGCTCGGTAGCGATCGTGAACCACAGATTGAACTCGTGGTTGCGAAGGTAGTTGTGGGACACGCCGGGGTGAGCGTTGATCACCTGTGCAGCCCTATGAGGATTCTCTGGATCGACCTTCGCCGCCACCAGCATCGAGGAGTAGCCCAGCGCGCGCGTGTCGAAGATCGGCGTCACCTGACGGATGATGCGCTCATCGAGCAGGTGCTGCACGCGCTCCAGCACCTCACTCTCTTGCATACCGGCCAGCTCGGCCACACGCAGGTAGGGACGCGGCTCGATCGGGAAGCTGCCCTGCATCAAGTTGAGCAGGCGCTTGTCCAGCTCGTCCAGTGGAATCGCCGCGCCGTACTTGCGGCTCCGCAGTCTTGAGTCCCGCCCGCCCCGCGGCGGTCTCGATGATGCCGTCGACCGGGGGCCGGAGATCTCCCTGTTGTTTGTCGTGGCTGTCTCTTGTGGGGTTGGCATCTGAGAGCTGCTTGTCCGCTGGATGGTGTCGGGTTACTAAAATATCGAAGGCACCGAATACAACTTTTAGGTTGTATCTGGGATTTGCCGTATAGGACAACTATCGCGCATCGCCCAGTCGCCCCGCGTCACGTAGGTGCCCCCACTCCGATCCGACAGCCAAACCGCCGCATCCTTGGCGTGGTAGGAGATCACTATGTCAGCACCTGCGCGGTGTAGCGACGTCAAGATCTCCCATACGGTGGCGCGCTCGTCGATGTATCCCGCCGCCGCCGCCGCCTTGACCATCGCATACTCGCCGCTCACGTTATATGCCGCGACCGGCAACGCAGTCGCCTCCTTGACGGCCCGGATCAGGTCGCCGTAGGCCAAGGCAGGCTTGACCATCAGCATGTCGGCGCCCTCCTCAGCGTCCAACAACGCCTCACGCACAGCTTCACGCCCGTTGGCGGGATCCAGCTGATAGCTGCGGCGATCCCCGAAAGCCGGAGTCGAGCCGGCGGCATCGCGAAACGGGCCGTAGAAGGCGGAGGCGAACTTGGCCGAGTAGGCGAGGATCGGCGTCTCGTCAAGGCCCTCAGAATCGAGCTCCGCGCGAATCGCTCCAACGCGGCCATCCATCATGTCCGACGGGGCCACGATGTCAGCACCGGCACGAGCATGGCTTACCGCGGTTCGCGCGATCCGCTCCACTGTCGCATCGTTCTCGACCTCACCCTGCTCGCCCAAAACCCCGCAGTGACCATGCGTCGTGTACTCGCACAAGCAAACGTCAGTAATCACAAGCAACTCTGGCAGCTCGCGCTTGATCGCGGCGACCACGCGCTGCACCACCCCGTCGTCGTCCCAGGCGGCCGACCCCTCGGGATCCTTCTCGGCTGGAATGCCGAACAGCAGCACCGCTCCCAGCCCAAGCGCCGCCGCCTCGCTTGCCGCCGCGACCACCTCGTCGAGCGGCAGCCGCTCGACGCCCGGCATCGCGTCGATCGGCTCGCGCGTCGTGGCGGTCTCAGACACAAACAGCGGCAGCACCAGGCCGTCGGCACGCAACTCCGTCTCGCGCACCAGCCCACGTAGAGCCGGTGAGGCACGCAGCCTGCGCATGCGCGTTGTGGGAAAAGCCATCGCGCTTTCGAGGATACCCGCCCCTCGTTGTGGGGGCGAGCCCTCGCCTCCAGCCCACCGGACTGGTCCTCCGGAGGAGACCAAGGGCGAGCCCACGCGTCACTGATAGTGGGCGGGGTACATCGGGTCCCACTCAAGCACTGCTCACCGGCCTGTGGCTCATCCGCTTATTCAGCGCGACGCAAACCCAGACGGGCCAGCACGCCGAACAGGAACGTGAGGCCAAGCAGGTGGGCGATCGAGATGCCAAGTGACGGCGACGCCCCATTGACCGCTGCGTCCAGCGCCTGCAACGCCGCCTTGTAGGGGAACACGAACGAGACCACTCTGATCACGTCGTAGAGACCCGTGGCGACCGACCCGCTTGGCACGAGCGCAAGGAAGACCAGCGGTAGCGAGAGCAGGAAAGCGAGCAGCGAGGCAGCCCGCACCTCACGAGCCAAGGCGCCGATCGCCACGCCCAGCGCCCCGAAGCCGAGCGCGCCGAATGCAAGCGCCAGCACCCACAGGCCAATGCGAGATACGTCGAGCGAGACGAAGGCGCTGACTCCGAGCAGCATCGCCAGGGCCACCACGAAGGCGCAGACCGCCGCCAGCATCGCCTTCTCGGCCAGCAGCCCCTCGCGCGAGACCAAACCACGAACGAGCCGGGCGATCGTGTGCTCTTCGCGCTCGAGGGCCACTCCACCCGCGGCCAGCAGCACACACGGGAACATCAGCGAGATGCTCACCGCCACCACCACGGCGTAGGTGTCCAGCGGCGTGCGTTTGCCCTGCAGCAGCGTGCTGTGCACAGTGATCGGCTGGCTGACGGTCGTGAGCACGTCGGCGGCAATGCCGAGATTGTTGGCCGCAAGGCTGGCAAAGCCGGCGATGCGCGTCAAAGTGTCGCGATCCTTGCCGGCTGGCTGACGGCTGGCGATCCCCTTGAGCGTGCCAGGCAGCTGGCGCAGGCCGATCAGTTCCTGGCTGCCCAGCGGGCCGATGTGCCCGCCGGCAAGCAACAGGTTGAGGTCGTGCACGGCTACGCCCTTGATCTGTTCTGAGAGCGCCAGGTTTGCCTGCGCCAGGGTGGCGTTGATCGTGGAACGCACGAAGGACTGCTCAACGGCATTGCCGTTGTAGATCACTTCGATCTGAGCTTGACTAACCCCAGAGGAGATCTTGGCGACGATGTCCGAAGGGATCACGATCGCAGCCAGCACGTCACCGGATGCAACCTTGCTCTCGGCGGCGGCACGTGTCGGGGCGTGCACGACATCGACTTGGCTAAACAGCTGCTTTGTGTATTCGTCTAGGCCGACGCGCGAGCCACCAAGCGTGATCGTCTCGCCCGGCGGGGTTTCGTCGACGACCGCCACCCGCGGCTTGGCGGGACTTGCCGAGATCGCGAAGCCGATCAACAGCGCGATCGCCACGGGATAGACGATCAACAACGCTACTAGCAGGCGCGAACGGCGCAAGATCAGCAGATCCTTGCCCAGCAGCCACCTCATTGAACTGTTCTCCCACCTATGAGGAAGGCTCTTCTTTTAACAACGCCACGCACGACGCCGCGCACGACGCCGCGCACAACGCCGCACACGCACACGCGGGCATCGCCAAAAAACACACGCAACAACCCCAGCGCTCCACCCTCCGCATCGCGATCAAGAACTGCCTGAGCAAAACTGCTGACGCCGATCACCGCTCACCCCGCTTGGCTAGGAACGAGACGAAGGCCCGCTCGAAGTCGCCGCCGCCGCCCTCCCGGGCAAGTTCGGCCGGTGCGCCATCGAACAGCAGACGACCCTCCCCCAGCACGAGCACGCGTGCCGCATAGCGCTCTGCCTCGGCGACAATGTGCGTCGAGAACACGATGCCGGTACCACGCGCAGCCAGCTCGCTCACAAGCAGCCACAGGCGCTCGCGCTGTGCGGGATCAAGCGCCGTGGAGGGCTCATCGAGGAGGATCACCGGAGGATCGGCGAGCAAGCCGAGCGACACATTGACCCGCTGCTGGTTACCACCGGAGAGACGGTCGATGCGCTCCTCGGCGCGATCGGTCAGTCCCGTCTGCTCGAGCATGCGCGTCACTGCCGCCTCGGTGTCCGCCACTTTCTCCAAGCGTGCGAACAAGCGCAGGTTCTCTGAACACCGACAGCTTCGAATAGGCGGCCGGCTGCTGCGGCACCCAACCAATCTCGCTCACTCCGCGGCTGACCGTTCCCGAGCTCGGCGCTTGCACGCCAGCAAGGATCGACAGCAGCGTCGTCTTGCCCGCCCCGTTGGGGCCCACCACGGCGAGCATCTCGCCCGCATGGGCGGCGAAGCTGACCCCCCGCAGAGCCTCGCGCGAGCCGTAGCGCTTGCTGAGTCCCTCGACGCGCAGAACCTCGCCGGCAATGTGTCCGTTCATGCCCGATGCCCCCTGCGCGCGCGGGGGGCATCGTGCTTTTCGCACATCGCAACCCCATCTCTCCTGCGCCACCCTGGGCCGCTCACAGCAACTTGTCGGGAGTGCGCTCCCACGGTTCCAACGACAGATGGCGATACAGGTAGAGCGCTGTCTCGCGCAGCACGGAGAGGATCGGCAAGGCCACTAGCGCACCGATGATCCCGTACAGCTGCAAGCCCAGGAGCAGCGCGAAGATCACGAGCAGCGGGTTGATGCGCAACGTGTGGCTAAAGATCTGCGGCGCCACGATGTGACCCTCCAGCTGTTGCAGGCCGACGAACAACAGGCCAACCCACAACGCGCTGATCGGGTCGGTGAACAACGCCAAGACGACCGGCGGGATCGCCCCGAGGATCGGGCCGATGTAGGGAACAAGCTCCATCACGCCGTAGAAGACGGCGAACGCGAGCGCGTAGCTGCGACCGGCGGGAAAGATTCCAAGCACGCCGAACAGATAGAGCGCGATACCTGTCGAGGTGCCCATGATCACGCTGAACAGCAGTTGTCCACCGACGTAGCGCGAGACAGCGTGCTGGGCGAGATTAGGGAAGTCGTCCGCGGCCGAGCCGTCGCCCGGAGGCATCGCCTTACGCACGATCTTGCCGATCGACTGGCCGTAGACGAGCATGTAGACCGACAGCACGAACACCAGCACCAGGTCGACAAGCGCTTTGGCGACTTCGGTGAGCAGGCCGGTGCCGAACGTCGCGAGTTTGCCGGCGCTCTTGGAGAGCTGATCCTGCAGTGTCTGCAGGGCCGTCTTACCCTGGCTTACGAGTTTGGCGTGGACACCGTCTTTGTTCAGAGTGCGCTGCAGGCTTTCAATCTGCTGGTTAGCTTCATTGACAATGTGCGGGAGATTGTTCGTGAAGGTGAGAACCTGATGGGAGATCGGGTTGGCAAGCAGGAAGCCAACACCGGCGAGCGTCAGGAAGAATGCTAGGTATACGGCCAGCACGGCCAGCCCACGCGGCACGCGCGTGCGCTGCTGCAAGAAAGCGACAAGTGGGTTCAGGATGAGCGCAATCAAGCCGGCGATGACAAATACGAGCAGCACCTTGCCCGCCGCCCGAGCGAGCGCCCATAGCGCCAACAGCGAGAGCGGCAGCATCACGAGCTGCACCCAGCGCGGCACGAGCACGCGCGGGGCCTCGGCGGCAGACGGCTTGGCGACAGGCGTCTCCTCGCCGTCCTCGACGAGCTCGCGCTCGGCCTTCGTGGGCGGCTGGGCCTCCTCCGGAGAACCGATTTGCTCGCTCACGATCGCCCCGCCTCAGCAAGGAGGCGGATCTCTCTCAGAGCTGTCGTCAACCCTCCAGCGATGGGTGCAGTATGGCTGAGCCGGAGGCGACGCAGGGAGTGGAGGAAGCCGACGCGAGCAACGCGTCCGAGCCGGCGCCGCCCACCGACCTCAGCATCCTGTTCGTCGGCGATCTCGTCGGCAGCATCGGACGCCACACGCTGCTGGAGTGCCTACCGATCCTGCGCGAGCGCTACGCGCCCACCTTTGTCGTCGTCAACGGCGAGAACGTCGCCGGCGGCCTTGGTATCACGCCGAAGGTGGCCGAGGAGCTGTTTCGCAACGGCATCGACGCGATCACTCTTGGCAATCACGCTTACCACCGCCGCGAGATCTACTCCTACCTGGACACCAAGGAGCGAATCGTGCGGCCGTTCAACTACTTGCGTGGACAGCCCGGGCGCGGCGTTTGCGTGGTGGAGAAGGACGGAGTGCGCCTCGGTGTCGTCAATCTCAGCGGCAACCTCTTCCTAAAGGCCGGACGCTCGGCCTTCACCGAGATCGAGCCCGCGCTGCGCGAGCTAGGCATGGTCGATCACATCCTCGTGGACATGCACGCCGAGGCCACAAGCGAGAAGGTCGCGCTTGGCTGGCTGCTCGACGGGCGCGTGACCGCCGTGGTCGGCACGCATACGCATGTGCCGACAGCCGATGGGCGCGTGTTGCCAAAAGGCACCGCCTACATCACCGACGTCGGCATGACCGGCCCGCGCGGCGGCGTGATCGGCGTCAAGCGCGAGCAGGCCGTCGAGTCGCTCGTCACGCAGATGCCGGTGCGCTTTGAGACCTCCAAGGAGGATCCCTGGCTGATGGGCGTCCTCATACGCTGCTCGCGGCCCCTGCGAGCGGACTCGATCGAGCAGATTCTAATGCCGCGTCCGACCGCCCCAGCCCAGGCGGCAGCGACGGTCCGTTCCAGTTGATCTGGCCCAATAGCGCCAACATCACCAGGCCGAAGAACCAGGGGATGTACAGGTAGAACCAATGGTCGATACCGAGCTGCACGGCGATCAGGATCGCAGCAGCAGCAGCAGCCAGACCGACCAGATCTTCGCGGCGTGGCAGCACGGCCAGCGCCAGCGCCAGCGCCAGCGCGGCACCGACCACGGCATCGCGGGCGTCGCTCAGCCAGCGCAGATAGTGACCACCGGTGGGCGAGCTGCCGTACAGGCCCCAGATCGAGAAGGGCGATTCGCGGTCGGATTGGTAGGCGAGCGTGCGCTCGTAGATCGTGTGCAGCGAGTCGTGCGTGAAAGCCGGGATCGAGACGACGGCAACCGTCAACACGAATGCGAACGCGAAGGAGGCCAGCGCGCTTGCCCGTCGTCGCGCCGAGAGACCGCCCAGCCCATGCGTCCACAACAGTGGCGCCAACGCCAGCGGCGCAAACTTGGTGAGACCCGCCAGAGCGGCGAACATGCCGCGCGCTGAAGACGTCGCGGCATGGCCCCATCGCTTTGGGCAAGCTAGCAGCGCCGCCAGAATCAGCACCGCCACCAGAGAGTCATTTGAATTGCTCTCCAGCGCATACAGCGTGAAGGGGTAGGAGACCCAGGCGTAAGCGAGCAGGATACCCAGGCCTGGGCCGCGGACACGCCGCCCGAGTAGGAACAGCAGGCCAACCGCCAACAGGTCGAACAAGATCGCCGCGGCATGCGCGGCGGGCAGGTCATCCCAGGTGCCGCTCCAGCCGAATATTTGCTGGAAGGGCACGTAGGCCTCGTAGTTGGCCGGGCCGTAGGTGTCGCCGTGTTCGTTATCGGAGGGGTAGCCACCGTACAGCGCCTCGTTGTGGGCGATGCGCTCAGCGCCGATCACTCCCGCATAGCCGACGTCGATCACGTTGGAGTCGGTCACGTTCAGCGCGATGCGAAAGCCAAGCAGGAACACGACCCCGATCGCAAGCCAGGCGGGCGAGATCAGCAGGCGCGGGGCGGGTGGGGCTTGGCGGCCGCCGCTGCCAGCCGTTGCCCCATCCACTTCAGGCCCACCGTCGCCCACGCTGCCTGTCCGCGCACCACGCCGGCCGACCCGCGCCAGCGCCAGCATGCGCACGAGCAGGTAGATCAGCGGCGGATAGACCAGCGGCGTGGAGGCGTAGATGTGCGCGTGGTTGAAGAATGCCAGGGACACCGAGAAGGACAGCAGCACGAGCAGGTCTAGGTGCAGCAGACGCCACGGTTTACGCCAGTCGAAGAACGGCACGAAGAACAAGACGCACAGCGGGATCCAGATGTACAAGGCGTTGACGTGCCTACCAAACGCACCCGGATAGCCGCGCGCCATCGTCCAGGCGATCTGAAAGCCGGTCCACTGTTCGAGCACGTGACCGCTGTAGTCGGCGAGGATCACCAAGCCGACCTCCTTGTCCTTCTTAGAGAAGTAGCTGACTTGCCAGCGACTGGGACCCTTCAGGTAGACATCGCCGAAGGAGCCCGGATATTCGGCGCGCACGGCGCGCATCCTTGGCAGCCGATCTGCGATCTGCAGGATCCGGTTGGGCGAGCTAAAGCGTCCCGGTGGGGGCGTGTCCGAGTCGGCGACTGGCACGGGGGCTTCCGGTTCGGCGCTGGTCGTGGGCTTGCTCGATGCAGCGCCTTTGAGCACGACGCCTGCTGTCTCTCCCCCGCGATGGGGGTTCGCTTCGGTTTTGGATATGGATTGATGGTCGTGCCCGTTCGAGGAGAGGGCCAGATCCCCCAACCGCGAGGAGGTTCCGGTCAAGCTCGCGCTACGCGGCTGCGCCGCGAGTGCCGGGGTCGCGCCCAGCGCCCATACCGCGATGCCAATAGCCAGTGTGCGGGCCCTAAAGACCATCGTGCGAGGGTACCGGCGTCCTGTGCCAGCCCGCGCAGACTTACGCGAAATGCTCCAGCACCAGCGGAGCAAGGTCGCGAATGCTCCACTGCCGTGGCGCATGGGGAATCTCGACGCCGCACAGGATCAGGGCCCCAAGCGAGTCTTCGCCGCGCAGCGAGCCATGCGAGCCACCACCCACATGCGCTTGGCCACCCAAATCAGCGAACTCGCGCCCGGGCGCCGCCGAGAGCAGCACGTCCCCCGAGGTGGGACAGGTCAAGGCCGACCAGACTCGATCGAAGGCGTCGGGGTGCTCAGGGCTGATCAGCCGCCCGTCACGACGCTTGGCATCGAGTACCGCGAGGCTGCCTTCGAGCGACCAGGCACGCCCATCCAAATCCAAATCATCACCCCCGGGACAGAAGCGCAGCTCTCCGATTTCAGGTGCCGCGATCACTGCCTCCATCGGCGCACCGTGGGCGTCGTGCTCCAGCCACATCGCGAGCTCTACGCCGTCGATCCCGAGCGCGGCACGCACCACATCCGAGCGCAACCGCTCCGGACGCTCGCTATCGAGCACATAGATCATGGCCGCACGCTGGGAGGGGCAGACGGCGATTCCAGGCCCGCCTTGCTCACCGGAGGAGGTAGTGCGCTCGCCGCGGCCAGCCCCGCGCTCGCCGCGCGTGCCGGGCGTCAGCACGTCCAGCTGTGCCAACTCGTCTGCCAGCGCAATCGAGGCCGTCACAGCTGCTTGAGAGTGGTCGGCCATCACGATCACAGCGTGTTCTTCCAGAAAGGCCTCGACACCACCAGCGGCGTCCATAACGCGCGCCAGTTGCACGTCGGCCAGTGCGATCGAGCGCACCTGACCGTCGGGCCCGGAACGATGGGAGTGCCAGTCGTTGTCCGGCAAGGACAACAAGAGGAAGTCGAATAGGTCGTGCTCGACCATGTAGGCACCGACGCAGCCGGAGTGACGGTCGCGCACGCCAGGCATGCCGAGGTTCGAGCGGCAGCCGGTGCGGCGGCTGGCAAAGATGTCAGCGTAGAACAGCTCACGTGGGCCCATGACCGAGTGACGCATCAGTGTGGAGGCGATGCGCGTAAGCGCACTGTCGCGCTGGGGCTCGTGGCGGTGGCGGCCGCGGTACATCAGGTAGGTAGTGCCGGCCGTGCGAACGTCCGCGTCGTCGAGTGCCTCAAAGACGGTCGGCGTCTCTCTCGACAAGTGCGCGCCATTCATGTTGTAGACCGTGTCGGTGAGCTGGCGCGTGAGGCCGACACGCTGGGAAGCTCGGAAGCTGGAGCCGTACTCGACATAGCGCCGCTCGGCGCGGTCATACCAGCACATGCCGGGGATCTGGTGGCGGTCCTGCCAGGTGCCGGTGACGATCGAGGCAGCACACACCGGCGTCACCGAGGGGAAGGCGGCTACGCAGTCAGGAACATAGAGCCCACGCTCCATCAGCGCGGCAAGCGTCGGTGCCTCACCGGCGGCCACCGTGCGCTCGAGCATTGCGGGTGCCATCGCGTCGATGACGCAGAGAACGAGCTTTGGGGGTGCTTGCGTGCGCGTGCGCGTCACTGGCGAGCTCGTAGAGCAGGCAGCGCGACGTCCCACCAAAGGAGACGTCGCGCTCTATCGCACGGCGTGTTTCCGATTGGCGCCACTACCTGCGCAGGATCCGCAGGCCCGCGTACTTCTCGTCCGAGCGTGAGCGCAGCCGCCAAGCAAACCACGCCAGCAGCGCAATCGCCACATACCCGAGCGGGTGAAATAGCGCGACGAGCACCGCCACCAGCAGCGAAGCGGAGTCGAGATACAGGGTCAGCGCTTCGCGCGCGCCACGGTCGGGCAGACGCTTGCGAGCTCGCGCGATCACTGGACCCGAAGCCCTTTGCGCTAGACCGGCTGCCAGGAAGCCGCCAAGGATGCCCGGCCAGGAAGCGTCACCGTGCGCCGCCAGCGTGCCGGCAAACAGTAGGGCGCCCGCGCCCAGGCTCAAGCCGGCAAGCGAGGCCGCAAGCGGGTCCGGGCGGGCAGTGCGATCGCTTGGATCGATGCTCGGCGCAAGGCCGAGCATCATCTGCAGCGCATAGGCAAGCGCAAAGGCGACGGCGACCACTAGCAGCCACCAGTCCGCTTCCAGGAAGCTAAAGGCGCCAGTACTGAAGCTGACGCCGAGCGCATTGCTTGTGGCAAGCGCACCGGCAAGTAGCAGAGGCAGAAACGGCCGCAGGCCGCAGGCGGCGGCGAGGCCGAGGCCGAGGCCGATGTAGAAGACGAGTCCGTTCATGGGGCAGCCGTGATCGTTGCAGGAGATGAAGTCGTTTGGATGGTGCGCTACCTTGAGACGGGTCATGACGATAGACGACCCCCCCGGCGGCGGGGAGCCCCCCAAGCCTGGGGACACTCCAAAGGGCACGGCTAAAGGGCACAGACCCACTGGGCAAGCGAAAGCAGGCGGGCAGGCACGGCCGACGGCCCACGAACTGGCGCGCTACGAAAGCCTGTTCGCCGAGCGCACGCATGGCATGCGCTCCTCGGCGATGCGCGACATGATGTCGCTGACCGAACGTCCGGAGGTGATCTCGCTCGCGGGGGGCCTACCCGAGACGAAGACCTTTCCTCCCGAGCTGTACGCGAAGCTGATGTCGAAGGTCGCCGCCGAGTCGACCGCACGGGCGCTCCAGTACGGGCCGACAGAGGGGATGGCCTGCACGGTGCAGTGCATCCTGCAGGTAATGGCGGAGGAAGGCACAGCAGTGGACCCCGACGAGGTGCTAGTCACGACCGGCGGACAGCAGGTGATCGACCTGATGTGCAAGGCCTTTATCGATCCCGGCGACACGATCGTGGCGGAGGCGCCCACATATCCGGGCGCGGTCCCGACGTTCGACGCCTATCAAGCCAACGTCGTGCAGATCGAGATGGACTCCGACGGCATGCCGATCGACGAGCTCGAGGCCACACTCGACCGGCTGAGCGCCGAGGGGCGTAGCCCGAAGTTCATCTACACGATCCCCAACTTCCAGAACCCGGGCGGCGTGACGATGTCGCTAGCGCGCCGCCAGCGTCTGGTGGAGGTGGCGCGCGAGCGCGAGATCCTTGTGCTGGAGGACAACCCTTACGGGCTGCTGCGCTATGAGGGCGATCCGCTGCCCACCCTGCACTCGCTCGACGCGGAGGCAGCCAAACGCGGCGGCGCGTCTGACTTCGTCGTCTACCTCGGGACCTTCTCGAAGATCCTCTCGCCAGGAGTGCGTCTGGGTTGGGCCGTAGCGCCGAGGCCAGTGCTGGAAAAGTTGAACCTGTGCAAGCAGGGCGCCGATCTGTGCTCCTCGCCGGTAACGCAGCTGTTCGTGGCGGCCTACTTCGAAGAGAGCACGCGCGGCGGTGCCCGCCGAGGGGGTGGAGCACTCAGCGCCGCGCGCGAGGAGGCCGAACCGCTGTGGCTAGCCCACCTGGATTCGCTGAAGACGCTGTATCGCACACGACGCGACGCGATGCTCGATGCGCTGGCCGAGCACTTCGGCCCGGCCGCCAGCTGGACCAAGCCGCAGGGTGGGCTGTTCATCTGGGCGACGCTACCGGAGTACATCGACACGACTGACCTACTAGCGCGGGCGCTCGAGAGCGAGGCTGTTGCCTTCGTGCCGGGCCGCTCCGCCTACCTGGATGGACGTGGAGCATCCTCGATGCGGCTCAACTTCGCCGGCGTACCCGAGGAGGACATCCGCGAGGGTATCCGGCGCATCGGCAAGGTTCTGCGCGAGCAGGTGGGCCTGTTCGGCACGCTCACCGGGGCTGAGCCGGCGAGGGCAGAGCCGCCCGCCCAGCAGGCCGACGCCGGGATGGCTGAAGTCGTCGAGCTGCCGCGACGCGAGCGGCGATACGGCGGAGCGTCACAGCCGTTGATGTAGTTCATCCCCGCACATGTGCATCCGTCCCAGCAGATGTGCATTCCGTCCCAGCACATGTGCACGTCCAGCACATGTGCATTCTGCACATGCGCGCCTGGATGAGCAGCGGGCCGCTTAGGAATCGCCGGCGGCGAAGTCCTCAGGCGTGACCTCGTCGAGGAACTCCTTGAAGCGCTCGACGACGTCCTCGGACTCCTCGATGTTGTGCTCGAACTCGATCGCCGACTCGGCGATCACCTCCTCGGCCGCAAAGATCGGGGCACCTGCGCGGACGGCGATCGCGATCGCGTCGCTTGGGCGCGAGTCGATCTCGAGCTCACGACCGCCGACGTTCAGCGTGATCGAGGCGAAGAACGTGTTCTCGCGCAGCTCCGTGACCGCCACCTGGGTGCACTTGACATCCAGCTCACCGAGCAGCTCGCACAACAGGTCGTGGGTCATCGGCCGCGGCGTGCTGGCGCCTTGCAGCTTCATCAGGATCGAGGCGGCCTCGGGGTGCCCGATCCAGATCGGCAGGAACTTGTTGCCGTCCACTGTCTTCAGCAAGACAATCGGCTGCTTGCCGACCATGTCGAAGCTCACGCCATAGATGACCATCTCCTGCACGACATTCCTCCAGCGGGGGAAATCCAGAGTATAGGTACCCAACCTCGCGCCCCGGACAGCCCGGACAGCGGACGAAGCCCAGCTAGTGGCGCATCCGGAAGCTCCAGAGCTTGTTGCCCAGGAAGTTCAATGGAGTCGAGGCCGCCACGGCGATCGCCTCGGCCGGCACCTTGGCGAGTCCGCCGACCTCGACGAGCAGCGTGAGGATGAGGAACCCGAAGAGAGCGGCGATCAAGCTCACCACAAAGAAGCGGACGGCCTGGAAGTGGGCCCTACCTGCCGAGGCGTCGAACGTCCAGTGGCGATTGAGCACGAAGTTGTTCGTCACGCCGACCAGCCAAGCGAGCACATATGCCGGCTGATAGGCGACGTGCAGAACGTGCACGCACAGCGTGTAGACGAGGAGGTTGAGCACAAAGCCCACCCCGCCAACAAGCCCAAAGCGAACCAGCTGCAGCCAGTTGGCGGGCCGGCGCATGCCATGCAGTAGGCGCATGTGTGCACGCGCTTCGGCGCGATGGTCAGCGCCGCCGGGACGGACGTCCACGGCGGTTTCCTGTACAGGCATTCGATCAGGGTACCGAAGGCGGCCGCGGAGGGGACCTGCTTGGCGAGGCTTTGGGGCGCCTTCGCAACCCAAGAATGTCAATTTGGCCCGTCGATGTGGTCTTTGAAAAGGGCGGTTCCAGCAAAGGGACATGTTCGTGACAGCCTACGATTGCTCGGTACCTAACATCAATCCTGCACCAACAAGCCATCCGCTTCTCGGCACCCCCACGATTTGGAGCACTTCCAGCACCTGTGGCGCTAGCCTGTGTAAAGGTGAGCATCGGGTCCGACACCACAGTCCAGCCTGGCTCGCGAGGGGGCTTGCCGCTTTCGTGGCGTGTACTCGCGGGCGCAGTCGGCGTCGTTGCGATCGCCATCGTGGCGGCTTTGCTGCTCAGCGACAGCGGCGGCCATTCAACGCCCGCGAGCGCCAAAGCGAGCGCCGAGCAGGCTGCCCACGCACACACGATCAAGCCTGGGACCGCGAATACAGGCGCCGCCCACACAAGCACAAGCTCGCACGCCAAGTCGAGCGCGATCCCCAGCGCTACCGGCGGTGGCTCGCCGGTAGCGGCGCGCGTCCGCTCGGCCAAGAGCGTCGCCGTCGCCGAGGTGCGCGACCCAGAAGAATCAAAGAGCTTCCCGCTGCCCGCCTCCGTGCACCACGCTCGCGCCAGCACCCCAAGCGTCGCCGCCGAAGCCGCGATCGCCCCCGGGGCAGCCTCAGACTCCGAAATCCGCAAGGAGCTCGGCGAAGAGGAAAAGGCCAAGGCACAAGAACAGGCGGCCCAGCGTCGTGTGCTCACGCCCGTCGCCGGGGGCTTCTCGGTCGGTGGAAACGGCACGATCCCAATCCCCACAAACGTGCCTGAAGCGGTGCAGCGAGTGGTCGCGGGCGGCAACGCGATCACCGACTTCCCCTACATCTGGGGCGGCGGACACGCCTCTTTCGTCGCCAACGGCTACGACTGCTCTGGCTCTGTCAGCTATGCGCTTGCGGCTGGCGGCCTGTTGAGTGCACCGCTGGTCTCCGGAGACCTGGCACACTGGGGCGAACCGGGGCCGGGACGTTGGATCACGATTTATGCCAACGCGGGACACACGTTCATGGACGTTGACGGCGTGTGGTTCGACACGGCCGGGCGTAGTGGTCCCTACGCCTCGCGCTGGCTTGTCTCGCAGCCGTCTCTCGAAGGCTACGCGGTGCGTCACCCTCCGGGGCTGTAGCAGGCCTCAGGGGTTGAGCACGACGGTGCTGAGCAGCGTCGTCGTCTGCGGGCTCTGACGCGAAGCGTTGCGCGCGAACAGACGCAGTGTGACCTTTAGTTTGTGAACGTGCTTCAGGCGGGCGGCGGCGCGCGAGGTGAACTTCACGCGGATCGTGCCATTTCCGGCCTTTGTCGTCACGAGCACGGCGGTGCCGACGATTATCGACTTCGGGGTGCCGGCAGGCAGGCCCGTAGCTGCCGCACCTTTGATGCCCAGGCGATTGGCAGTACTACTTTCAAGCAGAACCTCGATGTTACCGGCTACCTGCTCGTTGGTCGAATAGCGCACGGGGAGGCCGCTGTTGAGCGCCTTTTTCAGAGACTTGGAGGTGACCGAGGCACCAAGTACGGGGGGCGGGGTCGTTGTGGACGTGGTGCCGGCTCCACCTGAGCTGCCCGAGGACCCGGAGCTACCTGAGCCGCCGGGCGTGAGTGGTGGAAGGCGTCGGCGCAGGTGCGGGCGCCGGTGTCGGTGTCGGTTCAGGCGCGGGTTCAGGCGGGCCAAGGACAGTTATCGGCTCCTTGAAGCTGGCCGTGTTACCGCCTACGTCGGTGACAGTAAGTGTCACTTCATAGGTGCCGCCGTGCTTATAGGAGTGGTAGGCGCTCGCCGCGCAGGGTGCTTCCCATTGGGCGGCGCCGCATGGTGAGATTCCTGGCGAGTTCGTCAAGCGGGGCGCCAGGCGCGTAGCCGACTACAGGGGCAGAGCCGTCGCCGAAGTTCCAGGTATAAGTCGCGTAGCCGGTGTGCGGTCCGCCGGTGGGTGAGAAGACCGTGTCGGCGTTGAGCGAGATATCTGACTCCATACCGTCGAAGCCGACTATTTCGTTGACGTTCACTGGGTTGGGGACAGTGAACTGCGGCAGCAGTGATACACCGGGCAAGCATGCCACACCCGGATAAGGCAGCTTTAGAGCGGCCAGATTGAAGGCGGTGTTCAGGTAATAGTCGTTGCCTACCAGTGCCTGGTTAAAGAGCGTTCCAGCGTCGGACTCTTCTTGGGCGCCTGAGTTTCCGCCCAGGACCGGCGCGAACCAGTCACGACACTCGTCAGTTGCCTCGTTGCCTTTCTGATCCTGCCAGGCGTTCAACAGCGGATTGGTGACAATGTTCTGTTGCTCGACCGCAATCTGATTGATGATCAGGTCGGCCAGGCCCGTGTCGCAGCCGCCGTCCGGGCTCGGGCATTTCACCTGATTAGGCTCCTGCTGCGTGGGGGCCTTCAAGCTTTTCCGTTTCTGCTATTTCGCGCTGCTGTTCAAGCGTCTTCTTTTTGTCTTCTTCTTCTTCCTTGACCGTCTTTTCCTTCTTCTTCTCGTGCTTTCCGGCCGGTTTGCTGCTGGGATCGTTGCCGCCGTCCTGACAGTCGTATGCGCCGAGTTCGTCTTCTTCGATGAGATGCTTATCACCAAGCCCGCCCGCGGTCCAAGGAATCATGCCGTAAAGGATCGTGTTTTCGCCCCCGCTAGAGTTACTCGCATCGATGGCCGAGTGATAGCTGCAAAAGCTGTTTTTGTAGCTCTTGAGGGTTTCTGGTTCTACGTAGGATTCTTCTATAGCTTCCTTTTCCTGCTGTTCTCCCCGCGCTTCCGCTTCCCGCTCCTGTTGTTCCACTTCACGCTTAGCCTGTTCGTCGGCTTCAGCTTCAGCAATCGTGCCGTGGAAGTCGGAGCAGTGGCCACTTTTACCGCCGCCGTCGAGGCAGACGGTAACAGCCAGCGGAGTCAACATATAGAAGATGGTTTCCATGCCCTTCTTCAGCGAGTGCTCGGCAATAAACGTTTCGAGCTCATTGCGAATTTGCTGGTCAGTCAGGCAAATAGACTCATATAGACGTTCACCCCGTTTATTCTTGCCTTCTTCGGGACCGATCAGGTCTAGGGGGTTGAGCGGCTGGGGATCTTTGCAGCCAGACGCCGGATATGCGTCTGTGTCTGTGTAGGCATCCTGGAAGGTGGACTTGAACAGGGCATGCTGATTGGCCTTGTCGGTGTATTGGGCGTCGACAGCGAACACATTGTCGAGCGCGCCGCTGGCAGCGCCCACGCTCTGCAAAAAGCCATCAATCACATGCTGCCAATCGCCATCGTAGTGGTCGGTAGGATCCCAGTAGATCGCGTATATCTTGCTAGCGCTGACAATTGGGTTGCCATTTTCGTTGGCAAACTCTTCGGGGGAGCGCATCACTTCCGGTTCTACCGTCGGATCGAAGTCGCAGCTTTCCGTCGAACACGGTGGTGCTGCGCGGCTGCAGACCAACGTTCGTCCCTTCAACCGTCGTCACAAAGGCTCCAGCTGGCGGAGCAGAGAGCAGCAGCATAAGCGTGATCAAGGCCACGAGCGCGAGCACCGCGATCGACACAGCGGCGCGCAGGGGGAGCGGACGGGAGGTAGTTGTCACGGAGCCATCATCGGCAAGGGCACCCAGTTGCCTTAGCCCCCAAGGACGGGTTTGCAGCGCGGCTTGCAGTAATGGCTCAACGGATGATCGTCTTGCCCTCGATTCGCACAGACAGGGCCGCTGCACCACTGACCGACGCGTTGCGGCGCTTGTGTATGCCGTGGAGAGCCATCATGCTGTTCGGATGGCCGATAGCAAGCGCTCTCCATGAGCAAGATCGAGCAATCCTCGCCCGCTGACAGTCTCAAGCGCGAGACGCTGGAGCTATTCGCACCGCTGCCGCGCCACTACGACCAGGTGGCCGCGGTCTTGAGCTTTGGCCAGGATCCACGCTGGCGCCGGACTATGGTCGATGCGGTGCAGGCTGATGCGAACGAGCGTGTGCTTGACGTAGCCACTGGCACGGGGCTCGTGGCGCAGGAGCTCGTGCGGCGCTACGGCTGTGCGGTGGTGGGACTCGACCAAAGCCCGCAGATGCTTGCCGGCGCACAGGCAAGGCTGGATGCGGACCGCGGGCTGGCCGAGCGGGTGTCGCTGGTGCGTGGCGAGGCCGAGCATCTGCCGTTCGCAGATGAGCAGTTCGACCATCTGACCTTCACCTACCTGCTGCGCTACGTGGAGGATCCCGACGCCACGATGACCGAGCTCGCGCGCGTGGTCAAGCCCGGCGGGCGCGTCGCCTCGCTCGAGTTCGCCGTGCCGCCGCGAGCGCTGTGGCGGGGCCTGTGGAGTTTCTACACGCATGTTGGACTACCTGTGCTGGGTAGAGCCGTATCGCGCGAGTGGGCGCACACGGGCCGTTTCCTGTCCGAGAGCATTCCGGCCTTCTACGAGCGCTATCCGATGGCGCGCATCGTGGAGCTGTGGGAGCAGGCGGGGATCGTGGACGTGCGCGTGCGTCGCATGAGCCTGGGTGGCGGCGCGGTGATGTGGGGCACGAAGCGCAAACTGGAGTCCGCTAGGGGAGGCACTCTCGCAAGTACTGACGCCGCGACATCAGGCACCAATGAGCGGGATCAAGCGACGACGCCCCCCGAAAGGACAAACGTCGGTGGCGACACCGAGCAGGCTTGAGCGACCGGCGTTCTACGCGCTGCGCTCTGGCAGCTGGCGCGATCTACTGACGCTGCTACACCCCCCGTACACGGCTTGGCACCTGAGCTATGTGGCGATCGGCGCGGCCGTGGCGCCCCGCCTGGACGGCCATCGCCTGCTGTGGACGCTGCTTGCCTTTCTGCTCGCTGTCGGTGTGGCCGCACACGCGCTTGACGAGATGCACGGGCGCCCGCTACAGACGGGCATCTCCGATCGCACGCTAATCGCGCTCACCGGCATCTCCTTGACGGGGGCGGTCGCAATAGGTGTTGTGGGCGCCGTGTCGATCTCCTACTGGCTGTTGGCGTTCGTCGTCGTGGGCGCTCTGCTAGTGCTCGCCTACAACCTCGAGCTACTGGGTGGACGCATGCACTCAGACCTGTGGTTCGCGCTGGCCTGGGGCGCGTTCCCCGCGTTTACCGCCTTCTGGGTGCAGGCAGGCGAAGTACGCGTGGACGGCGTGCTCGTCGCCGCGGCATGCCTGATGCTGAGCATGACGCAGCGACGCCTGAGCACACCGGTGCGCGAGCTGCGCCGACGGACCGTTTCGCTGCACGGAAAGCAGCAATTGAGCAGCGGACGCACAATCGAGCTGGACGCCGCACGAGTCGCAGCACCGATGGAGGGCGCACTGATGGCCTGTGCTACTGGACTGGTCCTGCTTGCGGTCGCGTTGGTGCTGGGGAGGCTTACGTAACAGGCGTCCCACGGTTGTCCAAGTCTCGTTCTTGCGCCCGCTGCTCTGTGGATGTTCGGGCCCAATAGGTGGACGAACGCTGACCAGTCGCCAAGCATCCTTGCCTGGCGAGAGTATGGTTATCCAGGATGACCGATATTGGCGACAGCATGTTCCACAAGGGTCAGCCCGTATGGGTAATCCAAGGCGACGGCTCGCAACGCGCCGCGGAGTACGTCGGCGAGGGCGAGATGAGCGCCTGGTTCGGCGGATCACCAAGCGTGATCGTCGTCTATCCGGATGACCACTCGGGTGGGATGGTCGAGGTCGATCGGGTTATTGCGCGAGAGGCCTGAGCTGCCGACGGCCGTGCGGCGCGGCGCGGCGGCGAATCCACCAGTGGGGAATCCTGGATTCGGACCAGGGACCTCTTCCCTATCAGGAGCGCGCGAGGGCGGGCCGGTGTAGGTCGAATCCGGGTCGCGTCAGCAAGTCGCGGTCTTCGCGATCGCATCCACGGGTCACTGTGGTCTGATCCGGGCCGCTGAGGCTTCCATAGAGCTTCCATGAAAGGGACTGTCGTACACGGGGAACTCACTACGGCCATAAGCGCACGCGGCGCGCTCCGAGGCTCAGCGGTCTCCTGTGCCCGGTCATGCGGCAGGACACGCACGATCGTGATGATGGATGATGCGGACGGCATGGCTGGGACGCGTCACCACCGCGACCATCTTTAGGGCGGAGTACCCGCAAGACCTACCAAAGGCCGCTCCAATGACGTAATGAAAAGATCATTGTGGCATTGGGTGAGGCTATGATATTATTATTACATCATGGGTGCAAATCCTGTGTATCGCACGCCTGCCCTAGACCTCATTGAGACTGAGGTACTTCGACTCATCGACGAGCTCCGCGGGGACCTTCAGCACCAGGTCGCCCGGCCCCGACGTTGGTTCGGAACGCTACGGCGTATGACCTTTGCCCGAGCAATCCAAGGCTCCAACAGCATTGAGGGCTATAACGCCAGCCTTGACGACGTAGCCGCCGCGGTCGAGGGCGAGCCGACGCTGGATGCCAACGTAGAGACCCAATTCGCCCTAGCCGGCTACAGAGATGCGATGACTTACGTTCTCCAAGTCGCCGAGGATGAGGATGCGCCCGTCGACGAAGGCATGATCAAGGCCTTGCATTTCATGATGCTGAAGCACGACCTTTCCAAGGGCCCCGGCCGTTGGCGTCCAGGCGATATCGGAGTCAGGAATGACGCGACTGGCCAGATCGTCTACAAAGGACCTGACGCCGACTTGATACCTGAGCTGATCACCTCGATGCTGAACGAACTCCAGGACGACGGCGCTCCCGTATTGGTCCGGGGGGCGATGGCCCATCTCAACCTCGTGATGATTCATCCCTTCCGCGACGGAAACGGACGTATGGCCAGATGCCTTCAGACTCTCGTGATTGCGCGCGATCGACTGAACGCTCCGGTGTTCTCAAGTGTCGAGGAGTACCTCGGACGCAACACTCAGAGCTACTACGACATCCTCGCAGAGGTCGGGCAAGCCGCTTGGCACCCAGAAAACGATGTGCGGCCGTGGATTAGATTCATGCTGACCGCTCACTACCGCCAGGCAAAGACCCACCTGCGACGCATTGAGGAGATCGAGCGGCTTTACTCCCAGTGCTATGAGCTAGCAACTCAGCATGGGCTTCCGGATCGGTGCGCGGCCGGACTTTCGGAGGTCGCCCTTGGTCTTCGACTGCGCCGCAACTCATATTTGTCGGGAGTGGAGTCCTCCACAGGCGACGAGATATCCGAGTTGACCGCCACACGGGACCTCCAAGCCATGGTAAGGGCAGGCCTGCTGATACCACGGGGTGAGACCCGTGGTCGCTACTACGTCGGTTCGCCGTCTATCCTCGAGGCGCGTAACGCGATTCGAGCAGGTAGGCCACCTCGAGACGAGTACGACCCGTTTGTCGTGGCGGAGCAGAAACTCCAACTCTCACTCGATACGGACTGACCCGCAGCGCACGGAGACGGTGCTCGGAGATTCAACAATCCGGCGGTTTGATGGGCGATCCTGGATTCGAACCAGGACCTCTTCCTTATCAGGAACGGGCGGTATGGTCAGTAAAGTGGGCCGGAATACCGCATGGATGCTGAGGATTCGCGGCTGACTGGCGGAGTAGGTCGAAACCCCAAAAGTCCGCGTTTTGCGGTCGACTTCGGGCGATATTGGCAGGCCTGCCATTTGCTCGTGGCCTATCGCGCCACCCTCGAACCGCAGAATCGAACGGTAGGTCGAAGCCGCTCAGGCCGCGATGCTCGGGGCTAGAACCTTGATCTGGGCCTTCTTGGGTCCAAGGTTCAGCGCGGCGTAGATCACGGACGGGTCGAGGTCGGCGCCACCGGGCCACGCGATGGTGCCCAGCTCGTCGTCCACCGTGACCTGCTCGAACACCTTCGGATCGCGCAAGGGAGCGAAGACTTCGCTGTCCAAGAGCGGCGTGATGTCCACGTCGCGTACCTCTCCGTCGGCAAACATCACGCGAACAACGTGCTCGGGGCGCGGCGTCGCCGCGATCATTTCAGGGGCGATTCCTGGCTCCATCACGATCAATCGTAGCGCCCGGTCGGGTGCTGGTCCAGCTGCGCGCGTGCCCAATCGGCTTCCAGAGCCTCGCGATGACGGCGGCACCATCTCGTGACTTCGCTCGCCTGCGCAGCCGGAAGCACGCCGTCAATGAGTTCGCCGGTCTCGATCGAGAAGCGGGCTTCCGCCACGCCCCGTGTTCTGGGGCGGCCGATGCGGACA
Organism: uncultured Solirubrobacterales bacterium; assembly: GCA_963704345.1. Classification (GTDB taxonomy): domain Bacteria; phylum Actinomycetota; class Thermoleophilia; order Solirubrobacterales; family Solirubrobacteraceae; genus Palsa-744. The sequence continues at coordinate 1,368,853 of OY969890.1, forward strand.
TGGACGTGTGGCGGAGGATGGTCTCCGAAGTAGACCATGACAACAACGCCTCTAAAGCTAGCTATCTGTGGCATACCAGAAGCTTATGGCCGGCCCTAGACACGGAGTCGTACTGCCTGCCAGAAACACCCGTATACAGAGAGTTCTCCGATGGTTACGCTCTCGTCGTGGTGGAAAGGACGATCCCCCCGAGGGCCGAATCCTTCTAGGCGTCTTCAATCGGCCCTTCGGTCGTTATCCGGCGACAAACCGGGCGGTCCTCTCGGCCAAATGCTTCGTCCCAAACCTTCCATGCCTGCTCGATTGCTCGTCCCTCCGATGGTGCCGAGACTTACAAGCAATCATTCGCGCCTCGCCATCCCCTTCTCGCTCACGTCTAATCTCGACGGCATCAGCGATTTCTACGTGGAAGTCGGCCATTGAGGTTCAGTCTAGGGCGCCATGAAGTGCTGTCGCGACAAAGCTCGTCAAACAAGCGGCATAGTCAGTCAGTCAGCGTCCGAGATCAACTTCCAGATCGGGCTCTCGCACTTGGTCGAGCAAGTCCAGGTGGGACGGCAGATCTTCCGAGTGGAACGGGTCGAGTGTGGAGTCCCATGCGGGATCGGCCGTTTCTCGGTAGGCGATGGATGGCGTGTGTGCTCGACTGTCGCTCATGCGGTCGGCGAGGCGTGTGATCCGGTCGGGGTCTTGTCCTTCTTCGCCGAGTTGGTCGCGGGCGAGATACCAGTCGGTGCCTGACCGTGACGTTGCTCGCGGCGATCCTGGAGGGCGCGGTCGAGCGCGAACTCATTCCACGCAATCCCGCGAGAGGACGCAAGCGGCGGGTTCGGGAGCGAGCGCCACGCCGGAGCTACCTGGAGACGGCCTCGCAAATCTCGGCCTTGCTGGGCGCGGCGGGGGAACTGGATCGCGAGGCGCGCGCAGATCGACAGCACTTGGCAGACGTGAGCACACGCCATCCCGACCACCCTGACGACTTCGTGTTTGCGACTGCTCGCGGAGGACGCCTGCGCCCCGACAACTTCCGTCCGCGCGTGTTGCGGGCCACGATAGAGCGAGCGAACGCAAATCTCACGACACGGGAGCTGCCGCCGTTGCCCGAGCGGATCACGCCGCACTCACTCCGCCGCACGTTCGCCAGCATCCTTTACGCCATCGGCGAGGACCCGGGAGTCGTCATGGACGAGATGGGCCATACCGACCCAGGACTCGCGCTGCGCGTCTACCGCCAAGCAATGCGGAGGGGTGATAGCGAGAAGGTCGCACTACAGATGCTTGTGCGCGGTTCACCTCAGTAGCGGCAGCTCATCCAGTGGCACAGACACCTGCACCTTCCACAGGCAGCCCAATCGGAGAAGTCTGTCGAATTTCACCTGTAACTGTTTTACCCTGCTAGGCTGTCATCGAAGACTGATCTGCATGGAGGTGGCGTCTCTCCGGCGCTCGCCGAACATGCCCACCGGGGAGAGGCTTCCACTCCCCCCGGTGATGGGGTACCGCACCCAGGTCAGCCTTTTGCCATTCTTTGATTACCGCTAAGCAGAACAATAACAGAGTTTTCAAAGCATCAATTATCGATCCGTAGAAATGATCCTATCAATGTTCTAATTAGCGTAGACAAGAACTTTGATAACTACGTCCCAAAGAATTGTGGTCTGGAAGGAAAGCAAACTGCTTATGAACCGGATCATTTAATCCCCCTATCCGCGACGGCTGCTAATTCTGGGAAGAAAGTGATCCGCCCTGGGTCTGCACGACGGGGACATCCCCGATCGTCGCCTCGATACTTTCATGGATGCTGTCCCACAAAGACGACTGGTCCAGTCCGCGCCGCAACGCGCGAGCTACGCGCAATGGGTCGCGCTCCCCAGGAAATTCCTGGCGGAACTCCGCGAGACGACGGTTGACGGTCGCCACTGATTGCCCTGTATCCGCGGCAAGCTGGGGAATCGTCGGCCTGATGCCCCGACTGGCGACTGAAGCGCCGTACTCATCGATGAACGCCAGGAGGCGGCTCGCGCGCTGGTGGTCCAAATCGACCTTGTCCGTAAGCCATTCACGAAACGGCTGCCCACCCCGGATCACTTCGATCGGAAGAGGCGAAACATTCGGCGTTAGGTTCTGGTCAATAAGTCTCCGTACACGAAGTAGGTCGCCGCGCGGGACAGCAGCGAGCCCAGCGGCGATCTCGGCCTCGGGCTTCCCAGCATCGAGGTCCATCAGAAGCGCATCAAGGAGGTGGCGTGCCCTCGAGAGAGATGAATGAGACGACATGATACGCATCATATCACTAATGGCGGGGCTGGCTCCCCCAGACTGCCGGACATGGGGCTGACCCCTTTTGCCCACTCCCACCAAACGGCAGAAATTGGCAGACCAACGATTGAGCTGCCCGCACAATCAAAGAGACGTTGGACTACTGGCTGGCCGAAACCAGCCCTGCTACTGAGGATTCCCGGCATGGGCGATCCAGGATTCGAACCTGGGACCTCTTCCTTATCAGAGAAGCGCTCTAACCAACTGAGCTAATCGCCCGCGAGCGCCGATTCTAGCGTCCGTCCACATTGCGCGCCGAGCGTGAGTGCGCACCGCTATGTCATCTCCACGGGCTTGTCCCAGCGTCACGTGCCTGGACTTACGCGACCCTTTCCCAGCCCCTCGACCAACGCCAGTGCATCCTCCGGGCTCGCAAACAGAAGCTCGGCCCGATAGCCGACCTTCTCCGGGCGCACCTTGACCTCGGCGCCCAATGCCTCTTCGAGCGTCGCGGCAATCGCGGCTGCGGCCTCCTGCTGATCGGGGTGAGCACCGGACTTCTTAGCGCCACCGCCATTCTTTCCTCTTACGACCCCGCCCGCCTTGTTGATCTCACGCGCGCGCGCTTCGACCGTGCGCACCGACCACCCCTCACGGACCGCATCGCGAGCTAGGCGACGCCGCGCCGTGTGATCCTCGGCCAATAGCAGCGCACGGCCGTGACCTTCGCTGAGCTTCTCCTGCTCGAGCAGCTCGATTGTCTCGTCCGGTAGATCCAGCAAGCGCAACAGGTTCGACACCGCCACACGGCTGCGACCGACACGGAGCCCAACCTCCTCGCGCGTCAAGCCAAGCTCCTCCACCAGCGCCGCGCAGGCACGCGCCTCCTCGATCGGATTGAGATCCTCGCGCGCCATGTTCTCGATCAAGGCCAGTTCCAGCGTCGCGGCGTCATCGCGCGAGCGCACAAGCGCCGGGATCTCCGTCAATCCGGCGATCTGGGCCGCTCGCCAACGACGCTCACCAGCGACGAGCTCATACTTGCCACCGGGCTTGGGGCGCACGAGCACGGGTTGCAGCACGCCGCGCTCGCCCAGCGACCCAGCCAGAGCGTTCAGGGCCTGCTCGTCGAAGTGTCTGCGCGGCTGGTTGGGATTGGGCACGATCAGCTCGATCGGCAGCTCGCGCAATTCCTCTGCTGCCTGCGCCTCGCTGGATACGCTCAGAATCGCCTCCAGGCCACGTCCCATCCCACGCTTTGGCCTAGCCACGTGCAGCCACCTCCTTTGCCAACTCGAAATAGGCGGCGGCGCCCGCACTATGGGGGTCGTGGTGCGTGACAGGCAGGCCGTAGCTTGGGGCCTCGCCGACGCGTACGTTGCGAGGGATCACCGTCTCGAACACAAGGTCTGAGAAGTGCTCGCGTACCTCGCGCTCGACATCGCGCCCTAGCCGCGTGCGGTTGTCGTGCATCGTCAACAGCATGCCGGCGATCGTCAGCCTCGGGTTTAGCTCCCGCTGCACCAACGCCAAGCGTCTCAAGCAGCCCGGCAAGGCCCTCGAGCGCGAAATACTCCGTCTGGACAGGCACGATCACGCGATCAGCCGCCACCAGCGCGCTCACTGTGAGCGGACCGAGCGATGGAGGGCAGTCCAGCACGATGTACTCATAGCTGTCGCGAATCGGGGCGATGACCTCGCGCACGCGTTGCTCGAACCCATCCATCCGCGGCAGCTCGATGTTTGCGCCGGCTAGCCCAGGGCCCGCCGGAAGCAGCTTCAGTTTCTCAACCGAGCTACCGACAATCGCCTGCGAGGCAACGCTCTCACCGGCAAGAACCTCGTACAGCCCAGGCACCTGCGAGCGCGCCACACCGAGACCCACGGTCGCGTTGGCCTGCGGGTCCACGTCGATCACAAGCGTCTCGTAGCCGGCCTCGGCGATACAGGCAGCCACGTTGACCGCCGTGGTCGTCTTGCCCACGCCCCCCTTCTGGTTGGCGATCGCGTAAACCTTACCCATAGTGGCCCGCACGCTAGCGTTGATCCAGCTCGCGTGCCGCGCTGCCCATCCGCGCGGCCCGGGATCTCAAGTCGGCAATGGCTTCTTGCGCGCCATGCCTGCCCTGCGCGGAAACCGCTCTGGAGTCTCCTCGACCTTCAGGTAGACGTGCAAATGGTGGTCACGGACGCCCTCGTAGGGCTCCACACGCTTGATCGACTTCAACCGCAAGCCGAGCAACGCGGCGGCAGCAGCAGCTGCGCTCTCCTCCTTGGGGTCTCGCCGGCCGCGCCAGTCGACCAGCGCTCCCCCCAATCGCAGCAAAGGCGCCGCGTACTCGAGCACGACTGGCTGTGCTGCCACCGCTCGCGCCAACACGACCTCGTGCACACCGATCCCATCCACCCACTCCTCTGCGCGCGAACATACCACTACAGCGTTCCCGATCTGAGCAGCGTCGCGCACCCGCTCTATGAAGGCGCACTTACGTGCCTGACTCTCGACAAGCGTGACCTTGCTATGGGGAAGCGAAACGGCCAGCGGGAGACCGGGAAGACCTGCACCCGCGCCAATATCAGCGATCACCGTGCTTTTGCGCACGATCCCGACGTTCAACGCCTCCAGCGAGTCCGCCATGTGCACATCCACAGCGAGCCCTGGATCTCGCACGCTAGTCGGCGCATGCGGGTCCGTGATCAACATCCCCAGGATCCTCTCGAGCTTTAACTGCTCCTCGCGCCCAGTCAGCCCATGCGATGCGCATAGCCCCTTGATGCGCTCCGAGATGTCAGCGCTCATAACGAGCAAAGAATGATGCGTACCGGGTACGCATCTCCCGGATGCGTCCCGCTACGTGATCATCGATCTCGTCGGTAAGAACACTCTCCACGAGCGGCAGAACATCCTCGACGAGCGCTGCACCCCGCGCCATCCACTGGTAGTAAGACCGCCCACCATGATGGTATGGACCATAGAGTCTTGCGCGGGGGAAGAGCGCTTGCAACCAATGAAATAGGGCCTCGTGGCGCGTGTGCATACGCAGAGTGATCTGCGGCTTCTTCCCATCCCCACCAAAGTGGCCCTCACCGATCAGTATTCCCGTCACCAAACCCCGCTCAAGATCGGTGATGCGATGTGATCCTTCGTCAACCATCACTACAGTGTTTCACCGTCAAGAAAAACGTGAAACGTGAAGACCGTCACCCCTCGCCCGGCTCCACAACCAAATACCGCTCAGGCTCATTGCCCTCGCTGTGCGTCTGCACACCGCCCCGTCCGCGCAAGTACTCGTGCACGATCCGGCGCTCAGAAGCCGGCATTGGGTCCAGCTCGATCGCTTCTCCACTGCGCAGCGAATCCTCCGCCGCGTCTGCCGCGATTGAGCGCAGAGTCTCCTCGCGGCGCTCACGATAGCCATCCGCATCGATCACTACACGCGCCTCTGGCGCGCCTCCACGGAAGACGATTCGTTGGGCCAAGTGCTGAACCGCGTCGATCGTCTGGCCACGCCGTCCAATGAACAGGCCCAGGTCATCGCCCTCGATACTGCCCGTCAAAACCCCCTCGGCCTGCTCCACCCGTACATCCGCGTCAAGGCCAAGGCTGTCTACGACCTCCTCGAGCAGCTCTCGGAGAACGACAACGGGGTCCTCCTGCTCCTCCTCCTCCTGAAGCCCTTCTGCCTGGCTCATCGTCGCCTGCCCGAGCGCTTCTTCTTCTTACGTGGAGGTGGCGGCGGCGCACTACCGACCCCGGCGCCTGCCAACGCGGGCTCGCCCTTCGGCCCGCGCGGGTCCTCGGGCTTGCCATTCGACACTGCCTTACTGGTGCCCGGCGGACTGACCCCCTTGGCAACCGACACCGGCGGCGGCCCAAAGCTGCGCCGCACAAAATAGCCCTGGCCGACCGTCCACAGGTTGGTCGTTATCCAGTACACCAGCAGCCCGGCCGGATACTTGTAGAGGATGATCACGAAGAACAACGGCAAGGCCATCATCAGGCGCCGCTGAGTCGGGTCTGCCGTCGCCGACATCGTCATCGTCGAGACGAGCTGAGAGCCGACGTAGAGCACCAGCAGCACGACCAATGCCACGCCGGTCGCCTTGGAAGTGATGTCCGGTATGAAAAGGAATTTGGCCGAGCCGGGATCCACGCTCCTGGCAGCCGGTCTGTTCGACGTATTTGGTCGGCAGGCCAGCGAATGTGGCGACGATGGCGGGTGGTGCAGCAAGTTGTAGTGGCTGACCAGGGCCGGCCCACAGATGTTCTTCTTTAGGTCTGTCCGCAGCATGTAGAACAGCGAGATGAACACTGGGAGCTGCAGCAATAGCGGTAGACAGGAGGCAAACGGATTGACTTTGTGCTCCTTGTAGAAGCCCATGATCTCCTGCTGCTGGCGTTGCTTGTCGTCTTTGTACTTCTCCTGCAGCGCCTTCAGCTCAGGAGCCAGACGCTGCAATTCCTGCATCGAGCGGAATTGCTTGAGCGTCAGCGGTACCAAGACCGCCCGTATCAATACCGTCAGCCCCACGATCGCCAAGCCCCAACTCGTGGTGGTGATGTTGGTGTGGATGAAGACCAGGATCGACTGGAAGACGCTGATCAGCGGCGAGAACGCTTCCTGGATGACGTTGGCGAGGATGAACATAGGGCTAGATTCCTGGCGCTACTCGCTGCAGCGATCGAGCTTGAACAGCCGCTGAGCAGAGACGGGGTCATAGCCACCGTCACTCCACGGGTTGCACCTGAGCAAGCGCCACGTAGCGAGCACGAGGCCCCTCAGTATGCCGTACTCCCGGACCGCCTGTACCGCATAGCGAGAGCAGGTCGGCTCGTACTTGCAGCGCCGCGGAAGCGCAGGCGAGATCAAGCGCTGATAGACGACAACCGGAGCAAGCAGGACCGACTGTGCGGCACGTTCAATCCTCACGAGCGACCACTCCAGCCTTGCGCAAACCTGCTCGTCCTATTAGCTCCTCGAGTGCGCCGTCGATCCCCTCCAACCCATCTCGCTCGGCCAGCTCGCGGGCCTCTGGCCTGGCAACCACGACAACGTCATTGCCTCCCTCGAGCTGGTCCTCGACTCCAGCGAAAGCCTCGCGCAACAAGCGCTTGACGCGGTTACGTTCCACCGCGCCCCCGACCTTGCGTGAGACCGACAGCCCAAGCCGCGGGCGATCTACAGACTCATTTGGGAATGAATAGAGGACCAGATGGCGGTTTGCCACCGAGCGGCCCTGGCGGTAGACACGCTCGAACTCGGCACTGCGCGATAGCCGTTTCCCGCGGCTTGGGGATCGCGCCGTCATCGCTGCGAACCCACTAGGTGGAGAGGCGCTTGCGTCCCTTGCTGCGCCGCCGCTTGAGCGTGAGCCTGCCTGCACGCGTTCGCATCCGGGCACGGAACCCGTGGGCACGGGCTCGCTTGCGTTTCTTTGGCTGGTAAGTGCGCTTCATGATCGATCGTCTCCGGCCGCGCTCGTATTCCTACCGCAGCCCGAGCGTGGCGTCGGCTGCGGCCGCCCGACTTCCGCCGGATGCTGAAGTATAAAGGTCAGCCGGCCTGCCTCGACTCAAGACCTCTGCAGCAAGCCCGATCACGGAATTTCTCGCCATTTGCGGTGACGGTCACCGCAGCGCGAGCGCGAGCGCGCGGCCTCGGATATATTCGATCCACCGGGCCCTTCGCGGGCCCCACACGAATGACTTCCGCCCGCTTTCTCCTCCCCAAGGAGCAGGTTTACTCTGCCATGAGCACGCAGCTCGAGCACATCTGGTCGCAGGTAAAGGCTGAGCTTTCAGCCTCTATCGACGAGCCCATCTATCGCATCTGGTTGGAGCCGCTGCGGGCGGTTGAGCTCGACGGCGAGCACCTCACCGTCGAGGCTCCACCGCAGACCTACGCCTGGATCAGAGAGCGCTTTGGGCGCGCTGCTGCAAACCACCGCTGCCGCGGTCCTCGGGCCAGGCGTGACGCTTGGACATCGTCGAGGCGATGCCCCCGACGCGCTACTGGAGAGAGCCAGGAAAGGCAGCGGTCGCACAACTCGGCGGCCCAGGCAGGCCAACCGACCCCGCAGACGCCTCCGGAGCTCACCCAAGCCTCCTGGGGCAACCCCAAGCTGACCTTCGACCAGTTCGTCATCGGCGACTGCAACCGGTTGGCGCACGCTGCGGCGCTGACCGTTGGCGAGCTGCCCGGCCAGGCTTACAACCCACTGTTCGTCTGTGGTCCTCCAGGCGTCGGCAAGACCCACCTGCTGCAGTCGATTGCCACGTTCATCGCCACCTACAGCCCCGGCCTGAACGTGCGCTGCAGCACCGGAGAGTCCTTTACCAATGACTTCATCAGGGCGCTCGGCTGCAGCCAACTCGACAGCTTCAAGGCGGGCTTTCGTCATGTCGACGTGCTCCTGATCGACGATGTCCAATTCCTGGAGCGCAAGACCCGCACCGAGGAAGAGTTCTTCCACACCTTCAACGCCCTGTACGACGCTGGCAGTCAGATCGTTCTGACCTCTGACCGCCCGCCAAGCGACCTCCAGGCGCTCGAAGACAGGCTGCGTGAGCGCTTTCAATCAGGGCTCGTCGCAGACATCCGTCCTCCAGGCCTCTCAACCCGCATGGCGATTCTGCGCAAGCGCGCACAGCACGACGGTCTTGGAGTCCGTCGATGCGCTCGCGCTCGAAGCCATCGCCAAGCACATAACCGTCAATGTTCGTGCGCTCGAGGGGGCACTCATCCGAGTGGTCGCCTTTAGCTCGCTCACAGGCCGTCCGCTGAGCGCTGAACTGGCCACCGAGGTGCTCGACGGCCTCTACCCAAAGACGGACCCTCCTCAACGCTCAATTGCTGAGATCAAGGCCGCAGCATGCGAGCAATTCGGCGTCTCCGCTGAGGAGCTCATCTCCGCCGGGCGCACGGCACGGCTTGCCTGGCCGAGGCAGGTAGCGATGTACTTGGCTCGCGAGCTCACACAGGAGTCTCTGCCTGCGATCGGACGTGAGTTTGGCGGTCGTGACCACACAACAGTCCTGCACGCCTGTAAGCGCACCTCAGAGCGGATAGCGGAGAACGTCTCCTCCCGCAGCGCTGTGGAAGAGTTGCGCACAAGGTTGAGCTTCGCAGCTCAGTTGACCGGTCGGACTTGAGACACTTTCCAGCGCTGTGCCCACAGGCACTCCTGCCTCCAATCCCCTTTAGCATCGCCAAATCCACACTTCTCAACAGCCCCTACTAACCCTATAAACCTATTCAGGTGCATAAGTGAAGCTCTCTCTTTCTACTCCTGAGCTGTTGATGCAGTTGCAGGCTACGACGCGTGTTGCTTCTTCTCGCGCCTCCATTCAAGCTCTCTCCGGCGTCATGATCTCCGCTGACGGAGAGACTCCGGTGTTGCTGGCGACCGATATGGAGGTGGGTCTGCGTGTACCTCTGGGTGGCGAGATCCTCAGTCCAGGTTCAGCTGTACTGCCTGCCCGTTTGCTTCTTGAAGTCGTCCGCTCGCTTTCCGCAGGAGACCGTCACACTGGAGCTGCGCGCTCAAGAGCAGGATGTCGAGCTGATCTCTGGCTCGGCCAAGTTTCATCTGCGCACACTGCGCTCGGAGGACTTCCCCACCCTTCCCAGCTCTGACCCAGCGAGTCGGATGACGCTTCCCGCTCAGGCGTTTGTGGATACCGCTACGCAGGTATCTCGCTCGGCCTCCAAAGATGAGACGCGACCCGTGCTTACCGGCGTGTTGATCTCTGCCGGTGGGCAGGAGTTGACGATGGTCGCCACCGACTCGTATCGACTCAGTGTCAAGCACGCCACGCTTGACTCGCCTCTGCAGAGCACGATCGAGGCGAACGTGCCGGCTCGTGCTCTCCAGGAGTTGGCACGCATCGCGCAGTCGATGGAGGAGTCTGAGCTGACGATCAGCCTCGGCCAGAATCAGGTTGTCTTCGAGATCGGCGAGGTTGTCCTGTCCTCCAGGCTGATCGATGGGCAGTTCCCCAACTATCGCCAGCTTTTGCCCGAGTCGGTCGACCACGAACTGCGTCTCGCGAGCGCCGAGATTGCCGACGTCGTCCGGCGTATCAGTCTGCTGGCGCAAAAGAACGCTCCCTTGCGACTCAGCTTCAGCGAGGGTGAGCTGACCGTCTCCGCCCAGACCCCCGATGTTGGCGAGGCGAGCGAGATGCTGCCGATTCCCTTCTCTGGCGAGCCATTCGAGATCGGCTTCAATCCCGAGTTCCTGCGCGATGGCCTGGAGAGTGTGGAGTCTGACGAGCTCGTGCTCAAGCTCATCAGTCCGCTGCGCCCTGGCCTGATCGAGTCCCCGGACGGCGGCGAGTTCGTGTACCTGATCATGCCCATCCGCCTGAACACATGAGGTCTGGGGGGGCATCTCTGCGTCCTCCCTCCTTATGTGCCTCAGCACACTGCGTCGGTGCGTCCTTGACTGCTTGGCCAGAGCCCGCATATTGGATGAATGATGTGAGGTGCTGGTTCTCGGGGTGCATCTCCGCGACTTCCGGACCTACGCTCGTGCCCAAGCTCAGCTCGGTGCAGGCCTGACTGTCGTCCACGGGCCCAATGGGGCTGGCAAGTCCAACCTGCTCGAGGGTCTTTACTTCGGCTGCACCGGCTATTCGCAGCGCACGCGCAACGAGCGCGAGCTGGTGCGCTTCGGGGCGCAGGCGGCGCGCGTGGTCGTCGAGCTCTCGGATGGCGACCGTCGCCACGAGTTGGCGGTCGGGTTTCAGCCTGGCTCTCCGAAGCACATGACAGCTGACGGCGCTGCCTGTCGAGCGTCTTGCCGATGTGCAGGAGCGCCCGCTTGTCAGCGTCTTCTCCCCCGACCGCTTGGAGCTGCTCAAGGGCGCGCCGACATTGCGCCGAGCCCATCTGGACCAGCTTGTGGCCGCGTTGTGGCCGGCTCGGGTTGGGACCCGTCGAGACTACTCACGGGCGTTGGTGCAGCGCAATGCGTTGATAGCCGGGATTCGCGCTGGCCGTGCATCACGCTCGACGTTGCCGAGCTGGGACGCCGAGCTTGCCCGCCATGCGCTGGCGCTGAGTAGTGACCGTGCCGCGCTCGTGGAGCTGCTTGCCGAGCCCTTCGCGCAACGGGCGCAGCAACTCGGTCTCAATGGCGAGCCCCATCTGGAGTATCGGCCCCGATCAAAGGTCTCCGATGTTGAGGGGTTCCTTGCGGAGTTGGCCGAACAGCTCCCCATGGACCTGAATCGCGGCTTCTCCACTTACGGACCGCATCGCGACGAGTTGGCGATCTCACGCGATGGCCGCGAACTGCGCTCCTACGGCTCGCAGGGAGAGCAACGTTTGGCGCTGCTTGCGCTGTTGTTGGCCGAGCGCTTCGTGCTGGCACGCGAGCGCACCCAGGTGCCGCTGATGTTGTTGGACGACGTGATGAGCGAGTTGGATGTCAACCGCCGCGAGCTACTTGCCGCGGAGCTGCAAAGTACTGGACAGAGCGTAATCGCGACTACGGATCTCTCCCATGTTCCTGGGTCTGGCGATGGGGCCGTCACGCGCTTGCGCATCTCGTCCGGGGCCATCTTGGGAGAGGCGCTTGCCGCGTGAGCCGGCTTGCTCCACGTCCCTTGTCGTTTGCGCTCGAGGGCTTGACGGCGGCGCTTGCCCCCGCGACGACGCTGGCTCGGGTACAGCAGGTCTGGGGGCAGGTGCTCGGAGCGCGTATTGCCGATGCTGGGACGCCCATCTCCGAGCACGATGGCGTGCTCACAGTCGTGTGTGCCGACTCGGTTTGGGCGGCTGAGCTCGAGCTGATGGGGCCTGAGCTCGTCGAGCGTCTGAACGCTAGTGTCGGCGCCGACACTGTCCATAAGCTGCGTTGTCGCACGGGCTGAGCAGCCTCTGCCATCGGTCCGCGTCTGGGGCTCTCGCCGGTACTTTCCCAGGACCTTTCAGGGACCCCCGAATTAGCCTCTGTTTTGGCTTGTTTGCAGGTAATTCTTGTGCATGGGTAGGTCGGTTCTGAGGGGTCTCTGTGCTATCGTTAGACAAACACACCCTGCGCCCCGGACCGAGGTATTAGACGCCCGGCGCCCGGGGCGTTCTCGCGTCATTGGAGGACCATTTGGCGACCGACACATCAAGCTCGCAAACGCAGCCTGCCGCAAAGGGGGGCGTCAACGACCCCTCGATGGCTCCCAACGCCAGCTATGACGCACAGGACATAACCGTCCTGGAGGGCCTGGAGGCTGTCCGCAAGCGGCCTGGCATGTACATCGGCTCTACAGGGATCATGGGTTTGCACCACCTTGTGTACGAGGTTGTGGACAACTCCGTGGACGAGGCGCTCGCCGGCTTCTGCACAGAGGTGTCGGTCACGATCCACCCCGATAACTCGGTTACTGTCGTCGACAATGGCCGCGGCATTCCAGTCGCGATGCACGAGAAGGAGGGGCGCCCGGCGGTCGAGGTCGTACTGACTGTTCTGCACTCCGGCGGCAAGTTCGGGGACGGTGGCGGCTACAAGGTCTCCGGCGGCCTACACGGGGTCGGCGTCTCAGTCGTCAACGCTCTGTCAGAGCGACTGCGTGTGCAGGTCGACCGCGACGGCTACAGCTTCTCGCAGGAGTATTCGCGCGGTGCCCCTCAACAGGAGCTACAGCGCGGCGAGAAGCTGGCCGCCGGGGCGCCCACGGGAACGACCGTCACCTTCCTGCCCGACGCCGACATCTTCGAGTCGCTCGACTTCGACTTCCACACGCTCGAGGAGCGCTTGCGTGAGACCGCCTTTCTCACAAGGGGCCTGAAGATCTCGATCGTCGACGAGCGCGCCGAGGGTCATTCCGCTGAGTTCCAATACGAGGGCGGCATCGAGGACTTCGTCATTTACCTCAATGAGAACAAGGACACCGTGCATCGCAAGGTCGTGTTCTTTGCCGGCGAGAGCGAGGAGGGGGCTGCCGAGGTCGCGATGCAGTGGAACTCCTCCTACCAGGAGTCGATCCATTCGTTCGCCAACAACATCAACACGCGTGAGGGCGGCTCGCACATGTCGGGCTTTCGCTCCGCTCTGACCCGCACGCTTGAACAAGTACGCTCGCGACCACGGCCTGCTCAAGGAGAAGGAGGACAATCTCTCCGGCGAGGATGTGCGCGAGGGTCTCACAGCTGTGATCTCGGTCAAGCTGCGCGATCCGCAGTTCGAGGGCCAGACCAAGACCAAGCTCGGCAATCCCGGCATGGCCGGCTTCGTCGAGTCGATCGTCAACTCGGGCTTGGCTGAGTTCCTTGAGGAGAATCCGAGCGAGGCTCGCGCGGTGATCATGAAGGCCGTGCAGGCGCAGCGCGCGCGCGATGCCGCACGTAAGGCACGTGACCTGACGCGGCGCAAGTCGGCCCTTGAGAACTCGACGCTTCCCGGCAAGCTTGCTGACTGCTCGGTCAAGGATCCGAGCCTCGCCGAGCTGTTCGTGGTCGAGGGTGACTCCGCCGGTGGCTCGGCTAAGCAGGGCCGCGACCGTAACACGCAGGCCGTCTTGCCTCTGCGCGGCAAGATCCTCAACGTCGAGAAGTCGCGTATCGACAAGGTGTTGGCCAACACCGAGATCCAGGCGTTGATCACGGCGATCGGTACCGGCGTACGCGACGAGTTCAACATCGAGAACGCGCGCTACCACAAGGTCATCTTGATGACTGACGCCGATGTCGATGGGGCACACATCCGCACGCTCGCGCTGACGCTGCTGTTCCGCGAGATGCAGGAGCTGATCGAAGCCGGCTACGTGTACATCGCCAAGCCGCCGCTTTACAAGCTCAAGCAGGGCTCGCGCGAGCGCTACATCGAGAAGGACTCCGAGCTCGAGGACATCCTGCTCTCCGACAAGTGGGAGAAGCTGAACGTCTTCGATCGCCACGGCACCCAGTTCAAGCTCACCGACACACGCTGGCAGCGCTTCGTGCGACTGCTCGCACAGTACGAAGGTTGGTCCTCGACGCTGCGCGCCGTGCACGGTCACGAGATGGTGCAGTTCCTAGAGGAGTCCTCGCTACTGGGCGAGCAGGTTATGAGTGCGGAGAGCGCGATCGAGCTGATCTCCCGCACAGGGCTCGAGGGCGAGACGCACGCCACCGAGCTGGTCGAGCAGGACCCACTCGAGCTGCGCGTAAAGGCGACTGAGACTCGCACCGGCTTTGCTCGTACTCACCGCATCAAGCGCAGCTTGTTCGACTCACAGGAGTATCGCCAGCTCGCCTCCGTGCACAAGCAGCTGATCGAGCTTGCCGGTACCCCGGCCTTCGAGGTGCGTCTCGGCGAGGCTCAAGAGAGCGCCCCATCCTTCGAGGCGCTGCGCTCGGCCGTGATGACGGTCGCGCAGAAGGGCATCAAGCTGCAGCGCTTCAAGGGTCTCGGCGAGATGAATGCCGAGCAGCTCGGCGAAACCACGATGGCGCCGCAGTCACGCACGCTGGCGCAAGTCACGCTCGAGGATGCTGCGGCCGCCGACCGTATCTTCTCGATGCTGATGGGCGACCAGGTCGAGCCGCGGCGTGCGTTCATCGAGGACAATGCCCGCACTGTGGCAAACCTAGATGTGTGACGCCATGACCTGCACATCTCTGCGTCCTCCCTCCCTTATGTGCTGGCCGATTTGCGATCCCGCCGCGTGCCCCGGATGGGGTATCGATCACAAATCGGCACACTGCGCTCGGTGCGTCTTTGACCTGTTTGGTCCTGACGTCACACATACTTTCTTGGGGGTGAGCTAAATGGCAAGCGTTGATTTGATCGGCGGAGGCAACGTCGAACCGCGTGCGCTCGAGGAGGAGATGCGCACGGCTTACCTCGACTACGCGATGTCGGTGATTGTCGGCCGTGCGCTGCCCGACGTGCGCGATGGCCTGAAGCCGGTACACCGTCGTGTGCTCTACGCGATGAACGAGCTTGGTCTCGGGCCCACCCGCTCCTACGCCAAGTGCGCGAAGATCGTCGGTGAGGTGATGGGCAACTATCACCCGCACGGTGACTCCGCGATCTACGACGCGCTCGTGCGTATGGCCCAGGAGTTCTCGATGCGCTATGAGCTCGTCGACGGACAAGGTAACTTCGGCTCGATCGATGACGATCCCGCCGCCGCGATGCGCTACACCGAGGCGCGCCTGGCCCGCATCGCCACAGAGATGTTGCGCGATCTCGATATGGACACGGTCGACTTCACCGTCAACTACGACGGCTCGCGCCAGGAACCGACGGTGCTGCCCTCGCGCTTCCCCAACCTGCTCGTCAACGGCTCCTCCGGGATCGCCGTGGGAATGGCCACCAACATCCCGCCGCACAACCTGCGCGAGGTGATCGGCGCGACGATCGCCTACATCGATAATCCCGAAATCGACCTCGACGGTCTGATGCAGCACATCAAAGGGCCCGATTTCCCGACCGGTGGGATCATCCTCGGCCATCAAGGCATCCGCGATGCCTATGAGACAGGCCGTGGCCGCGTGCGCGTGCAGGCTAAGGCGCACATCGAGCCGCTACGCCAGGGCAAGGAGGCGATCGTCGTCACCGAGCTGCCCTTCATGGTCAAGAAGGCCGGCGAAGGCAACCTCATCACAAAGATCGCTGAACTCGTCAACGACAAGCGCATCCCGGAGATCTCAGACCTGCGCGACGAGACCGACAAGCGCGGGATGCGGTTGGTAATCGAGCTCAAGCGCGACGTGATTCCCAAGGTCGCGCTGAACAAGCTCTACAAGCACACCTCGATGCAGACCACCTTTGGCGTGAACATGGTGGCGCTCGTGGACAACGTGCCGCGTACCTTGAACCTGCGTGCAGTCATCCACAACTACGTGGCCCACCAGCGCGAAGTGATCGTGCGCCGCACCAAGCACGAGCTCTCGGAGAAGGAGGCGCGCGCGCACATCCTCCAGGGGCTCCTGATCGCGCTGGAGAATCTCGACGCGATCATCGAACTGATCCGTGCCTCGCGCGACCGCGAAGCCGCCCGCGAACAGTTGATCGAGCGCTTCAAGTTGACGGCGATTCAGGCAACGGCGATTCTCGATCTGCGTCTCTCTCAGCTGACGGCGCTCGAGGCCGACTCGATCAAGCAGGAGCACGCCGACGTCAGCGAGCGCATCGCCGAGCTACGCGCGATCCTCGGCGATGAGACGCGCGTGATGGCCGTCATCAAGGAAGAGCTCTCGGAGATCGCGGAGCGCTTCGGCGACGAGCGACGCACCGACATCACCCACTCCGAAGACGAGATCGACATCGAGGACCTGATCGCCGACCAGCAGATGGTGATCACGATCACCAACACCGGCTACATCAAGTCGCTGCCGCTTGACACCTACCGCCAGCAGCAACGCGGCGGGCGTGGTGTGACCGGGATGGACATGAAGGACGGGGACTTCATCGAGCACCTGTTCGTCTGCTCCTCGCACGACTACCTGCTGTTCTTCTCAAACCGCGGCAAGGTCTACCGCTCGAAGGTCTATGAGCTGCCTGAGGCCTCGCGCACGGCGAAGGGCCGTGCGCTCGTCAACGTCTTGCCACTGCGCGAAGACGAGCGCATCCAAGCTGTGCTCTCCACACGCGACTTCACCGAGACCAAGTACCTCGTGTTCGCCACGCGCGACGGCACGGTCAAGAAGACCGAGCTGCTCGCATACAACACGCCGATCAAGGCCGACGGCATCATCGCTATCAACATTCGCGACGACGACGAGCTGCTTGCGGTGCGTGCCGTCGATCCCGAGGACGAGGTCATCATGGTGTCAAGGGCCGGTCTGACCGTGCGTTTTGCCGAGTCGGCTGTGCGCTCGATGGGTCGCGACACAACCGGGGTGCGCGGCATGGACGTCGGCAAGGACGGCAAGGTGATCGCGATGGACGTCGCGCGCGACGACATGGACCTGCTCGTCGTCACCGAGAACGGCTATGGGAAGCGCACTCAGATCGATCAATACAGAAAGACCAACCGTGGTGCCAAGGGCGTGAAGACGATCGGCCTCACCGAGCAGAAGGGTGCGCTCGGCGGAGCGCTGGTCGTGCGCGAGCACCAGGAGCTGGTCTTCATCAGCGTCGGCGGGATGGTCCAACGCACTGCCGCCGCCGGCATCTCCCGCCAAGGTCGCTCGGCCACGGGAGTGCGCGTGATGAACCTCAAGGACGACGATGTCGTCAGCGCGGTGGCGCTTGTCGTGGAAGGCGACAATGCCGAGGAGGCCCAGGGTCGTGCAGGAGGGGATGACCCTCGATGATGCCCAAACGTCTGCGCCGAGCGAGCCGGATCCGAGTGCAGGACCGAGCCCGCCAGCGAGTAGTGGCATGCTCGTCATCTCGGTCCGCTACATTTCAAGGACCAGAGAAAGGAGGTGGTCCTACGTTGGCTGACAGTATTTGCGGGACTCTGGAGGTGGCCGGCCGTTAGGCCGAAGCACTCGGCTGGACCCGCCTAGCGGATTCCAACCCGGGCCACCATCGCGTAGGTCGCCGGACTTGTCCCTCCGGTTCGCAGCGCTCTCGTCGCGCCACTGTGGCGCGCTTGGCAACGCGGAAACCTGCGTGATCGTGTCCAGCACAGTTGTAAGCGGAGGGCGCCTAGTCGAGGCGCCCTCCGTGTTTAACGTCCACGCTGACACGGCACAAACGCTGCGCGTATGCGTTCGCAGGTGGCGCACTAGCGGTACTCCTGCCGGTCACTGCCCGGCTCTACCCATGCTCTTCAGGCAGCGGCCGGCAGATACTGCCGCCAGGCCGCCGGAATCGTGGGGCTGGCGACATGGATGAAGATCTCTGCGCGCGGTGTGCGTGGCTTGTGCCGTGGGTGCATTCCGGCTTGACGGGGAAGCATGTCGCCCTTGCGCCGATTGCACGGCGCGCACGAGGCCACGATGTTGTCCCAGCTGGAAGTTCCGCCCTTCGAGCGCGGGATCACATGGTCAACCGTCAGGTTGGAGCGCGACCCGCAGTACTGGCAGGTCCAGCCGTCGCGCGCGAAGACCGCGCGACGCGTGATCTTGCGGCGATGAGTGTCTCGTGGCACGTGCACATAGCTGACGAGCCGGATCACGACGGGACGGGCCAGCGTCGAGTTCTCGGAGTGCAGCGCCCACAGGCCGCGCTCGATCAGCTCGGCCTTCTCCTTCAAGAGCAGGACCACCGCACGACGCACTGAGCAGACGTTGATCGGCTCGAAAGTCGCGTTGAGGACGAGCACCCGGCCACCCATCGCCGTATTCGACGATGAGCTCGGTCCGTGCCGCTGGTGCTCTGCGGGCGACACGGACCCCACTGGCTCTGTGGGCGCCGTGCTTTCCATCTTCAGCGCCGGAGTGTAGCGGTCCGTCGGTCGGTCCGCCGCCTATCTGGCCTCGCTGATGTCGCGAGCGAGCTGCGATGGCCGCTCGTGTTGCTGCTCAGCTGGGCAGAGCTGGTAGCAAATCAAGCTGCCGGATAAGAGCCCAATACCCGCACCTGTTCGCACATGGCCCGCAAGCCTGTCAGCGCCTGGGAAACGACCTCGTCCTGCAGCGATCCTTCGAGATCGACGAAGAACATGTAGTGCCCGAGCTGCTCGCGCATCGGGCGCGACTCGATCTTCGTCAGGTTGATCTCGCGCCTGGCGAACTCGTTCAAGCACATCACCAGCCAGCCTGCGTGGTCGGCGCCGGCGCCCCAGAAGACGAGCGAAGTCTTGTGCCCGTTGCCTGTCTGTGCGCGCAGCTGCGGAGCCCCCGAGCCAGAGTCGGCCCTCGCAAGCCAAACGAAGCGCGTCTCGTTGTCCTCGCGATCCTGAATTCCCTCGGCTATCACCACGCACTCATACAGCTCAGACGCCAGTCTTGTACCGATTGCAGCCAACGAGTCGTCTTTACGCTCGCTCACCAGTCGCACCGCCTCGGCCGTCGAGCTGGCCGCGAGGACACGTGCGCTCGCGAGCGGCCCGTGCAGAAAGCGAGTGCACTGGCCCGGAACATGGGGGTGGGAGACAACCGTCTCGATTTGCCCCAGCTCGAGCGGACTTGCCGCGATCAGGTAGTGGCGTACCGGCAGGACGACCTCGCCGACGATCGCGGCCTCGCCCGCCTCGCCCGCCAGCGTGTCGAGCGTGACCGTCACCGATCCCTCGATCGAGTTCTCGATCGGCACGAGCGACCACTCGACGGTTCGCTCCTGTACGGCCATCACTGCATCGCGGATCGTCTCGAGCGCAACCGGTGTCACAGCGCCGGCAGCGGCACTGCCGAGCAGCGCCTCCTCGCTGAACGTTCCCTCCGGCCCCAGGTAGCCGGCGCTCGGCGCCGCGCTAGGAGCCGGTGGCATCTACGGTGTCCGTCATCTCCGCTGTGTGCGTCGGGCTCACCGCGCGCGAGGCTGGGCCTTCGCTGAGTGCGATTCGCACAGCCTCGGTCTCCTCTGGCGAGAGCTCCAGTTCGCTTTGACCGTCGCGCACCTGCTTGGCATACACGCGCGCTTGGTCGCGGTGGTGGATGCACGTCAGCACGACGCCGGACTGCCTGCCGTCGAGCAGTGCGATCGAAACAGACTGCTGCCCGGAGAGCTCGTTGTAGGCGTCGTAGCGCACCAGCGCCTGATGAGAGACCGCTCCCGTAAGCGCGAGCTCGACGTCATCGAGACGATTGTCCAGATGCTGGGCCACATCGCCCACGTACTCCTGCAGCGCTTGAAACGCCTCCTGCAGAGCGGCGCTATGGGCGATCACGTCCTGCTGTGCGCCATCCCCGAGCACCAGCTTCTGCGCCGTGCGCAGGCTGCGCATCCGGCTCATCAGCACGAGGCACACGATCAGAGCGATCACAGCCACCGCGAGCGCTGCTAGCGCGACGATGCCCTGCGTGTTGTTCAGCGATGCGGCGCTCACCGCAAACAAGTTAGGGCATCTCTCGGTTGGGCTGTGCGGTTGGAGAGGCTTGATGAGCATCAGCGGGTCTCGCGCCCGTGCCGCATGAAGTTCCATCGCCTACGTCTGAGCACGAGCGCGAGGCTTGACCGAGGCCCGGCTCGTCGACCTATTTCCCGAAGATCACGATGAAGCTGGCCTTGTTGTTTTCGACGTCGGTCTCGCCGGGAACCGGCGTGACGTTGACGGTGACGCGCGAGGCGGCTTCGAGCGTGACCCCCTTCACCGTGACGTTTGCGTTGTAGGTCTGTCCCGGTTCGGTCTTTTCGATCGTGTGCGACGCGGTGAGCGTTTTGCCTTCGGTCGTGACCGACACGTTCACCTTGACGTCGGTCTCTGGGTTGGACCCGGAGTCTTCGACCATCGCCGTAAAGGTCGGGTTGGCGCCGCCGCTGACGTGGTTGATCGTCGGTGAGGGTTCGAGCGTATTGGTGCCGACGCTTACACCCTTGAGCGCGGATCCGTGTGTGCCGGGCGCCACCGCTCCGGAGCTCGCCGTCGCCTGACCGGTGAGCTTCGCTTGCACCGTGGACGGCGTCAACCAGCCGAGGTTCGGCAAAAAGCGGCTCGGCGTGGTGCTCTGTCCGCTGACTCCCCCTGAGGCGAGCGTCTGCTGTATCAGCGGGACCACTCGCTGGGAATAGAGGATGTCTGAGGCGAGGAAGGTCTCCATCGCCCCCGCGATGTAGGTGCTGGCCTGCTGGGCTTTGCCGCCGAGCGCTTCGCGCACGAGCCCGGCGATCTTGGTGAGCCCTTCCACGCGCAGGTTGAGCGCGAGCAGCAGGTTGCGTTGCGCTGAGGTCATCTCACTCGGCACGCTCAGCCCTTTGGCGTGTTCGGCGATTTCTTCTGACTGGCGGCGCAACTGGTCGATCTGTGTCTCTACGTCGAGTGCCTGCTTGCCGCTCGCGGAGGAGAGCGTCGTGAACAAGGGCTTCGCAACCTGGGATTCGGACTGCGCGGCGATCTGGTTGACGTTCTGGTTGTAGCTTTCGAGCGCCTGCTGTTTGCCCCGCTTCAAACAGCCGTTGACAAGCAACACGATCGCGATCAGCAGCACCACACCGACGCCGGCCGCAATGCGCCGACGCACCATCATCGCGTGGTGGTCGATCGAGGATGCGCCACCGCCTCCAGCGCCCGTTCCTCCACCGCCCCGTTGGGGACGGCGCGGCTGTGGTCGCGACTGTTGTTGAGTGCGCGCCGGCCGGACTGTGGTCGGCGGCTCCTCGTCCTCGTCGTCGAAGAACGACAAAAGAGTGCTCCTTGCAGGGGCTTGTGAAGCACATCAGTATGACCCCACCGTCAGCCGGAATGTTTGCTGCAACTTCTCAGTCAGTGGCGGATCGCACAATCTTGCGGCAGGGAAGGGGCTGGTCACGGCGAACGCGGAGGCGGTGGACTCCTCCAAAACCCTTGTCCAGGGCCGCGCTGGTGGCGGCGCGGACACGCCTTCCGTACATCCGCCTGACCCCCATGACGGGGGATCCCCGAATGGCGGCGCACCCGGGAGGCTGGTGCCGCGCGCGCCGCGCAGCCGGAGATCCGCATCGCCGACGAGCGCTCCACCCGTCGGGGCGAGCTGTTGCTCGGGCGCTACCTGCTGCAGGAGCGCCTCGGTGCCGGAGGCTTCGGCACCGTGTGGCGCGCGCACGACGAGCAGCTCGATCGCGCCGTCGCGGTCAAGCGCATTCCGCTGCCCTCCGAGGAGGACCGTGAGCGGGCAACGCGCGAGGCGCACGCCACGGCCAGACTCGCGCACCCGGCGATCGTCGCGCTGTACGAGGCCAGCTCGGACGAGGATGCCTTCTACCTGATCTCGGAGCTGATCGACGGGGCGACGCTGGCGGAGCTGATCTCCGAGGACCAGCTCGCAGACGAGGAGGTGCTCGAGATCGGCGTGGCGTTGCTGAGCGCGCTGGATCACGCGCACGCGCGCGGCGTGATCCACCGCGACGTCAAGCCCCAAAACGTGCTCGTGCCAAGCGACGCCGCCGAGCACACGCCGACTCGCGGCGCGACCCCGCCGCCGGCAAAGCTCGCGGACTTCGGCGGAGCCAGGCTGGCTGGAGACGACGCGTTGACGCGCACCGGGGATGTGCTCGGCACGCTTGCCTACATGGCCCCCGAGCAGAGCGAGGGCCACGAGGCCGGTCCCGCGGCCGATCTGTACTCGCTGGCGCTTGTCTTGTATGAGGCCTTGAGTGGTGTCAACCCTGTGCGCGGTCGCACGCCCGCCGCCACCGCACGGCGGATTGGCGCCCCGGTGGAGCCACTGGAGCGTCGCCGTCGCGACCTCCCGCGCGAGCTCACCCGCGCTCTCGACCGGGCACTGCTCGCGCAGCCCGAGCGGCGCGGCACGCTCGGCGATCTGCACGACGTGCTTGAGCGCACGCTGGAGCAGGGACTCAGGCCACGACTTTTTGCTCGTCGTGGCTCACGTCGCCAGCCCGATTCAACGGCACTGCAGGAGGATGCTCAGGAGCGCACCGCTTTTCGGGCCCGTGTCAACCCGGATCGAACCTGGCCGGCCGCTGCGCTCCACGCATGCTGCCGATCCCGGCGATGCCGCTCGCAATGACGATCTCCGCGATCTGGATGACGAGCTCGACGAACAAGAGGACCGCGCGCGTACGAGCCGCACGGTGGCGCTGCCAAGACTGCTGTGGCTCGGCTGTCTGCTGGCGCTTGCCGCCTGGCAGGCCTTCGCCGGTCTACCCGGGGTATCTCTGCTGGTGCTTGCCGCCGGCGCTCCACTGCTGGCGCTGCCACGCCGCTCGGGTCCCGGCTGGCTGGCTGCGGGACTGGCGCCGGCGCTCGGGCTTGCCGGCTTGGCGGGTGCTTTTCCGGCGCTGGCCGGCCAGCGCTCGAGCTGGCTTGCGCGCGCCGGACTGGCCGCGCTCGGCTTCTGGTGGCTGGCGCTCGCGGAGTCGCTGCTGAGGCGCAGGCTGTGGCTCGGCCCACCGGCAGGACTGCCGCCGAGGGCGGCATGGGAGAGCTCGATCAACGCTGCCGCCACGCACGTGATCGCGCCGACGTTCACAGTCGAGCTACTGCTCGGTGCGGCGGTGTGGGCGCTTGCGAGCGCGATCCTGCCGTGGCTCGTACGCGGCCGCAGCGCCGCTCTGGACGTTGGTGCGGCGATCGTCTGGACGATCGCGTTGCTTGCCGCGGTGCCGTTGCTCGAACGGGCGCTGCTCGCGCACGCAAGCCAACCAAGTCCGCGCGGCGCGCTGCTTGGAGCGGTGCTCGGCTGTGCGCTGGCGATCTGCGCGCGCGCATTGCGCGGCCCTGTTTAGCCGACATGGCGCACACTCCCATCGCACGCGGCCCTTAGAGTGGGTATCGAAATGCGTGCTACCCCTGGATGCGTCAGGCGCTTGTCGCGGCCAAGCCGAGGTGCTGCTTTCGAGGTGCCCCCTGAGATGAATCCGCTGAGGACACTGGAGAACATGATCGCCGGCCTCGTCGAAGGCACGTTCGGGCGCGTCTTCAAAGCCGAGGTCCGTCCGATGGAGCTCGCGCACAAGCTGGCGCGCGAGATGGACGAGAACAAGACGATCTCCGTCTCGCGCGTGTACGCCCCCAACGAGTATTCGGTTTGGCTCTCGCCACGCGATCGCGCGCGCTACGAGGGCGTCGAGCAAGAGGTGATCGACGAACTGTGCGCCTATCTGCTCGAGCACGCGCGCGGCGAGGACTTGGCGCTCGCTTCGCGGCCGCAGATCGTGTTTCACACCGACGAGAATCTGCAGCTCGGCGAATTTGGCATCGAAGCGCGGCTGGCAAAGCTCGAGGAGGAGCCACCGGAGAGCGAGGAGCCACCTCAGCCGGCTCCTGCTGCCCGCCGCACATCGGCTGCATCCGCCGCCGGCGCGGGTGCATCGATCGGGCCCGCCGGCTCGGCTGTCGGGGCTCGTTCTCCCGCTGCTCGCACCCGCGCCTGCCTACGCGGAGCCCGAAGAGGTCGGCAACACGATGATCTTCAGCAACTCCCAGCGTACGCGCGACGCCGTCGAGCAGACCGGCGCGCGCCGGCGGCCCAAGGCGCTGCTACTGGTCTCGGGCAGACGCCTGCTCGTCGCTCCCCGCGGGGCGACGATCGGTCGCAGCCGCGACTGCGACATCGTGCTCGAGGATTCGAGCATCTCGCGCCGCCATGCCGAGCTTCGCCCCGGCGGCCAGGGTTGGACGATCGAGGACCTTGGCTCCACCAACGGGGTGCGCGTCAACGGCAACACAGTCCACGGCCCGCAAGAAGTGCGCACAGGGGACCGCATCGAGATCGGCTCGACTGAGATGCTTTTCGAGATCGCCCCATGAACAATCTCGCGCCCGTGTCGGTGATGCTGAAGTTCGGCTTCCTGGCCGTCATGTACCTGTTCCTTCTGTGGGTGGCTCGTAGCGCTCTGCGCGACCTGCGCGGCAACGGGGCGCAGGTCTCAGCCCTGGACCGAGGCGCCGCGCAGGCGGGGACCGTGCCCGCCGATGCGACCGGTCTGCATTCGGCCTCGACGCTCGGGCCGGCAGACCTGCTCGGCCGCGAGCCGCGCCTGGTCGTCGAGCGCGCTCCGGGTCACGAGCCGGGGATGATCTATGACCTTGGCGGCGACGTCGTCTTCGGCCGTGGCGACACGGCCGAGATACGCTTGAGCGATCCGTTCGCCTCCTCGCGCCATGCGCGCGTATACGAGCAGGGGAAGATCCTCGTGATCGAGGATCTCGGCTCGACCAACGGCACTTACCTCAACGAGGAGCTGCTCGACGGCCCACGTCCTCTGCATCCAGGCGATCGCGTGCGCATCGGCGACTCCGAATTCGTCTTCGAGGTCGACTGACCGGTGGTCTCACTGATGCTGCGTGTGGCCGAACACTGGGCTGGCACAGATACCGGCCTGCAACGCCGCGCCAACGAGGATTCGCTGCTCGTACGCTCGCCGCTGTTCGTCGTCGCCGACGGGATGGGCGGCGCGCAGGCGGGCGAGGTCGCTTCGAGCGTCGCGGTCGACACCTTCCGCGCGGGCCTGGAGGACGGTGAGGATCCCGAGCGCAGCCTCGTAGCTCAGGTCGAGCAGGCCAACTCCCGCATCAACGAGCTATCGCACAGCAACGCCGAGCACGCGGGCATGGGCACCACGATCACGGCCGTGTACGTCGGCGAGCAGGATGTCGCGATCGCCCACGTCGGCGACTCGCGCGCTTACTGCATGCGCGACGGCGAGCTGCTGCGCCTCACAGACGACCACTCGCTCGTGGACGAGCTGATCCGCCAGGGCAAGCTGACTCCCGAGGAAGCCGAGGAGCATCCGCAACGCTCGGTGATCACGCGGGCGCTCGGGCCGGAGGCGAGCGTCGAGGTGGACGTGCGCTCCTTCCGCGGTCGTCCCGACGACGTCTATCTGCTCTGTAGCGACGGCCTGACGACGATGGTGGGGGAGGCGGAGCTGCTGCGGCTGCTCGCATCGCACGAGCGTTTGGCGGACGCCGGTGAGGCGCTGATCGCTGCCGCCAACGGCGCGGGCGGCAAGGACAACATCACCGTCGTGTTGCTGCGCTTGGAGGAGGTGCTCAGCGAGGCCGAGGGTCCCGGCGACGGGCGCACCACGATCACCGCCGTCGCGGCTGTGCCACTGGCCTCCTCGGCGTCACAGGAACGAACTTCTATCCCAATCTCACAAGCCGACACGGATGTGGCTGTGCGCGAGGACGAGTACGCCGAGCAGCCGCTGAGCCTCAACGGCAAGCAGGTCGCCGGCGACCCCGCGGCGCCCGCGCTGGCCGCGGCAGAACCCGCAACCCACAAAAAGCGCACGGCTGCGCAGACGCCTTCGCCGCGTGCGCACACTCGTCGTGCTGTCGACCGTCGTCGGCCTGCTGGCGGCGGCGGCGTACTTGGCGTTGCAATCGGTCTACTTCATCGGCACCAATCAGCGCGGGCTGGTGACCATGTACAACGGCCTGCCCTACGAACTCCCGGGCAAAATCAAGCTGTACACGAGCGACTATGTCTCTGGCGTGAGCGCCTCGACGCTGATGCCTGCCCGTCGCCAGGCGTTGCTCGACCATTCGCTGCGCTCCGAAGGCGACGCCGCCGAACTGATGCGCGAGCTCGAACTGGGGCAGTTGAGCGAAGGATGAGCGGCTTACGTCCGACAGTCGCCGATCCCGCCTGCTTGGAAAGGCTCGGACGGGGGTGCGCGCTGAACCGTCCAATCGTCCGTTTGTATGGCCTGGTCGTGGTGCTGTTCGCGGTGCTGATCGCTTTCACCTCGCGCTGGGCGTCTTTGAAGCCTCCTCGTTGCGCACAAGCGAACTGAACGTGCGCGGTCTGCTCCAGCAGGAGCGGATCGACCGTGGCCCGATCCTTGCCGCAAACGGTGCCGTGCTGGCTCACAGCGTGCGTGGAGACGAAGGCACCTATTCGCGCAGCTATCCGCGAGGGAGCGAGTTCACCGCGCCGGTCGGCTACTCCTTCATCGAACGCGGGCAGGTGGGTTTGGAGCTGTATCGCAACGCCGCGCTCGACGGCGAAACCGCCACCAGCGTGCAGAGCATCCTCGACCAGCTGCAAGGGCGCAAGCCGCAAGGCAATACGGTCCTCACGACACTGCAGCCCTCGGCGCAGCAGACGGCGATCACCGCGCTCGGCGAACACGAAGGCGCCGTCGTGGCGCTCGACCCGCGCACTGGAGCGGTCGAGGTGATGGCTTCCACGCCGAGCTACGACGCGAACGCGGCGGCTTCGCGCCGCAGCTACGAACGGATCGAGCGCGAGCCCGGCGCGCCGCTTTTGAACCGTGCCGTCCAATATGGCTACGCCCCGGGCTCGACGTTCAAGGTCGTGACCGCCACCGCCGCGATCGACACAGGACAGTTCACCCCAGAATCGACTTTGAGCGGACGCAACGGACTGCTCGTCTCCGGCTTTCCGCTGAAAAACGACAACAACGAGAGCTTCGGCGAGATCACGCTTACCGAAGCGATGGCTCATTCGGTGAATACGGTCTACGCACAGGTGGCGGAGCGACTTGGCAAGGCCACGATGGCGCGCTATATGCGTCGTTTCGGCTTCGACCACAAGCCCCAGCTCGATTACCCGGCGAAGGAGATGTCTGCCAGCGGCGAGTACCTGAACGGAAGGCTTGATCGCGCCGACCAGCACACATGTCGATGTGGGTCGCATGGGCATCGGTCAGGACAAGCTCGAGGTGACACCGCTGCAGATGGCCGAGGTTGCTGCGGCCGTCGCCAATCACGGCAAGCTGATGGTCCCTCACCTGACCTCTTCGATCGTCGAACCGGATGGGCACGTGCTGCAACGCATCGCTCCCAAGGTGCAGTCGGTCGTGATGAAGCGCTCGACCGCCGCATCCGTCACCGGAATGATGGAAGCGGTCGTCTACAGTCCGGGCGCGACCGGCACCAGCGCACAGATTCCCGGCGTGCGGGTTGCCGGCAAGACAGGTACAGCCGAAACCCAGATCGGCACGGCGATCAACAACGTTTGGTTCATCGCGTTCGCGCCTGCCCAAGACCCAACGGTCGCCGTCGCGGTGACGCTCAAGGGCGTTCCGGGCAAGGGGCAACGTTCGCCGCGCCAGTCGCTAAGCAAGTAATGGAAGCGTTGCTCATGTTTGATTCGGCGGCAAGTTGGTTCCAGCGGGGTACAGGAAACAAGTACATGCAACCAATCGGTTGCATGTACACATTTTCTAGCATAGCCAATCGCGCATACAAACCAACTCCAGGGGGACCGCGAATGAGCGCGATCGAGGCAGGCACGGTCATCGACGGGCGCTATCGCGTCTCCGCGAGGCTCGGCTCCGGCGGGATGGCCGACGTGTACCTCGCCCACGACACGCTGCTCGGCAGGCAGGTGGCGCTGAAGCTGCTGCACCATCGCTTCGCCGAGGACCAGGAGTTCGTCGAGCGCTTCCGTCGCGAGGCCTCGAGCGCAGCCGGCCTCTCGCACCCCAACGTTGTCGCCGATATTCGATCGGGGCGAGTGGGATGGCACCTACTACATCGCTATGGAGTACCTGCCTGGGCGCTCACTGAAGGCGGTCGTACGCGAGCATGGGCCGCTGTCGCCGTCGGATGCGACCGACATCGTCGTGCAGATCCTGCTTGGCCGTCCGGTTCGCCCATCGCCGCGGGATCATCCACCGCGACATCAAGCCCCACAACGTGATCCTCGACGAGGAGGGACGTGCGAAGGTCACCGACTTCGGGATCGCGCGCGCCGGGGCTTCGGACATGACGCTCACCGGCTCGATCATGGGCACGGCGCAGTACCTCTCGCCCGAGCAGGCCCAAGGTCACGCGGTCAGCGAGACCTCCGACCTGTATGCGGTCGGCGTCGTTCTCTACGAGCTGCTGACCGGCAGCGTGCCCTTCGAGGGCGAGTCGGCCGTGACGATCGCGCTCAAGCAGGTCTCGGCGGAGCCAACCCCTCCTAGCCAGCGCAATCCTGAAGTGACGCCGGCGCTTGACGCGGTGGTGATGCGTTCGCTGGCCAAGGATCCTTTGGCGCGCTTTGCGAGCGCGGACGAGTTCATCGCCGCGCTGCAGCAGGCGCGCGAAGGTATCTCCCCGGCGCCGGCGCCCGCCTTCAACGGCGTGCCGCCTACGCAGGCTGCTGCCGCCACTGGTGGTGCCGCCGCTACCGCCAGAGGAGACGCACTCGGCCGAGGACGACGCCCGCAAACGCAAGCGTGCCTGGTGGGTCGCCGCCGGCGTGGCGGCGCTTGCGCTCGTGGCGGCAGTGCTGTTGTTGCTGCTCCTGCCCGGATCGAAGACGGACCGCGTGAGCGTGCCGGAAGTCACGGGCGAGACGCAGCCGGCCGCGGTGACCTCGCTGCAGCGTGCCGGGCTGACGCCGGTCGTCTCGCTCACTTCTAATGCGGACGTTGCAAACGGCCTCGTCGTCGGCACCACACCTCCTCACGGAACGCTCGTCGCGAAGGGCTCGCACGTAAGCGTGTACGTGTCCTCAGGCCCAGAAACCTTGGGATTGCCTGACGTCATCCACAAGACGAGCGATGAAGCGCTGAAGATCTTGCGCAAGAAGGGCTTTCAGCCGACCGTCCAAAACCAGTCGAGTAGCAGCGTGGAGGAGGGCCTGGTGATCTCCACTAACCCGGCGGCCGGTATCGAGGTGCAGCACGGCAGCCCCGTCACCGTATACGTCTCCTCAGGTCCTCAGGAAGCCAGCGTGCCGGAAGTGACAGGGGAATCGCAGGCTGCGGCAACGGCGGCGCTGGCGGCTGCCGGGCTGAAAGAGACGGTGATCAAGCGCGAAGTCGCCGAACCGACAGCCGGGCACCGTGATCTCCCAGTCCCCATCAGCCGGCTCCTCGCTGAAGGTTGGCTCAACCGTGACGATCGTGGTAGCACAGGCGCTCAAGCAGGCGACAGTGCCCTCGCTCGTCGGCCAGAGCGAAGCGCAGGCGGTGGCGACGCTGACCGCCGCCGACCTCACCTCGCACACCGTGCAGCGGACGGTCACCGAACAGAGCAAGGTCGGGACCGTCGTGCAGCAGAGCCCGGCTGCTGGCCACAGGCTGTCTAAGGGCGGCGAAGTGACGATCGCCGTGGGCGTGCTCGCCCAGCAAACCACCTCGACCTCCACCACCACAACTACCCCGACCACTCCCGCAGCCCCGCCCCCGGCTGCCGGCACGCCACCGGCGAACGGGTAACGTCTTTAGAACGTGTTTCAAAAAGGTCGGCACGTCCCAGGCGTCCTGGACGCGGCGCTGGATCGCTACGTGAGGTCTTGCGCGTACCACCAGTACGCGCTGCGACACCCCGCGACGACCAGCTTGATCCATGAACACCTGGGACGCACCGCCTATTTTGAAACACACCTTCTTAGGCGCTTGCCTTGGTCGTGCCAGGCTTGCGTCTTGGGTGTGGGCCCGGCGGTCGCACTGGCTACTTGAACAGAGTGATCTCAGAGATCTGCGCTGTTTCGCTCTTCGGCGGCAAGCTGACGATCCAGACCATGTAGTAGCGGTAGACCAGGCGCGTCGGGTTGATCGTGACCGTTGTGCGGGCGCCAATCTTGCGCGCTGGCGCCAGTTGCTTCCAGCCGAGCGCGGCGAGGCTCTCGTTGCTGCTGGACGAGGAGGAGGCAGGGCGCCTGGTCGCGCCATATACGCCGGCGCTGAAGCCCGGCGTGGGCGTTTGGATCTCGAGCGCGCGTGCGGCCAACCCGGGGCTTGCGTCGAGCGAGACGCCGAGTCCTGGCTTGCCTAGGTTGCCTTCGATGTAGTGCTCGGTGCTCCATGAGGTCGTGAGATCACCGTCAATCACGCTGGCCACGTCTTCGGCGTGTTCTGGCCCCGTGCCGAACGGGTTGTACGAGTCGGCCGCTTCCTGTTTGAGCACGACCGGTGTGACACCGCCGCTCGGGTGCACGTCTGGCGCCACCCCGGTGCCGCTGTGCGTGTGGCCCGCCAGCGCGACGAGCACGAGCGCGACGATCGCCGCGAGCAACGCCAGCGAGATCACCCAGCGTGCTGGGTGGCGCAGGCGCCACGGCAGCAGGCGTCTCGCCGGCGAGTGCAGGGTGCGCAGGACCGCGGTGACCTCGCCCGTCGTCTGTCCGGAGCGCGCCGTCTCGATCGCCAGAGCCTCCTCCATGTCGGCGATCATGGCTGCCATGTCTGGATAGCGCCGCTCCAGATCCTTCGCGGTGGCGCGTTCGACTACGGCTGCGGTTGCCGCCGAGACCTCGGGACGAGCCAGTTGTACGTCTGGAACCTCCTCGCGTACGTGCATCATCGCGACCGCCACCGGCGAGGAGCCTTTGTATGGGACGGTGCCGGTCAGCATCTCGTAGAGGACCACGCCGAGCGAGTACACGTCGGACTGACCGGTGACGGGCTGCCCAAGCGCTTGCTCTGGGGAGACGTAGTCGGTAGTGCCGAGCACGCGCCCGTCCATCGTCAGCCCTTCCTCGGTCAGCGTGCGTGCGATGCCGAAGTCGGTGATCTTCGCGCCGCCCTCTGCGCCGAGCAGCACGTTCTGTGGCTTGACGTCGCGGTGGACGATCTCTTGTGCGTGAGCGGCGCCGAGCGCACGCGCTATCTCGATTCCATATGCGAGCGCCGTGGGCACGTCCAGCGGCACGTCGCGACGGATCAGATCCTTGAGCGTCTCGCCGGCGACGTGCTCGAGCACGATGTATGGAGTTCCGCTCGACTCGTCCTCGTCCGCATTTGTGTTCCCGCCCGCATCCCACTCCCCTGCGTCGATCACGGTCACGATATGCGGATGGTTGAGCTGCGCCACGGCGCGCGCCTCGCGGCGAAAGCGCTCGAGCTGCCCCGAGTCCGAGGCGATCTCGCGGTGCATCAGCTTGATCGCGACCTCGCGTTCGAGCACGGTGTCGAACGCACGGTAGACGGTGCTCATGCCGCCGTGCCCGATCTGCTCGTCGAGGCGGTAGCGACCGCCGAGTGTAGTACCAAGGATGGCGCTGTTCACGATTTGAGCCTCGAATGCCTGAGTATGCCAACGCTCGCCTTGTGGAGTGCGAGCTGCCTATTTTTTTGGGGGATTTGTTGGGCGTGCTAACAGGTGTTATCGCGCATGTGCCGGATCACATAGGCCGCCAGCACAACCCTGTAGGCGATACAGACCGGTAGCAGTTGGGCGCGTCGGCGTGGATTCAGTGCCTTTGAGGAGGCGAGCGTGGACAGGAATGCGCTGGCCCCGCCCACAGCCAAAGGCAGTGCTGTGCCGGGCGGCATGTCTGCTCGTGCCCGCCGGTGTGCCAGGCGCGTGCCCTGCAACATGGTGGCGCCGGCGATCACCGGCAGGCCCACCGTCCAGGAGAGTTGGTCCGCTTCTTGGCGGGAGAAGCCTCGTGCCCTGGCGGTGGCCAACGTTGCCCCGCTACGCGACACGCCCGGGATCAGTGCCAGCGCTTGGGCCAGGCCTAGCGCCAAGCCATCGCGCGCGTTGGCGCTCAACGCTGGTCGTGAGCCGACTTTCCGCTCGCTTGTTCCCGTTGCTGTCGTTTGCTCGACAGGGCCCGTTGCGTTGTGCCCGCTGGGGTCTGGTGCGGCCCGTTGCGCTTGGAGGTTGTTGTCCTCAAAATGGCGATGCCCCCCGCGCGCGCGGGGGGCATGCCACTTTTTGTAGACCTCAGCGCCCCCCATCGCTGCCGATCCGGCCAGCAAGCCGTAGGCGATCTTGGCTGGCGTGCCGAGGCGCCGCTCGATCTGGCCCCCCAGCATGTAGCCGACCAGCGCCGGTGGCGCCAAGGCCGCGATCAAGAAGCCGAGTCTTGTGCGTGCCAGATGCTCAGAGTCGGTCGTGGTGGCTGTGTCGCGGTTGCGTGGAGTGCCCCCAGATGGAGGGCGCAGGAGCAAAGCTGCCGCGGTGCCTGCGTGCAGCGCCACCTCGAAGGACTTGCGCAGCCTTGGGTCGAGCTGGTCATACGGCCATCCGGCCAGCCAAGGGACGAGCGTTGTGTGCGCCGAGGATGAGATCGGCAGCAGCTCGGTTGGGCCGTGCAACAGGCCGAGGACCACTGCGTGACGCAGCTGCAGCGCGCGCACAGAGGCCGGCATCCCGGCGCTGGTCAACTGACGTCGGCCGCGGGCTCGCTCTCCTCGACCACTGCGGCCGGCCCGCGCGAGCGGCGGCGCACGATCGCATAGATGATGCCCGCGACGATCAGCAGCACGATCGCGTAGTCGAGGTACTCAAAGCCCTTGCGTACACTCGTCCAATCGCTGCCGAGCGCGTGACCCGCGAACGCCAACGCCAACACCCAAGGGATCGTGCCGAGCAGCGAGAACAGCGTGAAGCGTCCCAGCGGCATGCGTGCGACTCCAGCAGGGAGCGACACGAAGGCGCGCACCAGCGGGATCATGCGCCCGAACAGCACCGTCTGCTCGCCGTAGCGCTGGAAGAAGCGGTCGGCTCTCTGGATCTGGGCCGGTCCCATGTGTAGCTTGGCGCCGTGTCGTTCGAAGAGCTCGAGACGACCGCCACGTCCGATGCCATAGGCGATCCACGAGCCGACCATCGTGCCGAGCAGGCCCGCCAGCACGACACCGGTCATCGTCATGTGGTGGTGTGCCGCGCTTTGTGTCGGGTCCGCGACCGCAAAGCCGGCAAACAGCATCACAACCTCCGAGGGGATCGGGATGCAGGCGCTTGAGATCGCCATCAACGCGAAAATTCCCGGGAGCCCGGCGCCGCGCACGAAGTGTGCGATCGAGTTGACTAGCGATTCTGAGATCGAGGCGAGGACGAGTACGTGCGTCATGTGCCCGCAACGATACCTGTCGTTTGCGCGTCCGCTGCCGCACCGTGTGGCACTACCAGCTTGCCGACAGAGCTCGTTCGCCCTCGCGGGCGCTAGCGTGCTCCAGCGATGCGTGTCTGGATCGACCTCACCAACAGTCCGCACGTGCTTGTCATGCGCCCTGTCATCGAGCTGCTGCGCTCCGATGGCCATGAAGTGTGCGTGACCGCACGCGACTTCGCGCAGACGCTGCAGCTGCTCGACCGCTTCGCGATCGAGCACACCGCCATCGGCCATCATCGCGGCGAGCGCCTGGCCGACAAGGCGATAGGGCTCGCCAGTCGCTCGACGGCACTGGTGCGCTGGGCGCGCGTGGAGTCGCGTCGCGCGGTGGCGGCGCACCCGGTCGGCGTGCTCCCTAGCGGCGCTGACTCCAGGGCTCGCTTCGACATCGCGCTTGGCCACGGATCCAACGACATCAGCGTCGCGGCTCGGCTGCTACGGATTCCCTGCTCGACGACATTCGACTACGAGTGGGCGGCGGTCCAGCACCACGTCAACTGTCGCCTCGCACAGGCCGTCGTCGTGCCCGACGCGATCCCGCCCGAGCGCTTGTATCGCTACGGCGCGAAGGGCAAGATCCACGCCTACGCTGGGCTCAAGGAGGAGTACTACCTCGCCGACTTCGAACCGGACGAGGCGGTCATAGCCGAGCTTGCGATCGATCGTGAGAGGCCGCTCGTGGTCGTCAGGACCCCCCGGAGGTTTCGCTCTATCACCGTTTCGAGAACGACCTGTTCGCCGACGTGCTCGTGAGGTTGCGCGAGGCTGCCCGCGATCTTGGGGTGCAGTCCGTCGTGCTGCCAAGAACTGCCGATCAGCGCATACAGCTGCGCGGCGTCGAGGGCTTCACCGTGCCCGAGCAGGCGATCGACGCGCAGTCCTTGATCGCCTTCGCTGATCTGGTGATCTCGGCTGGGGGCACGATGAACCGCGAGGCCGTGGCGCTCGGCACGCCGGTCTACACAACCTTCGAGGGTCGCCTAGGAGCTATCGACGAGCGCCTGATCGGCGAAGGGCGCCTGCGCAAGCTTGGTGGCGTGGAGCAACTCGACCTGGCCAGGCGCGACCTCGCGGAGCTTCCGCCGCGCACCAGGCGCGACCCGCGAGGTCTGCTCGACTTGCTGCTATCCCCACTTGCGGGCGTATCTCGGTAGATCTGCACGTCTGCTACGGCCGATTGCCTTCGCGATGCTGCGTCCTCGGGCCTCGACTTGGCGCCGCCAAGCCTGCGCCCCTGCGTTCTTGCCTTGCTCGACACTCGACCACATCAGCCGCACATCTCTACCAAGATACGCCCTACGCCCTAAGACACCCTAGAATCAAGGTCAATGCGCCGACGGATCAGTGCGCCGGCCTTGTCCCTGACCCGGCACTCGCTACCGAGGCTCGCGCTCGACGGCGCGCTCGTTGCGCTCGCCTACTGGCTGGCGTGGGAGTTGCGCTTCGACAATGGGCCGCAAGGTCGCTACGAGAAGCTGTTTGAACGGACCGTCTGGTGGGTGCTTGCCGGCAGCCTCGTAGTGCTGTTGCTCTCACGGGTCTACCAGCGCCGCTGGCGATACTCGGGCCAACGCGACTATGAGGCCGTAGCGCGCGCGGTGCTTGCGATCGTATTGCTCACCGTGGTGGCAGTAGCTGTCGTGCGCCCTGTTCAGATTCCCCACGTAATAGCCCACGGCGCCAGCACCGCGGATCGGTCCAGCTCGACCAGTGGTACTACCGCCGTCGAGTTGCCCGACGGCGTGATCGTCCTCTTCTTCCTGCTCTCGCTGCTGCTCCTGATCGGGGTGCGTGTGATCGCGCGCAGCCTGTACGAGCGGCGCCCGCTAGGGGCCTTTCGTGCCGGGGGACGTAGCGAGCGCAACGTATTGATCGTCGGGGCGGGCGATGGCGGGCGTCTTGTGTTGCGCGAGATCCTGCGCAATCGCGAGCTCGGGTTGCAGCCCGTCGGCTTCCTCGACGACGATGCACGCAAGCACGGCCTACGTATAGATGGCGTGCGTGTGCGCGGGGATACCGAGGGCGATCTGCCGCGCATCCTTGAGGAGTCCGAGCCCGACGAAGTAATCATCGCGATCCCCTCTGCTCCTGGCTCGACGCGTGCGCGCGTGGTGCGCGAATGTCGCAAGCGCTCGATCGTGGTGCGCACGTTGCCGACCGTCTTCGAGCTCCTGCAGGACCAAACCTCTCTCACTGGGATCTCGCGCCAGGTGCGTGAGGTGCGTGTGGAGGACGTGCTCGGCCGGGAGCCGGTCTTGATGGAGCTCGATCGCGTTGGCGCCTATCTGGCCGGCGAGACTGTGCTCGTGACCGGAGCCGGCGGCTCGATCGGCTCGGAGCTGTGCCGACAGATCGCACGCGTCGGGCCGCGAAGGATCGTGTTGCTTGACCACGCCGAGGACAACCTCTTCCAGATCCAGCGCGAGCTGCAGGACGAGCGCCACGTGCAATCCTCCGTGTTGGCCGCGGTGCTGGCTGACTGCAAGGAGGACGAGCGCATGCGCGAGATATTCGCCGAGCACCGTCCCACCGTCGTGTTCCACGCCGCCGCCTACAAGCACGTGGGCCTGATGGAGTCCAACCCGGTCGAGGCTGTGCGCAACAACGCAATGGCCACCCGTGTGGTCGCGCATGTCGCTGGGGAGATGGGAGTCGGTCGTTTCGTGCTCGTGTCCACCGACAAGGCGGTTGCGCCGGCGACGGTGATGGGCGCCTCTAAGGCACTGGCGGAGTTCGCCCTGGAGGCTGCCACTGCACGCTTTGCCGGCACTCGCTACGCCGCCGTGCGCTTTGGCAACGTGCTCGGCTCCTCAGGCAGCGTCGTGCCGATCTTCCGCCGCCAGATCGAGCGGGGTGGGCCAGTCACCGTCACCGACGAGCGTATGACCCGCTACTTCATGACGATTCCCGAGGCGGTGCAGTTGATCATCCGCTCGGGCTCGCTCGTATCCGACGGCGATCGCGGCGCGGATGTGTTCGTGCTGGACATGGGCGATCCCGTGAGGATCGTGGATCTTGCGCGCGCGATGATCGAGCTCTCGGGCCTGGACCCCGACCGCGACGTGGCCGTCGAGATCGTGGGAAGGCGCGCCGGCGAGAAGCTGCACGAGGAGCTGTTCAACCGCTACGAGCAGCCGCGCCCGACGAAGGCAGAGAAGATCATGCTCGCCGGCCGCGAGCCGCTCTCGCCCGAAACGGTGGAAGCGATGTTCGACGAGATAAGGCTGCTGGTGTTCGAGGGCGACGCCGCTCGTCTTGCCGCAAAGGTGGCGGAGCTGTCGACCGTGCGCGCCGAGCTATCGGACGTATCCGGACACGGGACTCAGGACGGGCAGCTCGGCTCGGTACGCGGCGCTCACGCGCCTGCGCCCCTCATAGACTCTCGGGAGCCATGAGCTCCACTCGAAACGTGTGCACGCTGTGAACGCGCTGCCGCTTGCACTGTCGCTGACGAGCACCTTTACCAAGGTAGGCGCGATTGCCGGCTTCGCCGCGCTGCTGGGAATCGCATTGCTGTCACTGCTGGCCTTTGCCCAGGCGCGCGAGATCAAGCGCTTGCGTGAGTGGGCAGGGCGCGCCCCCGAGCGTGCTGCCGAGATGGAGCAGCGCGTCAGCACCGAGGCGGCCGCTCGTCTGCAGCGCGCAGGAGGACCGCCGGGAGCGGCGGTCGCTGGCGCGGCTGGGGCGCGTGTGGTGCCGCGCAAGACGCCACTCGTCAGCGCACCGGTATCTACCGCTGTGAACGCCACGGTGGCCGCGGGGAAGATCGGTGCCCAGCCTGATCTCGCCGGGGCGGACGCCGCCAAGCCGGCGGCCGCAGTCGCCGCAGCCAATCAGGCCAATCTAGCCACGACAGCTGCCGCTCAAGCTGGTGGGGGGGAGATCCAACCAAATGCCGCCCAAGCGGAGCAGCCAGCAGCCGCCGGTCAACCTGATCTCTCACAAACCGACACATCTCCGGTTGCTTCCTCCTTGCCGGATGCGCCAATGTCCGGCGCAGAGCAGCTCGCCGCAAATGGGGGAGCAGGATCTCCCGAGACGGTCCCAGCAGCAGACCAGGCCGGCGCGTCGCATCATGGTGACGAGCAGTCTGCAGCGGCCCCTGCGACTGCGGCCGCGCGTGCTGGGATCACACGCTCACCATTGCCGCCGTCTCCCTCCGCGCCGATGCCGCCCGGCGTGCCGGCGTCGACTGCGGCGGGCGCAGCGGCGGCTGTGCCGCCTGCCTCCGCCGCAGGCGCGTCCGCTGCGGCTCGAACCCGCGGCGTCACGTTCGCCCGCGCCTGCGGCGGCGGTGCGACCGATGGCCTCCCGCGCGGTTGCGACTCCTCCCGTGCCGGCAGGTTCAGGAAGCGCGGAGCCTGGTGCCCGCAAGCCGGCATCACCCCGTGTGCGTACGGGAGATCCCGTCCCAGGAGCCGGCGCGTCGCGGATGCCCGACGCGCCCGTCGGCTCGGGCCCGAAGTACTTCAAGCAGGAGCGCTCCTCGGGCCGCACGACCTTGCTGATTTTGGGCGGCGTGGTGCTGGGTGTGGCGGTGATCGTGCTGGCGGTGTCCGCGTTGAAAGGCGGGAGCAAACCGACTTCGACGGCCACTCAGTCCTCTACGCCTTCCACTGTTGTGCACACGAGGACACCTGCGCCTGCATCCAACCCGAGTGAGCTTACCGTCGCGGTTGTTAACGGGACGAGCACTAATGATCTCGCCCACCATCTGGCAGCAGACCTGCAGCAGAGCGGATATACACGTGCGGAAGCCTCCTCGGCGGTGCCGCCTGGGACGCATGCCACCACGGTGGTCCAGTACACCTCGGGCCACCGTACCGATGGGCAGGCAGTGGCGAAAGCGCTTGATGTGACCCGGGTACAGCCGATGGAAGCGAGCACCGCGTCGCTGGTCAGTCACGCGACCGTGGTCGTGGTCGCCGGCGCGGATCAGGCAGCGCAGCTTGGCGGTGGCGGCGCTCAGAGCACTGGCGAACCGTCCGCTGGCGCAAGTGGCGAAGCTGGGACAGGAGCTGGTGGGGCGACCTCGGGTACCGGCGCCGGCGGACAGTGAGCGCCGAGCAACGTGGAGTCAGATCGTGCGATAGCCGGGTTCCTGGATGTGCCGGCGCGCTCACCTAAGCCGCGTGAGCGCGGCATCACGCATGTGATCGACCGCGGCCTGTCGGTCGCCGAGGTGGACGGCCTGATCGAGACGGTAGGGGCTAGCGTGGACATCGTCAAGCTCGGCTGGGGCACGGCGCTCGTGACAGCGAACTTGAAGCCTAAGCTCGAGCGCTATGCGGCGCACGGGATACCCGTGGTGCTAGGCGGCACGCTCACGGAGGTCGCGATCAAGCAGGGGCGCGTGGAGGGACTGATCGCCTGGCTGCACGAGCTTGGCCTGCGCCACGTCGAGATCTCCGACGGGACGATTTCGCTTGAGCCCGAGGTCAAGACCCATCTGATTCGCACGCTCGCACGCGAATTCACGGTGCTCTCGGAGGTAGGCAGCAAGGACGCCGACTTCATCATGGCTCCCTATGTTTGGGTGGAGCAGATCGAACGCGACCTGGAGGCGGGAGCTTGGAAGGTGATCGCCGAGGCGCGCGAGTCTGGCACGGCTGGCATCTATCGCGCCGACGGCGAGGTGCGCACCGGGTTGATCGACGAGATCGTGCACGCTATCGACGCCGATCGCTTGATCTTCGAGGCGCCGCAACGCGAGCAGCAGGTGTGGTTGTTGCACCGCTTTGACAGCGAGTGCAACCTTGGCAACATCGCACCCGAGGACGTGCTCTCGCTGGAGACGCTGCGCTTGGGACTGCGCTCTGACACGGTCGAGCGCTTCGCCCGGGACGGCGGCGCTTGAGCGGCGCGCAGGCCGGTGGCGCTCCAATGTCTGTCGATGGAGGCGGCGCACATGCCGGGGCGCGAGATCGGGGCGGCGATGGCGGCTCGAGGCGAGCGCTTGGCGCGGATCGTGTTTGCGCTGCTCGTGGTCGGCTGCTTTGCCGCGCTGCTGATCACGCAGAGGCTCAAGCACACCCCGACGCTTGTTCAGGAACCGAAGCTGACGCATGTGATTGCGCCGGCCTCGAGCGGCGAATCGCGCGAAGAGCACATCGCTTTCAAGCTTGCGAAAGCGGATCGTGTGACCGTTGTCATCGAAAGCTCCTCTGATGAGACGGTGGCCACCCTCGTGCGGAACCTGCCCGTGGGACGCTACAAAACGCTGTCGCTGCGTTGGAATGGCCATCAGGGAACGGCGCGCGGTTATTCAGTGTTGCGTAAGGCAGACGGGTACACGACGCTGGTGCCCCACAACCATGGAGCATTCGCCCCGCCCGGGGAATACAGCGTGCGTGTGCAGCTCCGCCAAGAAGGTCGCTCGGTGCCCTTCCCGCACACCTTCAAGCTGGTCGGACCATGATCGCCACAACCTTGCCGAGCACGCCCGTGCTGTTGGCGGCCGTGCTCGGCGCACTGGTTGTTATC
This sequence comes from uncultured Solirubrobacterales bacterium, assembly GCA_963704345.1. Classification (GTDB taxonomy): domain Bacteria; phylum Actinomycetota; class Thermoleophilia; order Solirubrobacterales; family Solirubrobacteraceae; genus Palsa-744. The sequence goes on from OY969890.1 coordinate 1,408,836, forward strand.
GCTGGCTTGGCGCTTGTGATGCGCCGCGATCCGCGAGCCTTTCCCGTGCTTGCCGTGATCGCCCTGCCGTTCAGGTTGCCGATCGCCGCCGACGGGCGAACCGTGAACCTGCTGCTGCCGCTGTATGCGGTCGTGGCTGCCGGTGTGCTCGCGCATTTGTTGCCGCGCTTGCTTGCTCTGCGCCCTCAGGGTGTGCTCTTCAGGGTGCTGGGTAGCCCCGGCGGCTTCGATTCGGCCCCGCCCACCCGGGCGCCAATGCTGCTCGACTGGCTGCTACTTGCCTCGGTGGGTCTATACGCGCTGCAGATTCGTCTACTCCTCGGATCCGGGCAAGGGAGCCGAGAACCTTCTGTTCTTCTACCTCCCGTTCGGGCTGCTCTACCTGCTGTTGCGCGAGGCGCCGTGGACGCGAGGACTGCTGCTCACGTGCCTGGCTGCCGCAGTAGGGCTCGCTGTCCTGTTCGCCGGTGTCGGTTTCATCGAGTACTACCGCAAAGCCCTGTTCCTGAACCCGAAAGTGGTGGCCGCGAACGAGTACGACAACTATTTCAGGGTCAACTCGCTGTTCTTCGACCCCAGCATCTACGGCCGCTTCCTGGCGCTTGTGATGATCGCCGTGACGACAGTCGTGCTTTGGAGTCGCGAAAAACGCACGCAGCTTTGGGGCGCGGCAATCCTCGCTTGGCTACTTGTGGGGCTCGTGACGAGCTTTTCGCAGTCGAGCATCGCGGCGCTGCTGCTCGGCTTGGCGATCCTGGCCGCCTGGCGCTGGGACGTGCGCGGCACGATCTACGTGTCGGTCGCGCTGGCGGCGATCGCGGGGGTGTTCGTGCTGGTTGCGCCGTCGAGCTTGCACTTCGGCTTGAAGGGGTCGGGCGGCTCGGCGAACAATGCGACGAAGCGGCCGCGCGAAACTGATCACGGGTGGTCTGGAGCTGTTCGTCGATCGGCCGCTCGGCGGGTATGGCTCAGGCTCGTTTGAAACCGAGTACCGCCGCCACGAAGGCGGCACGGCCGCCAACGCCGTCTCGGCCTCGCACACGATCCCGGTGACGATCGCCGCCGAGCAGGGGATCGTCGGCTTGGCGCTGTATGTGGCGCTGATCCTCACAGCGCTGGCGACGCTGTTCCGCGGCGCGGGTCGCTCACCTCCACGAATCGCTATCGCCGCCTGCTTTGCCGCGCTTGTGCTGCACACCTGGGTGTATGCCGACTTCCTGAGGATCCATTGACTTGGACGCTGCTCGGCCTCGGGGTGGCGTTTGCGGTAGCTGCGCAACGGGAGCTCGACAGCGAGACGGTCGCTCGCACGCCCGAAGCTCACACCGCGTCCCGGCTGCCTCGCAAGGGTGAGGTGCTGGTGCCGAGTCGGGAGTGTGCCGCTGTCGGGAAGGCTACGTCCTCGGCCGTTAGGTTCTTGCTGGTGTTTGGCTACCTGAAGCGGCTGGTGACGACGGGCGCGGCCTACCAGGCCGCGGAAATCGTGGCCAAGGGCATTGCCGTGATCACGCTGCCGCTTTATACAGGGCACGCGTCGACAAAAGCCTACGGCGCGTACAACCTTCTGCTGACGACGGTGATCCTGGCGAGCATCGTGCTGCGCCTCGGCGTGGGTGAGGCGTTCGTGCGCTTTTACTTCACCGACACCGATGAGCAACGCCGTGCGCGCATCGCGCGCACGGCTACCGCAACGGTCGCCTGGACAACGACGGTCGTGTCACTGATCTGCGTGGCGCTCGCCGGGCCGCTGTCACAGCTTGTGCTCGGCTTCGACGATCCGCTGTTGATGGACTGCGCGATCCTCGGATTGTGGGCCTTCACCAACATCGAGATGGCCTACGCCCAGCTGCGTGTGGACGAGCGCGCGCGCGCTTATATGTTCGCTTCCGGGGCGAACGTGGCGATGACGGTCGCCTTCACGATCGCGCTGGTCGTGTTCGCCGGCCAGGGTGCGCGTGGCCTGCTGCTCGGCAATTTCGGGGCGAGCGCGCTCGTCGTGCTCGGCCTTTGGTGGATCCTGCGTAAGCGCTTCTCACTGCGCGTGCACGTGGCCGACCTGCGCGCGATGCTCGGCTTCGGCCTGCCGACGGTGCCGGCGGACGCGAGCGTGTACGCGCTGCAGGTTATCGATCGCCTGTACCTGTTCCGCGTCGTCAGTCATGGCGCCGCGGGCGAATACGCGATCGCGGTGCAGTTGGCAACGGTCGTGTTCGTTTTCGTGCGCGGCTTCCAGTATGCGTGGCCGCCGCTTGCGTACTCGATCGACAGCGACATGGAGGCCTCGAAGCTGTACTCGCTTGTGACCACTTACTTCGTATTGGCAACGGGCGTGGTTGTCGCCGCCGTAGCTTTGCTTGGTCGCTGGCTTGTGCGGTTGCTCGCTCACCCCGAATACTTCGGGGCACACACGGCGCTGCCGTGGCTGGCGCTGGGCTGGACGTTGTACGGGCTCTACCAGGTGATGATCGTGATCACCGGCAGAGCGCGCACGATGCAGCGCAATATTCCCGCCGCGCTCGCCGGGCTTGCGGTCAACGTGGTGCTGTTGCTTGTGCTCGTGCCGAAGCTCCGGTCTCGGTCTCGGGCTCGCCGGCGCTGGGATCGCGCTTTGCGGCGCTTACGTGGCGATGGTGGCGGTCATGCATCTGCTTACTCGCAATGTGTTTGCCGTGGACTTCGAGTGGCGTCGCCTCGGCTGGCTGGCAGCGATCCTGGCTGGGTGTGGCTGTCTCAGGCGAGCTGCTGTTGCCAACAGTTGGCTTTTTGGGACTTGTATTGCGCGCACTGTGGCTATTGCTGATCCCGCTGCTGCTACTCCTGACACGCTTCTTTGCGCCTGACGAGCGCGAGCAGGCGCGCACGCTCGTGCTCGACGGACGTAGGCGGGTGACGGCCTTCCGGCGCGGACACGGCGATGTCGAGGCATACGCGGAGGACTCGCTTAGAGATATTTGACTTCAGCCGATCGTCCTCTGGCTCCATCCGGAGGGGCGCTCGTCGAAGAATCAGGTTGCGTCGATTCGCGCAAAAAACTCAAGCTACATGGCTTTTTAGCCGATTACGGCCGCGTGCGTGAGGTGACTGTAAATACTGTAAATCCGCCTAGACCAGCGGGTCGACATGAGCTTGCGCGTCGGGCCGAGGCGCTACGTCGCTACCGTGCCGACGAGCGCGTGCAGAGCATTGCGGCGGCCGGTGAGCTTGCCTATCTGCGCTCCCAATTGCGTTCAGCGGCGCGGCTGACGGCGCGGCTGGCCGCCACACGAGACATCGACGAGATGGCGCAACTGGTCGTCGATGAGCTGCACGAGACGTTTGCCTTTTACCTGGCGGCCGTGCAACGACTCGACAAGGACGGAATCCTGCGATTGATGGCCGGTCGTGGGCCGCTGGCCGAGGTGATGACGGAGTTTTTGATCGTGGAGCAGTCCGTGAACGAGGGTGTCAACGGGCGCGTAGCTCGCTCGGGCTCGACGGCCCTCGTCGGTGACACTCGCAAGGATCCTGACTACATCGCGCGCGACCCCGAGACCGATCCGCGCTCTGAGCTGAGCGTGGCGATCGTCGTCGACGGGTCGGTCTGGGGGGTGCTCAACATCGAGTCCGTCGAGCCCGAAGCGCTCGGCGAGGCCGAGGCGGTGTTGGTGGAGGCGATCGCGGCGAGCCTTGGCTCCGCGGTGCACAGGGCTGGGCTGATCTCAGACATCGAGCAGGCCTTCACCAACACGCTTGCGATCGTGACGAGCACGGTCGAGGCCAAGGATGACTACACCGCTTGCCATGGCGGTGACGTCGCGAGCTTGGCTGAACGTGTCGCGTTGCGCATGGGGCTCAGCGCCAAACAGGCGCGCGAGGTCCACTACGCAGCGATGCTGCACGACGTCGGCAAGATCGCCGTGCCCAGCGAGATCCTCTGCAAGGAAGGTCCTCTGACCGAGGACGAGTGGGTGGTGATGCGCAGTCATACGGTTGTCGGCGCGGAGTTGGTCGAGCGCATCGACACCTTCTCGCACTTGGCGCCCGCGGTGCGCTCCAGCCACGAGCGCATCGATGGCAAGGGCTATCCCGACGGTCTCGCGGGCGAGCGGATACCCCTGGCCGCGCGGATCATCTCGGTTTGCGACACCTACGATGCGATCGTCACAGACCGTCCCTACCGTGCGGCCCGCACGGATGCGCAGGCGCGTGAGGAGCTGTTGCGAGTGAGCGGCACGCAGCTGGATGAGCACGTGGTGAGAGTGTTGCTGGAAGAGCTGGCCGGCGCTTAGTCGCCTACAGCAGGTCGGGCATGCAGCTCTCTTGACCTCTATGACCCGGTCGGCGCATGCGCCGACCGGCGGGGGCGTGCATGCACGCCCCCGGACAGCGCCGCATGCGGCGCTGTCTACCCGAAATGTCTTCCCCGAAATTATCTTGAGGAACGGTTGTAGGCGTCTGCGGCCTCACGCAGACCCTCTCCCCGCGCGGGAAACAACGTTGCCGTGACATGGCGCCAATAGCGCTTGGCCGAGTGTCCAGGCAGCACGAGCGCCGCGAGCGCGCGCTCCGCGTAGGCGAGCGCTGTCAACCAGCGCACCGCGCGCGCGGCCGCCGGCGCGTGGTGCTTGCGCATGTACAGGTCGCGGTTGCGAGACAGTTCGACGATCCGCCGCTCAGGTACCGCGTCGGTCGAGAGTTGCTCGTGGTGGATCGCCTCCGCGCTTGGCACATACAGGCTGCGCCAGCCCGCGTCGCGCAGCCGCCGCGCGAAGTCGACCTCGTCGGAATAGACGAAGAAGTCCGGGTCCAGATAATCGATTTGCTCGGCTGCCTCGCGGCGCACGAGCAGCGCCGAGGACTGGCACCAGTCGACCTCTCGTGTGCGCTCCCCTCTGCTTTGCACGGTGTAGACGCGCTGCAGGAAGAGGGCGCCGGCGAGCGCGGTCAAAGGTGTGGGAAAGCGCCAAGCGCAGGCTTGTTCGAGCCCGCCTGTCCGCGTGTTGGACTCGGTGTTCTGAGGGGCGTGCTCTGTGGCTGCGATGCCGGTCGTACGAGGACGCAACAGCTTGGCTCCCGCACAGGCAGCTTCAGGACTGCGCTCGAGCGCCTCGTGCAGCGCCAGTGTCGCTCCAAGCCGCAGCTCGGAGTCCTCGTTGAGCAACAGCGCATAGCGCCCACGCGCGCGACGCAACAGCTCGGAGTCGTTGATCGCCTTGCCCCGCCGCTGCTCGAGCGCGATCACCTTGTCCACGGCGGCGTGCTCGCGCGCGGCCTGAGCCGAGCCGTCGCGTGAGCCGTTGTCGAGCACCAGCACCTCGCTTGCAAACGGAAGTGTCGCGCGCTCGCGCAAGAGCGCGTCCAGTCCGCGCAGCATCAACTCGCGCTGGGATGTGTTGACGATGCAGTAGCTCAGCTCGATCTGGCTCACGGAGGGTGACCTTAGGGCACATCCCCTGCGGGGCAGGCTGAGGTTGGCGTTGGAAATGCACAACTTCCGATACCGTGAGTGGTTGAACTTCGTAGGCCTATATGCACTAGAATTGTCTAGTCGCCCTGCCTTTCCGCTATGTGGACTAGGCTTTTGGGTTTGGGGGGGTCGTACGAGGAGAGGGGTCTGTTCTAATGAGACGCGACATCAACAGCCATATGGAGGGAACGATGGGGAATCACTCTTCGCGTAAGCGCAAGTCAGCGCGCGCGCGTATCTCAACCGCCGCGCTTGCGCTCGGCGCCGCCGCGACAGCCGCGGCCTTCGGCACGGCAGGAGCCGGCGCCGCGGCGCCGCACGCGACAGCTGCGCGCACGCTCAACTTGAACGACAGCGCCAGCCTGCACCTGGAAAACAAACACGGGCTCGTGCTCAAAGAGGGTGGCACGGCGAAAGGCTCGCTTGGTGGCAAGCTCTACCTGCAGCTAGACGTCACCTCGACCCGCAGCGTGACCGCCCAGGTTCAGGTCTATCCCAAAGGCGGCTCGATCAGCGGCGCGGCCAAAGCGAGCTACCACGTGGCCGGCTCCACCGCGTCGTTCTCGGGCACGATGACGATCACTAAAGGTAGTGGCACATACTCGAAAGCGAAAGCCTCCGGCTCTCAGCTTCAGCGGGACCATCCAGCGCTCAAACGACGCCGTCACGGTGCACGTGAGCGGACCCATGTCGTACTAGCGAGCGGAGGCATCTTGTCCAGAGCGCGGATACACAGGGCTCGCGCCCTCGTGCTTGGGGTGCTTGCTCTCGGCTGCCTGCTTGTGCTCTGCGGGATATCCGCAGCGGCGCAGGCAGCGGAGACGGTCTCCCTGCAGACGTCGTTCACGCCTGAGCGGCTTGGCACGTCGACAACGATCGGGTTTGGTTTCACGATCGGCAGCACGACCGGCGGACTGCCCTCGCCGCTGACCCATGTCAGCTTGCGTATGCCGAAGGGCATGAACTACGTTACGACAACTCTCGGGCTGGCGATCTGCAAGCCCGAAGCGCTGGTGGCAAAAGGCATCGAAGGCTGCCCGGCAAACTCGCGCTTGGGCTTTGGCAGCGCATTCGTGGAAGTGCCGTTTGGTCAGGGTGCGGGTCGGGAGATCCCTGAAATCGAGGCATTGATGGGGCCGCCGCACGAAGGCAACATCGTGGTGCTGTTTTACGCCAACGGCCTTGCGCCTGTATACGCGCAGATCGTATTTTCTGGCGAACTGCTCCCCGGGGAAGGCGCCTTTGGCGGTGACCTCGACACCGCGATCCCGCAGATACCAAGTGTCACGAACGGGCCGCCGGTCTCGATCATCAACGTCAAATCGACGATTGGTCCCGAACGTCTCACGTACTACAAGCGCGTTCACGGAAAACTGGTCGGCTACAAACCGCAGGGCATCTCGCTTCCGAGCAAGTGCCCCAAGGGTGGCTTCCCGTTCTCTGCGCAGTTCACATTCATGGATGGCAGCCAGGTGGTCGCGACGCACGACGTCCCCTGCCCGCCGCCGTCCCGTCACAAGAAATAGTTTGGCCTAGCTCTGTCCCGACGGCGCGCGTAGAGCCCGTCGGGACAGAGGCTGTCGTCTTCCAATCTAGGTCGGACGTCTAGCACGTCTCCAAGTAGGTCGGCCCTCTCGCACGTCTCCAAGCAGGCCGTTGGTCCTACCGCAAAGCTGCCAAAGTCGAACAGCGGTTTATCGCCTCTAGGCTAGGTCAAGCAGCGGTGCGCTGGCGCTTCGCGGTTCTGCATGGACTGCCTCTGTACGGGTCTCTGTGCGCTGCCTTGCGTGGGCGTGCCTTTACACGTGGGTCTCCCACCCGCCGCCTGTCACATGGGCTCCCTTTGCACGGCATGGCTCTGGGCGCGCTGGTGAGCGCTGTCTCGGCCGAGGCTAGTCCTGGAGCGCGAGGCTCGCCTGTACCTTGGCGGCGAACCAGCCGGGGATCGCCACCATCAGAACGGCGGAGGCCGTGACGAGCGCGAGGCTCGACAGTGCCACGATCACCCCGACGGAGCTGACAACGGGGTAGTTGATGACGATGTTCAAGGCACGATCGAGCAGTTGCTGGCCAAAGAGGCCGAAGACCGCGCCGCTGAAGCAGCCGACGCCCAGCAGCATCAGGCTCTCGAGCACGATCGTGTACCAAAGTTCACGGTGGGGAAAGCCCTCGAGCTTGAGCTTGGCCAGGCGCGGCCGACGCTGCCAGATCATCGCGCCCATGGCGGCCGCCATAGCCATCACAGCCGCCACCAAGATCAAGGTGGCGATCTGCGAGAGCCGTTCGAGGCCCTGGCGCGTGATCGAGCGCAAGGTATTGGCGTGTTGTTCGGCAGTCTGTGCTGCCAATGCCGTTTCGCTCCCAAGCGCCGCTCTGATTTCGTGCACGCCCTGCTCTGGTGATACGCCAGGCTTCATCAGCACGTTGTAGGCGCTCGCGTCGGTGCTTCCCCAGGCCTTGGCGTAGTCATCCGAGCTCATCACGATCGCGCCCGGCGCCCAGCCGATGTTGGTGCTGATCGCCGCTACGCGGAATGAGGTCGGGATGGGAGTGGGCAACGTCAGGGCCTGGCCGATTTTCAGTTTGTGTTCTTCGGCGAGTGCCAGCGAGACGACGGCCCAGCCACCCGCGCGCAGGTGCGCGTCGGCCTGTGCCACGTTGCCTTCGACGAGCTGAGTGGGGGGGACCAGCGGCGAGGCTTCGCTGGGCGGCGCGATCACCCAGATGCGCCGATCGTTGTAATCGAGCAGGCCACCTCGGTATATGCGCACGGCGCGCACTCCGGGCAGCGCCGCTCAGTGTGGCTACCTGAGTCGGCCTGAACGGCGAGGTCATCAGTAGGTTCGAGCTGCCGGCGGCCGATACCCACACGTCGGTGGAGGCGTTCACATCGCTCGCCGCGTTGTACAGCCCGTTCAGCAGGTCACTGTGGGCGCCCTGGATCGAGACGCTGCCGAACACAGCGATCGCACCCGTCGCGGCAATCGCGATCGCGCGCGAGCGTCCTGCGCGTAGCTCCATAACGGCGATATGCGGCACTGCGCTGACGATCGTTGGTGCTATCCGGCGCACGAGTGCAAGCATCCAGGTGAGCGGTAGCGCAAGCAAAGCCAACAGGGCCGCGATCAGCGTGACCATTCCCACGATGGCCGCCTGAGGCGCCGCAAGCAGGATCACGAGCGTTGCCACCAGGCACACGAGGCCGCCCAGCGTCACCAGCCGTGACGTGCTCCCACCGCCACCCTCCTTGGTTTCGATCGCGGCGAGTGGGTTGCGCGAGACGATGTCCTTGAATGGGCTCAGCACAGCCACGCTTGCTGCGCCCATGCCGCCGACGACGGAGATGACGATGCTCTGCAAGTTCACCACCCGCTCGGAGCCGACGGCGAACGCCGAGGAGAGGTAGCCGGGGTTGGAGTGGAACAGGTGGATCGAGAGCTCGTTGCCCAGTACGAGCCCGATTGCGCATGCGATCGTGCCGAGCACGATCGCATCGAACATGAGCACTCCGATCACCGCTCTTCGGCGTATAGCCGTCGCGGCGCAGGTCAGCGATCAGGCGCCGTCGCTGTGGAACCGTGAGGAGCATCGCGTTGAACGCGAACAGGAATCCGACGAGCGCACTGATCACCGCGAATAGCTGTGTGGACTGGTTGGTTGCCGCCGCCGCCTTGGCAAATAGCTGTTCGTCGTAGCTCGCCGACTCGACTCCATAGTTTCCGCCGGTAATGCGTTCCAAGCCCGCCCGCACGGCAGCGGTCTGCCCGGGCTTCGGCTCGACCAGGATGCGGCTCACGCGACCGTCCAGACCGCTCGCTTTCTGCACGTATTCGAGGGTGCTGATGGCGATCGGACTGGAGATCAGGGCTCCGATCTGCTTTTCGCTGAGCTTGGAGTAGAGCGCCGCTTCGCTTGTGTGCCCAAGCGTCTGGAACTTGACGATGTCGCCGAATTTCTTTGCTCCCACCGCATTTGCCACGGGCAACGGCAGTACGACCGCTTCCACACCCGCGAAGGGGGTGAGCGCAACTTTGCTGACGAGTGCACCCTTCAGTTCGGCGAGTGTGCTGTCGGCCCCGACGAGCTCCACCGCTTCGCTGCCCTTCGGCCCGACCGCGTTGGCGCTCACTTCCAGCAGTGGCGCTGCGACCCTCACACCTGGTAGATGACGAGCTTCGCTGACGAGCTTTTCCGGTAGGCCTTGTGCGCCTCGCGCCGTCACCTGTAGCTTCGCGGTGCCCACGATGCCGCTGTTGAGCTGCCCGACGGAGCTCGACAGGCTCGAGCTCGCGATCTGCGAGGCGAACAGCAACCCCACGCCCGCGGCAATGCCAATCAGGGCGAAGCACTCTTGCAGGGCACGCGCACGAAGACGCACGCGGTATAGATGAAGCACATTCGCGAATCTCATCGCGTTCCCCCTAGATCGTTACGTCACGCCGCGCTGTCGCCGGGAGCGCCGCGCCCGGCGCTTGTGGGTGCAAGACCCTGGTCGGGGTCGTAGTCGACGAGCTTCCCGTCGCGCAGCGCCAGTACCCGGTCGGCGTAGGCGGCGGCCTGCGGGTCGTGACTGACGAGCACGATCGCCACACCGCGTTCGCGACACAGCTCGGTCAGCAGTTCGAGCACCTCACGGCCGCGTTGCGTGTCGAGACTGCCCGTAGGCTCGTCGGCGAGCAGCAGCTTCGGCTCGGTTGAAAGGGCTCTGGCGATCATCACGCGCTGGCGCTCGCCCATCGAGAGCGTCTCGGAGCGGTGGGTGAGCCGTCCGCCGAGCCCCAATCGCTCGAGCAGCGGCTGCACGCTTTTGTGAGCGTCCTTCCACGGCGTGTTCTTGAGCAGCTTCAACACCGTGTTGTCGATCGCCGTCACGCCAGGCAGCAGGTCGAAGTTCTGGCGCACGAAGCCCATTTCCTGAAGGCGAAAATGGGATGCCTCGCGCTCGGAGAGCGAGGAGATGTCGCGGCCGTTGACCAGTACTTTGCCGCTCGTCGGTGCGAGCAGCGCCGCCACCATCAACAGCAGTGTCGTCTTACCGGAGCCGCTCGGCCCATACAGCGCCACCATCTCGCCGGTGGCAACTGACAAGCGAGACGCCGTCGACGGCGCGCACGGTCTCCTCTCCGGCTGTGTGGTAGTGCTTGACGAGATCTCGCAGCTCCAGCATGCGTGTCCCCTCCCTTGTGACCGGCCGGCAGCTGACCATGCTACCGACCCCCCTCCTGCTTGACTTGTGGAGAAACCCTATCTGAAAATGTCCACGTTGGGAGTTGACTGTCGCTGCACGTCGTCGGTCGTATGCCCAAGCCTCGCTCGTATCAGCGTGGGTAGACGGCGCAGCTCGAACACGAGCATCGTCGGCCGCCGCAGAGCGTTGACCGTGGCAAGCACACTGTCGCCAATCGGTTTCAGCTCGGCGCTATGGGCTTCGGGCGTGGCCAGATAGTTGCCGATCATCGCTGCCAAGATCACGATGTGGCGACGACTGTGTGGCAGCTCGCTGGCCTTCTGGAGAGCCTGCTCGGCGATCGACCTCATCCGCTGTGCTGCTTGCTCGGGGCCGTAGTACTCGATCAGGCTGCGGTGGCCCGCCGCCTCGTCCTCGTGTTTGTCGATCAGGTTGTCAAGTAGCGAGTGCAGGCCGCCGATCCAAGGAAAGTAGGCCTGCGCCAGCGCGCTGACCTCGCCCGCGTGGAGCTGTGGCGCCGCGGCGGCCGCGATCAGCACGTGCACGCCGAGCGAGGAGCCGGCGGCGGCGGCGATCTCCCACCATTGCAAGTCTCCTCCCGGCGGCGTGGCCGCGCGTGCCCATTGCTCAAGGCCTGTGTGCTCGCCTTGGGACTTGCTCAGGTTCAGGCTCTGAAAGGCCACGATGCGAGCGGCCGCGGCCTGCGCCGAGGGGCCCGCCAATTGGTGTGATGGCAGCGCCGCGAACGCGTCACGGCATTCCTCTATCAGCGCGTCCAGGTAGCCGCCGTCGTCGCGTTGCGGGTGATACTCATACCAATCAAGCGCCCGCGCTTGCCCCGCCGCACGCGTGTCGGCGCCGAAGGAATCCGTGTCGAGAACACCTATTTCGCTACCGAGCGGCGGTGCAGATCCTCTCGGCGTGACGGCATAGACCAATGCTTCGTGCAGCCGTCGCCCGTCGCGCACCGGGTCGGGACTCGGCTGCTCGCCAAGCATGTCAAGCAGGTTGTAGGCCGCCTGGAAGGCACTCGTCGCCCTCGTCACGTTGGTCCGTCGTGACAGCGGCACAAATGCGGCGAAAGCCGCGGCGCCCTCGATGTTGCCGCGCTTGTCGAGCGCGTCGAGCGCTAACTGGCGTAGCACGGGGTCGGGTATCCGCCGCGCCCGCGAGCGCCAGCGGGCGATGTAAAAGCAGACGCGCGGGAATACGCTCGTCCAGTAGCTGAACGCGGCGTGAGCGAACGTGACAAGCAGCGCCACACGGTTGCGCGGCGCTGTCCCTATTGTCTTTCCCCGGTGCGCATTCACGTCGTTGACCCCTCCTCCTACACACCACCCTACGACCATGCGCTGTGCAATGCGCTGTCGATAGCAGACACAGCGGTGGAGCTGTTCACCAGTCGTTTCCCTTATGGGCCCGTAGCGCAACCCAATGGGTATGTGCGTCACGAGTTCTTCTATCGAGCCGCTTTGGGCGCACCGGCCGGCCGTGTGCGCATGGCTAGCAAGCTTGCTCAGCACGTGCCGGACATGCTGCGCTACCGCCGCGCAGCCCATTCGGCTGACGTGGTGCACTTCCAGTGGCTGCCGGTGCAACACCTCGACGGCCATCTGCTGCCGGCGAGACGTGCCGGGGACGGGCAGGCGCCGTCCGCTTGTGCTGACCGCCCACGACGTGCTTCCGCGCGAGCCCCGGCCCGGCCAGCTGTCGGCGCAGAAGCGTCTGTACGACCGCTTCGACGCGATAGTCGTGCACTCAGAGCACGGTCGCGCTCGCCTGATCGAGGAGCTGGGCGCCGATGGTGAGCGCGTCCATGTGATCCCACACGGCGTGTTCACGCACCTTGCCCCGATGATCTCTGAGGGATCGCGGACAGCGTCTGGTGGGAGATCGCGGACAGCGTTTGGTGGGATGGAGATGGGGGTTGGGATATCCGGAAAGGGCGATGCCCCGCGCGCGCGCGGGGAGGCATCGTTTTTTGAAAGCGCCCAGACCGAGACCAGGCGCCCCATCGTTCTCATGTTCGGCTTGATGCGTCCCTACAAGGGCATCGACGTGTTGTTGGACGCATGGCGCGGGGCAGACGGCGAAGCCCCGATCGAGGATGCCGAGCTTCTGATCGCAGGCATGCCGCGGATGGACATCTCGGAGCTGCGGGCGGCCGCGCCGGCAAATGTGAGCTTCGACCCGCACTTCGTGACCGACGAGGAGCTGCCTGCCTATTTCGAACGAGCCGACCTGGTAGTGCTGCCCTACCTGCAGGCCGACCAGTCGGGTGTCCTGTTTACGGCACTGGCGTTCGGCAAGCCGCTACTGCTGAGCGACGTTGGTGGCTTCCCCGAGATGCAAAGCACCGGCGCGGCGAGGATCGTCAAGGCTGGGGATCCTCGTGCGCTCGGAAAGGCGTTGAGAGAGATGCTGGGTGATAGGGCCACCCTGACCGAAATGTGCGTGAGGGCCAGGGCAGCCGCCAATGGACGTTACTCCTGGAAGGCGATCGCAGCGGCGCACGTCGAGCTCTACGAGCGCCTCCTCGGAGCAGGGGGGCGGCGCTAGCGTCTGCGCTCGGACAGAATGCTGTCCATGCGCACAGCGCTCGAGATCGTGTTCTGGGCCTCGGCCATGCTGATCGCGTGGACACAGGTGGGCTACGCGTTTGCCGTGGGCGTGCTGGCTCGCTTGTTCGCGCCAGCGCCAAAAGCCGAGGGGACGGAGCGGGCACGAACCAATCCCCCAAATCAAAGCGTGTCGTTGATCGTTGCCGCTCACGACGAGCAGGCGGTGATCGCGGCAAAGGTCGCCAATGCGCTCGCGCTGCGCTATCCACGTGAGCTGCTCCAAGTGATCGTGGCCTGCGACGGTTGCACGGACGCAACCGCCAAGCATGCAAGGGACGCGGGCGCCGACCTCGTGCTCGAGCTCCCGCGCGGCGGCAAGATCGTCGCTCAGGACACGGCCGTGGAGCACGCAAGCGGCGAGATCGTCGCCTTCTCCGATGCCAACTCCCAATGGGAGCCGGATGCGCTGGGAGAGCTCGTGGACGCGTTCGCGGATCCGCGTGTGGGCTATGCCTGCGGACAGGTGCGCTTTGTGCAGGGCGCAGACGGCGCTCAGGCCACCAATCAGGAGGGCGTGTACTGGCGTTATGAGATGGCGCAGCGCACAAGCGAGTCGCGGCTGTCGTCGATCACAGCCGGCAACGGCGCCATCTATGCCACCCGCCGCGAGTCCTACATCGTGGTGGACCCGATCATGGGCCACGACCTGTCCTTCCCCTTCAACATGGTCAAGCGCGGCTGGCGCGCCGTATACGTGCCGAGCGCCCGCGCCACCGAGAAGATGGTCCCCTCGATCGAGGGCGAGTGGCAGCGCAAGCGGCGCATGATGAGCCACACTTGGCCGATCGTCCTGCGTGGTGGAATGCTCTCTCCCCACGGCTACAGCCTCGGCTACGCCGGGATGATCTTCTCCCATCGGCTTTTGCGCTACCTGACCCCTTTCCTACACGCCCTCGCCTTCCTCGCCAACATCGCGCTCGTGGCGGGCGGGGCCGGAAGCGTCTATGAGGTCACCCTCATCCTGCAGGTTGTCCTCTTCGCGTCCGCTGGGCTCGGCGGGTTGGTGCGTGTGCGCCCTCTCTTGATCGCGCGCTACTACTTCCTCACAACGCTCTCCGCCGCCGTCGGCCTGTGGGACTGGCTGCGCTACGGCACCGCCCCTTCATGGGAAGCGGCGGAGGGGACGCGCTAGCGAGATGCCGGGCGCGCACCCTTCATGTACAGCTTTCAATGAGTATCGCTGTGTGCTTCATACACGCCTCCAACATGTATCGCGGCTATGGATCACTTGATCGAGCACAGAGCGCTTTTCGCATGATCCGACGCACGCTCGACATCGTGCTCGGCATGCTCGCGCTGATCGTGGCCACGCCCGTGATCGCCGTGGCGATGCTCGCGATCAGGCTGGAGTCGCGCGGGCACCCGATCTACCGTCAAAGGCGCGTCGGCAAGGACGGCCAGGAGTTCGATCTGCTCAAGCTGCGCACGATGGTCGACGGCGCCGAGCATGTAGGCGCGGGTTTGGCGATCAATGAGAACGACCCCCGGGTCACGCGAGTGGGCGCCTTCTTGCGCCGGACTTCGCTGGATGAGCTGCCCAACCTGCTGGGCGTGGTGCGCGGCGAGCTGTCGTTTATCGGTCCGCGCCCAACGATCCCGGTGCAGGTTGCCCGCTACACAGAGCGCCAGCGCGGCCGGCTTACGATCAGGCCGGGTATCACCGGCTGGGCCCAGGTCAACGGTCGAGCCTCGCTGCCCTGGAGCGAGCGGATCGAGCTCGACCTCTATTACATAGAGCATCGCTCGCTTCGCGCTAGATTTGCGCATCCTGTGGCGCACGGTGTCGATCGTGCTTGGTGGCTCGGGCCTTTACAAGGGCCAAACGGGAGGGTGGCAGGATGGCTGAGCCACCACCGGCGATCATGCTCACCGGCGTCGGCAAGCGCTACGACATCGTCTCGTGCTTTGCCGCGCTCACAACGGTCGTAGCGGTCGACCCTAACCCGCTTGCTCCAGCTCAGTACGCAGCGCAGATCCGCGCCAGTCCGCCTCCAATCGCGGACTCGAGCTATGTGCCCGAGCTGGCGCGCCTTTGCGCCGAGCACGAAGTCGGCGCCGTGTTGCCGTTCACCGATCTCGACATCGAGACGCTCGCTCTAGCGCGTGAGCAGGGTCTGCTCCCAGCTCTGGTTCCCTCCTCGGAGGTGGCGCGCGCCACCTATGACAAGTACGAGGCCCACCTGCTGCTCGAAGGCCTGGGCCTCCCCTCCCCTCCCACGGTCTTGCCTGAGGCAGATTTCGAGGAGCTCCACTATCCGGTCATGGTCAAGCCGCGCCAGGGCTCGGGCGCGCGCTCTATCCATCTCGCCCATAGTCCCGAGCAAGCCCGCTTCTTCGTGGACTACGTGGAGGAGCCGACGATGGTGCAACGCGCGATGGCCGGACCCGAGCTTTCGATCGATTGCCTCGGCGATGTTGACGGCCATTGCCTGAACGCGATCCCGCGCACGATGCTCGAGTCGCGCGGGGGCGAGTCGATCAAGGGCACCGTGATCGACGATCCGGAGCTCGTCGAGTTGGGGCGCACCGTGATGGAGGCGCTTGCGGTGCGCGGCCCTGCCACGATCCAGGTGTTCCGCGACCCTGAGCTGGGGGTGTGCATCACAGACGTCAATACGCGCTTCGGCGGAGCCTTTCCCGCGCCGGCGCTGGCGGCTTTGCCCGGTCGCTCCTATCCCGAGCTGATCGTGCGCATGGCCGCCGGCGAGCATGTGCCTCCGCACGTCGGCGAGTATCGCCGCGAGGTCACTTTCACCCGCTACTACTGGCAGTTGGAGCTGGATGAGCGGAGGCAACCCACGGACAAAGACATTCTGCCGGCGGGTTGATCGGCTCTGAGCTGTAAGAATGGTCGATGGTGAGTTCCTTGCTTGCAAAGCCTGGATCTGAGGGGTCCTCCGAGCAGTCAGCGTCGTCCAACGGTCTCGACCCCAACGGGTCCCGGCCGGACACTGCTCCTGCGCCTTACGAGTGCTCTAAATGTGGCTTGCCGATGCAGGAGGGCCAAGACTGGTGTCTGCAGTGCGGCACGGCCAAGCCGCGTCTTTTCGGCGGCGGCCCAGGCTGGCGCACAGGCATCGCGATCCTCGGCTCGACCGCTGTGCTCGTTTGCGGCGCGGCGGTGGCTGCGTATGCTGCGCTTAACAAGACCAAGCCAAAGTCCTCGGCCGTGGCGCTGGTCATAAAAGCTCCGACAACGGGTGGGCCCGCCACAACCACGCCCAGCACTCCGGGCGCCACCTCGACTCCTGGTGCCACCCCAGTTCCGGGAACGCCCACGACGGTCAAAGCCACCCCGCCGAAGATCCCGCTGCAAACGCCCACGCCCCAATCGACGAGCGGGGCGGACTCCGAAGCCAACAACGCGCTGTTCCCGCCCGAAACGAAAACCACCCAAACCCCGACCACTTCTACTAAAGCCACAAGCGAACCGACGAAAAGCACGAGCGAAAGCAAAGAGACAAGCAGCACCGAAACGAAAACGAGCGCCGAACCGGAAGCCCCTAGCCCGATCCTGCTCGACACGAATGCGGCCAGCGTCTACAACCCCTATAACTATCCAGCCTTGCTGTTCGGCGATCCGGGTCTTGCGATCGACAACGAAGAAAGCACCGCTTGGACGGCTCAGGTGCAGGCTGAAAATGCGCCAAAGATGGCGGAGGGTCTGCTGCTCGACTTGAAGAACCCACAGAAGCTGGGAAGCACTGTCGTCAAGACGACGACAACGGGAATCACCGTGGAAGTCTATGGAGCAAACGGCAGCACGCCGCCGACGTCGATCGCCGACCCGGGGTGGGCTCGCATCGTCGGGCTGAAAGTATTGAAGAAGAAGAGCACCACGCTCAAGTTGAAGACCAAAGGCAAGGGCTATCGCTACATCTTGCTGTGGCTTGCCAAGGCTGCGGCCACATCGACGGCCGCGAGCCCAGGCAGCGTCTCCATCAACGAATTTGAACTCTTCCCACCGACCTGACGGTCGGAGGGCGGCGCCATACTGCGTCCTCGCTCCCTTGTGTGCTTTTGCACACGGCGGTCGGTGCCTCCTTGTCTGGCTTGCCCTCCGACCGCCAGGGGCTCGTCAGCGTGAAGTGGCTGTTTTATTCGTGGTCTACCCGGCCGTGAGGGTCCGCGGCCGTGAGGGTCCGCTCAGGGCGAGGTAGCGCGTTTCGCTCGTGTGGTGCGCGTCGACTTGGCACGGCGCGGCTTTGTCGCCCAGACCTCGTCGAGGAAGCCGGCGATCTCGTCTGTAAGCCTTTCCGGACGCAGACGCAACTCGACCAGCGAGTCGGCTTCGATCAGGCTCGCGTCGGGCAGCTCCGCTGCCAGCATGCCGGCGTCTGAGAACGGATGAACGGGGTCGCGCCGGTGCCCGAGTACGAGCGCTGGCGTCTTGAAGGTGCGCCGTTCATTTCTATGTGGTGCGATGCGCCCAAAGAAGAGGCCTTGCAGCAGCGCACCGCCTGGGCCAGGATCCTGGCGCACCAGGTCGAGCACGACGTTGCCGTAGTAAGGCAGTAGCCGCCGCGGCACCGCGCGAGTGCCGCGGGCAACAAGCTTCATCAACGGCTCGCCGAAAGTGAGCGCCACCAGGATCGGAGTGAAGGTCAAGGCGCTGGAGAGCAGCCCGTTGTCGAGCACGGGCATCTCGATGACCATCCCGCGCAGTCTCTCTGGCGCGTTTGCGGCGACTTGAAGTGCCGCATTTGCACCGAGCGAGGTGCCCATCACGACCGCTTCTTCGATCTCGAGATGGTCCATCAAGGCCACGAGCTGCTCGGCGAAGGAGTGCATCGAATAGCGCCACATGTCGCGGGGACGATCGGATTCGCCGTGGCCGAGCAGGTCCACGGTGATCACGCGGTTCCCACGCGCCGCTAGCTCTTTGGCAAGCGGCTTGTGCATCTTCTGGGAGAGCAGCAAGCCGTGCACGAGGATTACGGGTCGCTTAGCGGCCTTGGCCCGTGGCGGCGTCTTACCGCGTGTGCCGTCGCTCTTCAGCTCCGCCGGGCCTCCACCAAACTCCGTGTAGGCGATGCGCTGGTGATGGAAGAGAAACGACGCCACCATCGAAGCCTAGCGCGGCGGAGTGTGCACCGCCTGCGCTCAGGCTGTTCCGATTCCATGATACGTATGCTCAGAAATACACCCCCCTTTGCGTGTACGGGGGTGGGCCATGCCCACGACCTGTCCTGAGGCGGCAACGGTTAGGGAGCATTGAAAGGCGTCTCGCGGGCCCCCCAAGCCCGCGTGACGTCCGATACGCGGACCCGGACGAAGCCGTGGATCGTCCGGGTCCGGCCCCCCTCCGGGACCATCCACAGGCCTAATGGGATGATCTTGGGTAGAAACCCCTGAGCGGCCCAGAAGATGCGGTGAAATTTCACCTCGTTTAGGCAATCGCTGACCCACCCGGGGTGGCCCCTGGGATCGACCTGGCGCAGCGAAGCACGGCGCGGAGCGCTAGCTTTGGCTGGACGACCAAATTTCGCCGAACACTATCCTTCAGGAGGAGACAGCATGGCCAAGCAGCCCCGCATCCTCGCCGGGCAGACCGCGGCGATCACCGGCGCCGCGCGCGGAATCGGCAAGGCGACCGCACAAGCGCTCCTGCGCCAGGGAATGAAGGTGGCGATCGGCGACGTCGACCTCGCCGCTGCGCAGCAGACCGCGAGAGAGCTGGGGCCCAGCGCCGTGGCGCTGGCGCTTGACGTGACCGATCGCGCGTCGTTCACCGCGTTCCTCGACAAGACTGAAGAGCAGCTCGGACCGATCGACGTGCTCGTCAACAACGCCGGCATCATGCCGATCGGGCGCTTCATCGACGAGGACGATCTCACCGCACGGCGCATGGTCGACATCAACCTGCACGGGGTGATACTAGGCATGAAGCTCGCCATGGAACGCATGGTCCCGCGCGACCGCGGCCACATCATCAACATCTCCTCTCAGGCCGGCAAGTTCGGGGCGCCCGGTGGAGCCACCTACTCGGCGACCAAGCACGCGGTCGTCGGCCTCAGCGAGGCGGTCCGCGGCGAGCTGCGTCTGATGAAGGCCAATGTCGACATGAGCTACGTAATGCCGTTCGTCGTCAACACCGAACTGGGTGGGGGTCTCGGCGAGGCGCGCGGGATGAAGGTGCTGCAGCCGACCGACGTGGCGGACGCGATCGTGGAGGCGCTGCAGACCGGTCGCGTGGAAGTGTGGGTGCCGAAGTCTGCCAAGCGCACGAGCACGCTCGGGGTGCTACTGCCGCGCAGACTCTCCGAGGGTATGGCGCGGGCTTTGAAGGCCGATCAGGTGCTGGCGGGTGCGGATGCAACCGCGCGGCGTGGCTATGAACTGCGTGCCTCTAAGTCTGAGCCTGCACTTGAGCCTGCGCCGGAGAAGCCGCAGCTGACCGACGGGGCCGGTTAAGTCAGACGGCGCCGGCTGATAGGTCGAGGCTCGATTCACGATGAGCCGGCCTACAGGCGTAGGGTGACCAATCAGGCGCGCGCAGGGCGATCAGTCAGGCGCACGCAGGATGACCAATCAGGCAGTCATAACGGTCTTATGCCACTCCGTTAAGCCACTCCGCGATTTGACGCCCGATCTCCGGCCCGGCGTCCTCCTGCAGAAAGTGCGAGGCGTTCTCGATCACGCGAGGCTTCTCGCGGCCGATCGCCGCGGCGAAGCGCTCGCCGGTGGCGAGCGGTAGCACCGGGTCCGAGTCGGCCCACAGCATCAGCGTCGGTCGCTTGTCATCCTTGAGCGCGCCGAGCACGCGTTGGCCCGCAACGGCGCCGGGTGCCTCGGGCTCGCGCGGAATCATCAGCGGGAAGGCCCTTGCCCCGGCCTTGGAGGCCACGCTTGGATATGGGGCTTCGTAGGCGGCGATGACCTCGTCGCCCGGGTCGTTCTTGCACGCGCCGCGCACGAGCATCCCGACTGGCAGATCCTCGGTGCGCTCCACGAAGTCCTTGAACGCCGTCCACGCGTCGGTCATCTTCTGGTGGCCGGTAAAGAGCCCGGTGTCGAGGATCACCAGCCGCTCGAAGCGCTCAGGATGCTCGACCGTGAGGCGCAGCCCAATCGGACCGCCCCAGTCGTGCACGACGATTGTCGCTTTGCGCACGTCCAGCTCCTCGAGCAGGGGAGCGATCGCCGCGACGTGCCGGTCGTAGGAGTACCAGTCGAGGTCGACCGGCTTGTCCGAGCGTCCGAAGCCAGGCAGGTCCGGTGCGATGCATCTGAAGCCAGCGTCTCTGACTGGCGCGAGCACCTTGCGCCATAGAAACGACCAGGTCGGCTCACCATGCATGAACAACACGGGATCACCTTCGCCCTCGTCCACATGGGCGAGGCGCAGCCCGTCGTGCTCGCGATAGTGCGCCTTGAACGGAAAGTCAGGGAGACCTTCAAGCAGCTCGTCCGGGGTACGCACCGCGTCGGTCATCGATGAGAGAGCATACCCACCGGAGGATCGGTTACGCTCGCAGGCGGGATGTTTGCAGCAATAGCACACTTCGGGCCTGTGCTTGCAGCCGAGAAGAGCAAGGTGCCGTACTACATCGCGGGCGGTGTGCTCGTTGCCTGGGCGCTGTTCGTATCGGTTGTATTGGGGCGGCGCAACCCGAACTTCCCGGGCTCGCTCGCAGGGCAGCGCGCCGTGATGGCGATATCGGCCGTGCTTGTGCTGGCCACCGTCTCCATGGCGATCGTTACCTCGGGCGGCTCGAGCGCTAAGGCGACGATCGCGCCGGTCACTCAGACAGGCCGCGAAGCCGCCTCCGGCTCCGGCACTTCCTCGCTGACCGATGAAGCCGATACCGAAGGCCAGCTGCGCTTCACAACCAAGAACCTCTCGGCCAAGGCCGGCAAGGTCACGATCGACTTCAAGAACATGTCTCCGCTGATGCACAACATGACGATCGCGCAAGGAACGACCGTGTTGGCGGCTACGCCCACTTTCCAGGGCGGAGCAAGGACGCTCACGCTGCATCTGAAGCCCGGCACCTACGTCTTCTACTGCTCCGTTCCCGGCCATCGGCAGGCGGGAATGGAAGGCAAGCTCACCGTCCAATAGGCGACGGCTGGTTCGCCCGCCGCGCCCGCCATACTTCGCTGCATCGGGAGTGTCTGCCTGCTGGGCCTCTGGGCACTCCCAGCCCAAACGAACCAGAAGGAGCCACGGGATGGATGTGATTGCCAGGATCGACCAGGCCAGACGTGAACGCGACGTGCTCGAGCACCCGTTCTACCAGCGCTGGAGCGCCGGCGAGTTGAGTACCAAGGAGTTGGCTTTCTACGCCGGCGAGTATCGCCACGCAGTCGTCGCGCTGGCACAGGCCTCGGATAGCGTCGCCGCCAAGGCCGATCCAGACCGCCGTGCCGCTCTTGAGCGTCACGCGGCCGAGGAGCACAGCCATATCGCGTTGTGGGATGCGTTCGCGGACGCGACGCTCACCGCTGAGGGGATAGCCGAGGCCACCGCTGAGGTCGCCACCGAGCGTAGCCCGCTGAGCGAGACGCAGGATTGCACCCGGGCGTGGACCGCGGGCGATGAGGCTCTGGAGCATCTCGCCGTGTTGTACGCGATCGAGGCAAGCCAGCCGGCGATCGCCCAGACCAAGCTCGAGGGTCTCGTTGAGCGCTACGGCTACACGGTCGAAGGCCCGGCCGTCGAGTACTTCGAGTTGCACGCCAAGCTTGACGTCGAGCACGCGCGCCAGGCACGCGAGCTGATCGCCGAGTTGATGAGCGAGGATGAGCCGCAGGCGTGCGCCCAGGCCGACCGTATGGTCGAGCGTGCAACCGCCGCGTTGCGGGGCAACTGGGAGTTGCTCGACGGGGTGGACGCTCACTTCGCGCAAGTCCTCTGACGCGTTGCCGACTCAGGCGCGCGGGGACTTCCGCACGCCTGAGTCTGGGCATCTCACAATCTGAGGTTCTGATCCAGGCGCAGCGCCTGAACGAATGCTCTGTATGGGCTTATCTGATTCCCTCACGAGGATTGCGCCACTCCTATGAGGATTGCGGTCGTCGGCGCCGGCGTTTCGGGCATGGTCACGGCACACCTGCTCTATCCCAGACACGAGATCGTCGTGTTTGAGGCCGGCAAGTCTGCCGGCGGCCACGCCAACACGATCCGGGTGGACACACCCGAGCAGACCCACAGCGTGGACACCGGCTTCATGGTGTTCAACGATCGCAACTACCCAAGCTTCGAGCGTCTGCTGCGCCAGCTCGGCGTGGCCTGGCAACGCTCGGACATGAGCTTCGGCGTGAGCGACGGGCGCGGAGACTTCGAGTACAGCAGCGCCTCGCCGAACGGCCTGTTCGCAAAGCGCGCGCATCTGCTGACGCCGTGGTTTCATCGCATGATCGCCGACCTCGTGCGTTTCAACCGCACAGCCCGCGAGCTTTTGCAGGGCTCAAGCGGCGATGTCTCACTTGGGCAATGGCTGGCCGAGCAGCGCTTCTCTGAGGCTTTCGTGCAACGACTGATCGTCCCGCAGGTTTCAGCTGTCTGGTCAGCGGACCCTCATCAGATGCGCAGCTTTCCGGCGCGCTTTCTTGCCGAGTTCTTCGATAACCACGGAATGCTCGGGCTGACCGGCCGCCCTCGCTGGCGAACGGTCACTGGCGGCTCTGAGAGCTATGTGCACGCGCTCATCCAACCCTGGCGCCACCGCCTGCGGCTTGGGGCAGCGGTGCAAGCGATCGAACGTCGAGACGACGCCGTCATGGTCAAGCCTCATGGTGGCGAGGCAGAGCGTTTCGACGAGGTCGTGATCGCGACCCACTCCGATCAGGCGCTTGCGATGCTCGCCGATGCCGACCCACGCGAGCACGAAATTCTTGGCGCCATGCCCTACCAGGTCAATGAGGCTGTGCTCCACACCGATACACGCCTGCTGCCCCATAGGCGTCGCGCGTGGGCGAGCTGGAACTACCACCTGTTGGAGGCCCCGACTGAGCGAGCCACCGTCACTTACCACATGAATCGCCTGCAGTCGCTAAAGGCCGATCGTGAGCTGTGCGTGACGCTCAACCGTACGGCGGCGATCGATCCGGAGCACGTGATCCGCACGATTCCCTATGCCCACCCGGTGTATACGCCGGGTGGCGTGCGTGCGCAAGCGCGCCGCGCGGAGATCAGTGGGCGCAACCGCACGCATTACTGTGGCGCCTACTGGGGCTGGGGCTTTCACGAGGATGGCGTGCGTAGCGCGCTTGATGTGGGCGAGCATTTCCGGGTAGGCCTATAAGCGATGTACACACCATCTGTGAGTAGTGACCACACAAAGTGTGTAAAGGACGGGACCGTGGCCGCTTCAGGTAGGACCGCGAGCGCCATCTATCTCGGCAGCGTCCGTCATCGCCGCTTTGACGTGCGCGCACACGAGTTCCGCTATCGGCTCGCGCTTGCCTACATCGACCTCGACGAGTTGCCCACGCTGCTGGGCGGGCGCCTGCTTGCCCCTCGCCCCGGGCCTGCTCGCTTCCGCCGGCGCCACTATCTGGGTGACGAGCGTACGCCGCTGGGCGACGCGGTGCGCGACGTCGTCGCCGAGCAGATCGGCCTGCGGCCGTCCGGGCCGGTCCGTGTGCTCACAAACCTGAGTAGCTTCGGGCACTGTTTCAATCCCGTCAGCTTCTACTACTGCATGGACGCGGCAGCTGAGCGGGTGGACTCGGTGGTTGCTGAGGTCACCAACACGCCATGGGGCGAGCGCCACGCCTATGTGCTCGCACGCGGCAGCGAGGATTGCTCATCCGCCCAAATTGCCGGCGCGGTGCTCGCAGGCAATTCGACTAAGGCTTTGCACGTCTCGCCGTTCATGGGCATGGACCAGCACTACGAGTGGCGTGTGAGCCTGCCGGGCGAGACGTTGTCGGTGCACGTTGCGAGCTCTCGTAAAGGAGACCTTGCGTTCGATGCCACGCTCTCGTTGCATCGACGCGAGCTCACGAACGCGGCGTTTACGCGCATGAGCGCGCGCTATCCGGCGAGCGCGCTGCGGATGCTCGCGCTGATCTACGCCCAGGCTCTGCGCTTGAAGTTGAAGGGCGTGCCGGTGCATCCCCATCCCAAGGAGGGCCTGGCGTGACATGGAGGCTCACATCTTTGCTTTTGGCAGGTCTTACATGACAAGGCACCTCACATCTCCCTTTCGGAAGGAAACATGACAACGCGAATCGCACGCACGATCGCGCACGCGCTGTTGAGGCGCATCCATTCGGGCAGCCTCACTGTGCTCGAGGACGGTCGTCCACAGGCGACGTTTGGCAGTGGCGCGCCGCACGCGACTGTGCACGTGCGCTCACCGCGGGCTTGGTGCAAGCTGTTGCGCGGCAGCAACGGCCTCGCTGAGGCGTATGCCCAGGAGCTGTGGGACTCGTCTGACCCAACCGCCGTCGTGCGCGTTGCCGCCCGCAACGCCGGCGCGCTCGACCGCGTGCGCGCCTTGCTCGCGCCGCTGTTGGCTCCAGCGCAACGCGTGCGCACACTGCTGAACGCCAATACGCGCAGTCGCCGCCGCCGTGACATTGCCGCCCACTACGACCTTGGCAACGAGCTGTTTGAGCTGTTGCTCGACCCGAGCATGACGTATTCCTGCGCACTCTTCGAGCGGCCTGGAACGAGCTTGCACGAGGCGGCGCTTGCCAAGCTCGAGCGCGTCTGCGAGAAGCTCGACCTGCAGCCCGATGATCATGTGCTCGAGATCGGCAGCGGTTGGGGTGCGTTCGCGCTGTATGCCGCACGCACGCGCGGCTGCCGCGTCACCACGACCACGATCTCGCGCGAGCAGCACCGTCATGCCGTCGCGCAGGTCGGCCGCGCGGGTCTGCAGGATCGGGTCGAGGTGTTGCTCGAGGATTACCGTGACCTGCGCGGACGCTACGACAAGCTTGTCTCGATCGAGATGATCGAGGCGGTCGGCTGGCGGCACTTCGGCACGTTCTTCGATTGCTGCTCGCGGCTGCTGGTCCCCGACGGCGCGATGCTGCTGCAGGCGATCACGATCGACGATCGCGCTTACGAGGTCGAGAAGGCCTCGCGCAGCTTCATGAACACCTACATCTTCCCCAATGGCTGTCTGCCTTCGATGCGCGTGATCGAGCGCGCCGTCAAGCAGCGCACGGACATGCGCGTCGCGGGGCTGCAGGACATCACCTTCCATTATGTGCAGACGCTGCGTCACTGGCGCGCCAACTTTGAGACCAACCTGGGGAAGCTCGCCGAGCTGGGCTATGACGAGCGCTTCCAACGTATCTGGCGGCTCTACCTTTCCTACTGCGAGGCCGGCTTCGCCGAGCGACGCATCGGCGACGTGCAGGTGCTGCTGGCCAAGCCGGGCTGGCGCGCCGCTGCCACGACGCAAGGGCTCAGTGGCGCGGCCGTCGGCTGAACAGGCGGGCCGTGATCGCGTCGAGTAGGCACGCGGGCCCACCGGCCGCGAGCATCGCCAAGCCCGAGCGTCCGCCCGGACCGAGCACACGCTTGTCGGTCTCGATCGCGCTCACTACCTTGGCCGCCCATTCCTCGGGCGGGATGCGATCCCAGCCGGAGGTGTCCATGTGGCGTCCGTAAACCTCGTTGGTGGCGCTCAGCATGTCGGTTGCCACGCCGGGGGTGACCAGGTGCATGGCGTGTACGCCGGTGCCGCGTAGCTCGCGACGCAGCGATTCGGTGAAGCCGACGATCCCGGCCTTGGAGGCGGCGTAGGTGCTCGCCGCGGGGAAGTAGGCATAGCCGCTGATCGAGGCGTTGTTGGCGATTGTCCCCTTCCGCCGCGCGAGCATCCCGGGTAGTACCCGCTGCGTTAGGTGTGTAACCCCCACCAGGTTGACCTGGAACATCGCATACATCTCGTCGATGTCCTGCTCCTCGAGTAGCCCGCCGGTCATCAGCCCGGCGTTGTTGACGAGCAGGTCGAGCTGGCCGAGCTGCTCGCCTAGCTCCAAGCAGCACTGCTCGATGGTCGTTTGCGAGGACAGGTCCATGTGCACAGCGCGTACTTCTTGCGCGCCGCCGGGCGGTGGGTTGATGGCTTCGAAGCTCTCGACGTTGCGTACTCCCGCCAGCACTGAGCGCAGCGGCAACTGGGCAAGTCGCTCGACAAGCGCACGACCGATGCCGCGGTTGGCGCCTGTGACCAGCGCCGTCTTGGCGGTGAGGTCCATCGTCTCAGCCTAGAACGATTCTCTCGCGCCGATATGCGCGAGCGCGTCAGGCACCAAGGATCGCCTGCGCCGGGTCCGTCTCCCTGAGCGCTGGACCGACTGTGCCAGGGCCACCGCTGAGCACGGCGACCCTGACGTACGAGTCAGCTCCTAGAAGAAGTACTGCTTGGCAATCAACCCCGCCAGCACGCCATAACCCAAGTCCGTCGGGTGTATGTCTTCCGGGGTATTGCACATGTTCGTCAACAGGCAGATCGTCGGTTCTTCCAGTTTGCCTGGTGGATTGAACACCGGCAGTGGATCGGCAAAGCGTGCGCCCACCGCTTCGGCGACTTTGTCCATAACTTCGTTGAGCTGGGCCGTCAACGCATTGCCGCCCGCCAGCTTTTCACCGAACGGGTTGTACAAACCCAGCACGATGATCGTTGCGTGCGGGTCCGCGCCGCGCAGGTCGGTCAGGATCAGGCCCAGGTTCGTGGCTATATGCGCGAACAGAGCTGGGGCTTCTTTGATTACACATTCCACTTTCTTTTCACACGTGTGCTCGATCACGCCGAGCGCGTCGTTGGCGCCGATGTCGAGCGTGATCGGGTTAGTGTTGGGGTTGGCCTGCAGATAGGCCAGCGCGTCGGAGAGTTGCGAGGACGTTGGACCGCCGACATAAGGGTGATGCAGCGGAAAGGCCAACTGGTATTCGCACGGTCCCTTGATGAAGGATTCGGTTGTCTCGCCTGGGCAGCCGTCGTTGATGACTTGAAGCTTGGGGTCACCGAATCTCAGGAGATGGGCAAAATCGTCGACGTAGCCCGTGTTGTATTCGGCAGGGTTCTCGTTCGGTAGAAGTCTTTCGAACTTGGCCTGTGAGTAGCCGAACGCAAGCGAGTCGCCGAGCGCCAGGTAACTGGCCTGCGGGAAGCCGTGCCCAGGCCCTTTCTGGCCTGGAGGCAGGCCACCGTGCCCTGGCTGTTTCTGGCCGTGGGGAGGACTGCCGTGGCCCGGCGCCTGATGGCCCATCTGCGGCCCGCCGTGCCTCGAATATGCGTGTCTCGAATGGTCTCGCTGTCCTGGGAACGCGCCGGCGCCGGAGGCCAGCCACATCGTTGTGAGGATCGCTGCGAGCACCGCGAAACACGCGTGCGAGCGGACATGGAACCGAAGCTGACCGAACATCTTCTGCCTCCCTGCGCAATGGCTTTGCCAGGCAAGCACCCCTTACGCCCACCCGGACCGATCTAGCGGTGATACCCGGGCGGGCGGGTGGCCAAACGAGTATGGGTCTTGCTGTCAAGTCAGAGAGAGAGACTTAGTGCATAGACGCCGCGCGCGCGTCGCGTAGGGAAGCGCATGACGCAGAGCGATGTGGGTGGTGCGGGGTAGCTGTTTGCGGTGATCGCAAATATAAGCTAAAGGTTGTATTCAGTGCTGAATACAACCTGGAAGCTATATTCGGGTTCTCTATGTTTAGTGTCCGCCGCCATCCAGCTTGGCCGTGCGGCGTCAGGCGGACACGGGGATCTTCTCTCCGAAAGCTGGCTCCGACTCCGGGCGCACTTGCGGTCGTGCGCGCAGCACAACTTCGCATCCCCGCGACGGGCTGATCGTGATCGAGCGCCGGCGCGCGCTCTCGGGGCGATCGCCGACGGGCAGCACAAGGTTGCGCTCAAGCACCGCGCGCAGCACGATCTTCATCTCAAGCATCGCGAAGCTCGCGCCCAGGCAGCGGCGCCGGCCGCCACCGAACGGCAGCCATGTGTAGGTGCCTGGTGCCTTGCCGCCCTCGCTCTCCAGGAAGCGCTCGGGACGGAATGCGTTCGGTTGCGGGTAGATATCGGGGTCGTGGTGGACTAGGTAGGCGCTGGCGATCAGCACCACGCCTGGTGGGTAGCTGATGCCGCCGATCTCCACCGGCTGCTTGACCAGGCGCGGCTCGGCGTTCATCAGCACCGGGCGCATGCGCATGATCTCGTGGATCGTGGCGGTCAGGTAGGCGCTGTCGGGGTCGTCGTCGAGCTCGCGCGCCAGGCGCGAAGCCACCCGGGGGTTATGCGCCAGCAGATCGAAGCCCCATGCCAGCTGCGAAGCCGTCGTCTCGTGGCCGGCGACCAGCGCTGTCACCAGCTCGTCGCGTAGCTCGGCCGGGCTCATCGGCGAGCCGTCCTCGTGTTCGGCGCCCAGCAGCATCGTGAGCACGTCCGGGCCGTGGGCGTCTTCGCGACGACGCTCGTCGATCAGCTCGAAGATCAGTCGGTCGGTCTCCTCGCCGAGCCGTTCCAGACGGCCCATCGGACCGCGACCGGCCAGCGCGCGCTGCGCGAAAGGCAACAGCGAGATCGGGTTCTCGGCGAACTCCAGCACCTGCGTCAGCAAGTCGCGCAAGCGGTCGAGCTGGGCGCCCTGCTCCAGCCCAAAGACCGCTCGCAGCACGATCTCGAGCGTCAGCTGTTGCAGACGCGGGTGCAGCGCGACCAGCTGGTCTTGTGGCCAAGTGGCGATCTCGCGCTCGGTCAGCTCGCTCATCAGCTCGGCCAAGGCCTGCATCGCATCGCCGTGGAAGGCCGGCAGCATCAGCTTGCGCTGACTTAGGTGCGGCTTCTCGTCGAGCAGGATCACCGAGTTGGCGCCGACGATCGGCTCAAGGATGCGCGCACCCTCGCCTGGGTGCAGCACATCCGGGGGCGCTTGGAAGACTTCCTTGATCTCATCGGGGTCTGAGAGGACAACGAACGGCAGCTGGCCGAGCAGCCGCACGGAGAAGCGCTTGCCGTAGCGCTCACGGGCGCGTACCACGACGCTCGTTGGACGCAGCCATGAGCCTGCCATCTGCACGCTGGCCGGCACTTTGGGCCCGGGTGGTAGTTGTTGCATGATGCGACGGTTCTCCAGGATGCTGTTCACGGTGGGGCTCCGTTCCTGTTTCGCTCGCTGGGGACTTCTTGCGTGGGGGCATTGAGCCTAGCGCGCTCAGCGACAATTGGCTAGCCGGCCAGTTTCGGTTTGTGGTGCTGTTCAGGCGGTGTCTATTTGGGCTCAGCGGCTTGACGCTGCGCCTGCTCCCAGGAGCGGATCTCGCTTTATCCGTTGTGAGGACGCTTTTAGAACGTGTTTCAAAAAGGTCGGTACGTCCCAGGCGTCCCTGGACGCGGCGCTGGATCGCCACGTGAGGTCTTGCGCGTACCACCAGTACGCGCTGCGACACCCCGCGACGACCAGCTTGATCCATGAACACCTGGGACGCACCGCCTATTTTCAAACACGTTCTTAGGCCGCGCCACGGAAGATCGACTTGTGCCTCGGGCGCGGCGCTCAGGTCTCAGTCAACGCCTCTGACTGGACCTTTGGCGGCGCATCGCGCTTCTGGAAGAACTCGGCGCCCTCGATGTTCAGGTGCGGCGTGGCGCGGTCCAGCCAGCCTGGCATGTACCAGTTGAACTTACCCATCAAGATCATCAAGGCAGGCACCAGCAGGCAGCGCACGACCGTCGAGTCGAGGATCACCGCCACAGCCAGGCCGACGCCGAACTGCTTGATCGTGGGAGAGCCGTTGAGTACGAAGCTGCCGAACACGAACACCATGATCATGGCCGCGGCGGTGATCACACGCGCGCTTGTGACCAGTCCGGAGATCACCGAGCCGCGGTTGTCCTCGCCGGCGTGCACGTGCTCCTCGATCTGGCTGACGAGGAAAACCTCGTAATCCATCGACAGCCCGAACAGGATCGCGAACATGAACAGCGGCACGTAGGAGACGATCGGCACCGGCCCGCTAAGGCCGATCAGGCTGCTGAGCCAGCCATATTGGAAGACGGCGGTCAGCACGCCGTAGGAGGCGCCGATCGACAGCAGGTTCATGAGTGCTGCCTGCGGCGGGATTACCACGGTACGGAAGGCGAGGATCAAGAGCACAAAGCTGAGCGCGATCACGACCAGGATTTGTAGCGGCAGCTTGTTCGATATCTGCGTCGCCAGGTCTATGTTGCCCGCCGTGCTGCCGCCGATGTCGGCGTGCATGTCCGTGCCTTTTTCAGCGCTTGGGATGACGCTTGAGCGCAAGCGTTCGACCAGTTCCTGAGTCGTTTTCTCTGCCGGGCCCGTTGTCGCGATCGCGTTGAAGTAAGCGGCGGTGCCAGCCTTGTCGATCTGAACCTGAGTGATCGTGGCGACACCCTTGGTGGAGGACACGTCCTTCTGCAGCGTCGCCAAGCGCGGGTCGGCGGCACGCGGGTCGCTCGGGGCGTCCGAGGAAGAGCTTGAGGACCCTGAGGAGGGGTCGGAGGTAGTCGACCCACCTGTGGTGGAGCTGGAGCCATTCGTCTCGTCAGCGGAAGAGCCGGAGCTACTCGATCCGCCAGAGGCGGAGCCGGAAGTGCTTGATCCGTTCGTGCTGGAACCCGAATGGCTCTGCGATCCCGACGAGGGAGGGGCCTGTGCGGGTGTACCCAGCGTGACGGCGACGATCAGCGGGCCGTTTACTCCCGGGCCGAAGTTCGCGGATATCAGGTCATATGCGCGCCGCGCGGTGGTCGAGGTGGAAAGTGCGGCCACGTCTTCCTGCCCGAGGCTCAGCGACAGCAGCGGGATCGTCAGCGGCAATAGGATCGCCAATGCCGCCAAGCCGGCGAGCGCTGGGTGCTTGGCGATGTCAGCGGCCCACTTGGCCCAGGCGCCCTGCTTGGATTGCGCGTCCGACGGGGGCGTGCGCACGCGCAGCGAGTTGATGTGCGGGCCTGCCGTCGCGACCAGCGCCGGCATCAGCGTGAGCGCGGCGAGCACGGCGACCACCACCGCGATGCCCGCCATCAGACCCATCGTCGTGACCAGCGGAATTTTGGCCACCGCCAGCGATACGAGCGCGATCGTCACGGTGCAGCCGGCGAAGAACACGGCTCCACCGGAGGTCGCCGCGGCGCGCGCGATCGACTCGTGGACGTCGTGCCCTTCGCCTAGTCCGCGCAGATGGCGCGTGACGATGAACAGCGCGTAGTCGATGCCTACGCCCAGCCCGATCATCGTCGCGAGCGTGGGGGCAACGGTCGGCACGCTGATCACGTGCCCAAGCAGGCGGATGATCGCGAGCGTCGAGAGCAGCGCGAGCACGGCGTTAAGGATCGGCAGCAGCATCGAGACGACCGTGCCGAACGTGAACGTCAGGATCACCATAGCCGCGATGATCCCGATCAGCTCGCTGGACTCGGTCGAGGTTTTGGAGACCTTCTGGCCCAGCTGACCACCGGTCTCCACCTCCAGCCCGGCAGCCTTGGCCGGGTTGGCCGCGTCGATGATCGTTTGCACTTCTGCGACGGACAGTTCACCTGGTGAGACCGCCAGGGTCACCGACAGGTAGCCGGTTGACTTGTCCTTGCTCAGCGCTCCCGCGCCCTGCGGCGTCAGCGGGTTGACCACCGATGCTACGTGCGGGGCCTCTGCCACGTCGGCTGCCGCTTGATTGACGGCGCTCGCGTACTTGGATTCGGTCAGCTTGCCTTTGGCGGCGTGCAGCACGATCGGGCTCGTGCCGTTGGCCTGGTCAGGGAACGAGTGGCTAAGCGTGTCCGTGGCGTGCTGGCTGTCGGTCCCGGGCAGCGACAGGTTGTCATTGGTGTTTTCGCCCAAGCCGTGCGAGACGGCGACGAGCGTGACCGTCACCAGCAGCCACACGGCGATCGTCACGAAGCGATGCCGCACACAAAACCTTGCCAGTCCGTACAGCACGCCGGTCACGGCTCAATGCTCCTGGCTCGCGGTGGCAACGCGTCAATCCTCGCCACTCGAGGCCGGCATGTCAAGCGTGGTTCTCCGCAGTGGGGGACAGCGCCGAGCGCGCATGGATACCTGTCATGGGGGCCGGCACTTGCCGGGACGAATTCTCCGCTTGTCATGGGAGGGGTGGGATCGCCGGGACGAGCGTGGGATCGCCAGGACGAGCGTCTTCGCTTGTTATGTGGGAGTGGGATCGCCGGGAGGAGCGTCTCCGCTTGTCATGGGAGGGGTGGGATCGCTGAGACGAGCGTCTCCGCTTGTCATACGGGAGTGGGATCGCCGGGTGGGACGGCCGCGGCTAGCGGAGGCTCTGTCTCTTCGTCCAGGTCGCCGCGTAGTCGCAGAGCGACGAAAGGGAAGACAAGCGTCGAGAGTACCGCGGCTCCGACCAGCGCGGCGGCGGTGGACGGGCGCATGTGACCGCTGGAAGTGGCCAGGGCGGTGATCGCCAACACCAGTGGCAACTGTGTCGAGCTCATCAGGGCTAGCGCCAGGCGTGCGCGTGTGTCGAGTACTTTGCGATACAGGATCAATGCCGGTGTGCCGCGTACGACCAGGAACAGGACGAAGAACAGCAGCATCTTCAGGACGCCCGAGACGCTTGCGAACAGCGCATGGATGTCGAGGCTCATGCCGCTGACGACGAAGAAGAACGGCACGAACACCCCGAACGCGACCGCCGTCAGCTTTGAGTCGAATGCCGGCAGCTCGCGTGCCTTGAGCACTTGACGGGTGATCACCCCGGCCGCAAAGCCCCCCAGCAGCAGGTCGAGCCCCAGTTCGAAGGCGAGCAGCGCAAGTGCGAATACGAGCACGAGAATCCAGCGCACGACCAATTGCGAGCTGGCCTCGATCGTCTGCTCGAACAGCGGCAGCGTGCGCTCGGAGGAACGCACCGCGAAGATCGCGACGCCAACCGCCAGGGCGACAAATGCCACCAGGATGACTGCGTTGTGCGCGGTGCTCTGCGTGGAGAGGATCAGCGTCAGCAACAGGATCGGCCCGAACTCACCGACGGCGCCGGCGGCTAGCAGATAAGTACCGAAAGGGGTGCGCATCTCGCCGGCGTCTGAGAGGATCGGGATCAGCGTGCCGATCGCCGCGGTCGAGAGAGCCGAGCCCGTATAGAGGAGCGACAGCACGATCCCGGATGCGGCGAGCACGCCACCGATCGTGTAGGCGAGCGCGAGCGAGAGCAGCCAGCCGATCAAGCCGAGGCGCAGCGGCAGACCCATGATCCGCTGCATGTCGATCTCATAGCCGGCAAAGAAGAACAGCAGGCCGAGGCCGAGGTCTGCGAAGAACTGGATGAACTGGTTGACGTGCAGACCGAGCACGTATGGCCCAAGCACGATTCCGAGCAGCAACTCGATCACGACGACGGGCACGACCAGCCCGCGACCGCCGGCAAGCGTGGCGAGGCTGGCCGCGATCGCCGAGGCGGCGATGACCGCAAAGAACGTGCCCGGCGCTACGTGAACGACGCCGAGCATCTCTCAGAGGTCTTTCGTGATCGCCTCCATGGCGTCTGCCGCGGCGCTTGCTCCACCGGCCGCAGTGTAGGCGCGACTCACACGTTGCGCACCCTCGCGACACTGCATCGCGCTTTGCACGGCGTCGTGCAGTCGCTTGGGGCTGAGACGCCGCGGTGAGAGACGCACGCCGGCCTTGGCAAACTCGACACGTCTTGCCGTCTCGGCCTGATCGCGTCCAAAGGGCACAACCACGACCGGGACCTCGGCCGCAAGCGCCTTTTGTGTGATGCCAAGGCCGCCGTGGCAGACCACGCATGCGGCGCGCTGCAGGACGGCATCGTGGGCGATAAAGCGCACGATCTTGCTGCCGGGTGCGCTGGCGAAGTCGGCGGGGTCGTGCGCAGCTGTCGTGCCAAGCACCGACATGCCGACCTTCGGCAACGCTTCGAGCGCGACGTGCAGCAGTCGCTTGTCGCGCTGGCGCTCGCTCGAGCAGGTGACAAGCACCAGGGGATCAGACAGATCGTCTAGCCACAGAGGGGCATCAGGGAGGTGTTGTGGAGAAGTCGGCTCGGGACACTGTGGCTCGGGAGACTGTGGCTCGGGAGCAGAGCCCTCGTCAAGTGGTGTTCGAGGAGCGAGGCCAGCGTGTGAGCCTCCATCGAACGACGGGCTCCAATTCATCGGGCCGACCAGCTTCACGTTCGCGGGCCAGTCGCTGCGTGGGTACTCAAAGCCCTCGGCGGTCAGCGACAGCAGCAGGCTAGGCTCCGCCAGCAGGTTGTCGAAGCGCGCCAGCGCACGCAGGCCGTGCTTAGAGCGAAGCGCGTTGATCTGCGGCATCGTGCTTTGAAAGGAGATGCGCTCGCTGACGCGGTTGACGACCGTGTCGCGCACGGCTCCGATCGGACCGCCCATCGGGCGCAGCCCAGGGCCGTAGGCTGGAGCGTCTTTGGATGGCAGCGGCAGTAGGTAGGGCGAGTACATCGCCCAGGGACATCCGCTCGCCTCCGCTACGGTCGCTGCGCCCCAGCAGTTGATGTCGATCAGCAGCACGTCCGGGTCGTGCTTAGCAATCGCCTGCTCGAGGTCTGGGACCTCGCTCGCCGAGCGCTTCAGGAAAGCTCTGAACACCGAACGGATCGCGCCGAGCTGCGAGCGCTCGCGATAGTCCTCGATCTCGATGCGCTCTATCGCAGGGTCGATCGCGTGGCCCTCGATGCCGAGCGGCGCCAACTGTCCGAGCTCGCTGGAGAGTGAGTACAGCGTTGCGCTGTGACCGCGCCGCGCTAGCTCCGCCATGATCGGCACGACCGGGTAAAGGTGCCCGCGGGCGGGGGAGGTGTAGGCCAAGACCCTCATTGCGGCCCCCGGCGCGCGTGCACGGGCATTCTCATCGCCGCCTCCCACGCGCACGGCAACTTGATCGCCACTTCCAACATGTGCACGTGTTTGATCGCTGGTCGGACGTGGCGATGGTGCGCATCGAAAGCGTGCATGACCCGCCTCACCTCTCCTCCAGCGCACGTTCGATCTGGTCGGTCAAGATTGCATGGACCTTGCGCCGCGACAGGCCGAGGTCGTTGGAGAGAATCCACCAGGTCTGCACATCGCACAGCACGACCAAGATCGCCTGACGCTCTGCCCGCGTGTCATCGTCGAACCGGTCCAACCATCCGGCGAATGCGTGCTCGACCCAGTCGTAGTGCATCTGGCGTGCGGCGTTTGCGAACAGGGCGAGCATCGTCGGCCCGCGCTGCCAGGCGCCGATGCGTACCGAGCGCTCCCCCCACTCTTCGTAGTGGTCGATCACGTTGTCGACGGCGCCCGAGATGTCGATCGTGGGCGTGCTCCAACGCTGGTCGCGCACCTGTGCGGCTCCACGCATCAGCGACTGCATCAGCAGCCCGTCCTTGGAGCCGAAATGGCGCAGCAGCGTCTGCCTGGTGACGCCCGCTTTGTGCGAGAGCGAGTCGAGTGTGCTCTTCAGCCAGTTGCCCTCGAAGAACTCGTCGGTTGCCGCCTCGATCAACGCTTCGCGCGTGCGCTCCTGCGTCTTGGCGCGCTCGACTTGCTTGTACTCGCGCGTCGACTCCTGTGTTGCGTGCTCGACCTGATCGCTCTCGCGGGGCGGCTTCTGTGTTGCGTGCTCGACCTGATCGCTCTCGCGGGGCGGCTTCTGTGTTGCACGCTCAGCCTGATTGCTCTGAGACGGCGGCTCCTGTTTTACACGCGCAACGTGCTTACTCTTACCCGTCCGTCTTTGTGTCTTGGAGTGTCGGGTCTGCTCGCGCTCGCGCTTACTTTCCTTGGCCATGGCTGTGTCAGTCTTGGAGCGCGAGCGCCGGCGGTACCGACGCGGCGATGTATCCGGGGATCGCGATGATCGCAAGCGCGGTGGCGATCACCAGCGCCAAGCTCTGCAGCGCGGGTAGAGCCGTGACGGAATAGACGACAGGGAAGTTGATCACATGCGCAAGCGCACGGTCGGCGAGTTGCTGGCCGTACAGGCCGAAGACGGCCCCGGTCAGACACCCGGCGCCCAGCAGCAGCAGGCTCTCCAGCAGGATCGTGCCCCACAGTTCCGCGCGCGGCAGTCCCTCAAGCTTGAGCTTGGCCAGCCGCGGGCGGCGTTGCCACACCATCGCCCCCATCGCCGCCGCCATCGCGAGCACCGCAACAAGCGGGATCAGCGTGGCGATCTGCGTAAGCCTTTCGAGCGCTTCGCGGCCGAGCGCTACCTGCTCGGCCGCGTGCGCTTCGGCGGTCTGCACCGTAAGCCCTGTACCTGGCCCCAAGGCATGCGTTATCTCCGCGGCTGTCTGTGTCGGTGAGACGCCGGGATTCAGCACCACGCCGTAAGCGCTTGCGTCCCGGCTACCCCATGCACGCGCGTAGTCGGTTGCGTTGAGGAGTATCGACCCGGGTGCCCAGCCGAGGTTGGTGGACAGCGCCGCCACGCGCAGGCGCAGCGGGTCGGGTGTCGGCGGAGTGAAGACCTGGCCGATGTGCAGGTGCTGTTCTTTGGCGAGCCCTTGCGAGACCACCGCCCAACCACCCGCGCGTACCCGTTCTTCGGCCAGGCGCACGTTGCCCTGCAGAATCTGGCCGGCCGGGATCAGCGGTGTAGCTTCGCGCGGCGGCGCGTCGACGAGCACGCGGCGGTAGCCGTAGTCGAGCAGGCCGCCGCGATACAGCTGTACCGCTCGCACCCCAGGCAGCCGCGCAAGTCGGGCAGCCGCGGTTGGGTTGAAGGGTGTCGTGTGCAGCAGGTTGTAGGACCCGGCGGGCGATACCCAAACGCCGGTGGCGGCGTTCGTGTCCTGCGCCGCGCCTTCGAGCCCTCTCAGCAAGTCGCCGTGCGCGCCTTGGATCGCGACGCTGCCGAACACGGCGACCGCTCCCGTCGCGGCGATCGCCACGGCACGCGCGCGAGCGGCCCCGAGCTCCATCGTGGCGACGTGCGGGATCGGGCTCACGAACAAGGAGCCGATCCGCTTGACGGCCACGAGCGTCGCGCTGAGCACGATCGGCAGCTCCAACAGCAGTGCGCCAAGCAGCAACACCATGCCGGGAATGGCCGCGTCGGGCTTGGCCAGCAGCAATGTCGTGGCGACGGCGAGACAGGCAAGGCCCGCAAGTGCCCGGCGCCGGCCGGTGCGGGTCCTGCTGCCGCCTTCGCGGGGGCTGATCGCGGCCAGCGGGTCGCGCGAGAGGATGTCGCGCAGCGGGCTCAGTACCGCCACTGTCGCGGCCAGCATCCCCCCGCCGGTGGCAATCGCGACGCTCTGCCAGCTGACGACGCGCTGCGAGCCGACGGCAAACGCCAGGGAGAGGAAGGCAGGGTTTGAGTGAAACAGGTGAATCGAGAGCTCCTCGCCCAGGGCCAAGCCGAGTACGCAACCGATCAGGCCAAGCGCGAGCGCATCGAGCAACAGCAGGGCGATCACCGTGGCCGGCGTGTACCCGTCACGGCGCAGATCAGCGACCAGCCGCCGTCGCTGCGGTACGGTCAGCAACATCGCGTTGAACGCAAAGAGAAAGCCCACAAGCGCGCTGATGACAGAGAACAAAGCTGTGGACTGGTTGCTGGCGGTCGCCGCCTTCGCGAACAGCGTCTCGTCGTAGCTGGTGCTCTCGACATTCAGGTGACTGCCGGCAAGTGCGCGTCAGCGCGGCGCGCACCTTGGTCTGCGCGCCGGAGGCGCTCTGCACGAGGATGCGGCTCACGCGACCGCTCATGCCTGCAATTTCCTGGGCGTACGCGAGCGGCGCAATCGCAAGCGGGGTGGCAACCAACGCACCGATCTGGCGTTCGTGCAGCTGTTCATACAATGGCGCGTTAACCGTTCGCCCGGCGATCTGCAAGCTGACTTCCTGCCCGAATTTGGTGACACCGATCGCCTTGGCCAAGGGCGCGGGAAGTGCTACTGCGCCGATATTGCCGAACGGCGAGAGGTTGGCGTGAGCGAGGAGTGTGCCTCGGAGAGCAGACAGAGCGGAATCCGCTCCTACGAGCTCGATTGACTCGCGGGCGTGGGGCCCAACAGCATTTGCGTTTGCTTCCAATACAGGCGCCGCAACCCGCACGCCGGGGATATTGCGCACCTTTGCAAGCATGCTTTCGGGAAAGCCGTGCGAGTCGCGCGCCACGAGTTGCAGATTTGCTTTGCCGACGACCGCACGCGACAGCTGGGCGACCGAGCCTTGCAGTGACGAGCTCGACACTTGTGAGGCGAACAGCAGCGCGACGCCGGCGGCGATGCCGAGCACGGCAAAGCACTCCTGCAGAAAGCGCGCGCGCAGACGCACCCGGTAGAGGCGCAGTGCGTTTGACAGCTTCACTGTCTAGCCCTTGTTTGCGATCAGTGGAGCAGAGGCTCGCGCGCCTTGCTCGTGCTGGTAGGCCGACAGCTGCCCGTCGCGCAGCGCCAGCACGCGGTCGGCGTATTCGGCGGCCATCGGGTCGTGGCTTACGAGCACCACGGCCACACCGCGCTCGCGACACAGGCTGCGCAACAGTTCGAGCACTTCGCGACCGCGCTGCGTGTCGAGGCTGCCGGTCGGCTCGTCGGCAAGCAGCATGCTCGGCTCAGTCGAGAGCGCGCGAGCGATCATCACGCGCTGGCGCTCGCCCATGGAGAGCGTCTCGGCGCGGTGGTGCAGACGCTCGCCCATGCCCAAACGCTCGAGCAGCGGTGTTACATGGCGTTGAGCATCGCGCCAGCGCATCGCCTTCAACAGCTTCAGCACGGTGTTGTCGATCGCGCTGACGCCGGGCAAGAGGTCGAAGTTCTGGCGGATGAAGCCGAGCTCGGAGAGCCTGAAGTTGGACGCCTCGCGCTCGGACAGCGAGGAGATGTCGCGTCCGCCGATCAACACCGATCCGCTCGTCGGCGCCAGCAATGTGGCGACCATCAACAGCAGAGTCGTCTTGCCGGATCCGCTGGGCCCATACAGTGCGACCATCTCGCCCCCCTCGACCTTCAGGGAGACGCCGTCCACGGCGCGCACGGTCTCACCGCCGACGGCGGGATAGTGCTTGACCAGATCGCGCAGCTCGAGCATTCCGATCGACTCCTCTCAGTGCCGGTTGTCAGTCCGAGGCCGTGCCGCCCACGTGCACGGCAATCGCGTCGTTGGAGCGTTGGATCGTGCCGCTGAAGCTGAGCCCAGACCCGTGCGCATTGCGCGTAGCTGCCGGTGCCGCGATCGATCGATAGCGCACCGGAGAAGTTGGCGGTGGAGCCCTCGCGTTTGTAGCCGGCGCTGCCCGAGCAGGTGATCGAGCCACCGTGTGGGTAGAGGCTAATTTCGGCGGTGACGTGCGTGCTGGAGACGATCTTCAGGTGTACGTAGAGCGTGCCGCTGACTGTTCCAGAGGCGGGCCCCTCCTCGTTGAGGGTGAAGCCCTGCTTGCTGGTCAAGTGAAGGTTGCCGTTCTCGTTGAGTGAAAACGTTTTCGCCGCCAGCGAGGTTGATGCGGCGAGGAGTGCCAATACGCCGGTGCAGGCGACCGTCGAGGCAAGCAGTCGCAGGCGCCACGTTGAACTACCGAGTACGGCCGCGAGTGCAGGCATCTGTCGCGGCCCTTGCGACGCCCGGTCGCGTGCCGTCGCAGATGCGGATTCCCGTCGCAGCCCCGTCGCTGGGTGATTTTGCTGAGACATCTCGGATACCTGCTTTCTCTCGTTGCTCACGGACAGACAGCGTCGGCAAGGGCGCTGCTGGTGGAGCCGTCGGCATAGGTGAATTCGGCGGCAAAGGGAAAGCCACCGGCGGGGCAGCTGGGAGGGACGACGATCGTGTTGACGGTAATCGGGTGGCGAGGTTTGGCGGTGCCGACCGTCAGCGACATGCTGACGATCGATGCGTCTGGCTCCAGCGGCAGGGTCGGAATCGGCGGAATCGAGAGCACAAGGTCTTCCCCGTAGGGAGGATTGTCCGGACGCACGGTGCCGGTCAGCACGACGCGCTCGTCGAACGGCGTGTAGCCCTGGCCAAGGATCTCGAACGTGGGTTGCAAGTTGTGAAAGGGCCCGACGAACAGAGTGAGCTGGATGCCCTCGCTGACGATCTGCGAGCCGGCCTGTGCCTCGGCGATCGCGTGGCCATGGCCGAGCAGCGATTGTGGTGGGCAAGCCTTGGGCCCCTGCGCCCGCAGGCGTGTGAGCGAGCAGCTGCGCAGATGGGGTATTTCCACGCCCAGCCCAGCGGGAAAGCGCAACACCGAGCTGCTGACCGGCAGCGGCACGGCCGATTCATCGCTCGAGTAATCGATCGTCAGCTGCAGAGCGCCCTCGGCGCCAATCCGGTCGGGCGAGAGCGTGGGGGTGATCGTGGCGGTTGTCTCGATTGGGTGGCCGAGGCTGGGGAGGCGCAAACGAGCGAGCGTGAGCAGCAATGCCAGCGGCAAGATGAGCAGGGGCGTGTATTCCCGGATCGGGATCCCCCCCGCGACGCGCAGGCGCGTGGGGATTGCGTGCCTGCGATTTGCGTTGCGCCTCATGCCGCGCCTTCGAGCGCGGGGGCTAGCCGTGTGGGCATGGGATGGTTGGGTTGACGGTGAGCGTGCTGCCGTCGGCGAAGTCGATCGTTCCCTCGGTGGGAAAGCCTCCGCGCGGGCACGTCTTGGGCACGACCATGCCCTTCAGGTGTACGAGCGTGCGTTTGCCGTGGACGGTCTCGTAGTAGGCGACGTTGGGCGAGCCAAATGTCGCAAAAGCGCTTTCGACGGAGGCAAGCGTCGCCCCTGGGATCGTCGATATGGGCGGTATTTCGACGCTGAAGCCGAGCCCGTAGGGCTTGGGCGCAGGGACTTCCTTGGCGATCACGGTGATTTCCACGGCCACGGGCGCGACAGCATTGGCATAGGCAAGCAGGGCCAGATGCCCGTGTTCGCGCGGAGCAAAGAAGAAGTCGATCGTGAAGCGCTCGCGGATCACTTGTTTGGGGAGTTCGATCAAGCCCACGCCGCCGCCGAAGCCGACGCGCGAGGTGGCCGGACAGCCTTGGGGTCCATGTAGTCGCAGCGTCGTTTCGCTGCAGGTGCCGGCGCCGTGCGCGTCGACTCCCAGCCCGCGCGGGCGCATACAGAGTGAGCTTGGTGATCGGCGAGGGCGGCCCGCCGGTGGTGGAGGCGAACTGCGCCGTGATCGAGAGGTTCGTAGGCGCCCCGAGCTTGTCGGGGGTGAAGGCCTCGGTGACCGTCAGCGTGTTGGTGGCCCAAGCAACCGCAGCCACCAATAGGCACGCACAGGTGAGGAGACCCCCAAGCAGGAGCCTGACTTTGCGCGTCATCGCCTTACCCCACCTCCTAGCATCGGCCGGCGCGCGCGACCGCCGAGCCAAGCGTGACCCGTATTTGGCAAACCTCTCCTACAAATTCACTTTACCGACGGTAACATGAATCCTGGAGGATGTCAACCGTAGTTTGCGGAACTTGCTTATCTTCTTTGGCAATGAGCCAGGATCTTTGGACCGCAGTTGACGGTTATATCGTCGAGCACCTGCTCTCGTCGGACCCGTCGCTTGACGCGGCCGTCGCCGCCAGCGAGGCAGCCGGCTTGCCGCCGATCGCGATCACGCCCAACCAGGGCAAGCTGCTGGAACTGCTCGCGCGCATCCACAATGCTCAGAGCATCCTCGAGTTGGGGACCCTCGGCGGCTACAGCACGATCTGGCTCGCCCGCGCGCTACCGGAGGGGGGACGCTTGGTCACGCTCGAGCGCGAGTCCCGCTACGCCGAGGTTGCGCTTGCGAACATAGCCAACGCAGGTTTGGCGGACATGGTGCAGGTGCGGGTCGGCCCGGCACTTGAGACGCTGCCCGTGATGCACGCTGAAGGGGCGGGTCCGTTTGACCTGATCTTCATCGACGCCGACAAGCAGAACTACCCGGGTTACCTGGAGTGGTCGCTAAAGCTCTCGCGGGTGGGCACGTTGATGATCGGCGACAACGTCGTGCGCGGCGGTGCGATCCTCGACCCAGAGGGTTCCGAGGATGGCGGAATCGCCGCGGGTGTGCGGGGCTTTTACGAGATGCTTGCCGCGGAGCCTCGTGTAAGCGCGACAGCGATCCAGACGGTTGGCGCCAAGGGCCATGACGGGTTTGCGTTGGGGCTTGTGACGTCGCTCGTTTAGTGAGATTCGCGAACCGCGCATTCATCGATGGGCTTAAGCCTTCATTGGCTGGGTGACCCTGACGCGACCCCGCAAGCCAACACCCTGATCCTTGCGCTCCCGTACTGCGGCAACGCTCGTTGGTAGACGCCCGTATGTCAACTATGAGAGCGCCTGATCGGAAGGAAGCGTGGCTAGCAGTTGAAAGAGGCTCGTATTTGCTGGGCTTCTCGCAATAGGCAGGAGATGGACAGAACCGCAGGCACACATCCAACGCCCCAGCGTGGCACGTCAAAAAGGTAGGCGTCGTTCGTGAGCAATCTGGTTCCGTTTCGCAAATCCGTATGGATCGTCGTCCATCGGCACAAGGTATGACGCAAGAGCCCCGGGTGGCAGAACGATCCGTCCCGTCCCTGGCTCTACCGCTCTGCCTGGCATTATGAACTGCTCGGCGCAAACCACGCGCTTATATCCACCCGGCTGTTGAAGCGTTAGGCTCAGATGCGCGCGGGAGATCGATCGGAAGCCAATGCCGCTCCGATCGCGGCTAAGGTGCGACGAGACCCGTGAGAGCCGAGATGACAATCGAGTGCAGGTCAGAAGGAATAGCCGCCGCGCTCGAAGGCCTCTATGGCGCGAACAACACGGAAGCCTTGGCAAAGAGTGCGCTCGCCATCGGAGCGCCAATAGCAGCGGGGTCAATCAAGTACACGGCAGTCACCCAAGGCCTAATCGTGATGGCCGAGTACGTCGGCACGAAGAAGGTGGTCCTATACGTCGAGCCGACCAGTGGCCTGCTCCGACACGGCGCCGAGACGATATGGACGGACATTCGCCAGCGGGGAGCGAATCTAAAGCCGAAGCTCACACGGCTGGTCATCAACGACGAGCGCGCAAACGACATCCTGGCAAGCGCAGCGCTCGGAGTGCGCGGCAAGGTCTTGGGCGGTGATGCGACCGCGCCCGTCCTCACAGGCGCCGTAACGGGAGCGGTGTTGCTTGTCGCGCTGCTCGTAGGGAACGCTTCGGCGGACTTCGTCTATGGATCAGCAACTGCGCTCGCCGTCGCCGTCGTCTACATCGCTTTGATCCTACGAGCGCTGGGCTCCAAGGCGATATCATGGCGTTGATGGCATTGCGCGACCTACTGAGTTCGCACGAGAGGACAGTCAGCTCAGTCGAGAAGGTACTCCGCGAAAAGTCCTGGCAAGTAGAGCGCCAGCCGGTCCTTGAGAACATACGCCCGGATCTGGTTGCGCATGCGCCTGACGGCGCCACCTACATATTCGAGGTCAAGCAAGGCCGGCTGGATGCGAATCTCGGCGCGGTCGCCCAAGTCGAGGCCTTCCAAAATGTGGCGAACGACAGATACCCAGGCGCGAAGGGCATCTTGGTCGTTGCCGGAACGGCACCGGAGAATCGTGGCGAGCTAGATACCGCCGCGCACGGGGCGGGCGTAGATGTGGTGTGGACCTCTTCGGGTGGGGTGAGCTCGATCAGGGAGTCGCTGCAGTCGGCCGGCGTCGTGAGCGGCGGCACCGTCGTTGGCCGGACTCAAGTCGCCGACTAGGTCTGAGCTAACAGCGCGGGCTAGCCCCCGAGAGTGTGCAATTGGCAGTTATTTGCAGACGAGCCGCTGAGGCGCCCTCGGAGACGACGGAGCGCCAAGCTGCCCTAGCCACCGAATCCCGCTCCAGCACTAGGATTGTGGCAATGGAGCCAGCCGAAGTCAACGCGAACCGCTTTGCGCGGTCTGTGGCGGGGCGCTTGCGCTCGATGTGGTGAACGGATGATGCGTCCTCTGCTTACTTAAGGCTGTCTCGGTAGATCCTGGCCACCCGTCGATTAGCTTGGTTACGGCTTGAGGATGACCCCAGCCTGCCTCCAACCACGCGATGCGACGGCGGATTGCAGATTGCGACCTTGCTGAGCTTGCCAGCCAACGTTGCCGGGATTGGCGCGCATCGGATGTAAGCTCCTCGAGGATCTGGCGATCCAGGTCATCAACCGTAGTTGGCATGGCCTGCACGAGCCATACGCCACCGACGCCCGCAATATAGAATACCGGCCGTGAAGATGCTCGTTACAGGCGGAGCTGGCTTCATCGGAGTCAACTTCGTGCATCGCACCATCAACCGCCGTCCCGAGTACGAGGTCACCGTGCTCGACGCGCTTACCTACGCCGGCAATCGCGAGAGCCTCACCCCGGCCGGCGAGGCCGTC
Organism: uncultured Solirubrobacterales bacterium; assembly: GCA_963704345.1. Lineage (GTDB taxonomy): Bacteria > Actinomycetota > Thermoleophilia > Solirubrobacterales > Solirubrobacteraceae > Palsa-744. Next base: position 1,453,337 of record OY969890.1, read on the forward strand.
CGCTTCGTGCATGGCGACATCTGCGATGCCGAGCTCGTCGATCGGCTGGTCGCCGAGCACGAGGTGGTGGTCCACTTCGCGGCCGAGTCGCACGTCGACAACTCGCTGCACGATCCCGAGCCGTTCATCCGCACGAACATCATCGGCACCTACACGATCCTCGAAGCGGTCCGCCGCCACGAACGGCGCCTGCACCACATCTCCACCGACGAGGTCTTCGGCGACCTGCCACTGGACGCCGTCGACAAGTTCACCGAGGAGACCCCCTACGACCCGTCGAGTCCTTACTCTGCGGCGAAGGCCAGCTCCGACATGCTGGTGCGCGCTTGGGTGCGCTCGTTTGGCGCGAAGGCGACTCTTTCGAACTGCGCCAACAACTATGGGCCCTACCAACACGTGGAGAAGTTCGTTCCGCGCCAGATCACCAACCTGCTGGTCGGTCAGCGCCCCAAGCTCTACGGCGCGGGCGAGAACGTCCGCGAGTGGACTCACGTCGACGACCACAACGACGCGGTCCACCTCATCCTCGACCGGGGTCGCATCGGCGAGACGTACCTGATCGGCTCCGGCTACGAGTGCAGCAACGCCGAGATCCTGCACCACGTGCTCGAGCTCATGGGCGAGGAGCCCGACGCATTCGACCTGGTGCCCGACCGACCCGGTCACGATCTGCGCTACTCCAACGACTCGACCAAGATCCGCACCGAGCTGAGCTGGCGGCCTCAGTACGCTGAGATCGGCGCCGGGCTGGGAGCCACGATTGAGTGGTACCGAGACAACGACTGGTGGTGGCGTCCCCAGAAGGCTGCGACAGAGGCGAAGTACTACGCACTAGGCCGGTGACCGCCTCGAGGGGGAGCCGGTGAAGCTCGTGATCCCGGGCGCCGCCGGTTTCGTTGCAGTCAACTTGCTGCGGCAGGTGGGAATTCAAAGAAACAGTCAAGCCCAGGTCGAGGCTTTGGTGCGGCTGCTGCTAGAGCCTGTGGGGCGGAGACAGCGGCAGAAGGTGCTAGCACCACTGGATAGATGAAGCTATGCCGGTGCGGATGACACACACGACCAACTTCTGCCGATGTCCTAGTCCTCTGGGTTGGATTCGTCGTAAAGCACTTCGAGCGGGATTCTGGCCGATGCGACGATCGGAAGCGTGACCCCAGTGCTTTGGCAGTAAGCGAAGTCCTCGAACAGCGGGAAGCCTCCCAGGAGCGCACCACACGCGATGCATCCATTGGACCATGCGCTGTGTCCGAGCGTGCGCGAGAAACGTGGACGGAGTGGGCCTGCCCTGAACGTGGCAAGATCCGACTCGGAGAACTGACTCGCGATTACCTGCAGAACTTCCGCGTGTGCGAAGATGAGTTGGTCTTCGTCTTCGCAGGCGATCACGGCCGTCGTGTCCTCGCCGCATTTCCAACAGCGCTGCGGTAGCCCCGCGATGCACAGGAGCGGATCATCATCCGCCGGGAGCAATGCTAGCCAATGGGTAAACGACTCGACATCGAGGTGGTTGGGCACGTACCAAGACCGCGCATCGCGGTCCCATCGCGCGCCAAGAGCCTTCACTTGCTCCTTGTCGGGGAAAGGCACATCCAGATAGAGCTTCTCTTCCCCAGAGCCTTCCCGCATCGTCATCGAACCTCCGGCGTCGGCGTGGGTGGAGCCAGGGCACACCCGTTGCGTGCGGCGGCGAGTCTGAGGTCCTCGTCCCAGCTGACCAGCGTGACCGCGTCGCCAGCCGACAGCGCGCTGGCGAGATGGACTGCGTCGTAGCCGCGCAGGGCGGACTTCTCGGCGAGCTCGCCGGCCTCGCGCGCGAGCTGCACGTCGATGCCGATTAGCGAAAGTTCGTCGTGCAGAGACTCGAAGTTCTCAAGCGCGCGCGCGTGGGCGGCGGCAGTGAGCCGTGCACCGCGTCGTGCGGCCGCGAGTGCCGCGCGACCCTCCGGGTAGGAGAGGATGCTCGAAATCGCCGGATGTGGGGTCCCCCACAGCTCGCTTGCCAGCTCGGACCCTTCCTCTGCGATCACGAGCTTGACGAGCGCCGAGGTGTCGAAGTAGAGGATCAGCGGCGAAGCTCTGCGACCAGCTCGGAGACAGGGCCGCGTGCCTTCACCTGCGCTCGTCGCGCGGCTCGCTGGCGACTGGGCGCTGTCACGAGGCCGCGTTGCACGAGCTCTTGCAGAGGATCGCTCTCATTGATCGCGGACAGGCGAGCGATCGGTTTCCCGCGGCGCGTGACGAGCACCTCCGCGCCGTCCTGAACGTACTCCAAGTGCTCGCTCAGGCGATCATGCAGTGCGCGCACACCGACCTCATAGGTTCGCGCTTGTAGCGTCATGGACGCATCCTAGCAGCTACATAGGAAGGGTTCCCCCAGTTGGGGGTCTGTCTCGTTCTCCGTGCCGCACACCATCGTGCAGGAGCTTGCGTCTTTACGGAACTGGGCGACAGAGCCCAGCCTTGTCGAGCCGTGTTGCCTCGTGTTCCGTGTTCCGACGACGATCAAGTGGCCCTAGAAAAAAAATGCGGCAGGTGGAACTCGAACTTGCGCATGATCAGCGACTACTAAACAGCGCCAGCCGCAATGCTCAACCCGAGCCGCAGGGTTTCGCCTTAGGATCAGTAAGTCCAGTGTCAGAGGTGGTGGGGCGCAGTTGCAAGCAACGGTGTAATGCGGGCCACTAGCGAGATCGCCTCGTTGGTAGCCGCAGCTGCCTTGACGGTCGTCCACAGTTTGTCGATCTTGTGCTTATCCGGCGCTGGGCGTCCGGTCTCGTCAGCGAGTCCTGCCACTACATGCGCGGCCTCAGCCGCACCAGCATGGTCGAAGACCTGCTGGAGCTGAGCAAGCAGCTCAAAAAGCTGGGGCAAGTCTCCGCCCAGAGCTCCCGCACCTACAGCAACTGATGTACTGTCAGCCCGCGCACCGGCACCGATAGCTGTACCGCCTCTGTTGAGGAGCACGCTGCCGTTGGCATCGGCCAACGTATAGATCGTATTCCCGTCGCCCATCGCAGGAACCGGGCCTTCGCCTACGTAGGTGTTGTCGCTGCCGATCATTGGAGGATCGTCGCTCACCATCTCCCCTCCTATGGTAGGCGACGGATTGTCTGGCTCTCGGCAGCGACGCTTAGATCGGCTGAGCGACCAACAACGCCTCGATGAGCCGCTGGATGCGCTCGGTTTGCCCCAAGAACGCCGAAGGCCCAGCCCCCGAGGGGGCTGGGCTGTTTCGACTGTCTGCTAGATGGTGGAGCCAACCGAAGTCAATGCGAACCGCTTTGCGCAGGTTGTCGGCGGGCGAGTATCGCTCGACTAAACCATGATGCTCGGACCAGAGGCAGCCAAGTGACCGGCAACATCCTCGGAGCGATTCAGGCTGCTTTCGGGTTGGAGTTTTCCACCGAGATCGTCTCGTCAATCTCTTGGCGCATGAGGTCGAACGCATGCTTTATTCGCGCCGCGTCGTTGGGTTGGTCGAGATACACCGGAGTGATCAACGGCGTGCGAAGCCGACGCGCAAAATAGACGGCGCGCATTGCCGAGTCTCCCCGGCACACGACCGTCATGTGTCGGTTGTGGCGCCACGGATTGAGCACGCGCAGATTGAGCGTGTCACCGTACTTTGCGTGGAGACCTTTGCTCTTGAGGTGAAAGGCCGTGATGACCTCGACATGCTCCTGTTTGGACAGGAGCTCGAACATCGTCTCGTTCTGGATGAGCCACTCGCCCGTCTCACAACTTATGTAGACCTCATCCGCAGGCCGGAGATCTTTGAAAAGCCACTTTGTAAAGATGTCCAGTGACGTGATTGTCGGAAGCGTGAGCGGCGAGTCAAATGCCTTCGAGCACACGCGATCGTCGGTCGGTTGGATCTCGACCTCGGAGCCAGCCTGGAGGTTTTTCAGTGCCTTCGTGAGACGAGTCTTCGTTGGTGGATGGTTGTTGCCGATCCGTTGAATCACGTGCTCAGCCAGCGTTTGCGGAACGAACTCGCGCAAAGCCCACTTGCCATTGTCGAGGGTTGGCTCCGCTTTCCGGGCGCAGAGATCTGGCTGTGACTCCACGACGTCGGGCAGCCATTCGTTCTCGTCCAGGCCTGCGGCACTTCGCACCACGTTCCAGGTCGACGGCGCCATAGGGACCCGCTGTGCTTCGCGACGGTACAACTCGTAGTAGGTACCGCAGCGATCGATGGCCAGCCATGAAAGCTGGGCCAGACCGCGAGCCTTGGTGCCAGAAAGCGCCAACTCGACGATCGTCCTTCGCTTCAGATATTCGACGTAGTCGTCACGGTGCTTGTCCGGCTCCTTGATCCAACTACTCAGGTTGGTGGCCGGCCCCAAAACGTCGGCTATCGCCTCGTGCCGGTCCACTGACCGGAATCGCACTAGCGCCGCGAGGCGGTCCGCACCTGCCCTCGTGCCGGATCGCTGCTCGATCTCGTACATGAGCCGCTTCATCCAATCATCGCAGGACGCCAGCTGGCCTTTGGCTCGGGGTGGCTGCTCGCCGAGCAGAGCGAAGCTCGGCGCTTGCCTGGATTCGCCCACACGAAGTGAGTCGTCGAGAGGTTTGCTGCGCTCTGAGGAGATATCGTGGCGCACGTCCTTGCTGAGGGGCTTGGGGCTGAGGTCGTAGATCTTCAGCTCCACCGGGATTCGCAGTAGCCGATGTAGATCCAAACCTGCCATCCCGAAGCCGACGTTGACGATCACGCATCGCACGCTGTCGAACAGCGTTTCGACGACGTCGGCCATCTGACGGGGGAGCGCGTAGTACGCCTCCTGGGTGAAACGAAGGCTGTCTGGCTCCGAAGCCGTGCCGTGCAGCTTGATGTACAGGGGGAGGTAGCCCGGATCGTCAGGGTTCTTTACGGCATCTGCGCAATCACGGTCTGAGACAAGACGCCGATATCCATCTCGACCGAGCTCATCGTCGAGCGACTGATCGAGGAGCTCGTCGAAATTGAAGCTGATGATTGCGTCTAGGAACCGATGCTTGAGCAAGTGGGCCAGCAGCTCGTATCCCAAGATCGTCGGGTGACGGTAGCCATAGCGCTCCGCGATCGTCTGGCGAATGTGCTGCGTGACCTCAGGGGTGCGGCTCAACGCCGCGAGGCGAGTCTCGAAGTCCCCTGGATCCAGTTTGTAAACACGCTGCAGACGAAACAGCTCCGCTCTGCGACCCTTGTCGTTAGGCGAGGAGAACTCGTCCTCGAGCTCCTCTGCGAGAGCGGCACCGCGGTCGAACAGCGCAGCGCTGCCGCCCGCACCTACAAGTGCGACGCATCGCAGCTTCTGGTCGAGCAGCGGCTCGCGCCGCAGACCTTTCTGAAGCTCCAGACGCACATCCTCGGCGGGAATCGAGACGCGAAGATGCCGGATGATCAGCTGGTCAGCCAGCTCCGTCAGGCCTGACACGGTGTGGCGTGATGTCACTAGCAGCTCCGATCTAAGAGGTCTCCGGACATCGGCGGCCAACTGGCGGCCGAGTATCTATGTTTGTCCGGAACGGTACGAATATCAGCGGCCCGGACTTATATCAGCCATCAGGAGTTCGAGGTGCGCGAATCAGCGCCTTGTTGTCTCGGACGAACTCCGCCCGCCAGCCAAGGACAGCTCCCAGGGGCTGGGGTCGGCTATGTGTGCCGCGGGCCGCTGTGGGTCGCGGCACACGGAAATGGAAGCCAACGGAAGCCAACGCGAACTGCTTGGCGCGGCTTCCGGGCGGCCCAATATCGCTTGGCGATGCGGCTTAGGCGCTGCTGGGATCTTCGCGTCCGGCCGACGTCTCATGCACGGCCTGGAGCAACGCGGCGAAGAAGGCGGGTGCGTCGCCTTCGAGCGGATCTAGGTTCCAGCGCTGGATGCGTGCTCGATCCGCCATTGGTATCAGGTCGGCCACCGCCCAGCCATGCAATTGAGGGCGCGCAGCCTCAAGCAACGCTACCAAGCTGGGGTCACGCAGCGAGCTGCCAACCGCGATCAATGGACGATGTCGCAACTCTCTAACAAGCGCCTCGTACATCTGGGAATTGGTGAAGACGGCACCTGCTAGCTCACCCTCGGTGAGTACCAGACTCTCAGGCCGGTTGAGGGAGCCATGCAACTTGATAATGGCCGCGTGGTCGGCCAGATCTACCAGGGTGGCGTCGTCGGACACAACCGCGTGGTCCACCGCGGCACGCTCGAGCAGTTCGTCGTAGTTGGTGGTGACTACCAAGTCGAAAAGCTTGAGCGCGGTCCGGTGCGAATCCGTGGTGCCAGCGAAGTACTTGGGCGTGACCAACTGCTCCACCACGCGTCGTAGCTCATCGGCTCCTAGCAGAGCCTCCAAGTCCGCGGCTACCGCAAAGAACAACGATCCTGATGCAGCCGGCCGATAGAGCGGGTCGTGCCGTTCGATGCGATGTCGCATCGCTGCGATGAATAGATCTACAGACGGAAGACCGGCCTGAAGTGATACGCCGGCGCCGATCAGCACCACTGCGCGACGGGTATGCACGGCTTTTGTTAGCTCAGAAGGAAGCGGCGGCGGGCCCCCGGACCGAGCCGGCGCCGCAGAAGGTGGCCGGCTCTGGGGTGCTTCGTCGGAGACCTGGCGCAGGTAGTGGCCACCGAGGAAGTCGATGAGCGCTTCCACGACCTTATCCGCCAAGTCATACGCCAGCACGAAGGTTGCACGAAACAGGCCGCCGTCCCAGGCTTCCAAGCGCTGGCGAAACTCCTCGCGGAGCGCGTAGTCCTGAGCGCTGGAAGGACCCTCGATGTGCTTGACAAAGAGCAGGACCGGAAGGTTGAGACGCTGGGCTTCCAAGAACTCGAGCTCAGTCACGGACTTGCCAGCATGCGCGTGCGGTTCGGAGGAGGGAATCCAGCCGTAGCTCTCGCCCAGGATGAGCACCATGACGTCGCTTTCGGTCAGCTCGGCCTGGATACGCTGCCAAGAGGTGGAGCCGTCGGGCAGCAGATCCTCGGCGTTGATGGGCTCGAAGTTGGACTCATGGAGCTTGCGCCGCACAGCATCACGCTCGTTGGCCAAGTCCTTCATCGTCGAGCTAATGAAAACCCGCAGGCGTCGAGGCACGCTGCGAGCATACGCATCTACGAGACCAGACACCTCCTCGAAGACGAGCTTTGTCGTCGTCGAGCTGACGGGTCGCAACCCAAACGTCTTCTACGAGGTGGCCGTTCGTCATGCCGTCGCAAAGCCGATCGTTCACTTGATCACGGCTGGCGAAACAATCCCCTTTGACATAGCTCACATGAGGCCCGTTCCGTACGCGCTAGACGATCCAGACCTGCTTGAAGAGGCTCAGGACGAACTCGGTCGCAAGGTGAGCGCCATCGAGAAAGGCGACGGCAAACTTGTTGTCAATCCGATTACGGTAGTCCGCGAGGTTCGGATATTGCGTGATAGTGACGCCCCCGAGATGCGCGAGGCAGGCAACGTGCTCGCCGCATTGAACGACATCCGCGACGAACTGCGGCTGCTCAGTCGTCGAAGGCACGAGTCGGCGGCGAGCGGTGTGTCGAGAGACCCGCCGATGAGGGCGGAAAGGTCAATAGAGCATGTACTACGGCAAGCGCTACAAGGCACGGATGTCGCAGACTCGCCAGCAGCCTCCGCGATCCTCCAATGTCTTTGGAGCGGCGGCCCATCGCCGACGAAGACGATCGCTTCTCGTGCGGCCTACGCACCGAGCACCGTCTCACGATACGTGCGGACACTTGAGCGCAACACCGTCGTGGTACGGACAGGCAGCGAGTGGGACCTGAGCCCAGGGTTTCTAGAGTTTGTCGAGCGCCAATGGCACCTTGGGCGTTGACGGTTCGCATTGAGTTTTGGTCATGGAGCCAGCCGGGATCGAACCGGCGACCTCCTGCTTGCAAAGCAGGCGCTCTCCCAGCTGAGCTATGGCCCCGCGACTCATTAAATATACGCCTACTAAGAACGTGTTTCAAAAAGGTCGGCACGTCCCAGGCGTCCTGGACGCGGCGCTGGATCGCTACGTGAGGTCTTGCGCGTACCACCGGCAGGCGCTGCGACACCCCGCGAGGACCAGCTTGATCCATGAACACCTGGGACGCACCGCCTATTTTGAAACCAGGTTCTAAGGGATCTCGACTGCGTGTCACCGGAAGTCGGATCCGCGCGTGATCTAAGTACGACGATGCTGTCCAGCTCAGCGCTGCGGGCAATCGACGGTGACCTTTGCCGTCGATGTGAGCGTGTGCCCCCGACGTCCATTGAGAGTGTGAACGAATACGTGCCGTCGAATTCTTCGGCAGAGGGCCCCTCGTACTCCCCTGCTTCGTCCGAGGCACTGACAATCAGCGTGGAAAAGAGGTCCTTCTGGTTGCCAGGAGGAGCATCTATGCCGATCTTGTTTGGGCCGAACGCCCTTCGACCATACGCCGTATGGCGACAGTGTCGCAATCTTGAGGTCCGCCTCGCCTTCGGGGAGCGAATCCTGAACCTCGACCGGGTCCCCCGGAATGCTGGTCGCGTGCACGTACAGTTGCAGGTAGACCTGCTGTGGTGGCCCGATCGGAGAGCCACCCATCCATGATTTCGCCGCACTCGGCATTGGACGTAACGGTTTTTCCGTGTACCACGGTAGCCTGTTGATGCCAAAGCCTTCCATCGACGGACCGGCGACCTTCTCTTTACCTTGCCTTTTTGCTCTCGTTCCGGGGTTACTCGTTGAAATCGAAGTCGCGCGGGGGACGCTGCTCGAACCAGAGACGCTCCTGCTCAGGTGTGTCGCGCAGGAAGTCGGGGGTCTCCTCCAGCACGTCCTCCATTGACTCGGCTTGGCCGGGAGCGTCATCAGCATTCTCGCCGGGCGAGTCCTCGAGCTCGACGCGTTCAGCGGGCTCCTCCGCCTCGGCTGGCACCTCCCATTCGAGCGACTCATCGCTGATGGAACGGGCACTAGCCGGGTGCGCCACAGACCTAGCACGAGCGTCTCGCTGCACCGTTGACGATGGATCGAAGTCGCCCTCGGACGCAAGCTCGGCCTCCATGTTGATCTCGACGGTCTCCTGACCGACAGACTCAGAGTCGACCGAGTCAGCTGTCGTAGGCGAATCAAGGGCGGGGGGAACCTCCTCGTCGTGAGTCTCCAGGCCGGGGGCATCATCAGCGTCATCTCCGTAGGCGGCGTCGCCCCGTCGAGGCACTGGTCCCAGGGCATCCTGCTCCTCCCGAGCCACTACGCCCGGGTCGGCTCCCTGGAGACGCTTGAGCTCCAAGTGCTCGCGTATGGCGTCGTCGAGCAATCCCATTGCGCCAGCAAACCATACTGCGCCCGCCTGCGCGCTTGTTCAGATCGTCGTTCGTACTCGTTTGGCCCAAACGCAGGACTTAGCCAAAGCGACCTCCAGCAAGCTTGAGCCGTTCGTCCGCGACACGTTCTGCCCACTACACTTCTCAGACCGTCGCTCGCGCTCAGGCGTGTGCATACGGGGCTATAGCTCAGTTGGGAGAGCGCCTGGATCGCACCCAGGAGGTCGCCGGTTCGAGTCCGGCTAGCTCCATTTCTGAAGATCCCTGCATATGGGCAGGTTTTGGGCGGCGCGGATTCTTCGGCATCGCTGCTGATCGGAGGTGATTTGAGGCACTAGTGCCTGAGATCCGCGGGGATAGCGCCCGATTGCTCGGGATTACTTGCGTTCAGGGCTCGCTTTCGCGTGTGCGTCGAGCTAGGGTCGCGACCGTCCAATTGAAATAGGTGGCCCCGGCGGCGCGCAAACGCCCCGGGGCCGTGGCAGTGCGCTCAGCATGATCAGCAGCTTGGGGGTGCGAGTCCCCTGTGGGGGTTGATGACACCAACCATAAGTCGAAGGCAACTGCGTCGTCGTGAGGCGGGGTGGGAAGGAAGCTGGAGGACGAAGCTGTGACCCGAGGTACACGAATCGCATTTGAGGCGGCGCGGTCCGGGCGAGCCAGCTGTAAATGGCGAAGCCCTATGTCATCAAGGGGCCGAGACGTAGATGCGGCGGGTGTGCGGTGAAGGTTGCTGGTCTTACCTGGGGAGATCTCCACGGGGGTGTCCCGTGATGCCTGGTCACGCTTTGGCGTTGTTCGCCGGGTGGGGGACGGTGCCGGTCGAGAGGCTGGTGCTCGCTGTGGAGAAGTCAGCAGAGGCCATAGTACCGGCGGGATCGTTGATCGTCGGGAAGGGCCGAACGCGAAGTCGAGGCGCAGGACGTGCGTGCTCGTGATGGTCGCTTTGACCGCAGCCAACCCCGCAAGGGGCCTGGACGGGGTGCTTTGAGGGTGAAGCCCGAGAAGCCCGGTTCAGAGCGCAGCGATGATTCGGCGCAGTGTGACACCGTACCTCACCCCGCAGCGGCGGGTCTCTGGGAGCAGTTCCTGGCCCGCGAGAACCTCGCCGAGGCGCTCAGACGTGTCGAGCGTAACGCCGGTGCCGCTGGCATCGACGGGATGAGCACCAAGGAACTGCGACCGTGGTTGAGAGATCATTGGTTGGAGGTCCGCTCGATGCTTGACGCGGGCACTTACCGACCGTCGCCGGTCAGGAGGGTGATGATCCCCAAGCCCTCGGGTGGACGACGGATGTTGGGAGTGCCGACGGTGGTGGATCGACTGATCTGCCAGGCCCTATCGCAGGTGCTCACGCCTGTCTTCGATCCGCACTTTCATTCCCATAGCTTCGGTTTTCGACCGGGGCGCTCGGCTCATCAAGCGGTCGAGCGGGCACGCCAGTTCGTCGCAGATGATGACGCGGGGTGGTGCGTCGAGGTGGATTTGGACTCGTTCTTTGATCGGGTCAACCACGACGCTTTGATGGCGCGGCTCGCAAGACGAGCGAAGGACAAGCAGGTGCTCAAACTGATTCGGGCCACGCAGACCAACGGAGGAGCACCCGTACTCCAACTGCACGACCTTCAGGGCAATGTTATTGCTACGGCGGCCCTGTCAGAAACTGAAACAAAACCGCTCACTACTTATAACAGTACTGAATTCGGCGTACCCGTGAACGGGTCGCCACCAACGAAATATTCGTGGATAGGATCGACCGGCGCGTCCAGCGAACTATCCTCCGGTACCCTAACCGTGGGGACAGTTTCCTACCAGCCGCAACTCGGCCGCAGACTCCAGACGGCAACCGTGATCCCTCCCGGAATGCTTGTCAACGGTGCCGAAGGAGAAGCGTATATCGTACAAGGATCGGCGTGGTCGATTCAGGCCAATGAAGCACAGGCCAGGATCGACGAAGCGACGATCCAAGCCGAATTACAGGCCACTGCTGAAAAAGAAGCAGCCGAAAAAGCCTGCCCCATCGCCAGCATGTGCGTCATTCCTGAAGAAGAAATGGGTGAACTTGAAGGCGGCGAAGGGGATCCCGAAGGATTGGCTAGCTACAGTACTGTCAAAGAAATCATAGAGTTTCTGCGTAAAAAAGCAAACAATTCAGAGACCTTGTCGGAGCTCGCGAAATGGCTTCCCGGGCCGATCACAGAAGCCATTGGCCACGGTGGGCCGGCTATAGCCGCAACGTTTAGATCATATGCGGACGCCCTCGAAGCAAACTGTATCGTGTATCAGAAAACGCATCCGTGGAGTGCGTGCATGGTCCATTACGACAGTTGGACGATTAAAATCGGGCCAGTATTCTGGGGTGTCCTATACTACGTGTCTGCGGAATACTGCGAAAGACTAACCACTACTGGCGTCGATGACGTGTACTATTGCCTCGGTCAAAAACGGAACCGCGAGGGTCCGTGGGTCAAGTGGAAAGGCTAAGGAGGAATCTGGTCGAGGATGATCGATTTGCCCGGGAAACGACTGAGTGGACTACGAACGTCTCTTGCGCTGTTGTACACCGCTAGTAGATATCGCGATCAATCAGAGGCGCTTACACGAGTTCTGGCAGAGAGGCTCAGTGAGATACTGCCGGAAGACGAGTATAAGGTAGATGTAGACAGCTTTGCCTTGAAAGTTCAGCGCACTAGCGCGTACGGGGGAGGCATGACCTGTACTCCCGCCGTCGGGTTCATTGCTCCTGGTAGCAGCGAGGCGAAGCTACGGCAGGCGTGCGAACTGGCTGCAGAGGCATTGCGGGATTACGTAGCCGCAGGGGGTGAGCCCCACGTGTCAATTACGGCGGACACCATCGTGATATGGTGGGAGGCGACAAAAGGGCGAGAGGAAGATGTGAGGCTTGCGCCTATTATGCGATCCGAAATAGGCATATGAACGGAGTTCGTGTGAAACGCTCTCGGTATGGATTGATAGCCGGTGTTGCAGTGATCGTTATACTCCTAGCAGGGGTAGTGGTTGCAGTAGGTCAAAACGCGGGAGGAGACGAGCCGGCCGATCGGGCGTCTACGGTGGCGTATCTAAGTGTGCAGAATCGGCTTGGGGACGCTCAGGAAAGCGCACTAGCTACCGCTAAAATCGCCGCAAGGCGTATGCGAATAGCGTCTTGGGTCGATGTCGTGGAGTTATAATGGGTGCGCCCATACCCAACGCAGGATCAAAGAGTAAGGTTAGGCATCCTGCCAGCAGTGAAATCGAACTATCCAGTGAGGTACTAAATGCCGTGAGTATGGCTACCGTGCACCGGTTCTATGGGAGGAGCCAGCTGAGGCGGTTGGGTTTAGACGCAACGAGTGTTTGGTGGCACGACCAACGACTCAATACACTGGTGAGTTTGCGTGCAGCCGAAGAATTAGCATGGGAAAGACTCGCCTCGCCCGACATATGCAGAGATCTAAAGCTGTGGGCACAGCATGGCTACAGGGCGATTCCGGCGACCTCGCACGCGTTTCTGAAGCAGTGGGGGAAAATTGAACAGCTCGTGCCTAAGGCGCTATACGGGAGTGGTGTGAGGGCGATCGGAAGTGAACCTGTGACCAAGACGATTTTGATAAAGCTCATGCCCTACGAGAACAGCGTCGTGACTAAGCGCTTGGGCGCACTTGTTGATATGCGCGAACGCAGGGTACAGCAAGACTATACTGCTACCGCACTAAATGAAGCAAGCCGCTTGTATCACGGTTTGGGCTTCGACTATTGTGGGACCGATGGCCAACGGCGATGCGACTGAGGACCGGTTCCAGGATAATGTATTTGCCAATTCTGATTGTAGGCGAATGGCTATAACTCACGCTATCGGCCCATCGTGTGATATACAGATGGAGTGCTGTTCTGAAGGAAGGCTGCCGAAGCTCCTGATTGTGGTGATTGTGGTGGCTTGCGCGGTAGGTGGGGCAGTTCCGGTGGTAGCGTTGGCGAAGCCTCGGTCTGTGACGGCACATCATGTTCGGCGCGGTCCGACTCGCTGTCGCAAGAGAGATAAGCACTACCGCCACCGCTGTAGGTTCAATAAGACTCCAAAGCGCAAGCCAAAGCCGACCGGTGTAAGACACGCCCCACAGGTCAGTCGTCCCCCACTTTCCCCTTTATCTCTTCCAACGATGCCATCAGGGCAGCCCAATCCTCCGGGCCCTCCCGTCTGCCAGCTACCAATTCTTCCGGTGCTGCCGGCCGGTGCTGGTGGAACTGCAATCGTGGGAGGTATTCTTAGTGGTGGTCCTGGGGGGACGTGCGCGTCTACCTCGAATTCCCTATTGGGCGGAGCGATTCTTGTTGAAACTGAGGGCGGCTCGGTGATCGCCGAAAAGATTGTGTCTGAACACGAATATTTCGAAGTCTTGCTCAGTCCGGGTATCTATCGTGTGAGCGGCGCTCGATATGCGCCGAAAGCCATTCCGATCACTTGCGGCCCCGCGACTAGCCTAACGGAATTCGCGGGAGGAGGGACAGTCCCCGTCGTTGAAAGGCAGTCTACTTATATCTACTGCGAGGGCGATATTCCCTGAGAACAAGGTAGCGGTCCCGGTCAATGGCGCGATGTAGCACCTTCCACACAGTTGGGTGAGAATTATCCAGTCGCGCCAGTTACAAGGAGTGGTGTCCAATCGGTGTGCCGGCAGCACTTCACAGGTGCTCCTGCTCGGACGCGGTGGACAGCCGAGGTTGTGGTGAGGGCGACTGGAAATGATCGAAGAGCACGCTTCCTCGAGGAGCTCCTGTGGACTGGCGTCGCACCGCCGGAGCTTGCGTGCAACGTGAGCGGGACGCTGGTAGGCGTAGTCTTGTTGCTTTGTGAGTAGCTGTCAGCAGAGGATCGCGATCTTGCGTGAGACTGCGACGATCGCGATCTGTGCTCCGCGGCGCGAGCGGGCGCGCTGGTAGAACACTCCCAGTGGGCCTGGTGTCTTGGCCGGCCCGGCCTCGACAGCCGCATCGCAGATGCCACTCCGCTGTCGAGGGCGCGAACACTGTGCGGCCGTAACACGGACTTTGCTGGCGGCTCGTGTCTCGGTTAGGCCCGCCTGGACACGCCTCAACAACCGGAAAGGTTGTATGGCCACCCGTGCCCACCGCCTGGTCGCTGCTGAAGCGACGAAGACACAGCAGCTCTTGGTCGAACTGCGACAGGGATTCGACTGTGCGCATCCAGCCCATCGGTCACTCCTGCGCGATAATGAGCATAGACTTCCCAGCGGCAGTCGTGCCGGTATGCCCGTAACACGCGGCCGCGCCCCACGGAAGCGGTTCGAGCAAGCCCCCGGTGATTGTCATGCCCAGGTTGGCACGCACCGGGAAGATCTGAAGATAGGTGGCCATCAGCGCGACACCGATCGCAATGAGTGAGCTCGCGGCACCGTCCGCAAGCACCGCGCTGAGCGTCCGGTGCTGCCCTGGGTCGCGACGGGGGGGCGTGTCGGCCGGGGTCTGCGCCCGCCGCAGCGGCGCTAGGAGCGACCGGAGTCCGGCGGACGGAGTGCCTTCGTTCGTGTTGTAGACGATCGTGGAACACGGCGCGTTGGCAACGGTGGGCGGCCGCGTGCCGTCTCATGCTCACTGAGACTATTCGGCACCTCCGGAGTTGCGCTTAGCGCGAGCAGGCGAGTGTTTCGGCCGGCAACCCTGCGCTCCTGCGTCGGACGAATTCCGGCCGCGGCTGCCGAGGAGCGATACACGCCCGCCCGCGCCTGTCGATGTGGAAGCAGCCACGTCGCCGCGCCTCAAACCTAGTCGTCGTCTGTGGCAGGAGTGACAACCTCAACCGTCGTTTCGGTGATGCGGCGTTCTCCACGCCACACCTCTAAATGATGCCATCGCCTCGGGCTCGGAATGATCCCTGTGATTGGTCGCACCAAACGGCAGAGGATGCCTGCACTTCCACAGCTACCTCCCTGCCCTCCGAAGTCTTAGGGTCCGCTGATACCCTCCGATCTGTGACCTCGGATGCTTCCAAGAAGCCGTGGGATCAGCGTCTCACCGAACGATGGGCAAACCGGGCGAAAGAAGCCGCGAACGATCCGACGTGGCACACAGTGTCCTGGCGAGATCAGATGAAGTCGCCATGGTACTGGGCGGCGTTGCCAGCGATGGGTCTTTTTCTTGTCTTGGGTGGCTTTCGAGGGGTGGGAGCCGTCTTCTACGTGGTCGCTATCGCGCTAGTCCAGATGTCTAGACGAGCGGCCCGCCAAAAGGCGAGCAGGCGATTTTGAGCCGGCGCCTCACAGCGCAGTAATTGCACTGATTGCGAGAAGTTGTGGCGATTGGTCGAGCGGAGCGACACTCCTGGCCTGAGCACCAACTAGATGGCGAAGGATCAAGTGGGCCGCGGCCGGCGCAAGCGGATGCCTCGCGCGCTGGGATGACGAAGCGCGGATTGCGGACCCTGCTACGCGAGATCCAGCGCTGCCGTCACTGTCTGTCAGCGCATGGTTTGCACGCTGAGCAGTTTCGCCAACTGATGTTCTCGGCACGCAAATAGGGAGGCGCCGACGCCTGCTCAACCGTCCGTCCTGAGCAACTTGCATGCTCGCATGCCCATTTGCTGGTCGAATGTTGTTCGGTAGGCGGTCCTGGGGGCACAGGCGGTGACGGTACCCACGATCCACGACGCTGGGACAGCGCCGAAGAAGCGACTGTCATCCGATTCGCCTCGGTTGTCGCCGAGCATGTACCAGTGTCCTGCGGAGATCTTGATCGGCGTTGGGAAATTGCACTCAGGGCTCATACCGCAGCTTCGTATGTATTGGTCTGGCTCTAGTACAAAGCCGCGCGATCCGGCGGCCCTCCGGTAGACGTGACCTTCCCTGATGTAGATATTGTCTCCGGGCCCGGCGACAATACGCTTGATGAACTTGACGGTAGATCGCGTCGGGACGGGTTCGGCACATGCAGCGCCACCAACCTTGATCACGTGGGCCGTCGGACCGCACTCCTGTAGTTCGGCTACTTCTGGTGGATAAAACACGACAATCTCACCGACGCTTATCGGCCCAGGAGAGAAGATCACCCTCGCGCCAACGCCTAGTGTGGGCTCCATCGAGCCTGACGGCACGCGGTACATCCGCTCGGTGGACAGCTCGTCCTTCGCCGGGCTCGGAGCGGCGGCATCGACGGCGGGACGCGTGCTCCCACAGCCCGAGAGCACAGCGGTCAGCGCGATGGCGAGGAGAATGCGGCACCTACGAGACATCCCGAACAACGATACTTTGTGGGTAGCACCACCGTGCTCGAAGTAGTTGGCAACGAGGCGTGTAGAGCAAACCGGGTTCCGCGGCCCAGTATCGGGTTCCGCTGCGAGCGTACGTTGAGTCAAAGGGGCTACCAACAATGCTTCGTTCCGCGTTGAGCTGTTCAGGCACTCATCGCCGCGAGTGCCTGAATGCCCTGTAATCGCCGAGACTCCGCGTGCATCCACACTAATCTTGGTCCCGCCACCTCGATAGGAATCGCCTGCTAATTGTCAGTTTTTGGTACGGAACAGACGCGCAGAGCGGCCGCATCGCACCCAGGAGGTCGCCGGTTCGAGTCCGGCTGGCTCCACTGAACTGTTCGGCGCGCAAACCACGGGTGCGCCGACTCGGTAGGTGGGCAGGATCTCGTTGCGGCTGTTGACGTGCAGCTCTGCGATGAGGATCGCGAGGAGTGCCTTTGCCTGCTCCGGCTCGCTGCGTTCGATGACGTGATCGAGATGGTCAGCGACGGCGCGGAGTGCCGCCGCATCAGGCGTGGTCGGCGTGTCTGCGGCTAGTTCGTGGGCGAGTGCTTGGTCTTGGTCATGGAGAACGTCGAGTCGTGCCTTGAGGGTGGTCAGCCGCTTGTTGAAGTGCGCGGGGTTGAGGTCGCCGGCCTCGAATGCGTCTTGGTAGCGGTCGATCGCGCGTTCGGAACGGGTGATCTCCTTGGCGAGCGAGGCGCGTTGTTCGGTGAGCGCGGCGCGGTCGCTGTCATCGCTCGCGGCCGCCTGCTTGATGGCGTCGCGGATGAGCCCGCCGTCGCGGTAGATGCTGGTCAGCTGGGAGAGGATCGCGGCCTCTAGCTTCTCGCGGGGGATGCGCTCCCCGTCACAGCTTTTGCGTCCGAGCTTCTGTCTGCCGGAGCAGGCGTAGTAGTGGTAAGTACCGCCGTTGCCTTTCGCGGACATACCGACGTATGCGCGGCGGCAGCGCCCGCACCGCACGAGCCCGGTGAGTAGGAACTCAGCGCGGCTTGCGGCGCGCATCGCCAGGTCCTCTCCGCGCTGTTTCAGTAGTGCTTGCGCGCGGTCGAAGGTGTCCTGGTCGACCAGCGGCTCGTGCAGACCAGGGAACGTCTGATCACGCCAGTGAACCCTTCCGACGTATGCCTCGTTGCTGAGTACCCAGAGCACGATGTTGGGCTGCCAGCCACGCGACGGCGCGGGAGCGTGTTCTGCGACCAGGCGTCGGGCGATCGCCGCAGCACCGAGTCGCCCGGCGGCGTACTTGGTGAAGATGCGTCGGATGACGGGTGCCGTGCGCTCATCCGGGACGAGCTGCTTTTGCTCGTTGCGTGCGTATCCGAATGGGATGCGGCCGTTGGGCCAGCGACCTTCGCGTACGCGCCGCTCGATGCCGCTAGTGACGCGGTCGACGATGGTGGCGTGCTCGAACTCGGCGAACACCCCGAGCATCTGCAGCATCATCCGGCCGGCTGCTGAGCCGGTGTCGAATGGCTCGGTCGCCGACCGCAGGATCACGTTGAGCGTATCTAGCTCCTCGGCGATGCTCGCGAGCTGACGTACCTTGCGCGAGAGGCGGTCGATCCGGTAGACGAGCAACTGGTCGATTCGTCCTTGACGGGCGAGGTCGAGCGCGGCTTGCAGGCCGGGCCGGTCGAGCTTTGTGCCGGTGGCGCGGTCTTCGTGGTGGGCGATGATCCGCCAGTCCTCTTGCACCTTGCAGAACGCCTCCAGCCGTTCATGCTGGGAGGCGAGCGAGGTTGGTTGGTTCTCCTCGTCGGTCGAGATGCGGGTGTAGGGGCATACGCGTGTCATCGCCAAGGCTCCTCCTGCTCGTGGTCTTGCTGGGGGTCGAGGAGACCAGAACCGCCATCGGATCTCAAGCCCTCGCCACCCCGCAGCCGCCCGACGGTTCCGTGCTGTCTCTCGTGTTCGGCTTCGGTGCATTCCTGGGCGCGGCGCTGCTCCCATTCGCGGGCAAGCACGTCGTCCTCTGGCGCCACGGCAGCCGGCGTGTCCTGCGGGCGGCTACGCGCGCCGAGCGGGGAGAGTGCCGCCCAGCGCTCGGGCATCGGCACCTGCCAGCGACGACCGAGCGCCTGCCCCTGCGGGGTAGCCTCGGCGCCACCAAGCGTCTCGAAGTCCGCCATGCCGAACGCCCGGTCCTCGTGGTCGATACAGCGCCATATCTCTCCGAGCGCCCCACACGCCTCGAGATCGTCCGTGCTCGTGACCCAGAAGCGGGCGCCGGGCACCTGCCGCGCGTCCTCTCTGCCCTCACGGCACAGGCGCCGTGCGCGGCGCTCGCCGGGCACTATGAAGCACACGTTATGCGAGCGCACGCGACGGTTCTGCTCAAGCGTCGATGCGTAGCGGCTGATCTTCCCGACGAGTGTCGCCATCGGCTCGGTCGCGCGATCCCACTCCACCGCGACGACCACAAGCCCGAGCGGTGTGCTGAGCGTGAAGCTGGCATCCGGGCGCGCACTTTCATATGGGGGAATCGACCAGTGCGGCTTGATCGCTCCCCAACCCGGCTCCCACACACCAACCCACACGTCGGGCGTGGTGACGGTCGCGGCGATGACGCTGCAGACGAACCTGTTGCACTCCAGACGGTGAGCGAGCTGGGCGTGCTCGTGGAAGTCCTGCTGGCGATCCCAGCCAAGGCCACGCCGGTCACGTCCGAGGCGAGCAGCGACGAGGTATGCGCCGACCTCATCGAGTAGCCAGTGCGCTTGTGGCTTACCAAGTGAGAACGGGCCTGCGGGGTAGAAGCGGTCGATCACGCGATGGCGATACAGCCACAGCAGACGATCCTGGCAGCGACGCAACGAGCCGAAGAACAGCAGCCGTAGCTGATCGGTCGTCAGGATCTTCTGGCGATACAGGAGCCAGGCGATCTCCCGGTCACGCTCGGTCGTGTGCTTCGCTACCTCCCAGGCGAACGCGCTTCCTACACGCGCCGGTCGCGCAAACGTTGCGTTGGGCATCTACTTACCTCCCTTTGTCGCGCACCGGGAGCCCTGGCGTTTTGCGACCCCATGCGAGGAATCCGGCGTATCCGCGATAGGTGTGGCGCCGGGCATAGGCGCGCGCAATGCGCGTTTGAAAGCGCCGGGCAAAACGCCACGGCGCTCCTTTGCGGCGTCAGCGAGCAATTCGGCGAGCAGCCGGATCGCTTCGAGTTCCAGCTCAGGTGATAGCCGCTGCACACGGGGGCGAGCGGCACGAATGTAATCGTCCATATTCTCTGGTGTCGGTGAAAGACCCTTACGACGGCAACAACGCCGCCAAGCCAGAACCCAACGGGACACCAGGCCACTCGGCCTGCACCCGATCAAGGGCTCCGATAGACGAAGGCCGATTTCGAGCCGTTTCAGTACAGCCCGACACCAATTTTTATGTTGTGTCAGCCCCGTGTCAGCAGGCACCACAGCCACAACGGGCGCTACGCAGACACCGAGCACAGCAAAGGTGCGTAGGGGTTAGGCGTCAGCCCACTTCCACACGTTGCGACGCCCACCACGCCGATAACGCACCCCGCCCAACTCATCAGGGTCGATCTGTTCGTCCCCCGGCCCCGTGCGGCCGTCAACGTCTGCTCGCGCGTCGTCGGGCTCTGCCCACTCCGACAGGCAATACGTAGCCGACCCGAGCTGCCCGCACGCCAACTCCAGACGCTCAGCCAGCGCGAACCACGCATCCGAACAGACCCCGTCGGCGTCGAGGACGCCCGTCGCGTCCTCAAGCACGCCGCGCACCTGTTCCCGGAGCCCGTCGATCCGCTCGGCAGCCAATGCCCGGGCGTGCCGCCACACCCGATGCTGCGGAGACTCCGGCAACCCCACCGCCCCGCTCGCCTGCTCGACGCGGCTCCGACCGCTGCTCGTCAAACCCCACACCACGACCCCGTGCCGGCGCGAACGCACGAGCAGGCCGGCAGCGATAAACGCCTCGATCTGCGGACGCAGCCGCCGTGTCGTCCACGAGCCATGAACGAACCCCAGATGCTCCGCAATATCGCTCATCATCACGCCCTCGCCCTGCCGCTCACGATGGCGTTCCGCGCGCGCAACGGCCGTGAGCACCACGTCATCGGACCTCGGCTCGAACCGGCGCAACTCGCCATCACCATCACTTCGGACTTTTGAGGACCGCACGCCGGCTCCCCGCTTGCCTCCGTCTTTGCTGCTGGGCATCTCCCTGCTCCTTTCGGGTATCCCAAGGAGCGCGCACGCGAGCACGACCCGCCAGCCGCAGACAGCTACGGTTTCCGTGGCATCGAAGGCACGCCCTTCGGTGCTAAAGGCCGAGCGGGTGCGACCAACACCCGCTCGGCCGCTTCAGTTGTCGATCAGCGCGCAGAGCAGAGCAGAACCCACGCCCGATCTCAAGAGCCGAGCGCGTCTGTCGCCGAGAGATCGGATTCCGGGCACCTTGACACTTCGTCGCTGCTGCTATTCCAAGAGCGTCATAACGCCCCGGTCCACGGCTGAGGACCGGGGCGTTATGCCAGCCAGCTAGGCCGCTGTCTCCTGAACGTCGAAGCTGGGCTCGTCGGCCATCAGTGCGTCCTCGATGGCTTCTAGGTCCTCCGGATCGTGTTCGTCGCCGTCGTCGTTGGCCTTATCGTCGGCGAGGCTGACTAGCACGAGATCACGCAGCTCGCTCATCCCGGCCGGAAGCTCCCCCATGATCGAGCGATCAAGGCCGTGCTTTTCGATGAGCGCTTGGCCATCAGAATCACGGATCTCGAACAGATCCTCGACAAGTTGCGTGAGCTGTCCGGCGATGTCGCTCGTACGCTTCTGAGCATCGACGAATCGGTCGAACGGAGACCGCTCGCCAGGTTCCTCCTCATCTTCCTTGTCGGGCTTCCGTTCACGGAATGCCAATTCGCGCAAATGGACATTGGCACCCTGATCCGGATGTAGGTGCAGAGGATTTCCGTCGGCGTCGAGAACCGCCTTGCCGTCGGCCTCATACAGATGGGGCATCAGCTTACTGCCGTCCTCAGCCCGCTCTGCGGCCTCACAGAGGATCTTCAAACCCCCTGTGCAGACAATCAGCTTGCTGAGAACCTGTGCGACGGTGCCCCGTAGCCACGATTCATCGTTGACCTGGCTGCCCTGATCGGAATAGACGAGTCCCAGGCTCGCGAGACCTCCAAGAGACCTGGCGCACAGCTCGACCGCTGCGTCCGACACGGTGCCTGGACTCTCCTGGAGGTGCGCTAGTGCTTCATCCAAGAGATCGCGCACCGAGCGGTCCTCGCGCACGCTCCAACCCGTGCCGCCGAGCGCCGGCGGTTGGAACTCCTGGGTGAGGGCGGCGACCACGTTCTTCTGCCGACCCGGAACCTCCCGGTAGACCCCGAGAAGAAGTGGGCCGACGGTTTGTGCATAGCGGTTGCCACTCCACCGCTGCCGACTGGGGTCCTGCAGGATGGCGCTTCTGACAATCGGTCTCGCATTGGGGTGGCTCGTTGCACGCAACAGTCGCCCCGCAATCACGTTGGGAGCGCGGGTGACCTCGTAGTGATCATTGCGACCGACGACATCGATCGCTTGCTCGTCGGTGAGAAACCCGCCATCAGCGAGATCGAGCACCAGACGCTCACCACGCACGCCGCCCTGCGCGATCGCATTCCAAGGACGGGGCTCCTCGTGGATGCTCTGGACGAACTCCGATATTACCTCCGGGAACGCGGTCGTCGCCGGCAGGCCATCCGGCCCAAGTACGCCGATGATGATATGGGCAGGTAGTGTCGCGACCTTCACGGCATGGTGCACATCGGACGAGCTCGGAGAAACCGCGAGACGCCCCGCCACATAAGCTCGAGCGCGTCGAACGAGATCGAGCGTGTTGCCTGCGAAGCTCAGTGGCAGGTCTCGATCGAGATCGAGACCCTCCTGGCAAGTGACGAGCCGAGTGGAACCCTCGGCCGTGTGGACAAAGGCAGCTTCGGACTCGACGTCGCCCTCTGCTGTGGATTGCACGATCAGGCGGCCAGCCACGAGGTAAATCGGGTTCCACACGCCGTCAGCGTGATCTCGAAGTCGTAGCCGCATGTCCGGGCTGGCGATTCTGTGCGCGTTCGCACGCACCGCCTCGCGCATGCGGTCGATACTCCGCGTTGTGTACCTCATCGAGGGCTCACCTCCAACACTGCCAGGATGAGGCCAGACAGCCTCCCCCGCGAGCCGCGCCTCGGTGCGACCGCGGCCGTTCGCACCGTCGCACGAGACGCCGGACGCCCAGACGCGCACTAGCACTGAAACGAGAACGTGTCCAGAAGGCGTGCGATGCATTGACACCCGCCGGCGCTCGACATCAAGCCGGAGCTGCGTCGGGTCTACGGTCGCGGTCGCGATCGCCATCGCCTCCTCCTCCGGGACCCTGAGAAGCACGTCATCGCTCAGCTCCAGACCTCGGGCCAACTTCCTAGCTGCTGCGGTCACGGACTGACCCTTAGCGACCTGCGGGAGATTCATAAACGCGCCACCACCGATCGGAAAGGCTTCTTGATCGGCGTGGGCGGATGGGTTTGTGTTGCTGATGTCCATTTCGGTTTCCTCGTGTCTCGTCAGAGACCTTCGTGGCCCGCGGACCGCCGCCGAGCGCACCGACCCCCGAAAGGGAGTCCACCGCATCCTCCTAGTCGAGAACGCGACGATCACACGCGCCAACGTGGCGCGATTCATCGAGTAATGGTGGACGCTTGGTCGCGATGTCTCGGGTGTCGGTTGGCCTCGTGCTTTGATTTTCGGCGCTGGGCGCCCTGAACGTGTCAGGTGCAGCCGCGCCGATGAGCACGAAGCCGACACCCGGTGACTGCTCCCGCGACCTCGATCGCGGTGTGAGTCATTCGGTTGTCACCCCGGTCCCTTCTTCGGGCCGGCCCCGAGATCCGATGCTTCTTCGCAAGAAGCTCGACGTGTCGAAAGCCGTTATGCCCATCCAAAGGCCCGGTGATGACGAGCCGCGTGGGAGTCTAGCAGGCAGTTCAAGCCTGCCTAACGCAGCAGCTAATTGATACGAGGCCAGGAGAGCGGCTGGCCTACGCTGGCGGAAGGCCGAGCTGCTTCCGCAGCTCGGCAGACACGAGGGTCTGCAGGATCGGCTGCGCTGCCAGCCAGCCCTTCGGCGCCAGCTCGCGGAGCGCCTTCCCCGCCCGCAGGCGGTGCTTGTTGTCTTCGTCGGGCGCGGACAGCACCGCAATCTGCTCGCCGACTTCCAGGCGCGTCGCGTCGTCCAGGCCGGGCTCAAACTCCAGCACGTTCCGAAGTTGCATGATCAGGCTCTCGCGGTCCGCCCACGGGTACGGTGCGCCGCAGGAGAAGCAGAACTTCTCCGGCGCCTCTGGGCCAGCCGCGATCACTCCCTCATACGAGCCGAGTATCTTCGCGGAACATTTCGGGCAGGCCGAGATGACGGGCGCCCCGCACTTACTGCAGAACGACTCCACGACGTCGCCAGGCGAGCGCAGGTCAAGGATCGTGTCGCGGTAATGCCCGCGCATGCACACGGCGGCGGCGTAACGGCTCATCTCACACCAGGCATAGCGTTAGCGCAGTCTATAGCCACGAGGCGCGACGATTCCACGCTTTGGGGTTCCACGGGCGGCCATCCACCCGCCTGCTCGAGGCAGCACAAGCATCGACAGGGACAACCACGTTCGTTCGTGGCGTTCGTTCGTGCCTGCGCCATGCACATGACGCCGCGTCGTGCGATGCGTCCGCCGAAAACGGCATAACCATTGGCTTTCTGGCGTTGATGCCGGCGCGGCGCGCGTGGCGCGACGTGCACGGCGTCCGCATGGAACGCGGACGGTTGGGTCCGGGGTGTAGGGATGCTAGGCGGTGCAGGCAGTCGGCGCACCTGATCGCGCAAAAAATCCATCCGGACGCTATGCGACTCTGACTAAGCCCAAGCGAAAGGAGGTGAAACCAATGGGCTCAGTGATGCAAAACCGTACCGTTGAGGGCCTGCTCGCGTACTGCGACTGGCTTATGGAGAAGGGCTATGCGCCCGTGACCCACGTGGAGCCGTGGAAGACCGCTACTAGGAAGGTGTTTGAGACGGTGGAGGGCGAGGGTTACCTCTCCTTTGACCTCTCAGGCGTTGATGTTGCGGAGTACCTTGCGCGGTTCCAGACGCTCGCCGGCTCGCAGTACAAGTCGGAGAGCATCGTGGCTTACGGACGCAGGCTCAGCAACGCGATCGAGGCCCACGAGCACTACCTGAGCACGGGCCGTCCGCCCGCGTTCAAGCGCGGCGGGTCCTCCCCGAAGAAGGAGGGGGAGGCGAAGCCGAAGGCCGCGAAGGTGCGCCCTGCCCAGACACCGGCAATGGCGGGGACGCCGGCGCCGAGTCTTGGCGGCGCTGTCCTCGTGGACTACCCGTTCCCGTTGAGGGGCGGGCTGATGGCGCAGCTGAGGTTGCCCGCAAGGCTGGACAAGGGCGACGTGGATCGGATGAGCGCGTTCCTCCGGACCCTTCAGTCCGAGGAGCAGGCTCAGATTCCGCGCCGCACAGGCGAGGCTGAAGAGGACCGGCTCGCCGCGTAGATAGGGCGGCCACGAAGGGCCGCCCTATGCACTACGGAGCCGTCGCGCGACGTTTGCATGCGGAGCGCGGCGGCTTCGCCTTTCTACCAGGAAGCCTGTCCTCTCCGGCGGACGGAACGCCGACTTTGCGGCCACACGAACCGTATGCCCTACCTACGCGCGAGCAGTTCACGAGCCATCGTCGCGGTATCAGCGCTTGGGGCCGGTCGATGTCTGCAGCGGTTCGGGCCGGATTCTCGGAATGCCTATTCCGGCAGTGGTTCTATCCGACTCGGCGTAGCGTCCGAGTGGCCCCACGGCGTTGGGTCCACGAAGACGATGCCCGCCCGCTCGTACTTCTCCGGACCCGCCAGATCCTTCTCCACTCGCCGTACGGTCTCGTTTTCGGCAGCGGTCAGGCAAACGACTTGATCTAGCTTCCGCAGCTCGCGAAGCCATGTGTCCACGGTGGTCATACGGCTGAAGAACTCGGTCAGCTTCGGGCCAGTGTGCGGAAAGCAATAGACGTGATCGGCGTGGAGCGAATCGGGAGACCCGTTCGGCGGCGGCGGATCAGGCGCGTATCTGTCGATGGAGGCCTGGGCTCCGGTTGAGCGCGGGCGAATCTGCAGCTTTGCGTTGTTGTTGCGCACTCTCAGCGCATGAACCAGCACGGTCCGCGCGTCTTGCGGGTCAACGCGTCCGGCTCGCGCTGCCTCCGCGAGCACGTTCGCCAGCTTCGCCCACCGAACATCCTTGCTGTCTCTGGTCGTTGCCATGGTCCAGCAACGTTACCCGGGTACCCGTACCGCCGAGCAGCGCTCCTCTCCTGCGACAAGCGCTTGCAGGTCGGCGTGTGTGCGCAGCCCGGCCAGCGCCAGCAGCCATCTCAACCCAAGTCAAGCCCCGGCGCCACAACCATATGGTTTGCGCGCCGAGCAGTTTCGCCCATTTTTCTTGCCTGTGCGCGAACCCCCGCACGAGCCGGCGAGTATCGAACCAGGGGTCCGCATCGCTTGGCATCCTCGGCCGGTGGAGGAATCTAGGCACCCGCGTTACCGCGACAACGAGGACTCTCGCTTCTACAAGACAGACCGCCAGATCGCCGGAGGACACCTGGCAGGCTCTCGGCGACGAACTGGGACGCGTTCTTATGGGCACCGTCTCGCCCCGCGTCTGTGCCCGCGCAATTGAGAATGTCCCTTACGACTTATCGACAAGGACGACCGGAGTCGGAGTACTACCCGCGTAACCGGGTAATCGATACGTCACACAACCAGATCAATAGGGAGGTCGACAAGATGGGCATCTTCGGCAGCACCCGCGGGGAAGACGACGTCAAGGCAGTCCTTGGCGAGGATGGAAAGACAGACAATTACTTCGGGGGCTCTGGAGAGGAGGCGGATAGCAAGGGCCATGGGCACATCGCGGTGACAGAAGACGGGGACGTCAAGTACGCCCGGGAGGCCGAGCAGCACATGCCGGACTCAAGCCGCCCAGACCGCGTAAGCGTGGATGAGCCCGACTAGAGGCATCTCCGAAAGGCGGACGATCTGACTTCAGTCGACGGCCTGACCGCGGACGCCGTCATTTGCGGGTGGCTTGCGCGCCAGTTTGCCTATTTTTCTAGTCGGCAAACTAACCATTGCCCAACTTCGGTCGATGATGAGCCGGCCATCGCCGAGTGCAACGTAGCGGTGGTGCGCGGCGGCCCGACTCCGACCGTCCGGGCAATAGCCTAGCGTCGGACTTCGTGTTCATTCTGGCGAGCGCAGAAGCTGTCGCAGGGATTACTGCCGGAGCAACACTTCTTGGAGCGCTCGGCGTTGCATTTGTAACAATCAGCACGAATAGGGAGCGGCTCGTCGCTGAGAGCGAACGGCAACTATGCGACCTCGCCGCAGAGTCGGAGCGACAGGCGGCCACACTCGCTCACAGCAGAGCGCTAGCCGACCTGGATGATCTCCGCCGGCTGCTCGACGAGGCCACCCTCAGCTTGGAACGAGCAAACAGGTTGCGAGAAACGGCGGTGAACACTTGGCAGTCTTCTGATGGCACTGTGCCCGAGGAGATTGCGGCAGTGGTCGACGAGCAGGTCGATGAACTCTTCGCACTCAACGCCCGGTTGATGGTGCGCCTCGGTACGGAGGATCCGATCTCGATCGAATTCGAGGAAGCCAGCGATTCTTTCTTCCTCACCCGGGGAGCAATCCTCGTCGGAGCCTATGAGACGCCCGCGGAACGGCGCGAGGATATTCGTGATGTAGGGATGAAATTCAGCGGCGCCGTCAGTGGATTCCTACATGCTGCACTAAAGCGGGCCGGGACCGTGCCGTCGCCCTGATGCTGTACGTCAATGACAGTATCCGGAGAATCTCGCGTCAGCCTGTTCGTATAGACGGTGGGCACATCAGCGCTGGTTTGCGCACACGCAAGTTTCGCCCATTAAGACAACTGTCTGCTCGGCGACGTGCTGATCAGGCGGCCAGGGGCGTGCGTAGATCCTTGAGGCTCGCGTCGAGTATCTGTAGTCCGGCCTTGATCTCATCCAGGCCTTGCTCACAATCGATCGTGAGGCGAAGCGCGTCGGCAAGCGGCACGTATCCGGCTTGCTCAAGTTGTGCAGGTAGCTCCTTTCTGGCGAGCGGGAAGGCTCGTGCCTGAAGCAGTAGTCCGCGTGCCGCGGTTGTAAGCATTGCGCGGAGCTGTTCTTGCGCTGCACTATGGTCGCCCATCTGGATGAGTCGCTCAACCTCAGCACGATGGATGGCCAGGGTGTCCAGCTTGCGTTGACCGCTCGGCCACAAGTCCCCCTCCACAATCAGCTGCACGCCGGTTCGCATCACGCCACCGTCATACAAGATGCAACCGCAGCGCAAAGTCCACTGGACGAAATCGTCTCCTTCGATGAGGCGGCTGCGAAACCGTGTAGCACTGGTAGCGACTACATCCACATCACCAGGTAGATCACTCACGTCCGGGCGTTTACCGATGACGTGATAGTCAAGATCGCTTATGGCCGTGCGGCGCTTGCGAGCAGTCGAACCTGTGAGGGCGAAGCCCGAGGCTCCTAGAGCAATCGTTCGCCTCATCACCGCTGCCGTGATGGCTTGCTGCTCGGGTGTCTGAGAATGCTCAGCACGATCACGATCCTCGCGCATCCGCCGAGCCCAGCCTGCGTCAGTTAGCTGCTCGAAAAGCTGCTGAGTACTCATTCTCGTGCCCCCGCGGCTTTCACAAGCTCCTCTACATCGGCGGCCAGATCCTCTAGATCGCCACCAAGTTCGGGCTCGTCTCCTTCGTACCAGATGTCCTTTCGGGCTTGGTTCAGGACCCGCAAGACCGGACCGTAGTCGCGTGCGAGAACCCCCTGCTTATGGAGCTCGCTGGCGGCGTCAGCCTTCAGTCCGTGATGCCTCTTCGTGTCGAGTCCGTGCTCATCCGCAAGAGCCACGACTGCGGCCTCCGCCGCATAGAACAGAGCGTTGACCGCCTCGTTGAGACGCCCCTCCTCTACGGCGATCTGCGCAACTTGCAGATGCTCGTGAGCGAGTTGGCCCTTGTCCTTCGGCGACATGCCTAAAGCCTAGACCGTCGCGCGGCCGTGCGAACCAGAATCCTGGGATGTCCCGGCGTCCTGGCCAGGACGAATCGAGAGCCAGCGCAAACGTTGATTGCTCTGCTCGGCATACCCTGGCACGGCCTCAGAGAATGCCGATCGTCGGTGCCGCCACTACTACATGGTTTGCGCACAGCCAAGTTTCGCCCATTTCGTACCGAAGGGCAAACCGTCGAGCACGCAGCGAGGTGTTCGGTCGATCGGTGCTTACGTGCGCTTTGCAAGGAGAAGCGACAGCTACCGGCTTGTGACGACCGTCGAAGCGGAGTTCTGGCGCGCCGCTGCATATAGCGGCTCTGGGGCCATGTCGACGCCGTTCGGCCATACGATCGTGCCGCCCTCGGGATCGACCGTCACGCGGGCGAAGTAGTCCGGATCGCGAAGCGGCTCGAAGACGCCGCGCCACTCGCGTTCAGCGAAATTGACCTCGCCGACCATCCCATCGTCAAAGGTCAAGCGCAGTCGATACGTACCTACGACCTCGACACCCGTGACATCTTTTAGTTGCCCCATAACCACGATTCTAGGGCAAGGGATCGATCTGCTCCAGTGGCTCTTCGCGACGCGCGTGCTGCCAATTGGCGAGCAGCTCGTCACCGTGCAGAGCCGTCCACTCGATCACAAGAGTTAGCGCCCGTGGCGGCAGCGTCCCCACTATCACTGCCCGGAGAAGTCCACCGACGCTGTTTGCCCAGCTTAGCGAGCGTGGAAGTGGGGTCGAGCGTGAATACCCTCGTTTTCAGTACATCCACATCGCGATCCCGTAGAAGGAGCTGATGCGCGGCATCCGTCCACCATATGCTGCGCACCCGACGAAAATCGCGGCGACACCAAACACCGAGGGCCCAGTCGAAGACGGTCTTGCACCCAGCCAGAAGCGAGGCCGGTCAGCGGCCGTTGACCAGCGCCAGCCGCAAAGCCTCTACCCGTGCTTGCCCGTTCCGTCTTGGTCTTCCCGCGTCCATTTCACCGGACATAAGCGCTCTTGTGCGAACCACGCGCAAAGCATGTGTGCCGCAACGCTAGATCTCGTCAGTTTGGTGGAGGAGGTGGCTCGTTCTCGTGCATGCACGCGGGCTCCTATAGGTTTGGCTCGCGGACAACTAGCAACGCTCCTGCACCTGTTGGCGCCAGCGCCTCGCTGACTAGCTCCTCGGCTCGGACCAGCTCGCGGAATTCGCGAACCTCCTCCGCATGTGAGATCACGTTGTCGACGACCAGCAGACCGCTCGGCTTGAGTACGCGCACTAGATCGGGCCAATAGCTGGTGTAGGCCTGACGTTCGGCGTCCATAAAGATCATGTCCCATGTCGCGTCAGATGACTCGCGCAGCGTCACCGCGGCATCCTGAACACGCAACTCGACCAGGTCGCGCAACTCGGCACGATCGAGGTTCCTCGCTGCCTTGGCGCTTCGGTCCGGATCGATGTCTGTGCTCACGAGGTGTCCGCTCGTAGCGCGCACGGCGTCGGCCAGCCACAGCGTCGAATAACCATTCGAGGTACCAAGCTCCAGCACCGCGCGCGGCCGGATAGCTCGTATGAGCACAGCCAGTAGTTGTGCCGTCTCCGGCTCGACGTTGCGCAACCGCTCCAAACGGTCGGCCTTGCCCGCGTCATGCGCAACGCCGTGGCGATGCACCTCATCGAGCAGAGCGATCAGCTTATCGTCCATCGAAGCCCCTTCTCCGTCACTGGCTAAATTAGTGACGCAATGCTAATGGCCAGCATCGTCCGCAATGTGATCGAGTTACTGGCTTCCAGCATCTCAGTCGTGGCCGCGGGATGACGGCGACCGGAGGACCCCTCAGGACTCAAGACAGTGACCGGTTCGACTGTTGGAGAAGCTCCGTGTCCAACCGCGGCGGGGACGTTGCGTTCACACCCAAGAGCGACTTCTCAAACGGGTCAGCGCACCGCGTGCTGCGCGAGGAGGTCTGCGACAAACCCACGACTGCCGGGCTGGAAACCACGCCCGCAAGATCTTTGTCCGCGGTCTGCATTGCGCTCGATTTCCGCGAGGGGCGCCGGTGCGTGAGGCGAGGTTTGAGGCGCAGGAGGCATCCGCGGGAGCCCCACTGATTGCGGTAAACGTTGCAGTAGTGGACAGCAGGCCGAGAACCATGCGAGCCGTCTGCATTGCGATGCCCCCGTGCGCGCACCTAGCTTATCCGCAGAGCGAGGCCGCCCCTCAGCCGGGACAGTCGATCCATCGGTACATAAGCCCGTCACGAACCTCGTGGTATGAGGG
Source organism: uncultured Solirubrobacterales bacterium (assembly GCA_963704345.1). Taxonomy (GTDB): domain Bacteria; phylum Actinomycetota; class Thermoleophilia; order Solirubrobacterales; family Solirubrobacteraceae; genus Palsa-744. The sequence continues at coordinate 1,484,304 of OY969890.1, forward strand.
AGGAGCCGGCGGAGGGTCGTTGGCGAGCCGCGCAACCACCTCCTCGGCACCGTGCAGGTGCTCCTCCACCGCCGTGGTCCAATGAATCTCGGGATGGAGCAGTTGTCGAAGGCGGGGCCAGCTTCGACGCTCGATCGCATCGAGCACATCGCATACGGCCGGCACCTGCTCCGCCATGCATTAACGCTAGCGCACGAGCAACACATCCATTCCGACTGAGCGACTTCTCTCCTCACGCGCCGTCAAGTAGCGCGCTCCGCAAACATCGCTCCGCCGTCACAAGCGGACGATGCTGCGCGTATAGCTATCTCAATCGTGACCTTGGGGACCGGCGCCCGGCCTCTCCCACGGATCGGTGATCGTTGGCACTGGCACACTGGTAAAGGTCTCTGGAGCCATGGCTATCCCGTGGCTATCCCGTGAGTCTCGTGCTGAGTGCGTCAGCCGAAGTGAGCCTGATCGCTCATCTCTACGCCGTGCCCATGGACCTGGGGCCTCTAACATCGGGAAGACCATCCACCGCCGCCTGTCTCGGCCCCACACGCAAGGAGATCCTTATGCCCGATCCCATCTATACCGCCGAGGCACACGTAACCGGCGGGCGCGCCGAGGGTCACGGCAAGACCAGCGATGGCGCTCTGGAGGTCAATTTGCGATTGCCGCCTGAGATGGGTGGCCATGGTGGAGGTACTAACCCCGAGCAGTTGTTCGCGGTCGGATACGCCGCATGCTTCGAGGGCGCACTAGGTGTGGTCGCCCGGCGGGCCAAGGTAGACACCGGCGAGGTCAGCATCGACAGCAGCGTCAGCCTCACTCCGAACGGACAGGGTGGCTTCTTCCTGACCGTCGGATTGAATGTGACGCTTCCACCCGTGACTGATCTAGCCCAAGCAGCAGAGCTGGTCCGTGCCGCACACCAGGTTTGTCCCTACTCCAACGCTACCCGCGGCAACATAGAGGTAGAGCTGACCGCCAATGGTCAGGCGGTTGGCGCCTGACCGGGCTCATCTTAGGTTCGCGAGCTTGTTTTCGCGACGCTCTGGTATCGGATTCTCGCCCATAACAAGCCCTTGAATCGTCGTTTTGCCGACCAGCTGGCAGATACCTTGCTAGCTCTCGCGGGCACCGACTGAGCTCTATACGTCTGGTCGTGAGCTCTACGGAAGGCCCGCTACCGTACGCCCCATGCGAGTAGCGACCTGGAATGTGAACTCGGTCAAGCAACGCCTGCCGCGCCTGTTGCCGTGGCTGGACGAACGCCGTCCGGATGTTGTCTGCCTGCAAGAGACTAAGCTCGCCGACGAAGCCTTCGATCAGCTGCTCGGCGAGGAGCTGAGAAGCCGAGGCTACGACGTCGCGCGCCATGGCGAGGCACAGTGGAACGGGGTGGCGATCCTCTCTCGCGTGGGACTGGACGACGTAGTTGCCGGGATCCCGGGCACGCCCGGCTTCCCTCACCAGGAGGCGCGTGCGGTGTCCGCTACCTGCAGTGGAACTCGGGTGCACTGCGTCTACGTTCCAAATGGGCGCACGCCTGACTCGGAGCACTACCACTACAAGCTTGCTTGGCTAGGTGCTCTTGGAGAGATGGTCCGCGGCGGGCCCGAGGACGTGATCGTGTGCGGGGACATGAACATCGCGCCCGCCGATATCGATGTGTTCGATCCCAAGGCCTACGTCGGCCAGACCCACGTGACTCTGCCGGAGCGGGAGGCGCTGGCGAGTCTGCAAGCCCTTGGCCTGCATGACGTAGTACGCGATCGCTGGCCCACCGAGCGTGTCTTCACCTACTGGGACTACCGGGCTGGCATGTTCCATCAAGACCTGGGAATGCGGATCGACCTGGTGCTTGCCAGCGCATCGATTGCCGAACGGGCCAGGGCAGCATGGGTCGATCGCCAGGCCCGCAAGGGCACCAAGCCCAGCGATCACGCTCCCGTGATCCTGGATCTTGACGAGGCCCCAGATGGGGACATCGGGCCGCTCGTCCCGCCTCCCTCTGCTCAGGGTGTCAAGCGAGGCTCGGTCAAGTTGCCGCAGTCATCGTGAGCCCCGATTGAACAGGTGCTCTTGGATATGGCGAAGTTCGTTGAGCAGCAGCATCGCTCGCTCGCTCGTCGCTGTCTTTACTGATTGAGTCCCACCGTTTCGAGCGCCTGGTCCCAATCGTTGAAGCCCTCGATGGTTTCTATCTGTTGCAGATGGCTTTCGATGTGCGTGGTAGTGGCCAGGATTGCCTTGTCTGCCGGCTGCTCATACGGAGCTAGCAGCGACGGCGGGATCGCTTTGGGTTCGATCGCTTCCACGCGCCGGTCGAGTTGGATCGACGTCGCCGGGACCGTCTTGAAGCCGGTTTCCTTCCACGCTGTCACGTCTCCGCAGACGTTTGGCGTCTGCAAGCTGGCCAGCTCCTGCAGGTCGTTCGCGTAGCGCTGCGTCATATGGGTGAGCTTCGGATTACTCCAATGCAAGTGCCGCACTGTATGGGCGAATGCCCGGATCGGGCTGGCGTCGGTCGCGTAGGAGGCCGACCAAAGCGTCACAACCACCTCATAGCTGAGGTGCTGTGATTCTTCGTTCTGGGGCGAGCCAGCGCCAAGCTTCGGACATTCCTGGCCGAGCTCGTGGATCCTGGCTTCGATGCTCGCCTGGGCGGATTTGACCTTTGCCTGTGTGGCGCGATTGAGCGCATAGTTGGCGCGAATGTAGGCATGCGTCGCGGCGACGTCCTGCGGTGTGCCCAGAGCTTGAGCCGGAGCAGCCCCGAACATCAACATCGTGAGAATCATCGCGATACGTCCCCTCATCCGAGCCTAAGGGTAGCCGGTTGACGCTCGTGAATCGCCGATATCGCAGTCGCCGCGAGCTCGTGGCGGCATCTCCTCCAGGCTCAGCTGCGCTGGACGATCAGCAGGCGGTTGTCGTCCTGATCGCGTAGGAAGAACATTGGCGGCACCGGGTCGCCCATGCGCATCACCTTGGCGTCGACGTCCACTCCTTGCGCCAGCAGACCCGCATGGTCGGCGTCGATGTCCTCGGTTGCGAAGGCCACGCGCGTGTCGATGCCGGTCGCCTCCCCCTCGCGTGGGACAACGAGCGATAGCGTGGTGTCTGCACCGGTGGGTGCGACTTCGACCCAACGATCGCCCCTCCCGAAGGGGGTGTCGGAGCGAACCTCGAATCCGAGCTTGCCGATGTAGAACTCGATCGCCTTGTCCTGATCGCTGACTGGGACCATCACTGTTCCCACTTGGCTGATGCCGGTGTCACTCATTCTGTCCTCCTGATCTCTGGCTTGGTGAGGCCGCCAAGGGCGGTCAAAAGCTCATCGTGTGGGCGAGTCATCTGGGAGCTTCGCGCATGGGCTCGCAACCCGCAAGCACGACAAGCGGCGCGCCTGTGGAATGCTCGCGCTAGCGATGACCAGTCCGCGCCAAAGCCTTGCAAGCCTCTCGTCTCGGATCGAGCGACTGGTGCGCGCTATCCAGGACGAAGACGAGGCTGTAGTGGAGGGCATCGTCCGCCTCAGTCAATCGCGACGTCTGTTCGCTCCGCTGGCCTTCACCGTGGGGGCGTTTGCGATGTTGCTTGATGGGCTCAAGCTGCTGTTGTCCAACTGGCGGCTGACGCTCGTGCAGATCCTTCCCGCGGTGTGGATCTGGCTGGCGATGTTCGACCTCAAGGCGCGCGTCCTACGCGACAAGTCGTTTCCCGCGTTGCGCGGTCCGATCCTGATCCCGATCGCGCTTGCGATCGTCGCGATCACGATGGCGTGCTTCTTTCTCAACGCGCTGTTCGCCTTTTCGATAACGCGTCCACCTCCGCCCAAGATCAGGCCGGCCTATGATCTGGCGCGCTCCAATCTGCGCCCGATCCTTGCTTGGGGGGCTGTGGTCGGTGCGCTGCTGGCGGTTGCGACGACAATTGCACCCCGCTGGGGCAGTCCCTGGTTTGCCCTCGCCCTCGGTGCCGTCATAGCCGTGATGATGGTCTGCTATGTGGCCGTTCCCTCGCGGCTGATCGGTGTCAAGCCGGAGCGTTCTCGACGCGAGAAGCTGACAGCCTCGGCGCTCGGGGCCGCGCTCGGCACGGCCGTTTGCACGCCCCCCTATCTGCTCGGACGGCTGGGCATCCTGATGCTCGGGTCCAAGGCGCTTTTGATTCCGGGCATCGTCCTGCTGACATTCGGCTTCACGCTGCAAGCGGGCGCCACCGGCGCGGTCAGGGCGATCAAGATGAGCCTCAAGCTCACCGGGCTGCCGCCGGAGGAGCCCGCGCCGGAGACTGAGCCCGCGCCGTAATAGTTCGCAGAAATGGCGTGCGACCTACGCTTCCCGTGCTCGTATTAACACGGGCTTCCGACCTGTACTGGGCGTAGAGAGAGGATAAAAGTTCGTGCCGTGGCCGCGGTTTGCGCCGTTAGCACGTACGATCGCGGCTGATGACAAACGCTGATGAGATGGTTGCCGTTGCCGGCTCACGCGCGCAAGCGCTGGCCGCACCTGGCTTGAGCCCGAAGCCGCGCCGTCGTGTGGCTGTGCTGGCCTGCATGGACACGCGCATCGATCTCTTTCCGATGCTCGGCCTGGAGCGTGGCGACGCGCACATCATCCGCAACGCCGGCGGGCTTGTGACCGACGACGCACTGCGATCGCTCAGCGTCTCGCAACGCAAGCTCGGCACCGAGGAGATCGTCGTCGTGATGCACGACGGCTGCGGCCTGCACCGTGCCTCAGAGGACGAGTTCGCCCAGGCGCTTGCCGCCGACGGCGTCCTGCCGACATGGCGACTTGGTGCTTTTGACGACGTCGAGGCGACCCTGCGCCACAGTCTCGCGCGGCTGCGCTCGAGCCCCGAGCTGCCCGTCCGCGACCGGATTCGCGGTTTCGTCTTCGATCCAGAGAGCGGCGCGCTGCGCGAGGTCGACTAAACCGCGCCCGATTGGGGCGCTTGCGATTCGCGGTTTCGTCTTCGATCCAGAGCGGCGCGCTGCGCGAAGTCAACTAAACCGCGCCCGATTGGGGCGCTTGCGCTCGGCGCCCATGCCATTAGCCGCGGTACGCCCACCAGCACGACCCTTAAATCCCAATATCCACAAGACCCTCGACCGGTATTTGTGAGGTTCGTCGCTGATCGTCCGCTGTTGCGGGTACCAATAGCTCCGACTTGTGCACAAGCCGGGGTGCTGTCTATAGAGAGGGGTCTGTTGTGAATGACCGTCCCGTACAGCTGATCGTAAGCGACGACTTGCAGCGCTCGCGTCTGAGCGTCTTCTTTCGCCTGCTGTTGGCGATTCCGCACCTGATTTGGTTGGGGCTGTGGGGGATAGTCGCCTCCGTGGCGGTACTCGTGAACTGGTTTGCCACGCTGATAACCGGGAGATCCCCTGACGCACTGCACGACTTTCTCGCGGCCTACATCCGCTACGCGATCCACGTCGGCGCTTACGTGCTGCTGGCCGCCGAGCAGTTTCCTGATTTCCTGGGCAAGCCCGGTTATCCGGTCGACGTCACGATCGCGCCCTCGCAACCGCAGAGTCGCTGGAAGGTCGGTTTTCGCATTGTTCTGGCGATACCGGCGCTGATCATTGGCAGCGCGCTCGTGTCCGGCAGTGCGCGCAGCTACGGCTTCAACTACAGCTACGGCATGGCGGGCATAGCGGCCTTTCTCGGCTGGTTCGTCGCGATTGCCCAAGCTCGCCTGCCGCGCGGGCTGCGCGACCTGATCGCATACGGATTGTCCTACTCCGCCCAGCTCGACGCCTACCTGTTTCTGCTCACAGATGTCTACCCGGACAGCAACCCGCTCACGGCGCTTGCGGACCTGCCTGTGCGAGCCGAGGACCCGATCGAGCTGGAGCTCGACGCAGGTCTCGAGCGCTCGCGCCTGACTGTCTTCTTTCGCCTGCTGTTGGCGATTCCGCACCTGATCTGGCTGACGCTGTGGGCGCTTGTCGCCTACCTCGTCGCGATCGTCAACTGGTTTGCCATCCTGATCACGGGCGTCTCACCGCTCGCGCTGCATCGCTTTCTGGCTGCCTACGTGCGCTACCAGAACCACGTCTACTCCTATCTGTCTCTGATCGCCGACCCGTTTCCGGGCTTCACCGGGCAGGCTGGCAGCTATCCCGTTGAAGTCCGTATCGAGGAGCCGCGCCCGCAAAATCGCTGGAAGGTGTTCTTTCGTCTGTTCCTCGCGCTGCCGGCGTTCCTGCTCAACAGTGCCTATGGCAGCCTGTTGTCGGCTGTGGCCTTTCTCGGCTGGTTTGCCTGTCTGGCCGATAGCCGCATGCCTGTCGGGATGCGCAACGCCGGCGCGCTCGCGCTGCGATACTCAGCCCAAGCCAACGGCTACATGCTGTTGCTGAGCGAGGCCTATCCCTACAGCGGCCCGCTGGCACAGGCGGGCAGCTCCCCTGAGCCCGTCGTGATGGTGCAACCACTACCCGAGCCCTCGCTGTAGAGGCGGCTACCGCGCTCTCCATGTGAGGCCATCGCCGGGGCCGTATCGAGAGACCCGCAAGTAGTACCATCGTCAGCTTCGCGCGCCCGTAGCTCAGTGGTCAACGGTTCTCTTCGGGGAGCCAAAGAGCAGCGGTCTTTCAAACCGCAGGCCGCGGGTTCGATTCCCGCCGGGCGCACTAGCCGAATCCAGCATGGATAGACGTGATCCGGCGTTTTCGGCGGGAGTCCAAGGTTCCCGATCGGGCGGGGTGGTAACGGAAGTGGTAACTAGGTAGGGGTCTGTCCGAGGGGTCTGTCCGGATGTCAACCTCGCTCCCCGCTTGCCACCCGTTCCAGCCCTACCCAGCAAAACTCGAGCATGCGCTCGACAATCACCTCCCGGGGAACATCCTGGTGCTCGTACCACCAGGCGGCCAGCCCGTTCTGGGACATACGTAGGAGCTCGGCGAACATTTCGGCTGTCTGTCCGGGGTCGGGATAGGCGACCAGGGCGCTCCCCGCGCCGGCTTCAATGAAGCCTGCGATCCCAGCGGAAGCCTCGCGGCTGAGGCGCCTATACGCGGCGGCGACTTCGGGGTCGCTCGGCGGATCGCGGAAGAGCATCCGCCACGCGAAGCTGTGCTCCTCGACGAAGCGAAAGAAGGCGTCGATTCCGGTACGCATACGCTCGCCGCTCTCCTCGGGGGACCTTTGCAAGGCTGAGGCGACGAAGGCGATCAACTCCGCGGTCTGGCGTTCGAGCAGCTCTATCTGCAGGGCGGCCTTCGAGGGAAAGTGGTCGTATATGACCGCGGGGGTTATCCCGGCGGTACGAGCGATCTGGCTCATCGATGCCTCTGGGTAGCCGCGCTCCGCGAAAACCTGCATCGCACCGTCGAGGATACGTTCGCGGCGTTGCTCGGCGCTCAGGCGCCGGCGCTTGTTCTCGGTCGTCTTGGTGGGCATGGTGGGCATATGTCTAGCAAATGCTCGTTTGGTATGGTTCGATAAACCAAACGAGCATTTGGATACTTGAAAGGGAGCGCTCCATGACGATAATCGACTCAACCGACACCGAACTGGGAGCCGAAGCGGATACGGTGACACGGAGCGTCGGCTTCCGCTCGATGGAGGAGGAGATCGCGCTCGAGGACCTGCCCGTGCAGGGTACGATCCCCGGCTGGCTGAGAGGAACGCTGGCGCGCGCCACACCGGCTTTGTACGAGATCGGCGGCAAGTCCACCCGGCACTTCTTCGACGGGCTGGCGATGCTCAACGTCTTTGCCTTCGCCGAGGGCTCTGTGTCTTACCGCAGTCGATTCCTCGACACCAACAGCTACCGCAAGGCGCGGCAGGGCAAGGTCGACTACATCGGTATGGGCAATGACCCCTGCCGTGCGTTCTTTAAGCGGGTCTCGGCGCTGTTCAGCCCGATCAACGACAACGCGAACGTCAACGTAGCGCGCCTGGGCGAGCGCTATCTGGCCCTCACCGAGGCGCCGTTCCCGGTCGAGTTCGATCCCTCCACGCTGGAGACGAAGGGCCTCGTGAAGTGGCGCGATCGAGTTGGTGGACAGCTCTTCTCCGCTCACCCCCACTACGACGAGGAGCGCGACGAGCTGATCAGCTATGTGGTTCAACTCGGATTGCGTTCCTCCTACCGGGTCTTCGCGGTGGCGGCCGGCTCGCAGACACGGCGGCTGATCGGGACGATCCCTGTGTCGAGGCCGTGCTACATCCACAGCGTCGGCTTGACGAAGCGCTTCGTGGTGCTCGCCGAGTTCCCACTGGCGATCAATCCCACCCACCTCTTGCTCAAGCCCGCACGTCCGCTCATGGACCTGCTCACATGGGAACCGCAACGCGGTACACGCTTCTTCCTGCTCGACCGCCACAGCGGAGAGCTGCACAGCACCCACGAGACCGAGGGCTTCTTCGCCTTTCATCACGTCAACGCGTTCGAACGCGAAGGAGAGCTGGTCGTAGACCTGATCGTGCACGAGGACGGTCCCAACGCCATCCAATGGCTGGAGCTTGAGAATCTGCGCCAGCCGACTCCGTTCTCCGAGTGGGTTCCGCGCCTGCATCGCTTCCGCCTTCCCCTGAGCGGAGGGCCGGTGAGCAAAGAACGCCTCAGCGATGAGCGCATGGAGCTGCCGCGGATCAATTACGGGCTTTGCTCGATGCGCCCCTACAGGATCGTCTACGGGGTCGGCTTCCGCGATCTGCAAAGCGATTACTACGATCAGCTGCTCAAGCTGGACTTGGAGGACTCGAGCGTCGGTCGCTGGAGCGAGGCCGACTGCTATCCAAGCGAGCCCGTGTTCGTCGGCGCGCCGGGGGGCAAGGACGAGGACGACGGCGTGATCCTGTCGGTGGTTCTCGACGCGCGGGCGGAGCGCTCGTTCCTGCTCGTGCTCGATGCGCAGAGCTTTGAGGAGCTCGGGCGAGCGCAGGTCCCCCACAACATTCCCTTCGGCTTCCACGGCGACTACTTCGACAGCCCGGCGAGAGCTCTCGATGAGTGAGGCGCTCACGCGGCGATCGAGCCAGAGCGAGGCCGGCGGGGAGCTGGCCTTCGGGCTCGATGCTCCCCTGGCGGAGGTGATGAGCACGATGCGCGCGATTCGCCGGCTACGCCCCGACCCGGTCGATCGCGAGCTGCTCGAAGAGCTCGTGCAAGCCGCCACCTGGGCGCCAAGCGCGTCGAACGCTCAGGCATACACATGGCTGATCGTCACCGACCGGGAACAGATGCAGCGTCTGGCCGAGTTGTGGTCGTGCTGCTTTGAGTTGTATAGAGACACCGTCGCCAAGGTTTCCGCGCAGCGAGGGGACGCGCAAGCCCTGGAGCGGATGATGAAGGCTGCGGCATACCAACGCGACCACTTCGCCGAGATACCCGCCGTGCTCCTTGCCTGCTACGACCTTGGCTGGCAACGCAAGGCCCTGCTGCGGCGGGCGCCGGAGTTGCTGCGCCGGTTCGCGACGCTCGGCCCCAGCGATGGCTTGGCGGCGCTGGCGAGCGCCGGCAGGGCTGGGGACATGGCCGAAGCCGCGAGCGTCTACCCGGGCGTGCAGAACCTCTTGTTGACCGCTAGGGCGCTCGGGCTGGGCGCAACCCTCACAACCTTCCATCTGTTGCTGGAGTCGCGGTTCAAGCGGGTGCTCGGCATCCCCCGCCACGTCCATACCTTCGCCCTAGTGCCGATCGGTTGGCCGAAGGGCAAGTTCGGGCCCGTGCGTCGCAGGCCGCCCACCGAGGTTGTGCGCTGGCAGCGATGGTAGGCGGCGCTCGACGCCGGCTCTTGTGAACCCGACAAAACAGGAGGCAGTGATGGGAACAGCGCAGGCGAAGGACGAAGTCGTTTCAGAGGCCGCGGCGACGACGGCTCAGTGGCGGGCTGCCGCCGAAGCGCGGGACATCGAGAGTTTCATGGCGACGCTCTCCCCACAGATCGTTATTCACTCGCCACTCACGAACCGCACGGACTTTCGCGGTCACGATGACGTGCGCGCGCTCATGCGCGCGGTGTTTGCGACGGTCGAGAATATTCGCTACACCGACGACATCGGGGACGAGCGCGTGAGGGCGCTTGTGTACGACGCCGAGGTGGCCGGCGTAGGGGTGCAGGAGGCGACGATCGTTCGCCTGGACGAGCACGCGAAGATCGTCGAGGTGACATTCTGGTTCAGGCCCCTACTGGGCCAGACCGCCCTGACCGCCACGCTGGTCCCGAAGCTGGCCCGACAGCACAGCTCCATCAAGGCACTGCTGATGAGCTTGCTGGCAAAGCCTATGCACTGGTTGACCCGCGTCGGTGACCCAATCGGCGTGTGGCTGTCGAGGTGAGAGCTGACGCCACCCGTGTTCCAGCCCATCTACATGACCTACGAGCGGGGGTTGGACGCCGACCCGCTCGCTGTCGGAGCTCTGCTGGACAGCCTCGCCGGCGAGGACGACAGGCTCTGGCCAACGGCTCGCTGGCCGCCGATTCGCCTGGACGGCCCGCTCGAAGTCGGCACAAGAGGGGGCCATGGGCCGATCGGCTATGAGGTTTGCGACTACGAGCCGGGACGCCGAGTGTGCTTTCGCTTCGACCCGCGCCTATTCGCCGGGTGCCACTGGTTTGAGGTGGCGCCCTGTGACGGAGGCACGCTGTTGAGCCATGTGACGCTTGGCGAACCGCGCGGTTGGCTGAGGGTGGCTTGGCCACTTGTGTTGGGGCGCCTCCATGCCCTCGCGATCGAAGACTGCTTCGATCACGCCCAGGCACAACTGCGGGGCGTGCCTTGGCGCCCCCGCCCGCTCGACGGCCCGGGGCGCGTGCTGCACGCGCTTTCACGCCTCTATCCGCAGTAGCTCAAACCAGCGCCGGCTTGGGCTTCTTCACCGCGAGTCGCTTGCAAGCCATGAGGGGATCCCAGTCGGGGCTCGGCTCGCTCAGCCGCGAGGGGTCGGCGATCACCCCCCCGGCATGCACCTCGCTGACGAGGTCGCGGTTGGAGGCCGCGGCGGCGGCGTGCAATCCACTGAGCATCGTGCCCTCGATCCCGGGTCCCCAAGCGAGTGCGGCGCCGGCGAGGAAGAGCCCGTCTATCTCGGTGCGACACCGGGGCCGTAGCGGGCCGAACTGCCGCGTGTTGGGCTCCAAGCCATAGGTCGCGCCCCCGGTGCTGCGGGTGTAGCGCTCATGCGTGAGTGGTGTGGAGAGCTCCTGCCAAGCCACCTTCCCCTTCAAGCAGGGGATCGCCCCCTCCGCACGATCCAGCAGCGTGGCGGCCAACTGTTCCTTGAGCTCCAGGTATTCGGGGTCGCGCCGATAGCGCTCACCCGCCCCGTGGCTCGACCACAGCCGGGGTGTTGACGGCACGGCGGTCATGATCTCGAGCGAGGAGCACCCCGGCGGCGCCACGCGCGGATTGTCGGGATCCTTGATGGTCGAGCAATGCACGAACGCGGGCATGTTGCGAGCCACATCGGCGAGCCACTCCGCGCGTGGGCGGGAGCCTCCATCCACGATCTCCGCAAACAGCCGCTTGGTGCGATCGACGGTCGGGGCGTAGTAGTAGTTGGTGTTGGGAATGCGCTCGCGCAGGTCCACCTCGACACCGAGATAAAGGTTGAGGAAGGGAGCGGTCATCCGCCAGCGATCGACCCGGCGCACGGTCGATCGGCGCAGATGCTCGCGGCCGACCATCTCCATATAGGTACGCTTGATGTCCGCCGCGGAGACGACGGTCGCGGCACGGATCGTCTCGCCGTCGGTAAGGCGTACCCCGGTGGCGCGTCCGCCCTCTATCAGGATCCTTTCGACGGATGCTTTGGTGCGCACCGTGCCGCCGTGACCGTGGATCACGTCGACGAGGTGTGCGGCGAACACTTGTCCGCCGCCGCGCGGGAACCAGGCGCCCCCACCGACGAAGTTCTCGAGGAAGCTGGCGTGGATTGCCACCGGCGCTCGCTCGGCAGGACAACCGTAGGCGCCGCAGTGCGCCGAGATCGCCGAGATCGCCGGCTCGCTCAGATTACAGGCACTGAACAGCGAGCTGAGCGGGCGCATCGCCCAGCGAATCGCCGGTCCCGCGTCGCGGGCAAAGCGCAAGCTGCCCGCCATCGAGGCGGGTGTCAGGCTGCGGTCGACCGCGCGCCCCACCTTGTAGAGCACCCCGAAGAGGCGCCGCAAGCCGCGCTCGTCGGCGGGGAACGCGGCGATCAGCTCTTCCAGGTAGCGATCCCAGCCGACAGGAACGCGCAGTTCCATGTCGGGCCGCACGATTGTGTCAAACCCGTCACGGTCCATCGCCACGAACTCAATCCGCTCCTCCAGCGCGAGGCCGCGCAGCAGCGTGGGTATCTGTCCGCCCGGACCGCAGTTGCCGAGGTAGTGGATCCCCACGTCGAACTCCCATTGTCCCTTACGGCGGAAGACGTGCGAGGAGCCCCCCACGACGTCGTACTGCTCGAGCAGCAGCGTGCGCTGCCCGGCGGCCGCGAGATAGGCGGCGGCAGTAGTCCCGCCGATGCCCCCGCCGACCACGATCGTGTCCCACTGCTCGCTCACACTCATCTGGACCTCCAAGGTCGTGTATCCAAACGATCATTCGGTTCCTACGAAGGACATTACCAAATCATCGTTTGGTTTACAGTGACCTGATCCACGCCGGGCGCGATTGCACCGACGGCTTCAGCGAAGACGTCTGGATCTGATTAGTTTGTTCCGCGGCCTACGTCAGCCCTGGAGAGGGCGGGCCGAGCGCTCGAGGGTTGCAGGGCGCTCGGGTTCTCCAAGGCCTCGAGCACGACGACGCAGCCGATTCCACCGAGTGGGACGTCCTCGGCGCAGCAGGTGTATCAGAGCGCGGTCGCACCCGAGCGACAGCGCAGGAGCAGGAGGCGGTCGACACGGTGCACACATGGGTCGCCTACAGCCATGCAAGCTCGCGGCCGGTGCCCTTACTACCTGCCTGCGGTGACCCTGCTCTTGACGCTCGCTGGAGCGGGATTGTACGAGGCGGAACGCACAGGCAGACCAAAGCTTGCGCGTCTTGTCGGTGGCCGGTAGGGCACTACGAGGGCAGATTTTTGAACACGACCACTTGACAGAGAGTCATGTGGTGGTTATTATCGTCGATGTTCCTTGTACCCACCTGGGTGGAAGGTACGGATATCCGGCTGTTGTCATTGGACTGTCGGTATCTGGGGCATGTATGTGTTGATGGGGGTCTTGGGAGAGGTCCTGTCGTTTCTGGGAGAGGGAAGCTTGCGAGTAGAGGGACGGTTTGAGAAAGCGCTGGCTTGGAGGGCGTGCGGGCGTCTGAGGCGAGGCGCAGGGGGGTCGATCGCGATGCGCAGTGAGCCGGTGGCCCGTGTGTGGCATCTGCCGACCCCGGGCGGTTCACCTCCGCAACTGGCCGAGATCCAGCGTGCACGCCTGCTGTTCGCGACGCTGCGCGTCGTGGACAAGTTGGGTTGCGCTAACGCCTCTGCCATTCACATCACAGAGCGCGCGCATGTCTCGCGACGCACTTTCTATGAACTGTTTGCCGCCTGGTGGCTGACGCCCCCGGAGCGCGTTGCGCGACACCTCAGGCTGGACCAGACGATGAAAGGGAGACGGTATGAGGAGAATCACATCAGGCCACGGACGGGTACCAGATGTTAACTCTTGACACGTCTTTCTCATTCGACACAGGAGCAAGGGCAAGAGCAAAACGGCTCGCCGGCACAGCTCCGTTAAGGGACCCAATCACACACAAATACGGTAAGAGTGGATTGAAAATGTTGAAGGATAAAGGATGTTCTGATGGCAGAGTCAGCGCTTTTGAGGTGAGGAGGATCGGGATCACCAGCATCGCAAGGAGGGCCTGCGGAGGCGGCTTGGGGATTTTGTGCACGCTGGCGCTGAGCGCATCTCTCGCGACGAGCACCGCTCAGGCCACCCTCACCCATCAGTTTCTCGGCTCGTTCGCGGCAGGCACGTTCTCCGATCCCCAGGCCGTCGCCGTCGACCAGGCAAGCGGCGACGTCTACGTGTATGACGAAGGCGCTGAAGAAGGCACTATCTACAAGTTCAACGCCACGGGTGAACCGGTGGACTTCTCGGCGTTGAAAACGAACGCGATCACGCATGTCGGCGCACAGGGTCTCGACGAACAAGAGCTCGCCGTCGACAGCGTCAACGGAGACATCTATTTCGCCAACGGCAAAGGTGTAGCCATCTACGAAGCCGATGGTGCGCCGGCGGAAACCGGCGGCCACCCTGCGGAACTGAACGGCGAAGTCGAACTCGCCGGAGGCCCGTGGGGAGAGCCCTGCGGCGTGGCGGTTGACTCCGCCGGCAACGTCTACGTCGGCCTTTACCCAGGCGACGTGAACAAGTACACGCCGCTCGTTGCATCCGCGCCTGTCACCAACAGCGATTACGTCTCCTCGCTCGTCGGCGTCAAGGAAGTCTGCAACATCGCCGCGGACCCCGCCGGCGATGTTTATGTCGACAGTTGGTCCACGGGGCCCGTTACCAAGTACGCGGCGTCTCAATTCGGGACGCCGAGCGCGAGCGGCGTGGTCGTAGATGGGACTGGAAGCACACTGGCCGTCGACCCCGCCAACAACGACCTTTACGTGGATGAGGGTTCGGACATCGCCCAGTTCAATGCCACGGGAAGCCTGTTGGGCAGGTCTCCTGTGTCGGGCGGCGAAGGGGCCTTCAGCGACTCCTACGGCGTAGCGGTCAGCGACTTGAGCGGAGACGTCTACGTGCTCGACGGCGTCGCCGAGCGCGTCGACATCTTCGGGCCCAGCGTCGTGCTGGCGGAAGTGACGAGCGCGCCTGCATCGGGGCTGCAGGCCACGAGCGCGACGCTAAACGGGACCGTGAACGCGGATGGGACATCGGTCACGAATTGCGAGTTTGAATGGGGCAGCGAAGAAGGTGTCTACCCGCACACGATCCCCTGCTCGCAAGCGACTCCCTTCTCCGGCGAAGACGCGGTTGCCGTCAGCGCGCAGCTGAGCGGCTTGCAGCAGGGCGCCACCTACCATTACCGGTTGGCCGTCACTAATCAGAACGGCACAGCGCACAGTGAAGACGAAACGTTCTTCACACCGTTCCCCGTGAACGTCCTCGAAGAGTCGGTCAGTGGCGTGACGTCGACCAGCGCGACGCTCAGCGCACAGCTGAACCCCGGCGGTGGTCGCACGAGCTATCGCTTCGAATACGGAACGAGCACCGCCTACGGCTCAAGCGCGCCGGCGCCTGAAGGGCAGGCGGGCGCGGGCACGAGCGAAACGACGGTCAGCCATGAATTGCAGGGTCTCTCGCCGGGCACCACCTACCATTTCCGACTGGCGGCGACCAACCCGCTCGGGACCGTCTTCGGTGTCGACAAAGTGTTCACGACGCAGCCGGCCGGGGGCGAGTTCGGACTTCCCGACAATCGCCAGTATGAACTGGTCTCCCCTCCGCAAAAGGACGGCGCCGAAGTCGACGGCTACGATCGCTACGACGGTTACGGTGGCGTCGTACAGGCTGCCGAAAACGGCGGCGGGATCACGTATTTGACAAGTGGTCCGGCCGGCGCCGGCGCGCAGGGGAATACGTCGGGCACGCAGGTCATCTCGACGCGCTCCATCGCAGGCGGCTGGTCCTCGCGGGACATCACAACACCTCACACCAAGCCGGCGTTGGAACAAGTGGGCCACGGCGAAGAGTACAAGCTGTTCTCACCCGACCTGTCGTCCGGCCTGGTCAGGCCCGAAGGCACCACGCCGCTCTCGCCGCAAGCGGCGCCTGAAAAACAAAACATCTATCGGTGGAGCGCGGAAGATGGCAGCTACGAACCGCTGATCACCTCGCTGCCTCTGAAGAAATCAGAACAGCTGCAGATAGTAGGCGCCTCACCGGATCTCAGCCACGCGGCTTTCGTCTCCTATCAGGCGTTGACGGCAAATGCGCTAAACGCTCATAACGCGCGGGAGCCTAATCTGTATTACTGGACGCAAGGCAAATTGCAGCTAGTCAATGTCCTCCCCGAAGGACCACCGACGAACGGCGCAGTGACAGACGGCGAAGCCGGCCTCGGCGGATACGAAAGCCGCAACGCGCGGCACGCGGTATCCAACGACGGCTCACGTGTTATCTGGACTGACAACGCGAGCGAAGAAAGCGAAGGAAACGCAGATATCTATATACGCGAGACGAACATCGGCAAGACCGTGCTGGCGGGTAAGGGAGAATTCCAGATAGCGAGCAGCGACGGCTCGCGCGTCTTTTTCTTGCAAAGAGAACGAATAGGCGAAGAAGATGAAAGCCGTCTTTTCGAGTTCGATCTCAACAGCGGCGAACGCACGCAGCTCACACCCGGCAACGCCCAGGTGCAGGGCGTGGTCGGTGCCAGCGAAGACGGCTCGGTGCTCTATTTCGTCGCGCATGCAGTTCTCAAACAGGGCGCGACCAATGGCGCCAACAACCTGTACATGCTGCGCGACAACGGCGGGTCGTGGACGCCAGCTTTCATCGCCACGTTGGCAAGCGGCGACGTCCCGGATTGGGGAGGGCGAGATCCGGACCTGGGCGAGGTCACTTCCCAGGTTTCGCCCGACGGTAGCTACTTGGCGTTTATGTCGAGCGCGAGCCCGACCGGTTATGACAACCATGATGCCAACAGCGGCCAGCCCGACGTGGAGGTTTACCTCTACGACTCCGGCAGCGGGCATTTGGCGTGCGTGTCCTGCAACCCGACAGGCGCTCAGCCAGTGGGGGAAGCGGACTACAACCAAGAAGATAAAGAACCGATTCCGATGGACATTCAAGGCGCCTGGGAACAGCAATGGCTGGCCGGAGCGATCCGCGGATGGACCGAAGAGGAAACCCACAAGGCGCTGTACCAATCGCGTGAGCTGTCCGACAGCGGGCGCCTGTTCTTCGACAGCAGCGACGCACTCGTCCCGCATGACACCAACGGCAGGGAGGACGTGTACGAGTACGAGCCGGAAGGCACTGGCACCTGCGAGCTCGAAAGTGGGTGCGTGTCGCTGATCTCGGCCGGGACAGGCAGCGCGGACTCGATCTTCATGGACGCGAGCGTAAACGGTGAAGACGCGTTCTTCATCACGCGCGACAAGCTGGTAGGAGAAGACTTCGACGACAGCTTTGACATGTACGATGCGCACGTATGCAGCGCAAGCGAACCGTGCCCGGCGGTGGCGCCGGTCGCACCGCCGCCGTGTAC
Source organism: uncultured Solirubrobacterales bacterium (assembly GCA_963704345.1). Lineage (GTDB taxonomy): Bacteria > Actinomycetota > Thermoleophilia > Solirubrobacterales > Solirubrobacteraceae > Palsa-744. The sequence goes on from OY969890.1 coordinate 1,501,481, forward strand.
CACCGGGGACTCATGCAAGCCGTCTCCCTCGCCGCAGCCGGCGATTTTCGGCTCGCCGGCAAGCGCGACGTTCTCTGGTGCGGGCAATCTCGCGCCGCCGGCGCCGAGCGCCAAGGTAAAGAAGCACAAGCCCAAGCACAAGCATAAGAAGAGCGAGCGCCACAAACGCAAGCGGGCAAGACGCGGCAAGACAGCGAAGAAACCGAGTGGCGGAGCAAAGCGATGAGGGGGTTGGGGATGATCTCAGGCGGGAGAACACGGGTATGGTGCATCGGCGCGGTCGTGGCGGCTTGCACGCTGCTGGTCGCGCTGGCGGACGTCGCCCCGGCGTTCGCGGAAACACCCGTGTGGAGGATCAGGTCGGCATCTGCGCCGCGCAATATCCCGGCGGGCGGCGAGGGCGAACTGGTTGTGACGGTCAGCAATCTCGGCGATGCGACGGCGGAAGGCGCCGCCAGTCCGATCACGGTTGCCGACACGCTGCCGGACGGTCTGACCGCGACCTCGATCTCGGGTGAGGTGGGTGGATTCGGGCAGATCCCGCACGAAATGAGTTGCACGCTCCAACATTTGCGGTGTCTGTACGAAAAGGCGGTGGAGCCTTACGAACCGGTGGTGGTCAATATCCATGTCGCAGCGGACGGGAACGCTGCCGCGGCTCTCGAAAATAGAGCGAATATCGTCGGCGGCGGAGCGCGCTCCGCGACGACCAGCGCTCCGGTGGAGGTTAATTCGCCCCCAACGAGCTTTGGCATCGAAAAATATGAACTGGACGCCAGCAGCGAAGACGGTTCGACCGACGCGCAGGCGGGCTCGCACCCGTTCCAGCTGACGAGCACGCTCACGCTGAATCGCATCGAAAACTCACAGAAATCCGGAGAACCGGCGGCGCTGACGAAGGATCTCCGCTTTAACCTCCCGCCTGGCGTGATCGGCAATGCCAACGTGCTGCCCCAGTGTAGCGACAACCAGTTCTCGACATATGAGGAAGAGGCCAACGAGTGTCCGAACAACACTGTGGTCGGCGTGGCATTGAGTGAGTTTACCGAGGAGGGCAACGACCTCGTCGCCTCCGTTCCGCTGTTCAATCTCACGCCCGCAATAGGCGAGCCTGCGCGCTTTGGTTTTGAGATCTTCCACACGCCGGTGATCCTCGACACCTCCGTGCGCGCCGGCAGTGACTACGGCGTGACCGTGAGCGTCAACGACATCTCCGAGGCGCTGGGGTTCATAGCGAGCCAGGTCACATTTTGGGGGTCCCCAGGCGACCAGCGCCACAACCAGTCGCGCGGCTGGAACTGTCTGGACGAAGGCGCGCTCGGCCGCGGCAGCTGTGGTGAAGATCAGCCCCCGCCAAGCCTGCACCCGACACCGTTTTTGACGCTGCCGACGTCGTGTGGTGCGCCGCCGCGCACGAGCGTGGAAGCCGACTCCTGGGCAGAACCGGGCGCATTCAAGAGCGCCGAATACAGCTTCACCAACGCGCAGGGCGAACCCTTCGGGATGGTTGGCTGCAACCGGCTTGACTTCGAGCCGTCGATCAGCGTCGCTCCGGACGGGAACGCCGCCAGCACGCCGACGGGGTTGACGGTCGCGATACACGTGCCCCAGGAAACGACCTTGAATCCGACGGGTCTCGCGGAGTCCGACGTGAAGGACACCACCGTGACGCTGCCCGCGGGCGTCGCGTTGAATCCAGCGGCCGCCGACGGCCTGCAGGCGTGCTCGACAGAACAGGTGGGCTTCGAAAGAGTCGATCCGCAGAGCCAGACGAACCTTTTCTCGGCCGGTCTGGTGGCCTGCCCGGAAGCATCCAAGGTCGGGACGGTGGAAATCCACACGCCGCTGCTACCGAACCCGCTGGTCGGCGCTGCCTACCTCGCCGCGCAGGATGCCAACCCGTTCGGGAGCCTGATCGCGCTGTATCTGATCGCCGAAGACCCGGTGGCGGGCATCCGCGTCAAGCTCGCCGGACAGGTCAGCCCCGATCCGGTCACGGGGCAGCTGGTCTCGACGTTTGAGAATACGCCGCAGCTTCCTTTCGAAGAACTGAACCTGCATTTCTTCGGCACCGCGCGCGCGCCACTCTCAACCCCAGCGCTGTGCGGGACATACACGACAAACGCCTCGATCGCGCCGTGGTCTGGCAACGAACCGGTTGGCTCGTCCTCGAGCTTTGCCGTCACCTCGGGCCCAAATGGCACTCCTTGTCAGGACCCGTTGCCGTTCACACCCTCGTTGACGGGTGGCACGACAAGCATCCAGGCGGGTGGCTACAGCCCGTTCACGACGACGTTTAACCGCGAAGACGGCCAGCAGAACCTTCAGAGTGTGCGCTTGCAGATGCCGCCGGGATTGCTCGGAAAGCTCTCTTCGGTGAAGCTGTGCGGGGAACCGCAGGCAGATCTAGGTACGTGCGGTCCGGAAAGCTTGATCGGAGAAACGATCGTCAGTGTCGGGCTCGGCGGCGACCCGTTCAGCGTTACGGGCGGCAGGGTGTACATCACCGGCCCCTATGCCGGCGCTCCCTACGGCCTGTCGATCGTCAACCCGGCGGTTGCGGGACCGTTCAACCTCGGCAACGTGATCGTGCGCGCGAAGATCGAAGTCAACCCGCAGACGGCGGCGCTGACGATCACGACCGATCCGTCTGGTCCGTACGCGATCCCGCATATCCTGGATGGAATCCCTTTGCAGATAAAGCACGTGAATGTGACGATCAACCGGCCGGGCTTTACGTTCAACCCGACGAATTGCGGGAAACTGGCGATCACGGGGGTGTTGTCGAGTAGCGAAGGCGCGAGCGCGGCGGTCTCTACACCGTTTCAGGTAACCAATTGTGCGACGCTTGCGTTCAAGCCGAAGTTGACGGTCTCAACGGCGGGTAAAACGTCGCGGGCGCGGGGTGCGAGCTTGCACGTGAAGCTGACCTACCCCTCTGGTCCTTATGACGCGAATATCGCGAGCGTGAAGGTCGATCTGCCCAAGCAGCTGCCTTCACAGTTGAAGACGTTGCAGAAGGCGTGTCCGGCGGCTACGTTCGAAGCGAACCCGGCGGGATGTCCCGCGGCGTCGATCGTGGGTCATGCGAAGGCGATCACGCCGGTTCTCCCTGTGCCACTCGAAGGCCCTGCGTATTTCGTGAGTCATGGTGGTGAAGCGTTCCCGAGCTTGATCGTTGTGCTCCAGGGTTACGGCGTGAGCGTCGATTTGGTCGGCAGCACGTTCATCAATCCCAAGACAAACGTCACCAGCAGCACGTTCAAGACCGTCCCAGACGTGCCGGTCGGCAGCTTCGAATTGAACCTTCCGCAGGGCAAGTATCCGGCGCTCGCTGCGAACGGGAACCTGTGCAAGGCGAAATTGGCGATGCCGACGGCGTTCACGGGACAGAACGGGGCAGTACTACACCAAAGCACACCGATCGCGGTAACCGGTTGCCCACGCGCCCACAAGACCAAAGTCAAGCAGCGGAGAAAGCGAAAATAAGACGGTGCGGGTGAACAAGCGGTGGGTCGGCGAGGGAGTCTGAGGACGTATCGGGGTCCGCGGCGGTGTTTCTGCGGGAGTTGATCGTGGGTGTTGAAAACGCAAATGCTGGGTCGTGGTGGCTCGGTTATGCGTAAGTTGCCACCCGGTCCGAGTGGCCGCTCGCGTGAGGAGGTGGAGCAGGATCAGCGCGCGCGTTTGCATGCCGCGACGGTGGAGCTCGTGACGGAAAGAGGTTATGCGGATACGCGGGTCGCGGATTTGATCGCGTTCGCCGGGGTGTCCAGGCGCAAGTTCTATGAGTGCTTTGGCTCTAAGCAAGCGTGCATGCTCGCGAGCTTCGAGCGGATCGCCGGTGAGGCGTGTGAGCGTATCGGTAAGACATATGGTGGTGAGGGGGACGGTCTGGCACGGATCGCTCGAGCGGCTTTGAGAGCGTGTAAGAAGCAGCCCAAGAAGAGCGGGCAAAGTGCGACGCAAAAGCTCGCAGCAGATATGGCTCCGACAGATGCTCTAGCCTGACTCTGCCCACCGACGGTGACCGGTCACTCTGTCGAGGACGCGGGCGCTTGGAGGGCTTCTATGAGTGGTCGGGTGTCGAAGTAGGAGCGTCCCTCGATGCAGCGGTCGCCAGTCAGCGTGAAGCGGTCGGCTGCTCCCCAGTGCAGCTTACGCCCGTTGATCGTTGCGGAGCCGTCGAGCTCGATCAGGACGGCATCTCGATCGACGGCCCATCGGGTGACGCTTAGGGCGATGTCGGGGAACATCTGCACAGCGTTACTCAGCCACGTGATGATCCCCTCGGGGCCCTGTGGCTCGGTCATCCCGGGATAGAAGTTGACGGTGTCGGGGTGCAGCAGGTCGCGGAAGTCATCTGGCTTGGGGTCCGCCCAATGGGCGGCAAAGCGATCGACGAAGCTGGCTGCGCGCGAGTAGATGTCCAGTGGTGGGACTGGCAGGCCCGCTTGTCGGTAGACGGTTGAGGCGTCGAAGTAGCCGGTGTCGCGGTAGACGAGTCCGTCGCGGAAGGTGCAGATGAACGTAACGGGAACGTCGATGCGGCAACCGATGGCTTGCTGGCCGAGAGCGGCGGAGGAGATAGTCCCCGAGAAGCGGCCCCAGACCACGGCGGTGTCCCCGTTGATCGCCTGTCCGTCGAACTCTCCGCGATAGTCGGGCAACAGGTCGAAGAGCTGGGCGTAGAAGGAGGTGAGGGCCTCGTGTCCCTGGACACGATCGGGGAGGCCGATGCTCTCGTAGGAGCATTCGGGATGGCAGAGCGCGAGGACCGCGGGCACGTCGTGGCGGTTCTTGGCCTCGGCATAGGACTTCAATGCCTGCTCGACGTTCGACTCGATGCTTGTGCTCATGGTAGGGCTCCTTTCCGGATACATACTTGCAGTATGAAATAACATACTACAGGTATATAAAAATGCCTGGGTCGATATCCTCGGCCCGTATGCCCTCCCGGACCCAGGCCGAACGAACACAGACAACCGTCGCCGGACTACTTAGTGGCGCCCGCGAACTGCTCGCTCGTGATGGCTACGCGGCGACCTCGCTCGATGAGGTGGTCGCGCGCGCAGGGCTAACCAAGGGCGCCCTCTACCACCACTTCGCCAGCAAGAAAGACCTCTTTCGTGCCGTCTACGAACAGGAGCTTCAGCGGATGATCGCGATGGTCGAAGATCGTGCCTCCAAGAAGCCCACTCGAAACTCTTGGGGCAGCTTGCAGGTCGCGTGCGAGGCTTTCCTCGATGTCAGCCTCGACCCTGGTATCCAGCGCATCACGCTTCTGGACGCTCCGACCGCACTCGGTTGGGAGACGATGCGCGAAATCGAGAACAACACGTCACTCAAGCTGCTGAAGGCAGCCCTGAAGCGCGCGATGGACGAGGGCTCGATCGCCGCCCGTCCCATAGACCCCCTTGCGAACCTACTGTTCGGAGCCATGTGCGAAGCCGCGATGGCGATCGCCCGCGAACCCGATCAGCGTTTGAACGCGCGACGCACCCGAGCAGAGCTGCGCAGACTCCTCGAAGCCATCGCCTCCAATGAAAGACGGGACAGCGCATGAGATGCTTTAGCGCTGTTCAGGGCACACAAGCAGCGGGTTGCTCGCCCACCTTGCTCGCCACGAACTCGCTCGCACGCTCGGGCCCAAAGAAGGGCGCCAGGCACATATAGAGGCCGTGGGGGCGGTGAATGTGCATAAAGCGCCGCTACAGGCTCCCCACCAGAACGGCGCCGGGGATAAATTCTTGCAGTTGGGCGGCCTTCTCCAACACATCGTCCAGTGACGGCTCCATTATGGACAGGCGCTCAACGCGGCCCGGCGAGTGCCTCCCGCAGCGGATCGAGTGCGCCGTCGATCGCGGTTACGGTGCGCCCGCCACCTACAGCGAGTCGACGATCCTTGCCACCACCGCCACCACCGACGAGCTTGGCCACAGCGCGCACAACAGCAGGCGCGTCGCCGGAGTCCTCCGCGAATGCCACGGCGAGCGCGACGGCCTCGCCGTCGGGTGAGCCGATCAGACCCACGGCGCGGATGTCGGGCCGCGCCACAAGTTCCGCCGCGATCGTTCGCAGTGCTTGCTGGTCGCGATCGTCCAAGCGTGCCACCACACTGCCCTCGACGGCAGAGTCCGCAAGGGATGCTGCCAGTTCGCGGTCCGCGCTGGCGGCCAGCGCCTTGCGCTGGCGTTCCTCCTGGCTGAGTGTGCTCTGCAGGCGGGCTATCGCCTCCGGCACCGAGTCCGGAGTGACATGCAGCGACTCGGCCACCGTGTGCAAAAGCCCGCGTGTGCGGCGGTGATCCTCATGCGCAGCCTTGCCGGTCAGCGCCTCGATGCGGCGTAGGTTGGCGCCAACGGAGGACTCGCTGCGCACGACGAAGCCACCGATGCGCCCGAGTGCCGGCACATGCGTGCCGCCGCACAGCTCGACCGAGTGCTCGCCCGCGCGCACCACGCGCACGATCTCTCCGTACTTGTCCCCGAAGAACGACATCGCCCCCTCGGCGCGTGCGGCCTCGAGCGTGCTCTCGGTCGTCTGCACGGGCTCGTCGCTGAGGATGTCGCCGATCACAAGCTCTTCGATCCGCGCAATGTCCTCATCGCTGAGCTGCGAGTGGTGGTTGAAGTCGAAGCGCAGGTAGTCAGGCTCTACGAGCGAGCCCTGCTGTTGCAGTTGTGAGCCGAACGTGGTGCGCAGCGCCCAGTGCAGCAGGTGGGTCGCGGTGTGGCTGCGGCGGATCGCCTCGCGCCGGTCCTTCGTCGACGCGCAGCGTCGCCTCCTGGCCCTCCACGAGCGTGCCGCTCTCCAGCCGAGCGCGGTGGCGGATGATCCCCTCCAGTGGCTTGTCGGTATCGATCACGCGCGCCGTGCCGGTCTCGCTCTCGATCGTGCCTGTGTCTCCCACCTGCCCGCCGCTTTCGGCATAGAAGGGAGTCCGCTCAGCAAACACTTCAAGTGTCGGATGCTCCGAGTCCTCGCTCTCGGCCTTGAGCACGCGCAAGAGCTTGCTCTGTGCTTCCAGCTGCTCATAGCCGAGGAACTCTGTCGGGTCGAGCCCAGCAAGCTCCGTGACAAGTCGGCTCGCCGCCTGGCTCTGCAGCTCGTCGCCGCCTCCACCCCCGGCGGCGCTGCGCGCAAGCTCGCGCTGATGTGCCATCGCCTGCTCGAAGCCCTCCATGTCCAAGCCGACTTTTCGCTCGGCGGCGATTTCGGCCGTCAGCTCGACCGGGAACCCGTAGGTGTCGTGCAACCTGAAGGCGTCACTCCCGGAGATCACGGGCACGCCATCCGTTATCAGCTCCTCCAACATGCCCAGGCCGAGACTGAGCGTCTCCATGAATCGGTGCTCCTCGCGCTCCAAGAATGTCGCTGACCATGCCAAGCGAGCGGCCGAGCTCGGGGTATGCGCCTCCCATCACCTCTGTCACTGAGGCAGCCATCGTCGCCATCATCCCCTCGCGCGCGCCTACCCGCTGGCCGTGGCGGATCGCGCGGCGGATGATGCGTCGCAGCACGTAGCCGCGCTCCAGGTTCGATGGCACGACGCCGTCGGCGAGCATGAACGTGACGGCGCGCGCGTGGTCGGCCAGGATGCGCAAGCTCACGTCATCCTCCTGCTCGCGCCCGTAGACGCTGCGCGTGAGCTCCTCGGCTGAGCCGATCAGGCGGCGCAACACGTCGGTGTCGAACACGGAGGAGGTGCCTTGCACGATTGGCAGGATGCGCTCGAGCCCGGCGCCGGTGTCGATGTTGCGCTTGGGTAGCGCCGTCAAGCTGCCGTCTTCCAGGCGGTTGGATTCCATGAACACCAGGTTCCAGATCTCCACATAGCGTTCCTCGCCGCCGCGTGCAGGACCGCCCTCGGCCCCGTGCTCGGGTCCCTTGTCGTAGAAGATCTCCGAGGAGGGCCCACAGGGTCCAGTGGCGCCCATCTCCCAGAAGTTGTCCTCGCCCATGCGCTGGATGCGCTCCGCCGGCAGGCCAATAAGCTCCTGCCAGATCTGAGCCGCCTCGTCGTCGCTTGAGTGCACGGTGGCCCACAGACGCTCGCCCTCGAGGCCAAGCGTCTCGGTCAGAAATTCCCAGGCGTATTGGATCGCGCCTTCCTTGAAGTAGTCGCCGAAGCTGAAGTTCCCGAGCATCTCGAAGAACGTCAGGTGGCGTGTGCTGCGCCCCACGATCTCGATGTCGTCGTGCTTGCCGCGTACGCGCAGGCACTTCTGCGCCGAGGTGGCGCGCGGCGACAGCGGCGGCTCTTCGCCGAAGAACACCGGCAGGAACTGGACCATGCCGGCGTTTGTGAACAACGGCGCAGCGGGATGCTCGGGCACCAGGCTGGCTGAGCTCGTCAGCCTGTGATCGCGCGCGACGAAGAAGTCGAGAAAGCTCGACCGCAGCTCGTCGGCGTTTAGGGGTTGGCCAGTGCTCAAGGCGAGCTAAGCCTAACCGGCTTAAGGCAGCAGGATCGCCCGCATCGTGTGCTCGTCGGGCAGCTTGTCAATGACGTGTCGCAGGATCTCGCGCTCATCGGCCTGTCCGCGTTGCAGGTCTCCGAGCAGCAGCTTCAATGCGGTATGGGTGATCTTCATCTGTCCAGGGTTGAGCGTCACGGTCAGCTTGCCGCGCTCGTCTGGCTCGGCGTCCAAGCTCGCGATCACCTCGCGTGCCAGCCCTCGGATCCCTGGCTCGTGGGCCTCGTCTGCGATCAACAGGCGCAGCGCGCTGGTCGTGGGCGCGACCTCCTCTATGTCAAGGAAGAGGTGGTAGGGAGGCTCAGGCTCGTTCGGCGTCGGTCATGTCACTCCTGTCGGTTGCTGCATTTTGTGTCTAGAACGATCGTCCAATGCGGACAGGTGGATGTATCCTTCCAGGAAGGACTGCCGTAGACCTCCGTAGAAACCTCGTAGGCACAAATGACGACTGCGCGTCGTCTGAGACGGACCGATGACGCCACAGCCACAACCCAGCGAGCCGCTTCGCCAACTGTCAGACCAGCCGCGTCCAGTCGAGGTTCAGTCCTCCGAGACCTCGCTAGAGCCAATGAAGTGCGTGTGGAGCGGCTATCCACATTACGATCGCGACTGCCGGGCGCGAATTCCAGCGAGCGTCGTCGTCAAGGCATGGCATCGTGAGATGGGCCGCAACGGCGCCGTCGAAGGCTTCTTCAACTTCACTTGGCGCCACGGCGTGTGGCTTGCATACGGGTTGAGCGACGGAGGGGTACGCGGGGTTTACTGTCCAACCCATTGCTCCGAGCGCGATTCGCGTGAGGTGCGGGTGGAGGATCTACGGGCCGACCAGCCGGCGGGGCCAGCGCTGCAATAGCATTGCCGTCCCCGTGGCGCGCACCTCGATAGCCGACCTCAAATCTCATGTGCAGGAGACCGTCGAGCTCCGCGGGTGGGTGCACGCCATCCGCGACCAGAAGCGTATGCAGTTCGTGGTGCTGCGCGACGAAACCGGTCTTGCCCAGCTGATCCTTGGCAAGGAAGAGCAGCCGAGCGAGCTCAACGAGGCGATCTCTGCGCTCACGCCGGAGTCGACGATCACGGTCACCGGGCTCGTGGTGGCTGACGAGCGCGTGAAGTTGGGCGGCCTTGAGATCCAGCTTGCGTCCCTGACCGTCGATTCGCCCGCCGAGCCCGAACTTCCTATCACGCCCGACTCGGCCTTGGACAAGCGCATCGACTGGCGCTACCTCGATCTACGCCGTCCCGACAGGCGCCTGATCTTCGAAGTGCAGTCGACCGTGGAGCACGCGATGCGCGAGTACTGGCACGAACAAAAATTCATAGAGATCCACACGCCAAAGCTGATGGGCTCGGCCAGCGAGTCCGGAGCCGAGCTGTTCAAGGTCGACTACTTCGAGCGCATGGCCTATCTGGCCCAGTCCCCGCAGTTCTACAAGCAGATGGCGATGGCCGGAGGCTTCGGCAAGGTGTTTGAGATCGGGCCGGTGTTCCGCGCCAACCCGTCGTTCACCTCGCGCCACGACACCGAGTTCACGAGCGTCGACGTCGAGATAGCCTGGATCGACTCGCACGAGGACGTGATGGCCTTCGAGGAGCGCTGGCTTGCGCACGTGCTCGCCGTCGTGGCTCGCGAGCATGGCGAGCAGATAACGAGCACCTTTGGCGTCGAGGTTGGCGGGGTGGGTGGGCCGTCGCTGCCCTTCCCGCGCATCACGCTCGCCGACGCAAAGGCGCTGTTGGCAGAGCACGGCCATGACGTGCCCGGCCCTGATCACGACCTCGATCCGCCAAGCGAGCGGGCGCTATCGGCGATCATTGCCGAGCAGTCGGGAAGCGAGTTCGTCTTCGTCACCGACTACCCGACTTCGGTGCGGCCTTTTTACCACATGCGTCACGAGGATCGGCCGACGCTTACCAAGAGCTTTGACCTGCTTTGGCGCGGTATCGAGCTCACCACGGGGGCGCAACGTGAGCACCGCTATGAGCAGCTCCTGACTCAAGCGCACGAGAAGAAGGTCGAGGTCGAGTCGATCCAGTACTACCTCGACTTCTTCCGCTACGGCGCCCCGCCACACGGCGGCTTCGGCTTCGGCTTGACGCGCCTGCTGATGCAGATGCTCGGGCAGGACAACGTGCGTGAGGTCACGTTCCTGTACCGCGGTCCGAACCGCCTCGAGCCTTAGGGCAGTCGGCCGCGCTTGCGGCTGTGCCGGTGCGCCATACGGGTGGCCGGCGCCCCCACTGGCCGGCCGCTGTGCGGTGCGCCATTTCTTGGTGTCGCGTTACACCCCCTGTTTCCGTGCACCGCCTTTCGCCTTCACCGGCGAACCTCTCCGATCTCCCCGCCGCGTACCGTCCGCACTTCGCTCTACCTTCCAAAGCATGCTCGTCAACGAGCTCACTGACGGTGTGGAGATCGACCAGGTCCTGCTGGTGCGCGCAATCGAGCGCCGCTCGCGCCGGGACGGCGGCGAGTACCTGCGCCTGCAATTGGGCGACCGTACGGGCGCGGTGGTCTCGATGGTATGGGAGGAGATCGTCGAGATGGAGCGCCTGGCTACGCAGGGCGCTGCGGTGCATGTGACCGGCCGCTACACCGTGCATCCGCGTTTCGGGCCGCAGATAAACCTCCGTAGGCTCACCTCCGCTGAGCCAGGAAGCTTCGCGCTTGAGGATCTGCTCGACGGGCCGCCACGTTCCCCCGAGCAGATGGAGGCAGACCTGCGCGAGCTGCTCGGGACCGTACGTAACCCACATCTCAGCACTCTGCTTGAGCAGGTGTTCGGCGAAGGCTCATCGCTATGGGCGCGCTTCCAAGGAGCACCGGCCGCCAAGTACTACCACCAGGCCTATCGTCACGGGCTGCTTGAGCACTGCCTTGGGGTAGCCCAAGGCGTTAGCGCCATCTCGGCAACTTTTCCCGGGATCGACCGCGACGTCGCGGTGACGGGCGCGCTGCTGCACGACATTGGCAAGCTCGACGCCTACACCGACGATGCGCAAAGCATCGATCTCACAGATCTGGGGCGGCTACACGGCGAGATACCGCTCGGCTATTACCGCATCCGCCGCACGATCGAGGACATCGAGGGCTTCCCGCGGGAGCTTGCTTGGTCGGTTCTGCACATCATCCTCTCCCACCATGGCTCGCTCGAGCACGGCAGTCCTGTGACGCCGTGCACCCGTGAGGCCACGCTCGTGCACATGATCGACAATCTCGGCGGACGCCTTGGCAGCTTCGATCGCATAGAGAAGGAGCTATCGCCGGGGGCGCGCTGGTCAAACTTCGACCGCGCGATCGGATCTGGTGCGTGGTTCAACTCGCGTGAGCAGCCCGAGCCCGTCGAAGAGTCAGCACGCGAAGCCGCCTAGAACGTCTTCCACGCACGCCTGTAAAAGCCGCAATTTGCGCGCGGCTCGGCCACCGGGCGAATACGTCTCGCCACTGGGTTCTATCTTCTTAGGTGGATGGCCAAGGACACCGAGAAGCTGATCCGCCAGTTGTCGTTGATCTCATACCTGATGGCCGAGCGCCGGCCGGTCACGGCGCTTGAGATTCGACGCGACGTGGAGGGCTACAGCGGCATGAACGAGGACGCGTTTGCGCGTCGCTTCTACGCCGATCGCTCGGAGCTCGAGTCGCTGCGCATCCAGCTCACCGTCGACCGGCCCGCCGACGGCGCCGCCGAGCAGGAGAACTATTCGCTGCGCCCTGAGAACTTCCACCTGCCGGCAATCGAGTTCTCAGACGAAGAGCTGGCGGCGCTGCAGGCGGCGCTGCATCTGCTCGACGGGGAGTTCGCCTACGCCGAGCCGCTGCGGCTTGCGCTACAGCAGATCACCTGGGGGCGCCCAAGCCCGCTGCGGGCGCCCGAGCAGCGCTCGGCGGCGCTTGGCATCACCGCATCGGCCGGTGGTCACGAGCTTTCGATTCGCCTGGCCAAGATCGAGACGGCGATCTTTCGCAATAAGACGATCACTTTTGAGTACTACACGATGGCGCGTGACGAGACTGGTTCACGGCGTGTCGATCCCTATCACCTGCTGTTCCAGGGAGGGGAGTTCTACCTGCTCGGCTATGCGCACGAGCGTGAGCAGATCAGGGTATTTCGGCTCTCGCGCATCCGCGGCAAGGTCTCCTATGCCACCAAGGCAGAGCACGACTTCAGGCGTCCCGCCGACTTCGATCCACGCGAGTATGCGGGGCGCGCCGAGTGGCAGCTCGGCGACGAGCAGGGTGTCGCTGAAGTGCTCTTGTCTGAGCGCATCGCATGGCAGATCGAACGCCACTTCGGTCGCTATGGGGAGATGGCATCCGCCGAGGGCGAAGGACACAACCCGGGCGACCGGCTGCTGCGCACCAGCTATTCAAGTGCCCGGATGCTTGTCTCCTGGGTGCTGGGTCTTGGCGAGAACGCACGCCTGCTCGGCCCGCCCGTACTCGTCGAGGAACTTGCGCGGCGCTTGGCATTGCTAGAGGAGCGCCACAGTGAGGGCCAGGAGCTGGCTGACAGCGTGCCTAGCATCGAGGATCCCCCGCTTGGAGCTCCGACTCGCTCCGCCACGGCCTCTGCATCGCGCTCGGACCGTCGAGCTGCGGCGGTTGAGCGTGACCCCCAAGCCGAAGCCGCGATTCGCCCGGAGCGCTTTGCACGGCTGGTGACGCTGGCGAGCATCCTGATCCACGCAGGCAGGCGTAGCGAGCGTGTGAAGATCGCGGAGCTTTGTGAGAGCTTGCAACTCTCAGACGAAGAGCTGCGCGAGGACATAAACGTCCTGAACGTCGTCAACTTCGGCGGCGGCTCGTATGTGCTCTACGCCGAAATCCTCGAGGAGGAGGGTGAGATCGACGTCGATCCGGAGCCATACAGCGATAACTTCGACCGACCCGCACGATTGCTGCCGGTCGAGGCCAAGGCGCTCGTCGCCGCGATTGATCTAGTGGGCGAGCACATCCCCGAGGGCTCACTCTCCTCGGCGCGCGAGAAGATCGTCGCGGCGCTAGGCGAGGACCCGATGGAACAGGGCCTTCAGGTTGCTCATGCCACCAGTGACGACTCCGAGGTCGCCCGTATCGTCTCGCGCGCGATCGTCGAGCACCGCCTGCTCGAGCTCGACTATTACAAGGCAAACGAGGACGAGTTCTCCTTGCGACGCATCGAGCCCTATGCGCTTACAAACGGACAGGAGGGCTGGTACGTGGCCTCGTTCGATCCAGCCAAGCAGGAGATGCGCCACTTCCGCCTCGATCGCATCAGACGCGCGCATGTGACCGACGAGGCATTCGAGCCGCGCCCCGAGGTCGACCCGGGCGCTGAAGTGGAGGGCTGGATGCGCACTGGTGAGGTGCAGGCCTCGCGTGCCGCGAGCGTATGGATATCGCCCGAGCGAGCGCGCTGGGCACGCGAGCAGCGTCGCGTGGTTGATGAGCTCGTGGACGGCTCGATCGTTGTGCGGCTGAGCTTTGCCGGCACGGACTGGCTGGTGCGCGAGGTGCTGAAGGAGGCAGGCGACGCGGTTGTGCTCGAGCCTGCGGACGCGCGCGAAGCGGTGCTGGCCGCAGTGCAACAGTTGCGCGAGGTCCCAGCCGGGGTCTCGTGAGTCGCCGCGATCAGATCAAAATGAGCGAGGCGGAGGTGGTCTCGTTCCTGACGCAGGAGCGGACGGTGACGTGTGCCACGACGGGCCCACGAGGCTGGCCGCATTTGATGCCGCTCTGGTATGCGCTGCGCGCGTCCAAGCCCTCCAGCCAGGGCACAGCAGTTGGTCCGACCGTCGATAACGTCACTCCGGGACCACAGATCTGGGCTTGGACATATGCCGTCTCTCAGAAGGTGCGCAACCTCGAGCGCGACCAGCGCGCCAGCTTGCAGGTCGAGGCAGGCGAGCAATACCAGGAGTTGCGTGGCGTGATGTTTGAGTGTGACGTCATCATCCACCGCGACATAGAGACCGTCGGCGCGCTCGGGCATGAAATCTTCATGCGCTACGCAACCCCACGCGGTGAGCCGCCCGTTGATGAGCTGCCACAGGAGGTCGGCGCGATGGTGCAGGCGCAGGCCGCAAAGCGCGTCGCGCTTCAGTTCTTCGAGCGGCGCCGCGCGACTTGGGACCATCGCAAGCTCGCGGGTATTTACTAATCCTGCTCTAACCTGCCCATAGCTGTATTCATCCCGCGAAGTTTCTCCCGCAAGTGGGTCCAGTCGATATAGGCTAGGCGGCCGATGAAGTCATTGAAGGGACTGATCCTCTCCGGAGGCAAGGGCACGCGACTGCGCCCGATCACCCACACGAGCGCCAAGCAGCTCGTGCCGGTGGCCAACAAGCCAGTGCTGTTCTATGGCATCGAGGCCATGGCTGCCGCCGGGGTGAAGGAGGTGGGCATCATCATCGCGCCGGAGACAGGCGAGGAGATCCGTCAGGCGGCTGGAGACGGCTCGCAGTTCGGGGTGCGGATCGAATACATCGTCCAAGACGAGCCGCTCGGCCTCGCTCATGCGGTGCTGACGGCGGAGCCATTCTTGGCAGACGCCCCTTTTGTGATGTACCTCGGCGACAACCTCCTGCAGGGAGGTATCTCCGACCTCGTGGCCGCCTTCCGCGACAGCGTCCCCGATGCCCTGATCCTGCTCACCCCAGTCGCCGACCCCGAGAACTATGGTGTGGCCGAGTTGGCCCCGGCTCCAGAAGGAGAGGTCGGCCGCGTCGTGCGCTTGGCGGAGAAGCCACCGGAGCCGGCCACAGATTTGGCGCTTGTCGGTGTCTACATGTTCACCGCGGCCATTCACGACGCGGCCCGTGCGATTGAGCCCTCCGCGCGCGGGGAGCTTGAGATCACTGATGCGATCCAATACTTGGTTGACGGCGGCCGGCGAGTCGAGCCGCACATTGTGCGCGGCTGGTGGAAGGACACGGGACGGCTGGAGGACATGCTCGAGGCCAACCGGCTGATCCTCGACAACTTGAGCGAGCGTGTCGAGGGCGAGCTGATCGATTCGCAAGTGGACGGTCGCGTGGTGATCGAGCCGGGCGCGCGGCTGGAGCGCACGACCGTGCGTGGGCCAGCAATCGTCGGCGCCGGCGCTCACTTGTGTGACTGCTATATCGGCCCCTACACCGCGATCGGCAAGGACTGCCGTGTATCCAATGCCGAGGTCGAGCACTCGATCCTGCTGAGCGGCTCCTCGGTGTGTGACCTCGACGGGCGCATGGAGTCCTCGTTGCTGGGGCGCAACGTAACGATTCGCCGTGGCAATCGTCAGCCGCGCGCCTATCGCTTCATGGTCGGCGACAACTCGGACATCTCGATCCTCTAGGAGACATGCGTGCGGATTCTCCTCACTGGCGCCGCGGGAATGCTCGCACACGACGTGCATCGTGTCGGCGAGCACGCCGGGCACGAGTTGATCCTCGTCGATCTGCCCGAGCTCGACATCACCGACGAGCTGGCAGTCATCGCCTTCTACGAGCGCGAGCGACCCGAGGCCACGATCAACTGTGCCGCCTGGACCGACGTGGATGGCGCCGAGAGCAAACGCGAAGCCGCCCACGCCGTCAACGTTCAGGGTGCTGGCAACCTGGCACGGGCTGCCGCCGGCATCGACAGTCCGCTGCTGCACATCTCCACCGACTATGTCTTCGACGGTAGGCCGCCGCTCGACGTCTCCGGTCGGCCACGGCCATACGTGGAGTCAGATGCGACCGGTCCCCAGTCGGTCTATGGAGAGACCAAGCTCGCCGGCGAGCGCCAGGTACTGGCTGCCTCACCGGCTCATGCCGTCGTGCGCACGGCGTGGCTCTACGGAATCAACGGTCCCAACTTCGTGGCAACGATGCTGCGCTTGGCAGGCGAGCGTGAGGCGGTGCAGGTGGTCGACGACCAGGTCGGCTCGCCCACCTGGTCGGGCCATCTGGCGCCCGCGATCTTGGGCCTTGTCGAACGCCAGGTCACTGGGCTCGTGCATCTCACAGGCGCCGGCTCGGTGTCGTGGAACGGCTTTGCCAAGGAGATCTTCCGCCAGGCAGAGCTGGACTGTCGCGTGGAGACCGCCACGTCGGCGGAGATGGCCCGTCCCGCGCCGCGCCCGGCATGGTCTGCGATGGACTCCGAGCGCGATGAGGTCCTACCGATGCCCGACTGGCGCGACGGTCTCGCCGGCTACCTGGCGGCGCGCGTTGGGGTCAACCGATGAGCACTGACAACGAGCGTTTATGAGTGCGCAGGGCGAGCTGGGCAAGGATGCAGCGAGCGCCGTGTGCTCTGTACACAAGCGAGCGAGGACGCAGCCCAGCGCCGCTCTGCGTGCCCATGATGGGATGATGCGCGTATGAGATTGCTTGTCTGCGGTGGCGCGGGATTCATCGGCTCCAACTTCGTGCGCCTACGCTTGCGCGAGAATGGCGACGAGGTGGTCGTGCTCGACAAGCTCACCTAAGCCGGCCGCGAGAGAACTTCCACGACTTCGCCGAGCACGCTGCGCTCGTTGCGTCCAAGCTCTGCTTGGCACTCGGCCCCTCCCAGCGACCTGAACGTAATCCCGGGTGCTCAGGAGTGCGAAACGTTGCCCAAGCCGGAGATCTTCCAGTGCGAGCCTTCTTTGACCAGCGCGAATGCCGTGAGGCGGCTCTTGCCCGAATAGGTGCTCTTCACGTGGGCCAGCGCGTGCGTACCGTTGACGGAGATTGATTCGATCTTCAAGCCCAGCGCGTCGATTTCGTGCAGCTGGGCCTTTAGCACCGCCTGACACCCGCCGACGTGCGCGAGCTTGACGGTCAGCGTCGCGGCTAGGTCGTTGTCGCAGAGCTTCTTCTCGTCCTCTGCGGTGGCATCGGTCTGGAAGTTGGAGACCGTCTGGGCGACGTTGTGGCTTTCACCGCTGAATTTATTCGTAGACGCCGTTTCGGCGCAAGCGCTGACGCCGACGGCGAACGCGAGTGCGCAGATTGCGGCGACTAGTGGTCTGGGCGGCATGAGCATCGCCGGTAGCGTATGCGAGCGGCGGCCGACGTGCTCTCCTGCGCTTGACCCTAGGTCCACGAAAGCCGGCGCCGGACCATGTTTCCAGATCCGGCGCGGCTCAGTGGCCAGAAGCCTCCCGGTTTTCAGCTCTGCTCGTCGTCGCGGCGGTAGCCGAGCCGGGCGGAGATGTTGTCCGCCGTGGCGACGAGGTGCGGTCCAAGCGCGTCAACAAGCTCCTCTAGCGAGATCATCGAGCTGTGGGCCGCGATGTTCACGGCTGCCACAACCTCGCGCGACTCGGTTCGAACCGGTGCTGAGATCGAGTGCAGACCCTTGGCAAGCTCTTCGTCGTTGACGGCCATGCCCTCCTCGAGCACATGCTCGAGTTCGGTGCGCAAGGCCTTCTTGCTGGTGATCGAGTTTGGCCCACGACGCGCCAGCGTCATGTTGCCGATCAGATCGCGCTGCTCTGACTCGGGCAGGTTGGCAAGCAATACCTTGCCCATCGACGTGCAGTAGGCGGGCAGGCGCGAGCCGGGACGCAGATTCAGGTCGATCTTGTTCTGTCCGCGTCGGAAGCTGCGAGCGCGATCGACGTAGAGGATCTCGGGACCGTCGAGCACCGACAGGTTGACGGTGTAGGAGGTGCGCTGGCGCAGCTCCTCGAGATAGGGACGCGAATGCTCGCGCAGTCCCGTCGAGTTCAGCGCGGACATACCCAGGTCGGTGACGCGCAATCCGAGTCGATACTTGCGCGAGGCGCCCTGCTCGAGAAAGCCAAGTGCGACGAGCGTGATCACATAGCGGTGCGTCGTCGAGCGGCTCATACCGAGGTCGTCAGCGATGTCGGCGATGCCGAGCACCGGACGCTCCGGCGTGAAGCAACCGAGGATCGCAAGTCCCCGCTCGAGTGACTGGGAATATCGTGGCTCGCGAAGGCTTGGTATCGACCACTCGCCTTCTTGGCCTGATTTGGAAGAATTCGAGCTTACTCTAGGCATCTCTGCTAAGGCCCCTATCCGTAGTGCCAGAGGTGCCTCTACGATTGGTGCACCTCAGTTGAACAGTCATCATACTTGGGAATGCCGACACTCTCAATCGAGAGCAGCATCTCGAACTGCGATTGCCTTGTCACGGTGCGCGGCAGCGCTCGTGGGAGGCAGGGCGGAGATAGGTCTGCCAGGCTCCCTGACAGTTGATGGGCAATACGTATCTTCTTTATCTATGCCGAATTTAAGTTCAAAATACGTAATTTTCCGAGCCGGTGTCCGAACCGGTGTAAAGCTAAAGGTCTCCATGCGTTGGCTGACGCCCAATAGTTCAGAACTGAATATTCAAGGATCGAATCATTTGGGGGCGCAAGCGACATGAGTGAGCGTTTGACCTACGTCAGTGGCGCACTCGCCGGCCCGCTCGACGAAGAGTTCGAGCGGTGCCTTGAACAGCAGCGCGCTATCTCTCAGGCCCCTTTTGCACATCTTGTTAGGGGAGAGCGCTCAGAGCGGGGAGAGATGTTCGAACGACGTGAGCCTTCAGATGCAAACGGACATGTCAGTCGAGGGCACACCGCCGAGGCGGAGACTGTCGCCGAGGCTTTGCGTGCCGCTCGAGAGGCCCAGTCGCTATGGGGCCGCATATCGTATTTGGAGCGCTGTGCTCATATGCGCGCCGTTGCGAAGGCGCTTGGCGAGCGTCAGATCGAGATCGCGTCGGTGGTGAGCCTGGAGACGGGCAAGACGCGCATAGAGTCGATCGCCGAAGCGCAGGAGGCGATCGACTTGATCGAGACCTACTGCGCGGCGATCGAGGAGGCCGAAGGCTTCAGCGCGCCGCTCGCGAGCCTCACCGCGAACGAACACAACTTCGAGACGCTCAGGCCCTATGGAACGTTCGGCGTGATCGCGCCGTTCAACTTTCCCCTGGCGCTGGCTGTGAACATGCTCTCAGCGGCCCTGATCGCCGGTAACACGGTGGTCGTCAAGCCATCCGAGGCAACGCCATGGACGGGCGCGCTGCTCGGTGAGGTACTTGCGGCTGGGGACTTGCCCGCTGGCGCGATCAACCTTGTGCACGGTGGTGCGGATACCGGTCGCGCCATCGTCGCCGGGGACGTCGATGGGATCGCGTTCACCGGCTCGGTGTCAGTAGGGCGGGAGATCGCGCGTGCCTTGGCTTCCGGCCGCTGGACACGACCCGTATTGGCTGAGATGGGCGGCAAGAACCCGGCGATAGTCACCGCTAATGCCGATCTAGAGAAGGCCGCAGAGGGCATTGTCAGGGCGGCGTTCGGGCTCTCTGGGCAGAAGTGCAGCGCCTGCTCACGCGCGATCGTCTCGGGGGAGGTTTACGACGAGTTGGTCGAGCGGCTGTGCGCATTCGCGAGCGAGTTGATCGTCGGTGACCCAGCTGATCGTGCTTCGGCGCTCGGACCGGTCATCGACGAGGAGGCGGTGGCTCGCTTCCAGAAGAGCGTTGCCGCGGCCGGTAGCGAGGGCCGCATTGTTCTCGGTGGAGGACGAATCGAGTTGCGTGGTGGGAACTTCGTCGAGCCGACCGTGGTGTGCGATCTCCCTGCCGGCCATCCGCTCAATCGACATGAGCTGTTCCTACCGTTTCTCACTGTAACTCGAGTGCAAGGGCTTGCAGAGGCGATCGTCGAGGCCAACGCCGTCGACTATGGGCTGAGCGCTGGGATCTTTAGCGAGGACGAGCAGGAGGTCGAGCAATTCCTTCAGGGGATTGAGGCTGGCGTGGTGTATGTGAACCGTCGCGCTGGCGCAACCACGGGCGCATGGCCGGGGTCGCAATCGTTCTGCGGCTGGAAGGCCAGTGGTCTAACCGGCAAGGGGGGCCTCGGTCCGTACTATCTCCAGCAGTTCATGCGCGAGCAAAGCCGCACAATCGTGAGATGATCGAAGTTCGCCACGCTCCACGCATGGCCGTGGCGATTGATGAGTATCAGCAGCGGCTCGCCCGGACGCGCGAATGGATGGCTGCGCGCGACCTCGACTTGCTGCTCTTGAGCCAGCCCGAGCACTACAACTGGTTGTCTGGTTACGAGCCAACGAGTGCCTTCTACTTCCAGGCTCTGATCGTGCCGCTTGAGAAGGATGTCCCGCTCACACTGCTCTGTAACAAGGCGGAGCTGCTGCTGTGCGAGGAAACCTGCTGGGTGAGCGACGTCAGGCCTATCTGGACTCACGAGGATCAGATCGCACGCTTGCTGGAGATTTTGCGCGAGCGTGGTCTCGACCGAGCGGGACGCATCGGTCTGAACCTGTCGAGCTACCACCTCAAGGCGCGCTACGCCTTGGAGCTGATGCGAGAGTTGCCCCACGCCGAGACGATCGATGTCTGCGCAGGGCTTGACGATCTGCGCCTGGTCAAGAGCCCAGCGGAGATCGTGCTGCTGCGCGAGGCGGCGCATGTCGCCGACCTCGGGGTGAGCGCCGGCATCGAGGCGATCCGCGCGGGGGTCAGTGATCGCGAGGTGATGGCGGCAATACAGCAAGCCCTTGCGCGGGCTGGCGGTGAGTTCCCGGCATACCCAACACTGGTCGATGCGCGAGGTACGCTACACGGGACGCCGATCGGCAAGGTGCTGCGCGACGGCGATGTGGTCTATCTGGAGGTCAGTGGCGTTGTGCGTCGCTATCACTGCAACATCTCGCGGACCGTCGTCGTCGGTGAGCCGTCAGCACGCGTGCGTGAGCTCTACGAGGTCGTGCGCGACGCGCTCGATCGCGCTACCGATGCACTGCGGTCAGGCACGCGCGTCGCTGAGATCGTGGAGCTCGTCGCGGAGTGCCACCGTGGCTATGAGCAGAACACATGGGGTCGCTTCGGCTTCAGCATGGAGATCGCCTATCCGCCGATCTGGATCGGGGCGTTGAGCCTGATGAAGGACGATCCCCACACGATCGAACCCGGCATGGTCATCACGATGGAGCCGGGGCTCTCATACAGCGACGGTGCGACGATGATGCTCGGCAACAACGTACTCGTCACCGAGGATGGTCCCGAGGTTCTCAACGAGGTGCCTGTGGAGCTGTTTTGCAAGTAGGTGGCTATTGGCAAGCGGTCCGGAACAGGTCGGGCGGGCATATGGTGCGCGCTCGCTTCGGCGGCCCGACGAGCGGTGCGACAGTGGGCGATTATTGATGCCTCAACGCGACACAGTCCACTGGTACGCAGGGCCGACCACCTTTTACCGTGCGCCTGCGCTTGGCGTGGAGGAGATCGCCGCAGGCAGCGTGGCGGTGTTGGGCGTGCCGCTGGACTCCTGGACGCTGGGACGCAACGGCCAGCGCTATGCGCCCCGAGCGATCCGCGAGGCGTCGCTGTATCTGGCCGGCTACTACGGTCTGCAGACCGAGCCTGTCGGCTATGTAAACGTCTCCGATGGGCGTGTATGGACGGTGCCTGAGCAGCCTCGCCTGTTCGACGTTGGTGACGTGCGTATCCATCAGGGCGATGTGCAAGCGCAGATTGAGGCGATCGCCGTGCCTGTGGCCGAGATCACGGCGCGCGGTGCGATGCCAGTGGTGATCGGCGGTGATCACTTCGTGCCTTACCCCTCCTTCATAGGCTTCGCGCGCGGGCTTCGCGCCGCTAGGCCAGGTGCGAGAGTTGGGTTTCTGAACATCGACGGTCATTTCGACCTCTGGGACGAGTTCCGCGACATGGGGCGTCTGAATCACGGCACCTTTGCGCGCCGTATAAGTGAGCACGAGGCAGTCGGAAACATGGTCTGGTGGGGCTTGAACGGGACGAATATCGCTGAGCCCGAGCAGTTGCGCATATGCAAGGAGAGGGGTTTCGCGGCCTATACGACCACTTCGATTCGGCGCCGCGGAGTGCTCGAGACGATGCGCGAGGCACTGGAGATCGCCTCTGAGGGAGCCGATCGCGTGTATGTGACCTTCGACATCGACGTCACCGACGGCGCCTACGCTCCGGGGACCCATTCGATCGTCGTGGACGGACTAAGCTCCGGCGAGGTCCTGGCCGGGCTTGGGGTCCTCGTCGAGTTCGAGAATGTCGGAGCATTTGACGTATGCGAGATGATCCCTCAATACGATGTGGGGGGAGGGCGCACCGCGCGATATGCGGCGCACGCGATCCTCACGGTTATCGGTCATCGAGTGCTCGACTCTCAGTCATCAATCCCGCGGGACACCTTGGATGCCGTGTTCCGTTGAGTGCAGGGGGCGGGTTGCCTTCGTCAGGTCATGCTCTGAGTGTGCGCTTGCTTTGCGTGTACTCGGGAATTGCGTGCCGGGTCCGTCGAGCTAAGCGCAGTCAGGAGAGAGGAAGAATATGCAGCCAATGAGTTGGGGTAGGAGCCGCCGGGTGCTTGGGGCGCTAGCGGTGTTGTCGATTTGCTTGGGGATCGCCGCATGCGGTAGCAGTAGTAAAAGCTCTACCACCCTGACGATCGGCGATTGGGGTGCGCCGATCGACGAAGCTACGCAGAAGGCCTACACAAATCAGTTCGACGCGGAAAACCACCTGAAATCTCAGTTCGTGGACGCCCCCGGCGTCCAGCTCGCGCGCGTGGAAGCGCAAAACCAGGCGAAACAGATCCAGTGGGATGCGGTCGATTCGCTCGACGGAGGCTCGGCCTACACGCTTTACGCCAAGGGACAGCTGGCGCCGTTGCCGGCCGCCACCAAGGCGCGCTTTGAAAAAGAACTCGGCGCTCAGAAGGTCACGCCATTCGGCTTTTCCCACGGGAGCCTCGGCGACGTGATCGTCTGCAACACCGACAAGATGAAGACGTGCCCATCCAACATGGCGCAGTTCTACAACACCAAGGAATTCCCCCAGCAGCGCATGTTCGGGGGGATCGAGCCGATCGAGGCGGTCACGACGGCCGAGGTCGCGGCGGGCATGCCGATCACCCAGACGGCCACGACTCCCGTGAACGTCAAAGCCGTGATCAAGACGCTCGAAGGGCTCAAGCCTCACATCAAGGTGTTCTGGCAGTCGGGCGAACAGCAGCAGCAGATCATGCGCAGCGGCCAGGTGCCGCTTGGGATCATGTGGAGCGATCGCGCCTACCAGCTCATCTCCCAAGGCGTGAAATTGAAGGTCGTGTGGATGGGCGGTGCCTATGAGCCCAGCTATTGGGCCGTGCTGAAAGGCGCCCCGAACTCCGCGGACGCTTCCAAGTTGCTCGAATACATCGCCAGTCATCCGAAGTCGGAGGCGACGTGGGCTGAAATCGTGCACGACTCGGTCCCAAATCCGCTCGCGCTCACCTACCTGCCGAGTTCGATCGGCTCGCAGTTGGCTGACAACCCGATGAATCTCAAGCAGTTGGCGACGCCCAACTTCCTGTGGTATGCCAATCACAGCGACGAACTGAACACCGCGTATGAGAACTTCCTGCGCGGCTAGCGCGCGGGGCTTCTGAGATGGGGCAGGCGGGGAGGAGAGTCATGGCGAGCCTTCCCGCCTTGCCTCGCGGCGGCTCGCGGGGACGTGAGCGTCACGGTCATGGGCGGCGGCCCGCATGGAGCGCGGTCTTGCCCAACCGCTGGGCACTGTTGTTGGTGTTGCCGCTGCTCGCGATGTTGCTTGGCTTCGTCGTCTATCCACTCGCCAAGCTGACGATCGACTCGCTCACCACCGGGGAAGGGCCGGGCAACTACGCCGCGGTCTTGGAAAGTCCGGCAGGCAGGCGTGCCCTGATCACCACGCTGCTGTCGAGCGTGCTCGTGAGCGCGGTCGCGGTGGTGCTCGGAGGTTTGCTCGCCTGGCACATCAAGGTCAGCAGGAGCACCCTTGTGAGGGCTGTCCTGTGGCTCGCGGTGCTCGCTCCCTTCTGGATGGGGACGGTCGTAAAGAACTACTCGATCGTGATCCTGCTCTCCTCCGAAGGACCGCTCGACAAGGGGCTCGAATTGCTTGGCTTGGCGCCGGTCTCCTGGCTCTACACCTCGACTGCTGTGGCGTTGGGAATGGTCTACACAATGGTCCCCTATGCGGCCTTTTCGCTGTATGGAGTGTTCCTGACGATCGACCGCTCTCTGCTCGATGCTGCCCGTGGCCTGGGAGCTTCGCGTGCTCGCGCGATCAGCTCTGTGATGCTGCCGCTGGCGCTGCCCGGGATCGTCGCCAGCGGTGCGCTCGTATTCGCGATATCGCTCGGCTTCTATGTCACGCCGGTCCTGCTGGGGGGAGCGCAGGCGCCGTTCATGGCCAGCTACATCCAGGATTACATCTTCACTTTCTATGACTACCCGATCGCAAGCGCCGCGTCGGTGATCCTGCTGGTGGTTGCTCTGCTCACGCTCGGTCTTGCGCTTGCGCTTGTCGGGCGCGGGCGCCTTCAGCGGGCTGTCGCGTGAGAGGTGAGGATGGTGGCGTGAGAGGTGAGGATGGTGGCGTGAGAGGTGAGGATGGTGGCGTGAGAGGCGCACTGTTTGGCGATCGTTTCACCAGCGCCGCGAGCGCAGTTGTGGTCTCGGCTACGGCCTTCATTCTGCTCGTGCCGGCGGCGCTGGTTGTGGTGCTGTCCTTCTCCAATGACCGCTTCTTTGACTTCCCCCCGCATACGTGGGGGCTGGGCCAATACCGCAGGCTGCTCGAAGACCCGCGCTGGGGCTCGGCGCTGTGGCTATCGGTAAAGATCGCGGTGCCGGTGGCGCTGCTCGCTGCGCTTGTGGTGGTGCCCACGCTGTTCACGATCCACCGTAGTCGCCTTCCATTGCGTCACGCTCTGCAGGTCGGGGGGATCGCCGGGATCATCCTCCCGATATCCGCTTATGCGGTCGCCATGTACGGGCTGTACGTCCAGGTCGGCCTGCTCGGCACCTACTGGGGCTTGGTGCTTGCCAACCTGACGCTCGCGGTGCCAGTAATGCTGCTCGTCACCAGTGCCGCCATGAGCCGCATCCCGCCTGAGCTCGAGTTGGCCGCGATGGTCGCGGGTGCTAGCCGGGTGCAAGCTTGGTTTGCGATCACGTTGCGCTTGCTTGCGCCCGCGATACTGGCTGGGGGTGTGCTCGCGTTTGTGACAAGTCTTGACGAGGCGGTGCTGGTCAACTTCCTCGGCGGGCCAGGGCTTGAAACCCTGCCCAAGGCGATCCTCGACTCTGTGCGCTACGGCCTCGAACCTGTTATCACCGCGATCGCGACGTTGCTGATGGTCGGTACCAGCCTCGCGATGGCGCTTGCGGCGCGACTGGCGCGCCGGGGGGCCCTGTGAGCGCGGACATAGTGCTCGACATCCAAGCGCTGAGCAAGTCCTACGGCCAGACGCCTGCCCTGCAAGAGGTCAGCTTGCAAGTGCGCCAAGGCGAGCTGTTGACGTTGCTAGGCCCCAGCGGCTCAGGCAAGACGACCCTGTTGAAGGTGATCGCGGGCTTTGAGGCGCCGACGTCGGGAAAGGTGCTGCTGCGCGGTCTGGACATATCGCGGTTGTCGCCGGCGCGACGCGGCGTGGGGATGGTCTTCCAGCACTATGCGCTGTTCCCGCACATGACTGTCGCACAGAACGTCGGCTATGGCTTGAAGTTCAGACGCGTGGGCCGCGCTGAGCGTGAGCGGCGCGTGGGTGAGATGCTCGGGCTGTTGCACTTGGACGGCCTGGATGGCCGCTATCCGCGTCAGCTCTCGGGCGGTCAGCAACAGCGCGTGGCACTCGGTCGAGCGCTCGCGTATGACCCTGAGGTGATCTTGATGGACGAGCCTTTGGGGGCGCTCGACCGTACGCTGCGCCTCGAGATGGAGGAGCAGATCCGCGGTATCCACCGTGAACTGGGTGCGACGATCGTGTACGTCACCCATGATCAGCAAGAGGCTCTGGCGCTGTCGGATCGCATCGCGATCATGCGCGAAGGTGGAGTTGCGAGTGTGGGGGAGCCGGCGCAGCTGTATGCGCGTCCGGCGGACAGCTTCGTGGCAGGGTTTTTCGCGAATGCGAACTTGCTGGCAGTAAGCGAGCACGAGCTACTCGGTGACGGGCGAGCGCGCGTACGCTGCGGGGAGGGCGAGGTTCGCTGTGCGACCAGCGCCGCGGACGGCGACCCTGTTGTGCTAGCCGTGCGTCGCCGCAGTCTGCGTCCTACGCCCTCGGCCGGGTCGTTGCGGATCGCTGGGCTGGTGGCGGAGATGCTGTTGTTTGGCGACGAGCAGGAGATATCACTCGATTCGCCGGTGCTCGGGCGGGTGGTGGCGACGATTGATTCGCGCGATTGTGTTGGGATCGCGCTGGGCATGGAGTTGGAGCTGTTCGTCGCCGCGGATGAGGCCGTGCTCGTCCCGCTCGTTTGAACTCCGGTATGCCGTCCAATTACTGCCAACATGGCAATCCGATGGACCAGACTCCACTCGTCATCGAAGGGCCGGCGGCGCAAAAGCTGTACGAACGGGCTTTGCACAGCTTGCCCGGTGGCAACGCGCGCTCGACGCTGTTCGTCGAGCCGCATCCTCCGTATGCGGCTCGTGGCGAGGGTTGCGAAGTCGTGGACGTCGACGGCCACCGCACGATTGACTTGCAGAACAACTACACAGCGCTCGTGCACGGCCATGCATTTGGACCTGCGATGCAGGCGGCAGTGGCGGCGCTCGCCGAGGGGTCGGCCTTTGGCTTGCCTACGCTCTCGGAGATAGAGCTGGCCGAGTACTTGGCGGCGCGCATTGGCTGGGCCGAGCGCTGGCGCTTTGCCAACTCGGGCACCGAGGCGGTGATGATGGCTGTACGGGCGGCTCGAGCCGCGACCGGCCGCGACGGATTGCTTCGCTTTGCCAACTGCTACCACGGCAGTTGGGATGCGGTGGTGCGTCGCGGCTCGCACGGAGTACCGGCGGCGGCCCAGCGGGACGTGCTAACGCTCGAGTTGGGCGACGAGGAGTCTTTCGTGGCGGCGCTTGAGGAGCACGATGGGCGCATCGCGGCGGTGCTGCTTGATCTGATGCCTAACCGCGCCGGCCTGCGGCCGCTCGAGGCCTCGTTCGTCAGGCTTGTGCGTGAGCAGACCGAGCGCCGCGGAATCGCGCTGGTGTTGGACGAGGTGATCACGTTCAGGTTGGCGTCCGGTGGGATGCACTCGCTATACGGGATCGACGGTGACTTGATCGCGCTCGGCAAGATGATCGGCGGCGGCTTTCCGGTCGGTGCTGTCGGTGGGCGGGGGGCGTTCATGGATGTGTTCGATCCGCGCCGCCCCGACGCGGTGGCGCATGGCGGAACGTTTTCGGCCAATCCGGTGACGATGCGTGCTGGGTTGGCGGCGCTGGAGGCGTTCGACCTCGCCGAGGTGGAGAGGATGAACGCGCTCGGTGATCGTCTGCGCGAGGGCTTGTGCGAGCGTGGTTGGCCGGTGAGCGGACAGGGCTCTTTGCTACAGATCCGCTCACAGGATCCGACCGCGCTTTGGTGGCGTCTCTACGAGGCGGGCGTTCTGATCGCGGCAAACGGCCTTTTGTGCATGTCTACGCCTATGGACGAGCAGATCGTGCAGAGGGTGCTGACGGCGTTTGATCGGATCGGGGACGCGGCTCGGTGAGTATGACCGTGGGACGAGCACAGGACGTCAGGTGAGCGTCGGCAAGTCAGAGGCCCGGGTGTACGGGACAGATACCCGCGTCCACGGCGAGAGGGACCTGATCGAGTGAGCGGCGAAGGACCGGTGGTTTGCGTTGTCGGCGCCGGCGCGATCGGACTGTCGAGTGCGCTGGAGCTTGCCCGCCAGGGCTGCAAGGTGACAGTGATCGACACCCGGCACGTCGCAGCCGGCTCCTCGGGCTTGTCCGTGGGAATCGTGGAGACGCAGTATCTCGAGCGGTTGGACATCGAATTGCGTGTTCGCGCCATGCGTACGTTTGCGTGGCTCGAGCGTGAGCACGAGTTGAGGATTGTGCGTAACGGATATCTGCGGCTCGGCCACGACGACGCGTCGCGGATGGCATTTGAGCGCAGTGTGGAGATCCAACGCGAGCTTGGCGTGCGGGACGCAGAGGTGCTCGACCGAACGGAGATCGTGCGGCTTGTGCCGGAGATGCGCACTGAGGACTTGAAGGTCGGCTTGTTCGGGCGCGGGGACGGCTTCATCGACGGTCATCTCTACTGTGGGCTGCTTGCCGAGCTGGCTGTGGCGGCAGGGGCACGACTGCTCATGGCCACTGAGTTGCATGGCGCCGAGCTGCTCGCGGGTGGCGGGCTGCGGCTAAAGACAAGCGGCGGCGAGCTCGAGTGTGACCTGACTGTCGACGCGGCCGGTCCCTGGGCGGGGAAGGTTGCGAGGTTGCTCGGCTGTGAGCTGGGCTTGGCGCCCCAACGTCATCAGGCATGCATGGTGCACCTCCCTTATGAGTTGCCGTACACGATGCCATCGGTGATGGACTACACGCCCGGCAGCGGTGAACGCGGCTTGTACTTTCGCCACGAGGGCAGTGGCAGGTTGATCGCCGGGCTCCACGGTGAGGAGGCCTCCGCGCGCAGCGCCGATCCCGACTCCTATGTGCGCCAGGCTGACGAGGGATTTTTGGAAGAGCTTGCCGGCAAGCTTTCCAACCGTCTGCCCGGGTTCGCGGCGGCGGCCCTGTCTGGAGGTTGGGCGGGTCTCTATCCGGTAAGCACCACCGGCAGACCGCTCGTAGGCCCCGTGTCTGGGCTGCCGGTGATCGTGGCGGGTGGCGCAGGCGGATCGGGCATCCAGCTCTCGCCCGTGATGGGGGAGTTGGTTGCAGACTGGGTTATTCATGGCGAACCGCGAGCGGTCGCTGGCGCAGAGCAGCTGGTGCCCTGTTGAGTGAGCCTCTCAGTTGCGCCGCGGGAATGCCGCCAGCACGCGGCGCGCTAGTGGCTCGTCGCCGGTGAGCTGCAACTGCGTGGCGTTGCGCTGCGGCCCGAGTGCCATCGCCCAAGCGGTGGATGAGCCGGCGATGCTCGCCCAGGGGACGCACTGGCCGGGCTCGGCAAGCTTGACATGACCGTCGTGTATGTCGAACAGTTGGCTCCTTGGCGCTTCGAAGTCCTCGATCACCAGCTCCACGACGCCGTCGGGCAGGGTTGCTCCCTCGAGCAGCGTGGGTAGCGCATGCAGGAGCTCGTCTACGCTGAGATGGCCGCTTGCCTGCTGGTCTTGGGCAGCCGTCATTGCTTCGCGCCTACTTGCGCCTGTCAGCCACCGCATCCACGCACGCGGCCGAGGTCGCCTCCCAGATGGACGTCCAGGAGGAGACTGTTGCGTTTCGTCGTCGGCCACGGAGTGGCAGTCTAATAGAACAATCCTGAGAAACGATTTTGTGTGCTCTTCGGAGATGTTCGAGCAAGCTGAGCTTGGCATCTTGACCTGATTAGCGGGCGTGCTGCGCGCTAGCCTCGGCGTAAGTGGCAACCACAAAGCCAGATCCACTCGCTGCGTTCAGCCCGCCCACACGCGCATGGTTTGAGGCTTCCTTTGCCGAGCCCACCCCCGCCCAGGCACAGGCTTGGCCGGCGATCGCCAGTGGCGAGCATGTGCTGCTCTCGGCTCCGACCGGTTCGGGCAAGACGCTTGCTGCTTTCCTGTGGGCACTTGATCGGCTGGGTGCACAGGCCGGCCAGCACGAGAACGCGATGGCTCCCGTGCCTGCAGGGGCAGGCGTGCGCGTCGTATACGTCTCACCGCTGAAGGCACTGTCCTATGACATCGAGCGCAACCTGCGGGCGCCCCTGCGCGGGATTGGGGCGAGCGTGAGCGTTGGCATTCGCACGGGCGACACCTCCCAGGCCGAGCGCGCGGCGATGATGCGCAAACCGCCGGAGATACTGATCACGACCCCGGAGTCGCTGTATCTGATCCTCGGCTCGCGAGCACGCGCCATGCTGGGTACGGTCGAGACGGTGATCGTCGATGAGATCCATGCGGTGGCCTCAGTCAAGCGTGGCGCTCATCTGGCGCTGACGCTCGAGCGACTAGAGCAGCAGGTGCGCAGCGTGCGTGGTCTTGATGCTCCGGGTGTGCAGCGCGTGGGTCTCTCGGCAACACAGAACCCGCTCGAGGAGGTTGGGCGTTTCCTAGTTGGCCCTACGCGTAAGGTGCGGATCCTCGACGCCGGCGTACGCAAGCCATTGGACCTACGTATCCACGTGCCGGTCGAGTCGATGGGCGACTTGGCCGGGCCGGTAGGCCCACAGAGTGAAGATCCGCTTCAGCCAGTGCAGGGCAGCGAGTCCACGCGCAACTCCATCTGGCCGGCCATATACCCAGAGCTGTTGCGGTTGGTGCGCGAGCATCGCTCGACGATCGTGTTCGTCAACAATCGTCGCTCGGCTGAGCGTGTCGCGCTGCGTCTCAATGAGCTGGCCGCTGCCGAGGCAGATGACACCGACGGCTCCAAAGGTGTCGAGAATGGTTTGGATGGGGTCGCCCCCAGGGGCGACCTGAGGGGCGTGCCGGTTGATCTACCAGGGCCAGTGGCGCTGCGCGAGATCGCAAGAGCCCACCACGGCTCGCTCTCACGCGAGGAGCGCACGACGATCGAGGAGCAGCTCAAGGCGGGCGAGCTGCCTTGCCTAGTGGCGACCTCCTCGCTTGAGCTCGGAATCGACATGGGAGCGGTCGATCTGGTGCTGCAGATCGAGTCGCCCAAGTCCGTGGCGCGTGGCTTGCAGCGCATCGGGCGTGCCGGCCATGGCGTCGGCGATGTCAGCAAGGGCCGCATCTTTCCCAAGTTCCGCGGCGACCTGCTCGAGTGCGCAGTCGTTTGTCGGCGGATGCGCGAAGGCGCAATCGAGCCCACAGTCGTGCCTCGCAACGCGCTCGACGTGCTCGCCCAACAGATAGTCGCGATCGCTGCATCTTCCGAAGCGGGACAGCAGCCCTCAGACGCCGACCAGGAGGACGGCGTCGGCGTCGAGGAACTGTATGCGCTCCTCAAGCGCACTCACTCCTACTCTGAGCTGCCGCGCACACTGCTTGAGAACGTGCTCGACATGCTCGACGGCCGCTACCCCTCGAGTGAGTTCGGCGAGCTGCGCGCGCGCATCGTTTGGGACCGTGTCGCGGGTCGTATCCGCGCGCGCAAGGGATCTCGGCAGCTGGCGATCGCAAACGCCGGCACGATCCCCGATCGAGGCCTCTATGCAGTGACCTTGCCGGATGGACGACGCGTGGGCGAGCTCGACGAGGAGATGGTCTACGAGGCCAGGCCAGGGCAGGTCTTCCTGCTCGGCGCCTCCTCCTGGCGCATCGAGGAGATCGGCCGCGACCGCGTGATCGTGACCCCTGCTCCCGGGGTCCCGGGCGCGGTGCCGTTTTGGAAGGGCGATGGCATCGGCCGGCCCAAGGAGCTGGGCAAGGCGATCGGTGCGTTCGCGCGCTGGGCGGTCGATCAGGACGCGGATCTGCTCGTGCGCGACTACGACCTTGACGAGCGCTCCGCCGCCAACCTGCTCGATTACCTGCGCGAGCAGCAGGCGGCTACCCAAGTGCTGCCGAGCGACCGCACGATCGTGCTGGAGCGCTTTCGCGACGAGATCGGCGACTGGCGCCTTTGTGTGCTCTCCCCCTATGGCGGTCGCGTGCATGCGGCTTGGGGCCTTGCGATCTCGGCCTGCATGCGCGAGCGCTTCGGGATCGACGGCGAGGCGATCTGGTCTGACGACGGGATCGTCGTGCGTCTTCCCGACATGGATCTGGACGAGGGATCTGATGAGTGGACGCAGAGGGTCTGCGACCGGTCAACCGCTGCGGATCCGCATGGCCGGGATGTGCGCGGCGTCGAGTCAGCCGGTGCCACCGGCACTGCCTCCTATGCCGACCTGGTGGCGCTCGATCCTCAGGAGGTGGAGGAGGCGATCGTCGCCGAGCTTGGTGACTCAGCGCTGTTCGGAGCTCGCTTTCGCGAGAACGCTGGCCGCGCGCTCTTGATCCCCCGCGCCTACCCGGGCAGGCGCACGCCGCTGTGGCAGCAGCGTCTGAAGTCCCAAGGACTGCTGCAGGTAGCTCGTCGCTATCCCGACTTTCCGATCGTGCTTGAGACCTATCGCGAGTGTCTGCGCGACGTGCTCGATCTGCCTGGCCTACAGGAGCTGCTGCGCGGCCTGGCAACGCGTGAGGTCTCACTGGTGGAGGTGGAGACGCAGCACGCTTCTCCGTTTGCGGGCTCGTTGCTGTTCGACTACGTGGCCACCTATATGTACGAGGGCGACACGCCGAGCGCCGAGCGTCGGGCGGCCGCGCTGTCACTCGACCGCGATCTGTTGCGAGAGCTGCTCGGCCAGGAGGAGCTGCGTGAGCTGATCGATCCCGCCGCGCTCGGGCAGATCGAGGAAGATCTCCAATACCGCTCGCAGCGCACACAGGCCACTAGTCGCGACGCGCTTGGAGATGTATTGCGCGCAGTTGGCGATCTGCGTGTCACGGAGCTGTACGAGCGGGTGCTCGCCGACCTGGACGTGCAGGAGATGCTGGCTGCGCTAGAGCACGAACGGCGCGTGGTGCGTGTGCGCATCGCCGGGGATCAGCGGCTGATCGCCGCTGATGACGCCGGTCTCTATCGTGACGCGCTCGGCTGCCCACCGCCCGGTGGCTTGCCTGAGGTCTTTCTGGCGGACGTGCCCGACGCACTGGTCAAGCTGGTGGCACGCTATGCGCGTACGCATGGGCCCTTCACTAGCGAGGAATTCTTCGCGCGCTACCGCGTCGATGTTTCCTCTGCGCTGCGCGAGCTAGAGCACGCCGGCGATCTGGTGCGCGGAGAGCTGCGTCCTGGTGGCGCGGGCCGCGAGTGGTGTGACATCCAGGTGTTGCGCCGTCTGCGACGTGCTTCGCTGGCGTCGCTGCGCAAGGAGATCGAGCCTGTCGACGAGCGTGCGCTGAGTGCATTCATGCCCTCCTGGCAGGGGGTCGATCGTTGGCGGCCAGGTTCTGAGCGAGGCGGCGGCGGGGTGGAGCGCCTGCGCGAGGTGCTCGTCCCCTTGCAGGGCTTGGCGCTACCTGTGGTCTCGTGGGAGCGCGACGTGCTTGCCTCTCGTACCGGCACCTATTCGCCTGCTTGGCTGGACAGCCTGTGCGCCGGCGGCGAGGTCGTCTGGGTCGGCGCGGGCTCGCTCGGACGCGACTCGGGGCGCGTGGCGCTGTATTTCCGCGAGGACGCCGCGCTGCTAGGTCGACCCACTGCGCCCGCCGGCGCGCGCCGTGAGGCAGCTGGGCAGCCCGAGCATGCATTGCTACGCGAGCGTCTCGCCGTCGGACCTTGCTTCTTCACTGACCTGCTTGCCGAGTTGGATATGCCCGGCGCCATCGCTCACTCAGGCTGCTGTGGGACTCGGTTTGGGCCGGCGAGGTGACCAACGACGCCTGGGCGCCCTTGCGCGCGACACGCCTGACGCTTGCCGTACACGGGCTTGCGGGGCCGGCTCGTGCGCGGTGGAGGTGGGCTGCGCGCAGGAAGGCGCTTTGGCGGGCCCTCGCTGCGCGCGGGCCGCTTTGGCACGAGCGCCCAGGTGCAGGGCCGCTGGTCGCTGACGCTCTGGCTCTTCGGCGAGGCGGCTTCCCGCTGGGCGCGAGCAGAGTCGCTCGCCCCGGACGGCTTGGGCGCGGCGCAATCGATGGAGCCGCGCGCGCGCCGCCGCGCTCTTGCCGAACTATTGCTCGAGCGCTATGGCGTGCTCACGCGCGAGCAGGTCTCCGCCGAGGGTATCGCCGGCGGCTTCTCGGCCCTGTACGGCGCGCTTACAGAGTTGGAGACGCTTGGAGTATGCCGACGCGGCTATTTCGTCGAGGGACTAGGCGGCGCGCAGTTCGCCCTGCCCGGAGCGGTGGAGCGTCTGCGCGCGGGAGCAGCGACGAGGGGAGCTGCGACGCTCGTGCTCGCCGCCGGTCGACCCAGCCCAGCCGTACGGCGCCGTGCTGCCCTGGCCGCGGCGTGCGGCCCAAGACGCCGGCCGGCGCGTGTGGCCGGTGCATACGTTGTGTTCGTGGCCCATGAGCCTGTGCTCTACCTGGAGCGCGGCGGACGCGGGATCATGACGTTCACGCCCGAGTCGACGCCCCGTGCTGCATGGCGTTGCGCGCGCTGGCGGACGCCGTGCGCTGCCGGACAGCGTGGACGCGGTGGCGCTCGAGCGAATCGACGGGGAGTCGGCGATCGGCTCCGATCTGGAGCCCGCTGCTCGTAGAGCTGGGCTTTCGCCAAGGGCCGCGGAGACTCACGCTCCGAGCTTGAATCACTCGACCTTCTCGAATAAGATCAAATTGGAAACACGGTGGGGCCTGGGGATGGGTTAGAAGGAGGGTGTATGTGTTCGACACTCCGCACAATGCGGAAGAGACAAATCGTTGCAACTGACCATCAAGGTCAGAAACATTCGTTCCGATGCGGCTGTGCGGGGTGCCTTGCCAATAGTTCAGCCCTGAATTATCTTCCCGAATAATGGGGACGAATGGAACAGCTAGTAGGGAGACAGTCCTCGGCACGATCGGCGATGATCATGCCTGGGGAGGACTGTCACGAGCTTCCCGTATATACCCAGGCTCCTCAGCCGAGGAGCTGTTGCTGGGCTCCGGTCAGTCGAACCGCTACGACGGAGCTGACGCCGCTGTACAAGCGTCTGCCGCACGGGCCCCACGGTCTCGGCCGCGAGGCGGTGGCCCGCCACCAGCGTGCGCGTCTGTACGGAGGTATGGCCGAGTCGGTCTACCAGCGCGGCTACGCGGCCACGAGCGTGGCACACGTGATCGCTTTGGCCGGCGTCTCACGACGCGCCTTCTACGAGCAGTTCTCCAACAAGGAAGACTGCTTTCCTGGCCACCTACGACGCGCTTGTCGGCGCCTCGCGAAAACGGGTTCTGCAAGCATGGCTGGGCGAGCGTGGCTGGGCCAACCGCCTGTACGCGGCTGACCCAGGTGTTCCTCGAAGGCATCGCCGGCGATCCGCGCGGCGCCAATCTGGTGCTCGTCGAGTCGATCGGGATCGGGCCGCGTGGCCACGAGCGCTTGCAGTTGACCGCCACCGCCTTCGAGCGCGTCGTCGCGACAGGCTTCAGCCTGACGCCCGACGGCATCACGCTGCCGCCGCTTGCACCGCGCGCAATCGTGGGCGGGGTGCGCTTCGTGGTGATCAGGCGCGTGCGCGAAGGCCGCACCAGGAGCTCGCCGGCCTGACCGACGAACTGCTCGACTGGGTCAGCTCCTATCGCTCACTCGGCGGTCACTCGCCTGCGCACGCTCGGCTCCGGCAGCGCCCGCCCCAGCTCGTTGCCAAACGAGCCCGCTTCCTGACACGCGAGGATCGGCGCTCGAGCGTGATGGACGCGATGGTGCAGCTCGCGCTCGAGCAGGGCTACACGAACATCACCGATGCTGAGATCGCACGTGCCGCGGCCGTGTCCACCGAAGCGTTCCACAGAGAGTTCCCCAACAAGGAAGAGTGTCTGCTCGCGGTGGTCAACGAGTTCGCCGCCGAAGCCCACGACGCCGTGCGGCGCGCCACCCGCAACGACACCGAGTGGGCTGAAGGGGTCGCACAAAGGCGTGGAGGCTCTTGATCGGCTACTGCGCTGCGCATCCGGGACTGGTAAAGCTGACCTTCATCGACCTGTTCGACGCCGGCAACGGCATGGTCGCGCGTGTCAGCGGCGTGCTCGACGGCTTCATCAAGGTGATGACCCGAGGGGTGCCTGAGCCCGAGCGGGCCCCTGCTGTCGCGGGCGAGGCGATCATGGGGGCGATCTGGGCGATCCTCTCAAGCTACGCCCCGCACGACCGGTTGCGCTATCTGCCTTGCCTGGTCGATCACCTGGCCTTCCTGATCCTCGCGCCTTACGTCGGTCCACGATCGCCGTCGAGGCGATCGAAGCCGCCGGCTTCCGCCGCAAGCAGCTGAAGGTCTCCTGAGGATCCGCGGCCCCGCAGAGCGATCGCCTCTGCATCCTTGCGGATGCGTCAAGGCCCGCCACTATCCTCGACGAGATGCCATCCGAAGCCAGGCGCCCTCACGCGCCCTCGGCGGGTGGGCCACAAGGGCGCGGCGCATCTCGTGCAGGGGAACACTCCGGCGAGCTTCGACGCGGCGCTGGCCCAAGGCGTGGACATGATCGAGTTCGACGTTCTCAGTGAACACCCCGACGGCAGCGGCGAGTTGCTGGTCGCCCACGACTACGAGGACATGCGCTCGCGCACGCCGCTCACGCTCGAGCAGGCGCTTGAGCACCTTGCCGGTGAGCGCTTCGCCGGCCTTGACTTCGACGTCGACGTGAAGCTGCCCGGGTATGAGCTGCGCGTGGTGGACGCTCTGCGCGACGCTGGGCTCACCGAGGACGCTGATCAGCGGCATGTACCCCTCCTCGCTTGCCCGCGTGCGCGCAGCCGAGCCGTCGCTTGCGCCTGGGCTGGTCGGTCCCGCGCGTACAGGCGCGACTACACAAGCCACCTGCTCACCGCGATTCCGGCCCTTGCGATTCTCACCGGCTACCGGGCGCTGCTGCCACGGCGCGCCGGCGAGGCGCTGCGAAGCGGGACCGTGGACGCGATCATGGCCCACTGGCGGGTCGTCACGGGGGCGCTGGTGAGCGCCGTCGAGCGCGAGGGTGGCGAGCTGTACGTATGGACGGTTGACGACGCCGCGCGCATCGCCAAGCTGACCGCGCTGGGCGTGAGCGGCATCATCACCAACGATCCCCGCCTGTTCGACCGCTACGGCTGAGCTAGCCCCCAAGGGTCGATCGACCTGGTGGGCGAGGGCCGCTCTAATCGAGCTGCAGGTCGCGGCGCTGAAGCCCGTCGGGTCGGCGCCGGCGAGGCTCGTGTGGCCCGCGCTGGTGGGCATGGTCGTTGTCAGCAGCACCGTGTTCGCCTTGCGCCACTGAAAGATGACCTCGCCGCGCAGGGTGAACGTCGGACTTAGAGGCGCTTGGCGCGAACGTGAAGCTGCGGCCGGCCTGGCGTGCCAGCGGGCGGTGCCGACCTTGACGAAGCCCGAGTCGGCTTCGTTGCCGAGGTCGATCCACTGCTTGGTGGTCGGCGTCTAGATATTGAACGTGGAAGCGCATGTACATGACGTCTTTGGCATTCCGTCGCCGGGCATCGAGCCGCGGATGCCGACCGTGTTCGGCTGGTCCTTGGGATTGCACACGTCAACGGTCGCCCACAGTTCGCGTGAGTGCAGCAGGCTGTGCTGGCTGTCGGCGTCGGCGCGAAAGCGGCGGCGAGCAGAAACGGCGCGATCGACCTCAACGGACCCATACTGTGAAGATAGCGTCGGATGCCCGCAAGTTGCGCGATTGAGGGCCAATGGTCTCGCCTGTGATATCTCCAGGGCATGACTCCCACAAAGGCTGCGGAGATAGTGGAGCTGCTCGGACGCGTGCCGGTGTTCTCGACGCTCGAGCAGGACGACCTTGGGCGGATCGCGCAGCTGGCGGTGCCGCGCAGCTTTGAGCCAGGGCAGATCGTGTTCCGAGAGGGCGACGCAAGCGATACGTGCTACGTCGTGCGCTCGGGCCGTGCTCGTGCGATTCGCGAGCACGCCGACGGGCGCACGATCACGCTCGCCACCTTCGGACCGGGAGATATCTTTGGCGAGCTGGCGATGTTCGAGGACGAGTTGCGCTCGGCGACCGTGGAGGCGGTGCAGCGACACGAGCGTGGTGGCTGTGCTCGGCCCAGACATGCGCAGGCTGATGGTCGAGCATCCGGAGATATCGATGCGCCTAGTCGTCGCGCTCGGGCGTCGATTGCGCGAGACCAACGATCGTCTGGCCAAACAGTCCTTTCAGACCGTGCAGAGTCGCGTGGCCGTTGTGCTCAGCGAGCTCGTCGCGCAGGCGGTCGCCGCCGGCGCAGCCGGCGCAGGAGGTGCTGCTCACGGCTACCCAGGCTGACCTTGCCAAGCTGGCCGGCTCCTCGCGCGAGTCGGCCTCACGCTTCCTTGCGGTCTTGGAGCGCGCGGGCGTGATCTCACAAGGTCGCGGTCGTCTTGTGGTGCACGATCCGAGCGCACTCGAGGGGTATGTCTTCTGAGCGTGAGGTCTCGGCCGGCGGTGTGGTGGTTCACGACGGCCAGGTGCTCGTGATCGTGCCCACCAGGCGGGCCGCCGACGGCTCGCAAGTGCTCGCGCTGCCCAAGGGGCATCTCGATAAGGGGGAGACGATCGTGCAGGCCGCTACCCGCGAGGTACGCGAGGAGACGGGAATGGTGGTCGAGCCGGTGCAGGAGCTTGGCGAGGTGCGCTACTGGTATGTGCGCGACCGCCACAGGATCGCCAAGAGCGTCCACTTCTTCCTCTTCCGACTGCTTGAGCGGCGATCTTGCCGACCACGACGACGAGGTGTTGGAGGCCCGCTGGATGGGGCTTGCTGAGGCGCAGAAGGCGCTCAGCTATGCGGGCGAGCGAGAGATGGTGGCGCGGGCGCTAGCCATCTGTGAGCAAGACCGATAGCCTGCGCGTCGTGCAGGTACTCAATTTCTACTCGACGATCTTCGCCGACGAGCTGAAGAAGGGCCGCAAGACGGCCACGATCAGGCTCGGCGACAAGTCGAGCAAGTACCGCAAGAACCAGGCCGTGC
Organism: uncultured Solirubrobacterales bacterium; assembly: GCA_963704345.1. Taxonomy (GTDB): domain Bacteria; phylum Actinomycetota; class Thermoleophilia; order Solirubrobacterales; family Solirubrobacteraceae; genus Palsa-744. The sequence continues at coordinate 1,540,428 of OY969890.1, forward strand.
TCGTGACGATCGGCTACCAGTACTCGCCTCGCGAGCGGATATTCGAAGCGGTGATAGACCAGGTCGAGGTGATGAAGGTCTCCGAGCTCTCGCCGCGCGACATCAAGCACGACAACCCCGAGTTCCGTCGCCACGAGGAGCTCATCAACTTCCTCGAACAGATCTACGGACGTTCGGTGTCGACAGATGACATCGTCACGGTCGTGCGCTTCTCCCAGATTCTGGATACGCCTACAGCGATGACCGAAGCGATGAAGGGCTTCGGCGGCGCGCAGAACTAGCTGGGCCAAGCGCCATGGAAGCGGCGCTGACACGCTCTAGTCCCAACAATGGGAAACAGGGGGTGAAACCGGCTCGCGTTAGGCGGAGGATTGTTGGTGCCCAGCGATGCCTACCAAGCGACAAACCACCAGCCTGAAGAAGCCGTACCCGTGCTGTCGAGCGCGACGGGTTTGGGCGTGGCCACGTGACCGACATTCAGCGGGCCCGGATGATCGCCGCGATGATCGACGTCGTCTCCGAGCACGGCCGCGCGAGTGCGACGGTGGCACATGTAGTGGCGCGCTCGGGCGTGTCGCGGCGCACTTTCTATGAAGTCTTCGACGACTTCGAAGATTGCTTCCTGGCGGCGCTCGATCAGTCGCTCGCGGAGGCCTCGCGATATGTGCTCGATGTCTACGACCCGGCCGAGAAGTGGCGAACCCGGATCAGGTCCGCCTTGGTCGGGCTGCTGGAATTTCTCGACGACGAGCCGGCGATGGGACGTTTGTGCGTCGTGGAGACGCTTGGCGCCGGCCTAAGGGTGCACCAGCGGCGTCTGGCGGTCCTGGACGTCGTGGTTGCCGCGGTGGATGAAGGACGCAAGCAGTCGAGGTCTGCCAAGGCGCTGCCTCCGCTGACCGGCGAAGGAGTGGTGGGGGGCGTGCTGTCGATCCTGCATGCGCGCCTCATCCCCCATGCGGTGAGCGCCCGTGGCGCGCCGCGAGCAAAAGCCACGCGGCGTGCCAAGGGCGGCGGGCGGACAGTCGAGCGGCCCGATTCCATGCTCGAGCTTACGGGTGCGCTGATGGCGATGATCGTGCTCCCCTATCTTGGCCCGGCGGCTGCCGCGCAAGGAGGCGCGCGCGAGCGACACCTAAGCGCCGCTTGCCGCGCCGCAGCACAAACGGCGATCCTCTGCGCGACCTGGAGATGCGCTTGACCTACCGCACAGTCCGCGTGCTGCTTGCGATCGCCGCCAACCCTGATGCATCCAACAGGCAGGTTGGGGCGGCCGCGGGGATTGACGACCAAGGCCAGATATCGAAGCTGCTTGCTCGCCTGGAGAAGCTCGGGTTGGTCTACAACAATGGTGTCGGACAGGTTCGTGGCGCCCCGAATGCTTGGTTGCTGACGAAGAAGGGCGTCGAAGTCGAGCAATTGGTCGCGGGGCAGATGCCGGCAGGGGCATAAGCCTGGGCTGCAATTCGCTTGGCAGTCTCGGTTGAGAGTGCCAAGTGCCCTTGACGCGCACAATCTGTTCTATATATTGACCGTGGCCGTTGGCACTCTCGCTACGAGAGTGCCAATCAGGTCGTTGGGCGCCGTTGCCTCAGGGACGGCGCCGACAAGGAAGCACATTCTAAACGGAGGTTCTCAGCATGAAACTTAAGCCCCTGGGCGATCGTCTGATCGTACGGGCCATCGAGGAGGAGCAGACGACCGCCAGCGGTCTCGTCCTTCCCGATACTGCCACAGAGAAGCCGCAGAAGGGCAAGGTCCTCGCCGTCGGCGACGGCAAGCTCGACGATGCCGGCAAGCGTATCCCGCTCGACGTGTCCGAGGGCGACGAGGTCCTCTACAGCAAGTATGGCGGCACCGAGATCAAACTCGACGGTGAGGATCTGCTCGTGCTGCGCGAGTCCGACGTTCTCGCCAAGGTCGCATAAGGAGATCTGAACAGATATGGCTCACAAGGAACTCAAGTACAGCTCCGAGGCGCGTAAGTCTCTGGAGGCCGGCGTCGACGCTGTCGCCAACGCCGTGAAGGTCACGCTCGGCCCCAAGGGCCGCTACGTAGTGCTCGACAAGAAGTTCGGCGCGCCCACGATCACCAACGACGGTGTCACGATCGCTCGTGAGATCGAGGTCGAGGACGTCTTCGAGAACCAGGGTGCCCAGCTGGTGCGCGAGGTGGCTACTGCCACCAACGACGTCGCCGGCGATGGCACCACCACAGCAACGGTGCTCGCCCAGGCGATCGTTCGTCAAGGCCTGAAGAACGTTGCGGCAGGCGCCAACCCGTTGGCGCTCAAGCGCGGCATCGAGAAGGCTGTCGACCAGGTCGTCGCCAATATCGCCTCGCAGTCCAAGGAGGTCTCCGGCAAGGACCAGATCGCGCGTGTCGCGACCATCTCGGCCGGCGATGAGGAGATCGGCGACGTGATCGCCGACGCGATCGAGAAGGTCGGCAAGGACGGCGTCGTGAACGTCGAGGAGGGCCAGACGTTCGGCATGGACCTCGAGTTCACCGAGGGCATGCAGTTCGACAAGGGCTACATCTCGCCCTATATGGTGACCGACCAGGATCGTATGGAGGCAACCCTCGAGGACCCCTACATCCTGATCGCCAACCAGAAGATCGGCTCAGTGCGCGACGTGCTGCCGGTGCTCGAGGCAGTGATCCAGAGCGGCAAGCCGCTTTTGATCATCGCCGAGGACGTCGAGGGCGAGTCGCTTGCCACGCTTGTCGTGAACAAGCTGCGCGGCACCTTCACCGGGGTGGCCGTCAAGGCCCCGGGCTTCGGCGATCGCCGTAAGCGCATGCTCGAGGACATCGCGATCCTGACCAAAGCAGAGGTCATCACCGAGGAGATGGGTCTCAAGCTGGAGAACACGCAGGTGTCGCAGCTCGGGCACGCTCGGCGCGTGGTCGTCGGCAAGGACAACACCACGATCGTCGACGGCGCCGGCGATGCCGAGGCGATCAAGGGCCGCATTAACCAGATCAAGGCCGAAGTTGAGAACACCGACTCTGACTTCGACCGCGAGAAGCTCCAGGAGCGCCTGGCAAAGCTCTCCGGCGGTGTCGCCGTCGTGAAGGTTGGCGCAGCCACCGAGACGGAGATGAAGGAGAAGAAGCACCGTGTCGAGGACGCGCTGCAGGCAACTCGCGCGGCGCTGGAGGAGGGCATCGTGCCCGGCGGCGGGGTCGCCCTGCTGCAGGCGTCGGCGGCTGTCTCGGTTGACGGCGACGGAGCATCCACGGATGGCTCGGACGACGAGCGGACCGGAGCGCGCATCGTTTTGCGTGCCCTTGAGGAGCCGCTACGTCAGATCGCCGAGAACGCTGGGCTCGAGGGCTCCGTGGTGGTCAACGACGTACGTAAGGCCAAGACCGGAGAAGGGCTGAACGCGGCCACGAACGAGATCGTCGATCTCGTCGCGGCGGGTGTCATCGACCCGGCGATGGTCACTCGCTCGGCGCTGCAGAACGCCGCGTCGATCGCCAAGAACATCCTCACCACTGAGGCGATCGTCGCCGAGGTGCCGGAGAAGGAAGGCGGCGGTATGCCCGGCGGCGGCATGCCGGACATGAGCGGAATGATGTAGTCAGCTCGAGCTTACGCGCCCAGCCCCTTTAGCTGGGCGCGTATTCCGTCGATACGAATTACAGAGGGTCCGGCAGGATGCCGGACCCTCGTCTTTAAGGGCCTGTGTGTGTCCTAAGCCCTATTCGACTGCGGAGACCGGTCGCGGGCCGTGCCCCACATACTTCGCGGTCGGGCGGATCAGCTTGGCCTCGCGCTTCTGCTCGAGGACGTGGGCTGACCATCCCGCTACGCGTGCACACGTGAACATCGGCGTGAACAGGTCCGGCGTGACTTCGGCCAGGTCGAGGACCACCGCGGACCAGAACTCAACGTTGGTGGCAAGTACACGGTCTGGCTTTCGTGCCGTGAGCTCGGCCAGCGCTGCCTTCTCGAGCGCCTCGGCAGCCTCGAAGCGAGGCGAGCCCAATTCGCTACAGGTGCGCCTCAGCACACGCGCGCGTGGGTCTTCGGCACGGTAGACGCGGTGACCGAAGCCCATCAACCGCTCTCCCCGGTCGAGCGCCGCCTTGACCCAAACCTCTGCGTCGCCAGTCTCTTCGACTTCGTCGAGCATCTTCAGCACGCGCGACGGGGCGCCCCCGTGCAGTGGGCCCGAAAGTGCGCCCACGGCTGCCGACAACGCGGCGGCGCAATCTGCGCCGGTTGAGGCAACCACACGCGCGGTAAACGTTGAGGCATTCATGCCGTGCTCGGCTGCGGATATCCAGTAGGCGTCGATCGCCTTGGCGTGGTCGGGGTTGACCTCTCCGCGCCAGCGAATCAAGAAGCGCTCGGGGATTGACCTGCCCTTGTCCACCTCTGATTGCGGCACAGGCGGCTGGCCAGCGTCGCGCGCAGATTGGGCCACAAACGACAGCGCCATCACCGAGGCTCGCGCGAGGTTGTCGCGCGCTTGCTCATCGGAGATGTCGATCAATGCGTTGAAGCCCCACTCGGGAGCGAGCATCGCCAAGGCCGACTGCACATCGACGCGATGGTCGCCCGAGCGTACCGTCAAGACGTGTGGTTCCGCCGGGGGTAGGCCGGGCTTGAAGTGGCCGTCTACTAGCAACCCCCAGACCTGCTCGTAGGGGACCGAGCCGACCAGGTCCTCGATGTCCACGCCGCGATAGCGCAGCGACCCACCGGCCCTGTCGGGCTCGGCGATCTCGGTGGCGAAGGCGACGACGCCCTCTAGGCCTGACTGAACTTCAAGGGAGGGGGACGGGCTAGGAGGGAGTGATGCGGAAGATGGTGAGGCAGGAGGCTGTGTCGTGACCTCGCTCATGGGCGCTCGCTTTCTGGCTGCTGATTACCGGTTGAGAGTCGACCCCGCTGGATTGCACCGGCGTCGACCCGGCTGCCTTTTGGGCAGGCTCATATCGTCGCAGGAATCTGCCAGGTAGGCTCCGTTGCGGTGAGGGGTGCCTCGCCGCGATTGAGGCGAATCGCGCCGAGCGGCTCACCGTGGCACCGACAGGTGGCACTACGCCGGGTCATCCATGAGGAGGAGCGCTGTGACCGATAGTGACCTGATGTTCCGTCCCGCGACCGAGCTCGCCGCGATGGTGCGCTCCGGCGAGGTGTCCTCGCGTGAGCTGGTGGAGACCTCGCTCGCGCGCATCGAGCAGCTCAACCCCAAGCTGAACGCGTTTGTCGAGATTGACAGCGAGCGTGCGCTCGCAACCGCCGAGCAGATCAAATCAGGCGACGAGCGTCCGTTCGCAGGCGTGCCGATCGCGATCAAGAACAACCGTCCCGTGGCTGGCCTGAAGGCGACGATTGGCTGCTCGCTGCTGGCCAAGCATGTTGCCGACCATGACTGCAACATCACACGCCGCTTCAAGGAAGCTGGCTTCGTGATCGTGGGGACGACCACGCTGCCCGAGTACGGCATCCTGCCGGTGAGCGAGGCTCGGCTGTTTGGTCCCACGCGCAATCCGTGGGATACCGAGCGCACGCCAGGGGGCTCCTCGGGCGGGGCTGCGGCAGCGGTCGCCTCCGGCATGGTGCCGGTCGCGCATGGCAACGACGGCGGCGGCTCGATCCGCATTCCTGCCGCCTGCTGCGGGCTGGTTGGTTTGAAGGTTGCGCGTGGGCGCATCTCGGCGGCGCCAGAACGCGGCGAGGCGCCGCTGGACGTCGACGGTGTGCTGACCCGAACGGTCGGCGATACGGCAGCGATCCTCGACGTGCTCGCCGGCTACGAGCTGGGCGACGCCACCTGGGCGCCGCCCCCTTCCGAGCCGTTCGCAGCCTCGGCCGGCCGCGAGCCCGGCAAGCTGCGGATCGCGGCAACCACATTTGCGCCGATCGCAGACACCGTCGTCGATCCGATCTGTGCGCAGGCGGTCGCAGACGCCGCTGAATTGCTGCGCTCACTTGGGCACGAGGTTGAGGAGGTCGATCCTCCATGGCGCATCGAGGGCCTCTCTGAGCTGTTCGGTGCCGTCTTCTCGATTCACATTGCACTACAGATCGTCTACTCAGGCATGGTCGCCGGACACGAGCCAAGAGCCGAGGACATGGAGCCGATGAGCTGGGCGATCCTCAAGATGACCGAGAGCTTCAACTCGGTCATCGGCATCGGCCTGGAAATCCAACTGCAGGCGCTCACGCGCCAGTTGGTGGAGTTCTTGGCTCCCTACGACGCCCTGCTCACGCCCGCGTTGGCCGAGCGCCCGCTGCCGATCGGCACGCTCGACACGGCTGCGCCTGACCCGATGTCAACGTTCACGCGCTCGGGCCTGTTCACGCCGTTTACGCCGGTGTTCAATGCAAGCGGCCAGCCCGGGATCTCGTTGCCGCTGTATCAGGGCGAGGACGGCCTGCCGGTCGGGGTGCAGCTGGTGGGTCGTCCGGCTGGCGAGGCAGCGCTGCTGGCGCTTGCCGCCCAGGTCGAGGAGGCTGCGCCTTGGGCGGGTCGCCGGGCGCCGCTCTCTTAAACAACTCGACCCGCCCGTAGGCGGGTCGGAGTCAGATGACGGGGAGCTATCCCCTCGCAGCCGACAACTAATGAAAGCCTAGCAGTCGGCCAGGCATGATGGCTCGACGGCAATCCTGAGAAATGAGCGATGGCGAGTCGCTGGCGCACCGACACTTGCGCTTGATCTCGATGAGCGATTACCGTCGAGCCTGAACCTGGCGGAAGGCGGGAGAATCGAACTCCATCCGGGGCCACCCGGACCCGCAGTTGTCGGCTGCGTGTGGTCCCAGGCCACATCACCTTCCGTGCAGACAATTGTACCCAATGGGTGCGACGGAACTGGGTGCTCAGCCACCGAGGACTGACGACATCGCCTGCGGTGTCACGCCGTCGAGCGCTTTGGCGTCGGTACAGCCCTCCCTTGCCACCATATTCGCCTCCAGCAACTCGGCCTCGTCCCACGTGATCGGTGTGCTCGCGTGCATCACTCGTTCCACCAGGTGCAGCGTGCGCGAAACGATCGGCGTGGGGATCGGCAGCAGTGGCCGCTCTCGGTCGAGCGAGCACAGCACGGTGTTGATGACCTCGTTGTAGGTCATCGTCTGTGGCCCGGCCAGCTCGTAGCGCTCGTGGGTCGCTCCATCTGCGCCGTCGCTCTTGCCCAGCGCCGCAACCACGCAACTCGCCACGTCCTCCGCCCAGATCGGCTGGCAGACGGCGCGACCGCGGCCTGAGATCGGTACCACCGGCAGCAAAGACAGGCGCTCGATCAAGGTCAGCCAACGATCGCCGGGGGCATATACAAGCGAGGGGGCGATCACGGTGGTGTGCATGTCGGACTCGCGTACGGCCTGCTCGGCCAGGGCCTTGGCGCGGAACAGGCGCGCGCGGTGGTGGGTGGAGGCGCCGAGCGTCGAGAAGAACACGAAGCGCTTCACACCGGCGCGCTGGGCCGCATCGACCATCCGCCAGGTCGCGATCGCCGCCAGCTCCTCGATCGAGCCGCGCGGCTGGTCTCGGGTGGAGGCGGCGAGGTGTACGACCGTGTCCACGCCGCGCATCGCATTGCGAAACGAGGGGGGATCGGCAAGGTCACCGAGCGCGATCTGCACGCGCACGCGCTGCGGGCCGAGCCGGCGCGGGTCGCGCACTAGGCAGCGCACGGGCCGCCCTTCGGTGATCAGGCGGCGCAGCAGGGCCGATCCGACGAGTCCGGTGGCGCCGGTAAGCAAGAGCATCGCCCAAAGCTAGCGGAGTGCGGCGTGGTGCCAGCGCTTGGCGGAGGCGGCACTTGGCCGCTGCGCTTGCTTGTGTGACTGATCCCCAGCGTTTGGCTGGGCCGCCTCGCTACTATTCGTCGTCCCGCACAACTTGTAGTCACCGACCAACGAATCGAGAAGGAAGCGAATGGCCTACGTAATCGCTGAGCCGTGCATTGGCACGAAGGACAATTCCTGCGTCGAGGTGTGCCCCGTGGATTGCATCCACCCGACGCCCGACGAGCCCGGCTACGACGCGGCCGAGATGCTCTACATCGATCCGGAGGAGTGCATCGACTGCGACGCCTGCGTGGAGGCGTGCCCGGTGGATGCCTGCTTCGCCGAGGACCAACTCCCCGATGAGTGGCAGAAGTTCGCCTCGATCAACGCGGAGTATTTCGCCAACGCCAAGTAGGCCAAGGCCCCCTTTTGTGTGCAAGGCGAACACGAAGTTCGCTCAGATACCCCTTTCAAGGCGCCCGAGGTTGAGCCTGGGGCGACTGTCGGGCTCGGTCCGCGGCGTCCAGGGGCCAAGAGCGGCGGGGCTAGATGTCCGGCGGGTCCTCAGGCCATCGGCAAGGACATACCCGTTGGCTTTGGACTAGCCGGGGGCGTCGGCGGGCTTGGCGGTGCCACCTCGACCAGCGGCAGCGTCGGTAGCTCCATCGGCGCCATTGCTATAAGGCCGCGGGCGGCTTGGCGAATCGCTTGAGAGGCCGGGTCGTCCGGGTCCTCGATCACCAGCGGTAGACCACTGTCGGCCTGTGCGCGCAAGGGCATCGTTAGCGGAACCTTGCCCAGCAGCGGCACGTCCAGCTCGTCGGCTAGCTCCTTGCCGCCGCCCTCCCCGAAGATCGGGAAGCGCTCGCCGCTTGGGGTGGTGAAGCCGGACATGTTCTCGATCACTCCGCAGATCTCCAAAGACACCTTGTTGGCCATCTCGGCTGAGCGGCGCGCAACCTTTTGGGCCGTTGCCTGTGGCGTCGTTACGATCACGAACTGTGCCTGCGGGAGCATCTGGGCGAGCGTCATCGAGACGTCGCCGGTGCCTGGCGGAAGGTCGATCAAGAGGTAATCGAGCACGCCCCATTCGACGTCCTGCAGGAATTGGCCGAGCGCCTTGTGCAGCATCGGCCCGCGCCATACGACAGCGGCGTCCTCCTCTAGGAAGAAGCCGATCGACATGACCTTCACTCCATGGGACTCCAGCGGCACGATCTTGCGCTGGGGCGAGACCGGTGGACGGGTGGCGCCGAGGCCGTACATGCGTGGGATCGAATAGCCCCACACGTCGGCGTCGAGGATGCCCACGCGCTTGCCGTCGGCCACCAGAGCCGCCGCCAGATTTGCCGTCAACGTTGACTTGCCGACGCCGCCCTTGCCCGAGCCGATGCACAGCACGTTCGATACCTGGGCGAGCGAGCCCGCCGGAAGGCTGCCGCGCCCCAGCTTCTGTTGCAAGGCGGCCTTCTCGCCGTCACTCAGAACGTCGAAGTAGACGTTGACGTGCGTGACGCCCTCCAGCGCCGAGACCGCCTCAGCGACGGAGCTCTGGAAGTGGCCGCGGATCGGGCACCCTGCCGTGGTCAGCGAGACGGTCACGTCGACTACTCCGTTCTCGGAGATATCGATCGAGCGCACCATCTCGAGCTCGACGATCGAGCGGCGTAGCTCCGGGTCGATTACGACCTCAAGGGCCTTTATGACTTCGTCTGAGTTCATGTCTGTTCGCATTCTGCCAAACCTGCGTTGTCCTTCCAGGATCGCCATGCGGCATCGGCCTCTCCTAGCGAGTTGGCGAGCCGTCGTCGGGACGGTTGGGCAGTGCCAAAAGAAAATGCCGCCGGGCGGTAGGGGGACCGCCCGGCGGCGAGGGAGGAGAGGGTGTTTCTACTACCGGCGGGATATGAGGCCGGCAGACTTTCCCGTCTCCAGCCTCTCCGGCCTGGGACGGGGGAAGGTTGTGCTCAGACGAGGCTGAGGATGCGCTCCTGCACCTTGTTGGCCAGATCTTCGCCCTCTCGCTGGACACGACGTGCCTCGCGCTCGACGCTGGCGCGTGTCTGGCGCACCTCGCGTTCGACGCGCACACGCGTCTTGCGCACCTCGCGCTCGAAGCGGTTGCGAGCCGTGTTGCCGCGGCGCTCGAACTTGCGCAGCTGCGCATTTGCCTTTGCCGGGCTGGCGTAGCTCTCGATCGTGTCGTTGACGCGTGCGAGCACCTGTTCACGTGCGATCAGTGCCGCGCCGACGGGGATCAGCACGGCACGCTCGGCGTAGGAGCCGACCGTGGGGTTCTTTACAGCCGTGGTGGAGCGCTTGCTGGAGGCGCTGGAAGTGCTTGCGCGCGACGTGCTTGTGCGTGCGGCAGTCTTCGCTCTCGCGCTCTTGGGGGCGGCGGCGCGGCGCGGCTTGGCGCTACTTGCTGATGTTGACTGGGCTGTTGCCATGTGGGAGAGGTTCTCCTGATTTTGGGGGGTACACTTGTTCTGGTCGGTACGACTTTAGCACCGAACACATGTTCCTAACCCACGCTAGAAAGATGGTTACACGCCAATCTCAAGTTGGCGTGAACACGCTGTAAAGAAAAGCTATGAAACCTCGAGAGGTCTGGTCTGAGGCTTAGAAAGGGCGTTCAGCTTGGTAGCAGCGGAACGCGTGTTCGTTCCAGCCACGCCGACGGATCTTCCAGCTCGCTCATGCTGGGAAGCATCTCGGCCGAACTCCAGGCAAGCGTCAGCGCGCCCGGGCCGGCCTGCGCGACGACTCCGTCGCAGAAGGAGCGTCCGACCTCGTACTGGCGCATCTTCATCTCCAGGCCCAGGAGCTTCTCGAGGATGCGCCATGGCCAGCCGCGCTCGCGCCGGCGGCGATCCATCGCGACGCGCATGCGCTCCATGGTTGGCAGCTCTTCGGCACCGACAGCGTCCATCACGTGCTCAGCGTGACCCTCGATCAGCGACATCGTGGCTTGCATGCGCTCCACCAGCGCCCAGCGATCCTCGCCCAGCCCGACGCGCAATAGCTCGCCACCGCGTAGCCGCCCTGCGAGCGCACGCAGGTCTGAGGGATCGGGGACTTTTGCGATGGCGCCGAGTTTGACCCCGACCTGCATGCCGTCGATCAGCTCCCGCAGCATGCCGCCGAGGTGGTCGCGCAGCCACGGGGCGCCACCGAACTGGACGGCATGGGTCACCTCGTGGATCGCGACCCAGGCGGTGAACTCCTCGCGGTCGAGGCCCAGGTTGCGGGCAGCCTGAGCGAGGTTCGGCGCCAGCAGCAAGAGCCGCGGGGGCTGCTCGGGGTCAAGCAACGCGATGTCGTATTGGCCGAGCACGCGCTGGGAGAGGATCCCAGTGATCGCGCCCACCTGCGCTCCCAGCAAGAGTTGGGTGATCGAGCGCATCGCCGGTGCGAGTGGACCGCTGCCGCCACCTAGCTGCTTTGTCAGTGGGTCAAGCAGGGGGCGCATCGTGGCGATGTTGGCTTCGATCCAGCGGGGACGGTCGATCAGCTCCAGCGTTGGCAAGTGCTCCGGGGGTTGTAGGCCGGTATAGGCGCCCACCCGCGCGGCAAAGCTCTCGGCCAGCGACTGCGCCCCGCTAGCGTCTGAGTCGAGGTACGGCGTGCCCCCGGCAAGCATCTCGCCCACGCGCTGCGCCACGTTCCAGTCGACACCGTCCATTGCTAGAGCGTACGCCCCACGCAAAGGGGTGCTCTCCCACTGGCAGTTTTTGGATTGAAGGTTCGTGCCTTTGGGTGCTCGGATGGCTCGTGCCAACGCGCACTCGGCTCGTGCTTGGTCCTGCTCTGACTGCTCGTGCCAACACGCACTCGTATCCTTGCTCTGTGGCCGTTTCTCGAACTGCGTTTGCCTCGTCGGCCGAAAGCCCGGGCGACGTGGAGACGGCGGGAACGCTCTTCGAGCGCGCGGCCGCGCGCGACGTGTTGGCCTGGCTGCGTTTGCTCACTGATCCAAGCGACTCCTCGGCGGTTGTGCGCGCACTTGGGCGTCCGCCGGTCGAGCTGCGCCAGGTGGACATTGCGCGGGTGGTGCAAGTAGCGCGCAAGGCCAAGCTAGACATCGTGGCGGCGCTTGGGTCAGCGATCGAGTCGCCGCAGATGCCGCCCGAGGCGCGCGAGCGGATCGAGCACTTTCAGGCGTTGCACGAGGAAGCGAGGATCGCCTTCGAGGCGTTGCGTTCACGTTTGAGCTGTAGCCCGCAGGAACTGGTGGTCGAGTTGACGGCTGCCTCGGAGGCAAGGTTGCTCAGCGGCGAGAAGATCTCGCGGGCGCGCGCGGAGACGCTCCAGGAGACGGTCGAGCTGATGCGCGAGGAGGTGCTTGGTGGCGCCCTGCGAATCGCTGGGCGCCTGGGCGAGCTGCGTCTGGATACCGATCTGGATATCTCGCACGGAGTCGTGCGCTACCTGGAGCTTGTGAAGCTCGCGGCGCTCAAGGACCGGCCGGCCGGGCAGAGCCTGTCCGAGGCGCTCGCCGACATCAACCAGCGTCTGCTCGCCGCCTGCACGCCGCTGCAGCGTGAGATCTTCCAGACATCCTCGCTGGACGAGGCGCTGCTTATCAGTGAGCGTATAGCGCTCGGGCCAAGCCCGGCCGGCCTGGGTGAACCAGGCGAAGGCCGCTCATGCGGGCATGGGCCAGGCGAGGACAAGCAGCTCGAGCGGGTGGGTGTGCAGGTCGAGCCCAAAGCCGCCGTCGCCGCGCCTGCGCTCGGTGCATTCGCGCGTCGCGAGGAACCGTCACTACAGGCTTTTCTGCCCAGGCGAGGGGATGGAGTTGTGCTCTCAGCGTCTGACATCGACACATACCGCGCCTGCCCTTTGCGCTACAAGCTTGGGCGCGTCTTGAAGATTCCCTCGGCGCAGACTCTGCACCAGCGCTTTGGAATCGCCGTGCACCAGGTGCTGGAGCGCTACCACGCAGCCGAGTACACGACGATCGAGCAGATGGTGGAGTTGTTCGAGAGCTGCTGGCGCCGCGGCGGCTTCGGTGACAGCGACCGGGAGCGAGAGCTGCACGTGAAGGCTCGCGCGGCTCTCGTGCTCTACCACCGGCGCCTGGAGGCCCACGAGGCCGAGCCGGCTTGGTTCGAGCGTTCCTTCTCGTTCAAGCTCGGGCCCCATCACCTGCGTGGGCGTGTCGATCGCGTTGACAAGCTTGCCGACGGGGCCTATGAGCTGATCGACTACAAGACCTCGCGCCCGAAGACGGCGGAGCAGCTTGCCGACGACGTGCAGCTCTCGCTGTATGCGGTCGGCGCGCGCGAGTCCTGGCAGGTTGAGGCCGAGCGTCTCTCCTACTACTACGTGCTCGACGACCTCAAGGTTCCCGTCCCCAGCGCAGAGATGGATCCCGACTGGATCGCCCGCGTCGTGGCCGAGGTCGGCGAGGCGATCCTCGCGCAGCGTTTCGAGCCCACTCCCTCACCGAACGTTTGTGGGCTGTGCGACTACCGCATCGCCTGCCCAGCTTGGGAGCGGTAGGTGTCGGGCACATGCTGCCTTGAGGCCTTCTCCTTGGCCGTTGGGTCTGGACAAGGATCCTGCGATCAGGCGACCGAGCCATGCGCTGGCGGCTCACATAGCTAACTTTCGCTGCGCTTTAGGCCGAGTGGATAGCCTCCTCGCGAGGATGAAGAGAAGGATCTTGAAGGGAGGGGCGGTCGTGCGCATGCGCACGACCACAGGCATGGGCCTGCCAGTTCTTTCGCTGCTTGCGATCGGGCTGATCGCCGGCTGTGGCGGAGGCTCGTCCTCGACGAATACCGCATCGGTGCCGAGCTCTCCGGCGGCGGCGCCTACGCAAGGAGGCGCCTCGAACGTCGACGCCGTCGCCTACGTCTCGCGCACGCCGATCTCCAAGGCGAGCTACCAGCACTGGCTGGCGGTCGAGACGCGCGCTTGGAGCTGGCGGCTCTCCAGCTCATCAGGCGCTCGGCTTCCTGATCACCTCCCAGTGGGTGATCGGTGAGGCCGCCGCGCGTGGCGTCAACGTCTCCGAAGCCGAAGTCAAGCAGCGCTTCGCCCAGCTCGTGCACGAGAGCTTTCCCGAAGGCCGGCTCATTGCAGAAATACCTCGCCAAATCGGGTGAGACGGAAGCCGATCTGCTCGCGCGCATCAAGGTCGAACTGCTGGCCTCCAAGATCGCCGCGAAGGTCAGTGCCGGCAAGAGCGCAGCGCAACGCAGCGCTTCGCTCACAGCTTTCGAGAACGCATTCCATGCGCACTGGAAGAGCTACACCAGCTGCCAACCCGGCTATGTGATGGAAGACTGCAAGCAGTACAAAGGCAAGCCGGAAGACCTCACAGCCAAAAGCTCCTCCGGCAAAGCTTCGCGTTCTGCGGCAACCTCTAGCAACTCCACCTCAAGCTCCTCCGACTCGAACGCCAGCGGCGAGGTCTACACCGCGCCCGGAGCTTTCTCGATCTCCAGTCCTGCCTTCGAACGCAACGGTGCGATCCCCGTCTCCTACACCTGTGCCGGTGCGGGCATCTCCCCCGCGCTTTCCTGGCAGAAAGTGCCAGCCAAAGCCGCCGAGCTCTTCCTGTTCGTGATCGACGACAACTCGGCCAGCTCAGCGAAGGTGGCATCCGCTGGGTGGTCGGTGGGATCGAACCGAGCTCCACCGGGGTTGCGGCCGGCAAGGTTCCCGCCGGCGGGCATCGTCGGGACCAATACGGCCGGCAAGGCCGCCTACTCGCCGATCTGTCCCGCCAAGGGCAAGAGCGACACGATCGAGCTCGTCATGTACGCGCTCTCCAAGAAGCTCTCGCTCTCGCCCGGCTTCCAGCCGACGACTGCCGAGGCGCAATACGGCTCGCACAAATTGCTGATGGGCTCCGCCGCAGTGACCTACGGGATCGCCTCGCGCTAATCGTCCGGTAGTGGTGGCAGATGGCCTTTACGGCGCTCTGCTCGAGAGAGGGCCGTCTCAGGTCGCTACTGATGCCACACGCCAGCAGCCTGCTCCTGCGCAGTCCGCTGCTTCAACCCTCAGCTCTCGATCCCTCGTTGGCGCAGAAACCGCTGGAATTCGCGCGCGAGCAGGTCGCCAGAAGGCAAGTCTTGCGGGCGGATCTCGGTCTGGCTGTCCTCGACGGCACGCTGCTCCAAGCGGTCGACGAACGCTTGGATGTCGGGATCGGATTGCACGGCCAGGCCTACCTGGCGTTCGTACTCGGCGGCGGCTTCCTCGAGCTCTGTGACATCGACCGAGACCCCCACCATCAACTCCAGCTTGCGCAGCAAAGCGAGCGCTGCCTTGGGGCTGGCGGCAGCGGCTACATAGTGGGGCACGCTTGCCCAGATGCTTGCCGACGGCAGCCCAGCTTGGCCGAAGCCGGCGTGCAAGACGCCCACGATCCCCGTTGGCCCCTCGTAGCTGCTCGCGCTCAACGCGAGCCGTGCCATCAGCGCTGGATCGGAGGCAAAGCCGGTCATCGTCACCGGCTGTGAGTGGGGAACGTCGGCGAGCAATCCTCCGAGTGTCACAACCAGCTGCACGTCAAGCGCTTCGGCCAAGTCGACGATCAGTGAGCTGAACGAGCGCCAGCGCATCGATGGCTCGGTGCCCTGCACGATCACCAGATCGCGGTGGGCGCGCGGAGCGCGCGCTTCGAAGATCTCGACCGAGGGCCATGAGATGACTCGCGCCTGGGTCTCGTCGATCTTGACGTGCGGGCGGTTGGCCTGGAAGTCGTAGAACTCCTCGCTGTCGATCCGTGCGAAGCGCTGCGCGCCCAGCGCCTGCGCGAGGAAGCCCGTCGCGGTAGAGGCGGCGTCACCGGCGTCGTTCCAGCCCTGAAACGAGCACACCATGGCCGGGGCCCGCAAGCCGTCGGGACGACGATCCCAGATCAATGGCTGCATCCGACCCACCGTACATCATGGACGCTACATGTCCACAACGCACACAGGAACTACCTTGGCCGCCGACGGGCGCGCGCTCGCCGACACGTCTCTCGATCCGGTCGGATCGGCCTCCGCGCATGGGCTTGCGAGCGGCGGGGGAGCGGCCGATGCGCAGACAATCGCGACCCTGCGTGCCGGCGATGTCGTGGACGGCGTGTTCGCGTGCGTGCGCAAGGAGCGGCTCATCACCCGCTCCGGCGACCCGTATCTCACTGTCGAGCTGCGCGACCAGTCCGGCAGTCTCTCCGGCAGGGTCTTCCGCGATGCCGATCTCTTCGCCGGGCGCTTCGAGCGAGGCGAGCTCGTGCGGGTGCACGGGCGTGCCGAGCTATTTCGTGAGCAGCTGCAGCTCGCGGTCGAGCAGATCGCTCGGGTGCAGCTGACAGACGAAGACGCCGAGCGCTTTCTGCCCGTCTCTCATCGCGACATCGAGGAGCTGGAGGGCTTCTACGAGCATCTTGCGCGCGAGGTGTTCGATCCAGGCCTCAAAGGCTTGCTACAGCGCCTGCTGGATGATCGCGCGCTGCGTGCCGAGCTGCGCCGCGCGCCCTGCTCACTGCCGGATAGAGGCCCCACCCGCCCAGCTCGCTCATCCTCGGCGCACCATGCTTTCCTCGGTGGGCTCTTGGAGCACACAGTGGCGGTTGCCACGCTCGCGGTCGAGCTGTGCGCGGTGCACCCGCGCCTGGATCGCGACCTGCTGCTCTGCGCGGCGCTTGTGCACGACATCGGCAAGACACGCGAGTACGCCTACGGCGCGGAGATCACCCGCACCGAGGAGGGGCGCATGTTGGGCCACGTCGAGCTGGGGCTGAGATTGATCGCCGCCCATGCCCCTACGACGTTGTCCAGCGAGCGACGTATGGCGCTCGAGCACTGTGTGCTCTGCCATCACGGCGCCGAGGGCGCCGGCGCCCAGCGCCCGGCCTCTGCCGAGGCGCTCGCCCTGCAGCGACTGAACGCCCTCGACGCCGGCGTCAAGGGCGCCTTCGAGCAAGGTCTCGGTCGCTGACCATCCTCTTAGAACGTGTTTCAAAAAGGTCGGCACGTCCCAGGCGTCCCTGGACGCGGCGCTGGATCGCCACGTGAGGTCTTGCGCGTACCACCAGTACGCGCTGCGACACCCCGCCACGACCAGCTTGATCCATGAACACCTGGGACGCACCGCCGATTTTAAAACACGTTCTAAGAGGCCCACAGAATCAGTCAAGTCCGCGTCCACGGATGCCGATCATCAAAGCGTGGGGGATCGACCTACGTCAACCGGTTCACCCGTGAGCGAGCTCTCGCTGCTGCGTCCCGCCGTGGGCCCACCCGAGTCTGCTCGTAGCGGCACGATCCAGCGCGACGCGCTGATGCAGGCGCTCGCCGATGGACGTCCCGGTCGTCTGATCGGCGACGTGGTCGTGGATCTTGGCTTCGCCACGCGCGAGAAAGTCGAGGAGGCCGTGGAGATCGCCCGGGCTCAGGGCAAGCCCACCGGCCAGATCCTCGTCGAGCAGGGCATCCTGCGCCACGACCAGCTGGCACGCGTGGTGGCAGAGCGCTTTGGTCTTGAATACATCGATCTGTCCGTGTACGAGCTGGACATGAGCGCCGTGAACCTGATCGACATGGAGGCGATCCGTCGCTATCAGGCGGTGCCGGTCGGCTTTCTCGAGGACGGCACGCTGATGCTGGCGATGGCGGACCCCACGAACGTGTTGACGATCGACGACATCGCAATGCTCACGGGCCGACGCGTGCGCTCGGCCTCCGCCTCGATCGAGGACCTGAACATCCTGATCATGCGCCTCTCGCGCGTGGAGCAGTCCGTCGAAGAGATCGTCGAGGAGGACGACAGCGATAGCGAGTCCGAGTTCGTCATGGACGAGGCCGACAAAGACGCTCCCGTCGTCAAGCTCGTGCACTCGATCATCGCCGATGCGATCGAGCAGGGCGCCTCGGACATACACATCGATCCGGGCGAGGGCGACATGCACGTCTCCTTCC
The DNA here is from genome assembly GCA_963704345.1 of uncultured Solirubrobacterales bacterium. Lineage (GTDB taxonomy): Bacteria > Actinomycetota > Thermoleophilia > Solirubrobacterales > Solirubrobacteraceae > Palsa-744. The sequence continues at coordinate 1,558,114 of OY969890.1, forward strand.
GCATCGACGGCGTGCTCGCGCTGACCTCGACGCTCAAGCGCTCGATGGCCACGAGCATCATCTCGCGCATAAAGATCATGTCCGAGATGGACATCTCCGAGCGGCGCGTACCCCAGGACGGGCGTTTTGCCCTGACGGTCTCCGGGCGTCGCGTCGACGTGCGCGTGACCACGCTCCCGCTCGTGTACGGCGAGGGCGCCTACCTGCGCATCCTCGACAAGGGCGTGGCAGTGCGCGGTCTGGAGTCGCTTGGCATGCAGCGCACCGAGCAGGATCGCTTTGCCTACGCGATCGGCCGCCCCAACGGTGCCGTGCTCGTGACCGGGCCGACCGGTAGCGGCAAGTCGACGACGCTGTATGCGGCGCTTGGCGCCGTCAACGACGGTAGTCGCTCGATCCTCACGATCGAGGATCCCGTCGAGTCGCGCATCGCCGGGGTCAAGCAGATGCAGGTTGCTCCCAAGGCCGGCATGACCTTCGCCGGCGGCTTGCGCGCGATGCTGCGTGCCGACCCTGACGTGATCATGGTCGGCGAGATCCGCGATCGCGAAACCGCTCATATCGCGGTGGAGGCGGCGCTTACCGGCCACCTTGTGCTCTCGACGCTGCACACACGCGATGCTCCGAGCGCGCTTGGTCGACTGATCGACATGGGCATCGAGCCGTTTCCTGATCTCCTCCGCGATCGACTGCGTAGTCGCGCAGCGGCTTGTGCGCACGCTTTGCCCGCACTGCAAGCGTCCAAGCAAAGCGCCGGAGTCCTTGCTCGCCGAATATGGGCTGTACGAGTCCGAGGCGTTCGAGCCAGTCGGTTGCACGCGTTGCGCCACAACCGGTTACAGGGGGCGTATGGGCATCTACGAGGTGATGTCGGTCACCGAGGAGGTTCGCTCGCTGGTGCTGGCCCGTGCCTCAGTGGACGACATCGCGGCCGCTGCAATGGGCCAAGGGATGCGACGCATGCGCGACGACGGCATCGCCAAGGTGCGCGCCGGGCAGACCTCGATCGAGGAGATCGAGCGCATGACCACGAGCATGATCTGAGCCGGCGGGCTTCGGTTCTCCGCGGAGCGCCCTTTTGGAGGGGCCGCCCTTACGGGCGGCGCTGTTCGTTCCCGAAGTAACCGCTCGGCTGTTCTGTCAGATTCCGGGCACGGGCGGAATCAATAGTGAGATTTCGAGTGCACCTTTGGGGAACGCTTCGGCCGTAAACGAGTACGCGTGGTAATGGATGCCGTCGAACAACGTTTCGCCATGCTTTGGGATCGACAGCGGCGCAGGGATCGTGCTGCCGAGCAGTAGCTGCTTGTCCTCGTAGAGGAATGCCTGCGCGCCGACAAAGCGCTGCGCGAGGATCACATAGCCCAGGTCGTCCTGGACCGACAGCAGGAAATGGCCGACGATGAGCCCGTGAGCGTTGCGCACATCGCCGCGGATCGGCGCCAGCACGTGCGGCCCGCCGACATCGGCCACTAGCTTTTCGCCGAGCGTGGCGCGCACGCGCACGACGTGCAGCGTACCTTCGAAGAACTTCACGATTGCAGCTCGTGCGGCGGTCGGGTTATCGGCCGCGACCGCTTCCTGGAAGGGGCGGGAGCTTTCGAAGTCGTGCACGACTGCGCGCGTGGCGGCTCCAGACTGCTCCTCACGGTAGATCCGCTTGGCCGTATCGCCGATCGCGTCGATCGCCGTTTCCGCCGGCGTGGGCGCGCAGGCGGAGGTGGGTGGGACGGGCGCGAGCACGAACACGCGCAGCCTCTTCTGGGGGAAGCCGGCACCAGGGAACGAGTAGACGGCGTAGCGCTTGCCCTTATAGGAGATCTCGCCCTCGTCGGGGATGCTATTTGGCCCGGGGCTGCTCGAGCCGCCGAGCGAGCGCCCGCCGGAGCGTGCGAAGACCTGTGCTTCGGTGATCGCATACAGCGTGCCGGCATATCCGAAGACGCCCTCCTCCGCGGCCGTGACCGTGCCGATGGTGCGTCCTTCGAGATTCCTCAACGGGGTGCTCACCGGGGCGATCCCGTTGGCACTGCCATATTCGACGAACGTGCGTCCGGCGAGGCGTACGCGTACGCGCACGAGCTGGCCGCGCAGCAACGGTCCCAACGCCTTGCGTGCCGCGGCCGGATCGTTGGCTTGGATCGCGGCGAGCAGCGCTGGCGAGCTCGCCACTCTTTCGGCGGCCGGCAGAGCGATCCGCCCGCCCGAGAGCTCGCGGTAGACGTGTTCGGAGATCGTCTCCGAGCGCTCTGGCAACCGCGTCCGCGCACTGTGGCGGGGCCAAGGGAGCCGTTGGCGAGGTCGCGGCAACCACCGAAGCGCTCTTGGCGCTGGTGCCACAGCTAGTGAACGCGAGCGCCAAGATGGCCGGCCACTGCCAGCAGCGCCGCCAGACGGCGCTGGGGTCTGCGTGGGCGGAGCCGGCGAGGCCTGGCCGGATGAGTGGCTGTCATCCGGCCAAGCGTACGCTGCCGACATGGTCGGTCGGTTAGATATTTCTTAGGGCTGCTCTCACGTGACTTGGCACTGGCATGTCCGCAAGACACGTCGCACATGACCGTCCGTTCTCGTGAAGCCCTTCTGTGTCGGTGCCCGGACGCCATGCTCGCGGCGCCCGGGCACAGGCGTTTGGCGTTATTTCTTCTTGGCTTTGCCCCCCGCTTTGGCTTTCTTGCCTTTGGCTTTGCCGTGCTTGCCAGTCTGCTTGTCCTTCGACGGGAGTGGCGTCGTCGGTTCCAGACGCGTGCCGCCCACGTAGGAGGAGGCGGAGCAGTGCAGCGGGCGGCCGAGGTCGAACGGACCTGAGATCGCCTGCGTCGGGACGGTCTTTTCGAGGTAGATGTCGGTGACCGTCAGGAGCGGGTCGAGATGCGGCGCCGCGCACAGCGCCTTGCCGATCGAGAACTGCCCGGTGATCGTCTCCCAGCCGGCCTTGGTCGAGCCCTCGCAGTTATCCGCCCAGCCCGGCAATTCGCCGCCGCAGGAGAACGTGTCCGAGAGCGGCTGGTTTGTCGCGTTGCTCGTGACCAGAGGGCGCTGCCTCGAAGCCGGTGAGCGGCACGTTTGACTGCAGCTGGTAGCCCGTGATCGGACCGTTGCAGTAGAACGTGTAGCGCACCTGCACTTCTTCGCTTCCGAGTTCGGGCGTGCCGGCCGATATGTGCCCGGAGCAGGTGAGGTTGTTCGGGCTTCCTTCGATTCCGACAGCTTCGGCGTGAGCCGAGGCGACGATCGCCATCGAGAGGACGATCGAGCCCACGATCGCGCCGAGCCAAAGGGAAGCTCGCTGGTGGACGGGTCGATGTGTGTGCAACGGGGGTCTCCGTTCGTTGTTTGACATGAAGGCGGAGGTTCAGCCGCCAGGGAGCGACGCCGGCGAGCCCGGATCGAGCAGATCTGGAAGCGGCCGGTGCCGCGGTTGTGTTGATGCGGCCTGGGCCGCCTTCTTGGCCGTGGAGGCGGCACTGGCCGCTTTTCCACTTGCGCCGTAGACCGTCGCCCCGAATGACACGGTTGCTCTGGTCGTTGGCATGGCCCAAGGGGAGGACTCCGAAGAGCAGCGAGATGCTCTTGGAGAGTGAGAAGTCGTTGAAGCTTTCGGTTACCCGCGCACCGCTGTGCACGAATGGGAGACAGCAGCAGCGCGCCGACAGGCTTCGTCGCGGCGCTCGCGGGTGAGGCCGGCGGGCTGTCGGGCACGATCACGATCAGGCCTTCCTTGCCGTAGGCGCTGGTCGCGAGGATCTGAGGCACGACTTCCTTCAGAAAAGCGTCGACGGGCGCGAGCCCGGCCGGCGAGCCCGGTGCGCACGGAGCGGCTGAGCCGTCGTTGCAAGCGGAGGGCACGATCCAGCTGAGGCTCGGCGTGTCGGCGGGCGTCGCGAGGCTTGCCTGTAGCTGCGACAGATCCACGTCGTTGCTCGCGCAGGCGCCTTCGCTCAGCAGCGAATCGAAGTACACGAAGGGGTTGCGGTAAGTGAGGTAGGGGTCGCCGGGGATGGGCGTGTGGTTGGGGTCGGCGCGCGCCAAGTTCGGGCCGGCGGCAGGTGACGCCGGTCGTGGGCTGTGTGCCGGTTGCGGGGGTCGTGCCGGTGCTGGACGGACCGTTGGTAGGTGTGGTTGCCGTGTCAGTTGACGAGCCGGCGTTCGCCGCGATGCTCACGCCAGTCTGTAGGTCGGTGCTTGCTGTGGTGCTCGCGTCGCTTCGCACGTCGGCGTTTGGCGTCGTGCCCGCGCGGCTTGCTGTGTCGGCGGTGGATGTCGCGCCGGCCGCTGGAGCGGGGGCGTCTTGCTTCCATGTCCTGCACGTAGGCCTTCCAAGTCAACGACCCAGCGGTCAGCTCGTCGGCGAGCGTCTTGACGGCTGCCGGGTACACGCAACCAACGCCCTCGGCCAGGCCGGTGGTGGCGTTGACGGTTGGCGGCTCAAGGGCGCTGTAGGTGGGGCAGTTCTGTTCGGTGTCGAGGTTCACGCTCTGCCCCGAGAGCAGCGCGATCCCATTGCCAAGCGCGCTGCTCGAGCTGAGCGTGTAGTTGCTGAGCAGCGTGCCCTTGGGCACGAGCTGCTTGGCCAGAGTACGGGTCGGCTGTGGGGTCTGCCAGCGCGGCGCTGAAGCTCGTGCCTGAGAGCGCGATCACCCACACGTGCTTGATCGGAGGCAGTTTGATCGGCGTGCCCGGCGCCGTTTTTTCGCTTTCGCCGGAGCCTTTCGAGGATTTGGAGGAGCCTTCCGAGGAGCCGCTCGTGCGGGATTCGCTGGAGTTTTCCGAGGAGCTTCCTGCTTCGCTCGAGGCTGGTGCTGATTTGGGTTTGCCATCGGCGCTGCTCGTCGTCTGACGGGGTTGGAGTGGGTTCGCTTGTGATCGGCGGTGGCGTTGCCGCCGTGCTCGTCGAAGTAGTTGTCGGTGAGCCGCTGCCGGCACTCGCCACCAGTGCGGCAAGCGCGCGCTGTGCGAGCGTGGCGCTATCGGCCGGCGAGCTGGCCGGCCCAGGCCCAAGCGCGACGCCCGCGAGGATGCCCACGGCGAGCACTCCGGCCGCCAGCGCGGCGGCCATGCCCCGCGAGGGTGCCCCGGCGCCGAGGAAGGAAGCACCTGCCCACCAGCTGTGCCTTCGCCCAGACGTGTGCCCCTGCCCAGACGCGCCGCCGCCGATCTGCGCGTCCGACTGCCACGTCGCGCCCCCCGTGCTCTGCGCCTCCGACTGCCACGTCGCCCGCCCCGTGCTCTGCGCCCTGGGTTGCCCTGTCGTAGTGTCGGCGGTCAGTGCGCCTGAGTGCTCGCCGGAGCCGTCGGCCAGAGACAGTGGCCCCCAGAAGGCGGCGAAGTCGAGACGCGGCTTGCCATGCCTGGCTCCGCACTGCAAGCAGTAGCGCTGGTCCTCGACAAGCGTGGCGCCGCAGCCAGCGCACTGCTCGCGGGAAGTGGGGCTGCCTTGTGGGGCAGGTTGGTCTTGATCGTTCTCGGTGGTCATCGTTTGGCTTGTGTTTGGTGCGCGGCGCTCTTTTCGCCAACCCCCTGTGTTTGGAGGTCGGTGGCCTTCTTCATAAAATAGCTAATCCTGATCTTATTTATGAAGATTATGCTAGGCTGCCGCACAACACGCTGTCAACCATTCGAACGGAGCCCCTACTTCAATGCACCGATCTCGCCGTGTCGCCGCCCTAGTCGCGGCGACTCTCACGCTCTCGATAGCGGTCCCATCGATCGCTCTCGCGACGAGCACACTCTCGATCAGCGGAGCGACCGCCTCGTTCCCGCTCGTCTCGCTGCTCGTCCAAAAGTACGACAAGCTCAACAAGAAGGTCAAAATCAAGCTTTCACAGGGCGGCACGCAGGTCGGCATCAACAATGTCGCCGCTGGTCGCGACTCGATCGCCGACGTCTCGCGCGATCCACTGCCGACCGATCCAGCCGGTCTGAGCTTCTACCCGGTCGCCAAGTACTACCTGTGCGTGGTCACCAACAGCGCAAACAAACTGGCCAACCTCACCCAGGCCCAGGACGAAGCGATCTTCACGGGCAAGATCCGCGAATGGAGCAAGGTTCCCGGCGCCGGCGCCACAGGGCCAATCGACCTGATCAGCCGCAACTCCACGGCTGGCACGCTCAGCAACTTCACGACGCTTTTGATCGGCGCCAAGAAAGTCTCCTCGCTGGCAGCCGAAGAGTCCTCCGAGGGACTGCAGCGCCAGGCGATCGAAAAAGACCCGAACTCGATCGGCTTCCTGTCCGGCTACTTCGCCAGTCAGGGCGTAAACGCCGTCGCCTACAACGGTGTCGGCTGCACGCTGGCCAACGCCACCGCTGGAAGCTACGCCGGAGTTGCGCGCTTCTACGAGGTGACGAAGGGCAAAGCAACAGGTGCCGCCTCCGCGTTCATCGGCTGGATCGAGAACAGCGCGGCCGCGCAGAAGATCATCTCCACACAGTGGATCTCCCTCAAGTAACAAACCCATTGGCGCGCTTGCGCCAACCGTGGTCAGACCGCCGCGCCGAGCTCACGCTCGGCGCGGCGTCGTTGTTGGTGTGCCTGATCGTGGTCGGGATGGTCGTGTTCGTCGCGGTCCACGCCTGGCCGACGATCGAGCACAACGGCGGGTTTGCTTGGCTAGGCTCAGGCGGCAATCTCGACAGCCAGCTGCAGCGAATGTTCGAAACGGGCCCGCATCCGCCAGCCTCGGCGTTCCACTTGCGCGCGTGGCCGGTGATCTACGGCACGCTGCTCACAACCTCGATTGCGCTGTTGATCGCTTTGCCGCTCGCGCTGCTTTCCTCGATCTTCATCGTCGAGTTCGCCCCATCGGCCCTTAGGCGGGTGATGGTCCCGATCGTGCGTCTGCTGGCCTCGGTGCCGTCGGTCATCTACGGGCTGATCGGGATTCTCGTACTTGTGCCGTTTGTCGGCAATCACCTCGTCACCGGTGCGGAGAAGACCTCTGTGCAGGACAGCGTCGAGCTGACGGGCGCCAGCCTGCTCGTCGCGTCGGTGGTGCTCGCCGTGATGATCACGCCGATCATGGTCGCGCTGATCAGCGAGGCGCTTTCCGGAGTACCCGCCTCATGGCGTGAGGGCGCGATGGCGCTCGGCGTGCATCGGCTGCGCGCCACGCTGGCGGTCAGTCTCAAGGCGATCCGTCCGGCAATCGTCGCGGCCGCGGCACTCGCATGCGCCCGGGCGCTCGGCGAGGCGATCATGATCTTCATGGTCTCGGGCTCGCGCTCGTTTACCCCGAACCTCGACCACGGACCGTTGATCTTCCTCTATGAGCCGCTGCGCACGCTTGCCAGCGTGATCGTCGACAACAAGGAAGGATTCGGCGGCTCGCCGGCGGTGAACTCGACGCTGTACGCCTTCGGCCTGCTGCTGTTGCTCTCGGCGATCGGGCTGTCGATCTGCTCCTATCTGATCAAGCTGCCGCTGCGGCGCTACCAGCTCAAGTGATGAGCACGTTCCCTACCGCACTTCCCACCGCGCAGCCAGAGGCGCCGCGTCCCACACGTGGTCGAGGCTCCTCGATGCGAGAATGGCGCTTGCTCGACCGGATCGTTCTCGGCGCCGCGTGGGCGGCCGGGCTCGGCCTGTGCCTCGTGACGGGGGCGATAGTCGTTTACATGGGTGTGCGCGGCTTCCAGTATCTGCGTCCGGATCTGCTTGTCTCAAGGCCGCAGATCGCCGAAGACGGAAGCGTCTCGGGCGGCATCCTGGACCCACTGATCGGAACGGTGGTGCTGACCGCGATCGGGCTGGTGGTAGCGCTGCCGTTGGGTGTCTGCTGCGCCGCATGGATCATCGAGTACGGTCGCCCTTCCTGGTTCGCGCGGCTGGTCGAGTCCGCGATCGAGATCGTCGCCGGTACACCCGACATCGTGATCGCGATCGTCGGCATCGCCGTCTTCCAACTTGGGGTGCTCGCACCGCTGTCGAGCAGGTCGGCAACGGGCGTGGTCACCGGCACCTCATTCATCGCGGCGGGCCTGACGATGTCGCTGATCGCGCTGCCCCCCATCTACGCCGCTACGCGCGACGGCCTGCAGGCGGTGCCGGCGCACATGCGCGAGGCGGCGTTCGCGCTCGGCAAGACGCGCATCGCCACGATCCGGCGTGTCCTGATCCCGAGCGTGCGCTCCAATATCGCCACCGGCACGACGCTGGGCATCAGCCGTATCGTCGGCGACACGGCGATCGTGGTCATCGTGCTCGGCGAGACCTTGCGCAACGAACCGCTCAACTCGACCCCGATCGTGGGGTTCCTACGTGGCACAGGCTCGACGTTGACCAGCTATGTGTTCGACAACTCGCCGGCCGGCGAAGGCAAGGCCGCGGACAAGGCGTACGCGGCCGCTTTCGTGCTGCTGCTGTTCGTTCTCCTGCTGAACATCGTCGTCGGGCGCATCAGCCGCAGGCAAGCACACTCCAGCGGCTTCGAGGCTGGAGGCGGAAGGCCATGAGTGGTGTCCACCCGGATCGTCGCCTGCCGGGTTTGAGTGGTCGCTGCCTGCCAGTCTTGAGCGCTCGCCCGGGAGGCGATCTCCAGCGGCGAGCCAAGTCTTTGACAAAGTCGCCATTGGTTACTAACCTGACTGGTTCGATGGAGAATGTAGAAGATGAGCGCTGACAAGACACTGCTCGACCCCTGGAGCCAGCTCGGAGAAGGCTGGAGCGAGGAGCTGGCTGCACCCGCGCACGCGAACGGCAAGGCGCAGGCGATCCTCACACCGGGGCCACTGAAGGCCGCCCAGAATGACGTCGTCCCGCCAGTGCGCACGATCGTGCTCGACCGCGAGCCGACGGCGGTAGCGCCGCCACAGGAGCGCGAGTCGATCCGCCAGTCGCTGGCGGCACAGGGCCCCGAGCGCTTGCGGCTGGAGGATGTGAGCATCTACTACGGCGGCAAGCGCGCCGTCAACTCCGTCTCCATGTCGATCCACCAGGGCGAGGTGCTGGCTCTGATCGGCCCCTCCGGCTGTGGCAAGACGAGCCTGCTGCGCACGCTCAACCGGCTCACCGAGCTGACACCAAGCGCCTCGCGCTCGGGCTCGATCATGCTCGACGGCCAGGATGTCCACGCGCTGCAGGACACAAAGCTTCGCTCGCGAGTGGCGATGGTCTTCCAGCAGCCCAACCCCTTCCCGATGTCGATCTTCGACAACGTGGCCTTTGCCTTGCGCGAACAGTCGCGCAAGAAGCCGCGCCGGCGCGAGCTGGAGCCGCTGGTGATCGATGCGCTGCGGCGCGCAGGGCTTTACGACGAGGTCGCCGGCGACCTCGACCGCCCCGCGCTACGCCTCTCCGGCGGCCAGCAGCAAAGGTTGTGCATCGCACGCGCGATCGCGATGCGCCCAGAGGTACTGCTGATGGACGAGCCCTGCTCCGCGCTCGACCCGATCTCCACAAGCGTGATCGAGGACCTGATCCACGAGCTGCGCCGAGACCTGGCTGTGGTGATCGTCACGCACAACCTCGCACAAGCCCAGCGCGTAGCGGACAAGGTCGCCTTCATGTACCTGGGCGACCTGATCGAGTACGGCACGGCCGCGCAGGTGTTCGAGCAGCCGCGCGCCGAGCGCACGCGCGACTACGTGCGCGGCGCCTTCGGATAGCTCTCATCGCAGATGCGCCCTTCTGGTCGCCGGCCTCTTGACTACCCCTACCGATAGCCCCTCGATGAACGTCTTCCCAATCCAAACTCCGCCCGAGAGCGACGGCGCCAAGTGTCCGAACTGCGGCGCTCACATCGCCGCCGACCAGCGCTACTGCCTGGCCTGCGGCCAGCCCTGCTCGCCAGTGCGACTGCCATTCCTCGATGTCCTGCAGGCAGAGAGCGAGCTGCGCCGCCCAGTGGCGTATGCCCCACCGACCGCCGGCTACCTGCCGCCGCTGCCCGCCGACGACGGAGCGATCGCTTGGCTGCGGCGCTACTCGGGTCTGTTCGGTCTGATCGCCGTGCTGCTCATATGTGGCCTGATCGGCCTGCTCGTCGGTCACTGGCTGGCGCCGTCCAAAGCGTCGGCCCATCGATCGTCAAGATCGAGGGCACCCTGCCCGCGGCCGCGGCGACATCCGCTCCAACGACGACATCTCCCACGTCCACGCAGGCGAGCCAAACAAAAGCGGCCACCAGCAAAAGCGCGCCTGCCACCGAAGCGCAGGAAGTCAAGGAAGTAAAAGAAGCCGAAACCGCCAAGGCAAAGCCGAAGCCGGCAAGCAAACCAAGCGCCGCCACACTTCAGAAACTGAGCAGCTCCAAGGGCAAGACCCATCAGCAGGAAATCGAAAAGCTGACCTCCGGCGACAAACCGATCGAAACGGGCGGCTGATGGCCGAGCAGTCTCTGCTTCCAAGCGGCTCGCTGGCGGATCTGCGCGACCGCCGCTTGGCGTTGGCCGAGCGCGTAGCCGGGCTGACCTGGGACCTGGGCGGGCTCACCTATGAGATGGCGATTCGCGATCACTACCGTCTCGACGTGCTCAGCCGCCGCGCGGCCGAGCTGCAACAGGCAGACGCCGAGCTGGGCGAGGTGGAACGCCTGCTGGGCGCCGCCGAGGCAGGAGTCCACGGCCAATGCCGCTCCTGCGGCGCCGTCCACAGCCGCGGCGCCGCCTACTGCTGGCACTGCGGAGCAAGCCTGCAGGTGGAGGCACGCCCGGCGGTACTCGGGCAGGACAGCGCCGCACAAACACCTTCGGCTTGAAGCCCGCGCTGTAGCATCGCCTCGTGCCGCTACGCCGAGGGAGCCTGTTTCTTCTTATTCTCGCCCTGGTTGCGGCGCTTGTCACCGTCGCCTGGGCAAAGGCTCCCTCCGGCGCCCCTCCACAAGAAGGTGCGTGCCAGATCTTCCCGTCCAGCAACCCGCTCAACCAGGAAATCGCCCACGCCCCAGTCAACCCGAACTCGTCCAGATACATCGAAAGCATCGGCGCAAATATCCATCTGCACGCCGACTTCGGCACGCCCCCAAGCTACGGTATTCCGTATGTAATCGTTGGACCTCACCAGCCAAGAGTGCCCATCCACTTCACCGAATACGGCGAAGAATCCAATCCAGGCCCATATCCGATCCCGCCAAACGCGCCTGTAGAGGGCGCAGGCGAAGAAGGCGACCGGCATGTGCTCGTGTTGCAGGAGGGCAGTTGCAAGCTATACGAGCTGTATGCAGCCCAGCGCACGGCATCGGGTTGGGACGCTGGCTCTGGCGCCGTGTTTAACCTGCGCTCCAACAAGCTGCGCCCCGAAGGTTGGACTTCAGCGGACGCTGCCGGCCTGCCAATCTTCCCGCTGCTGGTGCGCTACCCGGAGGTGAAGTCAGGACAGATCGACCATGCGCTGCGAGTCACAGTGCCGGCCACCCAGCGCGGCTACATCCATCCGGCCACCCATTACGCATCCAGCAGCTCCGATCCAGCGTTGCCGCCGATGGGCCTGCGCCTGCGCTTGAAGGCAAGCTTCGACCTCGCGGGCTATCACGGCCAAGCTTTGGTGGTCCTGCGCGCGCTCAAGCGCTACGGCCTGATCGTCGCCGACAACGGCAGCCCTTGGTACATAACAGGCGCCCCAAGTCAGGATTGGAACAACGAAGACCTCGATCAGCTCAAGCGGGTGCCAGGCTCGGAGTTCGAAGCGGTCAGCACGGGACCGATCCTGCACCACGGTTAGGCGGAGGCGCCGTCCGGCGTGTGCGGAAACCACCGACGTGCCCACCGAGATGCCGCGCCCGGCGGCAGATCGCTCAGCAGTCGCGAACTAGCGCTGCTCGTCCGGCGCCGAGTCGCGCTGGGCGAAGGCGTCCTGCGGCGCTTGCCTGAGCCGATGAGGGCACAGGCGCCGGCGCGGCCTGCTGCGGAGTCGGTGGCGGTGCGCGGCGCCTGCTGCGACGGGCCAGGTGGCAAGGAGGTTGGCTGCTGGCCGAGCGGCTGCGTGTCGTGGCTGTGGCCCGTCGCCTCACCGGTAACCGACTGCTTGAACTCGCGCATGCCTGTACCCAGCGAGCGCCCGATCTCGGGTAGGCGCTTGGCGCCGAACAGCAGCAACAGGGCCACCACGATGAAAATGATGTGAAGGGGATTGTCGAGTCCCATCTCACATCAGTCTAGGCGCTATTGAGCGGAAGTTGGGTGATTTCGGCGTGTGGAGCTGGTTTTGCGGGGGATCGGCGTCCCCGTGTTCACGGATCGCCCTGCGCACAAGCTGGCCCGCCACGAGCAGCATCAACAGCGCGAAGCCGACGCGCAGCACGCTGCCCGACAGGGCATTTGCCAAAGCCCACGCCGCCGCGACCCCGACGATCGACAGCAGCCCCATCAGCAGCGCATCTTTGCGGCGCACGTTGCCATAGCCGTCCTGCTTGACCGTACCGACGATCGCCACAGGCACGATCGCAAGCAGCGAGGTGGCCTCTGCCTGGTGCTGTCCGAGGCCCAGCACGATCACCAGCCCGGGCACGAACAGCACGCCTCCGCCTACGCCGAGCAGCCCGCCGATGATGCCAGCGCACAGCCCGATCGCGATCGCGGCGATCATTGCGTTGATGCCCTCCTCGCGCCTGGCAGTTGATCTCGAAAAGGGCAATGCCCCCCGCGCGCGCGGGGGGCATGCGCCATCCGACGATGATGGCGGCCACAAGCGTATTCAGGCCGAACGCCGATCATTGCGTCAACAGCTCCACTGCGCTTGCCACGAGCACGGCGGCGAACAGCAGCGAGATCGAACGGGTCGCAAGGCGCTGCTGCAGCCAGGTGCCGAGCAGCACGCCGCCCACGGCCGGAACTCCCATCAGCGCTGCGTCGAGCACGTGCACGTTGCCATAGACGCCCTGTGTCGCGGCGGCAAAGCCGGCGATGAACACGATCGCCGCGAGCGAGGTGCCAGTAGCCTCACGTGGCCCGTAGCCAAGCCACAGCACCAACAACGGCACGATCACCGTTCCGCCGCCGACGCCGAACAGCCCGCTGAAGAGACCGGCGGCGCTGCCGATCGCAGCCAGCTTGAGCGCTCTGTGGCTACTCGGCTCGAGCTCCCCCTCAGCGGTCATGTGCAAGATATGACCGGTCCGCCGCCACAGAGCGCCATACTAAGGGTCGTGTCCCCGGCCGCCCTGCTTGTGGAGGCGCTTGAGCCGCTCCGCTCCGACCCCGATCATGCAGCCGTGCTGCTCGATATCGACGGCACGCTGGCGCCGATCGTGCGCCATGCCGCCGACGCGCACGTGCCCGAGGCGACGCGCACATTGCTGATCGAGATCTCCAAGCGCTATCGGCTAGTTGGCTGCGTCAGCGGACGCCGAGCCGCAACGGCCCGTCAGATCGTCGCAATCGGCAGCATTGCCTACATCGGCAACCACGGCGGCGAGCTGCTGCGCCCAGGCGCCACCCGTCCCGAGCTGGACCCAGAGTTGACCGCGTGGTCAGAGCGAGTGCGAGAGTTCGCAAGACGCGCTTTCACGCCCGAGCTACAGCGCGCGCGTGTGCGCAGCGAGGACAAGCAGGCGATCGCGGCCTTTCACTGGCGTGGCGCACCGAATGAGGAGTCGGCCGCGGCGCTCGTGCACGAGATCGCCGAGCGAGCAGAGGACGAGGGTTTCGCCGTCCACTGGGGCCGGATGGTGCTCGAGGTGCGCCCGCCGATCGCGCTGGACAAGGGCTTGGGCGTGAGCGCGCTCTTGCAGAGCGCCGCCGATCGCGAGGACGGCCCGCCGATCAAGACCGCCCTCTACGTCGGCGACGACAGCACCGACATCGATGCCTTCCGCGCTCTGCGCGCCCTCGTCGACGCCGGCACGCTGAAGCTGGTCGTGCGCGTCGCGGTCGGCTCGGAGGAGACGCCGCCCGAGCTGGTCGAGCAGGCCGACCTAATCATCGACGGGCAGAGCGGCGTGCGCGGCCTGCTCCAGGCGCTTCTGTGAGGGTCGCCGACGTGTCCAGCTGTCCACTGCGGAACGCGCGCTGACGCGACACGAGGCGTGCACTTCGTCGACTTTCTCAGGGCCACAGTCCTGCTCAGTGCCGCCGCCGCCACAGCCCTGGTGATCGTCACCGTGTTCTCCGCCGCACAGTCCTCGGACCCGACGATCGTGCCGATCTCGGTCGGCTGGTGGGTGGTTGCCGCTGCGATCGGGCTGTGGCTGGGCCGCCGCGCCGAGGTGCATCCACCGATCGCGCGTCTGCTGCGCGAGGCAAAGACAAGCACCGCGCTACCCGAGTACCGCCCAGGCGCCACGCTGCTGAACCGCCTGTGGCCACTGTTGTTGTTCACGGTAGTGGCCGGTGGCCTAGCTTTCATCGCTCCGCAGATCCCAGGTATCGGCGCAGGTTTCGCGATTGCGGTAGCGCTGTGGTGGCGCCGTCAGGATGCGGCGGTGGCGGCGATCGAGGAGCGCGACGGGGTCCGCTTCCACGTGCTGCGCACCTCCCCGCTACGCGCGATCGCGCTGGCACGAACTCCAGGCTTCAAGGCCCTGCGCCCGGAACGCGTGGGCGGCGCCACGACCTAGAGGCGATAGGGCGCGAAGGTGAGCTCCAGCTCCGAGTCCAAAGCGCGCCGTACCGGCGCCGCTACCACTCTCGACGTCCTAATCGTCTCGCTGGCCGCGACCGGAGGTCTGCGCGCAGTCGACGACGAGCTGCTCGCCTCGCTGCATCGCGCTGGCGCGAGCGCGGCGATCGTGCGCACCCAGCCGCCGGCGTCGGTACGCACGCTGATGCTCACCGACCTAAGTTGGGCGCGCGCCGCAAGGCGAGCGGCCATGGTCGAGCTTGCGCGGACATCGGCACGCGCGTTGATCTACTCGACCACAACCGCGGCCTTGCTGTGGCCGCGCCCGGGCGCCATCCGCTTCGACGCGCCCGCCGCGGCCAACCGCCCGGGGCGCCACGGCCTGTGGCAGCGTCCGCTGGAGCGACGTCGCCTGCGTGAAGCACCGCTACTACTCGCGCAGAGCGAGGGTGCGCTACTGGAGGTCCCCGCGGCCATTCGCGATACTCGACCGCCCGGTGGTTCGCTCGTCTTGCCAGTGCCGGTTGAGCCGTCTGAGGCACATGTTTCGAATGCGGCAGGCGACCCGCGCGAATCACAACACCGGAGTGAGGCACAGGAGAAGAGAGGATCCCGCATCTCCGATGAATCACCTAGATCGCGTGCATCACACGCCGTGCGTGACATCGCCGCGATCACATACGCCGCAAACCCGGCCAAGAAGGGCCTCGACATCGTGCTCGATGCTTGGCGAGGACTCGGTAGGCCTGGGGAGGAGTTGCTGGTGGCGGGCGTGCAAGAGCAGGAGCTACGCAGCCTCGGCTATGCACTCCCCGCGGCAGGCGTGCGCGTCGTCGGGATGCTGGCTCACGAGGACTACCGTGCACTGCTGCGCCGCGCGCGCACATACGTATGCGCTGTCCGTCGCGAGGACTACGGCATCGCCCAGCTCGAGGCCCTGGCTGACGGTTGCATGCTCGTGACAACGCCTTCGCCCGGCCCGTATGCGGCGCTACCGCTCGCTCGTGAACTCGATGGCCGCCTAGTCACGACGGATCTCGTCGCATCCGGCTTGGGCGCAGCCCTACGCACCGCGCTCGACGACCCACTGCCCGGCTATGCGCAGCGCGCGTTAGAGGCGCTCGCGCCCTTCCGGCGAGTGGCGGTGGACAGGCTCGTGGCAGAGCAACTGCTGCCCGCTCTGCTCGGCCTCTAAGACCGTCCTGAGATGGGTTTGAGACCCCCCGAATTGGGTCCCGCCCGCGCGCATCGGGTGGCCGGGATCGGGTGGCCGCGGGATCGGGTGGCCGCGGGATCGGGCGGCCGTATAGGTATGGCCGGAGGGGAGCTCGGGGGCTAGCCGCAGAATGCCGCCGACTTGATCCACTTACCTCGATTTCACTAACATTTGGAATCAAATCGGTTTAGACTGACTGGATGTCAGCGACCGCTCGAGCTCAGGCTTACCCCCGGTCGCGGGTGTGGCCGAGCGTTGATGTTTCGCGCTGGAGTGGCTCCGCCTGGGGTGCAATCTCTATGACCGCCGCCTTCATCGGAATCACCTGCTGGTGGCTCACGCAAGATCGAAGTATCCCGATCTTCGATGCCGGAAACCATCTAGGAACCGCGATCTACTTTCACGAACAGCTCGCGATGGGTCATCTGCTCGAGCCATTCAACAACACCTCGCAATACCCGCCCCTAGCCCATCTCGTGGGAGCGCTCGCGATGTTCGTCGGAGGCGTGAACGTCGCTACTCCGATCATCGCCGAGAACATCGTCTTTGTCTCGTTGCTGTCGCTCGGTTGCTATCAGACGGGCCGACTGCTCTTCGGCCCTCGAGCTGGACTGCTTGCCACGATCTTTGTGCTCGGGTCCCCGCTATTGATCGCGCAATTTCATGTCTTCATGCTCGATGCACCGGAGACAGCTCTCGTTGCGGTGTCGATGTGGCTACTGCTCGCCAGTGAGGACTTCAGCCGTGTACGTGTCGCGGCCTTTGCGGGTCTGGCAATAGGATGCGGTCTGCTTGTGAAGGTGCAATTCCCGTTCTTCCTGGCGGGAATAGTTCTCGTTGCGCTTGCGCGTGGTGGATGGCGCCACTGGCGTGGCCTTCTCGTTTTTGCCGCGGTTGCACTGGTGATCGGAGCGCCTTGGTACATCGACCACTTCTCCGAGCTTTCTACCATCACAAAATTTGCCGGAACGGAATCTGGCGCCGTCGCTGGTAACCAGCCGCCGACACTGTCGGTAGCAAATCTCCTCTGGTATTTCTGGAGTACGCTCAATTCGCAGCTGTTTGCCCTAATGTTCGCACTAGTTCTCGGCGGCACGCTCTGGACAGTGCTCGCGGTCGTGCGTCGAGAGGAAGCCAGAGGGCCCCGTCTGGAGTTCTTGGCAGGAGGTCTCGTAGCCTGGCTGGCAATCACCGTGACACCTCATCACGATATTCGCTACGACATGCCGCTGATGCCCTATCTGGCTGTGATCGGTACCGGCTGGATCGCTCACCTAGCGCGTGTCCCGCGACTCCTAGCTACTGGCGTGCTGGTGTTGGCCGTGGCGGCCAACACTCTGGCGAGTACCTTCGGGGTAGGGAAACCGGTGGAAGTCAAGCTTGTCAGCTCTCCCCCGAATACTCAGGCGTACCCGGACCGGATCGTACTGTATTCAAATGCGGGATTTCTCGTAGCTGGTCCACAGCGCGATGGTGACGTTCCGGGCCTCCTGGACACGCTGAAAGGCGAGGGAGCCGATATCGTCGTAATCAGCCCCAGCCAGAGCGAAGGAGCGGACTTCGGGGTCGAAGGTCTTCTCCCACTCTTTATGATCGCCAAAATGTTACCGTCCGCCGAACCGGCGCTTTTGAGTACGAGTACCGCGGTCGTGGCACTCGTCCATCAGGCAATATCGCGGGGCTTGCCACCTACATGTGCGACGCTCAGCGACGGCACGGGGGTGTGGGTGTTACGTCTCAATCCCAGATCCGCGAAGGTTGAACTCTATTGTCCATTTCATAATCCGCACTATTACAGTGAAACATCTCATGCGGCCTAAAGTGCCCAGCCTAAAGCCCGGAGTTGACCGGTGATAGTCCGAGGATATGCGCGGGGACTTGGTGACCCTACAGATCGGTGCGTGCGGGCTTGCGCAATTCGCTGAGTTGCTCCCACGAGCGAGTGTTGGCAACGTCGGCAGCGCTGAGCCACGCGCGACGCGCGGTCGCCACGCCCCAGCGCATCACCGCGAAGCGCTCGGTGCCGTGGGCGTCGGAATCGATCACGATCGTGGCACCCGCGCGTGCGGCTGCACGGGCATGAACGTCGTTGAGATCGCGCCGATTGGGGTTACCGTTGATCTCGAGCATCGTGCCGGTGCGCGAGGCAGCCTCGATCATGGCGTGCATGTCGAGCGCATAGGGCTCGCGCCGCTCGATCATGCGCCCGGTCGGATGCCCGATCGCGTCGACGAGCGGATGCTCTATCGCCGCGATCATGCGCTCGGTCATCTTCTCCTCGCTCATACCGAAGGCGGTGTGCACGCTGGCGATCACCCAGTCCAGCTCTCCCAGTAGCTCGTCCTCGTAGTCGAGCGAGCCGTCGGGCAGGATGTTCACCTCGCTACCGGCCAGCACCCTGATCCCCTCGATGCTCGTGTCCGCTTCGCGCACGTGCTCGATCTGAAGGCGCAGCTCCTCAGCAGACACGTCATTACCAAACCCGTGAGAGGCCGAATGATCGGTGATCGCCACGTACTCATAGCCGCGTGCACGAGCAGCAAGCGCCATCTCCTCGATCGTGTTGCGCCCATCGGAGGCGACGGTGTGACAGTGCAGATCACCCTTGATGTCTTTGAGCTCGATTAGCTCAGGCAAGCCGACGTGAGCTGAGTCAGCAAGGCCGTCCTGGCCAGCAGAGCGTTTGCGGGCCGACCCTATGCTCAGCGCCGCGGTTGCCGCCGCAAGCTCGCCGCGATTTTCACGCAGCTCAGGTGGGATATAGGCCAGGCCGAGTTGCGTATACACCTCTTGCTCGCTGGCGCATGTGCTCGTGCGCCCAGTCGCCTCGTCCTTGATTCCGTACTCGGACACATGCAGACCCTTGCGCACCGCCATCTCGCGTAGGGCCGCGTTGTGCTTACCCGAGCCGCTGAAGTGCTGCAGCAGATTGCCGAGCTGGCCGGGCTTGGCGATACGCAGATCGACGCCTATGCCGGAATGGGTGCGCCCCTTCGCCGCACTCTTGCTGGCGGAGCTAACGCCCTCGATCTCCGGCAGCAGGCTCAGACCTTTGGCGAGCGTTACGGGTTTGCGTGTCACCGCGATCAGGTCGACGTCCTTGACGCTGTCAGTCATGCGCCTGGCCGAGCCGGCGATCAGCACCTGAGTTCCCTCGCCCCCACGCTCCGTGAGGCCCTGGGCCAGTGTTTGACCCAGCTCCAACGCGTCAGGCAGCAGCAGGCGCCGCGCGCGCTCTGCAGGGCCGCTGGGCATCAGCTCCAGCGCTTCGATCACATTCGCCTCGAACTTCGCACCGAGGCCCTTCACGCTCCGCAGCTTGCCTGCAAGCGCAGCTTGCCGCAGCGAGTCGAGCGAGTCGATGCCAAGCTGTGCGTGCAGCAGCCGCGCACGCTTAGGTCCCAGGCCAGGTAGACGTGTGATCGTGATCAGCCCTGTTGGCACCTTCGCGCGCAGCTTCTCCGCTGCCGGGATCGTGCCCGTGTCGAGCAGCGCGAGGATCTTCTGCTCGAGCGTCGCGCCGATGCCCGCCAGCTCGGTGACACGGCCTGCGCGCGCCAGCTCGGCCACCGACACAGGCGCCTCGCGCACCGCGCGTGCGGCGTTTCGGTAGGCGAGCACACGGTGCACGATCGCGCCATCGAGCTCGTACAGATCACCAAGCTCTTCCAGCGCTTCGGCGATCGCAGAGTTGGGCAGCTCGCCGGCCATGGCTAACGCTTGGATCCGAGTGTCGGGCGAGTCTTCCAGCCGCAAGTCAGCTGAGGAAAAGCGTTGCGCGACACTACTTCAACCGGATCGCAACGACTGTATCCGGTGCGAGCATCAGGCGCGCTCTATGCGTATGAACGGCCACCGACCCCTTCGTTTCGCCGGGGTGTATCGTCGTGAGCGTATCCGTGTCAAGGCGCTGTGACCCACCAGGAACCTTGACTTCGTAGGAGAGCATCTTTGAAGAGAAGGAGCTGACGATCACGCTCAGGTGTGCTCCGGCTTCTCTGTCTCCGGTCGTGTTCGCGCTTACCCCTTCAGACACTGTCGCGGCAAGCACACCCGCAACGCGTGCGGCCGGCCCGATGCGACTGCCGAGCGGGATCCAGCGGTGCAGGAACAGCAGCGCCTGTCCGAGTGGCTGCAGGGTGACGGTGCCGTTCGGGTTGAAACGCCAGCGGGTCGTAGCTGCCGCCGGCAGAGTGGAAGCGCACCTGCTGGAAGCCGCCGAGCAGCGCGGCTACCACATAGCGCGCTGCCCACACGCCTGCCACCGGCGTGTTCGACACGCCAGGCTTGCCACCGCAGGAGGCGCTGTTGCTCTCGGAGATGATCGCGGGCCTGTGCAGGCTCTGCGCGAGGCTCAACAGCCAGCTGTACTTTTCGACCAGCCCAACGCTTGCGTGCTCGGTGAGCAGGCGCGCAGCGGTGGTCGGCGGTGCCCCGCAGGCAGAGGTTGGATAGGCGTGTACGTCCAACACGTCCGGTGGGTCGCTGCGCAGCATCGGCCCAACCGTTGTGCGCCAGCCGATCCCGGCGAGGTCGGGACCCTCGATCCGAACCTGGCCGAGCATCGCCCGACGGCTCTGCCATTCGCTTGCATACTGCGCTGCCGTCCAAGGCGACGGACGAAAGGCCGGGATCTCGACTCCCGGTTCGTCGGGAAAGATGTGGCTGATCCCATACAGGTCCGGCTCGTTGCCCAAGGAGAAGCTGAGCTGCGCCGCCGGGATCGTCTGCTCCGCCTCGGCAATCGTCGTGAGCTCGTCCGCAGGTTGGCTTGTCGCGAAGTTGAGCCCGACGGTGACCTGCACGCCGCTCTGGCGAGCCAAGCAGCCGAGCGTGGTCCAGAAGGAGGGGGATATGAGGTAGCGGTAGGCGGCGGTGGGCCCGGCAAGGTCCTGCGAGTCGCCGCCGACGCGCAATGAAGGAGAGCCGAGCTCGCGCAAAGTCGCCACTAGCGCTGGGCTAGGGCACGGCCCCGGGCCGAGTGCCCTCTCCATCAATGGATACTCGAGCGAAAGCCCAAACGCCGAGCGCTGTACGAGCGCCGAGTGCGCGTTACGCGGGAGCGAACGGCCGGCCGCTGTCGATGAGCTCGTGGAAGCAAGTGATTCGGTGTGGCCCAAGGCGATGGAGCCGCCAGCAGGCGAGCTGGAGTGCTGCGCGCCGGCCGGCTCTATGGTGAAGATTTGAAGTCCCACGACGAGCAGGCCCGCCGACAGAGTGGCGCGCCACCAGCTCATCCGTGCCTATGATAACCGGGCGAATGCTTGCAACTCGTGCCACACGCCGCCTCGCGGCACTACTGGCGTGCTTGGCTCTCGGGGGTCTGCTCGCGGCGGTTGCGACCGCCGCTCCGAGCGCTGCTCCGGAGGGCGTCAAGGCCAGCGTGTCCTATCGCTTTGGGCTGTCCGACTACGAACCGAGCACGTTCTCCGACCCGCGCGTGTCCGAGCTCGGCGTCCACCTCGCCCGTGACGTCGTGCCGTGGAACGTTGCGCTCAACAAGCGCGACCTCGCGCAGGTCACAGCCTGGCTCGACGCCGTCAAGCACGCTTACCACATCATTCCGTTGATCACCTTTCAACATGCCGACAGCAACGCTCGCGCGCCGAGCCCGGGCCAGTTCCTGAATGCCTTCAAGCGCTTTCGCAAGCTGTTCCCCTGGGTGAAGGAGTTCGTCCCATGGGACGAGGCGACCCACGTCACCCAGCCCACCGAGCACCATCCTTGGCTTGCGGCCGAGTACTACAATGCGCTTGCCGCCAACTGCAGCGGCTGTGAGATCACCGCGCCGGACATCCTCGACTCCGACGGCAACGTCGAGGCTTGGATCGCTTCATTTCTCGAACGTGCCCATCCCTATCCGAAGATCTGGCCGTTCAACCCTTACAGCAGCGTCAGCACCGACAGCCCCGCGTTGATCGAAAGCTTCCTTGCGGCCACGCGGGGGCAAGTGTGGTTCAGCGAGATCGGCGGAGTCGTCTGGTGGCGCTTTAAAGGCAAGCTGATCGACCACGGCGAAGCGTTTGCGGCCAGGGCCGCTGAAAATATCTTCAAGCTCGCCGAGCTAAGCCCCAGGATCACCCGCATCTACTATTACCACTGGCGTTCGCCGGGCACTCCAACGGCCAAGGCGGCAAGGAAGGCGACGTGGGATGCCGGGCTCATAAAGGCCAACGGCGCCGCGCGCCCGGCGTTGTACGTGGTCGCACGCGAACTGCACCGCAGCATCCAGAGATCGATCCCCAAGATCTTCTGAGCCCCGCCGAACCAGCTAAGCAATGCTCAAGCGGTTGGTTGCACCAGTTGTGGGGAAGATCTTCGAAAGTAAGGTGTTGGATCGCTTGGTGACGATCCTTGACGCAGTGATGAGCTCGTTGCCATAGCGACCGGCGGTACGTTCTACCCGCTTGCGTCTACCCGCTTATCTCAAGCGTCGCCTTGCGCTGGTTGCTCCAGTAGATCGTCGCCGGGCAGGCCTCGCCCGAGGCGGTCACAGTGCAGGTGCCGTGTGTGACGGTGGCATGTGGGGCGCTGAGGTGCTGGCGGCCCGGGACAAGCCAGACAGTGGTGTGTAGGGTCGTCTTGGCGGGCATGCTCATGCTCAGCTCGATCCCCTTCGAGGTGGTGCTCAGCGCCCAGCCGACGCGCCCGAGCACGCGACCGGTCGCGGTCCTGTAGCGGCCCAGCAGCAGGACTTTGCCACCCGTGCCATGCGCGCCCGTGAAAGTGGGGGTTGCGACTGTGTCGTTGGTGTACGTGAGTGTCCACGTGCTCGATGCCTTGCCGTGGATCGGGCGCAGGGCCAGCAGGTTGTGCCAGCCGAAGGCGTCGTTTGACTTCACAGCGACTAGGCCCTGTGCGGAGCGCGGATCACTGCTAGTGGCGCGTCCGGCGAGCTGCCACCAGACGCTTCCTGCCCGACCCCACACAAGTCCGCTGGAGGCGAGGTCGTCGACGAGCAGTTCACGGTTGTCGGCCGGCAGCGACGCCTGCGAGGTCCCCGTCTGCGGCCACTTGGCGAGTGCGTCGGAGAGCAGCCACAACGTTAGGCCCTCGTACTGGTTCAACGCCGCGTACCCATCCATGATCGACGGGCTCCAGTCGAAATCAAGGCCGGGGACGATTGGCAACAGGCCGCTTGGGCGCAGCGGGTAGGCGGCTTGCAGATAGGAGATAGCACGCTGGGCGTAGGCGCGCCACGCAGCCGCATTCGCCGGTTCAATCGCCGCGCGCCTGGCACCGAGCGCGGCTGCCGCAGCCTGTACCCATGACTGGTCAAGCGAACGGCCCGAGAGCGACAGCTGGCCATCGGGGGCCATCATCTCGAGCGCATAGCGGTCGGCCTGGCGGCGCAGCTTCGACGCCGTCGGCCCGATCGCTTGCGGGTCGCTTTCGCCGACGCTCTCCAGCATGAACGTCGAGAACAGCTCATAGGCGACTGGCTCGGAGCCGGGGTCTGAGAGCTCGCGCGCGATCCCTCCCGCGGGTGAGCTCGTGAGCGCTATGGGTCCGTGCTTGGCAGGGGCGCGAAGTTCGCCGCTGGCAAGGCTCTGAAGCGGCGCGCCAGCGTGCGTGATGGCCAGCTTGAGATTGGCCTGGATCTGGGCGCGCACCGCAGCGGGTGTTACCGATAGTGATCCCGGCTCGCCTTCGATGCGGTCGCTCAACAGCAGCGCGGCACCGGCCGCCCACACCAGGCGCCAGTTGCCGTAGCAGCCTGGCTCCGTGAGGCAGCTGCTTTCCGTGGGCGGTCCGATCTGCCCAGCGCGCCACTCAAGTGGCGCTTGCAACGCTTCCCATACATTCGTTGGGAACAGGCCTTGCTCGCCGTCGTGGACGACGGCGGCGATCGCAAGCAGGTTGAACGGGTCGTTAGGGATCGGCAGCGTCAAGGCTGAGCTGAGGATGCGCTCGCCGGCGCTTTCAAGGCCACTGTCGTCGCCCATCTTTGCCTGCTTGAGCATTACGTCGGCGAGCAGGATCACGCCGTAGTTATCGCCCGTGTCGGCTGGATCGAGCGGGTCGGCAACGCGCCCGTCGGCGGTCGTATATGGCTCCCAGGCGCGCGCGACGGACGTTATGTAGCTGCTTAGCTCGCCGGTGCTGACGCTTTGTTGAGGCTCGTCCGCCCACGCTGTGCCCGCCCACAGCAGGGCGATAAGTAGCGAGACGGCCGCAACCGCAATGAATGGCCTCGGAATCATGGGCTTGAGGCGCATCCCGCGCCAGGCAGTGTGTTTCGCCGGGAGGCGCATCGCCACCTGCCACGCTTTAGGGTACGCATCCGTGAGTCCCGCCGATCCACATGCCGAGCGCGACGTCCCCTGGCTGATCCTGCCGACCTACAACGAGGCCGAGAACATCGAGGCGATCGTCGCGGCGGCCGGCAAGGTGCTGTCGGGGGCCAACGACGGACGCCTACAAGGTCCTGATCGTCGACGACGGCTCGCCCGACGGCACGGGCGAGATCGCCGACCGACTCTCGACCGAGCGCGAGCAGGTCGAGGTGCTGCACCGCACCGAGAAGAACGGCATCGGCCCGGCCTACTTGGCGGGCTTCCGCTACGCGCTCGACCACGGTGCTGCCTACGTGATGGAGATGGACTCCGACTTCTCCCACGATCCAGCCGATCTCGCGCGTCTGCTCGCGGCGGTGCGCTCCGGCGCTGATCTGGCGCTCGGCTCGCGCTACGTGCCCGGCGGCGGCGTGGTCGATTGGAGCCTGTTGCGGCGCTTCATCAGCCAGGGCGGCTCGACCTACGCGCGCTGGGTACTCGGTCTGCGCGTGAAGGATCTCACCGGCGGCTTCAAGTGCTTCAAGCGTGAGGTACTCGAAGCGATCCACTTCGACAGCGTGCGCTCGCAGGGTTACGCCTTCCAGGTAGAGCTCACCTATCGCGCCTCGCGAGCCGGCTTCAAGGTGGTCGAGGTACCGATCGTCTTCAAGGACCGTGAGCTCGGCCAGAGCAAGATGTCCTGGTGGATCGCGGCGGAGGCGATGTGGCTGGTGCCGCGCCTGCGCTTCGGGCATCAGCCGCCGCCGTTGCGCGCCGTGGCGCAAAGCGAGGCACACGCATCGTCGCCAGAGCCACATACCTCAGCTCGCAGCTGACTGAGGACAGCGCCGCCGAGTCGGCGCCTGCGCGAGATCGCGTCGCTTTCTCGTTGCTCAGGTGGATGTGCGCTGTGGCCGATAGTTAGGCGTGGACGCCTCCTCATACGCGCTCTACCACGGCGTTCGCCGCACTCGTACGACACTGCGCACCTGGCAGCGCCGGCCGCTGCCCGTGCTCCGCAGTTGGATGGCCGGGTCGCTGCTGGCCGCTGTCTGCCTGTTGCTGGCGGTGCTGGTCATCTCCGAGCTGTTCACCAACTACGTTCAGCCGATCGAATTGCAGCCCCCCTTCGCGGTAGGCAATCTCAGCGATGTCGTCGCGGTTGTCTCCCACAACCTGCTCGTGCTCGCGCTGCACGCAGCCGCCTGCGTTGCCGGCTTCATCGCCGGCAGCTCGCTGCCGCTGCAAGCGGAGGGCAAGAGCGGGGTCTCGCTGTGGGTGCACGAGCACGGTGGGCGCATCGCGATCGCGTTCGTAGTGTGCGCCACCACCTTCTCGCTGTCGGCCCAGGCATATGTGCTCGGGCATACGCTCGCCGGCGTCGCCCACTTCATGAAGGTCTCGCCGGCGCTGCTGCTACTCGGCGTGCTGCCGCACGCGATCCCCGAGCTGATGGCACTGTTCCTGCCACTTGCTGCCTGGATCATCGCCAGTCGCAGGGGAGAGTGGGATCAGCTGCTCGCCGCGACCGTCGTGACGGTCGCGATCGCGCTGCCGATGCTCGTGCTTGCCGCGCTGATCGAGGTGTACGTCTCACCGCACCTTTTCACCGCGCTCACGGGCTTGCACCCGCCGATCGTCGGCAACTGGGACGGGTTCACGGTGAGCGTCAGCAAATGAGCTGGGCCGGATGGCCGGTTGCTGGGGTGGTATCTCCGCCCGCGCAGAGCAAGACGCAGGCCGTATCTCGCCGAGCTGAAATGCGCTGCTTTACTTTGTATAGTGAGTAGGGAGACGGCCTGGCCGGCTCCTCGCAGCGAACGCCACCCCCGATAGGAGATTCCCATGGCAGGCACCCTCAACGAAGTCACCGACGCCAACTTCCAGGCCGAGGTCGTCGAGTCGGAGAAGCCCGTGCTCGTCGACTTCTGGGCTCCCTGGTGCGGGCCTTGCCGCGTGGTCGGGCCCCTGCTGGAGGAGATCGCCTCCGAGCGCGAGGACCTGCGCATCGTCAAGCTGAACGTCGACGAGAACCAGCAGACGGCAGCCAGCTTCCAGGTGCTGTCGATCCCGACGATGATCCTGTTCAAGGGCGGGCAGGCCGTCAAGACGGTCGTCGGGGCCTACCCCAAGAAGAAGATCGAGTCAGAGCTCGACTCGGTGCTCGCGGCGGCGTAGGTCGGTCGAACAAAGGGCGATGCCCCGCGCGCGCACGCGGGGCATTACGTTTTTTTGATCAGTCACCCAGCCAGTGCGCGGCTGAGAGCGATCTCTAGCTGGAGTCCTTCGATCTCGGTCTGCTCGCGATAGTCCATCGCGGTCGCGTCGCCGTCGCCCAAGACCAAGCTGACAGCTAGCGTCTCGCCACTGACATAGGCCTCGTGCTCGCCGGCTGCTTGCATCAGTGCCGCGTCGCCGCCCAACGCCAGCTCGATGCGGTCCTCGACCTCCAAGCCTGCGCTCTTGCGGGCGTTCTGCACGGCGTGTACGATCTCGCGCGAGCGTCCCTCACGCAGTAGCGAGTCGTCGATCGTCAAGTCGAGCGCTACCGCGTGGGCGCCCTCGCGCTCGACCGAGTAGCCCTCGGGCGCCTTCATCGTGAGGATCACATCCTGCTCGGTGAGCGTGTGCTCGCGATCGCCGACGGCGATCCCGATACCGCCGCCTGTCCCGTCGGCGGGGCCACCGCGCACAGCGGCCGCTACGCGAGCCGGGTCGAGCGCCGCGAGCGCCTTGGCCGCGAGCGGCATGTCTTTGCCGAACAGCGGTCCCAAGGTGCGGTAGTTGGCCTTGAGCTCGTACTCGCCTAGCTCGTCCGCGGCCTCCACGAAGCGCACTTGGCGCACGTTGAGCTCCTCGCGCACGATCTCCACCAGGCGCTCGATGGCAACGCGCTCGCGGCCGTCGGCCACCACGACCGCCTCCGCCAAAGGCTGGCGCACCTTGATCTTCGCCTGCGCCCTGGCGCCCAGGCCGAGGCGCACGGTCTCGCGCGCGATCGCCATCGCCTGCTCCAGCGACTCGTCGCGCGCCGGCAGGGCATCGCCCACCGGGAAGTCGCACAGGTGCACGCTTGCAAGCGTGCCGTCGAGGTTGTCGTAGATCTCATCGGCCACGAACGGGCAGAAGGGAGCGAGCAGCTTGGAGACGATCAGCAGGCATTCGCGCAGCGTCGCGAACGCCGCGGGGTCGCCGTCCCAGAAGCGTCGGCGCGAGCGGCGCACGTACCAGTTGGACAGGTCGTCGACGAGCTCTGCGATCGCCCGCCCGGCGGTCGTCGCGTCGTAGGCGTCCAGACGCTCGGCCACGACTGTCGCGGTTCCCGCTGTGCGCGACAGCGCCCAGCGATCCAGATCGCTTACGGAGCCAGGCGAAATGCCGCTCCCGATTGCCGCGCGTCCCGTCGCACCGGCTCCCTCAGCCCCAATCGACTCGATCCCTTGTGTGCTTGGCAAGGGATCGAGATTCGCGCTGGCATTTGCGGCAAGCACATCCGCATTTGCATTCGCGTACAGCGTGTAAAAGAAATAAGTGCTCCACAGCTGCTTGAGGAACAGGCGCACGCCCTCGCCGATCGCCTCCTCGGAGAAGCGGTAGCCGTCCCACGGTTGCTTGGAGGTGAAGAAGTACCAGCGGAACGCGTCGGCGCCGTACTCGTCGAGCACCTGCCACGGCTCGACGGTGTTGCCCTTGGACTTCGACATCTTCTGGCCGTCGGCGTCGAGGATCAGCCCGAGGCAAACCACGTTCTCATAGGAGGAGCTGTCGAACAGGAGGGTCGAGACGGCCAGCAGCGAGTAGAACCAGCCGCGCGTCTGGTCGAGCGCCTCGCAGATGAAGTCGGCGGGGAATTCTTTTTGGAATTGTTGTGCGTGCTCGTGGGGGTAATGGTGCTGGGCGAAGGGCATCGAGCCCGAGTCGAACCACACGTCGATGACCTCAGGTACTCGCTTCATCGGCTTGCCGCACACAGCGCCCGCGGGCGCGCCCGGCTCCTCGTGTGACTCGCCGTCGGTCGATGGGATGGATAGAGGGTCGTGCTGGTGGGGGCACGTGAGCACGACTTCATCTACATAGGGCCTGTGGTGATCTTCAAGGGTCGTGCCAGAGAGCTGCTCCAGCTCGGCGAACGAGCCGATCGTCAGCGTGTGCCCGGCCTCGCAGCGCCACACCGGCAAGGGCGTGCCCCAGTAGCGCTCGCGCGAGAGCGCCCAGTCGACGTTGTTTGAGAGCCAGTCGCCGAAGCGCCCGTGCTTGATGTGCGGCGGGTACCAGTTGATCGTCTCGTTCGCGGCCATCATGCGCTCGCGCAGCTTGGAGGTGGCGATGTACCAGGAGGGCTTGGCGTAGTAGATCAGCGGGGTGTCGCAGCGCCAGCAGTGGGGGTAGGAGTGCTCGTAGTCGCTGCGGCTGAACAGCAGCCCGCGCGCGTCGAGGTCGGCGATCAGCTCCTCGGTCAGCTCTTTGTCCTTGACGAGCCGGCCCTTGTAGGAGACGCCGTCATGGCTGCGCACGTCCATTGCGTATTTGCCGTCGGGCGCTACGGGGTTGAAGAGCGCTGTGCGGCTTGTCCGGGTCGAACGATTCCACGTGAGCCGCGAGGCGGCGCGTTGAAGTCGTCTTCGCCAAACGCGGGCGCGATGTGCACGAGGCCGGTGCCGTCCTCGGTCGTCACGAAGTCGCCGGCGATGACGGGCGCCTCGCCGACGTCGTGGCCACCGATCGGAAGTACCGGCGCTCGGTAGGATACGCCGGTCTGCTCGCCTCTGGCCGTCCTCGCCGATCAGGGCGCTTCCCGGGAAGCGGTCGAGGATCTCCGCGTCCTCGCCGAGCACCCGCTCGACAAGCGCGGCCGCGAGGACCAGCGTCTCGTCGCCTAGCTTCGCGCGCACGTACTCGATACTCGGGCCCACCGCGACCGCGACATTGCCGGGCAGCGTCCACGGGGTCGTCGTCCAGATCAGCAGCGCGTCGCCCTCTCGCAGCGGCTTGCCGGGCGTGCTTACGGGCAGTCGCACATACACCGAGGGATCGACCACGTCCTTGTAGCCCAGCGCCACCTCGTGCGAGGACAGCGCCGTGCCGCAGCGGTAGCAGTAGGGCACCACCTTGTGGCCCTCGTACAGCAGGCCCTTGTCGTCGATCTCTTCAGCGCCCACCACACCGACTCGATGTAGCTCTCATCCAGCGTCCTGTAGGCGTGCTCGAGGTCCACCCAGAACCCGATCCGCTCGGTCAGGCGGTCCCACTCCTCCAGGTACTCGAACACGGAGTTGCGGCACTCTTCGTTGAAGCGCTTGATCCCGATGCTCGCTCGGTCCTCGGTCTTGCTCGTTGATCCCGAGCTTCTGTTCGACCGCGATCTCGACGGGCAGCCCGTGGCAGTCCCAGCCACCCTTGCGCTCCACCTGGTAGCCGCGCATCGTCTTGTAGCGCGGGTAGATGTCCTTGAACACGCGCGAGAGCACGTGATGGGAGCCGGGCCTGCCGTTGGCGGTGGGGGGGCCCTCGTAGAAGACCCACTGGCTCGGCCCCCTCGCGGTTGCGCAGCGACTCGCCGAACACGTCGCGCTCACGCCAGCGCTCCAGCACCTCCTGCTCGAGCTCCGGCAGATCCTGGCGCGCGTCCACCTCGCGCGGCGGTATCAATCGATTGTCAGGAGCGGCCATGGGCGGCCCATTGTAGGTGGGGTGGGTCGATCGGCCGTTTGCCAAGGGCAGGTAAGAAGTCAGGAACCCTTATCTCAAGCTTGAAAGGCGCCCCGAAGGTCCGGAGGTCATATGTCGTGAACGCCGAGTCGGACTTATAACTTGGAGGTTATATGTCTGATCTTGTGTCTGCTAGGTCATATGCCGTGACGCCGAGTCGGACTTATAACTTGGAGGTTATATGTCTGATCTTGTGTCTGCTAGATCCAATTCCAAGCTCGAATCGAAAATAGCGACGGTGACTCCGCACGGCTTGCTCGGCGTGGCCTGAATACCGCTCGCGTAGCCTGAATATGGCCGCTTCAAGAGGCGTGCGCTGTGACGGACGGTCTCGCCGGCGTCGCCGGCGCAGTGTTGATCAATCGCTCGCGCAACATGCGCACCGCTTCGGCAGGGCCCTGGGCCGATGCGCGCGACGGTGCTCGCCCCGGTCTCGGGCAGCGCTCCGCGATAGTCGAACACCTGAAGCTCGCCGCCGCTCTGGCGCGTCGCGTACACGACCCGCCCGACCGCCTCCAGCGATGCGCAGTGCCCGCCGAGGACCATCGCCTGCGGGCGCAGCGCACGCAGCGCGCTGCCCACGCGGGTGCTGTCGAGCTCGACCGGCAGGGTCAGCACGCGCAGGCCCGCACGCCTCAGGAACAACTCCAGCGCCTGCACATACAGGCCGTCCATGTCCATGCTCTGGCTGGCGTCGAAGATCAACACGCCCTCGTCGCGCGTGGAGGGCGGGGCCACACGCTGTGCGGCCGCCAGCCAGCCGGTGGCATAGCGCCAGGCGAAGCAATACTCGGGCGAGGTGGGCGTCATCGCCTCGACCGCGGGCAGCAGGACCGTCTCGACGGTGCGCTCGACCGAGCGTACGGCCATGCTCTCCTCCATCAGACGGTCGGCCTTCTCCTCGCTGAACTCGGCGAATGCGGCGCGCAGGCGCGCCGGCGTCGAGGCCCCTCGCCCCGCTCGCGCGCCAGGGAGATCGCCGAGGCGATGTCGCGGGTCTCGGCGTAGGCTTGGCGCAGCGCCTCGATCTCGGCGAGGTCGAACTGGCGATGCCCGCCCTCGGTGCGCTGGGCGTGGGGTAGCCGAAGCGGCTCTCCCAACTGCGCAGGGTGTTCGGGCTCACGCCCAAGCAGGGCGGCGGCGGCGTTTGTGCGGATCACGCTCATCCGCAGCAATGTTGAGCTTTGACCGCTCGCGCAAGCCGCGCAAGCTGCCCGCATACGGGCAGCGCTGCACTAGAGGACTCGGTGAATTCGCTTGACACCATACGAGAGGCATGCCCGTCCGCGAGACACTCCATGAGGCTTCGCCTCTACCACCATCACGACGGTGCGCGCGTCGCCTACCGCGAGGTGGGCGCGGGCCCTCCGCTTGCGTTGTTGCATTCGGGCCTGCTGTCCCACCGCGAGTGGGAGCCGGTGGTCGAGCGTCTCGCCGAGCGCCACCGGCTCGTGATTCCCGACCTGCCCCTGCACGGTGATTCGGAGGATCGTCCGCGCCACCCCTACACGATCGAGTGGTTCGCCGAGGTGATGAGCGGTTTCGCCGACGACGTGCTCGGGCCCCAAACCGCTGGTTGTCGGCCACGACGCCGGCGCCGAGATCCTGATGCACGCCGTTATGGCAGGACGGCTGCGAACCGAGCCGGCTGGTGCTGATGCCCAACCGACTGCACCTGCCCCTCGAGTACGCGCGCAGGCGCGAAGCTTGGCGTCTGGCCACTCTCGGCGGCTCGCTGCCGGGCATGGACCGCGTACTCAGCCACGCCACCAAGCTCGTGTTCACGCCCGAGCTGGGAATGCGCATGTCCGAGCGCCACGCGCCCGAGGCCGGGGATCTGATGCGCCACGCTTTCGCCGACGTTCCCGGCAACCCCAACCTCGCCCGCTCGTGGGCCAAGTGCGCGCGGCGCTGGCCGCGCGGCGCCCAGACGCAGCTGCTCGAGCTCTACCCCAGCTGGACATGCCGGTGCTGCTGCTGTGGGCTGACAACGATCCCGATGCATCCTCTGGCCGGCGCCGAAGAGACGCTGCGCCTGCTGCCCGCGCGGTCAGTTGAGCGTGCTGCCGGGCACGGGCTTTCTGATGACCTATGACGACCCGGTGGGTGTGGCGCGGGAGCTCGTGGCCTTCTGCGGATAGATCTGACGCGCCCATCTACCGAGGAGAAGCGATGACCGACAAGCAGCTCTGGGGCGGGGAGACCGCCAAGGCAGTCGAAAACTTCCCGATCTCCGGCGAGACGGTGCCGGTGTCCGTCGTGCACTGGCTGGCGCGCGTGAAGGGCGCCGCCGCCGCCGTCAACGGCGAGCTCGGGCTGCTCGACAAGCGCCGTGCCGCGCGCATCGAGAAAGCGGCCGGCGAGATCGCCGCCGGCAAGCACGACGAGCAGTTCCCGATCGACGTCTTCCAGACCGGCTCGGGCACCTCCACGAACATGAACGCCAACGAGGTGATCGCCACGCTCGCCGGTGAGAAGGTGCACGCCAACGACCACGTCAACATGGGCCAGTCCTCAAACGACGTGTTCCCCTCTGCCGTGCACCTGGCCGCGCTCGACGTGGCCCAGAACGAGTTGTTGCCCGCGCTCAAGCTGCTGGAGCGCTCGTTCGCCAAGAAGGCCAAGAGCTTCTCCGGTGTGGTCAAGTCCGGGCGCACCCATCTGATGGACGCGGTGCCCGTCACGCTGGGCCAGGAGTTCGCCGGCTACGCCGCCCAGATGGCGCTCGCCCAGGAGCGTGTGCTCAGCGCGCTCGTGCACGTCGGCCAGATCCCGCTCGGCGGCACCGCCACCGGCACCGGTCTGAACACGCACCCGAAGTTCGCCGAGAAGGTGCGCGCACGGCTCAAGCGCGAATCGGGGCTCAAGCAGATCGCGGCGCCGCTCGATCCCTTCGAGGCGCAAGCCAACCGTGACGCGCTCGTCGAGCTGTCCGGTGCGCTGAAGATGATCGCCGTGTCTTTGACGAAGATCGCCGGCGACCTCGCTCTGATGGGCTCCGGCCCGCGCGCCGGTATCGGCGAGATGCTTCCTGCCCGAGCTGCAAAAGGGCTCCTCGATCATGCCCGGCAAGGTCAACCCGGTGATCCCCGAGGTCGTGCTGCAGGTCTCCGCGCAGGTGATCGGCAACGACACGGCGATCACCGTCGGCGGCATGCAGGGCCAGTTCGAGCTGAACGTGCGGATCCCGCTGATCGCGCGCAACCTCCTGCAGTCCTTGCGCCTGCTCACAAGCGCTCACGCGTGTTCGCCGAGAAGTGCGTCGACGGCATCAAGGTCAACAAGGCCGGCTGCGACGCCTCGGCCGGCGCCACGCTCGCGGTCGCGACCGCGCTCAACGGCGCGATCGGCTACGACAAGGCGGCGGCGATCGTCAAAAAGGCGACCGATTCCGGCCGGCCATTGCGCGAGATCGCGCTGGAGGAGGGAGTCGACGCCAAGCTTTACGACGCCACGATCGACCTGAAGAAGATCGCCGCTGGCAACCGCGCGTAACGGTGGCGGTGGCCGTGGTTGAGCCGTGGTTGAGCAGCACTCCTGACTGGCTCGGGCTCAGCCGGGGTCCTTCAAAACTAGCTGTACGCTTGACACCCCTTTGGTGTGGGGCCAAGAGACTTTAGGTGCCCAACCTTTATCCATGTGTTCGCGTAAGGGGGGTGTAGACGGATCATTCAAAATGAGCTGTACGCCAGCATTGCTTCCAGCATGGCTGATGCCCCCGCCTTCGACAGCGGTTCGTTGAGGTTGCCGCACTTCGGCGACTGCACGCATGAGGGGCAGCCGCTTTTGCAGGGGCACTCCGCGATCAGGCGGTGGGCGTCGCGGCACAGCTCCTCAAAGCGCTGGTAGGCCAGGCGCGTGATGCCGATGCCGCCAGGGTGCCCGTCGTAGATGAAGATCGTGGGGCCGCCCGGTTTGGGGGTGCACGTTGGTGGACAGGCCGCCGATGTCCCAGCGGTCGCACATGGCGATCAGGGGGAGCACCGCGATCTGTGCATGCTCGGTAGCGTGAAGGGAGCCGAGCAGGGCGTCCATCGGGATGGTCAGGTCGCCGGCGGCCATCTCGCGACGGTCGCCTCGCGCCGCTGTGTCGCTGTTCGCCGGCACCCCTCCCGCGAGGCCTGTGAGCGTGGCGCCGTCCAGCTCGAACCACAGCGCCTGGGTGGAGAACGAGGTCTGTGGCAGGTCGAGCATCACGAGGTCCAGCTGCGCATGGTCGGCCAGTCGCTTGCGTTGATAGCCAAGCACGGTCTCCGTAACCGACACCTCGCCAAAGGAAAGCGTCACGCCGAGCGCTTCACGACGGTCGAGCAGGCGCTCGATGTTGGTGTCGGTCTCGCGCTTGGGCTGCGTGTACCAGTCGCCGTCGAACGGCGCTACCAATGCGCGCCGGTGCTCGAGGTCCAATTCGCGCACCTCATAGGAGCGACCTTGGTGAAGATAGATCGCGCCGTCGTGGATGGTGGAGTGCGCACGCGCGGCCTCCGTTTGACCGAGTAGCTCGCCGGATGACACGTCCACGATCGCGAAGCTGTCGGGCGAGGAGGAGCGCAGCGAGACCTTCGCGGCTGGGTACTCGTCAGGGCGACGCAAAACGTACTGCTCGCGGGCGCCGCTGTACCGAGGTTCGATCCCCTCGTGGCCCGGACCGCGACCGTTTTCTCCGCCCGAACTCGTCCCGGCTCCATTTGAGTCGCGCCCGGCCACACGCTTACGCAATAGCCCGGCGCACACAAGAGCCTCCGCGTGGGCCTCCCAACGCGGGCCGAAGAACTCGGCGTCGCCGCCTTCCAGCGGGCCCTCGTACGCAGCGCACAGCAGGTGCGCCTGGTGGATCTGAGCGCTCTCATGGTCGAGGATCGCGGCCTCGACCGCCCGCTCCAGGAACTCGTCGGGATGACGGCAGAAGAACTGGTCGAGCGCGTCCTCGCCGGCGACGTAGACGGCCAGGCCCTTGCCGCGACGCCCAGCCCGGCCCCACATCTGGCGCAAGGCGGCGACGGTGCCGGGGAACGTCACCACGACTGCTGCGTCGAGCTCGCCGATGTCGATCCCAAGTTCCAGCGCGTCGGTCGTGATCACGGCGCGCAGCTCGCCACTAGTCAGCCGCGCCTCTAGCTCGCGTCGCTGCTGGGCGGTGTAGCCGGCGCGATAAGGGGCAACCAGCTCGGCCAGGTCGGGGTCGGAGCGCTGCAGGTCTTCGCGGACCATGCGCGCCAACAACTCGACGCCCTTGCGCGACTTCATGAAGCAGATTGCGCGGGAGCCCTCGCGCACAAGTCGCGCCAGCAGCTCGGCTGCCTCGCCGATCGCTGAGCGACGCGCGCCGATCGCCTCGTCTGTCAGCGGCGGGTTCCACATCGCGATCTGTCGGCGCGGGGTGGGAGACCCGTCGCCGTCGATCAAGCCGACGTCGTCGAGGCCGGTCAGGCGCTCGGCAAGCTCCAGCGGGTTGGCGATCGTGGCGGAGGCGAGCAGCACGCGCACGTCGCTGCCGTAGGCCGCCGCGACTCGCAGCAGGCGACGCAGGACGTTGGCGACGTGTGAGCCAAACACGCCGCGATACACGTGCGCCTCGTCGACGACGACGATGCGCAGGTGGCTGAACAGTCGCTCCCACGCGCCGTGGTGGGGCAGGATGCCGAGGTGCAGCATGTCGGGGTTGGTGAGCACGACGTTGGCGCGACGACGGATGTCGCCGCGCGCGTCGCGCGGCGTGTCACCGTCATAGATCGCCGGTCGCACTTGCTTGGGGAGCCCGAACGCGTTGATCGCTCGTGCCTGATCTTGGGCGAGCGCCTTGGTCGGGTACAGGTACAGCGCCCTTGCGAACGCGTCGCGGCAGAGTGCGTCGAGCGTCGGCAGGTTGAAGCACAGCGACTTGCCCGAGGCCGTGCCAGTCGTGACGATCGTCGTTCGCTCCCAAGCCGACTCAAGCGCTTGCGCCTGATGGGAGTAGAGCTGCTCGATCCCGACTCGATGCAGGCCCCCAATGACATCGGGATGCAACTCCTCGGGGATCTCGACGAACGTCGCCTCTCCCGGGCCTTCATGCGCCTGACGCACGAGTCGCCCATCCTCGCGCGCCTCGTCGAGCACAGCGCTCCACGGCTCGATCATGCGTTCCACGGCCACCACTTGCGATAGTAGAGCCGATGCTTCGCCTCCATATTCCGACTCCCGCGAAATCCCGCGCCTTGCGCTCCTCTACGCCTGCTCACGCTGGCCGGTGAGGAACCCGATGAGCGTGCGCTGCCTGTATCTCGACCTCGACGGCACGCTGCTTGGGCGCGGCGCATCGCTCGTTCACGATGGTGAGGGGAACGTGTCCTTTGAGGGACCGCGAGCGATCCAGGCCTGCCTGCGGGCGGATGTGGAGATCGTGCTGATGTCGGGTCGCCGACGCCAGCAGGTGGCGGAGGACGCGCGCTTGCTCGGCCAGGACTCCTACATCTTCGAGGCAGGCGCCTGCGTGGTGCTGGGCGCGGGGCTGCTCGGACCTGTCGGTGCGCCCACGACGGTGCGCCCAGGCATCGCGCCCGCGGGCGGCGAGGAGCACTGGCTCACAGGCCCGATGGTTCCGGGCGAGCTCTCGATCGCCGATCAGATAGATCGCAGCGGGGCGCCCGAGTTGTTGCTCGAACGCTATGAAGGACGGCTCGAGTACCACGAGCCGTGGCATGTAAACCGAGAAGTGTCACACCTCTTCCGGGGCCTGGTGGACGCGCTGGAGGTCGACGCACTGCTGGCCGAGCACGGTCACGAGGACCTGCGGCTGGTGGACAACGGTGTCGTCAACCGCCGCTCCGCCGCGCTTGCGGACCTGCCGCACGTGCGTTGCTATCACCTCGTGCCGGCGGGAGCCTCGAAGGCGGCGGCCGTCGCCTTTCACCGCCAGGTGCGCGGCTACGCCCGCGAGCAGACCCTCGCCGTCGGCGACTCGCGCGAGGACCTCGCCTGCGCCGAGCACGTCGGCTCTTGCTGGCTGGTGGCCAACGCCGTTGAGCGTGACCCTTCGATCCGCAAGGCGGCCGCAACGTTCGACAACGTGTGCGTCGCCGAGGCAGGTCACGGCGCGGGCGTCTACGAGGCGGTCGCGAGCGCGCTGATGGCGCGCTGACCCCTCGTTGTCACTGTCGGCATATCCGCCGCCACAGTCTCCGCCAAAAGCCGGGTTCCGGGCGCCGTCGCCAGCGCGCGGGCGGGGGTACGGTGGTGCGGACAAGCGCCACCCACTCGTTCAGGGGTAGCTCTCCGGAGATCAGGCGGCCGAGTGCCGAGGTCACGGGCGCCTCCACCCCTGCCCGCTCGAGCGTACGGGCCAGCAGTGGCACCCACTCGAGCGCCTCGACTGCCTGGCCAATGCGCGTCGGGATCTCCAGCGCCGGCACGCCCTCGGCAAGCAGCTCGCCGGCGCGGCGGTTGCGGCTCTCTCTCGCCAGCGCCGTCGCGACCAGGTCGCCGACGCCGGCGAGGCCGATCATCGACTCGGGCCGCGCCCCCAGTCCCTCGGCATAGCGCCAGACCTCCGCGAAGATGTGGCCGGCGGCGGCACCGGCGGCGTTGGCCCCCTGTGCCTCCGTTGCGCCGGCGGCCAACGCTGCTGCGTTCTTCGCCGCTCCGGCAAGCTCAACGCCGATCGGGTCGTTGGACTGCTCGCAGACCACGCCCGCGCGTGTGAAGATCTGTGCGAGCGTGTGCGCGAGCTCTTCGTCGCCACATGCCGCGACCAGTCCCGCGCCGGAGCGCACCATCTCCTGGGCGTGCGCCGGGCCGCCGATACATGCCACCCGCTGCTCTCCGAACATGGCGCTCAGGACTGCCGTCGGAGGTCGTCCGTCGGGCGGCACGAGACCCTTCGCCACGGACACGATCGCCGCGCGACGCCCAGCTCGCCCCCTTGAAGAGCCGAGATCGCCACCCCCAGCCCCCGCGAGGGCACGGCAAGGAACACGTAGTCCGCGCGCGCCACGCCCGCCGAGACAGGCTCGACGCGCAGCTGGCTTGGTAGCTCCACTCCAGGCAGGTAAAGCTTGTTCTCGCGCTCCTGTGCCAGCAGCTTCGCCTGATCGGAGCTGCGCGTCTGCAGCGTCGTGCGCAAACCGGCCCTGCTCAGCAGTACGGCAAGCGCAGTACCGAAAGAGCCGGCGCCGATCACGGTGGCGCGCCGCGCCACTGGGCTCGGCAGCGTACGTCCGCGGGCGCGCACCGGCGTCTCAGCGGGAGCTGGTGAAGGGGATCCCGCGGTGGCCGACGGCACATCCGAGGACGACGAGCCGGAGCCATCCGGCGCTGACGTCGAAGCGATGCTCGGAGTAGCCTCGGACTCGGTCATCATGCGCGAGCCTACTGCCCTGAAGAGAAGCGACGTGGAGTGGCACAACTGGACAGGCGATGAGGCTTGCCGTCCCACGGCGATCGTGCATCCCCGCTCGGTCGCTGAGATCTCCACGACCATGGAGAGGGCGGCTCGTGAGGGGTTGCGCGTACGCGTGACCGGCGCCGGCCATTCCTTCAGCGACATTGTCTGTACCGACGGGCTGTTGATCGTGCTCGACAAGATGCAGAGTGTGCTCGAGGTGGAGCATGGGTCTGGCCTCGTACGCGTGCAAGCCGGCATCACGATCGAACAGTTGAACGCTCAGCTTGCTGCACACGGCCTGGCGCTCGAGAATCTCGGCGATATCGACGCGCAGAGCATCGCCGGCGCGATCTCCACCGCCACGCATGGGACCGGCGCGCGGTTGCGCAACATTCCCTCGCAGGTCGTGGCCTTGATGCTCGTGCTCGCCGATGGCTCGACCCTCGAGTGCTCGCGCGCGCTTGACTCCGAGCTGTTTCGTGCGGCACAGGTTGGTCTTGGTGCGCTTGGAGTGGTAGCTGAGGTGACGCTGCGCTGCGTACCCGCGTTCACGCTATGTGGGATTGATGCCCAGGCACCGCTACAGGAGACGCTCGATCGCTTCGAGGAGTCCGCGCTCGGCAACGAGCATTTCGAGCTTTACGTGTTTCCCCACTGCGAGGTCGCGCTCACGCGCACAAACAATCGTGTCGAGGGCCCGCCGCGCCCGCGCGGGCGTGTCTTTGAGTACGCGAACGACGTGCTGCTGACCAATCACGCTTTCGACCTGCTGTGTCGCGTCGGCAAGCGGATGCCCAGTCGTATCCCTGAGATAAATAGGCTTGCGACACGCCTCGCGGGCAGCTCAAAGCGGATCGACCGCTCTGATCGCGTCTTCGCCAGTCCGCGGCTCGTGCGCTTCACCGAGATGGAGTACGCCCTGCCGCGAGAGCACACCACGCATGCCGTACGCGCCGTCCTGGAGGCGATAGAGCGGGGTGGCTTTGCCGTCCCTTTCCCGATCGAGGTGCGCACGGTCGCCCCCGACGACGCGCTGCTCAGCACGGCCGCCGGGCGCGAGAGCGGCTACGTCGCCGTGCACATGTACCACGGCATGCAGTGGCGTCCTTACTTCCAGGCGGTCGAGCGGATCATGGACGAGCTCGACGGGCGGCCTCACTGGGGCAAGCGTCATTTTCAGAGCGCCGCGACGCTGCGCCCACGCTATCCCGAGTGGGATCGTTTCCAGGCGGTGCGCGCGCGGCTGGACCCCGAGGGACGATTCACCAACGCTTGGAGCGAGCGCGTGCTCGGGCCGGTTGGGCTCTCGCCCTCGGCTGATAGACAATGAGACTGCTGCTCTCCTCCATAGGTGTCGCATGTGAAGGGGATGCGGCGATCGGTCTGGGTGTGCTCAGGGCGGGCCACGGCGATGACTGGTGCGGTGATGGCTGACGCACGGCTGGAGCGCTTGGAGCGAGCCACGGTGGAGCTTGAGCCGCCCTTCGCTGTCGTCGATCTCGACGCCTTCTGGCGCAATGCGGCGGACATGGAACGCCGCGCCGCGGGCAAGCCGATTCGCTTGGCAAGTAAGTCGGTGCGCTGCCGCGCACTACAGGAACGCGTGCTTGCGCGCTCCGGCTTTCAGGGAACGCTCGCCTTCACATTGCCAGAGGCACTGTGGCTGGCAGAGCAGGGTTTCCAGGACCTCGTCGTTGCCTATCCGACGACCGATCGGGACGCGCTGCGCACACTTGCCGAGCGCTCTGGGTCAGGGCCTGGCGCACGTGTCTCGGTGATGGTGGACAGCGTCGCCCAACTCGACTTGATCGAGTCGGCCGTTGGTCCGATAGGGGGCGCGCCGATCGAGGTCTGCATCGACGTCGACGCGGGCCTGTGGATGCTCGACGGACGCATTCGCATCGGCGCAAAGCGCTCGCCTGTGCACAGGCCCGAGCAGGCTGCCGTGCTTGCTCGCGAGATCCTCGCACGTCAGCGGTTGCAGCTTGTCGGGATCATGGCCTACGAGTCGCAGATAGCGGGTCTTGGTGACTCACCTCCAGGCCGATGCGTGCGGGCAGCCACGATTCGCGCGCTACAGCGACGCTCCGCCCGTGAGCTCGCGGGGCGCCGCGCGGAGGTGGTGGCTGTCGTGCAAGAGGCGCTTCGTGTGGCGGGTGCCGAGCCTCTGCGCTTTGTCAACGGCGGCGGCACGGGCAGCCTCGAGCTGACAGCTGCTGAGCCGGCTGTCAGCGAGATCGCGGCCGGCTCGGGGCTCTACGGGCCGACCCTGTTCGATGCCTACCGTGCCTTCCAGCCCGAGCCGGCCGCCTTGTTCGCACTGCCGGTGGTGCGCAAGCCGAGCCGCGACGTCGTAACGGTGCTCGGTGGCGGCTATCTTGCCTCCGGCCCAGCCGACGCCGCGCGCCTGCCCGTTCCCTTCTTGCCGGTAGGATTGTCTCTGGATAAGCAGGAGGGCGCCGGCGAGGTGCAGACGCCACTGATCGGCAGCGCCGCTCGCGAGCTGCGAGCAGGAGACCGTGTCTGGTTTCGCCACGCCAAGGCGGGCGAGCTTTGCGAGCGCTTCGACCGGTTGGGCTTGATCGAGGGCGATCGCATCCTTGAGGAGGTCGCGACCTATCGTGGCGAGGGCAAGTGCTTCTTGTGAGAGCACAGTCGGCGTATGCCTTGGCGTCTCGCTGCCGCAGGACATTGAGACGCGGAGAGACGTGGCGCGAGTGCTAGACCAACGCCGCAAGCTTGCGCCCGGCGACGCCGAGTGCTCGCGTCGTGCTTGCTTCGAGGATCACCTGAAGATCGACGATGCGTGCCTCGAACGGGTCGAGCGCGTCGCGGCCCGTCATCGCGTAAGCCGGTACCCCCGATTGCCGCGCGCGGGTGGCAGCCTCGAAGGCGATGCTGCCCGCCAGCGTGCGATCGTCGAGTTGCGCGCACGCGATTACGATCGCCCTGGCCGCTCGCATGCGCCGGTCGAAGTCGGCTTCCTCGAGTGGCTTCGATGGCGTTGGCGGCGCGTATGCCGAGGTCGTCCTCCAGTGGGCATGCGTCACACTGGAGACCGCCGTCGGCCGTCATCCCGCGGGCTATCGCGGCGGCAACGCTGGTGGCGGCCAATCGCTCCTGGAATGGTCCTGCAAGTACGAGCACAGTTTTCGAGATCACGACTGGCATCCTTTCAGGTGTGCCGCGCAAGCAGACTGATACGCCGGGATCCGGCGAGACAGACAAGGAGCAGGCGCCGAGGGCTGAGGCTGGCGCCAACAACGCCGGCAAGGCAGGCGGTTCCAAGGGCAAGTCCGGCGAGGATGGGGGCCATGTCATGCTCGAGGTCTGTGGGCGCGAGCTGCGCGTCTCCAAACCGGAAAAGCTTTTCTTTCCTGATCCTGGCCTCACGAAGCTCGATCTGGTCGCCTATTACATCGAGTGTGAGCAGGCCGTCGTGCGCCACCTGCGCGAACGCCCGACGGTGATGAAGCGCTGGGTCGACGGGGTACGGGGCAAGCCCTTCTTTCAAAAGCGCGTGCCGGGCGGCGCCCCGGAGTGGATCGAGACTGCGACGGTCACCTTCCCCAGCGGTCGCCATGCGCGGGAGCTAGTGCCCAATGACGCCGCTCATCTAGTCTGGGGAGCGAACCTCGGCGTGATCGACTGGAACCCGTGGCCGGTGCGCCGCTCCGATCTGGACCATCCCGACGAGCTGCGCATCGATCTCGATCCAGGTCCGGGCGTCGACTTCGCGACGGTTCGCCGCGTCGCGCTCACCGTGCACGAGGTGCTCGAGGAGCACAAGCTCCTTGGCTTCCCAAAGACCTCCGGCTCGCGCGGTATCCACGTGTTTGTGCGCGTCGTCCCCGAGCACGGCTTCGACGAACTACGCCGCGCGGCGCTGGCGCTGGCGCGCGAGGTCGAGCGACGCATGCCGGGGCAAGCCACAAGCCGTTGGTGGAAGGAGGAACGCCAGGGGGTGTTCATCGATTACAACCAGAACGCCCGCGACCGCACCGTGGCCTCGGCCTATTCGGTGCGGGCGGTGCCTGACGCGCGTGTGTCTTGTCCGCTTGAGTGGGAGGAGGTCGCCGATGTAGATCCAGCTGAGCTGCGCATCGACACGGTGCCGGCAAGGCTGCGAGAGCGCGGCGACCCCTCGGCTACGATCGACGATCACCCGGGCTCGCTGGCCGCTCTGCTGGAGCTTGCCGCACGTGACGAGCGTCGAGGGCTCGGTGACGCCCCGTGGCCGCCCCATTTCCGCAAGCAGGCCGGCGAGCCGAGCCGAGTGCAACCGAGCCGAGCCAAGGGCCGCCAAAAGAGTTGATGGATCACGTGCCCCAATACGACCACTCATCTCGCACGGGAAGAGTCTGATGGACGCCCGAGCGAGCCTAATCAGTGCTGAGGAGAGCCAGACGTGTGCCGGAGGCCTACGATGACCCTCCCGCTCACCCCACCGCTCAAGCCCGAGCTTGCGCTCTCGCGCAAGGCGCTGCCCACAGGCGAGGACTACGTCTACGAGGTCAAGCTCGACGGCTTCCGCTGCATCGCCTTCGTCGACGGCGAGGAGGTGTTCCTGCAGTCGCGCAACGGCAGGCCGCTCGGCCGCTACTTCCCGGAGTTGAGCTTTCCGCCCGGCCAATACGTGCTCGACGGCGAGATCGTCGTGCGCGACGCCTCAGGACGCGAGGACTTCG
This sequence comes from uncultured Solirubrobacterales bacterium, assembly GCA_963704345.1. Lineage (GTDB taxonomy): Bacteria > Actinomycetota > Thermoleophilia > Solirubrobacterales > Solirubrobacteraceae > Palsa-744. The sequence continues at coordinate 1,600,856 of OY969890.1, forward strand.
ACGCGCTCGGTCAGCGAGTCCACCCGGCGGCCTCGCGCGTACAGCGGCTCGCCGTCGAGACCCCTGCCGTATTCATCGCCTTCGACCTGCTCGCCTACGAGGAGAACTCGTGGCTGGAGCAACCTTTCGTCCAGCGTCGCACCGGTTTGGAGCGACTGTTCGAGGCCGAGCCTGTTCGCCGGCGCCCCGGTCGAGCTGATGGTGTCGGTGGACACGCCGCAAGCGGCCGAGCCGTGGTTGCGCGGACGCCGAGGGCGTGATCGCCAAGGAGCGATCCGCTCCCTACCTACCCGGTGAGCGCAAGGGCATGGTCAAGGTCAAGCGCACGCGCACGATCGACGCCGTCGTCACCGGCTGGCGGCCGGGCAAGGAGGAGCACACCGTTGGCGCACTGATCCTGGCGCTCTACGACGGCGAGGATTTGCGCGTCGTCGGACACTGCTCGGGCTTGAACGACGAAGGTCAAGCGCGAGCTGGTCGACTTCTTCGCGCCGTATGAGACGGGCGAGCGCGGCTCCTCGGACCCCAGCCGCTGGAGCGCCGATCGCAACCTCGAGTGGGTTGCACTGCGCCCAGAGCTGGTCGTCGAGATCGACTTCGACCACGTCTCCGCCGGGCGCATTCGCCACGGCGCCAAGCTCAAACGCTGGCGTGAGGACAAGCCTGCACGCGAGATGCACCATCGATCAGCTCGAAAGCTAGATACGCTGGTCAGATGAGCGAGGAGGAGCCGCCACAGCGACTGTGGCCGAGGAGGAGTACTTGCAGATCCTCTTCTGGCTGCACGAGGCCGGTCTGCCAATGACTGGCGCCAACGTGGCCAGGGCCATGCAGCTCTCGGCCCCGACCGTGCACGAGATGGTGGGCCGTCTGGAGCGCGACGGCTACATCACGCGCAACTCCTCCCGCACGATCTCCTTCACCTCCACCGGCGCCGAGCACGCTGAGGGCATCGTGCGCCGCCACCGTCTGATCGAGCGCTTCCTTACCGACGTGCTCGGTGTGCCGTGGGACGAGGTACACGAGGAGGCCGAGCGCCTGGAGCACGCCATGTCGCCGGTGCTCGAGGAACGTATGCTTGCCGCGATCGGCGATGCCACGACCTGCCCGCACGGCCATCCGATCGTCGCCGGCGCGCGACTGGCGGGCGTCCCGCTCGCTGACGTAGAGGTCGGCGCGGAGGTGCGCATCCTGCGCTTCGAGAACGAGGCCGAGGACCTCTTGCGTTACTTGAAGGCCTCCGGCATCGAGCCAGGGCTCGAGGGCAGGCTCGTAGAGCCACGACGACGAGCAGGTGATCGTCGAGACCGCAGAAGGTCAGCAATGCGTCCTCACGCCCTCTGTCGCCGAGACGGTCTCGGTCACGGCCGACCCTTCACCGCCGCCGCGTACGGCTCTACCCGAGCAGTTGGTGCTAGGCCAGCGCTACGGCCGCTGACACGCTCGATAGCCGGTGCTGGCCGATCGGCTATCCCGTCGATCGCCGATCGGTTGCGTCCCCGCCGCTCGCGTGCTGAGCACGCCACGCGGGGTGGGCGGGCTTCAATCCTTGTCTCGCTTGGCTATCGAGCGTGTCAGGAGCTAGAAAGCGACCGATACGCTTCGGCGAGCAGCTTCACGCCGTCGTCGATCTGCTCGGGCGTTACTCCCGAGTAGGCCAGGCGCAGCGTGTTCTCGCCGCCGTCGAGCAGGAAGTCGGTCCCCTTCACAAACGCCACTCCCAGCTCGCTGGCGAGGCTAAACAGGGCGGCGACGTCGGTGCCCTCTGGCAGTGTCACCCACATGAAGTAGCCGCCCTCTGGCGCTACGTACTCGGCCTCCGGCAGCTCTCGCCCGAGCGCCGCAGCGAGCGTGCGCGCTCGCTTGGCAAGCGCCGTGCGCACCGTCTCGATCGAGCGCTCGATCGCGCCCGAGGCGCAGAACTCGTACACGATCGACTGAGAGACCATGCTTGGCGAGATGTAAGTGTTCGTGGCCAGCTTGGCGATCTGTGCGATCAACTCTGTCGGGCCCACAAGGTAGCCGACCCTGATCCCGGGACATACGGTCTTTGAGAACGAGGATGCGTAGACGACGTGCTCAGGGTCCAGCGAGAGCATCGTCGGTAGCTTCTCCCCGCTGAAGCGCAGATCGACATACGGATCGTCCTCGAAGATGAGGAAGTCGTGCTTGGTGGCCAGCTCTAGTAGGGCTTTGCGCTTCGGGAGCGACAGCGTGTAGCCGGCGGGGTTCTGGAAGTTGGGGATGATGTGCGCGAGCTTCGGTGAGACAGCCCCGTCAAGTAGCGCGGTGAGCGCCTCTATGTCGATCCCGTCGGGCTGCAACTCCACTGGGTGCAGCTTCGCTCCGCGCTCACGCAGTGACAGCAGTGTGCGATCGTAGGTCGGCCGCTCGACGATCACCTCGTCGCCGCTTCTCACAAGCTGCTCAAACAGAAACGCGTCGGCCTGCATCGACCCGTTGGTTACCAGCACACGCTCGGGCTCGACGCGATGCTTGTCGGCGATCCAGGCACGCAGACGCGGATAGCCGATCGAAGTGCCATAGGCCGTGCTTCCAGCAGGATCGCTCTCGAACGCACGCACAGCGGCGTCCTTGAGGCCCTGCACGTCAACGATGTCGAGCGACGGAGCGCCCCGCGCAAAGGAGATCATGGACGACATCCTATGCGGGCGGCTTAGGCAACAGCAGCTTGCCGTACTCGTCGACCAATTCCTCCATCGTCCGCTGCAACTTTTCCTTAAAGCGCACAAGCTCGACTCTGTCGATCGGCTGAGGTGGCGGTGGTTGTGGGGTGGGCGTGGGCGGTGCCGGTGCCAGGCCGGGAGGCGCTGGGCCGGGAGGCGCCTGGCCGGGAGGCGCTGGGCCGGGTGGAGGAATGGGCGGCCCTGGCGGGGGCGTCCCAGGCGTCTCCGCTGTGGCAGGCGAGAACACCCCCGATGGGAACGATGCGGTTGGAGGCTGAGGAGAATCGGTAGCGATCTCGCCGTAAGCCGTCTCGCTCACAGGAAACGCCGAGCGAGTCTCAATAGTGGGCTGTGAAGGCAGTTCCTCGCCGCCAAAGACCGCCGGCCCACCAAATGCGTTGTCCACAGCCCGCGCTTGCTCGTCGTCCAGCCTGGCGGCAGTCCCGCCGACATAGTGCTGTTGGGCGCTCGCTGTCTCAGTAACAGTGTGCTGCCGAGCGCCAGCTGCCGTACTGCTGTCGCCTTCGACCGCCTCGTCGACCAATTTGCCGGGAGCCTGCAATTTGCTCGGCTGCACCTCGCGCTTGCCGATCGTGGTCAGCTCGCGCTCCAGCTCCTGGAGCTTGATCTCCAGCTCGCCCAGCGTCTTGGCGACCTCCTGGTCCATGTGCCTTAGCGTAGCTGCTGACTGGACGTCAGCGCTGCGTGGCGCTCGGCGGGCGTCTCAGCCTTGCTCGGCGGCGACTCCGCCAAGGATCTCGATCGCGAACTCGGCGACTTCGGTGGGGGTACGCCCGACGCGCACGCCCTTGGCTTCGAGTGCCTGTGCCTTGGCGGCCGCTGTGCCGGCGGAGCCTGACACGATCGCGCCGGCGTGTCCCATCTGCTTGCCCGCTGGCGCGGTGAAGCCGGCGATGTAAGCCACAACGGGCTTGCTCACGTGCTCGGCGATGTACTCGGCGGCCTCCTCCTCGGCAGACCCTCCGATCTCGCCGGAGAGCACGATCAGCTCGGTCTGCTCATCGGCTTGAAACAGCTTGATGATGTCCACGAAGGAAGAGCCGGGCACCGGATCGCCGCCGATCCCCACAATCGAGCTGCAGCCAAAGCCGGCCTGGGCGATCTCGTTGCCGATCTGGTAGGTCAAGGTGCCCGAGCGCGACACCACACCGACGTTGCCCTCTTTGAAGAAGGAAGCGGGGATGATCCCGACATTGGCCTTGCCGGGAGAGAGGATGCCAGGACAGTTCGGGCCGATGAGACGGACTGAAGGCCCACCCACCCCGTCACGCTTGAGCGTGTTGTAAACCCTCAGCTCGTCGTGCGCCGGGATCCCCTCAGTGATCGCGATCACCAGCTCCACGCCGGCCGCGGCGGCCTCGAGGATCGAGTCGGCCGCGAACCGGGGGGGCACGAAGATCATCGCGGTGTTCGGCTGCGCCTCTTTGGCGGCTTGCTCCCAGCTGTCGAACACGGGAATGCCGTCGACGTCCTGGCCGCCCTTGCCGGGCGTCACGCCGCCGACGACGTTGGTGCCGTAGTTGCGATTGTTGAGCGTATGGAACGAGCCCTCTTTGCCGGTGATCCCGGCAACCGCGAGGCGCGTGTCCTTGTCGACGAGAATGCTCATGCGCCGGCCAGCTCCACTACCTTCTCCGCCGCCTCGTTCATCGTCCTGGCGGCATGGACGTTCGGGAGCGCCGCATCCTGCAACAGCTGGCGCCCCTGCACGTCATTCGTGCCATCAAGGCGCACGACGAAGGGGACGCTTGGCTTGATGTCCCCGAAGGCAGCGATCAAGCCCTTGGCGACCTCATCACAGCGGGTGATGCCGCCGAAGATGTTGAACAGGACCGCTTTGACTTTGTCGTTGGCGAGGATCAGCTCGACGGCTTGCTTGACCTTGCCGGCATCCGAGCCGCCGCCGGCATCGAGGAAGTTGGCGGGCGCGCCGCCGGCCTGGGCGACTACGTCGAGCGTGCTCATCACGAGCCCAGCGCCGTTGCCAAGGATTCCGATGTCGCCGTCCAACGCCACATACTGCACCCCCTGTTCCTTGGCCTTGCGCTCGATCGGATCTTCGTTCTCGCTGTCGGACAATCCCTGGTTCTCGGGGTGGCGGTAGAGCGCGTTGCCGTCGAGTGAGACCTTGGCGTCGAGCGCCTTCACCTTGCGCTCGGGGGTCACGATCAGCGGGTTGATCTCTGCCAGCGTGGCGTCCTCCTTCAACCACACCTCGTACAGCGCGAGGAGCGCGTCGGCCACGCCCTCGATCACATCCGCGTCGGCGCCGCCCTTGGTGGCGATCTCGACGGCCTCCTCGCGACTTAGCCCCTTCAGGGCATCGACGTGGTGGCGCACCAGCTTCTCCGGGGACTCCTCGGCCACCTGCTCGATCTCCACGCCCCCCTCGACGCTGAAGATTACCATCGGCTGCTTGGCAGAGCGATCGAGCAACACCGAGGCGTAGTACTCAGTCGCGATATCGCTCGCATGCTCGATCCACAGCGTGCGCACGATGTGGCCCTTGATGTCCAAGCCAAGGATGTTGCCGGCATGCTCGCGCGCCTGCGCCTCGTCGTCGGCAAGCTTCACGCCGCCAGCCTTCCCGCGCCCGCCAATCAGGACCTGCGCCTTGACGACGACGGGATAGCCGATCTCGTTCGCAGCCGCCACGGCATCCTCGACGGTGGTCACGGCCCTACCGTCGGACACCTCCAACCCGTGCCGGGCGAACAGCTGCTTGCCTTGGTACTCGAGTAGGTCCATGCGCGGCGCGAGACTCTAATGGATTTAAGTCCCACCCGCCCGGGTGCGCGCCAAAGGGTCCGTGCCGGGCTTTTGTGTGCGGCAGGTCGCGGCGGCAAGCGGGTATCTGAGCATGGCGCAACGCGCGCCGAGGCGTCGGCGAGGCATAATGCCCGCCCCATGCCTATTCCAAAGAACATCACCTTCGTCACCTTCGACGTCTACGGGACCCTGATCGACTGGGAGACCGGTATCTATGAGGCGTTCGCCAAGGAGGCCGAGCGCGACGGCTTCGAGATCGACCGCAACGTCCTGATCCCGCTGTTCCACGAGATCTCCCAAGAAATCGAGGCAGGCTCCTACGAGCTCTACGCCGAGGTTCTACGTCGGACCGCGATCGAGATCGCCAACCGCCTCGAGTGGAAACTCGAACCTTCCCGCTCTGGCTTCCTCCCAGATTCGGTGCAGCGCTGGAAGCCCTTCAAGGAGACCTCCACGCAGTTGAATAAGCTGGTCAAGAAGCACAAGCTGGGGCTGATCTCCAACATCGACGACAAGCTGCTCGGCCAGACCCGCCGCCACATCCCGATGGACTTCGACCTCGTCGTCACCGCTCAGCAGGTGCGCTCCTACAAGCCCGACCCTGCCCACTTCGTCGAGTGCGCCCGGCGCCTTGGCTCCAAGAAGGGCTGGGTCCACGTCGCCGCATCTCACCACTCCGATGTCTCTCCCTGCATCAAGGCGCGCATCCCGGTCATCTGGGTCAACCGCAACAAGCAGACGCTCGACTCCTCGCAGCGCAAGCCAACCGCCGAAGTGCCCAACTTGCGCGAGGCCGCCAAGCTGCTCGGGATCGCCTGACTCGCCCACACGCATGCGCGCGGCTCGGGATCGCCTGACTCGCCCGCACGCATGCGCGCGGCTCGGGTTCGGCGACAACGGGGCCTGAAAGTGCGCGTCGTCTCGCTGCACGCCGACGTACTGCTCGCCACAAGCGCGATCTGGCAGACCAACTGCGTGATCGTGCGCGGGAAAGTGGAGCGCGACTTGGACAATCCGGTCGTGGTTCGCGTCGCCGGTGAGCCCGAGCCGGGCGCCGAGACGTTCGTGATCGACTCGCCCGTATTGCCTGAGGAGCTCGAAGCACTGCCTGCGCTACTGGATAGCGCCGGTTTTCCCACTCCTAGCGGCCTTCTCGCGACCCACGCCGATTGGGATCACCTGCTCGGGCGCCTCCCCTTCCCGCATGCAACGCTCGGTTGTGCGGCGAGCAGCGCCGAGCGTATGCGCTTGGCTCCCGGTGAGCCACAGCGAGATCTGCGCTCCTTCGACGAGGAGCACTACATTCGGCGAGCGACACCGCTGGCACTTGGGTCGCTCCAGGCGCTCGACGTCCCGGGGGTCTGCGAGATCGGCTCGCACGAACTTGCTATGTATTCCGCGCAGGGCCATACAAGCGACGGGATGGCTTTGTGGATCGACTGGGCCGGCATCCTTGTCGCCGGCGACTATTTGTCGGCGGTCGAGATACCGATGATCGGCGAGGGCGGATCGATCGACGCCTATGTGGCCACGCTGGAGCGGTTGCGCCCGCTGGTGGCAACTGCGCGGTTCGTGGTTCCCGGGCACGGGACGGTGCTCGGCTCAGAGAAGGCGCTGTCGGTACTGGGTGAGGATCTCGCCTATTTGGAAGCACTGAGCGAGCTTGGCGCTGGTGCGGAGTTGCCTGACGGTCGCCGCGTCAAGGCTCAGCGAGCGATCCACGCTGAGAACCTCACTCGCATTTAGACCGTGTTTCAAAAGATCGCACGTCCCAGGCGTCCCTGGACGCGGCGCTGGATCGCCACGTGACGTCTTGCACGTACCACCAGTACGCGCTGCGACACCCCGCGACGACCAGCTTGATCCATGAAGACACCGAACGTACCGCCTATTTTGAAACACGTTCTCGGACCGGTTCAGAGATCGAGCAGGATTCGCAGTACACGCTCGATCTGGTGAGTGACTTCGTCTTGCGCAGCTCCAAGTCGTCTGATCAGGCGCTCCTCCGAGATCGACTTGATGTCCTCGCACTTCGCATAGCTGATCTCGTCGAGCCCAGAGGAGTCCGGGTCGATCTCAACATGTTTAGGCAGGCCGCGATACGTGGTCGTGGTAGGGATTACGACCACGACGCCGGCAGGGCTCTCATTCAACGGATTGGCTGAGATGACGACGGCTGGTCGCCTGCCGGCCTGCTCGTGGCCTACAGGGTCGCCGAAATCGACCAGCCATATCTCGCCACGTTGAGCCTTCACCCGGAGGTATCGCGCAGCGTACCGCTCTCGATGGCGCGCTCGGCTTCGATCTCGCTCCACGCATTCGCATCGGTGCGCAGGGCTTCGTAGCGGCTGGAGAGTTGGTCGAAGAACACACGTCGCTCAAGCGCGTCAGCAGCGTCGTCGAGCAGTTGGCCCATAGGACGACCAGTCGTCCGCGCCAGCTTGGCGAAGCGGTCGCGGGTTGACTCGCTGACCCTGATTGTGGTACTCATGGCTAAATAGTAGCCTATCTAGGCGCTAAAACTGTCTACAGACCCGAGGGGCGTATTGCCTGGCTGACCCCAGTCGGTGCTAACGGGCCGCGTCGTTGCGGCGCACGTACCAGTTGACAGTCATCTCGGCGACGACGGCACCGTCGGCGTTGGTCATCTCCACCTCGACGGGAAAGCGGATGCGCCCATCCTCGTTCAGCTTGGCCTTCAGCGCGTCGCGGTCCGCGGTAAAGCGGGCAGTCGCGACTATCTCGCCCTTGGCCAGCTTCTTGTAGGCGATCTGCGCCGACTCGGCAAGTGGCGTTATCTCGCCCATGATGTCCAGGAAGGCGCCGACGAACGCGGCGCCGGAGGCGGCCTCGCCGGCGGCGAACAACGCGCCCGCGTGCAGCGAGCCCACATGGTTGCGCAGGTGCTGCTCGTCCGGCAGCCTCACCACTCCGTGATCTTCGGACACCGTGATTGTGTCGAGGCCAAGGTGCACGTTGAAGGGGATCGCCTGGCTCAATCCAGCGGCGATGGCGGTGTAATCCACTGTTGACATCTGGGGTCCTCCGGGCGTTTGTGGTTGGCGTGTGCGAGGACTTCGCGAGCTTGTGGTGGCGATGGGCAAGCGTCGCGACCACAGAAGGTTCCGATCTCGACGCTTCGATATGGCTCAGCTCTCGCCGGCTGGTGCCTCGCTCTTGATCGTTGCGATCGGCGCGCCCGCGTTGATCGGCTCGCCCTCGACGATCGGTAGCTCCGCGATCGTTCCAGCCTTGTGCGCGGTGATCTCGTTCTCCATCTTCATCGCCTCGATGATGCACAGGATCTGCCCCTCTGCCACGGTGTCGCCCTGTTTGACGAGCACCTTCCACATGTTCCCTTGCAAAGGCGACTCGATCGTGTCCGGCCCGCCGGCACCTGAGGACTTCGCCCGAGCCGTGCGCTTGGGGGCGGCCTGGCCCGCCGGCGCGGAGCCGTTGAGCGCCACCGCGCCGCCAAAGGGCGCTCCGACGACCTTCACGTCGAAGCGCTGACCTGAGACCTCCACGGTGTAGGTCTGCTCTACCTTCTCCGGCTCGCTTTCCTCCTCACCCTTGGGGGCGGGCTTCTCGAACGCGAGCGTCTTCAGCCAAGCCTTATCCTCGAGCAAATCTCGGCAAGTCTCGCCTTTGGCCCACTGCTCGGTCGCAAGCAGCGCCTGGTGGAAGGGGATCAACGTCTTGAGTCCCTCGATCTCGTATTCCTCGAGCGCCCGCAACATGCGCCGCGTAGCCTGCTCGCGGTCGGCGTCCCACACGATCAGCTTGGCCACCATCGGGTCGTACATCGGCGAGACTTCCCCGCCGGCGCCAACGCCCGAGTCGACTCTCACGCCGGGCCCTTTGGGCTCCGAGTAAGAGCCGATCTTGCCGGGGGCGGGAGCAAAGTTCTTCGAGGCGTCCTCAGCATTGATGCGGCACTCGATCGCGTGCCCGCGCAGGGCGACGTCCTCCTGGCGTATGGCAAGCTCCTCGCCAGCCGCCGCGCGAATGCCTTCCTTGACGATGTCAACGCCAGTGGTCATCTCGGTCACACAGTGCTCGACCTGCACGCGCGTGTTCATCTCCAAGAAGAAATACTCGGCGCTGCCGTCCTCTTTGGGGGACAGCAAGCCCTCGATCGTGCCGGCGCCGACGTAGTCGACCGCGCGGGCCGCCTCCACGCCGATCTTGCCTATCCGCTCGCGCAGCGCCTCATCCACCACCCATTCGGGCGCCGGGGACTCCTCGATCACCTTCTGGTGGCGGCGCTGGATCGAGCAGTCGCGCTCGCCGAGATGGATCACGTTGCCATGACGGTCGGCCAGCACCTGCACCTCGACGTGGCGCGGATCGTGCAGGTAGCGCTCCAGGTAGACGGTCCCGTCGGAGAAGAACTTCTCGCCTTCGCGGCTGGATCCCTCGAACGCGCCCTCGAGCTCATCCTCGCTCAACGCCACGCGAAAGCCCTTGCCGCCGCCGCCGCCGGCTGCCTTCACGGCCACGGGAAAGCCGATCTCCCCCTTGGCGATCTTCAGCGCGTCCGCGACGCTGGCCACGGCATCGGTGGTGCCCGGCACGATCGGCACTCCCGCGGCCTGCATAAGCTCGCGGGCACGCGTCTTCGACCCCATCGCCTCGATTGCGCTCGCTGGGGGACCGATGAACACGATGCCCGCGTCCTCGCAAGCCTGCGCGAAGGGCGCGTTCTCGGCGAGGAAGCCGTATCCGGGATGGATCGCCTCGGCACCCGCTCGCTTGGCGACGTCGAGGATCTTCTCGACGTTCAGATAGTTATCGGCGGCGGGCCCCTCGCCGAGGTTGAACGCCTCGTCTGCGCGCGCAACGTGCAGTGCATCGCGGTCCAGTTCGGAGTAGACAGCCACGGAAGATATGCCCATCTCCTCCAGAGCTCGCAAGATGCGAACGGCGATCTCGCCGCGATTGGCAACTAGAACCTTCGAGAACATCGGCCCGGGAGCTTATTCAATGGTGGCGAAGTCTGACCGCAAGCGGCTAAGAAGTTTCTAAGCGCCCACGACGAGCCCGGCGCCAACAGTGTTGTTGGTGGCTTCGTCGATCAGGATGAAGCTGCCGGTGCGGCGGTTGCTCTCATACGGGTCGAACACGAGCGGGGCACTGGTGCGCAGGCGGATGCGGCCGATGTCGTTGAGTCCAAGCTCCTGAGGCGCTCCGGCGCGCTCGAGCGTGTGCACGTCGACGTGGTCGCACAGCTCGTCCACGATCGCGGTTACCTCGCGTGTGGTGTGCTTGACGAGATAGCGCCCGCCCTGGCGCAGGGGCTGGTCGGTCATCCAGCAGACGTCGGCTTCCAGCTCGCGTGCGACAGTGGGCGCCTGCTCGGACACGGCAGATCGTCTCGCCTCTGGATATGTCCAGCTCGTCGCTCAGTCGCAACGTCACCGACATCGGCGCCAGCGCCTCGGGAAGCTCGCCGTCGTAGGTGTCGATCGCTTCGATGCTCGTGCGCTGCCCCGCGGGAAGTACGACGATCTCCTCGCCCACTCGAAACGCGCCGCTCGCCACCTGCCCCGCATAGCCGCGGTAGTCGCTCCCGCCCGCTCCGGCCGGCCGGATCACCCACTGAACTGGAAAGCGCGCGGGCCGGTCGTAGGGATGGTCGTAGGCGACCTCGACCTGCTCCAGCAGATCGAGCAGCGTCGGCCCGGAATACCACTCCATCCCCCGCGAGCGGTCCACGACATTGTCGCCGTTGAGCGCGGACATCGGGATGTAGGCGATGTCGCGGCCCATGCCTGTCCCCGTGCCGATCCCGTTCAGCTTCTGGGCAAACCCCGCGAACTCCGCCACGAGCTCGTCAAAGCGCTCCTGGGAGTAGTCGACCAGGTCCATCTTGTTGACAGCCACGACCAGGTGCGGGATGCCGAGCAGCGCGCTGATGAAGGCGTGGCGCTTGGATTGCTCGAGCACCCCCTTGCGCGCGTCGAGCAAGATCACCGACAGGTCGGCCGTCGAGGCGCCGGTAACCATGTTGCGCGTGTACTGCTGGTGTCCGGGACAGTCGGCGATGATGAACCTGCGCTTGGGCGTGGCGAAGTAGCGGTAGGCCACGTCGATCGTGATCCCCTGCTCGCGCTCAGCACGCAGCCCATCGGTCAGCAGCGCCAGATCGAGCGCCCCCTCTCCACCGCGACGCTCGCTTGCCTGCGCCACGTGATCGAGCTGGTCCTCGAACACCTGCTTAGTGTCGTACAAAAGCCGCCCGATCAAGGTGCTCTTGCCGTCGTCCACGGAGCCGGCAGTGGTGAAGCGCAGCAGGTCGAGCGTCATCGCCGAGCCCAAGCTCTATCAGCGGAGTCGGGCGAGCTTCCGCTCCAACGGGCCGCACGTCCCGTCGCGTGAGCCGGCGCAGCCAAAAAAAAGCGCATTAGAAATACCCAGCCTTCTTGCGATCCTCCATCGCGGCCTCTGAGACGCGGTCGTCCGCGCGCGTCTCACCGCGCTCAGTGATCCGTGTCGCAGCGATCTCGGTTACGACTTCCTGCAATGTGCCGGCCGTCGAGCGCACGCCGCCGGTACAGCTCATGTCGCCAACCGTGCGGTAGCGCACCGTCTCTGAGAATACGCTCTCGCCGTCGATCAGCTCTGTCCCTTCGCGCCACGCATAGAGCATGCCGTCGCGCTTGAACACCTCGCGCTCGTGGGCGAAGTAGATCGATGGCACCTCAAGCTGCTCCTGGTCGATGTACTCCCATACGTCCAGCTCGGTCCAGTTAGAGATCGGGAAAACCCTCACGTTCTCGCCCTTCTTGATACGCCCGTTGTAGAGGTTCCACAGCTCGGGCCGCTGGCTCTTGGGATCCCAGCCGCCGAAGTCGTCGCGGAAGGAGAACACGCGCTCCTTGGCGCGAGCGCGCTCCTCGTCACGGCGCGCCCCGCCGAAGGCCGCGTCGAATTTGTGCTCGGCGATCGCATCGAGCAGCGTCACGGTCTGCAGCTGGTTGCGCGAAGCGCGTGGCCCCTTCTCCTCGGCGACCCTGCCCGAGTCGATCGACTCCTGCACGCTGGCAACGATCAGGCGCTCGCCGAGCTCGGCCACGCGGCGGTCGCGAAACTCGATCACCTCGGGAAAGTTGTGCCCGGTATCCACATGCATCAGCGGAAACGGAAAGGGCCCAGGGCGAAACGCCTTCTCGGCCAGCCGCAGCAGCACGATCGAGTCCTTGCCGCCGCTGAACAGCAGTACGGGTCGCTCGAATTCGGCGGCCACCTCGCGCATCACGTGGATCGCCTCGGACTCGAGCGCGCGTAGGTGGCTGAGTTGGGGCCGCTCAGCGACGCTCATATCCGGCTCCTCCATGTGGGCTCAGGGCAAGCTGGGCAAGGACGCAAGAAGCGAAATGTGCTTCGCACATGTGCTGGCCGATCGGAGATCCCGTTGATCTCCGATCGGTAGAACGCAGATCCAGCGCAGCCATCAGCCCACATGGAGTCCGCACTCGGTCTTCTCTGTACCTACCCAGCGGCCCTCGCGGCCCTCTCCGGGCTGAGTACATGGGCCGCAGCCGATCGAGGAGTAGCCCTGGTCGTGCAGCGGGTTGTAGGGCAGATCGCGCTCGAAGATGCGCGCCCAAAGATCCTTATCGCTCCACAACGCCAGTGGGTTGTACTTGCGCAGCTCGCGCTTGGCGTCGACTTCGATCAGCTCGGTGTCGGCGCGCGTCGGTCCCTGCTCGCGTCTTATGCCTGTGATCCAGCCCTCGGCGCCCTGCAGCGCCTGCTCCAGCGCTGCCACCTTCGCGACTGAGCAGCAGTGCTCCGGTCCGCTCCACGGCACGCTCGGATTGCTTGCGTCGTGTACCTCGATGGCGATTCCAAAACGCTCCTCGAACGCCTTCCATGTCTGCAGCGTCTCGGGAAAGAGCACGCCGGTGTCGATCGTCGCGATCCGCACCGGCGTCTGTCCGTCGCCGACACGCAGCAGCTCGTCGATCAGCACCGACTCCTCCTTCTGGAAGGAGCACAGCAGCACGACCTTGTCACCGTGGCGCTCGATGGCCTCGCGCAGGGTCTCGCTCAGACTGCGGGCGAGCCTCTCCGCGTTCAGCGGGGGTGAGTCCCCGTCGACGTTGGCGGGGATGGCTGCGTCGGCGGTGTCGGTCTCCGTGGGGCTGTCGGCTAGACCGCGCACTCGCCCTCGCCACGAATTACCTGGAAGGGCACGTCCCGGTTCCAGTCGATGAACGTGTTCATTGTCTCCAGGCCGAAGTCGACGGGCAGCGAGAGCTCCTTGACGAGCCCTTCGAGCTCGGGTGCGCCGACGCGCTCCACGAACGCGCCCCACTCCTCGCCGTCGTTCCGGTTGGCCTCGTAATGGCGGATCCAGCGCTCGATCGCCTCGGGCGCGCGCTTGGCGGGCAGGCGCAGCTTCAGGCGCGTGCCGAACTTAACCTCGCCGCCTTCATAGACGCCGCCGACGTGCGGGATGTAGGCGGGGATAGTGTGCTCGCCGACTTTGATCGATGCACCGTAGAAGCCGATGTCGGCCACATGGTGCTGGGAGCAGCCGTTTGGGCAACCGCTCATCTTGATGTGGATCTGACGCGTCAGCGGATCGCTGATGTTCATCGCTTCGATGCGCTCCTGCACGGCCTGGTTGAGCCCCATCGAGCTGGTGATCCCGAGCTTGCACGAGTCGGTGCCAGGGCAGGAGACAACGTCGGTGATCTCGCGCGATCCGGGATCGCCGAGGCCAAGCGCGCCGAGCGCTTTCCAAACGTCGTACACGCTCTCCTCGCGTACCCAGCGCAGCACGAAGTTCTGCTGCACGGTGGTGCGTGCATAGCCCCCTGAGTATTCGCGCATGATCTGCCCGAGCCCGCGGAACTGCTCCGGAGTGAGGTCGCCGCGCACGATCTTCACCTCGACCGTCACGAAGCCCTCCTGCTTCTGAGCGGCCACGTTGGCCTGCTTGAAGCGCTCGAACGCGGAGACGTCGCCGTTGGGGCTGTTGTAGCTCGTTGGAGGTGCGGGAGCCGCTTCGCGCTCATCGTCGAGGAACAGGCGATCTTCGATCGAGAAATCCCGTTCTGCGACCCAATCGCCCTTCAACTCCTCCTCGACCTGATTGCGCAGCTCGTCGATCCCGAACTTGTCCACGAACACCTTGATGCGGGCACGCGCGCGGTTGACGCGCAGCCACTCCTGGCGATCGAAGATGCGGAACACGGCCTCTGAAATCTTCAGGTAGTCGCCGTTGTCGAGCTGCACGAAGTCGTAAAGTGCGGGGGCGACACGCGGCATGATCGAAGTGCCGCCGCCGACAAGCATCTCTGCGCCCTTCACCTGCTTGCCGTCGATCTCCTTGATGCGTGCACGGAAGGCGATGTCGTGGATGCCGCTGATCGCCCTGTCGCGTGGCGAGCCGTCGAAGGAGGTCTTGATCTTGCGGGGCATCCCCTGCGTGGTCGGATGCCTAACGAAGTAGCGGGCGTAGGCGCCGGCGTAGGGGGTGAGGTCAAACAACTCGTCTGCCGCCACACCGGCCCAGGGGTCGCCCGTGACGTTGCGCACCGTGTTGCCGCAGCCCTCGCGGCTCGATAGCCCGGCTTCGCCCATCTCCCTGATCGCCTGCTCGATTTCAGGTAGCGGGATGTGGTGCATCTGGATGTTCTGACGTGTAGTCACATGCCCCTTACCCAGGGGCGCGTACTTTTCGACGACGTCGGCGAACTTGTCCATCTGCTCCGGCGTCACGCCGCCAAACGGCAGCTTCACGCGGATCATCTGCACGTCGGGCTGGCGCTGGCCGTAGACGCCCTGCTTGAGACGGAACTTGATGAACTCGTCTTCGGGCATGTCGCCCTGGAGGAACTTGGTCGCCTCGGTCTTGAAGTCGTCGTACTCCCGCTGCAGGATCGGGATCACATGCCCGGGGACGTTCTGCAGGATCTCAGGATCCTCCAACGAGCCCTTTTTGGTGGACCGCTCGGCGGGTATCGAAACTGGCTCCATCTAGCGAAACCTCCTGGTCCGGGTTAGGGGGTTGGTGGGGGGAGGTGGGACCTGGACCTACGTTTTGCGACCGGCAAAGAGATTGGGCGTAAAGCCTAGCGGCTTTTAGGTATTTAGCCAAGGGTCCGGCTCGTCGCCGAGACCCGTGCGCGCCACGCCTTCGAGCATAGCCGCGCGTATCCACGGGTCCAGATGCTCGCTTGGTGGCGCTAGCTGGGGCGCTGTGTCGCGCATGAAGCGCTCGAGTGCGGCCACGATCGCGGCTGCCTCGGCCGGTGAGGCCGACGGGGCGATCAGCTCGAGTTGGGGGCGACGATTGACCATGGCTTGTTTCTGACTGGTGGTTGTTTGATTGGTCCGTTTTGGGGTGCCCCGCGCGCACGCGCGCGGACCCTCGAATACAGCTAAGCCTTATTAGTAGACCACGCGCGCACGCAGGGGGCATCGCCAAATTTGGACGCAACCTGTCCCGGCTCGCTCCGCGCAAGCACAGGCTGCCATTAGAGCGGGATGTTGCCGTGCTTGCGCTTCGGCCCCGGCTCGCGCTTGGTGTGCAGTGTGTCGAGCGCCGCGATCAGCTTCGGGCGCGTCTCGTGCGGGATGATCACGTCGTCGATGTACCCACGTTCGGCCGCTGTGTATGGGTTAGCAAAGCGCGCCTTGTAGTCCTCCATCAGAGTCTGGCGGCGCTCCTGCGGCGTCGGGCTGCCCGCGATGTCACGCCGGTAGATGATGTTGACTGCGCCCTCGGGTCCCATCACGGCAACCTCCGCCGTCGGCCAGGCAAAGTTGAAGTCAGCTCCGAGATGCTTGGAGGCCATCACGTCGTAAGCCCCCCCGTAAGCCTTGCGGGTGATCACGGTGATCTTCGGCACGGTTGCCTCGGCAAACGCGTACAGCAGCTTGGCCCCGTGTCTGATGATGCCGCCCCACTCCTGGGCGGTTCCCGGTAGGAAGCCGGGCACGTCGCAGAGGGTCAACAGGGGGATGTTGAAGGCGTCGCAGGTGCGCACGAAGCGAGCGGCCTTGGCCGAGGCGTCGATGTCGAGCACGCCCGCCAACTGATTGGGCTGGTTGCCGACGATCCCGATCGCATGCCCGTCCAGGCGAGAGAAGCCGCAGATGATGTTCTTGGCGTGGTGCTCGTGGACCTCGAAGAACTCGCCGTCATCCACGATCAAGCGCACCACGTCGCGCATGTCATACGGCTTGTTGGGGTTGTCTGGTACCACATGGTCGAGCTCTGGGTCCATGCGCAAGGGATCGTCGGACGGTTGCACACGCGGCGTGGTCTGCATGTTGTTCTGCGGTAGGAAGCTGACCAGGTAGCGACAGTCCTCGATGCACGCGTCCTCGTCCTCCGAGGCGAACTGGGCTACGCCGGACTTCGTGTTGTGCGACATCGCCCCGCCGAGCTCCTCAAAGCCGACTTCCTCGCCGGTGACGGTCTTGATCACGTCGGGGCCCGTGATGAACATGTGCGAGGTCTCCTTGACCATGAACACGAAGTCGGTGATCGCCGGCGAGTACACGGCGCCGCCCGCGCACGGCCCCATGATCAGGCTGATCTGTGGGATCACGCCCGAGGAACGCACGTTGCGCACGAAGACGTCGCCATAGGCACCGAGCGAGACGACTCCCTCCTGAATACGCGCGCCACCCGAGTCGTTGATGCCGATCACCGGGCAGCCGATCTTGGCGGCGAGATCCATGATCTTGCACATCTTCTCGCCCATAACCTCGCTCAGCGAGCCACCGAACACCGTGAAATCCTGGCTGAACACGCATACCCGACGGCCCTCGATGGTGCCGTGGCCGGTCACCACGGCGTCGCCCCAGGGGCGGTTCTTCTGCATGTCGAAGTCGTAGCTGCGGTGGCGTACGAATGTGTCGAGCTCCTGGAAGGAGCCGGGGTCGAGCAGCTTCTCCACACGCTCCCTGGCCGTGTACTTGCCGCGCGCGTGCTGCTTCTCCTCGGCCGCGGGGGCCGAATGCAGGGCAGCCTTGCGCAGCTCGTTCAGCTGGGCGAGCTTCTCGTCGTAGGTTTCGGGGGCCTTGCTGCGCATGGGCGCGGAATGTTATCCGCTGGCATGCATCTGGCAGCGCTCCGGACGGATGGACCTCTGCTTGCGCCTGAAAGACCACCAGCTAGATTCTGACAGGCGCATACTGATAGTCCGAGGTCAAGGAGCGCCCTCTCTACGGCTCGGCAGTCCCGTTGCACCTGGAGCGGCTCACTGCACAAGACATCGCGTCTTACGTGGAGCGACGCTTTCGTGAGAGTCACCGCTCGGTTGGCGAGGCGCTTAATCCACTGCTCGACGGCGCCAAGGGCCACCCACAGCGAGCGATGCTGCTTGCCCATCGCCTGTGGGAGGAGTTCGACAGCGGCGCGACCGCGACGCTCGAGCACTGGCGCGCGGCCCATATCGCGACTCTGGTTGAGCTGGAGCCTGAGTTCGACGCACAGTGGCGCGGGTTCGACGTCTCCGAGCAGAAGACAATGCGCGCGATCGTGGCGGGCGACGGCTCGCCTTATCGCGGCGAAGTCCTGAACCGCCTCGAGCTGACCAAGGACAGGGTCCGGCGGGCGCTTCCACGATTGCTCGCAACCGCCGAGATCGAGAGCGAAGGCGATGGCTATCGCGTAGTGGACCCCCTGCTGGCCGAGTGGATCGAGCGACTGAGCGGCGCGCCGCTGATTTAGGCGGGCGGTGAAGGTCCTCAGGCTCTCAGCCGCGCGAGAACGGCCGGTGATGCGCGGCGCCCAGGCGATCGAGCACGCCGGTCAGCAGCTCGGTTGTCTCGGTTGTCATCTGCGCTTCAACTGAGGCCAGTTCGGCAGCGAGGTCGGTGGGCGGCTCAGTGGCCTCGGGCTCCGGCTCGATCGCCGGCTCAGGGTAGAGAGGCTCAGGCGCAGCGAGTGCCACGATCTCGATCTCGAGCTTCGGCTCGGACTCCGTGACAGCGTCGAACTCTGCCAGCGCCACGGCGAGCGCGCGTCGTTTTGTATGACCGCGACGGAATAGGCGTGCGAAGAATCCGGGGCGAGTATCGGGCTCTGTGGCCGTCTCTTGCTCTGCCACCGCAGTCACCGGCTCTGGCTTGGGCTTAACCACCGGCTCGGGCTCGAGCGCGCCCTCTCCCAGTGGCTCGGCGGTGGATTCCGCAGCAGTCTCCTGCTCCGGCTCGACTTCTCGCACGGGCTCGGCTGCGGCGGGCTGCATAGCAAGCTTGGACTCAGGCTCCGGCCGAGCCGCCGCGACCGGCTCGGTCTCTACAGCCGGCTCTGGCTCTGCGATCGTCTCAGCCTCGGACGAAGCTTCCCCGCCTGCTGGTGCGGCTCGCGTCACCGTCAGGGTGACCTTCGTACCCCAGCCGGACTGCTTCAAGCGCACGATGCCGCTCGAGCCCTCGGCTTCCCACTCGACCTTCGTCTCGGGTTCAACGGCGGTGATCCGCACGTCGCCCAGCTCGGACAGGTGACGGGCAAGCGCCTCCGGGTTGCTCAGCTCCGACCACAGCTCGGGCGGTGACTTCACAAGGGTGCGTTGCACCTCAGTCGAGACGCTCATCGCTCCCAGGTTCGAGCGTGGGGGCGAGAGTCCTTCTGCTGTTCCTCAGCTGCCCCCAAAAGTTAGGAACCTAAAAACTTCGCACACCCCAAATAGGAAGTAACCCAAGCGAGAAGTACGCGGGGCGGCCTTGCCTATGCCGGGGTGTGTGGTCCCGCGCCGGCAACCACTCGCGGCACGATCAAGCCCTGTTGATCAAGCAACTCCGCCAACTGCACCGCGTTCGTGGCCGCGCCCTTACGCAGGTTGTCAGCCACGATCCACATGTCCAGTGCGGACTCATGGCCCGGGTCTCGGCGGATGCGCCCTACGAACACCTCGTCGTGGCCGGTGGCGAGCGTCGCCAACGGGTAGAGCGAGGCATCTGGATCGTCGGCCACGGTCACGCCTGGTGCAGCACGCAGCACCTCCCGTGCGCGCTCCGGCGAGAGCGGCTCGCGCGTTTGCACGTTGACAGCCTCTGAGTGGCCGTTAACGACCGGCACGCGCACGCACGTGGCGCTCACGCGGATCGACTGGTCGCCGAGGATCTTGCGCGTCTCGTTGATCAGCTTGCGCTCCTCGTCGGTGTGATCGTCGCCGAGCGCGAAGTTGCCGGCATGGGGGAGCGCATTGAAAGCAATCTGGTGGGCGTAGGCCTGTGGAGGCTCGATGTCCATGTCGTGCAGCAGCGCGTGGGACTGGTCGAGCAGCTCGTCCACCGCTTTCTTGCCGGTGCCGGATACGGCCTGGTAGGTCGAGATCACAAGACGCTCGATGCCGGCCGCCTCGTGGATGGGCTTCAAGGCGACGACCATCTGCATGGTGGAGCAATTGGGGTTCGCGACGATCCCATTGTGGTGGGCAAGCGCTCCAGGGTTGACCTCCGCAACCACGAGCGGCACATCGTCGTTCATGCGCCAGTGCGAGCTGTTGTCGATCACGACGGCGCCGGCTTCGACGAAGCGCTGGGCCCACTCGCCCGAGGTTGATCCACCCGCCGAGAACAACGCGAGGTCGAAGCCCCGGATCGTCTCCTCGCTGAGTGGTTGCACCACCCCGACGCCCTCGATCTCCTTACCGGCGGAGCGCTCGGAGGCGAACGGCACGATCTCGCGCGTGGGGAAGCCACGCTCGCGCAGCAGCCGTAGCATCAGTGTGCCTACCTGTCCGGTGGCGCCTACAACGGCTACTCGGTAGCCCTCACTCATGCTTCTCAGGGTACATGGGCTCGGTTTGTGACCCGCGGCTTCTGACTCAGGTTTTCAGCGCCATGAACAAGATCGTGAGAATCACGAGCAGGTCCATCGTGGCGCCTACGGCGCCGATGCGCTTCACGAGCGTGTCGTGCTCGGCGCTGAATTTCACTTCGCCCTCGCCGGCCGCGGCGAGATCCTGCCCGGCGACCTCGCATGAGGCGCTTCTCGTTGGGGCTTATGAACATGCCCTCGACGGCGCCGATCACGACCGCCACGGCGATGCCCCACTGGACGTAGAACTCGCTCCACACGTGCAGCTTGGAGGCGAGGTAGATGCCGCAGATCACGACGATCGCGAGGCCCGGCATGATCACCTTCACGCTGATCGCGTGGATCGCGCGGTAGAGCGCGGGCAGGGCACGCGAGTCGGCCTTGCCCACAGTGCCGAGCAGCACGGGGTAGGCGAACGTCGCGCCGAAGGCGAACACCACGGCCATGATGTGCACGGCCAAGACCACTTCAAAGAACTGCACCGTTGCGATCACGGACGGGATCCTATTAGAACGTCGGCGCGTACTTGCCGAACACGTCTTGCATCGCCCCGCACACCTCGCCGAGCGAAGCGCGGTCCTTCAGCGCCTGGCGGATGCTCGGCAGCAGGTTGTCGCTGCCGCGTGCGGTCTCGCGCAGCTCCCCCAGACGCTTATCAACGAGCTCCTGATCGCGGTTCTGCTTGAACGCCTTCAAGCGACCGACCTGTTCGCGCTCTGACTGCGGATCCACTCGTAGGAGGTCGGGCACTTCGATGTCGTCCTCCTCGAACTTGTTGACGCCCACCACGATGTCCTGGCCGATGCGGTAGCGCTCCTGGTAGCCCCAGGCCGACTCGTCGATCTCGCCGGTGATGAACTGGATCGCGTTGACCGAGCCGCCGAGCGCGTCGACCTTCGCGATCAGCTCGTTCGCGCGCGTTTCGATCTCGTCGGTGAGCGACTCCACGAAGTATGAGCCCGCGAACGGGTCCACGGTGTCGGCCGCGCCGGACTCATACGCCAGGATCTGCTGGGTGCGCAATGCCGTCTTGGCCGCACGCTCGGTTGGCAGCGCCAGCGCCTCGTCGAAGCCGTTGGTGTGCAGCGACTGCGTTCCTCCGCAAACGGCGGCGAAGCCCTGCAGCGCGACGCGCACGATGTTGTTCTCCGGCTGCTGAGCCGTGAGCGTCACGCCACCTGTTTGCGTGTGGAAGCGCAACATCGTCGACTTCGGGCTCTTCGCGCCGAAGCGCTCGCGCATGATGTGCGCCCACATGCGCCTCGCCGCGCGGAACTTGGCGACCTCCTGGAAGACGTTGTTGTGGCCGTTGAAGAAGAACGCCAGGCGCGGCGCGAAGTCGTCCACGTCGAGGCCCTTCTCGATCGCCGCCTGCACGTACGCGATGCCCGAGGACAGCGTGAAGGCGACCTCCTGCACGGCCGAGCAGCCCTTCTCCCTGAAGTGGTAACCGGAGATCGAGATCGTGTTCCACTTGGGCACGTTTTCCTGGCAGTACTGGAACAGGTCCGTCGTCAGACGCATCGTGGGGATCGGCGGGTAGATGTAGTTGCCGCGCGCGATGTACTCCTTGAGCACGTCGTTCTGGGTGGTTCCGCGCAGTTGCGCGCTCGGCACGCCCTGCTCTTCGCCTACCAGGTCGTACAGCAGCAGCAGGCAGGCTGCTGGTGCATTGATTGTCATCGACGTCGACACCTGGTCGAGCGGGATACCGTCGAAGGCGGTGCGCATGTCGTCGATCGTGTCGATCGCCACGCCAGTCCTGCCCACCTCTCCCAAGCAGCGCGGATTGTCGGAGTCGAGGCCCAGTTGCGTGGGCAGGTCGAAAGCCATCGACAATCCTGTCGAGCCCTTCGACAGCAGGTAGCGATAACGCTCGTTGGACTCCTTCGCCGAGGCATACCCCGCGTATTGGCGCATCGTCCACGTCTGTTTGCGGTACATCTCGCGATGCACCCCGCGCGTGTATGGGAACTCGCCCGGTGCGCCCAGGTCGAGATCTGCGGGGAGATCCTCCTCGGTGTACAGCGCCTCGATCTCGATTCCCGAGTCCGTGAAGTGGCGCGGGTCGTCCGGCCCCACGATCGGGGCAACCGTCAGCCGCTCCTCCTGCTCGCTTGAGTTGTGCTGGCTCATGGCTTGCAATGGATCATATGGATTGGGATGGGACGGAACTTGGCGCAGGGATACTCAGGGAGCATCTTTTTGGGAGACAAGATCCGCCGGACGGCCCGAATCGCGGCTCCTCTAGCCGGTCACGAGGGCCCGCTTGCGCTAACTGGAATGTGCCCGCGCCTTATACTGGCGTGCGATGTCAACGTGCATGGTCACAGGCGGCGCTGGCTTCCTCGGCTCGCATCTTTGCGACGAGCTGCTCGCTCGTGGAAACCGTGTGATCTGCGTCGACAATCTCGAGACCGGCTCGCTCGCCAACATCGAGCATATTCGTGATCCTGAGAGCTTCCGCAATGTCAATGTGGACATCATCGAGCCGTACGAGATCGACGAGCCTGTCGACTTCGTCTACCACCTGGCATCGCCAGCTTCCCCGATCGACTATCTGCGTCTGCCACTGCACACGCTGAAGGTCGGCTCCTACGGCACCCATCACACACTCGGCTTGGCCAAGGCCAAGCGGGCTCGCTTCTTGATCGCCTCCACCAGCGAGGTGTACGGCGATCCCCAGGAACATCCGCAGGCGGAGACCTACTGGGGACACGTCAACCCGATCGGTCCGCGCGGCGTCTACGATGAGGCCAAGCGCTATGCCGAGGCGCTGACGATGGCCTATCACCGCCAGCAAGGGGTTGACACGGCGATCGTGCGCATCTTCAACACCTACGGCGCGCGCATGCGCCCACACGACGGTCGCGCGATCCCCACTTTCCTGCGCCAGGCTTTGGCCAGCCGGCCGCTTACCGTCTTTGGCGACGGCTCACAGACGCGCTCCTTCTGCTTCGTCAGCGACCTGATCCGCGGGCTGATCGCGCTGGCCGAGTCCGGCTACCACAATCCCGTGAACATCGGCAACCCCGACGAGTACACGCTGCTCGAACTGGCCAAGGCGGTCAAGGAGATCACAAGGGCCGACTCGGAGATCCTGTTCGAGGCGCTGCCGGTCGACGATCCCAAGCAGCGCAAGCCGGACATCACGCTTGCGCGCGAGCTGCTCGGCTGGGCGCCCGAGGTCTCCCTCCGCGACGGCCTTAGACGCACGATCGATACATCCGGCGTAGAGCAGCTGGTTGGGTGAGCGGCGCCTGTCGAACGGGCCCTAAGCGCTTGACTGCTTCCCAAGCACATGCGCGTCTTGGCGTGCATATGTTCTACCCGTCGGTTTTTGACCACCCCACAACGCTCCAAAGATACGTGCGCCTCGGCGCGCATGTGCTCTCCCAAACGGTTTCTGACCGCTACATACGGGAAACTCAACTGTTGTGAAGTCCGAGATGGGAGTTCGTTCTCCGGACGCGCCGCGTACCAGCCGTCCCGCAAAGACGTCGTTGCCTGCTCGCGCGGGCGCGACCGGCAGGCCCCTCGTTGAGGAGATTCCGCCGCCGCGCAACGACCGTGACGTGCGCAGCAAGCGCCCGCCCGCGCTCTCATTCCTGCTGCGCATGGACACGATGCGCCGTGGTCTACGAGTCCTCTCGCTGCTCTTGCTCGATCTGTTCGGGGTGTCGCTAGCGATCTTCACGGCGCTCGCGCTCAAGGAGGCGCTGCTCTCCAGCGTTGACGCGCACAGCGTCTACGAAGGCACGCGCTCGATCCTCGCGTTCGCCTACCTGCTGACAGCGCTGCTGTTCGCCCGCTCCGGCCTGTACGCCGAGCGCTCGCAGCGACCCGGCCTCTCGCGCATCGTGGGCTCGCTCTTCCAGGTCGCCTTCGTAGCGCTCATCTTCGCGGTTGTGAGCGGCGAACACTTCTCCAGCTACTACATCTTCTACAGCTCGCTTGGCTTCGCGCTGTTCTATATATCCTCGCTGCGCTACCTCTACGAGCGTGCCACCGGCGCGATCCTGCACGCCGCCGGCTATCAGCGCCGCGCGGTGCTCGTCGGTACCGGCAAGCACATCCACGATGTAGCCCACGCGCTTGCCGACGCGCCGCACTCGCCGATCGAAGTTGTCGGCTTCGTCTCGCCCGAGCCGTTGCCTGCCAATGGCGTGCGCTGCCTTGGCACGCTGGCTCATCTACAGGCTGTGATCGTCTCCGAGCGCGTCGACGAGGTGATCATCGCCGATCCCGACTTTCCCCAGGAGCGTGCGGTGGAGCTGGTCGACCAGTGCCACCGCCGCGGTGTGCGCGTTCGTATCGCCCCATCGACGATGGAGATCCTGATCCATCGCGCCGAGTTCGTACCCGGCCAATCGGTACCCCTGTTCGAGCTGGGGCCACCCGTGTTCGAGGGCATCGACTTCGCCCTGAAGCGCACCTTCGACCTTCTCGGCGCGACCTTCCTGCTTGTCCTGCTAAGTCCCCTGCTTGCCGCGATCACGCTTGCCGTGCGGGTCTCCTCGCGCGGGCCGATCTTCTACCGCTCGAAGCGACCGGGCATCGGCCAGCTTCCGTTCGACTGTTTGAAGTTCCGCACGATGTACTGCGACGCGCACGAGCAGCAGGACGATCTCGAGCAGCTCAACGAGGCCTCGGGCGCGCTCTTCAAGATTCGCGACGACCCGCGGCTCACGCCAGTTGGACGATTCCTGCGTCGCTTCTCTTTCGACGAGTTGCCCCAGCTTGTCAACGTGCTGCGCGGCGAGATGTCACTCGTCGGCCCGCGCCCACTGCCCGAGCGTGACTTCGAGCTACTCGAGGACTGGCATCGCAAGCGCTACCTGGTGCTACCCGGCATCACCGGCCTGTGGCAGGTGTCAGGCCGCTCGGAGCTTGACTTCGACGACCTCGTGCACCTCGACTTCATCTACCTGGAGCGCTGGTCTTTGGCGCTCGATTTGGCGATTCTCCTGAAGACGATCCCGGCTGTGATCATGCAGCGTGGGGCTTACTGAACAAGTTTCGCCAGGAGATTGGGCGTATGCGTTCTACGCCTACTCCAGCTCCAACCCGGCCTGAGGATCGGCCAGGCCCCAGCCGACCGGCCGGGACTCGTCCTCGGCAAAGTTGATTGCCTGCTGGTAGACGCGCCAGGTCGATCTGGCGGCGTCCTGCCACGTCCACTGCGGTGGCGCCGGAGCAGGGCGACGCGAGCGCTCGGCGCTTTCGATCAGCGAGCGTAGGTCACCGCGCTCGACGAAGGCTGCACGCTCACCGAGCACCTCGCGCAGCGCTGGCACTTCGCACGCGGCGACCGGTGTCCCGCACGCGAGCGCCTCGACTGCCGGCAGGCCGAAGCCCTCGTCCTCGGAGGCGAGCACCAACGCGTGCGCGCCGCTGTAGATGGCGGCCAGCTGCTCGTCGGAGACCTCGCCAGTCAAGATCACGTCCTGCAACTCGTGCGCCCATGGCCGCGTCGGGCCGACGAGCACGAGCGGCAGCTCGCGCTGTGTAGCGGCAAGCTTGGCGACATGCTTACGCGGGTCGGGATGGCGCAGCGAGCCGACCCACAACAGATACTGCTCCGGCAGCGAGAAGCGCTCACGTACGCGAGCTATCTCCTCCTCCGAGCGCACGAACATAACCGGATCCGGCGCCTCGGCGATCACGGTGATGCGCTCGCGATCGAGGCCCAGGCGCTGCACCGCATCGCCCGCCACAGCCTCGGTTGGCACGATCACGCGCACCGCGCGCTGCACCGCGAGCTGGCGTAGGCGCAGGCGCACGCCCGTGCGCAGGTGCTCGCTTGCACGCTTGAGCGCCGAGAGGTCGTGCAACGTCACGACCATTGGGCAGGGGCTGCGCAGGATCGCGCCCTCCATCCATGGCGAGTGAAACACCGCAGCACGTCTTGGTCGGTGGGTCTCGACGATCTCGACGCTCTTAGCGCCGGTCTCGCGCAGCGCGGTCAGCAGCGAGCGCGTATAGCGGCCGACACCGCGCACGTCGGCCGCCGGCCGGCTATCAAAGGCGACCCTTATGACGTCGCTCGTCCCGGTCCGGGAGCTCAGACCACGAGACGCCTTAACGTCTGTCGCACCCACGCGCACTGGCTCAGAACATAGTAGGTCCGGCCGTCATGTGTAGATCGGCAACGAATCGCTGTCTCCGATGTTTGCGCTCCGTGCCAACCGTGCGGCCGTGCGCTTCCACTGGTGAGCCCGATCGCGTGCTGGTATAACGCCTCGTTCCCTGCCGCGCTAGCCTTGCCAGCCGATGCCCCCGCGCACCTACCACGAGAGTCTGTGGGAGGGCATCCCCGAAGGGCTCCCGCCCGTCGATGCGCGCCTACGCGAAGCCTTCTTGCTCGACCATGTGGCGGCGGCCGGCGAGCGTGCCGGGCGCATCCTGCGGGTATTGGACATCGGTTGCGGCGAGGGGCATTTCGCTGCTGCGCTGTTGCGCTCGGGCGCAGAGGTGGTCGCAGCCGACGTCGCTGCCGAGCCGCTGCGTCGCGCGCACTCGCGTCATCCTGAGCTGGACTTGCGCTTGGTGGAGGACGAAGCGCCGCTGCCGCTCGAGGACGCGAGCTTCGATGTGGTCTGGGCAGGCGAGACGATCGAGCACGTCGCCGACACCGCGCAGTGGCTCTCAGAGCTGCGCCGCGTACTGCGCTCGGGCGGCCTACTGCTGATCAGCACCCCAGATCACGCCCCGCTGTCGCGATTGTGGATCGGGCTGAGCCGAGCCGCATTCCAGGCGCGCTTCGACCCGCGCGCCGACCACTTGCGTTTCTATACGCGTCAGCTGTTGGCCGAGTTGCTTGCTGACTTCGGCTTTGCCGAAGTGGCCGTCAAAAAAGCGGGTGGGTTGCCGCTCGCACGCCGCGTCCTGCTGGCGCGCGCTCAGCGCAAGCGATTCTGAGCGGCGCCGCGGAGGATGCCCGTATGGCTTGGTCGCAGCGCAACCCCTGCATGACCCGTGAGACTCGTCTGGCTCCTTGATGCGTTGGCCGATGGCGTCGCTCGCAGCGCCTGTACATAGGCATTTTGCGCGGCAATCGACTCGGGGTTGAGATATACGGCGGCACGTAGCTCTCCAACGGCGGCTCGTGGGTTGTCTTTCAGGTCGTATTCGCCCAAGGTCAGCCAAGTTTCCGGGTTCGACGGTTGCATCTGCACTGCCTTCTGCAATGTGGCTCGCGCGAGCTGGCTCTCACCGATCGCATGCTCGACGGACGAGAGCCTGAACAGCGCCACTGCGGAAAGCGGGTCGCGTTCGACCCCGGCCTGCGCCGCGCGCAGCGCCGCCTGTGGGTTCTGCTTGATCAGCGCGACCGCTTGTTCGGAGGCTTCAACAGAGCGCTGGGGCTGCCACTCCGTCCAAGCTGCGAGCAGCGCGCCGGCGACGACGGCGATCGCCACGCCAATGCGCAGCGGTCCGAGCGCCTGCGCGGAAGGTCGGCGTAGACGTGAGGCGTCCTGCGCGGGGCGCGCGGTTGGCTCGCTTGAAAGGGGGATTGTGGCCCGAGCTGCGCTTTCAGCAAGCCGTTCTGGCGCCAACGCATCGAGTGGGAGCGCCGCAGCGGGCGAGCCTGCCGGCACACCAAGCCTGCCGGCGGGTAGCGGCCCGCGGCCGGCCAGCCAGCCGGCGCACAGCAGCGCTACGAAGGCGTCGCCCGGCACATACCAAGTCCAGTCGGCGAACGAGTGGACGCCGAAGACGATGACGACGCAAAGCATCGCGAGCATGCCGATCCGCTCCGGCGTGTACGCGACTGGCTCTTTGCGCCAAGCGACAGACGGCGGCGAGCGCCGGGCGTGCCAGTGGCGGTCGAACGGATGGGTACAGCGTCCGGCGGCCACCATCCACGCGATCAACAATGCCAGCGTGACCGCCAGGCCGACGATCCCAAGGTCGGCAAGTGTCTGTGGGATGTACCCGTGGGCTTGGCGGACATCAAGATTCTGGGTGCGATAGCGCAGCCGTGCCGTGCCATAGCCGGCCGCGCCGGCGCCAAGCGCGGGATGCGCTTTGAAGACTTCCAGCGCCTCCTTCCAATAGCGCGCACGGACGCTGCCTACTGCTGTCAGGCGCCCCGGCGTGTTCGCCGGCACCGGCGCGTTGGGGTTGACCAGCGAGGAGAGATCGTGCGAGATGGTGCCGGTGAGCCCGCGTTTGCTGGCGGCCAGGCCGCCTGCCCCCGCCAGCAGGACAAGCACTAGCAAGGACGCCAGCGTGATTCCGGCGGCGCGGCGCGTGCCGACGGCCGGTGCGCGACGGTCGCCGAAGAAGCCGATCACGATTCCCACGAGTGCCAACACGACCAGCATCGCGCCGATCAGCACGCCGAGCTGGTGGCCGGCGGTGGTGCGTGCCGCCAGCAATATCCCTTCGCTGGAGAGCGCGTGCCTGGAGAAGTCCCAGCCGACGACCGGGGCGGCGCCGACCCCGCCGACGATCAGCACACGCGCGCCGCGCAGGCGCAGCGGCACGATGCACATCCAGGCGATCACGCCGACGAGGAGCGCCGCCAGCGCGCCGCGCGAATAGGCAAGCATCAACGTGACGATCATCAGGCCCATAGTGGGATAAGCAAGCGCCGTCAAAAGGGCGTGCCCAGCGCGCCGCGCGCCGAGCCACAGGCAGCCGATCGCGCCCATTGCCGCCGTCAAGCCGATCGCATTCCAGTAGCCGTACGGTTCCTGTAGCCGCGCGTAGAAGTTCGCTTCGGGGTTGACGGCCAGCTCGTTTGGCAGCACCTTCGTCAATAGCGCGTAAGTGCACACCACAACGGCCGCGAGCACGATCCCTCCCAACAACGCTCGCCAGCCCTCAGGCACCAGCCAGGCGGCTGCTACGGCGGCTGCGAACACGCCGCTGTAGGCCAGCATCCTGCCGGCGTCCTGCCAGCTTGCGTCCGGCGCCACCGACCACACGACCGACAGGCCGGTGAGCGCAGTGAAGGCCAGCAGCAAGCCGATCGGCCACAGACCGTAGAAGCGCGTGCCGACTGGAGCCAACGCGAGCACGACCGCAACAAGCGCCCCCGCGAGCAGCGTGAAGACTAGCTCGATCGTCGTCGTAGGCGCGAGATTCAGCCCGCCGCCGGCGAGGAATGTGGCAAAGCAGAGCAGGCCGGCGACAACGAGCGTCGCCAACGTCGTCGTGCCCTGCCTGTGCGGTCGATTTGCCGCAGGCAGCGGCTCTCGCAACGCCTCGAGCGGGATCTCCACAGTTCGATGCTCAGCCGTCACGGCGTGAGCGGACACGCTTGCGCAGCTCCCCGATCGAGAGGACGACCGCGCAGGCCGCCATGAAGGCAAGCACGGCAAATAGTGAGTGGGGCAAGGTGCTCACCGCTGAAGCGATGTCAGCGTGCACGACGCCCGGGCGCACCGGTTCGTCGCCGACCTGGACCGGTGTCGAGCCGTTGCGATGGGCGCTCTGCACGGCATGTTGCTCAATGGGAGTAAGCGGTACGGCTACGTTCGCGCCAGGTGTGCCGGCCGCGCCGCCCGCTCCGCCTCCGGCCGCCGCTTCCTCGGCCTTGCGAATTTCTTCTTCGCACGCGGAGTACTGGCTGCCCGTCGTTGTCATCTGTTTGAGCGCTTCGCGATAGGCCTTCTGGCTGTAGCCGCTGAAAGGCTGGTGATGACCGCACTTTTCGAGGATCGTCTGCGCCTGGTTTGCGTTGGCGGTGGAGGCAAAGCTGAGCATGGCGAGCGCCACAAGCGCCAGCGCAAAGCCTCTCCGCAATTTGACCAGCAGCCCTTCCAAGGAGCGCAACGCTACCTCACCGTCCCCCCGACAGGCCCAGTTCGGCTAGCGCCTCGGAGAAGCCATCGGTCCAGGCGTCGTAGGTATAGGAGCTTACGTCCGCGCGTGCGGCCCCCCCCATGCGCGCGCGCAGCGCCGGATCGCCGGCGAGCTCTCTGAGCGCCACGGCCAGCGCCACGGGCTCGCCGGCGGGCACCACGAGACCGTTGCGCCCGTCCTGGACGAGCCCCCCGGCGGAGGCTCCGACGGCGTCGCTTGCGATCACGGGAAGTCCACGGTTCATGGCCTCGTTTACCACCAGCCCCCACGGCTCGCGGAAAGTGCGCGTCGGAATCGACGGCACCACCAAAACATCGGCGGCAGCGTAAAAGTTGCGCAATTGCTGCTGGGGCACAGGGTCCAGGCCCACCACCGCGCCGCCGGCCGGGACCCAAGGGGGGGTGGATCCCGCGCCGACGAGGACGAGCGCGGCGGTTGGTGCCTGCAGGCCCGACGTACTCCAAGCCTCCACGAGCACCCCCAGTCCCTTTTCCCGTGAAGGCCGTCCGGCAAACAAAAAAATCGTCTCGGCATTTGCCGGCCAACCGGGATCGTTCGGCAGGCTCACATCAGGCGAGCTCCAGAACTCGTTGTCTACCGACTGCGGCGCGACGTGTACGCGTCTGGCGCCATGCGAGCGCACATAGGCGCTGACGTGCGGGCCATAGGTAACGACGGCGTCGGCGCTGCGGTAGAGGCGCTGCAACACCGGATAACTGAGCGCGTGCGCAGCGCTGCGCGGGTGCGCCCACAGCGACGCCCAAAGGATCAGTGGCACGCGCGCCCGTCTCGCTCCAGCCCAACTCGCCAGCGGCGCGACACGCCCGCCGGTAGGGCATACCACGGCGCGGTAGCGGCCGCTGGCAGCAAGCCCATAAAGCTCATGTCCGCGTACGTGGCGATGGGGGAACGGGAGATCATCAGCTGTCGACCCACCGCCGTGCTTGAGGCGTCCGCCGAACAGCGCGAACTCGACGTTCTCGCGCTCGTGCAGGCACTGGAAGGCGCCCACGCGATACGTCGGTGCGTGGCCGGTGACGAATAGGAGGGGCTTCATCGGTGCGTGGGTGGCAACGCCGGTGACGATCGGTGCGTGGCGTGAGACTTCGTCGGCGGACAAGCGATAGTGCCAACCGTCGTGGCTGAGGCGTGAGATGTCATCCGCTGGTTCCCCCACGAGCAGGTGGAGAGACGCGCAACGCGTGCTCGTAGGCGGCGACGGTCTGCTTACCGCAATGCTTCCAGCTGAAGTTAGCGGCAACGGTCTCCCGCGCTCGAATACCGGCCTCGCGCAGTCGTTGCGGGTCGGACAACAGCTCGTCAATACGTTGTGTAAGCCGCTCGATGTCGCCGGGCGGGACGAGCATGAAACCGTCGCCGGCCGCCGCGATCTCCTCAGGGCCGGCCTCGCCGCGACAGCCGATCGCCGGTACGCCGCCGGCCATCGCCTCGATGTAGGCAACGCCAAACGCCTCCTCGGTGGAGGGCATCGCGAACAGCGTGCAGCGGCGTGCTTGCTCGATGGCGTCGGCCGGTACGAGCTGCCCGCGAAACTCCACGCGCTCAGACACCTCGAGCCGTGCGGCAAGCCCTTCCAGAGCGACGCGCTCAGGGCCGTCGCCGATGATCACGTAGCGCAAGCTGGGATGGCGCTTGGCAAGAACCGCCAGCGCGCGCATCACGTCGGCGTGGCGCTTGCGTGCGACGAGGTGTCCGACCGTGACCAGCGATGGGCTCGAGTCGCGGCGGACGGCTGCGCCTCGCGGCCGAGGCGAGGCCAAATCGGTGCCAAGGTGGACGACGCGCACGTCTGCGGCGCCATAGAAGCGGCTGAGCTGAGCGATACCGCGGCTGTTTGCCAATACCGTCGTGGCCGCTTCGAGGTTGCGGCGCACGGCCTCGCTCCCGGCATCGCTGCGTGGCGCCGTATAGAGCACGTCGCCGCCGTGGACAGACACGACCAACGGCACCTTGGCGCGTGTGCGCCGCGCCGCGTCGCCCGCGGGCACCGCGTTGTGGGCGTGAATCAGTTCGAAGGCAAACGAGCGGCGCAGTCGGCGCAGAGCAAGCCCGAGAGCCGGCGCCGCCCACACGCCCCAGGCTGCGTAGGAGCTGGAGCGCGGCGGAGACGCGTAGCGCACGTAGGTCACGTCCAGCCCGTCGTGAACCTGATGCCTGGGCTCTCCGGCAAGCGCGCGCAAAGCGCGAGTCGCGCCACCGGGTCCGTCCGATAGCGATGCGCGCGGGGGAACGAGCCGGTGGAGCACGACTACACGAACTTCAGCTCCAGCGTCGCGAGCTGCGAGCGCCTGGCGATGAGCCCAAACACCCAGCACGGGGTCCCCCTGGCGTGGGTAGAACTCGGAGACGACGACGACCTTCATGATTCCTTCGATGCCGCCTTCGGCTGCATGGTGGAGTTTGGAGGGAGGGATGTTGGTTCCCTCCAGGCCGCTGCGGAGTATGGGGATAGGGGCAATTGCTCCCGCCGTGCGACTCTCGACACGGAGGAGTTGTAATGGTGGGCGTTCACAGGCGTCGGTGCGTGACGAGGGTTTGCTGGGCTTCGCTCGCGTTCAGGTATGGCCGGTTCGCAAGGAAGCTGCGCGCCTCCGCGAGCGCCTGCTCGCGCGAGTAGCCGCTCGCGGTGGGCGCCGCACGATGGCGGATCGGAACGGCATCGATCACGCCACAACGCCAGCCGTGTTCGCGCGCCAGAGCTGCCCAGTGCATGTCAAGGCCCCAACCCATGCGCAGGTCGGGAAACGGCAGCAACGTGGAGAACGTGGAGCGAGCAAACGCGGTCACGGGCCCGATCTCTACAAAGCGCGTCTCGCGCACGAGGCTGTGGCGCCTGCGGCGAGTCACTCGCCAGGCCGCGTGTGAAGCGTGACGGTGGGCGGGCTGCGCAAGATCGAGCTCGAAATGCTCGGCAAGCAACAGGAAACGGTTGAGAAACCCACGTGGAAGCACGATGTCGTCGTCGACCGCGAACAGCCAGTCGTACGCGTCGGCGGGATGCGAGTCGAGCAGCAGGTTGAGATTCTCGAACTTGCCGCGGTCGGCGGGCGAGCCAACGCAAAGCTCGACCTGGTGACGGGAGCGCGCCAGCTCCTCACGGATGCCTTGCACCAGCCCGCCGTACTCGGGGCGCGCTACGCACAGGACGAGCACGCGCCGCGGACGAGGCGCCCGACGCGCGGCGATGTCGAGACGCAGCCGGCCGACGGATGCGATCTCGAGCGCATCGTCGGCGATGTCGAGTGCGGCTCGGCGCAAGCCGTCGAGCCCGCCAACAGTGCCGCTTTCGCCCGAGAGGAAGTCATCAGATGTGGCCGCCTCATTGGAGATCTGGAAGCTCCCGTTTAGCCTTGCCGGGTTGGGGTCGGAAGTATCTGTAGAGATTGGGCTTGCCACCCCGGCACGCGGGGAGGATGTCGCGCGGAGCGCTTCCAGTAGGCGCCCAGAGCTGTGGCTGACCATCGTCAGGCCGGCCGGGCAGCGGTAGCGCACGACGTGGCCAAGGCAGCCCGCGAGCGTAACGAGCTCGCGTCCGACCGACGGCGCGACACCGCGCCAGGCATCAAAGCGCCGGGCGGCCTTGCCCCGCGCGAAGGCAGCGCGGCAAAGTGACCGCAGGCGCGCGTCCGCGGGGCTGCGCCGATGGTGGAGCGCGGCGTGCGCCACATATAGAACGTCGGCGCTGGCGTTGCCGGCAGCCTGTTCGCCGCCGCCTTCAGGACCGCTGCACGAGGCCTGCTCGGCACGTAGCCGTTCCTGCCACTCCTGCTCGTCGCCGCCGTGCTCGAGTGACACGTCAAAGGGTCCAACGCGATCCAACGCAGCACGTCGGATCGCCATGTTGGCTCCCCAGGCGAAGCGCGTAGAGGTGTCGGCGGGGCCGAGGTCCAGCGCGGTGATGGGTGGCTCCTCGCGTCCACAACTGTGCGGAGGGGAGCCTTCCAGTCGTGGCATGATTGGGCCGGTGAAGACCTCCCGCTCGGGGTGCTCGCTGGCGGCTGCGAGCAGCGCATCGAGCCAGCCCTCGCAGACCTCCACGTCGTCGTCGACGAACACGACCAGCTCACCTGTCGAGCGCTCGACGCCGGTGTTGCGTGCCACGTTGAGGCCAAGCGGCCGGGAGTGCGGCTCGTAGCGAGCGCCAAAGCGCTCGGCCAGCGCGCGAGCTTCCTCGGAGGGCCCGGAGTCGTCCACGACGATCAGCTCGGCCCCAACCGTCGTTGTCTGTGCGGCGATCGAGCTCAGCGCGACCCTGAGGTAGTCCAAGCGCGCACGCGTGGGAACGACGACTGACGCCGGGGTGGGATTGAGATCGGAGGCAATGATCCGAACAGTCTAGGTTTGAGCAGGCGATGGTTCTCTTCCTGCACAACCGCTATCGCACAACGGGCGGCGAGGAGCGCGTGGTGGACGACCTGTTGGCGCTCGTGCGCGAGCGTCTAGGCGAGCCCGCGGAGCTGCTCGAGCGAGACTCGGACAGGCTGGGCAAGCTGGGCGCAGCGACGGGTCTGTTGCGCGGCGGTATGGCGCCACGCGAGGTAGCCAAGGCGGTGCGCCTCACCGGTGCACGGCTAGTGCACGCCCACAACCTCAGCCCGCTGTTCGGTTGGCGCGCGTTGGCGGCCGCCCGCGAGGAGGGCGCGCGCGTGGTGGTCCACCTACACCAATACCGGCTCGTGTGCGCGACGGGTGTGTGCTTCACCGGTGGGCAGGAGTGCACGCGTTGTCACGGCCGCAACACGTTGCCGGGGGTGATGCGCAATTGTCGCGGCAGCCGCGCCGAGGCATTGGCGTATGGGGCCTCGCTTGCGCTGTGGCAGCAGCGTCTCCTAGAGCAGGCAGACGCGTTCATCGTGCCGAGCGAGTTCGCGCGCGAGCGCCTACAGGCGCTGGGAGCACCGCTTGACTGGGAGCGCGTGCACGTGCTCCCGCCGCCGGTGGAGTTGCCGGGAAAGGCCGCGGAGACGAGGTCGGGCAGCTATGCGCTGGTCGTGTCGCGTCTCGCCCCTGAGAAGGGAGTTGATGTGGCGATCGAGGCATGCCAGCGGGCGGGCGTCCCGCTGGTGGTGGCGGGGGATGGTCCGGAGCGAGAGAAGCTAGAAGCGCGAGCCGGGCATAGCGGCCCCCCGCGTCCCCTCACGGAGACCCCCCATGCCGTGTGGCAGGCCGGTAAGCACAGGCCGCGCGTCGGGTTGGAGGACCTGCGTGTGCAGGTTGCAAAAAAGGCTGATGCCCCCCGCGCGCGCGGGGAACGTAGCGATTTGCACTTTGCTGGACATGTGGACGACGCGGAGCTGGATAGCCTGCGCAAGGGCGCAGCACTTGCGATCGTCCCCTCTCGCTCGGCCGAGACGTTCGGGATGGCAGCGGCCGAGGCGATGGCGGCAGGCGTGCCGGTGGTTGCGAGCCGCATCGGAGCATTGCCAGAGCTCGTCGAGCAGGAGGGCCTTGTCGAGCCCGGCGACGCCACAGCGCTCGCCAAGGCGATCGGGTGCCGCTGGCGGGACACGGCTGCGGCAGAGCGCGGGCGAGCGCGGGTACGGGAGCTATGTGCGCCTTCTGCGGTGGCCGCGGGCCTGGCGGCCGTATACGGGATGGATAGAGCCGGTCGTCAACCGTAGGCACTAGGCTCCGCCGCGGTGGAGGCATCGTCGGCAATCGATCTCGGGCGCGAACGCTCGGCCTTGGAGATACTGCGCACGGCGCTGGTCATGTACCGGCGCTATCCGTTGCTGTTTGCGCTGCTGGCCGTAGGTGTGATCGCGCCTTACGAGCTGGCACGGCTAGCCGTCACTGGGGTGGGCCCGCTTGGTAGTGGCAAGTCAGGGGATGAGGGAACGCTCCTGCTGTTCGAGCTGATCTATTACGTGCTGGTGGGTCCGCTGATCTCAGCGTTGCACGTGCACGCCGTGATCGAGATCGGCGATGGCCGCCGACCGAGGATTGGCTCAGTAGCGCTGCGGGGTCTACAAGTATTGGCTGTCGTTGTCGCCGCTGAGATCGTGGCCGGCGTCCTGATCGGCCTCGGTTTCATCGCCCTGATCGTCCCGGGAGTCATCCTGAGCCTGCGCTGGTCGGTGGTCGCCCAGACGGCAGCCGTGGATCACGAAGGCTGGATGCCGGCGCTGCGCCGCAGCGCCCAGCTCACGGCGGGTCACTACTGGCACATCTTCCGAGTCCTGCTGGCGATCGGATTCCTGACGTTTGTGATCGCTGCGATCGCCAGCGCACTCGCGGGTGGCGGGAACAACGCGAGCGTCCTCTCAGCTCTGATCGGGATCGTCGTGTACACGATCATCGCTTCCTTCGCGGCGCTCACCCTGGCAGTCCTCTACTTCGACTTGCGCGCTCGCGAGGCGGGGCCACGGCTCGATCCGCTTGCCGGATACGCAGACCCGCCGGCTCCACCGTCGACCTCGGATTAACCGCGTAGGCGTGAGCCGCGACGCATGAGACCGTAAGCTCCCGGCGTGGACACACATCCAAGACGCGCGCTGATCACTGGCATCAGCGGTCAGGACGGCTCGTTCTTGGCTGAGCTGCTGCTGGAGAAGGGCTACGAGGTAACCGGCCTTGTGCATGGAGACCCGCGAGAGCGCTCGCTTGGCTGCTCCGAGCACCTGCGTGAGCGCCTCGCGGTGCTGGGCGGCGATCTGCTCGATCCCGCCTCGCTGCGGGCGGCGATCGAGCAGGCCCAGCCGCATGAGCTGTATCACCTGGCATCGCCATCGTTCATCCCGGTCTCCTGGCAAAAGCCCGCAGATACGATGCGCGCGATCGTCGGCTCGACCGCGGTGCTGCTCGAGGCTGTGCGTGACAGCGACCCGCGGACGCGTGTGTGGGTCGCGGCCTCGGGTGCGATATTCGGGGATGTACGCGAGAGCCCACAGGACGAGAGCACGCCCTGTAGGCCGATCTCACCGTATGCGATCGGCAAGCTCGCCTCGCATCAGCTGGTGGGGGCGATGCGCGCACACGACGGTCTGTACGCGTGCTCGGGGATCGTCTTCAACCACGAGTCCGAGCGGCGACCGCTGCGCTTCGTGACGCGCACCGTGACGCGCGCCGCGGCACAGATCAAGCTAGGGCTGGCCGAGGAGGTAAGGCTTGGTGAGCTGGCCGCCGTGCGCGATTGGTCCTTCGCCGGGGACGTGATGTATGGGGCCTGGCTGATGCTGCAGCAGGAGCATCCCGAGGACTATGTGCTTGCCAGCGGAGTGGGTCACACGGTCGCGGAGCTCACCGAGATGGCGTTTGCCTATGTGGGCTTGGAGGCAGAGCGCTACGTACGCGTGGATCCGAAGCTCGTGCGCGAGCCTGAGCGGACCGCGAGCGTCGGCGATCCGAGCAAGGCGCGTGAGCGGCTCGGCTGGCGGCCGCGGCTCGGCTTCGAGCAGCTGGTGGAGCGTATGGTCGATGCGGACCTGCGCGAGCTACAAGCCGTCGCCGGACACGCATAGAGGATTCCGCGGCAGCGCCGATCGTCGTGGTCCAGGGCCGGCCATCAGGTTCAGCGCTTGGGGCTCCCCTAGACTGCCGGGGATGACGACCGTCGGCATAATCGGCCTCGGCTATGTCGGGCTGCCGCTTGCGGTGGCCTTTGCCGAGCAAGGGTCCGATGTGGTCGCGGTCGACGTCGATCCGCGCAAGGTCGAGGCGATCGCGGCGGGCCAGTCTTATATCGGAGATATCCCCTCCGAGCGCCTGGCGACGGTGCTCGAGCGGATCTCCGCGTCGAGCAGCTACGAGGAGCTGGCGCGGGCGCAAGCGGTGCTCGTGTGCGTGCCCACGCCGCTGAGCGTCAATCGCGAGCCAGACCTCGGGCCCTTGGTCGAGAGCATGCGCGAGCTGGCGCGCGTGTTGCAGGCCGGACAGCTGGTCGTGCTCGAGTCGACGACATATCCCGGGACCACGCGCGAACGCGTGGCGCCGCTGTTGGAAGAGTCTGGGCTGGTGGCCGGCAAGGACTTCCATCTGGCCTTCTCCCCCGAGCGGGTGGATCCCGGCCGGACCGATTTCACGCTGCGCACCACGCCCAAGGTGCTGGGCGGTCTGACGCCAGCTTGCGCAGACCGCGCACAAGCGCTGTACGAGCTGGTGTGCGACGAGGTCGTACGTGTGTCGAGTCCCGAGGCGGCTGAGCTGACGAAGCTGTTGGAGAACATCTTCCGCTCGGTCAACATCGCGCTCGTGAACGAGTTGGCGATGCTTACCGATCGCATGGGTATCGACATCTGGGAGGTGGTGGAGGCTGCTGCCAGCAAGCCGTATGGCTTCATGCGCTTCGAGCCGGGGCCCGGTATGGGCGGCCATTGCCTACCGGTAGATCCCTTCTATTTGAGCTGGCGTGCACGCGAGTTCGACATGAGTACCGAGTTCATCGAGCTTGCGGGCAAGGTCAACCAGCAGATGCCCTACCACTGCGCGGCATTGGTGCAGCGTGCCCTCAACGACGCGGGTCTGGCGGTGAAGGGCTCGAGCATCACGGTGTTCGGCGTCAGCTACAAGTCGGGCGTCGGCGACGTGCGCGAGTCCCCGGCCCTGAAGATCCTGGAGCTGCTGCGCGAGCTCGGCGCCGAGCTCTGCTACCACGACGCTTACGTGCCGGACATCCCCGAGCTTGAGCTCACGAGCGTCTCGGCGGAGCAGGCGCTTGACGGCGCCGATCTCGCGCTGGTCGTAACGGCGCATCCGGGTGTGGACTATGAGCTGGTCGTCCAGCACGCGCCGATCGTGGTAGACCTCCGTGGCGTGACACGCGGGAGCCAGGCAAGCAACGTGGTGCGGCTGTGAGCGCGAGGTGACCATCTCTAGGCTGATGCTCGGGCGAATAAAGGAGGTCCGATGAGCGACCGCGCCCCCGGCCTCGTGCTCGGCGAGAACGTACAGATCGGTGAGGGCGTCACCTTTGGCGCCCACGTCGTCGTGCACGACGGTACCGTCATCGGCGATGGCTGCTTGATCGAGGATCACGCCGTGCTCGGCAAGCGCCCGCGCCTGGCGCGCGGCTCCTCCGCGCAAGGTGAGGTGGGTGTGCTTGAGATCGGTGCGCGCGTGACGATCTGCTCCGGCGCCGTGGTGTTCGCCGGTGCGAGTGGTGGCCGACGAAGCGATACTCGGCGACCAGTCCTATGTGCGCGAGCGCACGCGAATCGGTCCAAGGCTCGGTGATCGGGCGCGGTAGCGTGGTCGACAACGACGTCGTCGTCGGGGCACGCGTGAAAGTGCAGACAAGCGTCTATCTGACAGCCTTCACCGAGATCGAGGACGACGTCTTCGTCGGACCAGGAGCGACCACGACCAACGACGACACGATGGCTCGTCACGGCGAGGAGACGCCGCTGCGCGGCGCGACGCTGCGACGCGCCTGCCGCGTCGGTGGCGGCACGGTGCTCACGCCTGGAGTGGAGATCGGCGAAGAGGCGTTCATCGCCGCGGGCGCCGTCGTCACACGCGACGTGCCGGCCCGTGCGGTGGCGATGGGCGTGCCCGCGCGCGTGGTGCGCGAAGTAGGCGAGGAGGACCTGCTCGAGCGCTGGCGCTGAAGGCAGCGCTTGCCAGCCGGCTGAAAGGTCGGCCGTTTTGAAACTTTCGGCCGAAGGGTGGTCTCTGCCGGAAGGTGGTCGGCCAAAAGTGGTCGGCCGGAAGGTGGGGTCGGCTGAAGGTGGGCTGAAGGTGGGCTGAAGGTGGGGTAGGCCGAAGCTGGGTCTCGGCTGAAGGGTGAGTCGGCGCTACTTGCCACGGTGCATCCGGTTAACACCCCCCTTCACGGAACCTAAAGATAAAGATTTGGTACCTAAATAAATATCCTGGAGTCACGCAAGGGGGGTTTGGCGTGCAAGCGCATTTCTAGGGACCCCCTCCTCCTCTCTTCTTCTTCTTTATCCCCTCCCGACTCCCGGGTTAGCCTCCCGACTCCCGGGTTAGGGTCTAGAGGATGCCAATCCGGTCGAGGGGCCAGTAGGTGATGATGGCTTGGCCGATGATCCAGCCGGTCGGCACCGGACCCCAGAAACGGCTGTCGTCGGATTCACCGCGGTTGTCGCCCATCATGAACCAGTGACCCGGCGAGATCTTGATCGGGGTGGGGAATTCGCACTCCGAGTTTTCGCCGCAAGGGGCGATGTAGGAGTCTTTCTCGGCCACGAAGTGGCTGCTGCCTGCAGCCTTGCGAAAGACGTGTCCTCCCTTGACGTAGATTTCGTCTCCGGGCCCGGCGACCAGTCGCTTGATGAAATTGACGCTCGCCTCTCGCGGCTCGGGCGTGGCACAGGCCGCGCCACCGGGCGTGACAGCATGGGGCTTCGGCCCGCACATCTGTTCTTCCGCGTCGGCGGGAGGGTGAAACACGTAGATCCCGCCGACGTGCGGTTCGCTGAAGTCCATCGCGACGCGGTTGACCAGCACACGCTGGCCGACGATCAAAGTCGGTTCCATCGAGCTGCTGGGAATCCGATAGGGCTTGACCACGAACGCCTGAATCAGCAGCGCAAGCCCCACCGCCACCGCGATGACCACCACAAGCTCGACGAGCGAGCTGGCTCGCGATTTCGGTTTCTCAACGTCGGTGGTCACGGTGGCCATTGTCGTGATCGGCGCTCCTCGACGCGCTAGCTGGCCACACGCACGGCAGCTACGACCTGCTCGACCTGCTCGTCTGAGAGCACGGGGCTGATCGGGATCGCAAGATGTGTTCGTGCCGCCTCGTCGGTGCCGGGCAGCTTCAGGCCCTCGCCCCAAGCCCGCATCGCGGGCTGCTCGTGCACGGGGGTGCGGTAGTAGGCGCGGCAGCCAATGCCGAGCGTCGGTTAGCGCTTTGGCGAGACGGTCGGCTTCGGCGTGGCGCACAACGTAGAGATGCCATGCGGGCGCCGAGCCGAGCGTCGGACGCGGCAGCGTGACGAGCTCGCCAAGCCCCGCTTGTGCGTAGCGTGCGGTGGCACGGCGACGCCCGTCTGACCAGGCGTCGAGGTGGGGAAGCTGCACGCGCAGGATCGCCGCCTGCAGCTCATCCAGGCGCGAGTTGTAGCCGAGCAGCTCGTAGGAGACCTTGTCGCGCGAGCCGTGAAAGCGCAGCACGCGCGCTTCGTCGGCAAGGTGCGCATCGTCGGTGACGATCATGCCCCCGTCGCCGAAGCAGCCCAGGTTCTTGGAGGGGAAGAACGAGAAGGTGGCGGCCCTGCCGAGCGCGCCGGGGCGAACGTGTGCTCCGGAGTGGCTGTGTGCTGCGGAAGGGGCGTGTGTGCCGGGAGGGGCGTGTGTGCTCGGAAGGGGCGTGGTGGGGGGTGGCTGTGCGATGTGGAGTGACCGTGGGTAGCGGTCGAGCCGGCGGCTTGCGCGGCGTCCTCGAGGACCGGCACGCCCAGCGCTTCGATCTCCGCGACGGGCGCGAGGTTGCCGAACAGGTGCACCGCGATAACGGCCTTGGTGTGCGGCGTGAGCGCCTCCGCGACGGTTTCGGCGTTGATGCAGAACGTCTGCGGGTCGACGTCACAGAAGACCGGCGTCGCGCCTGTGGGTGCGATCGCCTCGACCGAGGCGTAGAAAGTGAACGAGGGCACCAACACCTCGTCGCCCGGCCCCACCCCCATCGCGCGCAAGGCGATCGTGATGGCGTCGGTGCCGTTGGCCACGCCGACCGCGTGGTCGGCACCGCAGTAGGCCGCGAACTCTTGCTCGAAGGCCTGCACCTCCGGGCCGAGGATGTAGCGCTCGGAGTCGAGCACTCGCGCGACTGCTGCGCGCAGCTCCTCGCGCAGTGGCTCAAGCGCCGTCGAAGTGTCGAACAGGGGAACGCTCATGGCCGTCCCGACGATCCCCGGCTTGCCTGCGATCGTGCTTGAACGCTCACGCTGAGGACCGGCGCTCAGCTTCCGAGTAGCTCTATATCGGAGCGCGTCATCAGGCGGATCAGCTGCTCGAAGGTCGTCTGCGGCTTCCAGCCGAGATCGCGCTCGGCCTTGGCCGGAGTGCCGATCAGGTGGTCCACCTCGGCCGGGCGCACGAACGCCGGATCGATCGTGACGTACTGCTCGAAGTCGCCGAGGCCGGCCTCGTCGAAGGCGACTTCGCAACACTCGCGCACCGAGTGCGACTCGCCCGTGGCGATCACGTAGTCCTCAGGCTCGTCGCGTTGCAGCATCAGCCACATTGCTTCAACGTAATCCTTGGCATATCCCCAGTCGCGCTCAGCGTCGAGGTTGCCCAGGCGCAGCTCCTTGGTCAGACCATGCTTGATAGCTGCTGCATGCCAGGTAATCTTGCGTGTAACAAACTCAAGCCCGCGACGCTCCGACTCTCGTGGTTGAAGAGGATTCCCGCTGGTCGCGTGCAGGTCGTAGGACTCGCGATAGTTGACCGTGATGAAGTGGCCGTAGACCTTGGCGACGCCATAGGGCGAGCGCGGGTAGAAGGGGGTCGTCTCGGTTTGCGGGACCTCCAAGACCTTGCCGAACATCTCGCTGGAGGAGGCCTGGTAGAAGCGCGCCTGCGGGCAGACTTCGCGCATCGCCTCGAGCATGCGCGTCACGCCGGTGCCGGTGAACTCGGCAGTTAGCGTCGGCTGGATCCAGGAGACCGCGACGAAGGACATCGCCGCGAGGTTGTAGATCTCATCAGGTTTGGCGGCGCGCATCGCGTCGACGAGCGAGCGCTGGTCGAGCAGATCGCCCTGGTGCAGGGTGATCTGCTCGCGGATGTGCTCGATGCGGTCGAACTTCTCGGTGGAGGCGCGGCGCACCATCCCGTGCACGTCATAGCCGTGCTCCAGCAGCAGCTCGGCGAGGTAGGAGCCCGTCCTGGCCGGTGATCCCGGTGACAAGCGCGGAGCGTTTGTTGTTCATGGTCAGGACCCTATCTGGCCTCGACGTCAGACGGTCGCGCCAGGCGCCACGATCGACCGCGCGCGGTGGTGTCGAGGTGCGCTGGCCTGCCTGCTGCTCAGAGGCTGTTCGTGAGGCCGCGCAGCCAGCTGACAGTCGCTGCGATGCCCTGCTCGACCTCGATCTTCGCCTCCCAGCCGAGCAGCTGCTTAGCCTTCTCGACCGACGGCCAGCGTCTGGGAACGTCGACCTCGAACGTAGGCAGGTGCTTCAGCTCGAACTTCTTCGGGATCCTCGCCGCAGGCCTCCCAGATGATGCGCGCCGTCTCGGCGACCGTCAGCTCGCGCGAGGCGGAGATGTTGAAGTCCTCGTTCAGGCCGGCGGGCGAGGACATCGCCGTGACTACTCCGTCGGCGATGTCGTCGATGTGCGTGAGCGTGCGTGTCTGCTCGCCGGAGCCGAAGATCTCGAGCGGATTCTGGCCTGAGAGGACCTTCTTGATCAGGTCGGGCACCATGTGCGCGATGCCTGGCTCGTCCTCTGGCATCTCCCCTGGCCCGTAGGCGTTGAAAGGGCGGCAGATCGTGAAAGGCAGGCCGTGCTCGACGTGAGCTGCGCGTGCGTAGACCTCGCCCGTGAGCTTTGAGAAGCCGTAGGCCGACTGTGGCGTGGGGCAGTCGGGCAGGTGTGCCTCGGTCGTCGGAAACTCCGTGGCACGCTCGAACACCATCGAGGAGGACACGTAGGTGAAGCGCTCGACCTCCTGGTCCAAGCGCGGCGCGATAGACGGCGTTGTAGAGGCCGTTGTTGACCTCGGTGAGCGTGTGTGGGAGCTTGTGGAAGTTGCCGATGCCGCCGACGATCGCGGCGAGATGGATCACAAGCGGGCAGCCCTCCATCGCCATGCTCGCCTGCTCGAGCTGACGCAGGTCGCCGGTGTGCACCTCGCAGCCCTCGCGCATCCACTGCGGGGCTGGGCGCTGGTCAGAGACACGCACGTCGTATGCCGGGTCTGCCAAGAGCCGTCTGACGACCGCGGCGCCGATCGTACCGGCGCCGCCGGTGACGAGCACACGGGTCATCGCCTCGTCCCCGAGGCGTTCAGTGACTGGTGGGCATGAACCGCGACGTCGAGCCGCGCTGCGGATGCGTAAATCCGGAAGGCCCCCCGCGCGCAGGGGGGGCATGCGCTTTTGCTCATGCTTGCGCTGCCCCCAGGACGGCCAGCTCGCTCGCGTATGCGAACACCTGGCCGGCGCCCCAGCAGTTCCAGGGATCCACGACTAGACAGTCAGCGCTTGCCCCCGCAGCGATGGCGGCCAGCGCTGCTGGCTCGCGGAACTCGTGGTGGTTGGCCGCCACGACCACGACATCCGCGTCCTGTATGGCCTCCTCGAAGGACACGGTCGGGGTAGCCACATGCGGGTCGTGCGCGAGCACGTCGGCCAGCTCGCGCTCGAGTAGTCGGATCAGCTTGTGCGCGAGCGAGTCGCGCTCGTCGTCGGTATCGGCCTTGAATGCCAGGCCCAGCAC
Source organism: uncultured Solirubrobacterales bacterium (assembly GCA_963704345.1). Classification (GTDB taxonomy): domain Bacteria; phylum Actinomycetota; class Thermoleophilia; order Solirubrobacterales; family Solirubrobacteraceae; genus Palsa-744. Next base: position 1,645,322 of record OY969890.1, read on the forward strand.
GGCGACCTTGCGTCCCGCCAGGGCGCCCAGACTGGAGCCCACCGGTGCTCCTGCCCTCCTCCCGGACGCCTCGGGTCGATCCCCGGCGCCCGGGCCTAGCCGACGTTTGATCCCTTCCACCAGGAACAAAGGCACCGACTCGTTCACACGTGAGACCGCAAGCAGCATTCCGGGTGCATTAGAGCGCTCCTCGGAGAAGGTGAAGTCCTTGCGCAAGCACGTACCGGCGGTCAGCCCTGGCTGGGCTAGGCCGCCACGTGGGTAGTCGCGGTTGACCAGGTCGATCACCTCGAACACGTTCGCGCCGTAGCGCTCGCAGTCCATCATTAGCAGGTTGGGTAGTGCAAACAGCGTGTAGCGCAAGATGTTCGCCCAGATCTTCGCCAGCTCCGCCTGCACTGGCGTGGTTTGCACGATTGGTGCGTCGAACACGCTGAACAGCTCGGCGACGACCTCGCCCGAGCGGGCGCCCACGCCACCGATGATGCACGGCAGCGAGTCGATCTCCTCCAGGAAGCGTCCAGCGGCGATCCGCTCAGGCGCATGCGCGACATATACGTCCTCGCCGACCTGAAAGTCACGGTGCTTGGCCAGGTAGCCCGCGACGAACTCGGTCGTGCCAGGTGCCACGGTCGAGCGCAGCGTCAGCGCATGCCCTGGTTGGAGCGCACCGAGCAGATCGTCCAGGGCGGAGCGGATGTCGCGCATGTCGATCTCGATGTGCGAGAACGAGGGGGTGCCGAGCGTGATCACGATGTGCTTGGCGCCGGCAGCGTCGACGACTCGCTCGGACAGCGTCAGGTTGCCGCTCGCGCTCACGCGGTCGAGCAACTCCTGCGCGCCCGACTCCTCGAAGGGCATCGTTCCTTCGCGCAGCGAGCCCAGCCGTGCCGGATCGTTGTCGATCCCGATCACGCTCAGGTCGCGGTTGGCAAACGACAGCGCCAGCGGCAGGCCGACGCGGCCGAGGCCGATCACCGAGACGTCGGCGGTTGTGTGTGTGTCTGGCATGGGCAGCGCAGAGGTTATCGGCGCGAGTGCGACCCTCCGTCGTTGGGGCTGTGGGGCTTCATCTCGGTCCGCCTCTGTGCATACGGGGAGTATTCATTTCGTAAGTGTCACGCAAGGGGGGTGTTTGCCGGCACATACGAAATGAGGCAGACATACTTCTGCGCCTCAGTCGCGGCGGCGCGCGTATGCCCACTGCCGGGCGAAGCTCACCATGAAGCGCGGGTTCTGCGTCAAGTAGCGTCGCCACAGTCGTTTCGGCTCGCGCGTCAGCCGGTACAGCCACTCCAGCCCATTGCGCTGCATCCAGCCCGGCGCCTGGGAGACGATGCCGGCGTGGAAGTCGAATGCGGCACCGATGCCGACGAGCAAGGGTGCGGCCAGGTGCGGGCGCATCTCATGCATCCACAGCTCCTGCTTGGGCTGGCCGGTGCCGACCCACACGACCTTCGCACCCGAGTCGTCGATGCGCTCGACCACTTGCACTTGCTCCTGGGCTGTCAACGGACGAAACGGCGGTGACCAGCCGCCTGCGATCTCGAGACCCGGGAAGCGCTCGCGCAGTCGTTCGGTGAGCAGCTCGAGCGCATGCTCGGAGCGCCCGCCATACAGGTAGATCGGCGTGCCCGTGCTCGCCGCGTGCGCGCAGTAGTGGGCCATCAGGTCGGGTCCGTACACGCGTGTCGCGCGGCTATGGCCGAGCAGATGTAGCGCCCAAACTAGCGGCTGGCCGTCTGGCACCGCCAGCGTCGCGTCGAGCACCGCCTGCATCGTGGTCGGGTCGTCGTGGGCGGACATGACCAAGTTGACCGCCGCCGCCGTGAGCCAGCCGCGCGCATCTGTGGCGATCATCGCGTCCATCCAGGCGACGACCTCGTCGTAGTCGGAGATCGCCAAGGGTATGCCCAGGATCTCCGCGCGAACGGGACGTGAGGGCGGGACGGATGTGGTTGGTTCGGCGATAGGCGGAGAGGGTCGGGCTGAGCGGGTCGAGGTGGTTGGGTTCTGGTTGGCGATGTCAGGCGAGATGCGCCGTGCGCTGAACCGGAGATTGGTTGAAAGCCTATCCACGGATTGCGTGCTCGCGCTCATGTATCCGATGGATCTCGTTGGATGATCCGCACGATTCGCGATCTTCATACCTTGCCGGCGTCGCATGGGTGGACGAAGGCAAGTCGCGATCCCAGGCGGGACGGCGCATGAGCCCATCCGCTCCTCGACAAGGAGGGCCTCGTCTGAGCCCATCCACTCCTCGACAAGGAGGGCCTCGTCTAAGCCGTTATCGCGCTGAGCGCATGCTGCGCAAGGACTTCGCCGCACTGCGGGGCAAGGTGCTGGCCGTCGTTCGCTCGCAACTGCGAGCGAAGGGCATCGCGCTCGACCCGGCCGACCTGGAGGCCTGCTACTCGCAGGCCTGGCACGGCCTCTACGCGACAGTGCTGGAAGGGGAGCAGGTTGAGAACCCGTCGGCGTGGCTCGTGCTCGTAACTTTTAGGCGCGCGATCGATGAGCACCGCGCCGCCGGTCGTGCCGGGGTCCTCGGTTTGGAGGAAATTGGTTCGTACTCGTCGAGGTTCGACACCACTCGCACAGACCTCGCGTCAGAGCTGGACGACCGTGCGCGCCTGCGCGAAGTCTTCGAGGCTTTGCGCTCGCGCCTCTCCGCCCGCGAGTGCGAGGCCGCCTCGCTCTGTTATTTGCAGGGCCTCTCGCGCACGGAGGCGGCCGAGCGCATGGGTCTCAGCGAGGCGCGCATGCGCAAGCTGATGGAGGGAGCCGGCGCCGGGAGGTCGGGAGTTGCCGGCAAGGTCGGGGAGCTGCTCGAGACGATCAAGGCTGGTGGTTGGTGTGAGCAACAGTCCTCACTGATGCGCGCCTACGCCTTCGGCATGCTCGAGCCTGGGGGTGAGCGCCACGCGCTGGCCGTGGCCCACTGCCGCGAGTGCCCGGCATGCCGAGCACACGTCGCCTCGCTTCGCGGCCTGGCCAGCGTGCTGCCGCTGCCGTTGCTGCCGAGGCTCGCGTCGGTCGCTGGTGGCGTGCCGGCGTCGGCGCGTGGTTGGGCGTCAGCGAGGCGACTGGCGACAGGCGGATCGCGCGCCGGTGCAAGGCCCGCGGCTGCGGGAGCCGCCAACGCCCCGCGCCTCGGGGCGGGTGGCTGGAGTGGTATCGCAGGCTCGCTCACGGCCAAGCTCGCGGTCACGGCGATCGTCGTTGTCGGCGCGGGTTACGCGGCGCTTGGCGGCCATGCTCATGCCAGCCAGAGCGGTCACCCGACGCATGCCGTATCCGCGCCGGCGCCACTCGCAGCGTCTGTGTTCTCGCAAGCGCTACTTGCCCCGCCCCCCACGCGCGCTCACGGGCCACGCCCCAAACGGAGACTCGCTGCCACTGCTCGGCACCGCCGGCATGCGGCGCCGGTCCACGGCGGGTCCGATGTCGAAGCGGCCGCACGCGAGTTCGGGCCCGAGCGAGCCTCAGACCCAGCGCCAACTCCGGCTGTGGCACCGACGTCGCACGTCAGCTCTCCAGCCGGCGAATTCGGCTTTGAATAGCGCGTTTGACGAGGCGGCCGAAATTCAGCTCCTGCGGGCCAGCGTCCATCGTGGGTGCGGACGTAGCCCAAAACGGATCCCGAAGAGCGGGACGATCCTGTCAGGTGTCGTCAGTAGGCCTATTTGATTGGGTCCTGAGATGGGAATGAGGTTATTTGTCTGCGGCTGGTTCCTGGCCTGGGGGACGTTGGGCTGCATCATGTGCGTTTTCGCTATGCCGGTTCAGGCCCGTGGAGGAGCAGGGTTGTTACCTTGGGCCCTATGCGGCGCGGAAATGACTTCAAGCAACGAAATTGCCAAGCAACACACGCTGTTGAGTCCGGCCGAAGACGCTACGGTCCCGGTCGGCACAGCAGTGAGTTTTGCCGGCGAATCTGGAGTGGAATCGGCACTTGAGCGCCACTTTGACGATCCGCAAGACCTCACGCGTTCCGAGCAGCACGGAGCACATGCTGTCGATCGTGAGCCACCCGCGATAACCGCGGGTGGCGAAGGTTGTCACGGAGAAGTTAGGTGGCCAATCGGTTTTACCTCAAGCGGATTGGAGTTGCCTCAGGCGCGCGGGAAGACCTGCGTCAGCCGCTTCATTGCCAGCGGGTTGCCGCGCGGACGCAGCTTGCCGGTGGCCATCGCCCGCAGCGGATCGAGCCGTTCGCCGACGATGTCCACGAAGTCCTGGTAGGACACCTTCAGGCGTAGGTCGGGGCTGGACGCGAGTCCTTGCTCGACGGTGCTCGACCCGTTATCCACGCGCAGATGCCAAGCCGCCACATCGGGGTCGGTGAACTCCCACTGGAAGGTGGTCGGACGCTTGAGCCCGTGGTCGGGGTTGACCTGGCGGCGGATCGTGTCGAACAGCAGCGCCACCGTCTCCGGATCGCGCTTGCTGGGCCCCTCGCGCACGCCGATCACACCGGCCTTGGCAAGTTCGCGACCGCGTTGAGAGATCTCGATCGGCTCGAGCCCCGGCGGCAGCAGCGCCGGCCCGGGCAGCGTCTCCGGAGACAGCCCGGCTGAGCGCAGCTTGGTCGTCATCGAGGTCAGCCCTTCGACGCCGACCTCGTCGTAGGTGGCCCCGAAGATGGTTATGTAGCTTTCGTCCCAGCCGGGCGGCATCAGCACTTGCGCGGTGTAGCGCGTCACTTCGCGCAACAGCCCGGCGACGGCCTTGGGCACGCCGACTGGGTCTTCGCGCTTGAGGTCAGCCAGCAGCTTCACGCCGAAGCCGATGTGGCGCTGCTCGTCGGCAGCGATGTTCTGCATCCCCTCTCGGAAGGCGGGAAGCACGTCGCGCTCTTCCAGATAGCTACAGATGAAGTGCTGCCCGGGCTGGGCGAGCGACGCCTCGATCACGACGTGGTAGAGCGTGACGGCGGCCGCCAGCTTGGCGGGCGAATGGTCCTTGCGCAGCTCGTCGGCCATCGTGTCCAGTCGATCGAAGATCTTGCGAAAGCCGGGTGTCAACTGTGGCTTGATCGCCTCCAAGCCGCTTTTCATCGAGCCGCTGCCGATCCCGCACACCTCCTGCATGAAGCGCTTGAAGAAGACGGCGTGGCGTGCCTCGTCGACCTGCTGGGTGGTGAGGAAGTACTTCTGCTCCTCGCGCGGCGCCGCGTCGATGTAGGGCGAAAGGTTGTCGGCGACGGCGTCCTCGCCCCAGAAGAACAGCGAGTAGTTCCAAAGCGCGGCCTGGCGCTCGAAGTCGGTAAAGCGCTCCCGCCACTGCTTAGCGTCCTCTGAGAAGTCGAGCTCGGTAGCGCTCCAGTTGCCGCGCTCCCAGCGCGCATACAGGTCCTCGTAGGAGATGGCGTCGACCGGCAGGCTGCCAATGTTTTCGCGTGTCGGGGACGTAGCTGTGCTCGCTGTGCTCGCCATATCTCTGCTCCTCTGGGCCGGTGTTTTGGCTGGGCAGCCAGTCCTTAGGAATCTAGCGGAAGACTGGAGTGTTAGTGCTCCTCATGCGCCAGAGACCAGTTGCGGACGGAGGAAGGGTGCCCCAGGGCCAATCCCACCTGCGCGCGCGGGGGTATTGGCATTTTTGCGGGACTCGGTGTGTCGTCCGCGGGGGAATCGGGCATCACGACGAATATCCTCACGACGATGACGCGATGGCCCACGGTGTCGCTGCGCGAGACGCCGGCCACGGTCCCGGCGCTGGCGGCGATCGTGCTGTTCGTGGTGTGGGCCACGAGCCAGGCCGCGTATCCGCTCACCCACTGGGCTCCAGGGGCCTTGATCGTGCTGGCGCTGTTGGCGATCGCGGTCCTGGCAGTCCCTCTGCGCTTTGCCGAGATCCCCGTGGCGGTCAAGCTCGCGCTCGCCTGTCTGGCGGCCTACACCGCGCTCAGCTTCCTCTCGATCCTATGGGCCGCGGCACCGGCTGAAGCCTGGGAAGGCGCCAACCGCACGCTGCTCTATCTGCTCTTGTTCGCGCTGTTCTCGCTGTGGCCCCGGAGAGGCGCGAGCGCCGCGCTGCTGCTCGGCGTGTGGACGCTTGCGCTGATCGCCCTGGCCGTTTATGTCGCGGTGCGCCTGGACGTATCGACCGGCCGAAGCTTTGAAGCGTTGTTCTCGGGCGAACGCTTGACCTACCCGGTGGGCTATCCAAACGCCACAGCAGCCCAGTGGTTGATGGCTTTCTGGCCGGCCTTGCTGCTGGCGCGCGGCGGGGACCTGCCGTGGGCGCTGCGCGGCTTGCTGGCCGGCGGCGCGGTGGTTTTGGCGGACGTGGCGCTGCTCAGCCTAAGCCGCGGCTCGCTGTACGCGACGCCGGTGATGGTCGTGCTGGTCTTCGCGTTCGTCCCGCAGCGCCTGCGCACTTTTGCCACTGCGGTGCCGGTCGCGTTGGGGATTGGCGCAACGGCTCCGCTGGCTCTGCGCGTCGGCGATCGCATTCGCCTGGCACAGAGCGCCCACGCGGCCACACACACGGCAGTGCTCGCGATGTTCGCCGCGGCGCTGCTGGTGGGTCTGCTCGTGGCCGGCGGCGCCGCCTTCGAGAGTCGCCGGACCGTCTCGCCGACGGTGGCCAGGGGTGTGCGCCGAGGCATTGCCGTCGTTGCCTTGGCAACGCTGCTCGCGGTCGTGGTGGGCGGCCTGGCTGTGGCGGGTAATCCAGTGACGCGCGTCCGCCACGCCTGGGACAGCTTCAAGGGCGGCTATACAGCCGAAGCGACTGGTAGCAACCGCTTGCTCGGTGGTCTCGGCAGCAACCGCTACGACTTCTATCGAGTGGCGCTAGACGAATTTGTCGCACATCCTGTGCTCGGCATCGGCGCCGACAACTTCGCCCAGCAATACCTGGTGCACGGCCGCAGCGACGAGACGCCGCGCTATCCGCACAGCGTCGAGTTGCGCACGCTCTCGCAGACAGGCCTGATCGGTGCTCTGCTGGCGGTCGTGGGCCTCGGCGCGGCGCTCTTGGCGGGCTGGCAGGCGATGCGTCGCCCGGACCCGCTGGCGCGGACGGTTGCGGCCGCGGCACTAGCTGGCTTTGCCTATTGGGCTGTCCACGGCTCTCTCGACTGGTTCTGGGAGTTCGCGGGCCTCGGCTCCTGCGCGTTTGCGCTGCTCGGCATCGCCTGCTCGCTGACGGGCTCTCGTGTGGGGCCCGATGATGTTCAAAACGCAGATGCCCCCCGCGCGCGCGCGGGGCATCGCGGTTTGGGGAGAGTTGACGACGCTCCGCATGGGTCTGTCCAGAACTCGCCCTCGGAAGGACCATCCAAGCCGGCGGCCAGGCAGATGCGGAGTGGTGCGTCTGTTACGTGGGTGTTTGCGACGATCGCTGGGCTACTCGCGCTAGTCGCCGCGGCCTCCTTGACTGCTCCCTGGCTAAGCGAACGTCAAATCCAGAGCGCGGCACGAGTTTGGCCGCAGGCGCCTCTGACAGCCTATGGCCGACTCGGAGAGGCGGCCAAGCTGAACCCCCTGAGCGATCGGCCCTACCTCGTAGAAGGAAGCATCGCGCTGCGCTACGACGACTTGGCTCGGGCGCGGAACGGCCTTCTCCCGAGCACTCGTGCGCGTGCCCGACGACGCCTACGCCACACTCGAGCTCGGCGCGATCGCATCACAATCGGGGCAGCGGGCACAGGCGCTCGTGCTGCTCGAAAGAGCGGTCCGCCTCGACCCACGCGATCCGCTTGCGCGCGAAGCCCTGGCCACAGTGCGCGCCGGCAAACGCGTGAGCGTACAAGCGCTAAATCGTTCAATCCTGCTCAAGGCTGAGCAACTTGCGTAAACATCTTGGGTTTGCGGGTTATTGAACTATGTAATTGGCGCTGGCTTCGCTAGCGTGTGATCAGCTAGGCCGATTCGAGCGCAATAGCCCGAAGACGCATTGGCTGACCCAAAAATCGAACACCATCGGGACCGATGGCCTGATCCATGTAGCAAGGAGATAGGCAAGGAGAGCGGCGGCTGCTGCTCACGCCGATGAAAGGACCCAAGGTTGGGAATGACTCGCAATATATGGATCCCATCGGCTCTGCTCTTTGCGGGCGTAATGCTCGTGTTGGCCCCTGCGCCGGCGCTTGCCGGCAGTCCGCTGTTGAGCGGCTACGGAGGCCCCGGCGCAGGCGAACAGGTGGTGATCGGCTCGACGCTGATCGGAGGCTCGCGAGGCGGGTCGTCGGGGTCCGGTGGCGCTGGCGGGTCGGGCGAAGCGAGCGGCTCGACGGGTACTTCGACGAGTCCCGGCGATGGTGCGTCTTCGACAGGCTCAGGTTCTACCGGCAGTTCGAAGGTAGGCCCGGCAAATGGCGGCTCCGGCTCAGGATCGCATGGCGGCGCCTCAGGGGGCGCAGCGAATTCGCGCACTCGGAGTGGGCGAGCGACGGGCACCGGCGATGGCACAGCGGGCGCCTACGTGTACCCGACTTCACAGGGCTCCGTGCCAAGCGCATCGCTCTTTTCCGGCATATCGAGTGGCGCTGTGCTCCTACTAATCGGGATCCTCGCGACGCTCGGGCTAATAGCCCTACTAACACTACGGCTTTCCCGTCTACAGAGCTAATGCCGAGCTACCGATAGATCACGTGGACGCCCTCGAGCCATCGCCGTAATGGAGATTTCACGCCAAACATCCACCTCGCTTCCGCTGACAGGACAGCTTCCTGTCAGGCGCGACGCACCCTTCCCGCACAGCCTGCACCGGGGAGCCTTCAAGGGTCCGCTGCAATGGCTGCTGGAGGGAGTTGGCTGGAACATCTTTCGCCCCAGCGTCGACCTGCTGCTGATGTACGTTGGTGTGTTCGTCGCGCTCGGCGGCATCGGCTCTGCCTTCTCGGTATCGGCCTTGCAAGCTCCACTGCTCGTACTGCCGCCTGTTGCCTTGCTGCTGCTGTATCTGCGTGGCCTCTACCGCTCGCGCTTGCGGGCTTTGCTGCTCGACGGGGTCGTGCCCGTCGTCAGCGCCGTGTCCGTCGGTGCCGTCGCCGTGGCAATAGTTGGCGTGGTCGTCAACGGCAAGATGCCAAGCCAGGATGGCTGGCTCGACGCTTGGCTGTTCGTGTTGCTCGGCCTTGGCTTCAGTCGTTTCGCGCTGACGCTCACCCAGCGCTTCGCGCGGGCTCGCCGACTGGTCGGCAAGCCGGTGCTGATCATGGGCGCAGGCCTCGTCGGCTCGCAGGTCGCGCGCCGTCTCGACAACCACCCCGAGTACGGGCTGGCGCCAGTTGGCTTCCTCGATGACGACCCACGCTCGATCGCGGAGGTCGGCGGGCGGGACGTGCCCGTGCTCGGCACCGCGGAGGATCTCGACAAGATCGTCGAGCGCACCGGCGTGCGCAATTTGATCGTGGCGTTCTCCTCCGTAGCCGACGCCCGCATCAGCCGCTTGATCCAGCGTTGCCAAGAGCTCGGCATCGAGGTTTCCGTCGTGCCGCGCATGTTCGACACGATCAACGACCGCGTCGGCTACGACACGGTCGGCGGGCTGCCGCTTCTGTCCTTCTCGGGCGTCAACCCCAAGGGCGTGCAGTTCGCGATCAAGCATGTGATCGACCGTGCCTCGGCAACGCTGTTGCTGGTCGTGCTCTCGCCTGTGATCGCGTTCGCCGCGCTCGCTGTGCGTGCGAGCTCCCCCGGCCCTGTGTTGTTCCGCCAGCGCCGCGTCGGCCGCGACGGGACCGAATTCGCGCTCTATAAGTTCCGCTCGATGCGCTTCGACTCGCTGCCCGCCGCGCAGCCGGTGGGCGCGTTGGTCGCAGCAGCCGACGTGGAGGGCATGCTCCCGCTCGACACAGCCCCGGGCGGCGTCGAGGACGGAGAGGACCGTCGCACGCTCGTCGGTCGCGTTCTGCGCCGTACCTCGATCGATGAGCTGCCGCAGCTCTTCAACGTGTTGCGCGGCGAGATGAGTCTGATCGGGCCGCGCCCCGAGCGTCCCGAGTTCGTCGAGCTGTTCGGACGCGACATCGCCCGCTACGGCGACCGCCACCGCGTCAAGTCAGGCATCACCGGCTGGGCTCAAGTACACGGCTTGCGCGGTCAGACATCGCTGGCCGAACGCGTCGAGTGGGACAATTACTACATCGCGCACTGGTCTTTGGCGCTCGACTTGAAGATCGCGCTGCTGACGCTGGTGGCGCTGTTTCGCAACGCCGACTAGAGGGCGGGCCGCCCAGCGGCTTGAGGTGCTGGACGATCGCTGATCGGTCGCGATGTGCGACGTACTACCAGTGGGCGCGCGGCGCCCGGAAGGCCAACCACCGATCTGGAACGGGACCTCAGATGTTGGCGCTGGCTGCCCTCGCCGTTCCCAGCCAGTATTGGAACACGTTCACCCGCAACTTCGTCCCAAGCACTCGAGGTAGTGCGATCGAGTACCGGTTGAAGCGATTGAGCGTGAACTGGGCTCTGTAGACAGCGCGCGCGCCCTTGAACGCTTCGAGTTGAAGGTAGTCACCGACGGGCCCTGACCCGCTCGCCACGATGCCACCGCCACTGCGGCCCAGGTGCACAGTGACCAGGCTTGGCTTGCCAAAGGGCGAGATGAATACGCTGCGCAGCGCGGCGAATGCGGGCTTGCGCGCACCGGTTTCGCTGAGCACCCCGAATTCTTCGCTGCGCGAACCCTGCAGCGAATACAGTATCTCGGCGGCAATCCACGGGGTGCTCGCAGTCTCGCGAAAGACGTTGGCGATGTTCGTGGCCTGCACGGGCTTGGTGACGCAACTCTGTTCCTGCTGGATGCGCTGGCGTGGCCAGCAGCTGCTCCAGCCGAACTCATTCAGCCACAGGGGAGTGTGGTCGCCGTTCTGCAGCTGTACTTCGTGCGTATAGCGCATGGCACCGAGCGCGAGTGTGTAGAAATGCACGGAGAGCCCGTCGTAGTAGCCCTTGATCCCGGCTGCGTAAAGCGCGCGCAGGAAGACGCCATTGGTGCCGACGAACGAGCCTCCGAGCACCGTCATCTGTGGATCGGCGCTCTTGATCGCCGGGTAGGCGGCACGCAGAAGTTCGGCATAGTGCTGTGCCTTGTTCGGGCCGGCAAGATAATCTTCGTTGGACTGGTCGGGCTCGTTCCAGACTTCGATCGCGGCGAGCTTCGAGCCATAGCGGGCGGCGATGAACGCGGCGAACGAGCCGTAGCTTGCGGGGTCCAACGGAGGCCAGGCTTGTGCCCTGCCGCCATTGTTGGGACGACACTTGCTCAACAGCGACGCCGGCGCCGATGAGGCCCAGCAAGGCGTCCACATCGTGAGCGCCACCACCTTGATGTCGGCGGCGGCGGCTTGATTGACGAGACTGTCGGTAAACGCAAGTGCCTTGGGTTCGATCTGGCCTTGGGTTGGTTCGAGTGTTGCCCATGGGATTTCCACGCGGATCGCATGGGCGTGAAGCGAGCGTGCCCAGGCGATCTCCTGGCTCACCCTCGCGGGTGTCGCGCCGTAGGTAAGGCCAGTCGCGTTGACGCCGCCAAGCGGCGGCCCAGAGGCGGGCGATACCGCGCCCTGGACGCCGGCAGGGGCGAGCAGAACCAGTAGCGCCGTCGCAAGCGCCGGCGCCATCATCAGCTTGCTGAACCTCCTTGTCATTCCTACACGGTAGTCGCGCTTGGTATGAGAAATCGCACCTGCAAGTGTGCTTTCCGCTATATGACTAGGCTTTGACAGCTATGTCACCCACCTGGATATGGCTGCAGGGCGCGATCGTCGTGTTCGTCGTGATCGGCATGATCATCGCGATCACCAAGCTCGCCTGAGGCCGTGGCTGCTTTGACGCTGCTCTGCGCACCAGCGCAGGCCTCCTGGGCTAGCGCTCAACGCCGGCGCCAGCGAATGCGCTGAGGCCGGCGCTCGCTCAATGCTGGCGGCTCTGGGCGCTCGGGTATCTCCTCGCCGGCGAGGATCGCTGCCGGCACCGCTTGGGTGAGCCAGTCGGCGAGGTTGGCAAAGCCGGCCCCGGCAAGATCGGCGGACATGCAGGGCGGTCGCCTGACCGCGTCGTGCGCGTCGGAGGCGACGTTGTGGACAAGACCCTGCTCGAGCAGGTGGCGCGCAAAGCGCCGCACCTGCCCGCCGAAGCGCCCCGCCAGCGAGCCGGCGGTGACCGACGTCAGGGCTCCGCTGCGCACCAGCGACTCCACGATCCGCGGCTCTCGATGCAGGGCCGGGCAACGCTCGGGGTGCGCGAGCAGGACGCGGTGACCGGCACTCTGCAGTGCCATCACGACTCCGTCCAGGCCGGTCGCGATCGGAGTAAAGGGTGGCTCCAGCAGCAGCCACGGGCCATCGCCGAGGCGCAGTCGCTCGAGCTCGTCGGGCTCGATGTCCTCCACGCGCGTCATCGCGACCTCGGCGCCTGCGCGGATCTCGAGCTCTATGCCCTCGGCCCGCAGTCGCGCGTTCAGCTCGGCCGTCAGGCGCGCGATCGCCCCGGCGTTGTTGTTGTGGTGCCAGTTGACGTGTGGCGTGGCCACCATCACACGCGTTCCGTCGGCCGCGGCCGCACGCGCGAGCGCGAGCGAGCCCTCGATCGTCTGCGGGCCGTCGTCGATGCCGGGAAGCACATGGGTGTGCAGGTCGATCACAACGTGCCTAACGATAAGCGAGCGCTCTGCTTTCGTTGCCGAGCCTCGGTGGATATGATCGGCTCCACTTGAGTTGCAGCGCTGTTCGAACCGAAGTCAAGGGAGGGTCATGTTCAGATCGATCGTGGTTGGAACCGACGGCTCGGACACCGCCGGTCAGGCTGTGCGTCAGGCGGTCGATCTCGCCAAGGCGGTGGGAGCGACGCTCGAGCTCGTGAGCGCGTATGAGCCGGTGCCGGCGCAGCGTCTGCGCGAGGAGCGCCGCGATGCACCGGAGGATCTGCAATGGGCGGTCAGTCCGCGCGAGGACGTGGACGCCACGCTTGAGGCGGCCGCCGGGGTAGCTCAGGAGGCCGGTGTTGCTGTGAATGTATATCCGCGCCAGGGCGATCCGGCTGACGCGATTCTCGACGTGGCCGAGGAGCAGGGCGCCGATCTGATCGTTGTCGGCAACAAGGGCATGACGGGGGCCAAGCGGTTCTTGCTCGGGTCGGTGCCGAACAAGGTCTCCCACCATGCGCCTTGCTCGGTGTTGATTATTCGGACTACTTGAGTCTGATTTGGGCCCGATCTGCGCTCCGCGAGGCGCCATCCGCGCCCGAGATGCAGTCCGCTAGGGCTCTGTCTGGGCACAGACTTGCTCGTAGAGCTCGATTGTGCGGGCCGCGATCACGGGCCAGCTGAAGCGCTCGTCTGAGAGCGCTCTCGCCCGCTTGCCGCGAACGCGACACTCCTCGCGACCGGAGCGCACTATCTCCCTCAGTCGATCGGCGAGCGCGCTTGGATCCGAGCGCTCGCAAAGCCAGCCGCTCTGCCCGTCGAGAACATACTCGGGAAGTCCTCCCACCGGATAGGCGACCACCGGTCGTTCATAGCCGTAGGCGAGCAGCAATACGCCACTTGCGCTTGCTCGGAGATAGGGGAGCGCTACGACATCGCACGCAGCGAACAGGCGTCCCGTGTCAGTCGGCGAAGCGAAGCCCGGTCTAACCACAACGCGGTCGCGCAAGCCCGGATCTGCCAACAGGTCACCGACCTCAGCCAGGGCTCCTTTGTCTTCGCCTGCCAGCACCGCTCGCACGCCGACTGTCTGAGCGCACGCCAGCAGCAGATCGCGTACTCCCTTGTCTGGCCTCAGCTGTCCGAAAAGCAAGACGACCACCTCCTCGCGCGTGGCGCCGAGCTCCGCTCGGTCGAGGTCTGGGTTGGCGCTGAGGCCGCCACGGCGAGCAAGTCCCGCGTACTCACCGTGTGGGATTACGACAGTCTTGGCTGCCTCGATCGTGTCGAGTGAGCTCATGTCGTGATCGGAGTGCACCACGATCCTTGCGGCGCATCGACGGATCAGTGCATGGGAGCGCAAATAGGAGCGCTCGCCGCGACTGAACGTGTTGTGAGGCGTGTAGACAACCGGGCGGCGCACGCCGCGCAACATCAACGCCTGAGCGGCGCCCAGCGGTGGCCACTCCTCACCCTGTACGTGCGCTACCGCAAAATGACGCGCCATGTAAGCGACTCGGACGTTCGCGAACAAATGGGTTGCCCCATTGATTACGCGCGATAGGTGCAACCGACGGGCTATCCGTCCGAGCCGTCGACGGCCTCGGACATAGGGGAATATGCGGTGGACGGTCACGCCCGATGGCGTTGCTGGATCGTGGTCGTAGCTGGTCGCAAGGTGGACTTCCCAGCCCGCGGCCGCGATTGCGCCGGCAAGCTCGTCGGTGTAGTTGGCCACCCCGCCGATGCCACCCTCCTCGATCAAGAGGACACTATGGGGTGCGGCGGGGCTGGGCATTTCAGCTTTGCACCGCACGTGCCAAGCGTCCAAGGAGTCCGCTCCGCGCGGCCGAGTGCCTGCGTATCAGTTCTCGCGTCGCAAAGCGGATGTGCTTCGGCGCAAGACGTAGGCGGATCAGTGGGTAGCGTGGTCCGAGCACGAAGAGGGTCCGCCAAGCGAGTGGGCGATTGCCGTCGGCCAGCCGTCGCTTGTACTCATGCTCACCACCGCCGAGATCGGCGATCCGAGCGCCCTGCTGGGCGAGCGTTCGAAGCGCAAACAGCATCGTCTGTGTTCCGGGGGCGTTGCGCGCCCACCTGGGGTCAAAGCCTCCGCCCCAGAAAACCGCTGTGTCTCCGGCGCTGAGCACGAGCTCAGCGGCTGCAGGGCCGCCCGGGCTTTCCAGCAAAGCGACGACCAGTCGCTGCCCGTCGTTCAGTTGTTTTGCCGCGCGCACGATGACGCGCTTGGCCTCGTCTCCCACGTTCGAGCCGCCGCGGCTCTCCCAGCGTGCGTAGTGCAGCCGCAGGAGGGCGTCAATCGCCTGCTCCTCGGTGGCCACCCGTCCGCTTACGCCCTCTTCCTCCAAGCGATTCCAGGTGCGTCGAGCCTCCTTGCGAAAACGCCGCTCGCGCCGGGAGAGCCAGTCCTCGTAGGCTCCCTTCAGCTCGATCACAGGCGCATCCATCTTCACATCGGTGCGCAGGCGCGGGCGGCGCCGCGCGGGCCAAGCCGCGGCGATCAGCTCAGCCCAGTCGTCCTCGGCATCGATGCCTTCAAAGACGACACTTGCCGGGGATGGCTGCATCTCGGCGAGGGCGCGTGCTAGCTCAGCCGCGACCTGAGCCTCACGTCCCGTTGCTGCGAGCGGTCCGATCCGATGGCAGAAGCCTGCCGCGAGTAGGCGCATCTCCACCAATCCCAATGCCCCTACTTGGGCGAAGAAAGGGCCCACTCCGATTAGGCGTCCTTGCTCGAAAACGAGCACCACCCGTAGTCGTGCGTCTCCGGTGCGCGCCTCGTGCCACCAGGCGAGCATCCACGCCGGTGAGCAGAACGGTCGGCCTGCCTGTACGGCGAGGGCATCCCACGAGGCGAGCTGATCGGTCAAAGCCTCTGGGTCTTCGATCACGATGGCTCGCAACGGAGGCCCACCCTTGGCTGTCGAGATCGACGGGGAGCTCACGAGACAGACATACCCTCAGCTGCCGTCTGAAACGGGCGGATAGTATGAGCACGCGTGCAAGGTCCTCGTATCGTTTCCATCCAGACGACGAGCGAGCGCGGCGGTGCCGAGTATGCGAATGTCGACCTGCTCGACGCGCTTGCCGGCCGCGGGCACGATGTGGTGCTGCTCACAAATGTGCCTGATATTGCCGCAGGTACGCGTGTTGCGACCCGCGAGATCGACCTTGGGCCAAAGCTTGCGCGTCGCAGCATCGTGCGCCTCGCTCTCATGGTGCCCCTGATCTTCTGGCGGCTCGTGCGAGCCCTGAGCGCCGAGCGACCGATCGCCGTAGTCCTCGTGCACTTCAAGAAGGAGCAATTGCTCTGCTCGTTGCTGCCGCGCCGGCTCACCGGCGAGATCGTATGGGCTGAGTGGGGCCCGGTGCCGCCGCCGATGCGCCGCGGCCCCGCACGCTGGCTGTATGCGCTGGCCGCACGTCGTGCGCGCCGGATCATCGCCGTCTCGCAGGGAACCATGCGTACCGTGGTGGCAGCGGGAGTACCCGCAGAGAAGGTCACGGTCGTCCCCAACCTCGTCGACATCGAAGAGGTGAGCTTCGACGAGGCCGCCCGCGAGCGACTGCGGGCCGAATGGGGTGTCGATGAGAAATCGCTTGTCGTTGGCTGCATCTCGCGCTTTCAGCAGCGCAAGCGTAACGATGTCGTGATCGACGCCATGGCGCACCTCGTCGGCGATGTCGTGCTCGTGATCGCAGGCGAAGGGGAGACCGAGCAAACGCTGCGCGAGCGTGCGGCTCCGTACGGCGAGCGCATCAGATTCGTGCCCAACGTGCGCGGTCATGTGGAGGCATTCCTGTCGGCATGCGACCTGCTCGTGTTCGCTCCGAGCCCAACTGAGGGTGCTCCGCGAGTCATTGTCATGGCCCAGCTCGTGGGTGTACCGGTACTGGCGACCGATCCGGAGGGGGCGGATGGTTTGATCGGCCCCGGGGCCGGACTGATCGTCTCTCCTTCCCACGATCCTTCGGCGCTTGCGAGGGCTATCACCGACTACGGCGAAGACCCCGATCGCCGTGAGCGGGAGGGTAGGCGCGCAAGATCGCTGACGCGCGAAAGCCATGATCCTCAGAGAACCTTGGCCTCTGTCGAAGATGCGCTTGGCGTTGCACGGTAGTTGTTCTGCCCAGATGCACCGCGGCTCGTCGACATCGGCGGCTCAAGCCGGCGCTATGCTCGGACGAAGCTTGAGAGAGCGCTCGTCCGCACTGGCGCTCATATAGCGCTCACCACGGAACTCCCAAGTCATCTCAACTACGCACACGTCCTCTCCTTCGCAGACTCTGGTTGCCGTTATCGGTGCGGGCCCACATGGACTGTCGGCGGTCGCCAACTTGCGCGATGCGGGCATTCCAACAGTCGCCTTCGGTGATCCCCTGGCCTTTTGGAGAGACACGATGCCCGCTGGGATGTGGTTGCGCTCATCGCCGGCGGCTTCGAGCATATGCTCGCCGAGGGACGAACTGTCTCTGGCGCGGTGGGGTGTCGCGGAGCGCCGCGAGATCGCCAAGATCTTGCCTATCGGCGACTTCATCGACTATGGGATGTGGTTCAAGGAGCACGCTGTGCCCGACCTCGACCCACGCATGGTTGTCTCGGTACGGTGTGGCAAAACCGGGTTCGATCTGACGCTCTCGGACGGCGCGGAGATGACAGTGGGCCGCGTGGTAGTCGCTGCAGGGCTCGGTCCCTTCGCACACATACCGCAAGCCTTTGCCGACCTCCCGTCCAGCCTGGTCTCGCATGCATCGAACTGCTCGGCGATCGAGACGTTTGCCGACAAGTCGGTCGCGGTAGTCGGCACGGGGCAGAGCGCTCTGGAGTCGGCCGCTCTGCTCGCGGAGGCCGGAGCACACGTTGCGGTTCTAGGACGGGCGCGGAAGATCGTCTGGCTTGGAAATTGGAGCGACATCAAAGGTGCCGGCGGGAGCAGTTTTGTGCCTGCGGTCAAAACGCCGGCGAAGCAAACATGGCGTGCACGCACCGGCTTGCATTGGCGCCCCGCGCCGACTGAGGTAGGCGGACGCATATCCAGTTGGATTGGAGCGGCGCCAGACGTGCTGCGCCATTTCCCGCGTGCCTTGCGGACGCCGCTCACTTATCGCTGCATTCGTCCGGCGGGCGCCGGATGGCTGCCCGATCGCCTTCGCACGGTTGAGTTCGCGCTCGGCCGCGAGATCGTCGCGGCGCGGGAGGAGGATAGTCGCGTGCTTCTGCGCCTAGACGATGGGTCCACGCGCTTGGTCGACCACGTCCTATTGGGAACCGGCTATAAAATCGACGTTCACGCTTACCCGTTCCTGGAAGGTGGACTCGCTTCGAGCCTGCAAACAGTGGAGGGATCGCCGCTACTCGGTCGCGGCCTCGAGTCCTCGATCCCCGGCCTGCATTTCGTGGGCGCCCCAGCAGCGGAGAGCTTTGGCCCCGCGATGCGTTTCGTTGTCGGTACGGCCTACACAGCCCCAGCGCTTGTCCAGGGTATACGCAGTCGGCGCACGCCCCTGTTCCGCTGGGCCTTCTAGTCAGTTTTTGACAATCAGTCGATCGTGCCTTCGAGGCGGAGCCATGCGAGTCGATGGTCAGGCATTGGCGGTGGGCCAGGTGTCGGTGGACGAGTCAAGCGTCGGTGGACGAGTCAAGCGTCGGTGGACGAGTCAAGCGTCGACGGACTAGCAGGCCCCCCCAGGCGAGGGCTGGACCCGGATCGCGCACGTCGATCAATCCAAAATTGCGTGCTCCAAGGTAGGCACCCATCATGCGCAACGCGATCCCGGGACGGCTAAACATAGGCGCGGCCGACAGTGTGGGTCTGATCACATGGGCGTCGATATCGGGAAATACGATGCGCACACCCTCGCGCAAAGACGGCTGTGGCCCGACAGAATGACCCTGGAGCGCCTTGATCAACCTCGGAGTGGCTTGTACGCCACACGAGTCACCCAAGCCCCATTGGCCTGGGATTCGTACATTGACCTCCAAGAACCAGCGCTTACCCGTTTCACTGTGACGCTTTGCCTCGACTCCAGCCACGCCGACGAAACCGGCCTCGTCGAGTACGCGCTTGGCCAACGCCATCGTCTCGGGAAGCGTTGAGGCTTCTCCAACGGCGGTCACGCCGAACCCGGGTGGGTGTTGACGGAGCTTGTGACAGCCGAACTGCACTGGGTAGCTTCCGTCTGCTAGACGCACGACGATCGCCTCCTCGACATCGTCGTCTCCGCCTGGAATGTACTGGCTCAACAGCATTCCAACCCCATCGCGCAGAGGCCTCATTAGCTGAAACTCTGCCTCTTGGGCATCGGCGACCAGGAATGCGCGTACTCCTCCGTAGAGGCCACGCCACTCATGCGAGAGGATCGGCTTTACGACACACGGCCACGGCGCTTCGCGCGTCGCGATTGCCAGCTCGGCCCTATTGTTGACTTGCATGGTCCACGGCACGCGGACACCGGCCCGACGTGCGATCTCGTCGGCCTGCCGCTTGTCCATCAGTGCCATATGCGCGCCCGTCGATCTCCGCTCGAAAAGGTGAACGTTGGCCGGCAGCTGTCGAGCGGTGTTTACAAGCAGCTCGCAACTGCGGTCGGTTGCGGGCAACACGACGATCTGCTCGGCTGCTGCAGCCATATCGCACAACCTCGCTATCCACGAAGTGCCGTCTGGGTCAAACGGCTCGACGACGCTATGGGCGCTGCGGGTGTGATTCACAAACAAGTCATCCGGGTCCACGAGCATCGTGACCTGCGCGCCAAGGCGAGCCATCCGTCGAGCCATTGCCAGCCCGGCGTTGAATGGGTCGAGTATCACAATATGGGGCCAATCGTTGCCCGTGGCTATTTTGCGAGCACGAGTCATAACCAGGAGAGCCCCCGGCGCAGTTTGCGGACACGCTCGGCTTGCTCGTCGCTCAGGACACGCTTTGCACTCTCACGTACTCGTCGGCCGGCAAGCATTGGCGCCGAGCGAGCATAGGCGAGGGGCAGTCGACGTCCTGGGAGCAGGATGATCGTCCACGCGATCGGATCGTTACCATCGGCAAGCCGCAGCTTCGAGGGTTGCTCCCCGGCTCCCAGATCGGCCCGGCGCTCGCCACGAGCGAAAGCGTCCTCCAGGGCCGCAAGCTCGGCGAGCCTGGCTGGGCTGAGCTTGGCAAAGCGCTCATCCCAACCACCGTTCATGAGCAGAATCTCTCCACCGGCAGCGGCGCACAGCTGCGCGGCAATCGGTTCACCGTCGATCTCCACGATCCAGACTTGTATGGGGTCGGTCTCTCTCTGCGCCTCGGCCACCGCCTGGAGCATCGCCGTCATCCGCTCCCCATATGCCACCAGGCTTGACTGTCCGCGGCTCTCCCAGCGCAATGTATGCAGGCGCATGAATGTGACGATGTCTTGTTGGAGTGTCTGTCGCGTGCTTGCGCGCCAGCTCCCGCCCGCGGCCTGGAGCTGTCTGCGGTGCAGGCGCATCTCTTTACGGAAGCTCGAGCTCTTGCCGGCAAGCCATGTCTCGAAGGACTTGGCGTCAAGCGAAATCGTCGGTGAAGCCTGGACGAAGTACTGGTGCACGATCGGCCGTGTGCGTCCCGGCCAGCCTTCGCGTAGCGCCATCGGCCAGTGGGATGCCAGCGCCGCTCCCTCCAATGCGATCGCGTCAGGGTGCGGATCGGCCTGCGCGAGTTCTTGCATGATGCTGCTGGCGACCTCCCACTCTCGACCAGGCAGTGAGAGCGGTGAGATGCGGGTCCCTGAACTGCCAAACAGCCGATAGTCGACTCGCCCATGGTGGGTCGAGTCCACAAAGAACGGCGCCAAGCCGACGAGGCGGTCGCGCTCGTGGACCGCCACTACCCGTGCTTGCGTGCCCTTTGGCGCCAGGTGATGGAGCCATGCCAGCATCCACGCCGGATGAGCCAACGGCGGCCCGGCGACCTCGACGAGATCTTCCCACGCCGACGAGATCTCTTCCAGCCTAGTCGAATCGACGATCAGCTCAGTCTCCATCCTCGATTCACCCAAGTCTTGCGTGAAGGCGTTGGCGCAGCGATCGAAGCCAGTCGAGCTGGGCGGGATCGAGAGCCCGCTTGGCGGCATCGCGCGCCGCATAGCGTGTCAACAGCGGCGCAGTCCTGATCGCGGTAAGAGGTAGGCGTCGGCCAGGGGCCATGACTATCACCCATGCCACTGGGTCGTCTCCATCCGCGAGACGTCGCTTGTAGGACTGCTCGCCTAGCCCGAGATCGATCCTATGATCGCCATGCGCGATTGCTTCCTGAATCAGGTGCAGGCTGCAAACTACCGTCGGGCTGAGGCGTGCCCAGCGCTCGTCCCAGCCTCCGTTGAGCGCCAGCACCTCGCCTCCGGCCGCGAGCGCAAGGTGCGCGGATATCTGCTCGCCGTCAACTTCCAGGACCATTAGACGGAAGCGCCCTTCTTCGATCAATGCCTTTCCGGCGTCCTCGAACATCGCGGGTATGCGTTCGCCCATCGCGACAAGTTTGGAATCTCCCAGCGACTCCCATCGCTTCGTGTGCAGTCGCACCAATGTGGCCACATCCGCGCGCAGCGTCTCGCTCGTGGAGAGCCTGATCGAGCCTCCAGCTGCCTCGAACTTTCGTCGCACCTTTCGCATTCGTTCACGGAAGTGAGCGCTCTTGGCCGCGAGCCAATCATCGTATGAGGGTGCCTGGAGCGAGACGATCGGACAGTTGTGTATCGCATAGCAGCGAGTTGTGGGTCGCATCCTTCCGGGCCAGCGATCACGCAGGGCAACCGGCCAATGGGAGGCGAGCGGCAAGCCCTCTAGGGCGATCAGATCGGGTCGTGGCTTGGCACGATCGAGGGCCCTGCCGATCGCTTGAGCGACCTGCCACTCACGTCCCGGGAGGGCTAGTGGGGTGAGCCGCACAGCCAGGTCGATGCCTGGCAGGCGGTAGTCGACGCGGCTCCGCCGTCCATGCGATTCCACGAAGAACGGTGCCAACCCCACGAGCCTCGGTCCGTCGCGGACCGCGACGACTCGCGGCAGGGCATGCGGTGGCGCCACGTGGCGCCACCAAGCCAACTGCCAAGCCGGGCTCATCAGCGGCTGTTTGCATATAACCGCAAGCGTGTCCCACTCGTCGTAAATCGCTTCCAGCGCGCTGACGTCGGTGATCATTTCGTCGGCGGACACCGAGGAATCCTAGTTACGCTGAGTTCTGAGCGCGCGAAGCTCGTCGAGGTAGACGATTCGCAGCGCGAACAGTCCGGCCACGTAGAAGGACACGCCGATGACGCCTGCCGGGACCAGGCCGAGAGGTCGGGCGAGGATCGTCACACTCGTCATCGCGCCCGCCAGGCCCAGCGTTCGCAGAAGCCTCCACGGGATAATCCGCAGGCGCAGTGCGTGCAGGCTTGTGCCGAGCATCAAAGTCATCGTGAGAATCTCGGTCGCAACGGTTGCCCAGGCCGATCCATATGCTCCGTAGGAGGGGATCAAAACGACGTTCAAGATCACGTTTGCCACGGCGCCGATGCCTGAGTAGATCGCCAGGCGCCATTGCAGGTTGAGGATCGGCGCCAGGAAGCCTGCCAATGATCCGAAGCAGATCGAGACGAACGCGATCATGAGAATGGGGAGCAGCCCTCCCGCGCTTGCATATTCCGAGCCGTAGAGCAGGTGCACGATCTGATCTGAGAGGGCGATCGTTCCCGCGAGGATCGGAAGCGATATGACGCCCATCGAGTCGGCCGCGATTTGCACGAGCCGTCGCACTCGGTCGGGGTTCTGCTTGTGCACAGCTGAGAGAACTGGGAAGAACGAGGACATCACGGCCCCCGGGAGGAACGCAAGCGGGCTGAGGAATCCGTAGGCCGCTCCGTAGACACCCGCTTCACGCGGGCCGGCTATCTGTAGCAGCAGCACAGAGTCGACTTGGTAGTAGATCGTGATCAGGATGCCGGCGATACCCAGAGGCACAGCCACCTTCAACAAGGGCCGCCACAGCTGCCTGCCCGCGCGCCAAGCGATGTGAGCGAGTCTGCGAGTGGTCCCGATCTGTAGCGCGGCGATGAAGGCGATGAGCGCTGTGTAGGCAGCCGCGAAGCCGATCACTGAAGCATGCGTGGCGGCGAGTGTCACCACGAGCCCCAGCCAGATGAATGCTTGCAGCACTGTGAACGAGAGCACGAGTCCTGAGCGCAGACGCGATTGGAATACCGACATCAATGTCGCGGCCCCCGTCGAGAGGATCGTCAACGTCAGGATGTAGGCGACGGTGTAGGTGTCGTAGGTGTCTGTCAGAAAGAGCGGGATCGACAGCGCGCAGAGGGCCATCGCGATAATCGAGAGAGCTGTGCGGGCGCCCGCGAGCGCCCCCAGCCATTCCGACTCACGCTCTGGTTCGGCGGCCATTCGCTGCATAGCTGCTGTCGTGAAGCCGAGGTCGGTGAGTACGCCAAAGAGACCTACGTAGCTCGAGACACCGTTCCACACGCCATATCCAGTCGGGTCCAGCGTGCGCGCCGTGAGCGAGACCGTCACCACGCTGATTGACATCGTGATTGCCCGGGCGACGAGCTGCACCATTACGTTGGAGGCGATGCGCTGGCCCCCCGCCTCTCCCGCGTCGCCGGCCGCACCCCCGTGCAACAGACGCCTGGGCAGAGCCATCGCTCTCGTCAACATTGCGCCATACTCTCGCAGTCTTGCGTGTCTTGGTTGTCTTGCCGTTTCCTCCGCAACCGGAGGGCACCGCCGCCGCCAGGTGTGCGATTGGCCTGTTTCGGGGCCTTCGAGGTCGAGGCGTGGACTACCAGGCGCTGGCCCCGAATATCGGCAACGCGCCACTCGAAGATCTGGCCGAGGGTCTCTCGCTGGAGATGGTTTCCGTCGATCGTCCCACCCGTGCGCAGGCACGTCGTGAACGGCTGTTGCATCCCAAGAGCATGCTCGCGCGGGGACCATTCGCCGAGCGCTTGAGAGAACTCTCTCGGGAGGTGGACATCGTCCATTTCGTCGAGGCGCAAACTGCCGTTGCGCTCGGAATCGTGGAGAAGCCCACGGTCGTGCAACTGCACTTTCTCACACGCCGCGACCGCAGGATAACCGGACCCTGGAGTCGTGAGGGCCGTATCTCGATCGAGTTGCTGCGCGCCGAGATGAGTGTTCGCAGCCAGGCTCACTGGCTGCTTGCCAACTCGCCGGAGGTCGCACAACAGCTAAGCGTCTCCGCGCCTGGGGCAGACGTCAGTGTGGCGCCCTTGGCGCTGGACCCCGACTATTACGCGCCGAGAGCAAAGCTCACAGAGCCGGTCGCCGGGCTCATCGGCACGGCGCGCTGGCCTCCGACAAGGCGCGCTGTCGAGCGTCTCCTCACATGTGTCTGGCCGCTAGTGAAGGAACGCCGCCACGATGCCAGGCTGCTGCTCGCCGGGCAGGACATGGAACGCGCCAAGTTCCCGCATCTACCCGATCAGGCCGGGGTCGAGTGGAGAGCGACTGTTCCCTCGGCGAGCGGTTTCTTGAGGGAGCTGGGAGTTCTTGCCTATCCCCTGACAGCCGGCAGCGGTGTAAAGGTGAAGGTGCTCGAGGCACTGGCGCTCGGAGTGCCCGTCGTGACGACCCCCGAGGGAGCCGAGGGGCTCGTCAGTCTCGACGGTGTCACCGTCGAGACTGACGATATACGGCTCGCCGATGCCCTAGTTGCATTGCTCGATGATCCAGCGACACGGCGCGCAGCCGGAGACGCTGCCCACCAGACGTTTCGCGAGCACCACACACCGCTGGTGGCCGCCGCACCGGTCGTCGATCTCTATCAGCGCATGCTCCCATGAGCACGACTCGTCCACTGAGGCTTCTTGCTTACACCGATTCCGGATCGGTTGGAGGGGCCGAGCTGGCACTTGGATACCTGCTCGGTGCACTCGGAGGGAAGATCGAGGTCGGTGTGCTTGCCACCGACCTGGCGGTTGCCGAGAAGATTGCCTCCCACCGGCGGGGCGCCGTCCCAATCTCGATCAAATCTCCGCGGGGTTCACGCGACTTGGGCGCTTTCCTGGAGCATCGCGCTGCGATCCGCGCATTTGCGCCAGACGTGCTGCATTGCAACCAGGCATGGCCGTGGGCCTGCGCATATGGAGAGCTCGTGGGTGTGCTCGACCGCGGCGTATGCGTGCTTGCTGTCGATCATCTACCGGTCTCCGGGGCGATCCCTCGCACACGACGCCTCGGCCGGAGGCTGTTGGCGCGAAGGCTCGACAAGCATGTGTCCGTCGGCGAGCGCTCGGCGCGTCGAGTGGAGGAGATGGTCGGACTTCCAAGCAACACCATCGGCTCGGTGCCAAACGGTGTGCCGCCCATCTCGCGTCCTGGGCCTCGATCGAGAGTGGATGACGAGCCTGACGGGCGTCGTGCGCTCGTGATCGGCTCGGTCGGCCGTTTGACGGATCAAAAGGGGTATGACCTGCTCTTGCGCGCCCTTCCTGGCTTGTCACCGGCCAGGCTCGTGTTGGTCGGGGACGGACCGAGGCGCTCGGCGCTCGAAGCGCTCGCTACCGAACTTGGTGTCGCCGAGCGCTTGCAGATCACCGGCTGGGTCGACGACGCGCCCGCGCGGCTAGGGGGCTTCGACATCTTCGCGCTGCCGTCGCGTTGGGAGGGCATGCCGCTCGGCATACTCGAGGCGATGCACGCCGGGTTGCCGGTCGTCGCTTGCGATGTCGGGAGCGTCAGCGAGGTTGTCGACGACGGCCAAACCGGCTACGTGGTGCAGGTCGAGGACGTCGGCGCCCTGCAAGCGCGTCTTCGGGAGTTGCTCGAGGATGGCGCTCTGCGTGAGCGTATGGGCGAGCGTGCTCGTAGGCTCGCCAAGACACGCTTCACGGATGCGCTGATGGCGCGTCGTTATGAAGCTATCTATAGCTCGATGGTTGGCTGGTGGCAGCCGGAAGATGTACTAGCGATTTCCGGGTAGGCGTGCGAGCACGAGCTCGAACATGCGGTTTAGGGTCAGCCAGCCATCGTCGCGAGCTCGCCTTGCTGTCCATCTGCCGCTATTCACGTTGAAACGTCGCATCGCCCTTCTAGGATCTGTCAAGTCACGTTGCAACGAGCTGGTGCGCTTGCGCAGGATCGCGTTGGCGGCTCGGCGGAAGCCGAGACCCTTCTCGGCCGGAAGATGCCACAACCCGAGGGTGCAAGGATCATCAGGATTAACTCCGCTGTGGCGCGGCCCGGTGAGGATGCGTCGTCCTACGTAGCTCAGGTCTTGAAAATAAACGCGCCCGAGCGCACCGGCGACTGTCAGTAGCTGCTCCTCTGTGCCAAGCGCATTGCCAAGTCGCTCGATCTCGCGATCGGTCTCCTCGCACGCCTCTACAAGCTCGAGCAGATCGCTCCCCCGTCCGGCGAGCAGCTCACCCCCCACCCACGGCGGTGGATTCTCTCGTGGGACCGGCGTCCTCGCGAGTCGCTCCAAGGTTGCTCGCGTACGGCCGGTACGATCCCAGTCTATGTCGTAGCTCATCTGGATACAGCCGACCGAACCCGTGCCTGGGAATGCCTTGAAGATTCGCTCGGGGGCGATCCACACACAGTCGACGTCCACAAGCCACAGCCGTTGCTCGACGGAGTCGCTTGCAGTGGCTCGGATCGCGTCGAGCACATACCGAGAGGCATAGAAGCCCGCCGGGGTGCCCATCGGACGATGGTCGTACTCAGCGTGCGCGATTGTCACGCCGAGCGAGCGCAGTCGCTGTAGCAGGAGCGCTCCGCGGCGCCCAAGTACACGCTCATCGGTCAAGTTCGTGACCAGAGTGATCTGGCACGCGGCGTTATTGAAACGCAACGATGCCGCCTGCACGAGTGCGCATTCGACGTAGCGCATCGCGAGTCTTCCAGGACCGATGTTGGTGCGGCTGGTCGGATAGCGCATTTCCTCCCCTGGGGAGTGCACGTATATGTATTGGACTACGTGGTCGCGCAACTCTTGGGTCATGGCGCAGCTCTCGACAGCCGGTCCTATCCGGGGGCCGCGAGGAAATTCCAGATCGGCTCCGTGAACGTAGCCGCGAATTGCTCACGCGAGTACGGGCCTGCTCCCTCCAGGTCGAAGATTCGCAGCTTGGCTTTGGTGAGGAGGTCGAATACCTCGTTGGGGTGGGTGCCGTACAGGTCCGCTCCGCCGGCGCCATGCTCGAACAGGACAAACGGGCGATGTCGTTGGAGTGTCTCGAGCCCCCCCAACAGGACGCTCAGCTCGGCGCCCTCCACGTCGATCTTGAGAAGACTCGGTATCGGTCCGTCCGCAAGGACGTCGTCGAGTTGTTCTGTGCTGACCTCGATCTGCTGGACGCTGCTTGCGCTTGGTGGTAGATCGCCGCGCTGACGCAGTCCGCTGTACGCGGGCGCACCGATGACATGCGCAAAGCTGGTGGTTCCTGTCGTGTTCGAGAGTGCGGCTCGACGGACGTCTACGCTTGGGAAGCGGCTCACGAGCTCCTCGAACAATTGTGGGATCGGCTCGAACGCGATGTGCCGTCCGTTAGGCGCCAGCCGCACGATCGAGTCGAGCACGGCTCCCTCGTTGGCGCCCACGTCCACAGCGCAAGAGTCGTGTCTCAACACAGCCGCCAACACCACATGCAGAGCGTGCTCGTCACGCAGCTCCCTACGCTCCATTGGGTTGAACACGGAGCGCGCCTCACGCATGCGCCCTATGGCCTCACGCAACTGCCGCTCCTTGCCCAAGCGCTCAGCAGTTGAGAACACGGTTTTCCTGACGACGACACGACCCGTTTGAAGACGTGAACCCATGCGGGCGGCATGCTACACCGGCAAGCGGGTAGAGATTGCGGGGGCACACCCAGGCGACGAGCCAGGACAGCGATCATCGACGCCGAATTAGGATGGGTGCAGACTGGGAATACATCACTTCATGGGCGTTTATACGGTTGGTTCGTCGATCTCCAAGCATCTTGGCCCTCAAGCCACGCATGGACGTGGACGATGAAGGGCCAAGGATGAGCATCTCGCCTGCGATCTACTCAGCACACTCTCCCCAGGGACTGCTCGCGTGAGCGCGCCCGATCGGTTGGGCAGCGTTCGAGACAGCGAGAGCTTCGCGAGCACCACAAGCGTCATAAAGCGTCGTTGGCCGCTGATCGTGGGCATCGTGCTCGCGTGTCTGCTCGTCGCGGTGGTGCGTCACGAGCGGACGGCCAAGTCGTATGCGGCCACGGCCAGCGTGGCCTTCCAGGCGACGACGCTGCCAGACGCAGCATTGCAGGTGAGCCCTTCCACAAGCGGAGAACCACTTCGTGACGCGGCAACCGAAGTTCTGGTTGCGCACTCCTCTGAAGTCGCGCAGGGAGTTCGCAAACAACTCAACATATCGGTATCCGAAAGCGCCCTTTTGGCTGATGTGAGCGTCGAAACGGCGCCGAATGCCAACGTGCTGCACTTCACGGCCACAACAGGCGATCCAATCACCTCCACGCGGCTCGCCAATGCGTTTGCCACGCAGTACATCGCCTTCAAGTCTGCTGCACAGGTCGCGAGCATCGAAGAAGCTCAGCGCCAACTTCGCCAACAGATCGCGGCTTTGCCGGCCGGATCCGCCTCTCGAGTAGCGCTCGAACAATCCGAACAGCGGCTTGGAGGCTTGAGGGCGGTGGCTGGGGGCGGAGCGAACATCATCAGTCGGGCGACACTGCCGACCTCGCCGACTGGCACCAGCCTGAAGACGACGATCGTGATAGGGCTGCTTCTCGGCCTGGCGGTGGCGTTTGCGGTGGTGTTCCTGCTCGAGACGCTTGACAGGCGAATCAGAACGATCGAGGAGTTCGAGGCAGGCTACGGAGTGCCGGCACTCGTCGGGGTGCCGCAAACGGCCTTTGGCGCAACCGACGCACGCCAGCGCGAGGCTGCACTCGAGCCTTACCGCATCTTGCGCAGCGCATTGGACTTCGCCGCGGTGGCGCGTCCGCTCGACACGCTGCTGGTGACTAGCGCTGTCTCTGGGGAGGGTAAGACCACGGTGGCTGTCGATCTCGCGCATGCAGTCGCGCTGACAGGCCGGGACACGGTGCTCGTCGAGCTCGATTTGCGCCGCCCAACTCTGGCCACCCACTTCGATCTGAGCCCACGAGACGGTCTGACCGCAGCGCTCGCGCAGGGGGTAGATGTCGAAGACCTGCTGGTTCGACCATTCGATGACCTTCCCAGTCTCACGGTCTTGCCGGCCGGGCGTCTTCCGCCCAACCCTTCCGAGTTGCTGGGCACGCAGCGAATCGTCGAGATCTTGGCCGGATTGACTCGTCCCGGGACTCTGGTGATCATCGATGCACCCCCGCTCAATCCGGTCGCCGACGCCCAGATACTGCTCAACAACCAGTCCATCGACGCCGTGCTCGTGGTTGCCCGCGTCAGACGCACGACGCGCGAGGAGGTAAGTCGTGCTCGCGCGATCCTCGATCAGCATCTGGTCGAGCCGGTGGGGCTTGTCGTCACCGGTCTCACCGACGCAAGCCGCTATGGCTATGAAGCCTATGCTGCCAATGCTCCGGCGGCCTCCGACTTGGCTGCAGAAAACCCATCGCCCGCGGCCGATGTTGCAGCCCTGCGACGTCCGGTGCGCTAAGGATTCTGAATCGCAATGTCGGCTCGGCGTCTGCGTCTACGCTCGCTCGACGCCGGTGAGCTGAGACTCGCTGCCGCCGCGAGTTGCGTCACCGCGCTGCTTGCGTTGCTGGTGGCCCACAAAGACGGAGTGGCTGGACTGCTGGCCCCGCTCGCTCTGGCCGTTGTTCTGATCCTGCTTTATCGACCGGTTCTGCTGACCTGCCTGGTGGTCGGCCTGGCGGCGGTATGCGAGGGTCCCACGTTTGGCTTTCTGCACTTCACGTCGAACCTCTACGTTCAGATCTACAAGGGCCTGACGCCGCTCGACGTGCTCGTCGCATTGGTGGTTATCTCGGTCGGAATCGACGCCATCCGTCGACGTCGAGTGATCGCGATTCCCCGGGTCCTGTTACCCGGCGTGGCGATTCTGCTGCTGGCGATGGTGGCGGGCGCGGTGACCGGCCATGCGGCGGGGGAGAGCTGGCGCTCGGTTGTGCTTTTGGAGAACGTGCTCAGCTATCTGTTGCTGCTGCCGATTGCGATCGCAAACCTGGAGATCGACCGCCGCCAGGTTGGCGTCCTGCTCGGCGGACTCATGGCCTTGGCGATCGTCAAGGCGCTGCTTGGGCTGATCGAGGTGGCTGGGCACTACGGCCAGTCGATCGAAGGCAGCTCTACTCTTACCTACTACGAACCGGCGGCGAACTGGCTGATCATGATCGCATTGCTCGCCATCTTCGCGGCGGTGGTTGCGCGCGCCCGCCCGCCATTGTGGATGTTGCTAGGCAGCCCCTTGCTGATTGCCTCGATCGTGCTGTCCTACAGGCGCTCGTTTTGGATCGCGACGGCGCTCGGGATACTGCTCATCCTGCTGCTGGGCATCTCTCCCGTCGGACGCCGCATGCTCCTGCCGACCGGCCTCGTGACGGCTCTCGCGATCCTGTTGCTAGGGTCGATCAACTTCCAAGCACAGCTGCCGGTCGTCAAACGTGTCGAATCGCTTGCTCCCTCCCAACTGACGACCAACGTCGAGGACCGGTATCGGCTGGACGAGCGCGCCAACGTTCTCGGTGAATTGGGTCGGCACCCGATCACCGGCATCGGCCTTGGCATTCCCTGGCAGGCGACCGTGCAGCCGCTGTCGGTCGAACACGAAGAAGGCCGGCAATATGTGCACTTCGCCGCGCTGTGGTACTGGCTCAAGCTCGGAATCCTCGGCATCTTTGCCTATGTCCTGTTTCTCGCTGGTGTCGCGCTGCTGGCATGGAGAGTGTGGCGGCGTAGTCACGAGCCGATGCTGCGTGCATTCGGGCTTGCGTCACTGTGTGCCATTGTCGGTCTCCTTGTGATCGAGACGACTGCCAGCTTCACTGGCATAGATCCTCGATTCACCGTTCTCCTCAGCGCGCAGGTGGGGCTGTTGGCGCTGTTGGATGCCTCTGCCGATAGTCAAACGCCGCGAGCCAGGACGGCTGTTTAGGGCTCGCTCTCAGCGCTGTTGGATGGCTTCGGCGTAAGGTTCCTGGCTCAAACGTCTGAGTGCCGCGAGGGTGACGACTGTGGCTTGTGGCGCCAGGAAGCGCGTTACGGCATAGCTTTCGGTATCGCGAATGCCCACCAAATGAAAGCCTCGCGGTGGCTGAGTCGGTATCACCGGTGGTGACGGTGAGCGCCCGGTACGACGAGCACGCAATGCGATGAAATCGAGTTCCCGTGTCGAGAACGTTGTGCTCGTGAGCGGTTGTGCGCCTGGCAGATAAACGGACAGCGGATACCACGAATATCCTTCCGCGATGATGATCCGGTCAGAGGCGTGCCTGGACGGCAATGCTTGTGCTGCACCGCGCCAATCGTCGCGCTGGTAGCCGGGAATCAGGTTGATCGACACGACCACGCCAAGGAACAGGGTGCACAAGCAGACGCCGATCAGCGCACCGGCACGGGAGGCCCTGCTCGCACCGATGCCAATCGCGATCAGGACGGCCACAGGGACCCAGTCGGCGATCATGTTGCGCCCGTCGAAGACGTCGAGTACGTGGGTGATGGCCAACGCCAGAGGCAACGCGAGCGCCGAGGCGGCCACGATTGCGACGTTGCGCGCGACCTTGCGCTCGGCATCGCCGGTGCGGCGTATTACCAGGACGATTGCGCCTGCCGCAAGCAGCCCGCCGATCAGGGCTGTGAAGACCTCGAGCGGGCTGTAGAGCCCGACGAGGAACTGCTTCGCCGTCTCGGCGACCCGGGATATCAACGACGATTCTTCGATCCATTCCGACTTGTGTCCGTTGCCGTGTTGGGCCACCGCAAGCGGCATCAGCGCAAAGCCGACAAGTACGACCGCGCCAGCCGGCACAAGCAGGCGCCGCAGCCCGCAACTTTGGACGAGGAGGATCGCCTCAGGGATGAACAGGAACGCGGCAAAGTAGTGCGTGAGAACCGCGAGGATCGAAGCGCCGGCCCAGAGGCCAAGACTTCGCTTTCCCGGGTCATCCAGCGCGCGTTGCCAGAACACGAACGCGACTGCGCTAAAGAAGATCAGCAGCGCGTAGCAACGTGCCTCCTGCGAGTAGTAGTACATCGCCGGGTTGACAGTGGCGATTGCGGCGGCCCAGATCCCGACACGCGTGGACACCCGACGGCCCGCCAGGTAAATGACCGGGACCGTGAGCGTGCCGACCAGGGCGGAGAAGGACCGAAAGCCGACGACGCCGAGCCCGAAGACCTTGGTCCAGGCCCAGATCAGCACGTAGTAGAGCGGTGGGGCCGACTCGCTGGCCGACAGATGCGAGAGCATCCCCGCGAAGCCCCGTTGTACCAGGAGGATCGTCGCGGACTCGTCGAGCCAGATGCTCTGCACGTCGAGCGTGGCGAACCTCAACGCGGCCGCGGCTACGGTCAGCGCGAGAACGACTTGGCCGGCCCTCGACAAGCGAAAGCCCGCCGGCCACCCAAAGGCGGTCACGGCGGGCTTTGAGACTATTACTTCGGAGTCTGGGTCAGGCGCTGTGCGAATACCCACTCAGGCGATTATGTCAGCTTGCCATCAGCGTTTGGGCGGCTGCGGTGTAGGCACCCTTAGGCGCAAGTTCGTGTTGCAGGGCACCGAAGTATTCCTCGCGGTTGTTGCTTGCTCCAGGGACGACTTTGTCGCGGACCTGGTAGAGCATGAACAGTCCCATTCGGCTGCCAAGCATCTGGCGCATTTCGCTCACCGTACGGGTCAATACTTCACCGGCTTCGTTGTAGTTCATGCACACGTTCCAGCCGTAGTTTTCGGTGAGGCATTTGCCGTTGTCGGTTGAGAGGCCCCACTCGGTGACATCGATCGGAATATTCGACGGTGCTCCCTGAGCTGCTGTTTCCTGAATTAGGGCTTCAAAGCGTGAGCGCCAGCCTGGGCCGTAGGGATGAATCGTCCATCCGGCGACATACTGCCCGAGGTTCGGGACGGCCTTGAACATATTGGAGATCCAGGTGGACCCGGCATTTCCAGCGTCTCCCTGGGCGAGCATGCCGACGCCGGGGTTGGCTGCGCTAACGGCGGTCGCGGCTTCCTTGAAGCGTAGGGCGTACGTCTGGGCACGGCTTGCGTAGCCCGCGGTGGAATCGTCGGCGAATTGGTATGAGTAGCTGGTCTCGTTGCCGAACTCGATCATCTTGACAGCGAGCTGGCCGTTGGAGTGATTGGTCCAGAAGCTGCCGCCAGGACCAAAGGTCTTCGCCCAGCTTGCGACGTTGGTCGCTTCGGCTGGGGTTGGCAAGGCGGCGTTGAAATCGGCCAGTAGCTCGACCTGGATGCCCTCGGCCGCGTAGTCGGCCACAATCGATTCCATCGACTTGGTGCTGTCGTTAATGGAGACATCGAGCCGGACGACTTTCGCGCCGAGCTTGGCTGCACCTTCGACGTCCCATGCCGGTTCCCAGCCCGAGTTGAGTCCCGGCTGGAACGATGAGGAGGTCGATGTTGGCGTTTCGGTAGGGGGTGAGGTTTTTGTGCCAGAGCCGGTAGTGGAGCCGCTGCCTTCGGTCGAGCTGCCCGAACCGCTGGTGCTGCCGCTCGTGCCAGACCCACTCGTGCTGGAGCTGCTGCCTGTGGTACCAGTGTCTGTGGTGCTAGTTCCTGTTGTAGTACCAGTAGTACCAGTGCCTGTGGTGCTGGAGCCGCTCGTGCTACCGCCAGTGACAGTGCTTCCGCTGGTAGAGCCGCCGCTTCTAGCACCGGGGCCGCTGTGGTTGTGCGTGTGACGGACTCGGGCGACACGAGCCGAAAGGCTGAGCACATAGCGCTCGGCCGCGGCCAGCTTGGCATGCGACTGCACGACCGTGATTCGCTGGCCACCGCAGTGGCGGAAGTCTGTGCGCAGGCAAGTGGCGAGCTTGCTGGAGTCTTTTGCGAGAGTGCGCTTGTCGGCCGTGCGAGCGGCGATGGCGCTGCGCAATGTAGCGCTACTTATCGTTGCGGTTGGCTGGGTCGTGCGCGCTGCCGCGCCGGCGCTTACCGCCAACAGGGTCAAGCACGTCACCACTAGCAGCGTGAAAATCTGCTGAGCCCGTGCCCTTCGTGGGCGGGGGTGGGACGTAAACATGAAGTCATCTCCTTCGGGAGCCGGGCTGTCTGCTGGAGACCCCTGGCTTTGCGAGCCCGCCTCGCGACGGGTGTGCCTTTGTCGGGAAGTTGCGAGGGCGCCTATCTGGTGGTCCGCGCCTGCGCCTCGATTGTTTGCTGCAAGAATCCTGTCGGCGCTTCAGAGGCAGCTCTTTAGGCCCTCAGAGGCTTTTTGGACTGCTCAGGAGAAGTGCACGGGTACTCGCGGATGGACGCTCAGTAGAACGCGCACGCTGTTCTCCGTGGAGGGTGCTGGTCGCGCTTGAACGGCTGGCGCGAGTCGACTATCTCAAGTCGACTATCTCAAGGCTGCAGCAGCTCGGCCAGCGCCTCGAC
Organism: uncultured Solirubrobacterales bacterium; assembly: GCA_963704345.1. Classification (GTDB taxonomy): domain Bacteria; phylum Actinomycetota; class Thermoleophilia; order Solirubrobacterales; family Solirubrobacteraceae; genus Palsa-744. Next base: position 1,679,488 of record OY969890.1, read on the forward strand.
CGAATAGCGCTCCTCGGCGAGCCGGCGCCCGGCACGGGCGACCGCCGGGGCGCCGTCGCGCAACACACGCACGAGCGTGTCCGCAAATGCTTGCGCGCCCTCGGCGACTAGACAATCGACGCCGTCCTGGAGATCCAGCCCGGCGACGGCGCGGGGGGTGGCGACAACTGGCAGGCCATAGGCAAGTGCCTCGATCAGCTTCAGCGGGCTGCCGCCACCCTGCAGCAACGGTATGACTGCGCAGCGCACCTGCGCGTAAGCGCCGGCAAGGTTCTCTACGAAGCCAAGCGCACGCACGCGCGCATCCTCGCTCGGGGGGTGCTCCAGCCCGGCGCCGGCCAGCATGAGCTGGGCATTGGGAAGCTGCTGCCATGCGCGGGGGAGCACCTCTTCGATCAAGAACGTCAACGCGTTGCGGTTCGGCGTGTAGGCGAAGTTGGCGACGAAGATCGCCACCGGCTCGGTTGCCACGGTCCTCGCGGGTTCGGATGAAGCCGGTACCGACTCGGATGTCGCAAGTGGCTCGGAGGCGGAACCGAGGCCAGATCTGGGGGTTATCCCAAGGCCAGATCGGGGGGGCGTCGCGAAGACTGGGCGAATCGCGGATACGTCGACCACATTGGGCGCAAGTCGCAGCTTTGCCTGTGGGCACAAGGCGCGCGCGCCACGCAGGTCGGCCTCGCTGACCATCCACGATTCGCTGGAGCGCCGCAAGAGTCGCCGCTCGAACGAACGCAAGCCTCGCAGCGAAGTGTCCTCGTCGGCGAGTTCGTGGCGGAAAGCCGACTCCAGGTTGTGTGCGTTGTAGATGACCGGGCGCTTGTGCGCGAGGCTCGCGAGCGCGGCGGCGGCGGTCGGTCCGTCGGCGATCACGCGCCGGTAGTCGCTGTTGCTCGTCAACTGGACCGCCGCTGCCGTGAGCTCTTGGGAGACGCCGCGCGCGAGGGCGTTGGGCACTCCGCTCAGCCGAGCCTTCACATATGCGATCGCTCGCCGTCCTCCGCGTGAAGCGATCACCTCTTGTAGCTCGATACCTGGGATCGAGCTGAACGCCTCGTCGGGCCGATCGGTGCCAAAGCGCACGTAGAGCAGCGTCACAGGGGCGTTCATCGCGATCGCTCGCGCGATGCCGTACGTGCGTACATCGCGGCCCGAGCGCAGCGCGGGCGTGTGAGTCGTGACAAGCAGGTCTCTCCCGCCCTTCGGCAAAGCGTCGATCGCGGTGGCGATTTGCTCGATGCGCCCCTCCCACGAGTGGGCGGCCGCTGCTTGCGAGCGCTCGGCACGACGCTGGGGGGTGTCTTCGGCAAGTGCCTCGTCCAGCAATCGCGCGATGCCATCAGCATCCGGCGCGCCCGCCACAGCATCGATTCCGGTCAAGCGAGGGTAGCGGTGTGGCGACTACTGGTAGACCGGCGGCCAGGTACTCATAGACCTTCATCGGGAAGATGCTGTCGGTGAGCTGGTTGCGCGCATAAGGGATTAGCCCGGCGTCCGCTCCGCGCAGCACGCTCGGCAACTGCTCGTAAGTGCGCGCGCCGAGCAACTGTAGGTTCGGCTCGGCCGCAAGCGCCGACACATCGGTGCTTGGGTCGCCCTGGCCGATTGGGCCGACGAGCGCAAATGACCATGAAGGCCTGGACCTGGCCAGCGCGACGAGCAGTCCCATGTCGAGCTTGGAGGCGACGACGGCGCCGGTGAACACGATGCGCGGGGCGGGCAATGCGGCCAGCGCGGGATCGATCGGGCCCTCCTCGAGCGCGTCGGCAAACAAGGCCGTGTCGGCCACGTTGGGCGCATAGATCACGTTGTCCGAGATGGAACGCAGCCGCTCGGCCAGCCCCGACGCACTTGCCAACACTAGATCGGCACGAGCGGCAAAGCGAGTCTCAGCCGCGCGAAAAGAGGCCGCATCGATACCCGGTTGGGCGGCGACGTCATCGACGCAGTGGTAGACCACGAGCTCCGGTTGGAGCACCTCGAGCAGCGACTCGGCCTGCGGCACATAGGCCCACAGGATCGGCCGGCGCATTCCCAGCTTGCGTGCCGCGCGCCGCACGAACGTCCCGAGCAAGCGCCGGTTCAGCGCTCGCACGAGGGCGTTGGCATGCAGCGGCAAGACGAGCGGGGAGAGCACGTGCAGGCCGTCGATTTCGCGTGCGCCGCCCAATCCGCGGCGCAGGCGACGAATAAGCCGCTCGAGGTCGCGCCCGGCAAGCTGTGGGCGGCGCAGGCCGAGCGACTCGACGAACAGCACCCTGTTCTCGGCCGCGAGTCGCCTCATCAGGTGGTGCTGGTTAGTCTGCAGGGCGGTGTCCCAGTCGGCGAAACCAACACACACAATGTCGCGGCCCTGAAGCCGTGGCGGATCGGCCATCCTCGACATGATCCCAGGCCCGAGGACTGGGAGGGATTTGGATGGGGCGCGCTCCGCGCGCCTGATGTTCGTGCCTGAGCTAAATACCGGCGTCGTCCACGACAGCGAGCTCGACACGCCGGTGGTACGCGCCGCCACTCGTGTGCGCGAGGTGCCCTCGCGTCCTTTGCGTCTTGCCCAGCAGGTCGGCTACAAGCTTGGCCGGATCGGCTACGAGCGCCAAGTCGCGGCTCCGCAGGTGGTCGCACGCAGGTCGGTGCTTGGCTCACGCGCCGGCGGGCCGCCCCGCTTTCTCGTGCGTGTCGACGAGTTTCCCCACTACCGCGCTTGGGACGATCCGCGGCACTTCGGCAGCGAGCGCTTCGAGCGCTTCCACGAGATCATGGCGGAGGCAGGGATGCCTTATCTGCTTGCCGTACTGCCGCGGGTAAGCCACGAGCCGCTCACGCCCGTCGCTGGTGGCGCGAATCACGATGGCCCCCGCGCGCACGCGGGGCATCGCGATTTCGACAACGATGCGGCCCGGGATCGAGATGGTTCACAGGCCGGCGATTCGCGCCCGCTCGATGCCGGTGAGACCGCGATGCTCACGCGGCTGGCAGGTGAGCGCGTGACCTTTGCGCTACACGGACTGACGCACCGCACGCGTTTCGCCTCTCCACGTCGTCATTCCGAGCTGTGCGGGCTGAGCGCCGAGGCAACCACCGAACTGCTCGACACCGGCCTCGCTGAATTGGCGCGCGCCGGGCTGTCCACTGATGTGTTCGTTCCGCCCTACAACCGCTTCGACGCCAACCAATACGACGTATTGTCCAGGCGCTTCAAGGTGGTGTGCGGTGGTCCCGAGTCGATCGGCCGGATGGGTTTCCAGAGCACGCCGCAGTGGCGCGGCGAGAGCGTCTACCTCCCTGCCTACGCCCCGTTCTACGGTCACGCAGCGGAGGTCCTGCCGGCGGTCGAGCACGCGATCGAGGCGTGCTGGGGGATTTGGGTGCCGATCGTGTTGCACTGGGGTTGGGAGGCAGACGCCGGCTGGGCCGATCTGGAACGGCTCGTAAGCGTGCTCGCTTCATATGCGGTCGCATGGAGTGGACTTCATCGCCGCGGTCGAGGAGCAGTAGATGAGCGACACGCCCGTCGAGCGGCTGCGCGAGCGCTTTCCGCGTGTGGCCGTCGTGCACGAGTGGCTCACGATTCCTGGCGGCTCGGAGGACGTCGTGATCGAGTTGCTCGAGATGTTTCCCAAGGCCGAGCTGTTCACCTCTGTCTACGACCCCAAGCCGTGGCCTTCAATCGTCACCGAGCGGCCGGTGCACGCTTCCTATCTCAACCGCATCCCGGGGGCGCAGGTGCACTATCCGAAGCTGTTGCCACTGATGACCCGGGCCTACCGTGCATTTGACTTCTCGAGCTTCGACCTGGTGCTGTCCAGCAGCCACGCCTGCGCGAAGAACATTCGCACTCCCGCGGGCGTGCCACACGTCTGTTACTGCCACACGCCGATGCGCTATGCCTGGGACGAGAGCCTGCTCGAGGGCGAGGAGATCGGTCGTCTCACGCGGCTCGCGTTGCCGCTGATGCTGCGGCGCCTGCGCCGCCAGGACGTCGAGGGGGCCACCTCGCCCGACGTGTTCGTCGCCAACTCGCGCAACGTGGCCGATCGCATCCGGCGCTACTACGGTCGCAGCGCCGAGGTCGTCAACCCGCCGGTCGACGTCGAGCGTCTGCTGAGCTTGCCTCGCGAGCAGGGTGAGCACTATCTCGTGTTCGGTCGCGTCGTGCCTTACAAGCGCGTCGAGCTTGCCGTGGCCGCTTGCGCCCGTCTGGGGCGCCCGCTGAAGGTGGCCGGCGATGGGCGCGCGATGGCATCGGTGCGTGCGGCGGCCGCCGGACATCCAGAGATCGAGTTGCTCGGCCGTGTGGAGGACGCCGAGCGAGACGCGCTCATGGGCAGCGCACGCGCTTTGCTGTTTCCCGGCGAGGAGGACTTCGGCATCGTCCCAGTCGAGGCGCAGGCGGCCGGCCTGCCGGTGATCGCCTATGAAGTCGGCGGCGCCTCGGAGACCGTGGTCGACGGGCGCACCGGAGTCCTGTTCGAGCAGCAGAGTGCGCTGGGGCTCGCCGACGCGATCGAGCGCTTCGAGAGGCTCGAGCTGGATGAGCAAACGGTTCGTCAGAATGCCGAGCGCTTTGGGCGCGAGCGCTTCCGCTCGGAGATGGCCGCGGTGATCGAGCGAGCTACCTCAGCACAGCCTGCACGCGCCTAGCGAGATAGCCCGGGGCGGAGATCCTCACCTGCACGTTTAGGTGGTCATGGTGGCGGCGTAGGAGGGTCATCGCGTGGCGATCCAAGCGCACGGTCAAGCTGAAGCTGCCCTTCTTTGGGCCAAAGCTCTTGCTGGCAAGCAGAACGAGCACGGTCTGAAAAGTGCGATGGCGTCCGCTGCCGCGCCTCATAGTCAGGATCGCTCGTATGGCGACGGCGCCCTTGCACGAGCCTTGCTTGATAGTGCACCGCAGCGCCAAATGTACGATCCCTGCCCTGGATGCGCGCAGACGCGTGCGCACAAGGAGGGTAGGCGCCTCGGCCTTGACCGTCCTTGAGCCTGTCGGAGCGCTTGTCGGGTTGGTCGGGCCGCTGGATGTCGGCGGTAGTTGGGCGACTTGATATGCCGTCACACTCGATCCGCTCGCCACGAACAGGCGCCCGCCCGCCGCGCTTGGCGAAGCGAAGTGGTCGATGACCGGGCTCGGCAGAGTCTCGGTGTAGCGCGGGCTGCCGGTCGCGGGTTCCAGGCCATAGAGCTTGGTCCCACCGCCTTTGAAACCTCCCGTGGCGACCGTCCAGACGAGCCCGGCTGAGACGATCGGCGGCCCGAAAGCATCAGATGGTCCTTGCCACAGCGCCGTGAAGGTGCGTGCGGTTTCGTTGTAGGCGAGCGCTTGGGTACCGTTGGTGCAAGCGATGTAGAGGACGCCGTTTGCGAACGCGTCTCCACCGAAGCTGCCGTTGCCTTTGCAGACTTGCGCTTTGAACACGGCCGCGTGATCGGTGTTCATCGTGGCCTCGTCGATCAGATAACCCACGCCGTCCTTGCCGGCTTGGAACAGCAGTCCGCCCGGCAACAGCTCGGCGGCGGCCGATGACAAGTCGAGATCGTTGTTGCTCTCTTCTTCCCAGTTGGGAGGCTCGAACCAGCCGAACGGCGACGTGGATTCGGCCGCAGGCCGTACGACGAAATCCTGCGTCAGGTTGAGTTGCACGACGCTGTCGGAATAGTCGAAGGTTTCCGCAGGTTTACCCGCAGGTGGGTCGGGGTTTCCTGTGGTGGCATAGACATCGCCTTCTTCGCCGACTGCGGGGCCCGCCGGTGCCCATACCGCCCCGCCGGAGAGCGAGGGTGGAGCGGGCTGGTACTGCCAGAAGCGCGGCGTGCTGCCGTTTGCGGGGGCCGCGACTACAGCGCCTTGATAGTCGCTGCAATCTCCGTCGTTGCCGCCATACCCAAAGATGACTTCGCCTTTGTCGAGGTTGAGCGCGGTGCGTTGCAGGAGCGCCTTGGGATCGGCGCCAGGCGGGTCCACATCTGTGCTCACGACTTCTTCGCCACTTTCCAAGTTCAGTCCGAGGAGCCTGTGTTCGGCAGTTTTCGTGACTTGGTTCCAGCGGTCGGCTACGACATAGAGCGCCCCCAATTCCAAATCGATCACAGGCGTCCCGACAACTCCGACCGTGGGTTCGATGTCGCCGCAGGGCAGTTCGTCTGAGGGCACCGGTGTGCCGATGCTCTTCTGCCATACGACCTTGCCGCTGGATGCTTCGAGCGCGTACACCTCATCCGCGACCGTCGCGACGTATACGCGGTTGCCGAGCACCAGTGGCTGATTCCAGATCGGTGCACCCAGGTCGACGCTCTGCCACGCAAGCCGCGGTTCGATCGGCTGCGTCGCTTCGGGGTCATATCCCGAGCGCTGTGCATCGCGGTGGTAGGTGGTCCACATCGGCTCGGCTTGGGCTGCAGAGCTGGGTGTCCCGGCGAAAGCGACGACAAGCCCACAGGCGAACAGTCTTCTCGCGCATACGCAAAGGCTGGCCTCGAGCGTGCGAATCATCGTCAGGGCGCTCTTCTTGTGGCCAAGCGGACTTGGGCCGCTCATGCTGGGTTCTGCACACACTATGTGTGAGCTTTGCACACAATATTTGTGTACAGGCTCCCGATGGCCGCGTGACTTGCCCCTGTGCTTGCGCGACTGGCGAGCGGTAGCTCGATCAGACCCCCGACCCGTTTCCGAACAGCTCTTCCAAAAAGAACCGCGTCTTTGGCAAATTTGGCAAAGGCTCGCGCGAGGGATAGAGGCGCTCCAGCAAATCCAATACCTCTTGGGCGCTCTTCAGCCCGCACTCCTCGACCAGGACTTCGATGTCCTCATCGTCCTCGCCAAAACGCATCGCCATCAACTTCATCGCGAGCAAGTACTGGGGTGAGGCCGTTGTGATTTCGATGCCTTCGATGTCCGGGAGGAGCCGGGCGTGCTGGTCCTCTCCTGGCATGAAGCCCTTGGCAGCGTCGTTCAGCCAATCATCGGGCAGGCCAAGTTCCTCGGCGACCTTCGCCGCGGCCTCATAGATCGAGCTCTTGGGCTCGAAGACCGCGTCTATGTCCTTTGTCACGCGCCTCGTCGAGTAGGCCAGCGCCATCGCGGCGCCACCGACGATGAAGATTTGTCCTCGCACACCTCGACTGGAGAGCTCATCGCCGAGCGCCTGCAGCGCCTTGAGAATCTCTGCCCGCGAGAATCTCTTGGAGGCTTTCTCAGGCACGATCGAACACCTCTCTGGCGATGAACACGCCGTGACGCGCAAACACGGCTGGAGTGTGGGCGAATGTGTAGGCCTCGAACGCGGGTCTGTCTGTCGCGAACCACCAAGGTTCGACAAAGCGACCCGGCTCCTCCACCCAAGCGGGTGCGGCGATTTCGCTCTCGCGCGCGAAAAACTCGGCTGTCCCGGCCAAGGCGGCATCGAAGCGGGGATCCCCTGTACCTGGTGGCTCCTCGCGGATGAGCGAGATCTTCCCGGGCCGAGAGGAGCCTCTGTAGTCGTCCGCGAAACCGAACAGCAGGCGTAGCGCGTCGTGCTCTCGTGCCAGAGCGAGGTCTTGGGCGATGTCCGGGGCGAGCTGCTCGAGCGAGGAGGCACCGCGTCGCACGCGGGGCGACGCGATGAGTTGAAGGTCGTGCTCACAGGCGTCGAGCAGCCGCTCCAAGGTGGCAAGAGTGGGGGTCCGTACGCGCGACTCGTAAGCCGCTACGGCCGGCTGGGCTGTCCCGGCGCGGTGGGCCATCTCGAGCTGTGTGATGCCTGCGTCCCGGCGGGCTTGCTTGATCAGGCTGGCAACCTCCATAAATCCAATATACACATTTCGATATATTCTACCTAATCCATTTTCTATTCGGCCACGAGAAAATGGACGTCGCCAGGGAAACGAAGCTCGCCTACCCCATGGCTCCAGGCCCGCCCGGAGCCGTCGCCGCCGCCGCATCAAGCAAGCCTGCCCCGTAAAGCCCCTGGTCCTGCGCTCCGCCGAGCTTGCGCGCCGTGTCCGTCAGTCGGGCGGTCAGCTGCGCAACGGTCGGTTTGCGCCCGAGGATTCCAGCGGCGATGATCAAAGCTGCCGTGGCGGCCACGTGCGGAGTGGCCATCGAGGTACCTTCATAGCCATTGGGAAAACCGAACACGCGCGGGTTCGAGCCCGTGAAGGTCATCTGGAAGATGTCACGGCCCGAGGGAAGTTCGGGGCTGCAGTTCGGGTCGCCGGGAAGGCTTGCGTCCGGTCCACCGCCTGGTGCCACAAGCGTTATGCCGCGGCCGTCGTTGGAGTAGCTGGCAAGGCAGCCGTGCTCTGTCGTGGCCCCGACCGCGATCACGTGCCCAGCCCGCGCGGGGTAGGGGATTATCGTCGAGCCCTCGTTGCCGGCCGCCGCAACTACCAACACGTTGTGGCGGTAGGCATAACGCAGCGCTTCGATCAGCTCGGGGATGTCCGAGGCGCCCACGTCGCTTGAGAACTCGAGCGAGAGGTTGATGATCCGAGCGTGATGGTTGACGGCGAAGCGAACTCCTTCGGCGATCACCGAGGCGTCGCCTTCGCCGGCGCTATCCAACACGCGCACGGGCATGATCCGAGCTGCGTATGCGAGTCCCGTGAGGCCGAAGTGATTGTTGGTCGCCTCGGCGATCGTGCTGGCCACGAACGTGCCGTGGCCATTGTGGTCGTTGGCGTAAGGCGTGCGGTCGATGAAGTCATAGCCCCGCACGAACGAGTACTTGCTGAAGTCCGGGGAGCGGCGATACCTGCCACGGTTGGCGTAGGCCACGCCGGTATCGAGCACGGCCACGATCACTTTGGCCCCGCCAGGTGCCCCGTCTGCCGCGACGTTGGCCCAGGCTTGGGAGGCGTTGATGCCGTAGGTCCCGTCGAAGTTCCACTGCGTCTGTTGCCAGCCTCCGGCTGTGTGTCCGGTAAGGCCAGGATCGTTGGGGATCGCCACGGAGGTTGAGTGGGCGACGTAGTCCGGTACCGCCCACACCACATTCTTCTCGCGGCGCAGCTTTGTGAGCGTGGCGTTGAGGCTGGCTCCAGCAGGTACCGCCAGCAGGTGCGTGCTGGAGGCTTCTTCGCCGGATTCGCTCCTCCCGCTTGTGGAGGCTCTGGCCGCGCGCGCCGCCTGAGTGCTAGGGGCGTACTTGACGACGATTCGGCTCGGTGCATACGCGCCGGTAGCCGATTCAGTTGGCTTCGCCGCTGGGCTGGGCGAGAGTAGGGTCTGTTCGGTGAGGCTCTGTGGCGCGAGGATTTGCGTCGAGGGGCTCGAGGCGGTGCTCCCCATCGCCGCAGCAACGGCCTTTGGCGATCCGCCGCTCGCAAGGCCGCCGAGCGCAACCGCCGCGAGCACAAGCGTGCATGCGGCGCCGACCTTCAGCCGTCGGTCGGACAAGCTTGGATATCGGGTTCGAGCGGTCGGCGGCAAGTCAGCTCCTTCGTAATCATGAAGTGTTGGGAGCCCCGGAGGTTGCGCTCCCGACCCAAGCGACCAAGAATCAGACGATGAGCGACCACTTCTTCGCACGCGACGAATACTTCATGCGCTTGGCCTTGCGCGAGGCCCAGCGTGCCGCCGAGCACGATGACGTGCCGATCGGCGCGGTCGTTGCCCATGCGGGTGAGTTGATCGCGACGGGCCATAACGAGCGCGAGCTGCGCCAAGACCCGACCGCCCACGCCGAGACGATCGCCCTGCGCGAGGCCGCACGTGCGCTCGGCAGCTGGCGTGTGCTCGACGCGGTCCTCTACGTCACGTTGGAGCCGTGCGCGATGTGCGCGGGGGCGATCGTCTTGGCGCGCATCCCGAGGGTTGTGTTCGGGGCTAGCGACCCGAAGGCGGGGGCATGCGGAAGCGTGCTCGACGTGCTCGGCGAGCTTCGCCTCAACCACCGCCCCGATGTCGCCTCTGGGCTGCTAGGAGAAGAGTGCGGAGCGCTGCTAAGCGAGTTCTTCGCCTCGCGGCGCTGAGCTCGCTCGCTGCCACGCAAATCCTCTAGCCTTGAGCCGGTCGCTAGGAAGGGTGGCAGAGTGGTTGAATGCGGCGGTCTCGAAAACCGTTTCAGGGGTTAAGCCTCTGACGGGGGTTCGAATCCCCCCCCTTCCGCCATTTGTTCGTAGATCGAAACAGGACTGGTAGAGCGCTCGTCAGCAGCGCTCCCAGCCCTGTTTTGCGTGTATGGCCCGGCTGCAAGGACTTGAGCCTCGGCCTCGGCTTGCTCGAATAGGCCCTCGGGGAGCAGCAGCGCGTACGGCTCGGTCAGCTCAACGCTGCTGACTTGGACGGACGTTTCGGTCTGCTCGTCGTCCCACTCGACGGTGATGTAGAGCTTCGTGAAGAACGCCTGGTTGTAGCCCCGCTTGGTTTGCTCGTCAGCTTCTCGGTAGACGGCCTGGAGTCCTCGGCCAACTCCAAGGCCAGCTCTAGATGCGTCTGGTCGATGGCCATGCGTAGCTCGGTCTCGGCTAGCGATTCGTGGGCGGCGTCTAGTTCGGCCTGCAACTGGGCCTGCTTGCGCTTGAACAGGCTGGGGTAATGGACTTCTCCGTAAAACGCATCTCTATCAGCTCGTCTTGGCGGGCTTCGAGCTTGGCGATGAGCTGGGTCTTGGCCCGCTGCACTTGGCGTACGGCGTCCTGGCTGACCTTGGCCAGAGCACGAATAGCGGCCTTGCCACGCTCGACGCGAGTGGGCGGCATTTGCACGGTGGCGTAGCGCTGCTCAATGGCCATCTCGATTAGCTCGGGACGGATGTTGGCCCGCTGGGTGCAGACCGTGCCGTTGATGCCGGCGCTACAGAAAAAGTAGGGGTACTTATGGCCGTTGCGCCCGGTAGAGATACCAAACGTCAGGCGGTTGCCGCACCCGCCGCAGTAGACACTGCCACGCAAGTAGTGCTGGCGAACCCGGGGACGCTCCCCGGCAACGCGCTTCTCGTCGAGCAGCGTCTGTACTTGGTCAAAGGTCGCCTGGTCAATCAGCGGTTCATGGCGACCCTCGAAGGTCTGTTCATCCTTGGTGCCCCGCCGGTAGACAATCTTGCGAACGTAGTAGGGGTTGCGGAGCAAGCGCTGTACAACGGTCGTGCCCAGTTTCTTGGGTACCCGCTTGGCAGTCGGTCGGGAACGCAAACCCAAATGCTCTAGCTCGACAGCAAGCTGGGCAATGGAGTATTCACCGCTGGCGTAGAGCTGGAAAGCACAAGTGATGAGCGGCCCCCGGTCAGGGTCAATGCTCACGATGGCCACCCGCCGCCCATCGGACAACTCATCAACGCTGTTTAGGTAGCCGAGGGGAGCGGGGCCATAGGTGCCGCCAACACTGGCCTTTTGGCGCAAACCGCGCTTGACGTTCTCGCTGGTCTGCATGGACTGGAACTGGTTTTGGGTGGCAATCATGCTCTCGTAGAGAAAGGCGGTGGCGCTGTCGTCGCCAATCATGGGCTCGGTGATGGAGATGAACTTGGCCCCGGCTGAGCGCACCAACTCCCGTGTCTGCCAGTGGTCGCGCTGGTTGCGCGCCCAGCGGCTAAGGCTCCAGACGATGACGTAGTCCACGCGGGTAGAAGCGTGCTCGTTGCGGCGCTTCAACTCATCGAGCATGGCCAGAAAGCCGGTGCGCTTGTGCAGGTCAACAAAGGCACTGCGGCCGGGATCGCTGAACTCCCGCAGAATCTCAGCTTCAAGAGAGGCCGACTTTTCTTCGGCTCCCTCACGCTGAGCGTCGATGCTCAGGCCGTCATCGCTGTAGTCGGTCTTGACTTGCCCGTCTGAAGACACCCGCAAGTAGGCAAAAGCCCGCTTAATGAGGGTCGGTACTTCCGGTTCGGTGTTGGTTGGTGCTCGGATGGCGGTGGGTGGCATACGGCTCCTTTCTGCCCAGTTCACAGGACGTCGTTGTATTCGTATTATATCCTTTACGTCATATGTATGACTAGTCATTTTCTAGTCGTGGCAGGTGGATTCGGTGGCTGTTATGAGGCCCAAAGCGTCGTCAAAAGCTCTTGGTGGTGAAAATGAACAGCCGGGCTGACGGTTTCTGAAGAATTTGGCTCAGAATGTTTGGGTAGTGGCGCGTGCGCGAGTTCACGTATCAGCTGCAAAATAACCCTCATGTTCGGTGAACCTGCTCCGAACCTACTGCTTGCCGGATCAATTTTTACGTGCAGCAAGCCAGTGTTGGACTTCGAACTTGAGGTGATTATACTTGTCGAAAGTGATCCAGAATGCGGCGCTAGTTGTGGATTTGAAAATCTAAAATGGAATCATACGCCCGACGGACACTTAGGAGAAATTCTCGAAGATACTAGTAGCGGCAGGGCGTATACCGAAGTTGGGTATTTGTGCGGAGGGGATCGGCGGCTTGAGATCAGTGATCCACCAACGGTGGTCGCCCTACCGAGCGTGGACGTGGGGAAAGGTGTTTGGTTCGCATAACTTCGTATCCAAAGGACAGGAGACGGGAGTGGTAACGTGTACTGGGAAAGGTAGTCACGACTTCTACGCTGAACTGATCGATGCTGGGTATGACCTCGATCCTGGGGAGTGATGAAAAGCAGTGAAAACGGCCAGTATTTATCGAGGAGTTAGCGTGTTGCGAGCCAGATCTAACAACATGCGTGTCACGGTACGCGCGAGAAGCCTAGCCATCCTCGCGGCGACAGCACTTCTGATGGTTACCTCTTCGTGCTCTCAGACTGTCAGGGCTGCCCCCCGCAAGCTCGACGAGCGAAATGTCGGCACGTTGGTAGTCAGCCATGAACGCGTGCTGCTTCTACCACCGGTCGGAGGCGGCGAGGGCGGCTGGTGTATGACGACCTCGCCCGGCGAGTGCCCGTCGCTTTACTCGCGACCGGTTAGCTATCCGATTGTTGCCGAAACATGGGACGGGTCTGGCCCTCGGGAGTAGACAGAGGTGTCGTGTTGACCACCGATGAAGCCGCGGCGGTCTCGGTCAACGGTAGTAGTCGGGCGGTCCCTACTCGGGCTGAGTCGGGGCTCCCGGATGGTCTGCGTGCCGCGGTCGTCGAACGTCGAGGGCTTAGCTTGCTTGAGCGGGTGCACCCGAGTTTTACGGCACTTGACTCCAGCGGAGCTGCGATCCCGCAGACGACGCCGCACCCTCAGATCGTCCCCAGCCGAACGTGGAAGCACCCGGCCAGTGCTCCGAAGGGTGTTTGTGGGCTTGAGGCGGCGCCTCTCGCTGGACTTGTGGTTGGAGGCGGTAGCGTAATGACGCAGGTCAGGCCGCACCGAGAAGTGTACGGCCGGGAATTCGTCTCGTGTGCGTACACGGCCTATCTGTTCAAGAATTGGCCGATCGTCGCAGGTGTGCTGCTGGACGCGTCACGGCCGGGAGTGACGCCGGCATCGTTGCCGGCGATGCAGCCGCTACAAGGACACCCTGGCATCTTCCAGGGACCCGGAGTCGAAGGAGAGACCATCGCGCAGAGGGTGCCGCGGGCATGGCTTGTGGTCGCAGAGGGCGAAGGGTTGCAACAGCGTCTCACGTTGTTGCACCATCTGCAGGTCACGATCCATCTCTAGTGCTTAGCGAGAAGAAGCGACTCTGATAAGCGTGGGGAAGCGATCGGTTGTCCGTGATATGGGTGGGGCGCTGGTGGTTGGGACGGGTACTCAGGTAAGTGGGACAAGATAAGTCTCGATGATTGCGGCGCAGGCCAAGATGCCAACGGACAGCGCCACGGCGAGTAGCGCTCGTGGCGACAGAGCTGTTGTTGCCGCTCAACCATCCAACCGGCCGCACCAACAGCAAGCCCGCCCCACTCCAAAGGCAGATGTGGAAGGAACGCCAGCACCCACCACCCGCCGCGAGCAAGATCCGGCGAGACCGCGAGCACTTCCGAGGTATCGCTCACGTAGGGCGTCCGGGCGCTCGTAGCTCTCCTTGGTCATTGCGATGGGAAACTGATGATCAACACGGATCAGGCGTCGCTGAGCGCAGTGTGAACGTCGTCAAGGTCGAGCAGGGCCGCCGTTGCCTCGCTCGCCGTACTGAGGATGTGAGGAGGGCTCCGGTCCGAGGCGCAAGACAGCGGGGGTTACGAGCTGCCCGGTGACAGCACGGGCAGGCCTGCGGCTGTCGCTCGTTCAGCAAGCTCCCCGTCGTAAGTGACGATCTCATCGGCGCCGACCCTGAGCGCGACGGCGAGGTGGATGGCGTCGTTGGATCGCAGCGGCGCGTGCGTGCCGGCCGCGAGCAGATCCCCGCGTGTGAGGTCGATCAGGCTCACGGAATCGAGCACGGTCCCCACCGCCTCGAGGTCGACGTCTTGGGGGTGGCGGCCTGCGGCACAGTGCATCTCGGTGTGCAGCAACCAGGAGGAGACTAGCCGCCGATCCTCCTGTCCGGCCAGCTCCGCAGTCAGCACCTCGGATTGTGGCTCGTCGAGGACGAGCTTCATCGCGGCCGAGGTATCTAGATAGCTGATCGTCACCAGCGGCCACGGACGTCGGCCACTATTGCCTGGCTGTCGGCCGTACTTTTGCGTCGAAGGATTGACCGCAAGTTAGAGGTAGGGTTCCGCGCCACCCGCACCTGGCCTCGGGAGACAAGGTCCGCGAGCGGATCGGTGCCCGGCGGCACAATCAACGCCGCGACCCGGCCATTATTGGTGACCTGGATGGTCTCGCCATCGGCGACATGACGCAGGATGGCACCGCTTTGATTGCGCATCTCGCGATGAGTCACCGTCCTCATGTCGCACAACGTAGCACGCCGTGCTGGCCTCTAGCTGGCAGGCGTGGCCGACCGCGACCGCCGGGAAAGGGATCCATTCATAGCTTGCGGGGGACGGCTGGTGGCAACCCTTGGCATCGCCCTTGCGATCTTCATCCTCGTGCTCGGGCACGTCCCCGGCAGGGCTGATCAGACGCCACTATCGATCTCGATCTCCGGCAACCACTTCGTCAATGGCTCGGGGCAGACGATATGGCTACTCGGCGATCCCCACGCAGCGGTCGCAGAGATCAAGGATCACGTCGCCTTCTACCCCGACCGCGTCGACGCGATCGACGAACAGCCTTAGACAGATCCCTCAAGCTCAAGACTCATAGGGCGCATGACCCTCGTTCCGAGGGTCGGAAATATGGGCCATGATGAGCAGGTCGACCGTGTAGATTTCTGTATCTTCTTTCGGGCAAGTTCTGGCAGCTTGAGATAATGGACCCATCTTCCGCTCACGCAACGAACGCGAACCAGTCCCCTCGGAGGGGGACCTTGCTTGCCCTGATCGTGCAGGGGTCCAGTCACGGGTACTCATTGGCGAATCGTCTTCAGCGTCAGTTGGGGCCTGACTGGCCAATCCATCGCACGAGCCTCTACAGGATGCTGAGGGGGATGCACGAAGACGGTCTGATCGTCCCTGAGTCGGCGGATGAGAGCAATCCGGCGAGGGTCGTCTATAGCGCCACCGATTTGGCTGCCCCTGCGGTCGTCGCATGGATGGACAGCCCGCTTCCGCTCGGAGCTGGGCAGTTACAGTTGCAGGCCAGGATGGTCGTCGCTCAGCAGGAGGATCTGCCGAGGTTGCTCGTCGCGTTGAATAGCTACGAGCAGGAGCTGTTCGCAAAGCTCGCGAAGATCGAGGCGGACATACCGGCCAGGCAGCCGCTTCGCTCAGCGATGATGTTTCTAGTGCGAGAAGCGCCGGTTCAGCGGGTCCGCGGCGAGCTGCTTTGCAGACGATGGCGTCATTGCTCTCACTCTCTCAAGTGACCAGATGCCACGTCGATGGGAGGCGTGAGATCGTCACCCTCGACAGGGTGTCGCTTGAGATCGACAGCGGTGACTTTGTCGGCGTGTGGGGTCCGAAACGCTCGGGCAAGTCCACGCTCCTGCGCGTGATGGCAGGTGTCGAGCTGCCTGACACGGGCGAGGTTAGATTTGACGGGCAGAGCGTGTCAGGTATGCCTGAGCGTAAGCGCTCGCGGCTTCTTCGCCAGGGTGGTATTGCGCTCGTATCCTCCGATTGGGGTACTCAGATCGTCCGGCCTGTAGTCGAGTTGGTTGCGACGGCACGCGCGAGCAACGGTACGCCGATGAGGGAGGCAAGGAGGTTGGCACGCAAGGTGCTTGGACGGGTTGACGCGAGCGATTGCGCTGATGCCCAGACCGATCGCCTCACCCTCGGTGAGCGGTTGCGCGTCGCTCTGGCGATCGCACTCGTCCGTGAGCCGCGCTTGTTGCTCATGGATGAGCCGGCGGTGCTGCCGAGTCCGTTGGAAGGCGAGGAGCTTTATGGGCTGTTGCGCTCGCTCGGTGCGGAGCGGGATCTCGCTGTTGTCATCGCCTCGGAGGATTTCTCACTCGAGCATTTGATCGATCTGCTAGCTCCGTCATTGAGAGCCACAGCAGGCAGCATCTCAGCGCTTCTGGGTGACGCTATGGAATATCAAGTAGGAAAGGGCGAATGTAATCGGTAGGCAGAGTCGTGGAGCGTCCGTGGCGGGCCTGTCGAGTGAGAAACACTAATTGCCGCCTCGTGGCTTTTTGTTTAGGTTGGTCGTTGCGGGCGCTGTTGGTCCTTGATTGTCGAGGGTCGTCGGTGTTTTGGGTTTCTTATTGTGATTGGGGAATGTATGGGCCGTGTGAGGTTGTTGGTGGCGTGCGTGGTAATGTGCGCGGTGGCTGCGTCTGTCTCCACGGGTTGGGCGTCTGCTGTTGGGGGGTCGCGGTCCGCTCGAGGCGCGGGTGGCTACTTGATGCTTTCGGCTCGCGGCTCGCGTGGTGTACAGCGAGTAAATAGCGTCCGAGGTCGTGCTCTTCGTCGTCGTACGGTCCGTCCTAAGGGTCGCCATTCGCATAAGCCGAGAAATCTAAATGGCCGCGGTCGTCTTGCGCCCGGTCAGGTGTTGTCTGGTAGCTCGTTGGTGTTGGGGGGTTTGGATTCGTTGACGGGTGGTGAGCTCTCTCAGGCGCAGGCCAACGTAGACAGAATGACTCCTGAAGCGCAGAGTTTGCGGGCGAGCTCGCAAACTGCGTTTGAGGGTCTATCTGCGAAGGAAGCCGAGGCTTTGGCCGGTAGCTCATTTGGAAGCGTTGTAAACGAACCTGACGGAGGTGTGCCCGCGTTGCCGGAAGGTGAGAGCGTTGTTGGGTTTCCTTCTGAATATGCGGCTAGCCTCGCGCTCCCCGAAGGCCAGCACGCGGTGTTGGAGTCGTCGTCACCGGTGTCGGTGGAAGGGCCTGGGGGAGGGCTTCTACCGTTGGATTTGCGTCCGCGTGCTGTGGGTGGAAACTATGAAGCGGCGAGGTCCTCGGTCGTGCAAGGGGCGCGGGCGGGTGTTCGTCTGAGCGACGGTGTCTCGCTAGGGACACTCGGGGTGTCTTTGACCGCGGTGACGCAGGCGGGTGTGCCACTTGAAGCGTCCGGTGTCATGGATGGTGCGAGTGTCTTCTATGGAGATAGCGAAGACCAGCAGGCGGGCATCATGGATCTTGACAGCCTTGTTAAGTTCGATCCGCATGGTTTTAGGTTGGACTCGCTTTTGCGCAGCGATCGCGCGCCCTCGAAGCTTTATTACCAGGTCGGTTTGCCGCCAGGCGCGACGCTGACTGCCGAAGGCGCGGGAGGCGCGGTGGTTGTGGTTGCTGGTCGTCCCGTTGCTTTGATAGCGACTGGCGCTGAGGATGCTGAAGGCACGACGGTTCCGGTGTCTGTGAGTGTTCAGGGCGATTTGCTTGTGTTGTCTGTGGAACACCCGGCAGGTGAGTATCGGATGCCGATCGAGGTGGATCCGACGGTCTCCGAAGGACACGCGATGGGTCGCTACGAAATGGGCCAATACTGGGAATTCGAGGCAGAAAGTCCCAGAGGGGTCTTTTCGAACTATGAACCCAAATATGGCGTCCATGGGATGGACGATCAAACGTCAGCTAGCGGTGAAGATGCCCCGGGTGAATATGGGGTTTTCGGCTACGAAACACAGGGCCAGTCGCGTATCTACAAGTTTGTGTCCAGGTCGTTTGACAAAAATAGCGCGGGCATCACCAGCACTGTGTATATAGCGGGAAGGGGCGGTGTGGAAAGTGCGGTGCAGGCCGCCGGCTCGGAAAACACGGTCTGTCTTGCTGAAGGTTGTCCAGCCCCCATCGGGGATGAAATTAACTGGGAAAACGGGGCGTTCTACAAGCAGGCCGCGATCTCTAAAGAATGGGATGCGTTCGAAGATATTCTCTTAGAAGCCACCGAGTATGTGGTACAGGAAAAAGGCCCGTCTGTAAGCGGTTGGAATTCTTGTGGGACCAATTGGACCAATGCGGAAACGTGTAAACTGGAATTGAAAGCAACGGATCCCGGGTTGGGGCTAAACGAAGTGGCCTTCAGCTCTCCGAGTTCGGGGAGCTGGAAAAGCAGAGAAGAGCGATGCTACACGATCCAGTGTAATCAAAAACTCAGTGCGTTACAGAGCTTGACGGGCTTGCCTGAAGGTGAAGATACAGTCAAGGGAACATTCACCGACCCGGTGGGTCTGACCGCCAGTAGCGAACGCGTTGTAAAGATAGATAATGCGGCGCCGCACAGTCTTAGCTTGTCTGGTTTGGGGCCTGGTAACCAGGTTGGTCCCGGGGAATATCAGTTGAAAGTTGAAGCTACTGATGGTTCGGGGAGCACTCTGAGCTCGGGGATAGCTTCGATCTCGTTGTGGATCGATGGGCGGGAAGTCGATAGCTCAAGTGTTGGGTGCCCGCTGGGTCCGTGTACGGTGCACAGTCCTACCTGGCCGATTTTCGGGCATAGCTATGCGACTGGACGGCACACGGTAACGATTGTGGCGACCGATAAGGCCGGGAACGTAGCAACAGAAAAATTGACGATGACGGTCCATCCGGCGAGTCCGGTTGCGCTTGGTCCTGGTTCTGTGAACAGTGGGTCTGGAGAATTGTCTTTGGCGGCCACGGATGTCTCGATGCCCGGCGGTTTGACAGTCGGCCGTAGCTATGGATCCCAAAGTCTGACAGGGGGTGTGGGTGGGCCCGTCGGTCCGCAGTGGGGGCTTAGCCTTGGTGGCATGGAGAGTCTCATAAAACAGGCCGATGGCAGCATGGTCTTGATTGAAGGGTCTGGTGCGCAGACGATCTTTGCCCCGAATGGGTCGGGTGGGTATGTCTCGCCCGCGGGTGACGCGAATTTGACACTGTCAACCACACCCTGTGAAGCTGGGCAGACCGAATTCATGCTCAAGGATGCGGCGGCGAACACCACGACCTGTTTCAAGGTGCCCTCGGGTGGAACTGGTGAAGTGTGGTCTCCGAACATCACGCAGGGTGCGGTCGCGACGGACACCGTGACGTACTCCTATGAAACGGTGGAAGTGCCGTCTGGGTCTAAAAAAATGATCACGAGGCCCAAGGAGTCGCTTGCCCCGGTTCCCGCGGGTGTGTCGTGTTCCCCGGAATTGAAAGCTGGTTGTCGTGCGTTGACGTTCAATTACGCGACTAGCACGACTGCGAAAGGGGAAGCGCTCGCGGAATGGGGTGACTATGAAGGTGATCTGACGCGTATCTATTACACGGCGTGGGATCCTGTGAGCAAAGGGATGAAGAAAGTCGAAGTCGCCCACTATCTGTATGACGGTAAAGGGAGGTTGCGGACGGTATGGGATCCGCGGATCGCGGAACCGTTGAAGACGTACTATGGGTATGACAGTGAAGGTCATGTGACGGCGTTGACCTCGCCGGGGCAGGAGACCTGGGCTTTTGTGTATGGGCCGATGGCTGGCAGCTCTACGAGCGGCGTCGTGTTGAAGGCGTTGCAGGAGCCTCCCGCAGAAGGAGTATGGAGTGGTGCGAGCCTGACGAACACCGCGGCGCCCGAAGTTACGGGCATCGGCACGACTGGTGTGCGGATGGCCGTCAGTAACGGCAAATGGTCTGGTGGTCCTGTGCTCTATGGCTACCAGTGGGAGGATTGCAACGTGCTGGGCCTGGAATGTGTCGCGATCCCCGATGCTACAAACGCGAACTATGTTCCGGGCAGCAAAGATGTTGGCCACAGGCTCGCGGCGGTCGTCACGGCGACCAACGGCAGTGGTTCAGTGGGGGTGACTGCTCTCGCCTCGACCTTGGTGCCGACGTTCTTGAGTTCGTTTGGTTCGTATGGGACGGGGCCTGGTAAGTTGCGTGAACCGGCGGATTTGAAGGTCGACGCGTCCGGGAACGTGTGGGTGGCGGACAGTCAGAACCATCGTGTGCAGGAGTTCAATAGTAAAGGCGAATTCGTCCGGGCTATCGGCTCGGAAGGTACTGGTAACGGCCAGTTCTCAGGTTCGGTGATGGGTGTCGCTATCGACTCCAAAGGAAACATTTGGGTCACCGACTCCAGCTCCAATCGGATCGAGGAGTTCAGCCCGGAAGGCGTGTTCATAAAGGCTATTGGCTCGGGTGGTTCTGGTAGTGAACAGTTCTGGGTGCCGGAAGGTTTGGCGTTCGACTCGACTGGCGATCTCTATGTCGCCGATCGTGGTAACAACCGGGTGGAGGAGTTCGATCCGGAAGGGAAATATCTGAAAAGCATCACGAAAATCGGGAATGTCGAAGCCAACGAAGGGCCGAGCGATGTCGTGCTCGATTCGAGCGGCAACATCTGGATCAGCCTGATCTCCGAATCGAAGATCCAAGAGTACAGTCCCTCAGGCACGCTGTTGCGGTCTTTTGGGACTAAAGGCGTCAGAACCTGGCCAGTTGAGTGCGCCAGAGCGGTTCACGATCGGCCCCGAAGGCGACATCTGGATCGCTGAATACTTCAACAACCGTGTCCAAGTGTTCTCCCCAACCGGCGAATACTTGGCCGGGTTCGGCAGCTATGGCTCAGGCTCGGGACAGTTCTACAGGCCCAGAGGCATCGCTATCTATAACGGCAATGCGTTTGTTCTCGACGCCGGCGAATGGGATCTGAACACCGGAAACAGCCGTGTCGAGCAATGGAAAGTCCCCGTGATCGAAGGCGAAGCGCGTCCGGCCCAACCCGGTAGCACGGTTGAGTATGGTGTTCCGGTGTCGGGTAGCGGTGCGCCCTATGCAATGGGCGCCAAAGAAGTCGAAGAAGGCTGGGCCCAGAAGAAAGACGCTCCAGCTGAAGCGACCGCTGTATTCCCTCCCGATGAGCCACAGGGCTGGCCCGCCGGCGACTACAAACGCGCGACCGTCTACTACAGAGACAGCACGGACCGGACCGTGAACGTCGCGGCGCCGAGCGGCGGGATCTCAACCAGCGAATACAACGAAAAGAACGACATAACCCGCTCGCTGAGTCCCGACAATCGCGCCGCGGCGCTGAAAGAAGCCAAACCCGCCGAAGCCGCGGAATTACTGGATACCCAGAGCGAATACAACAGCGAAGGCACTGAGCTTCTCGGGGTCAAGGGACCACGCCACCTCGTGAAGCTGGCTAACGGCAAAGAAGTCCAAGCACGCAACCACACGGTCTACAAATACGACGAAGGCGCCCCGGAAACCGGCGGACCGTACAGGCTCGTGACGAAGACGACCCAGGGAGCGCTGACTGAAAGCGAAGGCGAACAAGACGTCCGCACAACGCTCACCGGCTACTCTGGCCAGAGCGGATTGGGCTGGAAACTACGCAAGCCAACATCGACAACGACCGACCCCAACGGTTTGGACCTCACGCGCACCACGACCTATGAAGAAGCGACGGGCAACGTAACCGAAACAGCGACACCCGCAGCGACCCCTGGTCCACGCGCGTTCTACCTCGGCTCGTACGGTTCGTATGGGACGGGGTCTGGCCAGTTGCGCGAACCCGCTGATTTGAAGGTCGATGGGTCTGGGGATGTATTGATCGCCGACAGCCAGAATCATCGTGTTCTGGAGTTCAACAGTAAAGGCGAACTTCTGCGGACGATTGGTTCGCAGGGTACCGGTAACGGCCAGTTCGAAGATTCGGTGATGGGTGTCGCGTTCGACTCCAAAGGAGACATCTGGGCGACCGATTCCAGCGCGAACCGGGTTGAGGAGTTCAGCCCGGAAGGCGTATTCATAAAGGCTATTGGTTCGGGCGGCTCAGGTAGCGAACAGTTCTGGGTGCCCGAAGGCCTGGCATTTGACTCGACAGGCGATCTATATGTCGCCGACCGTGGTAACAACCGGGTGCAGGAGTTCAATCCCGAAGGTAAATATCTGAAAAGCATCACAAAAATCGGGAACCTCGTAACCAACGAAGGCCCGAGCGACGTCGTACTCGACTCCAGCGGCAACATCTCGATCAGTCTCCTGTCCGAATCGAAGATCGAGGAGTTCAGTACTGCTGGCACATTGTTGCGGTCTTTCGGAACACAGGGCTCAGAACCCGGACAATTGAGTGCACCGGAGCGGTTCACGATCGGCCCCGAAGGCGACATATGGGTAGCTGAATATTTCAACAATCGTGTGCAGGTATTCTCCCCAACCGGCACATATTTGTACGCGTTCGGCAGCTACGGTTCAGGCTCGGGACAGTTCTACCGTCCCAGGGGCATCGCCATCTACAACGGCTACGCATATGTCCTCGACGCCGGCGAATGGGATCTGAACACCGGAAACAGCCGCATCGAGCAATGGGGAGTCCGGGCTGCAGGCAAGGAAAAAGTCCATGTCACCCAAACCATCTACTACACCACCGCAGCAAACAGCAAATATTCTGCTTGCGGCGGACGCCCGGAATGGGCGAACCTGCCGTGTCAAACCCAGCCCGCCGAAGAACCAGGGACCAGCGGTCTCCCGAACCTGCCGTTCGTAGCCTACCTGTACAACATGTACGGTGAGCCAACCGAAATATTGACGATAAATGGCACGGAAAGACGCACCACGACCATGACCTATGACGAAGCGGGACGCCCGGAAACCACCGAAACCACCTCCACCACCGGCACCGCACTACCAAAGGTCACCTACAAGTACAGCAAAACGACAGGCGCGCTGGTGGAACAGGATACGAGCAGCGAGACGTTGAAGAGCGAATACAATACGCTTGGACAGCTCACGAGCTACACCGACGCGGACGGCAACATCTCAAGCTATGAATACGAAAAAGAAGGCGACTACAGGCTAAAGAAAGCCAACGACGGGAAGGGCAGCCAAACCTACGAATACGACACCACGACCGGGGCGGTAAAGGAACTAGCAGACTCCGTGGCAGGCAAATTCACCGCCAGCTACGACGTGGAAGGCAACCTCACAGCCGAAACCGAGCCCAACGCAATGAGCGCCAACTACACAATCAACCCCGCAGGCCAACTAACGAACATCAAATATGTAAAGACAGCGCACTGCGCCAAAACCTGTCCGGAAACCTGGTACAACGACACGGCCACACCCTCGAGTCATGGACAATGGTTGGCCCAGCAAAGCGAACTCGAGGGCCAGGAAACCAGCCAAACCTACACATACGATGAAGCCGGGCGACTCACCCAAGCAACCGATAACGTCGGCGGCAAAAACTGCATCACCCGCCTCTACGCCTACGACGAAGAAACAAACAGGCTAAGCCAAACCACCCGTCCGCCAGCGACCGGTGGGGCTTGTGCGACCACGGGCGGCGAAATACAAACACATACCTATGATTCTGCGAACAGGCTCACCGACACGGGCACCAAATACGACTCGTTCGGCAACACCACCGAACTACCAGCCGCAGACGCCGGAGGCAGCACCCTCACGAGCACCTACTACCAAAACAACAAGCTCTCAAGCCAAACACAAGGCACCCAAACCATCGGCTACCAACTCGACCCAGCAGGACGAACCCGCGAAATCAACTCGACGGGCAAAATCGTCGCCACCGAAATCCAACACTACACCTCACCGTCCGCAAGCACACCAGCATGGACAGGCGAACTCTCAGGCAACTACACACGCTACATCACAGGAATAAGCGGCGGACTCGCAGCCATCCAACACAACACAGAAACACCCGTACTGCAACTCCCAAACCTCCACGGCGACATCATCGCAACCGCAACCGACTCAGAAACAGCCACCGTCTTGGCCTCGACAATCGCTGAAGCAAGCGAGTACGGAGTGCCAGCCACCGAAACACCACCAAAGTACTCCTGGCTCGGAGCACACGAGATACCAACAGCGCTACCATCCGGAATCATGAACATGGGCGCCCGCACCTACGCACCCCAACTCGGACGGTTCCTCCAAACCGACCCGATACCCGGAGGATCAGCAAACGCATACGCCTACACCTACGGAGACCCGGTCAACAGCAACGACCTCACAGGCGAACGAGCCGGCAAAGGCCTATCAGCATGGGCACTAAAAGACGCCGACGAAATCTCCCGCCAAGAAGTCGCAGCATACGAAACCGCGCTACGCGAAGAAGCAGAACGAAAGGCCCGAGAAGCAGCAGAACAAGCGAGAGCCTACGCTGCCATCACCGTGGGATCGCCCGAAGGGGAAAGCTACGAAGAAGAATGGGGCGCAGAAGAATACTGGGAAGAAGAAGGCGAAGAATGGGAATACGTTTCTGATCGCCACGGCTCCCACAGCGGCAAGGAAGAAGCACACGTGGAACCTGCGCTTCTAGTTCAGCCGCTGACCACAGCAGAAAGCGACGAGGACGCTACTACGACGACAAGCTCTACCGTGCCGCTATGCAAAGCCGGATCCGAAGGACCATGCGCTCGCGACACAGGCGGTATGCGCGGACATTGCGTGGCCAACAAATGCAGTTCGCGACATATCACCCCGATTGGGCGACAGGGACCAAAAGGTGATGTTTGCACGGGTACAGGTACGACAGCCGCCTTTCTCGCGCCATTTGCTCCGGAGGCGGCTGGCGTTCTAGTGGGAATATTCCTCGCCGTAGGGTGTTAGCGAGGAGCAGATTATGGCGAGCGTCCGTAGCCCGGTTGAAAATATCTTGTGGATTGTAGGGGCCGCATTGGTAGGTCTTGGAGCTATCGGCGGCGTAAAGATCATAATCATATGCGGCGTGGTTCTAATGATTTGTGTCTTTGGCTATAAAACGATCGTAAAGAAACATGCAAAATAAAGAAGAAGAAGGAGAATACGAAGAAGCCAGCTACAAGCAAGGCGCAGGGCATGAAGGGGCACATGTAGAAGAAATGCAACTGGTTCAGCCTCTAGAAGGATCTAGCGGTGAAGGCGCCAGTATGGCTGGTCATGCGGTTGCTTTGTGTGATCATAAGTTGGCAACAAGCGCATGTATGAAGTACGCGCTCTCGCTAAGCGAATTCACCGGTAGCGTGATACACAACGCGGAGGTGATCGGTAAGTGGGAGAAAAAAGTGATACATAGCGTCATCAGGTCTATAAAGAGCGCTCTGGGCTACAGGAATCCAACTGGTCACGACGCCGCGTGTGCCGCATTTGGTGCTGGTGTCAATCTCGTGCTAAAGGATTCCCCGTTTGCGGTCACAAATGCTGCCGGGGTCGGGGCGGCATTGGGATGTGCGGCGCTCTTCAATTAATGGCTTGGCGTATGAGCTATGAATAAATTACATGCCCTGCCTTGGTCGAGGGTGCTTTCCTCGATAGTAGGCGTCAGTGCAGCTATAATAGTCGGAGACCTGATACGAGAAGGAACTATGTCCTACGGCCGTGTGGTGAGCATACTGGCCATTACAACGCTGGTGACAGTTGTTCTCTGGGGTTGTATGGGGCTCTGGCAAAAATCAAAGACGTGACCGCACTTGCCTGAGACCTCAGGGTAGTTTATATCGTGTCGTTCGACTGGCTCAATCGAAAGCAGACGCCGAGGGCGTCCGCGAGCGATTATAAAAGGCAGCGGCTTTCGTTCGGTCTGGCCGGTGTCATAGGGGCGTCGCTTGCGATCACAGGATTCGTCAGTGACGGGA
Source organism: uncultured Solirubrobacterales bacterium (assembly GCA_963704345.1). Taxonomy (GTDB): domain Bacteria; phylum Actinomycetota; class Thermoleophilia; order Solirubrobacterales; family Solirubrobacteraceae; genus Palsa-744. Next base: position 1,705,315 of record OY969890.1, read on the forward strand.
ATTGGGTAGGGATGGCCGGCGTCGTTATCTTGATTGGGTCGCTTCTACAGCTCTATCGCACGAGACTGAGCAGCGGACGCTGAGACGGTCGCTGTGGTCGCGTGGTGGTGGGCGGATGGGGCGTGAGTAGGTTTTCTAGTTGTTTTGGTGGGTGAGTGCGTGGAGTCGTGTGCGTGTGAGGAAGGCGTCGAGGACTCGTAGGAGGCTTTGGCGGTCGTCTTCGTCTAGTTCTGAGAGTCCGGTGAGGCGGTCTGCTAGGCCGTGGTCTTCGAGGTGGAGGGGGCGGCGTGGGGTGTTCTCGATGGCGAGGTAGTCGAGGCTGATGTTCAGGGCCTGTGCGATGCGGATGGTGGCGTCGAGGCTTGGGGTGATGCGGCCGTTCTCGTAGCGGCTGATTTGGCGTGCGTCTGAGCCGCCGACGAGCTTGGCTAGTTCGGCTTGGGATAGGCCGGCTTCGGTTCGTAGTTGCTTGATGCGGTCTGAGAGGGGCATGGGGTGGCCTTGTTGGTCGTCGTTGCATGCCCATTCTGCACCGATCTCTTGCTCTTTGCCAGCCATGTGTGTCCCCTCAACTTGCCATGATAGGTATAGTATGGCATAGCATGTCGTCAGGGATGGCAACCATAAAAGTTTTCTGAAGGGGGCACGGGTTGGCGCGTATCCCGGATGAGGTGGTGGAGCGGGTCAAGCGGGAGGTCTCGCTCGCGCGGCTGGTGGAGCTCGCGGGCGTGGAGCTGCACCAGCAGGGCAAGGACCTGGTTGGGTGCTGTCCGTTTCACGAGGATCGTTCGCCGTCGCTTGTGGTCTCGCCTGAGAAGAACTTGTGGCATTGCATGGGCGCGTGTCAGACGGGCGGGTCGCCGATTGACTGGACGATGCGTTGTGAGGGCGTGTCGTTCCGTCACGCTGTGGAGTTGTTGCGTGATGGTGTCGCGCCGTCGGCGCCGAGGGATGGGCGGATGGTGCGCTCCACGGTCAAGAAGCTGCCCTCGCCGCTGCAGGCGGGTGCTGATGAGCGGGAGCTGTTGGAGCGGGTCGTAGCCTTCTACGCGCAGACGTTGAAGGAGAGCCCGCAGGCGCTTGGATACTTGGAGGGGCGCGGCCTTGTGCATCCCGAGTTGTTGGAGCGTTTCCGTTTGGGTTATGCGAATCGGACGCTTGGTTATCGGTTGCCGGCGAAAAACCGGAAGGCGGGCGAGCAGTTGCGTGGCTCTCTGCAACGGTTGGGCATCCTGCGGGAATCAGGTCACGAACATTTGTCGGGGTCGTTGGTGATCCCGGTTTGTGACGAGCACGGCACGACCGTGCAGCTTTATGGCCGCAAGATTCGTGTTGGTCTGCGGACGGGCACGGCGCTTCATCTGTATTTGCCGGGTCCGCGCCGCGGCGTGTTCAACAGGGAGGCGCTGGGTGCCGCGGATGGGGAGGTGATCGTGTGCGAGTCCTTGATCGACGCGCTCACGTTCTGGGTTCACGGTGTTCGCAACGTGACCGCGAGTTGGGGTGCTGAGGGGTTCACCGACGAGCACCACGCCGCGCTCAAACAGGCCGGGGTGCGGCGCGTGTTGATCGCCTATGACCGCGATGACGCCGGCGATCACGGAGCGTCCAGGCTCGCCGAGAGGTTGGGTGGTGATGGGGTCGAGTGCTTGCGGGTGTTGTTCGGTTTCGAGCAGGACGCCAACTCGTTTGCTTGCCAGGTCGATGATCCTGCCGGTGCGCTTGCGGAGGTGTTGCGCCACGCGGTCTGGATGGGCGCGAGTGCTCCACCCTCGCGCCCGGCGCCGGTCGTCCCGATCGAGCAGGAGCCCCCCGCCGATTCCCCCGCGTCAGCGTCTGTGCCGGGGGAGCAGCACAGCGGCGAGGAGAAGAACACCGAGCAGGAGGACGACGAGCGTCCGGCGGGTGGGGCAGTGGACGGCGTGGAGGGCGTGGTGGATGGTGCTGCGTCGGCGGTGGTGGGGTCTGATCCTCTCCCAGCCGCCCCGGCCGCTGCTGTCGCTGTTGGCATGGAGGGGTCTGTGGCGAAGCCGTCGCTCGCCGCCTGCACCGTCATCTGCAGCGGCGCCACCGCCGCCGGTGTTGAGGGCGGGTCCGGTGGTGGAGCTATCGGGCGATGAGCTTCGTCTCCAGATTGATGAGCGGCGTTGGCGGGTGCGTGGGCTTCAGAAGGCGTCAAGTTTTGAGGTGTTGCGCGTGAACGTGTTTGTCGCCGCCGAGCATTCGGTGCGCGGGGAGGTTTTCCACGTCGATTCGTTCGATCTCTACTCAGCGCGGGCGCGTGGTGTGTTCGCGCGCCAGGCCGGCGAGGAGTTGGGGGTCTCTGAGGAGCTGCTCGCGCGGGATTTGGGTCGGGTGTTGTTGGCTTGTGAGGAGTATGCGCAGGAGGCGGTTCGGGCCGCGCAGGCTTCCAGCGAGCCGGAGGTCGTGTTGAGTGATGAGGAGCGCGAGCGGGCGCTTGGGTTGTTGAAGGATCCGGGCTTGGTGGAGCGGATCGTTGGTGATTTCGCGCGTGTGGGGGTGGTCGGTGAGCAGTCGAATTGTTTGATCGGGTATTTGGCGGCGGTGTCGCGCAAGCTGGATCGTCCGTTGGCGGTGATCGTGCAGTCCACTTCGGCGGCGGGGAAGTCCGCATTGCAGGAGGCGGTTTTGGCGATGGTGCCCGAGGAGGAGCGGGTGTCCTTCAGCGCGATGACGGGCCAGTCCTTGTTCTATATGGGCGAGACGGATTTGGCGCACAAGGTGTTGGCGCTCGCCGAGGAGGAGGGCTCCCAACGCGCGGCTTACGCGCTGAAGTTGTTGCAGTCTGAGGGTGAGCTGCGGATCGCCTCGACGGGCAAGGAGGGCCAGACGGGCCGGTTGGTCACGCATACCTACAGGGTGCAGGGGCCTGTCGCGATCTTCTTGACAACGACCACGATCGACGTCGACGAGGAGCTGTTGAACCGTTGCATCGTTCTCAGCGTGGATGAGGAGCGCGAGCAGACCCGTGCGATCCACGAGCGTCAACGCGAGCGCGAGACATTGGACGGCTTGTTGGCTGAGCATGAGCGGGCGGGTGTGTTGAAGCTCCATAACGATGCTCAACGGTTGATCGAGCCGTTGGCGGTGGTGAACCCTTACGCCACGCGCTTGACGTTCTCTGATGCTCGCACGCGTACCCGCCGCGACCACATGAAGTATTTGACGTTGATCCGCGCGATCGCGCTGCTACACCAGCACCAGCGGCCGGTGAGGACGGCGACGGTGGACGGTCGTCTCATTTCCTACATCGAGGCTACAGCCGAGGATGTGCGTTTGGCGAACCGTTTGGCGCACAGGGTGCTCGGCCGCTCACTCGATGAGTTGCCGCCAGGCACGCGGCGTCTGCTCGATCTCATCGACGCGTATGTCGCCGCTCAGACCGAGCAACAGGGTCTCGCGCGTGAGCGTGTCAGGTTCACCCGCCGAGAGCTGCGCGAGAGCCTTGGTTGGGGCGATACGCAGTTGAAGGTTCATCTCGGCCGGCTGGCCTCGCTTGAGCTGTTGTGGGCGCACCGTGGCCCGCACGGCGCCTATCTTTACGAGCTCGCGTGGGACGGCCAAACAGATGAGAGCACGCCTCATCTCGCGGGCCTGATCGACCCCGACCAGCTAGATCACGCCGACCAGCTGCAGGAGGTCGATCAGCTACGAGATGGTGGCGGGGATCGCGGCGAGGCGGGACAGGACTACGTTCCTGATCGGTCGGGGTCTGTGGATGATCGGTCGGTGGATGGTCGGCCCCTGGTCGGGGGACTGTCGTCCCACGGTCGGGTTCATGTCTCGGCGGCCGTGGCGGGCGCGGGGAGGGGTTGAGCGCGGTGCCGGGTATTCGTCGTGGGCGCACTCCGAGGCTGATTCCTGGTGATCCTTCTGATAGTCGTGGTTTCCCGGTGTTGGTGGTCGAGTTCTGCGAGTGGATGGGGGTGCGTGGGTATTCGCAGCGGACGATCGAGAACAATCGTGTCGCGCTGGTCTATCTCGCGGGCTGGCTGGCAGAGCGCTCGGTGAGCAGGCCCAATGAAGTGACCAAGCCGATGCTCGATTCTTATCAGCGCTCGCTCTACTATCACCGCAAGCGCGACGGGTCGCCGTTGTCGTTCAGGGCGCAGGTGGTGCGCCTGGTCCCGGTTCGCACGTTCTTTCGCTATTTGGCGCGTCAGAACCGCATCCTCTACAACCCGGCCTCAGAGCTTGAACTGCCGAAGCGCGAGCAGCGCCTTCCCCGCGCGGTTCTGAGCGCCTCAGAGGCCGAGAGTGTGCTGGCGCTCCCCGACATCACGCAGCCATTGGGGTTGCGCGATCGCACGATGCTCGAGCTGCTCTACGCGACCGGGGTGCGCCGCTCAGAGCTCTGCAACCTGAAGATCTACGATCTGGACGCTGAGCGCGAAACGTTGATGGTCCGCCAGGGCAAGAACCGCAAGGACCGTCTGATCCCGACGGGGGAGCGCGCGGTCGCGTGGGGCGCGCGCTATCTCAAAGACGCTCGTCCGCGTCTGGTGACTGAGCCTGATGACGGGACGTTGTTCTTGACGGTGGAGGGCGGTGCGTTCACGGTCGAGCACATGACCGCGCTGATCGGCCAATATGTGCGCCGCTCGGGTGTCGGCAAGCCCGGTGCGTGCCACCTGTTTCGTCACACGATGGCGACATTGATGCTTGAAGGCGGCGCGGACATCCGCTACATCCAGCAGATGCTCGGCCACGCCGACATCTCCTCAACGCAGATCTACACCCAGGTCTCCCTCAGCGCGCTGCAAGCCGTCCACACAGCTACGCACCCTGGCGCGTCGAACCAGCCCCGCAACACCCGCGAAGGCGCTGGCGCCGACGGTGGCGAGGATGGCGGGCAGGACACCAGATCCCAGGAGGAGCCCGCCACGGTTGGCGTCGACGCTGGTCTCGACGCTGCTGCCGGCGGGATCGACGCTGCCGAGGCCCTGCACGACACCCTTGATGGCGAGGCCCACGACGAGCAGCACGACCTCACAGACGATGCCCGCCAGCGCTCCCTCTGAGCGATCCAGAGAGCCCGACAGGCTCCATCCCGCACACTCCCAGCCGCCCATGCCCGAGCATCCCGGCCGATGCCCTGCCGGCATCCCGCGAAGGCGTTCCTGCCGCTCCGCTGCGCTTGCGCTCCGCGTCGCCGCACACAGTTGCACCAAAGGTGCGCCACGGTGCCGCACGGGCCGCTCGCGGGCGCGCTGGGACACAGCGATCACACAGCGCCCGGAGGGCAGTGCATATAGTCTGTGCGCAACTCCTGGTGCTTGGCGGGCGCCAGCGAACGGGGGCTCTGGCGACGCCGTGAGGGGCTGGCCGGGAGGGCTGTCGCAGAGCGCGAGGGGTGGTGTTCGGTGAGCGCAGGAGCTACCGTGTCGGGCATGAGCGAGACGTTGAGTTTGACGATCGTCTACGAGGACGCGGGCGACGGTTGGATCGTCGCGTCTATCCCGGAGGTGCCCGGCACCCACAGTCAGGGCCACACCCGCGCGGAAGCGCGCGAGAACGTCATCGACGCGCTACAGACGATGCTCACGCCCGATGAGACGCTCACAGAGCCCGTGGGCCGTGAGGACCGCGAGGCGCTGATCTTTACTGCCCGGTCGTGAAGCGCCGCGCACTGGAAGCGCATTTGCGCGAGCACGGCTGTCGCCTTGTCGGTGGAACAAAGCACGAGAAGTGGCGTGGTCCGACCGACAGAGCGTCGGTGATCCCCCGCCACAACGAGATCTCCTGGCCGCTCGCGCGCAAGGTCTGCCGCGACCTACAGATCCCGCCGCCCACCGGCTCACGCTGAGACGCGCTCTTTCGTCTTGGTTTGGTGTTGGGTTTCGACGGCGGTGACGATCTCGCGCAGACGCACGTCCAGGGCCTTCGCGACGGCGCAGATCGTGGACCACGACGGGTCTGACTGGCCGAGCTCCAAACGGGCCAGCGTGCCCGCTGTCACGCCCGCGTGAACGGCGAGGGCTTCTTGGGAGAAACCACGTTCCTCGCGCAGCTTGCGCAACACCACACCAAGCGCACGGTCACTCGATACGTGACGGGGCATCAATAAAGCGTCGCACATCACGGACCACAAAGTCTAGGCGATCTACCACTGATGATTAACTATCCGTGACTTATCATGGTATGGTGTGCTCGAAACGAAAGTGCGGGCGCACCGATCAGACGGCCGCCCGCATGGCACCGAGAGCGTCAACTCCCGGCACGCCGGCCACGCTACCAGCACCACGGAGCGCGGCTTCCTTGCCAGAGCAGTCCTCCCGGAGCCTCCAACTACAAAGGAGGAACCGACCATGAGTCCTGATCCCGACGAGAGGCGCAATGCGGCGGACATGCTCGCCGCGGTGCTGATCCACTTGTTGACCGATGGCGGCGCGAACGCCATGACCGTCGAGCAGCTCGCAGAAGAGGCCGAGCGCGACGCTGAGTTCGAGGAGGACCGCGCCGAAGTCGCGCGCGCCTTGGCGTTGCTGGCCGAATACGAGCTAGCCACCGAAGGCGCCGATGGTCTCTGGCGTCCAACTCGCGCGGCCGTGGAGAGCGCGCGGCTGTCCTTCTGACGCGCCAATCGTGTCACGGGGCACGCTCGCCCAGGTGCCCCACGCACGAACAAACGGCGGCAGGCGATGCTGGGTCCTCCTCGCGCTACTGTTGGTCTGGTCATGACCGCGAAGGAGAAGCTGCGCGTGGTTGTTGAGGAGCTCTCGGAGAGCGAGGCCGAGGGCGCGCTGGACTACATCGCGAGCCGCCAGCACGACCAGCTGGGCGCGCTGCTCGACAGCTCCCTAGTGGATGACGAGCCGAGCACCCCCGAGGAGGAGGCTGCCGTCCAGCTCGCACGCGAAGAGCTCGCGCGCGGCGAAACCGTCAGCCTCGATGAGATCCGCGCCGAGCTCGCGTGAGTGACGCTTGGCGCGTCGAGCTGACCCGAGCAGCGGAACGCGACCTCAGACGCCTTGACCAGCAGGTTCGCCGGCGTGTGATCGCCGCGCTGGACGGCTTGAGCGCACAGCCGCCGCGCGGTGACGTCAGCCGCTTGGCGGGCATCGAGCGGGAGTGGCGGCTGCGGGTTGGTGACTGGCGCGTGCGCTTCACCCGCGATCAAGCCACCCATACCGTCTACGTCCTGCGCATCCTGCCGCGCGGCCGCGCCTACCGCGACTGACAACATCGCCCACGTCTGCGCCACGCGAACAACGCCGTCGGTCAGCTCCGCAACGGCATCTCCGCGGCTCCCCCGAATCGCCGACTGGTTCGCGTCGGCGCCGGCCAGGGTCTATCGTTCCCGGCGTGGCCCAGCAGACAGAACACGACCAACACCCGGCGTCTTCTCCTAGCCGCTCTCCCCGCCCCTGCGCTGAGCGTGTCAGGGGCTCAGGATCGCGCCGGGGCCTTGATCCCAGCCGCCCATCCCCGCGCCGGCAGCCAGACCACCCAAAAGCCCTGCTCACGCCCAGATCCGATCCCCTCAGACGACTAGATCGCAGCGGGTCTTGTGCTCAAGAAGAAGGCGAAGAATACGCAGGCTACCATCAAGGCGGTGAAAGTGGCAGGGGGGGAAGGGCACGCGTGAGAACCGGCGATCTTGGTCCAATCGCTAAGAGCGGTGGAGAAGGTCAGTGAAGGCGACATTTTGTCCGCTCTGCCAGCTGCCTCAGATGGGCAGGGGCAGTAGGGGCCATGCGCGCGGGACACAAGTGTTGGGAGCTGGGTGACAAGACATATTATCCGGCCCGTTAAGCATTTCTGGAAATCTACTGGGGGCTATATCTCCACTGGTCTAAAAGATGCTATGAGTGCTACGGGAGTAGGTTGGCGGGAACTTATGGGTGTTGGCAGGGAAGTGGTTAATGCGGTGACGGAATTCGGGGATTCAGGTCCAAAGCGGTATGCCAGTGGCTGATGTTGAAGACGCTGGGAATAGACGTGTTCCGCAATTTCTAAAGATATTGGGGATATCGGAACAGGATAGGCGGACCTACCGTAAGGAACTACTTGTGGCAGTGCGGAGTCAGGGATGATGCGCGGATCGATCGAGGGGTAGCTTGTGGCGTCGGTGACGGTTAAGCGGAATCGCAAGGCTTGGTGGCCGTGGTTGTCGTTGTTGCCGTTTGGGCTTGGTGCTTGGGCTCCGGTTGTGGCGGGTGTGCGGTGTGGCGTGAAGCGGTGGATTGGGTTTGGGGTGTTGTGGTCGGGGCTCGCGCTCGCCGGATGGGTTGCTGTTGGGGTTGAGCCGTCCGGAGGCAAAGGTGAGAACCTTGTCGGTGGGCTGATTGTCGTTGGGTGGATTGGTGGGGTAATAACGTCGTTTGCTATCCTTCCCAGGCGATATCGCGGCGATGGGTGGAGGTCCGCGTGTCGCGTACTCTTTGGCAGTAACTGAGGCGCGGGAGTGGTAGGTGCGATATGCGCTGGTCGCCTATGTGGTCACGTTTGTGGGCGTGAACGCTATTGCGGCTGCTCAGTAGTTTGGTATTGGTGTTCGGCTGCGGGTGGCGGCTGGAGTGTTGTTGGTGGATGAGGTGCTTCTCGGCGCGTTGTGGCCGTTGCGCCGACGCGGCCTCACACGCCAGGATCTCGGTCTGCTTGCGGCTGCTGGCGCGCGGTCTCTTGGGCTCGTGGTACGAGCGCTGTACGTTTATGGGGTATCGCTGTCGTGGGCGACAGTGGTGCGGCCGGAACTGGCGGGGCGCGCTGGCGAAGGTTAAGCCCGGAGCGCGCTTGAGGCGCTCGGTCGTCGCGGGGCCGCTGGCGCGCAACGGACGATGAGAGACTTCGAGGGTTGCTTTATCGCAGTTTGCGTAACCGGCTGTCGATCGTGCCCGCTGTCCTGATGGGCCCGTGTCGAGATCGTAAAGCACGAGCATCGGTTGGAGCGGCGCGTGAAGCACGGCCCTCGATGATCCGTGACTGCTTTATGAGCGAACTGGCTCGTTGTACCCGGTATCGGCCTTCATGCGTTTGTTGATGCGAGCGCGGTGGTTGTGGCGCTCACGGGTAGTGACCTGATCGTGATTGGGTGCTCAGCGCTTGTGGTGGTCGCCGTGATCGTCGGTGGGCGGATAGGGAGCGAGGTCGGACGGCGTCGGGCTGATGCTTGTCCGGTGGTTTTTGTGGAGGGTTCGTCTTCGATGCGGCCCAGCGTTCGGCCTCGTGTCTGAGGAGGATGCTCTCTATGACGGTCTTGATGATGTGCTTCTCTTCGGGGTTGAGGCGGGTGGTGGCCTCGAATTGGAGGCGTAGGTCGTCGTCTGGTCCTCTCTCGTTTTCATCGAAGACGAGCGTATCTGCGCTGACGGACAGAGCGATCGCGAGCTTTCTGAGTACGTCGAGGGTGGGCATGGAGTCGCCTGCCTCGTAGCGGCGGATTTGGGATACGTGGATGCCGACGTGCTCGGCGAGCGCGTTCTGGGTGAGTTTGCGCTTGTTGCGCACGGTTGCTAGGCGTTCGGGGAAGTCCATCGCGAGCAGGTCCAGTCCTGTTCGCGGGAGGCTATGGCCGGGGTTTGGGAGCATCCGTCGAGGCACGCATATATGCTAGCTCACGCAGCGCATGATTTCGACTTGACAAGGTTCTTGTGGAGGTGGCATGGCGAGGATTGCGGAGGAGGTCATCGAGCGGTTGAAGGCGGAGGTCTCGCTGGTGCGCTTGGTGGAGCTGGCGGGGATCGAGCTTGTGCGCCAGGGCAGGGATCTGGTGGGGTGCTGTCCGTTTCATGATGACCGCACACCGTCGTTGGTGGTCTCGCCGGAGAAGAACTTGTGGCATTGCTTGGGTGCGTGTCAGGCGGGGGGTTCGGTGATCGACTGGACGATGCGCCGGGAGGGTGTGTCGTTCGGGCACGCGGTCGAGTTGCTGCGCGATGGGGTGGCGCCGACACGGGTGGGCGAGCGGCGGGCGGCGCGCTCGACGGTCAAGCGTCTTCCTTCTCCTTTGTTGGCGGCGGGTGCGAATGATCGGGAGTTGTTGGAGCGCGTGGTCGGCTTCTACGCGCAGACGTTGCGGGAGTCGCCGCGGGCGCTTGACTATCTGGCGGAGCGTGGTCTTTCGCATCGTGAGTTGGTGGAGCGTTTCCGGTTGGGTTATGCGAATCGCACGCTGGGCTATCGCTTGCCGGGAGGACTGTCGCATAGCGCGAGGGGTGGCGTTTGGTGAGCGCAGGAGCTACCGTGTCGAGCATGAGCGAGACGCTGAGGCTGGTGAGGGCGTCGAGTCATCCGCTTGAGCCAATTCCGTCGTGGGCAAAATCGATTTTCAAAGTGGGTAGGGAAGTCTTTGGCATTGTTCATTGCGCTTACGAACTGTTGAAGCAGTACGGAGCGGGTTGTGGTAATCCGTAGATGGCGGTTTTGGTGAAACCTCACGATGTGACACATAGAAAGATGTCGAGGGTCCAGCAGGTCGTGGCGCCGTTTCGGCGGTTCAAGACGAGAGTGGCGATGGGAGTCGTTGTTCTCAGCGATCCACACCACAAGAAGCGGTGGTGGGAGCGCCTGTTGGAAGTTTTTCCGCCCAGGAATTGACTCGTGGCTGGTTCTTCTGAGCGTCGTGGGTGGTGGCGTTGGCTGGCGGGGCTTGTGTTGGTGTTGTTTGCGCTCTACACGGTGGTTGTGGTGGTGATCGCCGTGACGTCTGGCAGGGCGCACGCGCGTCGTTTGGCCAGCGGTCATCCTGTGTTGTCGGTTGCTGGATGTGTGGCTTGGGGTGCGCGTCGGCGGCGTCGCGGGTGGCGGGCGGAGGGACGGAGAGTCGCTAGTTGTTTTGGTGGGTGAGTGCGTGGAGTCGTGTGCGGGTGAGGAAGGCGTCGAGGACTCGTAGGAGGCTTTGGCGGTCGTCTTCGTCTAGTTCTGAGAGTCCGGCGAGGCGGTCTGCTAGGCCGTGGTCTTCGAGGTGAAGGGGGCGGCGTGGGGTGTTCTCGATGGCGAGGTAGTCGAGGCTGATGTTCAGCGCCTCGGCGATGCGGATGGTCGCGTCGAGACTGGGGGTGATGCGGCCGTTCTCGTAGCGGCTGATTTGGCGTGCGTCTGAGCCGCCGACGAGCTTGGCTAGCTCGGCTTGGGATAGGCCGGGTCTACCCGGTCCTGCTGATTGATGCGATCGTGGTGAAGGTACGCGACAGCCAAGTCGCTAACCGGCCGGTTTATGTCGCGATCGGCGTGAACCTCGACGGTGAGCGCGACGTCCTCGGCCTATGGCTCAGCCCGTCCGGTGGCAGACGTGTGTCGTTCACCTGGTGCGCAACAGTCTGCGCTACGCCTCAAAGAAGTACTGGGCAAAGATCGCCAGGAGCTTGCGCGAGATCTACACCGCTCCGACCGTCGAGGCCGCCGAAGCACGCTTCGGCGAGTTCGCCAGCGAGTGGAGGCTGCTCTACCCAGCAATGATCAAGTCCTGAGAGAATGCCTGGGAGGAGTTCGTGCCGTTCCTCGAGTTCCCCGTCGAGCTACGAAGGATCGTATATACAACCAACGCGATCGAGTCGCTGAACGCCAGATTCCGCAGGGCCGTCCGCCACAGAGGCCATTTCCCCAACGAGCAAGCCGCGATGAAGGTCCTCTATCTCGTCGCGACAGCACGCCGCAAGAACCGTGAGAACCTGACCGGCAAATCAGCAACTGGAAGCACGCGCTAAACATCCTGACCATCCACTACGGCGACAGACTCACCACCACCCAATAGCCAAGAAGACCCATCACCAACAAGGCCATTCACACAAACTTTCTGACAGACCCACTCCTGGCTCGGAGCACACGAGATCCCAACAGCGGCTACCATCCGGAATCATGAACATGGGCGCCCGCACCTACGCACCCCAACTCGGACGGTTCCTCCAAACCGACCCGATACCCGGAGGATCAGCAAACGCATACGCCTACACCTACGGGGATCCGGTCAACAGCAACGACCTCACCGGAGAACGAGCCGGCAAAGGCCTATCAGCATGGGCACTAAAAGGCGCCGCCGAAAGCGCCGCCAACCAAGTCGCCGCATACGAAACCGCGCTACGCGAAGAAGCAGAACGAAAGGCCCGAGAAGCAGCAGAGCAAGCGAGAGCCTACGCCGCCATCACCGTGGGATCGCCCGAAGGGGAAAGCTACGAAGAAGAATGGGGCGAAGAAGAATGGTGGGAAGAAGAAGGAGAATACGAATATGTTGCATATCATTATGGCGCCTGGTCTGAACATCAGGCAGGACACACAGAAGACATACAGCTAGTCCAACCGATTGAAGCCAAAGGTCAAGGAGGCAATGGCGCTGTCATCCCTGTCTTGCCGCTGTGTAAGGCCGGCAAGAAGGGCCATTACCCGTAACGATGTCAGTGGCATGACGGATTGTGGTAGACAGAGGATAATGACGCGTGAGCTTAGCTCGGCGAAGAAGCCGGGTGCTATGGCCACATGGTACGACGAGATTGAACACTATTTAGCAATTGCTCTGGGGGAGCGATCGGTGGCTTGCTCGTCTTACGTCGGGAGCTGCCCAACCCATTCATTGGGTATAAGTGGGCCGCGTATTGGCTGGTGCGCGCATGGCGCGTTTATGGTCATCGCTAGTGGGCTTGAGACGTGAGGATTGCAGATTAATGTTTATCTGCGCAGAATGTGCCGTTCCCAACCGTCCGCTTGCTCCGCACGACCAGCGGATGTTTGCGGTCCGGCGAGTACTGGGAGGATACTTTGATGGCGGTGACATGGTCAGTCCTATGTTTAGGGAGTCTTTCTAACGGCGTTAGCAAATGAAGTAATGCCTGATAGGTATCCGTGGAGGTCGTAAGCAGGTGGTGGAGCTCGCTCGCTCCGGCACGAGGGTCGGGCGCGGCGTTTGGTATGCCCCAGGCGAGCGTCTATAGCCGGCTGAAGCCGGACCGCATCGGCCGCGGGAGGCCTGGATTGAGCGCTGTGGCCGAGAGGCTCGCAGCCGCCAAGAGCGTCTGTCGGCTTGAGACGAATCGCTTGGCGCGGAAGGTCAATGAGGTCCTTCATGAAGTGGCAAGTAAGTGAGAAAACAGTGTTATGGTAACTTAGTATCGTGCTGATGGTTCATGGGCTTGTCAGTGTAATTTGGGGGATGTGGGTTTGCCCTACCAGTTGAATCCGCTACGAACGCAAGATGGCGCGGGATGCGCGAGGAGCGACTCAACGTGCGGCGGATAGTGAGGGAATGAATACTTGCCGAAGTGGCGCCACCGGCAAAAAGGAGTCGCTCGAAGAGGTCGTGCTGCGGCGACTGCGCCGATATGAGACACAGGAGGATCGAAGGCTCGCCCGGCGCGTCGATCGCCTCCAGGGAGCGGTGACCAAACAGCTGTTGTCGGATGTCCCTCGGGTGTTGGGGCTCAAAGCTTCGTGAGGGATCACCCACTGTTTGTGTCGTTCCTCGCGGGCGCGCTGGGCGGTGGCCTGTTGGCTGGCGTGATCTTCGCGACGGTAGCGGCGAACGGGGGACTCGGCTCCGTCGAGAAGCCCGTAACGGTTCAGGAGACACAGGTCGTACCCGCCCCGGCATCGGTGACGGGTCGCGGTCCGAGTGCCCGCGAGGTCTATGAACAGGACGCGCCCGGCGTCGTGTTCGTGAGCGCAAGCGGCGTCAGCGAGGCACAGACCCCCGCCGAATTCCTCAAGGGAGAAAGCGGGGGCGGACAGGGCACAGCGACAGGCTCCGGGTTCGAGATCGACGGGTCAGGCACGATCCTCACCAACTGGCATGTCGTTGATGGCGCATCCAAAGTCACAGTCGGCTTCGACCACGGCCACACCGTCGAAGCAAGCATTTTCGGCAAGGACCCCTCCCACGACATCGCCGTGCTACGCATACCCACGACCGGGCTCACCCTGCACCCGCTCGTGCTCGGAGACTCGAGCAATGTGCATGTCGGCGATCCGGTGCTCGCGATCGGCAACCCATTCGGGCTCGCACGCACCCTCACCACCGGCGTCATCTCAGCCCTGGAACGCAAGATCCAAGCACCCAACGGCCTAACCATCGACAACGTTCTGCAAACCGACGCGCCAATCAACCCCGGCAACTCCGGAGGGCCTCTCCTCAACGAACAAGGCCAAGTAATCGGCATCAACTCCCAAATCGAGACCGGCGGCGAACACGGCGGCAGCGTCGGCATCGCCTTCGCCATCCCGATCGACGTTGCGAAGGGTGCGCTCGCACGACTTGAGAGGGCCAGTTAGCCATAGTCAAAGATCGCCTTTGCTATGAAATGCACGAACGCCTAGCGACGGGCGATCTCAAGATCGAGCTGGCGGTCCTCAACAGGCCTATAGATCACACCATAAGGTTCCGGATAGATCTATTTCGGTCGAAAGGGAGTACAAGCCATTCAAGTCCGGCTCTTGCAGGCCTCGTTGAGGCAGTGAACTTAGCGTCTTGGTCATCATCGTCTCACGCTTCGCCTACCAGTTGACTCGCTGGATCGACAGCGGCGGCGACCATGCGCTGCTGCCAAGCGCGCCGCCCCCGCGCCGCTACGCGCATTCCGAGCGAAGGTCCGTGACGGAGACCTGGCATGAGGTCCGTGCCCGCAAAGGGGCTGTGGAGGCGCTCAAGCGAGCGGCAACCGGGCATGATCGGACGGAGCTTCGCTCGATGCTCAAGTCCGAGCTTGCCAAGCACGGTGTAAGCATGCTTGAGGTTGCATTGCCAATGCCGCAGCTGGTCAGACGGTAGAGTCATTTGATGGTCATCACCACCATGAACGATCTTCCCGGCTATCGGATCGATGAGGTGCTCGGTGAGGTGTTCGGCCTCACGGTGCGCTCGCGCAACCTCGGCTCGCAGATCGGAGCGGGGCTCAAGTCGCTTGTCGGCGGAGAGCTGAAGGGCATGACAAAGATGCTCGCGGAAGGTCGCCTGCACGCGCAGGAGCGGCTGGAAGAGGAGGCCACCGCCCGTGGTGGCAATGCGGTCATAGCTTTCCGGTTCGACACGTCCGAGCTAGGTGGCACGTGGACCGAGATCTGCGCTTATGGAACCGCGGTCAAGGCGAGTCGGATCTGATCCGAGGCTCGGCTGGCGGCGAGGCCAGCTACGAACCCTCGCCCCATGGCGGCACGCTCCATACTCCGATGCCCTGCTCCATACTCCGATGCCCTCCCAGTCAGGGGGTGGAAAGTCCGGGACTGAGTCCCGTCGCTTCTGCAACCTCCTACGTGCTGGCCGTGACGCTGCCAAATGCTTAGGTCGGGACCGCGTTCGCGCATAATGGAGTTGTGAGCATTCGTTAGGGCCGTAGGCTGATGAGCATCAGTCCACCAGCCCACGCTTGTTAAACGGCATGCACACACTCAAAATCATTATCGGCATTGCCTGGGTCATCTTCTGGGTGTACTGGCTCGCGTCCGCTTTCGGCGCGAAGGAGGGCCGAGGTAGCAGGCGTCGCATCCCGCTGAACGGCCTGACTGCCCTGTCGGTCGTTCTCCTGGTTCGTGTCTTTCGTGGCGGGAGCCTAGCCGTCCACAGCCCAATCCTCGGAGCCATCGGAGCCGTCGTGTTCGCGTCTGGGCTCGCGCTGGCGATTTGGGCTCGCGTCTATCTCGGACGCAACTGGGGGATGCCGATGACGCAGAAGGCCGAGCCGGAGCTCGTGACCTCCGGCCCCTACCGGTTCGTCCGCCACCCCATCTACTCGGGGCTCTTGGCTGGAGTGCTGGGAACCGCACTCGTGACCAACCTCATCGGCCTGATCATCGTCGCGATCCTGGTCGGCTACTTCTACTACTGCGCATCCGTGGAGGAGAAGAACCTCACCGAAACATTCCCGACCGCGTACCCGTCGTACCGGAACAGCACGAAGATGCTCCTACCCTTCGTCCTCTAGTCGCCCAGGATCGCACACAGGAACTCCACCGATGTGTGAGCTGACGTAACGGTAGGTACATAGCTAAAGGCGGCTGCGGCGCCCTCGGTAGGGGCCATCTACGCGGACCTCGGCTATGTGATCGGGCGCCACCGACTACATCAGCGTCGCTGCTCTAGCACATGCGTCTGGCTCGGCGTTAGCGGATCTCAGCCGGCGTCGCCGGAGCCGGCACTGTCAGGTTGGTTAGCTCGCACATGTACCGGGTAGGAGAACTACACGGAAGACGATCCCTGCCGCGAACAGGTAATGAACCCCATGAAGTCCGCTCTCTGCTACGGGCAGGTCGAGCGTGACAGGAGGCAGAAACCGGATGGCAGAGCTAACCCTTCTTGAGAGCAAGTGGGTCCTTGGCCTTGCCGGGGCTGCCAAGGGTGCCACGGAAAGGTCACGGGGATGATGCAGGTGCGCATAGGCTCACTGACGCTTGGCTCCCGCCACGACCCCAACGAAACCGAAGACTAGGAGGCCGGCATGGCTGAACTGCGCGCACGCGAGAGCAAGCTCGTGCAATACCTCAACGAGGCGTACGGCAAGGAGAAGGAGCTCGAGACAGCGCTACAGGCGCACATCGAAATGACCACCCGCGCCCCGTACAAGAAGCGACTGCGTCAGCATCTCACCGAGACCAAGCGTCACGCACGCGAGCTGGAACGTCGCGTCAAGAAGATCGGCGGCTCTCCGCAGGTCGTGCCGATCGACGGGCCCGGTGTGGTCGCGAAGGGCGCAGGCGCGGCCGTCGAGCTCGTCTCGCGCGCTGCTGCTGCCGCCCAGGGGCCATTGCACGCGATTCGCGGCACCAGCGATGAGGAGAAGATGCTCAAGAACGCCAAGAGCGAGTATTCAGAGGAGCACGAGGAGATCGCTACCTACACCGCGATCGAGACGCTCGCCGAGGTGCTCGGAGATCCCGAGACCGCAAAGCTCGCCCGTGCGATCCGTCGTGAGGAGGAAAGCATGGCGGCCTTCCTCGCCAAACAGATCCCGATCCTCACTAAAGCAGTTGCGCAGACCGAGGTCCCCGCAACCGAACGTGCAAACCCCACCCGCCGACGTTCCCGCAGCAGCGCACCGAGATCAACCAGCAAGCGCTCCACACGCTCCAAAGTGACCACCCAGGCAAGCCACTGACCACTTTCCTGTCCGTGCTGGCTTCCCGAGTGCCAGCCTTGGTAGATGTCCTATCTACTGGGAAAATGGAAGTCAGTACTATCTGGAAGACACTGATCACTCGTTTTTGAGGTGAAGGGTGTCTCGGTGGCAGTAGCGCCTAGTTCTGTGACTCCGGGTGTTCGGGCGCAGGGTCCGATCGCGTGTTACGAGCCGCCGTCGGCATCGCGTTCGTGCTGCGCATTGCTTGGTGGAGCTCCATTCGGCGGCGCAAGCACGGCATCGCCGATGCCGTGCATTGAACACGCTGTAGAGCACGCTATGACGATCGCGAACCAAGACGATGACGCCTGTTTGTATCTAGGTCCAGCACGAAGCGCTGCGCTGCTTGGGATCGTCGCGATTGTGCGCGACGACGGGTCTGAGCTGGTGATCCACGCGATGCGCATGAGGACTAAGTACCAGCGGCTGCTACCGGGAGGCTGAGCATGGCGAACAAAGCACACGGCAACACGGCGAGCGGGGTGCCGATCACCGATGAGTTGATAGATAAGCTCGCAGCCAAAGCAGAGGCTGGCTATGACGTCGAGCAGACGCTACGCCGACGCGGAGGACGACCAACCATAGGATCGGCGGCCGCTAGCGTAGAGTCAGTGCGCCTGGAACCAGAGCTACGCCAAGCACTGGCCCAGCGAGCCGAGCACGATCACGAGACAACCTCCTCTGTGATTCGCCAGGCGCTGCGCGAATACCTCAGGTCGCCTAGCTGAAAAAGTCCTAGAACGGTCGTAGGCGGTGCGCTGCCCGCTCACGTTCAGCTACACCGGTGAGAGCGTTTCGTTTGGTCTTGACCCGCACTCCCGTTTTGAGTACCAGGAGATCTCTGCTGCCTGGCGCGACGCTAGGGTCGCGGTCTAATCCAGAGGCCAATCGTCGTCTGCGCAGATCGAGCTTTGCTTGCGAGACCGATTGAGCGGGCCCTGGAGCTGCTTTAGGGTTTTGCTTGTGTCTACCGGCGTCTGGCTCGGTAGACCCTGGGTGGATGTGGATGACGTTTTCGATGGATGGGGCGTCTTGTTCTACCACCGACCTCTCATTCTTAAAGTTGCAAGCGTCCCTGGTCGATTAGTGGCTCGAAGATGTCTGCACAACGCTCAGACTTGGGGGGTTATGAGATGCAAGTCCCTTCACCACCAGACGCCGCTATTGGTCAATGCGGCAACGACCTTGCACGCCTTGGCGAGGCGTTGAAGATACGCACCGGCGATGTGCTCAGCCTGACCGTCGAGCGCACCTCGGGTCCAGGCCACGAAGTCGATGCGCTTGTGCAGGAGAGCTTTGAACGCATCAGTCGCAGTTCGACAGTTGCGGTCGCCCGCTGGATCTCTGGAGAGGGTATGGCGACCGCGATCGAGGCCGGCAAAGAAACTTGGGAGATCTTTGGCGAGCTGGCCGCCCATCGCGCAGCATCGCTGAACGAGGTGACTTGGCGCTGCTTCTGGTGGCGCAACGTGATGGCAGAGGTCCTGCAGGAGAGCGCCAAGCAACTAGCCATCTCCTCCGATGCTCTCGCGCAGGCCCTGAATATTCTGCAGCTGAGCCTCGAGTTCAGTCTCTTGCGGATGTGTGAGTGCTTTGAGTCAGAGCGTCAACGCACCGACGAAGAGCTGGCGCGACGCGAGGAGGAGCTTGGCTTTCTTGCCACCCACGACGCGCTCACCGGTCTGCCGAATCGCACTCTGATCTTGGACCGTGTCGAGCAGATGCTCGCGCGCTCGGCGCGCAGCCAGACGCCCGTGGCCGCGCTGTTCATCGACCTCGATAACTTCAAGGGCATCAACGACACGCTGGGCCATGCCGTTGGCGATGAACTTTTGAAGGCTGTCACGGCACGACTCGACGGCGTGATTCGCGACGCCGATGCGCTGGGTCGCCTCGGGGGAGACGAGTTCGTCGTGATCTCCGAAGAGCTCTCGATGTCCGTGGGTCCGGAGCTGATCGCCGAGCGGCTGCTCGACGCGCTCAAGCATCCGTTTAACCTCGGCGCCGACAAGCAGACGCGCGTGACGGTCACGGCAAGCATCGGAATCGCGATGGGAGAGCAGATCTCGGCTGAGGATCTCCTGCGCGACGCGGACATTGCGATGTACCGGGCGAAGTGGGACGGCAAGAACCGCTATATCGTGTTCGAGACCGGCATGCAGGACACGATGCAGAACCGCATGGAACTGGAGATGGATCTGCGTGAAGCACTCGAGAATGAGGAGTTCTTCCTTGCCTATCAACCGACCATCGACCTGAGGGACATGAGTCCCACGGGCGTGGAGGCGCTGATCCGCTGGAAGCATCCCGTGCGCGGCATAGTCCAGCCGGACGATTTCATCCCGTTGCTCGAGGAGACAGGGCTGATCACAGAGGTCGGCAAGTGGGTTCTACGCGAGGCCTGTGTCCAGGGCGCAGCGTGGCGAGCCGCTGGGCACTCGATCGGCATGGCGGTCAATGTATCTGGGCGCCAGCTCGACACAGATCACCTCATTGTCGACATCGAAGGGGCGCTGGCAGATAGCGGCATGGAGCCTACGGCGCTGACGATCGAGATCACCGAGACAACGTTGATGCGCAACGCCGAGGAGACCTCGCTACGGCTCACCGCGATCAAGGAGCTTGGCGTACGGATTGCGATCGATGACTTCGGCACCGGCTACTCCTCGCTCGCCCACCTTCAGCGTTTCCCAGTCGACGCACTCAAGATTGACCGTTCGTTCATCTCCGGCTTGCAGCACAACCTGGAGGGTGAAACGCTTGTTCGCACGCTCGTGCAGCTTGGCAAGGCGCTCTCGATTGAGACGTTTGCCGAGGGCATCGAACAGCAGCGTGAGCTCTCGCTACTGAAGGACGAGGACTGCGATACGGGACAGGGCTTCCTCTTTGCCCGGCCGCTGGACGCGCCGGCCACGGAGGCGTTCCTGCAGGGTTGGGCTGAGCAAACCGCTCCTACCGTGGCGCCCGTGTCGTCAGCGGCATCGACCTTGACCCCGGCGCCGCAGCCCAGCTAGCCCAGAGCTCCTAGAACGTGTCTTTGAGACACGTTCTAGGAGCTAGAGGCGTCTGCCCCGGGCGCCACCACATAGACGATGTGCGCGCGGGCGATCGCCATGAAGGCGTGTCGCTCACCCGGCCCACCGTCGAGTGGCGTTAGCGTTACGTCGGTGAGCGTGAGGAAGTCGCGCTCGGAGGCATTGAGCATGTCCGATACGCGTGAGCGGTAGCCGTCGCGCGCGAGCATCAGCGAGCCCTCGATGCGGTGGCGGGGAGTCTCAAGGCGGATACGCTCACGGCGCTCCTCGGCGCCGTGGGGGTTGTCCTCGAAGTCTGGCTCGCCGCCACCGCTGATGCTCATGTCCCCATTATGGGGGCTCTCACGGCACGATGATCGTGAAGGCGTAGTTGCTTGACGGCGCCCCGGCCGGCGTGAACGTGTCCACCTCAAGATCGGTGGCGGGGCAGCCGCCGTTGCGTTGTGCGTTGACCGCGATCAGGCCAGGCTGTTTGCCGGAGCTGTAGCTAACCTCGGGGGCGACTACCGGCGCCTCGGCGCCTGCGTTGATCGGAGCTGCCGGCGCCAAGCAGAAGACGCCCGGGCTCGGCTCGCTGACTCCGGTGATTCCCGTGGTCTGCGCGGCGATCAGGTTTGCTTGGGTGGGCGAAGTCGGTTGTACGACGGCGTACGCTCGCGCTGTGCCAGCGGTGCCCGCGGGCCCTGTTGATCCTGTTGATCCCGTTGCGCCGGTTTTGCCTGTAGCGCCGGTTTTCCCCGTGGCCCCCGTTTTGCCTGTCTTTCCGGTGTATCCGCGTGGACCGGCGGGTCCCGGCAGCCCACGCAGCCCGCGCGGGCCTTGAACTAGGCACTCGCGTACGCGGTGTTTGGCGATACGGGCTACGAAGCATTTGCTGGATGAGCTGTGGGCGGCAGGGCCATTGTCGACTCCGGCGAGTGCCGGCACGGCGACGGTCATCGCGCCGAGCACGGCGGGGGTGGCTAGCAGTGTCAGGGTGCGGTGGCGCATTTGGTCTCTCCCGTTTGGTGGCTGGGCCTGTGACCCATAACCGCCAGGAGGCTCCGAAGGAGCGGTGCTACGCCGGCCGATCCGCTCAACGAATCCCGCACACCCAGGACTGGGCCCATTTTGCTTGACGGACGAATCCAGCCTGGGCTCAGCCGATGCGCTCGGCCACCCGCGCCGGCAATCCTGCACGTACGGGAACGATCGGGATCGTCGCCTCAACGCTACCCGCAGGTGCGTTGCGCTCCTCGCGCACGATGTACAGCGGACGGTGCTTGACCTCGTCGTAGATGCGACCCACGTACTCACCGATGACGCCGAGTGCTATCAGCTGGATGCCGCCCAGCAACAGGATCGCGATCGTAAGCGTTGAGAAGCCTGGCAGGTAGGAGCCGGTGAAGTGCAGCGCGATCACGATCGGGATCGCGATGAATGCGACGCTGGCCGATAGCAGCCCAGCGTAGGTGGCGAGCTGCAATGGCAAGTGCGAGAACGAGGCGATCGCATCGAGCGAGAAGCGCAGCATCTTGCGCAGCGTGTACTTCGTCTCCCCGGCGGTGCGTGCATCGCGCTCGTAGGGCACTGCGGTCTGTGTGAAGCCAACCCACACGGTCATGCCGCGCAGAAAGCGAGAGCGCTCGGTCATCGACAGCAGAGCATCCAAAGCGCGGCGGTCGAGCAGGCGGAAGTCCCCCGAGTTCGGCTCGAGGTCGACCTGGGCAAGGTGGTCGAACAGCTTGTAGAACCAGGAGGCGGTGGCCAGCTTGAAGGCGGTCTCGCCCTCACGCTGCTTGCGCACGGCGTAGACCACGTCCGAGCCCTGTTCCCACTGCTCGACCATGCGCGGAATCAGCTCGGGCGGGTCCTGCAGGTCGGCGTCGATCATCGCCACCACGTCGCCGGTGGCGTGCTCCAGGCCGGCGGTGAGCGCCGCTTGGTGGCCGAAGTTGCGCGAGAGATGGATTACGCGCACGCGCGGGTCGGCGGCGGCGAGGCGGTCGAGCAGTGCGGGCGTGGAGTCGGAGCTGCCGTCGTTGACGAGCACCAGCTCGAACGTGTAGTCGGCGACGGCGGCGCAGGCGCGCTTGACGAATGCCTCGACGAGCTCCTCCTCGTTGTAGACGGGGGCTACGACGCTTAGCAATGCTGGGACGCGCGCTTGAGTGTCCGGCATGGTTCCTTCCGAAGGGACGAAGCTGGTTAAGTAGTGGCTATGAGAAGAGTAGGGGACAGGGCTGCACGAATCCTGAGAATGCCCTTGGTTTTGCAGTTCGTGAAGTTTGGCATCGTGGGCGTGTCGAACACGCTGATCGCCTTTGCCGTGTACACGCTGCTTTTGAAGGTGTTTGGGGTTTGGTATGTGGCTGCGTCGGGCATCGGCTTCGCGATCGGCGCGGTCAACGGCTTTCTGTGGAATCGCGCATGGACGTTCAGGGGGCATGTTGGCGATGCGCTGACGCCTGTGCGCTGGTTCGTGGTGCAGACTTGCGGGCTGCTGCTCGATCTCGGCCTCGTCTACTTGTTCGTCGATGGCGCAGGGCTAGACAAGCTGGTGGGCCAAGCGTTGACAACCGTGATCGTGACCTTGATCACCTTCTTCGTCAATCGGGCATGGACCTTTCGCGGAGACACACCCGCGCTGGCCGAGACGGCGGCTGACGGTTAGCGAAAGACCGCTAGAAGCGACAGTCCTGCCGGGATCGAGCGTCCGCGCCCGATTACAGATGCCTCCAGGTTCAACGGCTGGCGCAAGGCCCAGTTGAGTGGCGTCGGCGGCACCCACAGGTCGAGGCTTGACTTGGTGGTTGAAGGCTTGAAGCGCTCCAGCGCACGCAACATGATCGCGACCGGGAGCAGCAACGAGTTGAAGTGGGCGGAGCGCTCCAATTGCCAGCCGCCGCTCTGAGCCGCGGCGAGCAGCGTGCGCCGGTTGTAGCGACGGTGATGGTGGTTGATCTCGTCGTGTCCGCTCCACAGCCACTGGTAGGCAGGCACGGTCACGAGCAAGGCACCCCCTAGCCTTGTCACGCGGCGGAGCTCGCGCAGAGCGCCAACGTCATCTTCGAGGTGCTCGATCACGTCGAGGCTCACCGCCAAGTCGAATGTGGCGTCATCGAAAGGCATGTCCATGACCGAGCCGGCGATCACTTCGCCGGCGCCGCGGTCGCGCGCCAGCTCGACGCTCGTCTCGGACAGCTCAACGCCGGTGACGGTGCCGTGGTGGGCTAGATCGACCATGTTGCGACCGCTGCCACAGCCTGCGTCGAGGATTTGCGCGCGCGCTGGCAGCCCTAGCGGCTCGATCGCGCGCTCTAGCACTGTGCGGCGCCCTTGGTACCACCAGTGGCGGTCCTCGGCGCGGTGTGTTTGCAGCTCGTACTCCAGCTCCATGTAAAGGCATCTTTCACGAATGGGCGGCGGCGCGCGGCGCGACCCCCTCAGAGCCGAGTCACACCGGCTGCTGTGCGAGGCGACTGTCTTCTGAGTCGGCCCGGCATTGCCGATAGTCGGCGTCGTTGGCTATCTTTGGCTTGTGCTCCCGCCAGGCGGAGCCGATCACGAACAGGAGGCGACGCTCATGACTGGCAAGTGGAAGGGTTTGCTCGCGTTGGCCGTGCTGGCTGTGCTGCTCATGACGGGCGCTGCGCTTGCTGCCGCTCCGGTCAAGGGCGGCTCCTACGCCGGCAGCCTGATCCCCTCCAGGGACGGCGTGACGGTCAGCTTCAAAGTCTCCGCCAATGGCAAGCAGGTGATCGGCCTGAGCACCTCCAATATCCCGCTCTACTGCAGTGGTGGTGGCAAGCCGATCCCCATTCGTTTCAAGAGTGCCACCATCTCGAGCAAGGGCACGTTCTCGAGCACCGGCAAGTACCTGATCCTGGAAGGCCCCAAGAAGGGTCAGGTCGGGGCCAACTTGAAGATCTCGGGCAAGTTCCTCAAAGGTGGGAAGGAGCGAGGCACGCTCACGACCTCCTACGTCGGCTTCTCCAACTGCAGCGGCATGTCGGCTTACTCGACCAAAGCCTAAGCGCCGCTTGAGCCTCTCGCCTGGCGCCGATGGTGAGGCGTATGCGACTAGCTGCGCCTCGTACAGAGCAGAGCGGCGCGATCGCTCAGCCCTCGACACCGGCTGTAAGCGACGCCTGCGCTCGTTCGCTCTCGCGCTTGAGTGTCGCTAGGAAGGATTCGACAACGCGTCCGTCGAATTGGCTGCCGGCGCAGCGGCGCAACTCGGCTTGAGCGCTTGAATGGCCGATCGAGTCGCGGTAGGGGCGGTCGCTAGTCATCGCCTCGTAGGCGTCAGCGACCGCCACGATCTGCGCCTCCAGTGGAACTTCATCCCGTGAGATCCCGAGCGGGTAGCCCAGTCCGTCGGGGCGCTCGTGGTGTGCTCCTACCCAGACGCGCACGTCGGCGAGACTCGGGTGTTCGAGGATCTGCACGCCGAGCTCAGGATGGCGGCGGATGACTAGGAGCTCCTGCTCGGTCAGGCGTCCGGGCTTGCGTAGGATCTCGTCTGGTACGCCGATCTTGCCGATGTCGTGCAGCAAGCCCGCAAGTCGTACGCGGCCGACGTGGCGATCGGAGAGGCCCAGCTCGCGGGCCATCATCTCGGCGTAGCGGCCCACCGTCTCGGAGTGGCGAGCGCTGCCGCTGAAGCGTAGGTCGACGGCCTCGGCGAGGTCGAGCATCACGGCGAGGAAGCGCTCGCCTTCGATGTCTGCCGCGCCGCCGCCCGCTTGCACCAGCTCACGCAACAGCGGGCTGTGGCGCACCGTGCGGTTGCGGCCGCTGTCCTTGGCGGCGTACAGCGCCTCGTCGGCTGCGCGCAGCAACGATGCGGCGGTCTCGCCGTGCGCGGGATAGGTGGCCAGGCCGAAGCTGATCGTGATCGCGACGGAGTCTTCGGCGAACTCTCTGGCCAGCACGCTGCGCAGGCGCTCGGCAAGCACGAAGGCGCCATCGGCACTGCTGTCTGGCAGGATCAGCGCGAACTCCTCGCCGCCGACGCGTGCGGCCGAGTCGACCTGGCGCTTGCCCTCGTTTAGCAGCCGCGCCACACGCTGCAGAGCGGCATCGCCGACTTGATGGCCGGAGCGGTCGTTGACTTCCTTGAAGCGGTCCAGATCACCGACGAGCACGGTCATCTCGGTTTCGCCGCGACGCGCCCGTTCGAGCTCGAGGTCGAGCAGCTCGCGAAAGCCACGCCTGTTCGCCAAGGATGTGAGCGCATCAGTGCGGGCTGTGTCATAGAGCTTTGAGATCAACAGCTCGACGCGCACACGCATCGTCGTGATCACGATCGCCGCCACCAGCAGCGTGCCCATGCCCACGATCCACCAGGCCGGCGCGCCGCTCGACGGCGGCCTCAGCGCGAGCAACGCGGCATATGCGAGCCCCACGTAGGCGACTTGCAGCGCTGTCTCTCTACGTGTGAGGAAATAGGAGGCATAAAGAGGGATCCACAGATAGAAGAACACGAGCGGGCTTGGGCTTGCGGCCGAGAAATAGGCGACTCCTGTGATCAGGCTGCTGCCCCAGGCCAGAGCCAGCGGCAGCGTCCAAGGCGGTAGTTTTCGTGCACGCCAATGCAGGACGCTGGCTACCGCATAGGCACCCGCGATGATCGCGAGCAGGCCGAGGTCGTTCTGGTCGGAGGGGTGCGGCAACACCACGGTGAGCGCGGCGAGCGTGGCACCGGCGGCGAACAGGCACGCGAGCACCTCCGCCATAAGGCTGGTTTGGAAGCTTGCGCCCGCGACGAAGCCGCCAAGCGCCCCCTCAGGCCCATCCTCGCCCGCAACTACCCTCATCTTCTACATATCGGTCGTTGCCTGGCTCTACATGAGACCATTCGAGTGAGAGGGACTCGGGCGGATTCAGGCAGGCGGCGTGGGAGTCGATAGAGACTGAGACGATGGTAAGCGTGCCCAGATCAAAGATTGTTCGATCCGGGGGTCTCCCAGCTGGGTGGTTGGCGCTTCTTGCCTGTTTCCTGTGGTTTGTCTTCGGGTCGGCCCAGGCAAGTATGGGCGATAACGCACTTGAGCACCGCATGTCGCAACCCCCCTCGATCGAGCGTGCTCCCCACGGCGCACGGGCATGCCGTCTTTGCCTCGCAGCCACAGACCTACCTACAGGTCGCCGAAGCTGGGGTGACGCGCGCCGAGCGGCTGTGGCGGAACTGGCGGCTCGGCTGGTACGACAGTCGTCTGCACGACGGTGAACGCTATCCACTGGCCACCATCTGGGATTCAACGCCGCTGTTCGAGACGCTCGACGCGATCGACATCGCTGCTCCCTCGTCTGCGCATCGCGCGGCTGTGGAGGCGTTTGCCAAGGGTGCTGAGCGCTACTGGGACGCCGGCTTGAGGCCTTACGCAGGGTTTGCGCCCTACCCGGGCGACCGTGGTAAGACGACCGCATGGTTCGACGACAACGGTTGGTGGGGGCTTGCCTTCCTCGACGCTTACCGCGCCACCGGCGTTAGCCGCTATCTGCACGAAGCGCAGCGCGCCTTTGCGTTCATCGCCAAGGCTGGGTGGAACTCAAGTGGTGGAGGATTGTGGTGGAACACGTCTCATTCCTATATCGCCGGTGAGCCGCTTGCTGCCGGATCGCTTTTGGGGGCGCAGCTCTTGAAGCTCACCGGCAGGCAGTACTACCGCACAGAAGTTCTCAAGTTCTTGGATTGGGCCGAATCGGACTTCCTCACCGAACGGCGCCTCTATAAGCGCACCGAATCCGATCCGACTCCTACCCCATACATAGAGGGGACGCTCGTGGAGGCCCATCGGGTGCTCTGCGAAGTCGGTGTCACCGACGCTTGCGAACGTGCCGCGCAGCTCGCGGACGCTTCAGCCGAACGCTTCTCCAACCGCCTGAACATGGGGCCACAGTTCGACACAATCTACTTGCACTGGATGCTCGTATATGGCAGCCAGGCCGGCGAAACGCGCTGGCAGGGGCTTGCCGAAGAGATGGCTCGAGACGCACAAGAGCACGCGCGCAATGCCCAGGGCCTGTATCTGCGCGCGTGGGATGGGACCCCGATCACCGAGCACCAGGCCCTGCCTGAAATGCTGCAGACAGACGCCGCCACGCTTGAGCTGTTCGCATGGCTCGGCGTGGCGCACTCCTCGCGTCTGGGCGCGTAGAGGGCTAATCTCCTCTACGCGCTGGCGGCGACGTCTGTGCCGGCACGCATCACTTCGCGCGTCAACACGGTGATGAGCGCTTGTACTACTCGTTCGTCGAACTGGGTACCAGCGCCATGGCGAAGCTCCGCCAGCGCGGACTCATAGCCGATCGAGTCGCGGTAGGGGCGGTCGCTGGTCATCGCCTCGTAGGCGTCGGCGACTGCAACGATGCGCGCCTCCAGTGGGATCTGCCCGGCGTGAAGGCCGAGCGGATAGCCGAGTCCGTCGGGGCGCTCATGGTGGGCTGCCACCCATTCGCGCACGTCGGAGAGACTGATGTGCTCGATCATCTGCGCTCCCAGCTGTGGATGGCGCTTGATCTGCTCGTACTCATCCTCGGTCAGTGGCCCCGGCTTGTGCAGGATGCTGTTTGGAACCCCGGCCTTGCCGATGTCGTGAAGGATTCCAGCGAGGCGGATGCGGTTGACGCAATGCTCGGGCAGGCCCAGCTCGCGAGCCATCATCTCGGCGTAGCGACCCACCGTCTCGGAATGGCGAGCACTGCCACTGAAGCGCAGATCTACGGCCTCTGCCATCTCGAGTACCGCCCTGACGAAGCGCTCGCCGCCGATGTCGCGCACATCGTTTGGTGTACGCAATTCTGCTCTTAGCGCGGCACTGTGCAACACGGTTTGGTTGCGCCCGCTCTCCTTGGCCGCATATAGCGCTTGGTCGGCGGCGTGGATGAGCGACGCGGCAGTCTCTGCGTGCTCGGGGTAGACCGACAGGCCGAAGCTGATCGTCAGCGGAGTCGGGTCTTTTGCGAACTCTTCGCGCAGATCGATGCGCAGGCGCTCGGCCAGTGCGAGGGCGGTCTCGCGTCCGGTGTCGGGCAAGATCAGGGCGAACTCCTCGCCTCCTACCCTTGCCGCGGTGTCGGTTGAGCGCTTGCCCTCTAACAGCAGGCGCGTTGCGCGCTGCAACGCCAGATCGCCGACGTGGTGGCCGCGCAGGTCGTTGACGTCCTTGAAGTCGTCGAGGTCACCGAGGAGTACCGTCATCTCGCTGCCGTGACGGCGGGCTCGCTCGAGCTCGAGGTCGAGCTGCTCGCGAAAGCCGCGCCGGTTGGTGAGCTTGGTCAACGCATCGGTGCGGGCCGCGTCGTAGAGACGCGCGATCAACCGCTCAACGCGGGAGCGCATCACCATGATCACCATTGCGCCCACCAGCAGCGTGCCCATGCCGACCAGCCACCAGGTCGGGATCGCGCTTGCCGGAGCCGTGGTCGCGAGGAGCACTCCATAGGCTAGGCCTACATAGAGGATCTGCGCGGCCGTTTGCCTGTGGCTGAAGAAGTAGGAGGCATAGAGGAAGACCCATAGGTAGAAGAACACGAGCGGGCTTGGCATTTCGCCAGAGAAGTAGGCCACGCCCGTGATCAACGTGCTGCCCCAAGCGAGCGTGGTCTGAAGTGTCCAGGCGGGCAAGGTAGCCGCCCGGGTGTAGAGGATTACCGCGGTCAGGTAGGCGCTCGCCACGATCACGAGCAGTCCTAGCTCGTTGGCGCGTGCGGGATGGGGCAGGACCACGGTCAGTGCGGACAGGCTCGCGCCGGCGGCAAAAAGCGTAGCGAGCACCTTTGCCACGAGACTTGCCTGTAGGCTCGCCCCGACGAACGATTCCTCCCAGACGTCGTCGCGGCCATCCCCCTGCGAGAGCGCGGAAACTACTCTGGCGTATCTACTGCCTGCGGAGCCAATGAAGGAGTTGGGAACTGTTCGCATTGTTGGTGACGACCTGAGAATAAACAGCCTACGAGGAATATCGACTATTCGCAACCGTACGACGATCCTGGTGCTCGGCACCGTCCAATTTCGTGATGCTGCTTGACAGCACAGTCATGAATGTCTCGATCTCCCAGGTAGTGGCGAAAACGACGGTGCCCGACGTACAACTGGCGATCACCGCCTACACACTGGTGATGGGGCGTTCATCTTGACTGGCGCCAGGCTCGGCGACATCTGGGGCGGCGTAAGGCCTTCTCAATCGGGCTGTGGGTCGTGCATTTCATGATCTTTGCTGGACTTGTTGTGCTCGGAGGGTTCTTCCGCTGGGAGGAACGCATGGTCGGCAACGGGGAACGCCGCTGCTGCAGCCGGATTTGTTGAAGATCCCGCAGCTGCGTGCCGGGCTCTCGACGATCGTCTCCCAGTATCTGATCCTGGCCGGCACGTTCTTCGTGTTGCCGCTGTATCTGCAGCTGGTGCTCGGTAAGAACGCGCTTGAGCGCACTGGTCCGCGAGTGACAGCGACGCCCAGCGGACGCGCCATGGCCTCATTGCTCCCGGAAGCTCTCGCGAGCCGGTACCTGAACCGCCGAGAGGCCCGGCAGCATGATCACAAGGAGGGCAATGCCGATGACTAGTGCCAGCGTGGCCAGTATCTGTAGCTGAGCAAGCGAGAACTGTGTGGGGAAGCCCGTGGATTGCTTTAGCCAGCGACTTGCCAGCGCGTGTCCGTAAATGCCGAACACGGTGCCGTCGACGCCGCCGATCAGGATCAGCACGCCCGCCTCGAGGAGGATCGCACGCCAGAGTTGCAGACGGTCGAAGCCTTGCGCCTTCAGCGAGGCCAGGTAGGCACGGCGCTGCCAGATCGCGGCGCTGAGCGCGGCGGCGACTGCGAGCGCTGCCGCGACAAGCAGCATCGTGGCAATCTGGCCGAGTGTCTTGAGGCTTTCGCCGACGGTGCGCTCGACTCTCGCTATGCGCGTAGCTGAAGCTTGTACCCGCAAGCCTGGGTGCGAGCGCAGCACAGTTGCGATTGCCGCGACGCTGGCGGCGAGGTTGACGCCGGGCTTGAAGTTGATAGCCAGCGTGGTGGGGTCGATGCTTCTCCAGCGACGGCGGTAGTCGCTCGTGTTGATCGTGATCGTTCCAGAGGGCCAGCCGATGTTGGTCGTGATCCCGGCGACAGCGAAGCGCGCCATGCCCGTTGGGGTTGGCAGCGCAAAGGAGTCGCCTACGCTCAGGTGACGTTCGCTTGCGAATCCACCCGAGACTGCTGCCCAGCCGCCTTCGCGCAGGCGGGCGGTGGCAAGTGCCATGTTGCCTGTAACAAGCTGGCTTGAGAGAATCATTGTCGGATTGTTCGCCGGTCTTGCGCGTATCCACAGGCGATGGTTGCCGACGTCGAGAAACCCGCCCTGGTACGCATGGACGCCCGCTATAGCTGGTACGGCCGCCAACTGCCGGTATATGTTGCCGGCGGTAAAGCTGTCAGCGTCGAAGATGTTTTCATCGGGCGTGACCCATGCGTCGGCGGTATTCCACTCTTGGACGATCGCTTGGTCAAGGCCACGCAGCAGGTCGTGGCGCGCGCCGCCGACCGCGACGCTGCCGTAGACGGCCAGCGCGACGATGCAGGTAAGCGCGACTGAGCGGGTGGCCGTCGCTGAGAGTTCGGCAGCCGTAAGCGGTAGAGCGCTGTTTCGCAAGTTGTCGCCAAGCTTGCCAAGCAGCCACAGGGCGCAGCTGAGCGCCGCCGGCACGAAGCACAGAGTCGCGACGGCCAGTAGCACCCCGGCCACGACCGTGAGGCTCGTGGCGATCGTCACTGCCAGCGAGATCGCTGCCGTCAGCGCCACTCCCGCGAGCGCAAGCCTGCTCGTCAGCGCTCGGGTCACCTGTTGTCCGGCCTCGCCCGGCTCGCGAAGTACGGCGTCGGCCACGTCGGCGCGGAGGTCCAAGGCACATGGAATCGAGGCCGTCAGCGCGGCGAGCACGCCGCAGCCGAGCGCCATCAGCACTAGTCCGATTTGAAACGGCTGCTGGGAGCCGACGAGAAATGCTGATGCTAGGAAGCTGGGGGTGCTGTGAAAGACCGTTTGGAACAGCAGGTAGCCGACGCCGATCCCGATCGCCGATCCCACCACGCCAAGGATCGTTCCCTGGAAAGCAAGGATCGTGAGTATGTAGCGGCGCGTGAAGCCCAGCGTTCTCATCTCGGCGGTGAAGCGTCGACGCTCAGGCGTCGTGATGAGCACTGCGTTGAGGGCCAGCAGAAAGCCCACCATCGCGCCGATCGCGGCAAACAGTCCGGTCGACTGATCGCTCGGCTTGGCGGCTTGTTGCAACAGTTGCGTCTCGTGGTCAGCGACCGTTACGTCTAGGCGTCCGCCCGCGATCTTCTTGAGCTCTTCGCGCACTATCCCGTCTGTGCCCGGAGCTGGTCTTATGAAGATCGAGCTAACCCGATCTCTTAGGCCGCTGACTTGCTGGATGGTGGACAGCAGCCCGACCGCAACCGAGCTCCTCGCGACTGCGCCGATCGTCTGCGAGCCGAGCGCCGCTCGCAACTGCACCGTATTAGCGTTGCCACCCGCGAGGATCGTGATTGGGTGCCCAGCGCGTGCGCCCACCCGACGGGCTACTTCTTCCGGCAGTCCGACTCCTCCCGCCAGCAGCTGAGCGCCCGCGCCGAGGTTGCGGGTCGCTTCGCCTTCCAATGCGACGATCGTCGGGGCGAGGCCGATCAACTCGACCGGTTCGCGGCCCTTGGGTCCTACGACGGTCGCCGTCTCGCGCAGGATCGGAGAGGCGATCTGCACGTCCGGAAGCACTCTGACGGCGGCGATGAGTCCCTCGTTGAAGCCTTCGGAGGAGCGGGCTGAGAGCGTGTAGCGCGCCGTGCCCGTGAGCTCGTGCACGAGTCGAGCGCTTGGGCCGGTCACGCCCACATTTGCCATCAGGACACCGAAGAACAGCGCCACGCCGACGGCGATTCCGACTCCCCCCATCAGCTCTTGCGCCGGGTGTTGGCGGACTCGCCACCCATACAGGTCCCAGAGCGCTCGCAGTCGAGCTGGGAGCTGCTTGGCGGCCTTTGGAAGCCGGCCGTTCATGGCAGGGCAAGCTCCGGGCTGACGCCCTCCTGAAGCTTTCCGTCGCTGAGCGTGTATGCCTGGTCGACGTATTCCACTGCCTGCGGGTCGTGGGTCACCAACAGGCCGGGAATGTCGCGGTCGTGACAGATATCTCTCAGCAGGGTAAGGATTTCGCGACTGCGCTTCGAATCGAGGTTGCCGGTTGGCTCGTCGCACAACAGCATCAGCGGTTCGTTGACCAGGGCGCGGGCGATCGCCACGCGCTGGCGCTCGCCCATGGAGAGCTGTCGCGGACGGTGGTCGTGACGGTCCACCAGACCGACTCGGTCGAGCCACGGGCGCGCCAGCTCGCGCGCTTTCTTCGGGCTCATGCCATCGGCAAGCGGCTTGATCGCGGCATTGTTCAGCACCGAAGCTCCCGCCATCAAGTGGAAGGACTGAAAGACGATGCCCACGTCACGGCGGCGGTAGGCGGCTCGCTCCGCCGGCGAATAGGCGTCGATGTCGCGCCCTTCGAAGAGCACGCGACCGCTTTCGGGGCTCAACAGGCCGGCTGCCAACAGCAGCAGCGTTGTCTTGCCCGAGCCGCTAGGGCCATATAGCGCTACGAACTCACCTGGCGTAAGGTTTAGCGAGACACCATCGACAGCTCGGACAATCTCTCCCTCGCTCCCGTAGTACTTGACGAGCTCACACAGCTGCAGGCGGCTCACGGCCCGCCGGTCCCGGTGCGGTCCGGGAATGGTAGAACGGTGCCCGGGGCATCCATGGTGCGCAGGCGACCCCTTCCGAGCGCCATCATCCGCTGAGCGTGCTGAATGGGCGCGGTGTCGCAGACGCTCAGCATCACCGCACGGC
The DNA here is from genome assembly GCA_963704345.1 of uncultured Solirubrobacterales bacterium. Taxonomy (GTDB): domain Bacteria; phylum Actinomycetota; class Thermoleophilia; order Solirubrobacterales; family Solirubrobacteraceae; genus Palsa-744. The sequence goes on from OY969890.1 coordinate 1,738,277, forward strand.
CAGGTTCCTCGCCCAGCGAGCGCAACAGCTGGTGTAGCTCGGTGTTCTCGGTCGGACTCTGCAGCGCTGGAGGGTCGTCTATCAGCAACAGGCGCGGGCCGCGCACGATAGCGCGAGCCAACTCCACGCGTATCTGCTCGTCAAGCGATAGTCGGTCGAGCGGGCGCTCTGCGCACTCGACCACCGACAGCCGGTAGAGTGCCCGCCGAGCGAGCACGCGAGCGCTGCGACCGGTCATGCGGTTATCGGCGCAGGCTGCCAGGGCGACGTGCTCGCAGACCGAGCGGTTGCGGTGGGTAGGCCAGTCGAAAGATGCAAGCGCCAGTTGGTTGCGCAAGAGCCTCACACGGGCGTCGGGTGCCAGCTCCGTCAACTCGACGCCGTCGAAGCGCACGCTGCCGCTGTCGGGCGGTTCGAGGCCGGCGAGAATCCTCATCAGCGTCGACTTGCCGGCGCGGCGCAGGCCCCACAAGCCGACGAAGTCGTCCTCGAAGATCTCAAATGAGGCATCGTCGAGCACGACGATGCTCGCGTGAGCCGTCCGGGTAGCGCTTGCAAAGGTCTGCGACTTCAAGCAGGGGCACGGGGAGCACTCGTGAACTCGAGGATGTGACCCCGGGCCAGTTCGATCCACGCCAGGTCTCCCTCGACCCGCATCACCACGCCCCGTCGCGCCAGCTCCAACTCCAGGCCCTTCCACGTCTTGGTGGGGAACGGCATGCTGTGCTCTTTGAGCAGCTCGAACAGCTGACGCTCGAAATGGTCGAGCGCCTCAAGCAAGGCCGGGGCGTGCTCGGGGGCGGAGACCACCATCCGAGTCCACAGCTCGGCCCGTACCGGCTCTGCCGGCACGGGACTGCTCATCCAGTGCTCGACGGCCTTGGAGGTCAGCTCGGTCGGCTGATACATACGAACGCGATGGTGCGAGCGCTTGGAGTCGACCATGTCCGATGAGGCCAATCCAAGCTCCTCGGCACGTCGAAGCACGCGGCCGGCATCGTTGGTGTCCAGACGCCAAGCCGGGCCGACTCGGTGGACCAGCCGATTGGCAAAGTCGTACGGGTGGCCCGGCCGCTCCAACAGCAGCGCAAGCAGAGGCCCCTTCCACGGAGACCCGCCCTTCAGCCAGCTGACCCAACGTTCGCTCTCTCCCACCATCACAATTCGTCCATTCGTCTTTGAACCTTCCGAACGCTACTGCGTGGCGATATCCAAGTCTAGGTTGGATCCCTGCCTTTGCCAGGAGTGTTTCTAACTCTGGCTTGTGTTTCCCAAACGCGGGGCTTATGGCTCTCAAATACGCGAGTCGTGCGGATGGCAGGCATGCTTGAGCGCATCGCTTCCGAGCTTCAGGTCGCCAGGAAGTGCACGATCGCAGCAATCCCCACCATCACGATCAGGCCCCGCAGGGCCACAGGGTTCAAGCGGCGCCCGTACCGCGCCCCGATCTGTGCGCCAACGATCGAGCTACAGGCGATGATCACCGCTGGCGCCCACTCGACGTGCGCGGCGAAGATGAAGAACACGCCGGCAACGCCGTTGACCAGGCCGGCGAGCACGTTCTTCAGGGCGTTCGTGCGGTGCAGGTCTTGCGTTAGCGCCAGCCCAAGGATGCCGAGCAGCAGGATCCCCTGGGCGGCGCCAAAATAGCCTCCGTAGACGCCGGTCGCATACAGCGCCAGCAGCAAGATGCGGCCCGGCGTGCTCGGAATGGGTGACGCGCTTGGCAAGCAGCCGGTTCAGGCGCGGTTGCAACACGATCAGGATGAGCGCCAGTCCGATGAACACTGGCACGATCGCCTCGAAGGCAGCAGCCGGCAGCGCCAGCAATAGCACCGCGCCGGTGATTCCGCCGAGCACGGATGCTGCTCCCAGCCGCAGCGCTTGCTCGCGCTGGCCGCTGAGCTCGCGCCGGTAGCCGATCGCGCCTGAGACTGAGCCCGGGACCAGCCCGACGGTATTCGACACGTTGGCCGTCACCGGTGCGTAGCCAAAGGCGAGCAGCACCGGGAACGTGATCAAGGTGCCGCTGCCGACGACCGTGTTGATCATGCCTGCCGCCAGCCCGGCAGCGGCGATGGCGATGATCTCTCCGGCGCTCACTCAGCTCATGCTCACATAACCCGTTGCTTCGGTGGTGCTACGTACGTTGGCGGCGACCTTGTTTTCGTAGTTGCCCTCGATCGTGGCGATCTGACCGTTCGGCAGGATCCCTCTGACGATGCCTACATGCTCGCCGCCGAAGACGATCAAATCGCCTGGTTTGGGCACGACGCCCGGGCCATTTGGTATCGCGCGGCCGGCACTCTGCGCCCACGACCAGATGTCTGAGACGTCGCCGATCCCCTGCCCTTGCGCGCCCAGCGGCTCGCCTGCCTGACGCGCTGCCCAGGAGGCGAAGTAGGCGCACCACGGCGCGCCTGGGATCGCGCCTTCGGTCGCGGCTCGGTACTGGGCGATCGCCGGCGATTCATTAGAGCCTGGTGGCTGCTCGGTTTGACCCAGCTGGCTTTCGGCGATCGCCACGATGCGAGCACCGGCGCTTTCGCCTGGGGTGTCGAGCGAGGAGCCGACGATGCCGTCTGCGCTCTGTAGTTGGCTTGAGTAGCCGAGGCCCGTGGTATCCGCCAGGCTGGTAGGGCTATATGTGCCTCGTGCGCCGAGGGCGGAGGTCGGTGCATTGGTGCTTTGGTAGCTGCCGTTTGCCTGCGCGAGCGCGTCCGCAAACGAGGATTCTTCGCCAGTGCCGGCCGTGTCGTCGGCTGCCGGCGCTTCGGTGCCGCCGCTGAGGGTGGCGCTTGAGCTGATCAGCACCGCTGGGTTGGCGAGCGCCTGTCTGATCGCGCTGACTTGCGCAAGCGTGGATTCGACGGACATCGCCCAAGTAATCGGCAGTCGGAGTGGGCATTTGAGTAGTCACAAACAAAGACCCAGCGATTGTGCACTTACAACGTGTTTCAAAAAGATCGGCACGTCCCAGGCGTCCCTGGACGCGGCGCTGGATCGCCACGTGAGGTCTTGTGCGTACCACCAGTACATCGCCACGTGACCTCTTGCGCGTACCACCAGTACGCGCTGCGACACCCCGCGACGATCAGCTTGGTCCATGAACACCTGGGACGCACCGCCTATTTTGAAACAGGTTCTTACAACCTTTGGTTATATGTCCGATACCCACTTGTGGGGCATTCATATAGACGCCACCCTTGGCTGTCTGCGCTCGGATCTATAAGGATCGGGTCATACTCGCCTAGTCCACAACGGGAAACGGGCAGCCGAAGCCGCCCGTTTCCACCACCGTTCCCTCGATGAAGCGGCGGTATGTAGCTGCGCCGGTCGCTTGGACCGCCGAAGCGATATGACCCGCCTGACCCGGTACCCGTGCGAGCGGACCCCTGTCAGGTGAGCTTCGCTGCAGCGGTGGCGTCCTCTAGGCGCCACCGCTGAGGAAGTGCAAATGCCTACTGCAGCAGCTTCAGGACAGCCTGCGGCTGAGCGTTAGCCTGCGCAAGAACTGACACGCCGGCCTGCTCGAGAACCTGCAGCTTGGTGAAGTTGGTCATTTCCGCTGCCATGTTCACGTCGGTGATGCCACTGACAGCCGAGGAGAGGTTCTGGCTGTAGGTTTCCAGGTTTGACTCGGTGTACTGGATGCGATCCTGCACCGCGCCGAATTCGCCGGCCAGAGCGGATACCTTGTCGATCGCTTCATCGATGCCCTTGATCGGTTCTGCACCTTTGAGTTCGATCTTTTTTTCGATCGCTGTCTTCAGGTCAGCGGTCTTGACACCGATTACTTCACCGTCGTTGGCGCCGACCTGGAAGGAGATCGTCGCTTCTTTGCTGAGCAGGTCAATGCCGTTGAACTGAGTCGTTTCACCGACGCGTTCAATCTCAGAGGAAAGCTGTGTGACCTCGGAGTTGATCGCTTCCTTGTCGGCTTCTGAAGTCGTGCCGTTGGCGTACTGCACCGCGAGCTCGCGGACGCGCTGAAGCATCTGCTCGACATCGTTCAACGAGCCCTGAGCCGTCTGCGCAAGCGAAACGGCATCCTGGCTGTTCTGTGTGGCCTGATTGAGGCCGTTGACCTGGCCCTGCAGGTTCTGGCTGATCGCGTAGCCGGCGACGTCGTCGGCGGCAGAGTTGATCTTCAGACCCGAGGAAAGGCGCTGCATCGCCTGAGAGAGTGAGCTCTCAGTGCTGTTGAGGTTCCTGTTGGCGTCCATCGCCGACAGGTTGGTGTTGATCATGAGGGACATGCGTTCATCTCCTTGATGACGATTTGTTGGTCGGTCCCGAGCCGACTCCGTGTCGGCTCATACCTCGTTATCGCCGACAAGCGACGAAACTTGAGCTGGATTCATCGCCACTGGCTCGATTCCCTCCACGCGCAAGATTTTCTGCAGTGCGGGATGGTCGAGTACGGCCCAAAAGCGACATGCCCCCCGCGCGCGCGGGGGGCATCGGGCTTTCCGGCACACCCGGTGCCTCCATGCGGCGACGCCTGGCGCACGCGTGTAGGGGCATCGCTTTCGGACATACCTTGAGCCGGCGTGTGGCGCACTCTCTCGCACACGCGCACGCGCGCGGGGCCGGCGTTTTGCAGACGGCGGGCCTGTCTCAAACGCGTATGTCGATGTGTGGACGTTCGTCCCCGTCGGGGCCGTCCTGCTCGAACATAGCTGCTGCCTGTTCTTCTCGTTCGCGCTTACCCTCGTCCTGCCCTGGGCGTTCATCCTCGCGGGTGATCCGCTCGACCCGCTCTACCGGCGGTCTGGTCGATCGCACGACTGGCGGCAGGCCACCTGAGATTGGCGGGATTGCGTCCATCGCTGGCTAGCGTCCCGGCGAGGTAGTCCCCGCGCGTTGGGGCTCGACGGGAGCGCCAACGGGCTCGCTTGGTCCGAGCGCGGCCTGTGCGCCGGCAAGCAATGCTTGTTCGCGGCCCTTGATCTCAACGATCACAAGCCTTCGCCACACGAATACCGCCCCAGCCCAGGTCGCGACGTAGCAGACGCTGCCGGCGATCAGCGCTCGCAGGCCGGTCTGAGCGAGCGTGCCGGTTGGCAGTGACAGGTAGCCGGCGATGAAGAAGCCCGCCAGTCCGCCCCAGCCCTTTGCCTGTGCCACCGCGCGCGCTGCGCGTGGGTGGGCGGCCACGCTTGGCGTGCCCGAGCCTTCCGCAGTGGTGGCCTTCTCGCCCTTGCCCTTCTTGTCCTTGCCTTTCTCGCCTTTGCTCTTCTCGCCCTTGCTCTTCTCGCCCTTGCTCTTTGCATCCTTGGCCTTGGACTCCTTGCCAGATGGCTTCTGCGGCGCTGTCGGCGGATCCGCAGTTGGTGCGGTAGCCTCGCCCGTCGCTGGCTGCTCGACGAGGGCCTGTGCCTCAGTTGCCGTCGCGCTCATCGGCTTCCAGCATACGCCGCCGCTCGGCGCGTTCGCGCTCGAAGATGAAGCGCACTAGACGGCGACGATTGCCGTCGCTCATCTGGCTGAAGGCTATGGCACGACGCCCCCGAGAGTCGTTACGCACGACCCTACCCATCCCCACAATTGGCTCGCGATCTGGGTCCAAAGTCAGCTTGAACTCGATCTCCTCGTCGACCTCCAGCACGTGTGGGCCGGCGAGCAGCAGGCCGCCGCCGGAGAGATCAACGGCATAGGTGTGGACGGGCTGGCGATCCTTGCCCATGTAGACGAGCACCGGGCGGTCGGCCTGGAGGCGAACGTAGTCGCGTTGCTGGCTCACTGGACCAGCTTGGTCGCCAGTCCCGCCGGGTCGAGCCTCCCGACTGTCCAGCCGCCCGTGCGAGCACGGCCCAGCATGTACTCCGGGGCCAGGCCGAACTTGCAGGCAGCCTCGATCGCCATCCCGATCTGGTCGGTGTCGTCGGCATGCGTTAGCGCCAGCGCGTTTGCCTTCAAAGGTGTCAGCGCTTGCAGCAGCTGCCCAGCGGCCACAGCGCTCAACGTGGTCGGCAGCACAACTACGACGCGCTCGGGCTCGAGTCCCGCGAGCAGGCTCGCCAGCTTGCGTATCCCCGAGCGGTCTCCTGGGGAGAGGGGGGGTGTGTCGATCACGAGCAGGCCCTCGCTCTTGGTCTTGCGCAATGCACGCACGGCGCGGGTGGTGTCGACTGCCGTTGGCTTCATCACATACGGGCTGAGCAGCATCTGCAACTCGCCGCTTGCGTGTTCCTTGATCAGCGTCGCGCAGCTTGCCGGCAATGCTGAGCCCTTACGGTAGGCACCTAGCAAGGCCGCACAGCAGCTTGTCTTGCCGGCGCCGCCGGGTCCCACGAGCACGATCGCGGCACCACGCGACGGAAGCGGCGGCGCCACCGGGATGCGCCCCGTGAGCGCCGAGCGCACGGCCTGGCTCAGGCTAGACCTCGGCGCGAACGGGCGGATGTGGATGGCGGCGCCGTCGATCAGCTCTTCGGCGAACTGCTCGCTGGAGCCGAGGGCGAGCAGCCCCTCCTGGATCTTGGTCCGTGCACGCGAGGACTTGGGCGTCTGACCTTGAGCTGAAGTCGACGCGGACGCTTTGGCGCTCAGGCCGGAGGCAGCGCTCTTACTGATGTGTGGGTTCTGGCTTAGGCGTGGGCCCTGGCCTGGGGCTGCGCTCGAGCTGGGCCACGGTGGCGACATACGCTCATCCTCATGCGACGAGGCTTGCTCCAGCATGAGCGCGAATGGATCGCTCGGCTCTGCGAGGCCCGGTACTTCTTGGGGTATGCGCGCGGTCGATTCGGCTTGAGGCAAACGTGGGGGCTCCACTGGCCCGGCTCGTGCAAGGGCAGCCAGGCGCTCGGTCACATAGGCAGTGTTAAGGGGGCTCAACGCGTCGGTCTCTTGCGCAGCGCGTCGTTGGAGCGGAAGTTCGCGCTCGGGTCCAAAGGAACGCGATGGGCTTGTGTCCGGTTCGTCGTAGACGTCTATCTGTGGGCCGCCCTCTGTCGCATCCAGCTCGACGAAGCGCCGTTGGAAGAAGCCGGCGATGCCGCCGCTCAGACCCTCGCGGCGGCGCACGATGATCGCGCCTGAGCCCAGCTCGTCCTGGATCTTGGGCAGCAGCTCCTCGACGGTGCGCCCACGGTAGGTGTGAATCGAGCCCTGATCGGCTGCCGAGGTGTTACTCATGCGTGGATGACGCCGATGGTCTCAACATTGATTCCCGGTGCGATCTCGTTGTAGGAGCAGACTGGCAAGTGCGGCTGGGCTTGGGCGATTAGCCTACGCAGGTGGCGGCGCACGCGCGCTGAGCACAGCAAGACCGGTCTGACACCACGTCCGCTTGCGTGCTCCATCTGCGCTCGCAGGGCGCCGACGATTGCCTGTGCTCTTGGCGGGTCCATCGCCAAATACTCTCCGTCTGCCGTCTGGGTTATCGAGGTCGCAACCTCCTGCTCGATCGCTGGGTCCAAGGTGATCGCGCGCAAACGTAGCTCCTCGTCCAGGTGAGGTGCCGTGATCGCTCGGCCGAGCGCTTGGCGCGCGTACTCGGACAATAGGTTCGTGTCTCGCGTTATTCGCGCCTTGTCGCCGATTGCCTCCACGATCGTGCCCAGGTCGCGGATCGGCACGCCCTCGGAGAGCAGCAGTTGCAACACGCGCTGGATCTCGCCGAGGGACAGCATGTCGGGCACGACCTCCTCGACGACCGCGGCGTTTGACTCCTTGAGCTTGTCCAAGAGGGCGCGGACGTCCTGGCGTGTGAGCAGCTCGGCGGCGTGGGCGCGGATCGTCTCGGTCAGGTGTGTGACGATCACCGACTCGGCGTCGACGACGGTGTAGCCGAGCGCCTCGGCCTCGGCGCGCCCGGAGTCGTGCACCCACATCGCGTCCAGGCCGAAGGCCGGCTCGCGCGTAGGGATGCCCTGCAGCGTTGCGCTGGCGTCGCCCGGATCCATCGCCAGCAAGTGCCCGGGCATGATGCGTCCACGCGTTACCTCTGAGCCGCGCACCTTCAGCACATACTCATGCGATTCCATGCCCAGCTCGTCGTGGATGCGCACTGGCGGGATCACAAGGCCGAGATCGCCGGCGATCTGGCGGCGGATCATGCTGACGCGGCGCAGCAGCGCGCCGCCGTTGACGAGCGGCACCAAGCCGAAGCCGATCGCCAGCTCCAAAGCGTCGACGCCCACCTCCGACAGCGGCTCCGGGGCGGGCGCCGGTGCTGCTAGCTCCGCTGCCTTGGCCTTGGCTTGGGCCGCGGCGGCCTCCTGGGCCTCGGGCATGCCGTTGCGCACTGCCCAGCCGATCGCGCCGAAGATCGCCGCTATGAGGAGGAACGGCAGCTTCGGTAGTCCAGGGATCAGCGCAAATAGGCCGATCGCGCCGGCTGCGACCATCGGTGCGCGTCGCTGGGAGAGGATCTGGCCGGCGATGTCGCTGCCAAGGTCGCGGTCGGAAGCGGCGCGCGTGACGATGATGCCCGTGGCGACCGAGATCAAAAGCGCCGGGATTTGTGCTGCGAGCCCATCGCCGACTGTCAGCAGCGAGTACTTCTGGGTGGCTTCGCCGAAGCCGAGGTTCATCTGCAGCATGCCCACGACGATCCCGCCGACGAGGTTGATCGCGGTGATGATGACCGCCGCCATCGCGTCGCCCTTGACGAACTTCGACGCGCCGTCCATCGCGCCATAGAAGTCGGCCTCGCGTCCGATCTCTGAGCGTCGCTCACGCGCCTGGTCGTCTGAGATCAGGCCCGCGTTGAGGTCGGCGTCGATCGCCATCTGCTTGCCCGGCATCGCGTCGAGCGTGAAGCGGGCTCCGACCTCGGCGACGCGCCCGGCGCCGTTGGTGACGACTACGAACTGGATCACCACGAGGATCAGGAAGATTACGAGGCCCGACGACGACGTTGCCGCCCACGACGAACGAGCCGAAGGCCTTCACGACGCTGCCGGCGTCGCCGGTGGTGAGGATCAGGCGCGTGACCGACACGTTGATCGCGAGGCGGAACATTGTCGTCAGCAGCAGCAAGCTTGGGAAGGAAGCGAAGTCGAGCGCCTTGCCGAGGTACATCGTGGCGACGACGATGGTGAGCGCTGCGGAGATGTTGAGCGTGATCAGCAGGTCCAAGAGCGCTGGGGGCAGCGGTACGACCAGCATCGTCACGACGCAGACGACGGCGACGGCGGCGAGCAGATCGGTGTGGCCCAAAAGGCGCTTGACGGTGGGGTTATTCATGGGCGGGGCCTTCCGGCGCCGAGGAGCACGCCATCGTGGATGAAGGTGGCCGATTGCAAGACGGTGGCCGCTGGCGAGAAGGTGGCCCGTCGTGAATAGCTAACCCATCGCGAGAAGCCGGCAGGCAGCGAAGCTCCCCTGACGGCGCGGGCGCTCACGAGGCGAGCCTCCTGCGCCCGGCCAGGCGGTAGACGAAGGCCAGCACTTGCGCTACCGCCGCGTACAGTTCGCGAGGGATCATTTGGCCGATCTCGGTCGAAGAGTGAAGCGCCCTGGCAAGCGGCGGATCGGCAATCACCGGCACGTCGTTTTCCTCGGCGACGCGTCTGATCTGGGCGGCGATCAGGTCCTTGCCCTTGGCTACCAGCAGCGGCGCCGTATGCGAGCCGTCATAGAGCAGTGCGACGGCATAGTGGGTCGGGTTGGTCACGACCACGTCGGCTTTGGGCACGGCGGCCATCATGCGCGCCCGCGCCGCCTGCATCTGGCGACGTCGCTGAGCCGTTTTGACCTCGGCGGAGATGCCGTACTGGCGCGTCTCCTCCTTGACCTCCTGCTTGGTCATGCGCAGCTGCTTCTCGTGGCGATAACGCCTCCAGGCGTAGTCGAGCAGCCCGATCGCCAGGTAGGCGATGGTCGCGTGCTGTGCGATCGAGAGGGCGCTTGCGCCCATCAGGGCGCCAAGCGCCGCCGGCTGCATGCCCACCTTGGCTGCCAACGTGGTCAAGCCCGGCAGTACGGCAAGGCCGGCGACCAGTCCGACGACGGCGACCTTGGTGACCGCCTTGAGCGCTTCGAAGATCGCGTTGGGGCCAAACAAGTTGCGAGCCCCAGAGGATGGGTTGATGCGGCGGAAGTCGAATTTCAGCGCCTGGGCAGTGGGCTTGAAGCCGACCTGTGCGACGCCCCCGAGCAGTCCCGCGAGTAGGCAGGCCCCGGCCACCGGGGCCACTGCGAGCACGATCGTCGAGAGCGCCGTGTGCAGCAGGTCGCTGAGGCCGGCGGCGCTCGTGGCATGGGCAGGGTTGGCGACGTCGCGCAGCGTTTCGCGAAAAGTGGTGGCCCCGGATTCGACGATCTTCGGGCCCATCACGCTGAGCGCGAGCAGGCCCGCGATCAGGACGAGCGAGCCACTGAGGTCGGGGCTGCGCGCGACCTGGCCCTTCTCGCGAGCGCGCTGGCGATGCTTTGGTGTGGCCTTCTCTGTGCGTTCGTCGCGTGCCATCTCAGTCCTTGTCGCCTTGGCTCGCTGGCTTTTCGGCCTCGGTGGGCTTGCTCGTTCCCGTCATGCCACGTGCAATGCGCCGAGCGCCGCGCCCACGCTCACCGACATCTGTTCAGAGATCCAGTTGGCCGTGAACGGCAGCGCTGCGCCGACGACGAGCAAAGCCACTGCGACCTTCACCGGGAAGCCGACGGCGAACACGTTCAACTGCGGCACGACGCGCGAAACGACGCCGAAGGCCACGTCGGTTATCAAGAGCGCCACCAGCACGGGTCCGGCAATCTCCAGGGCCGAGGTGAAGAGTCCGGCGAATGCCTGCTCGGCGCCACCGATCAGCGAGGACATACGCGGGCCGCTTGTCAGAGGGACGAGTTGGAAGGTGCGCCCGAGCCCGCGCAATGTCCACGCTTCGCCGCCGATGACCAGGAAGATCATCGTCCCGACCAGCGAGTAGAAGCGCGAGATGACGGCGCCGTTCTGGCCGGTCATCGGGTTGATCAGTTCGCCATAGGAGAAGCCCGAGACGACGTCGATCATCGCGCCAGCGGTTTCGACTGCCGCCAGCAGGATCGCGAGCGTGAACGCAAAGCCGAGGCCGACGAGCAAACCCTCGATCACGAGCTCGGCTACGACCAGCGGCTGGCTTGGTATGTGCTGGCCGTGCATCGCGATCGGCGTCAGCCCGATCGAGATGCCGACGGCGATGATGCCGCGCACTCTCGGGGGGACTAGCGAGGAGGAGAACAGCGGCGCGATGATGAATAGCGGCGTGACGCGCGCCAGCACCAGGATGAAGCCGACGAGCTCGCCTGCGGCCAGCTTCCTGAGCAGTTCGTTCACGTGAGCGCCTTTGCTCGCCGGAATGGTCTGCTCATAGGCACGCTTGGCGCAGGGGGTTGGTTGCTCATAGGCACGCTTGGCGCAGGAGGCGGGTCACTTTTTCGATTCACGAGCCGACCATCGTCGGGATCGATGTGTACAAGGCGGTTGTGTAGGCGACCAGCTGGCCAAGCATCCAGGGTCCAAGCACGATCATCACGGCGGCGACGCCGATAATCTTGGGGATCAGCGTGAGGCTCTGCTCCTGGATCTGGGTGACCGCCTGGAAGATGCTTACCGCCAGCCCGGCGATGAGCGCGACGATCAGCAACGGGCCGGCGATCTTCAACGCCAAACTCATGGCTTGGGAGGCGAGGTTGACGACGGTGTCTTGGTTCATGGCGTGCGTGCGATTGGAGTGGCCATCGCCGTGGCAAGTACGAGTTCGTTGCGCGGATGCGGGGCTGGCATCGTCGGTGTGAGGATCGTTGGCTTGGGAATGTTCTGGTTTGGTGTGTTCGGGTAAAGGGGTGCTTTTTGGGGAGCTGTTTTTTCGAACATGAGCGGGGGTCCTTAAGCGCCTAGTAGTGAAAACTCTGGACGAGCGCTCTGATGACCAGATCCCAGCCGTCGACGAGCACGAACAGCAGGATCTTGAAAGGCAACGAGATGAAGGTCGGCGGCAGCATGATCATCCCCATGCTCATCAGCGTGGCCGAGACGATCAGGTCGATGATCAGGAACGGCAGGAAGATCAAGAAGCCGATTTGAAAGGCAATATTGAGCTCGGAGACGATGAAGGCGGGGATCAGCACCTCGGTTGGGACTTCGGCGCGGGTGTGCGGCGTCTTTGCTTTGGCGAGGTTGACGAACAGCTCGATGTCCTGTGGTCGCGTCTGGCGGAACATGAATTCGCGCATCGGTTCCTCGGCGCGCTCGAGCGCTGTCACGGTGCTGATCTGATGGGCCATCAGCGGCTGGACTGACTCCCGCTTGATCGCGGCGACGGTTGGCGCCATCACGAAGATCGTGAGGAACAGCGCGATCCCGACAAGTACCTGGTTGGGTGGCTCGGTGGTGGTGCCGATTGCTGAGCGGATGAAGCCGAGCACGATCAGGATGCGGCTGAAGCCGGTGACCGTGAAGAGAATCGCCGGCAGGAGCGTGAGGCCGGCGACGAGCAGCAGGATCTGGACGGAGTTGCTGGAGTTGAGGTTCAACGACGCACCGTCAGCTCTCGCAGGCGCTCGATCAAGCTGGATGACACGGAAGGCATGTGCATCGGGTCGCTTTGCCGCTCGCCGGATTCGAGCGTCCTCGTGGGACGGGGTCGCTCAGGTGTGCTCCGGGGAAGCGCTGCCATGGGTGGAGCCACGGGCCGGGCCGTCAGCGGTGGCTCCGGCCAACGACTGCCCTCATGTGCGCTCAGCCAATGCTCGCCGTTATGTTGGGCCGCCCGCTGATTGTCACCGTGCGGGTTGGGCGGGGCGAGCAGCCCGAGGCTGATGCGGCGTTTGCGCGGCTGCACAGGCTCCTCGGGTGAGAGCAAACCCGCTTCGAGGGCTTGCTGCTCGGTGTAGCGGTGGATGGGCATCAGGCCGTGCTCGGCGCTACCCAGCAGCAGATAGTCGTTGCCGGCTCTGACCAGGTGCACTGAGCGCCCGGTGCTGAGCGGCAACGCGGCGACGCTGGTCAGGCCGGTCGCGGCAACACGCGGATCGCGCCTTCCCTTGACCTGGCGCAAGATCCAAGAAAGTCCCCAGATCACGCCAAGCACGATCGCCAGGCCGACGATCGTGCGCACGATGCTGGCTCCACCGGAGCTTGTGTGCGAGCTGGCGCTGGGCGCGCCAAGGTTCAGCGGTGTCTCTTCGCCGGTGCCCTTCTTGGTGTGGGCCGCGGTGAACGCCGATGCGGGACTGGCCCACACAAGCAGGCAGCAACACAGCAAGGCAGCGACTTGCGTGGCCGCACGGGGAGGGGTCAACTTAGTCATCGAGGGACGACTCCGAGGAAGAGTCGCCCCCGGTTATCGGCCCGCTGGGGCAGGTCTTGAGGGAGTGGCGCCGACGGGCACGGTTGAGGCGCGGTTAGGCCGAGCGGCTCAGGCGTTTGGCCTGGTGCTGGTGGCGGCGCTCAGGAGCTCAGAGACATGCAGACCCTGACCCCGGTCTTTTGTCCGGCGATTGGAGAGCTCAGACGAGTTGGGAGACCTGCACACCCCAGCCACCGTCTGGCGTGACTACGAGTGTGCCGTTGGCAAAGCACAGCCCGTTGACGAACAGCTCAACCGGCGCATCCGCTGCTTGATCGAGCTCGACGACGGCGCCCGGTGCAAGCTCGACGGCCTCCTTGAGTGAAAGGTGTGTTCGTCCCAGCTCGGCCCATACGCGCACGAAGATGCTGCGCAAGATCGCTCGGCCCTCTGCGCTCTCGCGCGTACCATCCACGTGCGCACGCGCACGCTCGAGCTCGGCTCGGCCGAGCTTGGCGTAAGTGTCGGCGCGCGTCGGCGTATCGCTTGTGGAGTGCAGCTTGATCGCCCGTCGCGTACCGGAGCGTCCTGGCTGTCCGCGTCCGAGCAGCACGCCCTCAGCGAACAGCCATACGCCGTCCTCGGCGCGGCCCTGCAGCTCGGCGAGCGTGCCCGGGACGAGTCCCAGCATCTGCTCGATCGGCATCTGCGCCGAGCCGACCTCGGCGCGCAGCAGTGCCTGGGCGCGGGCGAGACCGCGCCGTAGCGCATCGGGATCGCGCACGTCGCCCGTTAGCGGCGGTCCGGCGCCGCCACGGATGCTCTCGGCGACAGGCTCCACTGCCGCCCAGGGAATCAGCAAGGACATCGTGGACGGGTGGCCGTCGATACTGATCGAGAGCGTGACTGCGAAGGTGGGCTCGCCGACTGGCGCAAAGACGCCGGCGTCGGCCTCCAGATCGACCTCGCCGCGCGTCAGCTGCGGACCGCCGAGATCTCCCCAGGCGGTTGACAGCTCGGCGACGATCCCGTCGAGGAGGCCTCGTGCGAGCACCCAGTCGATGTCGGTCAGGTGGCGCTCTGGCGGCGCTTGCGCTGCCTGGCCGCCGAGCAGGCATTCGAGCGCTTGCAGCAAGAGCGGCTGCTCGACGCTGAGCAGCATCTGACGCTCGATTGCCTTCGCTTCGACGGCGACCGCGACGGCATCCGCGGCTAGCCGTGCCTTGGCGGCTGCCCAAGTGTGCTGGTCGACCTCGGCGACGCTGAGCTCGACTTCCGCCGCCAGCTCGTTTGTCAGGCGGCCCGACAGCGCCTCGCAGAGTTGCTCGATCGCACCCGAGATGCGGCGTCTGATCTCGGTCGTGAACTTGGTCGGCTGGGAGAAGTCGAGTGTGCGTATGCGCACGCCAGCTTGGCCGTTCGGGTCGCCTGCGTTTGGAGTGCCCGGAGTGCCCGCCTGTGTGACTGGCGGCTCGGCTTGGGTGCCGGCAGTCACATCTTTGGCGGCCCCAGCGCGAGTCTTGCCGCCGGCTGCCCCGGTCTTGGCGGTCGATGCACGCTTCTTGGGGGTGGCCGACTCGCCTGTGCCTGATGAGGCGGGCTTCTTGGAGCTTTGTGGCTCGTCCTTGGAAGCGCCGGCGCGGCTCTTCGGGCTCAACTGTGCTCCTCTATTTTGAGAAGGTCTTTCGAAATGAGCTGTGCGTCTGGGACGTTCATGGACCAAGCTGGGCGCCGCGGGGCGTCGCAGCGCGTGCTGATAGCACGCGCAGGACGTCACGTGGCGATCCAGCGCCGAGATTAAGGCCCACCCACCCGTATCCAGACGTGCAGATCATTTCGAAAGACCTTCCAAGTCAGCTGTTGGCGGTCACGGCCTCGCTTGCCGTGACCTCGGCGGTCCCCGTGGAGACTGAGATCTGATTGCTCTCGAGAATCTCGGTGACGCGCAGACCGTAGCGTTCGTCCATGACGATGACCTCGCCACGAGCGATGGCCGTGCCGTTGACCAACAGGTCGGCCGCCTCACCGGCCTGGCGCTCGAGCGCCACCACAGAGCCGACGCGCAGGTCGAGCGTCTCGCCGACGGTCATGTGCGTGCGGCCGATCTCCACGCTCAACTCCATCGGTATGTCGCTGAGACGGCTTAGGTCAGGATCGGAGGGCGAGGCGCCGTCGGTGGACGGGTTCTGATCGAACTGCTCGTACTCGATTGCCTCGGCCACTTTGCCTCCTATTGAACTGTGAAATCCGGAAAGAGCACTTCTTCGACCTTGACGTCGGTCCTCTGCTGAATGGTGTGAAGGATCTGGCGCTTGATCGCCTCTCGACCGTGGCTGCTTATGAGCGTTTCGCCGCTCTGGCCGGTCACGGCGTTCGTGATGATTTCGCGCACGATCGCTTCCTCGGGCAGAGTACCGGGCCCACTTTCGGAACCGGAGGCGGCTGTCGCGCTGGCGCCGTCGCTCTGTCCGGGCGCCAGCTGTAGCGCCACGCTGATCTTGGCGTAGCGCCCGTCGCTGAGGTTGAGCAGGAAGGACTGTGGCATCACGTAGATGGTGCCCTTGACCTTCTCCTTGACGACTGGCTTGGCCTTGGTCATCGTGTAGCCGCCGAACAGCAGGATCGGGACGATCGCGACGAGCAGGATCTTCTTGTTCTTGAGCATGGTCTTCCTATGGTTCGCTGCTGGGGTGGCTTTCGCCTTCTCCGCCGTAGATACGGCGCATCACGATCTCCACGCGCCGGTTGCGCGCACGCCCGCCTTCGGTCGTGTTACTAGCTACCGGCTGCTGGTCGGCGTTGCCGCTCGCCGTCAGCCTGTGTGGGGCGACCCCGTGTTCCGCCAAAAATTCCACGACGGCGCTAGCGCGGGCGGTCGACAGCTCCCAGTTGCTTGAGAAACTCGAGCTGTGGATCGGGACGTTGTCGGTGTTGCCTTCGACGCTGATCGGATGGGTTTCGTCGATGTTCAGCAGCTGGCCGATCTCCCCGAGCAGCGCGTAGGACTGGGCGTCGAGCGTCGCTTGGCCTGAGGGAAACAGCAGGTCGTCGGTGAGCACCTTGATGACCAGGCCGCGTTGTTCGATCGAGGTCTGCACGCTCGAGCTGAAGCCATGTGACTTTGCATACGCGTCGAGCTCGTGCTTGATCTGTGCGAACTCGCTGTTCTCGCGCTGGGCGGGCGTTTCCTGCTGTGCGGCTGCCGTGGCGCTCTGGATGCCGTGCGCGTTGCTGTTCTGCAGGCTGGCGGCGCCCTGTGTGGTGACTGGCTCGAGCGCCTGCAGTTCGACGCTTGCGGGAACCTGGCTCGAGTTGGCGGTTGAGCCCTGCTGGGCGACCGCCTTGCCGCCGGGAAGGATGTTGCCCGAGAAGGCGGCCTTCAATGACTGCTGCAGGGTCTGGTACTTGGAGATGTTGACTGAGGAGATCGAGAATAGGACCATGAACAGCGCCATCAGCAGCGTGATCATGTCCGCGTAGGTCAAAAGCCAGCGCTCCTCGCTCTCCTCACCATGAGCCCCACCGCGATGGCGCCCGCGCCCGCGAGCCATGCTCAGGCTGCCTTGGACTCGACGCCCAGCTGCGTGACTGACTGCTCGTCGTCGTCTGAGCGCTCGGCTGGTGGCACGTAGGACATCAGCTTTTCGGAGACTAGGCGCGGGTTGTCGCCTGCCTGGATCGAGAGGATGCCCTCGACGGTCATCATGCGCAGCTCGACCTCTTCGGCGGAGATCGCCTTCAAGCGGTTGGCGATCGGCAAGAAAATTACGTTGGCCGAGCCGACGCCCATCAGCGTGGCGATGAAGGCCGCGGAGATCGACGGTCCGAGCGTGGAGGGCGCCGCCAGGTTCTGCAGCACGTGCACCAAGCCGAGGACGGTGCCGATGATCCCCATCGTCGGCGCGAAGCCGCCCGCCTTCTCGAACGGGGAGGCACCGACGGCGTGGCGGGCCGCCATCCCGTCGACCTCGGCCTCAAGGATCGTGTGCACCATCTCCGGGTCGGTGCCGTCGACGACAAGCTGCAAGGCGTTGCGGGTGAAGGGGTCCTCGATCTCCGGCAGTTGGGCATCGAGCGCAAGCAGGCCTTCGCGGCGAGCCTGGTCAGCCAAGCCCACTAGTTGGTCGAGTCGCCCGCGCATGTCTGGGGGGTCAGCCGAGATGACGAGTTTGTAGAGGCTCGGCACGCGCTTCATGACGTCCATGCCGGTGCTGGCCAGCGTCACGCCGAAGGTGCCGCCGATGATGATCATCAGTGCCGGAATGTTGATGAAGGACGCGGGACTTGTCCCGTCCATCATCGAGCTCAGCAAGAGCGCGCCAAAAGCCGCGCCGATCCCAATGGCAGTTGATGCTTTCATTTGCTCAACTCATCGGCGCTGCGGAAAAATCCTTGACAGCTGGGCGAATTGTCCGCCAGTCTGCCTCTAAGATGTGCTAAATGTGCCGAATGTCACAAGTTGCTTACTTCATGAGTCGAGCTGGGCCCTAGTGGCACTAGCAAGGAGGCCTTTGGCGGGTGCGTCTGTTCAAGCGGGGTCGTCTTCGACCGCGGAGAGCCGGCCAGGCTCGCGTGTGCCGGAGGGTGAGCTTGGCTGGCGCGGTGGTCGGCGGTTGCGCAGCGCCTCGCTGAGCACTCCGGCCCGATAGCTGTGCAGGGCGGCGGCGACCTCCTCAGGTGTCTCGGCCACCACCACCTTCGCGCCCGTGGCGAGCGTGATGACCGTGTCGGGAGTTGATTCGACGGTCACGACCATGTCCGGATTCAGTTGGAAGGGCTCGTTGCTGTGGCCAAGTCTGTTGAGCGTGATCATCTTTACCTCCATTGCGCGAAATCTCTAGAAGATGCCTTCGCGTAGAAAATGCGCTTGCACGAAAACCCTAGAAAATTTTGAGTAGGTACCTAAGCATCTATCCCAGTGCCACTTCATGGGGGCTAGGCGTGCAGCGTGTTGGGAATACACAGGTGTGCCCGCCAAAACGCCATGAGTGGCTGGCGTTTAGGGTCGGAGAATAGCGATGGGATGGAACAACGCAGGCGCGCCGTCCCATCCCATGCTCCTCGGAGTTGTCCGCTCTACTTCGACCTCCTTGGTCGCGCTGTAAAAGATTTGCCGGGACACCTGTCATGCTCGCGAATAGCGCGGGGTGAGCAGGTGTATGTGGCCTACTGCACCATCGTGACCAGCGTCCCCAGCATTTCGTTTGCTGTTGAGATCACGCGCGAGTTGGCCTGATAGCCACGCTCGGCCGTGATCATGTTGGTCATCTCGGTGGCAAGATCGACATTTGACATCTCGAGCTCACCGCCGATCGTCGAGCCGAAGCCTGGGGTGTTGGGGGTCCCCACGATTGGCGTGCCCGAGTTGGCGGTCTGCCCCCACAGCGAGCCACCCAGACGTTCCAGGCCATCTTCGTTGGGGAACGTCGCAAGCGATATGTAGCCTGCGGTGACTCGTTGCTGGTAGGTCTTGGATTCGGGGTTCTCGTCAGTGTAGGCAACGGATCCGTCGGGGCCGATCGATATGTTGCTCGAGCCTGGTGGGATCCTGATGTAGCTTTCTTCCTTGCCTGCCGCGTAGGTCGTGCCGGCTTCGGTTTCCGTGGCTATGGCATTGCGGCCGATTACATATTCGCCGGCTTCGGTGGTGAGGAATCCTTGTGAGTTGGTCGTCAAGTCACCAGCTCTTGTGTAGTTGACTTTGGCGGGCAAGCCAGTTGTGTACGGTTCCTTGGCCGGTGGCGCTCCGGCGCCCACGCGCAGGAAGCCGCTGCCCTCGATCGCGATGTCCAGCGGATTGTTGGTGGTCTGAAAAGAGCCCTCGGTCATTTCGTTGCGAGTGGCGGCGACCTGCACGCCGAGCCCGATTTGTACGGGGTTGGAGCCGCCGTTGGTGGCTGTCGGCCCGGATGCGCCTCGCATCACTTGTGTCAGCGATTCGGAGAACGTGACACTGGAGGCCTTGAAGCCGACCGTGTTGACGTTCGCCAGGTCGTTTGCCGTCTCGTTCAGCAGCGCCTGGTTTGCGTCCAGGCCGCTGATCGCGGCATACATTCCAGTCATCATCGTGACTGCCCTTCCTTTCGCGGCCCCCTCTGCGAGGTCCAGCCGTTGTCGTGTAGCCGATCCGCATACGCGGTACGGCCGTGTCAAATGTGTTTGCCTCGTCGCTGCGCATACGTGGTCACAGCGTCGTAGGTTCTCCTCGGGTGTCCGTTCATCGCCTCACGACACGTACGATCTCCTCTCCTCTCGCGGCGCTCATGCGATTACCGTACTGTCGATGTTGGTGAATACGTTGTCTTTCATTTGCTCGGATCCCACGGCCGTTATGACCGTGCGGTTGCTGACTGACACCACGAAGGCGGTGCCATCGACAAGTACGAGGGAATCGCGCGAGCCCTTGCTTGCCGCGCGTCCCACTCCATCTGAGAGTCGCCCGAGCGTGGCGGAATCGAGCTCGATCCCGCGGCGCTGCACACGGGCAAGTGCGTGGCGGGAGAACTGCAGCGGCTGGGAGCCGCCGGCTTGCTGGAGTGCATCGGCGAAAGACTGGCCGGGAGCGGGGTTGGCGCCACCGTTCGCGGCGCGCTTGCCCGTAGCGTCGTCCGCCGGCCTGGTCGTGCCCGGAGCGGTTGGCGCGACCGTCGGGGTCGCGGAGGCGCCGCGCGGGACCGGCGGGGTCACGGGAGCGTCGCGCGGGGTCGGTGGTGTGTTCAATCCTCCCGGCGGGATCAACGCTGGGTTTGAGATCGGGTTCATTTGAACTGACTCATTTGAAATCGGCTCATTTGAAATCGGCTCATTTGAAATCGGCTCATTTGAAATCGGCTCATTTGACTTCGCCGATGCTCGCGACCTTTATGCCCGGGACGCCTTCAACCGTGAGGGTCGGGCCGGAGCTGGTGGACTGGACGCTTTCGACCTTTCCGGTCGCCGCGGCGCCGGTGGAGGGATCGCTGTAGCTGACGGTGTGCCCGATCAACTGAACCGCGCTCGAGAGCTCGCTGGCGCTCGCGAGGTTGGTCGTCTGCTCGAGTTGCGTGAATTGCGCAAGCTCGGTCACGTATTCGTTGCCATTGGCAGGTTCCAGGGGATTCTGTGCCTGCAACTGAGCGATCATCAGCTTCAGGAAGTCGTTTTGTCCGAGCACGCTGTTCGGGTTTTCGGGGCTCGTCGCCGACGCGGAGCTGCCGGAAGAGGCTGCAGCGGCTTGTGCGACTGGAGAGGTCACGGTTCTCTGTCCTTTCGTTCGCTCATAGGACGACCTTCGATTGCTGGGTGGTGGGTCTGCTCACGCGAGCACGTCTACGATTTTGCCAAGGGGGGGACCGACCGGCCGCGTGTTCTCCTGCGACTCGCCGTGTGCTTTGCTCTCCTCAGCTGTGCCCGTTGCGCCGACGGTATTCGACCCGTCGGCGTTCGTGGCAAAGCGCCCGTCCTGTTCGCCGGTCCCTGGCTGGCCGGAAGAGCCGATATCAAGCTGTAGCAGCGACAATCCGAGCGAGCCAAGCGTTTGGCGTAGCTCTGAGCGGCCTTGGCTGAGTGCCTGCGCACCGGCGGGCGTGTCGGCGGTGACACGCGCGCGCAACCCTTCGCTGGTCTGGCTCAAGCGAATGCTGATGTGACCGAGCTCTTCTGGCTGAAGTTCGATCCGCGCCTTGGCGATGCCCTGGCGAGCGGCGAGCTCGATCGTTGCGCCGATCGAGTCGATCATCTCCTGCAGTGGCACACCGGGAGCGGACAGCGGGTTTGCGCCACCGCTGGTGCTAGCGGCGACACCGGCGCTGGCTTCGGGATTGGTGCTTATCCCGGCGTCGAGGCTTGCCTGGGCCGCGGTCGAGGCCGCGGTTGCCTGTGCTGGCGCCTCGGTAGCGGTCTGGGTAGCCGATTGCGCATTTGCTGCTTGTGCCCGGTTGGCGGCTGCCAAGGATGGGCCGATGAGCTCCGCCGTCGCGTTGGGGGTGTCGCTGCCAGCTGACGCCGGCGCGACTGTTGGATTCTGGAAGGGTGCGGAGGCAGCGTGTGCGGACAGTGAGGAGGGGATGGTTTGGGCCCCCTTTTGGTTCTGTATGCCGGCGTTGGGCGGGCTTGTTTCCGGCATCGGGTTCAAGTCCGACTGGTCGGGGGATGGCGCGGTCGTCGCGCCGACAGTGGTTTGGGGCGTGGCGAGGCTGGGCTGTTCGGTTCCTTGTGGACCCGATGCGCACGGCTTGCCTCCCGGGTCGGTCGCAACCGTCGATGTGGGAGTCGTCGGGGTGAAGGCCGACGGAGGCGCAGGTATGAGTGTTGGGCTCGCGGAGCCGGCGGGAGCGCCGGTAACCCGGGCGGTTGATGGTGCGGTGGAGGTCGATCCTGGGGCGGACAGAGAGCCGCCGGTGCCGCCGGGGGACGTCGTCGCCGGCGAGGCATCCACGTTGGCGGTCGCCGGCGAGGAAGTTGTTGGGAGTGAGGACCCTGGGCCGGGAGAGTGGGCGGCTGCGGGCGAGGAAGTGGCGGGTGAGCCATCTACGTCGGCGGGCGATGCCATGGTTGGTGTCGATGTGCCCGCGCCGACCGATGAGGAGGCGGGTAGCGAAGAGGGGAGCGCACCGGCAGCCAAGGAGGCGGCAGGTGAAGACGGGAGTACGCGGGCAGCCGAGGTTGAGGCAGGTGTGTATGCGGGGGTCGAGGCAGGTGGTGGGTCTGGGGAGGCCGAGGTAAGTGATGTGTCTGCGGGGGCCGAGGCGGGTGGTGGGTCTGCGGAGGCCGAGGTAAGTGGGGGCGCCGAGGTAAACCCTGGCGGTGGGGCGGCCGCGGTGCCGGCTTCGGGCGTAGATGCCAGCGTGGCAGTCGCGGGCGCGGCAACCGTCGTCGTGCCGGTTGTATCGGTGGCTCCCGCGGCAGCTCCCAATCTACCGGCCAAAGTCGTCGCCGGAGCTTCCACGGCGTTTGGGGCCGGGACCCCAGACACCGATGTGGCAGGCGTCACGGTTCCGCCGCCGCGGCTTGCTCCGTTTTCGTCCGCACGCGTCGCGCGCAAGGCGTGCGAGCTCTTGTCGGCACCCTCTCTGGGGCTGCTCTTTGGATGGCCTTCCGCAGCGGCGGTCCGGGCCCAATGTGTAGCGAGCGCGCTCTGGAACGGCGCGCCCGGTGGAGCCCCCGGCGGGGCCCCTTCCGAGGCTCCGGGTGGAGCGCCCGAGGACGGGCTCGATCGACTCGCGCCGCTCGAGGGCGAGCCGGAAGGCAGCGAAGTCGCTGGCATGCTAAGTGCGATTGGAGCGTTCATGCAAGGCTCCCGGCGGAGATCGAAGCAGGGTGAGTCTGGCGGTAGGCTTCGGCGTAGCCAAGCACCTTGGAGACGTAGCTTTGGGTTTCGGCATAGGGCGGTATGCCTCCGTACTGCTCGACGGCTCCGGGCCCGGCGTTGTAGGCGGCCAGGGCGTCTTCGGTGTTGCCGCCGAACTGGCTCATCAGCTGGCTCAGGTAGCGCGCGCCGCCTTCAATCGATTCAGTCGGGTCGAGTGGGTTTGCGACACCCATCGACGAAGCGGTACCGGGCATCAGCTGTGTCAGGCCGCTGGCGCCGGCGCTGCTTTGGGCACCCGGGTCAAAGCCCGACTCCTGCTGGATCAAGCCGTGCAGGACCGCTGGATCTATGCCATAGCGCTCGGATGCCTGTTCGATCACGCTGTCGTATTCGCCACTGTCGGCGCTCGCACCTGCCAGGCTTTCGCTCTGTGCGGCGGTTGGGGAGGCGGAGTCCGCCGTCGTCGCGGCCTGCAGCGCGGCGGCAAAGTCTCCCGCTGGCGCCGGTGAGGCCGTCGCGGATGGGCTGCCTGGCGCGGAAACAGCCGAGAAAGCAGCTGAGGTTGCGTTTGTCGGGGGGACCCCCGAGCCGACTTGACGAGTCTGTTCGATCAGACTCTGCAGTTGTTGCACGCGTTGGCTGATCGCCAGCTCGTCTTCGGGCACGCCGACGGCTGGTGCAATCGCACCAGCGTTCATGTCCCACTCCGACCAAAGCGGGCGGCGGCGATCTCGTCGAGATCCCCCTGTTCGCGGCCGGCACGAGCACGCTCATGTTCGAGGTGTTGGCGCTCTCTGAGGCGCTTGAGCGTCTCGTGCGCTGTGGCGGCGACAGTGAGAGCGGCATCGCGCTCGGCGACTGTCGTCTTGCGTTGCTCGAGCTCTTGTGACTGTGCGCCGCGCCGCGCCTCGATGCGCTCCAGAAATGCCTGGCGCGCCACGAGCTCGCCGGCTGGGAGCGCCTGCGGCTCGCTCGTCAGTGCCCGATGTTCGCTGTGCGCTCGCTCGAGCTCGGCCTCGGCATTGCGCAGCTCGGTCTCGGCGCCGGTGCGTAGCGAGATCGCCTGTGCCAGCTCCTGCTGGGCCTGCTGCTCTTTGCGCTCGCGCAGCGCGCGCACGCGCTCTAGGCGAAAGCGAAAAACGGGTCCGTTCACGGTCGGGTTATCGGTCGGGATCGGCCTTTCTTGAGGCCGGCTCGGACGGTTGAGGTGGGCGGGCCTTGGCGGCTCGCGAAAAACGACGTAGCCCCCGTGCGCGGGGGACATCGCGATTTGTGACGTCCTGCCCCTGTGCGTGGACGGCCTGCCCATGTGCAACCGGCCCGGCTGGCAGTGCCGGGGTTGGCAACGGCGACCTGCAGGGGTACGCTTATGGGCAAGCGAACGCGAAGGTGGCGGGACTCTGGGGGATGGCCTTGGTTGAGGTGGAAAGGCGGGATGCCGAGGAGTCGGGCGAGCGTGCAACAGCGTTGTCGGCGCCTCGCGCGCGTCCTCCGGCCTGCTGGAGGGTGTTTGCGCTGTTGCTCGCGCTCGTCGCGGTGGCGGCCGCGCATGGGACCGCCACGGCATTGGCGGCCGACGGTTTGCCGCCGGGCGTGCCGGTACCGGCGTGGGCGAAGGGTAAGAAAGTGCATTTCGACCCGGCCGAACCGCAGAACACCCGCCTTGCGGGTGATGATGCTGGGGGAGGTGAGGCCGCGGGAGGTGCGGTAGCGGCGTCGAGCGCTAAGGTGGCTCCGTTTACCTCCTCGCCCCAGCGACTCCTATACCACGGCGGCACGATCCAGAACGAACCGCACCTGATGCTCGTCTTCCTCGGGGAGGAATGGGAAAGTGGGTCGGCGCTTGCGCTGCGCCGCGAACTCGAAGCGACCGCGGAAAGACTGCCCGGATCTAAATATCAAGAGATATTGACGCAGTACAGCAGCCTGGACGGCCCCATATCCTCGCCGCTCGCGGGCTCGCCCGTGATCGAAAAGTATTACGTCAAACGGGCGATCACGACCAAGATCAGCAGTACCGCAGCCGTGCGGGCGGCCAAGGAAGTGATAGGACTCACAGGGGGCAGCGGGAACACCAACACCACCTATGCGGTCCTGCCCGCGCCTGGCACAGCCGAAGAGGAACTGCGCACGTGTGGCTTTCATGAGGAATACGGTGGGAACGGGTACGCCTGGGAACCTGGACCGTCGATCGCTGTGATCATGGACACCGAAGTACGTATCGGGTGCAACACCTCAAAGACCCTCACCCACGAGTACGCCGAGAGCGTTACCGACCCGAATGGCGAATCCGGCTGGAACACCGGGGACGGCGGCAATGACGAGATTGCGGACCTGTGTAACGACCTGGGACCTGGGCGAACGGCAAACGGCGCGTTGGTGGCGTACCTCTGGGATGACTCCAAGGACGCTTGCGAGATCGAAGACGACGACCCGGGATCTGTGCCGATCGGCCCTTATGCCGATACATCACACAGGAACCCGTCGCTGGAAGGCGCGACGAATCTAACCCCCGAATCGGAGGCACTCGAAACCTCCATCTATCCGTGCGACCTGGAAGCTCACTACTACCTTGAATACGGGACGACCACCGCCTACGGCAGCAAGAGCACCGAATCTGTGGTTCCGGCGGCGTGGGGAGCCGTAAAAGTGAGCACCACCATAACCGGATTGCAGCACAGCACCCCCTATCACTGGCGGGTGGTGGTCAAGACCAGTAACGGCACTGCAGATGGAGTGGACCACGAATTCACCATACCCTATGACGTGGAAATCGAGGAAGAGGGCGCCACCAATGTGGGACTCTCAGAAGCCACGCTGAACGGCGAAGTTCAGCCGGTTGGGGTGGAAGCCAAGTACTACTTCGAATATGGCACGACCGGAGCGTATGGCGCAAAGACGCCTGAAGCCGTAGCCGGCTCGGGCAAAGCCTTTGTAAAAGTGAGTGCCTCGCTCAGCGGTCTTGAGCTGGGGACGCTCTACCATTACAGGCTTGTCGCATCGAGCAGCCGTGGAACAACGATAGGAAAAGATCAGACGTTCGCGACATACGGCGGCAAGCCAGTGGTTGAAACCACGCGCGCGTTGTCTATCGGCTACACAGAAGCCGAACTAAACGCCATGGTTGACGCGAAAGGGGTGCCAACGACATTCTATTTCGAATACGGCACATCGGATGTGTACGGCCAGCGGACCCCCGAACGGGTCTATGAAAACGACGACCTCGAAGAAGCGGGCGCAACCATCAGCGAGCTCGAACCCGCCACTACCTATCATTTTCGTATCGTCGCTACGAACAGCTACGGCACCACCTATGGGGCCGATGAATCGTTTTCGACGCGTCAGGAACCGCTGGTGGAAACCACGACGCCCGCGGCGGTCGGCTACGACGAGGCCACCCTCACCGGAACGATCGATCCGCGCGATACGGAAATGGGCTATTACTTTGAATATGGAACTAGCCTGTCCTACGGCGAGCGAACGGCTGAATTAAGCTCGGGCTCGCCCACGCGCGACATACAGGCCGCCGTAACAGTAAATTATCTGAAGGAAGACACCACCTACCATTTCCGCATCGTCGCCGAAACCTACTACGGCACCTTCTACGGGGCCGACCACGCGTTCTCGACTGGCGTTGAGCCGTTTGTGCAGACAAACGCGCCGGTTGCGATCGGTAGCAGTGAAGCGACGCTGGGCGGAACGATAGACCCGCACGGTGCAAAAGTGGCGTACTACTTCGAATATGGGATCACGCCTGGATACGGCATGAGCACCGCTCAAGCAAGTGCAGGCTCGGGAGAAAGCGAGGTGGAAGCGAGCCAGGCGATCGCCGACCTTGCTCCCGACACCACCTATCACTACCGACTCGTGGCGGCTTATGGCTCGGTCAAGCAGTACGGCAATGAAATGACATTTACGACCACGCCACGCGTGACGTTGGTCGAACCCACTACGCCGACGTCACCAACGTCCCCGACTACGCCGCTCGCCCCGCCTGCCAACACTGCTGGTCCGCAGCCACTCCCAACACCGGTCAGCCCTGTGCACGACGGTTTGTCGCTCCAGGCATCGCAGCGTGGGAGCTCGCTGCTGGTAACGCTCGGTCTCGATGCTCCTGCTGTCCGGGTGGAAGTGGACGCTGCCGTGCCGGGCGGACAGCTCAGTGTGTCCAAACGAAAGGGCAATCTTTTGTCCTCGGTCGTGCTTGGGAAAGCGAAGCGCAGTAAAGTCGAGGCGGGTCAGCTGAAGCTCGTCCTGGCGCTCGACGCAAAGGGCAGACAGGCGCTTAAACACAGGGGACGTTTGACGTTGACGTTGACCGTCACGGTCACTTCATCCAGTGGCGAGCAACAGAGGATTGCTCGCACACTTGCAATCGTGGCCCGCTGAGCAAGCAGTCGAGGTCGACCCAGCCAAATGGGTTCTCTGCACGAAGGACCGCGCCTCCGCGCGCGGGGTGCACCCTCGTTTTTTTTATATGCTCAGCCCAAGCGCCGGAATGGCCGGCACCTCAGTTGCGACGTTCGCCGCGACCATGTCGCTGTGGTCGATCCGCTCGGCCGTGACCTCCTCGACCTCAGCTATGTTCTGGTTGCCCAGCGTCTCCTCTCCGGTGAGCGCGCCTGCCAGTTCGAGCAGTTGCGCGTCGGCTTGCTCGGGTGTGCTGCGCTCGTCCACTCTCTGGCGCAGGAAGCCCTCGATCGAGGCGCGATGCGCGAGCGCCGTGTCGAGCGCGGGGTCGCTGCCGGGTTGGTAGGCGCCGATTGAGACGAGGTCTTCCTTTTCGTGTAGCACGGCCAGAGCGCTGCGCAGACGCTGGCCTGCAGCGGCGATCTCAGGTGTGACGATCTCGCCCACCAGTCGCGAGACGCTCTCGAGCACGTTGATCGCCGGGTAGTGGCCGGCATGGGCAAGCGAGCGGGTGAGCACGACGTGCCCGTCGAGGATCGCGCGTGTCGCGTCGGCGATCGGCTCGTTCATGTCGTCGCCGTCGACCAGCACTGTGTACAGCCCTGTGATCGAACCGCTGGAGCTGGTACCGGCACGCTCCAATAGGCGTGGGAGCAATGCGAACACGCTGGGGGTGTATCCGCGCGTGGCGGGCGGCTCGCCGATCGCGAGGCCCACCTCGCGTTGAGCCATCGCGAAGCGTGTCACCGAGTCCATCATCAAGAGCACGTCGTGGCCCTGGTCGCGGAAGTGCTCGGCGATCGTGGTGGCGGTGAAGGCGGCCTTAATGCGCACAAGTGCCGGCTGGTCGGAGGTGGCGACGACGACGACCGAGCGCTTGAGTGCGTCGCCGAGGTCGCGCTCGATGAACTCGCGCACCTCGCGTCCGCGCTCGCCGACGAGCGCGATCACATTCACTTGTGCGCTTGTGGAGCGGGCGATCATGCCCATCAGCGATGACTTGCCGACGCCGGAGCCGGCAAATATGCCAAGTCGCTGTCCGCGTCCGCAGGGCACAAGCGCGTCGAGTGCGCGCACACCCAGCCCTACACGCTCTGTGATGCGGGGCCTGGAGAGCGCGCTTGGGGGTGAGGCGATCGTGGAGCGCTCGACTCCTCCGGGTGTTGGAAGCTCGTCCAGCGGCACTCCGAGCCCATCGACGACACGTCCGAGCAGACCGGGCCCTACGGCGACGCGAAACGGAGCGCCAGTCGCGAGCACGCGTGTGCCTGGACCGATGCCGTGCAGCTCACCCAACGGCATTAGCAGTGTGCGACCGTCGCGGAATCCGACCACCTCGGCAGGAATGCCACCGTTCGTATTGCTGTTCCACCCGGTGCATGCACCGGGTGGCCGGACCGCGCATGCGCGGTCCGGTGCAGGTGGCGCATGCGCCACCTGCTGACGCGCCGCATGCGGCGCGTCTAGGGGTCGTGTAGACACGACCCCTCCCACAAGGCACACCTCTCCGATCTCCGCCTGAAGCCCGGTCACCTCGATGATCAAGCCGATCAGGTTGCTTACAAACCCATGGCGACGCGCAAGGTCGGCCTCGCGGACGGCTTGTGTGGCGCTCGCCAGCAGCGCGCCTGGCGGTGTGCTCTGATGAGGCGATGCCCCCTGCGCGCGCAGGGGGGCAGCCAAATCGGAGGGCTCGTTCACGCCGCGCGCTCGGCCGCTAGCGAGGCTTCGACCACCTCACGCGCCCGCTCCAGCTGTGTCTCCACGCATGCGTCCACCTCGCCCTCGGCGGTGCGCACGATCGCCCCGCCGGGCTCAACGCGCTCGTCGGGCTGGATGTCGCACAGCTCGACGCCGCTTCCCGCCCCGGCCAGCTGGCCGATGGCCGAGTTCACCGCCTCGAGCTCCGCGGGATTGACGAGCACGGCAATCTTGCGCCGGTCCGTCACGCGCCGCAGCCCCCCTTGCACGCTTTCGAGTATGCGCTCGCTGGGCAGTTGTCTGGTGCCACCAAGGATCTTCTCGGCCAGCTGCAACCCAAGTTGGATGGCGTCGTGTTCGATCGCCTGCACCAGCTCGACGCGCAGCGACTGGATGCCGTCCAGGGCCTCGCCGAGCGCCTGAGTCGCACGGGCGATCTCGGTGGCGCCCTGTTCGTGGCCGGCTTCGTGTCCAGCGGCATAGCCTTCGGAGCGGGCTTGCTCGCGGATTTGCTCGGCTTCGAGCTGCGCTTGGGCAAGTGCACGCGCGGCCGCGTCGCGCGGCTGGGCTTGCGACGGCTCGAGCTGCTCAAAGGCGTAGCTGACAGCGGTATCAGGCAACCGCTCTGCCTTTCTGCGACCCGCGCGCCACGGCATTCTCAGGCAACCGCTCTGCCCTTCTGCGACCCGCGCGCCACGGCATTCTCAGACAACGCTCTCGACCTTCGCTGCCGCGCCTACGGCCACTCTCAGGCAACGTCTCCTTCATCTGACCGCCGCGTGCCACCGCGGTCCGCTCAGACAACCGCTTCGCCTTCCTCCTCATCGCCACCGGCGATCACGATCGTGCCAGCCTCGTCCAGCTTGCGCACGACCGCCACCACGCGACTTTGCGCCTCGTCGACGTCGCGCTGGCGCTGGGGCGGTTGGATCTCCATCTCCTCCTTGAGCATCGCCGCGCCGCGCTCTGACATGTTCGTGAGCACGATCTCCATCACGTTCTCCGGTGCCCCGCGCAAGGCCAGCACAAGATCCTTCTGGTCGACCTCGCGCAGCACCTGCTGGATCGCTCGCTCGTCGAGCTTGACGATGTCCTCGAATACGAACAGCATCCCGCGCACCTCCTCGGCCAGCGCCTTGTCTGCTCCGGCGAGACGCTCGAGCACGTTGCGCTCGGTGCTGCGGTCGGCGTGGTTGAGGATGCCGGCAAGCGTCTTGGCCCCACCGCTGGCGGAATACTTGCGCTCGACCGTAGCCCCCAACTTGTGGCGAATCATCTGCTCGACCTGCTGGATGACGCGTGTGCCGGCGTTGCCCATGCGCGCGATCCGCAGTGCGATGTCCGGCTGCTCTGACTCGGGTAGCCGGGCGAGCACACCGGCGGCGAGATTCGTGTGCAGGCTGGCGAGCACGAGCGCAACAGTCTGGGGGGACTCGCCGCGCAGCAGCGCAGCGATCCGCTCGGGCGGCACGCGACGCAGAAACTCAAAAGGTCGTGTTTCGCTGGCGCTCTCCAGGCGCCCGAGCAGATCGGTCGCGCGCTCGGGGTCGAGCGCGCGCTCAATCACTCCGCGCGCAAAGTCCAGCCCGCCGCTGACAGCCCCCTGGCCCTCGCCGGCCTCGGCGGCCAGTTCTCCGAAGACCGACTCGGTCGTCTCAGCGCCGACAGAGGAGAGTCGCGCCATCTCCATCGAGAGGCTCTCGATCGCCTCCTCGTCCATGCGCTGCATCACGTTCGCCGCGCGCTCGGGTCCGAGCGCCGCCATAAGCACGGCTGCCCTGCGCGCTCCTGGCAAGCGCTCGCTGGGGGCGGCCGGCAAGGGCGCAGACGGGCCGGCCGCTGAGCGCTCTGCCAGAGCGCCTGGCGGTTTCGGCGCCGTCTCTGAGGGTGAATCGGCCACTAGTGGTTCATCCTGCAAATTCGGTGTGGGTTTGCCGGATGTATGCGCGTGATCTGGCGGTTCACGGTGTCCGTGCGCGTACTGGTGTTACGTGTGCGGACGCCGGGGACCGCCAGGCACGTGCAGACAGCGGGAAACGCCAGCGGATTTGCAGGATGGACCACCAGCGCTAGTCCTCTTGCATCCAGTTGCGAAGCTGCTGGGCGACGCGATCAGGATCACTGTCTGCGAGCTGCTCGACCTGACGGCGCAGATGGTCGCCGCTGGTGTGCCCGTTCCCGTTGCCATTGCCATTCCCATTGGGAGGCGCCACGCCGGCCATCGCCGGTACCGGTCTTGGCGCGCTTTCGCGCTGCAGCTCGGAGAGACGCATCGGCGTCTCCAGCTCGCGCAGCCAGACCGGCTCGTCGATCGTGTCCGATTCGCGGCGGCGCAGCGAGCGCGTCATGAAGAACAGGAAGGCGAGCGAGGCTACGCCAAGCAACGCGTACTTGGCGTAGCCGAGCATGCTGCTGGTCGAGCTGGCAGCATTAGTCGTCGGGCTGGCGAAGGCGACCTGTCCGATCGAGATCGTGTCGCCGCGCTTGGTCTGGATGCCGGCGGCGTTGGTGATCGCTTCGCGGATCGCTGGCAGCGAGGCGGCGGGAACGGAATGGTCGAGCAGCACCGAGACATGCTGGCTTTCGACCGTCCCGGGCGCGATCGTGGAGTGGGTCACGGTCTTGTTGACGCCAAGCGTGCTGCTCGTCGTTTCGTGCTTGTAGTTGGACTTCCCTCCGGTGCTGGTCCCGGTTGGAAGGTTTGCGGTGCCGGTGGCGGCGCCGGCCCCCGAACCGTTGCCGGTGAGCGTCTCGATGTTCTTGCTCTGCTGCAAGGGCACGCCAGCCTTGCCGTAGGTGAGCTGTTCCTGGGTGGTCGAGTTGACGTTCATGTTGGCGTACACCAATACCTGCGCCTTGCCGACACCAAGGGTTTGCGCAAGCATCGCGTCGAGGCTCGCGCCCATGCTCTGGTCATAGCGCTGCTCGGCTTCCTGCACGCCGTTGCCGCCGCCGCTGCCACTGCCGGCGGCTTGTGGCCACAGCAGCTGGCCCGAGGCGCCGGTGATCGTGACCTTGCTCAACTGCAGTCCGGGCACGCTCGATGCGACCAGTTGTGCGATCCCCTGCACCGAGCTTTGTGGCATCGAAGTGGTCCCCGAGAGCAGCACGGCGGCCGAGGAGACCCCCTGATTTTCGCCGAATATCTGGTCCTGTGAGCTGGGCAACACCAGCTCGACCTGCGCCCCGGAGACACCTTGCACCGAGTCGATCGTTTCGTCCAGCTGCCCCTGCAGCGCGCGCTGGTAGGTGACCCCTTGCTGGAAGGTGCTTTCGCCGAGATTCGGTTTATCAAAGAGCGAGAAGCCCGGTTGGGTGTTGCCGAGCAGGTTCGCGCCGGCCAGGGCCACGCGAGCCTCGGCTGTCTGGTTGGATTGGACGGCTAGCGCGGTGCCGTTGTTCTGCAGCTCGTAGCTGACGCCGTGTTCGCTGAGCGTGCTCGTCATCTTGCCGGTCTGGGAGGGATTAACGCCGCTGACGAGCGTCGTGTAGCTGGGCGCGGAGACCATGTGCAGGAACAGGTAGATGAACAGGATCGCTCCAACCGCGCCACCGCCAACGATCAGCCATCCGCGAGTGGTGAGCCGCGAAGCGAGCTGGGACAGAGACACGGCTCAGACCTGCGATCCGCTCGTCGTGAGCCGCGAGAGAGATCGTGTGAGAGCCACCGATCAGACCTGTGTCTGGAAGATGTTCTGAGCGGCTTCGGTGGCCTTGGTGCGTAGCTGCGAGGCCAAGTCCATCGCCATCTGCGCATCCTCGACGGTAACGACTGCGCTCTCGGGATCCTTGGCGGTGCCGGTGGCAAGCGATTGGGCCGCGCTGTCGGAGCTCAACTGGGTGCCTTCGAGCGAGGAGATCGCTTCTGAGAGTTCGTTGCCGAAGCTGCCCGACGCGCCGCTGACACCCCCGGTTCCTTCGACTCCACCAACCCCTTCGACCCCGCGTGTCCCTTCGAGACCGCTGCCACCTTCCAGTCCTAGTCCGGAGCCTGACGCTTGAGCGCTTTGGCCGCCCTGGGTCAGTCCGCCGACCGTTTGTGGCGAGGCGCTGTTGGAGAGGCCTTCGGAGAGTTTGCTAGCCAGCCCGCTGACCGCTGGAACGATCATTTGAGCACCCCGAGCGTCGCGCTGAACATCGACTTTGCGGTTTGCATCGCGGTCACATCGGACTGATAGGACTGCGACTCGGAGATCAGGTCGGTCATTTCGGTGACAGTGCTGATGTTCGGCATCTTCACGTAGCCCTGGGCGTCGGCTTCAGGATTGCCAGGGTCATACACCTGCTGGTCGGGAGTGGCGTCGCTGACAATCCCGGTCACCTGCACACCGCCGGCGGGGGCCGAGCCTTCTGCTTTCTGGATGGCTCCTGAGAGCGCGCTGCCGAAGCCACCCGCGCCGGCTTGCGCAAGCTCGACCTCCTGGCGCTGGTAAGGCTGTCCCCCCGCGGCCTTCGTGGTGTCGGCGTTGGCGAGGTTCTCGGAGGTCACGTCCATGCGCACACGCTCGGCCGTCAGCCCGCTACCGGCGATGCCGATCGCTTCGAAGAGCCCCATCAGACCTCTCCGTCGGCCTTGCTCGGCGAGTGCCATCGATTGCGGGATCGATCAGGCGACATGTCGACCACGCTCGGCTGGCATCGACAGCGGCATCGATGACGCGACACGTCGGCTGCGCTCACGAGGTGACCCCGATCGCCGCGCTCAGGATGCTATTGCGGGCCCCGAGCACCTGCGTGAGAGCTTGGTAGTCAAGCCCATTTTCGGCCAGCTTCGCCGATTCCTGATCGACACTGACGCTGGCGCCGTTGGGACCGTCCTCTTCGGGCTGCACTTCGGTCTGAAACTCGACTTGTTCGAGGGGTTCGCCGCTGTTCATCGCGCTCTGCAGCTCGGACTCGAAGTTGACTTCCTGGCGTTTGTAGCCGGGCGTGTCGGCGTTGGCGATGTTGCTCGTCAGAGCAGTCTCACGTTGCCAGGAGCCGCGCATCGCGGCCTCGAGCAACTGCTGGGTCGAGTCGACGGGAGCCATATACCGTCCCTGGTGATCGGCCGCTCTGCCTGGGTCTTTAGCCGGCGTTCGAAGTCAGGCGCTGCGAGTCAGGTCAGGTCCGGCGAGTCAGGTCAGGCGCTGCGAGTCAGGTCAGGTCCGGCGAGTCAGGTCAGGCGCTGCGAGTCAGGTCAGGTCCGGCGAATCTGGTCGGGCGCTGCGAGTCAGGTCAGGTCCGGCGAGTCTGGTCAGGTCTGCGAATCTGGTCAGGCGCTGCCAGTCAGGTCAGACGCTGCGATCCAGACGTGAGCGACGCGGCAGTTGCCCCGCGTAGCCGCGCGCCGCGCGCCGCGCACGTGCGCTGGCGCCGATCTCGGCCAACAGCGACTCGCGTAGGCGAATCAGCTCGATTCGCGTGCGCTCGTGGATCAACTGGGCTTGACGCAGCAGCGACGCAGCCGCCATGGGCGGGCGGGCAGGCAAGTCGCGTATCAGCTGCTCCCAACGTTCGCCGAGCGCGCCCAGACGCTCTATCTCGCCTCGTCCTACCAGCTCCAGTTCGAGCTCGGCGTGCTCGTGGATCGCCTCATAGGGGCGCAGTGCGGCTTGCTCGCTCACGCGTGGGCGATCTCCTCGGCCACCTGGGCCCAAGCCTCGCGTAGCTCCCCCAGCAGCTCGCTGACCTCTTCCAGCTTGCCGGGATCTTGGTTGTTGCGCGCCGCGTTGAGATGGGCAAGAGAGAACTGGTAGATCGCATGTAGGCGGTCAGCGACTTCGCCTTGCTCGAAGTCGAGGACACCATCCAGATGGGCGATGATCAGCTCCGCCCGGCGCAGCGTGTTGTGCGCGCGCTCGACCTGGCCCTCGCGCATCGCGACGTTCGCCTGGCGCAGGAAGCGCCGCGCGCCGTCGTAGAGCATCACGACAAGCTCCCCAGGCGTGGCGGCAAGCACAGCCCCCTGACGGTAGGCGTTCGGCGTCGCGGTCAGGTTGCTCATGGTGCGTTGGCCGCCAGCGAGGCTTCCTGACTGGTCAGCCAGTTGGCCTGTGAGGTGTTGCGAGATATAGCGCTTTCTAGCTCGGCATAGGTTGCCTGCAGCGCCTTTTCACGCACGGCAAGCATTTCGTTCATCGTCGAGATCTGACTGGTTAGCTCGGTGATCTGCGCGCTGTCCCCGTTGGTCCGCGCTTCGAGCGTCCCTCCAGGTCCGCCCACGCTTTCGAGCGTGCTCTGCAAGCCCTGCGACCACTTCTCGAGCATCTGCTGTACGCCGGCTGGATTCGTCTTGACCGCTTCGGAGAGCTTGGTCGAGTTAAGCGTCAGCAGCCCTTCGATCGAAGCCTGGGAGGCGCCACCGGAGGAGACTGCGCCCGTGCTGATGCCGATGTCGCTCGGATTGGACATTTCGGCGGCGAGCCCGGCGATTGGTTCGTACATGCTCTGGCGCATGTTGGCCAAGAGACTCTCTAGTTCGACGTCACCAAACAGCGTACCGGTGCCAAATTCGCTGGCGTTGGTGGGCTTTGAGATCGGCTTGGTGGAGAGTTGCTTCTGGATCGCTTCAACCGTCGAGTTGTAGAGCTTGACGAAAGACTGGACCTGCGCTTCCACGGCACTGACGCTGGCGCCTGGAGCCTGCACGTCGATCGTGACGGGGCCGGTCGTGGTCAGGCCGCCCAAGGTCAAGGTGACACCGGCGATCGCATTGGTGACGGTGTTCGAGGCAGAGGTCCCAGCGACCCCATCGACGGAGTATTCGGCGTTCTTGCCTTCCTTGGCGCTCCCAGCCTTTTCGACGAGTGTCGCGCCCGGGTCGGTGACCGCGATGAATTCTGTGCCGGTGTTGCCCGTCGCGCGATTGGACAGCACCAGCGTGCTGCCTTCGAGCACGGCTGCGTACACCGTCGCGCTGCTGTCTGAGTTGATCGCGTTGGCAAATTCCTTGGCGCTCTCGCCTGCCTTGAGCGTGAAGCTGTTGCCGTCGATCGTGAGTGTGTCTTCAGCAGCCGGGCTGGCGAAGGTAAAGGTGCGCTGGGCAGAGTTGGCCAGCTGCGTGACTTCAACCTCGTAGCCGCCGATGCCGGCGCCGTCGCTCGTAGCGGCGCTCACACGCGTGGGTTCGCTTGACGTCACGGCCTGTGAGCTTTCGAACAGCGAGGGCATGCTGAATTCGGATGCCGCCAGGGCAAGCTGCTGGAGGTTGCCCTGGATGCTTGTCAGCTCTTTCTGCTGACCCTGCAGCTTTTCCTGGGCATCCGTCAGTCGAGTAACAGGCTCGCGTTCGGCGGCCATCAGCGCCGAGATGATCGAGCTCGTGTCGAGCCCTGAGGCGAGCCCTGAGATGGAGATCGGCGAGCCGGCCGCCGAGCTGACTGCAAGCGATGACATGGGGCTCTAGACCGAGGGTTTCCCGGTGACGTCTTGCACCGGCTTTCCGGCAGCAATCTCAAGCGCCTCTGAAATCAACATGCTCTTCACGGTTTTGCTCTCGCGATCCTCAAGCTCGACGGTGACCCGCCCCCCCTTGCCTTTGGAGAAGCGCAGCTCATGTCCGCTTTCGCGCATTTCGCGGCTTATCCTTCCCGCGGCCGCGACCTGGTCCAGCACCTCCGGCGGCGGTGTGCCGCTGCCGTCTTGGCTTGCAAGCAGGCGATCGGCCGTGCTGAGGTCGGGCTGCAACGCGGCTGTATCGTCGGTGTCGCTCATAAACGACATCGGATACGACAAGCCCGCAAGCGAACACGGGCCACTGAATGGCAGGATCGACGAGGTCATATGGCGTTTTCTCCCTGAAAACGTGTGCGACGACCCGTTCCCTGGGCCGCCTCGCGATTGATATCTCTTCAAGTGATCGGCGTCTTTCGCGAAAACTTTATTCAGGCCTACCCACCTGCCCGCTTTATTCAGGCCTATCCATCTGCCCGGGCGGATGTGCGTCGCCTGGTGAGGGGGCGACGGGCGAGGACAGCGCTGGCAGTGGCCGGAACGCCTACGCGGTTGCGGCATCTGCTTGAGAGAGGAAGCTTGCGGCATCCTCGTTGTCGGGGTCGCGCGCGAGCGCGGCGGCCGCGAAGTCACTCATCTCGTGTGCCATGCCCCTCGCGGCGGCAATGCGGGCGAGACCCAGTAGCGCCGGGACGTCGGGCTCCTGCTCACAGACGGCCATCCATTCGCCGGCCGCGGATGCCAGGAACCCTCGCCGCAGATACATGTCGGCAAGCAGCTCGCGGCGCTCACGCGTCTGTAGTGGCATGTGCTCGAGCGCGCCGAGCAGCACTTCAAAGCCCTTGAAGTCGTGCACGCGCAGCAGCGCCTCAAGCATCACTTCCAGCGGCGCCACGGCCTGCTCGGAGAGTGGCGTCCGAGCCTGCTCGAAGAGTGGCGTCACCGATCGCTTGGAGAGCGGCGCACCGGCTTGTTGAGGCGATGGGGACGCGATCCGCTCGGAGGCTTGCCGGGCAGGGTGTCCCGGAAGGGGGGATGTGGGCTGTTGGGATTGCGCGGCAACGTCAACTGCGGCGCGTGCGAGCTCTCGCCAGGTCGTAAATAGGTCGAGCTCGTACTGTGCCATGCCCGCTGCGTGCGCTCTGTCGAGTGTCTCTCTGGCGCCTTCACAGTCGCCGCCGGCGATGCGCGCAAACAACTCTGTACGGCGAGCGTTCACCGCCAGTGTGTCGTCGTTCGCAAGCTCACGGGCAACCTCGGCTGCCTCGCCGTAGCGTCGCTGTGCAAGCAGTGCCTCGCCGAGCGCCACGCGCGCCCGGCTTGAATGCGGCTGGCGTGCAAGCACCGCTCTGAACTGAAGCTCTCCGGCGATCGTGGCGCCCGACTCGTACAGGGCAGTGCCAAGCATGAAGTGAGCTGCGGGCGGCGGCTCAGGCATGCACTGCTCGACCCGCTTGACAACCTCGCTAGGCTCGACCCCGCTTGCGATCAGCAGATTCGCGTAGGGCAGTACCGAGCCGATGAAGCGCGGATGCTCACGCAAGCAGTGCTCGAGTAGCCGCTCTGCCTCCTCGTGGTCTCCCGCGGCCCGTCGCAGTTCAGCCAGCTGCAGTCTCGGCAGATAGCTGCCGCTGCCCTGAGTTGCGGTATAGCGTCGCGGCGCGTCGCCCATCTCGATGCAGCGCTCGAGCAGCTCGATCGCGCGCTCGTTCTGCTCCAGTGCGATTGCGGCGATCGCCTGCTCAAGCACGAGGTCGGTGAAGCCCTGGAAGCGCAGCAGCCCCTCCTCGGCACGTGCGATTGCGTCCGTTGGACGCCCGCACACACGCAGCGCCTTGACCATACGACTCATCAGCGCCGGCGCGAACTGGTAGCTGTCGCGATCGGGAAGGCTTTGCAGCAGCTTCCAGGCGCGCTCGAACTCGGCAAGTGCGGCCTGTGGCTCGTCCGCGGCGGCGTACTCGGAGCCGAGGTTGTAGTGCAGGAAGGGGGTGGGCGGGCTCTCGCTTTGCTGCAAGCGCAACAGCTCGATGTTGCGGCGCGACTTCTCGCGACTGTCGCGCACGGCGCCGAGATAGCCGTAGTGCTCGATGCGCACGCCGCTCGCCTCGATGCGCTCTGGCAGATAGCCGGGCAGGCAGTGGGCGATCTGCTCATGCAGGCGTCCCTCGAAGCGGTACTCGGGCCGGTTACGAAATACGCGCAGCGCATTGTGCGTGACGGCGGTGCCGTCCTCGAGATCGCCGGTGTAGTTGGTCTCCGATAGGTAGAACGCCTCGCGCCAGATGCGCCCGGTGAGCGCGCGCAGTAGTGGCGCGTCCTCCTCCACCAGCACCTCGTCGGCGTCCAGGCACAGCAGCCAGTCGCCCGTGGCCGCCTCGAAGGAGACGTTGCGTGCCTGCGCAAAGGAGCCGGTCCACTCATGGAAGAGCACGCGCGCGCCAAATGAGCGCGCGATCTCGACCGTGTTGTCGGTAGAACCGGTGTCCACGATCACCATCTCCTCGACGGCGTCGGCCACGGAGGCTAGGCAGCGCGGCAGCATCTCTTGCTCGTCGCGCACGATCATGCACAGGCTCAGGCGCATGCCGGTGGCTCCTCGCGCGCGCCCTGCGATCTCGAGCGCCCGGCTTGCCAGCTCGACGAGCGTGGGGTGTTGGGGCACCGCGCTGCCGGCGCTGCGTAGTCGTCGGCGTCGACCCGCGAGCGCGGCCAGGTTGCCGTCCACCTGCTCGGAGCGTGGGTCTAGGCGCTTGGCGGCCTTGAACAGAGCTCGTGCCGCGTCGAGGCTCCACAGCTCATAGAAGGCGACACCGGCGTAGTTGAGCAGCTTAGGCTCGCTCGGCTGTTGGTCGAGTAGCTCGACCGCGCCGCCGGCAATTGCCGAGAACAGCCCCCCCACGCGCGCGAGCGGGGCATCGCCGCTTGCGGCAAAGCCCCGCTCGACCAGGCCGACGCCGGCCTGGTAGCGGCGGTGGGGGTCGGTGATCGACCCAAGCTCGTCGAATAGCTCGCGGTAGTCGTCAAGCTTGCCGGTAGCCAGCAGCCGCTGGGCGCGCGCCGAGAGCTCGATCGCGGGTGCGGCGCTGCCGTCGGAGCGCGGCGAGACGGGCGATAGAGCTTGGTCCGCGGCCTTGGCGGCATCGTCGCCGGGAGGGATGGGGGCGGGAGAGCGAGCGGCCATCTTCACGCATGGTCATCGACCGGGTGCGCCGATATCTGAGCGGGCGCAAGCAGCGGTCCCGTGGGGCGCGGCGTGCCGCGCACGACTCATGCCCGCGAGCGTGGCCGCGCTCCGGGGCGTGTAGCCCGCGAGTCCGTGCGCATGAATACCTCATTTAACAAGTGGCAAATGTGGTGATTATGCGTAGATCTGCGCAGAGTTGGCTAACTGGCGCGGATCGAGTCACTCAAACGATTACGACCGGCGCGGTCGATACGGTCCGCGCCGAAATCTTCGCAAATAGCGCATCTCAGACCGCGGGCAGGTTTGGCGCACGCGGGGGCACCTGTTCGCAGTTCCCTCGAAATCGGAGTCGCAAAATGGAAACGATCGCAAAAGGGGCCGTGAGGATCTCCGCGGCGGAGGCCCTCAGGACATGGCGCGAATACCGTCAGAGCGGCGATCTGCGCTTGCGCGACCAGCTGATCTTCATCTTCACGCCGATGGTGCGCTACATCGTCTACCGCAAGGTGCGCGAGGTGCCGGCTCAGTGCGATGTCGAGGACTTCCTCTCCTGTGGACTGGAGGCGCTGATCCGCTCGATCGAGCGCTATGACCCAGAGAAGGGGGCCACGCTCGAGCAGTACGCCTGGACGCGCATCCACGGCGCCGTGCTGGACGAGCTGCGCCGCCACGACTGGGCACCCCGCTCGCTGCGCCGCGATGAGCGCGCGATCAACCATGCGCGTGAGGTTTTCCTCTCAAACCACGACCGCCAGCCGAGCCGCGAGGAGTTGGCGGCGCTGCTCGACATGGAGCCGCTGGAGCTCGTGGGCCGGCTGGACGAGGTCGCGTTGGCGGAGGTCGGCTCGCTGAATCGCACGGTGCGCTCTGACGAGAACGCCACGATCGAGCGGATCGACACCTTGGAGAGCACCGATAGCGACAGCAACCCGATCATGTGCGCCGAGCGCCGCGAAGCCAAGGAACGCTTTCGCGCCGAGTTCGCCCTGCTGCCACCCGTCGAGCGCGAAGTGGCCGTGCTGCTCTACCTGGAGCACTGGACGCTGCGCGACATCGGCGCGCGGCTGGGGGTGTCCGAGAGCCGCGTCTCCCAGATCCATACCCAATTGCGCCGACGTCTTTACGACCGGCTGTCTGACGAGCTGTCGTTGTTCAGCGCTGTCGGCTGAGCCCAGGGGGCGATCGTCTTGCTGTTCCGGTCGGCACATGTGCCGACCGGCCGGACGGTGCATGCACCGTCCGGGGCCATGCCGCATGCGGCATGGCCTTCCCTAAAGAATTGACCTTCTCGGTCGAACACCCGGGGGGACATGGATCTTGGCCTGTATATCGCCGCCTCCGGGATGGTCGCCGAGCAGGTCCGCCAGGACCAGCTCTCAAACGACCTGGCCAACGCCTCGACCCCTGGCTACAAGCCCGACGAATCCTCGCAACACAGCTTCGGCGATGTGCTGCTCGCCAACAGCGAGGGCGGGCCGGCGATCGGATCTGTGGACGCCGGCGTAGCGCTCGGCAAGACCTACACCGACATGACACAGGGCTCGTTGCAGGAAACCGGCGAACCGCTCGACTTCGCGATTGCCGGCAGCGGCTTCTTCGCGGTCAAGACCGCTCAAGGCGTGCGCTACAGCCGCGACGGCCAGTTCACGAGCTCGGCACAAGGGGTGTTGACGGACGCGAGTGGCGACCCCGTGCTCGATCAGGGTGGAGCACCGGTGAAGGTAGCTGCCAACGGTACCGTCGCGCCGAGTGCGCTAGGCGTCTTCGAAGTGCCCGGGGCCGTCAAGCAAGGCGAAAACCTCTACACGGGTAGCCCTTCCGGCAAGCCGACCGGCACGGTGCGCCAAGGCTCATTGGAGGGCTCGGGCGTGGACGCGGCGAAGATCATGGTCGAGATGATCACTTCGTTGCGCACTTTCCAGTCTGGCCAGCAGGCAATCCAATCGATCGGCCAGACCCTGCAGGAGTCCGCCTCGCAGGTCGGCTCTCTGAACGGCGGCGCCTGATGCTCGAAGCGAACGGCGGCGCCTGATGCTCGAAGGCCTCTATTCCGCGGCAGCGGGCATGTCCGCGCAGCAGGAACAGCTCGACGCGGTCTCAAACGACCTTGCCAACATCTCTACCACCGGCTACCAATCCGAGCGCGTCGCCTTCAGTGATCTGCTCTACAACGCCGTGGACGAGGCCGGCACCGAATCGAGCGTCGGCGCCGGCGCAAGTGCGCAAGTGATCGGGCGCAGTCATGCCCAAGGGCCGATTCAGGAAACCGGCGATCCGCTCGACCTGGCGATCGAAGGCGAAGGCTATTTCCAGGTCAAGGGCTCTGGCGGTCAGTCGGCGCTGACACGCGACGGCAGCTTCGCCGTCGACGGCGCCGGCACAATCGTCGATGCGGAAGGCAACACGCTCGAACCGCCGATAAAACTGCCGGCTGGGGTCTCCGCCGGCGAGGTGAAGATCGGCGTCGACGGCAGCGTGACCGCTGGCAAGCGTACGCTGGGCCAGATCAAGCTGGTCACTGTTGCCTCCCCGGACCACCTGCTCGCGGGCGGCGAGGGCACGCTGACGCCGACTACAGCCAGTGGCGCGACCCAGCCGGTGGCGGCGAGCGCCGCGAAGATTCGCCAAGGCGCTTTGGAGGGCTCCAACGTAGACATGTCGAAGGAGATGGCGCTGATGGTGAGTACTCAACGCGCCTACCAGATGAGCAGCTCGGCGATCCAGACCGAGAGCCAGATGATGTCGATCGCCAACGAGCTGCGCCCGTCGTGAGCTTCCCGCTGTCCTCGGGCTCGCCGCTGTCCTCGAGCGGCCTGTCCACGGTCAACCAGACGCTCGAGCCCGCCTGGGTGCGCAAAGGCTCAGCCGCCACCCAAAAGGCTTACGAGACAGCGCTTGCCTTCGAACAGATGCTGGTCGAAGAGCTCTCGCAATCGCTGACAGCGACCAGTGGCCTCGACGGCGCAAGCGGCCAGGAAGGTGAATCCTCAGAAGGCTCTGCGGGCGGTAGCGGCGCAAGCGGCCCCCTGTCTTCGATGCTGCCGCAGGCGCTGACCAGCGGCGTGATGAGCGCCGGTGGCCTCGGTCTCGCTGCTCAGATGACCCGCCAACTGGCAGGCGCAGGCGCGCATGGCCTCGGAGGAGTTGGGGCAACGACAGGCGGTACAAGCGCAAGTACTGGCGCGAGCACGCCAATCCCAACAAACAGCAGCCCACCTGTCACCACATCCGTCGAGAGCTCCGCCGCCACCGGGGGCACCGCCGCATGAGCTCGGCTGCGCTTGTCGAGCCCGCAGGGCTTGCTCAGGATCGTGCGCTGGCCGTTGAAGTGCTCACACACCTGGATGCGCAACTCGGCTCGGCGCAGAGCTTGCTCGGGGTCGTGCTGGAGCAGGGCAAGGCGATCCGCGCGCGTGATGTGGACACAGTCGTTCGCCTGGCAGGCATCCTGCGCGGAGAGATGGGTCGTCGCCAGCTGCTGGAGGAGGAGCGCTCACGCCTGCTTGCCCGCAGTGGCGAGCGGCTGGGGATCGCTGCCGAGGCGGTGACGCTCGAGCGCTTGTGCACGTTGATGGACGTGGCTCTCGCTGAGCGTGCCTCCGTTTTGAGCGCAGAGTTGCGGGGACTGGTGCGCGAGCTGCAGCGCGAGCACTCTTGCAACCGCGCGTTGATGCAAATCGAACTGGGCTTCCTCGACCACCTGATGGGTGTGCTCGCGCTCGACGGAGTCAACGGCTACGACACCCATGGCTCCTCCACGCCGATCACGCGGCCACGACCGGGCGGCAACCTGCACGTCCTGGACCTGCACGCCTAGCCCCATGTCGATCCCGACTCTGCAAGGACTGCAAACGGCGCTCAGCGGCCTGGTCGCCGAGCAAGCAGCGCTCGACGTGACGGGCAACAACATCGCCAACTCGGACACCGAAGGCTATTCGCGCCAGAGGGCGGTCCTGCAGACCAACGAGCCGATCGTAATTCCCGCGATCTCGCCGCTGACAGGCCGGGGCGCACAGCTCGGCACCGGCGTCAGCGTCGCGACGATTACGCGCGTGCGCAACGTCTACCTGGACGCGCAGTACCGCACCCAGAACAGCGCATTGAGCGAAGCAAGCACCCAGTCCGAAGAGCTGACACAGGCCCAGGCGGCCTTCAACGAACCGTCGAGCTCCGGCTTGGCCAGCCAGATGTCCACTTTCTGGAGCGCCTGGAGCGAACTCGCCAACGCTCCGACGAGCCTTCCCGCCAAGCAGGGTGTGGTGGCCGCGGGCGTTGCTTTGGCGAACACTTTCCACGAATTGAGCGCGCAACTGGCGACGATCTCAAACCAGGCCGAAGCGCAGTACGCGGCCCTCACCGGACCCTCAGGCGAAGTGCAAAGCGACGCCAACCAGATCGCCCAGCTCAACGGCCAGATCAAGCTCGCCGAAGAAGCCGGCCAAAAGCCAAACGAAATGCTCGACCGTCGCGATCTACTGCTCGACAAGCTCTCGAGCTTCGCGCAGGTCACCGTCAGCGAG
Organism: uncultured Solirubrobacterales bacterium; assembly: GCA_963704345.1. Lineage (GTDB taxonomy): Bacteria > Actinomycetota > Thermoleophilia > Solirubrobacterales > Solirubrobacteraceae > Palsa-744. Next base: position 1,782,032 of record OY969890.1, read on the forward strand.
CAGCCGGATGGCACCGATACGGTCAGCTTCGGCGACGCCGCCAAGCCACTGGTCGAAGGCACGACCGTCAACTGGCCCCAGGCCTTGACGCAAGCCGCCGGTGGCAAGCTCGGTGCGCTGCTCGGCCTGACAGCCCCGACCGGTGCGCTCAGCAGCTACAGGACGGCGCTTGACAACGTCGCGAGCACATTGGCGAGCAGCGTCAACGCATTGCACACAAAGACACCTTTCTTCTCCGGCACAACCGCCGCGACGCTGCAGGTGGCGGTCACCGCTGCCCAGGTGCAGACTTCCTCGACTGGAGCTGCCGGAGGCAACGATGTTGCCCAGGCGATCGCGGCGCTACGCGCGGGCGCCGCCGAACAGAACTATGCGGCGCTTGTGGAGCAGGTCGGCTCAGGTGTGCAGAAGGCCAAGGACGAGCAGGCCAACTTGCAGACGACGGTCACCGCGATCAGCAACCAGCGTCAGAGCGTCTCAGGCGTCTCACTAGATGAAGAAATGACGAACTTGATCAGCTTCCAACGCGGCTACCAAGCCTCAGCGCGCACGCTTACCGCGATGGACAGCATGCTCGAAACGCTAATCGAGCACACCGGCGTGGCGGGCCTGTAGCGATGTGCTCCCTTCACATCCGCGCAGGCGGCCTTTTGAGCGAGGATGAGATCGTTCGATCCGGGGAGGCTCGCCCATGACCGAACGCATCACTCCGGCGATGGTCACGGCCACGACGCTGAACAACATCAACTCATCGCTGGCGAACCTGGAGCGCACCTCCAGCGAACTGTCCTCGGGCAAGACGATCCAGGAGCCGTCCGACAACCCTTACGGCGCCAGCCAGGTGATCGACCTGGAAAGCCAGCTCGACGGTCTGAGCTCCTACGCGACCAACGCCCAGGAAGGGATCTCCTGGCAGAACACTGCTAGCGGGGCGATGTCGAACATCTCAAACGTGCTGCAAACCGTACGCGAGCTGCTGGTGCAAAGCTCGACCGGCACGGTCAACCAGAGCGACCGCGAAAGCATCGCCACCGAGGTGGACCAGCTGACCGAAGCCGTCAAGCAGGACGCGAACACGCAGTACGCCGGGCAGTACGTGTTCTCGGGCACCGCCACCACAACCCCCCCTTACGCGCAGGGAGCCGAAGACACCTACCAGGGCGACAATGGCACTGTCACGCGCGCGATCGGTCCAGGCGTGTCGGTCAACGTCAGCACGAACATCTCCTCGCTGCTCGGCAACGGACAGGTCTCGGGCGACGGCAAGCTGCTCGACACGCTACGCACGATCTCAGAACACCTGCGCGGCGGCAGTACCGAAGACATCGCCGCGCTTGGCTCCGGCGACCTGAAAAACCTGGAAGCGAGCATCGACACGTTGAGTCAACTGCAAGCGACGGCCGGGAGCGTGACCGACCAGCTGCAGACGGCCACGAGCCGCATCGAATCCTTGCAAGGTTCGATCACTGCGAGTCTGTCCAACGTCGATGGCGCTGACATCGCCCAGACGTCGATTGCCTACTCCAACGAGCAGGCCGCCTACGAGGCTGCGCTACGCGCCGGCGCAAGCATCATCCAAGAATCACTGCTCCAGTTCCTGCAGTAGCCCGGCCGAGGAGAGAGGCAACGTGTCTGTGACATTCCAGAGCATCCGTTTCGGAGAGGTGCAGGTCGCCGAGGAGGATGTGATCGAGTTTCCCTTCGGTCTGATCGGCCTCGGAGGCTCCCGTTACACGTTGCTGGACCGCAACCCTGGCACCGGCTTCTTGTGGCTGCACTCGGTCGATGAGCCAGCACTTGCCTTGCCGGTCGTGCGCCCAGAGCCGTTCTTCTCGGAGTTCTCGCTGCATATGGCGCCAGAGGACGTCGAGCGAACCGGTATCGAGGCGGGGGCGAGGACATAAAGCTATACGTGACCGTGCGCGCTACGCCCAATCCGCTCGACATCACCGCCAACCTGCGCGCGCCGCTCGTGGTCCATGAAGGCCGCGGTTATCAGGTGATCAACGCCAACCCGGAGGCCCAGCTGCAGGCCCCCTTGTTCGTGCTCTCAGACGAGACGACGCGAATAGCTTCATAATCTGAAGCGATGCTGATACTGGCGCGACGTCCGGGAGAGCGCGTCGTGATCGGCGATGAGATTCTCGTGACCGTTATGGAGGTCAGCGCCAGCACGGTGCGCCTGGGGATCGAGGCGCCGCGCGGAGTGTCGATTTTCCGCGAGGAGATATGGCTCGCGGTCAAGGAGGAGAACAGGGCAGCGGCTGAGGCGCAGGCCGATGCGCTTCCCTCGGCCCCGATCGAGGATGTCCGTGGGGGGGCCGCGGCGCCTTCCAGTGAGGGTCCGACCCAGGAGGAGCCGACCCAGGAGGAGGATTCGCCGCCGACCGAGCGGGGGATCTAGATGGGCCGGCGTAGTCGGGAGACCACGCCGGCCGCAGGGTCCTAGAACTTGACCAAGGTCGCAACCGACACGTGCGGCCAGTTGATTTTCTCGAAATTCAACACGACGGTCTGGGAGTATTGAAGCTGTAGGCGCGTCTGACCGTTAGGAAGCTGAATCGTCTCGATCCAGAAGATCGCGCTCATCTTGACCGCGGTAGCGTTGGCGGTCAGGAAGGGAATGTTCTCGATACCACCGACCGGTTCGCTGGCCACGAGCAGCACGACGGTTTTCACGATCGACTGACCCTTGATGGCTTCGGTGAGTACCAGGTTGGGGTTCGCGATGGCGCCTAATGGGATGCCCGCGGGAGGTTGCGCGGTCAGGAACGGATCCAGGTAGCCGAGGCCTTTTATCGGTTCACCGTTGTCTTGCACCGGGGTCGAGCTGGCCGGCGAGATCTTCGGTCCTCCCTGGACTTCAAAGCCGTTGCCCTGTGCAAGCAGTGCGTTCCCATGCGGGATCGTGGCCAGACGCACGATGCTCGGGGGCGCCTTGGGCGCTTCGGTTGCGGGCACATTGATCCAAATCCCCGGCTCGATGTGCAGCCCACCGCTTTCATTTGCTTCGCTGATGCGCTGCAGATAAGTGAGCCCCAGGAAGAAGATGTCGTCTTGCTCGGTGCCACGGTTAGGGATCGCCCCGGAGATCGAGGTGAATTCGAGCGTCTCCTTGGTCGCGTTGAGCTCCAGGAAGAACGGCAGGCCGCCTTGCTTGTCGGGTCGTGCGATCAGGTTGAAGCCTTTGCCCATCCAGGTGCCGCGCAGGCCCGCGAGCACGCCAAGTTCGCTGTCGGTGGCTTCGCCACCGCTACGGGGATCGCCCGGTGGGGGCCCCTTGACCGGGGCCGGGGCCACGGGCGCACCAAGGCCTTGGTTGGCTGCCTCGGTCTGCACGAATGTGGCCGGGTCCATGAAGTGCGAAGCCTGTGCCGCCGCGTGTGCGAAGTCCTCTTCGGTGAGGGCGGTCGCTGTGCCGGATTCAGCGACGTCAGTCGAGCTTGCCATGGCGAAACCTCCAATTATTTGGGGCCGCCTCGGCGCGCCTCGGACGGCCATCGAGTTGTATCGCCATAATACGGTTCAGCGCACTTTGTCGCAACATTGGAACTTTTTGTTTTACAAGACGTCAACAAGCTTTCGCCGACGCGGCTCGAAAACGTTGGCTGACCACAGCACGAACGCGAGCACCCCCAGCCCGCACAACGTGTCGGTGAAGAGCGTGGCATAGAAGAAGGTCGGAATTTTGGGGTTGCCGTAAGCGAAGTGGCCCAAGGTGGCAAGGCCGGTGAGCGAGTAGACGCACAGGCAGACCCGCGCCTCTTGGTAGCGGTGTTCGCGGTAGCGGCGATAGCCGACCAAGCCAATCGCGGTGAGTAGCGGCCAGCCGATCACGATCGCGACGCGGACAACCGTGTAGAAGCTGCCTCCAGGGCCGGGGTAGCGGCTGACCTGTACGAAGTTGTCGGTGTAGTGGATGGCGGTGGACAGCATGCTGGCCGCCAGGATCGCCTTCAGTAGCGTCAACGCTCGTCGTTCGTCTGCTTGCACGACCGCCTCCGACATCTAGTTGATAGACCGTTCTAGAGAAGATATTGTCAGAAGCGAGAGCGATTCTTTTGTCGTGCGCTGCGCTCGACCGAGCCGATGGGGCTGCCGGGGCGGCGGCGGTCGAAGCGGTCCGCAAGGTACTTGAAGAGCTCAAGAGCGATGCACAGCCCAACGCATAAAAGGCTGATCCACCTCACCGCGATCCTCGCTGTCGTTGCAATCGGCGAGTGGTCGATGCTGCTGGCGCACGCCTCCCAGACCCCAACGTGGGTGCACTGGTTGTGCTCCCCCTCCGCTCTGCACCCCGCCTTGCATGTCGGGCCAGGTCTCGGTGGGCTCCTCACGCGAGTGCTGGGCTTCCTGCGGATTCTGTTGCCACACTGGCCGCACATCTTGCCGATCCTCCTCGCACTGTGGACGCTGGCGTATCTATGGCGGGCCAACGCTCGTCACCATGCGGGCGAGGTTCAGGCGCATGCGCAGTCCTGAGTGAGATTTTCCAATCACCGATCCCTTCTCGGCGGAAATGCGCGTGCCGTCAACGATCTGTGGTCACAAAGCTGAGGGCTTGGGCTAATAGGTGTGGATGATGGAGCGGGACACGCACAAAGAGACTGCCCTGCTGGCTGCGGCTAGCTCGGACGGTGAGGCGTTCGCCGCCTTCTATCGGCACTTCGAGCGTCAGGTCCTTGGCTTCTTCATGCGCGCCACCGCTCGTCCTGAGCTGGCGGCGGATCTCACGGCCGAGACCTTTGCTCGTGCGCTCGAGTCGCTGGCAGCCTACGATCCCGCCAAGGGCCGGGTAGACCAGTGGCTGTTCGGGATCGCTCGCAACGTTCTGGGCTCGAGCTATCGCCAAGGTCGGGTCGGGTCCACCGCACGCGAGCGCCTCGGCCTACCGCGTTTGGTCATCGATGACCATGCGGTCGAGACGATCGCACGGCTGAGCGAGCGCGAGGAGCAGGCGGCGCTTGCGCTGGCCTGCCTTCCTGACGAGCAGCAGCAGGCGATTCAAGCGCGTGTCCTCGAGGACCGCGACTACGCGGAGATCGCAGGAGAGCTGCGCTGCTCAGAGGCTGTGGTGCGACAACGGGTCAGCCGCGGGCTGAGCACACTACGAGCGAGATTGGCTGGTGAGCGATGAGCATCCTCGCGCAACTGGAGCGTGACCTACTCAAGGCGGCAAACCGCAGGAATGCGGCCGCTGCCGGCGCCGAGAGCAGGGCCGATGCGCGGGTGCCACGGCATGCCGCCCGCTCTCGGCTACGTCGTCTACGCTTGCCACTGATCGCATTCGCCTGTCTGCTCGCAAGCGCAACGGTCGCCTTGGCTGCAAGCGGGGTGATTCTCAGCGGCGCACCGGTTCGCCCTGAAGGGCGGCTGAGCCCAGGCGTAGGCGAGGGTGTGCCCGCGTCCGGTGCGTCGCAACTTCTCGCCCTGCGTGTGCCCGATCCAGAAGGCGGGCTGCCCTGGGGGATGCGGATCGTTCGCACTACGCGCGGAGAGGTCTGCGTTCAGATCGGTCGCATCCAAAACGGGCGGCTCGGCGAGCTCGGCATCGACGGGGTCTTCCACGACGACGGACGTTTCCATCCGCTACCGGCCGACGTGCTGCCGGAAACCAGCAGAGTGGGGATGAAGGTCGAATGATGAAGACGCGACAGAGGCTGTCAGTTGTCACTTTGCCGGTCGGGTCGTCGTGGGCGAACATATCGGTGTAGACCGCAGTGCCGGCGCGGCAGACGGAGGTGAACGGAAGCGTCCCTTGGGGGAGCTGCGCAACATCTACTACGGGATGCTCGGAGCGCCCGCTGTCAGCGTCAGCTACAAGGCTGGCAAGATAGGCCGCACCCTCGCGGTGCTGCAGCCACTTGGCGCCTACCTGATCGTGCGAAGGGCCGCCCCCAAAGAGCTCGAGGGATCGGGTGGAGAAAGCCTCGGCAGTGAAGGTGACCTGCCCGCAGCAGCCCCGCTTACCGCGATCACCTATCGGCTGGATGGCAAGCTCTGCCAGCGCGGGCCCGTTCTTCCGCCTGGGGGAGTCGAGCACCTGGCTGATCTTTGCCCTGAGCCGCATTGGCCGGCTGTCCCACGTGGCGCCGCGCGACCTGCATCGCCCGCTGCATGTGCGGCTTCAGGTGGCCGATCGTCAAGTCACAGGAGTCAAGTTGAGCTTCACCGCGCCGTTTGCTGTCACAAGCGCCAAGGAAGACTATTCCGTGCGCATCCCGGGGATCGCATGCAATCGAGACGTTGCGCCAGGCCAGAGTGGTGTGGCTCTTGGGTACAGCGGCTGGTCACTCGGCCGTGACGTGACGCGTGGCTCGACCGTGACTCACCGGTTCTCGAGCATCGAGCTGTTTAGCGGCCTTTGCGGACGTCCACGGCACCTACGACATGTGAGCAGACGCTCGGCTGTCATCGATGTTGTTTACAGCAAGTACCAGGGGGCGACGCCGGTGCTGGTGGGCAGGACAACAGTGCGACTTCCGGCGGGTGGGCGGCTCAAGTAATCACTCCTCCTCGGACTCGTCGTGCCGGCGCCACCAGACGCCGGCCTCATTGCGGCCAAGTGGTGCGCGATCGAGCCACGAGTACATGCCCCAGAGGCCGTCGACTCCTCGACCGTATGCCGAGTAGGTGTGGAACACGACGCCGTCCTCGATGACGAATGCGCTCATACCCGGCCCCTCCTGCCTGTACGTCACCGGGTCCGTTCCGACGCCCGATGCGATCTCGATCAGGGTTGGGCTCTTCTCGGCGGGCCGGAAATCCGAGGTGTGCGGAAGTTGTACTCGACGGCTCCCGACTGCCACTCCTGTTGGGTGTGCGAGACGTGAAAGTCGTGGTTGAAGTCGCTCTCGAATGAGGAAGTCCACGGAAAGCTCCAGCCCATACGCCGCTTGTACGCCAGGCGTCTGTCTACGTCGCCACGACCCAAATCGGGGGCGGTTGGTAGCAGCATGAAGCCTGCGCGGCTGGCGGCGCGTCGCAGCTCTGCATCGAAGCAGGCGAAGTGGCTGCAGCGTGGATCGAGTTCGCGGACTGCGAGTGCGCTTGCTATCTGTACCGCGTCATATGCGCGCAGCGCGTGGCGCGCTGCTTCTCGTGCGCTCGCGACGAGCACTGACTCGGTTGGGGAGACGATCGTAAAGCGCGAGCCCCAGTCCAGATCGCCGTGGAAGTCGAGCTCGAACGCAGTGACCAAGGTGCCGGCGGCTGCATCCTCCAGCTCGCCTGTTCGCGCCTTGCGCCACAGCGCGGAGGGCACCTCCACACGCGCGAGCGCCGAGATGACGAGCACGTCGAGTGTGCGCATCGCCCGATACCCGGTCTCGTCGGCGTAGAGCTTCACGAGCGCCGACGAATCGGCAAAGGTACTCAGCGACGACCCTCAGCGACGAAGTCCGACAGCGCCCTGCCGCGCCCGGCGGCGGCGCGGGCGCGGCTCAGCGCGCGCTCTGACGGGCGCTGAGTAGGGAGGCGCTCCGGATTCAGCAGAAGCCCAGCTCGCCCAAGGCGCTCCCTCAAGCCCGTGATCTCATCGCCCGCGAGGTCTGGGTCTACCGCGGCTGAGAGAACCTTGACAGCGTAGCCATTGACGCTCTCCTCGTGATCGCGTGCTGCTCCCTTGAGCCGGTCGGCGAGCTCTTCGGGTACTCGCAATGTCAGCTGACGCATGATGTCATGGTAGCAGGCATGCATGCATTAGGAAGAGATCGCGGCCTCAGTCGCTGAGCCCTATCCGATGCCGTGACATCGGTCCGCTGCGCACGGAGCCATATTTCATATGGGAAATCCGAGCAGACCGAACCGCATCGGTAATTATCCGAGCCGCTCCAGTAGCTCTCCGCCGTCGAGTGGTCGGCAAATGTCGTTGGGTTTGGGCCCATGAGTGGGCCCATGGCCCATTTCGGTCTCGAAGACGACCTAGAGAGCTTGGTCTGATCCTGCGGAAATGGCTTGAACACAAGCGATCAGGCCATGGGGCTGCTTGGGTGCTATTCGAACCCCGAGATCCAGGAGCGGATAAGGCGGTTGTACGAAAAGCTCGAGCGGCTGGCGGCCAGCGAGGCGGCTCTACGGCCCAGCGGCCGTCGGGACCGGCGGCTGCGGGGTGGGCTGGTGCCCACGGCCATCGAGCAGGTTCTACGCGAAGCCTTAGGGCCTATGCGAGCCCGGATATCCATGCTGAGGTAGAAGAGCTGCTGAGTCGATCGGTGCCGGTCTCATCGGTCAAGAACTGGTTGGCTAAGCAGGCTCAGGGTGAGCAGCCCCGACTAGTGCGGCTGGATCGCGGACGGTATCGACTGGTCGTCTCGTAGGTGGCGCCGACTTCGAAGCCTCTCACCGGAGAGGACCGTACGCCGCGCAAACCCCGCGGTGTTCGCCGCGCGGCGCTGGACGTCTCGTAGCGGTGCGCAGACTGGAGACGCATTGTGGCCGCGTCGCTTCCGCAGACCGTGTGCTTAGCCTGTTCGGCGATGCCTCGACCGAGCTGTTCCCATCGTCACGGCGATGGCTGTCCCGCCCGCAAGCTTCTCACCATGCCGGTAGCTCTGGCCGACAACCACGAGCATCCCTCGATGGCGATGGGGCCCGCGGACCTCGTCTAGCCGGCAGTGAGCCTCCTCGGTCGCCCGTCGTGCTGCGCTCAGCGTGTCCCCTTTGAGGGCAGGCACGATGCATGACGGGACATGTGATGCAGCTTCAGCCTCCGCCTCTTCCTCCTCACGCAGTTTGAGCGCGGCTATTTCTGAGGCGTACCTGAAGGCGGCTTCTTTGGCTGCCAGTTCTTCGTGTTCACGCGCTTGCTGGCGACGCTCCGCTTCGGTTCTGGCGGTGATTCGTTCAGCTTCTTGCTTGGCGAGTTCGAGTGAGCACGCGGACGGCGGCGTAGCCTCGTATGGCGCCCCACCGATTCCATCAGGGTATCCGCCCGTGTAGTAGTAACTGAACGTGTTGTCGCCGCCAGATCTCGTCTCGCCGGCGAAATTCGACGCGACAACTTCATACCAATACGTATAGCCACGCCGGAGGCCAGTCACCAGGCCGCTCACCGTTACGTCGCCAGCACCCGCGGGGATCGGTCCGCCCAGCGCCCGAGGACCTTCGGGCGTCCGTTCGCCGCTTTCCGATGGATTGCGCACCTGCGCGACGATCACGAATTCATAGCTCGTTGCGCTGTTCTGCGGATTGATCTGCGCTTCTACCACGACGCCCGCCGGTGTCACTTCCGTCAGCCCCACATGTTCGATCGTGGGCTTGATTGCTTCACACGCCGTCAAGGCAGCCGCCTGCGACGCAGAGGAAAGGGAACCAGCGACGACGGCGGTCACGATCGAAGCGAGTTGGATGCCTCGCCTCGTCCATCGCGTTCTCCTCCTGCCCACCTAAGGCCCCTCCGCTAGTCAACGATCCGATGATCGAACTATAGGGTGGCTTTACGCTTCGCGTGACCCTGTCGGCGCAATCGCTTGATTAGATGCCGAGCAGTCAGGCTGCCCGGCTCACCGTGGGCGCTTGGGAGTGCGTCTCCTTGGGGATTGCCGGCTCGCAGTCGCCATGCAGAAGCTCTGGTGCGGGATCAAGACCGTTGGGCCATACCACCGTTCGCGCTTCGTCGTCGACCCGAACCTGCCGGAAGTAATCGGTATCACGCAGGGGTTCTCCCAGCGTCCCGTGCAGCAAGAAGGCGCAGTCGACATCGCGCTCAACGCCGTCGTTGAACGCTACCCGCAGGCGGTAGCCGGCTAGCGGCTGGACACTGGTGACTCGAAGCATTGTTCCTTCATGCTAGGGCAGAGGCTCGATTGGCGCCAGAGGCTCCAGTTCCTGAGCGCGCACCCAGTTATCGGCGAGCTCCTCGGTATGGAGTTGTGCCCACGCCCGGACGAGCCGTAGTGCACGCGGTGGAAGCGATCCGTTGAGAATTCGCAGCGTGGCGAGCTCGATCTGAGCAACGTCGTCGCCGTACTGGGCGTGGAAGTGCGGCGGAGGATGATCGGGACGGTACATCCAGATGACGATTCCGTAGAACATGGCAAGGCGAGGCACCGCGGCATTGTCGGCTACAGCGCGGCGGACATAGCCCATTCCCGATCAAGAAGGGCACTGCTGTGGGATAGCCCGGAGTTCCGGCTGGCTGTTGGCGAACCATGTCATCAAGGCGAGTACGACAACAGCCGCTCGCCTACCAAACGGTTCGATTAGCCATGAGATGGTCTCTGCAGAAACGGCTTGCGGAAGCCGAAATGGGCGCGGCGGGTTTCGAACCTGCGACCTCTCGCGTGTGAAGCGGCCTGGGAAAGGCTTGAGGAAGCGCAAGAAACGGCTCTAACAAGCCACATGCAGAACGCGCTCCGATTCGTTGGTCCCCTTAGATACCCTGGGGTTCCCCGTGGATTTAGCCCACCAAACGGCTCCGGTGGGCTAAAGTCGAGCGGCGTCCATACGGCGCCCTGTACAGCCACTTGGAGATGCTCTCGTCTTCGGCATGAGGGCTCTGCATCAGTGTTGGGGACGTGCGTCGCTACGGGCAAGCCTGGCGTCAAGCCGGTTTGGCTGCTGGTCGTGCTGTGTGACACTCGGATCATCGGCGGGCGGGCCACACTACAATGAGGCGATGCGGCTGGTTGAGCTGGACAGGCTCGCGGAGCACTACTGGGAGGAGCTGGTGGCCGGCGAGCACGAGCCGTTTGGTGGCATCGGCGAAGATCTGCTCTGGCGGGATAAGACTCGGAACATCGGAGTCCGCGAGGACGATGGACGGCTGGTCGCCGCCGCCGGCGTGGTCCTGGCGGAAGTCAGCATCGAACAGGAGCCGTCTTTCGAGGTCGCGGGCCTCGGTGGCCTGATCGTGACTCGCAGCGCGAGAGGGCGCGGGCTGGCGCGCATGCTCTGCCAGAGCCTAATCGAGCTTGCGGGCGAACTCGAGGTGCGGCGAGCGATGCTCTTCTGCCTCCCGAAGCTGATGTCGTTCTACCGCGAGTTCGGGTTCGTGGCGATCGACGCGCCGGTATGGGCCGACCAACCCGGTAGGCGGATCGAGATGCCACTGCAGGCGATGTGGAAGGCGCTCGATAACGAAGCCGGTTGGCCCTCCGGACGCGTCGAGCTGCGAGGAGAGCCATTCTGAGACGTGTGGTCGGCGAGGCGGGCTGAACACCTGCCCTCGGCTACCCATCGCATCGACGAACCCCGGCATCCGGGAGCGGTGGTATTGTCACGAATATGGCCGGAGAAACCGTAGATTCTAGTGACAGTTCTGTGATGGGTCGGCTGTATGAGATCGCCGAGGCCCAAGGCGGGTTCCTCGCCGCGCACCAGGCCGTGGCCGCGGGCATTCCACGCTCCACGCTGTCCTACCACGCCACCGAGGGCGACGCGCTGGAGCGCGTCGGACATGGCGTCTATCGAATGCGACGGTTTCCAGCACCACCGCACGGTCACGTGATCGCTGGATGGCTTGCGCTCGCGCGCGCCGATGGTGTGGTCTCCCACGAGAGCGCGCTGGAACTCCTCGACCTCACCGACCTGATCGCCGACAAGGTCCACATAACCCTCCCCCGCGCCAAGCGAGGGCTGCGCACCCCGCCCGGTGTGCGCATCCACTTCACCGACCGGTTGATCGACCGCCGAACTCGACGCCATGTGCTCGGTATCCCGGTAACCAGCGTCGAGCGCACCGTGACCGACATGCTGCGCAGCGGCGGATGGACGGAGCAGACCGACCTCGCCATCCTTCAAGCCATACGGCGTGGCCTCACGACACGCCGGCGGCTGGAGGCGGAACTGCCGGTTAAGTGGCGCTCGCGGCTCGACGGCGCTATCGATCGGGACGCGATGACGTGAAGTACCGAACGTCTGCGGCGTTCCGCACAGCGCTCGAGGCTCGGCTCAAGGTGGCGCAGCACGAGCGGCGTTGGCTTGGCGCGACTCCGCAAGCGTGTGGTGTTTGAGCGCTTGCTCGCGCGACTGCATGCTGTGGCGCCGGGTGCCTGGGTGCTCAAGGGAGGGTTCGCGCTCGAGTTGCGGCTCGGCGCGCAGGCCCGCACCACCAAGGACATCGACGTCGACTGGGCAATCGGTGAGGACGAGGCGATCGGATTGCTCCTGGATGCCGCGGCCGTGACGCTCGACGATCGCTTCGAGTTCGCCGTCGAACGGGCCCAGGCGGATGACGACCTGCCGGGAGGTGGCCAGCGCTGGACGGTCGCCGCGACGCTCGCCGGGCGCGAGTTCGAGCGCGTAGCCATCGACATCGGGTTCGCCGCAGAGCCCGTGTTCGAACCAGAGGCCATCGCCTCCTCGCACCTGCTGGACTTCGCGGACATAGCGCCTGTCCACATCCCCACGGTCGCGATCGAGCAGCACGTCGCCGAGAAGCTCCACGCCTACACCAGGACCTATGCCGCAGACATGCCCAGCTCGCGAGTCAAGGACCTCGTCGATCTCGTCGTGATCGCCCATACCACTACGGTCGACGCCGACCGGCTCACACGCGCGATCAGGGAGATCTTCCAGCGGCGCGGCACCCATCCTGTGCCCCACGCAGTGCCACCTCCGCCCGGCGACTGGGGACCGGGTTGGCGCAGACTCGTTGCGAACGTCCCGGCTGATCAAGATGTCGGCATAGGGTACGCGACGGCCGCATCGCTCCTTGACCCAATCCTCAAGAACGAACGGGCCTCCGGGACGTGGGATCCGGGAGTAGGCGAATGGTCTACCAGCAGACCGCAACCGCCGCGTGAAGGAGTGGGTTTAGGCCAGTGAATGGGCCAGCGGGCAGTTTCAGTCGACCGGGCGAGCCCGACGGTCTTGCTGAGGATGAGTCAAAAGCCCTGTTTTTAGACTGTTTCGTGATGGGCGCGGGTGGTGTCGAACCACCGACCTCTCGCGTGTGAAGCGAGCGCTCTCCCACTGAGCTACGCGCCCTGGAGTCCCTGAGTCTATTGGGCTTTTCTGGCGACCGCCGTCCCCTAAGGTCGGCTCAAGCTGCCGCCACGGGCGTGAGCACGATCACCGGGATAACCCGCCCTTCTGTTTTCTGCTCGTACTCGGCGAACTGCGGCACGCGTGCCTTTTGCGTGTCGAACAGCCTGTCGCGCTCGGCCCCGGTGGCCTCGCTCGCCACAGCGTCTAGCGTGTCGGCGCCGACCTCGATCTTGACGTTCGGGTTGGCCTTAAGGTTGTGGTACCAGTCTGGGTTGGTTGGCGCCCCGGCCTTGGACGCGAATATGACGTAGCGCCCATTGTCGGCCTGGTAGGCGAGCGGGTTGATGCGACTCTCACCGGACTTGGCGCCGGTGTGGTGCAGGAGCAGCAGCGGCATGCCCTCGAACATTCCGCCGACGCGCCCTTCGTTGGCATGGAATTCCTCGATGATCTTGGTGTTGAAGTCTCGCGGCGAAGTAGACATTGGGCTCCTGGGGAAGTGGTGGCGGGAGACGATATGACCACTGACCAGTCTAGGCGCTGGTGTGCGACGACTGCTGGATCTCGAAATTTGAATTCAGCATGTCCTGCCTGGGTAATTGGTCGGTGCGACCCCAACAACCGAGTGCTCGCCTAACCGTCCTGGGCCACCCCCGCAGGATGCGGTTCGAGCCGCACCGCCGGGATCGAATAGGCGCCGGTCAGTGCGTTGACCTGAGCCTGCGTCAGTGCTGTCCCGAACGCTTCTGGGCCACCGAGCTTTTCGTAGCCGCTTGCGAGGCTCTTGCCGAGTAGGGAAAGGTCGAAGTGGGCGTCATAGATTGCCTCTATGTAGAGCGGCGAGTTCGCTCGCTCGAAGCTTGCCTGCGCGGTAGCGCTGGTGTTTGCGGCTGCGGCATTCGTTGCGGCGGAGTCGGCGCTCGCAATCGTCTGGAGCGCCGCTTCGGTCAGGTTCCAACCGCGCTGGGCTAGCTGTTCGTAGTTCTCATAGATGCCGGCGATGCCGGAGGCAGGACCTGTGAGCTTGCGCGCATCGGCCAAGAAGGATGGTTCAGGGAGCGCCTTGGCGCGTGTGCTCGCGGTGCTCACCGCTGTGCGCAATCCGCTCCCAAGCGTTTCGGGCAAACCGCTTGCGATCGATGGCCATGCGACGCGCGAAGCAGCGACCTCGCGCTCTACCACCGCCTTGATGCTGCTCAACTGGCTTGCCACCTGCTCGAACTGTGCACGCTCGAGCGCTAGTTCACTGCTGCTCTGTGTGTGAGGCGACGAGCTCGAACCACAGCCGGCGATCGACATGGCCGCGCCGATCAGGATCGCGATGCTAAGGCTCCAGGATCGCGCCCTCGCGCCGCGTGTGCTGACGGCGCGAGGAGCGTTGCTGCGCAAAAGGCTTGTGCTGGGGGCTATGGGCTCGCCCAGCGAGCTAGACGCCGAGCAGGTCCACCACGAACACGAGCGGCGCGTTCGCCGGGATCGCCGGCGGTGAGCCACGCTTGCCGTAGGCAAGTTCTGAAGGGATAATCAGCTCGCGCCGTCCACCGACCTTCATGCCCGCCACACCCTGATCCCAACCTGGGATGACCTGACCCTTGCCGAGCGTGAACGTAAATGGTTCGTTTCGCTTCCAAGAGGAGTCGAATTCCTTGCCGCCGTTGTAGAGCACGCCGACGTAGTTGACCGTCACGGAGTCACCGGCCTTGGCTTCCGGGCCGGTGCCGACGATGATTTCCTTGGTCACGAGCTTCGTCGGTGCGGCGCCGCTTGGCACCGTCACCGCCGGCTTGCTCGCAAGCGGTCCACTGGTGGGTGTCTTGGCGGTCGAAGTCGGGGTCGTGGGCGTGCTGCTCGTTGGTGTCTTTTCGCCTGAGACGTGTGGGACAGAGCTGACGTCGGACTCGTTGCCGACGGTGATCGAGCTCGATCCGCTGGAGCTGCCGCAGCCGGCGACCAGGGCGGCAGTACCGAGCGTCGCCAACGTGAGACCGAGGCGCGCGCGCCCCGGGAACCTGGGGGAGTGAAAGTAATTGAAGTTCATAACGGTTGCGCAGCCTAACGTATCGGGGCAAGCGGCGTTGCAAGCGCCCGTGCTTGCGTCGACCCGCGCTCGCGCGGGGAGCGGGCGAGACCGCGCATGTGGCGTCCGCGCGGCCGGTGCGCGGCGGTCTGCCGGCGCTGGCTTCGCGCTAGGATCGCCGTGGACCGTGCTAGGCGGGGATGTAGCGGCGCCCTGAATCCGCAATCCGCTCTAGCGGGGCTGAACTCCCCTTCGAGGGGTTTCGCTCCGGTCGCTCCGCCGCTTTGGAGCGTCGATGGCTCGGGTCCCGCGCGGTGTCGGCTCGTGAACCAGGTCAGGTCCGGAAGGAAGCAGCCTTAAGCGAACCCCGGCAGGCGCAGCGGGAGCACCCGATCCGGAGTCCCGGGCGGTGGCAGGCGATTGGAGGCGGGAGCCTCGACGAGGGGTGCACGGTCCATTTTTTGGATTTGGATTTGGCGTGCCCGCTGGTGACAGCGGACGAAAACCAACCACGAGCGGTTTGCGCGAGTTCTGGGCAACGGTGGGGCGTGCCGTTTAGTGACAGTGTGCGAATACCAGCCACGAGCTGTTTGCCTTGGTCTCCAGGAAGCCGGGAGGGATCGACACGGGTAGGTGTGGATCCTTTGGATCGAGGATGTAGTCCTTTTCGATTTCGACGCTCGCAGGGTCGGCATAGCTTCCGTATTCCTGCTGTTTGGCTTCTGAGCGGGTGGCTTCGGCGCTTACGATCAGGCCGGGGCGCGCTTTCAGATAGAGCGCGAGCAAAGGGATGGGAGCGTGGTTGGGCACGCCAACCGGACCGCACTTCAGCGTGATCGCCTTGTTGTGCACCATTGCAAGCAGGTCGTCCTGGATGCTTTCCTGATGGGCCAGGTTGCGCAGTTGGTGCTGGGCCGAGCGCACTTGACTCGGGAGCGTCGCCAGCAGCGCCACTAGCACGACGGCGCCGGCCACCATCCACGGTACGCGCCGCTTGTCGCCCTTGGGCAAGGCGCTCCAGCCGAACACGCCGGCGCCACAGAACAGGCACAGGATCGCCGAGGCCAGGAACGCGTAGCGGGTATCGATCGGCAGTCCGACAGTTGCCATTGCGGCAAACACGATCACGGCGAGCACCCCGGCAGCGGCGGCCAGGCGGGCGCGCTTGCCAAGCCAGGCGAGCGACAGCACCGCGCCGAGCGCGGCACCAAGTAGTGGAACGGGACGCAGGATCTCGCCGATGCGCCTTGGGATGTACTCGGGCACCTTGGCTATACCGGTCTCGCGTCCGAGGATCTCCGCGGTGTGTTTGGTGTTTGTCAGGGACCACATCGCGTTACCCGTCACGAGCAGGTCGCTCAATACCCAGATCAAGGGTGCGGCCGCGGCAAGTAGCGCGAGCTGGGCGAGTTGCCGGCGCGTGCGCTCGGGCGTGGACCGGGCCGAGTAGACGACCAGCACGACCCAATAAATCCCAGAAAAAACCCATGCTTCTGGTCGCAGCAAGCCTGCCAGCCCCAGCAGCACGAGTACGGGTGCTCCCGCGCGAGGCCTGCGTGTCTCCACGAGCAGGGCTGAGAGGACGAGCAGCATGTAAGGGACGTCTACGTAAGCGCGGACCCCATAGGAGAGCACTTCTCCGCGCGTCAGCAGGATCAATACCGCCACGATTCCGGCGCCGCGTCCAAACCACTCGCTGCCAAGCCGGTAGATGACCCAGCCGCACGCCGCCAACGCGAGGAAGGCGAGCGCCACCGTGATCGCGGTGGCGGCGCTTGCGCCGAGCGGCGCCAGCGGTATGCCCAGCAACTCCACCAGCGGGTGCGGAGTCGGGGCGATCGGCAGGCCGTATTCGGGGGTTTCTCCGCGCGTCAGCTGCTGGCCCCAGACGAGGCCGTACAGCGTGTCGTAGTTGACGAAGCCGACGCCCGCGATCAGCCACAGCGCCAGCGCTCCGAGGACGATCACCAGCGTCGCAGGAGCCCAGCGGGGGAGTCCTCGCTGGATGCTCGCCAAAGCGCGATGCCCCCCGCGCGCGGGGGGGGCATCGCCCGTTTTCGCGACTCCGTCCCTCGCCGCGATCGCGAGCCTCGACATAGCCAGGCGGGGGAGGTACCCAAATTCGCGAAGCCTCCCCCGCGCGGGGGAGGCGGCCGTTTTGACGGTGCTAGCCACAGTGGCGCACGCTACCTGAGCGGGCCGCATGCGAGGGTAGACTGGCCTCGTGGCCGCCGCAGCTCAATCCCTGTATCGCAAACACCGCCCACGCTCGTTTGCCGACGTCGTCGGCCAGGAGCCGGTGGTGCGCACGTTGCGCCACGCCGTCGAACGCGGCAACGTGCATCACGCCTACCTGTTCGTGGGCTCGCGCGGCACCGGCAAGACCTCGATGGCGAAGATCCTCGCCTCTTGCTTGAACTGCGAGCAGGGGCCGACGGTGCAGCCGTGCGGCCAGTGCGATTCATGCCGCTCGATCGCTTCGGCCACCTCGCTCGACGTGATCGAGATGGACGCCGCCTCCAATAACTCGGTCGATGACATCCGCGAACTGCGCGAGTCGGTCGTGTTCGCGCCCGTATCCGGACGCCACAAGGTCTACATCTTGGACGAGGCGCACATGCTCTCTCAGGCTGCTTGGAACGCGTTCCTCAAGACACTGGAGGAGCCCCCGCCGCACACGGTCTTCGTGCTCGCCACGACCGAGGCCGCCAAGGTGCCGGCCACAGTCGTCGACCGCTGTCACCGCTTCGATTTTCATCGCCCGACGGTCGAGCAGATCGCAAGCGTGTTGTCTCGCGCCGCCGCTTCGGAGTCGATCGAGATTCCTCCGGAGGCGGTGGCCGCGATCGCACGCTCAGCGACCGGCAGCTTCCGCGACGCGCTCGGCACGCTCGAGCAGCTGGTCACCTACAGCGGCACCAAAATCGAACTTGCCGACGTGTTGGCGGTGCTCGGTGTCGCCGATGAGCAACTGCTCTCCGACGCGTTCGACGCGGTCCAGTCCGGTGACGCGCGCGCAGCGCTGTATACGGTCGCGCGCTGTGCCGAGGGCGGTCGCGACGCAGGCTCGTTCACGCGCGACCTCGAGGCCCGTGCTCGCGATCTTTTGGTAGTACAAACGCTTGGCGAAGTACCCGCGGAGCTATCGCTCACTCCCGAGATCGACGAGCGCCTGCAGGCCCAGGCGCAGCGCGTCGGACCTGCCGAGGTGGTGAGGATGCTTGATCTCCTCGGTGCGGCGCTTGAGGCCACGCGCGCTGGCGCCGACCCGCGCACACAGTTGGAGCTGGCGCTGGTAAAGGCCGCTACTCCACAGGTGGACGGCTCCGCGCGTGCGCTGCTGGCGCGCATCGAGCGGCTCGAACAGACTTTGACGGGTGCTTCAATCGGTCAGGCGTCGGCTGCGCCAATGCCTCCCGTACCCGCGGTTGCGCCATCGCCTGGACCCGCGTCCGTGGCGCCTGCTTCGTCGGCGGCCCCCGTTCAGGTCGCGCTCGCGCCGTCGCTCGCGCCGGTGGAGCCTGCGTCGTCAAGTGCGCTGTCGCCGTCGGCCGTCTCCCCGCCGGCGCCGGCGGCTACACCTGGGCAGGCCGCGCCCGCGCGGTCGAGCGCGGCTGCACCGTCGGCTACGCCTGCGCGGTCGAGTGTGGCTGCGTCTGCGATTCAGGGGGGGTCCGGCTCGATATCCGAGTCGCCTCCAGTCTCAATCTCGTCCCCCACTTTACCCCCCGCCGCACCATCTGTCTCGGTGTCGTCTGAGCAAGCGTCTAACGGTGAGGAGCAGGTAGCGGTGCCCGCGGCGGTCGCCACGCTCCCCCCCAATGATCTCGATTCGCTGTGGGCCGCCGCCCACGAGTCGGTCCGTGCCGAGCACGGCCTGCTTGGCGCTGTTCTCAGCGAGGCCACGCCGGTGATCCTGACCGAGCAGGAGCTCACGCTTGCCTTCCCGACCACCGCGGCTTTTCATAAGCGCAAGGCCGAGGACTCGGCCAACCGCTCTGTTTTGATCGAGACGTTGCGCCGGCTGACCGGCCGTCACTACCGTCTCGAGTTCGAGTTGCGCGAGGATCTTCCACAGGATGCGGGCGGCAATGGAGCTCTCCCCAGTGAGGAGGAGGTCATGTCGCGTTTGATGGCGGAGCTCGACGCCGAGGAGCTCCCAGAGGATTGGCTTCAACAGCAGAAAGGCGACTAACGGTGCCCCCAAAGCAGCAGCGTCCAAACATGCAGCAGATGCTCAAGCAGGTCCAGAAGATGCAGCAAGACATGGAGCTGGCCCAGCAGGAGCTGGCCCATGAGACGGTCGAGGCCTCTGCCGGCGGCGGCATGGTGACGGTCGACTGTCTCCGGCGAGCTCGAGTTGCGCTCGGTGAAGATCGATCCGGCGGCTGTGGATCCGGAGGACGTGGACATGCTCTGCGACCTCGTGCTCGCCGCCACAAATGAGGCACTGCGCTCCGCCCAAGAGCTGGCGGCAAGCAAGATGGGCGCGGTCACCGGCGGCTTGGACCCCAGCGCGCTCGGCGGGCTTGGTCTCCCAGGTCTGTAGTCCGCGCTTGAGCTCGTTTGCACCCCCAATCCAGCGGCTCGTAACAGAGCTCTCCAAGCTTCCCGGTATCGGCAACCGCACCGCCCAGCGGCTGGCTTTCCACGTCCTGCGCGCCTCCGAGCAGGACGCGCTTGGCCTTGCCGAGGCGATCAAGGAAGTCAAGGAGAAGGTGGGCTTGTGTGAGGTCTGCTTCAACCTCGCCGACGAACCACGCTGCCGTATCTGCCAGGACACGCGTCGCGACGCAGGCGTCATCTGTGTTGTGGAGGAGCCAAGCGACGTGATCCCGATGGAGCGCACGCACGAATTCCAGGGTCTCTACCACGTGCTCGGCGGCGCTTTGTCTCCGATTGACGGCGTCGAGCCCGAGGACCTGAAGATCGAGGAGCTCTACGCGCGCGTCGTGGACGGCGAGGCCGCGGTGCGCGAGGTCGTGCTCGCGACGAATCCGACGACCACGGGTGAGGCGACAGCGCTGCATATCGCCGAGGAGCTTCGCCATCGAGGTGGGCGGGAATCTCATCTCACGATCACACGGCTTGCCTCTGGGCTGCCGGTTGGCTCGGACTTGGAGTACGCCGACGAGGTCACGCTGGGCAAGGCTCTTTCGGGACGCCGCTCTCTGTAGCCTCAAAACATGCCCGAGATCGTGGTCATGAAGTTCGGCGGCACCTCTGTGGCCGACGCCGAGCGCATCAAGCGTGCTGCCGCGCGCATCGTCGCGAAGCGTGAGGCCGGCCATAGTGTCGTGGTGGTTCTGTCCGCACGCGGCAAGACGACCGACGAGCTGATCTCGATGGCTGAGGAGGTCTCCGCCGCTCCCGACCCACGCGAGATGGACATGCTGCTCTCTACGGGCGAGCGCATCTCCTGTGCGTTGTGCGCGATGGCCATCAACGACCTCGGCCACCGCGCGATCTCATTGACCGGCTCGCAAGCAGGGATCGTCACCGACGAGTCACACACGAAGGCGCGCATCATCGATGTGCGCGCCGACCGCATCCTCTCTGCCTTGGATGAGGACCGGATCGTGCTCGTCGCCGGCTTCCAGGGTGTCTCCACCACCTCGAGCGACGTCACCACGCTCGGCCGCGGCGGCTCTGATACGACCGCGGTGGCGCTCGCGGCCGCCGTCGGCGCCGAGGTGTGCGAAATCTACACAGACGTTCCGGGTGTGTTCAGCGCCGATCCGCGCATAGTCCCTGACGCGCGCAAGCTGGCAAGCGTCTCTTTCGAGGAGATGCTCGAGATGGCCGCCTCCGGGGCTGGGGTCTTGCAGCTGCGCTCGGTCGAGTACGCGCGCAACTACGGGGTGCGCATCCACTGCCGCTCATCATTCGAAGACAGTCCCGGTACCGTCGTGGTGTCAGAAGGAGAGAACATGGAGAAGGCCCTCATCACCGCAGTCACGCACTCGACCTCGGATTCGATGGTCACCTTGATCGGCGTACGTCACGAGCCGGGCGTGGCCGCCCGCATCTTCGAGGCACTTGCCGAGGCCAACGTCAATGTGGACATGATCGACCAGAACGTGCCCACCTCTGCCGGCGGCAACGCTGAGATCTCCTTCACCGTCCCTCACGAGGATCTCAGGGTGGCCACCGGGGCGCTCGAGCCTATGGCTGAGGACATCTTTGCGAGCATGTCAACCCAACGCGAGATGGGCAAGGTCTCGATCGTCGGCGCCGGTATGCGCTCGCACCCCGGCGTCGCCGCCAAGGTCTTCAGAGTGCTCAACGACGAGGGCATCAACATCGAGATGATCTCGACCTCGCCGATCAAGATCTCCTGCGTGATCGCTCGCGCGCACGTCGAGCGCGCCGTACAGGCTCTGCACAGCGCGTTCGAGCTCTCAGGCGTGGGCACGATCAGCGAAGAGGAGCCTTTCAAGACGCGCACGGCTTGAGGCCTCTTTGCGTGTATCAAACCCGCTCATTCGGATACAACTTTTCTCATCTGAGATAGGCCGCATCCAGACGGGATCGTCGCCACCTTGGTGAGCGGCTTTAACTCCGTTCATCCGAGTACAAACCTCCTCATCTAAATAGTGAAATTGCCTTGACATTCGTCCTTGGCAGAGCTAGCGTGCGGCCCATCGTCAGAGATAAAGACGGAAACTGGGAAAAACTACGACGAGCACACTAGGTGAAGGCGAAAGACGCTGGCACGTATCGGTTGTGACTGGAGGGATCCGGTCATCGTGCCAGCTTATATTTTCAACACGCGTCAAGGGAGACAACGTTGGAGTCGGTCAGCAGTCAGGTGAAGCATGCGCCCGCCGCCCAAGTGGAATTCGACGGGTCGCTCTCCACCGGTCCCTGGGGGCTGGGGCGACGCATCGGCGGCTTGCCGATCCTCGAGACTCGTGGGCCGGCCGCAAGCACGCTGCGCGACTCGCTCTTTCGCAGGCTCCTGTTTGCGGGAGACGTGCTTGCGATCCT
Organism: uncultured Solirubrobacterales bacterium; assembly: GCA_963704345.1. Classification (GTDB taxonomy): domain Bacteria; phylum Actinomycetota; class Thermoleophilia; order Solirubrobacterales; family Solirubrobacteraceae; genus Palsa-744. The sequence continues at coordinate 1,803,969 of OY969890.1, forward strand.
TGGCTCCTTTGCGCTCGCGATCGAGCTCTCCGGGGGACGACTGCATCTGATTGGCGTGTGTCTCGCCGGTTTGCCGCTGATCGTGCTCGGCGCAAAGCTGTTCGGCTTGTATGACCGCGATGATGCGGTTATCCGCAAGACCACGCTTGATGAGGCTCCCAAGCTCTTTCAGTTGGCAACGCTGTGCGCGCTCGGGGCCTGGTTGGCCGGAGGCCGGCTCGGCTATGGAGTGTTCACACGCGACGACGTTCTCTTCCTGTGGGTTGCGCTCGTGGTTCTCTTGGTAGTGGCTCGCTGTGGCGCGCGTGCACTTGCCTTGCGTGTCGCGCCGGTCGAGCGATGCTTGTTCATCGGCAGCGCCGCCTCGGAAAAGACGATCCGCTCGAGGATGGCGGCCCACGGCGGTGTCAGAGCAGAGGTCGTGGCTCACGTCGATCTGCACGAGATAGCCCCTTGGTCGACCGACGCCTTCTCGCGCGACAAGCTCGAGCAGATCCGCGATCTGGCCAGGGGCCTGGATGTGCACCGCGCGATCGTCGCGCCCTCGAGTGGGGAAGCTGGCGAGATGCTCGACCTCGTCAGGACGTTGAAAGCCGTCGGTATCCGCGTGAGCGTCGTGCCAATGCTTCTGCAGGTGATTGGCTCCTCTGTCGAGTTCGACGACCTGCATGGGGTGACGCTCATGGGGGTACGTCGCTTCGATCTCACGCGCTCCTCAGAGATGGTCAAGCGCGCCTTCGATCTCGTGGGCGCATCGCTTGGCCTGCTGCTGGTCTCTCCGTTGATGATCGCCATCGCGATTGCCATCAAGCTCGACAGTAAGGGACCCGTGTTCTTCCGTCAGCTGCGTGTCGGTCGTGACGAAGAGCGCTTCGGCTTGTTCAAGTTTCGCACGATGGTGCCCAACGCCGAGCAGCTCAAGCACACGCTCACAGAGCGCAACGAGGCGCAGGACGGCTTGTTCAAGATCGCCCAAGATCCGCGCGTGACGCGGGTCGGAAGCTTTCTGCGAAAAACCTCGCTCGACGAGCTGCCGCAGCTGTTCAACGTGTTGCGCGGCGAGATGAGCCTCGTGGGTCCGCGTCCCTTGATCGACGATGAGGATCGACGCATAGAAGGCTGGTCGCGCCGTCGCCTGGCACTGCATCCGGGCATCACGGGCCACTGGCAGATCCTTGGGCCGGCCAGAGTTTCGTTGCGGGAAATGGTCGCGATCGACTATCTCTACGTTGCCAACTGGTCGCTATGGACCGACGTAAAGATCCTCTTGCGCACCGTCCCGCACGTGCTCTGTCGCCGCGGGCTCTGAGCTCGATACCGCCGCGGGCGTCGCCTTCACCGCGGGCGCCGCGTTGATCGCCTCGTTGATGGCCTGCTGCAAGGAGTCGTGCCCAGCGCGCTCCAAGGAGTCGTTCCCAGCGCGCTGCAAGGAGTCGTGCCCAGCGCGCTGCAAGGAGTCATACCCAGCGTCGAGCAGGTGAGGAGACCTCTCCAAGGACGCAGGTCCTGTGCGCTCGCGCCGGACGATCGCGATGCGCACGGCAAGCGCCGCCAGCGCGGCAAACCAGATGGTCATGGGAATGATGAGAATCATGAGCTTTTGAGTCCTATTCGAGCGTTCTGTGACGATTCCTTGGAATTGCCCTTTGAGTACGACATGATACTGCCCTTTTCTCTCTACGTGTAATTCCCTTTAAGTCGGACACTCGCGCTGCGTAATGACCGTAGGAGGGCGATACCGACAAATGTCCAATCTCTCTACAACTCATGTCCAATTTGTCGGTGATAGCGCGTGAAAAGCTTCCAATTACTCACAGAACCTCTCACTTAAACAAAACCGTCAGGTGAGATACACAAAAACAGGCAGTAGAGTCCGCGACGATGATCCTGCGTCTCGACCGTTTCGGAGTGCTTGTCGGAACGCTCACGATCGTGACGGGCGTGCTGTTGGGCGCGCTGGCCGCCAGCTCGCCCACGGCGGCGGTCCTACCGGTGGGTGTCGCTGTAGCGCTCGCCGCACTTGTCCTCCTCGCACAACGCTCCTCTCCATTGATCGCGCTTGGGCTCTCGCTGTTGATCGTGGGTCTCGTGGTACCTACGTCGGCGGGCATCGTGGCGGCAGTCGCCCTAGCCCTCTTCGTGGCTTGGCGTACAGCCACTGTCGGGGACTCCCGGGCGATCGTCGGCGCCTGTTGTCTGATCGTGATGGCGACCTGGCTGCTGCTAGGGGCAAACCCGAATATCCAAGATTTCCACACTGCGCTGCTTGGCACACGCAAGACGACACTCGTGTTCATCGGCATCGGTGTTGGCGCGCTATGGCCGGCCGATACGTGGCGTGATGCCGAGCAGCTGATCGTGGGCCTGCTGATTGGCGCGGCGGTCCTGTGTCTGCTCGTTCACTTCGGCGATCCAAGCTACGAAAACAGCCTGCCTCGTGGCGCCAATATCTATACAAGCCTTTTCCAGGGCAAATTGCGTCTGCAGGGGATCTACGCCGGGCCGTTTCACATCGCTGTGCTGGGCACCTTCCTTTGTCTACGCGGCTGGCACCTGCTGCTTATACGACGATCCAGGTGGCAAGCTATCTGTCTGATGGTGCTCGGAGGGAGCGTCGTCGTGGAGGCGGACGTTCGCACGGCGTTTGTCACGATCGCACTTGGCGTTGCGCTGACACTGGTGCTTCGTCCTCCAAAGCGAATCCCGCGGGCAGGCAATCTCTGGAAGACGCTTGCGGCCGGGGGCGTCGTCCTACTGCTGGCCGCCAGTGGCGCGCTCGGACAGAATGCTGCGCTCAGCTCGCTCTCTGAGTTCTCCTCGACCTCGGGCATCAGCGAAGAACAGCGCGCGGACACACGGCTTGTGAGCTGGAGCACCGCCGTCAGCTATTTTCGCGAATCGCCGGTCGTCGGGCTCGGCCCCGGCTCCGCCGGAGCTGCGCTCGGAGGGAGCGAATACCACCTCGACAAGCACGTTACCTCTGACAACGAGTATCTGGCCGTCCTCGTCGAGGGCGGCGTGATCGGTGTGATGGTCGTGTTGCTGGCGCTTTGGGCGCTCGGCCGGTACTCCACGGGGCTGCTTGACATCTCCAACCCCTCGTGTGCAGCGGCCTTGGCGTTGTTCGGGTTTGCCTTCACCGGCAACGTGTTCGAGACGCTGCCGATAAGCCTTTTCCTATGTGTTCTGCTCGGCCTGAGGGTCTCGGCAAGGCTCGTCGCAAGATGATGTCGGACCAGCCCCCCCGAGTGATCGAGGCGAGTGCCGTCGGTGATATCTCCCAGCGGTAAGACGAATGCGCTCGGGCGTGCGATGTGTATTGCCGACCTCGCCTCCGAGGTGTTCGATTCTGTGCGCCTGTATGCGCCCGAGGACGGTCCACTGTGGCCGGGAGCCAAGCGTGGGACTCAGCTGGTGCGACGCTTTGGCTCACCAGCTGGGCTTGTGGCCGAGTTGAGTGGTGAAGATCGTGGACGTCTCCGGTCCGGGGATGGAGCCCAATTGGAGTGCGATGGAGGGTCGCTTTTCGTATGGGCGATCAAGCCCTTGTCCAGCTCGTGGGGCGCGGCTCAGGCGATCAGGCGTGCTCTGCCGATGAGCCTCACGGTCTTGGACATCGACGACGCCGATGAGGCCCTCTCCAGCCAGTTCAGGACCGCATCTCTCACTAATCGCCTTCGATTGCACCCTTGGAGCCCTTTGAATCCGCGCAGAATCCGCAACACGCTCACGAGCGCGCTCAGTGAAGCGGACGCGCTCACCTATGCAAGCGAGGCTCTTAGAGGCGCGCTCGGGATCGACTTCGACGGTCCCACGCTGCGTGTCCCGCACCCACGTCGCCAAGTCTCCTCGCGCTCGACCAAGCTCGCGCGTGCCGCGCGAGCAGATTCATCTCGGCTTTCTCGGGACCGTTCGCCGGCACAAGGGCTTGGGTGACATCGAAGCCCTCATCTTGGGGGACTCTCGCTATGTGTTGCACGTCTTCCGTGGAGCGTTGCCGAGCACAGCCAGAGAACGCTTGAGCGCGAGCTTGGTCGAGCACGACGTGGACGCGCCGATGGAGTATCTCTATGGCGAGGTAGATGTCGTAGTCCTGCCGCAGGATCGCTCCCCCGGCGCGCAGGCGCAGCTGCCGGCAAAGCTGCTCGATGCCATGCGCTTTGGCAAGCCGGTTGTCGCGAGCCCGACGGCGGCGATTGTCGAGGCTGCCGCCGATACCGCCCTCTATGTCGAGGACTGGGGATCGCTGGAGGGGGTGCGGTCCAAGGTCTTGCAGGCTCACGCCCGCGGATCAGCTCTCGGCCAAGCTGCATTGGCGCGTTTCGAGCTGCAGTTGGCATTCGAGGCCCAGGTTGGTGCTCTACGCGAGTTCGTCCGCATTATCGAGGCTCCCCGTGAGGGACGGAAGATGGCGCAGGTGGGTCCAGCTTGAGGGGACGAGCGCCTATCGCCGACGGTATACGGCCCGCCGAATTGGCTCGGCTCCTGCTCGCGCGTCCGACGTGGATCGCACAGGGTGTTAACGCGCTGTCTTCGTTGCTGTTGGTGTCGGTGCTCACGCGATCGCTACAGGTTGACGCTTTCGCTACGTATGCAGCCGTCCTGGCCGCATACGCGTTTGCCAACGCACTGGTGGGTACCACAATCGGCACACGCGCGATCCAGGGGCTTAGCGCGGGAGGACAACGACACATAGTCTTCGATCTGCGCAGAGACCTTCCGCCTATGGCGGGATGCCTGGTCGTGGCGGCGGCGACGACCTTGATCGTGAAAGTGGATCTAGTGGTCGCTTTGGCGGCCGCTACCGGCATGCTGGGAATCCTGGTCGCCGAGTTGGGCGGAGCCTATCCACTGGGGCTGCGTAACTATTGGGCCTACGCGCAACTGACGTTGGTGCAAATGGTGCTCTGGGTTGGGACAGTCGTTGCCGCGGCGACGCTGTTGCCCAGCTCCGAGCGGCTGGCGGTCTGCTTGGCGGCGGCGGCCGTAGGGGCTCTTCCGTATGTTGTCTATCTGCTCGCCGTACGCGGCGTAGTGTTCACGGCTGGTGCACAACGGCACGGATCCGGTGCGCCCATCTCCGGCGTGGGAATAGCCAACTTCGCGCTGTGGGTCTTGGCCTCAGGCGATCGGCTGATCCTTGCGCATTACGCGCTTGCAGCGCTTGCTACCTATGCGGCCCTCTATGGGTTGCTCGAACGGATATTTCGCACGGTCGCAAATGCCGAGATACAACAGCGACTTCCGCGAGCGTTCATCAGCCATGCGCAGAAAGGAGAGTCGCCTGAGCTCTTTACTGTGCGCGCTTGGCTGTTTCTGGTGGTGCTTGGAGTGGTCTGCTCGCTGACGGGGCCGACCGCGATATCCATAATCTCCGGCGGTCACTATCACCCGAGCCTCGCGATGTCTGCTGTGCTGGCGTTCGCGATGATGACGATGCTCGCCGCGGTACCGGCATATGTGTCACTGATCGCCCGGGGACGTAGCAGGGCTGTGGCGATCGTCTCTCTCGCGGCCGCTACCGTCAACATCGCGGGAAACTTGGCTCTGGCTCCTTACTACGGCACCTCATCGGCGGCCGTGCTGACGCTGTTGGGGTATCTGATCTGGCTTGGTGGTGTGATGTTCGTCGAGCACAGCGCGCGTCGCCTGCCAGTCCGTGAGGCACTTGCATATCAAACGCATGTAACCCCGATGGCCTATGGCGACTAGCGCGGCTGTAGACACAGCGAACACCGTGGCTGTGGCGAACACCGTGGCTGTGGCGAACACCGTGGCTGTGGCGAACACCGCGGCTGTGGCGAACATCGCGGCCGCGCCGATGCACGGCGAGGTCAAGCTGCGCGCGGAGGGCTTGCGCACTCGCGACGGGCATTTGCTGGAATGGTTTGCCTCGCTGCGCCCGACCTCGCGCGTTGCCGTGTACAGCAGGCCCGAGCCATGGCCGCGGGTGACGCTTGCACGCGTCGGGGGTGCGCCGATGCCCGAGCAGCTGTCGTTTATATCCCCTCAGCCGAAGACGATCCCTAATCTCCGCCATCGGCGCGACTGGTGGATTCAAAGCATGCGTTTCATGCCCAGCTGGTCTGGTGAGTCGCCGGCTGTGATCTGGAATCCGATCGCGGGCGCGGCGATGCTGGAGCAGAGGGCGCAAGATGTTCCCGTAGTCTTCGATCTGCTTGACGATTGGCTTGTCCACCCTGCCTTTGCGCGTATCGGAGAGCAGGTCGAGCGGGCGTACAAGTCGTTGTTTGAAGGCGTGTCTGTCGTGACCGCCAACAGCGAGGCTACTTTGGCCCTAGCTCGCAGGTTCGGTCGCGACGACGCTTTTTTGCTGCACAACGGCGTCGATCCCGAGCGCTTTGCGCTGTCGCCGTGCGCGCATAAGCAGGTGACGGTTGGCTACGGCGGCAAGCTTGGCTTCCGGGTCGACGTCGAACTGGTGGGCTCGGCCGCAGAGGCTCTTCCACATGTGCGCTTCGAGTTCGCCGGCCCCGTGCTCTCCAAGGAGCAGGCTCGTGCTCTGCGCCGAATTCCCAATGTTGCACTGCTGGGGGACGTGCGCTACGACCGTTACCCAGAGATCATGCGCAAGTGGGATGTTGCGTGGGCGCCACACCGGCTTGGAGAGTTCGAGGTCGGCGGAGATCTGATCAAGCTTTACGAGTACCGCGCCGCCAGCCTGCCGACGGTCTCCACGCGCGTGATTGGGTGGGAGCGTGCCTTGGAGGGCGTTCGTGCCGCGCCCAGAGAAGGGGTTGTGCAGGCTCTCACGGACATCATCGGTGGGCGAGATGCTGGAGAGATCCCGCGTGAGCCGGTCGCATTGCCGGCAGAGACCTCGTGGCGAGCCAAGGCGGAGTTTCTGCTCGATCGACTTGGTATGGCAAGCGATTCCGCGCAGCGCGAGTTGGGGGAGGCGGTCAGGCAATGAAGCTCGCAATCATCGGAAGTCGCGGATTCCCAAGTACCTACGGTGGATATGAGACGCTGGTACGGCATATAGCGCCTGAGTGGGTCAGCCAAGGTCACGAAGTGAGCGTCTACTGTCGCCAGCGTGCTGAGACTAGCCTGAGATATGTCGAAGGCGTACGCTGTATTTGGACGCCAGGCCTCGACTCGAAGAGCTTGTCAACTTTGAGCTTCGGGGCTAGCTCCAACGTCGACGCGGCTCTGCGTGGGTACGACGCTGCCCTGGTGTTGAACGTCGCGAATGGCTTCTACCTCCCACTGCTGAAGGCGCGGCGCATCCCGACGGTGGTGAACACCGATGGGATCGAGTGGGAGCGAGGCAAGTGGAGCAAAGCGGCACAGAAGGTATTCTATCGCGGTGCCGCGATGACAGCGCGCTATGCGGATGTGCTGGTAGCGGACTCGCAGGCGATCGCGCGAATCTGGCAGCGACTGTTCGATGTGTCGCCGAGATTCATTCCTTACGGTGCGCCCGTGCTCGACGCCGCGCAAGACGATCTGGTTCGCTCGCTCGGGCTCGTGCCGCGCACATATGCGCTGGTCGTCGCTCGGCTGATCCCAGAGAACAATGTAGAGCTGACACTAGACGCGTTGGAGCTTCTGAATGGCAGCCGACCGCAGACAGTGATCGTGGGCTCAGCCAACTATCCCTCTCCGCTTGAGGCTCGATTGCGAGAGTTGGACGACCGTAGGCAGATCAAGTGGCTCGGACATGTACACGATCAGGAGTTACTCACACAGCTATGGGCCAACTGCGGTGTGTACGTGCACGGACACTCGGTTGGGGGAACCAATCCAGCGTTGCTACAAGCGCTTGGCGCAGGGGCGCCGACTCTCGCTCTTGACACGGAATTCAACCAGGAGGTGCTTGAGCGTGGGGAGCAGCTATTCCCACCTGAGGCGGCGACGCTGGCCTCGAAGCTTGTAACTACTTTGGGTGATCCCGCAGTTCAAAACCGCTTTGCCCGGCACGGGCGTGCGGTTGTGGGCGAACGGTACGCCTGGGCTGACGTGTCGAGAGCTTACTTGGCGGCTCTCGAAGATGCTCGTGAGAAGACCCGTGGGGCCGACGATTGGGCCGGATCTACTGTAAAGGAGCTGTGATGGACGCTGAGCAGACAAATCAAAGCCTGGAGCTTGCTCTGGGCGGCCTGCGTCGGAGAGCGCCTTGGATCTTGCTTTGCCTGGTGCTCGTCACGGGCGCGGCTTATGGGTTCTCCAAGCGTGAGCAGAAGAAGTACACGGCCACCGCTTCATTGGTCTTCAACGATAGTCAGGCTAATCAGCAGGCCGCTGGTCTGCAGGCGGTAAGCGTCAACAACCAACAGGCGCAAGAGAACACAAACCTCAAGCTTGTGCAGCTCGGCGACATGGCGGAAAGGACGGCTAGCCGTTTGGGCCGAGGACAGACAAAGGAAAAGGTCAAAGAAGCCCTGAGCATTAGCGCCCTTGGTGAATCAAACGTCGTGAACGTTGCGGCTACTGCTGCGTCACCAACATTGGCCGCTGCCATCGCTAACACCTACGCAAAGCAGTTCGTCTTTGAGCAACAGGAAAGCAATCATAAGTACTATGCCTCTGCGCTTGCGCTCGTGAGCAAGCAGCTTGCGGCCCTATCACCGGCGGAAAGAGCCGGCACCTCGGGTCTGGCGCTCGAGAGCCGGGCACAATCGCTTGGGGTTCTCGCTGAACTGCGCAACGGTAACGTGCAGATTGCACAGGCGGCGTCGGTCCCGACGTCTCCGTCCTCGCCCAAGACAGCGAGAAACACGGTCCTGGGCGCCGTGCTTGGCCTGTTGCTTGGGCTGGGCATCGCCTTCATGCTCGAGCGTTTCGACCGGCGGATTCGCGAGCCTAAGGATCTGGAGATTGTCTACGGCTTGCCGTTGCTTGGAGTGGTGCCAGAGAGCGGCGCCCTATCACGCTCTGCGCGAGGGAAGGCGTCGGGCGGCGCCTTGATGGCCGGCGAGGAGGAGGCGTTCCATCTGATTCGCGCGCACCTGCGCTACTTCAACGTCGACAAGGAGTTGCGGACGCTGCTGGTCGCCTCAGCCGTTCCTGGGGACGGAAAGACGACCGTGGCTCGACATCTAGCCAGCGCCGCAGCGAGGATGGGTGCGCGTACTTTGCTCGTCGAGGCGGACTTGCGTCGGCCGACAATGGCACAGCAGTTTGAGATCCGTGCTGGGGCAGGTCTCTCGGACGTATTGATCGGTGCGGTCGCTATGAACGACGCGATTCAATCGATCTCGCTGGATCGGCCAGGCAGCGATGCTTCCAGGACACGCACGCTCGACGTCCTTCTCGCGGGGGCCCTGCTACCGCCGAATCCTGGAGAGCTAATTGAGAGCAGAGCTATGGAAAATCTTCTGGACGGAGCGCGATCTACCTATGACCTGGTCGTAGTCGACACGCCTCCATTGACGGTCGTGTCCGATGCGTTTCCGCTGCTGGGAAAGGTCGATGGCGTAATAATCGTCGGCCGTGTCGGGCGCAACCGACGCGACGTTGCCGCGCGCCTGCAGGAGACCCTTGTCGCTGCCGGAGCACCGCTGCTCGGCGTCGTAGCGAACGGCTTCAGGGCCGGTCGGCTGGGCTCCTACGGTTATGGCTACAGCCATGACTATGCTCCCGCCAAGCCTGAGCAGCCGGCCAGCGTGCTCGTCTCGCCAAACGGTGTTTCGCCTGAGGCGCCGGTGCCAACGGCTAAGGGCTGATGCCGGCGGGGCCTAGCGCGCGTGCGCGCACGGGCGCGCGAGCACGCACGCACAGGATGCAACACAAAAGGAACATCTGCTGACGCGCGTTGTCTGGGTGAGTAGGCACGTCAGGTGTAGCAAAACCCAAGGCGACACGGAGGTTATTTGATGAGGACGGCCAGGGCAATCGTGGGACTCGCGGCAGCGATTCTCTTGACGGCAGCCGCGCCCGCGGGCGCTGACATCCTGCCGGTCGGTGCATGGTCCTTCAACGAAGGCAAGGGCACGATCGCGCACGACTCATCGGGCCATCGCAATGAAGGCCACCTGGAAGGACTCGCCCAGTGGGCTTCCGGACGCTTTCAGGGCGCGGTTGGCTTCAATGGCAACGCGGCGGCAGTCGAGGTGCCCAACAGCACCTCCCTACAGCCCGCGGTCATAAGCGTCAGCGCCTGGGTGAACGCCGGTAGCAGTCCCGGCGACTTCAAGTACATCGTGGCCAAGGGCGCGGAGGGCTGTCTGGCAGCTTCCTACGGCCTCTACACGGGTGCCAATGGCGGACTCGAGTTCTATGTCGCCAGCAACACGGGCTTGTCATGGACGATCTCGCCCGACGTTGGAACGGGGGTCTGGAACGGACAGTGGCACAACGTTGTGGGAACCTACAACGGCTCTAGCGTAAAACTCTATGCGGACGGACGGGAAGTGGGCTCGGGCACGCCGGACACGGCGCCGATCGCCTACGGGCTGTACACGTCGAACAATCTCCTGATTGGCGACTACGCTGGATGCTCGGGGACCGATTTCAACGGCAGCATCGATGAAGTCAAGGTCTTCGATCGCGCGCTCAACCCGTTTGAGATCGGGACAGGCTATGGGCTTTCGCGCTTGTTGCCATCAGCTTTCCCCTTCGACTTCATCCTCTAGGAGCTCAAAAAGCAGACGCTTGGCGCGACTCTGGCCCAAGTTTGGGGTTACCGAGATGTATGAGGGGTAACTCAACGGGCATGCAGAGGGATCTAGTAGCGAGTTCAAAGCATCGCGTGGGCCGCCGCGCAGTCGTTGGACTGTTGGCGACCCTCGCGTCGTGCGCGTTTGCGACCTCCACGCTTGCTGCCACTCAGCCGTTGCCCGCCGCCTCTACGGGTGGTGTGTCTAGCGCGACCCCTTCTTCTGCCGTTCTACATGGGTCCATCGATGCGAAGGCCTATCCGACGAACTACGTCTTCCAATACGGAACGACCAAGTTCTACGGTGGCCAAACTCCTCTGGCCTCCGGAGGCCAGGCGTCGTCCACGATCCAGGTCAGCCAGGCGATTGGCGGGCTGCAAGCGAACACCACTTACCACTACCGGATTCTCGCGACCAGCGCGCGCGGCGCGACCCCTGGCGTGGACCGCACCTTCAAAACACCCAAGGTCCCGCTATCGCTTCAGATTGGCGGCGCCCCCAACCCTGTGTCCTTTGGGGATCCCTTCTCTGTACAAGGCACGCTGTCGGGTACCGGCAACGCGGGTCGCGTGGTGGCCTTGCAAACCAATCCTTTCCCATATACGGCCGGCTTCCAAACACTCGGTAATTTCGAGGTCACGAGCTCGACCGGCAGCTTTTCCTTCCCGGTCGTCGGGCTGCTTGACAACACGCAGTTGCGCGTCGTGACGACCAGTGCGCCCTATGTCACAAGCCCCGTCGTGGTCGAGGGTGTCGCGGTACGGGTCACCTTGCACGTGCGTCGCGTGCATCGCCCACGCCGTGGCGAGTTCGTACGCTTCTACGGCACGATCACACCAGCCGAGTTGGGCGCGCACGTCGGCTTTCAGCTGCTGCGCGGTGGGGCTCCCTCCACCAATCAGGGCGGGACGATAGCCACGTCAGGTACGCCGGGCGTCTCACGCTTCAGCACAGTCGTGCGCATACGCCATCGCGGCGTGTACGAGGCGCTCGTTCAGGTATTCGACGGCTCACACGTCTCTAGCTACAGTCGGCCCGTACGGATCGGCTGAGGCAGAACATCGAAGTCGGCCAGCTGCTGAGACGGCACAGAGCACTGAGCGTCGGCTAAGTGCTACGTAGCGACGTCTTGCTCGCTGGCTTCGCTTTGCTCGCCTGGCACCCGCTCACCTCGATCTTGGTGGACTGATGGATGACAGCGCCATTCTGGGCGACGAGCTCGGTGGGCATCAGCAGGCTCGAACGAACGCGCTTACGTACATCAACGACGCGGCGAACAGCACGTCCGCCCAGATGCTCGAGCTGGTTGTGCTTGATCACGATTGTCTTTGTAAGCGCGCACAGGCTCGTGTTGGCACCCAGGACCGAGTGCGGTCCCTGCGGTAGGTACAGCTCCAGACTATTGATGGGCATGTCAGGGAGTGCGTCGAAGTCGATGCGCGCAAGCCCGGACCGCTCGACGGTAGTGGAGCCAAGCAAACCGATGCTAACTCCGTCACCTTGCAGCACGACAGCCGGCGAGGGGAACGCGTCGCGTCCGTGGGAGACGAAGTAGACAGGCCCGGTCAAGTCGCCGGTCAGCTCAGGGATACGCGCTCTGGCGATGCCAACGATCGAGGCTTTTGGGCACATCGCGGGGTTGACCTCGAACATCGTCTCGGGGCAGGCGCTCTGCAAGGTGGTAAGTCTCGACGGTAGCTGTTTCGGCAGTGCGACCTTGAGTTGCGCGAGATTTGCTTCCGTGCCCTGCTTTGTATTTGGGAATGCAAGCTTGACGTCGAGGCTTGCGCCGTTTGCATAGCTCGTGCGGCCGCTTGTGGAGGCGTCGAGCTTGGGTTTGAAAGCAAGGTCTCTGCAGTCAGCGACGGCGAATGGGTTGGATACCCCAATGCTTGTGTCTTGCGTTCCCGCGATCGTAGCGGTCACTTGCAGAGGCTTGCAGTTAGTGGGGTTGAACATAAAACTGGGTCTGTCGATGTCCAGTGCCACCTTCTGTAGGCGCAACGGTATGCCGAGTACGATCTGTGGCAGCGGATTGGTTGTGATCTCGATCGCTGCGGTCTGCGGATTGACATCGACGCGCGCGCGGATCACAACCAGGCCGAGATTCAGCGGTCCGGCGATCGCGTCGGTCACGATGCTCAAGCCGAAGGGCGCGCCGTCATATCCGGTTGTGAGATAGATGCGTCCAGGCAATTCAAGGGGCAGAGATCCAGCGCCGGAGGCGATCAGCGTGCTGCCTATGAGAGAGGCTTCTGGGCAACGTCCGTCGTTGGCAAGCGCTTCCTGGCAAGGAGGCACGCTGGACAGCATGGCCGACAGTCCAGACGGAGTCTGTACCTGTACTTGGGACAGGTACGGTTCGCGGTCGTTGCGTGTGACTGCGAACGTAAAGGTGCTGAACCTTCCGGCCCGGGGTGTGACCGTACCGGCGAGAAACCCCGGACGGGGAGAGCTGTCGAAGCAACTCGTCACTTCGTAGAAGGAGGACGGGTCGGCATCAGGTGTGCCCGATACGAGCAGATCTTCAGGTGCTGGGGTCGTGCCAGGTGCGCTCCACGCTTGCAGATCCGATGTGGTCTTTGACGGTCCGCATGTAGCGGGATTGTCAAGTAGGGCACGGGGCCCGCCCGTCAGATTGATGCTCAATCTGCTGATAGGCAACTGCGGACTTTCAATGAGTGTCAATGTGAGTTGGCCTGTTGCCGGGTTGGCCTGCACCTTTGCTTCGACCTTGATGTCGAGACCTTCCTCGCCCGGTCCGCCGCCGAGTTCGACGTACATCCGGTAGAGATTTCCGTCGACCGCATCCTCTTCAGTGCAAGGTGCCTGGTCAAGCCCGCCGCAGCCGGGCGCGGCAAGATATACGCGTCCCTTGATCGGGCTTGCCAGTAGTGGTGTTACTGCTTCGGCACTGCCCAAGACCGATGCTGGCGGACAATGACCAGGCGCGAGTCGCGCTTCCCCGTTGGGCCCAGGCTCTTCACCCTCGCCCACTTCTCCTGGAGCGAGAGGTTCGCTCTCCGCGTTCAGGCCTGTTGGGATGTCGATTCCTTGGGTGCCGTCGCGTCCGCATGCCTGCAGGCCGTCAGCCACCCCGGGACTGATCGACAGACCTTGTGCAAGGGTTACACGTGTAGTGCGCAATGGTGGAGCGGCGATCGCTTGGGCATTTTCGTTTTGCGGGGTGGTGATATTCACAGTCACGCCCACCGGAGCATCTGCGAGCAGCGTATCCGGCCTCACTTCAATTTCAGGCGTAAAGGGCACGCGGTTGCAGCCTGTGGTTGTCGGAAAGGTTGATTTCGCCTGTACGTAGCGGCCCGATTCCTCCCAGGAGTCCGCCCATACTCCCCCGCTCTGGGGGCCTCCCGCGCAGTCGCTCGGCATCGTCAGGAAGGGTATGGATGCTTCGTCGCTTTTGGAGCCGCCGCCTTCGCAATCCCACTGTTGCTGCATCTCTGTCGCAGTACAGCTGAGTCCACGTAGGGGATCGTGGGCGGTTTCCGCGGGGACACCCCACAGCGTGGTTTCGATGCTTGTGATCTCGAGGGCGGGAAGTCCGCTAGCGATGAGGGCGAGTCCGTAGCCTGCCGATGTGCGCACGATGTGCCCTGGCAACGGGACCGTCATTTTTAGTGGCGTCACGAGGCCGAGTTCGGCAGCTTGACCGGCTTCCGGTGTCAAATCTACAATTGGTCCGAGTATGGTTTTGTTGCCGGCGTAGTGCAACACGAACACACCCACCTGTGAGTCGACAGGACATATACCGTCGGCGATGGCATGGGTGCGCGGGCAGCGGGCAACCGCCAGCGGGTCGGCTGCGAGTCCCGGCGGAAGGTCAATTATCAAGTCCTTCGGGTCTCGAGTCGGGGTCAATCGACTGTCGATTTCTTCGGTGGCGAATTCGACCGTACTTGTCAACGCGTATGGATGGCTGCCCGCTTGCGTGAAGGAATAAGGTTCGTTGACGAACCCGTAACCAGGTAGACCGGGGCCATATGGCACCGGGGTGGCGCGGGTGGTACGCATAGAGAAGCCGGCGATCGCAAACGGTTTGACTTGTGCGCTAATAGCGCGTGCGGGTGTGGTCGAGATGCCCATTAGGCATACGCCTACGAGCGCGACCCGTAGGGCGATCAGCGATCCTCGCTTCATGGAGGCGAAGTGCAGGGGACGCGATACGTGACGCTGGTATGAGTGCCGTCTTGGAAGTTGAGCAGCGCTGCAAAAGGGTAGCCCGCTGGGGGACATATGCGTGGAATCCTGATGCCGCGCGGGTAGTAAGGAACGGTCTTACCGCCGAGCTTGCGGAAATAGGTGAGATGCAGTGGCCCGATTGTGGAAGAGAACGCTTCCAGAGCGAGCTCGGGGCCTTCGGGCCAAGTCTGAATCAGGGGGACGGAGGTGTCGAGTTGTTCGCCGTATGGCTGCACGTCTTCCTGCACTGCGCCGGGAAGCACCAAGCGCGCCGAGACCGGTTCCAGCGCTTCGACGTAGAACAGCACTTCAAGGTGGTCTTCGACCGCAGGCCCCATGAGCGCATTGAGCGATGCCCTCTCATGGATGCTCTGGGAGCCGACCGGCACCACTGCGGTGGCGTTGCCGAAGCCGATGCGAGCATTGGCCGAGCAGCCGTCAAGTCCCGCATCGAGTAGACGCGCCGGCTGGCAGTTGGCTTGTCCAAGCGTCGTGGTTGCGATACCCATGTCGGCAGGCAGGCGAAGATCAAAGCTGCTCATCGGTGCGGGGGGAGAGCCGCCCGGGCCTTTTATGCGCAGCGAGATCTCGATCGTCGTGCGCTGACCTGCCACGTCTGGGTCGAGTGAGACTTGCAATTTGGCGGTCTGTGCAGCGCCGGCAGACCCGCCGATGCATCCCCAAAGAGCGAGCGTGAGCGCAAACGCTCCGATAAGTCTCATTGCAATTACCTGAGCTACAGGTTGACCTCGCCGTGGGCTTTTACGGTTATGGCGAAGCTGTAGCGGTTGATCGTCCCGCTGATCCCGAGGGATTTACCGGAGGCGCCCTTGAAGCTGCCGGTGCCGTGTGTGATCGTAAGTGTTCCGCCAAAGTAGCCGGTGCTGCCCTGCACAACGTAGTTGGTCAGAGCAACACCGGTTATCGAGCCCCCATGCGGGTAGACCGTAACTGTCGCCGTCACCGCTTTCGGATGGATCGTAAAAGTGGCGGTCACGGGTGCGTTATATGTGCCCGCGGCCTGTCCGTGCTCGACAAGGGACGCTCCTTCTTCGCTGGTGAGCTTGAGGTTGGCGCTCTCCACGAGATTGATCCTCTTTGCCTGCACGCCCATCGGGCCGCCTATGGCGCCCAAGGCGTGCGTCGTAGGCTCGGCGATGCTCGCGAGAAGCGCCAGCACGCAAATCGAGATCGCCATTGCAATCGGGATCGTCCCCATACTTCGTCTCATAGATCCTCCTCCTCACGAAACTCGCGTAGTCGCAAAATGGATCGCTCTGGCCCATGGCTTGCGATTCGCGAGGTGCCCATTCAAAACTTGCCTCCAGCAAGATGCGGAGCCCCTAGACCCCCGTATCCTGCCCTACAAAGGCTACAGCATCAGATCCATCTGTGGTTACCTTTCGAGTCTTTCGATGGTCGGAATCGCTCTGCTTGCTAGGAGGGGAAGGTAGATTCGGCCGCAGGTAGAAGCACGAGAACTACCAGGCCACTCTCTCAAAGGTGCTGGTCGATCCTCGATTGCTTGGACATTGCTTTGAGTGCGAGGGGTCGTACGGCTATCGATCGCTCGAACACTCGTCCAACGGTCCAGGAGTCGCGATTACGATGCGCCGGTGGCCAATGGCATAGCGATCGGAGTTGAGACGCGCGATGTGCAGGATGCGTCCGCCGTCTCTCTAAGCGAGCTTGGGCTCATCGGCCTGATGCTGTTGCCGGGCGCTCTAATCGTCTTCCTTGGGTTCAATGCCGGGGGATACTTTCCCGGTACCCCTGCAGTAGCGGCGCTGGTGCTGACTCAGATCTTGCTCGTGCGAATCGTGCAGGCACGCCATCCCTTCGAAGGTCTCGCGCCGATGACGCTAGTGGCGATAGGGGCGCTGGCTTGCTACGCGGTGCTGACGCTGGTCTCGGGACTCTGGTCGCACTCGATAAGTCGAGCGCTGATCGAGTTTGACCGCGCCTGGCTGTATCTGCTCGTGCTCGTCCTGTTCGGAATGGTGCGAGCAAGCACGGACAACCTGCGCTGGCTGATAAGGGGCCTGGTGCTCGGTATGTCGATCGTGTGCATCTCGGGGTTGACGACACGATTGCTCCCTAACGTGTGGCACACCGCTCCGGGCGTCTCCAACGAGCGTCTGAGCTATCCAGTGACCTACTGGAACACGCTGGGTCTGCTCGCGGCACTTGGGATCGTGCTCGCCTTCCATCTCAGTTGCAGCCTCGGCGAACGGCGCGTCGTGCGCGTCCTTGCCGCCGGCGTGCTACCGCTGTTGGCGCTTACCCTGTTCTTCACGTTCTCGCGTGGAGCGATGCTTGCTTGTGGGATAGGCCTGGTTGTGTATGCGCTCGTGGCACGCCCTCGAGGCCTGCCCAGCGCGATGCTTGCCGTCATTCCGACGACGGCAGTGTTGATTCTCTTCGCCTATCAAGCCAATCTGCTGGACACGCTCGATCCTACGACCCGCCGGGCTGTCGCCCAGGGTCACCACATGGCGCTGGTGGCGGGCGCGTGCGTGCTTGTGAGCATGGCTGCACGGCTGCTGCTCGCTTCAGTGCTCGACCCGCGATTGAGGCGCTGGGCGCGCAGGCCGCGATTCGACGCGGCGCTCAAACGTGGCGCGATGCCTGCCGCGGTTGCAGTGGCTGTTCTCGCGTTCTTTGCGCTTGGAGCGCCCCACGCTCTCGCTCACGACTGGGATCGCTTTATCGGCGGCGCGTCCACGACCGTCAGGGGCGGCGATCTGCGTCAGCGCTTGACAGATCCTTCGAATGACGGGCGTACGCCGCTATGGCAAGTTGCTCTGCGTGGCTTCAGAGCCTCGCCGCTTCACGGAGTCGGCGCTGGCATGTACCAGACGCTTTGGGATAGGGAGCGCTCCCAGTTCGCTTACGTGATCAACGCGCATAGCCTCTACCTGCAGGCAATGGCTGAGCTTGGCGTTCCCGGCGTGCTCCTGCTGCTGATGCTTGTGGGTGCGACGATCCTCGGCCTGGGGTTGAGGGCGACCGGGCCGCGACGCACGCTCTACGGGGCCTTGCTGGCAGTCGCGACTGTATGGGCTTTGCACGCCGGTGTCGATTGGGACTGGGAGATGCCGGTCGTAACGGTCGGCTTTTTCGCGATCGCCGGCCTCGCGCTGAGTGTGAGCAGGCAGGCAGGCAATGGCTGGGTGCCAAGCCACAACACGCGTCTGGTGCTCGCTCTGCTCTGCCTTGCCACGGTCGCCCTGCCGGTGTCGATTATCGGCTCGCAGACGCGACTCGGCCAGGCCGAGCACGCTCTATACGCGTCTGATTGCGCTGCTGCGACACCGGCCGCGCTGTCCTCGATCGGTTGGCTCGACGTGCGCCCAGAACCGTATGAGATCGTCGGCTTCTGCGATATCCAACGGGGCCGGCCTCGTCTGGCCATCACGGCGATGCGTGAGGCTCGTAGCCACGATCCCGGAAGCTGGGAGACCTACTATGGGCTTGCGATCGCGCAAGCTTCAGCCGGCATCGACCCGCGCGCGAACGTTGAGCAGGCTCTGCACATGAATCCACGGGAGCCGCTCACCCGCGAGGCGGCCCAGCAACTCAGTGGCTCCAGCCCGACGGGATGGGTGAGACATGCTGGTGTCGTACGAGCAGCGGCGCTGAAGAGCAACGATCTCTCGATCGTCCCGTCGTCTTACTAGCTCATTGCATCGCGCAGCTTCTCAAGCGCGCGGTAGACGCGGCTCTCGACGGTAGTGAGCTGCTCGCCGGTGAGCTTTGCGATCTCAGGCACAGTGAGCTCGGCGCCGAAGCGCAGCGAGATCGCCTCGCGCTCCACACCGCTCAGCCTCGCTAGACCGCGCTCGAGTCGCTCGCGATCGACCAGGCCGTCGAACTCGTCGTCGGCCAACTCGTCGATCTCCAGCTCCTCACTGGAGACGAAGCCAGGGCCGGTGGCGAGCAACTCGAGCGCTCTGCCCTCGCCGGCTTTTCTACGGACGTGGTCACTGAGGCAGTTGAGCGCGATCGCATATAGCCAAGTCTTGGTGCTCCCCTTGCGCGGATCGAAGCGTCTGTGGGCGCGTAGCGCCCGCTCGCACGTATCGCCCAGCAGTTCCTCGGCCAGCACCGTATCGCCCGTCCGATATCTGAGGAAGGCGAACAGGCCCTGAGCGTGCTCCTCGTAGAGCCGCTCGAATCCATCGTCGCGTATGCCCCGCACCAGCTCTCCTATCGTCCTTATGTCCAGGCGAGCAAGCTTCAGCCAGGAATCCGGACGCTCGTTCGTATGAGGTCGCATGAGCCACTCACACGAAGACGAACATCTCCCCGACGACCTCCGGCACGTCGCAGACGCGCTCCGTAATGAGCGCCCCACGCTCGACCCGCTAGCACTGGATCGAGTGAAGCTCAGGGCGATGAGCGCGGTCCAGCGATCCACATCCTCACGACACAAGGGATCTTTCATGAAGCGACACCTGACGACACTTTTCACGGTTGGATTTCTCGTCCTCGGAACCGGCGGCACGATGGCGCTGGCGGGCGGCGGCAACGGCAAAGACGGCGGTGGCAGCGCAAGCTTCAGCCAGTACCGTCCCGAATGCCCAAGCGGCTACGTGCTGCAAGGTCGCCATTGCATTCCGATCCCGCCCCCGCGCTGCCCACGCGGCTACGAAGTGAGTGGTGGCAAGTGCGTCCCCACGCCGCCCCCGACGTGTCCATCTGGTTATGAACTGAAGGGTCGCAACTGCATTCCGATCCCAGTCCCTCGTTGCCCGCATGGCTTCCTGTTTGAAGAAGGCAGCTGCCATCCGATCAGTGGCCAGGGCGGCGGTAAAGGCGGCGGCGATAAAGGTGGCCAGGGCGGCCAAGGCGATAAAGGTGGCCAGGGCGGTCAAGGCGGCGGTGGCCAGGGCGGCGATAAAGGTGGCCAGGGCGGCCAAGGCGACAAAGGTGGCCAGGGCGGCGGTGGCCAGGGCGGCGATAAAGGTGGCCAGGGCGGTCAAGGCGGCAAAGGTGGAGGCTACGGCGACAAAGGCGGTGGCTACGGTGGCAAAGGCGGTGGCTACGGTGGCAAAGACAACCAGGGCTACGGCGACAAAGGTAGTCGCGGTCATCGTTAGGTCGGCCTGATGGGCAAGCGGACGACGGCGGCTGTCGTGTGGCTGGCGATCCTCGTGGGGATCGCCGCGACAGCCGTCGTCCTCCGCAATCGCGGCGGCGAGGATCTGTTCCGCGTCGAACAAGCTCGCTCTCTGAGCACGCCGAGCGCGACGGTGCTGAACGCCGCGCGCGTGGAGGCTGTGGTAGCTCACGCTCCCGAGCCCGTGGCTGCGAACAGGCGCACACCGCCGGTTCGAGTGGGCTGCATGCCAGGCGGCTCGGGACCGCTGCGCGACCCATGGTCGTGCACGATCGAGTATCGCTCCGGCACTCGCGCTCACTACCGCGTCCAGGTGCAGCCAGACGGCTACTACAGCGGCACCGGCACCGGCAAGATCGACGGTTGCTGCGTAAAGACGCCGACGCAAGCTTGACCTCTTCCTCGGTCTGCCCGGCGCGGATCGAGCCTCCTAGTAGAGATCTTCCGGAGACGACCCGTATGCTATCTATCATCCCCAAGGTCCCATCCGAGCACGGAATAGCCCGGAAGTCCCATAGTTGAATTTTATGCGGGGAACTACGCATTTTTTGCTAGGAACTACCCGCAAAATGCGCGTTCAAACGAAAATCTTGTATGATGCGGCTCGCTCCGGACGATCCGGGCAGGCCACTCGAAATCCCTCGAACTGGCCGGCCTTGGGAGTTCGGGCCTAATGAGTAGTCGGCGGATGGTCGACACTGTTAGAGCCGCTCATATCGGGACGGAGCCCAAAGGAAAAGGACATACACGGAATGATCGTCGCAAGCAGGGACCAAGGAAGAGTTCATGCTGCGTCAGTTTGGGCTGAGTTCGGCCGAGGCGCTGCACGGACGGTAGGAAAGCCCACCTTGAGGGCTGTCGACCGGACCGCATTTCGTGCCACAAGCACTGCTCCTAGATCTCTGGAGCGCCTGTCGTGAGCGGAGTAGAACCCACGATCGTGGTCGCCGACCATCAGCAAGTGAGTCGGCTTGGGGTACGCATGGCGCTCATGCGTGGAGGCTTCCAGGTCGTCGGCGAAGCGGCAGAGTGCAATGGCGCCGTCAGCGCCGTCATGCGCGAGCGCCCCGACGTATGTCTGCTCGACGTATCGATCCCAGGCGGGGGCATCGAGACCGCACGCCGCGTCGTCGAGGCGGCACCGGCAACCTCCGTGGTCATGCTGACCGTCTCCACCAACACTGAGGATCTACTTGCCGCGCTGCGAGCGGGAGCTATGGGCTACCTGCCCAAGGACACGAGTCCCGACCGTCTTCCGGCGGCGCTTAGCGGCGTGCTCAAAGGAGAGGCCGCCTTGCCGCGCACGCTCGTCGGGCGTGTTTTGCAGGAGTTTCGCGCCTTTACGGTCGCCTCGGACGCAAGTCCGGTACGCGTCGGTAATGTGCAGCTGACGCCAAGGGAGTCGGAGATCCTGCGGATGCTTCGCTCAGGCTTGACCACGATTGAGGTTGCCGACATGCTTTCGCTCTCGCCAGTCACCGTTCGTCGCCACATCTCGGCCGGCGTGACCAAGCTCGGTGTTGCGGATCGAGACGCGGCTATCCGCGCTATCGAGCCTCTCGCAGCAACCGGCTGAGAGGGCAGGGCATTCGTCGCTCGTACGGCCAGGGCGCCGGGAGCTGCGCCCCGACCGAGGATCAGACGAGGCCTGCCCGCACGGCAAAGACGGCGGCCTCGACACGACTGTGAACGTCAAGCTTCTCGAAGATGTTCGTAACATGCTGCTTGACGGTGTGCCGGCTGATCGATAGCTCCAGCCCGATCGCGGCGTTATCGGCTCCGTCGACCAATAGCCGCAGCACGTCCTTCTCGCGCATCGTCAGCTCCAGTCCGTCGGTGCTAGGTCGCATCTGCCTGGTGGCGTGGTCATTGGGGCTCGCATGTTTCGTGAGCGCGTGTACGACCTCTCGAGAGAGCACAACGTGGCTGCCGGCTGTCTGACGGATGCTGTCGATGAGCTCATCCGCGGGCGTGCTCTTGAGGATGTAGCCGCAGGCGCCTGCGTCCAGCACCTCGAGCACATCGGCCTTCTCGAGTGTTGTGGTCAGAACGACCATACGGACCTGGGGGCTCGTTGTTGCGATCGTGCGCAGTGCTTCGACGCCAGGCGTGTCTGGCATGTCGAGGTCGAGCACGATCAAGTCCGGCTCGAGCTCACCCGCCAGCGCCACCGCTTCGACTCCATCCTTCGCCTCGCCCACCACGTTCACGCCGGCGCTCTCCAGCATGTCGCGCAGGCCTTCGCGAAAGAAGTGGTGGTCGTCCGCGAGAACGACGCGTAGAGCATTGCCCGAACTGTTCACAAGGCGAACATAGTCGAATCGCGTGCCCGATGCCCGACTCGCACGCTCACGTTTGATTGACGGTCAAGTGGGCATCTCCTCAGGAGCCCACTTGCGGCTTCTATCTAAACGCTCACCTCTATATAGGTGAGTGTGTCCAGTGTGGCTCTAAAAGGGTCAAGCGCTGCACCGGGTAGACCGAAACAAGTGAGCACATGCCCATCCCTGGCACCAAGTCCATGCCCATCCCTGGCAGGAGGCAATGATGCTCAAGCTTCTTATACGCAACTTTTCGGTAGTTCTACTACTAGTTGCCTTCGCTGCACCATCGGCGTTGGCGGGTCAATCCTCCCATCATGCAACATCTCGTGCAGCACACTCCCGCGCAGTCCGCCGCGGGGCGAAGCACAAGCCTCGCCACCCTCACCACAAAAGTATGGCCCCAACCGTTGCTTCGCGCGCGGCAGCGACTATCTCCACGACAACGCTACTCGGAGACAGTGCGGTGGAGGCGCGTGTCGACTCTCTCAAGTCAGGCCATGCCAAGGCGTTTAGTTTCCAGGCGTCTGTCTCCGGGAGTGGCGAACTGGCGCACGTCTACGTCGACTCTCACAATGAGGCACGTACCCTGACCGTCGGTTTGTATAGCAATGTCGCCAGTAGTCCTGGCTCGTTGTTGAGTACGGGAACGATCTCAAACGCCCAAGCCGGCGCCTGGAATACGGTGTCGCTTACGCCAACCGCCCTGCTCGGCGGTGAAACCTATTGGCTTGCGGTACTTGGTGGGAATGGGACGCTCCGAATCCGTGATCGTAGCGCTGGCTCTTGTACAAGTCAGACCGACGCGCAGTTCGGCCTAAAGGCGCTAGCCTCGTCCTGGAGCGTAGGTACAACCTCCTCGACCTGTCCGATCTCCGCCTATATGAGTGGAGCGAGCTTGATCGTCGATTCGCCGCCTCCGATTGAACCGGTCGAAAAAACTCCTCCAGTCGAAAAAACTCCTCCGGTCGAAACGCTCCCGGCTGCCCCTACGGCGGCATTCCTATACACACCTACTGCTCCTACCGTCGGGCAGCCGGTTGACTTCAACGCGACCAGCTCCACTTGCGCGGATGGTCCGTGTACGTATGAATGGTCCGACGATGGGTCAAACGTTCGGCCGAGCACGGTTCTGTGGCCGCTAAGCAGCGGACAGACGATGTCATTCACCTTCCACGAAGTAGGCACAAAGTATGTGCGCCTCGTAGTAACAGATGCGATAGGTAGGAGCGCGACGGTCGAGCACAACGTTGCGCTTGCAGCGGAATCGCAGCCGTCGCCGCCGGCGTCGACGATGCCCAGCGACACGACGCCCCCGACCGTGAGCGGCACGGCCCAGGTTGGGAAAACGCTCAGTGCGAACAAGGGCACATGGGCCGGAAGCGCCCCGATGACCTACACCTACCAGTGGCAGCGCGAAGGAACCAGGAACATAACTGGCGCCACCGGCTCTAACTACGCGCCTGCAGCGGCGGATGTCGGCCACAAGCTCGACGTCGTCGTGAGCGCCGGCAACAGTGCCGGCAACACGTCCGCTTCAAGTGCCGAGACGACGGCTGTCATTAAAGAAGCCGTCAAAGAACAGCCCAAAGAAGAACCGAAAGAAGTCGTCAAAGAAGAACCGAAAGAAATCGTCAAAGAAGAACCCAAAGAAGAACCCAAAGAAGAACCCAAAGAAGAACCCAAAGAAGTCAAGAAAGAAGAATCAAGTAGCGGGCAGACTAACTGCATAAAAGTGCCGTCCTCCTGTGGCTACCCGGACTCGACCAACACGGGAGTACCAGCCGGCACGACCTTGAAATCCCAAACAAACGACATCACAGTGACTACTCCTGGAACGACGATCAAGGACGTAGCTCTAGAAGGTTCGATCAGTGTTGAAGCAAACAATACGACGATCGAAGACACCGATGTCACGGTAAACGGGACCCAGACATGCGGCGAATCCTGTGGTGGGCGGGGAATCTGGATAAAGCCCGGTGTCACCGGTACGTTGATCCAAAACGTCGCCTGTCACGGAGGCGCTCTGTCTGGGATCAACGTAACCCAGTACTGCGTCATGAGTAACGACTCGGCCACTACCATCAAGCAGTTGTATGCCTATAATTGCACCGAGTGCCTTGCGGGGCCGATGAACCTCTCGAACTCCTTTATCAACGAGAGCGACGCGACGATTCCTCAAGAACACTATGAGGACATCTACTACGGCGGTGGCGGCGGTCCGCTGATCGTCAATCACAACACGATGCTCAACCAGCAGGGACAGACGGCGGTTGTGTTCGCCAGCGTAGATTTCGGTAACCAAACGACTCTCACCATCACCAATAATCTGATGGCGGGCGGCGGCTACATGATCTACGGTGGTGGAAGTGGCAGTGGCGGCAAAGTAGTGGGCCCCGTCACGATCACCGGCAACCGTTTCAGCCGTGAGTTCTATCCAAACGGTGGTTACTACGGTGTCGCCTCGTACATGAACGAAGCGGTCACCACGTGGTCAAGCAACGTGTGGGACGAAACATTGAAGAGCGTCGAACGCTAAGCCGGTTCGACAGCGAGGCAGCAGTGGCGGGGGCGGCTCGAAGTTAGGAGTCGTCCCCGTTTTGGAGTTCCACGGCTCCTACCACGGTCGACGAGCGGGCATTCATCCTCAAGGGCTGCCTCAGCACAGAGCGCGACCTTGTCCCCGTCGCCGACTTGAAGACGCATCGCTCGCGGTACCGAGAAGTCTCGGAAGACGCGGGCCTCGCGGCCGACGATGCTCCCCACCAGGCGCCCGCCCACGTGGATCACGCTAGCTCCGGCAAACAGGATCGAGCGCTCGATCTCAGCGCCCTCGACGTGCACCCGCTCACCGATGGAGGTATGGGGCCCGATGTATGAGTCCATCACGCGAGCGCCGGCACCAATGATGATCGGCCCACAGAGCACGCTCGTGCTCACCGATGCGGTCGGGTCGACGAGCACGCGTCCTTCAAAGCGGTTGCCGTCGCGCTGAGGAAGGGAGGCTTGCGGCTCGATTCCGTCAAGGACCGCGCGGTTCATGTCGAGCAAGTCGATCGGGTCGCCAAGAAACGCACGCCACTCGCGCACCACGCGTACCTGCATGCGCGCGTTCTCGCGAGCGATCAAGCACTCGGCGAGAGTCTTCAGCTCGACCCCAGGGCTAGTCGAGGGATAGCTCAGATCCTCGAGCGCGCCCGCCCCGAGCACGCACACGCCAGCCATGCCGAGTGCTGAGTTGCTCGGATCGAGCTCGGCGACACGAAGTATCTGCTGTGTGGAAGGTCCCAGCGGTTCGGAGTTGCGAGCGCCCTGCGCAACAAGCAGCACCACATCCGAGCCCTCTTCGCTCAGCACATCGAGAAAAGGCCGCAACGGCTGACCCAATAGCCCGTCGGAGCGGTGCACGATCGTTGCGGCGCCGTCCGCGAACTGCGCGATCGAGCGCAGCAAGTCCGCCGGGTCGGTTTGCGCTTGATGCGTTAGATAGCGCAGCGGTGGGCGCGGCTGGCTATCGCTCTCGATGCAGATCGAGATCTCCTCGACCAACTCCGCGGGCGCGAGAACGGCAATTTCCTCGACGCCGGCCGCGGTCAACGCATCGAGCACATGGCTGACGATCGGCCGATTGGCGATCCGTTGTAGCGAGGTTGTGCGGGTAGCATCCAGCCACGGTCCCGTGGAGCGGGCCGCAGGAGGGATCAGGATGACACCCCTGACTTGCACCCATACAAAACGTTCGCAATAGCCCAGTGCTCGCACGCGGATTTGAGATCTGCCAAAGATCGGGCAACATCCGTCCTATGCAGTAGCATTTGGAACAGTGCCTGAGTGCCACCCACCCGCCATCGTGGCGGTACGGATGCGCCTGCTGTTGGCGATCACGACGATCTTTGTCGTCACGATCGCCGCCTTTGGTGCTGCTCGCACGGCCCAGCGGCGCTTCAGCAAGCACCGCGAACACGCAGCGCACACGTAAAGAAGAAGGCGTCTCACAAGCAGACGAAGATCACCCGCTGCGTTGTGGTCAAGCCCAAGCACACCTCGGGCAAGTCCTCCAAGCGTCGTTCGGCGGCTAGAGGCAGATCGGTGGTCTGCACGGTCTTTCATCTGCGTCCCAGGACACCGCAGCAACCCGGTGGGACCGCTGCCACCCTTGGTATAGGGGTGAGCGCGGCAGCGACAGCGATCGCTCCGCCGGTGCTCCAACTGGTTCCGCCCAGCGAAGAACCGAGTCCGCCGAGCAAAGAAGTCCCGCCCGGCAAAGAACCAGCCAAAGCGCCCACGAAAGAATCGTCCGGCAAAGAACCCTCAAAAGAACCGCCGGGCAAAGAAACGACCGCGCCGGTCGAAACCACGCTGGTGGGCTCGACGACGGTGCAACCTCACCTCGACACCAACACCGCGGGCTCCGCCGAAGCCTTCCAATACAAGGCGTCTGCCACCGGCACCATCAACACCCTCAACCTCTACGTGCCGCAGGCAAGCACAGCCCCGTCGATCGTGGTGGGGCTCTACAGCAGCGTCGCGGGCCATCCGGCGACGCTGCTGACCAGCGCCACGATCGAAGAACCGGTCACAAACGTCTGGAATAGCATCGAAGTTCCGCCCGTCAACGTGAGCGCCGGCTCGGAATATTGGCTTGCGGCGCTGGCGCCGGACGGCAAACTGGCGGTCACGGATGTCGCGAGCGGTGGCAAACCAACGCTGGAAAGCAGGTCGCACTCGCTCGAAGAACTGCCCTCGTCATGGGGTAGCAGTGGAGCCTCCTACGAAAACTCGCCGGCCTCGTTCTACGCCTCGGAAGCCAGCGTGAGCGAAGCACCGGAAGAACCTAAAGAACCTGTAGAAGAAACGAAAGAACGACCGGAAGAATCCAAAGAACCGGCAAAAGAAACGAAAGAACCAACAGAAGGGCCGAAAGAACCGGAAGCGCCAGTGGCGCGCTTCAGCTATCAGCCCCAGCTCGCCCACCGTTGGCCAAGCGGTCACATTCAATGCTTCCAGCTCCACATGCCCAGGCGGACCCTGCACGTACGAATGGTCCAACGACGACGGCCCGAACCAGCCGATCCCGCCACAGACGCCGCTTGGCAACGGCAAGAGCATCTCGCTGACCTTCTCGACCTCGGGCGTCCAATACATACGCCTGCTGGTAACGAACGTAGTGGGCCAGTCGGCCACGGTCGAGCACAATGTGACCGTTGCCCCCGAACCGCCACCACCGCCGCCACCGACCGCGCCTGGCAATACGACGACGCCCAAGGTCAGCGGCACCGCGGAAGTTGGCCAAACGCTGAGCGCGACCACCGGCAGCTGGGCAGGAAGCACGCCGATCAGCTACAGCTACCAATGGCAGCAGGATGGCACCACGAACATCGCAGGCGCGACGAGCTCGAGCTATGAACCGGTCGTAAGCGACGTCGGTCACACGCTCGACGTGGTCGTCACCGCCAGCAACAGCGCTGGCAAAGCTTCGGCCACGAGCGCGCAGACCGCCGCCGTCGCCAAAGAAACCAGCGTGGGCGGTCAGCAGACCAACTGCATCAAAGTCCCCTCGGCCTGTGGCTATCCCGATGCCACCAACACCGGGGTGCCGGCGGGAACCGCGTTGAAAAGCGAATCGCAGAACATCACGGTCAACAAAGCCGGAACCACGATCAAGGACATCGCCCTCGACGCCGAAATCAGCGTCGAAGCCAACAACACAACGATCGAAGACTCCGAAATCACGGTCGAAGGAACCCAGACGTGTGGCAAATCCTGCGGTGGCCGCGGCATCTGGATCAAGCCCGGCGTCACCGGCACGGTCATCAAGAACGTCACCTGCCACGGCGCTGCTGCTACTGGCGTGAACGTCACGCAGTACTGCATCATGAGTAACGACTCCGACACGACGATCGAACACCTGCACGCCTACTACTGCACGGAGTGTCTGGCCGGAGCGATGGACCTCTCCGAATCCTTCATCGACGAGACAGGCGCCGTGATCCCCGAAGAACACTACGAGGACATCTATTACGGAGGCGGCGC
The DNA here is from genome assembly GCA_963704345.1 of uncultured Solirubrobacterales bacterium. Lineage (GTDB taxonomy): Bacteria > Actinomycetota > Thermoleophilia > Solirubrobacterales > Solirubrobacteraceae > Palsa-744. The sequence goes on from OY969890.1 coordinate 1,832,267, forward strand.
CGGCCCGCTGATCGTCAACCACAATACGATGCTCAACCCGCAGGGCCAGACGGCGATCGTGTTCGCAAGCGTCGACTTCGGCGATCAGACGACGCTAACAATCACGAACAACTTGATGGCGGGTGGCGGTTACATGATCTACGGCGGCACCAGTGGAAGCGGCGGCAAAGTCGTGGGCCCTGTCACGATCACCGGCAATCGCTTCAGCCGCAAGTACTACCCCGAAGGTGGCTACTACGGGGTCGCCTCCTACCTCGAAAACTCGGTCACCAGCTGGTCGGGCAACGTTTGGGACGAAACGCTCAAGACCGTCCCGATGCCCGGAGGATGAGCTGAAAGCAACAGGTCCCGGTCGCGCCGAAGGGGCGTTGCGAAGGTAGGTTGGGAACGAAGGTAGTTGGGAAGTGAGGGACTGCGAGCGCCAGGTGGTTGGCGAGGACGAGGGTCCAGCGCGTCTATCGAACCAGGCGTTTGCTCGGACGGAGCGCACCCAACATGCGCGCGCGCAGCTCGCCGTGCACAAAGCGCCGGAACTCAGGATCTTCCACGCGCGGAACGCGCCGTACGGCCGAGCGCAAATAGCCGTAGAGAAAAGCGATGCCAGAAAGCCCACGTGGACGCGAAAGCGCCAGCTTGAAAGCTCTCAAGGTGACCCATGGAAGCGTGAAGTGCACGATGTAGGCGCACTCGCCATGGCGCGCTCGTCCCCTGAGCGTGCCATCGGCGCTCCCCCAGGGTCGATGATGGTGGGCGATCAGCTCAGGGTATGCACGAGTTCGGTAGCCGCGCAGGCGCGCATAAGTCTCATCGATCGTGTCCCAACCGAGCCGTTCCTGCATGCCCCCAACCGCCTGCAGGCAGCTGCGCGAGTAGCACTTCAGCGTGCCAGGCACATGATGCTCGGAGGGGATGCCGACCACCTTCCAGCCGGTCCCATCCGGGTTGGGATCGGGGTCGGCGTACACGCCTCCGGCAAGGCCCAGCTTCGGGTCGCGCTCGAACTCGCCCAGCACTCGCTCGAAATAGTCGCTCGGCAACTCGGTGTCGCCATCGAGCTTGGCTATGTGCGTGAAGTCCTCCCAGGCGACACTGTTCAGGCCAAGGTTGAACGCCCGCGCCTCGGCGGCAGTGGCGAGACGGTCGGGTACGACTCCGATCTTGGGCAGCTTGGAGGTATCGAGCACGCGCAGGAAATCGATGCGTGAGATCAGCTCTTCGAGGATCTGCGGCGTGCGGTCGGTGGAGCCGTCGTCCACGACAATCCACAGATCGGGAGGACGCGTCTGAGCCGCGACCGCGTTAGCGATCAGCTCCAGATATGCCTCCTCGTTGCGCACAGGAGAGATCAACAGCAACCGCTGGCTTGTCTGCTCGTGGGGAGTTGGCGAGCCGGCCTTGATTGCAGGCGTATCGAGCGTCTCGGGCATCGTCAAAGCAACGCTTCGGCAGATCACACGCTTGCGGGCGATCCCGTATGGCCGGCGGTACGCACCGCGTCGCGGATCACGCGCTCGATTGTCGCCCCAGCGTCCTGCCAAGATGCGCTGGCGACGCTGCGCGGCAGCCGTCTGAGCAGCAGCAGCACGCTCCTCGGCGGCTGCCGCTCCACCAGCGCCGAGAGCGCGTTGGCCAGGTCGAAGGGCGTCGCCGGCGCATAGACAACCTCGGGGTTATCGAGCACCATGCGGTTGTGCTCGGCATCGTTGACCACGGGAATGCACCCTGCCGCAAGCATCTCGTGAGGAGCGAGCGAGACATTGGTCGCAGACAGAACGAGGCCAGCGACACAGCGGTTGTAGAGAGCGTTCAGCTCATCCGGTACAAGCAGCCCATGGTCGGTAGCGGCAAACGGCAGTCCGCCCGCCGACTCGCCATACAGGTGGATGTCGACCTCGGGATGGCGCTCGGCGAACAGGTCCAGAGCAGCGGAGGCGAGCTCGAACGCACGGCGGGGAGTGGAGGGCCGCGAATACAAGCAAACCCCGGTGCGCTGAGCGTATGGATCGAGCCGATAGCGCTCCAAGTCGCAGCCGAAGTCAAACCAGTCTGTGCTCATCCCGTACTCGCGCTCGAGCATCCCGGCAAGCCAGCGCCCGGCGGTCAGCCCATGGAAGCCGAAGCGGTAGGTGGCCTGCGCAAGCAGCGCATTGCTTCCGGCCGCGTAGAACAGCGGCTCATAATCCTGCACCAGATACATACGCGCCCCCTTGGCAGGCGAGGTCAGTACCGGATAGGCGGTTTCCCAGGAAGTGGCAAAGATCGCGTGCGAATCGGCGATGCCGTCGGCGGCATCGCGAATCTCGGCTTTCAGCGAAGGCCACCAGGCACGCATCGTGCGGCGATGCTGCTCGATCGACCAGCCATGGCGATCCTGGAGGTAGATCGTGCAGCGGTGTCCAGCACGCTCAAGGGCGCAGGCGAGTCGACTGATCGTGGTGAAGCCACCGGCCCCAGCGCTCTGTGGTACGCAAACCCAGGCCACCTCCAGCGGCTCTCCGTCTTGCAGGGCAAGCGGCGTGGGCAGATTCCAGCCGGCGCCGGCTATCTCCGCAGCCCGCACAAGATCCTCGCGGGCGACCGGCAAGGGCACGCTGCCGGCAGGAGAGATCCGATTAGCAGCGCGGGCACGTAGCCGTGTCGCAACACCCGCATACCCCTCTGCCTGAAGTAGCCGACGTGTCTGCAACATGCGCTCGCGCACCGTGGGACGGCTCATGCACATAAAACGCTCGCTGCCGGACCGAACTTGTAGAAACGCGGCCTGCTCGGGATCGGGCTAACCCGATGGTTTCGGGACCCTGACACCGCGCTAGGGATGAGTTGAGGCGCCAGTTGGGATGACGACGCGCTTGTCCGGGACAAGCTGCACAAAGACCCGGCCCGTGACGGCTAAAGCAACGGTTGCAGGCGGTCGCGTCCCTCGACCAGCAGCCGTCTGGCAAGTGGCCAGGCTTTGCGCCGCGGCGCGGCGACCTGCAGGGGATCGAGCGGGCGATTGGCCACCAGCTCCAGATCGAGCTTGCCCGCAGCGCCAACAGACAACGGCCCGGTCAGGCCTGTTCCCCTCCTTGAAGATCATCTGTCCGCCGCCGCCGCTGTAGCGAACTTCGTGCCAGCCGGCGCCGCCAAGCGGCTCCTGGGCAAGCACGCACAATGTGTCGACGCCCTGCGGAATATCGACCGAGATCCGGCGACCGTGCATCTGCACTAGCAGCGTGTCACCAAGCCCGCGAGTGGCGTAGCCCCCGCCGGCCACGCCATCCAGAGACCCCCAGCGCACTTCGCCCAGGTCGTTTATGTCGGCGGCGGCTTGCTCCAGCAGGTCGAGGCCGTCGGCGAAATCGCCGTGGTGGCCGTGCAGGATCAGCGGCTGGCCGAGCAGTGCCCGGAAGACAAGATCCTCGCGGGCCGCTGTGATCGCTTGGCGCGGGGCCACCGGAATTCCACCGGCGACCAGCTCGGCCGGGTACCAGCCGGCCAGCGGCGAGGGTGCCGGCAGGCAGTCACGCCAGGGATAGGGCCGGCTGATGCAGGCCGCCTCGAAACCAAGCCTGAACATCGCGCGCAAGGCGGCCTCAGAGCAGACGCCGTGCGGCGGCGCCATCACGCGGGCGACGCTCAGCCCTGAGGCACGCTCGAGCGCAGCGATTCGGCGCAACGCCTGTGCCATCGCTGCCTCGGCCTTGTGGTCGCTGTCGAGTCCGGCAAGCTCGCGCGCGATGTGATCGTTGCCGTGGATCAACAGCGAGAGCGCCGCGGGATGCTCGCGCACGCTCGCCACCGCGCGAGCATCCGTCCGCCAGCCGTCGAGCGGCACGGTCGCGAAGGCAAGGTGATAGCCGTGGCGCGAGGCGTGCTTTGCCAGCTGGGGATACTTCAAGAACCCGTAGGAGGGCCAGTGCAGGTTGGGATCGTCGATCACGAACGCCGCGCGTGGCGCGGGTAGCTTCCACCCTTGGTCTGCGAGCAGTTGTTGGAGGAAGTGCAGCAAAGGCAGTAGTCCCATGAAGGAGCCAGGGCACAGATGGTCGCGCAGCGTCTGCCCGTCGCCCAGCTCGGCAAGCGGATAGAGGCTGCAGTGCAGCCTGCCATCGCCGGATTGCCACCAGACCGCCCGCTCCTCGACGTCAGCAAGCACATCGCGGGCGCTTTGCGGAGTAAGTGTCAGCTCGCCGATGCGTGCGTGCTCAGCGATCTTGCGTTTGCGCAAGGGTCTCGCCAAGCGCCCGTCATCGGCCAGCGCCACAGTGCGTGAAGGCGAGCTGTTTTTGGGGGGGATGGCGTGCCAGTCCTGCACCGCGGTTGAGCGCGAACCATCGTGCTCGACCTTTGAATGCGCATCGTGCCCGGCGATTGAGTGCGCGTCGTCCACGGCCGCGGAGGACGAGTGCATGGCCCGATCGTCCCCTAGCTCAGCCGCTGCGAGGACCAGCCGCGGCAGGTGCTCGGGCGCCTCGTCCAGGCGCTCCGGATTGAGCACAAGCACGCCATCGGCGGCGCGTGCATCGCCAGTTCCGCCCAGCTCGAAGCGGACAGGGAAAACACGCTCGAGCCAGCCAAGTAGCGTCGGCAGGGCATCGGCCTGCGCCCCGATCACAGCAACCCGCTTGCGTGGCTGTTCGAACTCGAGCCCCGCGTCGCTATGAAAGCCGGTCAAGCGGCTCCTCGTTTATCTCTCGTGGTCGGTGAGCAATCATTCGCGGTAAGCAACGGTAGGCGCTCAGTATCTCAGCGCGTCGTGATCCTGCTCGAGAACTTCACATATCCGCAGGACACACGCGTGCGCAACGAGGCCGAGTCGCTTGCGGCCGCCGGCCACAGAGTCACCGTGCTCGCCCCGCGTGGTCCAAGTCAAAGCGCCCGTGAGCGGATCGAGGACGTCGAGGTACGGCGTTATCGCATCGTGTGGGCCGAGGGCTCGCCGTGGTCCTACCTATTGGAGTACGGAATCGCCCACGCCCAGCTGCTGGCACGCTCGCTGGCAGCGCTTGTGCGTGGGGCGGATGTCCTGCACTTCAACGGGCCTCCGGACACGCTGGCCATTGCCGGACTGCTCGCACGGCTGATGGGCCGCAAGGTCGTCTACGACATGCACGACTCCGCGCCGGAGCTGTTCGACGCCAAGTTTGGCTCCTCAACTTTGGTGCGGGCGCTGCGTCTCGCGCAAAAGGCTGCGATCCGCTGCGCCGATCAGGTGATCGTCACCAACGAGACCCAGCGTCAGTTGGTGATAGAGCGCGGGCCGCGATCCCCAGAGGATGTAACGGTCGTGCGCAACGGTCCGCGCATCAGCGAGTTCCCCGATCCGCCACAGGGACTCGCAGGCTCACTGACGGCGCCGAAGCTCGTCTACGTCGGGACCCTGGACGTGCAGGATGGCGTGCTCGAGCTACCCGAGATCCTGAGTACGGCCGCCCTGCGGGCAGCGCATCTGACGATCGTCGGCAAAGGCACCGCCTTGGAGGAGCTGCAGGCGCGCTGTCGTCGAGCCGGAGTCGAGGACCGCGTCACCTTCACAGGTCATGTGCGCCACGAGCAGGTAGCCGCGCTGATCGCCGAGGCCGACATCGGCATCGACCCAGCCCCGGGCACCGAGCTGAACCACGGCTCGACGATGATCAAGGTGGCCGAGTACATGGGCTGCGGACGGCCAGTGGTGGCCTACGACCTACGCGAGACACGCCGCACCGCAGGCGATGCGGCGCTATATGCCCCTTGCGGAGAGCTTCAGGCGTTCGTAGATCTGATCGGCGAACTCGCAAGTGACGGCGAGCGCAGACTGCGCCTCGGGCGCGTCGCACGCGAGCGAGCAATGGAGCTGACATGGGACCGCTCGGAGCTTGCGCTGCGTGCGGTCTATCAGCGCCTCGCTCGGTAGGCGTCTGAGGTTTGGCGTCTGAGGTCCGCGCGACGGGGATTCGAATGGCCATGCGTTTGGCGGGGCTCTGCGCGCGAGGCCCCCTTTGGACGGGTAGGACTTCTGGGGTAGAACTTCATGCATATGCCGATGCTCGTAAAGGCCCCCTTTACCGGAACCCCTGTTTTAGTGTCCGGACTGTGTGGATGAAGGAGCTTGTTCGGTCTAGGCTTTGCGCGCGAACGGAGGCTCGCTAGTCCCAAGCACGACCCCCAGCGCCCGCCGCTCGACGACCGCCCGCGGGGCCCAGCGCGGTCGCAACTTGCCCGCGCCGACCGCAAAGGCCGCGCGTAGCCCATGACGCAAGGCAAGCGCGGCCTTGATCGCAGTGGCGTGGACTCGCCCATAGTGCTTGCGAGCGAACAGAATCTTCGCGTAGCTGAGCTGGGCCGAAAGGTCGGCCCCAGGAGCGTGCCCGGTGTGATGGGTGATGTTCATCGTCGGTAGATGGGCCACCTTCCACCCGGCTTGGTGGAAGCGATAGCACCAGTCTGTCTCCTCCGAGTAGAGAAAAAAGCGCTCGTCGAGCCCGCCAACCTGAGCGGCAGCCTCCGCGCGGGCGATCAGGAAAGCCCCGACCAGCCAGTCCACCGAGGACTCTTGGTCATAGCGCGCTGTGTTGGGCTCCTCCTCGCGCCAGCCGCGCAGCGGGCTCAAGCGTGCCGCACCAAGTGCCTCGCCGAGCGACAGCCAGGCCGAGGGAAAGCGCCGGATCGAATACTGCAGCGACCCGTCGGGGGCTCTCTGCACGACGCTCGCGACGCCGATCTCCGGCCGTGCGTCCAGCGTGGCCACGAGCTCGTCGTAGCTGCCGGCGATCGTCTCAGCGTCGGGATTGAGCAGCAACACATAGCGCCCGCGTGCGCGCGCAAGGCCAAGGTTGTTGGCGGCGGCAAAGCCGATATTGGGCTCACGCTGCACGCGCATCTCGGGATAGGCATCCTCGATCGCCTGGGGAGTGCCGTCGCTAGAGCCGCTGTCGATCAGAATCCACTCGACAGTAAGCTCGCGGATCGCGGCCAGGGCGGAGCGCAGCGTCATCAGCGCCAGCTCGGGACGGTTGTGCGTCACCACGATCACGCTGAGATCGGGACGAGGGAAGGTATCGCTCGGGCTCATTCACCAAAAGCAACGAACCCGCCCGACGATTCTCGCGCCGAGCGCCCCGCAAAGCGTGCGTGGGAGCAGAGGACGGCGAGATCCGCTCCACCAGGCGCCCGCTAGATGAGGAAGTTCTCGTGCCGCAAAAAACAGCGAGGTGTGATCGTTGCTTGCAGTGAGGACCCAGGCGACCGGTCGAGTAATGCGGCTTCACGCGGTCGCCGAGGCTGTCAAACAAGGCATATTGCCATGGCCCTCTGAATTGCCCAGGATCGGCTGTAGAGGTATGTAACCAAGCAGGAAGGACAGGCCAGATGGAGTTTGCGCTGATATTGCGAGAGCTGTCCAGACGCCGAGCGGCGCTCGGCATCGGCGTCGTCGTGGCGCTGATCGCTGCGATTCTCAGCGTCTACCGTCTGACGTCCACGGGACTCGAGGCACGTTCGCTGCAATATTCGAGCGCCAGCACCCAGGTATTCGTGGATACCCCCTCTTCGGTCCTCGGCGATCTGCAGCCATCTTTCGAACCGCTGCAAGCACGCGCGACGGTCTACGCGAACTTCATGGCAAGCCCGACATTCCTCGCCTTGGTCGGCGAAAAGTCCGGTATCCCCGGCAGCCAGATCTACGCCGCCGGCCCAGTCGATCCGTCCGTGCCGCGCGTGGTCGAGGAGCCGACGGCCGTGCAGCGCAACGTGGAGATAACCGGGGAATCCACCCCATACCGATTGAATTTCAACGACGACCCAAACCTTCCGACGATCGGCATCTACGCGCAAGCGCCCAACACCCGCCAGGCAATGGCGCTCGCCAACGCTTCGGCCGCGGCTCTCGGGCAGTACGTGGCAACGCTCGCGAAAACCGGCAATACGCCGCCGGCGCAGCGCGTCGTGATCCGTCAGCTGGGTAGTGCCAGTGGCGGTGTCGTCGACGGCGGCATCAGCAAGTCGATCGCCTTCCTGACATTCGTCGTCGTCTTCTTCCTATGGTGTGTCCTGGTGCTCGTCGGCGGTCGCTTCGCCGAGAGCTGGCGTGCAACCGCGGATGTCTACGAGGCGCAGAACGCTTCTCGCAAGAGTGAGAGTCCTGGCCCGAGCTCCAACGGCGCCGGCCACGGCGACGAGCAGGCCGCTGAGGCAACGCTGGCTGCGCTGCGCTCGCCCTCACAACACAGGCAGTGAGCAGGGAGGCCTTGGGCCGATGAGCGGCGAGGACGATCAGCGCGACGCTTTCCCCCATACACGCCGTCCGCTGCCGTGGGTACTGGCGGCGTTCCTGGCGATGTTGTTCATCGTCCCGGTGGACTCCACCGAACTGAAGCTCAGCCTCCCCGTGGGCTCTGACATCGACCGCTTCGCGATCGTGGGCATGGTCATGGCCTGGGTCATCTTCGGGGGCGACCAGCGCGCTTTCCTGCGCACACGGCGCTCAAAGCTGTATGTGGGCGCGGTGTGCGTCTTCCTGGGATTGGCTATCGCCAGCATCCTGCTCGGCGCCGGTCGAATCGTCAACGTCGGCGAGCTCAGCCTGGCCGAGAAGCGCTTCGGTCTGCTCGGCTCGTTCCTGGTCCTGTCCTGGTTCACGCTCACCGCGTTGCGCTTCGAGGATTTGCGTGGCTTCTCGACCTACCTGATCGGCCTGGCCACTTTCATGGCGTTGGGCATGATCGTAGAGCGCCACACCGGCTACAACATCTTCTACAACTGGAGCGCCAAGGTCCTCGACCCGATCGCCAAAGTCGCCCCCTCTCCAACGGTGATCCATCCGGCATTCGGCAGCGACGGCCGTGTGACGGTCGTCGGGCCGACGATCCACGGCCTTGCGGCAACGACGATGCTCGTGCTGGTGATGCCGTTCGCGCTGATACGAATGTTCGACGCCAAATCGCGAAGGTCGTGGTTGCTGAACGGGCTCGCGTTCGTACTGATGCTCGCAGCGGCGGCCGCCACCGATCGCAAGACGGCTTTGCTGGTGCCGGTCGCGCTGGTGCTCTACATCGCCTGCTATCGCCCGCGCCAGGTGCTGAAGCTCGCGCCGATCGGCCTCGTCCTGCTCGTCGGCCTGGTGCACGTCGCATCCCCGGGCGCCCTGGGCACGATCTTCACCCCGACGGCAGGCCTGCAAAGCAGCTCCACAGAACATCGCCTCGGCGACTTCAGCGACGTCACGCCAGACGTATACGCGCATCCGCTGTTCGGACGCGGTTTCGGCACGCTGGACTCCGACCTGGAGACCCAATTCCGCATCAACGACGACGAGTACATCGATGAGATCTGGGAGGTGGGCGTCTTCGGTCTGCTTGCCTACATCTTCATGGTCCTGGCGCCGGTGTTCACGGCGCGCAAGGCGATCCGCGGCCGAGATCCGGACGTGGCGTCGCTTGCGCTGGCCTCATCGGCGGGCTGTATCGCCTACCTGGTCGTCAGCGCTCTGTTCGACGCTTTCTCGTTCCCGCAGGCTCCATACATGTTCTTCTTCATCGCCGCGCTGACGGTCATAGCCTCGGCCGGCCCGGAGGGTAACGTGCAACCGCTGCGCGAGCGCGTGCGGGGAATCGTCATACGCCCGGGTCGGGGTTCCAAGCTGGGTATCCGGCGCATCCCGCTTGTGAGCGGTTGGCTCTTGGTGCGGGAACCAGGCGTCGTGGCTACTACTACTACTACTACTACTACGCCTCCTTCTGAGTCGGCCTACGCCCATCGCGGCGCCGGCGACCAAGCCGGCTGACGGTGCACGGCGCAGGTTAGGACAGGTTAGGCCGGCGCCGCGTGCGTGTCGAGGGTTCGAGGGTGCGTGTCGTTGCGGCACCTCGTGCCTGTGTGCCGCGTGAGCATGTGCCGCGTGAGCATGTGCCGCGTGAGCATGTGCGTCTGTGCGCTCGGGTGCCTCGTGCGGTGAACCGCAGCGTTCGGGAGTAGCGTGTCGGGGTATCTAAGAGCGTACTTTCAAAAAACACCAGTAAAACTGGATACAACCTAAGGGTTATGCAGCTGGATACAACCTAAGGGTTATGCACCAGTTTTACCAGTGTTTTTCGTACCCACCATTTTGAAGACCTCCCGAAGAAGAGAGTCTTCGCGGGGTAGCCCGCCCGCCGCCGCGTCTTGGTGAGGTGGCCCCGCGGCGTCGAGGCGGCCCTGCGCGTTGGCCTTCGAGCCCTTCGGGTGGTGGTGTCTGGGAGCGTGGCGGCCCTCGCGGGCTGGACCCTTTGCTTCTGCTTCGTACCCTCAGCCAATACGCCCGAGTGCCTTGGCGGCAAACGAGGCGGCAATCGGGCAGGGCGCCACGACGCTGAGGAAGCGTCCGGCGCTCAATGGAACGATCAACGTCGGCGTGCCCGCCACGCCGCAGTAGGCGCTGTGGCCGGCGATGGTGAGCGTTATCCGGTCATGCAGCTGCGATTGCGGCTTGACCGTCGAGAAGTGCAGGGCCTGCACCGCAAGCGTGACCGGAGCCTTGGCGCCTTGGACGCTGTAGATGCAGGTGGGCCCTTGGGGCGCGTCCACCGGATTGCCGACGGGCTTGCCGACGATCGTCTGGGCCTCTTCGCGCGTGACAAGCGTGCAGGGATCAAGCGTCTTTGCGCCAGAGGCGTTGACCTCGTCGTCGACGCCCCCCGAAGGTTGGTGCGCCTTGACGGGGCTGCTCTGGCTGGGGATGATCTTGCCGGCGCCAAGTGCCTGAGGCGCAGGATGAACGTCACGCGCCGTCTGCACAGGCGCGTGTCCGTTATCTGCCGAGGCGGAGTCCGTCGTGGTCGAGGAGGAGCTATTGCTCGAAGAGCCGCCGCAAGCGCTCAGCAGCAGTGCAGCGGTCGCGGCGAGCAGCGCGCCCGTTCCTGCACGCGTAAGGCCGCTCGCATGCAAGCCGGGGTGCACGGCTCTGGTGAGGGCCCGATCCGAGCGGGCCCGATCCGTATGTTCTCTCGTCCTCTGCATCTGAGTCGTGTTGACGCGTGTCCACGGTACCGGGCCGGGACGCTCCGCGCCAGAGCCCGTGCTCACGAGCCCGGCGCGAACAGCACATCGACCCAGTAGTTCGCAGCGTTGTAGCTGCTGCTCGGGAAGGTGGGGCTTGTGGCGTATTCGTAGACCCCGTTGGGGCTGATGCCGTTGGCGAGCGCTTCCAGCGGTGGGTTGCTCAGCCCGGCGGAGCTGAACGCAGCAGAGCTTGCCGAGTAGTGCCCACTGGGCGCAAGGTAGCCGGCGACATAGGTGGTTCCGGCCGTGATCGGCACAGGTTCGGAGAACGTGACTTGTTGCCAGCCGGAGGCGGTTTCGCTGGTGAAGGTGGCCGAGGCGAGCAGTGTTCCGGTTGAGCTCCAGATGCTGCCGATGTGGGTGCCGGTGTTGGCGGCAGCCTTGTAGAAGCGGACTCCGGTCACAGACCCGTTCACTTCCGAGCTGAACTTGACGCCGACCTCGATCGAGTTGGGATCGCCCGCGTCGAGGTTTTCCGGTTTGGCGAAGTCGAAGATCGTGTTACGCGGCGTCACCGCGCTCGAGGCTTCTGACTGCGGTCCGGTGCCGAGCGCGTTGCTTGCCGCGACCTTGAAGGTGTAGCTCGTGCCGTTTGTAAGCCCGGTAACCACCACATTCTGTGCCGAGGCGCCCACGTTTACGGCAGTTTGCGCGGTCGAGCCGATGTAGGGAGTGACCGTATAGCCGGTGATCGGGCTGCCGTCGTTATTTGGCGCGGTCCAGCTCACCAAGGCCTGTCCAGTAGCCGGACTTGTCGTCAGCCCTTCAGGCGCTTCCGGCGCGCTGGCCGCCGAAGGCGCGAACAGCACGTCAACCCAGTAGTTCGTCGCGTTGAAGCTGCTGCTGGGGAAAGCAGCCGTCGCGCTGTAGGTATAGACGCCGTTGGCGCTAGTTTCGTTGGCAAGCGCCTGCAGCGGCGGGTTGCTGACACCGAGGGGCGAGAACGCGGCGGAGGTAGCCGAGTAATGCCCGCTGGGTGCAAGATAGCCGGCGACATAGGTGGTGCCGGCCCTGACGGTGACAGGAGTGGCAAAGGTGACCTGCTGCCAGCCCGATCCACTTTCGCTCGTGAAGGTGGCGGAGGCGAGCAGTGTGCCGGTCGAGCTCCACAGACTGCCGATGTGCGTGCCGGTGTTGGTGGCGGCCTTGTAGAAGCGAACGCCGGTGACCATGCCTTTTTCCTGTGGCGTGAACTTGACTCCGAGCTCCACGGCGCTGGTGTCGCCCGAATCCACCATCGCTGGTGTTGCCAGTTCGAAGATCGTGTCCCGTGGTGTTGCCGCGGGCGACGCGACAGAGGCAGCGCTGGTCCCGACCGAGTTGGTGGCGCTCACCTTGAAGGTGTAGGCGGTCCCATTTGTCAACCCGGTCACCGTGACCGAGTTGGCGGGCGCTGTCACGCTGACCGGCGTCTGCGCGGTCGTGCCGATGTAGGGCGTCACCGTGTACTTGGTGATCGGGCCACCGCCTTCTTCGGCGGGAGTGGTCCAGCTCACCGAGGCCTGACCTGAGGCGACAGCGGCGAACACGCCGGTGGGCGAGGTGGGCGGGCCGGAGGGCGGCGTCGGCGCGAAGGTCACGTCGACGTAGTAGTTGGTCGAGTTGAAGCTGTTGGAGGGGAAAGCGCTGGCCGATCCGTACGCGTAGACGCCGTTGGCGCTGGTCGAGTTGGCAAGCGCCTTCAGCGGCGGATTGCTCACGCCTGCGGAGGCGAACGCGGCAGAGGTTGCCGAGTAGTGCCCGCTGGGAGCGAAGTAGCCCGCCACATAGGTGGTCCCGGCGGTGATGCTCACCGCTTTGGAGAACGTGACCTGCTGCCAGCCGGAGGCGGTTTCGTTCGTGAAGGTGGCCGACGCAAGCAGAGACCCGCTCGAGCTCCAGAGGCTGCCGATGTGCGTGCCGGTGTTGGTGGCGGCCTTGTAGAAGCGGACACCCGTGATCGAGCCGCCCTTTTCGGCGGTGAACTTGACTCCGAGCTCGACCGAGTTGCCGTCACCCGAGTCGATCATGTTCGGCGTGGCGAAGTCGAAGATCGTGTTCTGCGGCGTCACAGCACCCGAGGGCTGCGAGGATTCGCTAGCACCAACGGCGTTGCTCGCCGTGACCTTGAACGTGTAGGTCGTCCCGTTGGAGAGCCCGATGATCTTGGTCGAGGTGGCGGAGGGGCTGACGTTGGTCGATGGCTGTGCCGCCGAGCCGATGTAGGGGGTCACGGTGTAGCCGGTGAGCGGCGTGCCGCCTTCTTCGGTTGGCGCCGTCCAGCTCACGAGTGCCTGCGCGGTCGCGGGGCTTGCCGAGACGCTGCCAGGCGCTTCGGGTGCCACAAAGGTCTGCGGCGTCACCTGGTTTGAGGCTGCCGAGACAGGCCCGGACCCGTTGGGGTTCGAGGCCTGCACCTTGAATGTGTATGTCGTGCCGGGAGTGAGACCGGTGATGCGGGTGTTAAGCGCCGGCGGCGATCCGTTGACGATCGTGGCCGTCTGTGCGGCGCTACCGATGTAGGGCGTGACCGTGTAGCTGGTGACAACGCCGCCGGTAGTGGGAGCCGACCAAGAGATGCGCGCCGAGCCCGCGCCCGCGGTTGCAGTGACGCCGGTGACCTGTCCGGGTGCAGCGGCCGGCGAGAAGACCGGGTCAACCCAGTAGTTGGTGCCGTTGTAGGTGCTCGTCGGGAACGTCGAGGCCGTGGCGTAGGAGTAGAGCCCGTTGCTGGTCGTGGCGCTAGCCGGAACGGCGTGCAGCGGCGGGCTGTTCAGTGTTTTCGGCCCGGTCGGCGAGGGTGAGTAGAAGTAATAGGAGTCGGCTGAATAGTGGCCTTTGGGGGCGAGGTAGCCGATCACGTAGGTGGTGTTCGGGGAGATCTGGACCGGTGTGGAGAAGTTGACCTGCTGCCAGCCCGAGGCCGTTTCAGAGGTGAAGGTCGCCGAGGCAAGCAACGTGCCGTTTTCGCTCCACAGACTGCCGATGTGCGTGCCGGTGTTGGTGGCGGCCTTGTAGAAGCGAACGCCGGTGACGCTGCCGAATACTTCGGATGTGAACTTGAGCCCGACCTCAACCGAGGACGCATCGCCGGAGTCCGGTGTGCCCGGCGTAACAGCCGAGCCCCAGATCGAGCATGGGCAGGACACATTGACGGTGATACCCGCGGCCGGTTTCTCGAGGTTGGCGCTGTCATCGACCGCGCGTGAGCGGATCGTCGTAGTGGGATTACCATGCGCGGCCCACGTGTAGGACCATTTGACGGCTTGTTCGGCAGGCGTGGTGAGGGTCGCCGGATGCCAGGTGGCGCCACCGTCGGTGGAGACTTCAACGCCCGCGACCACGCCGCCACCCGTATCGGTCGCGCTGCCCGTGATCGTGACGGCGCTGCCGTCCTGAAGCGTCGCGTTCGGCGCTGGTGAGGTGATCGTAGAAGTCGGAGGGGTGGTGTCGGTCGACTTAGTTCCCGGCACGAGCCCAGTAGTCAGCGACCCGGGCTGGACACCCATTTCAGCGAACAGGTTGACGGTCGCCTGCTCCAGATTGGGGTCTGGTGCCGTTTTGCCAGGCTCGGTGCTCGGCGATTCCCAAGCATTGAAGTTGGCAAGGCCCCATGACCATTGCACCGTGCCGGCGCCGAACACAAGCGCACCACTCGGAGCCTTGTAGAGCGTCAGGTGGTGGGTTGCGGTTGTGCCTTCGGAAAGCCTGCTGCCGTAGTCGTTGAAGGTCTGCAGGCCGCCCACGGTCGTGGAGGAGAGGTCGAACTCCCCCGCCGGGCGGAAGCCGTTATCGACATCCTCGTCCCACTCGTAGCCGAGCGTGCCAGCGCCTGGCGCGAGCGTCAGCGATTGCCCGGATTTTAGCGTGGAAGCAGCCGTATTTTTCCACAGCCTGTCCTTGGCGTACTGGGAGGGCACCGTGATATCGGACGTGCCGGCATTGACCAGGAAGAACTGGCCTGTCAGAGCATTCTCGGGCTTGCCCCCGTTGGCGGGCGGACTGAAGCGTGGGTCTCGCCAGCTACCTGTCCAGGTCGGCGGATCCTGTGGGTCCACGGGCGCGTTGAAATGTGTCTCCTTGTAGGAGGTGAGCGTGCGATAGGGCGTGTTGGCGCCTTCGGTGCTCGGCCCCCAGCGCGTCTTCCAGAACATCTCGTTGCCGCTGAAGAAGGCAAGGTTGACGCCTGCCGACAGGGCAGATTCGACGTTTGCGCGCTGGCCTTCAGACCAATACTCGTCATGGCCGCTTGAGATGAACAGCTTGTGGTTCTTCAGCAGTGCGCCGTTCTGGTCGACGTTAGCCTCGCTGGTATAGCTGACGTTGTAGCCGTTCTTCTCCATCCAGTAGATCATCTGGAACTCGGCGTAGTAGAGGTAGGAGGCGCCACCGTCGACGGCGAACGAGCCCTCCCACGGCCGGTTGTAGGAAACCGCGTAGGCAGCCTTATAGGCTTCCGGTTCACCGGGCGGGCAAGCGACCGTACACGTGTAGAGACTGTTGCCGCCGTAGTCGTTGTAGGCCTCCCAGGTGGCGTCGGAGGTTTGCAGCAGGACTTCAGAGTGGCTGGAGTCGTTGCGCACGACAAAGGGAATCTGGCTTTCGCCGCTACCGTCTTCGCGAACGAGGTGGGCGATATAGACGCCCGAGACGGCGTTGCTCGGAACCGTCCACGATGCCGAGACGCCCCAGTTGCCACAGTCGATCAGGCCGGTGGCGGAGTTCGTAAGGCAAGCGGGCTGTTTCTGAGGAAGCGTTGCAGTCGGTTTGATGCCAGCCTGCACCATGCGCGCTCCGTCGCCGCCGTAGTAGCCGAGGCGCAGGATGTCGATGTGGTACTTGGTCGAGGGCGTGCTGATCTTGAATGACTCGGTTTCGCCGACGTTAACGCTCATCGAGGTGCCATAGCCCTGGATCGTGCTGGAGCCGACGCCTTCCACCTCCCAATCGCTCGGAGGATCGCCGGGCAGCGCGTTCTCACAGACGATCGGGTTGGGCGCCGACGCACATTCGTCGGTTAGCGCCAGCGCCGGCGAGCTCGTGGCGAGCATGCCAAGGCAGGCGATCAAGGTGGTGGCGGCGGCCAGCAGCAGCCCCGTCAGAGATAGTCGGCCTGTCTTCATGATGCTCCTCTTCCACTTAGGACTGCCGGCACAGTACGCACCAAAATCGCAATGTTCAGCCACACCGAACGCCGATGCGCATATTCGACGTCCAGGCGCACCATCTCCTCGAGCGTCACCGTGGAGCGCCCGTTGACCTGCCACAGGCCGGTGACGCCGGGCTTGACGGCAAAGCGTGCAAACCAGTGCGGGGGATAGTGCTCAACCTCGTAGGGGATCGCCGGTCGCGGTCCCACCAGCGACATCTCGCCGCGCAGCACGTTCCACAGTTGAGGCAGCTCGTCGAGGCTCGAGCGCCGCAGGGCCCTGCCGAAGCGGGTTACGCGTGCATCGCCGGTCATCTTGAATTGCGGTCCAGGCGTGGTGTGCTCGCGATGCTCGCCAGCGATCAGTCCGAGCACGTAGTCGCGGTGGCGATCGTGCGGGACGCCGTCGTGCATCGTGCGGAACTTGTTGACCGTGAACGGCACGGTGTCGCGGCCGACCCGACGCTGGCGAAAGATCGGCGAGCCCGGCGAGTCCAAGCGCACGAGGATCGCGATCAGAGCAAGCAGGGGAGAGAGCAGGATCAACAGGATCGCCGAGCCGAAGATGTCCAGAGCCCTGCAGCCGAAGTCCAGCAGTCGGCCTTTGGCTGGCTGCCCGGAAGCAATCTCAAGCGCGCTGCGCGGGACAACGCTCGAGCCGAGCGAAGCGGTCTGTCGATCGATAGCGTTACTTGCCACAACAAAGAAACGCGCGGAACGTCGCCAACTTTTGTCCTTCTGAGCCGCAATTTGCGTGCTCACCTGGGGGAGCGCCGACGGGTATATGGCGTCAGGCGGCCAGCGCGAGCAGGCAGGCTTCGAGCCGCTCGAGGATGTAGTCCTGCTGATGCTCGGTGAGGTCCGGGAAAATCGGCAGCATCAGCGTCTCACGGGTCGCGGCCTCGGTGTGTGGAAGATCGAGTCGAGGGCCGTCCGTCGATCGATTCGCATAGGAGGCCTCTTCGTGGATCGCCATCACGCCGCGGCGCGTGGCGATACCGTCCTGCAAGAGGCTGCGCATCAGATCGGTGCGCTGCAGTGGAGCATCGGGTCCGACACGAACGCAATAGGACTGCCATGTGCGCTGCGCATACGCCGGGTCGTAAGGAGCTTCGAGGTGTGCAATGCGCTCCAGTGCGGCGGTATAGCGCTCGGCAAGTAGGCGGCGGCGCTCCAGGATCTCATCCAGCACGCGCAACTGACAGAGCCCAAGCGCAGCCTGCATGTCGGTCATGCGGCTGTTCCAACCACGCTCGGGATAGGCCTCGACGACGATGTCGCGCGCGGAGTGGCGGGCAAGGTCGGAAGTATCCATTCCGTGAGCGCGCAGGCGCCGCAGCCGTTCTGCGACCTCGGCATCTGCCACGGCGATCATTCCGCCCTCGCCGGTGGTGATCACCTTGCGTGGATGCAGCGAAAAGCAGGCGAGCGGCCCCAGTGAGCCGATTGGTCGGCCCTTGTAGCTTGCGCCGATCGCACAAGCGGCGTCCTCCACGATCGCCACGCCGTGGCGGCGGCCAAGCTCCAGGAACGCGTCCATGTCGGCTGGCAGGCCGACTTGGTGCACGGGCATGATCGCCTTCGTGCGGGCTGTGATCGCCCGCTCGGTGGCGGCCGCGTCGAGGTTGTAGGTGCGCGGGTCGATGTCGGCGAAGACCGGCTGCGCGCCACAGTGCCACACGGCGTTGGCCGTGGCGATGAACGACAGCGAGGGAACGATAACCTCGTCGCCCGGACCAACCCCTGAGACATGCAACGCAAGCGAAAGGGCGGTTGTGCAGCTCGTGGTGGCGACCGCGTCGGCGGCGCCGACGCGCTCAGCGAAAGCCTCCTCGAAAGCTCGCACGCGCGGCCCTTGGGAGAGCCAACCCGAGGCAATCACCTCGGCGACCGCTGCCTGCTCGTCGCCCGCGAGGTGCGGGCGCGTGATTGGTATCTCCATCACGACGTCGCGCTGAGCGTGGGCGAAGCGGCCGAAGCTCGTTCGGCGCGCCACCAATCCACCAACAGACGCAGACCTTCCTCGAGGTCGACCTCGGCCTCGAAGCCCAGCCGCTCGCGTGCCGCGCGCGTGTCGGCCAAGCGCCGCGGAACCTTGTTGACCGAGCGCTCCGGGCCGTGTTCGACCTCGACATTGGCGCCCATCACCTCGATCAGCATCTGCGCCAGCTCGAGCAGGCTAGTCTCCGTGCCGCTGGCGACGTTGAAGACCTCGTCGCTGACATCGGCCGAGGCGGCAAGCACGTTCGAGCGGGCGACGTCGCCGATGTAGATGAAGTCCATCGTCTGTGAGCCGTCCCCGAGGATCAGGGGTGGTTCGCCAGCTTCGATGCGCTCCATCCAACGCACGAGCACCTCGGTGTAGACCCCGTGGATGTCCATGCGGGGCCCATACACGTTGAAGTAGCGAAGCGCCACATAGTCGAGCCCCTGCATCGAGTTGAAGCTTCGCAGCAGGCCCTCGTTGAAAGTCTTGGCGGCGCCGTAGAGCGTGTCGTTGGCGTAGGGGTGATGGGACTCCTCGGTCGGGAACTGCTCAGCCAGCCCGTAGATCGAGGCCGAGGAGGCAGCAACGATCCTGCGCACTTTCTCGGCCAGGGCGGCCTCGATCACGTTGTAGGTGCCATCGACCATCACTTCGAGCGCAAGCCGCGGTTCGGCCGCGCACTGGGTGATGCGCAGCGCGGCCTGGTGGAAGACGACGTCGATGCCGCGTGTCAGCTCGGCGACAAGCTCGCGGTCGCGGATGTCGCCTTCGACAAGTCGCACTGGCCCGTTCTCGATAGCCCATGCGAGGTTGTCGCGGCGACCGCGCACGAAGTTGTCGAGCACGACAATCTCCTGTGCGCCGGCCTGGACCAGCTGGTCGGCGATGTTAGAGCCGACAGCCCCACCACCGCCTGTGATCAGTACGCGTTCAGCGAGCATGTTATGAGCACCTCATGATCACTCAACGGCCAATGAGGCGGGATTTTCCACACGCAACTGAATTTGCCAGTGCTCGCTGCCCGGGAGCGGGGATTGGCCGTGTCGGTGCTCGAGCGGAACATTGCCGATCACCCGCGCCGGGTTGCCGGCAGCTATCACTCCGGCTGGGATCGATTTGGTGACGACGCTTCCGGCCCCGATCACCGAGTGCGCGCCGATCCGCACGCCCTTGAGGATCTTGACGCCGTCGCCGACGAACACGTTCTCTTCCAGCTCGACGGCCCCCATCTGTGGCTTGCCGCGGCGGCGGCGCTCGGGGTGCAGCTCGTGGAAGTCGCTGTCGAGTATCTCCACGCAGGAGCCGATCAGCGCATTGGCTCCGATGCGGATGCCGGGTCCCTCGCTCTTGATGAAGGCGTTGTTGTTGATCTGCACACCGTCGCCGAGCTCGATCTTGGACCGCGGGGTTGAAGCCTCGACGTGGCAGTAGCCGCTGTAGAACTGCATCGAGGTGGGCCAGCCGAGCTCGACCTCGCGTCCGAAGGAGATCGAGCCCCTGCCAAGCAACAGCACCGGTTGCAGCACAACCGGACTGCCACTTACGCGCGTGCAATCCGACAGCGCGCGGTACTTCCAGATCCGAGCTTGGCGAATCGCGGATGAGAGGCGCCCCCCGCCTCTCATAGCGACTCGCCCCGCTCAGCGGACCCCCACCATTGTCGGTCGCTCGTCCTCATGTACATCAACAACGTGGCGAGGCTCGGTGACCTTGCGCGCAAGAAACGCTCTGCACGTCTGCACGCGATACCCCTGGCACGCTGCATGCGATGCGAGAATCGCGCGCCGTTGCACGTTCATACAGCGATATGACCGACACTAACAAGCCATCTATCTCAGTCGTCGTGGCGGCCTACCAGGCCGAGCGCTTCATCGCCGAGGCACTCGAATCGATCCTCAACCAAACCCATTCACCCGACGAGGTGATCGTCGTCGACGATGGCTCGACCGACGGCACGGCACGCGAGCTAGAGCGCTTTGCTGGGCGCATTCGTGTCGTGCATCGAGAGAACGGTGGCTGTCCGGCCGCGTTCAACACCGCCTTTGCAGAGGCCAGTGGCGACTTTGTAGCGTTGTGTGGGGCTGACGACATCTGGGAGCCGCGCAAGCTTGAGTGGCAGCTAGAGGCGATTCGCACCCACCCACAGGTGGATCTGCTGTGTGGGCACGCCGTGCTGTTTGGTCGCAGCGAGGGCGAGTACTCGCGCCCGCCGGGCGTTGGCGTGCTCGACAGCGCTGCGCTGAAGGACGCCCTATATCACCAGTGCTGCATCTGCGCCCCCTCGGTGGTCATCCGCCGCTCGCTGTTCGAGCGTCTGGGCCCGTTCATCGAGAACTTCGGCGCTGACGACCACGAGTACTGGTTCCGTTGCCTACGCGCTGGCGCAACCTTCTACTACGACCCTCGTCCGCTGTTGAGTTGGCGCCAGCACGAGAACAATCTCACCGGGCGCACGGCCTGGATGGATGAGTGCGGCGATCAGGTGCGCCGTATGTACGAAGCCGACGTGAGCGATCGCGCGATCGCCGACGACCTCTTCCGGATCGGCAGGCGACTGGTGGACGAAGGTCGCCCGCGCGAGGCGCGCAAGGCGTTTCGCCAGTCGCTCCGGCGCGGCCGGCACGGTGCCTCGCCGGCGAATATCAGGGCGTTCGCGTGGGTTGTGATCCTTGGCCTGCCCAGCAGCGTGCGCGAAGGCGCAGGACGTGCGGTGACCCACTTCAGTCGCGCGATCGACGCGCTGCGCGGCGGGCGCGACCCGGTGCTGCCATGAAGACGCCGACGATCAGCGCGGTGATGCCGGTCTACAACACCGAGCGCTATGTCGCAGAGGCGTTGACAGCGATCCTTTCTCAGACGCATCCTCCCGAGGAGGTGATCGTTGTCGACGATGGCTCGACCGACGGGACGTTGGGAGAGCTGGAGCGTTTCCGCGGCGAGATCCGCGTCGTCAGGCAGGGCAACCTCGGTGTGGCGGGAGCGATGAACCGCTGCTTCGAGGAGGCGCGCTGCGACTACATGGCTAAGTGCGACGCTGATGACATCTGGGAGCTCGACAAGCTCGAGCGCCAGTTCGAGGCGATCGTGGTTCACCCCGAGCTCGACATCGCCTTCGGCGGCGCTCGCTTCTTCGGTGGCAGCGATGGGCCGCGTGCGCCCTATTCGGGTGCCGGCATCCTCGATTTGCAGAAGTTCGCCAAGCACCTATATCGAGCGAACTTCGTGTGCTCGGGCACGACCATGGTCAGGCGCAGCCTGCATCAGCGCCTTGGGCCGTTCGTGGAAGGGCTTGACTGCGAGGACTACGACTACTGGCTGCGTGCCGTCTCGTCCGGCGCCGTCTTCTTCTACGACCCGCATGTGCTGATCAACTACCGCACTCACGAGAATCAGGTCTCGGGCAACCTGCTGCGCATGCACCGAGCCGAGTACGTGGCCCACGACTGGCACGCCGATCTCGTCGGCGACGCACGCCTAGTGCGCAAGGTGAAGGCGCGCGACCTGTCGAACATCGCGCGGCAGTTGAGCGATGAAGGCCGCCCGCAGGCGGCGCGAGCGACGTTTGTAGCCGCCTTGCGCCAACGGCTCTCGCTGCGTCTGCTTGCCTGGGCGCTAGTCCTCTCGATGCCTGATCGCTACCGTCGCCCGCTTGCCGAGAGGCTGGTTGCGATCAGGCGCACTCTGGTCTCGCCGGCCTCGCGGTGAGACCATGACGGCCGAGGCGCTCGTGACGGCCGAGGAGTCCACACCGACTGAGGACCCCATGAAGCCGATATCCGCCGAGCCGGCATCCACAGCATCCACCGATCTGGCGTTCGTAGAGTCGACGCCGGTCGCTGGGCCGACTCCAGCAGAGCAACAGGCTGTGGCGGACGATCAAGCAGCCAACGAGCTGCGCGACGCCGCCGCGCACGGCGTGCGCTGGTCGGCGATCGCCCGTCCCACCGTTGAGATCCTTCAGCTCGGCTCGATCGTGATTCTTGCGCGGCTGATCGTGCCGGCCGAATTCGGCCGCTACGCGATCGCCCTGATCGCCCAGGAAGTGGCCTACCTGATGGTGGCCGGCGGCTTGAGTAGCGCCCTCGTGCAACGCAAAACGATCGACCGGGAACACCAACAGACCGGGATGGCGCTCGGCTTGCTCGCGGGCCTCGCGCTTGCCGTGATCACGTTGGTCGCTGCCAGCGTAATCGTGGCGCCGATCTTCGGCGAGCGCACGGCCTTCTTCGTGCGTCTGATGGCGCCGCTGTGCCTGGTCTCGGCACTCAGCACCGTGCCCACCGCCACTTTGCGCCGAAACATGGCCTTTAGGCGGCTAAGCGAGATCGAAGTGCTCAGCACCCTCGCGCGAGTCGTGGTCTGCATCGGCCTGGCGCTGGCGGGCATGAGCGGCGAGGCGTTGGTGCTCGGGGTACTAGCAGGCTCATTGGCAACGGGCGTCATAGCGTGGGTCAGCGCGCCACCGCCGGCGCCGCGCTTGTACCGCAAGGCTGCACGCGAGCTGCTGGCGTACGGCCTGCCGGTGTCGCTGGCCTCGGTCAGCTGGATCGGCTTCAGCAACGTCGACTACGCAATCATCGGCGCGCGCCTTGGCGCGCTGCAGACCGGCTTCTACTTCCGTGCCTACACGCTCTCGGTCGAATACCAGAGCAAGATCAGCGTTGTGATGAGCCAGGTCGGCTTCCCGGTCTTGGCGCGCACACGCAGTGCCGCCGAGCTCAGCCAGCTGTATCGCCAGATGGTGCGCACCCTGACAATCCTGCTGTTCCCGCTGCTTGTGCTGCTGACGATCACAGCTCCCGTGCTCGTCCCGTTCTTGTTCGGCGCGCAGTGGGCGCCGGCGGTCGTGCCGGTTCAGATCCTTGCGCTGGGCGGGGCCTCGACGCTTGTCGTCGACGCCGTTGGCACAGTGTTCATGGCGACCGGCCGCGCGCGTGCGCTGCTTGGCTACGGCATAGCGCACTTCCTCGTCTATGGCCTCACGGTGCTGGTGGTCGTGCACTACGGAATCGTGGCTGTCGCGATCGACGCGGCGGTGGTGCACACACTGTTCCTGGTGGTGGCGTACGTGATGATGCTGAGTGGTTCACAAGAACGTCCAATATCAAGGCTTTTGAGTGACATTGCCCCGGCTACGCTCTCCTGTGTAGGGCTACTTGTGGTTGCCTTGCCGGTGAGCATGGGGCTGAGCGCGATCGGCGCGCCGGCCTTCCTGTGGCTGGCCGCGGTCGGGCTCGTGGCAATACCGCCTTATCTACTGACGCTTCGCTTGGGTTTCCCGGAAAGTTGGCGTAGTCAGCGCTCGATCCTCGAGCGTATTGTGCCGGCCAGCAAGGGCCTCAGTCGGGTCGGGCGGCGGCTTGCGGCAGTGCGTGTGCGCTTCTCCGGTTAAGACCAGCGGACTCAGGTCAAACGGTGCTTTGAGGTGCAGCAGCCGAGGCATGCCCTGTGTCTACAGGGCTACCAAATGTCCTTGCGCGGCGGCCACTTTCGCAAGCCCGTTGTCAAGGGTGAGGAGTCCTACGTTCAGGCGCCGAGCAAGAGCCAGATAGGCGGCATCGTAGGCGGTCAATTGGTCGCGCAAGCCCCATATCGCGTCCGCGAGCTCTATGACCGGATAGGTCAGCACACGCAGATCGCGAAGCGCAGCAAGAGTCTCGTCGGCTCGGCGCCCGTGCAACTCTCCTCGAATCGCATAACGACGCAAAACCGAGAGTACCTCGACGTGGAAATGCTCGGGCACGTGCAGCTCTGGTTGTGGCGCGAGGGCGGTGCGAACTGCGCTCGCCAGCGGCCGTGCCAGCAGCAACTCCGCTATAGCGCTTGCGTCCGCGACGATCACGCTTACGCGCTGCGGTCGCGCTCGGCCGCAAGCGTCGCCGCAGGGGACTCTTTGGCCTCCACCGGCTTCCACTGCTCGCTGCCGGCAAGCCACTCTCTCATCGTCGGACGTACCGCCAAAGCGCGAAGCTCCGCCAGCAGATAGTCGGAGAGCGTCATTCCTGTCTGCGCAGCACGAACCTTCAAGTCGCGATGCAGCTCGTCGGGAATATTGCGAATCTGAATCATCGATGACATGCTATTTGGATGATAACATGTCAATCACATGCAGCCCCAAGCTTGGGGCTGCAGAAGCTGCAACGCCTGCTATTCGACCAAGACGCTGCTAGGACGGAATCAGGCAGCGGCGCGCTCAAGGCGCGAGGCCATCGCGAGCGGCATGCCGTTCGCGCGCATCGACTCGCCGGCGAGCTCCACCAGCGCGACGATGTCCAAGCCCAATGCGACGTTCGAGCGTGGTTCAGAGCCTGTGCGGATCGCGCGCGCAAAGTCCTGCAGCTCCAGGCTTAGAGGCTCCTGAGGCTGCACACGCGGGCTGACCACGTCACCGGTGCGGTAGATGAGCTGATGCTCACCGAAATTGGCCGGAGGCGGTCCCTCGTCAATGCCGCGGTCATACACGCGGATCGGCTCGTCTGAGGCAGTGTCGTCGTATTGGATCATGCGCTTGCTGCCCGCAACGATCATCTGGCGAACCTTGCACGGCGCCAACCAGGAGATCTGCACGTTGGCGCTCGAGCCGCCTGCAAATGTGAGTGTCAAGAACGCTGTCTCGGGCACGTCCTGTTTGAAGACGCTGCTGCCCGATGCAGCAATTCCGACGACAGGCTGGTCCAGCCAATAGAGCAGGATCGACAGATCGTGAGGAGCGAGGTCACAGACGACACCATCGCTCTGATACTTGCCAAGATTCATGCGCGCGGAGGTGACAAAGTGAATGTCACCCACGGTGCCGTCTTGAATCAAATCGCGCACCGCATTCACCGCGGGGCTATAAATAAAAGTGTGACCAGGCATCAGCACGAGCTCTGAGTCCTCGGCAATATCGGCCAGCTCCTGGGCGTCGCTCAGTCGCGTGGCGAGCGGCTTCTCCACGAGTACGTGCTTGCCTGCTTCCAGCACCTGCTTGACGATCGCGTGATGGGTCTTTGGAGGAGTAGCGACAACGACGGCCTCGATCGAGTCGTCGCAGAGCACTTCCTCTAGATCCCCAAGCGCAAGCGTGTCGGGGTAACGGTTGGCCAGCGGGCCGAGGCGCGCCGGATCGCGGTCGCACAGCGCCTGCAGCTGGAACTCCGAGCGCTCGGCCAGATTGCGCGCGAGGTTTGGACCCCAGTAGCCGCACCCTACGACCGCGGTGCCAATCGGCATCTCACGGGGCACGATACGACGGTTGCGTCGTAGTCCATCTACGGTTGTGTTCCACGAATCAAACATCGTTTATAGCCCCTGAGGTGTGGAAGTCGAATTCATATATTCGTTTAACGTTGCGCGACTGCGCTGTCTTTTGCGAAGCTGAGCATTGCCTCGGAAACTTGGCTCAACTCCTCGTCACTCATCGTCGGGAACAGCGGCAGCGAGCAGATCTGCTCGGACAGTCGCTCACTCACCGGCAGACTTCCGGGGCCCAAGCCAAGGTGCGCGTAGGCTTCGGTGCGGTGGATCGGCGTGGGGTAGTGAATCGCCGAGGCGACGCCGTGCTGCTCCAAATGAGCACGCAGCGCATCGCGGTTGGCGCTGCGCACCACGAACAGGTGGTAGACGTGATCGGCCTCGACAAACGGCAGCTCGACGAGCTCGATCGACTCACCGGCTCCCGCGTCGGCCAAGCCGCTCAGGCGCCCACGCAGCTCCGAGCCCAGACGGCGGCGGGCGTCGTTCCAGTCGTCCAGGCGTGTGAGCTTGCGACGCAGCACTGCCGCCTGTAGCGCGTCCAACCGTGCCGTGGTGCCCACGACGCGGTGGTGGTAGCGCGGGCGCTCGCCGTGCGCGCGCAACAGCCGGATGCGTTCGTCCAGCTCTGCAACGGCCGTGACGATCGCTCCGCCGTCGCCCCACGCACCGAGATTCTTGGTCGGATAGAAGCTGAAGCAACCAAGTACGCCGATCGTTCCGGTACGGCGACCGTTGTAGCGGGCGCCATGAGCTTGACAGGCGTCCTCGATCACGTGGATGCCTGCCTCGCGCGTGATCTCAAGGATCGGGTCGAGGTCGACCGTCGCGCCGAACAGGTGTACAGGAATCACACAGCGCACCTTTGGCGTGAGGCTGGCCGCGACTATCTCCGCGGTGATCAGATGCGAGTCGGGATCGACGTCGACCAGGATCGGTGTGGCGCCCACCGCGCTCACCGCCTCAGCTGTGGCGATGAACGAGTTGGTTGGCACGATCACCTCGTCGCCCGGTCCGATCTCAAGCGCTCGCAAGGCGAGCACAAGCGCCTCGGTCCCGGAGGAGACGCCGATCGCGAAGTCAGTCTCGCAGTAGGCGGCGAACTCGCGCTCGAAGCCCTCGACTGGCTCACCCAGCGTGAAAGCGCCTCGCGAGGCGATGTCGCGCACCGCCCCCATGAGCTCCTCGAGCAGCTGTGGGTCGGCGTTGTCCAGGCGCGCAAACGGCACAGTGGGGCGCGTGGCGGTCGTGTCTGTCTGCCCCGCGCTCAACATGCCGCGCTCAACTGACCGTAGGCGACCGACGGCGAGGAGCCAAGTCGACGCAGCTCTTCCTGAAGCGCCCGGCGGCCGCGATGGTGCAGGCCGTGGACGGAACTCTCGGTGCGACCCATCTGCTCGGCTATCTCTGGCGGAGACAGCCCGACGACATGGCGCATGACCATCACGTCGCGCTGCTCATCGGGCAACGAGGCAAGCGCACTGTGCAGGTCCCGCGCACGGTCCCTGGATTCGTCGTCGACGAGCTCGTGCGCGCCGAATACCTCTTCGGTCGGCGTTGGGCGCCGGCGGCGCAGGTGGTCCAGTGCGACGTTGCGCGACAGGCGCAACAGCCAACCGGAGAACGGGATGCCGTGATCCTGGTACTGCACGATCACGGTGATCAGCTTCATGAAGACGTGCTGGGTTAGATCCTCAGCCTCCTGCTCGTCTCGCACGATGCTGCAGATGTAGCCATATACGTTGTCCGAGTAGCGCGTGTAGAGAAACCGCAGTGCGTCTCGGTCTCCCTCCTTGGTGCGCGCAATAGCTAGGCGTGTTTCGCGTGCTGTCTCGGGCGAATCGTCCAGAGTCGCACGGCGACGGAAGCCTACGTGTCCATCCTTGACATTGAGGCGGCGATGCATATGTGTTCCCCGTGGTTGGCGGTGAATATTTTCCCCCTGCGAATCCGTGTGGCAAGGGTTTGTATGCATCGATGATGGGTAATGCAATCCATTCCCACAATGGCCCGTTCGTCGCTATCTCCGTTCAGGCGATGAACGCTGATCCCCACCACGTGACGGGTGGCGTCGTATGATCGCCGCCCCAAGCTTTCGTTCGCAAATTCCGCATGAATGCTGGGCTTTCGTGGCTTGAATGAGCGTTCATACACGACACCCATGCTTGTTGTCGGCGGGTAAAGATATTTGTGTAAATCGCCGGACTACTGCCTACAAATCCTCGGCTAGGACAGTCGGGGGAGGCCGATCGAGACGTCTTCCGGGGCAGTTTGTGGGGCTCAGAAGAGACGCTGCGCGCGGTCTGCTATCTCGCGCGCGATGGCAAGCGATGCGGTTGCTGCAGGCGATGGAGCGTTGCGGACATGCAAGGCTCGCTCTGTGGCAGAGAAGACAAAGTCGTCCACCAGATCGCCGTTGCGCGCGACGGCCTGTGCGCGCACTCCCGTGAACGAGGGCTTCACATCTTTTGCGGTGATCTCCGGTACGTAGCGGGCCGCGTCGCGGACGAGTGCAGAGCGCGACGCTGCGTGGTGCAACTCTGTGAGACCTGTGCGCCACCAGCGGGCGAACATGCGCCACGACCCAGGCCAGCCGAGCGTCTCGCAGAGGTCTCTGCGACGCAGCTGAGCAGGATGTCTGGCATCGCGGGCGCCGGCGAGCAGGGCGGTTGGCCCAATCAAGATCTCGCCGTCGATGCGTCGCGTGAAATGGACCCCGAGGAAGGGAAGCGTGGGGTCGGGAACGGGGTAGATGAGCGATTTCACGAGGCTTCGGCGCTCTTGGGCAAGGCGCAGGTAGCTGCCGAGAAAAGGGACGATGCGGGGATCCCTGGCGGCGCCCGCCGCTGTCGCGAGACGGTCCGACCATGCCCCGCCGCAGAAGATGGCGTGCTGGTGTCCGTGAAGCCGTGCGCGTGCAGCAGACGCAAGCCTCGACCCCGGTGCTCTACGGCGCGAACCTCGCAACCGGTCACGAGGGTTCCGTCGGCTTCCAGCAGGTCGTGGGCGTAGGCGAGGGCGACGGCGTGGAAGTCGACGATCCCTGTCGGCGGACAGTGAAGTCCCGCTACGCCCCGCACATGTGGCTCGAGCTCGCGTATGCCCTCAGAATCGAGGCGGCGCAGCCCGCTCACGCCGTTGAGTGTGCCCCGTCGCTGGAGCTCCTCCAGCCTCGAGATCTCCTCGTCGCTCGCAGCGACGATCAGCTTGCCGCAGCGCTCGTGCGGGATCTCACGCTCTTCGCAGTAGTCGTAGAGCTCCGCCGCTCCCTCCACGCACAGGCGTGCCTTGGAGGAGCCGGGCTTGTAGTAGACGCCCGCGTGTATGACGCCAGAGTTGTGGCTGGTTTGGTGTTGGCCCAGCTCGGTCTCACGCTCCAGGACGCATATTGATGAGGATGGAAAGCGTCGTGCCAGCTCGCGAGCCACGGCGAGGCCCACAATTCCCCCGCCGACGACTGTCAGGTCGCAGCGTGCCGGTGCCGATAGAGCGGCCGGGAGATCCTCGGGGCTGGGCAAGCGGCCTAACATATGGCAAAGGGTTGTGCTGTAGCTTGGCTGAGAGCGCGCCCTGCTGGGACGCTCATGTTGTTGCGAACAGGCCTGAGCCGACCCAATCGCTTTCGCCACGCGCGCCCGGCGGTGCGAAGAAGTAGCCGCCACCGACCGGCGTGATGTAGTCGATCATCGGCTCCGCGGACAAACGCTTTTGGATCGTGGCGAACTGGCGTTCAGGGCTTTGGTTGAAGGCGACGAACATCAGGCCCTGGTCCAGCTGTCCGGCGGCGTCAAAGCCACGCGTGTAGTTGAAGCCGCGGCGCAGGATGCGCTGATCTTCGGTCGCTGGGGTGCGTGGATTTGCAAGACGTATATGTGCATCGAGGGGTATCCGCTTGCCGTGCGGATCGAGGTCGTAGCGAGGTTCCTCGAACTCGCTGGCGCCGCCGAGCGGCGCTCCGCTGGTGCGCACGCGCCCGATCATATTTTCCTGCTCGTTCAGGCCGACGCGGTCCCAGAACTCCACGTGCTGGCGGATGATGCGAGCAACTTGGTAGGTGCCGCCGGCTGCCCAGGCCGGCTCGCCGTTTGCGACCCATACCAACTTGCTCATGAGCGCCACGTCGCTGGTCGGAGGGTTGGCGGTTCCGTCGCGGAAGGCGAACAGGTTGCGAGGGCTGTTGTGCGGTGAGGGGCCGCGCGCGGCGCCGGAGAAGCCGTCGATATTCCAGCGCAGCTGCAGTGTGCCGCGTACGGTGCGCAGCAGCTCGCGCAGGGTGTGCACGACCGTGTCGCGCTGATGGGCGCAGATCTGCAATAGCAGATCGCCGTGGCTCTGCGCCGGATCGAGGTCGTCGACTGAGAACGTGGGCATCTTGATCAGCTCGCGTGGGCGCTGCGAGGCGAGGCCGTAGCGTTGGTCGAACAGCGATGCTCCGAAGGCGATCGTCACGGTCAGCACGTCGGGGTCGTTGACCGGCCCGAGGATTCCCGAGTCGGCGGGTGGGTCGTCGACCTCGAGCAGCGGCGTCGGGGTGCCGTCCGTCAGTTCGCGCGCGCGCAGGCTTAGCGCCCTTAGAGCTTCTTCGAGCGTCTTTCGGTCGGGTGCGAGCGAGTCGAGTGCCGCGAACGTAGCCTGTGCCGGTGCGGGCGTGAGGATGCCGGCCTGATGGGGGCCGTCGAAGGGCTCACGCTGGGCGAGCTGTGCCTGGGAGACGCTCCATTCCTGTGCCGCTGAGGGCTCGGTGGGGGCTGCCGTCGCCGTCATCGGTCTTTGTGGCCGCGCGGACGATCGCGCCTGCTCCGCCCATACCGCCTGCTCCCAGCAGCACAGCCGAGCGAGTTAGAAATGTGCGGCGGTCGAGCTCGCTCATGGTTCGATCCGCACGTCGCGCTTCGGGATCTGGGGAATCTGCGGCGGGAGTTCGGTCTCGAGCGACCCGGGCACCTGGGACAGCGCCTCAAGTGTCCCGCCGAGCGTGCCATCGAGTAGCTCGGCTTGAGCCTGGGTGAGCTGAGCGTTGCTCGGCAGGCGACCGCCGTGGGCGGCGGCAAGCGAGGCGATCACCGAGCGCAGGACAGCGAGTTCGGTCTTGACGATCGGGATCGTGTTCTCGCGTCCTATCAGCAATGGGTGCAGCGTCGCGATCACCTCTTCGGTCGCTTGGAGTCCGGCGTTGGTCGCCAGCACACCTTCCTGGCTCCACGGGACGTCAGCCCCACTGAGCAGGTCGCGCGCCGCGTCCTCGAGGATCTCGTGTGCGCGCGTGGCGTATTCAAGCGGTTCGATCGAGGTTTTTCCAAGTACTCCGCGCAGCCGGCGCACGTTGCGGTTGAGCTGGCGTGCCTGACTGAGCAGCGCGCGCGGCTGCGCCGAAGTCCAGAGCCCGTATTCGATCCTGTGCAGGCCGGTGAATTGGGGGCTTGCCGTGCCTCCGGGCAGGCCGCCCGCATTGCCGTCGATCGCTTGGTCGAGGGTTGCGAGTGCTCCCACCAGATAGACCGCGCCGAGGTGCAGATAGCGAGCGTACGCCGCGCGCCATGCTTCCTGGGCGCTTGCGCGGTCGTTGGCGGCGAGCGCGCTCTGCAAGCGCCTCACTTGGCCTTCCATCAGGCCGAGTTGGCTCACGGCGTAAGCGCGGTATTGCGCGGTTGGCTTGTTGAAGACGGATGCGGACAGCGAAGGCAGGACGGACGGCGGTGTCGCCGCGGCTCCTTGGACCGCGCCCTGAGCGGAATTGATCACGGTTGAGCTCAATACGTGTGGAGCGCGCGCCTCATAGGTTGCGAAGGGCGTCAGCGTGTACGGCGCGCTTGCGGTTGGTCGCGTGTGATGGCGGCCGATCCCGAGTGCGGTAACTGCGAGGAAAGCTGCGAGAGCTACAACAACCGCGGCAACAGCTGTCGTCGCCCACCGGCTGGTGATCGAGCTGAGCATCTCTACAAACAAACGACGCCTATTGCGATTGTCTTGCGCTTGGACCGGTTCCTTGAATCAGACGCCCAGGATGCCGGTGGAACGTCGTGCGCCGCGCCGATCACTGCCAAACGTGCACCCAATCGACCAGCATATGTGCGGGGAACTGGGTCGAGGCGTTTGGCGCGCCCGGCCAATCTCCGCCCACCGCCAGGTTCAGCAGCAGGAAGAAGGGGTGGTCGAAGGGCCAGGCCGCGCCGGGCGGCAGGTCCGCCGGCGTGATCGTTTGATAGACGGTTCCGTCGAGCAGGAAACTGATGCGTTGGGGGGCCCATTCGACGCCGTAGACGTGGAAGCCGGCGGAGAGAGGGGTGGGGGCTTCGGCCTTGCCGCCGACGCCGTCTTTTGGTGCCCACGGCCAGGCGGCATGCAAAGTTCCATGCACGACATTGGGTTCCGATCCCAATACCTCCATTGCATCGATCTCGCCACAGTCGGGCCAGGCATGTTCGCTTGCGTAGCCTTCGTCGCCGAGCAGCCAAAACGCTGGCCACATTCCCTTGCCGGCCGGCACCTGTATGCGCGCCTCGACTAGTCCGTACTGGAATTGAAACTTGTGCAGTGTCTGTAGACGAGCAGACGTGTATTGCCTGGGTATGCCGTCGGAGCCCGTGTAGTTTTCGGCACGAGCCGTGATGTCCAGATCGCCTTTCCCATCGAGCTCGGCGTTCTGGGGCCGCGAAGTGTAGGACTCGAGCTCTTCGTTGCCCCAGCCCTTACCACCCGTATCAAAGTTCCAATTGACTGGATTAGGGCTGCTACCTGCTGGACCGTTGAATTCTTCAGACCAGATCAGATGCGACGGCACCTTGGACGCTGGATCCATCGTGGCTGCGGCGACGCCTGTGCCCGCTCTTCGTTTTTTAGTGGCCACGCCGCCTTTGCGCTTGACGGTAGGCCGAGACTGCCTATGGCGGTGGCGAGAACGCTCTGAGCTAGTGGCGGATCTTTTGCTGGTGTGGTGCTCTGCTTGCATTGCTCTGCGGGTCGAGTGTGCCATCACCGGCACGGCAATCGCCATCGCGGCAAGCAGAGATAGACAGAACATCAGTCTGAGCGAGCGTCGTAGCATCACCACCACATCGCCAAGGCGGCGTCAATGCTTGAGCGCTCCGGATGCCAGCCAACCGGGCATGATCCCAACGGCCAGTGCTCAGTGCGCTGAGGGATAGGTGCGGCCGGCCGGTCTTGGCACGCGCGAGGACAGCGCCTCAATCACACGCTCAACGGCGCTGTCCACCGACTCTTCGCCCGAATGTAGAGTGAGGTCCGGCTTCACAGGGGTCTCGTACGGAGCGTCCACGCCTGTCAACCCCGCGAGCTTACCTGCGCGGGCACGCGCGTAAAGCCCCTTTGGATCGCGCTCCTCACACAGTCGTAGCGGGGCATCGACGAAGATCTCCAGGAAAGGCAGGTCGGCGTCGGCATGCAGGGAGGCCGCCGCTTCGCGGTCCTGGGCATATGGGCTCACGAGACTGACGATCGCCAACGTGCCCGACTCGGCGAGCAGCCGTGCAACATGCGCGGTGCGACGCACGTTCTCGCTGCGGGCGGCCTCGTTGAAGCCGAGATCGCCGTTTAGGCCATGTCGCAGATTGTCACCGTCGAGCATGAAAGCTGGGCGTCCCGAGGTCACAAGGCGCTCCTCGAGCGCCGCCGCGATTGTCGACTTGCCTGCGGCCGGCAGGCCCGTGAACCAGATCGTGGCGCCTGCGTGGCCAAGCGACTCCCAACGCTGACTGCGTGTGAGGGCGGTACGCTGCCAGCGAACATTGGGGCTGTGTTCTTGGCCGTCCCTCGGAGGATTCTCCGGAAGAGCGGTGTCCGGCCTCTCGATCTCAGTGTCGCGGGAGTGTCCGGCGTCGGCGATTCTTTTGTTGGCGGTCGACATGCCTGGCACGTGAAAATCCCCTTTGGGTTCAACCGTTGTGTAGGCTCCACTACCCGGGACGCCGTCACGCATTCGGGTCCCGCGCTTACTCTCGATGATGGATGCTCGCCGATGGATCGTACAGGGATGAACTGAACATATGTCTCTAGATCCATCAGAATCTACTTCAGACACCCTGTCCGAGGTTTCGGTTGTGATATGCGCGTATACCGAGCAGCGTTGGGAGGAGCTGCTGGCTGCAGTCAGATCGGTTCAATCGCAGTCGGTCGTGGCGAAGGAGATCGTCGTCGTGATCGACAACAACCCGGCGCTCTTGGCGCGTGTGCGCGATGCGTTGCCTTACGTTATCGCCGAGGAAAACAGCGGTGGACGAGGAGCGGGACAGGCACGCAACCGTGCCGTGAGTCTTGCCAGCGGCTCGATCGTCGCGTTCCTCGACGACGACGCTGTGGCGACACCTGAGTGGATCGAGCGAGCTACGATCGCATTCGAGAATTCGCAAATCATCGGAGTTGGCGGGACGATCGAGCCGATCTGGGAGGATGGCCGCCCACGTTGGATGGCCGAGGAGTTCTATTGGACCTTGGGCTGCACTTATCCCGGGCTGCCAACCGAGCCGGCGCCGATCCGCAATCTGATCGCCGCAAACATGTTCGTGCGGCGTGAGGCATTCCTCGAGCTCGGTGGCTTTCGGGCCGGTTTTGGCAAGACGGGGACACGCTCCGGCACCGAGGAGACCGACCTCTGTATCAGGGCCAACCAGCGCTGGCCGGAGAGTATCTGGCTCTACGATCCTGCTGTTGCGGTGAGACATAGGGTGTCGACGAGTCGATCGCGGCTGAGCTATTTCGTCTCGCGCTGTTACGACGAGGGCATCGCCAAGGCGTCGATCGTGGAGTTCGTCGGTGGACGCGACGGCTTGGCGGCCGAGCGTTTCTATACCGCTCGGATCCTGCCGAGAGGGTTTGTGCGAGGCGTAACAGCTGGCCTTAAAGGCGATGTCACCGGCATTGCTCGCAGCGCCTCGATTGTGGTCGGATTCGACCGCGACGGTCGCGGGCTACCTGGTCGGAGAGGTGGCTCTTCGTAGGGAGAACACACCGATTGACAATTCGGCGGATCGGACCAAGGAGCCGACCGACGCAGGTGCAAGTGGCGGGGGTGTGCTCGTGGTGGGCTCTGGGACGCATTTCATCAGCGGCGTGAGCCACTACACCCGCTACGTTGCATTGGCGCTCGCCGAGCGCACACCCGTCTCTGTAATCCTGATGCGCAGATTGATCCCGCGAGCGCTCTATCCGGGGCGAGACCGGGTAGGCGACGAAACGCTCACAGACCAGGACTATCCCCCCGAGATGGAGGTCTTCGATGGGGTTGACTGGTACTGGTTTCCCAGCATGCTCGGAGCTCTGCGCTTATTGCGCCGCAGTCGTCCCGCGGCAGTGCTGTTCCAATGGTGGACGGGCGCTGTCTTGCACTCTTATGTATTGCTTGCCTTGGCAGCACGCCTGCAAGGAGCGCGGATCATCATCGAGATTCATGAGATCCAGGACACAGGAGAGGCAAAACTGGCGCTGGTGCGCTCCTACGTGCAGCGCTTTGGGCGTCGATTGATGGGCATGGCCGACGCTTACATCGTGCATTCCGAGTTCGACCGCGAGGCGCTTAGCAAGAGCTTCGATATTGGGAAACGTCCGGTCAGAGTTGTGCGACATGGACCCTTCTCGCATTACGCGGTCGCTGAGTCCACGTGCTTGCGTGAGGCGCCTGAGGGTATGTGCAACATCCTCTTCTTCGGGACCATCAGGCCCTACAAGGGGCTTGAGGATCTGGTGCAGGCGTTCGAGTTGTTGGCGAGTGAGGACGAGAACTGCTGGCTTACCGTGGTCGGCGAGACCTGGGAAGATTGGACGCAACCGATCGAGATGATAAAGGCGTCTAAATGTCAAGACAGAATCACGCTTGTCAACCACTACGTCTCGGACGCGGAGGTCAGCCGCTGGTTTGCGGGCGCCGACATAGTGTCGTTGCCGTATCGGCGCTCGTCGGCGAGTGGGCCGCTACATCTGACCATGGATGCCGGTCTTCCTGTAGTTGTGACCGATGTGGGCGGTCTCACCGAAGCTGTTCACGGATACGATGGTGCTGTGCTTGTCCCCGGAGCCAACCCAGAGGCTCTGTACGAGGGTTTGCGTGAGGCGATGCGCATGCGCGGCCGACGCTTTGACGATGCAAGCTCTTGGGCGGATAACGCCGAGGCGGTACTCGAGCAGCTTGGGCCTTACTCATGAGACCCACGAAGGGTGACTGCTTCCTTTCATGGCGCAGACCGACCCAATGATCGTCCAGCGGCTGGTGCTCCGAGCGCGGTGAGTCCGGGCTCGCAAGGGGTGGATGTCGAGGCGGCTCCTCTTCTGGAGGCGGGACTGATCGCCGGTTCTGTGCATCTCTTGCGTAGGGCGGGCATCGTGCTGGTTGTCCAAGTTCTTGGCGCAGGACTGGCGTACGGGCTGCAGGTGCTCCTCGCGCGCTTGCTTGGAGCCTCGGACTTCGGCGTCTATACGTATGTATTTGTCTGGGTAACTTTCGTTTCGCTAATCGCCGGTCTTGGGTTCCCGGCGGCCAGCGTTCGCTTCCTCCCTGTCTACAGAGTCAAAGAGGACTGGCCCCGAATTCAAGGCTTTGTACGTTCGACTTCGAAGATCACTCTCCTGACGGCCATCGCTATCGCCCTGGTCGGCGCAGCAGCTGCAGAGGTGCTCCATGCTGCCGGATTAGTGGCGCATCCGTCAGTCATCGTGCTCGGTGCGCTCATCGTCCCAGCGCTTGCAGGTTCGATGCTTTATACCGAAATCTCGCGCGCTGATAATCGGGTCGGAATGGCATTTGTTCCGCCCCAAATCGTACGTCCAGCCTTGATCGGAGCTTGTGCGGCCGCTCTCTTCCTCCTAAGTGGAACGCTGTCAGCCAGTAGCGCCCTTACTGCGACGCTGGTATCTGCGTATGCCGTGCTGGCCTTCCAATACGCATTTACCCGGCACCTGTTCAACGTTCCCAAGGCCGAGCGGCAGCAGGTGGTTGAGCTACGAGAGTGGTTTGGCGTTGGTATTAACCTCCTCGTCGTCAGTGTATTCATCACAACTCTGATGCAGGTCGATATCGTCATCGTAGGCGGTTTTTTGGGCGCGCGCGACGCAGGCATCTATGCGGCCGCGAGTAAGACAGCCACATTGGTCACCTTTGTGATTATGGCGGTGAATGCTGCCGCCGCCCCACAGTTCGCGTCTCTATGGTCGCTTGGGCGCGTTGACGAGCTCCAGCAGCTCGTTACAAAGCTGGCCGGCTTGATATTTTGGCCATCCCTCGCGATCGCGGTTGGAATCGCCGCTCTCGCCGGACCGCTGCTCAGTCTCTTCGGTCCCGAATTCCAGGCGGCCCGGCCTGCGCTGCTTGTTCTGCTCGTAGGCCAGGTAATAAACGCCGCCGCAGGGTCGGTTGGTTATCTCTTGACCCTAACTGGCCATCACCGCGAGGCAACCCGTGCGCTTGGGTTCAGCGCACTAGCTTGCGTCCTGCTCGCCGTTCTCGGAGTATGGGTCTTGGGGCTGGTAGGCGCCGCGCTTGGCTCTACGGTCGGGTTTTTGCTGTGGAATGGGTCGCTCTATTGGCTAGTGGTGCGCAAGTTGGGCATATATCCGTCGGTCTTCACGACTCTGCATCTACCGCGCCGTCGCTGACTTGCTTACCTACGACCACTTTGTTGCGTTTGTGCGTGTTGTATGATCGGGCACATGGACGATTCGTCGGTCAAGATATTGTATGTTGGCGGTTACGCACGCAGTGGCAGCACCTTGATCAGCCGCGTGCTGGGTGAGCCGGAGGGTATGATTTGTGTTGGGGAGACACGTTTTCTGTGGAGTCGTGGTCTCATCAACAACGTGGACTGTGGCTGCGGACAGCCATTCCGCTCATGTCCGTTCTGGAGCGCTGTTGGGGATGAGGCATTTGGTGGTTGGGATCGTCTCAACGCAGAACATCTCACCGAGATCGATCGCGTAACAAATCTGCCGCAGGCGTTGCCCTTCCACTGGGCGCCTTGGTTGCGTCCCGGCATGACCGACAAGATCTGCGAATATGTGGATTATCTTGCTGCGTTGTACGCCGCTATCGCGCGAGTATCCGGTGCGAAAATGATCATCGAGATGAGCAAGGATCCGACTTTTGCGTGCCTGCTTAGACGCATACCAGACAGCGACGTGCGCGTCGTGCACCTTGTTCGCGATAGTCGCGCGGTTGCATATTCATGGACTCGCAAGAGGCGAATGCCTAGCCCGATCGGCGACCAAGTCTTCATGCCTCAGTCGAGTCCCACCGAGACAGCGATCAAGTGGCTGGCATGGAACGCAGGTTGTTATGTGCTTTCAGCCGCTCGTTTTCCTTACCTGAGGTTCACCTATGAGAATTTTGTTGCCGATCCTCGTACGATTCTCAACAAGTTGAGTGTCTTTACAGACGAGGCCCTGGTTCCCTCCGAATCGCACCTTAGAGACAAAGAAGTAAACCTTGGTGACCATCACATATTCTCCGGTAACCCCATGCGTGCCAGTACGGGATGGATGCCAGTGCGTATTGATAGCGAGTGGCAGACGCAACTTCCGACTGCTGACTTCGCAAAGGTCACGGCGCTCACGTGGCCGTTGTTGCGCCTTAATCGCTATCCGACGGTGCCGGCGGCGAGGAGGTCAGGCGGTACCTCGGTAGGGGATATCTCAAGCAAGTGAGCGTAACCATTTCGCACTTGACTTTAGCCTCCTTGGATCACCCGTCCTAGTCTGAGTCTCCGAGAGCGCAGTACTCCCTTGGCATAACGCACAGGGCCGCGCAGCACTCCCTCGCGTCGTGCGCGCAGTAGCTCGTCGGGACGCCTGATCTGGTCGCTATTTGCACCCTCCTGTTCGCTGCGGGCCAAAACCCGCTTACGCAGTTGGAGCCCGAGTGCGATCTGAAGAGATCTTGCGGCCCTCGGATAGAAGCGCGGGTCGTGCGTCATCGCCTTAGTCAATACGGCCCCTAGACCAAGGCCATAGCCAAAGATCTGATCGCGCAGGGAGCCGCCGTCTTTGCGATGTTCGTGCCAACACAGTGCACGGGGCTCATACACGATCCGCCCGCCGCGTAGGATCGCCTTGCTGAAGGCCCAGGTCTCCTCGCACGAACCAGCGGCACTCCCGGCACCGAGGGCTGGGTCGAACCCGCCGGAGGCGATGATCTCGGAACGGCGGAACGCCATGTTATTGCCGACTCCGATTACTCCGTTCACGAACGGATAAAGCAATCGACCGGCGATCGGTCCGGATCGCGCGTCATATGAATGTCTCTCTATACCCTTGGAAAAGCCCGCATATTGCTCGAAGCGCTTTTGTGCTTCGGTCTCCAGCTCAAGTGGCAAGACCATGCCACAGGCAACGGTCACGTCTGGCTCGGCGAAGGGCGCGATCAGCCACTCCAGCCAGCCCTCGTCGGCGACCACGTCATCATCGGTGAAGGCCACCAGCTCGGCGTTTGTCTCGCTGACCCCTCTGTTTCGAGCAACGGACAGACCGACTCGTGGCTCGGCCACGTAGCGGACCCGGGAGTCTTCCGCCATTATCGGCTCCACTGTGCGCAGCGTCTCTCCTGTCGCCGGTCGATTGTCCACCACTATCACCTCGAGCTCGGCTCGTCTTTGTGCGAGCAGCGAACGAATGCAGTGCTCAAGCTGTTCCTCCCTGCCGGCTGTGGAGATGATTACCGCCACCGAGGCCGCAAACGTTGGCGGCTCACCTCCAGGACATTCGCTCACGGACGATTGAAGCCCCCCAGCCAATGCGACGGAATCGGGTGGCATCTCAAAGCACCCAAAGCGCTCGATATGCTGGCGGATCTCCGGACCAGCAGATTGCCAGATCTCGCTCGCCAGATCGTCATTGGAGATGTCGGCAAGATTACGCTCGATATGTACCACTGCAAGCGGCTGATCGTGAAAACGCACCAGCAGCAAGCCGTCCCGTTGATGTGAGTCCCATGCTCGGCCATCTGGGGAGCTTGGCACGATCGAGCGATCCAGATCGACCACTCCCATGGCGGTGGGATCGTTATGTTGGAACGCGGTTATGGGAAGATAGCCGCTGGTCAGTTTCTCGGTTTGATCTTTGCTCATCAGAGAGCGTCGATCCTATACGAGTCACTGCCAAACGCGCACCCAATCGACGAGCATCTGCGCCGGGAAATGGGTTGAGGCATTCGGTGAGCCAGGCCATTCCCCGCCGACCGCGAGATCCATCAACAGGAAGTAAGGATGCTTGAATGGCCAGGCGGCTCCTGCTGGCAGATCTGCTGGGGTGATGGTCTTGTAGACCGAGCCGTCGAGCATGAAGCTGATTCGTTCGGATTCCCATTCGACGCTGTAGGTGTGGAAGCCGGCAGACAGGGGTGTGGCCGATTCCGCCTGGCCCTGAATTCCCGTAGGTGCCCACGCCCATGGTGCGTGCAGCGTTCCGTTGACGATGGTCGGTTCCGAGCCCAAGACCTCCGCCGTGTCGATCTCGCCGCATGCCGGCCACGCTTCGGATCCTTCATAGGCTTCGTTGCCAAGTGCCCAGAACTGCGCTACAAGCCCCTGCCCGGCGGGCACCTGGATGCGGGCTTCCACCAGTCCATACTGGAACTGGAAGGTTTTGAGCGTTTGCAGTCTCGCTGAGGTGTAGCTGCGGGTGATCCCGTCTTTGCCTGTGTATTTTTCTGCGCGGGCAGTGATCGCCAGGTGGCCCTGGCCGTCCAGCTCTGCGTTTGCGGCACGTGAGGTATACGACTCGAGCTCTTCGTTGCCCCATCCGTTGCCGCCTGTGTCGAACTGCCATTGAGAGCCTGGGGAGGTTCCGGCGGCTCCATTGAATTCATCGGACCAGATCAGCTTCCTCTGCTTGATGGGGCTGGGTTCGGACGGTGCTTCTTTTGTGGCTGGTTCTTCCGGAGCTGGAGTCGGTACAGGTTCTTTCGGCGCCGGAGTTTTCGCCGGTTCTTCAGGCGCGGGAGATTTGACCGGTTCTTCGGGGGCTGGAGCTGTTACGGGTTCTTTCGGGGCCAGGGTTTTGGTCGGTCCTTCAGGCGCAGGAGACTTGGTGGGCGTTTCTGGCGTGGATCCTTTGGGTGTCGGGGTTTGTGCGAGAAAGAGTTCTTGGGGAAAAGATTCGGAGGTAGGAGACGTCGCAGTGGGCGAGTTCGATGTCGCGGACGGCAGTGTGGCTACCGCTGAGCTGCTCGTTCGACTGTGTTTCGTCGTAGCCTTCTTCGTGGCATGGCCCGCAGAGGTGTCCTTGGCGTTACGCGTAGGGCGTCGTCTGTTGGTGTTGCGGTGGCGCCGAGGATGATGTGCTGAGGAGGTCTCAGGGACGTGACGTCCGGCCGCCAAGCCGCTATCGGGCACGGCTAGCACGAAAACGGCGATCATCAAATAGGCGCATACCGCTGCGTAAGCGGACAGGTAGCGTGCCATTCCCTATCGGTGTCGATCAGGATCACGCGACCATTGAGCTGGCCCGGTGAACATGGACGTATGGCCCAATCTTTCGGGCCGAGTGCCGCGCTATTCGCGTGTCATACAGCCGTACAAGGCGGGCGAAAGCGGATGAACCGGGTTTATGCCGCCCCACGGTCGGGTAGATTTCGGGCGGCTATGGGCGGTCGTTTTAGACAAGCACTTGGAGGAGTGCCCTCTGACGAACGTGCGCGTGCGGCTCCTCGAAGCGAGGGTCGCACATAGTGCGTCACAGCGCCTTGGCTGCACTGGCGGTGACGGTAGGGCTGCTTAGTGTCCTGGCGCCAGCCGTCGCGTTTACGACGCCGCGCGCGCCAACGTCCGGGGCCAGATC
Source organism: uncultured Solirubrobacterales bacterium (assembly GCA_963704345.1). GTDB lineage: Bacteria > Actinomycetota > Thermoleophilia > Solirubrobacterales > Solirubrobacteraceae > Palsa-744. The sequence continues at coordinate 1,873,387 of OY969890.1, forward strand.
TGCGGGCCATAAGCGCAAGCAACGCCCCAGAGTCCCACCCTTGGCCGTGAGCGTGAGAGGCAATCATCTCGTGAATGCTCAAGGTCAAACGCTTCGTCTAGTGGGCGTCAACCGCTCCGGTAGCCAGTACATGTGCGTGCTGGGTAGCAGCGTCTTCGATGGTCCCGTCGATGCCGCGTCGATCGCGGCAATGAAGTCTTGGCACATCAATACGGTCAGGGTGCCGCTGAACGAGGACTGCTGGCTCGGTATCAATGGCCTCAATCTGGCGGACTCGGGCGTCGCCTACCGGTACGCGATCGAGGCCTACGTTGCACGGCTCAACGCTGCGGGGTTCTACGTGATCCTCAACGTGTGTTGGAACGCGCCCGGCAAAGTGAAGGCAACCGGTCAGCAGGAAATGCTTGATGCGAGTCACGGTTATACGCTCTGGCGCAGTCTTGCGACAGCGTTCAAGGCGCGTCCAGCGGTGCTCTTTGATCTCTACAACGAGCCGCACGGGCTCGGTAAAACCACCAAGGAACAGTGGAGATGTTGGGAGCAGGGCTGTGGTGAATATGCAGGTATGAGTGGTCTCGTGGCAACGGTTCGCTCGACGGGTGCCCGTAACGTGATCCTCCTTGGCGGCCTTGGTTGGGCAGCCGACGACTCCGAGTGGCTGAGGTACGAGCCGCATGATCCGCTCCATCAACTCGCCGCGACATTCCACGTCTATTACGATCACACGCTCTGTACGGCAGAATCCTGCTGGAACCAAACGCTGCTCCCACTCGCTGCCCGCGTACCCCTGGTTGCTGATGAGTTCGGAGAGATGCAGTGTGGCGATCCCGCATCGATCGCGTGGCTGAGCCAATGGATGTCATATGCGGCCACTAAGGGCTTCTCTATGTTGGCCTGGGCCTGGAACCTTCAACATGGTGGCGGATGCTCCCAGCCCTTTCTCGTCACGAGCTACGCAGGCTCCCCAAGTCCATACGGTGCAGTAGTCCAGGCCTTCTATGCCACACACAATCTCTATTAGCCACTAGATCCGTGCTACTGCCGTTCGGCGACAGCCCTGATGTAGCTCCGTGCATGAGCTGCGGCTCCGTGCATGAGCTTCGCGAGCCTTGACAAGCCTGGACATGGGAGCCTGCGGTAGTATTGCGCGATGCAATCAGGAGTTGCACGCACAGTGTGGTCTCGCGCGCCGCTTATGCACGGCGAGCAGCAGACATACTGCTTCTCACTGTCGCTGGAGGCGCTCCAGTGGTTGGAGGAGCATGTCGAACCTTCAATGAGGACCATTGAGACGGGTAGCGGTGCCTCAACAGTCGTATTTGCATCGCGTGGTTCCCGCCATACGGCTATCTCGCCGAGGGCTGCCGAGCATGAAGCCATTCGTGCCTACTGCGATGGACAGGGCATAGACGCGAGCGGGGTAACCTTCATTGCTGAGTCTTCGCACACGGCGCTTACTCGTGAGAGTGAGCCGATTGACCTTGCCCTTATCGATGGTGCTCACGGATTCCCATATCCGGTACTGGACTGGTTTGAGATTCAGAGCAAACTGCGGGAGGGTGGGACACTACTCGTGGATGACTCGTATATCCCGACCGTCAACATGCTCGTCAGGTACCTGCGCAACAGCTCGGACTGGGAGTACATCGGCGCTCCTGGTGGTCGGACAACCGTTTTTCGCAAGCTGGGAGACGGGCTTCCTGACTTCTTTGATTGGCAGTCTGTCGAATCGGCCCGCGTCAGCTTCAGCTATTTGCCGCTGAGGCAGCGGATCCCGGCCGCGGCTACCTATGTGATCACCCATCGAGCGCCCGGCATCGCAAAGTATCTCAGTGCCGCGCGCCGCGCCCGCGCCCGCTAGGAGTGTAGGTCTTTTACAATTGATGGGTTGGAATCGTCGTTTTCGACGCGTTCCGGTAACCCTCGATCGATAGATACTCCGTCACCGTTGGCGTAGGAACCGGATCAGCAGTGGGACCACGGTCAGGCAGATGATCGCGTTGGCTATGAGCCACGCGGCCGCGACACCTTCGATCCCATAGCTGTGCGCAAGCGGAAACGCTGAGCCGAGGACAAGGACAAGTAGGGCAAGCTCGACTAGCCCCAACCGTATACCGCGTCCCTGGGCTCGCGAGACGGCAGAGAATAGTGCGGTCACCGCGCGAAAGACACTCCCGCACAGCAGCAATCGCAGTGCACCAGCGCCGTGTTCGGCGTAGACACGCCCAAATGGCAGCATGACCAGTGGCGCCGCCAACGCCAGCAGCGCCGCCGCCGGCATCAGCAGCGTCAGCACACGGCGCGCGAAAACCACAGAGAGAGTCCGCAGACTCTCTTGCTCCAACGTGGCCTCTACGACCAACGACGAACACGCGCTGTAGGCGAATGTATCAAACGCCAATACAATCGTGAATGGCATGGCGAAATAGGCACTCTGCGTGGCTCCCAGAGTAGCAATCACCAATAGCGGCAACACGGTCAGTGTGGCCTGAGTAAAGATCGACGCGAGATAGTCTTGGGCTAGGAAGCGTGCCACCCGTCGCCGACCGATACGCGAGATTGAGGATTCTTGCGTCCCACCGTCCGTGTGTCCCGGAATCGCACGTAGGAACACCAGCAGGTTGACAGGAATGAGCAGAAGCGCCATCGGTAGCGCCCAAGCCAGGAAGATACCGTGGATGGCACTCGCAGCGAGCAGGAGAGGCAGCGCCGCTAGCTTGAGCACTCCAAAGAGGCCATTCTCGATCGGTATCCACGGAGCCCGACGCACTGCCGTGAGCGCAGCATCCTGCAAAGTAAACGTGCCCCATAGGACGAGCGTGAGCACGAAGCCCAGCGCCAATGTCGTTTCGCCTCCTAGGTAGCTCAACTGGTGCGACACATGAGGAACAACGAGTACAAACGTTGTCCCTACTACGAGCGCGACAAACCCGGTTAGCCCATACACGGCGCCGAGGGCTCGGGCGCTCTGTCTTCCAAGGTCGGGCAGGAACCGAGCGATGCCATTTCCCATGTTCAGTTGGCAGATCGTCGAAAGCTCGATCATTACTGATATTAGAACGGTATCGCGGCCGACGTCGACAGTCGGGTAAAGTCGTGCGGCAGCAACCCAGAAACCCATCCCCAGGGTAGATGTCACAGCCGTGTTGGCAAGCAGGCTGTAAGCGCTGCGCAGCAGGTGCCCCGATGCGGGCGCAGGCTCAGCCGTCTGTGCGCGGCTGGCGTCCATACGGACTAATGATCTCTCTTCGCGATCTCATGTGAGGACTTCGCCAGATAAACACGTACTTGCCAATTGGGGCCGCTGGCCGCACCAATCGAAAGGTATGGGTGGTACTCGTTCGACTCACTCGCTTGGAGCGGTGAGTACTTGTGGGTCGGCGAGTGTTCTTGGGCGGTTCGGTCAGCTCGTATATCCGAACATTGCTGTTTTGATACCAAAGTCGAAAATCCGGTGAGCTTGCTACGGCGGCCTCTAGATGCGCAAGTCCTCCGGGCAGTGTGATGCGAAACACTTCGGCATAGGTCGTCTCGTCCTTGTCGAACGCGAGATACCCATATGGTGCATACTCTTTGATTCTCGCTATAACACGCGGTATATCGGCTGTCCCCAGCGGTCGCCCTTGAAAGAGCGCTTCAGTCAGTAGGTTTGGGTTAGCGTCGCCTTCCGGTCCTCTGAACTCAGAATAAGTGCCACCATACCTGTATGGAAAGCCTGGAGCCGCAAGTACCAAGACTGAGCCGGGCCGTGCGTGGTAATAGAACCATTCGCTTGCGCTAACTTCGGCCGGTGAAATGGTATTGAGCTCTTCCTCACCAAGGAAAGAAGGTATGAAGAGGGCCGTGAAAGATACTGCTACCAACATAGTTAGTGCCCATCTCAGGCGTCGGCTAGCTATGGTCCCTAGTGCCCACGCTATCAATGCGACGCACCATGGACTTGAGAACAATATTATGCGTAGCGATGCCTCGCCGCCGTAGTTCTGCCCAAATAGAACAAAGAACGGCGATATTGCAAACACGATAAATGGCAATGCTCGCATGAACAGCCCGCGCCTGAGTAGGCGAATGATGGCGCATATGCTAAAGAGCGCAAGGACGGCTAGGAAAAGCAGCTCTACGTAGGTATTGAAGAGCTTGCCAGCTGTTGGAGTACGAGCGAGCGTTGCGCCTTGACCCTGTGCATTGTTGAACGGGTCGAGGCTGGTGAAGACACCATAATTATGCTGGATAAATTGGAAGTTAGCAGCAAAGTAGCCGAGCGTCATGATGGCCATTGTGGCCAGCATCCACCAAGGACGTACAACGCGGGTGAGCATCAACGCTGCAACGCTAACTAGCAACATGTAGGGTGTCAGCTGATGGCTTGCAACAATGACAGCGTCAACGCCTAGCACGGCTGTGATAGCAGTCCACCGAGGCCATTTTGCGACGTCTTGCATCTGTACCGACAACTGTGGAACCCTGCCTATGCGCTCGACCCAGCGGGTGAGTAGTGGGGAATAGCTGGACTCGTTGGTCCTCAGTTGCCTTAGCAAGATTACGATCATGGCAAGAGCCAAGACAAATGCAAACGCCTGGGGTGAATAGTAAGTCTGCGCGACCCAGTTCGTTATTACGAAGAAGAGCCCTGCGCTCGTCGCGATTCGTACGTCCCGCGTGATCGCCTTCACGGCCGCCATTACAAGGATTGCGTCAAGCACGAGAAAGATGAGCTCCGCCCAGCCGGCATATGCCTCGGGGTTGGAGCTACCACCGAGCTGCGAGAAGACGGCTCCGAGGGCGAAGAAACCAGGCCAACGGTTGTAGATGTCCACATTGGGATTGGCCTTCCCGTGCGCCTCGAGATACCGGACCACACCGATGTGCTTGTAGACCCAGGCGTAGTGTGGTTGGGCCGATAGTGCCGGGACGGTGCCAAAGAGGATGACGGCGACGACTACTACATAACCAACCATGATCAGGCCGTTTGAGCGACGCATGGTGATCGCAGCGACTGCGCCTACGACAGCCAAGGTTAGCGAGAGATACCAGGTGATCGGCAGGGAAGGGGGGAGCCCATAGTCCCCGAGGTCATAGGGATTAACGTGGAGTAGCGATACTCGCCAGAGGACGAGCGCCACCAGCATGGGAAGGGACAGCACCAGCATGCGTAGTCGCGAGCCGGAAGTCAGCGCAGGTGGCGGCGCTGACGTGGGGGCGTCTTGCACGGTGACGGGTTGAAGCAACGTGCTCACAGCGTCACCGCCCTGCTGTGCTTAGCAGACACTAAACGGGTTTCCTGATTATCGCGACGTTACGTCGCAAATCGACAGCGAGCACGGCACAAGCGACAAGGCCGAGTACGATCGCCCACCCAAATGGATGCCACCAACCCGTCCACACCATCGCCAGCGCGCCGAAAGCCTCGATCGTGAAACCGAAGCCCACGGCCAGTCCGAATGCCTCGAGCCCGTCTTCCACCGGTAGGCGCGTGAGTAGCGCACCGCCAGGAATCAGGCACGCCGCCGCCAGCACCAGCAACAGCCGTGCCGCACCGTGAGACTGCAATATGCATACCGCCACGGTGGCGGCCGCGAGCACAAGCAGCAGACCGTCGGCGGTGGCGCAGCGGCGCGGGGCGCCCAGCCAGCCGGTGCGCGACTCATGCGTTGCTGCCTGGGGACCGGCTGGAGTGTGCTCGCCGTGACCGCCATCCGCTGCTGGGTGCAAGCTCACCGCAGCGCCTCCAAGCGACTGACCATATAGGCCAGCGGGCCATAAAGTAGGCCAGCTCGCTCTAGACGGGTCAAGCCCACCGGAAACGAATCTCCCCGAGTAGCGTTCTTGCGCGACCCGGAGGCCGTGTAGTAACGAGCGGCTTGCGGCATACGCGAGATCATTCCCCAACGGTTAGGCCCAATGAGCAGGTGCTTGGTCAACATCGCGCCAAGGGCCGTGCCGTAGTCGAAGGCGCGTCGTCGTAGATGTGCATAGGTGTCGGGATGGCGGTGCCAGACTACCGCGCGTGGTTCGTAGGCCAGCCGGCTGCCGGCGTTCAGCACACGGATGCAGATGTCGAGATCCTCGCAGCCGCGCGCGCGAGTGCCGGTTCCCAAAACCGGGTCGAAACCGCCGAGCCGAAGCAGCGCTGCCGTGCGAAACGCCATGTTGGCCCCCGATCCGAAATAGCCGGCGGTGTAGGGGAACAGCGGTTGGTCCGGCGGTGGTTGCTCGAGCGCATAGATGCGTGGAAGGAAGCCCTTGGCATAGCCGGCGAAGCGCTCCACCAGCAACTGCGCCTGAGTCTCGAGCTCGAGCGGAAGGATCAGCCCCGTCACGCAATCGACATCCGGGCTTGCCGCGAAGGTGGCGCGGATCGCCGGCAGCCAGGCTGGGTCGATGGTCACGTCGTCGTCGGTGAACGCCACCAGCTCGCCACGCGAGGCACGTAGGCCGGCGTTACGAGCGCAGGCGAGGCCCGGGCGATGCTCCTCGACGTAGCGAACTCGCTCGTCGCCGGCGAAGCGCTCGTCAAGGGCGCACTTGACCTTCGAGTGCGCAGGCCTGTTCTCTACGACGATCACCTCATAGGGACCGTTCGCGGCCGATTGGATCGCCTCGACGCAACGAACCGCGGTCTTGACGTCAGCGCAGGTCGCAATGACCACGCTCACCAGCGGCCGTGTCTCTGGCTCCGGCGTTTGGGCAGTGTCGGCCGGGCCAACCTCTATGGGTCCGGTAGCCAGCCCTTCGAGTGAGACCATGCCGTCAGGGTCGACCGGAAAGGAGCGCCAGCCAAGTGGGTAGCCGTCCTGACGCACGAGCACTAGCAGCTGACGGTAGGCATGTCCACCGCTGCTGAGCGGCAACTGCAGCTCGCTCGGGCATTGCTCGATGTCGATTGTGCGCACGGCGACAGGCGTCTGACCGTCGAGGCAGTCGATCGAGGTCTGTGAGAGAGGTATCGGGGGCACGCTCACTGCCACGCTCCACCTCCCAGGCCGGTACGGCGCCTGAATTTGCGCACGGCCCGGTAGCCGCGGGTACGCAGCCGCTCTCCCTGCCACGCATAGGGGGCCCCTTGGCCGTTGAGGATCTGAGCGATCTGCTCTGGGCTGGTGGCAGTGCCGACCGTGAAGCGCGCGATCGCCCAAGGATCGTCGTTGGGGTGAGAGAGAGCGTTCTTGACCGCCGCGGCCGAGCTGAAGCCGGCGTCGATGACCGCCGTGCGCACACGCGCGTCATACGCGCCGAAGGGATAGGCGAATGTGTCGACGCTGCGGTCGATCATCTGCTCCAGAGCTTGCTTGCTGTCTGACACTTCGTGCTTTATCTCCTCGATGCCAAGCTCGTCCAGTGGCGGGTGGTTGACTGTGTGCGCTCCCAGCTCAACTATCTCCGGCTGCTGTGCAAGCTGCTCAAGCTGCTCGCGGCGGATCATCCGGCCACTGTCGATTTGACCGGTTGTCACATAAACGCTTGCGCGCAGCCCGCGCTCGCGCAGCAGTTCGACCGCACGCGCCGTGTCCTCGTAGGCGTCGTCGAAGGTGACGGCCACCGCGTGCTCCGCAAGTGGGCGTTCGCCGCGCAGGCTGGCGGCGATCTCAGCCACGCTGACCGGTGTCCGCCCACTGTCTACGATCGCATCCACGTGCCTGGCGAATTGCTCATAGGGGACCGACAACGGATCGTCGGCGATAGCGTTGTCGGGTACTGCGTGATAGAGCAGTACCGGGATTGCTCGAGAGCTCATCGCCGTCAAACGATCGCAGCAACAGAAGCGGCGTGAGTGGGTTGGCCGAGCAGGGGCCTTTGTCAACTCGCCTCTACGGGCGCTGCCTCCATGCTGTCGGCCACCGTATCCATCACGTGACGGTGAATCTCCTCGCTGGAATGCTGGTAGGCCTTGACGTCGGCCGAGGTGCGGCGTAGGCGCTCGCGTACGATCGTGCGCAGCACACGCCCGCCGTCGCGGAACGTGCGTAGGTTGCTCTGCCCGTAGATGCGGTCGCTCTCGTAGCTCGGCACCTCACGGATATCGAGCCCGGCGCGTGCGACGCGGATGTTGATCAGCGTCTCCACCTCAAAGCCTGTGCAGTCGACCCTCATCGCGCCAAGGCAGTGTCGCCAGAAGGCGTTATAGCCGTAGCAGAGGTCGGAGTAGGAGGTACGGAAGAGGAAGTTCACGAGTCCGTTCAACGCGCGATTGCCCGTGCGTCGCAGCGGCGTTATGTCAGAGCTTCCACCTCCCTCGCGAAAGCGTGAGCCCTTGGCGAAGTCTGCCCCTGCTACAAGCGTCTCGACGAAGGCGGGAATCTCGCTCGGGTCGGCTGAGCCGTCCGCGTCGAGCATCACGAGGATGTCGCCTGTGGCGGCCTCGAAGCCGCAGCGCAGCGCGTCTCCCTTGCCACGGTTCTGCTGCAGCACGATCTTGGCGTCGGGGCGCAGCAGACGCACGACATCGAGCGTGTCATCGGTCGAGAAGCCGTCCACGACGATCACCTCGTGCAGGTCGCGGGGCAGCTTCGCAAACACGTGTGGCAGGTTCTGAGCCTCGTTGAGGGTGGGAATGACCACGCTCACCTGCGGCCATCCTGCTGGCGCCCCGTCCTTGCCCGAGCGATGCGTTGCGCCGACGATCGGCGTTCTGGCGCGTGCCTGAGGCTCGGGAGCTTCGCTCACGACCTGTTCGTCTACATGCCCTACCTGTGTCCCTGCGGCAAGCCTGCTACCTGCCAACTGCGACTCGTCAAAACCGCTCATAGCCTGATGTCCTTTAGTCGCTTCCATGCAACCCTCCCCCGACCCCGAATATGTGTGTCTTACAAACGCGTAACTCGTCGGCTCTCTTTTGCAAAGCCAAACGCATTGCGGGGAGTTAGACACTCCCTGCGGTAAGAGACCTCCTAAGAAGCTCGCTTGCTGGCCACCACCCGCTGGTCGGCCCCACCGTGCCTACCAGGTGTGCTTGAGCCGCACCCTAGCAGACTGGACGAATATTGGAAAGCGTCTTTTCACATTTAAATTTGATTCAAAAGGGTGAGATCTTGGTTCAGGGGAATGAGATAATGGTTTGGCCATTTGGCCAAAATTTCAACTGACGGAAAGAAAGATTCCCGCTAGTGGAATGTCAAGTCTGGGCGGGGAGGCGCTGGCCACTGCCGCTGCGCTCGTGCGATGCGATCGAGACCACGCGCGTGCTGACCCAAAACAGCAGCGCGATCCCAATCGGGCAGGCAAGCCACGGGATCGAGTTGGGGTGCTTCAGCGGGTACAACCAGTACTCGTCTCCGCCGGCCGCGTCGAACAGCAGGTGAGAGACAAAGATCGCCAATATCGACCAACTGAGTTGCATATTGCGACTAATGAGGTAGACCAGCAGCGTAAGCACAAGCGCGAACAGCAGACTGTGGGTATCGGGCCGGTGGCCCAAGGTCTCGAGCGCGTGCGGGCGAAAGCTGCCGGCGGCCACGACGTGATCGAGATCGACCGCGGGTCCGCCGATGAAGGCAAGCACTCCGTAGAGCACTCGTTTGTCGCTGCGCAGCACAATAGGCAGGACCACGAAGAGGCTGATGCCTCCGTGAATGAAGACGGCCCCCACTGCCGAGAGCGTCGGGTGCTGAGGCGAGGTGAGAAACGGCCAGCCGCGATAGGGGTGCATCGCGTGGCAGGTTAGTCCTCAGCGCGGACTCAGCTGCGGGAGGCTTCGGCAGGATGGCCTATTGAGAGCACAAATGAATACCTAGATACCGAGCAGGGGCTCGGCCACTACCCGATGCCTATTGCTCGAGCGAGCGCTGCAACGCCTCCAGCACGCGCACCACGCGCAGACCGCTATGCCCATCCGAGCGCGGTGTCCTACCTTCTCGGATGCAGTCGATGAAATGCTGGCACTCGAGGCGCAGGGGCTCGGCGTTGGCCAGACGCGGGGAGAAAGACTCGCCGGCGCGGGTTATGTACTCGCCCCATGAGCTTGCGTCTTCGTCAAAGCCCATGTCGTAGACGGTCAGCTTGCCCTCGGTCCGCATGTCGTCGAACGTCGCCATGCGCTTGGAGCCGACGACGGTGATGCGCCGCTCCTTGTGGGGGTCGAGCCAGGAGAGGTGCAGGTGAGCGACCTGCCCAGAGGGAAAGCGCAGGTAGCAGAAGACGACATCCTGGACACCGCCACGCACATAAGACTCACCGTGCGCGGAGCACTCCATCGGCTCCTCGCCGATCAGGTGCAAGACGACCGACACGTCGTGCGCGCCAAGGCTCCACAACGCGTTCTCCTCGGCGCGCAGCTTGCCGAGGTTGACGCGGTTGCCATACACGTAGTAGAGCGAGCCCAGCTCATCCGCGTCGAGCAGCTCCTTCAAACGAGTGACGGCGGGGTGGTACTCGAGCAGGTGGCCCACCATCAAGATGCGCCCAGCTCGCTCGGCGGCGTCCACTGCCTGCTGCGCGTCGGCGACGGTTGTGGCCAGCGGCTTCTCGACAAAGCAATGCTTGCCGGCTTCAAGCACGCGCGCGGCCAGCTCTGCGTGTGTGGGCACGGGCGTGGCGAGCACGATCGCATCGAGCTCGGAATCGGCGAGCAACTCGTCGATCGAGGCGCTGGTACTCACCCCAGGAAATGCGTCGGCCAGCTTCGCGCGGATCTGCTCAGAGCCGTCGCAGAGCCAGGTCAGCTCGCAGCCGTCGATTGCCGCGAAGTTGCGAGCGAGGTTGGGCCCCCAGTAGCCGAGGCCGACAACGCCTATCCTGACGGACTGCTCGCTGACTCGGACAACCTGCGGTTGTCCAGTGTTGGGGGGTGTTTTTGGCGCGCCCGCGTCGCTCACGACTGTAGTCCCACGTCAGAGAGCCGCTCTCTACCCGCGCCTGACGTAAGTGTCCCGATCGCGGCCACACAGCGCTCGGCTGCTTTGCCGTCGCCGTAGAGCTGGGGATGGTTTTGGGGAACGGGTCGTGCCAGGGCCGAGAGAACAAGCTCTATATCGAGATCGACGAGCATGTTCCAGCCACTCTGGACGGTCTCCACCCACTCGGTGGTGGACCTGAGCGTGATGCAGGGCACCCCGGCAAGGTACGCCTCCTTCTGGACGCCACCAGAGTCGGTCAGCACCGCGCGCGCATTCTGGACCAGCGCGCTGAAGCGCACATAGCCAAGCGGCTCGTACAGGGTCACCCCGTCGAGTGCTTGAAGCCGCTCCAGCAGACCCGTCTCGCGTAGGCGCGCGCGTGTACGCGGGTGCACCGGGAAGATCACGCGTCCGGGCAGTGAGGCCACGACATCTACGAACATCTGAAGGCGTCGTGGATCATCGACATTTCCGGCGCGGTGGGCGGTCAGCAGCAGGTAGTCGCCGCCCTCGATGTCAAAACCGGCGAGAGCTTCGTTGTTCGCTCCAGCGGCGGTGCGCCACTTGAACGCAACATCGATCATCACATCACCTACAACCTCGATTTTCCCGTGCGCCGACTCTTTCCTGAGGTTCTCGGCCGCCGTCTCGGACGCGCACAACAACAGCTCGCTCATGTGGTCTGTGAGCACGCGGTTGAGCTCCTCCGGCATCGCACGGTCGAACGAGCGCATGCCGGCCTCGATGTGTACCACCGGCACGCCGCGCTGGGCGCTTGCCAATGCGCCCGCAAGCGTTGAGTTAGTGTCGCCGTAGACGAGCGTTGCGTCGGGCTCGACCTCAGCCAGCAGCGGCTCCAGCGCCGCCAGCATGCGCGCGGTCTGCGAGGTGTTCGAGCCGCCGCCGATGCCAAGTTCTCGCTCGGGCATCTGCAGTCCGAGCTCTGAAAAGAAAACGCTCGAGAGCGAGTCGTCGTAGTGCTGGCCAGTGTGCACGAGGATCTCCTCGTGCACGGTGCGCAAGGGCCCAGAGACCGCGGCTGCCTTGATGAACTGCGGCCGGTTGCCTACGACTGTGAGGACGCGCACGGGTGCAGCCTATGCGCCAACAGGGCGACGCGTGGGTGGGTGATGTTCCGTTTTCGGGGCCCCCGCGCGCACACGCAGCGCATCAAGCCGCCGCGCCCACCACGGAAGTCGACCAGTCGATAACCGACGTCGGCTTGACCACGTGACGGGAGAGCCCGAGCTCCTTCGGCTCCAATCCGAGCGCAAGGCCGACCAGCTGGGGAAGATGCAACACCGGCATATTCAAATCGCGTCCCACTACTTTCTCGGCGAGCGGCTGCTGCATGTCGAGGTTCAGGTGGCACAGTGGGCACGGCGTCACAAGGCAGTCGGCGTCCGCGTCGACCGCGTCGCCAAGGTGGCGTCCGGCCTGCTTGAGCGACGCTTCCTTGTTCATCGTGATGATCGGAAAGCCACAGCACTTGCGCATCCCGGCGTACTCGATCACCGTGCCGCCGAGTGCCTCGATCAGCTGCTCGAGGTAGTGGTCGCGCGGGTGCTCCTCATCGATCCCCAAACGGTTGCGCGGCCGCACGATGTAACAGCCGTAGAACGGCCCCACTTTGAGGTTGGTCAAGGGCCGCTTGACCATCGAGCTCAGCTTCTCCAACCCGATCTCCTCGACCAGCAACCACAGGAAGTTCTTGTTGGTGAGGCCCTTCTCGTATACGAGGCCCTCGTCTGCTAGCGTCGAGTTCACGTGCGCCCTGTACTCGGCGTTCGCGTCCAAGCGCTCCTGGCACTCGCCCTGCGCGCCCTGGCAGGTGGAGCAGATGTTCATCATCAGCTCCGCCCCGTCCACCTGCTGAGCGAGCGCGAAGGTACGCGCGTTGAGCGTGTCGGCAAGCTCCTGGTTGTGCTCGGCGATCACGCCGCACCCGGTACAGCTCGCGCGCTCCAGTTCGACGAGCTCGATGTCCAGCAGCGGCGCGACCTTCGCCATCGAGCCGTGCAGCTCGGGGGTGAAGCCGCGGCTCACACAACCGGGCCAGTAGGCGACCTTCATCTGATGCTCCCTTCAGGTGCCGTTTGAGCGGATGGCGTCATGCGCTTGCCTCGGGTGCCGTCGACTCGCTCGCGCCGACGATGGCCGGCGTGTGCTCGGTCTCTTCGTCCTCGCCGCTCACATACAGGTTGAGCTCATAGCGCTCCGGGCGGCTCTCGACCTTCTCGTAGATCCTCTTCACCGCGTCCAAGTCCTGCTTGGGGATCTTGTGGCCGAAGATCGCGATCTTCGGGTTCACCTTGCGTTTCATCAACCCGCGAATTACCACCGGCAGGGAGCTGAGCAGCTCCTTCCCGGCAGCGGGGTGAAACTTGCCAAACCACGAGTTGCCGCCGTAGGAGCGCGGGATCATCTCCGCCTCGTGAAGCAGCCCGTAGTCCTTGATGAGCGTCACAACCGTTTCCTCGTGGCGATGCCCGTTGTTGTGGTCGTTGATGTGCTGGTCGGCCCCGGCGATCCGGCGCAACCGCATGATCTGGCCCATCGGGTTGACGTCCTTGGGACACGCCTCCACGCACTTGAAACAGTGCGTGCAGTCGTAGAGCCCGTGCGCGTCTTCTGAGAGATCGATGAGGCGCTCGCGCTGCTCTTCATCGCGCGGGTCGCCGACGAAGCGGTACGCCTTGGCAAGCGCCGCCGGCCCGATGAAGCCAGGATCGACCTCCATCGCCAGGCAGTCCGACACGCACGCGCCGCACTGAATACAAGCCATCGTCTGCGTGACGTCGACCATCGACTCACGCGGCACGATGTGCTCGCGCTCAGGCTGGGGCCCCTCGTTGATCAGCCAAGGGGTCACGCGCTGCACCTTCTTCCAGTGCACGGCGTCCATGTCGACGATCATGTCCTTGATCACGGGCATGTTGCCCATCGGCTCGACCTCGATCACACCGTCCTTGCTCGACGCACGCGCATGGTCGAGGTGGGTGTGGCAGGCAAGCCCTGGTTCGCCGTTGATGCGCACGCCGCAGGAGCCACAGATGGCAGCACGGCAGGAGCAGCGGATCCCGATCGAGCCGTCGAACTTCGCCTTGGCTTGCAGAATGCCCTCGAGCACCGAGCGGTGGGGCTCCAGCTCGATCGTGTGCTCGTCCCAGTAGGGCGCCTCGCCCGACTCTGGGTCATAGCGGCGCATGCGCAGCGTGAACTGCTCCGGTGGCTTGTGGGTTTCGGCCATCAGGCGCGCTCCTTCTGGATCGGACGATGCACATCGGGCATGGGATGGATTGTCGAGGTCAAGCTGAGCACGGTATCTAGCACGAGGGTCGAGACCATCAGTATTTCCGCTCCTCCGGCTCCCACTGGGTCATCGTCACCGGCGAGTAGGTCACCTCTGGGCCGTCGCCATTGAGGCTGACGTCGATGTGCTTGAGCCACTCCTCGTCGTTGCGCTCGGGGAAGTCGGTGCGGAACTGCGCTCCGCGCGACTCCTTGCGCTCGATCGCTGCGACGACGGTCGCCTCGGCGCAGTCGAGCATGTAGCCAAGCTCGATCGCCCCCAGCACGTCCTGGTTGAAGACGGTGCCTTTGTCGTCGATGTAGGCATCCTTGGACTCCGCTTGCAGGCGCTTGACGATCTCATACGCCTTGTCGAGGCCCTCTTGGTCGCGATAGACGGCGACGTACTGGTTCATCGTCTCGCCGAGATCGCGCTTGATCTCAGACACGCGCCGGCCACTACGCGGCCGGGCGATGATCGCGTCGATCATGGCCACGTCCTCGCGCAGCTGAGCGTCGCTGGCGTCGGGCAGGGCCATGCTTGCCGCCCGTGCCGCCGCATGAACGCCTGCACGCCGGCCGAAGATGAGTGTGTCGAGCAGCGAGTTGGCGCCGAGTCGGTTGCCGCCGTGCACCGAGACGCAGGCAACCTCACCGGCGGCGTACAGGCCCTCGACCGAGGTAGCGCCGTTCACGTCGGTCTTCACGCCGCCCATGATGTAGTGCTGGCCGGGACGGATCATGATCGGCTCGCGCGTGATGTCCACGCCGGCGAAGTCCTTGCCGATGTTGACGATCTCGCGCAGCGCCTCCAGCGTGCGCTTGCGCGGCACCTTCGTGATGTCGAGGTAGATGCCGTCTTTGTTGGCGCCGACGCCGCGTCCCTCCAGGATCTCGGTCTGCTCGGCGCGAGAGACAACGTCGCGCGAGGCAAGCTCCATCTTGTTGGGCGCGTACTTCTCCATGAAGCGCTCGCCCTCGGAGTTCAACAGCACGGCACCCTCGCCGCGCGCCCCCTCGGTGATCAGCAGGCCGTTCTCCACGAGCGTGGTCGGGTGGTACTGGACCATCTCCATGTCCATCAGCGGAGCCCCGATGCGATACGCCTGGGCGATCCCGTCACCGGTCACGATCAAGGCATTGGTCGTGGGCGAGTACACCTGGCCAGCGCCGCCGCAGGCGAGGATCACGTTCTTAGCCTGCAGGGTCTCCATGCGCCCTGAGCGCACGTCGCGCGCGACCACTCCACAGCAGCGCCCCAAATCGTCTTGCAGGAGCGAGGTGACGAACCACTCCTCGTAGCGCTCCACCTGTTCGTGGTGCTTCATCAGCTGCTCGTAGAGCACATGCAAGATCGCCTGCCCGGTTATGTCTGCGACGTAGGCGGTGCGCTTCATCGAAGCGCCGCCGAAGGCGCGCAGGTCCAGTTCGCCGTTGTCGTTGCGATGGAAGGTCACACCGATGTGCTCAAGGTGCATCACCTCTTGCGGTGCCTCCGAGCACATGATTTCGATCGCGTCTTGGTCGCCGAGGAAGTCGGAGCCCTTGACGGTGTCGTACGCGTGCGAGCGCCAATCGTCGGCGACGTTGATCGCGGCGTTGATGCCGCCGGCGGCCGCCACCGAGTGGGAGCGCACCGGATGGACCTTGCTGAGAATTGCGACGCTCGAGCCGGCCTCCGCGGCGGCGAGCGCGGCACGCTGGCCCGCGAGACCTGCGCCGATAATCAATACGTCATGTGCTGGCATGGATTCCTGGGGGCTCGAAGGAGAGGGCTGGTGTCTGCGGCCTGGACTCTATAACGCGGGACCGGACGGGGATCGCCACATGCTTCACAGAAGCCGTTGCGCCGGGGGTGTTGCATGTTCTGAAATGGACGATGCCCCCGCGCGCGCGGGGGCATCGCGTCCTGCGAAGTTGCCCGTGCCCTGAGGCTGTGGCATCCCGAAACGGGGGATGCCTCCCGCACGCGCGCGGTGAGCATCAAGTTTTTATGAACGCCCGCCGGCAAGTCCGCCGGCGGGATTGAGCGCCTGGCGGATCTGGGCGACGGTGACGGTCCCGCGCAGGATGCCATCGGCATCCACGGCGACCATCCCGCCGAGCCGGCCAAGGCCCTCGCTGCGCAGCAGCGACTCCAGCGGCTCGTGCTCGTCGATGCGCACCTGCAGGTCCTGCTCGAGCACGTCGCCGATCTCGAGCGCCGGCCGACCGGCCGCGATCTCCGCGTCGACTCGCTCCGAGCGCACCACGCCGAGGAAGTGGCGTGCATGGTCCACGACCGCAAACCAAGGACTGCGATAGCGGGCGAAGAACTGCTCCTGGGCGTCAAGCAGCTTCAGCTCGGCGGGGATCGTGGTCGGCTCGCGATCCATGATGTCCTTCACGCGCACGTTCTGGATGCGCTGCCCCATCGCCCCCTGCATCACCGCGCCACCGGATGCCTGGTAGAGGATCAAGCCGAGCACGAGCGTGAACAGGCCGAAGCTTTCACCCTCGAGCAGGAGGAGCAATCCCACGAGACCGAGCACCATGGCAAAGCCCTGACCGGCGCGGCCGGTGATGCGGGTGCCGCGATGGCGGTCACCGGTACGCCACCAGATGACGGCGCGCGCGATGCGCCCCCCATCAAGTGGAAAGGCCGGCACCAGATTGAACACCAAGAGTGCCGCGTTGATGAAGACAAGCCAGGCCAAGAGCGCAACCGCCGGAGTGATCGTGAAGCCTTCTTCCAGCAGCAGGGCCCCGAAGAAGTGCCCGCCGGGGGCGAGCGCGAGTGTCGCCACCGCGCAGATGAGCAGCGCCAGCAGCGTTCCCGCGGGGCCGGCAGCGGAGATCTTGAATTCCTCGCCCGGCGTCTCCGGTTCGCGCGCCGGACGTGCCATGCCTCCAAAGAACCACAGGTCGATGCCAAGGATCGGGATACCCAGGCGCCGTGAGACCAGCGCGTGCCCCAGCTCATGCAGGATCAGCGAGCCGAAGTAGCCGAGCGCGCCGACGACGGCCACGACATATGCCGTGCTGCTCGATCCGCCCAGTATGTCGTGGAAATACTGGGACAGGTAGAGGATCAGGAAGAAGAGGACAAAGAACCAGCTGATGCTGACGCCCACCCTGATGCCGAAGATGCGCGCCACCTGGATGTTGCCGGGCATACGCCGCGGTGCTCTTGTGGCCATAACTTGATCTTAGGCTGTGGTGCGCTCGAGCCCGGCGCTTAGATCTGCACGCGGCTGCGTTCGATGATCGCCTGGAAATCGCTGCCGGCCGGCAGCGTTCCGTACTCGAGGCCCCCGTCGCCGCCAAGGCGCGAGGCACAGAAGGCGTCGGCCACTGCTGGTGCGCCATCGCGCACCAGCAGTGAGCCCTGCAACGCCAGTGCCATGCCCTCGACCACGCGTCGCGCGCGCATCTCGAGCGTCATCGGGTCCGAGAACTGGCGCTCCAGCTTCTTGACGTGCTCGTCCAAGCGCGCATCTGCGCCCTCGGCCTGCTTTACCTCGTGCATGAACACCTCCAAAGTGCGCGGCGTGCGCACGAGCGCGCGCAGCACGTCGAGGCTCATGACGTTGCCCGAGCCCTCCCAGATCGAGGCAAGCGGCGCCTCGCGGTACAGGCGTGGCATGCCGGACTCCTCGACGTAGCCGTTGCCACCCAGGCACTCCAAGGACTCGAAGGCGTGGTTGGGGGCGCGCTTGCAGACCCAGTACTTGCCGACGGCTGTGGCTAGCCGCTTGAACAGGTGCGCGTCGCTCAGCTCGCTCTCGCCCTGAGCCGGGCCCTCGGCGCCGGCTTCGTCGTAGGCGCGCGCCAAACGCATCGCCAGCGCCGTTGCCGCCTCGGACTCAATGCACAGGTCGGCAAGCACGTTGCGCATCAGCGGCTGGTCGATGAGCAACTTGCCGAAGGTCGAACGGTGCGCCGTGTGCCAGATAGCGTTTACGACTCCCGCGCGCATGCCGGCGGCTCCGCCGATCACGCAGTCCAAGCGTGTGTGTCCGACCATCTCGATAATCGTTGGCACGCCGCGCCCGGGCTCGCCCACCATCCGTGCCCAAGCGCCGGTGAATTCCACCTCGGAGGAGGCGTTGGAATGGTTGCCGAGCTTGTCCTTCAGACGCTGGATGTGAAACTCGTTGCGGCTGCCATCGGGCAGGATTCGCGGCATCAGAAAGCAGGAGAGACCCTCGTCGGTCTGGGCCAAGACAAGGAACAGGTCGGACATTGGCGCCGAGCAGAACCACTTGTGCCCCACGATCTCGTACTCCGCGCTCGGTCCGCCACCGTTCAAGGGCTTGGCGAGCGTCGTGTTGGCTTTCACATCAGAGCCACCCTGCTTCTCGGTCATCGCCATGCCCGCAATCGCCGAGCCCTTCTCGCTTGCCGAGATCAGGCGCGGGTCGTAGGTATTGGCCGTCACCAATGGCCCCCACTCGGCCAGCAGCTCAGGCTGTGCGCGCAACGCTGGCAGGACAGCGAAGGTCATAGTGATCGGGCAGGCAAAGCCCGCCTCGGCCTGCATCGCGGTCATGTACAGCGCAGCACGCGCGGCGTGCGGTGCTGGTTCTGTGCTGGTCCATGGCATCGAGTGCAGCTCGTGCTCGACGCCCATCTTCATCAGCCGATGCCAGGCCGGGTGGAACTCGACCTCGTCGATGCGATGCCCGTAGCGGTCGTGGGTCTTCAGCACTGGCTTGTTCTCATTGGCCAGGCGCCCCCACATCTGTTGCGGCTCGCCGCCGACGAACTTGCCCAGTTCGGCTGCCCGTGATAACGCCCAAGCGGCGCCCTCGCGCTTGGTTGCCTCCACGAGCGGGAGGTTGCTGGAGAAGACATCCACCCCTTCCAGCTGAGGGACCTGGTTGGCAACTGCGTGAGTCTGCCAGTGCCCCGCGCGTGTTTGGTTGCCTACAGCCGCCATCGGCTAGAGGTTACCCCTTGCGAGAGCGCCGCAGGCAGTGTTGGGCCGCCATCGGCTGGAGGTTGCCCCATTTGAGGGTGGGCAGGTCCGTTTTGGGCGATGCCCCCCGCGCGCGCGGGGGGGGGCATCGCCCAACGGGGGACCTCCCCCCGCCGCGCGATAGCATCGCCCGCCGGGGCGAGTGGGATCCCGTCCGTCAGCTAAAACCGAGGACCTACACATGGCCAAGATCAAGGTGCAAAACCCCGTCGTCGAGCTCGACGGCGATGAGATGACGCGAATCATCTGGTCTTTCATCAAGGAGCAGCTGATCCTGCCCTATCTGGATATAGACCTGAAGTACTACGACCTCTCGATCGAGAGCCGTGACGCCACCGAGGACGCGATCACCGTCGAAGCGGCCAACGCGATCAAGCAGTACGGCGTCGGGGTGAAGTGCGCCACGATCACCCCCGACGAGGCGCGTGTGAAGGAGTTTGGTCTCAAGGAGATGTACCGCTCGCCCAACGGCACGGTGCGCAACATCCTCGGCGGGGTGATCTTCCGCGAGCCGATCGTTATCTCCAACATCCCGCGCCTGGTGCCAGGCTGGACCAAGCCGATCGTGATCGGCCGTCACGCCTTCGGTGACCAGTACCGCGCCACCGACATGGTCGTGCCGGGTGCGGGCAAGCTGATGCTCACCTTCACGCCGGCCGACGGCAGTGAGCCGATCGAGCTGGACGTGTACGACTTCCCTGACGGAGGCATCGCGATGGCGATGTACAACCTCGACGAGTCGATCCGCGACTTCGCGCGCGCCTCGATGCGCTACGGGCTCGATCGTGGCTATCCGGTGTACCTGTCGACCAAGAATACGATCCTCAAGCGTTATGACGGACGCTTCAAGGACCTCTTCCAGGAGATCTACGAGTCCGAGTTCAAGGGAGATTTCGAGGCCGCCGGCATCACCTATGAACACCGCTTGATCGATGACATGGTTGCTGCTTCGCTGAAGTGGGAAGGCGGCTACGTGTGGGCTTGCAAGAACTACGACGGCGACGTGCAATCAGACACGGTTGCTCAGGGCTTCGGCTCGCTTGGCTTGATGACGAGCGTGCTGATGAGCGCTGACGGGAAGACCGTCGAGGCGGAGGCCGCGCACGGTACGGTCACCCGCCACTACCGCATGCACCAGCAGGGCAAGCCCACCTCCACCAATCCGATCGCCTCCATCTTTGCGTGGACACGCGGGCTCGCGGCGCGTGGGCGCATGGACGACACGCCCGCGGTGAGCGAGTTCGCGGACACGCTCGAGCGCGTCTGCGTGGAGACCGTGGAAGAAGGGAAGATGACCAAGGACCTCGCTCTCCTGATCGCCTCGGACCAGGAGTGGCAGACCACACAGGAGTTCCTTGCATCGATCGACGAGAGCCTAAAGCGCGCGATGGCATGATCGAGATGCGCGGTCCGTTTGAGAACGTGTCTTCAAAGAGATCGACATGCCCGGATGCTAGACACGTCCTTATGAGCCCGATCGAGTCTTGCGCACGACTATCTTGAAAATCGACCCCAAATCAGGAGCTGAGAATCCGTGAGCAATCCCGTACGAGTCACCGTCACAGGCGCGGCCGGCCAGATCGGCTACAGCCTCGTGTTTCGCATCGCAAGTGGGCAACTGCTTGGCCCCGATCAGCCAGTCGACCTGCGCCTGCAGGAGATTCCCCCGGCGATGGGCGCGCTCGAGGGCGTGGCGATGGAGATCGTCGACTGTGCCTTTCCGCTACTGGCGAACCTCGACCTGCACGACAATCCGCAGGAAGCGTTCGACGGTGCCAACATCGCGCTGCTCGTCGGCTCGCGTCCGCGCACGAAGGGCATGGAGCGTGCCGAGCTGCTGAGCGAGAACGGGAAGATCTTCACCGGACAGGGCAAAGCGCTGAACGAGCATGCCGCCAGCGACCTGAAGGTACTCGTCGTGGGCAATCCCGCCAACACCAACTGCCTGATCGCTATGAACAATGCGCAGGACATTCCGCGCGAGCGCTTCACCGCGATGCTGCGCCTGGATCACAACCGCGCGGTTGCTCAGCTTGCCAACAAGGTGGGAGCATCGGTCAGCGACGTGAGCAAGATGGGTGTGTGGGGCAACCATTCCCCCACCATGTATCCCGACCTCTTTCACGCGGAGATCAAGGGCGAGCAGGCGGCGAAGGTCGTCGACGACCAGGCTTGGATCGAAAACGACTTCCTGCCCAACGTCGGCAAGCGTGGCGCGGCGATCATCGAGGCGCGCGGCGCCTCCAGTGCCGCATCGGCTGCCAACGCCGCGATCGATCATGTGCGTGATTGGGTGAGTGGTACCGGCGACTGGGTATCCATGGGCGTCCCTTCTGACGGCTCCTATGGCGTGCCCGAGGGTCTCATCAGTGGCTTCCCATGTACTTGTGCGAATGGGAAGTGGTCGATCGTGCAGGGTCTCGACATCGACGACTTCTCCCGTACGAAGATCGACGCATCGGTGGCAGAGCTCACCGGCGAGCGCGACACGGTTTCGAGCCAGGGGCTCATCTAAACCGTCTCCTTAACGCGAAACGGCCGGGGCGAAAATGCGCCCCGGCCGTTTCGTTTATCAAATGTTGTCCTAGGACGCTGGGTGCCAGCCGCGGCCCTGCTTCTTTATCTTTTTTTCCTGCTCGAGACCCGGGAGTACGCGGTACAGGTAGTTCTGCTTGATGCCCATCTTGGCGGCAAGCTCTGGGATCGTGATCCCAGGCTGTCCACTGACGAACTGCAGGGCCTGGGCGGCACGCGTACCACTGCCCTTGCGACGGCCCGCACGGCGACGGGGGGTAGCGGCAGCCGTGGTTGCCTCGGCGGCCTTGGCTGCCTTGGGCGGACGTCCACGTCGTGCGCCTGTCGTACGGCTCTTTGAGCCGCGCGGGCGGCCTGGGCCGCGGCGGGCCGGTGTGGCGCTCGAAGCAGCCGGAGTGCTGGCGGCCCTGGGAGCTGCTCCACCAACGCCCGCGAGGGCCGCGGCAGCGTC
Source organism: uncultured Solirubrobacterales bacterium (assembly GCA_963704345.1). Taxonomy (GTDB): domain Bacteria; phylum Actinomycetota; class Thermoleophilia; order Solirubrobacterales; family Solirubrobacteraceae; genus Palsa-744. The sequence goes on from OY969890.1 coordinate 1,895,456, forward strand.
CTGAAGGCGGGTGTACTCGTCGATCAGCGGCTTCAGCTCAGCCAGTCGGTCGTTTATCTCACGGCGCTTCTCGTCAAGGAAGTCAGTCACGGTTGTGTCCTGTTCACTGGGGTGTGAATGCAACCCGAAGGTCGAGTTGCACGGTCTATGTGCCTTCACTTTACACAAGTTGCCTTGCTGCACGTGCACCTGTTAGGCACATGCAAGCGAATTACCATCGTTTATTGCCGAGTTTAAGCAGTGTTAGCGCTCAGTATCAGTGCTCAATCAGCCTGCGCAGACGCTCCAATGTGCGGGTCGCCTCACGTTGGGGCATTCCCCCGACCAGCGCGCGACTCGCGAGCGCACCAAACGGGCCGAGCGGCGGGTGGAACTCATTGCGGTAGTCGAAGCGCGTGCAGCCACTGGAAAGTGGGTGCAGCACATACTCCGTGCGAGCGCGCGAGCGGGCCGGCCCGCGACCCTCCCACACAGCGCGCTCGCCCTGCTCGCAATCTACCAGTGTCCAGTGAACATCGACACTGACTCCTCTCATGTGGATCTGTTGATCCATCTGATAGCCAATCCGTGGAGCTCCATCGTCGTGGTGGCGCAGCTTGCGATGAATCGTGACCCAGTCGCCAAGCTGTTCAGGGTCCATGACGGTTTCCCACACCGAGGTGGCGCTGGCGGCGATCTCGACCGACGCGCAGACAGTGCTCATCGCGCAGCCAGCGGTTCGCGCTTTTCCCACTCGTATAGCGCGTGTTCGACGGCTGAGTCGAATGAGTGCAGTTCCACATTCAAGGCTGTGGCGGGCGCCCATCCGTTGGGTAGCAGGTCGCTGGTGAGCCCTTCCATGAGCGGCAGCACCAGCTCCGGTCGCTCATCGGTGAGCACCGCGGCCAGGCGTGCCGCAATCGGCGTGACACTCACTCCAAGCCCAAAGCTTGGACGCGACAGCATCATCAGCTCGGCGATGCGCTGCACCAACTCCCCGTAAGTGAGCGTCTCAGGGCCGGCGATCTCAAGAGACTGTCCGGCGACATCCTCGTTGGAGGCACAGGCTGCGAGCATCTCGACAAGGTCGCGCTCGTCGATCGGACACGTACGAAAATGACGCCAGGCTGGTAGTGCGATTATCGGTAGACGCTCGATTAGACGCACGAGAAAGCGAAATGAGCGCGAGCGTGCGCCGATCACGATTGACGCACGTAGGGCTACCGATCCTGGTACTCCGGCGAGCAGGATGCGCTCGACTGCATAGCGGCTAGAGAGATGAGTCGATGCGCGCTCGGACGGCAGCGGGCCGCCGAGGTACACGACGCGCCGCACCCCGGCAGCACGCGCAGCGTCGGCGAAAGTCTGCGCAGATGCTCGCTCGCGCGCCGAGAACGAGATCCCTCTTGTTCCGCCGCTGGAGGGCTCCATCGAATGGATCAGGTAATAGGCGACCTCGACGTCATGCATCGCCTGCACCATCCCCGCCCCGGAGAGGGTGTCCCCGATCACAAGCTCGAAATCCGCGAGCGTCGCATCGAGATCCGAGTCGAGCGTCATCGACTCAAGCGTCAACTCGACACGCGTACGGTCGCGTGCCAGCGCGCGCACATCGTGGCCCTGCTCGAGCAGGCGAGGCAGTAGGGCCGACCCCGCGAAGCCGCTGACGCCGGTTAGGAGTACGCGCACCCCTTGCATGATGACGCCCTTGACGTTTTCTTCGCGGTTTGCGGGGAAGGCTTCACGCTTGCCCTTGAGCGGGCGCCCAGCTAGTGCTTTGATCGCTGCGCACCAGTCAAGCCGCGAACCAAAGGGGAGTCAGTGCCGAGGACGCAGAGCAAGCGGGCCGCCCGCAAAGTCACATGCGATGAGTGCTATTTCCGGTGCAACCTGTTGTGCGCACTGGAGCTGGCCGAGCCCTGCGCCACCTTTCGGCCAAACGAGGCGCAGCTCGCGCCTCCGCAGCAGCTGCGTTTCGTCTTTCGCCAAGAGCGCCGGTCGCGCGCCGCGTGGGCGTTCCCCTCGGCGCAGGAACAAGCGGCGCTGCACGCCTAGCTACCGCGAGTCTTTTCCGCGTGCCGCGCGATCCAGTTCGCTCCGGGCGTGTCGCTCAGGCCGTGCACCACGATCGAGCAGAACACGACCAGCGCGGCTAGGTCGAAGATGCGTTGGCCACTGGCGATGTGCTGGTCGAGCACCAGCAGAGAGAAGGTCATCGTCGCCACTCCCTTCGGCCCGAACCAGCCCATGAACAAGCGTGTCTGCTTGTCGGTGTCCGTCCCCATCAGAGCGGCCCAAACGGCCAGTGGGCGGGCGACCAGGAACGTGGCGGCTACGAAGACCAGCGCTATCCAGCCGCTGCTCCCCAACGCGTCCAGCGTCAATAGCGAGCCGAACACCACGAAGATGCCCAGCTTGACGATCTCGACGAGGTCGTCGGCGCGCTGCTCGAAGTGGCGGCGCAAGTCGGGGCGACGTACGCCGAGCACGATCGCCGCGACGAACACCGCGATGAACCCATTGCCTCTTGGAGAGAGCACCGTCACGCCATAGGTGGCAAACGCCACCCCGAGCGCGTAAAGCGACTTCTGATGTGCGGGAATCGGGTGCTCGAGCGGGCGCTTGTGCTCGCGCGGCATCAACAGCGAGGCGAGATAGCCGAGCACGACACCGAAGACCAAGCCAAGCCCAATATCCTGCAAGACGAAGCGCCACCAAACGAAGTTGTTCGATTCGCTAGAGAGCGCCGCGAGAAAGGCGAGCACGGCAGGCAGCGCCAGCCCGTCGTTGAGACCGGACTCCAGGTTCAACGAGTGGCGCACCAGCCGTGGAACGCGCGGGTTGGTCACGATGCTCGAGGTCAACACTGGGTCGGTGGGCGAGAGCAACGCCCCCAACAGCAGCGACTCGGTCCACGACAGTTTGACGAGCAGATGCGCCGCAACGGCGATGATCCCCGCCGTGAGCGGCATCGCGATCGCGAGCTTGCGCAGCGGTAGATGCCAAGCTCGCTGCAGCATCTCGCCCTCGACCTCCAGCCCGTCGCGGAACAGGATCACAATCAGGGCGACGAACGCCAGGTCCTCCACAAACCCGGACTGGGCGCGGAAGCTGACCAGTTCCAAGCCGCCGTCTCCGACGAGAAACCCGGCCAACACGAACAGAGCGGCAAGCGAGAGAAATGAGCGTTGAGCCAGCCCTGAGGCCAGCGCGCCGACGATCAGCAGCCCGCCGAGGAAGGCGGCGGTAGCCTGGAAGGTGGGCACGCGCTTAGCTTCTCATGTGTCGGGTACGTGAAACGAAAAGAGTATGGCCCCGATCAACGGGGGTATATTTGGACAAGATCTTCAAAGCTCATAGCAAGAGGCGGTGGCTAAATGGCAGCAAAAGACAGAATCGGCAAAGCAAGTGAGGCGGTGCGCTCCAGCGACTACCTCAAACGTCTGATCGAAGACGAGCAGCTGCGCGACAACCTGCTTGCCGCATACACGGCAGGACGCAGCGCCTACGGACGTGTCAGCAACGGCAAGCCAGCAGGCAAGGCACTGCTGGAGGATCGCAAGCTGCAGAAGGAGCTCTCCGAAGCGGCGACTGCGCTGCGCGATGCTTCGTATGCGATCAAGCAGCCGGCGTCCAAGTCAAAACGCAAAGGCGGACTCGGGCGTGCCTTGTTGTTGATCGTTGTCGGCACGGTCCTGGCGCTGGCCCTGAGCGAGGACTTGCGCTCGAAGGTGCTCGACCTGCTGTTCGGCGCCGAGGAGGAGTTCGACTACAGCTCCACCACCATGCCGGCGCAGGAGTCCCCTTCAGCCCCAGCGGATGTACCCACCGCGTGAGCACGGACGCTTAGCGCTTCTCCTGACATGACGCATACCGCAACTGCTGACACCGATAGTGCTCATGCCGAGGACGCGCCAGTGAGCCGTGAGGTCGACGAGCCGACTGGCTCGTCGACCCGTTCGCTCTCTGGCGAGAAGGCACAGCGCATCGTCGAGGCGATGCGCCATAGCGTCGCGCGGCGCGGCGCGGCAGGCTCGACTTTCGATCACGTCTCACGCGAGGCGGGCGTCTCGCGTGGTCTGTTGCATTACTACTTCGGCACCAAGGAGCAGTTGCTCGTGGAGGCGGCACGCCGCGACTGTGAGCTGCGCATCGAGGCGCTTGAGAAGCGCTTGGCGGGAGCACAAACGGCCGACGATTTCGTCGCGCTGCTGGCCGAGAACCTGCAGGAGACGATCTCGGAGGACCCGGATTTCGTGACGCTCGTGTTCGAGCTGTTCACGCTCTCGCGGCGCAACGCCGACATCGCGGTCGAGTACGCGAGCCTGTTGCGCCGCACACGCGAGCGGCTGGCCGGGATGTTGGCCGCGGCCCAGCGGGACGGTGTGTTGCGCCTGCACGCCGAGCCGGACGCCGTGGCAGACATTCTTTTCTCGCTCGGTGACGGCTTCGCATTGCGCATGATCTCAGAGCCCGATCGCGACTTCAGCGCGTCGATCCAAGCGGGCATCGAGTGCGCTCGTTCGCTAGTGGCTGACTGAGGTCAGAGCACTCTCGCTCGCTCGTGGCTACCGACGCGAGAGCGTTCCCGTTTGGCCCTTAGCAGACTGATAGCAGGGCCTCCCTCTTATAATCGGGTCTCATGCCAATCTACGAGTACAGACGACCCGACGGCACCACGTTCGAGCTGCAGCAGTCTTTCAGCGACGACACGCTCACCGTTGACCCTGAGACCGGAGTCCCGGTCGAGCGTGTGCTGCACGCGCCGGCGGTTCATTTCAAGGGCAAAGGCTTCTACAACACCGACTACGGCACGCGCAAGCGTCAGCGTGAGAACGCAGCCTCGAGCGAGTCGTCCTCATCTGGCTCCTCGGGGGAGTCCTCCTCGAGCGAGGGATCCTCCTCCTCGGACTCCTCCTCCGCGGGCGATGTCTTCCAAAGGCGACTCCGCCGCCAAGGGCGACAGCAAGAAGAGCGAGTCCACCGGCAAGTCGGAGAAGAAAGCGGACACGAAGTCGGTCGCAGCCGCGAAGTAAGCGAAGTAGGGGCCTGTTCGGCCAGCCCCGTGTACGGGCGGTGATGTTCGCGAAAGTGTGGATCCCAAAAGGGGGTGGGTTTTTGGGAACAGGACGATTAGTTCGGTACCAAACTGATTAGGTACATGACGGATTAAGCTGGGCGTTCTGGAAACTCGCAATTTGCTGCATCGCCGTACGGAGCTGTCGCTCTCTTGCGGAGACTTCAACCGGCCATGAACCGAGCCACGTCCGCACGGCGCGCAGCTTCGGAGACCGTCAAGCCTTCTCCGCCTTCCGGCAGCGTTGTTTGTCCGGTGGGCTTGAGTACCTGTGTCGGCGGCGTTCCGGTGACAGCCAGCGCCGCGAACATGCCGAGCAGTTCCGCCCCGCTCATGTCGGAGATGATCGCCGGTGGCGCGTTCCAGGCGATCAAAGGCAAGCGCAGAAAGCTCGAAGGCGAGAGCAGCTGGTCTTTCATGTCGTTGAACAATGCCTGCTGGTGTTCCTCGCGCTGGATGTCGGTCTCGTTTGGAGCGCACAAATTCTCGCGGGTGCGGGCGATGGCGAGCGCCTGCTTGCCGTCGATGTGGTGCGTACCAGCGCTCAGGCGCAGGGTGAAGCCGCCGTTAGCCGAGCCGCCGTCGAGCTTGGAGATGATGCAGTCGCCGCTATAAGTGACCCCGCCCATCGCGTCGATCAGCTGCGGGAAGTTTTCGAAGTTGACTTCCACCACATGATTGATCGGGATGTCGAGCCAGCGCTTGATCACCGACACCGACTCGGCCGGCCCCCCGTACTCATGCGCGGCGTTGACCTTCTCGAGGCCGTGGCCGGGGATTTCCACAACCGTGTCGCGCGGGATCGACAGACGCGCCGCGTGCCCGCCGCCGGTGCGGATCAGCATGATCGTGTCCGAGCGTCCGAAGCCCGTCGTTTCGGCTCCGGGTTCCTTCGAGTCCTTTTGGCGGCGGTCGGAGCCGAGCACGAGGATGTTGTTGGCCGAAGTCAGCGGGAAGCCGGAGGGGTCGAGCACGCCTGCGACGTTGGACGGGAGCGAAGTGCGCTCGAAGTGGGCACTGATCAGGAAGAGGAGGAGCGAAAGTACGAGCCAGGCGAAGACGAGCCCGACCAGCCCGAGGATTATGCGCTTGGGGGTTATGCGCTCTCGCCAGGGGCGCCTAGTCGTTACGTTCGCGCCTCCCCCCGCGCGCGGGGGTGCAATGCGTCCAGCGGGTGTCTCGCCAGGCTTGCGTGGTCGGCGCGGCCCCTTCGGCGTGACGCTCTGTTCCAGCCCATCTTCGCGCTGTCCAGGCAGGCGGGGAACGGCGCGGTAGCGCTTGTACTGCGGTTTGTCGTTGGGTTCGCGGGGCACGGGTCTGTGGTCAGTCGTTCGGGTCGCTGGGTCATTGGACTGCGGTCGCTGTGCCCTGCCTCTGGGCGATTGCCATGAGGTGCGGACGGACGCAGGCCCGGTCTCAAGGGGCTCGTATCGGAGTTCGCCGGCGAGCGGCGGGACCCTATATTCCTCGGATGAGCACCCCGGATGGCGCAGTAGGGCGACTGGTGGTGTGTCCGACCCCGATCGGCAACCTGGGTGACGTGACGCTACGCGTGCTGGACGCCCTGCGCGACGCGGATGCGATCGCCTGCGAGGACACGAGGCGCACGCGCGTGCTGCTGGACCGCTACGAGATCGTGGGCAAGCTCGTGAGCTATCACGAGCACAACGAGCGCGAGCGTGCGCAGGAGCTAGTCGCGCGGATCGGGGAAGGTGCGGTGATTGCGCTCGTGTCCGACGCCGGGATGCCGCTTGTATCGGACCCTGGTTACAAGCTCGTACAGGCCTGTATCGAGGCGGGCCTGTTGGTCGAAGTGCTACCCGGCGCGAGCAGCGTGCTCACGGCGATCGTCGCCTCGGGTCTGCCCTCAGAGCAATGGTCGTTTGTCGGCTTCCTGCCGCGCAAGCGCTCTGAGCTGGAGCGAATGCTGGTCGGTGCGTCGCAGACGCTGGTGGCATTCGAGTCCCCCCAGCGCCTCGCGGCGACGCTGGCGTTGCTCGCCGAGCACGATCCCAACCGCCTGCTGGTCGTTTGCCGGGAGCTGACCAAGTTGCACGAGGAAGTTCGGCGTGGGAGTGCGGTTGAGCTGGCGGCCTTCTACGCCGAGCACCCTCCGCGCGGGGAGATCGTGCTCGTCGTGGGCGCCGCTGCGCCAGGCAGCGCCGATCGCGAGCAGGCGCTGACGGCGCTGCACACACTGGTGGACGCTGGCGCTCGTGCACGCCCGGCGGCGAGTGTCGTATCCAAGCTCACCGGGGTCGGCGCAAACGAGCTGTACGGGGCGCTCACGGACTCCTCTTGAGGCTGCTGCGCCGCGTACCGTCGCAGTACGCCAGTAGCCTGGGAGGGGTATGTCGTCCTTCTACGTAACCACCCCGATCTACTACGTCAACGCGGCCCCACACCTGGGCCATGCGTATACGACAATCGCCGCCGATGTGTTGGCTCGCCACCATCGCCAGCGCGGCGATGACGTGTTCTTTCTGACGGGGACCGACGAGCACGGCGAGCCCGTGGCCGATGCTGCGCACGCGCTCGGCGTGGAGCCTCAGGAGCTGGCGGACCGCAACTCCGAGCGTTTCCGGGCGCTGGCCCCCAAGATCGCGGCGAGCAACGACTTCTTCATCCGCACGACCGACCCCGAGCACATGCGGGTGGTGCAGGACGTCCTTTCGCGGGTCCGTGAGAACGGTCACGTCTACATGGGTACATACGAAGGCTGGTACTGCCCCAAGTGCGCCGACTTCAAGGCCGAGAACGAAGTCGACGAGGGCGAGTTGTGCCCGATCCATCACGTCAAGCTGACGCGCGAGCAGGAGGACAACTACTTCTTCGCGCTGTCGCGCTTCCAAGGGCCACTAGAGCGGCTGTATGCCGAACACGAGGACTTCGTGGCGCCGCGCAGCCGCTACAACGAGGCGCTGTCGTTCATCAAGTCCGGCCTACGCGACGTGCCGCTCACGCGCCACAAGCTCACCTGGGGCGTGCCGGTTCCCTGGGATGAAGAGCACGTCTTCTACGTGTGGTTCGACGCGCTGCTCAACTACTACTCGGCGCTGTCCTACGCGCCTGTCCCAGCGCAGGCGAACGTTGCGGCGGTCGGTGTCGAAAACCGCGATGCCCCCCGCGCGCGCGGGGGGCATGCTGCCTCACAGCAGACCCTTACCGACAGCTTCTGGCCTGCCGACGTGCACCTGATCGCCAAGGATATCCTGCGCTTTCACACCGTCTACTGGCCGGCGCTCTTGATGGCCGCCGAGATTGAGCTGCCAAAGCGCGTGTTCGTTCACGGCTACCTGCTGATGGACGGCGAGAAGATGAGCAAGTCGCTCGGCAATGTGCTCGATCCGTTCGAGGTGATCGAGCGCTTCGGCTCCGACGCGCTGCGCTTCTACCTGCTTCGCGACGTGCCCTTCGGCCAGGATGGCTCGGTCTCCACGGCATCCTTTGAGCAGCGCTACGAGTCTGAGCTGGCCAACGACTACGGCAACCTCGCCAGCCGCAGTATCGCGATGATCGCGCGCTATCGCGACGGCGTCGTGGTCGGCGGTGACCCCGATGAGCTGCTCCAAGAGGACTTCGTCGGCTTGCCAGAGCTTGTGGCAAGCTTGCTCGACCGAGTCGAGCTGACCAACGCGCTCGATGAGATCTGGCAGCGCGTGCGCCGTCTGAACCGCTACGTGGAGGAGCAGGCGCCATGGAAGCTGGCCAAGGACCCTCAGCGCGCAGCGGACCTGGACTGCGTGCTGCGTACACTCGCTGAGGGCCTGCGGGTCGTATCCGTGCTCTTGCACCCCTACCTTCCCGACGCCACCGAGAAGCTGCTAGAAGCGCTCGACGCCACCGACCTCTCCTTCGGCGGCGCCGGCTTTGGCGAAGGAGAAATCCGTCATGTGCAAAAGATCGAGCCGCTGTTCCCGAAGAGCTCATGATCGACAGCCACACCCATCTGTACCTGTGCGAGGAGTCCGATGCCGAGCTGGTTGAGCTGGCTGTCGCGGCCGGTGTCACGCGCATGCTAACCGTCGGCACCAACAGCACCTCCTGTCGTGCCGCGCTGGCTGCCGCCGAGGCCTTTCCCCAGGTGTACGCGGCCATCGGCCGCCATCCCAATGAAGCACGCGGCTTTGACGATGCCGATTTGGCCGAGCTGCATGCGCTGGCCGCGCACCCGCGCTGCATCGCGATCGGTGAGACGGGACTCGACTATTACCGAGATGACACGCCGAGGGAGGACCAGAAGCGCGCTTTCTCTGCGCAAATAGCGTTGGCTCGAACTTACGGCGCGCCCCTCACAATCCACACGAGAGACGCCGACGAGGACACCCTCGTGCAGCTGGCCAAAGAGGCTCAAGGGCTGAGTGTCGTAATTCACTGCTTCTCGATGCCCGATCGCCTCGATGAGTGCGTGGAGCGCGGCTACATGATCTCCTTCGCCGGCAACGTCACTTATAAAAGCGCCGCGGACCTAGCCGACGCGGCGCGGTGCGTGCCATCTGAGCACTTGCTGGTGGAGACCGATGCACCGTATCTCACCCCGCAGGTGGTGCGCAAACAGCGCAATCAGCCCGCTTTCGTGGCGCACACGGCAGAGCTCATCGCCGAGCTGCGCGGTGTGTCCTTGGCTGAGCTCGACGCGACCGTGGAGCGCAACGCCAAGCGCGTCTTCGGATGGTGAGCGCCCAAAAGGGGGGCAGGGCCAGCCTGCGCAGCAGAGAGCTGGGACAGAACTTCCTGCGCGACCCAAACATCCTGGAGGTGATAGGGCGTGAGGCAGAGCTGTTGGCAGAGGATGTGGTCCTGGAGGTTGGAGGAGGCGAGGGAGTTCTGTCGGCGTATCTAGCGCCGCGTGTGAGCAGAGTGCACGTGGTGGAGCTCGACGAGCGCCTGCGCAGTGCGCTAGAGCACAGCGTTGCCGAATTCGACAACGTTTCGCTGTGGTGGGGCGATGCGATGCGCCTCGACCTTTCCCCGATGCAGCCGGCGCCGACCAAGATGGTGGCCAATTTGCCTTACGGGATCGCCGCCGGGGTCATCTTGCGCACGATCGAGGAGCTTGAAGATGTGGCTTTGTGGCTGGTGATGGTGCAGCGCGAGGTAGGCGAGAGGCTGGCCGCGGCGCCTGGCAGCGGCGTGTACGGCATCAGCTCGGTGCTGACGCAGCTGGCGGGTGAGGTGAAGGTGGTAAGGGCGATTCCGCGAACCGTGTTTCGCCCAGTGCCGAATGTAGATTCGGTGTTGGTGAAGATCGTTCGCACGGCTACTGCGCCGACGCCCGCGGTACGCAAGCTCGTCGCCGGCGCCTTCGCGCACCGGCGCAAGGCGCTGGCGAGATCGCTCGTACTCTCAGGTACACATCACGCACGCGAGGACATCCGCGCGGCGCTGCTCGAGCTCGGTCACCCAGCCGATGAGCGCGCCGAACGGCTGGCGCCGGCAGAGTTCGTCGAGCTGGGAAAGGTGCTTGACCTGTGAACGCCTCACCGCTTGCCTTGCCGCTGCGCGTGCTGGCTCCCGCGAAGATCAACCTGGGGCTGTTCGTCGGCCCGACCCGCCCCGACGGGCGCCACGAGCTGGCAAGTGTGATGCAGTCGATCTCGCTTGCCGACGAGCTTGTATTGCAAGCTACGCCAGCGAGTGCTGATCACGATGAAGTTGTGTGCGATGCAGTGGCCGGCGAGAACCTGGCGGCGCGAGCGCTTGAGCTGTTTCGCGCCGCCACGGGCTGGAATGCGCCCCCGCTCCGACTGCGAATCGACAAGCGCATACCGATAGCCGCGGGGCTGGGCGGCGGTTCCGCGGATGCGGCGGCGACCTTGCGCCTAGTCACAGCTGCCTCGGGGCTGGGAGATCTGGATTTGTTGTTCGTGCTCGCTGCCGAACTGGGCGCCGATGTACCTGCGCAGGTAACGCCCGGGCGCTGGCTGGCGACCGGTGCCGGTGAGCAGTTGCAAGCACTGCCCAATCCTGTCTCGCCACTTGGCGTACTGGTTTTGGCACAGGCCTCAGGGCTCTCCACGGCCGAGGTGTATGGCAGCGCAGATCTAATCGGCATTGCCCGTGATGCGGGCAATCTCAAGGAACATCGCGAGATGTTGGTGAGAGCATTCGAGCTCGGATCAGCCCTGCCTGCCAACATGTCTCTGTTGCACAACGATCTACAGGCATCAGCCATAAGGCTGTGTCCAGCGATCGAGAAGACGCTGCTGGAGACTCGTGAAGCCGGTGCGGAGACGGCCTTCGTCAGCGGCTCCGGGCCCACTGTCGTCGCCTTGTTTGGGCGCGCTAATGGTCTATCTCGCGCCGAACGTGCCGCTGCCGGCCTGACCGGCCGTGAGCCGGCCGCCCTCGCCGCCGTGTCCGTGGACAGCGATTTCGCACGCGTACAGCCTCTGGGTACGTAACAATGCGATTTTCATGAGCACAAACGACATCACCTATCTCGTGGCGGCATGCGCCGGTGTCTTTGGGTTTGCCCTGTACGTCGGTCTGATCCTGGTGCCGGCATGGGGCTCTTACTCGCGTATATGGGAGCGCGTGGCGGCAACGGTCCTATCGCTGTACGTACTTGGTGTGCTCGTCGGCGCCGGTGTGCTCGCGGCGCTCCTCGCCGTCTACCTCTGGGGTTAAGGCATGTCCGAGCTGGGTGGGCTGGATGCCGTCACAGAGGCGGTCGAGTCGGGCGCAGGCTTGCCCGAGGTAGTGCGAGCCACCTCGCGCGCTCTCGACGCAAGCCTTGCCGTGACCGACGCGGCGGGCGCGACGATCGCGGTCGCCGCGCGCTCGAGCGCCGATGAGCGTTCGCTACTTGCCGGTGGCGATGACGTCACGAGCCTGCCGCTGCGCGTCGCCGACGCGGTCGTGGGAACTTTGCACATGCGCGCGCGCACCGACCCAAGCCCGCTCGTGCGCAGATTGTTGGTGACGATGATCGCCTCCGAGGTCGAGCGCGTACGCGCCCCTGAGCTGGCCTCCGAGCATGCAGCCGCCGATTTCCTGCGTGCCGCCCTTGCTCGCAACCAGATTCCCCGCGAGGAGCTGATCGCACGTGCAGCCGAGCTGTCGCTCGAGCTGAAGGACGGCGCAAGCGTGATCGTCGCCCGCGCTCATCCTCAGGCACCGACTGAGGAGGGCTGGCGCGCCCGCGCCCGCGCGGTGGCTGAGCGTGGCGCCCGCGCGGTCGTCGGTCGTTCGATCGCCGCTCTCTCGGAGCGCGACGGTGCCGCCGGCGTCGAGATCTTGCTGCTGGTGCCAGGTAGCGAGGAGCCGGTCGCCGCCCGTGCCGCCGAAGCGGTTCTGCGCGAGATGGAAAGTGCCCTGTCAGGCTACACCTTCGCGCTGGGGCGAAGCCGCATAGCCGAAGACCCAAGCGAGCTCTCGCGCGCCGCCGATGAGGCGCTGCTCGCCGCCAACGTCGCCCAGGGTGGCTCGCAAGAGGGGGTCCTCGCCTTCGAGCAGACGGGCGCCTACCGCCTGTTGCTGAGCGCGATGAGCGAGAACCCGAGTGAGCTGCAGCGCTTCTACGCCGAGACTGTCGAGCCGCTCGTGGCCTACGACGAGCAGTACGAGACCGACCTACTGCAGACGCTCGAGACGTTCCTGGAGGCCGACGGCAACGTCGCCGGTACTGCGCAGCGCCTGTTCACCCACAGGCATACCGTTTACTACCGCTTGGAGCGCGTGCGCGAGCTGACAGGCCTGGACGTCAGCTCCAGCGACGGGCGCGAGAAGCTGAGCCTCGGGTTGAAGGCGATGCGCGTGCTGGGCATCTCCTCCGCACGCGGGCCGGCATCCGAGGATGGCGCGCGCGGCGGCCGTGTGCCGCGACGCTCCTGATCAGTCGCGAGAGGCGAACTCCACCACGTAGGTAGCTCCCGGCAGGCCTTCCGTCGATCTCTGCGGCGCTGCGGGCGCGACACCGATGCCGATGTTGCGATAGCCGCCGCTCAGCATGATCTCTCGATGCGGCGGCGAGAGCATCCAAGCGCGCACCATTGCGGCCGGCGTCGCGAGCGCCCCGCTACCCCAACCGATGTTCTGCGCTGCTGAGAGACTACGTGCGCGTGCAGCGTAGGCGGAGGCCTCGATGCGTTGCATCGGCGTCCAGCCCGACAGGCTGTTATCGCCGAAATATTCGCCGATCACCATTTCGCCGGCCTGCTTCGTGCTGATACGTCGCAATGAGTCGTTGGAGCGCAGAGGCTCGAGACGATATGCCAGGCGCTCTTGCTCGATCAGGCATAGCGTTGCCGCGGTTACGCGAGCGAGGTTTGCACGTGCGGGCTGCAGGCTCATGCCCTTGCACGCCAACGCGCTTGGTGCAAACAACATTGCCGTGGCACTCGACGCGAGCACCACGACAATCGCCGTGCGCCTCAGTCGCCTCACCACGGAGCCCCTACCCCATGACACGGCAATGATTCTTGCAGGAGTGCGTGACGAGATGTAGCGGTCGTGTTATGCGCCCATCTCTGGCGCGCAATTACGCCTTGGAGCGCCTCATCGGGCCGCGTCGGGGGCGCCCATGACATCATCAGCGGACACGACCGCCTGCGGTGGGGAGTGGGGTAATGGCAGCCCGGGAGACTTTGACTCTTCAAGTCCTGGTTCGAGTCCAGGCTCCCCAGTGCACCGCTGGTGACCCGCTAGCGTCCGCTCCATCTAGAGTCTGTAGCGATGGTCGCCCCCACCGTCCTGATCCTTGCCGCCGGCCAGGGCACGCGCATGCGCTCCAGCACGCCCAAGGTGCTGCACGATCTGTGCGGTATCCCGATGCTTTTGTGGCCTGTGCGAGCAGCACAAGCGGCCGGCGCGGGGCGCGTGGTCGTGGTCGACTCGCCAGCTCTCGCTCTGCAGAGGGTGCTGCCCGACGGGGTTGAGATCGTCGTGCAACCGAAATCTGACGGCACCGGCGGCGCCACGAGAGCCGCAGCCGAGCTGATCGACCCGCAGGCGCCGGTCGTGATCCTTAGCGGGGATGTCCCGCTCGTCAGTGCCCAGGCGATCAAGGAGCTTGCTCAGGCGCACACGAGCAGTGGCGCGGCAGCCACGATAGCCACGGCGCTGCTGGAGGATCCCAGTGGCTACGGCCGCGTGGTACGCGACGACTCAGACGGCTCAGTGGCACGCGTTGTGGAGACCAAGAAGCCTGGTGACGCCACCGATGCCGAGCTTCGGATTCGCGAGGTCAACTCCGGCATATACGTGTTTAACGGCTCGGCCTTGCTGGCTGTCTTGCCGCGGCTCACCTCCGACAACGCCCAGGGCGAGCTCTACCTGCCCCAGGCACTTGACCTGCTGCGCTCTGACGGCGAGTCGATCGCGGCCAACCTCATAGAGGACGAGGGACTGATGTTGGGCGTCAACGACCGCGTCGCACTCGCGCAGGTACGTGCGCTCGCCCAGCAAGCTATCGCCGAGCGCCACATGCGTGCTGGGGTCACGATCGTCGATCCGCTGTCGACCGTCATCGACGTCGACGTGCGGATTGGCCAGGACACGCTGATCGAGCCGTGGACGGCATTGAAGGGCTCAACGGTTGTCGGCGCCGGCGTTGTTATGGGTCCTTCGACAACAGCGATCGACTCGCAGATCGGCGACGGGGCATGCGTGCGCGTGTCCTGGCTCTCTGAGGCTGTGCTGCACGCTGGTGTCACGGTCGGCCCGTTCGCCTACCTGCGGCCCGGCGCCGTGCTGCGCGACGGCGCCAAGGCCGGGACGTTCGTCGAGATCAAGAACTCCGACATCGGTGAGAAGGCAAAGGTGCCACACCTTTCCTATATAGGGGACGCTGACGTCGGCGAGCGCACGAACCTCGGTGCCGGCACGATCACAGCTAACTACGACGGTCGCGCCAAGCACCGAACTAAGATCGGCAGCGGTGTGCACGGGGGAGTGGACACTTCGTTCGTGGCTCCAGTCACAGTGGGCGACGATGCCTACACTGCCGCCGGCTCGGTCGTCACAGATGACGTCCCCCCAGGTGCTTTGGCGATAGCGCGTGCACGCCAAGAGAACCTCGAGGGCTATGCAGGGCGCCGATGGAGGAGGAGGCCTGATGTCTCTACACTCCCGGAGGAGATGAGCGTGATCGATACGCGCACGCAGGTGGCCCCGACGAGCCTGCCGATCGACTACGACAAGCGGCTGATGCTCTTCTCTGGGCGCGCCAACCCACAGCTTGCTGTCGACATCTCGGCAAAGCTCGGCGTGGACGTGGGCCCGGTCACGCTGAAAACGTTCTCCAACGGCGAGGTCTACTGCCGCTACGAGGAGTCGATCCGCGGCGCCGACGTATTCATCGTGCAACCTACGTGCGGCAACCCCGCCACCGGGGTGACCGCGAACGACTCTTTGATGGAGCTGCTTTTCATGATCGATGCCGCCGTGGGCGCCTCCGCCCATCGAGTGATCGCAGTCACGCCGTGGTTTGGCTACTCCCGCCAGGACAAGAAGTCAGCCCCCCGCGAGCCGATCTCGGCCCGCTTGGTGGCGCGCATGATCGAGGCAGCTGGTTCCGATCGCGTGCTCACAATGGACCTGCACGCCGGCCAGATCCAGGGCTTCTTCCAGAAGCCGGTCGATCACATGACCGCTCTGTTCATGCTCACCCAGTACTTCTCCGACCTCGGCCTTTCAGACCTTGTCGTCGTCGCTCCCGACGCCGGTCGCGTCAAGCTCAACAAGCGCTTTGCCTCGAAGATCGGCGCGGAGCTCGCGATTCTCGACAAGGAGCGACCCGCCCAGCAGGTAGCCGAGATCGGCTACGTGATCGGTGACGTCAAGGACAAGACGGCCGTGATCGTCGACGACATGATCGACACGGCTGGAACGCTCAAGGCCGCTGCTCGCACAGTGCTCGACGCCGGTGCCAAGAGCGTCTACGCGGCCGCCACCCACGCGGTCTTCTCCGGCGACGCCTTCGAGAACCTGGCCTCCTCGGACTTCAAGGAGATCGTGGTGACCGACACGATCCCAGCGCGCCCGGGGATTCCAAGCAACATCCGCGTGCTGCCGTGCGCCGAGTTGCTGACCGACTCGATCCGCCGCATCTTCACCGACGATTCCGTCAGCGAAGTGTTCGGCGGCGAGAACCAGCTGTTCTGAGCCGCAGCGGGCGATCGTGAGCTCATCAGAGCCGGTCTCGAGCCTGCCCGAGCCGGTCCCATCGCCTCAGCGGCCGACGCCGTTGCGCGACCTCTTCGGTCGGCTGCGCCGTCGACATGTCGTGCCAATCCTCCTAGTGCTCGTGGCCTTTTTCGTCCTTAGCGCGATGCTCGCCCGCTTTCTCTCGACCGAGAACGTCGAACGCGACGACGTGCTCGCAGCGCTGGAAGCCGAGACCTCGGGCAACGAACAGGCGCTCTTCTCGCAGCTGTCAGGCTGTCGCGCGATTTCCCGGTGCGTGTCGGACGTCAAGTGGAACTCAACGAATCTGCGACGCCGTGGCTCGATCAAGATCGTCTCGCTCACTTCTGCCACCGCCTACTCGCTAACCGGCGCAACCGGCCACACGCGCGTGGCCTGGGTCGTGCTTGGGCGGCTGCCGGTCGTCCAGTGCGCCACCGTCAGGCGTACCGGTAGTTTCCTCACGGGTATCTCGGTCTCGCTACTGGTTCTCAGCAAACCAATTCCAAACGAAGGGAACTGCTGAATTCGCAGGGCTGATCTCAGGCTTGCGAGACGGTCCAATCGCCCTAAGCTGATCCGGTGACCGGGCGGTGGGCTCGGACCCGAATGATGGGGATTGCTAAAGTCCTCGACCTCCTCATGGCTACCGCAACCACAAAGCTCGAAGTCGCAAGTCGCGAGCCGGACGGCTCACGCTCGGCACGGCGCTTGCGTCGCACCGGCCGTATCCCGGGTGTGCTCTACGGCGGCGACGTCGATCCTGTCAGCTTCAGCGTCGACGCACGCGAATTGCGAGTCGCGCTAGCCGGCTCCGGCGCGGTGGTCGACCTCAGCATCGACGGCGCCAAGGCCACGCCGGTCGTGCTCAAGGAGGCCCAGCGCGACCCGGTGCGCGGTGAGACCACCCATGTCGACTTGCTGCGAGTGCGCTTGGACAAGCCAATCCACGCGGTCGTGCCGCTGGAGCTCACCGGAGTGGACGAGACACCCGGTGTCAAGGAAGGCGGCATCCTCGAGCAGCTAATGCGTGAGCTGAACATCGAAGCGCTTCCGACCGCCATCCCCGAGTCGATCGTGCACGAGCTCGGCGAGCTGAACATCGGCGACACGCTTGCCCTGGAGGCGATCTCGCTTCCCGAGGGCGTCACGTTGCTCGACGACCCAGCCACAACAGTGGCCTCGGTCTCGGCGCCTCGCCTACAGACCGAGGAGGAGTCCGAGATCGAATCCGAGACCGAGCTCGTCGGCGAGTCCGGCGGTGACGAGGCGGCCTCTGGCGACGGCGGCGCTTCCGCCGAGGAGTAGCTTCTGCGCCCCTTCGGTGGCGGCGCGCCAGTCGACTGGCTGATCGTTGGGCTGGGCAATCCGGGTCGCGAGCACGCCGACACCCGTCATAACGTCGGCTTCATGGTGGCCGACGAGTTGGCCTCTCGCTGGGCTTTGTCGCGTCCGAAGGACCGCTTTCGTGGCCGCATGGTCGAGGGGCGTACGCCGACCGGAGGCGTTGAAGTCGCGGGCGACGGCGGGTTGGGTGGAGCGCAAGGCGGCACATCCGCAAAACTCGATGCTCCGCGTGCGCGCGCGGGGCATCGAGTTGCCTTGCTCTGGCCACAGACCTACATGAACGACGTGGGACGCTCCGTCGGCCCGGCACGCGGCTCGCTGAAGGTGCCACTCGAGCGTGTCCTGGTCGTCCATGACGAGATCGATCTGCCGTTCGGCGACGTACGCACGCGACTCGGCGGCGGACTCGCCGGTCACAACGGCCTGAAGTCGCTCAAGCGGGAGCTCGGCAGCGCCGACTTCATGCGTCTACGGGTCGGCGTCGGACGACCCAAATCCACCGATCCAGAGATCGTCTCCTCGTACGTGCTCGGACGCTTTCGCGAGTCCTCAGGCGAAGTCGAGCGAGCTGATCGACCGTGCCTGCCAGGCGGTCGAGCGGGTGCTGCTAAGTGAGGAGCAGTAGCCGATGAACGCACGTTTGTACCCAGCCGGCGCTCGGCGCACGGCATTGCCAGAGGAGCGCTGAAGCCGTGGCTCTGCGCTCACTGCTAGGTGCCATCGAGCAGGACGCGGGCGCCGTTCGGCTCGCCGGCGAGGGAGGGCACGCTTTCGTATCGTCTTCATTGCGCCCCTATGCGATCGCCGCGCTCGTCGATCGCGACGCGAGGCGACCGACATTGGTGGTGGTTGGCGACGATCGTGCCGCCCGTGACCTGGCGGGAGATTTGCGTGCCTGGCTCGCGCCGCGACGCGTGCGCTTCTATCCGTCTCGTGGCGTGGCCTACGAGTCGCACCTGACTCCGCCGCCGCACCTCGTCGGTCTGCGAGTCGCGGCGCTCGACGCCTTGCTGTCGCCCACGAGCGACGTGGACGCGCCTGTGGTCGTGGTCTCTGCTGTGGCGCTCTCGGAGAAGGTCCCCGACCCAGAGCTGCGTCCGCGCTCGTTCACACTGCGCGTGGGTGAGCTGCTCGATCTCGACGAGTGCGCCACTGAGCTGGTGGGCGCCGGCTACGAGCGTGTCGACCAAGTGCAGGAGCGCGGCCAGTTCGCCATGCGCGGCGGGCTGCTCGACGTCTTCCCGGCCACCGAGGAGCACGCCGTGCGCGTCGACATGTTCGACATAGAGATCGAATCGCTGCGCTGGTTCTCGACGTTCACGCAACGCTCGCTGGGCGATGTCGCAGAGGTGGAGATCGCCCCGGCGGCGGAGCTTGCGCCTGAGCATCGCGAGCTAGCCGAGATCGCCGCCGCCACAGGCGCGTTCAGCTCGAGCGAAGGAGACGAGACAGAGGGCCGGCCGGATATCGCCGAGCTGTTGCCCGTCGAGCGCTTCGGTGCTCTGCTCGATCTTATTGACGGTGCGGCCCCCGACAGTCCGAGCGTTGGCGGCTCAGCTGGAGGCTGCTCGGGTGGTGCGGCGCTGGACACGCAGGTGATCGTGGCCGCCGAGGAGGAGCTGGCCCCCGCCCTCACCGACCATTGGACTGACGTGTGCGCAGCCTTCGCGGACGAGGACGCTCACCACCTGTACGTGAGCCCCGAGAAGGTGCAGTCCAGTTTGGCCGTCCGCACCAAGATCTGGCTGTCCTCGATGTCGAGCGGTCAAGAGATCGAGTTGCGGGCATCGGCCGCGGACACCGCCGCGCGCTCGCTAGCCGAAGCCGAGCCGGAGCTTGAGAAGCTGGTGCGCTCGGGCTATCGCACCGTTGTCACCTTCCCGAGACGTGGCGAAGGCGAGCGTGCCGCTTACAACCTCGGTCGCATGAAGGCCGACTGGCTCGACGCCGACATTGATGTCACGCGTGCCCCGTTGGAGCCTTCGCTGCGCTTCGCCTCAGCGTCCCTACGTGAGGGCTTCGTTGCGCCGGCGCTGAAGCTTGCCGTCTTCCCAGAGCACCGGCTGCTGCGCCGCCGTCGCGCGGAGCGTCCGGTGGCGGCGCCGACGGTGTCGGTGGTGGCCCGACGCGGCGTGGGGCGCTGCGCTCCTTCACCGAGCTGCGCACAGGCGACATAGTGGTGCACGAGGACCACGGCATCGCCCGTTTCGCGGGCTTTGAGACGCGCACGGTCGCCGACGTCACGCGCGACTACCTTTACCTCGAATACCAGGGCGACGACAAGGTATTCGTCCCTACCGACCAGCTCGCCAAGATCTCCCGCTACGTGGGGGCCGGCGGGGAGGGCGGGCCGCCTCTGTCGAAGCTCGGCGGCACTCGCTGGGAGGCGATGAAGGCGCGCGCGCGTCGCGCCGCACAGGAGCTCGCGGGCGAGCTGCTCAGCCTGTATGCCGAGCGCCGCCGTCGCGCCGGCCATGCGTTCGAGGCGGACACCGACTGGCAACGCGAGTTCGAGGAGCGCTTCCCCTACACCGAGACCGCCGATCAGCTCGAAGCGATCGAACTGGTCAAGGCCGATATGGAAACTCCGCGCCCGATGGACAGGCTCGTGTGCGGCGACGTCGGCTACGGCAAGACCGAGGTGGCCTTGCGCGCCGCTTTCAAGGCCGCTGGCGATGGCAAGCAGGTGCTGATGCTGGTGCCAACCACGATCCTCGCCCAGCAGCACTACGGCACCTTCTCCGAGCGTCTCGCCGACTACCCGTTCACGGTCGAGCACGTCTCGCGCTTTCGCAGTGCTGCTGAGCAGAAGGCCGCGCTCGCCGGGTTCTCAAGCGGCGCCGTGGACATCCTGATCGGCACCCACCGCGTGCTCTCGCGGGACGTGCGTGCCAAGGACTTGGGCCTCTTGATCGTGGATGAGGAGCAGCGCTTCGGCGTCAAGCAGAAGGAGCTGCTGCGTCAGCTCAAGCTGAAGGTGGACGTGATCTCGATGTCCGCCACCCCAATCCCGCGCACGCTGCAGATGTCACTTGCGGGCTTGCGAGAGATATCTGTGATCGAGACGCCGCCAGAGGGACGCCGCCCGGTCAAGACATACGTTGGCGAGTACGAGGAGGAGTTGGTCAAGCGAGCGATCCTGCGCGAGCACGAGCGCAAAGGTCAGGCCTTCTTCATGCACAACCGGGTCGAGTCGATCGACGAGACCGCAGAGCGCCTACGCGCGCTGTGCCCCGGTGTGCGCTTCGCCGTAGCCCACGGCCAGATGGGCGAAGGAGAGCTCGAGGTGGTGATGATGGACTATCTGCAGGGCGGCGCTGACGTGCTCGTGTGCACGTCGATCATCGAGTCCGGCATCGACATCCCTCAAGCCAACACGTTGATCGTCGAGCACGCGGACGCCTTTGGCCTGTCCCAGCTCTACCAAATCCGCGGACGTGTGGGACGCAGTCGCGAGCGCGCCTACGCCTACCTGCTCTACGACTCCGCCGCGGCGCTCACGCCAGAGGCCGCCCAACGATTGTCGGCGCTATCTGACTACACCGAGCTTGGCGCCGGCTTCAAGGTCGCGATGCGCGACCTTGAGATCCGCGGCGCTGGCAACTTGCTCGGTGACGAGCAGTCCGGTCACGTCGCTGCGCTCGGCTTCGAGCTGTATATGCAGATGCTCGACGAAGCGGTGCGCCAAGCCGGCCCAGCCGAAGACGAGCAAGGCCAGGAGCTCCCCGAGCCGGTGCGCCTAGACGTCAACGTCAACGCTTACGTCCCGGCCGACTATGTCCCCTACGAGCAGGCCAAGATCGAGGTCCACCGGCGCGTTGCCTCGGCGCTCGAGGTCGCCGACGTCGAACGCCTGCGGGAGGAGCTCGAGGATCGCTTCGGCCCGGTACCCGAGCCGCTTGCCAACCTGCTGGCTCTGCAACGCGCCCGCATCAAGTTCGGTCAAGCCGGCGCGCAGGCCGTCAGCTTCCGTGGCGACAGGCTCGCCGTCACGCCGATCGAGCTTGATTCGGTACGCGCCAAGCGTCTACGCGAGCAGTTGCCCGAGGCGCTGTACGAGTCCGGACGCTCGCAGGTCTCAGTACGTGTGCCCAAGGAGGGCGAGCAACGTTTCCCCACAGTGGTGCGCGCCGCAGACGTGCTGCTGGCAATCGTGCTCGAGGCTGCTTAGGCACCTTTAATGAAGTCGTTAAGCACAGCATGGGAAGTTTCCGCTAGAGTGCCCGCGTCGTGTCAAAGCTAACGGGTCAAATCGCGGCGCTCGGCGCCATTTTGGTTACTGGGGTGGTGCTCACCGCATGCGGAAGCAGCGGCGTGCCCGGCAATGCCGTCGCCAACGTCAACGGCACGCCAATCACGGTCTCTACGTTCAACCACTGGATGACCGTCGCCGCCAACGCAAGCTCAGCCTCAACGACGACCGGCGCTGCGGCTCCCAAAGTTCCGGTGCCCGACCCGCCCACCTACACAAATTGCATCGCGCACCTCGAAGCCACTGCGCCTAAGCCCGCCAAGGGTCAGGAGAAGCCCACGGCCGCGCAGCTGAAGACGCAGTGCGAACAGCAGTACACGTCGCTAAAGCAGTCGGTGCTGGGTTATCTGATCTCCGCCAACTGGGTGCTCTCCGAAGCCGCTGAACGAGGCGTCAAGATCTCCGACGCGGAAGTAAAGAAGCAGTTCAATCAGATCAAGAGTCAGCAGTTCCCGACCGAAGCGGCTTTCCAGAAGTTCCTGGCCAGTACCGGCTACACAGTCTCTGATGTGCTGCTGCGTGTGAAGCTCGATCTGCTCTCGACCAAGTTGCAGCAAAAGATCAGTAAGGAAGCCGGGGCCAAGCCCACTGAAAAGGACATCAAGTCCTACTACGAACAGCACAAATCACAGTACGGACAGCCCGAAAAGCGTAATATCTTGATCATTCTCACCAAGACGCAGGCGCAGGCCGAAAAGGCCAAGAAAGAAATTGAATCGGGCAAGAGCTTCTCGAGCGTCGCCAAGGCCGACTCAATCGACCCGGTCAGCAAGGCCGCCGGCGGATCGCTCCCAGGCGTAGTCAAGGGCCAGGAGGAGAAGGCGCTTGACGAAGCCGTCTTCAGCGCAAAGATAAAAGTCCTGGGCGGTCCGATCAAGACACCCTTTGGCTACTACATCTATGAAGTCACGAAGACGATCCCAGGTAGCCAGCAGTCGCTCGCGCAGGTGAAGTCCTCGATCTCGCAAGCGATCACCGCCGAAAAGCAGCAGAAGGCGGTCAGCGAATTCGTCAAGAACTTCCGCAAGAAGTGGACGGCGCGCACCGAATGCCGCAACGAATACTCGGTGCAGGATTGCAAGGCTTACAAAGCGCCAAAGACGTCCACTGGTACCACGACGGCCACGCCGTAGCGCCAGATTCCTCACAGTCGCTACTTGCGCTCGATGAGCTGACGCACCTCCTGCGTCGTGAGTGTCCCTGGGACCGTGAGCAGGACGAGCGCTCGATCGTGCCACACACGGTCGAGGAGGCCTATGAGCTTGCCGATGCCGCACATCACGGTGATGATGCAAAGCTGCTCGACGAGTTGGGGGACGTGCTCTTTCAGGTGCTCTTTCTCTCACTGCTCCTCGAGGAGCGCGGCGCGGGCGATCTCGGACAGGTCGCCGAGCACTGCCGCCAGAAGCTGATCCGTCGCCACCCCCACGTCTTCAGCGACACACAGGTGGCCGACGCGGGCGAGGTGTTGCGTAACTGGGATGCGATCAAGGCAGAGGAGCCCGGCCGTGAGCGAGGGGTGTTCGGTGAGGTGCCGGAGAACCTCCCGGCGTTGCTATATGCACGCAAGCTGCAGCGCAGGGCGGCTACAGCAGGATTGCACCCCTCTGCTCAACCAGCAGAGGAGGATCGAGCGCGGACAGTGTCAGCAGGCAGCGCCGAGGCTCCAGACGTCGAGAGCACGGACCGGCAATCTTTCAAGGCGATCGGCGAGCGCCTGTTTGCGCTCGTCGACGAGGCGCGCATGGTGCACGTCGATCCTGAGCTGGCTCTGCGTGCGGCGGCACAGCGATTTCGTGAGAATGTCGCACCCCATGAGACAGGACCACAATTGGGACCCCAAGGAGAGCAATGAGCCAGATCGAGAGAGTCCATGCCCGTCAGATCCTCGACAGCCGAGGCAACCCGACTGTGGAGGCCGAAGTCGTGTTGCGCTCGGGGGTCCACGGTCGCGCCGCTGTCCCCTCAGGCGCATCTACCGGCGAGTTTGAGGCTACTGAGCTACGCGACGGCGGTGAGCGCTGGCAGGGCAAGGGCGTCACGCGCGCCGTAGCAAGCGTGGACGGCGAGATCGCCGGTGCGGTGGCCGGGATGGACGCTGCCGACCAGAAGGGTCTCGATGAGGCGCTGATCGTGCTCGACGGGACGCCCAACAAGTCGCGCCTCGGCGCCAACGCGATCCTGGGCGTCTCACTCGCCGCCGCTCACGCCCAGGCCGCCGAGGAGGGGCTGCCGCTGTGGCGCTATCTCGGCGGTGAGACTGCTCGCGTGCTGCCCGTGCCGATGATGAACGTGCTCAACGGGGGCGCTCACGCCGACAACAAGGTGGACTTTCAGGAGTTCATGGTCGTCCCCTGTGGGGCCTCCAGCTTCTCGGAATGCCTGCGCATTGGCTCGGAGGTCTTCCACGCTCTCAAGCGCACGCTGCACGAGCGCGGCATGTCCACCGCCGGTGGGGACGAGGGTGGCTTCGCCCCCGACCTCGGCTCCAATGAGGAGGCGTTGGAGATGCTAGTCGCCGGTATCAAGGCCGCGGGATATGAGCCAGGCGCTGATGTCGCGATCGCGTTGGACCCTGCCACCAGCGAGCTGTTCGCGGACGGCGCCTACGTGCTCGAGCACGAGAGTCGTACGCTCAGTGCGATAGAGCTGGCCGACTATTGGGCCGAGTTGGTGGCGCGCTATCCGATCGTCTCGCTCGAGGACGGCATGGATGAGCAGGACTGGAATGGCTGGAAGGCGCTCACCGACCGACTAGGCGCGAGTGTCCAACTCGTGGGCGATGATCTGTTCGTCACCAACACCGAGCGGTTGGCACGCGGTATCGAGCTTGGTGTGGCCAACTCGATTTTGATCAAGGTCAACCAGATCGGCACGCTCACCGAGACATTCGCGGCGATCGCGATGGCGCGCGAGGCTGGTTACACCGCGGTCATGAGCCATCGCTCTGGTGAGACCGAGGACGTCACGATCGCCGATCTGGCGGTGGCTACCGGCTGTGGCCAGATCAAGACGGGTGCCCCGTCGCGCTCGGACAGGGTGGCCAAGTACAACCAACTGTTGCGTATCGAGGAACAGCTTGGGGGCGACGCCGAGTTCCCGGGGCGTTCAGTGTTCCGCAGCTAAACATGCAGGAGGAACGCCTGCGGGCGCGAATGCGACCCTATGCCCACTGCCTCAGCTTCCGCCTCTAGAACGCCGCGCGCCCGCCGTGCATCCTCTGCTGCCAGGTCT
The DNA here is from genome assembly GCA_963704345.1 of uncultured Solirubrobacterales bacterium. Classification (GTDB taxonomy): domain Bacteria; phylum Actinomycetota; class Thermoleophilia; order Solirubrobacterales; family Solirubrobacteraceae; genus Palsa-744. The sequence continues at coordinate 1,920,472 of OY969890.1, forward strand.
GTTCCGCGCGTGCGCTGGGATCGGGTGGGACGTATCGCGATGCTGGGCGTGATGCTGGCGATCGTCTATCTCTACCTGAGCGCCGGCGTGCGGCTGTTCTCCGCCTGGGGTGAGTCAAAGCGCGACAATGCTCAGGCCAGCGTGCTTGAACGCCAGCACAAGGCTCTCCAGCGGCAACACGCGCTGCTCTCAAGTCCCGGCACCGTGCAGGCGGAGGCGCGACGGCTAGGCATGATCCACCCGGGGGAGCAGGCTTACATCGTGAGCGGCTTGCCGGGAGACTGAAAATTTGCTTGGTCTCAAAACTCCCAGCATTTTGGGTCCGGATTAGATATTAGGTGCCCAACTATCCTGCTCGTGTCTGCACACGGGGTGGCTTTTGTGGATGCGAGTTTCGGCAGGTCCCGCTAGCTCGGCGTAGGGCGGCCATGTCGGCCTAGCTCAGCCCCCGGGCGGCCACGTAATGGCTCGGAGTGTCGCTGCTAGCCTCGCCTAGTGTCCAGCTTTGAGAACTCCATCAACCAGTGGCGAGAGGGTGAGCGGCGCCTATCCCGAGCAAGCCCCGAGCAGTCCCATTTGCTGCAGCGCATCGCAGACACGCTCGTGGTCGAGCTACGCAAACGCCTTGGCGGGCGCTTCTCCGCCGAGGAACTGGCTGAGCTCTACAGCAAGGGCACCTCATGGTGTCTACAGCTTGCGATGGAAATCGCCCCAGAAGACCCTTGGGCGTGGGATTCGCGGACCGTCGTGGACGCAGCCTTCGCACGCTACCTGCGCGAGGCAGTCGACTACGCAGGCGGGCGCTTGATCCCTACGGAGAGCTAGTGCAAAACGTCGTCGAATCCCAGTGCGTCTAGGACGTTAGACGAGCAAGCGAGGCAAGGACGCAGCGAGCGCAGTGTGCTACGCACAAGCGAGTGAGGACGCAACCGATCGTCGATCAATGGATCGCCGATCGGCCAGCATCGCTCAGCGGATGTCCTAGTCGTCGGAGCCAGTGCGGCGGATCACTATGCGGTCCTCTTCGACCGTGACCTCGATCGGCCGATGCCCGGCCCAGTGCTCGGCGTATATAGGATTATCCTGGATCGCGGGGTCGAGCCATAGCCCGTAGCCCTCTTCGCCGTGATCGAATGTGCCCTCAAGTGGTCCCGAGTCGCGCGAGGATCTGCGGCCACGGCGGCTGCGTCTGCGTCGTGGGCTCGCGGGAGCGCTGTCCTCGTCATCGCCATCGCCATCGGCAGCAGCAGCAGCTTCGGACTCGGCTTTCTCACGCTCGGCCTCCATCGCGGCCTCCAATTCGGCTGCGATCAGCTCGTCATCCTCAGCACGCAAGTCGATCTCCTCGGGGTACGCAACGGCCGTCTGGGCGCCGTCGGCCGGGCTGTCATCGCCAAGCAAATCATTCTGACGCTTGAATTGCTCAATCTCTTGAACGGTGACCTCAAGCTGATGGGCCACCCAAGCGTCGGTACGACCTTGTCGTACCCAGCTTCGGATCTGGTTTAGATGCGGGCGCAGTGATCTACGAGCCATGAACGGCCGGGAGACTAGCGCATGCTCGGCTGGCTCGCGTCCAACGTCTCAGCGTCGAGGGTCTCAAATACCCTCGCGGAGGAGCAATCGCCAGAGGCTGGCGTGATCTTCTAAAAGCTCGGGATCGCACATTTAAGGCTCTCGCACGCGTTCAGTGGAACGGATGACTATGCTTGCCGATAGGGCGGGGCCGGGGGCGATCTCGCCCTATGTCCATGGCCAACTAGAAGGGTGCAACCGATGCTGGTCCTGACGCGTAAGCCCAACCAGAGCATCATGATCGGCGATGACATCGAGGTCTCGGTACTTTCCGTGGTCGGCGAGAAGGTGCGGATCGGCATCCACGCCCCGCATGACATCCCAGTATTTCGGACCGAGATCTACGTCGAGATCCAGCGCGAAGGAGGCGAAGAGGCCAGCCCTTCGAGCGAGGCCGTCCGCACCGAGGTGGACGACGCGCTGGGCAAGATGGGTGAGTCTTCCTAGCCGAGCAGCAAGTAAAGCGTGCGGAACATGACCACGGTCACCACGGCCGCGGTCAACATCAGCGTCAGCACGAGCAGCACAAAGCGGACCGAGCCGCGCTTATGACGGCGGTCCACCTCACGCTTGATCGCACGCTGCTCGGCGGTGCGCCGCAGCGACGCGCGTCGGTGACGCTCCATTGAGATCTCGCGGGCAAAAGCCCGCTCGATCTCAGTAAGCGATTGCCTCATCCTCATCGCGAGGTACTCCAGTAAGGCCGACTTGGCCCTCTAAGAGCTTTGAGACACGTTTTACGCAACGGGAGCCTTGCCCTCAGCGCGCTCGTAGACCTTCACAAAGCGCAAATAGTTCTCGGCGATCTGGCGGGCGCCCTCGGAGCGTTCGATCTTGCCGTCGACATATTGCTTCAGTGGGTTCCACCAGATCGAGCGGCCGATCGCAAACCCTATGAAGCCGTCTACGGGAGCAGCCTGCTCGAGCCAGTGGTCCACCTTGGCGTCGTCGGCGCCACGCCCAAGCACGACGCACACAACCCCGTCGCGCCCGCCACTGCGAGCCTGCTTGACGAGCATCTCGCAGTCCGAGCGCTCGTCGACGCCCTCGATCTTCCAGATGTCGACCTCAATGCCCGCACCCTGGATTGCGGCGATGGCGCCTCGCATCAGCTCGGGGCGCAGCTCGGTGTCATAGCGATCGCTGTCGCCACCCACGGCCTGCAACTGGGCATCCTCAGCCGGCACGAGTAGCTCGAAGAGAAACTTGCGCTGCTTTGAGTGCAGCCAGTCCGATAGGCGCTTGAGCTTCACCAGCTGCTCCGCGTTTTCCTCGGCATTCCCCTCAGGGTTGTAGCGAACGAGCACCTTCGTGAAATCCGGGTCGAAACGCTCGATGTGCTCGCCGAATTCATCCCCGTACTGGAAGTCGAACATGTTCTGGCCCGAGCGCTCGGCCGGCATCGCGAGCTTCAGTCCCTGGGCGCGTGCTTCCTCGGGGACCGCGCCGCCGAATTGCTCGTCCACGAGCACGCCGGTCACCGAGCCGTCCGCTCCTGAGGCCACGGCTCGCTGCAGACCCTCGAAGATCAGGTGCTTGGCGTCGGCGATCATCGCGGTCTGTTCAGGGTCAGGGTCGCCCTCGAGACCGAAGAACTTCTTCTGGAAGGAGCCTCGGTGGTCGAACGCGAGGATGTAGAGCTTCTTCTCGTAGCCGAGTTGCATCGATCGGTTTCCTTTAGCTGTCGCTTGTACCGCCTCGCCGCCGCGCCGGCAAGGACGCTTGCAGGTCGCTGGCGAGGGACGATTGCACTCTATCGCCGAGACCCGTGCCGGGGGGCCGAGATACGCCCTTAGAATGGACCGATGCCCTCAGGCGCCGATCTGTTCGTGGTCTGTAAGAAGTGTGGCTCAGAGGTCAGCCCGTACGTCACCGAGTGCCCTTATTGCGGACACAGACTGCGGCGGCGGGCGCCAAAGCTGCCGCGCGATCGCCTACGCGAGCCAGGCAAAAGCACGCTGCGTCGGGCCTCGCTCGGCCGCTTGCGCACGGGCGAGATAGCCGGCGTACGCGTCGATGTCTCGCCATACGCCACGATCGCCTTGGTAGCCGCCAGCTGTGGCGTGTGGATCGCCTCCCAGGGCGCATACGTGAATCTGGGCAAACTTGTGATCCTTGGCCCGCTAAACGGTGACTGGTGGCGGTTGCTGAGCAGCCAGTTCGTCTATGGCAGCGGCTTCTCCGCGGGCATGTGCATGTTCGCCACATTGCTCTGCGTAGCCGTCTTCGGTGTGCTGATCGAGCGCCGCCACGGGCCGCTCGTAGTGCTCATCCTGTTCTTCTTGGCCGGCATCACCGGCGGCCTGGTCGCCGAGGCGGTGTACACGTTCCCGATCGTCAGCGGCGCAAACGCCGGCGCGCTCGCCCTATTGGGTGCATGGGCCGCGCCCAAGCTCCTCTCCGCCCGCGCCGGCGAGTACTACGACGGAGACCTGCTAGCCACCGCTGCGATTGCAGCGGTGCTGCTGGCGATGCCTTACGCCCGCCCTGAGGTCAGCTGGCTGGCGGGAGTCACGGGCGCAGCGCTCGGCCTGACGCTCGGCTTCGGCTTGAGTCGAGCGAGAACGGTTTGAATGGATATGAGCTCGGGTCGGACGGCGGGGGACAGGCAGCCCTCAGCGGCTTATGATGGAACGGCTTTGCCCGACCGTTCCTACACGGCAGCCGAAGTTGACACGGCGCTCGAGGCGTTGGTCGAGCCTGGACGTCTTGCCCACGCACAGGACGTCGTCGTGCACGCAGCACCGGCCCTTCAGCAAATACTCGCCGAAGCGCTCAGTGAAGGCGGCTGGTTCGGAGACGCACACGACACCGAGATGCGCCGCATCGCGCGCGAGCAGGACGAACAGGAGTGCGTTCGCGCTCTCAGCATGCTGGTTGCCGAGCAAACCAGGCTCGGCATGTTCGTAGGAGTCGCCGTAGGCTTCGAGCTGGCGCACGAGCTTGCCGCAGCGAGCGAGCCGCTCGTTGCGGATCCGGCGGGCGGAGAGCCAAGCGGGGTAGCTATAGGTGGCACAGCGCCCAGCGGGGCGCAATCGCCAAAAGACCAATCATCGACAGAGGAGCACTGACCATGCAGATTCGCTTTCTCGGCCATGCGGCCTTCGAGCTCTCAGACGGCGACACATCGGTGCTGATTGACCCGTTCCTGACGGGCAATCCCAAGGCAGCCGTCGCGGCCGAGGAGCTGAGTCCCGACGCGATCCTCCTGACGCACGGTCACGGCGACCACATCGGCGACACCGTGGCAATCGCCAAGCGCACGAACGCGCACGTGGTAGCGATCGTGGAGATCGCAAACGAGCTAGGCGAGGAAGGCTTGGAGAACGTGCACGACCCGAACATCGGCGGCACGGTTGAGCTCCCATGGGGCTCGGCCAAGCTGGTTCCGGCCTGGCACACCTCGACGACCCCTAAAGGCACGACCAACACGCCTGCAGGACTGATCGTGAGATTCGCCGGCAAGACGATCTACCACCTCGGCGACACGGGGTTGTTCTCCGATCTGGCGCTGATCTCCAAGCAGGCGGGTGAGATCGACGTGGCGTTGATGTGCATTGGTGGCCACTACACGATGGATCGTCACGACGCGGTCGAGGCGGCAAGGATGATCGGTGCCAAGCAGGTGATCCCGTGCCACTACGACACATTCCCGCCGATCGAGGCCGACGCACAGGCGTTCAAGGCAGACGTCGAGGCAGCGGGCTCCTCAGAGGTGATTGTGCTCGCGCCCGGAGATACCCATTCGCCATGAGCATGACTCACGCAGTCGTCCTGATCGAAGCGGAGCGTGACGCGCTCTCGACGCTCGGTGGTGAGCTGGCTGACATCGAGGGAGTCGCCGAGGCCTATTCGGTCACAGGCCAATGGGACTTCGTCGCGATCGTGCGCGTCCCCGACCACGAGCAGCTCGCCGACGTCGTCACCGACAGGGTCGGGCAGCTCTCGGGTGTGGTCCGCACGCAGACGATGGTGGCCTTCGCCGCCTTCTCAAAGCATGACCTCGAGGCGCTCTTCTCGATCGGGGACTAGCCGCATCTGCAAGGCGGCCTACCACTCTTGCCTTCACACGCTCACAGCAGCCACCGTCCCCAGCAGCCAACCACCATGACCTCGATCCCGCTGAAGCCTCAATACGGTCCTACGCTGGGAAGACTGCTTGAGCCGCGCTGGCGCTCGGCGACAACGGCAGTGCGCGTGCTCGTGATCGCGGCTGGGGTTGGCCTGTTGGCGCTGATGATCGCGCTTGTGCTGAGCCTGCTCAATGCCTCCTATTCGCATGGCGGCGCCGTGCCCTTTGGTTTCGAATACAGGAGCCTTTACAGGACAGCCCCAAACCCTGGTGGCTTCGTGAAGGTTGCGCGCAGCTCCGGGAGCAAGCTCCAGGACTCCTACGCCGTAGCGCCAATCACGGTCGCCCCGTATGGCGGCAGCGTGACCGGTGAGCTGCCGCTCGCCGCTGCTGCCTACACGCGCACGCTGGCAACCCGTTTCCCCGCCTTCAGGCTGGAAGGCGAGGGCAAGACTCGCATCAGCTCGACGCTGGCCGGCTATCAGGTGCTCTACAGCGCGCTCGTCAACGGACAAAGGCTTTACGGACGTGACGTGATCTTGGTCCCGCCACACCACGGCGCAAGCAAGGGCGTAGTCGTCGAGATGCTCAGCAGCGAACCGGCAAGCGTCTCAAAGCCGGTGGCAAGCTCGGGTGTCCTCGAAACGCCGCTGAAGACGTTCGCGTTCGGCTAGCAAGACAGATCAGACGCCCCGGTCTTGCCACCGGCAGGTCGTCGCTGTAAGGGCCGAGCTGCCCGAGGCGTCAGGTCGGCCAAGGCAGATGGCCAGGTTCGGTCGCTCGGGGACTATTCGCCGGCCCCGTCTGGGGACGACGTGCCGTGCGGCGTCTGCGTGACCGGCTGAGGAACGTTGACTACGACATTCGGGATCGTTTCACCGCTGCCGGTTTCTTCGTCAGTGGGCGGGGAAGTGGGCGTCGTCGGAGTTGTGGCGACAGGCGGCGGTATGGTCGCGGTTTCTTCGGTGCTTGTGGGCGGTGTAGTGCCAGTCGTTTCGGTTGGTGTGACCGTGACGGGAGCAGCAGTGGTGCTGGGCGCTTGGGCGCTCGGCAGCTGGGTCGAGTCGGTCGTCACCTCGGTCACCGGTGGCGCCGGCTTGGGGATAGTCGTCGGCGCAGGGGGCGGTGTGGCAACCGTCGAAACGGGAACCACCGCGGCCACGGTCGTCGGGGCGGCATTACTCGGGGCCTTCGACTTCTTAGACGGACGGTGCCGCGCCAGCACGGCGGCACGGCTCACGGGCAGGACAGACGAGGAGGCCGTTACCGGCTGAGCGCTCGAGCGTGTGATGACCGGTTCGCTCTCGTGGGCAGCGGGAAGCGCGGTTGCGCTGGCAAGCGCGTGATGGTGGCGGCGAGGAGTGGTCGTGCCGTGGTCTGCCGCAACGGTGCCAGCCGTCACGATTGCCGCGACCGCCAGTCCCGCCGCTGCCTTGGTCGCTAGAGCGCCAACGCCTGCGGTAACGAAGCTGCCGGTTGCGCTGGCTCCGCCGGCCGCTCCCGCGCCGGCGGCAGCTGCGCCTGCTCCGCCGGCGCCAGCCGCGTGGGCCCCCCCGGCGCCGGCGGTTGACCCCAGCTTTGTGAGCACAAGCTTCTTGAGCATCAGTAGTGGTCCGACCGGCATGATTGCTGCGAGCGCCACGTTGTTGTCCTTCAGCTGCTTGCGAAACGCACGGCAACGCTCGCAGTCGCGCACATGGCGACGTACCGCAGGACTCGACTTGACAAGGCCCTCGGCAACTTCGCCAAGCTCCATACGGGCCTCATCACAAGTCAGCTTGCGCGCCTCGGCAGCCTCTGCCAACGAGATGCGCGCGCGCACCAGCAGCGACTTGACCGCTGGCACTGTCGTCTCCATCGCGTCTGAGATCTGCTCATAAGAGAGAGCGTCGATCTCACGCAGCAAAAGCGCGGTGCGCTGTGTCTCGGGAAGCTCCTGCACGTCGCCGATCAGCTGACGGAAGCTCTCGCGGCGCATCACCTTGTCGGCCGTGGACACGCCGTTCTCGGCGAAATGCACGTCCATCGAGTCCACGCCGATCGCGCTCGCCTTGCGTAGATGGTTGAGCGAGCGGTTGCGCGCGATCCGGTATAGCCAAGGACGCACGTTGATCTCGCGCTCGTCGGCCAAGATCGCGTTGAAGGCGGCCGCGAACACCTCTTGCAGCACGTCTTCGGCGTCCTCCTTGGAGCCGAGCATGTGTCGGCAAAAGGCCAGCAGGCGCGATTGGTAGCGTGAGAACAGGGTCTCGAAAGCAGCATGCTGCCCGCGCCTGATCAGCGCGATCAGACGCTCGTCTGATTGCAGCCGCAGCAAGGCCGAGGGGCTTCTTAGGCCGGGTGCTGCTGGGGCTTTAAGTGCTGAGACCTCCACGGCGGTCCTTTCGCTGTTCTGCAACTAAATACACGCTAGCGCCCAAGTAGTTGCGGCCTTTATGAAGTATTGCTGCCCACCCACAAGGACAGATAAACGCTGTTAGTGCATGCGGGGAATCGAGTCAGAGCGTTTATTTGTGGTCCATGCTGGACATCCATGACATCTACTGGACTAAAATGCCAAGACTTACCCGCCCGGGTGGCGGAATTGGAAGACGCCGTCGACTTAAAATCGATAGTCCGCAAGGGCGTGTGGGTTCGAGTCCCACCCCGGGCATATCCCGCGCGGCACATCGGTCGTGATAGGAGCCAGCGGTGAATCGCCGGCACGCCCCCAAGGCGAAGATCAGCGTTCGCCGAGCTGAGGTAGCGGGGGCCGCATAACCGGTGATGGAACGAAGCAATCCCCATCGACATCAGCCGATAGTGCGCCAAGGAAGCGATGCTCCCCGCACGCGAGGGACCCTCCCTCAAGCCTCCCTCAAGTAAAGTCGCGGACGCCAATGTCCACGCAAAGCACTCAAGAGAGCGCCGATCAGGTCCAGGAGCTACACGGCGGGCGTTTGATCGCGCGTCGACTCAAGGCGCATGGCGTGAGCAAGCTGTTCACGCTCTCGGGCGGTCACCTGTTCTCGATCTACGACGGTTGCCGCGAGGAGGGCATCGAGATCGTGGACGTACGCCACGAGCAGACCGCTGCTTTTGCGGCCGAGGGTTGGGCGAAGGTCACGCGCGAGCCAGGCGTCTGCGCATTGACGGCTGGGCCAGGCGTGACGAACGGGATGAGCGCGATGGCAAGTGCTCAGGCCAACCACTCGCCGATGCTCGTGCTTGGCGGTCGCGCGCCGGCGATGCGCTGGGGGCAGGGGTCCTTGCAGGAGATCGACCACGTCCCGTTCGTGCGTCCACTGTGCAAGCTCGCCACGACGGCCGAGAGCACCGCGGAGATTCCGGGCTTGGTGGACGAAGCGCTTGCGAGCGCGCTTGCCCCGCACGGTGGGCCGACGTTCTTGGACTTCCCGCTTGACTATGTGTTCATGAGCGCAGCAGAAGCCGCTGCCCCGCGTGTGCATGGGGGACATGGCGCGCATAGAGCCGACGTGCAGGCGGTCGAGCGGGCCGCAAGGTTGCTTGCCGAGGCCGAGCGGCCCGTCGTGATGGCAGGCACTGATCTTTACTGGGGGCACGGGGAGCAGCCGTTGCTGGAGCTGGCTGAGACGTTGCGCATTCCGGTCTTCCTCAACGGCTTGGCACGCGGCTGCGTGCCGGCCGACCATGAGCTGTTCTTCTCACGCACGCGCTCGCAGGCTCTCAAGGACGCCGACGTGGCACTGGTGATCGGTGTGCCGATGGACTTCCGCCTCGGCTTTGGCGGCTCCTTTGGGGAGAGCACCGAGATCGTTGCGATCGATGTGGCCGAGCCACAGCGCGCTCATCCGCGTGAACCGAGTGTGGAGCTGTATGGCGAGCTGACATCGACACTTGACGATCTGCGCACGGCAGCTGGCGGCAAGGCGCTTGCAAGCGCGGCTTGGCTGACTGACCTGCGCGTAGCCGAGAGCGAGCGACGCGCCGGCGAGCAAGCTGAGCGCTCTGACGATCGTGCTCCGCTACACCCGATGCGACTCTACGCAGAGCTGGCAAAGGTGCTCGACCGCGACGCGATCGTGATCGGCGATGGCGGCGACTTCGTGTCCTATGCAGGTCGTGTGATCGACAGCTACGCACCAGGTTGCTGGCTCGACCCGGGCCCGTTCGGGTGCCTGGGCACAGGCCCAGGCTATGCGCTGGCGGCAAAGCTGGCTCATCCTGAGCGCCAGGTCGTGCTGCTGCTGGGCGACGGCGCTTTCGGCTTCTCGGGAATGGAGTTCGACACGCTCGCCCGTCACGGGGTCAACGTCGTGGGCTTGATAGGCAACAACGGCATCTGGGCTCTAGAGAAGCATCCGATGGAGTTCTTGTATGGCTATTCGGTGGCGGCCGATTTGCGCCCAGCCACGCGCTACGACCAAGTGGTGGAGGCGCTGGGAGGCTATGGCGAGCTCGTAGAGCGCCCGCAGGATGTCGCCCCAGCGCTCGAGCGTGCCTTTGGGGCAGGCAGGCCAGCGCTGGTGAACGTGCTCACCGACCCGAGCATCGCCTACCCGCGCAAGTCGAACCTGGCCTAGCCGAGCGCGGGCCGGGTACCGGCGCAGGGCTGCGCCGTGACGTTCACGGTCGGCAAGGCGCAGGCGCAGGCCCGCACAAGGAAGCCGCCCGGGTGGGCGGCTTCCTCAGGGGCTTGACCTCGAGACAATGGCAGGGGTGCGCGCCTCGGAGGCCGGGTAGGATGGCCCGCAAGCGGGATAGCCGATCGCTCGGCAGCGCTCGGACCTATGGACCGGTCGTGAGGTTATGCGGCATGGCCCCATGCCTCCACTGCCGGTAAGTGCTCTTCGGCTAGAGAGGGCAAACGGATTAATTGGATAGAAGTTCGTTCCAACGACTGTCCAGCCGGCCGCTCCCGAGTCAGCAGTGAAGGTCAGATACCACGTCGTCCTTCGCGCTTCAGCCCAGGCCAGCCAGGCGCAATGTGCCGCCGCGCAGGATGTCGTGCTCGGAGACCTCGACGTGATCGAGGTCGAATGCCTTCATCGCCTCCTCCAACAAGATCATCCCCGCCACGATCGTCGGCGCCCGGTCCGGATGCAAGCCGACCACCTCACGACGTCCAGCTTCGGTCATATCCGCAAGGCGCGCGATCAATAGCTCGACGGTTGCAAGCAGCAGGTCGTAGCCGTGCACGCGCTCGGGGTCATAGGGATCGAGCTCTTGGTCGATCGCGGCGGCGGAGGTGGCGGTGCCGGCAACCGCGATGGCGCGCTTGACGGCTTTGCGTTGCTCGGCGGGCAAGCCGGAAAGAAAGATCTGGCGCGTGTCCCCCGCTAGATCCTGGAGCTCGGTGGGAGAGGGCGGGTCGCTGTGGATGTGGCGCTCGCTCATGCGCAACACGCCCGCTTGCACGGAGACGTGGAAGGAAGCGGTGTGGTCAACGCCGACGATGAACTCGGTCGAGCCGCCCCCGATGTCGATCACAACCGTCGGCTCAGCGGCGGCGGCCGCGTCGCGGTCGCTCATCGCGCCAAGGAACGTCAATTGCGCCTCTTCGTTACCGGAGAGCACACGTGCGTCCAGCCCGAACCGGGAGCGCACAAGCTCAGTGAACTCGGAGCCGTTAGCGGCGTCGCGCACGGCTGAGGTGAGCACGGCCAGGTTGGCCTCGCAGCGGTAGCGGTCGATCGTGGCGCGGTAGTCGGTGAGTGTGGCTTGCACCCGCCCGATCGCCTCGTCAGAAAGCGTGCCGCCTGCATCGACTTTGTCGCCGAGGCGGGTCACCTGGGACTCTCGGTGCAACTCCTTGACGGTGCCGGTCTGTTTGTCTACGTCGGCGACCAGCAGTCGTGTGGAGTTGGTGCCTATGTCGACTACGGCCGTGCGCAAGGGAGGGATCGTAGAGGCCAAGGGTAGGAGATGGGGTTTTGGTCGAATTGGGCGATGCCCCGCGCGCGCAGGCGCGGGTACCGTGCGGTACGTTGAGCGTTGAGCCTGTGCGATTGAGCGCACAGGGCTTTTGGCAGGGCAAGCTTTTTGCTAGAACATGGGGAGCGACGCGGGGTGGAGCAGTCTGGTAGCTCGTCGGGCTCATAACCCGAAGGTCGCAGGTTCGAATCCTGCCCCCGCTATGCAACGAAACCCGCTCAGTTGAGCGGGTTTCGCGCTTTTCGGGGCCTGGCGGAGAGGGTCGGGAGGCTCGGAGTGTGAACAGAAGTGCAAACACTCACGAGCCGTGCGCCCTGGGAGAAAAGAACGGAGTCGATGCCAGCGTCGTGGTGCTTGGCGCTCGCTGCTGTCGAACCCTTTCGGGACATCTTGGCCCGGGGCAGACAGCGCGGGTGCGAGTTTCACGCGAGCAGGTCAAGCGGATCGGGGTCCTTACGCGCGAAGCAGAGCAGCTAAAGCGCGAGCTGCGCGACCTCGTGGCCGCCCATCGCCCCGAGCTGCTTGCTGAGACCGGGTGCGGCCCGCTCACCGCCGCGATCCTGATCGGCCAAACTGCCGGCGCACAGCGCTTCCACAGCGACGCGCACTTCGCACGGATGGCCGGTGTCGCACCGATCCCGTCTCATCCGGCCGCAACGACCGTCACCGCCTCGATCGCGGCGGCAACCGGCAGATCAACCGGGCGCTGCATGTCATCGCGATCACACGCGGACGTCGCGACCCCGCGACCCGTGAGTACCTGCAACGCAAGGAAGCCGAAGACAAGAGCAGGATCGAGGCCCTCAGATGCCTCAAGCGTCTCCTCGCACGCCGCTACCACCGACTGCTCTTGCGGCCCACTGCAATGAACCTCCAGGTCAATCGCTGATCTCTGGCTGACTGCGACGGGGAGACTCAAGCTGCTCCTGTTCTTGCTCCTGATCCTGGATTCGGTGACATAGAAGGTTTATGGTGAGAGCTGACTTCGAGACCGCTGTCGCGATGGCAGCTAAGAGAAGGGACCAGGCCATGTTGCGAAGGATTACGGACATGCCAGCTGGGACGATCGGCTTTGAGGCCGTCGGAGAGGTCGAGGACGACGATTGGGAGGAGACCGTCGAGCCTGTGTTGCGCCAGGAGATTGCGGCTGGCCGCAACGTACGGCTGCTTTATCTGATTGGCGCTGCGGCCCGTGAGATCGAGGGTGACGCGATGAACGCTGACACGGGCTTCCGTGTGCGCCATGCGACCTCGTATGAGCGCGTGGCGGTGGTCAGCGACGAGGACTGGATACGCCCAGCATTGCGCGCCCTTTCCTTCCTGCTTCCCGGGAAGGCCCGAGGCTTCCGTGTTCGCGATCTGGCCGAGGCAAAGTCTTGGCTTGCGCAGGACTGAGCCTAGCGAACACCCGAGGATTTGTAGGTTGGCTTCAGCCGAGGACGGCACCCTCAAGACGGCTCGACGGCTCGATATCGGGTAGACGCAGCATTCGGAACGAGTTGAAGAGCCCGAGCCCGCTCGCGAGGATCGGAACGAGCAGGGCGACCTGCAAGGCGAGGTTGGTGGAGTCGCGATTGATCTGGAGGACTTCTTGCCGTACGGCGGGGCGCTCATGGGCAAGCATCTGTTCGAGTTGCGTGTTGCTCACGACCTGGGCGTCGTGCTCGAGCGTGTCGGCGATCTGATTCTGTTGTGCGGGGCGGATCACCGTGCTCGATTCGGTCTTGTTGGTGAACGCCAGCGAGAGTGTCGCTAGAAGGATGCCGCCCGCTACCGCGAGCCCGAAGGAAAGTCCGAACGATCCGCCCGCCGAGTTGACCCCGGCGGCCTCGCTTACCCGCTCCTCCTCGATCGGGGCGAGCGTGTAATCGTTCAACTGCGAGACGAGCAATCCAAGCCCGGCACCAGCGATCATGAGGGGAACAACGAGATACCACCCCGAATCGGCGCGCGGGACAATTGGTATCAGCAGAAGCATCCCGGTGGCACTTAGAGCGAACCCGACGCGGACGATGCTCGCCGGTCTACGGTCGCCCGCTCTCCGGCCCGCGAGCATCGCGAAGGCGAACATCGTCAGTGAGAGCGGGGCAAGCGACAAGCCAGCTTGCATAGCGCTGTACTCCAAGCGAATCTGCAAGAAGATGGGCAGCGTGATCATGGCGCCACCGAGGGTGATCTGCTGCAACGTCTGCTGGGTGATCCCGATCCGAAAGTGTGCCAGACGGAAAAGATCGGGGTCAAGCACCGTCACCTTTCCTTCACGGTGGCGGCGCACGAGCCACCGAGCCAGCGCATACAGACCAAGGGCACCAGCCCCGATGATCAGACCCACGTACTCACCACCCTCCTGCCAAACAAGTATCCCCAAGACCACGCCACCCATCCCGAGCACGGACAGCAAGGCCCCCACCGGATCGAGCTTGCGAGGACCCGTGTAGAGCACGTCGCGAATCAATCCGAGCTGCGTCAGAACGATCGCGATCACGACAAGCTCAAGCATGAAGCCCACCCGCCACGACAAGTACGTAGTCACGAAACCACCCAACAAAGGTCCAACCGCCGCCGCAATCGCCGCCGAAGCACCCACCAACGCATACGCCCGCTTCTGGGCCGCGCCCTCAAAATTGCCGTGGATCAAAGACTGCATCGCCGGCAGCAACAGGGACGCCCCGAGCCCGCCGACGATCGCCCAGAAGACGATGATGGTCGAGAGGCTTCCAGCGAGCGTCATCGCGAGCGCGCCGATCGCGTAGCCGATCAGCCCGAGCACAAAAGCCCGCTTGCGACCTATGAGGTCTCCGATCTTGCTGCTGATCAAAATGAAAGCGGCCGATACCAGCGCCTCCAACGCGATCGCCGACTGCACCCCACTCACAGTCGTGTGCAGATCATGGACCACCGCCGAGATCGACACGTTCATCAACGACGTGTCCACGACCAAGACGAACATCGCCATCGCGAGCACCACTGCCAGGCGCGTGCTGCTGGGCGTCGCTGTCTCCTCCGCGGGACGCGCATCGGACGTCATACACAAAGTGTCCCGCTAAAAGCACTCAATGACGAGCAAGGCACTTCCTCGCAATTTCCGAGCTTCCCTTGACATGGAGCAACGTACGTCGCGGGTGGCTGTGGATGCTTGGGAGACGTACCTGCTTCCAGTACGCATTCGCTGGCGGTGGAAGGTCTGACGTGCAGCCGCTAGGAGTCTTTGGGACTGCGTCGTGGTCGCGATCGACCGCAGGACGATCAAGGTCGGTCGGGTAGGTCTCGTTCTCGACGGCGCAATCGTGCTGCCTGCGGCGACGTTGATCGATCTTGGCTTCAAGCGCGGCCGCAAGCGCGCTGGCTACCGAGGCGACTACTACACGCTGACCGCGTGAGCGCGCCAGATCGCTTCGGCCTTGTCCGCCCATCGCGGCGGTAGTGCGGCGCGCAGCTCGGTGAGGAACTCGTCTGCTGGCGCAGCGGTAGGAGCGGGAAGTCCGGCGAAGAAGGCATCGATCTCGTCGGCCGTCTGCTGCGCCGCGTCTGGATGGTTCTGCTCCGTCCACTCCAGGATGCTCCCGGCGACCTCCTCCAGCGACGCGCGCTGCGCGACCCTCGCGATCTGGAGTACCTGGGCGGCCTCCAAGTGCTTGTCGCGGCGTCCCCACCGCAGCGGCTCGATGTCGAGCGTGCGAACGGTGCGGCTCATGCCGCCCGTATCTAGACCTATGAATCGCGCGGCCTGTGAGAGTGTCGGGAGCGAGCGGACTCGGTCGGTACGTGGATGAGTGGTGATCGCAGGCATGGGAGACAATGATAGCTCAGTAGACGCCGATAACGCAAGCTACGCAGCATACGCAGCTATCGCAGCGAGTCAGTGCAGTTTCTTGCCGGTTGTTGGCCGATAGGGGTCGGCGCTCGATCAGCCCATGCTGCCCCAACGCGACCGACTGTTGGTTTACTTTGCGCCGAGTGGATAACAACTATTTGGTTGTGCAGATCGTCGCGGCGGCTGCCACCGTTGGAGCTGTGGGCGTAGCTCTGTGAACGAGCCAGCAGGGCCGTGAATCGCAGCGTAGGCTCTGCAGGCAGACGGTCGTCGACAGGCAGCAATCGAGATTGCTCAATGGCTCCAGGCTGCAGAAGCGGGCATCTTGGCGTGGCACAACCCGGACGGATGGAAGGTACCCGAGGGGATGGAGTTCGGACCGGATAGGGGCATCAAACCTGGGGACATCGTTCCGCCGAGCCAGGGGAGAATGGGTCCGGCCGTCCAAGCGGTAATCGCGAGGTTTGATTCCATTCGTGGCCTTGCGCGTTTGACGTTTGGCCCGCACCATGAGGTTACCGGCTTGGTACGTGAGGTTATGTCCGCGATTCAGCAGGTTGCGGATCGCGGAGTTATCTACTCACCCGCAGACGGTCCTACACCACGTGAATATGTTGACAGTACGTTCCTTCCTCTCTCCGCCGATCTTTTTGAAGCGCTCGCCGAGGCGTGCGAGCTCAGGAGGTCCGGGGAGGGCGTCCCCCGGACTGGAGTCAGTGCGAGCGACAACATGCCTCGAAGTCGCGTGATCGAATGAGGATCTGCATTGGGCAATGGGACGGCCGTGCTTGCGATCGACGCTGACATGAAGTGCAAACAAGTGCAAACATGCCCCACGCCATTCCACGACATCGCCAAATCGAGCGAAGGCACAATCCCTAGCAATAGAGCCATATACCCAGACCCAGCGACACCCCACGACACCCCCAAAATGGGCTCATAACCCGAAGGTCGCAGGTTCGAATGCTGCCCCCGCTACTTGGAAAAGCCCCGGAAATCCGGGGTTTCTTTGCTCAGAAACGTGGCTCGGCTCTGGGTGTGGTTCTGGGTCAAGCTCTGGGTCAAGGTCTTGCAGACGTTTGCTTCGCGTGGCGGGCGGTGGCATCAGGCTCCAACCGTGCTCAGCGGAGCGCTCGCTTCAGGAGAGCCCAAGAGCTTCAGCCAGCTGGCTCGTAACAAGTACCCGCGTGCCGAGCGGACCGGCATGGGTGGCCGTAGTCCTCTCTACCGGGTCCACGGGCGCCTGAGCGACGGCAAGCGACTCGGGCATCGCCGGACTCCAGGGTCTGTCCGGAATTTTGTGTAAATGGGGTGGTCTGGATCTAGGCAGTGGCCTTGGGGTTGTTGCCGGAATGGAGCGGACCGATGAGCACGAGAAGGACGTTGGAGAGCAGCGAGGCGGCTGGGTTGCCGGTTGTGGCGGGCGGTACGGTCGGCGATGTCGGTAATGCCGTGTGGCCAGTGGCGCAGCACGTAAATGATGTCGTAGGCGCCCTTCGGCTCGCCGTGGTCGGCGAGTGCGAGAGCCTTAAGCACGATCAGGGCGCCGGGTCCGCAGACGGGGATGATGCGGCTGACATGCTCGCCTTGAGAGTGTGGCCGTCTCAGGACCCTCGTTAGCGACGAGCGAGCCGGCGGCCGCTCTCAGTGTTCGGTGGTGTGTAGTTGAGCTGGTAGTGGTGGTACAACGTCGACTCGTCGGCCTGTGAGAGCTCGTCGCCCTGCAGTTCGATGTTGGGCGCCGCTTCGACCTGGCTCTTGTACACGGCGACCTTCAGCTCATCGGGGCCGACCTTGATCCCGCCGAGTGGCACGAATGTCAGGTGCCGGCCGATGAGACCTTCCTTGACCGTCGCGAACTGTGGGACGTCGGTCTCGACGTCGACGTAGACGTCCTGCAGCTTGCCGATCTTCTCGCCTTCGACATCGACAAGTGTCTTGCCTTGCCAGTCGGCCACATTCCACTCCGCTCCCTGCTGATCGTCGCTCATGCTTCCTCCGATTGCTTTCGCCTGGATCGCCGGAAATGTCCCGGCACACAACACGCCGTACGTGGCGCTTCACAAATCAGCTTGACATAGAACAACTGCCAGCTTGTGGAGACCGGGAGCCTCGTCGGACGTGTCACGAGCACATTCCTTGAGGGGACGGTCGCGGCGTTAGGGTCTGAGTTGATTGCCGCCCACGACGTGTGGGCGGCAATCACGTTTTGCGTGTCAGGCGGCGGCCACTGCGGAACGGCGGTGTCTGAGGTTGACCTGCCAGTTCGCGAGCGGGAGCAGGAACAGCACTGCGCCGAGCAGGATCAGGATGAATCCGGCAAGGGTGGCGATACTGCCGATGACCGACCATCCCCAGGCGTTAAGGAGCAGACCGTTTAGCGTCTCTCCCATGAACAGGGTGGTGCGCTCACCCGCGAGTGTCGTGTTCTTCATGCCGCCGGCGATCCACTGGGCGCTGATCTGTGAGTAGGTCTTGCTGTACGGCCACCCGCCTCCGGCCGAATCGAGGCGGCTGACTGCTGTCAACGCCAGCGCTTCGGTTGAGGCGATGCGCGGCAGACATCGGACACAAGCACCGATCCTGCGGTCGCGTCCCCCCACGTTTCAGCGCTTTCTATGGGTAAGGACAAGCATCCGCGACCGCATGACTAGCGGCCCGCCAGGGACGCTGATCGTGACCGCGATAGAGACGTTCAGCTTATGCCGGTGAGAGAGCAGCGCGATACCCATAGGGGACAGACGCGCGTGCACTGTGGAGCGCTGCCCGCCGCGTAGCAAGGAGGAGGTCGATCCCAGAATCACTGAGGTCCTCGTCATGGCATCCACACGAGAGGTGCGGGACGGATGAGATGTGAGGCTTGTCGTGATCGTGGTGCGCACGTGACAAAGCACGACCGAGCTGGGACAGCTTGCTCCAATCCTGGTGTCCACAGATCCAGCGGGCAAGCGCGATGGTATGCCGAACAACTGCGGGATTGCGACCTTTGCATTTGCAGGACCGGAGAAGCTCGGGATCGAGAGAGGTGTCGCGACGGCTGCAGAAGGCGAAGCGGTAGGACTGCCCAGGACGCCGGTACCGTCGATTCCGACCGCTGTCGGTCCTCCTGCCGATTCGGTGATGATAATGATCGAGGCATCCTTTTGCCCTGCCGTGGTGGGCTGGAAGTTGCCGGCGATAGTGCATGACGCGCCCACTGCGACGGCCTGTCCTCCGCAAGTGTCGGAGAGGATCGGGAACATCAATGGCGTCCCCGAGACCAAGAATGCCTTCTGGATTTCCAAGGGGTAGTCGCCGGTGTTCGTGGCCGTGAAGGTGTATGGCTCTGAGGAGCCGACGAGCACTTCGCCGAGCAGAGCCTGGTCTGAGCCGAGGCTGAGCTGCGGCCCGTTCGCGCCGCTGCCTGAGAGCGGAACGACGAAGGAGCTGTTCGTCGCGTCGCTCGTCACGATCATCTCGGCGGTCTTTTCTCCGGGTGATGTGGGGGAGAAGCGCACGCTCTCATCGCAGGTGTTGTTCTGTGAGAGATTGTCATGAGCACAGTCGCCATAGGCCACCGAGAAGGAGGCGGCATCCGGACCGACGATTTCCACGGCTTCGACATGCGTGCCCGCGTTTGCGTTGGAGATCGTCACCTGCTCTGTTTCGCCACCGCGACTATCGACGGTCAGCGGGAAGCTCAGGGGAGTGGGTTCGGCCGATAGCGTACCGGTGAGCCCCGTCCCAGAGAGAGCGACTTCGACGGGACCGGAGGTTTCCTGAAGCTCGAGTGTCGCGTGCTTTTCGCCAGGGGATTGGTGCAGGAAGCTGACACCGACCTCGCAATTCCAGCCGGGATACAGCATCTCACCCGTGCAGTAATCCGGGTCGATCGAGAATTCCGCGGCATCTGCGCCGACGATACGGACCGATTCGACGGTCGTAACTGGCAACGATTCATTGATGAAGTAGACGTTCTGGGAAGGATTACCCCCCGAATGAACTTCCACCGAACCAAATCCGATGGTGCCCGGCGACGGCTTGAGCTGCGAGGCAAGCGCCGGAGACACGCCGGCGAGCATGCCAGTGAGCGTTACTAGGCCCAGCATGAGGATCCTGCGAGAATTGGGCATAGCGCCCTCCAAAATGATCCTGCGCGGCCCGCGATCCGGCGGGCTCCGGGTCCGACAATCGTGCGGCGATCGCTACGGCAGCACGTCCTACTGTTATCGACCGGCAACCAACCAGACTTGAATGAGAGCCGAGGACGAGGGTGCATTTAA
The DNA here is from genome assembly GCA_963704345.1 of uncultured Solirubrobacterales bacterium. GTDB lineage: Bacteria > Actinomycetota > Thermoleophilia > Solirubrobacterales > Solirubrobacteraceae > Palsa-744. The sequence continues at coordinate 1,940,090 of OY969890.1, forward strand.
CCCTAGCTGCACCATGAGCACAGCGATATACAGAATAATCCTAATAATCCAATTGGACTGTAGCTGCTGGCCCTCCTGACTATCGAATCGATGTCGATCATCGCGCCGACCTCAAGATATCCGTGCCACGGCCGTTCTATTCATCTGCTTATGATTTGTTGAGCGTGCTACTGTTCAGCCTTAGCGTATTTCCATTCGTGCTATCAGTGGTTTGGTTATGTGCTTGTTGGTTGCTGGACGTGTAGACAGGCACTTTCGTGACTGTTCCTTTCGCGGACCGCGCCTCGCCGGCAAATTGGTGCCTACGGAGGTCTTGGTCATGCCCCAGAGTCGCGTTGGATCGGCAGATGAGCCAGCTGTTCGCAATGGGCTGACCCGGTTGGCAACCAGGACGTCTGGCTCGCGTCAAACGAGCGCTGACGCGTACTCGACGCCAGATGTCGAAGCGTACCTGCGTAGCGCATTTGAGGACGCTCCGATCGGCATTGCTCTGATCAGCATCGACCCGGAGATTGAGGGCCGCTTCTTGCGAGTAAACCGGGCGCTTTGCGAGTTGACAGGATATTCCTCTGAGAAGCTCCAACTGACGGGCATCCACGCGCTTCTACATCCGGACGATCTACCGGCCGATATCGCGGCGATGACGAGGCTCAACCAGGGAGAGGTCCACGGTTTTCAGCTCGAGCAACGTCTACTTCACGCCGAACGTCATGCGGTGTGGGTCACGGTCAATGCTACGCTGGTGCGTGACGCGACCGGCAATCCGCTCTACTGCATCCGCCAGTTGCAGGACATCGAGGAGCGCAAGCGCTACGAGGGCGAGCTGGGTTATCTCGTAGAGCACGATCCCCTCACCGGACTATTGAATCGTCGCGGCTTCGTCCGTGAGCTTACGCAGCAGATTGCCTATGCGCGCCGCTACGGCGACGGGGGCGCAGTGCTGTTTCTCGACCTCGACGACTTCAAGTACGTAAACGACACGCTCGGGCACAGCACCGGCGATGAGGTAATCAGCGATCTCGCACGAGTCGTGCGCAAGCGGCTTCGCGAGACAGACATCTTTGCGCGCCTCGGAGGCGACGAGTTCGCGGTGCTGTTGCAACACACGGCCGTGAGCGAGGCCGAAACGGTATCCAACAGCCTGCTCGAAGCCGTGAGAGATGGATGTGCACTGTCGCTCGGTGAGGGCCGACGCGTGACGATCAGCATCGGGATCACTGGATTCCAAAAGCCCGGTAAGGATCTGACCCCTGATGACATCCTGATCGATGCCGATGTCGCGATGTACGCCGCCAAGGAAGCCGGCAAGGATCGCGTCGCGGTCGCAAGCAAAGCGACCAAAGAGCGAATGAGATCGAGAATCACCTGGGCCGAGCGCGTCAGACGCGCAGTGCAGGATGGTCTGTTCGAGCTCTACTGTCAGCCGATCGTGAAGCTCGCCAACGACAGCGTTTCCCAATGGGAGCTGTTGCTGCGACTACCAGGCGACGGAGGTGAGCTGATCTTGCCAGCACAGTTCCTCTACACAGCGGAGCGCTCAGGACTGATCTTGGATATCGATCGCTGGGTCCTGAGCCAGGCGATGCGGTTGATCGCTGAGCAGCGTGACACAGGCTGTGAAGTGCGCCTTGAGGTCAATCTATCCGGCCGGTCTGTCGGAGATCCCGAGTTGCTCACGCTGATCGAGCATGGCCTCAAGGACAGAGCGATCAATCCGGCAAATCTCATACTCGAGGTAACTGAGACTGCTGCGATCGCAAATATGGACCGTGCGCGCGCCTTTGCGACCAAGCTGAGGGCTCTTGGGTGTGGTTTTGCACTCGATGACTTCGGTGCGGGATTCGGCTCCTTTTACTACCTCAAGCACATTCCCTTCGACTACGTGAAGATCGATGGCGAGTTCATCCGCAACCTGCCATCCAGCAGCACCGATCAGTTGATCCTTGACTCGATCGTGCAGATGTCAAAGGGACTCGGAAAGTACACGATCGCCGAGTTCGTCGGCGACAGTGAGACAGTCAAGCTATTGAAGGAGCACGGCGTCGACTACGCACAGGGCTACCACATCGGCAAGCCCCGCCCGGTGTCTGCGGTGCGGACACACTGAGCAGAGTAGCCGTCGAACCACTCGGCGCGGGTGTGTGCCGGAAACCGCTAGTTGGTGTCTGTTATCTCGACTACTCCGAAGCCCTCGAGTGGCCCATCGACAAAGAAAATCTCCATCGTGATGTCGGGCTTCACATGAGCCTGACTGAGGAAAGCCACAACTTTACGTCCAGTGAGCTCTTGAATCCTCTCTGTGTAACGCTTGGCCATGATGCGTTGGAAGTCCTCGCGCATAGCGATGACGCGATCGGGCTCACCACTATCCATGATCGTCTGCTCGAGCGCCGTAAAACCACTTCCGCGCATGACAACGACAATGATGTCGTCAAGCACATACGTCTTAGCCTTCATCGGCCCTCGCCCATAATGCTCGCGCAGGGTACCGACGATACTCGTTGAGATCGCCGCCAAGAGCTGACCGCCACCGAGCGGTCCTATGGTCTCCGCAGATTGCGTGTCCACTCCTGTTACTCCTTGATCGATCTCGACTTCGGAGTGTCAGGATCTGACTGCCCTGTGATCGCCCAGACCATGGCTAAACGGCCACGATCCGCTCGAAGTCCACGAGGTCAAACAGGCGCTGGAGCCTGTGGTGCTCTATCGCAGCAGTGATCATCTCAGCCGCGATTTCCTCGCTGATGCCAACCCGGCACGCCGCCTGTCGGTGACTATGCTCGCCGAGCAGAACCAGGCCCAGTAGGTCCCGCTGAGTGCGGGACGGGAGAAGGAAGTTCGCTTGAGCTGTTGGCTGGGAGTTCCAGCAGGTTTTCGCTTGCTGCCCGGGCCCACCGCGCATCTCCCGCTCGTGCGCGCAGTGAGTGTAGACGTTGCCGGCCAGTGCAGCTCGAAGGCTCTGTTCCTCCAAGTCTATATTGGCGGGCGTACGCCAGAGAGTGACGAAAGCCATGACAACAGCATCCTTGGCGGACTCTACGTCCTCGATGGTGAGCAGCGCGAGACTGCCGAGAGCGCCGGCGTGCCGGTAGTAGGTCTCTACGACGGCCTCGAAATTGAGTGCGACAACCGCGGCAAAGAGGGCCTCGTCCTTCGCCGTCGCAAAGGTCGAGGTCTTCCGCGGCCTTGGGCAGATACTCATGGCTCGATGGCCGCGATCTGCTTGAAGTCAACGAGCTCGAGCAGTCGCTGGATTTGCGGGCGCGGTGAGCGGATGCTCACTGAGCCTCCATGAGCAGTCACTTGTTGGGCGGCGGCTGCGATGGCTTGCAGTCCGGAACCGTCGATGAAGTCGAGTTCTGCGAAGTCGAGTACTACCTCCTCGACGGCGGACGCTGTCCCCACAAAACAGTCGATCAAGATTGAGTCGATCAAGATTGCGATGCTTGCCATATCCAGTTTGCCATTGAGCATTACGATGGCTCTATCGCCTTCAAGATGAGCAAAAGCGGTGAATGGCAGAGGTGATGCTCGGAGGTCGTAACGAGCGTTCGATCCGGTCGCAACCGCTGTTGGCACGGCGGGCTGGGCTTCGTGCTCTACGAACATTACGCTCCAGAATTCGGTTTCCCGTAGCTAACAACGCCACCAGGGTCTGGAGCGACGCGACAGTGGGTTACGCCACCGACAGTAGTCATCCTAGCACATCGACAAGTTCTGTCAATCGAACAGAATAACCTCCCTTCAGTGAGAATGGTCACCGCCGCCGGTTACGAATGTTGGCTTAGATTCCGCGGTCAGTCCAAACGCCGATAGCTCACGCGGTACCATCGGCAACGCCTTTGCCTGAGAGATGGAGTGTCAGCGTTTGGATGTTGGGGTGCCGTGCGTAGGGCTACTGAGCGAGGCGGCGTCGAGGTGCCCGTCGACGAGGTCGCGAGCAACGTTGCTGAGGCGAAGGTTGTGTTCGCGGGCATGAGCACGCAGGCGGGCAAACGCGGCATCCACATCGATGTGGGCGCGCTCGGCTAGCACACCCTTGGCCTGCTCGATCATCACTCGACTGCTGAGCGCGCCCTGAAGCTGCTCCACCACACCATGTGCCTCTCGCACGGCGCGCTCTTGTAGCAGCGCGATTGCGGCGATATCGGCCATCCCCTGCCCTAGCGGTAAGTCCTGCTCGACCAAACGCCCTGTGTTTGCGCGAAACAGGTTCAGCGCCCCGATGGTCTCTCCACGCGCCCTCATCGGGATCGCTTGCACTGAACGAAACCCCTTTTGTATGGCCATCGGCGCGAACGCTGGCCAACGCCCGGCATCGGCCGTGAGATCCTCGCTGGATACGGGCGTTCCACGCTGGTAGCACTCGAAGCACGGTCCCTCCTCGTTCTGGGACTGCAACAGGTCCAACGCGTCAGAGCGCTCGCTCGACGAGGCCATCACGCGCAGCACACCGGCGGCGTCGGCAAGTAGCAGTCCCGTCTCGGCGCAGTCGAGCAACTCGACGCACCGCTCTGCCAAACGGTGCAGGAACTCGATCACGTCGAAGTCATCGACCATCGTGTCGGCCAACTCGACGAACGTCTTTACGATGCGCTGCTCGCGTGTCATGGTCTGATCTCGATCTCTAGGGCTACGAACGCGAATATTGCCACTAGAGAGCAGCTAGGGTCGTGATCGCGCGTTACTCTGGTCCCTGGAAGCGGTGGCGTCGCGTGACGATCTCGCGGGCGAGTGTTCGCAGCGGGAGTCCCTCAGCAAAGGCATGAGCGCGCAAGCGGACGAAGGCCTCATCCAGGGAGACGCCAAGCTGAACAGAGACCATCCCAGTCGCCTGATGAACCTCTGCCCAGTGCGAAGGCTCGCTCGTCAAGACCTCGTGTAGTACGTCGGCCGGCGCACCGGCCTGTAGGGCAAGGAGCACCTGGGTGGCCATATCGGCCAGCACCAGGCCGTATGCCATCTCGTCCGCGTTCAAGATGCCCGGGTGACCGCGATAGAGCACCAACACTCCGATTCGGATGGCGCCGAGATGCAAAGGAAAGGCGAACACCGCCAGCACGCCTGCATCGACGCCGGCCTGGGCGAACGCCGGCCAGCGCACGATCGTAGGATCGGAAAGGTTCGCCTCCAACACCGGGGCCCTGCTCGTCCACACATCCACGCATGGCCCCTCACCCAGCGTGAGCTGCAATTCCTGCACCATCGCGATGCCCGGCTCAGACACCCCAGCAGTCCCACGCAACTCTCCGTCCACCATCAGCGAAAGCCCTGCGCCCTTGAGCGAGAGCAGGCTCACAGCGGCCATACATACACGATCGACGATCGAGGCCGAGCCGTCTACGTCGGCGTCCACTATCTTCTTCAGCACTACGCTCAGCCGATCGGTAAGCATTTCGTCTAACCCTACGACCGATCGGTCTCGGCCAGGATCCAAAGGGCAGCCGTCGAGCGGCGGGCTTCTACACCTTCCGCCACACCGTCGCTTCGCGACTCACCCGGTCGCTAACCAGGCGCCAGGGAGGATGTGGTGGACTCCTTGGTGTGGAGAAAGGCCTCGATTGCGTTGACGTCGAGTGGACGCGAGAATAGGAAGCCTTGGCCGTGGTCGCAGTGTTCGCGTTGCAGTGTCTCGAGTTGGGATTGCTCCTCGATGCCCTCGGCGAGCGTCTCGATGTCGAGTGTCTTGCCGAGTTGCACGAGTGTGTGGATCAGCGCTGTCGAGTCCTTCGATCCGGCGATGCCGCTGATGAAGGAGCGGTCGATCTTCAGGGCGTCGACAGGGAATTGGCGCAGGTAGGCGAGCGAGCTGTAGCCGGTGCCGAAATCGTCGATCGCGATGCGGACGCCGAGCTGCTTGAGCATGCGCAGGCGCTTGGCGGTTGCGTCGGCGTCGCGCATCAGCGTGGTCTCGGTGATCTCCAGGGTCAGCGTTGTGGGGTCGAGGCCGCTCTCCTGTAGGGCGCTGCGCACGTCCTCGATCAGCTCGTCGTCGTCGAGCTGGCGCCCGGACACGTTCACCGCCATCCCGATCCTGTGGCCGTCGCCGTACCAGAGCGAGGCTTGCCGGCAAGCCTCGTCGAGCACCCAGCGTCCGATCGGGACGATCAGCCCGCTTTCCTCGGCGATTGGGATGAAGTCGATCGGCGCGATCACGCCGCGCGTGGGGTGGTTCCAACGGATCAGCGCCTCGACCCCGATCACCCGCTCTGATTGCAGGTCGAAGGTTGGCTGGTATTGAAGGAACAACTGTTGCTGCTCGAGAGCGTCGGCGAGGTCCATCTCGAGCGTCAGTCGGTCCTGAGCCGCAGTCTGCATCCTGGACTGAAAGAGCATGTAGCGGTTTTTGCCGGCGGCCTTCGCCTCATACAGGGCGATGTCCGCGTCGCTCAAAAGCTCGGCAGCGTTCGCGCGTTCGCCCAGCGCGATGCCGATGCTCGCCGTGAGCGACAACGGCCTGCCGGTCTGGCCGTCCATCTCGTAGGGCTGGCGCAGTACTTCCAGCAGGCGCTCGGCTACGAGCTCGGGACCGGCATCGAGCGTGGAGCCCTCGACCAGCACGACGAACTCGTCCCCGCTGAGGCGCGCCGCGGTGTCACCCTCGCGAACGACTCCCTCCAGGCGGGTGGCGACGATTCGCAGCAGATCGTCGCCGGCGGCGTGTCCGAAGGTGTCGTTGACGTGCTTGAAGCCGTCGATGTCGAGATACAGCGCCGCGACCGGGATCTGCTGACGGCGCGCGCGGGCCAGCATCTGCTCCGCGCGGTCGAGCGCCAGCACGCGGTTTGGCAAGCCGGTAAGGGCGTCGTGCAGCGACTGGTGACGAAGCTCTCCGGTCTTCTCGTGCACCATCCCGAGCACGCGCTCGCGCGAGCGCGTCAGTACCAGCACGAGCGCGAACAGCAGCAGGCTGACAATTGCTCCTCCGATGAGGACCAGCAGACCCTGCAGATTGGCCGATAGCCAGCTCACGGCCTCCGAGCCTCGGACGACCGCTCGCCACGTGCCGTCGATCTGCATTGTGGTTTCATGGGTGAAAGCGCCCGCGGGAGAAGCCGTGCCGACGCGACCTATCAGCTGTTCTCTCTGGCCGGGGTTGCTGTGATAAAGAGCCACACTGAGGCCGTGGTGGTTGCTGATCGCTTGGTGGATCAGGGCGGTCATTCCAAACGAGCTCCCGACCCATCCGGCGAGCGCGGCGCGGCGCTGCACGACACTCCGAAGGCTCGCGCCGCGCCGGTAAAACGCGGCTTCAATGAACAGCGTGCTCACGCCCTGCGCCGTTACGGGATAAACCAAGAATTGGCCGCTGTCGGTGACCCTCTGCAGGAGATGCGCCTGCAGAATGCCTCCATCCTGAAATCCACCGATCGGCGACGCGAGGTTACACCAGTCGCCCTGCACCAGCCGCCCCACTGTCCGGGTGTACGGCGTCACAGTCCCGCCAGCGGAAAGCAGGCAGTAGCGCGCATGCCCGCCAGGAGCGAAAGGCACGACCGAACCCCCGACGAACGCTCGAAACGCGGGATCGGCGGCGCGTCGTGCCTGGAAGGCGGCCAGCTCAGCTGCCGGGACCACTTCAACGACGGTCGTTCCGAGTCCACTCATCTCCCGCTGCCTGCCCTGCAGCTGGGAGAACCACTGATCGAAGCGCGTAGCGCTCAGGTGTGGCTGCATCGTCAGCACGGCACGCAAGGTCGTTACAAAGTCAGCATCGCGACGCAGTAGCGTCTCCACCGTCTCGTTCACATCGGTCGAGCTGGTCTGGAACTGCTGCCTGTCATGCGCCTTTACGCTCGATCGCCAAAGCAGCGCGCTGCCGAGCGAGGCCACCAGGCCGACGATCAGGATCGAGCAGGCAAAGACCATCCACCATCTGCGGCTCTTCGTTGAACGGGCCGGTGCGTCTCCGAGATTGGCCGGCTCCGACATCGTTGCTGGCGATTGAGGCATACCCAATGTATCGGCACTCCGTCCAGCTAAGGCCCTTATTATTCTAGAAATTAGACTCATATAGTTAATTTTGATAATGGGTTAGTAGATCTTTACGGGCGTGCCTGGGTCGATGCGGGCGGCCAGCCATTCGATGCTGGCGGTGGCGAGCCGGATACAGCCGTGTGATTCGGCTCTGCCGAGTGTTCCACCGAGGCCCTGTCGACCGTGTATCCCGATCTGGCCGGGACCGCCTTCGAATTCCTGCAACACGTTGGAGCGTGCGCTGAGTGCCAGCGCGAACGGACCATCGGTCTCACCGGGTTGCATCTGTACGGTCTCCTCAACGAAGAACTGACCGGTCGGGGTCGGCGTGGACGGCTTGCCCACCACTGCTCGGAAGGCTCTCGCCTTGCGTCCGTCGTGGTAGACCGTTACGCGGCGTGCGTCGAGATCCACCAAGATGCGCCAGCCCGTCACGAGCTTGCGAGTGCCCTCCTTGGCGATCCATCCCGTCGATCCGTCGGGACGGCCGGGAAGCATCACCTCTAGCCATGCCGTCGCGCCTGGTGCCGTCGAGTATCCAATCACTGGCAGCGTCGTCTGCTCTCCCGTGATCGGCCTACGATCACGGACGAACGCTACCCGGCGACGAGCCGGCCGCCGGTGCGCTGTGTGCGGCATGGCCACTCAGCAGCTCCGCGAGCTGCTGAGTGGCCGGCACCCGTGTTGGAGTGTCTGCGCCAAGCGCTGAGCCTGTCGTGAAGCCGAGCAGGCACACCGCCAGCCCGCCGACACTCAGCCGGTGAATGTGCCCCTCCGGTGCGGTAGCGCGGGCCGTGCGGGCGAGTGCGGTTTGGCAGCCTTACGCGCGCGATGGCGCTTATGGCGTCTGGCGGTCGTCTTCGACGCAATCGGAGTCCTCGGGGTAGCGGTGCTGACTCCGGGACTCGAGACGAGGGCTCCCGCGCCCGTTGTCGTCACCGCTGCACCGCTGCTGCTGGTCGTGCCTGCACCGGTGGTTGTGGTTGTTTCTCCGCCGGTGGCCACTTTTTCGAGTGCGGCCGTTTCTTGCGGGGTGGTGGTTTCCGTGCCGCCACCGCTTCCGCTGCTGCTGGAAGCACACGTGGACGTGGTGATGGTGTTGTCTTCCAGGGTCACCGCGGCGGTCTGCGCAAGCAGCCGACCGTGGATCGTCGCGCCGGTGTTCGCCGTGATGCTGTCCGCGGCCATGATCGTGCCGACGAAGTGTGTGCCGGTCCCAAGCGTCGCGGACGAGCCGACCTCCCAGAAGACGTTACACGCCTGCGCCCCGTTTATGAGGGAGACGCTGGTGTTGGAGCCCGTTGTCAAGGTGGAGCCGATCTGGAAGATGAACACCGCATTCGGGTCGCCCTGGGCGTTCAATGTCACGTTCCCGGAGGAGAGCAGTAGCGACGAGCTCGCGGTATAAGTGCCCGGCAGGAAAGTGCGCCCGGCGAGATCTTCCCCGGCCGAGCCGTTGCTAGCTTCGTTTGCGGCTGTCGTCGCGGCGGTCGTGAGGGCGAGCTTCGCTTCATTCGCCACCGCGTCATCGACATGTTCTGCGCCGAGTACCACTGGGGCGCCGGTCACCGAAGAGCCAGGAGCGAGACCGAGATCGCCGAACATCGTCGTCGGGCCCGTGTTCGTGATCGTCGAGCCGCCCAGCACCGAGAAGCTCGCGGCCTTCCCAAGTCCCACGCTCGTGGCGCCAAGGGCGCTACTCGCGAAGATCAAGGTGGACAGCGAGCCGAGCAGGATCAATCCCACTCGAAACGTGCTGCGCCCCGTTTTCCAAGGGGAAGACGGCGCTTTACTGCGAGGGAGTCGCCTGTCGGCGGCTTGTGCTGCTGAGAGACGCCGCGATGTGCGAGCGTCTGGTGCTGCGATGGGACGCCGCTGTTCATAGGGCGTCTCCTGACTGCGGCTTGACTCGCCGCGATAGAAGGGGAATGGCTCCCCGGTCTCTTTCGACCTGTTATGTCATCGACAGGTCGCCGCCATAGCATGAGCCTCACGCGGACAAGTCATAAGTCGATGCGCACGATTTATGCCCGATGCGGTCACGATGGCTGCGGTGGCTCGGGTTGAGAGGCGCCTTTTAGAGGTGCCGTACTCCATGTTCGCGGGGAGCGCGTCGATGAGGCCTGAGGGTGCGGGCTCGGGGGGATCGCGTGTCCGGGTTGGGCTGCTGATCCGCTTCAGGTGCGGGTGGCGCGGCGAGCTCGCGACGGGTGCGAACCCCGAGCTTGCGGTAGATGTTGCGTGCGTGGGTGCGGACCGTCTCGACACCCACTCCCAGTGCGAGAGCGATCTGTGCGTTGGAGCGACCTTGTTGGAGCAGGGGAAGCACTTCGGCCTCACGCTTTGTCAGGAGGCCCACACCCGGGGCCCCCGAAGCGCCTGAGCCTGCCGGCGCGCGGGGAATCACCTGGAGTCCCCGCGACGCGAGGTGGATCGCGTTGATCACATCACGCGACTGTACGTCCCCGCCGAGGCAGGCGCTCGCTCCGAACGCGAGCGCCTGCGCGCACTCGACCGGCGCGGGATTCGTGCCCGAGCAGGAGCAGTCGTGTCGTGGGATAGGAGCTGGTGAGCTCGCGCACCTCGGCCAACTTCACCAGGGCGCCGAAGTCGAGGATCGCGACGTCTGGACGGTGAGCCCTCAGCACGACGCCGATTCGCCGGTGCTGCACATCGGCAGCGACAACCAGGAGGCTCGGATCACTCTCGATCAGCTTGCGCAGCCCCCCGGCGAAGAGATCGTCGAAGTGAGCGAGGACTACGGTGATGGGGGTATGTGACGGCATAGGCGGCCCAGACGTGGGCCAGCGAGTATGTCTTCATCGGCAGCAATCAGCGCAAGGGTGAGCCCCGCCTCACCCCAGACTCCCCCGTCACTCCCCCCAAGACCACCCTCCTCGGAGGAAGAACAGGGCGCCCGCCGGCCTCAGCATGTAAGGCATGGCTCGCCTCCTGCTTCTAGTAATCCTCGCAACGACGCTGCTCCTGCCCACGTCAGCCGGCGCTCACAGCGACCTGTCTCACACGCCGACTACAAACCCAGTGGCGCTTTCATTGAAGCTCGCCGAGCGTTACTGGCACGGCGTGCCAGCCTGCGGAATTCCCTCGATCGTGACCAGTGCCCATCAGCTCCCCAACTCCAGCTACGAAACAGTCACGAGCCCCGAACCCGCGAATTCCGTCGTCGAGATGTGGACCGAAGTGCAGAAGTGCACTATCACGATCAACACCTCTCTCTGGCCAAGCTGGCATCAGGACGATGAATCATTCCAGTGGTTCTGCGACGCGATGACACACGAGGTAGGGCACCTGTTCGGGCACCTCGACAGCGGACAGACCAACCCCTCGTCGATCACCTATCCGTTCCTCAGTTCAGCGAGCCCCAACTTCAACTCTGTCCCTGAGTGCAAGAATGTCGCCCTGCAGTACGGCTCGCAGGAAATTCGCAACGAAGAAATATTCCCCCGTCACTGACCACAGTGATGATTTCGCATCAGCCCAGTTGTTGGATCACGATGGAAGCAACCGCGGGATGCGTGCCTCCAGCGAGCGATGTGATCGTCAGCGCCGGAGTGTTTCCCGCCGGGTTACGAAGCTCGACCTTCGAGCTCGCGGCGGTGGTTGTGATGAGTGCGTCGCCGGCGATCTGACTTGTACCGGTCGCCCGCCCATATACCGTATAGGGCTTCGACCATTCCGCCCCCGGCGTCTATTGCGATCGCCAGCTGACCCGGCTCGGTTACTGATACCGAGAAATCCACGCTGTACGTGCCCGCGCGCGGTAGCACGAATTCGCCCAGGTTGAGCCTAACGACGCCGCCCTCCGTCGGGCCGTTTTGGGGAAACAAGACCGGGGCACCGGCCGCAACCGTCGCCGCATTATCCGGGTCGAGGTCTGGAGCAACAACCGTTTGGTTGAGAGCGGCTCGCTGCTCTTTGACGTAGCTCGTGAGCCAACGGATCTCCGGACCGAGCTCGCCGATCACGTGGTTTGACTTCGCTGCGATTCCCTGCAACTCCTCCGCGCTGAGGCTCCCCGCTCCAGGAAGCTCGCGCTCGATCACATACTTGGGCATTGTCTTCTCCTATCCGGCTTTCAGCTAAAGGACTTCGGCAGCGCTTCCTTGAGAACCCACTCTTTGGGACCGAGGAGAGCTCCGGCCAGCAGCTGAGGACCAGCTGGAAACGGCCTCGGAGGAGGTGCGTTGGCTGGTCTGCGAGCTGGTCGCCGTCTACTTCTTGTTCGCGGTGGGCGCGATCGGTGGTGCGACCAAACGCGCGACGCTGGAGGCGATCGTCGCGCCGCTCGGCGAGCAGCAGCCCCCGCGTTGGCAGCGCGTGGCTGAGGCGATGGACGAGGGTATCGGCAATCCGGGGCCGGGCTACAACATCCGTAGATCGGCTGAGGGCTCCAGCCGGTCGCCAACCCCTCGCCAGCTTCAGCAATCTGGAGGCGGTGTTGGGATACTGAGCGTCGATGCCTGACTCGCGTGCGCTTGACTCAACTGTCGCCGTCGTCACGGGTGCCTCCAGTGGCATCGGTGAGGCGACCGCACTTGCGCTTGCCGAACAGGGCGCGACTGTCGCTCTTGTCGCTCGCCGCGCGGAGCGACTGGAGCGCCTCGCTGAGCGGATCGCCTCAGTAGGGCCAACGCCGCTTGTGATCGCTGCCGACCTGACCGATGCGGCCCAACCGCCTCGGGTGATGAGCGAGGTGGTAGCCAAGGCGGGCAGGATCGACGTGCTTGTCAACAACGCCGGTGTGATGCTGCTTGGTCCGATCGTGGGCGCACCGTTGGAGGAATGGGAACGAATGATCGACATTAACGTTCGCGCCCTCCTGCACTGCGCGCATGCTGCATTGCCGCACCTGCTCGAGGCCGCTGAGCAAGGGCCACGCAACGTTGCGGATCTGGTTGACGTCTCCTCGGTCGCCGGGCGCAAAATCAACAATGGCTCAGGTGTCTACAACCTGACCAAGCACGGTGTTGGCGCGTTCAGCGAGTCCTTGCGTCAAGAGATAACCCGCCGATACGTGCGCGTCGGCCTGATCGAGCCCGGTGCCGTTGCGACAGAGTTGGTGGGCCACAACCGGCCAGAGATCGTGGAGGCCCTGACTTCCCGTCCTGGACTTGGATCTCCGATGCAGGCGAGCGACATCGCCGATGCGATCGTCTATATGGTGACCCGTCCGCGTCACGTCGCGATCAACGAGATCCTGATTCGCCCGACAGATCAAGAGCGCTAGGTTCTCGATCTGCGGTAGCCGAAGGGCGAGAGCGAGCAACCAGCGCCCGCCTCGCCCTACGAGCCTTAACTAAAGCGCCCATGGCGATCAAGGCTGGTTGCTATAGGTCAGCCTGAGCAGTCTGAAGCGCGTGTATCTCCAGCAGGGTCTCGCGCAGCGCAGCGACCCGCTCCACACTGAGCGCTTCAGCCCACTCGCGTTCGATCTCGGCAAAGATCGCACGCCCCAAAAGCAACGCCTCGCGGCCACGCTCGGTCGGCACTACGAGCTTTGCGCGACCATCCTCAGGATCGGCAACTCGCATGACGTAGCCGAGCGCTTCGACGTTGGCAACGTGCTCGCCGAAAGCCTGCTTTGTCATCCCGGACTTCTCCGCAAGCTCCGAGAGTCTGGAGCCGTCCACGTCGAGATAGCGAAACACACAACCGTGCGACGGCCGCAGCCCCGGGTAGCCTGCGGCGGAGACCCGACGATACATCTCCTCAAGTAGATCGTCCTTGATGGAGCCAAGCAGGGAGAGGAGGTGCTGATCGGTAGCAACGGCAGACATCTCTCTCCAGACTCGCTGATTGTTTGGTAAGGTCGCCTGACTACAAGGATACCTGACGATTTTACCAGCGGCTCGGGAAGGGACTTAAGATGGAACGCAAGTGGTGGACACTGATCGCAGTCTGTGTGGCGACCTTCATGCTGCTGCTCGACATCACGGTCGTAAACACCGCCTTGCCGAGCATCCGCAAGGACCTCCACTCCTCCTTCACCGACCTGCAATGGGTCGTCGACGCCTACGCGCTCACGCTTGCAGCGTTCGTGCTCACCTCCGGCTCACTCGCCGACCGGCTCGGGCGCAAGCGCGTTTTCGTGATTGGCGTCGCGATCTTTACCTTTGCCTCGCTGTTGTGTGGCTTGGCCGGGTCGCCGACGGTGCTAAATCTCTCGCGCGCCCTGCAAGGGGTTGGCGGGGCCGTCATGTTTGCGGTGTCCCTAGCGTTGCTGGCACAGGAGTGGCGCGGGGCGGAGCGGGCGAAGGCGACAGCTATATATGGTGCGACGATCGGCGTGGCGGTGGCCCTGGGGCCGCTCGTCGGGGGCGCGTTGACGCAAGCGATCGGTTGGCAGTCGATCTTCTTCTTGAACATCCCGATCGGCATCGCCGCGATCGCCGTGACGGTGCTCAAGATCGCCGAATCGCGCGATGAGACAGCGCGCGGCATCGACTGGGGCGGCACGGTCACGTTCAGCAGCGCAAACGCGCTGCTAGTGCTCGCGCTGCTGCGCGGCAACGACGATGGCTGGAGCTCGGGCGTGATCCTTGGCTTGCTGGCCGCGGCGATCATCTTGTTCGCGACGTTTGTCGTGATCGAGTTGCGCGTCGCCCAACCGATGCTGCCGCTGGGGCTCTTCCGCAGCCATGCCTTCACTGGCGCCCAGATAACTGCGTTCGCGCTCAGCGGCTCGATGTTCGCGCTGTTTCTCTACATCACGCTGTACATGCAGGAGATTGAGCATCTCTCGCCGCTTCAAGCCGGGCTGCGCTACCTACCATTCACTGTGGGCTCGTTCTTCGTAGCTGGCGGAACCGCATCGTTGGAGGGAAAGGTCTCCGCGCGCATCCTGCTTTCATCTGGACTTGCGATCACCGCGCTCGGCCTCGTGCTGATGAGCGGCGCCAAACCCGATGACTCCTGGACCGTCCTGCTCCCAGGTTTCATCGTCGGCGGACTCGGTGTCGGCATCGTCAATCCGGTGCTCGCAAACGTCGCGCTCTCAACCGTGCCGGAGCGGATGAGCGGTGTCGCTTCAGGCATCAACGACACATTCCGCCAAGTCGCGATCGCCTCCGGCACAGCGGGGCTTGGCGCCTTGTTCCTCGCGCTCTCGCGGCAGCGCATCCAAGACCTTCTGCCGCACGTCGGCTCGAGTCGGGCGCGCGGCCTCGCCGAAGCGGTCTCCTCCGGTACGCTGCCGCCGGGCACCCCGGCGCCGATCGTGCACGCCGCACGCGAGGGTTTCACCCACGGGTTCTCGACGATCCTGCTCGTGGGTAGCGCGATGGCGCTCATCGGCGCAGTGCTCGCCCTGCTGCTCGTGCGCGACAGCGATCTGCGCCACGACGAGGCCATCGCCGCCGCTGCCGAGCCGGCGATGGCCTGACGCCCCTGATTCAGCGCTTAGAGTCTGTCCGGAAACTCGGGTGCGTGGATGGCGTGTGCATGACCAAGTGCCGCTAGGACGCAGGACCCGAAGGCTTGGCGGCGCCAAGTCGAGGTCCGAGGACGCCGCGGCACGCCGTGTCAGGTGCCGCCAGGCACCGTGCACGAGTTTCCGGACAGACTCTTATCCCTTCCAACCGCTGCCGAGCGGTCGCTGCATTGTCCCACGGGCGACGTTGACTAAGGGCATCTCCCTCATAGCCATCGTCCCCGCGCGCACGGAAACCTGCCGCGCAAGCGCCCGGCCGGCGAACTTGCCTCGAAAGCCATTGGAGCTGAGCTGTGCGACGGTTATCCCGGCCTCGTCACGGTAGATATTCAGGAGGAGCGATTCGCGCTTGCCGGCGAGCACCATGTAGACGATCCCGGGAATCAAGAAGAAGAACAGCAGCACGATCGCGACAAGCGCTTTGGGTCTGCGGTGGTAGCGAAAGCTGGCGCTGTCCTCGCTTTGCGTAAGTACATGCCAATGGCGCTTGGTGGAGACGATCGCCACGGCAGCCATCACGATGCGGCGAGGGTCCGAAGGCGACTCGAAGCGCAGATTCTCGCCCGATCGGAGCACCAAGAACGCCACGATGCTTGCGATCAGTATGAACAGAGATATGACGACGACACGTTCAGACATGAGCTCCCTTTCGTTGCTGGCTCTTTGTCTGATCCGACAGTCAGCCGAAAAAAGGACACTCAAATCTCTGAAGCCGGCGCCACATGTGGCGCCGGCCGGACGGTGCATGCACCGTCCGGCCGACTCGTGCATGCACGAGTCGGAACAGGGCCGCGCATGCGCGGCCCTGCCACCTGGCGCATGCGCCAGGTGGAACGACAATTAGTCTGGCCATGACGTCTTTGACCAGACCGGCCTGTGGTCCTCAGGCCTACTTCACGATGTGGATGATGCGCTCCATACCGAGCTGGGAGTGGCTGCGTCCGTCTTGGGTGTCCATGAAGCACACCTCGACGTAGATGCCGGGCTTGGCGGTGATCGTCTCTTGCTGGAAGGCTTCGTGGGAAACCGGCCCGGCGAAACCGACGGGTGGTCCGGCGATCAGCTTTTCAAAGGGCTTTTCCTTGTTGGCAAGCAGATCCTTGATGGCCTGTCGGGCGGCCTTCATGTTCTTGACGGGCGCCGCTACATCCATGTGCACGAGATAGCCTTCGTTTTCGAAGCGGACAAGCTCGCCGTCATGCAGGGTGCTAGGTCCCTGAAAGCCGAACTCGATCGAGCGGATCGTCGCTTCCGGCGCAGGCAGCGGCACGGGCGATGCGGAGGCGGTCACGGTGAAGTTCGCGTGTGCCTTGGCGCCCTTGCCTTCTCCTCCGGGGAGCACGGCGACGTATTGACCGGGTTCCAGGTATGTCTGGGCTTCGCTTGTCTGCGCGGAGGCAACTTCTGCGTCGAACACGATTGATCCGTATTTGCTAGTCGCATTAGTGTCGCCGTGGGCCTTCTGGATGGCTGCTTCGACCGTTTCGAAGGTCGCGCCGGGCTTCAGGAGGAACAGGATCACGTTTGCTTCCTTGACGCCGGTGGCGGTTGACACGACGTTGACGGCGCCCGACTGCGTGGAGCCCCCCACGACGATCGAGGAGTTGGTCATCGTCAGCGAAAGCGTCGGCAGCGTCGAGGCGGCGGCAGCGGGGCCAACGGCGATCGTGCTCGCCGCCAGCAGAGCGCTTGCGATCATGGTGGAAAGCAGGGTGAGTCGCTTCATTATGGGTCTCCTGGTGGTGATTGTCGTGGAGGAGGGTTGTGCGAACAGCGCAGGCTCGGGTGGGAACGCGAGACGTGCCGTGGGAGCCCAGCCTCTACCGACCGGCGCTCCGGCTCGCAAAAGCTTATCCGTCGCGGGCGCTTGCGTGTATGGGCGTTTCTACCTATCTTTGGGCAGCTAAGTGCCAGGAGTGAGCCTTATGCCGCGACCAGCTCCACCTCGGCTCTAGGCTCGACCTCCCGGCCTGTCAGGACGGTCTTGCTCGACGGGGGGTGGGCGCAACATCACGAACGCCGCAAGGACGCCCAGACTGACGCACACAGCCGCAACCAGGTAGGCGAGGCGGCTGTTGACGCGTGCGCTGCGGGCAGTGAGCCGGACACCCCTCCGACCGTGGGCGCACTGCGGTAGCAGCGGTTAGAGCGTCGGCGGCTTAGCGCCGGTGTCGCGCGAGTGAGCTGATGGCGGCTTTGACCAGCGAGGCTGGTTGATGGCGAGGAGCAGTCTTCGGTTTTGAGCGGGCGGGGTCGGAGAAGAATGACAACCAGCGCCACTGGAACTTGACGCAGGAGCAGCGCGCACAGTCCGTCCCGCGCCTGTAGTGCTGGTGCTCGTGCTTGGGATGTCCGCAGCGACAGTTCATGCCGAACAGCATATATCTACAGATGGACCGATTAATTCAGATGTTGCGAACTTACGCTGGCGCACGACCGGTAGGTCTGGCGCACGACCGGCCAGGGGGCCGGTCGTGCTCGACCCGCGTTACCCAGCAGAGGGAGTCTCAACCTCGTCAAGCTCGCGCCGCAGCTCCTGCTTGATTTCCTCCCCGTTGGCGTCGATCTCCTTCTCGATCGACCTCTCGGCGCGCTGTAGCGCCTTGTCGAGCTGCTCTTCCAAGCGAGACTCGCCGATCACTACCAACGCCGCCTCACCGTTCTCCAGCAGCTCACCAAGCTCTTTGGCATCGCCACGCGAGATGCCCTTGCGCAGGTGGCCGCCGACGCCGCCGACGACACCGCCGACAGCGGCCGCACCGAGGATCGACGGTGGGAACAAGACACCGACGAGTGCGCCGACCGCGATCCCGCCCCAAGCGCCGTGCTGGGTGGGCTTCTCGTGCTTGCCGACGTGCACCTTGCCCTCTGAGTCCTTGTTGATGAGGGCAACGTCGTAGGTGCCGACGAGCTTGGCCCGGTGCAGCTCGATCAGGCCGTCGTAGTCGGCCAGCGCGTCCGCCTGGTTGGCATATGTCGCTGCATAGATGAAAACAGGCTTGTCGCTCATCGCATCTCGCTTTTCTCTGTCGGCTTGTCGAGCGGCGCGTATGTGTGTCGCTCGCGGTTGGTTCGAGCAGGCCTGCCCACCAGTGGGTATGACCGTCGCTCAATAGGCGAGTCAACCAGTCAAGCAAACGGTCGCCATCCGTAAAAAGCCACCCTGTGGCGGTTCGCTATGTGACGCCCAGCGTCTGCGTGCTCATTCGAGCAGACTCGCGACCAGTGCCACGAAATCTCCATATAGGCGT
This sequence comes from uncultured Solirubrobacterales bacterium, assembly GCA_963704345.1. Lineage (GTDB taxonomy): Bacteria > Actinomycetota > Thermoleophilia > Solirubrobacterales > Solirubrobacteraceae > Palsa-744. Next base: position 1,958,768 of record OY969890.1, read on the forward strand.
GTGTTGACCTCGCCGGGCTGATTGAGCGCCTCGACGGCGAGGCCGATGCCGAGCGCGCGGAGGACCAGCGCCAGGTCGGCGGCTGGCAGCGGCAGGGCGCTGTCCGAGAGCACCTCGCGGCTGCTCAGCTGGCGCTCGATCTCCAAACGCAGGGCAGCCATGCGCTGCCCAAGCTGCTCGCTAAGGTGCGGGTTGCGAGCCGCGTGGATCATGAACTCCAGGTGCAAGAGAAAGGTATCTCGATCACCAGCGAAACGTTGCATCCACTGGTCGGCGCCTGCGCGAGCACGCTCGGCAAAGGATCCTTCGACCTTCGCGGCTTGAGCGACCTCTTCGACTCGTTGGCTCATGTACTGCTCGAAGACGGCCAGAAACAGATCCTCCTTGCCGGCAAAGTTGGAGTAGACGGCGCCGTGTGAGTAGCCAGCCTCCTCGGCGATCTCCTCGATCGTGGCTGACTGAAAGCCACGCCGGGCAAACACGCTTGCGGCGGCCTCTATCAAGGTGCGTGCGAGTCTGCGCCTGCTTGGCCGCACGAGTCAGTCGTGGCGGAGCCGGCCGCCAGCCACCGGCCTCGTGGCTCGCTGGTCGCTGGTTAGGGGGCTCCCGCGTGTCGGTCCGATGTGCGCGCGCCACCACCTGGATGATGACAGTAACTCAGATTATGGTTATCATCTGAATAGCCCACTCTGAATAGAGCCCACTGCTACGCGCGCAAACGGAAGGACCAAGACATGCAAGACATAGAGCCGCTGCTCGCCGAGCAGGCCCACTACTACCGAGAAAGAGCTGGCGAGTACGACGACTGGTGGCTGCGCCGCGGCCGCTACGACCACGGTCCTGAGAGGAACGCGCGTTGGTTCTCCGATGCGGCCGAAGCGCAAGACGCGCTCGATCGCTTTAAGCCGACCGGTGAGGTGTTGGAGCTAGCGTGCGGGACGGGCTTGTGGACCGAGCACCTGGCCGCGCACGCCGATCGCGTGACCGCCGTCGACGGCTCGCCAGAGATGCTCGAGCTGTGTCGTGCGCGTGTGGGGGAGGAGCGGGTCGAGTACGTTCGGGCCGACCTCTTCGAGTGGGAGCCGCAGCGGACCTACGACATGTGCTTTTTCAGCTTCTGGCTTTCGCATGTGCCCGAGGAGCGCTTCGATGCCTTCTGGGAGAAGGTCAAGCGTGCGTTGGGGCCGAATGGTCGGGTGTTCTTCGTTGACAGCTCGCGTCACGACTTGGCCTCAGCGGTGGACCACAAGCTCTCCGCGCCAGGGGACTCGACGATGCTGCGCCGCCTCGCCGATGGCCGCGAGTACCGCATTGTCAAGCAGTTCTATGGGCCAGGACAATTGCAGGCACGACTCGCCGGGCTCGGTTGGAGTGTCGAGGTGGAGACGACTCGCGAGTTTTTCATCTACGGGGGAGGGCGACCAATCGATACAAGTAGAAAAATCGTTTAGGAGATTATGCGTATAAGCGTTTATTCGCATAATCGTCTGTCCCGATCGTTCTCCACCAGGGTCGGTACGCGGTGCCGAGCCTGGTGCTCGACGACGACAGCGTGATCATCGGTTCGGGCGCTGTCACAGAGCGGGCCGAGACGAATTAGTCCAGCTGAAACTCTCCGTCGCCGTAGATCACGCGCTCTTCGCCGCCGCGCAACTGGGCGGTGACGACTCGGTCGCTGGTGGAGACAATGTCGGTATGGACGCTCGAGTTGTTGAAGCCGAGTCGATCCCACTCCTCGCTCTTGACCCCTGAGGGATCGCCCGCGTAGGCGTCTTGGTAGGAGCGCCCAAGCGCGATGTGAGTATTGCCGAACGGTCCACCGACGTTCTCGTCATAGAGCGTGTGAGCCATGAAGCGGGTAATCCGTGAAAAGCGTTTGTCGGTGAGCGAGAACTCGCCGACCTTGTTGGCCCCCTCGGTGGCGATCATCTCGGTCAGGATGCGCTCGTTCTCATCCGCGCTCGCCTGTGTCACACATCCGTCGGCGAACTGCAAGCGGATGCCCTTGACCAGATTTCCATACCGATAGAGCGGCTGGTTGAAGCGGATCCAGCCTTCGGTTCCGCGCCAGTCGGGACTGGTGAAGATCTCAAAGCTGGGGATGTTGCGCCCGCGCCCGCCCAGCCAGCGCCGCTGCTCGCCGACGCTGACCCAAAGGTCGACGTCCTCTCCCAGCACGTGCACGCGCTCGATGTCCAGCGCGTCTAGGCGCTCCCTGGTCTCATCCAACCGCTGTCCGATCTCGCGCCAGCGCGCGATCGGATCCTCCATGTCCAGGAAACAAGCGTGGATGATCTGCTCCCAATAGTCCTCGATGCTCAGCTGGGCCTCGGCGGCCATCGCGGGGGTTCCGTACAGGCCGAGCGTCCAGCTGAAGCGACCGGCATTCTCCTTCTCCGAGCGCCAGTCGAGCAAGGGACGCATGGCCTCGCCACGGCGCATGATCTGCCCAGGGTCGACCGACTCCAGCGCATGCGGATCGCTGTCGGCGAGGACCGAGACCTGATGATCCATCTCATCGATTAGCCCGCGCATGTACTTGGCCGGGAAATAGTCGAGCTGGGCATCGCTGGCGTGGTCGAAGAAATCGCGCGAGAAATTTGTGCGTCGGTCGTCGTCGGGCTCGTAGGCGCCGATCACATGCCCGCCGGCACGCCAGATGGCCTTGCGTAGCTCGGCATACAGCGGCTTCGCGCTTTCCGGGGCAGCGACGCGCACCACCTCGCCGGATTGCACACCATTTCCGCCACCAAGGGCGAAGTCGATCAAAACCGAGGCGTATCGTTCGAGAATCTCTTTGGGTGGGATGTAGGTCATGCGCTGACCTTACCCTTCAAGTGACTCAGACAGCTCGAGCCAAGCCGTCTCCAGCCGCTCGCGCTCGGCGAGCAGCAGCTCCAGATCGGTCTGCAGCTCGGCAAGGCGAGCATGATCGGTGGCGCTGGCCTGCATCTCCTCGCTCACGCCGCTCTCGCGTTCGGCCAGCTTCTCGATCGCGCGCTCCAAGCGCTTGACCTCCAGCTCCCCGCGCCGGGTGTCCTTGCGCGCGGCACGGGCTGCGGCTCCTGGAGACTGACGGCCCTCCTGTGATTGACGGCCCTCCTGTGATGAGGACGCCGGCTGACGCTCCTCGGATGAGTGGCGCTCTTGCAGGTACTGGTCGATCCCGCCGGGAACGTGGCGCAATCCGCCGCTAGCGGTGATCGCGTACACGTCGTCGCACACCCGCTCCACGAAGTAACGGTCGTGACTGACCACGACGAGCGTCCCCGGCCAACCGTCGAGCAGATCCTCCAGCGCAGTCAGGGTCTCGATATCGAGGTCGTTGGTGGGCTCGTCCAACAGCAGCACGTTGGGCCCGCCCATCAACAGCCGCATCAGCCCCAGGCGCCGGCGCTCGCCACCGGAGAGGTCCTGCACGAGCGTGCGCGACTCGATCGCCGCGAAAGCCGAAGCGATCACAGAGCAGTGAAGCCGTTATCTCGCGCCCGTCGCTCAGTACGGCGTTGCTGCGCACCTCTTGCAGCGACTCGAGCACGCGTAGCTTGCCAGGGATCTCAACGGTGTCCTGTGAGAGATGGGCGATCCGCACCGTCGAGCCACGCTCGACGCCCCCCGAGCTCGGGCTCCAGCTCGCCGGCGAGCATCCTGACAAGCGAGGTCTTGCCCGACCCGTTCACGCCGACAAGCGCGACACGATCGCCTGGCCCAAGTCGCCATGTCAGCTCGTGCAACACCTCGCGTGCCCCAAGTGTGAGCGACACCGCCTCGGCGTCCAGCACCTTCTCGCCGAGACGTGAGCCGGCAAAGCGCAGCAGCTCCGCGCGGTCGCGGGCAGGTGGCTCGTCGGCGATCAGGGCATTGGCGGCCTCGATGCGGAACTTCGGCTTGGCGGTGCGCGCCGGCGGTCCGCGTCGCAGCCACGCAAGCTCCTTGCGAATCAACTGCCGGCGCCTGCTCTCTCGCGCGCTCTCCTGACGGTCGCGCTCGGCCCGTGCGAGCACGTAGGCGGCGTATCCGCCTTCGTACTGGTGGACCGCGCCGTCATCGACCTCCCAGGTCGTGGTGCACACTGCGTCCAAGAACCAGCGGTCGTGGGTCACCACGAGCATCGCGCCACGGCGCGCGGCCAGGTGGCGGGCCAGCCAGTCCACGCCTTCTACGTCTAGGTGGTTGGTGGGCTCGTCGAGCAGCAACAGCTCGGGCGGATCCAGCAAAAGGCGTGCCAAGGCGATCCGCCTGCGCTCGCCGCCCGAAAGTCGGGCTATCGACGTGTCCATGCCGGCTGGGAAGCGCTCCAGCGTCACGCCACCCAAGAGCCCGTCGAGCACGTCCCGAAAAGCCCGGTCGCCGGCCCACTCGTGGTCGGCAAGCTCGTCCACGAGCATTTCGCGAATCGTGGCGTCCTGGTCGAGCTCGTCCTGCTGGCCGAGCAAGGCTACGCCCACATCGCCGGTGCGCGCAAGCACGCCCATGTCGGGCTGCTCGGCTCCCGCGATCAGCTTCAGCAAGGTCGACTTGCCGCCGCCGTTCTCGCCGACCACGCCGATGCGCTCCCCCGAGGTGACTCCGAGCGTCACCTCATTCAGGATCGTGCGACTCCCGAAGCCCTTCCCGACTTCCTTCAGGTTGACCAGGTTGCGCGGAGTTGGCATCCGCTCATCCTGGCGGATGTCACCCGTTCACGACTTCGGCGTGCGCCTCTTGGCTGTGCTCGACCGGGTTGTGGTCCGCTTGGGCGCCTTTGGGGTGCTCGTCGCGCTCGACTTGGCCGCGCTGGCGGGGGTCGCGGCCGTCGGCGTGCTTTCGTCAGCCGCCGAGGCGGCCATCTGCTTGAGCATGTCGTCGTGATCTAGGTCGATGATCGCCCTCGCCTCGGCGGCGGCCAGAGGTACGCGGCTGAGTGTCAACTGGTTGTCCTGCAACTGCTCGCCGCCTTGGGACCAGTTGGTCGAGCCCGTGATCAGATACAAGCCGTCCACCACCACCAGCTTGTCGTGGCTGATCGCTCCCCGCGAGGAGTGCCCGATCGCGATGCTGTTGCCGATCAGTTCGTGTTTGAAGCGTTCGAGCAGTTCTTTCTCGGACTTGCCGCCCGCCTGACTCTTGTCGAGGCTGAGCGTGACCACGATGTCCGGGTTTTCGGTGTAGCCCTGGATGATCGCCGCGACCTGGGGATCGTCGAACCCATACATGTTCACCGCCACCGTGTGCGTCGCCTGCAGCAAGGCCCACACGATGACCGCGTGCACGCCCGGATCGCGCGGAGCGTAGAAGGTAAGGTCGGTTGTGCTGTAACCGTCAGGGAAGCGCCCGGCTTGCTTGAAGCGCCCCAGTTCCTCGAAGGAGAGGGCGCCCAGCTTCTTCAATGACAGGCCGCCCAGATCGGGTCGTGCCTTGGTCATGTTCGGCGGAAATTCCCAGTCTTCGATGAACTTTGACATCTATGCTGCTCCTTCAACTGGGTACTAGTGTTGCCTGACGGCGGCAGCATACCAAGATTGGAAAAGATCCATTGACCAGAATCTTGGTGAAACGATCCCGTCGACGCGGACGCGGAAGCTGGCCCAGGGGCGCGGAGACCGACCTCACAGGTGCGGACTCCTGCTTTGGTGCGAGGGCCGCCCCGACCTTGTCCTATGGCGCCGCGGGCACTACCGCAACCGGACCATCGGCGACCGCGAGATCGCCGGTCTCAAAGCTTGGTGCCTCAAGGCGCTCCACACGGTCCATCAGCCCGAGGAACTCCTCTGCGTCCTCGAGGAAGCCGATGCGGTGAGTGCGGTAGTGCATCGGCACGACCCACTTCGGTGCAAGCCGCTCGACGATCGCCTTGGCGCCGCGCGCCCCGATCGTGGGCCCGCCACCGACCGGCAGGATGATCAGGTCGACCTCGCCGATCGCCTCCGCCTGCTCGGGACGCAGCTCGCTTTGGCCGAAGTCGCCGAAGTGGGCGACCCGCACGCCGTCGAGCGTGAACACAAAGATCGTGTTCGGCCCGCGCTGCGTGCCAGCCGCTTCGTCGTGCTCGGAAGCGACTGCCACGACCTCGCCGATCGGCGACTCCAGGCGGCCGGCTGTAGAGCGCAGGATGGCTGGCTCGCCGGAGATGGCCTCCACGCCGTTGTGGTCTAGGTGCTCATGGGTGACGAGCAGCAGGTCCACTCCATCTACGGAGATCGCGGGATAGTCGAACTGAATGCCGCGCTCGGCCATCGGCGAGAGATCGCCGAAAGGATCGATGAACACTTTCGCCTCAGGTGCTGTCAGGGCGAACGCGGACTGACCAAACCACTCAACGTGCATGCTGCTCCTCCAGTTCTCGGATTTTCTCGGGTGTGGCCTTCTCGGGTGCGGCCTTCTCGGTGGCCGTTTCCTCGACGTGTTGGTAGCGCCCGCCGCGCAACATGGATGCCCCAGCCGCGATCAGGCAGGCGACGATCGCGAACACGAAGGCCGCGTGCAGCCCATCGCGGAAGGGAGCGGAGATCAGGTGAGGAAAGAAGGCATGGCCGGTGAGGACCGCTTGGGCGTGTGCGCTCAACCCGCTCAGCGCGTGGCTCCCGACAAGCTGCTGGATCGGGTTGTAGCCGAGGAAGGCGGCGAACAGGATCGAGATCGGCGGCGCGTGCGCGACGCGTCCCGCGACCTCAGCGGACAGCCCGTGGGCCTGCAGCCCGGTCTGTGCGGCCGCCGGCAGGCTGGAGGCTAGGCCGATGATCAACAGCGTGAAGAAGATCCCAACCGAGAGCACCTGCGCCGAGTTCTGGAATGTCTGATTCATGCCGCCCCCGGCGCCGCGGTCGCCGGGAGGCAGGCTGTTCATCACGGCCGCGCGGTTGGGCGAGGCGAACATCCCCATCGAGATGCCGGTAAGCAGCAATACAAACGCGAACACCCAGTAGTTGAAGTCGGTCGGCAACAGCATCATCAGGCCAAAGCTGAGCGCCGCGCCGAGCATGCCGCCGGTGGCAAACCAGCGCGCGCCAAAGCGATCTGAGAGGTAACCGGAAGTGGGCCCGGCGACCAGCATCCCGAGCGTCAGCGGCAGCATGTAGATACCCGCCCAAAGCGGCGTCTCGGTGAAGGAATAGCCGTGCAGGGGCAGCCAAATCCCCTGCAGCCAGATGATCAGCATGAACATCAGCCCGCCGCGCGAGATCGCGGAGAGGAACGTCGAGAGCGTCCCGAAGGTAAAGGCGCGAATGCGAAACAGGGCGAGGCGGAACATCGGCTCGGCCACATGCTTCTCCATCACCACAAATGCCGTCAGCGACACGATCGCCGCCGCCAAAAGCGCAAGCACGCGCGGCGAGCCCCAGCCGGTCGCATGCCCGTTGTAGGGGCGGATCCCGTATGTGACAGCCACCATCACAAGCACCAGCCCAAGCGCGAACGTCACGTTGCCCCACCAGTCGATCGAGGAGCGTTTCGGCTGGCTGCGCTCCTCAAGCTTCAGGTAAGCCCACACCGTCGCGAACAAGCCGACCGGCACGGAGATCAAGAACACCAACCGCCAGTTGATCGGGGCGAGCAGCCCGCCGAGGATCAACCCAACGAACATGCCGCTGACACCGACGATGTTGTTAATTCCCAGCGCCATCCCGCGCTGGTGGACGGGAAAGGCGTCGGTGATGATCGCGGCGGCGTTGGCGAGCAGGCATGCCCCGCCAACCCCCTGCACGATGCGGAACACGATCAGGTAGTCCGCGCCGGCTCGACCGGTCATCCAGTCGATCGCCAGCAGCAACGAGGCGACCGTGTAGATGACAAAGCCGAGGTTGTAGATCCTCACGCGCCCGAACATGTCGCCGAGGCGGCCGAGACTGACGATCAAAACGCTTGAGACGACCAGGTAGCCAAGGATCATCCACAGCAGGTAGAAGCTATTGGCTGGCTCCAGCGGATTGAGTTCTGATGCCGCGAAAGATGTCGGGCATCGCGATCAGCGTGATCGACGCATCGAGCGTCGCCAGCAGCACCGCGAGCGTCGTGTTCGACAGCGCTATCCACTTGTAGCGGTCGGCCTGCGAGGGACTTTGACCGTGAGCTGGTGTGGGGGAAAGCCGCAAGCCAATGACTCTAGCCACGCGAGCCATCGCTCGGCGCAAGTGGCCCCGAAGTGGCTTGGAGGCTCGGCTTTTGGGTTGATCGCGCCTCGACCGAGTAGGCGCTGAAGCGATACTCGCAAGGCCCCGTGGTGCTAGGTTCAACTCGTCATGGCAGTAGAGCCAGCATCACCGGCCGAGCCTCCGCAGCCGCCGTCGCGCGGGGGGCTGAGCCTGCGTATCGTGCTTGCGCTCGTAGTGATCGTCGTGATTGCCGGCGGCATCGCGTTGCTGACCACCGGGAGCCCGAGCAAGCGCCCGAGCGTGGCTGGGATCCAGGGAATTGCCTCCACCAAGTACGCCGGCTCGCTCGCCTCGCCGCCCGCTCCAGAGTTCCCTTTGTCGTTGCGCAATTACAGGGGCCAGCAAGTCAACATCGACCAGTACAAGGGCAAGGCGGTGCTGTTGACGTTCCTCTACACCCACTGTCCCGACGTGTGCCCGATCATCGCATCCAACCTGGCGGTTGCGTTGAACATGCTGGGTCCCGCCAAGGCGGCAAAAGTACAGGTGATCGCGGTGTCGGTCGACCCCCGCGGGGACACCCCCGCCGCGGTTGCCGCGTTCCTGCAGCGCCACGACATGACGGGTCGTATGCAGTATCTGATCGGCTCGGCCAAAGAACTGGGTCACGTATGGAAGACGTGGGGCGTCGGCGCCGAACAAGATGTAGAACAGCCGCAGCTGGTCAACCACACCGGACTGATATACGGGATCAGCGCTCAGGGCAAGGTCACGACACTGTACGCGGCAAGCTTCACCCCGCGGGAAATCGCCCACGACGTGCCACTGCTCGCTTCGAGCTGATCGTCCAAAAGGCCGATGCCCCCCGCGCGCGCAGGAAGCATGCCGGTGTTGGAGAGTTGATCGCGGCGGCTCCGTGCTCAACCGGGCCGTGTGCGTTCGGCGTCCATCCGTGTCTTGTTCACTGCTCGACCGGACCGAGTACGCCTTCCAACCGTTTGCGCAGCTCCGGGCCGCGACCGGCGCCGACGGCGCGCGCGGCACGCTCCTCGCTCAGTTCTAGGCCATGGGATTGAGCGAAGTCGAGCAGATCCTGGCGTTCCTCGCCCTGCTTTGCGGTGCGCAGGAACAGCCAGCAGAACAGGCACAGCGTGAGGATGCTCTCCTCGATCATCATGATCGCGCCGGCGAGGTTCTGGTCGGCGATCGGGGAGATGTGCCAGACAGCGTCGCCGTGGATGTAATACGGGTAGAAGACGGTTCCCGACCACAAAAAGACGTTGCCAAGCACGGTGCCGGTGAGGCGTACCGCGACGATGTAGCCGAGCTTTGCTCCGTTGCCGAACCAGCTCGGCATCGGCAGCGGGCCGAACAGGCACATCCACATGTTGATGCCGAAGCCGAGGAACATCGCGTGCTCGAGCGCGTGCACACCGGCGTGGCGCAGCGCTGCTTCATAGAAGACGGGTAGGTGCCACACGTACAGGTCGATCGCCCAAAGGGGAAAGGCGATCAGGGGATGAGCGAGGATGCGCAGCCGGTCGAACAGCTTGATCCGTAGGATCGGCGCGATCAGTGGTCCGGTCAGGCCGAGCACGATCAAAAGCGCGGCGATGTCGCCCAACAGCAGGTGCTCGGTCATGTGCGCGCTCAACAGTTCCTGGCTGTCGCCGCCGAGCGAGGTGAGCGCGAGCGCCGATCGTGACGAAGCCGCCGTAGAAGCAGGCCTGGCGCCAGCCTTCGACGGGGCGCCCCGACCGCCCGAGCGTGTGCACGCGCTTGGCGTAGGCAAGGCCAAACAGCGCGAGCGGCCCGAGCTGTGTGAGCGCCCCGAAGGCGGTCGATGTGGCGAGCACGGTGGGCATCAGGATGGAGCCTACGACGTGAGAGCAAGCGTCGTGACCGCGCCTAAGGGGGACATTCGTGGCATAGACTGGCGCGCGCATGCTCACTTCGCGTCGTCTGCTGCCACCCGTCCTCGGCAGCCTGGGCATCGCGGCGCTGGCGTTCCCCGAGGCGGCCTCGGCGCATGGGATCGTGGGCAAGGCGGACCTGCCGATCCCAGTGTGGCTGTTCAGCTGGACCGCGGCGATCGTGCTCGTGGTGTCCTTCGTTGCCCTCTCCACGCTGTGGATGGCGCCGCAGCTGCAGAGCGAGCACCGCAAACGGCTGTTCGTCATGCCGGCTGTGCTCGCACATCTGGCCAGCCTGGTCGGTATGGCGTTGTTCGCACTGGTGCTTTACAGCGGCTTTGACGGCACGCAGGTGTGGTCGGTCAACTTCGACCCGACGTTCATCTACGTGATCTTCTGGGTCGGCTTGCCGTTGGCAAGCGTCATCTTCGGAGACATCTTCCGGGCGCTCGCCCGTGGCGCTCGTTCGCGCGCCTGGTCCGTTGGCTGGGCCGCAAGATCGCGCCACGAGCGTTTGCAAAGACGCCACTGCGCTATCCCGAGCGTCTGGGCATGTGGCCCTCGATTGCCGTGATCGTCGGCTTCGCCTGGATGGAGCTGGTCTACATCTTCCCCGACCGCGACCAGCCGTCGACGCTTGCGGCATTGTCGCTTGCCTACTTCCTGGCAATGCTCGCCGGCATGGCGCTGTTCGGCGTGGAGGATTGGAGCGAGCAGGCCGACGGCTTCGGCGCCTACTTCAACCTGCTCTCGCGGATGTCGGTGCTCTGCCAGGACGAGCACGGTGTCGTGTACTCGCGTCGAGCACTGAGCGGCCTGCCCGACATGCCGATCCGTGCCGGCACGCTTGGGCTCGTGTGCGCCGTGATCGGCACCACCACCTTCGACGGCTTCTCAAACGGGGGAATCTGGCGCACCAACGAGCCGAGCCTGCAGAGCCTGGTCGCAGACCTCGGCTTCAACCAGACGCCATCGCTCGAGCTGACCTACTCAGTCGGGCTCGTGCTGTGCGTGCTGCTCGTCGCGGGCATCTACCGCTTGGGAATCATTGGCGTGCACAGCGTAAGCACACGCTTTGACATGCCAGAGCTGAGTCGCACGTTCGCCCACACGCTCGTGCCGATCGGCTTCGCCTACGTGCTGGCCCACTACTTCTCGCTGCTCATCTGGCAGGGTCAGGCGATCGGCTCTCTGGCCTCCGACCCGTTGGGCAACGGTGCCAACTACTTCGGCACGAGCGCCAACACGATCGACTATACGATCATCTCCTATGCGGCTATCTGGTACGTGCAGGTGGCGGCGCTCCTCAGCGGACATGTCGGCGGGCTCGCGCTCGCGCACGACCGCGCGCTCAGCATCTATCCCAACCAGGAACAGGCGATCCGCTCGCAGTACTGGATGCTCGCGGTAATGGTCGCGTTCACGAGCTTCGGGCTGTGGCTGCTCTCGGCGGTGGGCACATGAGGCCTCGCCAGCTCTTGACTCTGTGCGCCGTCCTAGTGCTGGCTTCTCTGGCAGGTGTCCCAGCCGCCGACGCGGCTACCCAGCCAGGCACGCCAAGCGAGAGCGGCAGTCCGATCGAAGATCAGGGCAGCAACTACAACTACCGTTCCTACGTCACCTCAGTCACGCCAAAGGTGCCCGGCCTGAGCCTCGAAGTACTCGAGTTTGCCGACCGCATGCTGCTGCGCAACCACACTGGCAAGACGGTCACGATCTACGGCTACGACGGTGAGCCCTATGCGCGCGTGCAGCCAAATGGCACAACCGAAGAGAACGTGCGCTCGCCTGCCGTCTACCTGAACACGAGCTTCTACGCCGACGTCAAGGTGCCGTCGAGCGCAAGCGCGAGCTTTGCCCCCAAGTGGGTGGTGATCGATCGCACCGGTCAATTCGAATGGCACGACCATCGAATCCATTACATGAGCCCAGTGACCCCCTCGATCGTCAAGGACAAGAGTAGGCGCACGCTCGTCTTCGATTGGGAAGTGCCGATCTCCGTGGCCGACCAGAAGGGCGCGATCCACGGCGCTCTGTATTGGGTGCCCGAGGGCTCGAAAACGCCCACCGCGGCGATTGTCGCTTTCGTGGCGATTCTTGCGCTCGCGCTCGTCTTCGTGTTGGTCGTGCGACGCAACCGCGGCGGCATCTCCGCTGCCGGTGGTGGCGGGGCAGACGGTTCGGAGAGCTCTGAGAAAGAAGAAGCCTGGTGAGGTAGGTGGTCGGCCGTGTTGTATGGGCTGCCGGCCTTACCGCGTGGTAAATTGGACGGCGATGACCGTGCTCGCATGCATGATGCACTGGTATGTGTCCGCGATGTTTGTGGTGCCCGTCGCCGCCGTCGGCGGTTGGAGCTGGTGGAGCACCAGAAATGCACCGCGAGACGGCGGGGATGAAACCCCGCCCGCCCCGCCTGCTCACGCGCGATAAGCGCAGGCAAGACGCACCTGTCGGGTCCTCGGCGTGACCGTCAACGCTGCGTAGCAGCTGCCCTACGTGGTTGCCAACCAGCTTTTCAAGTCCCGCCAACGCGGCTTTGCGGGTAACCCCCCGTTGTCGGAGATATCACCACCCCGAAGCTGATCCGCACGCGCGCCCCTCCGTCGGGCGCGTTCTCGGCCTCGACATGGCCGCCGTGCGCCTCGGCCGCCTGGCGCACGATCGCCAGGCCGAGCCCCGAGCCCGGCAGCTTGCGCGCGCGGTCGGCGCGGTAGAAGCGCTCGAACACATATGGAAGATCGGCTTGCTCAAAGCCGGGGCCGTGGTCGCGGATGCTGAGCAGGCCGTCGCGTAGATCGACCTCGATCGGTTCCTCGGGCGGGCTCCACTTGTGCGCGTTGTCGAGCAGGTTCGACACGGCGCGGTCGATGCGTTCAGCTTCGCCGCGGACGAGCGTCGGCTCCAGATTCACTTTAAAAGTCGCGTCCGAGCGTTTTTGTGCACGCTGCACCGCGCTGCGCACGATCTCATCCAGGGACACGTCATGCAGCTCGTCTTTGGGCTCGGCGCCGCGTGCCAGCTCGACCACATCGCCCACCAGCCGTGTGAGCTCATCAAGCTCGCTGACGATGTCTGCGCGCAGGCTCGCCTGGTCCTCAGTCGGCAGGCGCTCGGCATCTGCCAGCACCTGGATGTTGGCGCGTAGGCTGGCAATCGGTGTACGCAGCTCGTGGCTGGCGTCAGCCACTAGGTTGCGCTGAGACTCGACCGAGCGTTGCAGCGCGTCGAGCGTGGCATTGAAGCTGATGGCAAGTCGCGCCAGCTCGTCACGGCCGCTGTCGGGCAGACGCTCTGAGAGCTGAAGGCCGCCGGCAAGCATCTCGGTGCGACGTGTGAAACGCGCGATCGGGGCGAGTGCGGCACGCGCGACCAATGAGCCCAGAGCGGCCGCGAGCGCGATACCCACGATGCCGACGATCGCGAGGATCACCAGCAGGCGGCTCAGCTCGTTGTTCACCTCTGTGAGGGGTCGTGCGACGAGCACTGCGCCGTGCGCACCGCTGCCAAGCGTTAGCACGCGTAGCTGTACACCTTTGATCGTGCGATCGCTCAGCGTTTGGCCTTTGCCGCTGCGGGAGATCTCCTTGTCGGTCGCGGTCAGCGGGATCGTTGTCGAAGAGCCCTGGCCGGTGGGCACGTGAACCATGCCGTTCGGTGAGACGAACTGCACGTAACCAGAGGGTCCGCCGAGCGGCGCCGGCGCGACGCTGTTGGGAAAGTCGCCGCCATCATGGCCGCCTGGGGGCGGGTTGTCCCCGTTGGGCGGAGGCAAGCGATCCTGCTGAGAGGGACTTTCGGGCGATTCCGGACCGCTGTCGCCGCTGATCGCGGAGGCCCGAGGCATGAATGCGGTCGCGCGCTGGCTCAGCGACTTGTCGACTTCGCTGCGCAGGTCCGAGCGCACCGCGACATACAGGCCGATCGCGGCGACGAGCACGGCCAGCGCCACCGCCAGCCCGGCAACGGCCGCGATGCGCGCGCGTAGGGTCATGACGCTTGGGCTGTCGTCGGGTAGGCCAAACCGCCCAAAGCCGGCGCGCTGGGGCACTCCAAAATGTCGATGCCCCGTGCGTGCGTGCGGGGCATCGCGGTTTTGCGATTGTCCGTTCCTCGTCTCACGGCTCGCGCAAGACGTAGCCGACGCCTCTGACCGTGTGGATCAACGGGCGGGCTCCTGCCTGCTCCAGCTTGCGCCGCAGGTAGCCCACATATACACGCAACGCGTTCGACGCCGGGCCAAAGTCATAGCCCCACACGCGGTCATAGATCAGGCTGTGCGGGAGCACACGCTTCGGGTTGAGCATCAACAGCTCCAGCAGCTGGTACTCGGTGCGTGTCAGCTCGGTGAAGCTCTCGCCGACCTCGGCCCCGTGACGGGCGCTGTCCAAGCGGAGCTCGGCAAAGCTGAGTGCGTCTGGGTCTCCGGCCGAGCCGGTGCGCCGCAGCAGCGCGCGCAGGCGTGCCTTGACCTCCTCGACGTCGAACGGCTTGACGAGGTAGTCGTCGGCGCCGGCGTCGAGGCCGTCGATCCGGTCGCTGACCTGCTCGCGTGCCGTGAGGATCAGAATCGCTACGCGGTTGCCGAGCAGGCGCAGGCGGCGACAGACCTCCAGGCCGTCGATGCCCGGCAGGCCGATGTCGAGTACGACAGCGTCCGGAACGTTCTGCACGACCATCTCGATCGCCTGCTCGCCGTCCTCGGCGGTCTGCGCCTCATAGCCGCCGAGTGTCAGCGCGCGCCGCAACGCTTCGCGCACCGCCCGGTCGTCCTCCACCACCAAAATCCTCATGGTCCCGATTCTGACGTGCCCAGCAGCGCTTGCGGAGAGCTCCTACATTCGTCTTATACGGCTCATAGCTTGCGCTAGTGCGCCTCCCCGATGCTGAGCACCTGACCAATTCGACCTCGCGTCACCTCGCGTCGCCTGAGACAAGGCAGGCGCGGTGTGAGCACACAGTCACGCCAAAAAGGGAGCTCGCATGTCAACGCCGCAGGTCAGCGCCCCCACCCGGGTACCCAGCGACCTCGATCGCCTGGCGTCGTATGTCCGATCGAGCATTCGTCGCTTGGCTCGCGCTCGCGAGGCAGACCCCGCCTGGTCGCGCCCGCTGCTGTGGCTCGTCGCCGTGCTTGCGGGTGCGCTCACCTTCTGGGGGCTGACTCGCAACGGCTATGCCAACACCTACTACGCCGAGGCGGCGCAGGCAGCCTCCCACAGCTGGAAGGCTTGGCTGACCAACGCGGTCGACACAAGTGGCTCGGACAGCCTCGACAAGGGGCCACTGTCAAACATGCTGATGGGCCTCTCTGGGCGCCTGTTCGGCTTCTCAATTTTCACGATGCTCGCGCCCGAGGCCCTTTGTGGCGTTGGCGCCGTGCTGCTCCTGCACAACACGGTCAAGCGTACGCTCGGGCACCGGGCGGCACTGCTTGCTGCGCTGATGCTGGCGCTGACGCCGATCTTCGTGGCGATGAGCCGCTTCAACAATCCCGACGCGCTGCTCGTGTTGTTGGAGGTGGCGGCCGCTTGGGCGCTCGTGCGTGCGCTGGAGTCCGGACGCATGCGCGATGTCTTGCTGTGCGGGCTGTTCGTTGGCCTTGCCTTCAACGTCAAGATGCTGCAGGCCTACCTGATCGTGCCCGGCTTGGCGCTCACGCTGCTGGTCGCCGGGCAAGGCACGATTCGACGACGGCTCGTGCAGCTACTGGCCGGCGGCGCGGCGATGTTCTTCGTGAGCTTTCTCTGGTACGGGACGATGATGCTGATCCCAGCGGCCGATCGGCCTTGGGTGGGCGACACGACCGACAACTCATGGCTCTCGCTGATCTTCGGAGCCAATGGACTGAGCCGTGTCTCAGGTGAAGGCAGCGGGCCGGGAGGTGGCGCCAACTTCGGCGGGGAGGCCGGCCCTCTACGGCTGTTCAACTCGATCGTCGGCGGCCAGATCGCGTGGTTGCTGCCGCTCGCGGCAGTCGGGTTGGTGCTCGGACTTTGGACTTGTCGCCGTTCCCCGCGCGCCGATCTACGCCGCTCTGCTTACCTGTTGTGGGGCTGCTGGGCTTTCGTATCCTGGGCGGTGTTCAGCTTCTCGAAGGGCACCTTTCACCCTTATTACACGACGGCGCTTGCGCCCGCTGTGGCCGTGCTTGCGGCCGGCGCGTTGGTGGCTATGTGGGACCGCTCGCGCGACTCGATCGCGTGGAGCCTCGCGCTGGTTGCCAGCCTGATCGGTACCGCTGCGCTTGGCGCCGTGTTGCTCGATCGTGCTACCGGCTTCGTGCCATCGCTGGCTCCCGCCGTGATGGTGATCGCTGTGCTTGCGGCCTGCGCGCTGCTGTTCGCGCCTGCCGTGGGATCGACTTCGACCCGCAACAAGATCGCGGCAGCGGCCGCGGCCGCCGGTCTGGTGGCGATGCTCGCCGGCCCAACCGCCTATTCGCTGGCGACGGTAGGCAAGACGCTGAGCGGCGGCGACCCGCTTGCGGGACCGGCCAGCGCCGAATTGGGTGTCGGCGGTCCCGGTGGCGGTGCTCCTGGGCGTGGGTTTGGGGGAGGGATTGGTTTGCGTGCCGGCAATGTTCCGGGCGCTGTCGGCATGGCCCCCGGTGCGGGTGCACCGAGCGGGGGCGCGCGGGGCGGTGCTCCACCGGCCGCTGGGGAAGCGGGCGCCGGTAGCGCACCGAACCTGTTTGGCAACGGCGTGCGTGCCGGGTCCGGCACGAGCGGCGGTGCCAATGTAGCGGGGCCCGCAGGTGCTCCACCCGCAGGAACGCTCGCGGGCGTGAATAGGGGCGGCGCCGGAGCGCCCGTTGGCATTGGAGCGCGCCTGGGCGCGGGCGTTGGCGCTGGTCTCGGCGCCAACGTGAGCAAAGCCCTCATCTCCTATTTGAAGGCACACCAGGGCAAAGCCAAGTATCTCGTTGCCGCGGTCGGCTCCAGCACTGCCGGCCCGATAGCGCTTCAGAGCGGGCGCAACGTGATCAACATGGGTGGCTTCATGGGCTCCGACCCTGCGCCTAGTCTCGCCAAGCTAAAGAGCTTCATCGATTCTGGGCAGCTGCGCTACGTGCTGCTGAGCAGCGGCGGCTCAGGTGGGATTGCCGGCGGCCGGGCCGGTGGTGTGCCAGGCGGCGCCGCCGATGCTCGTGCGGGCGCGGGCGGCCCCGGCGGCGACACGTCGGCGGCGACGGGTGCCGCGATCAGCGAACGCGACGAGTGGATCGAAAAGCACGGCACGGTCGTGCACATGTCCGGAGCCGGAAGGACGACGCTTTACTACTTCGCCGGTGCAGTCGCCGGAAGCTAAGCTGACACGGAAACGCGAGCACCAAAGCGAAGAGAGACGAAAGGCGCGCGGAGGAGAGTTCATCTGACGCGGACGAGCGAGGCATTGGCAAGCGGGTATAACCGGGTTATACTGTGCGGGATGAAGACGGCGATCTCGCTTCCTGATGACACCTTTCGTCGCGTGGACCGTGCCGCAAAGCGCCTGGGCGTGTCACGTAGCGAGTTCTTCGCGCGTGCGGCGGAGAATTGGTTGGGTGCTCTAGAGGATGGTGGCACCACTGAGGCGATCAATCGCGCAATCGCTGGACTCCCAGACGATCATGGGTTTACCGATGCGGCTGCCGCGGCCTTGGCCACCGGCGACTAGACCTGATGGTGCGGGGCGAGTTGTGGTGGGCTGATCTCGGCTTGCCCAGGGGCTCTGCTCCTGCGCTACGGCGTCCTGTGCTGGTCATCAGCGCCGACCAGTACAACCGCTCCAACCTACGCACCATCACTGTGGTTGTGCTCACGAGCAACGCTCAACTCGCCGCGCTCCCAGGCAATGTCGCGGTGCCGGCCGATGTCGCCGACATCGAAGCCGATTCGGTCGTCAACGTCACACAGATCGCCACGATCGACCGGAGCGCCCTCGAGGGCCGCATCAGCACGCTGCCGGACTGGCTGATGGCGCAGGTCGATGCTGGTCTTGGACGCGCGCTCGCACTCGCTCACCTCTAGCTCTCGCAGAGACCGGTCTTTTTTCAGTGTCGGACTGACACGCCACGAATCTCGCGCTCCGGCGAAGACTCCCGGTTCGTGGTGTTGCGCTCGGCGCGCCAAATGCGCGCGGCGGGCGACAGGGCGACGCCCTCAGACAGGCGCTTGTCGGGAATCGGCTCGCCCGCGACGGTGCTCAGCGGAATGACGCCGGCCCAGGTGTCGAGGGCATAGTCCTCCGCATCGTCGACCGGCGGCCCCGTCCGAAGCTTGGCCGACGCCTCGTCGAGCGGCAGCGCCAGCACCTGGATCGCCTTCAGCTCTTTGGCTGTGGGGCCGCGTACCTCATCCCAACGGCCGGGTATCAACCGCTCTGTGAATGCCTCGATCGCGGCCATCTTCTCCGCCTGCTCAACGATCGTGCGGGCTTGGCCGAGCACGACGACAGAGCGGTAGTTGACCGAGTGGTGCACTGCCGAGCGGGCGAGCACGAGCCCATCGAGCAGCGTCACCGTCAAGCACATCCGCGCGCCGCCTGCCAGCGCCCGCACTGTGCGACTGGCGCTGGAGCCGTGGAAGTAAACCTGCTCGCCGACACGGGCGTGCAACGTAGGAACTACATAGGGCTGCTCGCCCACGCTGAAGCCAAGGTGCGCCACAAGTCCCTCGTCGAGAATTGCCTCGATCGTCTCGCGCTCATAGTCGGCGCGAGCGGGCATTCGCCGCACACGCGTGCGAGGGGAGGGGGCCTTAGTTGCCGGTGCGGTAGGTGAGGGTGGCGTCGCGTTCGTGCCGGTGCGCTGGGTCGGTGTGGGCATGGTCAACACCATAGGTTCTCTTTGGCTCCGTGAAAAGGGCCAAATTGGTATAAAAATCTAGGGCCAATGGATTTGCATCTTGACCTCTCGGATAATGCCGGCAGCTCGCTGCGTACACGCGTAGAGGGGGCACTACGCGAGGCGGTACGCAGCGGACGGCTCGGACCCGGAAGCCGGTTGCCCTCCACGCGCGCCCTCTGTGTCCAGCTCGGTGTCTCCCGTGGAGTGGTGGTGGACGCCTATTCGCAGCTCGCCGCGGAGGGCTATCTGCAAACACGGCGCGGGGGCGGTACCAGCGTCGCCGGAACAGCAGTATCGGTTGGGCCGAGTCTTGCAAGCGTCATACCTGCCGGCGTCGTTCGCCACGATCTCAACCCGTATCGACCGGCGCTTGACGGCTTTCCAAGGGCTGTCTGGCTGTCTGCGCTAACGCGAGTGCTGCGCGAGGTTCCAGACGAGCGCCTCGCTTATCCCGATCCGGCCGGGACTCCCGAGTTGCGTGCCTCGCTCGCCGCTTATCTAGGTCGGGTTCGTGGGGTACGCGCGACGCCTGAGCAGATCGTGATTACGGGCGGGACACGTCAGGGTGTTGAGCTGTTGTGGAGTGTGTTGATGGCCGGCGGGGCGCGCAGCGTGGCTGTCGAGCAGCCGGGTTGGCGAGGCATGAGCGAGACGGCCACCGACGCTGGTCTGCTCACACTCCCTCTGCCCGTTGACGAGCACGGCCTGGCCGTGGAGCGACTGCGGCACGAGCAGGTGGACGCAGTTGCGCTTGCGCCCGCTCACCAATATCCGACTGGCGCCGTTCTCTGCGCTGCTCGTCGTCTGACGCTCGTGGAGTGGGCACGCACCCACGACGCGTTGATCGTCGAGGACGACTACGACGCCGAGTACCGCTATGACCGCCACCCGATCGGATCGTTGCAAGGGCTTGCGCCTGAGCATGTTGTTTATGCAGGCTCGACCAGCAAGACGCTGGCGCCGGCGATTCGCCTCGGCTGGCTCGTGCTCAGGCACCGGCTGGCCGAGCAGGTCGCTGCTCGCCAGCGCAGACGCGGCAGTATGCCTTCGCCGCTGAACCAGCTGGCGCTTTCCGACTTGATCGAACGAGGCGAGCTAGACCGGCATCTGCGTCGTCAACGGCGTCGCTACAGCTGTCGCCGTGAGGTCTTGCTGGGAGCGCTGACCCGCGAGTTGCCCGAGGCGAGAGTGTCCGGCGCGGCTGCCGGCCTATATGTGGTCGTCGGCTTGCCCGACGACATCAGCGAGCAGGCAGCGCTCGACGCGGCACGTGCCCGCGGTATCGCTCTCGAGGGAGTCGGCGGTCATTCGCCTGCGCTCGTGCTCGGCTATGCCAACCTCGCCGATGCGGCTGTGGTCCCCGCGGTAGAGGCGCTGGCGGCGAGTTTGCGTGACGCGCGGGAAAGGCGGAGTCCATCACTCGAATGCAACCGCCGACCCTGCTAGTCGGCGGTCGACGGGATCGTGTCGGTCGGCTGTCCAGGGCTCATGGGTTGCTGCCCTCTGTTTGTCCAGGCGGAGAGGGCGCCTGCGGTGAGCTTTCCGCGGCTCGTCGCGAGCGACCGGCGAAATTGCCGACGAGCACCCCGATGACGGTGACCAGATACAGCTGTCCGAGCAGCATCTCCACGACCGCCAGCGAGCGGCCCACATTCGTGGCGGCCGTGAGATCGCCGAAGCCGGTGGTGGTCAGCACCGCGAAGCTGAAATAGACGATCTGGCTGGTGGAGGCGTGCGCCGTCTGGGCGAAGTAGGGGACGTCCTCGACTTTGTCGACGAAGCCAATCACCCAGGCGAATACAAGCCCCAGCAGCAGATACAGGGTGAGCGCTCCGAAGACCGCTTGAGGCGTCACGCCGTGTAGGCGCACCAGCCGTATCAACCCGCCGATCAGGGCCAGTGGGATCGCGGCCGACAACAGGCCGCTGATAGCAAACAGCACCGCCGATGAGAGCGCCCCAGCGGCCTCGCCGACCACCGTGAAGCTCGTGAGCCCCAAGAGCACGATCGCTACGGGCCGGCGCACGTTGCTGCTGGCGCGCGAGGTGGCGACGACCGTCAGCAGCGCGAGCCACTGCAGAGCGCAGGCGACGGCCCGAGCCCAGTTCGCCGCGGGAGCGACGATCACGAACACGAGCAGCGTGAGCGTCAGCAGGAATACGACGCCGTACCTGAATCCCGCCTCCCTGTCCTCGAAGGACGCCACCCGGCGTATTGTGGCCTACTCGTCACGGGAATCCGTCGTCGCATGTGACGAGGCCCGCCCAAGAGCGACCGCGGCCAGGTCAGTTCTCTGTGGTGCTCATCAGAGCAATCGGCACCGCCAGCCCGGCTGAACGCCGCAGCGTGGCGATGCGTCGGCCCGGCTGGACCGCCGGTCGTATCTCACCGCAGTGCTCGCCAAGCTGTCGACTGGTCTGCTCGAGATCGTTGCTGAGCAGCGCCAGCCCCCAGAAGCGCGCCGGCCCGTCTGTACCGTCAGGGCGCGCCGCGAGCGCCTCCTCAGGCTCCTGCACAACCTCCAGAATCACCTCGCCAAGGCGAAAGAACGCCTGGCGTGGTGCGCCCGCCGGGGTGGGCTGCTCGCGGACGCGACGCAGATCCAGCCCTGCCGCTTGGAGCGCCTCCACGCTGCGGTCCAGGTTCGGCGTCATCGCCACGACGTGGTCGATGCCAACGATTCCATTGAGGTGCTCAGTACCCCCGGTTGGGGTTGGGGTTGGGGTTGGGGTTGATGCTGGGGCAAGGGTTGATGCTGGGGCTGACACCGGGGCTGGGGCTGGGGCTGACACCGGGGCAAGGGTTGATGCTGGGGCTGACACTGGGGCTGGAGCTGACACTGGGGCTGGGGTTTGGTTTAGGGCTGAAGCCGGGTCTGGAGCTGGAGCTGGAGCTGGAGTCATGCTCGGCCTAAGTATCGGCGTCGAGGTCGACGAGCGCTTCGCGACGCTGGTCGGCAAGCCGTCGAGCTGGGCATTCTCGATCCCATTCAGCGACCAGTCGATTATTCCCCTACCCGCGTCGGCGCCGGCCAGCACGATGCGCACAGACCCAAGCTGCGCCGTGGCATCGCGAACAACAAATCCGAGCGCTTCCCAGCGCTCGGGCTCGTCCGCGACCGTTATCTCCGCAATCGTCGCTATGCGTTCAGCCGGACGGGAAGTGTCTTGAGCTGGTTGATGAAGGCCGACTCAACCGTCAAAGGCTTGCCAACGATCTCCATCTCGGGAAAGCGCTTGAGCGTCTCCTCAAAGAGTATTCGCAGCTCCAGCCGTGCAAGCGCGGTGCCGAGACAGAAGTGACGTCCGCCGGCACCGAAGGCCTGGTGCTCGGTCGTGCGGCGCGCGTCGAAGCGGTCGGGATCCTCATAGCGCGACTCGTCACGGTTGGAGGAGGCGTACCACATGACAACCCGCTCCCCGGCTTTGATCTGCTTGCCGCCGAGCTCGGTGTCCTTGGTCGCGGTGCGCCTGAAGTGCGCGAACGCGGGAAACATGCGCAGCGACTCCTCCACGACGCCAGGCACAAGCGCAGGTTCGTCGAGCACCAGCGCTCGCTGCTCGGAGTCTTCCATCAGCGCGCGCATCCCGCTGCAGTAGGTGGCCTTCGTGCTGTCGTTGCCGGCAGCGACGAGCAGGAAGAACCCCATCACGATCTCGTGTTCCTCGAGCCGCTCGCCGTCGATCTCCGCATGCACGAGCACGCTCGTCAAATCGTCTGTTGGGTGCTCGCGGCGCGCGGCGATCATGCGCCCGCAGCGCTCGAATATCTCCGGCACCTCTTTCTCCATGACGGCCTCGACGCCGGCGGGATTGAGGTCGGGATCGCCAGCGCCGAGGGTCGAGTTCATCAGCCGCGCCCAGGTGGCGTCGTCCTCTTCGGGGATGCCCATGAAGCTCCCGATCACGCGCGAGACGACGGGCTGCGCGACGTCGTTCACAAGATCGCAGGTCTCGCGCCCGTCCAAGCCGTCGAGCGTTTTGCAAACGATCTCGCGAATCGCCCGCTCGTGTGCGGCGATCCGCTTCGGGGTGAACCCAGCTTGGAAGAGCGCCTTGACACGATCGTGCTTGGGCGGATCCATCCCGATGAACATCGCGCGCGTCAGCTCCAGCGGAAAGATGTTCGAGATGACCGTGATGCCTCCGGCTTCGGATGAGTAGGTCGCCCAGTCGCGGCTGACGGTGTGCACGTCCTCAGCGCTGGTCACCGACCAGAAGCCGCCCTCTTCGGGAAATTCGCCGATTTCCTTGGTCCAGTGAACGGGACAGCCTTGGCGCAGCTCTTTGAAGAGAGCGTGGGGAGGACCCTTCGTCCATATCTCGCGCTCGAGCACGAGCTGGTCCTCGAGCTTGGTGTCAGTCGCTGCCATCGGAGCCTCCAGTCGCAAGCAGGGGAGATGCGACTTCCGATGGTACAGCTCCGGGGAGCAATTTGGCTGGACAGCCAGTCGACCTTGGGCGAGCTTGCAAATGCTCGGTCTGGGTGGGTGGAGGTTCTCCAATTTGTCGATGCCCGCGCGCGCGGGCAGGGCATCGACCTTTTCGCGTATGCCCGGACATGTCTCGTGGCACGACTTGAAGAATATCTTGGCATGCCATATTATTTCTGTATGGCCACCAAGGAAAGCGTTCGTTCGCCGGCGATCGAGGACTATTGCAAGGCGGTCTACACGCTTGAAACCCGTGCGGACGAGCCGGTCTCCACGAACGCCCTGGCCGAGCGCCTGGATCTGACCAGCGGCTCGGTCTCGGGCATGCTCAAGAAGCTCGGCGAGCTCGGCCTGATCTCGCACGTCCCGTATCGCGGCGTACGACTCACCCCGGAGGGCCGTAGCGTCGCACTCGAGGTGATCCGCCATCACCGCTTGCTGGAGCTGTACTTGGCCGAGGCCCTGCACATGCCGTGGGATCGAGTGCACGACGAGGCGGAGGTGCTCGAGCACGTCCTCTCCGACGAGCTGGAGGCGCTAATCGCCGAGAAGCTAGGCAACCCCACGATCGACCCGCACGGCGACCCGATCCCAAACGTCGACCTTGAGTTGGAGGAGCGCCCGACGCGCACCTTGGAGAGCCTCGTGCCAGGCGAGGAGGGCACGTTCGTGCGCGTGTCCGACGCCGATCCGGAGATGCTGCGCTACTTGGCCCAACAGGGAGTGCTGCCAGGCGGACACCTGCAGGTGCTCGAGCGCCAGCCGTTCGGCGGTCCACTGCTCGTCAACGTCGACGGACGCGAGCACACGCTCGGCGGCGCCCTGCCACGAGCAATGCGCATCAGCGTCGACCTGGTGCTTCTGGACAAAGCTTCCGCGTGAGTGCTTTGGCGCCGATCGTGCACTCAGTCGCTGGCAACGCCCGAGGAAAGCGGATGTCTGTCCTCCACCGCGTCGTGAGGGCATAGCCGATGAGCGACGCTGTCACTGCGCTGCGACCGGCGGCCGCCCTGGAGGGCGCCTCGGTCGCGCTGCCGGATGGCGCCGCGCCGAGTGCACTCGAACAGCTGCTGGCACGGGGCAGGCTACGCGCGACGCTCGCAATGCTCGGTCCGGCCTTCGTCGCGGCGATCGCCTACGTCGATCCGGGCAACTTCGCCACCAACTTGCAGGGCGGCGCGCAGTTCGGCTACTTGCTCTTGTGGGTGGTGCTAGTCGCCAACTTGATGGCGATGTTGATCCAGTACTTGTCGGCCAAGCTCGGTATCGCCACCGACCGCGACCTGCCCGAGCTGTGCCGCGAGCGCTTCCCGCGCGCCGTCACGTGGATCTTGTGGGCACAGGCGGAGATCATGGCGATGTCGACCGACATCGCCGAGTTCCTCGGCGCCGCGCTCGGCTTGAACCTACTGTTCGGCGTGCCGCTGCTGCCGGCGGGCCTGATGACCGGCGCGATCGCCTTCGCGATCCTCGAGCTGCAGACGCGCGGCTACCGCCGCTTCGAGCTGGCGGTCAGCGCTCTGCTTGGCATCGTCTTCCTCGGCTTCCTCTACGAGGCCCTGCGCATCGGCCCGTCGGCCAGCGGCTCGCTGCACGGCTTGCTCCCGGGACTGCGCGGGACCAGCTCGCTGTATCTGGCGGTGGGCATCATCGGCGCGACCGTCATGCCCCACGTCATCTACCTGCACTCCGCGCTCACAAATGGGCGCATGGCGTGTCGCAACGACTCCGAGCGCCGACGCGTACTGCGCTTCGAGAAGATGGACGTCATCGTCGCGCTGGGCTGTGCGGGACTCATCAACCTGGCGATGCTCGCGGTCTTCGCCAAGCTGTTCCACACGCCAGCGCTGTCGGGCCTCGACTCGATCAGCGTGGCCCACGCACAGCTTGGACACCTGGTCGGCGGTGGCGCCGCGCTCGCTTTCGCCGTCGCCCTGTTCGCCTCGGGCGCCTCCTCCTCGAGCGTAGGCACATATGCGGGTCAGGTCGTGATGCAGGGATTCATCAAGGTGAAGATCCCCCTGCTGGCACGTCGCGCGGTCACAATGCTGCCGGCGATCGCGATCCTCGCGGTCGGCATGAGCCCGACGGCAGCGCTAGTGCTCAGCCAGGTGGTGCTCTCCTTCGGAATCCCCTTCGCGCTCGTCCCGCTGGTGATGCTCACGAGCAACCGCGACGTGATGGGTGTACACGTCAACCGTCACCTGACAACCGCGGTGGCGTTCGCAATCGCCGCGACGATCACACTGCTGAACGCTTTCCTGATCTATCAGCAGCTGCGCTGAGCTATCGGTAGCTGCCGCTCAAGGCAGCGCGTGGTCACGTCGGTCACTTCAGTGCCAGCTTCCAAAGTATCGACGGCACCGTGAGCGGTGTCAGGCATGCATACCCAACGCATAGGCGGCACCGTGAGCGGTGTAGGCATGCATACCCAACTCATAGGCGGCACCGTGAGCTGTATGCAGGGTGGTAGCGGCTTCGCCGGGTGGGCGCACGTTGAGCGCGAGAGCAGCCACGGAGCAATTGACTACGTCGTGCTCGCCACCCGGCCCATGGGCGCCTGGGTCGCTGTAGCGCCACTCAGCAGAGCTACCCGGTGGCGTGTCGACGTGCGCTTCGACGAGCAGCCCGCGCTCGCCGGGCAATGTCAGCGAGCAGTGGCCGGCGCTCTCAGCGACCTTCAGCCCGCGCCCGCCCAGCCCACCGAGGCGCGAGCGCCGGCCATCGATACAGATCGCCCCGTTTGCGATCCAGGGCGTCAGGCGGCCGGCTAGGAGCACGCGTCCAAGCGCCACGTCAAGCCAAGCTTTAGCGTCCTCGCGGAAGTCGATCCCGTGCAGCCAGATCCAGCGCGTCGCATGCTCGCCACCCCAGTTGTGCCCAACCATGCCACGCCAGCCATCCAGTCGCAGAGTGCGTCCGGGCAGCTCGATCGTGCCGTCGATGCGGGCAGCAGGTACAGGGCTCGTGAGCTTGGTGCGTGGCAGGGGAGCCTTATAGAGCAGGGACTGCTTGAAGTGTCTGAGTTCAGATGCGTCCTGTCGGATGTGCAGCTTCCAGCGAATCGCCTCCGACGCCATCTCGGCCGAACCGTCAGATTGAGAGCCGGGTTCCGGGTCAGGGCTGGAGCGTACGACAACGCTTGAGCCGGAGCCGGAGCCGGCGTCAGGGTCGGAGCTAGTGCCCAGCTCCATGCAGCCATGGGCAAGCGTGGGTCCAAAGTGCGAGGCATCCCCGATCGCGATCCAGCCGTCGTCGGGCACGGTCAGCCGGTTACTGCTCTGCCTGTGCATGAACGGCGCGCCGGCATCCGCGTCGAAGACGGTCACCCACAGCGAGCCGCGCGCAGCCAGCCCGGGAGCCTTCTCGACGGTGTAGCGGATCCAGGCCCCCACGGGCTCGTCTGGGGAGACCGCGCGCAGGTAGAAGGACTCATACATCCCCGTATCCAGGCCAGCCGAAGGGAATTGCGCGTGCACATCCATTTGCGCGATCGTAACTCCTGGGAGGAGGTTCTCTGGAAGGATCACGCCATGAA
Source organism: uncultured Solirubrobacterales bacterium (assembly GCA_963704345.1). GTDB lineage: Bacteria > Actinomycetota > Thermoleophilia > Solirubrobacterales > Solirubrobacteraceae > Palsa-744. Next base: position 1,985,550 of record OY969890.1, read on the forward strand.
GCGTGAATCACTGGTCACATTGCCCCGGGCTCTAATCGCGTCCGGGCTCGGGCCAGACGGGTCCGGAGGACACCTCCTCACCCCCGAAAGGAACGGCGACGGTAGCCTTGGCTCCTCGCAAGATTCGCTCGGGGCGCGCTTCGTGATGGGTGTCGACGGGGGTGCGACAAAGACGCTGGCAGCGGTGCTCGACCTACGGGAGCAGACACTGCATCTTGGCCACGGCGGATCCAGCAATCCCGACTCCGTCGGTACGCATGCGGCGACAGACTCCCTCGTGAAGGCCACCGACGAGGCAATCGGCCGCGCCGGCATCCAGCGTGAGCAACTCGACGCCGCCGTGCTAGCGATTGCAGGCACAGACACCGACGCCGTTGCCACGCACGTGCGCGAGCGCTGTCCGGCCGCGTGGCTGGTGGTCAACGATGTCGTCGGCGCCTGGGCGGCGGCCACCGACGCCCGCCCGGGCGTGGGTGTGATCTCGGGCACCGGCAGCAACGTGCTCGGTATCGGCCAGGACGGGCGAGCATGGCGAGCAGGCGGTTGGGGTCACGTGCTCGGCGACGAGGGCAGCGGCTATTGGCTGGCGGTGCAGTCGATCAAGGCAGCCCTAGCCGACCGTGAGGCCTCAGGGCCGCAAACGGCGCTGAGCGCGGCGGTGATCGACTTCTTCGACGTGCAGAGCGTCGAGGCGCTCGCCACGCTCGTCTATGGCAAGCCGCTGTCCAAGGGCGAGATCGCCGCTTTCGCGATCGAGACGGCGCGCGTTGCGTACGCTGGGGATGAGGTCGCGCGCGGGCTGTATGTGCGCGCCGCCGAGGAGCTGGCAAGGCAGATCGCCGCGGTCGTCGAGCAGACGGCCCTGAGAGGCGAGTTCTCGATTGGTCTAATCGGAAGCGCGTTTAAGGCGGGCGAACTGTTTGTGGCCCCCTTGGCCACCGCAATCCACGAGTTCGCGCCACAGGCTCAGGTGGCGGTCGTGGAAATGGCGCCCGCCGGTGGTTGCGTGTTGCTGGCAGCACTGGCCGCAGGCCGGCGTGAGTCGATCGACCCGGCAAACTTGAAGCTGTTGCTGGACGCAGCGCTGGGGCAAGAGGGCGTCTTCAGGGGGTGACGGTCGCCCGCCGCCGGTCCCGAGCAGCTGCCGAGCCCGCTGGTGGTTGGGTGGGCTCAGGCGCCCAGGTAGGCTAGGGCCGGTTGGCGCTCGCGCTTCCCTCGATCTGCGTGCGAGTGGCGATTGCGCCAGGACCGACGTTAGCGATCCGTAGTGCCGCCGCGGCGTTGCCGAATGTGGCGGCTTCGAGCGGACCCCGGCCCTCATGGAGCGCGACGAAGAAGGCGGCAGCAAACACGTCGCCGGCGCCGAGGTCATCGCGCGCCTCGACAAGGCGCGGCACCCGAGTCCGCACGACAGATCCGACGGCGGCCGCGGGCAGATAAACGCTCGCCGGCCGCGATCCGGCGGTCACCGCGACATACGCTCCACCATGGCGAGCGACGGTGAACAGCGCGTGGCAGCTCTCATACTCCTCCTCGGAGATCACAGCCGCGCTGAAGCGCTCAGGGAGCGTTTGCGGGTCCAAATCGACAGGCGAGATGTCGTTCCCCTGCGCTTCGTGTGCGCCAGTGGCAAGCGGCACGTCGCCCAGCAGCGAGCCTGTGTCCAGCTGAACCAGCGGTAGTTGCTCGCCGCGCTCCCAGCTGCGCACAAGCCCTTGCGGAGTGAGGCCGATGAAGTCGGCTCGCCCTCGCCAGACAGTCGGGGTCTCGCGCGCGACGGGCGCCAGGTGCAGGATCGTGGCGTCGAGCGTGAGCGGCTCCACGATCGGGCCGGCCCAGGTGAGCAGCCGCTGCGACCGCTGAGCACCCGAGCCGCGCGTGCTCAGGGTGGTGGTGTGCTTGGCGGGAATGACGCGCAGGACAAACTCGTCGCTGAAAGGTTCGAGCAGCGCGTGTACCTCCAGGGGAACGCCCTGGGTGACGATCAAGGTGCGCAGCCCGAGGCGCGCCGCTTGTAGCGCGCTGTAGAAAGCGCCGCCGCCGGGCTGGGACACGGTCCCGCCGGCACGGTCCTCGATCACGTCGCGCGTTACGTGACCGACGGCGACGTAGTCGTAGGGTTCCGCTAGCGAGCTGCCCATAGCGTCGGTCGGGTATCCGCGCGAGCTTCCCTAGTCAACGCGCGGGGGAATGCGTACAGGCAGCTCGGCCCCGGCGATTGTCGCGGCCGCCAGACGCCCTGTGAAGACGCACCCGCCGAGAAACGTGCCCTCCAGCGACCGCTTGCCGTGCACGCCGCCACCGCCGAAGCCGGCGGCCTCGCCGACCGCGTATAGGCCGGGGATCGGCGCGCCTGTCTGTCCAATGTCATGGAACTTGCCCTCGATCGGACTAGCGTGTCCCGCAGCACTGGATAGGCTTTCGGGCGCGTGCAACACGCGGCAGCCGAGGTCGGTCTGGATGCCGCCGAGGCTCTTGCGCGCCATCGGCTGCAGCCGGATCGCAAGCAAAGGCATCGCTTTGGGATCGACGATGCGCTGAAAGCGGGAGGTGCGCAGCCGGTCGCCGCGCCAGTTACGCAGCTGGCCGATGCGCCGCAGCTGGTCGTCGTTGAACAGCCCCTTGCCGCGCGCGATCGTCTCGTCGTAGCGGCCGATCTCGCGCTCCAGCACGGCGGCGTCGATCGCGCTATCACCGGTCACCTCGTTCATCTTGACCGTCAGCTCGCCGAGGGTGGAGGCTGAGACGAAGTCGGGCGAGCCATCGAGGAAATGCTGAACGAGCCCGGGCTTACCGAGCACAACGCTGAGCAGGAAGGGCAGCAGCCGCTTCTCGCGCAGGTTGGGATTGTGCTGCGAGCCAGACACGTCCAGCTCGCGCTTGGCGATCTTGAAATTGCAAACAAGCCATGAGTACTTGCGCTCGTCTTCGCACATGCGCTCGAGCGCCGAGTAAGCGTCGAACGTCGGCATCACTGGCACGGGCCCGTAGCGACGCCCGTCGGGGTTGAGCATGACCCCCGAGCGTGGGGGTATCAGCTTGAGCCCGTGGTGTTCGCGCTGGGGTTTGGGGTGGCGAACAGCGTCGGCGTAGTTCCACATGCGAGACAGGTGGGTGACGGCCCCGCCAAGTTTGCGCACCTCTTCGTGTAGCGCCCCGTCGGCGTAGTAGTGCGAGCCCATCAGCAGCTTCTTCGGTGCCGGCCCCAATCGCTCGGTGGGCCATTCGCGGCGCACCAGCTCGAGGTTGCCGCCGATCCCGCCGGCGGCGATCACGACAGCCTTGGTCGCTCGCACCAGATATCCGTCGCGGTCGTCCAACTGATCCTTGGCCACACGAGCCGGCTCGTCGCTCGCTTGTGCTGTGCCCTCCATTTGAGGCAGCCCCCCGCGCGCGCGGGGGCCACTGTGCTCTGCGGTTACCCGGCAGCCGACGGCTCGTCCGTCCTCGACTATCAACCCGGTGACCCGAGAGCGCAGGCGCAGATCGAGCGCGGCACGACGCGGATGGGACTCGATCGCGCCCCAAACAGCTTGCACGAGCGCCTTGCCGGTTCCCCATGTGAGGTGGAAGCGGGGCACCGAGTTGCCGTCGCCGAAGTTGCCGCGCTCGGCCCAGTTGACGACGGGAAAGAACTTCACCCCGAGCTGGCGCAGCCAGCCGCCGACGTCGTCGCGCGCCCGTGTCACGTACTGCTCGGCCCAACGACGGGGCCAGGTGTCCTCAGGGTCGAAGTCGGCGATCCGCAGCCAATCCTCCAGCGCCAGCGCCTCATTGTCGGGAATGCGCGAGCGACGCTGCTCGGGCGAGTCGACCATGAACATGCCACCGAACGCCTCGCGCGCAAGCCCGCCGATCTCCTTTGGCTCGCAGCGGTCGAGCAGCAGCACGGTATGCCCGCTGCGCAACAGCTCCAGTGTGCTGACCAAGCCGGCCAGCCCAGCCCCGACGACGATCACATCGGGCGACTCGCTCATAGCAGTGCCATCCCGGGCGCGACCTTGACTTCGACCAGCTCGGGTTTGTCAGAGGCAAACGCCTTGCTGAGAGCGTCACCCAGCTCGTCGCCTCCGTCCACCACGCGCGAGTTGACGCCGTAGCCGCTGGCGACAGCGGCGCAGTCGAGCGCCGGCAGATCCAGACCGGGCGCATCGACGATGTCCTCGAGCATGCCAAACCACTTGAGGATCGCGTACTCGTCGTTGCGCAACACCAAAAACGTCACAGGCACGTCATAGGCCGCGGCGGTCCACAGGCTCTGGATCGCATATTGGGCCGAGCCCTCGCCGATCACGCACACGACTGGCCGGCTCGGCTGTGCCATCTGCGCCCCGATCGCGGCCGGCATGCCGAACCCCAGGCCGCCGCCGGAGGAGAAGTAGTAGCTGCCGGGCCTGGACAGGCGCAGCTGGTTGCGCAGGGCAAGCGTGGCGGAGGGAGACTCGAGCACCACGATCCCGTCCTCGGGAAAGACTTCAGCAAGCGCCCGCACCGCGGTGGAGGGACTGATCGGGTCGGTGATCGGCGCTGCCTCGGGCAAGCCGCGGGCCGGCGGCGCGGGCCGATCGGACTCGCCGACGGCATCGGCAAGCGCCTCGAGCGTGAGCCGGGGGTCGGCCAGGATCGCGTCGCCCATCGGCGCGCGCGCCGCCTCGTCGGGATCGCTTGTGATCGCGACTAGCGTGGTCCCCTCGGCCAGCAGCGGCCCGGGGACATTGGGGTAGTAGGGAAAGACGGAGGTGCCGATGGCAAGCACGAAGTCGTGCGCGGCAAGCATTTCGCCGACAGGCAACACGGCGGGCGGAAGGATGCCCTGGAACAGAGGATGGCCCTCAGGAAAGCCGAGACGCCCGCCGCCAGTGGCGGGCGTCGCATACACGGCCAGGCGCTGCAGTTCGGCAAGTCCGATCGCGGCCTCCCAGCCGTCGCTCGCGTCGATCTCCGGTCCGGCGATCAGCGCAGGACGCTCGGCCCGGCGCAGCCGCTCGGCGAGTTGTGCGATCGCCTCGGGTGCGGGCTGGGCAGCACCGACGACGGTGCGGGAGGTCTGGTGACGGACGGCGTCCTCGTCGATCTGGGCGCCCCAGTCGTCCATCGGGATCGACAGGAACGAAGGCCCGCGCGGAGGCAGCGTGGCCATGTGGATCGCCCGCGCCAGCGCATGCGGCACGTCCTCGGCACGCGGGGGCTCATAGCTCCACTTCACCAGCGGAGCAGGCACGCGCGCAGCGTCGCGGTTGGTCAGATTGGCCTGCAACGTCATCAACGAGCGGTACTGCTGGCCGGCGGTGATCACAAGCGGCGACTTGTTCGCCTGTGCGTTGAAGATCGCGCCCATCGCATTGCCGACTCCTGGCGCGGTGTGGAGGTTGACAAGCGTCGGGCGTCCGCTCGCCTGCGCGTAGCCGTCGGCGAGCCCGACGACGGTCGCCTCCTGTAGACCGAGCACGTAGCGAAAGTCCGCGGGAAACTCTGTCAGCATCGGCAGCTCGGTGGAGCCGGGATTGCCAAACAGGGTGGTCATGCCGCGCTCGCGAAGCAGCTCGAACGTCGCCTCTCTAACCGTCTTCACGTATCTCTCCTCGCGTGATGGATCTGCTCACCGCTGTCTCCCGGATGCCTCTTTTGAAGGAGGTTCTTAGCTGGGGGACAATACCTTCAGCGAATCGTTTGTGACGGTGGTCTGTTCTGAAGTTGGGGACAGACCTGTGCGGCAGCTACGGTGTGCGTCGCCGTCGCACCATCCCACAAGCATTGGGTAGCTACGTTGTCTTGGAGGTCTTGAAGCGATGAGCAGCAAAGGACACATGCCTGCGATCTCCGCTAGGTCGATCGTGATCGTGGCGATCACAACCGCCGTTCTGGTCTGCGCGGATGCACCCGCTGGAGCTATGGCTCGTGCGAGTCACAAAGGGTCGTCTCTATCGCCCTACCCGGCCGCGGCCCAAAACTCGCGCAGGCTTGTGCGTCCCAGCGAATACGCGCACACTTCGTCCAATGGCGTTGGAGGTGTCTCATCGGGGTCCTCGGCTCCCATGAGCGCCCCTAGCAGCAAAGCGCCGAGCAAGACCAGCAAGGCGACCAAGGCGCCGGCGAAGAAGAAGCCGAAGCCCGGCCTGCACGGCAACCCGGCACGCGCGCTGCTGGCCTTCCAGGCTATGCAACAGAGCTTCTACATCCCTGGCACGGGCCTGTACGAGGGCGAACCGTATTCCTACCTATGGCCGTTCTCGCAGGCGTTGGCGGCGACCGTCAGCGTGGCCAACATCCCCGGGCAGGCGGCCAGCGCAGCAAGCACCAACTCGCACGAACTAAAAGCCCGCATCGTCGGCCTGCAGAAGTATTGGGGAGCCCCGACGCCCGTCGCGGGCCAGGGCACGGGCGAACAGCCCGCAGGCGAAGAACACGGCGAAGGCTCAGAACCGGCCGAAGCAGCGGGAATCGCGCCGCCCGCGCTGCCCTCGTTCAACGGCGAGGTGGTGCCTCCGGGCGGCGCCAGCTACTACGACGACAACGAGTGGGTCGGGATCGAGCTGGCGCGCCTGTACAAGCTGCACCACGAAGCGGTGATGCTGGAAAAAGCCGAGCAGATCATGGCGTTCGTGATGGCCGGCTGGCAGAGCAATCCGAAGCTCGCCTGCCCAGGAGGGGTCCCCTTCTCGGATTCACCAAGCAACACCGAACGCAACACTGTCACCGACGGCCCGGCCGCCGAGCTTGGCGTGCAGCTCTACCGCCTCACCGGCGATGCGACCTACCTGCAGTTCGCCGAGCAGGCATACGAATGGGTACGTACCTGCCTGCGCTCGCCAAGCGAACTGTATTACGACCACATCCGCCTGCACGGCGTGCTCGACACGACGCTGTGGAGCTACAACCAGGGCTCGATGATCGGCGCCGGAGCATTGCTCTACCAGGTGACCGGTAACGGCGCCTACCTCTACCAGGCGCGTCAGGCCGCCAAGGCGGCACTCGCCTATTTCACGATCTCGCGCTTGCTCTCGGAAAACCCGTTCTTCCCGTCGGTCTACTTCCGCAACCTGATGTACCTCGACTCGGTCACACACGACCCACCGGGCCCGAAGCTCGCCCAGGAATACATCAACAGCGTGTGGGTCCATCAGCGCCTGAGCGACAACCTGTTCGCATTCGGCTCGCCACCATCCACGCAGTTGCTCGACCAAGCCGCAGTCGTGCAGACCTACGCGCTGCTGTCAACGCCTGCCAACACGTACTTCTGAGCGACCACGCCCTGCGCGTGGGTATGGACAGACAGGCCCAGGACGCGGGGTCTGAGAGAGCGGGTTATCGGCCGATGCCCCGCACGCGCGCGCGGGACATCGCGGTTTTGGAAGGACTTAGCAGACCCCCCTGAGCGCGGCGAGCCGAGGCCGAGTAGGCTAGGCAGCAGATGACAGCCGATGCCGCCAACATGGTCACTGCCGAGGGCCTCCAAGAGCTCGAAGCCGAGCTGGCCGCGCTCGAGGGCGAGGGGCGTCGTGAGATCGCCGAGCGCATCAAAACCGCACGCGAGTGGGGCGATCTCAAGGAGAACAGCGAGTATCACGACGCCAAGAACGATCAGGCGCACCTGGAGACGAAGATCGCGAAACTGCGCGAGCGGATCTCAGCCGCCGAGGTGGTCGAGGCCGTGCCGGCCAGCAACGGCGCTGTCGCGTTCGGCTCCACCGTGGTAGTTCGCGACGAGGCGGGCAAGGAGCGCAGCTGGCAGATCGTCAGCTCGCACGACGCCTCGCCGTCAGACGGGCGGCTGTCGGCGGACTCGCCGGTTGCCCGCGCGCTGCTCGGACGTCGTGCCGGCGAGCGGGCCGCCGTCGTCCTCCCCAAGGGCGAGAGCGTCCTCACCGTCGTCAGCGTCGCCTGAGCCCAGCGGAGCGAACAGCTCACGCGCCGGGTTGGCGCCAAGTGGGTTGAGGCCGGCGGTGCCCACCCCCAGGGACGCGTCGACATGTGGAGGAGTGGTTGCGCGCCGCGCGGCAGCTTCCTCCTTGCGCCGGTAAAGGCGCTGGTCGGCCAGCTGCAGGATCGAAGCTGGGTCGGCCACCTCGGCCGGAATCATCACCGAGCCGTGCGAGGCGGTTATCGAGAAGTTGGGAGCGTGCTCGCAAAGTGCCGCGACGCTCAACGCAACCTGGTTGTCCTCGCCCGGCTGCGAGCGGTCGAACAACACGCAGAACTCGTCGCCGCCCATCCGGTAGGCGCTGCCGTGCGGCTCGACAGTGCCCTTCAAGCGGGCGCTCAAGCGCACCAACAAGGTATCGCCGGCTGGGTGTCCGAAGGTGTCGTTGTAGAGCTTGAAGCCGTCCAGGTCGTAGAGCACCAGCTCCCACGGCTCATGCCGGCCAGCGGACTTGCAGGCAAGGCGCAGATCGCCCATCAGCAGACGCCGATTGCCGAGACCGGTGAGCGGGTCTGTGAGCGACAAGCGCCGCGAGTGGGCGAGCAACACGAGATTCTCACGCAGCGTGAAGATCAAGTGCACTCCTACGGCCAACACTGTGGCTCCGGCGAGGATCAGCGCCGGCAGAGTCAGCCGCGGTCCGACGTTACCGTACACGAGCACCCCGAGCGCGCTGAGCAGAGCAAACGCGGGCACCGACATCATCTGCCAGCTCTTCATGTGTCGCGGCTGCACACGCGCGGTCGGCATCCAGGCGGCGGTCGCCAGCAAGATCGCGGCCAAAGGCCACAGGCATTCAAGCCATGTGCCCGACTGATAGGAATCAGTCGCCGTCTGGTAGACGTACGTCGAGTCCGCGATGCCGCTAACGAGCATGCTCAACGCGATCAGCAGCCACATGTTGCCGGCGCGCCAGCCGGTGATCGAGAGCGCGCCGACAGCGAACATCATCAGCAGCATGTCGCCGATCGGGTAGGCCAGCGAGACGACGATCGAGTTGTGCGTGCCGGTGGCACCGTTCAAGATCGGAGGCAGGACCAGGGCCGCAGCAACGCTCGCGGCACTGAGCCCGGCGATCAGCCCGTCGAGCCACATGCCGACGCGCAAGTCGCGCAGGTGGCGCCTGGCGAGCAGCCCCAGGGCGACGTAGAAGCAGGGATACATCGTCAGGAAGAGCACGTCCGCAAAGGAGACGCTGCCGCCAGCTTCGGCGCTGGTGCCTTCGATGTAGAGCGAGTAATACAGTTCGCCGAGGCTCCAGGAGAAAAGGCCCGCTCCCATCGTCAGCCAGGCCGCGCGATCCTTGCGCACCGATGCGCCGCGTGCCAGCACGACCACCGCCGAGCCGAGCATCAGGATGTTGTAGATCCAGTCCTGAAAGAGACCCTCGCCCCCTGGGCCGCCGAGGCCAACAGTCGTGTGCAGGGCATACACACCCAAGCCTCCGATCAGGGAGGCCAAGATGAGCGTCGAGGGATGGAGTCGAGGTAGTGCGCGCATCGGGTTGCGGGTCGCCATTTACATCGGCTATTCCCGGAAAAACCCTGAGCGGATCAGGGGGTTCGCCATGGGTTGCCGCATCGCCTGAAGCAGCCGGCGTACGGCAGGCAAGCGTGCCCCTCAGATCGCCGGTCCTTGACGGGGATGTCCGGCGTGGTCAGTCAGCCAACGCGCGGCCGATGCGCCGCGTGAACCTGCCTGACTTGCGCTTGTACAGACGTGCCCCCAGCGAGAGGGCGCGCTTGCGCAGATGCCGGCGACGCTGTTCGATCCGCTTCAACAGCTCCTTCTTGGCCGCCGTATCTGCTCCGAAGGCCTCAGGGTGCTCTTCGACGTAGGCACACAGCATCCAAAGATCGTGCTCGCTGCCGAGCAGATCGCCAAGGCGGTCGGCGCGGCGAGCAGCGCGACGCGCGCCCTTGGCCTTCTTGGCGCCAAGCATGTCGAGCGCGTAGTAAAGGCTCTTGACGCGCTTGCGCCAATCGTGCACGTCCTGCTCGTCGCGTCCGTGCTCGCGCGCGCAACGAGCGTAGCGATGGCGGCCTTCGCGGTAGACGCGCCGCAGCCCTGGAGAAAGCGCGACGAAGTCGATGTCGACCAGGCTCCAGCGCGCAAGCTGATCGCGCATCGTGGCGATATCCGCAAGCACCTCGTCAATGTCCGACGGTTGGCTGTTGCTGACACGCTCGCGCTGTAGCTGTTCCTCCAGGCGCTGGATACCATCTCGCCTTAGTCGGTTCCTCTTGGCGGGGTCAGGTGGGTAGGCGGGCGCGTGTTTGCGGAGCTCTTGTGGCTGGCCGGGCACAGGGGCGAACGCACGCGGATGGCGCTCGATCAGGTCTTGCAGCGTCGCAAGTCGCACCTCGGCGTCGCGCGCTCCCGCCAGGCGCCGGCCGGCGCTACGCAGCAAAGCGTTGACGCGGGAGAACTCCCGCTCGCCGAGCTCGTCGCGCAACAGTCGCGCGAGCGCGCGCATACGCTTGATCGCCTTACGCGCCTCGTGCACGAGCTCGGCTGGATCCGCCGAGTGCGAGCCCGTCCCATCGTCCTCAATTGGGTTGCTTCCGATAGCCAAAGTGCACCTCCGCCACATTGGAGGCTATAGCGATTGAGTGCTACCGCCAACGTGGACCTCCAGGAGCTTGATCGTCAGGGTGCGCGGGGACAGAGCAAGGCGCTACCCGATGGATCCGATTCGCCGCGACAATGCGCTCATGTCGAAGTTGCCCTCAGCGCGCTGGTGGACGGTGCGCGCCACTCACAGCAACAAGCCGGCGACCTACCGCTGCCCGATCTGTGGGCGGCACCTGCCGGCGCTAAGCGAGCATGTGCTGATGTTCCCCGAAGACGATAAAAGCCGGCGCCGCCACGCCCACACGAAGTGCGTGCTGGCGGTGCGTCAGCGGGGGGAGCTGCTGTTGCGCGAAGACTGGCTGCGTCAGCAGCCGCGGCCTCCGTCCCTGTGGCGGCGGCTGCTGACACGGATGAAGGGGGAGTAGCGACTGCTGGCTAGCGTGGATAGGCGTGTAGGTGCTGGCTAGGAGTAGTGAGGCGAGGATGCGCTGGCGAGAGGCGGGTCAGCCGCTGACGTGGACATATTCCGGGTCTACGAGCACGATCACACGCTGTTCGCCGGGTTGGCGGAAGGGATAGGACTCCTTGCCCATGTACTTCATCGCCAGCGAGTCGATGTGCTCGTCGGCCCCCTCGGTCGTGCGCTCGGCCACGCGACCACGAATCGTCACGTACTCGTAGGGGTTCTCCATGTTCTGCACGGTTAGCGTCACGCGGGGATCGCGCTCGAGGTTGCGCGGCCAGGCGCGCCCTTCGGCGGTGTTCAGCACTGGACGCCCGTCCTGCACGTCCACCCAGGCCGGCGCGGCGTGCACAGAGCCGTCCGGGCGAATGGTGGACACGAGCACGAAGTTCTTGTCTTTGAGTAGCTGCTCGGCGCGACCTTCAATCGCTGGGCTCATCGGATCCCCTTCGGGTTGGAGTGGGCAGGGCCAACGATGCGTGACCCTGGCAATGAATCTACCCGCAGGTGGGCATCTTCTCCCCTTCGGTGCGAGCGTCTACCCGCCGTTGCGCGCTGAGGCAGGGGGAATCGGACCGAGCGCGACAAGGTGACCGTTGTTCAGCTGGAAGCGCACCGTCTTTTCGCCGCTGGGTTTGCTGAGCGGGTCGCCGACTTTGTAGAGGGGATAGGCAAGCGACACTTCGGTATCGCTCTGGCCGACCACTTTGACGCTAGCGCTAGGTTCGCTCGTGTCGGTGCCGATGTAGCGCCCGTCAACGAAGAAGAAGGCTTGCTGACCATAGCCGTCGCTCGATCCGGAGCGGGTGCCGACGAGTACGCGCAGGGTTTGTTCGGGGCGGTAGGTGGAGGTTTCGCCGGTGGTGTATCCGTGCGCTTTGACAAGCGCCACAGCAGCCCCAAGACTTTCGCCGCCGGTCGATTCCTTGGTGAACGCGGGTGCGCTGGTGGTACGCGTCGTTTCCACGCCGCCGGTTCCGTGCGTGCTGGTGGTGGTGCTAGGAGGCGTAGTAGTAGTGGGAGAGGATTTGGTCGTGCCGTTAGTGCTCGTGCGCTGTGTCGCACTTTCGGAGGGCAGGGCATTGGAAACAGACACGGTCTTCGTGCCTGAAGATCCACAGCCGCTGGTAGCCAACGCGACCGCGGCCGTGGCAAGCAGCAGCGGTAGATGTCTTCTCGCGCTCATCTTCCCCCTATTCGTCGTTACGAGCTCCCATCCTCGCACTGGTCTGCCCATTGCGCGCCGGCTCAATCGTGGGAGGTGGTGAGAAAACCGGGCGCTGGACAGGTCCCCTGGCAGGTTGGACGAGCGCCTGGCAGGGTTCGTACGTGGCTCGCCATCCTGACCTTGCGTAGGAGCGTTCGTCTCGTGCGAAACCTTTCCCAAATATTATTAGCGACTGCTAATCTATGCCTACGAGTCGATCCACAAGCATGGGAGACCAGCAATGACAGCCGCAATCAAACCGACAAGCCGCAACTGGACGCTGGGGATCGTGTCGGTTGCGCTGTTCATGACGGTTCTCGACAACCTCGTGGTCTCAGTGGCGCTGCCAAGCATCCACCGCGACCTCGGATCCTCGATTCAGGAGCTTGAGTGGACCGTCAACGCTTACGTGCTCTCCTACGCGGTACTGCTACTGACGGGAGCGGCATTGGGCGACCGCTTCGGGCGCAAGCGCATGTTCCTGGTCGGCTTGTCGGTGTTTACCGCAGCCTCGGCGGCGGCAGCGTTGGCGCCGACGAGCAACCTGCTGATCGCCGCGCGTGCCGTACAGGGCGCCGGCGCCGCGATCGTCACGCCGCTGACGCTCACGCTGTTGGCCGACGCCTTCCCGGCTGAACGCCGCGGCATCGCCTTGGGCGTGTGGTCGGGCATCTCGGGCACGGCGGTGGCAATCGGCCCGCTGGTGGGAGGAGCAGTCGTGCAGGGCATCTCCTGGCACTGGATTTTCTGGCTGAACGTGCCGATCGGCATCGTCTTGGTACCGACGGCTATGCGCCGCCTCTCAGAAAGCCGCGGCCCCTACGGCACGCTAGACCTGCCGGGTCTGCTGCTGGCCGGCACGGGCGCCTTCGGGGTCGTCTTCGGGCTCGTGCGCTCCCAGTCGCTCGGATGGACCTCGCCGTCCATCCTGGCCTCGCTGATCGTGGGCGCTCTGCTACTGGCCGCATTCGTCGTATGGGAGCGGCGCGCCCGCTACCCGATGCTGCCGATGACTTTCTTTGCCAAACGCTCCTTTGCCGTCACCAACATCGTCTCGCTGGCAATGTACTTCGGCATGTTCGGCTCGATCTTCTTCCTATCCCAGTACATGCAGAACGTACTCGGCAACACCCCGTTGCAAGCGGGCCTAAAGCTGCTGGTGTGGACAGGCGCCTCGATGGTCGTGGCCCCGCTGGCGGGCATCTTCTCCGAGCGCTTCGGCTCACGCCCATTCATGGTGGCGGGCCTGGCATTGCAAGCGCTGGGGCTTGGCTGGCTGGCTCTCATCACCGCCACGCACGTGTCCTATACACAAATGATAATTCCGTTCATCATGGCGGGTGCAGGCATGTCGCTCGTCTTCGCCCCCTCAGCCAACGCAGTGCTCTCCTCGGTGCGAGTCGATCAAGCAGGCCAAGCCTCGGGCGCCAACAACGCGATCCGCGAGGTCGGAGGCGTCCTGGGCGTGGCGGTGCTCGCCACTGTGTTCACGGGCGCGGGCGGCTACGGCTCGCCGCAGGAGTTCGTGAATGGGTTGATCCCAGCCATGTGGGTCGGCGTGGCCGTGCTCGGTAGCGGAGCCCTGGTGGCCCTGCTGTTGCCGTTTCGCACGCCGCGCGCAGCCCAGGTGGCAGCGCTTGCCGCGGAGCACGAGCACGCCGAGCAGGCATTGGTCGAGCCACAGCCGCAGCGTGCGGTGCTCGCGGGGGAGCCGGCGTGAGCGTGAAGCCTTCGCAAAAGGGCGATGCCCCCCGTGCGCGCGCGGGGCATCGGTCTGTGGGGGATGCCCAGGTGGGGGCGCCCAAGAGCACGCGCGCAAAGGACGACACCGCTGAGGGGGATGTCGTGGTTGGCGATCCTCCCCCCCCGCACGCGCGGCAGGAGGTTCGCAGGCGAGTTCCCGCAGCCGAGCGGCGCGAGGCGCTCATTGTCGCCGCCGTGCACGAGTTCGCGCTCAGCGGCTTGCATGGCACGCCGGTGGACCGGATAGCAAGGCGAGTGGGAGTAGCCCAGCCGTATGTCTTCAGCCTGTTCGCAGGCAAGCGCGAGCTGTTCATTGCTGCTGTCGAATTCGGCTTCGACCGCTTCGCTGAAGCGTTTACGCAGGCAGTTGCCGAGTATCGCGCCGGGCGAGCGCCCGCCGAGTGTGAGGATGTCCTGACGGCGATGGGCAGTGCCTACAAGCAGCTGCTGATTACCGACCGCGACTACCTAATGCTTCAGCATCAGGCCTATGCGGCCTGCGACGACGAGCTGGTGCGAGCGCGTGTACGCCGCCGCTCGGCTGAGCTAATGGCGCTGGCGGGTGAGCTCTCCGGAGCCGAGTCAGAGCGCCTAGACGATTTCTTTCGCCACGGGATGGCTCTGAACGTGGCGGCTGCGATGGACGTCGCCGAGCTCTCCGCGGGCTGCTCGTGGGTACAGGACGAGCTTGCGGGCCTGTCCAGCGGGTAGCATAAACCTGTGGCAATGTCCGATTCCACGCAAGCACAGGTTCAGAAGCGCAGCCGCCGCGAAATGGCGCGCACGGGTGCACTAGTCTTGCTGGCAGTGCTGATGACACTGTTTGCCGTGCTCAACGTCAAACAGGTCGAGGTCAACTGGATCTTCGGCAAAAGCTCGACGCCGCTGATCATCGTGATCGTAGTCTCGTTGCTGGTGGGCATCCTGCTAACGCATTTCGCCGAGCTGCGCTACCGGCGCAAGCAGCGTTAGAGCGCCTTCAGCACTGCCAGGCGGATCGTCTTCGCCACCTCTGTCTTCGGTAAGCCTCGGGCTTGGTGGCGGGAGCCTAAGCGACCTTCTCGGCGGATCGTTGCTCGGTCACGATCTGTGCGGCCTGCTCGGCGCCGAGGAACGGCGCCAGCACCACATAGGCCAGGTAGTCCGAAAGCTCGGGAAGCGCGCCTGTCCCACCATCGGTGGTCTGGGAGTAGATCGTGTGCCATATGGCTCCTTCGATCCCCTCATGGGCGAGGCCGGTAAGCGGCGGCCCGGGCGCTCCCGCGGTCAGCCTGGCCGCGATCTCGCTGGCGAGCCGCGCAACCAGGTCGACGGCACGCTGTCCCATCGCAAACACGCCCGTGGCGATCGTTTGGGTGTAGGCGGGCCGCGCGGCGAAGTAGCGCATCATCCTCTCCAGCGATCGGCGCACCGCGGTAGGCCATTCGGAGGAGACGAGGCCAGGATCGGAGACGGTCTTGCGCACATCCTCGCTGAGCTGCTCGATCGCCGCCAGGAAGCATCCCTCCATGTCGTCGAACATGTCGAAGAAGGTGTCGATCGAGACCCCCGCCTCGTCGGCGATACGCATCGGCGTCAGGTTCCCATAGCCTTCCAGTGACGCCAGCTCCAAGGCGCTGCGCAGGACGCGCGCGCGTTCGTCCTCGCCGGCGAGGAACGTCTCGCTCGGCACGGCCCGCAGTCGCCCCCCAAGTGGGCTCGGCTCGACGGTCCTAAAGACGAGCGTCCAGCTCAACATATCCTCCACCAGGTCGGGCATCTCGTCGGTGCGCTGCTCCAGTAGGCGCACGAAGGTGGCACGGCGCAGGCCGCCAACGATCGCTCTTGCCACAGGCTCCGGCAGTGGCGCCGCATCCGGAGCATGCGCGAAGCTGGCCGCAAGTCGCTGCTCGAATATGCGCATTGTCTCGGTCAACCGCTCCCAACCAGCCGGCCCGGCTGAGGGAGCGTCGACGAGCATCAGACGCGCGCCCTTGGGATTGCTGGCGACAACCTCGGCGAACCTGCGCAGCGCAGCCTCCATGCGCTGCTCGAGCGTGCCTTCGGTGGAGCGATAGCCGGCGGCGATGTGGACCAACGCCTGGCTTGCGATCAAGTCGAGCGTTGCCAGAAAGCACTCTTCCTTGTTGGCGAACTGCTCGTAGAAGGCTCGCCTGGAGACTCCGGCGAGCATCACCACTTGCTTGACGCTCGTGCGCCCATAGCCGCTGGCCGCAACCGCCTCGATCATCGCTCCGTACATGCGCCGCCGCTGATTCTTGGCAACCTCCAGCGGCTTCATCTGGTGGGGCCCCCTGGGCAACCGCTCGTACAGTGGCGCCATCCCGCCGAGGTCCTTCCCGCCCTCCGTCAACGCGTTCTATCTCCTCGAATGCTTATAGCCCCTCGACTATCAAGGAGTCTTGGAAACAATATCATTCCATGTCAGAGATTTATTGTCTACTAGCATGCTGCGTCGCTCTTAGAGGAATCTCAAGTAGTCGAGGCTATATAGCGCCCTCATCGCTAGTGCAGCAGCGCCCTCAGCACCAGGATGCCGATGCCCATGCTCGCCCCGACGAGCACCTCGAATACCAGCTCCAGCGGTCGCGCGTGGGAGCGAATGCCCGCAGCCAGCTCGAAAGCGATCAGGCATGCCACCGTGGTCCAAACGGCAGCCGTTATACCGGTGGTCTGACTGGCGCCGGTGGCCCAGGCGATAACCAGGGCCAGCAGTGGCAGCCCCGCGCCCTTGGCGATCGCCCAGTCGTGACCAAACGTCCGCCAAAGCTCTGTCCAGCTGAAACTCTCCTGCTCGTCGAGGCGCAGTCCAAGCACATCGGAGTAGGAGTGGGCGAACCAGTAGAGCACCACGGCGAGGCCCGCTGAGCCGATTGTCTCCAGGTAGGTGTCGCGCAGTCCGCTCTCGGCCGCAAGCAGCGCGCCGAGCATGATCAGCCCGTAGACGGCCCCGGCTGGATTGCGCTCGGGCACGATCCAAGCGGCCAGACGCTCTGCCACGCTCAGCTTGGCGTTAATGCTCGTTCCTTGGTCCGTGGCATCAACATTTGCCCCTCGGTCCGCGTGCGTGTCCACAGCTCGATCCGCCGGCGAGTCCGGGCTTCGATTCGCGCGTGCGTCCACGCTTTGGCCAGCGCGTGTGTCGGTTGAGCGGTCGGGTACCACGCTTGGTGTCCAGCTTAGGGTGTACCTCCAGGCGCTGCCTGCTGACGCCGCCCGCCGGGCGATCGGCGATCATTCAGGCCAGCGTTGAGCCCTGTCACGACCTCGCCCATGCCACCGCCTGCGCCCCAAGGTGCTCCTCCAGGGTCGCTTCCTCCTGAGCCGCCGCGCCGTGGCTGGTGGCTTGCCAGACGCTTTCTGGCGGCCACGATCTGCATCGTCGCGCTCGCGGGTGGGGCGACCTACATGGTGGTACGCAACGAGGTCAACAAGGTTGTCAAAGCGCTCGGGCAGAACAAGCCGGTGACGATCGCGCCCAAAGTGCTGATCCCTACTGGCACAGGCCAACCCGAGACGCTGCTGCTAGTCGGTAACGACGAACGCAAGGCACCAAAGGGCAACCCATCAGGAGCAGTGTTGCCGCACTCCAACGAGATGCTGCTGGTGCGTGTCGACCCGAGCAAGCCCACGATCTCGATGCTCTCGATCCCGCGCGAGCTGCGCGTCAGCTTCACCACGCCCAATGGCGAAGTGATCACCAACCGCATCAACTCCGCCTACACATACGGCTACGAGCAGGGCGGTGGTACCTCCGGTGGGGTCAAGCTGATGCTCGAAACGATCAAGAGCCTGCTCGGCATCACCGTCAACCACGTGTTCGTCACCGACTTCAAACGCTTTGAACACGCGGTCGACGAAATGGGTTGCGTGTACATGACAGTGGACAAGCGCTATTACCACAGCAACAGCGAACCCGGAGCCGAACAGTATTTCGAAATCAACCTGCCGCCGGGTTATCAACGCCTGTGCGGTCAGCAGGCGCTCGAATTCGTCGCCAATCGCCACGAAAGCACGTCGCTGATTCGCGATGCTCGCGACCAGCGCTTCCTGCTGGACGCCAAGGCGCAGTATGGCCCCACGCTCTTCGGGAACCGCGAAAAGTTCGAGAAGGTTCTTGGCAGGGCCGTGCAAACCGATCTGCACGGCGAAGAACAGGTGCTCGACCTATTGGAGCTCTTGGCCGAATCGGCGGGCAAGCCGGTGCGTCAAGTGCCGTTCCACGTCAACCTGCTTCCCACATACGACACTGCCACGCCGCAGCAGCTAGAAGAAGCGGGGCACTCGTTCATGGCCGGCACAGGCGCAATCCCCAAGCACAAGCTCAACAGCGCGGTGCGCTCGGTCAAGAGCTCTCATCATCACTCCGCTGTATCCACGCTGTCGCTGACGCCCACGCCAAGCTCGACGATAGACCGCGCCTTGGTTGCTGCTCCGCGCCTGCCATTCCCGCTGGAGGCCCCCCAGTATCAGAAGACCACCGCAGAATCGGCCCCGGACGAACTGCTGCTCTACGGCATCCAGAGCCCCAACGGTCGCCGTCGCTACCCCTCGTATGTGATCGTCGTCGACGATGGCGAACTGGGTCAGTACTACGACATCCAGGGCACCACTTGGACAGGTCTGCCGCTGTTGAGCGACCCGAGCCAGAGCGTTCGCATCGGCTCACGCACATACAGCCTCTTCTACGACGGTGAACACATCAAGACGGTTGCTTGGCGCGAAGGTCGCGGCATCTATTGGATCGAAAACACTCTGACCTACAGCCTCTCGCCCGAAACGATGGTGGCGATCGCCCGCACAACGCGGCCCGTCGGTAGATCGAGTGCGACAGTGCCGCCGGTGAGCGCGGCCCCCCACCGCTTGGGCGTGGCCTTGCCTACGCCGAGTGCCACCGGTACAAGCAGCAAGGCCAAGATCGAAGCTGCGATCGCTCTGCTCAGCTTCCTGATCGTGGTGCTGCTGGGACTGCGCTTGCTCTACCGCCAGCGCGAGCTGAAAATCCTGCGTGCGCAAGTGGCGGAGGCGATGGCGCTTGAAGCCCGCAGGGCCACGCGACTGCGCGCCCGTGTCGGTGTGACCAGACGCCCTCCGCCAGATGCGGCACCCGAGCAACTGCCGGTCGGTGCCGGCGGCGGCTCGTCGGATGTCGACAGCTGAGGGGGCTGGATCCGTAAGAGCCGCTGGGGTGTGCGAGCCGTTGGACGCCGACAGCTGAGGGCAGGGATGCGAGCCGGTGGACGTCGAGCTGAGGAGTCAGGTAGGTAAGCCGACAAGGGGACTCGAACCCCTGACCCCCTCCTTACCATGAGTGACCCCCAGGGGCGCCCTATTGCTAGGTAGAGCGCCATTTTTGACTCCTGTACTGGGGGTTCGCCGTCCTCGCCTTGCAGACAAGAGAGGACAACCGTGGACAAAAATGGTATCGAACTGCGGGCGAAATTGCGGTAAAAAAACGAGAGCCGACGAAGGGACTCGAACCCTTGACCCCCTCCTTACCATGGAGGTGCTCTACCAGCTGAGCTACGTCGGCGCTGACGACAAATCGTAGCTGTTCCGGGGCTCGGCGAGCCTATCCGTCGCGGCGCACCGTGAGCGCTACGTCGCCACAGCGGGGAGATCGGACGGCTAGATATATGACTAGGTGTTCATGTTAGGATGTGTATGTGAGTCATGGTCGCCGCACCGACCTGTCGTATCTGGATGGCGACACCGCACAGGTCGTCGCCGAGACGATGCAGGCGCTGTCCACACCAAGCCGCGTGCGAATCCTGAGCCGCTTGGGCGCTGGACCGTGCTCGGTTAGCGAGCTGACCCAGGACGTAGAAATGGAGCAGTCGGCCGTCTCCCAGCAGCTTCGAGTGCTGCGACATCTCGGACTAGTCGTAGGCGAACGGCAAGGCAGGAGCATCATCTATGCCCTGCATGACGATCACGTCGGGGTGCTGCTCGCCGAGGCCGTCTCCCACGCGGAGTACCTGCGCCTCGGCCTGGCGTCGCGTCCTTCCGAGCGCGCGATCTCAGCGTGAGCTCCACAACCCAGCTTTGCTGGCCGCCGCGGCCGGGGTCGGCTTCGGTCATGCCATCTTGCCCGACCATTGGGTGCCCTTGGCGGTCGTTGGCCGCACACGCCGCTACCCACTCGCTCGCGTCGCGCGACTCTCTCGGGCATGAAGGTCCTCACCCCACACAACCCTACCTTTTGAGCGCGCTGCTGAGAGGCGGAGCCCCGGCCCCGGTCGCTAGCGTAACGGAGCACTTCACCCATCCTCGTCGTGGCTGGTGCACAATGCGGGCGCGCGCGTGCAGGATAGGATGCGGACCTGGTCAACTCGTATGTCAGGGATGGAGAGGCCGATGAATGCGAACAAGGCACTATGGGAGAAGGGTGACTTCACTCGAATTGCGGAATGCGTGCGAGAGAGCGGGGAATCTCTCATCAAGGAGTACTCGTGCTCACCGCGCGCGTGCTCGCTCTCGAGAGAGAGAGAGAGAGAGAGAGAGAGAGAGAGAGAGAGAGAGAGAGAGAGAGAGAGAGAGAGAGAGAGAGAGAGTAATCGCGTGTGCGGGTGTAACGATGGCCAACAAGGACGGGCCGGCGAGCATGGTCGAGTACGGATCACGGACATCCGTCGGCGTCAGCACCATCCTAGTGCTGGCGTGAACTCCTCCCGAAGCCTTGCGGTAGTTGAAACGAAGGTGCTTGAAGTCGGCGGCCTGCTCGATCGCACGGAATCCACGATGTTCGCTCCTCGCCACCACTTCCGCCGCCCAGCCATAGTCGCCGACGAATCCTGGGCCATGACATGCAGCGACCACGATCTCTGCTTCGTCGAGCGCGGCGCGCTCCTCGTCGGTGATCCGGCCCGAGTCCTTCGCTGCTCGTAGCCGCAGTCACCGATTGACTTCGATGTGCTCGAAGGACTGTTCTGCCATCCGGGGATGGCATTTACACTCTATTCACACCAATCAGGGCTGACCATCGATCGCCATGTGGGGTGCGCGCGAAGCGCGGTCCGGCGACTCACGGATGGCGACTCGCCTGCGCTTCCGATCATGAAGTCTCCGACGCAGAGCTCACCCCTCTCCCGCAGCCCGAACGCGTGCTCGGCAGCGAGCGTGTCCCCGGAGCCGAGCGCGCAAGCGGATAGACCCATC
This sequence comes from uncultured Solirubrobacterales bacterium, assembly GCA_963704345.1. GTDB lineage: Bacteria > Actinomycetota > Thermoleophilia > Solirubrobacterales > Solirubrobacteraceae > Palsa-744. Next base: position 2,006,616 of record OY969890.1, read on the forward strand.
GCGGTCGCGACGAGATACATCGTCTGGTACAGAACGCCGACGTTCTTCAGGGTCGTCGCGTAGGCGATCGCCGAGTACTTCCAGGAGAGGCGCTCGCAGCGAGAGCCGATCGTGATGACGACGTCGGGCGCAGCCGCACCGTTCGCCGCTCGTCTTGCCCCCGCGACGACCGTCTCGAGGTCATCCTCGCGCCGGGGCAGCGGCTCGAGCGCATGCCGGTCGGCTGCGTAGTGGAAGAGTCCCCGATCGACCCCCTCGACGCGGCGGACCGCGAGGTAGAGCTCCAACTCATACGCCGCGCCGCCAGACGGGTGCGGGCGATCGCCCGCCTCGTAGGGCAGCGCCAGCTCAGGGATCGGTCCGTACACGCAACGGGTCCGCGCACAGCGAAACAGGAACTCGGCAAGCGCGGACACTGCCATCGGCGCAGGTCCGTATTCCCGGCCGGAGCAGCGCCGCTCGAGCGCGTGCGTGAGCAGCGGGTCCCTGCACAGTACCTCCACGGCTGAAGGCCGCGCCAGCTCGATCGCCTGCTCCGACAGCGGCGGCGCGACGGCTGGGGGCGGCGGGCCGGTGCTATGGGGAAAGGTCGCACCGGCGGGGCCATCGTGCAGTCCCGTTCGGCTGCGCTGATGAAACAGGAGGTCGTGGAACTCCAGTCGGCCGATAATCTCAGCGGCGCCCGGACCGGAACGCTCCAGCATGTCCGCGGACGCAAGCACTCGCACGAGCTCCCGCTTGACGGGGTCTTCCTCACCTCGCGGCTTGTCGCCGGGCTCGATCTGCGCCGCCATCAGCGAGAGCAGCGCATGCCGCGCTCGCTCGCTTCCCAGCGCAACCCGGAAGGGCGACGCAGGGGACTCCAGGAGCGCGCCTGCGCTGGTGGATCGCAGGTAGGCCATCGGCGAGAGCCGTCTCGACCCGACGATCTGGGCCTCCCGCAGGTCGAGCTGCGCCGTCGATCTAACGGCCTCGATCTCCAGCAGCTGCTCACCTGAGGCGCAGACGCGCCGCCTCACCAAGGGCCCAAGCGCCTCCAGGAGCGAGGCGCGTTCCGCCAACCCGCCGGGCTCGGACGCCCAGGGCTCCTGCTCGCCGGTCAGCGAAGCCCAACGCCCCGCCAGCGCCTCGATGAAGCTAAGGAGCGACCGCGTCGGGCCCTGAATGTGGATCGTCCTCCACGGATGCGACACGTGTGCATCGTCGCCCTCGATCCGCGTTTCGCAGCCATCGCGCAGTGAGAACTCGTTGGTGAACCCTGCGTCAACGGCGGCGCCCAGGGTTACGATCTCTGCGCTTGCATCCATCCGACTACGCGAACAGGGGGATCGGATTGAGCTCATTCTCCAAGCAAGGTGCACTTCGCTGGCCCAGCTCGACCGGGACGTCGAACAGCCGGCCCGGCGCGAACCGCGCCCAGAAGTGGCGCAGGCCGGGAACGATGCACTTGACCACTGGCACACCTGTGTCAGGTCTGGTCTGGTCGAGCACTAGGATCTCGAGCGAGCGCGACTCGACCCGTTGACGAACCCCATCGAGACGCGCCTCGCCCGGCGCGGGCGCTAGACCATAGTCGCCGGCACGACGCAACGGCCGTCCATCGTCGGGGAGCAGGTAGCGGTGGTCCTGCACGCGCGCGGTGGTCCACCAAACGTGGTGCGCGCGATCCTGGAACACGTACTCACCCGGCCGGCCGGGCTGCGGCTGCACGGCCGGGAGCAGGTGGTTGAGCTCGTTGATAGCCCGATCCAGCGCGGATGCCGGGTCCGGATCGGCGCCGAAGCCAAGCAAGATCTCCTCGGGTTGCCGATCGACGCGCCGGGACACCGCGACGAAGGTCGGCACGTCGAGGTCCGAGGTGATGTCCAGAGCCCAGAGCTCGCGACCCAGTCGGCTGTGTGACTCGGCAAGCGCAGCGAATGGCCTCTCATGGAAGCTCGACAGATCGACGCCGGGCCGCCGGGTCCGGTTGTACCACCACAGCGCGACGGCGTCACGCTCTACCAGCTCGCACAGGCCGCGGTAGACAGCATCGCCGATCGACACGCCGGCGGCGCAACCGTTCGAGTCGGCCCAGCAGAAGGGCCCGGCCGCTGGCTGAGGATGGTGGTAATAGAGGTACGTCGTCGGGAGCAGCTTGAACCTCCGCTCGGTAAGCGACCACACGCCGGACCAATCCAACGGGTAGCTCTCCTCGAATCGTCGCGGGACGAAGGCGAATGACGAATCGCTCCGATTCCATGCCTCGCGGGCGTCGTACTGCGCCTCGCTGTAGAGCATGCAGGCGTTCGGGTGGATCGCATCGAGGGGATCAATCTGCTGCAAGCTCGCGTGGATCGACGGCTCATCCCCTTGCCACATCCCCGAATATCGCTCAAGCGCCTCGCAAATCGCGCGCAGTTCGGCGACCTCGGCGCTTGGGCCGGTCCCTATCGCGTTGCTGAGCAGGCCGTCCTTCAGGCTCGCCAGCCGCGTCGCGTTGTACCCGAAGCCAAACGACGCCTGGACACAGTGAACAGAGGGAAGCCCCGTCTCGAGTGCCTGGACGGCGCTTACGACTCCCGTCAGCGGCACAGCGAGCCCGCGCAAGCGCTCGAGGTCTGTCGTGGCGCCCGCTTGCCCAAAGCCCACCTCGACGGGCACGGTGGCAGTACGCTCCTGAAGGTCCGGGCGTCCGCAGTCCGGGCACTGCGGACGCGCGCTGAGAGGGTGAAACCGGCACCGGAGAGTCGCCAGGTCGAACGCGGCGATTCCCGAGATTGCCCGCTGCCCACCGGCGGACCACTTCAGGATCTCGAGCCCGAGCAGCGCGGCGGTGACCATGTCAACGTGCGGGACCTGGCCAACGGACCTCGACAAGCTGTGCTCGTCCGGCAAGCGGCGGCTCACGTATGTCTCGACCTGCCGGTTCATGCGCAGCCGAAACGCTAGGCACGCCCAGCAGGGCGAACCGCGGAGCAACGGACCAACCCACAGCTCGCGTCCGGCGGTCTTGGCGAGCAGCCACGGCCGCCGGCGCTCGAGCATAGCGGCGTTGATGGCGCTCAGCTCGGGGGAAAGGTAGTCATCGGTCAGCACCACGTCGAGATCGGCTTGCTCGTGGTCGGCGACCACGACGGGGGTGACGAGCGAAGCGCAGGCCTCCCGTAGCTGCTCGCCACGAGCCTCGCCGAGCTCGACGATCCGGATCGTGGGAGGTCCTGCCGGGCGTTCGCGTGCGCCGAGCGCGTCCCAGAAGGCGCGTTCCGCAGCGGCATCGGAGTGATCACCTCGTTCGACGACGATGAACCCGCCGTCGACCAGCTGATCGAGCGCGTCGCTCACTAGCTCGCGCCGGTGCCGCGCTTCGAGCGCCGTCAGCAGCGCCTCGCGATCGTGCGACCCATCGAGCGCGGGCAGCAAATCGGCATATACGTCGCCCTCGAAGATGTGCGCCTCTCCGTCGCGCGCGAGGAAAAGGCCCTCCCCGGGAATCGCGCGCGCCTGGAAACTCGGGCGGATGCCGAGTCGCTGTCGATGCGCGGCGGGCGCGTCCGCGGGCCGGCTCATGCCTGGCATCCCGGTAGAGTTCCAGCCGCCCGGCGAGCTCGGCGCTGGTCGATCGCGATGACATCCCCGCGTAGCTGCTCCACATGCGCATCGACGTTGAACACATCCAGTTCATCGATCCGCTGATCGAGCGCGGATACCGCTGTCGCGGGAAACACATCCTTAATCCGGTGGCCACCCACTGCGAGAGCGTCCGTACTCGAGGGCTTGACCCAGAAAGCCGGTATGTCAAGCCCTCGAAGCGACTCAACCTCCGTCCGGCAAATCGCTGGTATCGTGGGACAATTGCAGAGGCGTAGGACGGACCTCGCGTGGTTGAATACCCCGGCGAGGGCGAGCTCCCGCCGATTGCCACTGAGCAGAGCTGGCGTCTCCAGCGATGCGCCAAGCAGCGTCAGGTAGTCCCACGTAGTTCGCAACAAGGCGCGCCCGGGCACCTCCGACAAGCGCCTCACGCTACTCCCGGATGCGCGCAGCGAGGTCCGCTCAAGCGTCAGCCGAGTGTGCATGTCGCGATATCCAGCCTCCAGTGAGCCGAGGAACCGCGACGGCGCCGCATACTCGCCGTCGGGATGTGGCCAGGCGTTCTCAACGTTCCAAAAGAGCCGGCCCGACCTCAGGCTGAATTCCCCGTCATCGCGATCGCGATCAGGTGAGATGCGACGCACGGGGAGTCGCCGGACTCCTGGACCCGCGAGCGCCCCGAAGTCCTCGTAGACCCCCTCCTCGACCTCCAGCAACTGCGAGGTCGCTCCGGTCTGTCCGACGGTTTGGTCGGCGCCGGGCGGCGCCGGGTGCAAAAGGCACTCCAGATCGATGAAGATCGGCGCATCCTTCGCCACCCGTAGGTTGTCTATCCAGAAGTCGCGCGCCCCGAGCAGTTGGAGCAGGCGCAGCAGCGACCCGAACCGGTGAAAGAAGCGCTCACTGCCTGCCTGCGTGCGCTCTGCGAGTTCCGGGACGTACTCCTCCCAGCCGTAGCGCTCGCGGCAGACAACGCGCCGGACGGGAAGATCGAGCAAAAGCCCGCGCCGGGAAAGCTCCCTCATCGTCGCAAGTGTGTACAGCGCGCTACGCAGATCCTTCGGCTTGTAAACGACCTGAATTCCACATGCGAAGCCGACGACGGCCACGGCCCGCCCGCCGTCGTGCAGATCCCCGCAATCCGTCCTGATGGTAACAACGAGGCTGTCGCGAACCGGCTCGCCGAAGGCTTCGGCGAGTGTCGGCCGGTCGCGGGCGATACGCTCGAGCAGCTCGAGCGCGGCCCGCCGCCAGTTCTCCACAGCCGTGCCGAGGACGTAGGCCAGGCCGGGGAAGCACTCCAGCCGGTGAATCCAGCCACTGCGACAAAGGCGCGGGGCGGCGCCGCCTGGAACGCTCCGCTCGAGCTCGAAAACTGCCGAGCAGGACAGCGCGAGTCTGCGCGCCAGCTGTCCGGCGAGATCATCAAGGCAGCTCGAAGCGAGCCCCGGATATCGCTCACGCAGCGCGTCCCAGCGCAGAAGCTGATCCGCCGCCCCACCGACGAGAAGCATCCGGCTGAAGAAATCGTGCCGGCCGAGTCCCGGCTCGGTCTCAGGCAGCGCGCGAATCAGGTCGATCAGTGCGTGACACCATCCCGGCGCCTGGGCGATCCTGTGCAGGCGAGCCGCGCCGAACGCACGCTCGACGGTGTCGCGATCCTCGCCGTCGGCGCGCGTGCCCTCGCGCGCGCCCAACGGCCGGAGGATCTCGAGCCACTCGTGCGCCAGCTCCGCACTCGGCCTACACATCCGCGAGGTATCCGGCTCGAAGGCTGGCTCACGCAATCGCTGGAACGGCGGAGCGCCTAGTGACATGACCTCGAGCAAGTCACTGCTCACGCCCGTTGCGCTCGTCACAGCCGAGCCGGGGGCGGGACGTCCGGCGTGACACACAGACGCCATGGGCTAAATCCGAAGATCGGCAGGGAGGGCAACGGACTAGGCGCATGAGACAAGCTGCCGGCGGGCGCTCCATCGATCGCGATCCGCATGCAGCGCCGCGCGAGGAGATTCAGGACGATCGCTCCGGTGCGCCGCGCGAGATGAACCCCCAGGCATGCCCGCTCGCCGTGCCCAAACGCCAGCGTGCCGGACATGGGGCGCTCGAGCGAGAACGCGTCCGGCCGCTCGAACACCCGGGGGTCCCGATTCGCCGCCTGAATCAGCAGTATCGCGGTGGCTCCGGCTGGCAGAGTCGTGTCCAAAAGCTCAATAGGGGCTTCGAGATGGCGCACGCAAAGGCGCACCGGACCCCACAACCTCAGGAGCTCGTCGAAGATCGCAAGCGCCATTAACGGCCGCGCCCGTAGCTCATCGAAGATCTCGGCGTGCGTCGCGAGGTAGAGCAACGCGTTGCTAAGCGCGTGTGTAGAGGTCTCCATCCCGGTAAGCAGGAAAAGGGCGTAGAACGCCACCGCCTCTTCCTCGGTGATGAGCGCTGAGCGCGCGGCCGCGACAATCGTGCCACCAACGCCGTCCGGGAGCGGATCATCGATCATCCGGGCGGCATATGCGCGTAGGCCGTCGAGCGCGCTGCTCGCGGCCGCGAGCAGCTCTGGAGGCTGGCCGTAATGACCAATCTGCCCGTACAGCAAGTCCCCCCATTCGCCCATCTGTGACCAGTCACCGCGCGCGACGCCGAGGAGCAGGCACGAAGTGGCGAGCGGGATCTGCCGACCGAGCGTCGCTTGCACGTCCACGCCCCGTGGGTGATACGCCGCAGGGAACAGCGCCGCGTTGGCGATTGACTCCAGCCGAGGCTCGAGCCACCGGAGCGAGCTCTGACGGAACTCAGCCGAGACGACTCCGCGCAGGCGCCGGTGAACGGCGCGGGGCTGATACGGCAGTTGCCGGAGGAAGGCGTCGTTGACGGGCACCGATTCCGCGAGGGGTACAGGTACTCCCTCGATCCGGACCATGGGGCTAGCCTGCGCGTGCGCCAGCACGCGCGAGACAGCCTCGAAGGAGGACACGAGGTGCGTCTCCTTCCAGAGCGCAAGCACCTCACCGGCTTTGTGCAGCCGAGCGTAGAAGCGCCACGGATCGGCGCGGCAGCTCTGATCGACCAGGAATGCGGTAGCCGCGGCCGTCAGATCCTCGGTCTCGTCGCCGACAGTCACTTGCGCGACGGCCTCATCGCATATCAGGCGCTACTCCGGGCCGATGGCGATCCGCACATTCCAGGCGCTCATCATCCGCCGGGCGTCGGCTCTGCCCTGCGGATCCTCGATCAGCTTCATCAGCGTCTCTGTCTGTGCGGGGTCGGTCACACGCATCGCCTCGGCGGCGCAGTTGGCGCAGCTCGCGGTGAAGGCAGTGCACGGACAGCTCACTGTGCTAGCGCTACTTGCGCTGGAGAAACCGGCCGCCATCTCAGTCCCTCGCTGCGTGTCCACGACCAGTTCCGGAGGGCTGGGAATCGCCGGCGCCTCGCGGTCGCCCAGTTCGACGTCGGCACCCGCCAGCACCGCCGCCGGCGCGCGTTCGTACTGCTCCTTGAGCTGCGGATCAGACCAAACCCTGGCTATCAGCCCTGCGATCTTCATCGTCTCATCGGCGCTGAACGTCGACTTGCTCATCCTCACACCCACCTTCCGGTCGTAACCTGGCATCCGTGCAAGTTCCGATTGAGATAACGATTGGAACCTTCAAAGCGAGCGTATCAGAGCCCCCTTGCGGGCGCAAGAAGCGCGTCACCGGTGATCACGAAAACTTTAACTACCCAGTCACGCGCCGGCATGGAGGCTTCGCGTCCGCCGGGCGTCCAGCCCCGATGTACCCAAGACGCGCACTTGCAGGTGCTCCCCTCAGTGGCGAGACCCAGATTCGAACCTTGCTCATGCTTGCTCGGCTTATGGAACGATGAGCGTGGCACCGGGGATGTGGGTGGCTATGCGGCGAGGGTCGCGTGTTAGTAGCGGGCGGCCGGTCACGGCGGCGTGAGCGCCGATCAGGAAGTCCGGCAGGACGGCCTCACGAGTTCCGCCTGCGCGCCGGTAGGCTGCGTGGGCGTGGCCGGCAAGGAATGAGGCGGCAAGCGGGATCTCCTCAACGAACGCCATCGATGGAAGGGCCGTGTGCAGTTCCTCGACAAGGGGGAATCGCGGGGCGATCTCGGCAAGGACTACGGCGTTGAGGACGAGCGCTCCTCGCTGAGCGGCGCTTGTGAGTTGCTCTTGCGACCAGGCGAGCCAGCGCGGGTCTTCCGTGAAGAGGTCGAGCAGGACGCTGCTGTCGACGAACGTCTCCGAGTGCGTGCCGCTCAACGGCGGGTAAGGGCGAGGATCTCCTCGGTGGTCATCTCACCTTGACCGGCACCACGTATCCGGCTGATCTCCTCGGCGGCGTGGTCGCGGTCAATGAGCAGGCGGGCACCGTGCTCATCCAGCTGAAAATCCACGTTGCTGCCAGGATGAATGCCAAGTGCCTGGCGGACCTGCAGCGGAATCGTGACCTGTCCCTTCTGAGTGACCCTCATGAAGGTAATACTAGCAAGTAATACCTGCGTCAGATCGATCGGCGCGTGGCGATCCTATGGAGGTGCTCTGCCAGCTGAGCTACGTCGGCGCGAGCCAAGTTCCTACCGCGTCGACAAACTTGCTTTGAGTGGTTCTGGCGAACGTGTGTTCGTGTATACCGTCCGGACTGCTGAGTAGTTTTTTTCGACGTCTATGAAAGGGCGGGCTCGGCTGTCGATAGTTGATGGCGGTCGAGACTTCGGCGTAAAGGAGGGCCGTACGAATGAGCGGACGCGGTAGCTGCGTCATGGCAGGGCAGGAGCAGCAGGCGGAGGGCGCGATCCTCGCTTTGCTGTTGAACTTCGAGGCGGGTAGTCTGTGGTCGGTGGAGGAGCTCAACCGCCAGCTGAGCGCTTCGCGCCTGGAGGTGATCGACGGGCTGGCGAGCTTGCAGGCGGCCGGCTTGATTCATCGGATCGGCGATTACGTGTTCGCGACGCGAGCGGCCTCCACTTTCGACCAACTCGAGCTTTGAAGCTCGGAGGAAGAGGCTTTTAGCTGATTCCCTCGAGCAGCTCGGCGGGGGAGGACAGCTCCAGGCCGCGAGCAAGGATCACGATCGTCTCCAGTCGTGGTGAGCGCTTGCAGCGCTCGAGCAGGCTGATCTCAGTTCGATGCAGGTCGCAGACGTCCGCAAGTGCCTCCTGGGAGAGCCCAACGCGCCTGCGATGGCGGCGCAGGTTGGAGGCGAATTGCTCGCGGACGGATTCCATAGACGACACTGTCGCTGGCCGCAGACGGAAGGTCTACAGACGAAAGTCCGCGCAGTCTCCAGTCTCGCGCTGTGGCCTAGTCGATGGGCCCGGTGTGAGGCAGCTACTGGCCAGCCTTGCGCTGTCGCGACCGTCACCCGGTCGCGACGGCATGTGCCTCATGAGAGACGCCCACCGTCGTCACCGGGATGCCCATGCCGGACACCTTGCTCGCTAGATCGAGCTTCAGCCAGCGCGCTAGCCGTGGGCTGGGTGTGGAGATGATGATCTCGTCGAAGCCGTGAAGGTTGATCGCATCTTCGATGGCTGCAATGGGATCGGGGTCGCCGACCAGGCCTTCCACTTGCACCCCAGCCGCCGCGCTCAACACGGGAAGGGTTCGCTCGAGCGCGCTCCGCGCCTCGTCGGCACCCTGGTCATTTGGGTCGACTACCTTGTGCAGCCCGTGGGTGCTGTTGGGCACGAGCAGCGCAAACGAGCAAGGGCCGCGTCGGGCACGCTCGGAGACGGCATCCAGCAACGGCTCTGTGATGGACGTCTTGTGCTCGACGACGAGCACTCTTGGTTGAGTAGCTTGGCTGAAGGACTCCATGGCTGGAACTCCCTTCCGAGAAGGCTGTGCTTCGGGTTGGCAAGACGGATTAGGTCTCCTAATACTTGGTTACCCTTCCCGCGATGCTTGTGCACCTATCAGAGGATGAGATCGAAGTTCGGCTGGCGAAGGCCGAGAAGGCACTGGGACTGCTGCGCAACATCAAGGTCGCCCGCTCGGACGTCAGCGACGTGCAAGTCCTCGATGACCCGCTGCGCGAGGTTATGCGCTCCGGCCTGAAGGTGGGCCTGCGCTTGCCATGGCTGTATTACGTTTGTCGCTCGATCCGTCTCGATGAGGCATGGGCGGTACGTCGCGGCGTCCCTGCGCTCTCGTTCGCTGTGCGTAACCAGGGCGCCCTGGAGCGCGTCACGGTCAGTACCCGTGAGGCGCGCGAGCTTGCGCGCTCTCTGGAGGCCTAGCCGGCAAGCGACTGTGGGCAGAGATGCCGGACGGAAGTGGTGGGGGCAAAGTGGTGTCTACTATGTCCCGGGCATCCGTCCAGGATGTCCCGAGACACAACAAAGTGGTGGGGGCAGGATTCGAACCTGCGTAGGCAGAGCCAATCGGTTTACAGCCGATCTCCTTTAACCACTCGGACACCCCACCAGGTGTCCCCGGCGATGAGCCGCGGGCGAGGAGCTGATTGTAGTGGCTGGCCGCGCGGCGAGGTCGATCGGAGCATGCGCCCCGCCGCGAGAACCGGCTCCTCTCAACTGGCCTCGCGCAGCTCCTGGGCCTCTGGTAAAGCTTGGAGCTTCTTCAGCGTGCGACTCTCGATCTGACGGACTCGCTCGCGTGTGATGTTGAATGCTCTGCCGACCTCGTCGAGCGTACGCACGCGGTCGCCAGCGATGCCGTAGCGCATTTCCAGCACCTCGCGCTCGCGGCGGGGGAGGGAGGCGAGCACGCGCCCAACGCTTTGGCGACGCAGCTCCTCCGCGGCGAGATCGAACGGCGAGGCTGCCGTCGCGTCCTCGATGAAGTCCGCAAGCGCCGAGTCTTCCTCGTCGCCGATCGGCTTCTCCAGGGACACGGGTTGTTGAGCCATGCGCAGCACCTCGCGCACCTCGCCTGTAGAGCACTCGAGCTCCGCCGCGATCTCCGCTGCTGACGGGTCGCGACCGAGCCGCTGGATCAGCGCGCGCTCGGCGTAGACGACGTTGTTTAGCCGTTCGGTCATGTGCACGGGAATACGGATCGTGCGACCCTTGTCCGCGATCGAGCGCGTGACCGCCTGGCGGATCCACCAGGTGGCGTAGGTCGAGAACTTGTATCCGCGTCGGTAGTCGAACTTCTCCACAGCCCGGATCAGGCCAAGCGAGCCCTCTTGGATCAGGTCAAGAAAGGTCATGCCTCGCCCGACATAGCCCTTGGCGATTGACACCACAAGTCGCAGGTTGGCCTCGATCATCTGTTGCTTGGCCGCCACCTCACCGCGCTCGATGCGCTTGGCAAGAGACACCTCCTCCTCGGCACTCAGCAGCGGTACGCGTCCGATCGCGTGCAGGTACAGGCGCAAAGAATCGAGGCTCGGATCGACAGTCAGGTCGACCTCGACCTCGACCTCGCGCAACTCGTCCAAGCGCGAGGAGAGGAACCCCTGTTCCTCCTCTCCTCGGTTGAGCTCGGTGCGTACCTCTTCCAGCTCGACCACGGAAGTCTCCGTGGCCATCAGCAACCCCTCAGTGTTCTGGCTCATAGCCGGACCCCCCAGGATCCATGTGGCTCCCGCCGGAGCTACTGTGCTCCGACCTCCCCCGTCTTTGACTACCTGCCTCCTTGCGAATGGACCCTACAGTGTTGGCGTTTACGCCTCATAGGCTCGCCCGAACACAACCCAATCATCCCTCCCCGTCGATTCAAGACTACGTCCGGATTGATACCAGATGCAGGGGTCGAGGAGCGCCGATTGTCGCGGCAAGTACAGGCAACTCAGCCAATGTGCCCAGGCGGACACCGCACTGTTGCGTTTGCGCCGGCGCCTGAGCCGTCGCTGAAGCTCAGATGCACCGCGAACGGAAAGCCGCCGCGTGGGCAGCTCTTGGGCAGCAGGATGCCACGGGGCCGGAATCTCACGATCCTGCCGCCGATTTCTTCGCTGTAGGTGATGCCGGCGGGTCCGATCGTTGTTTGCAAGCCGAGCAGCGCCACGTCAGGTCCGTTGGGCACACTCGGCACCAGCGGCAACTGTGTTTGGATCAGCCCGCCAAAGCGCGGGCCCGTCGACAGCACTAGCGCGCTGAAGATGACTTCGGCGATCACGGGGTATTCGCCGGCAGCCACGAACAGCAACTGTGGATCGCCGCTCTGCAGCGGGCCGGAGAAGAGCGCGATGCTGGTGCGCTCGATCACGAATCGCGAGCCGAAGGGCACCGCGGTGACGGCGCTGCCATGTCCCATCAGCGAGTCGGTGGGGCAGGCTGCGCGTCCGAGTAGTTCGAGCTGTGAGGGCTGGCAGTTCTGGAGACCCAGTTCGCTTGTCGCTATACCGAGCCCGCGAGGGAGGAAGAACTGGATTGCGGTCGCCGCCAGCGGAGCCGCGCCGCTTGGGTAGGCGACGTGAAAGCCGATCTTGATCGTCGTGCCCGCGCCCAGTCGCTCGGGTGAGAAAGAGGCTTGCAGCCGCACGCTTGCCCTAAACGGAGCAGTTGCCCGGGATGCCGACCCCGGCTGGCAGGTGCACAGGATCGCGGCAACGGTTATCGAGAGGACGCGCAAAGTCGTCCACAACGCGCGCATCTCAGTAGTGAAGCGTGCCCAGCGCCTGCACGGTGAGCGCGTCGGTACGGCGGTCTATGACTCCGTAGAGAGCGCCCGCGCCGGCGGCATGGGCGTAGCGACCGGTGCCTTTAGAGACCGACAGCGTTCCGCCGAAGCTCGCGTATCGCCCCGAGGAATGCAGGGCGGCTCTGCCGCTCCCACTGATCGAACCGGCGGACGTCGCGATCGTGAAGGTGGCAGTGACGATTGTCGCGACGGTCAGGTGGACGGTTGCGGTGCCGACGAGCGTGCCCGTGGCGGGTCCTTGGTCGTAGATGATCGACCCCGAGGCTTTGAGCAGGTGCAATCGACCCGTATCGTCGATGCTCATGGCGCGGGCACTCAGCGCTAGCGGTGTGCTTTGGGGGTTGGCTGCGGCTCTCCAAGTCAGCGCCGACGCGCCAGATCCAGCGCTCGCGAAAAGGACCGCAAGTCCGACAGCGAGACTTCTCCGTGCGGTCGACCTCAGCCCCCTTGTCATTCGACCTCCCTCTGGTCTCTTGCCCATAAGCAGTGGCAGTTCCGATAGGCGTTCGGACCCTAAGTCTCCTAAGGATATCGTGTGCACGACCGAATGATGTATTGTCAACACGGTCGGCGTCGGGTGGAGTTATGAGCGAAGGGTTGACGGTCGCAGAGACGAGGAACACGAGGGGGTGGATGCGCGGGGCCTCCGCATCCTTGCGAGGCGCGCTGTTGGGCCTTGTGCTCGAGCGCCCCGGTCACGGTGGCGAGCTCGCAAACCGGCTGGTGGCTCGTCTCGGTGAGACCTGGCAGATGGACGGAGGTGACGTCTACCGGTTGCTGGCCGGCCTCCAGCAGGAAGGCTTGTTGGCCTGTCGCGAGGAGCCCAGGCGTGGCAACACTCTGCGTACGCGCGGGGTCTACTACCCGACCGAGCACACCGCCGATGCTGTGTCGAGGTGGATGGAGACGCTGGCGCCCAGAGAGCCGGTTCGGCGCAGCCTGCAAGCCAAGCTCGCGGTGGCACGCGAGCAAGACGCGGGCCGGCTTCGCCTTGCGCTGAAGGAGTATGCGCGCGAATGCCTGCTGCTTGCCCACGCGGTGTGTCCCAGCGACGGCGTGCCGCGCTCGTGGTCGGCGCTCTGCCTCGACTGCACCCGCGACGGCGTTCACGGGATGCTGCAGGCCGAGATCGACTGGGCAAATCGCACATTGGAGCGGATCGATGACTATGCCACGTCGCATCGTTAGCGACCCCCACACCTCCGCTCCATTGCTCTGCTTCTCGGAAGTGAGCAAGAGCAGGCGCGAAGGGGATCGCCAGATCGTGGTGCTCGAGCGGGTGTCCTTTCAAATCGACGCAGGCCTGTGTGTAGGGGTCTACGGGACACGACGCTCCGGCAAGTCCACTTTGCTGCGTCTAGCTTGCGCGATCGAGCCTCCCGATGGCGGCACGATCCAGCTTGACGGTCGCGACATCACCGGCATCTCCCCTCAAGAGCGTACGCGCCTGCACCGCGGGCTCCTCGCGTTCATTGCCTCTGACGCCAGTTTTGCGATGCCCGGCGCGACGGTGCTCGACAACGTCGCGATGTCCGCCGGGAGTAAGGGCTCGAGCCTGCGCGAGGCGCGGCGGCGCGCTCTCGGTGTGCTTGACCGCGTCGAGCTGGCGGCGCTCTGCGCCGAGGAAGCGGTTAGCTCTCTCTCCACGGCGGAGCGCGCTCGGGTGACGCTTGCGTGCGCGCTTGTGCGCGAACCGCGGCTGCTGGTCATCGATGAGCCCGCGCCGATGCCCAGAGTGGGCGAACGCGAGCGCTTCTGTGCTCTGGTTCGAGCGCTCGCTCGCGAGCGCGACATCGCGTTGTTGATGGCCTCCGAGGACATCGCGGCGCTACAGGGAATGGCGGTCCTGATGTCGATTTCCGCCGGTGAGATCTGCTCCACCGATCAACCGTCCCCGGTTGTAGAGCTCGCGAAGAGACGCACAGCGACGACAACACGCCTGTGAGCGTCGGCGCGCTGGAGTTGCGCGATGTCACCAAGCTCTATCGCGCCGGTGGGGAGACGATCCGCGCGGTCGATTGCGTTTCGCTGTCGGTGGCGCCGGGTGAGCTGGTGGCGCTATTCGGCCCGAGCGGCTCGGGCAAGACGACGTTGTTGATGCTCGCCGCCGCGCTGATGAGTCCCGACCGGGGTAGCGTCATGTTTGCCGGCCGCGATATCGCCGGTCTCTCCGCGCGCGAGAGCGCGCTCTACCGTCGTAACGACGTCGGCCTGATTTCCCAAGATTTCCACCTGATTCCTGGTGCCTCGGCGCTGGACAACGCGATGATCAAGCTTCCGGTGCTCGGCTGCTCGCTGCGCGAGGCGCGCAAGCGCACCCGGCCTTGGCTTGAGCGAGTGGGAATCGGAGATCGAGCAGAGCACACGCCCGAGCAGCTGTCGATGGGCGAGCGCCAACGGGTTACGATCGCCAGGGCGCTGGTCGGCGAGCCGCGCCTGCTGCTGGCCGACGAGCCGACCGGCAACCTCGACTCCACGCGCACGCGCGAAATCCTTGGGCTGTTGCGAGACCTGTGCCGCGAACGTGGAATTCCAGGGCTGCTCGTGACCCACGATTCCGAGGCGCTCGACTTCGTCGATGAGGTCCACAAGCTGCGCGACGGGCGTCTTCTCGAGGGCCGGCAACCTCGTTCCGCGGCGGTGTCCTTGTGAGATCGCCGCTCGACCCCAAGCTCTTCGGCGTGAGGATGAGCATGCTCGGCTTCTTGTTCAGGCGTCGGCTGCGCGCGCAACTGGTCTCAGATCTGTTGGCCGGACTGGGCGTGGCGATCGGGGTTGCGCTCGTGTTCGGCGTGCTGCTCTCCAACGCGAGCCTCACAAGCGCAGCCCGCGAAGTCGTCCACGGACTCACGGGCTCGGCGCGCTTTGAGCTCGCCTCGCGCTCACGGCAGGGCTTTAGCGAACGGTTTTCCGAGGAGGCCGGCGAACTTCCGGGCGTACAGGTGGCCGCACCGGTGCTGCGCGAGAACGTCACGCTGCTCGCCGGCAAACACGAACGAGCCGTGCAGCTGATCGGCGTCACCCCGAGCCTGGAAGCGCTCGGCGGGGAGAGCACCGAAGAGTTGGCAGGCGCCACACAGCTTTTGAAGGGAGGGATCGGGCTTCCCTCCGAAGTGGCGAGCGGCCTGAGCGTGAGCCCCGGTCAGTCATTGCAGTTGGAGAGCAACGGCGAAGTGCAGTCCGCACGCGTGCGGACTCTCTTCCTCGGCGCGCACCAACCGGTTGAGAGCAGTCCCGTGGCGGTGGCGTTGCTGGGGGTCGCTCAGGGACTCGCGCGGCGTCCACGGCGCGTCACAGAGGTGCTGATCAGGCCGGTCCCCGGCGCCGAAGCCGAGGTCGCCCGTGAGCTGCAAGCTCTAGCGGGATCGCGTTTGGAGGTGTACCCCGCCGCTCGGGAACTGCAGCTGCTCGAAGTCGCCACCAGACCCAACCGCCAGTCGACGTCTCTGTTCTCCGCGATCGCGGTGATGATCGGCTTCCTGCTTGCTCTCAACGCGATGTTGTTGACTGTGCCGGAGCGTCGACGCTTCGTCGCCGAGCTGCGCATGCACGGCTATGACGCTCGCCAGATCGTGCTTTTGCTCGGCGGACAGGCGGCCGTGCTCGGCGCGTTCGCCTCGCTGGTGGGAGTAGGGCTTGGAGATCTGCTCTCACACGCCTTCTTCCAAAGCGCGCCGGACTTCCTGAGCGCCGCGTTCCCGGTCGGTGCGCACGAGGCAGTTCACTTGGGGGCGATTCTCGTCGCGCTGGGCTGCGGGATGCTGGCCACCGCGCTCGCCTCGCTCGCGCCGCTGCTCGATCTGCGCGCCGGACGTCCCGTCGACGGCGTCCTGCGCGAGGCTCAGGGCCGGGGAGAGACCGTGAAGACGGGCACGCTGCGCACGCTCAGCCTCGTCGGGGTCGTCTTGTTGGCGGGGGCGATCGTGCTCGCCGTGCTGGCACCAAGCCTCTCGGTGCTCGGCGGTGTCGGTTTGGCGCTCGCGACGGTATGCCTGATCCCGCCCGTGTTCGCTGCCGTCACAAGCTGGCTGCCAAAGCTGCTCGAAGGCGTGCGCAGCAGCGCGCTTATAGTCGCGCTCGCCGAGCTGCGGGCGATGACCACACGCTCGATCGCGCTCGCGGGAATCGTGGGGATCGCCGTGTATGGCGCGGTGGCGATCGGCGGCGCCCGTAACGATCTGCTGAGCGGCATCGGCGACGCGACCGACCAGTACTTCAGCAGCGCGGCGGTGTGGGTGAGCGCAGGTCGCGACGTGTTCAACACCAACGGCTTCTCGCCGGCCGGTCCGATGGCGGCAGCTGCACGCGCGCCCGGTGTCGCTTCTGTGCGCTCGTATCAAGGCGGCCTGCTCGACGTCGGCGAGCGGCGTATGTGGGTGCGGGCCAAGTCCTCACAGGCACAAGGGCTGCTCGAAGCAAGTCAGCTGTTGCAGGGTAATTATTCAAGCGCTACGCGTCTGATCGGTGGCGGCGGCTGGGTCGCGCTGTCGGGCGCATACGCCGAAGAAAGCCATCTGGGTGTGGGTGACGTATTCGTTTTGCCGACACCGTCCGGTCCCAAGCGCCTGCGCGTGGCTGCGGTCACAACCAACTCCGGCTGGCCCCCAGGCGCGATCACGATGAACACAAGCGACTATCGTCGCTTTTGGCAAACAAGCGAAGCTTCCGCGCTGGAAGTGACGTTGAAGCCCGGCGTGAGCCCGGCGCAGGGCAAGCTGGCGCTGGCCGCGGCGCTCGCCCGTTATCCGGGTTTGAGCGTGCAGACCGCGAGCGAACGCGCGCTGCAGAGTCGCGCGAGCGCGCGCGAGGGCTTGCGCACTCTCAGCGAGATCTCCACGCTGCTGCTGCTCGCCGCCGCCCTGGCGGTAGCCGCGGCGCTGAGCGCCAACGTATGGCGTCGGCGCGCGCGCATGGCGTCCCTGAAGATTCAAGGCTACGACGCTGGCCAGCTGTGGCGGGCCGTGCTGATCGAGAGCGCTGTCACGATCGGCGTAGGAGCCGCGGTTGGCGCCGTGATCGGGGTCGGGGGCCACGTGCTCGCCAGCCGTTTCCTGCGCTTGACCACCGGCTTTCCCGCGCCCTTCTCGGTTGGTCCCACGCAGGTCCTGCTCACGCTCGCGCTACTCGCGGCGGTCGCGCTCGCGGTGATCGCGCTGCCGGGGATGGCCGCGGCACGGGTCTCGCCCAGAGTAGTGCTTCAGCGCTGAGATCAGCCGAGCGCCCACAACAGTGTGTGAGACGGGAGCAGCGTGTAGGCGTCTGCGAAAAGTAGGTCCTCGTAGGTTGCGATGACCGTCGGACGTCCTGGATGAGCCTTCGGGATGCCGGCCACTTTGCGAAGGTCGAGGTGACGCTGATACTTCACCTCCACAATGTCGAGCTCCTGACGAGGTCCTGCCACAAAGTCGACCTCGGTCGATCTGGCGGTGCGCCACACGTGTAGTCGGTCGGGCGAGACGAAGGATTCGATTGCCCGCTCGGGAGGCTCATAGCGACGGTAGAGCGCTAGGCCGATTGCGTTCTCCACGAGGGCCGGCAGGTCGGCGAGCACACCCGGGACATGCTTGAGGGCGATCGTGTGTAGGAGTGGATCGGCAAAGAAGACCTTCTTCTCATTGGAGAGGCTGTTGGTCGGTGAATTGGCGCGCCAGAAATACAAGATGAGCAGGAAGTAGCCGCCCGCCAACAGCTCGATGTAATCGCGCAGCGTATGGTGGCTCGGGGCGCCGCGTCCGCGTCCGAGCGGAACGTCCATCTCGCGCGCCATCCTGCTCCAATCGGTTCTCGAGCCGAGCGAGCGAAGCACCCGCTCGAGCAGCGCGTGGGCAGCAGGGATGCTCGCGCCCCTGCGCTGCACCTCCTTGACCAGGGAATCGTACAGAATGCGCACCACCTGCTCGGAGGGCTCGACGGCTCCCGTGGCCGCCTCGGCGACTGCCGCCGGCAAACCGCCGAACTTCAAATACAGCGAGAGCGCATCCCTGAGAGCGGGCACGTGAAGCTGGGCATCGTGCAATGCCGCTTGCCCGTAGGGCGTGTCGATATCGGCGACCGTCAAACACGGCGAGGGGGGTATCGAGCTATCGATCGCGCGTGCGAATGAAGCGAAGGTCTGTGGCAGCACGAGGTGGTCGCGGCCCTCGCCGCGACGTCCCGGTAGACGCTCGGCAGCGCCTCGTTGCAGGTCGATCGCTGAAGATCCGGTACAAATGATCAAATCGTGGGCGATTGTCCCGGCGTCCCAAAGCGCCTTCACAGCGCTTTGCCAGCGGGGGACCGCGGTCACCTCATCGAGCAGAACGAGCCCCGGTCCCGGCTGCCGTGCAAGTGTCTTGGCGCGTGTGACGGTCTTGGCCAGCTCAGCGTGATGATCGCCCTCCAGAAGGTCGAGCGTCAGATAGATGATTGAGCGTGCCGCCAACCCCACAGTTAGGGCGCGCTGCACAAGCAACTTCAGGTCGGTCGTCTTGCCGACCTGGCGCGGACCGCGCAACACGTGGATGCCGGGCTTCAGTAGGTCGATGTCCTCGACAACGGTTGAGGGCAGACGTACAGCCTGACCAGACAGCAGTGCCAACTGTCGGTCCTCAGCCGCCCACCGTCTGCTGCTCCACCAGGGATTCTGCGCAATGATCTGGTTGCTATCGAGTGTCATCTGCCACCAACGATAGCGATTCGGCGTCCAGAATACTACCTTACTTTGGAAGTAGACTTCCAAGAAAGGCTACCTATTTTGGCAGTTACCTCCAAAGCGAGAGCTATCGCTCGGCGGACATAGGCGATGTTCCCGAAATTTAAGTATCGAATTTTTCCCTAGATATCAAGCGGCGTCTCGGCCATCCTGAGATCAAGTCGCCGGGCTTCGGCTCCGGCTGGCGGGATGGCTGGGCAAATACCCGTCCATTCCGTGGGGTCAACACCTGTTTGTTCATGCCAATGGACAAAAGACGCTCTCTGGAGGGGGATGATTTGATGGGTGCTCGAAAGCCGATCTCGAGGTTTGTGCTTGGGGTTTGTTCGGTGATGGTGGTGTTTGTCTTCTCGAGCGCGGTTGCATTGGCTGAGGTTGGCCATCCTTTTGTCTCCTCGTTTGGCTCGTTTAAAAATGTTCAGGGTGTCGCCGTGGAAGAAGCCTCGGGTGACGTGTTCGTGTATGACGGCGGCGCGGGCACGATCTCGAAGTTCGATTCCTCCGGTGCGCCGCTGGAATTCGCCTCGACTAAAACGAATTCGATCAAAGTCCCCACGGCCAGTGGAGCCGAAGCGGAGATCGCGGTCAGCTCGGCGGGTCAGACTAAGGGGGACATCTATTTTGCGCCGGCTAGCCGCAGCGGCGTCCAGATCTTTAATGCGGCCGGCGAACAGGTCGGCGAACTGAAAGAAGAAGCCGGCAGACCTTGGGGTGAGGCGTGTGGTGTAGCGGTCGATCCCTCGGGGAACGTGTATGTCGGGTTGTATCGCGAAGACGTCAACAAGTACACCCCGACGGGTACGTACGTAGGCTCGCTCTCAGGGGTGGAAGGCGTATGCAATGTCGCCGCTGACTCGATGGGGAACGTGTTTGTCGATACGTGGCAGGACGGTCCGGTAACCAAGTATGAAGCGTTGCAGTTCGGTGCTCTGGCGGCTAGCGGGACCGTGATCGATGGCGCGGGAAGCACGCTTGCGGTGGACGAGTCTTCAAATGAAGTGTACGTCGATCAGCGCGGCGAAATAGTCCAGTACACCTCGACCGGGGAACTAGCAGGCGAATTCGGGCTTGGCGGTCCTGGAGCCCTGAACGGCGACTCGGTCGGTATAGCCGTGGACGGGAAAACACACGAGATCTACGCCTCGGATGGCTCCGGGCACGTCTCCATCTTCGGCCCAGCTGTAGTCCTACCCGAAGTCACCACGGGCGCCGTCTCAAACCTCGTCCAGACGAACGTAACGCTCCAGGGAGCTGTGAACCCCAGCGGCCTGGAAGTGAGCTCATGCCAGTTCGAATGGGGTACCGAACCAGGCGTTTATCCCAACAAGGTCGCCTGCTCGCAGGCACCCGGCGCGGGCAACACCGCTGTCGCCGTCACCGCGGAACTCACGGGCTTGACGGCGGCGACCGGCTATCACTACCGGCTCGTTGCGGGCAACGCCAACGGCACCAACTACGGTCACCAAGGATCCTTCGAAACGCCCCCCGCCGTCAACGAACTCAGCACCGGAGCCTACGAAGACGTCACGCCCTCCGGGGCGAAGCTTACGGGTCTGCTCTCACCAGATGGCAGCGACGCGCACTACTATTTCCAGTACGGCACCAGTCAGCACTACGGCTCCACGAGCCCTGAACTCCCCGGCACCGACGCCGGGAAGGGGGGAGCGGAATGCGAACCGCCCGGCGGACCGAAGTGCAGTCCGGTCACTGCGTCCACCGTCTTGAGTGGGCTCGCGGCGAACACGACCTACCATTACCGGCTCGTCGCGGTCAACAAGTTCGGGACGACGCAGGGCGCAGACGCGACGTTCACGACGACCGGTCCCGTCAGGATCGAACCGGCGGCGCCGACAGGCCTCGAACACAACGCGGCCACGGTCAACGCTGAGGTTTACCCCGACGGGTTTGAGACGACATACCAATTCGAATACGGAGAAACCAAATCGTACGGGTCGAGCATTCCCGCGACCCCGACCGGTATCGGCAAGGGTCAAGAACCAGGATTGGTCCAGGAAGCCGTCCCTGTCACGGCGGCGCTCACGGGCCTGAAGATCGGCACTACGTACCACTACCGGGTCGCGGCCGTGAGCTCGCAGGGCACGGTTTATGAGCCCGATCAGACGCTTACAACCGTTCCGTCTGCCCCGATAGACAGTGAGTTCGTCACCGAACTGACCAGTGAAAGTGCGAGGCTGCACACACAGATCAACCCGTTGGGCAACGATACGACCTATTACTTCCAGTATGGCACCCAGAGTTGTGTCGAACAACTGCAAACTTGCACAACTGTTCGCTCCCCATCCGGAGACGATCTCGGAGCGGCGGACACAGACCAGGCAGGCAGTGTTCTCCTACAAAACCTATCACCGGCAACCACCTACCATTACCGAGTCATCGCCACCAACATCCTGGGAACCTCCACAGGTGAAGACCGCACCTTCACCACACAGGCAACCGGCACAGAGGTCGAACTACCCGACAATCGGCAGTACGAACTGGTATCCCCAGCACAAAAGGACGGCGCCGAAATACTTGGAATCAGCGGAGGGGGACGCATTCCCGAGGAAGGCGATGCGACGCAGGCCTCCGAAGACGGGAGAAGTGTCACGTATATAGCTACTGCCCCGGTGGGTGGGAACCCACCTGGGAACGCTCTATCGACGCAGATCTTCTCCACGCGTGGAGCGGGTGGCTGGTCCTCGCAGGATATCTCGATTCCCCACAAGAACTCTCTAGACGCTGGACTAGTCGGCGAGGGTGAAGAATACGTGCGGCTGTCATCCGACCTGTCGCGCGCGGTAGTGCTACCGCACCTCGCCGCGCCTGAGCCCTCCCTAGCTCCCGAAGTGCATCAAGAAGTGGAAATCACCAACTATATATCCGCGCACCACGAGATCTACGTTCGCAACGATCTGACCGGCGCTTTCCGGGCGGTCGTGACTTCTGAACCTCTCCCCCCTGTCGTGCTCGAAGGGGTGACACCGGACTTGGGCTCTGTGCTCTTCGAAGGTCCGTCTGGCCTTGACCCAGGCTATCCGGCTGCCGGCGGGTTGTATGAGTGGACCGACGGGCGCACGAAACTTGTCAGCGTGTTGCCAAGCGGCCAGCCGGCGGAAGGAACAAGCAAACTGGCCGCTGCGGAAGGCACTCGCAATGCTACCGCTAGCGGCGAAGAGGCGGGCGGTGTCAGGCATGCTGTCTCCGACGATGGCATCAGGGTCGTGTGGAGCAGCCAGGGCGGGTGGGAAGGTAAGGGTGCTTTGTTCACTCGTGACGTGACAACAGGGGAAACGGTGCAGGTTGACGCCGCGCAAGACGGTGTGGGACCCAGCGGAGGCGGGGTCTTCCAGGCCGCCTCCAGTGATGGCACGCGTGTGTTCTTCACCGATGTCAACGAATTGACAAAGGGGGCGTCAGAAGGCGGCTTGTTCATGTTCGACGTGACCTCGGGCAAGCTTATGGATCTCGCGCCCGGAGCAAATGAAGGCGGTGGCCAAAATGAACCAAGGACACAGTCCTTCCTTGGCTCGAACGAAGCAGGAACATCTCTATATATAGTCGCGCCAGAGGTCTTGACTAACAACGCCAACTGGCGGGGGGAAACCGCGACTCGCGGGATGCGTAACCTTTATCTGCTGCAGGAAGCGCCCGTCCACAGCGGCTCGTGGAACACGACATTCATAACTGACGGAGCGGAAGAAGGTAACCCCCAAAAAGGCGGCAACGATCTCACCGCTCAGGCTTCAGGTGTTTCCCCGGATGGGCGCTATCTGGCCTTTATGTCGGCTCAAAACGAGACCGGCTATGACAGCCACGATGCAAATAGCGGCGAACCGGACATGGAGGTCTACTTGTACGATGCGGTCGCGAATAAGGTTGTGTGCGCTTCATGCAACCCGACGGGTATGAGGCCTATCGGCGAATACGACAGCGAAGGTTTCCCAAGACCTGGACTGGATCACTTCGAAGTCTGGGCCGGGAAATGGCTGGCTGCTTCGATTCCCGGCTGGCCACCTGACGGGATTCAAAGAACGACTGGATATCAGCCGCGCTTCCTGTCGGATTCCGGGCGTCTGTTCTTCGACAGCGCCGATGCGCTCGTGCCACACGACGTCGACGGGAAAGATGACGTATATGAGTACGAGCCCGAAGGCGTGGGCGGCTGTCAGCCTCCGGGTTACGGGCAGAACGCCGGTGTTGTGTTCGACAGAGCCGCGAGCGGTTGCGTCGGCTTGATCTCCGCTGGCACCGGCAACGACGATTCGAGTTTCTTCGACGCGAGCGCCAGCGGGAACGACGTGTTCTTCACGACCCAGGATGGTCTCGCCCCGCAGGACACCGATGGAGTGTTCGACATGTATGACGCGCATGTTTGCACGGATTCAGAGCCGTGTGTAGCGTCGCCTCCGAGTCTGCCGCCGGCGTGTTCAACAGCCGACTCGTGCCGGGCTGCGCCGTCGCTGCAACCGGGCGTGTTCGGCGCGCCCGCGAGTGCGACGTTCGAAGGCGCGGGCAACGTTACGCCGACGACGAGCGCTGGCGCAACGGGTAAGGGAAAGACGAAGACCGTCGCTCAGTCGCGCGGCGAGAGACTCGTCAAGGCGTTGAGGGCTTGCGCGCGAAAGCCAAAGCGCAAGCAGGCCGTTTGCAAGGCGAATGCAAAGAAAAGATATGGCCATGCCAATTCGACCGGCGGGAGGATCAAATGAGGCGTCTGTCGAGGGCCGTCTGTCTTGCGCCGTGCCTCGTCGCAGCGGTTGCGGTATCAGTGGGTACGTTGGGCGCCGCTCCGGCGGCGGCACTGGTCCCTGTGCTCAAGGCCGAAACGATAAGTATTCCGACAAATCTACCACCCGCCGGCAATGGTCGCTTGCTCGTTAGCGTCTCGAACCTCGGCGATGAGAACGCGGCTTCTCCGGTGCTGCTCACGGACGTCCTACCGGCCGGTGTGGAAGCAACGAGCGTCAACCTCCAGATGCCCGGCGCACCGGGAGGCCGCGCTGAAGAATTTGGCTCGCTGTTTTGCACCGTGATTCCGCAGGAAGTCAAGTGCGAAATCCCACCGGCGTTCGAAGCACTTGCAGCCTACGGGCACCTGGAAGCCGAAATTGAAGTGAAAGTCAAACGAGCATCCGGAACCGTGTTCAACGAAGTGCATGTTGGCAGTAGCGGTGCGGACGGCTCGATCTCGCGTGAAGCTTTGACGGTAAGCGAAACGCCGGCGAGCTTTGGCGTGGAAAGATATAATCTGGTTGCCACGAACGAAGACGGCTCCGTCGACACGCAGGCCGGATCGCACCCGTTCCAGTTGACAACGACGCTCAGGCTGACGAACAAGATCGGTACCGGGTCGCCACCGGAAGCCGAACCTGCAGCCTTTACGAAGGATCTCCATTTTGACTTGCCGGCGGGGCTTATCGGCGATCCGCAGGTGGTACCGCAGTGCACCGGCCAAGAGTTCGGGGCGTTGATAGGCGGAGGGGTCAACGCTTGTCCTGCTGAAACAGCTGTGGGCATCGCCTCGTTTGTTACTGGCTTGGGAGGGACGCATACGGTGCCCCTATTCAACCTCACGCCATCGGTTGGTGAGCCTGCGAGATTTGGTTTCAGTTTCCTCGGTGTACCTGTGATTTTGGACACCTCGGTTCGCACAGGCGGAGACTACGGCGTCATTGTGAGCGTCAACAACGTCTCACAAACGCTTCCCTTCTATGGCAGCCAGGTCACGTTCTGGGGCGTGCCCGCCGATCCTCGCCACAATGGTCAGCGCGGTTGGGGGTGCATCGAAGGCGAAGGTGCGGCCAAATTCGGGACCTGCACGGCGTCCTCGCAGCCAAAAGTAACACCATTTTTGTCGTTGCCGACGTCGTGTTCTGGGCCCACCGGTATGCGTGCGACGGTTGAAGCTGATTCGTGGACTGAACGAGGGGTGTTTAAGCGGGTGAATACGAGTTGGTGGAAGATGCGGGTGAACCATTGGGTTTGACTGGCTGTAACCACTTGCCGTTTGAACCGTCGTTGAGTGTCGCGCCGGATGGTGAGGCTGGTAGCACTCCGACGGGTTTGACAGTGGGTGTGCATGTGTCTCAGAAAAGCGCATTGAATCCGACGGGGTTGGCTCCGGCGGATGTGAAGAATACGACTGTCGTGTTGCCGGCTGGTGTGCAGATATCGCCTGCGGGTGCGGATGGCCTGGAAGCGTGTTCGTTGGGGCAGGTCGGTCTTGAAGTGGACGCTGAAGTTTCGTGTCCTGATGCATCTAAGGTCGGGACCGCGGAAGTAAAGACACCGTTGCTACCTAATCCTTTGACGGGTGCGGTGTATTTGGCTGCGCAGAACGCGAATCCGTTCGGGTCGCTGGTAGCGATGTACATCGTCGTGCATGACCCTGTGTCAGGTGTGCTCGTGAAGCTTGCGGGTCAAGTGTCGTTGGACCCCGTGACCGGACAGTTGGTCTCGACGTTTGATAACACGCCGCAGCTACCGTTCGAAGAACTCTCATTGCACTTCTTCGGCTCAGCGCGTGCCCCGTTGAGCACTCCCGCATTGTGCGGGACTTATACGACCACATCGTCGATCGTGCCGTGGTCGGGTAGCGAACCCGTCGCGCCTTCGTCGAGCTTCCAGATCACAAGCGGTCCCAACGGTGCTCCTTGTAGCGATCCTCAACCGTTCGCGCCAGGGTTCCAAGCTGGTTCGACAAACCTGCAGGCCGGGGCGTTCACGCCGTTTACGCTAACGATGACGCGTCCCGACGCGGATCAGACATTGAGCAGGGTCGAAATGCAAATGCCGCCAGGGCTACTGGGAACGCTGTCCACGGTAAAGCTGTGTCCAGAACCACAAGCCTCTCTAGGCACCTGTGGGGAAGAAAGCCTGATCGGGCATACCGTTGTCAGCGCCGGACTCGGGAACGACCCCTACACCGTGACGGGCGGAAAGGTCTACATCACGACCGGTTACAAAGGCGCACCATACGGTCTATCGATCGTGAACCCGGCCAAGGCCGGACCATTCGATCTAGGAACCGTTGTCGTGCGCGCGTCTGTCGCCGTAGACCCCCATACGGCGGCGCTTTCCATCAAGAGCGACCCGCTGCCGACGATCCTCGACGGCATCCCACTACAGATACAGCACGTAAACGTCACGGTAGACAGGCCGAACTTCACGTTCAACCCCACCAACTGCGACAAGACAGCGATCGGCGGAACCCTCTCAAGCACGGAAGGGGTCAGTGCGCACGTCGCCACCTCCTTCCAGGTAACCAACTGCAGGGCGCTTGCGTTCGATCCCAAGTTCGTCGCCTCGACCTCGGCGAAGACATCGAGGGCAAACGGGGCGAGCCTGCACGTGAAGCTGACCTACCCCGACGGACCATACGATGCGAACATCGCGAAGGTCAAGGTGGACCTGCCCAGACAGCTGCCGTCGCGGCTCAGCACGTTGCAGCACGCGTGTGCTGACAACATCTTCGACGCAAATCCCGCGTCGTGCCCCGCGGCCTCGCGCGTCGGTCAGGTCAAGGTGGTTACGCCGATCCTGCCAGTCCCGTTGGAAGGACCGGCATATTTCGTGAGTCACGGTGGCGCGAAGTTCCCTGAAGTGATCTTCGTGCTTCAGGGCTACGGCGTGACGATCGACGTCAGTGGCGAAACGTTCATCAGCAAGACGGGCATCACAAGTGACACGCTGCGAACGGTGCCGGATGCGCCATTCTCGAGCTTCGAACTAACGTTTCCCGAGGGCCCCTACTCCGCATTGGGCACCGAGACCAACCTTTGCAAAGTCAAGGGTGGCCTGCATATGCCGCTTGCGTTTGTCGCGCAAGACGGCGTTGAAATCCACGAATCCACGCCGGTCTCGGTAACGGGTTGCCCCAAGGCTAAGGCCAAAAAAACCAGTCGACACACCGGCAAACGGAGCAAGGGGAAAAAGAAAGGCTGATCTGATCGCCGATGAGTCGCCAAACAAGCTCGAGCGCCGCCCCAGTTCAACTGAAGGCGCTCGAGAGGACCACCGGCGCGCCCAACTCGCGTGTGCCGGCCCTCTCCCAGTCCGGGCGCCGGCCGGCGATGCCGGGCGGCGCCCGGACCATTGGTTTGCCTAAAATTGCCGGCGTCGTGCCCCGCTGATGACGGCTGAGCGCTCAGCGCCCTTCGGTGCCTTTACGAGCGCCGCATGCGGGTACTGGCTGAGCGTGTATCCGCGGGTCTCGCGCGAGCTGCGCGGGTGGCGCGCCCGCGCCGAGGCGATACCGGACGCGCGTCTGCGGGCCTTGGCGCTGGAGGCGTTGGCCAAGCGCGGGAATATGGAGGGCGCCGCCGCCTGCGCGACGTTTGCGCCACGCGCCCGCCGCGACGCCGTAGTGCGCGCCACCGTCGCCTTCCAAACGGCCTACAACCACCTCGACGTGCTCTCAGAGCAGCCGGGCGCCGATACGCCAATACGCGCCCAGCAGTTGCATCAGGCGCTGCTGGAAGCGCTCGAACCGCAAGCAGGCATGCTCACCTCTAGCGAGCACGCTTGCGATCTTCGCGAAGACAGCGACGACGGCGGTTATCTGCTCGTGCTGATAAACGCATGCCGCTCATCTCTGCGCACACTGCCGCTCTACTCGTCGGTAGGAGCGGCGGCGCGACGCGCGGCCGAGCGTGTGGTCCGCTTTCAGAGCCTCAACCGTGGCTACGCTCAGGGCGACCACGAGGCGCTGAAGCGCTGGGCTCAGGCACAGACACCCGCGGACAGCGGCCTGCACTGGTGGGAGACAGCCGCCTCGGCCGGCTCCTCGCTCGGCGTGCACCTGATGATCGCAACCGCCGCCGCACGCTCAATCGGACCTTCCCAGATCGACGCCCTCGAGAACGCTTACCACCCCTGGATCGGGGCGCTGCACTCGCTACTGGACCAGCTGATCGATATCGACGAGGACGCGCGCACCGCCCAACGCAACCTGCTCGACTATTACGCCTCCCCGCAGGAGGCCGCGCAGCGTATGGCTTGGCTTGCGGAGCGCTCCCTCGAACACGCCCGAGCACTCCCCCCAGGCGTCCGCCACGCGCTGATCGTGGCGGCGATGACGAGCTTCTATCTGTCCGCACCCGAGGCGCAACACGGCGACGCCGCCGCGGCGACGCGTGCAGTGCTCGACGCCTTCGGCCCGCTTGCACGCCCGCCGCTTGCGATCTTCCGCGCCCGCCGAACCGCCGAGCGCGTGTACTACGCTTGCCGTGAGCATGGCCGCAACGACAGACCTGCACCCAGCCTCACCCTCGCCGCAGGCCATCGCTGAGGACGTCCAAGCGCGCGTCCCGTCGATCCCGGTCGCGCTCTCGCGTGTCGGAGTGACGGGAGTCGAGAAGGTCATCCGCATCCGCGAGGAGCTGTTCTACGCACGCTTGGAGTGCTTCGTGGACCTAGGCTCAGCCCAGAAGGGCGCGCACATGTCGCGCTTCGAGGAGGTCGTCAACGAGGCCATCGGTGAGGTCGTTCTGAAAGAGGCCCCGTTTCGTGCGGAGACGTTGGCGCAGCACATCGCCGAGCTGGTGCGTGAACGCCAGGCTGCGGCGCGAGCGGAGGTGACGATCGCCGCGCGCTACCCCGAGCACAAGCCAGCCCCGGTCTCAGGTGTAGCGACGCAGGAGATCTACACGCTGTTCGGCCGCGCCGTCGCGCTGCCTTCCGGCACACGCCGGCTCGTGGGAGTAGCGGCCACGGGAATGACCGCGTGCCCGTGCGCGCAGGAGCTGGTGGCTGCTCGTGCACGCGAGCGCTTGCAGGCCGAGGATTTCAGCGAGGAGCAAATCGAGAAGGTGTTCGAAAGCGTGCCGGTGGCGACCCACAACCAGCGGGGACTCGGCACGCTGCACATCGGCTGCCCGGAGGAGTGCGAGACCGAGATCGAAGCGGCAACTTTGCTGGAGATCGTCGAGGGCTCGATGTCCTCGGAGATCTACGAGCTGATGAAGCGAAGTGACGAGGTGAAGGTCGTGGAAAAGGCGCATCGCCGCCCGCGCTTCGTCGAGGACTGCGTGCGCGAGATGGTTGCCGCCACGGTCGAGCGCTTCCCGGATCTGCCGGACGGCGCTTTCGTCTCAGCGCGCCAGGAGAACCTGGAGACGATTCACCAGCACAACGTGATCGCCGAGCGGTATGGCCTCATGGCCGAGCTGCGGGAGGAGATTCAGACGCGGGAGCCGGTGGCGCATCAGACGACGCTGGACGAGTGGCTCGGCGGAAGTAGTCGAGGCCTGAGAGCACCGTGATCGCCACCATCAGGTAGACCAGCAGAGACACCCAGACGGGAGAGCCGGGCACGGCGATCACGGCCAGGATCGCCGCGATCTGCACGCAGGTCTTAAGCTTGCCGAACATCGAGGCTTCGATCACGACCCCTGAGGAGGTGGCGTTCATGCGCCACATCGTCACGGCAAGCTCGCGAGCGATGATGACCATCGCCACCCAGCCTTCCAGGCGGTCGAGCGATACGAGCGACAGCAGTGCCCCAACGATCAAAAGCTTGTCGGCAAGAGGATCCATCAGCTTGCCGAAAGTCGTGATCGAGTCGCGCGAGCGCGCAAGGTAGCCGTCGATGAAGTCGGTCAGCGAGGCGAGTGCGAACACGACAGCGGCAAGCACATCGCCGGAGGGCGTATTGCCGAGTAGCGCAACGACCAGCACCGGCACCAGCATGATGCGCAACACCGTCAACAGATTGGGCAGGTTCAAGGGCATCGGAACTGTGGTCATTATGGTCACAATCGCAAGCGTTGGACTGGCGGTCGGGGTGGCTTGGCGTTCGGCCACCGGTACTGTCTCTTAAGGTCGTGACCGGATCGCCGCCGCGCGCTCGATAGGGTGTGGCCCATGCCCCTGATCCCAATGGTCATAGAGCGCACCGCCAGAGGCGAGCGCGAGTTCGACATATTCTCGCGCCTGCTCAACGAGCGCATCATCTTCCTCGGCACACCGATCGAAGACCAGGTAGCCAACCTCGTTGTGGCTCAGCTCCTGCACCTGGAGTCCCAGGACCCCGACAAGGACATCTCGATCTACATCAACTCGCCGGGAGGCAGCGTCTACTCGGGCCTCGCGATCTACGACACGATGCGCTTCGTCAAGCCCGACATCCACACGATGTGCGTGGGTGTGGCGATGTCGATGGGCTCGCTGCTTCTGGCGGGCGGTACCAAGGGCAAGCGTGCAGCATTGCCCAACTCGCGAATCCTCATCCACCAGCCCTCAGCGGGCTTCGAAGGCCAGTCGACCGACATCGAGATCCACGCACGCGAGATCCTCAACATCCGCGATCGCCTCGATGACATCTACGCCGAAAACACGGGCCTATCCAAGGAGCAGGTGCGCGAGGACATGGAGCGCGACCGCTTCTTCACGGCCGAGCAGGCTTTGGAGTACGGCCTGATCGACCGCGTGCTCGAGCCGCACTGATCGTCGCCCGCGCGGCGTGCGCGGGAGCGCTCTGCGTGACGCATTTGCGTGACGCCACCTCTTTTGGGCCGCCTCAGGCGATCGAGTGCTCGATCGAGCCGAGCAGCTCGATCTCGATACGCACCACGTCGCCGGGGCCGAGAAAGTGCGGTGGGTCGAGGCCCATGCCGACCCCGCTCGGCGTTCCGGTAAGGATCAGGTCGCCGGGCGAGAGCGTGCAGGTCTCCGAGATGAAGCTAACGAGCTCGGGAATCTTGAAGATCAGATTCGAGGTCGAGGAGTCTTGGCGTAGCTCGCCATTGATCCAGGTGCGCAGCCAGAGCTCGTGCGGGTCTGAAACCTCATCGGCGGTCGTGATCCAGGGACCGTAGGGACAGAAGCCGTCAGCACCCTTGGCACGCGTCCACTGCGCCTCGCGCCCTTGCAGATCGCGCGCGGTGAGGTCGTCGCCGACGGCGTAGCCGCCCACCTGTCCGTCGGCGCCCATCACGACCACAAGCTCGCCCTCGTAGTCCAGACGTTTGACCACGGGTGGGCAGCGCACCGATGCGCCGGGCGCCACCACGGAGGCAGGCAGCTTCGTAAACACCAGTGGCGCCTCGGGCGCGGTGCCGCCGGTCTCGGCGATGTGGTCGGCATAGTTGAGGCCGATGCCGAAGATCGCACGCGGCTCGGGGACAGGAGCAAGCAGCGTCACGTCGCTTAGCGCGAAGGACGGCCCATCGGCTGCGGGCGCGCCGGGGTCGCGCAAACGATCGAGCACGCTGAAGCTCTCCTCGGTGTAAGCCACGATCTGCTCGTCGCGCACCTCTCCAGCGCGCACACCGGAGCTGCCGGGTGGGATAAATGTGGCAAGGCGCATCGGCCGCCAAGCCTA
The DNA here is from genome assembly GCA_963704345.1 of uncultured Solirubrobacterales bacterium. Classification (GTDB taxonomy): domain Bacteria; phylum Actinomycetota; class Thermoleophilia; order Solirubrobacterales; family Solirubrobacteraceae; genus Palsa-744. The sequence goes on from OY969890.1 coordinate 2,037,816, forward strand.
GCGGGAGTCTGCGGGATCTCCATCGAGGTGTGGACTCAGCCTCCGCCCACACTATTGTCGGCAGGCGAGATGAGCCGCCTCACTTCCACGGAGCGCGTCGCACTCCCCGTGGTTGCCGTCTTGACGGTGATCGCGGGCGTGGCCAACTACGGACAGTGGGCGGCAGTGCCGCGTTTCGCTGTAGCGACGCTGGCGCTCGCGGGTTTGGCGTGGGTCATGTCGTTCGCAACCGAGCAGCTCGGGTACCACTTCGGCCCGGCTGTCACGGGAATGATGCAGTCCACGCTCGGCAACCTGCCGGAGCTGTTCGTGGTCATCTTCGCCCTGCAGAAGGGCGAGCTGGTCGTCGCGCAGACCGCGATTATCGGCTCGATCTTCGCCAATGCGATGCTCGTGCTGGGCCTGGTGATCGTGGTCGGTGCTTTGCGCGCCCCGGACGGCGTGATGCGTTTCTCCCACCGCCTGCCACGCGACACGACGACGCTGTTGCTGGTGTGCGTGTTCATCATCGTGCTGCTGGGCCTATCGCTCGCCGCGCACGATCCGGCGAGTCATCACGTGGATGTGATCTCGGCGGTCGGGGCAGTGAGCTTGCTCGTCGTATACCTCGCCTGGGTCGTGCCCTATCTGCGCGCCGACACACTGCCAGGAGGGGCCAAGGACGACACTCCAAACTCGAGCGCTGACAGTGCCACGGCTTCCCGGATATCGAGTGAGGACACGCCCGTTGCAAGCGCATCATCCTCCGAACATGCAGGCCCGCGGCTTTCCTTGCGCCTGACTCTGGGGCTTCTGCTCACAGTCGGAGTGGCGTCGGCGTTCGTATCCGACTGGTTCATAAATGGGCTGGGGCCGGCGATCGTCCAGCTGAAAATCTCCCAGGCGTTTGCGGGCCTGGTGATCGTGGCGATAGCCGGCAACGCGGTCGAGCACACGGTGGGGCTCGTGCTCGCCTGGAAGGGCCGCTCGGACCTGGCGATCTCGGTCGTCAAGAACTCGGTAGCGCAGATCGCGGCGTTTCTGTTCCCGCTGCTGGTGTTGATCTCGTTCCTGCTAGCGACGACGCTGACGTTCGCGCTCGCGCCGGTCTATATCGGCGCGCTGCTGGTGATGGCGCTGGCCATGTGGCAGATCACCGGCGACGGCGAAGCGGCCGCGTTCGAGGGCTGGGCGCTTGTCGCGCTGTACGTGATCCTGGCGACGCTGACGCTGTACGAGTGAGGCTCAGCTCAGACGGGTAAGGCCTCAGCCTTTCAATAGCCCGCCCACAAGTGCCCCGGCAACGCCGCCGGTGGCAGCCGCCCCGGCGTTGCTGTTCTCCACGCCCTCCTGTGGCGAGATGAACATTGTCTGGATCGCAAGGCGCCCAGGCCCGGTGAAGCGGTTCCAGGTGAGCTTGCCGCCGCCGCCGAACATGCCCGACTTCAGCCCCATCGTGATCGCCTCAAGCTTCACCGTCGGGTCCTTGTAAAGCCAAGCGCCAGGCTCGACATCGAGCTGCTCGCCGGCGTCGAGCGCGACGACGAACACGTTGCCGTGCCCGTGCAGCCAGACCAGGGCATCGCCGTTCGTCGCGCGGAACTTGTCCATGAAGAAGCCAGAGCCGCCCAGCAGCATGCTTTGCACACCTTGAATCCGCTCAAAGCTGTAGTCGAGGTTGTCGGTGGCAGCGACGAACTGGTGCTCGCGCACGTCGAGCCCTTCACCTTGGCGCAGGTGCAGTGGCACGACTTGCCCGGGCGAGTCGCGCGAGAACGCGATGCGCCCGGCGCCGGCTGTACGCGCCACGAAGAATTCCAGGCCTGCGATCTTGCGCTTGACAGCGCCCGGAAGCTTCTTCAGCTCGACATTGACCTGCGTCTGCTTCCAAAGCAGCACGTGGTGCTCGAACATCACGCTCGCCTGTCCGACCTCGACCTGCAGCTCGGGCACCAGCGCACCGCGAATGTGGTACGTCACGCCCGCAAACGTTTCGTCTAGGACGACCGCCTCGATCGGTTCAGGCAGGTGCATGGCTCGTGTCTCCTTCTTGGGTTGGCGGCGGAGGTCGCTCGTTGGCGTGGCGGTGTTGTCAGTTGCTTTTCGGGCGATGCCCCCTGCGCGCGCGGGGGGCATCGTGCTTTTGGAGTACCCGTCAGCAGGCTTATCGGCACTGGGTCCCCGGAAGTTAGCTACGCCGAGGGCACGGGCGCGCTAGACTTTGCTCAACCTCGCGCCTGGGCGGGGTTTTTCTTTCGTCTGGGCGCGCTCGTCGACAACCACGCAGGGATCTTTTTTAGCCATGGCTCGCGGAGACGTTCGAATCGCTATCACCCTCGCCTGCGAGGAGTGCAAGCATCGCAACTACCAAACAAACAAGTCCAAGCGCAACAATCCCGATCGGGTGAGCTTGCGCAAGTACTGTCGCTGGTGCCGCCGGCACACCAGCCATCGGGAGACTCGCTAGCGCGGGAGCGCTGCCGTGGCTCGTGACCGCAAGCGTGCAAGGCAACGTCGCTCCAGGCCCATCCGCGAGGGTGCGACGACCCCATCCCAGAATCGCCCAGTTCGCGCCGACGTCCCGGCGGCGCTCTCTCATGCGGGTGACGTCGACGAGTTCGACGCGGCGCTCATCGCGGGCGCCGGTGGCGTACCGGTCGAGCAGCCTGTCGAGGCCGAGCGCAATGGCGAGGGCTCTCATGAGGCGCCCTCAGCTGACTTGGTGCCAGCAGGCGCGGGACGCGGCGGTCGTAACGGCAAAGGCGACGAGTCGGTCCTCGACGAGCTGCCAGAGCCGGCCCCTCCAGATGGAGCGACTCCGGCTACTAAGCCATCGCAGCCGCTTCCACGTCGCGCAATCGCCTTCCTGCGCGCCAGCTGGGCCGAGCTGCAGCGAGTGCAGTGGCCGGACCGTCGTCAGGTCACGCAGGCGACCGCGGTGGTCCTCGGGTTTGTCGCGGTTGCCGGGCTGTATCTCGGCGCCGCCGACTGGGCGGCACAAAAGATCGTCAATTTCATCCTCTGACGCCCGATGACCTGCGCATCTCTGCGTCCTCGATCGCTCGTGTGCTAGCGCACACTTCGCTCACTGCGTCCTTGACCCGCTTGGTCATCGAACGTCAGAGCGCTGAGCGCGATACCGTCTCGCCCCTCCCGTCCACCAAAATTTTTCCCTGTCTTATCCACCAATTTGAGCTGTCAGGAAGCTGAATGTTTCGTTGGTATGTAGTCAACACCTACTCCGGTCACGAGAACAAGGTCAAGCACAATCTCGAGCACCGCGTCATATCGCTGGGCCAGCAACGTGCCGTGCGCACGGTCGTCGTCCCCACCGAGTCCGTCTCGGAGATGAAGGACAACCAGAAGATCACGGTCGAGAAGCGCACCATGCCGGGCTACGTGCTCGTCAACATGGAGCTCAACGAGGACTCCTGGGGTGTCGTCAAGGGCACGCCGGGTGTGACCGGCTTCGTCGGCTCCTCGCAGGAGCCGGTGCCGCTCACCCAGGTAGAGGTCGACCGTCTGCTGCACAAGGAGGTCGCGACCGCCCCGCGCACACGCGCCCAATTCACGATCGGCGAGACCGTCAAGGTGGTCTCCGGGCCGCTGTCTGACTTCTCCGGAGAGATCTCCGAGATCAACGACGACGCCGCCAAGCTCAAGGTCCTGGTATCAATCTTTGGTCGCGAGACACCCGTAGAGGTGGGTTTCGACCAAGTAAAGAAGCTCTAGGACGCCCGCTGGCCGGCGCGCTACGGCGTCCTCAGTCGCTCATGTGCAAAGCACATTTCGCGGGGTGGGCGGGGACTTCAATTCTTGTATCGCTTGACCAGCGAACGTCCTAGACGCTCCAACCGGAACGCTCAGAAAAACAACCCGAGATAAGCTGAATATCCAATGGCCAAGAAGGTATTGACAACGATCAAGCTGCAAGCGCGCGGCGGACAGGCGAGCCCGGCTCCGCCGGTCGGCCCTGCCCTGGGTCAGCACGGCATCAACATCATGGAGTTCTGCAAGGCCTTCAACGCGCAGACGCTCAGCGACACCGGCACGATCATCCCGGTAGTCATCACCGTCTACGAGGACCGCTCCTTCACATTCGTGACGAAGACGCCGCCGGCAGCCGTGCTGATCCGTCAGGCGCTCAAACTGGAGAAGGGCTCGGGCGAGCCCAACCGCAACAAGGTCGGCAAGATCACCGACGCCCAGTTGCGCGAGATCGCCGAGCGCAAGCTAGCCGACCTCAACGCTCATGATGTCGATCAGGCCGTCAAGATCATCGCCGGTACAGCCCGCTCGATGGGCGTGGAGGTGGCGTCATGAGCGCTCACGGCCGTCGCCACACAGAGGGTCTTCAGAAGGTCGATCGCGACCGCGAGCATGCCCCCGCCGAGGCGGTTGCGCTCGTCAAGAGCCTTGCCAGCGCCAAATTCGACGAGTCGGTTGAGATTCACGTGCGCACCGGCCTGAATGTGCGCCATGCCGACGAGCAGCTGCGTGGCACGATTGCGCTGCCCAATGGCTTGGGCAAGAACGTCAAGGTCATTGTCTTCGCCCAGGGTGATAAGGCCCGGGAAGCCGAGGCTGCCGGCGCCGATGTCGTCGGTGCCCAGGATCTGGCCAAGCGCATCGAGGAGGATGGCTTTGACGACTTCGACGTCGCGATCGCCACGCCCGACCTGATGTCCGTGGTCGGACGACTCGGGCGCATCCTCGGCCCGTCGGGCAAGATGCCGAACCCGAAGGTCGGCACCGTCACGATGGATGTCGCCAAAGCCGTCGAGGACTCCAAGTCCGGCAAGGTCGAGTACCGCACCGACCGCACCGCGATAGTGCACATGGTGATCGGCAAGGCCTCCTTCGACGAGCGGCAGCTGCTCGAGAACTATGCGGCGGTCGTCGAAGAGCTCGTCCGCGCCAAGCCCTCGGCGGCGAAGGGGCGCTATCTGCGCACCATCACGATGACTTCCACCATGGGCCCCGGTGTCAAAGTGGACCCGGCCCGCACCCGCGACATCGTCGAAGAGGCAGCCGCGGCCTGATTTAATCAACGGCTCACCGCCCGAGACCCCCGGCGACGCCGCCCGATCCACGATCGGTATCGGCAGAGAAGACCGGGGCAGGTGGAGCGAGCGAAGGCGGTTCACCCCCGCTCTCGACGCCCCACTGTGCTTGGGGCGTCTGAGTTCCTCAAAGAGAGCAAGGGATGAGATGAACCGAGAGCAGAAGGCAGCGACGATAGAGGCGCTCGCAACGGAGATAGACGAGTCACAGGCCGTCTTCGCCGTCGACTACCGCGGCATCTCAGTGGCGCAGGCGGCTGAGCTGCGCTCCAAGCTGCGCGAGGCCGACGCGACTTTCACGGTCGTCAAGAACTCGCTGACCGAACGCGCCGCCGACCAGGTTGGCGCCGAGTCGCTCAAGGCCCTGCTCTCAGGCCCAACCGCACTCACCTTCGTACGTGGCGATGCCGCGCTGGCGGCCAAGGCCGTCGCCGACCAGGCTCGCGCTACACAGCTTTTGCCGTTCAAGGGCGGCTTGATGGACGGCGAGGTGGTCGACGCCGATCAGATCCGCGCCATCTCGCGCTTGCCCTCGCGCGAAGTGCTCTACGGCCAGCTCGTCGGGATCGTCGCCTCGCCTATCTCGGGCCTGGTGCGCACGCTCGGCGGTCTCGTCGGCGGCCTTGCGGTTGCGCTCGGCCAGGTGCGCGAGAAGAAGGAGTCGGGCGAGATCCCTGCTGGCGAGGCGCCTGCGGCCGAGGCTGCTCCTGTTGAGGAGGCTCCGGTGCGTGAGGAGGCCCCGGCCACCGAGGAGAGTGTCGAGGCTCCCGCCGAGGAGGCGCCCGCTGCTGAGGCTCCGACAGCCGAGAAGGCCGCTACCGAAGCCCCGGCTGAGGAGAACGCCGCTGCGGACGAGCAGCCCGAGGCGGAGGCTGCCCCGGCTGAGGAGGCCTCGAGCACAGACCAAGCTGAGCCGGCAACTGAGCCGGCACAAGACGACAACCAGACGGACGCTTCGGAGCAAGAGCCCGAGAGCGCCGAAGCGACCAAGGAGGACTGACTGATGGCAACAAGCACACAAGATTGGATCGAGGAGCTCAAGGGCATCTCGGTGCTGGAGCTCGCCGAGCGCATCAAAGCGCTGGAGGAGGAGTTCGGGGTCTCCGCGGCGGCAGTCGCAGCACCTGCGGCCGCAGCGGGCGGCGGCGGTGGTGGCGGCGACGCCGGCGGCGGCGAGGACGAGGGTCCGACCACGGTCGATGTGATCCTGACGGCGTCCGGCGACAAGAAGATCCAGGTGATCAAGGTCGTGCGTGCCGCCACCGGCCTCGGCCTGAAGGAGGCCAAGGCGCTCGTGGACGAGGCTCCCAAGCCTGTCAAGGAGGGTATCGAGCGCGAGGAGGCCGACAAGCTCAAGGCCGAACTCGAGGAGGCCGGCGGCTGCGTCGAGTTGAAGTAGTAGCTCGGAGCTCTGCCCCGGCGGCGAGTCGTCAGCGCCAGGGCTTCGTCATCGGGGCCCATGCTCGGTAGGCCCGGTGACGATTGAAACGGAGCACCCGGCCTGTTGCTGTCGGGCTCGGGGAGGCTCCAGCTTGAGAGTGTGATGGCTTCCAAAATGTGATGCCCCCCGCGCGCGCGGGGGGCATCGGACTTTTCGAGCTTTCCCGCCCCGATCGCCAGTTTTCCAAAATCGGCGAATCTCCGGTAGAATCTGGGGTGCTGGCCGATAGTCGCAGCCACCCGAAGCGACAGACACCGCGCCACATACGCGGTGATCAGGGGTGGGGTCCGTGAGCGCCGGCTGCCCCACTTGAGGGCGCCGATGCTCTGTGCTATCTTTGCTGGTCGCGCGTTTGCGCCCGCCTTTGCCCGTTTCTCGCCCTCCGAAGGAGTCATTTCTTGGCTGCTGTTGATGCTCTCCGGACGCGCCGGTCCTTCGCGCGTCTGTCCAAGTCTGTCGACGTACCGAACCTCATCGATATCCAGCGCCGCTCGTTTCTGTGGCTGACCGACCCCCAAAAGGGCGGTCTGCGCGAGACGATCGACGACATCTCCCCAATCGAGGACTACACCGGCAACCTTGCCGTGCAGTTCGGCGAGTTCGTCTTCGACGAGCCCGTCGCCTCGCTGGAGCAGTGTCGCGAGAAGGATCTGACCTACGCCCGTCCGTTGACGGTCACGGTCGCGTTCATCAATCGCGAGACCGGAGAGATCCGCGAGCAGTCGGTCTTCATGGGCGACTTCCCGTGGATGACCGAGCGCGGCACATTTGTCATCAACGGCACCGAGCGCGTGGTCGTCACCCAGCTTGTGCGTTCGCCAGGCGCCTACCTGATGGAGCCAAAGGACCGCGAGAAGCAGGTGTTCATCGCCAACCTGATGCCCGCCCGCGGCTCCTGGCTGGAGCTCGAGATCGACAAGAAGGGCAAGGTCTTCGTTCGTATCGATCGCAAGCGCAAGCTGCCCGTTACTGTGCTTTTGCGCGCGATGGGCTACGCAACCGATGAGGAGATCCTGCGGCGGTTCGAGAACTCGCATTACATCCGCAACACGATCGAAGCCGACACCGAGCAGACGCGTACCGAAGAGGGCGCCCTGATCGAGCTGTTCAAGAAGCAGCGTCCCGGCGAGCCGCCGAGCGTGGAGAACGCCAAGGCGCTGCTCAACCAGCTGTTCTTCGACCCCAAGCGCTACGACCTCACGCGTGTCGGTCGCTACAAGCTCAACTCGCGTCTCGGTCTCGACATCGACATCGACACGCGCACGCTCACCCACGACGACATCCTCGCGCTCGTCAAGGAGCTCGTCTCGCTGCCCAAGCGACTCGGCATGCCCGAGGAGCCGGAGGTCGAGATCAAGGACTACGCGGCCGAGGCGACGAGCATGCCACGCGAGCCTGTCGAGGAGCACCTCGACGAGTACGAGCACTTCGGCAACCGCCGTCTGCGTACCGTCGGCGAGCTGATCCAGGAGGCCTTCCGCATCGGCCTCTATCGTATGGAGCGCGTCGTGCGTGAGCGTCTGACGACAGAGGACGCCGACACGATCACGCCGCAGACGATCATCAACATTCGGCCGGTTGTGGCTGCGCTGAAGGAGTTCTTCGGCTCCTCGCAGCTGTCGCAGTTTATGGACCAGACGAATTCTCTCGTCGGGGCTCACGCACCGTCGGCGTCTGTCTGCGCTTGGCGCCGGTGGTCTCACCCGTGAGCGTGCGCCGATCGAGGTGCGCGACGTGCACCCCACCCACTACGGGCGCATGTGCCCGATCGAGACGCCCGAGGGTCCGAACATTGGCCTGATCGGCTCGCTGTCCTCGTTCGCCGAGGTGTCCGAGTATGGGTTCGTCACGACCCCTTACCGGGTGGTCAAGGACGGCATCGCCACCGAGGAAGTCGTCCGTTTGGACGCCACCCAGGAGGAGGAGCAGCTGATCGCTCAGGCGAACACGCCGATCGACGAGAAGACCGGCAAGCTGCTCGACAAAGAGATCCTTTGTCGCACCCAGGCCGGCCAGTATGTGACTGTCGGGCCCAAGGATGTGGACCTCGTCGACGTGTCTCCCGAACAAATCTGGTCGGTTGCCACGGCGATGATCCCGTTCCTCGAGCATGACGACGCCAATCGTGCGCTGATGGGCTCAAACATGCAGCGCCAGGCGGTGCCGTTGTTGAAGACCGACGCCCCGCTGGTGGGCACCGGCATGGAGCGCCGCGCCGCGCTTGACACGGGTGACGTGCTGTTGGCACGCACTGCCGGCACGATCGACTTCGTCGACGCCAACCGGATCGTGATCGAGACGTCGACTGGGAACCCACCCACTCGTGATGAGTACGAGCTGCAGAAGTTCATGCGCTCAAACCAGGGCACACTGATTCACCACAAGCCGCGTGTCAGCTCCGGTCAGAAGGTCAAGGCCGGCGACGTCCTGGCCGACGGCTCCTCGACCGACAAGGGCGAAATGGCGCTCGGCAAGAACCTGATGGTGGCGTTTATGTCCTGGGAGGGCTACAACTTCGAGGACGCGATCATCCTCTCCAAGCGCCTCGTGCAGGACGACGAGCTCACCTCGATCCACATCGAGGAGTACGAGATCGACGCCCGCACGACCAAGCTCGGCGACGAGGAGATCACGCGCGACATTCCCAACCGCTCGGAGGAGTCGCTGCGCAACCTCGACGACCGCGGCATCGTGCGCGTCGGGGCCGAGGTCGCCTCGGGCGACCTGCTCGTCGGCAAGGTCACGCCCAAGGGCGAGACCGAGCTGACCGCCGAGGAGAAGCTGATCCGCGCGATCTTCAAGGAGAAGGCGCGTGAGGTGCGCGACACCTCATTGAAGGTGCCCCACGGTGAGGGTGGCGTCGTGATCGACGTGATGACCTTCAGCCGTGATGAGGGCGACGACCTGCCGCCTGGGGTCAACGACTTGGTGCGCGTGTTCGTGGCCAAGAAGCGCAAGATCTCCGAGGGCGACAAGCTCGCGGGTCGTCACGGCAACAAGGGTGTCATCTCCAAGATCGTCGACCAGCAGGACATGCCTTTCCTAGAGGACGGCACTCCGGTTGACGTGATCCTCAACCCGCTGGGCGTGCCAAGCCGCATGAACGTCGGGCAGATCCTCGAGACCCATCTCGGCTGGGCCGCCGCGCAGGGCTGGTACGACGATGGCACCGAGGCCTATGAGGAAGCCAGTGCTTCTAACGGCGACTCGAACCCGCGCGTGTACGTAGCCACGCCGGTCTTCGACGGTGCGACCGTCGAAGACGTGGACACGGCCCTGGTCAAGTGGCAGGACGGGCACAAGGGACGCATCCGCATGGACGTCGACAAGTCCCGTCGCGTCGGCGAGCAGGCCTCAGGCAAGATGACGCTCTTCAACGGGCGTACTGGCGAGCCGTTCGCGGAGCAGGTGACCGTCGGCTACATGTACATCCTCAAGCTCCTGCACCTCGTGGACGACAAGATCCACGCTCGCTCAACTGGTCCCTACTCGCTCGTCACTCAGCAGCCGCTGGGAGGCAAGGCGCAGTTCGGTGGCCAGCGCTTCGGTGAGATGGAGGTTTGGGCGCTTGAGGCATTTGGCGCCGCCTACACCCTGCAGGAGATGCTCACGATCAAGTCCGACGACACCGTCGGGCGCGTCAAGGCATACGAGGCGATCGTCAAGGGCGAGAACATCGCCGAGCCGTCGATCCCCGAGTCCTTCAAGGTGCTGCTCAAGGAGATGCAGTCCTTGGCGCTCGACGTGGGCGTCGTTTCCGAGGAAGGCCAGCACACTGAGCTGCGCGACGAAGACGACGACCTGCTGCGCGCCGCGGAGGAGCTCGGTATCGACCTCTCCGGCGTCAGGGCACCCACGGGCGAGGTCACAGAGACCGAGCCCGAGGCAGAGGCTGCAGCAGTGGCCGATGGTGAGGACAGCGAAGATGGCGAGCCCGAGGCGGCGCTTGACATAGAGGGGCTTATCGAGGACGGCATCGCCCTCGAGGAGCTGGACGACGCCGGTGCGCCTGTAGGCGAGCCCGCCGAAGGGAGCAACTAGAGATGATTGTAAGAGGGCTTCGCCCCCTTACGGCCTTCGGCCTATCCCCCAGTTACGCGACTTTCAACACAAGGCAGAGGACTACATCGTGATTGACATCAACAACTTTGACGCTATTGAGATCAGCCTCGCGTCCTCCAAGCAAATTCGCGGCTGGAGCTCCGGTGAGGTAACCAAGCCCGAGACGATCAACTACCGCACGCTCAAGCCTGAGAAGGACGGTCTCTTCTGCGAGCGCATCTTCGGTCCCACCAAGGACTGGGAGTGCTACTGCGGCAAGTACAAGCGCGTGCGCTACAAGGGCATCGTGTGCGAGCGCTGCGGCGTCGAGGTCACACGCTCGAAGGTGCGCCGTGAGCGCATGGGCCACGTCGACCTGGCCGCTCCCGTCAGCCACATCTGGTTCTTCAAGGGTGTGCCTTCGCGCATCGGCTACCTGCTCGACATGGCCCCCAAGGAGCTAGAGAAGGTTCTCTACTTCGCCGCATCGATCGTCACGTGGGTTGACGACGAGGCTCGCTCCAAGGATCTCGACACGCTCGAGAAGGAGGTCAACAAGGTCCTTGACTCCTATGCCGCCGAGCTGCAGGAGCGCGTGCTCGAATTGCGCGAGTCCCTGGCTCGCCGCGAGAAGTACCTACAGACCGGCAAGCAGACTTCCTTCAACGACGAAGACCACCTGTGGGCCGACTCGCTTGATCTCAACCTCGCGAAGATCTCTGACGAGGAGCGCGACAAGCTCGTCAAGGAGCTCAACAAGACCTTCGAGGCCGACATCGCCGACACCGAAGCCTACGTCGAGGACGGGGCTGAGCGGATGCGCAATGTCTGGGAGCTGTTCAAGACGATGGACTCCAAGCAGATCGAGCACGACGAGACCACCTTCCGTGAGCTCAAGGAGCGCTTCGGCTCTTCCTACGGCTTCGGCGAATACTTTCGTGGTGGCATGGGCGCCGAAGCGATCCGCGACCTGCTCCAGCAGGTCGACCTCGAGGCCGAACGCACCGAACTGGAGGAGCAGGTCAAGACCGGCAAGGGCCAGAAGCAGGCGCGCGCGGTCAAGCGCTTGAAGGTCGTCAGCGCGTTCATCCAGTCTGGCAACAAGCCAGAGATGATGGTGCTCGACGCCGTTCCGGTAATCCCACCGGAGCTGCGCCCGATGGTGCAGCTCGACGGTGGACGCTTTGCGACGTCTGACCTCAACGACCTCTACCGCCGCGTCATCAACCGCAACAACCGCCTCAAGCGACTGCTCGACCTTGGCGCACCAGAGATCATCGTCAACAACGAGAAGCGCATGCTGCAAGAGGCGGTTGACGCACTGTTCGACAACGGCCGTCGTGGCCGTCCTGTCACCGGCCCTGGCAACCGTCCGCTGAAGAGCCTCTCAGACATGCTCAAGGGCAAGCAGGGACGCTTCCGTCAGAACCTGCTCGGCAAGCGCGTGGATTACTCGGGACGCTCGGTGATCGTCGCCGGCCCGTACCTAAAACTGCACCAGTGCGGCCTGCCGAAGATCATGGCGCTCGAGCTGTTCAAGCCGTTCATCATGGCGCGCCTAGTAGAGCGCAAGTCCGCGCAGAACATCAAGGCGGCTAAGAAGATGGTCGACTCGATGATCGGCGAGGTCTGGGACGTGCTCGAGGAGGTCATCCACGAGCACCCAGTCCTACTCAACCGCGCGCCCACTCTTCACAGGCTGGGAATCCAGGCTTTTGAACCGCTCTTGGTCGAGGGCAAGGCGATCCAGGTTCACCCCTTGGTCTGCCACGCCTTCAACGCCGACTTCGACGGCGACCAGATGGCGGTCCACCTCCCTCTATCGGCCGAGGCTCAGGCGGAGGCGCGCATCTTGATGCTGTCCTCCAACAACATCCTCTCGCCAGCACATGGCGCGCCGTTGGCGACGCCCACCCAGGACATGATCTTGGGCGCCTACTACCTCACCTATGGCCTCGAAGCCGACGAGCTGTCGAAGATCGACAGGGCAACCTACGAGCCGCGTCCGCACGTGTTCCGTACCGCGCAGGAGGCCGAGCTCTCCTACGAGGCCGGCGTCGTCAAGCTGCACGACATCGCCGAGTTCCGTCCGATGGGACGCGAGGGCGGGCACCTGCTCACGACGGTTGGGCGGATCATCTACAACGACCGCATCGAGCGGGCGCTGGCCGAGGCGCTCGGCGATCAGTTCGACGCGTCGAAGTACGTGTACGTGAACCAGTCGATGAAGAAGCGCGACACCACGCGCTTGATCGACGCGCTCGTGCAGACCTATGGCGCGACGACGATCTCGCTGGTGCTGGACGCATTCAAGGATCTCGGCTTCAAGTACGCCACACAGGCCGGTATCACGATCTCAAAGAACGACGTCGTGATCCCGCCCGAGAAGCAGTCGATCCTCGACAAGTACGACAAGCTCGTGGGCGACATCACCGACCAGTACGACATGGGCCTGATCTCCCAGGAGGAGCGCCACGAGGCGGTTGTCGAGAAGTGGAACGCCGCCACCGACGAGGTGGCCGAGGCGATGATCCAGAACCTCGACACGCTCAACCCCATCTTCATGATGGCCAACTCCGGCGCCCGCGGCTCCTTCAAGCAGATTCGCCAGCTGGCTGGTATGCGCGGCCTGATGGCCAATCCGAAGGGCGAGATCATCGAGCGACCGATCAAGTCCAACTTCATGGAGGGGCTGTCGGTGCTCGAGTACTTCATCTCCACGCACGGCGCGCGAAAGGGCCTGGCCGACACGGCCCTGCGTACGGCCGACTCGGGCTATTTGACCCGCCGTCTGGTGGACGTCGCTCAGGACGTGATCATTCGCGAGGTCGACTGCGGCACCGACGAATACATCGATATGACTGTCTGGAACGAGGGTGGCGAGCCCAACGAAAACCTCGTGGGACGTACCGCGGCGCAGCCGATCACCACCAAGCGTGGGCGCATGCTTGCCGAGGGCGGCGAGGAAATCGGCCGCCAACAGCTCGCTGACATCGTCGAGGCGTTTGCCGAGGACAACGAGAAGGGCGTGCGCGTGACTGTGCCGGTGCGTTCGGTGCTCAAGTGCAAGGCCCCCAGTGGCGTGTGCCAGGCCTGTTACGCCCGTGCGATGGCCACAGGCCAGACCGCGCAGATCGGCGATGCTGTCGGCATCGTCGCGGCGCAGTCGATCGGTGAGCCCGGTACGCAGCTGACGATGCGCACATTCCACACTGGCGGTGTCGCCGGAGCGGACATCACGCACGGTCTGCCGCGCGTGGTCGAGCTCTTCGAGGCTCGCAAGCCAAAGGGCTTGGCCAAGATCGCCGAGCAGGATGGTGTCGTCTCGATCGAAGAGACCGAGAAGGCCTTGACCGTGGTCATTACCGACGAGGCCGGCGAGGAGCACCGCCACGCCTTCCCACGGCGTACGCGGTTGTATGTGTCAAGCGGCGAGAAGATCGTCGCCGGCAAGCAGCTCAACGAGGGCTCGCTCTACCCGCACGAGCTCCTAGCGATCCGGGGACGCACCGAGACCGAGCAGTATTTGGTCAAGGAGGTGCAGGAGGTCTACAAGTCACAGGGCGTGGACATCAACGACAAGCACATCGAGTTGATCGTGCGTCAGATGCTCAAGAAGGTGAGGGTCGACCAGAAGGGCGACACCGACTATCTACCTGGGCAGTTCGTGGACCGCTACGAATTCGCAACAGCCAACGACGCCGTTATCGCCAAGGGTGGCGAAACCGCTCAGTTCGAGGACATTATCCTCGGCATCACCAAGGCATCGCTGAATACCGACTCGTTCCTCTCGGCGGCCTCTTTCCAGGAGACCACCAAGGTGCTCACTGACGCATCGCTCGAGGGCAAGATCGACCGTCTCAACGGCCTCAAGGAGAACGTGATTATCGGCAAGCTGATTCCCGCAGCGACGGGACTCAAGCGCTACCGGCGGATCGAGATCGAACCGTCCGAGCCGCTGCCGCGCGCGATCGACGACGTCGGTCTGCTCGACCAGGAGGAGATCGCGGCCGAGCTGGGCTTGGCCGACGGCGAGGCGCTCAGCGCCGGCTACGGCAGCGAGTTCGACGCGGATCTAGCGTCGCTGGAGAAGATTGGCGCCGGTAGCTCGGACCCCGGTTTCGTCGAGGGTCTCGGCGAGCTCGAGGTGCCCGAGGAGTCGGGAGAGTAGAAGAGAGGTCTCTCCCCGGGAATCGACTCCTTGGGAGATCAGCTCCTGGGGGATCAACTCCTAGTTTGTAGACGGCGGCGCATGCGCCGCCGTCCGGGATGGTGCATGCACCATCCCGTGGGGGCGCACATGTGCGCCCCCATTCCAAATTAAGAGACTGTTATCGTTCTTGCAGCGACTCAGCCCAGCGCTCTAGGGTCTCCGCCTCGCGCCCAGTGAGCCCACTCGCCGGCAGCGTCTGTACGAGCAAGGTCGGTGCTATCCGGGCCTCAGCCCACTCGTGGCAAGCATCGTTGAAGGCGTCATCGATCCACGCCAGTGGCTTGTTCGTGCTCGCGTAGGCATCGATCGCGTCGAGCTTCCAGTGGGCGTTCGTACGCCCGACCGCACGATCGAAGCTGAGGTAGGGCAGCGTCGGCAGGCCCAACAAGTGGGGAAGGTATTCGTTTGCCTTCTCCTCCCAACCGCTCGCCCAGACAAGCTCGAAGTTGGAAACGAGCACGAGCAGGTGCTCGGCCGCGCTAGACGAAAGAAAGTGGGGTATGCCATCGATCGAATGGAACGACCCCTCGGGCCGCGCTCCGTGGTCGAAGGAGAACAGTGAGATCACGCCGTCGATGTCCACGAGGAGCAGGGGACGGTCCTCCAAGTCGGGAGCCCTTCGCGCGCTGGGTGGGAGAGCTGTGTCGGGTTGCTCAGTCGGCGTCGGGGTAGGGCGCTCCAAGTCGGGACTCCCCCCGCGCGCGCGGGGGACATCGGCGTTTGCGATGCGGCCGGCTGCGTGGCTCGCGCCCGGCTTCTGCCGCGGGCCTTCTTCGCGTACCGCTCGTTTGTCTTTAGCTTGCACTGAGGTGATCACCGGTAATCTGCCTGAGTCGCGACAGCGCAGTAAAGCATCCGTCGTCCGTTGCCGATGGATCACTCCGTCCGGCCCCCAACCATGACTCTCGATCTAGGCATACTCCTTTCGCTGGCTTGCGCTTTTGTGGCCAACCTCGGCTTCTTCTACAAGTACCGGGGCGCCAATTCGGTGGCCAGCGTCGATGTACGCCATCCGCTGCGCTCGATCCGCACGCTCTTCTCCTCCGGTTGGTTCGCGATAGGCATGGTCGTCGCGACGGCTTCCTGGGCTTTGCACGTGGCAGCTTTGGCCTTGGCGCCGATGTCGGTCGTCCAGGTCGCGCTCGCCGCCGGTGTAGTCTTGATCGCCGTGATGGCCGACCGTATGTTCGGCTTCGAGGTCGGCCCGCGTCAGTGGCTGGGCTTGTGGCTGATGGCGGCCGGCCTGGTGATGCTCGGCATAACGCTGCCAGCCATGCACGGCGCGCACTCGCAGTTCTCAGATCCGGCGATGATCTCTTTCGAGGCGGGCTTGTTCGGCTTGGGAGGCTTGCTGATCATGGGCCCGCGGATGGGCGGCCCGGTCGAGCACCACGGCATGATGCTGGGCGCCGCCTCCGGAATCCTGTTCGGCGTCTCCGACACCTCGATCAAGGCATTGACCGGGATCATCGGCGCCCACGGCCCGCTTGCCGTATTGCTGAGCCCGTGGCTGGCGGTAGCGGTGCTGGCCTCGATCGTCGCGTTCTACGCCTCGGCAAAGGGCCTGCAAGAGGGAGAGGCCGTTCCGGTCATCGCGGTCACCGGCACGGCCGCCAACATCGCCGGCATCGCCGGCGGGATCCTCGTGTTCGGCGATCCCCTGCCAGGCAGCCCGGTTGGCATCGTCTTGCAATCGCTCGCCTTCATACTCGTGCTCGTCGCCGCGGCTTTGATGCCGGCCCCTGTGCGTGCCGCGGGCATCGCGCCAGGCGCGTGAGCCGGGCCTTGCCCGGGGCATGCGCTGCTAGGATTCCGCCCCGAATGCCAACCACCTCGCAACTAGTGCGCAAGGGCCGCGTTGCCCCAAAGAAAAAGCTTGCGACCCCGGGCCTGAAGTCCGGCAAGGGCCGCAAGAAGAAGGTCGCCGCTCCGCAGCGTCGCGGCGTGTGCACGCGCGTGTACACGACGACTCCGAAGAAGCCTAACTCCGCCCTGCGCAAGGTCGCCCGCGTGCGCATCGCCGGCTCGATCGAGGTCACGGCATACATCCCAGGCGAGGGCCACAACCTGCAGGAGCACTCCGTGGTGCTGGTGCGAGGCGGCCGCGTCAAGGACTTGCCGGGTGTGCGCTACAAGGTCGTGCGCGGCACGCTAGACGCGGCTGGTGTGAGCGATCGCAAGCAGGGTCGCTCCCAGTACGGCGTGAAGAAGAAGTAGCGGGGGCGCTTCAGACCATGCCACGTCGCGCAGCCGCCCAGGTGCGTCCGCTTGAAGCGGACTCCGATCCACCGCTCAAAGCTTGTTCAGCAGATCATCAACAAGGTGATGCTCGACGGCAAGAAGTCCACAGCCGAGCGGATCGTCTACGACGCGCTTGCCCTACTCGGCGAGCGCTCGGACAAGGACCCGATCGAGCAGCTGGAGGCGTCAATCAAGGCGCTCACGCCGGCATTGGAGGTCCGCTCTCGCCGCGTCGGTGGCGCTACTTACCAAGTTCCTGTAGAGGTCCCAAGCGCTCGTGCCCGCACGCTGGCGGTGCGCTGGCTGGTCGAGTTTGCCCGCGCGCGTCGCGAGAAGACGATGGCCCAGCGCTTGGCAAACGAGCTGTTGGATGCCCAGTCCCAGCAGGGCGGCGCCTACAAGCGCAAGGACGACATTTACCGCATGGCGCAGGCCAACAAGGCCTTCGCCCACTACCGCTGGTAGACACACTTTCGTTGGGTGGCCCGGTGGTCATCGAACTGCTCCTCGCAATCGTTGTCGCAGCTGTCGTCCTGCCGGTGCTCTTGTTCGCGGGATTGCAGCAAATCGCAAGCATCTCTCCGCGTTTCGGTCGCTGGATGGATGAGCGCGCCGCGCGGATATCCGCGCATTGGACGCTGGTTTCACGACGAGGGGAGGGATAGGTAGATTCGCCCGCCAGTGCCGGGCCTCGTGAGGATGGCTCGTTGTCTAGCGATGGGTCCGGGAGGATCGTCGTCCAAAAACGCAGGTTCTCAAAAACTTAAGAGAAAAAGGGTTGAAGGAAGAAGGTTTGGTACCTAAACTTTCGGTACCAAATGTCTTCGCGTCAGACAATCGAGCAGGGCGACCCCTCCGCTTCGACAAAGATCGAGCGCCACGTATGGGTCGTGTGCGGCGTCGTGATCCTCGGCATGATCATGTCGATCCTCGACACGACGATCGTCAACGTCGCGCTGCACACGCTCTCGCACGATCTGCACAGCCCGCTCTCGCAGGTCCAGTGGGTGATAACCGGCTACCTGCTCTCGCTGGCCGCCGTGATTCCCGTCACGGGTTGGGCCGCGCGGCGCTTCGGCGCCAAGCAGGTCTACATGACCTCGCTGGTCCTCTTCACCGCCGGCTCAGCGCTGTGTGGACTTGCCGACTCGACGACCTCCTTGGTCGTCTTCCGCGTGCTGCAGGGCGCGGGCGGCGGCATGATCATGCCCGTCGCGATGATGATCATGGCCCAGGTCTCCGGGCCGCAGCGCATGGGCCGCGTCATGGGCTACGTCTCGATGCCGGCAATGATCGCGCCGATCCTCGGCCCGGTCGTGGGCGGCTTGATCCTGGAGAACCTGCACTGGTCCTGGATCTTCTTCGTCAACGTCCCGATCGGCCTGGTCGCCTTCATCCTGGGTTGGCGGATGCTGCCGCACACCGACTCCGGAGAGGCCGGCAACCTTGACATCCTGGGCCTCGCGCTCCTCCCAGCGGGCTTCGCGGCCTTCATCTACGGGATCAGCGAGCTCGGCTCGGGCTCGGCCTTGGGCTCGGGCAAAGTCATCGTGCCGTGCGTCATCGGAGCGGTGCTTGTCGTGGTCTTCTGTTTTCACGCACTGCGCGTCGAGCGTCCGCTGCTGGACATCCGCATGTACGCAAACAAGGTCTTCGCGGGCGCCGCATTCACCAACTTCGGCCTCGGTGCCGCGCTGTTCGGGGCGATGATCCTCGTGCCGCTCTACTACCAGGAAGTGCGCGGGCAGAGCGTCATCAACACGGGCCTGCTGACCGGCCCCCAGGGAATCGGCGCGCTGATCGCGATGCCGCTGGCCAGCCGTCTCACCCAGCGCTTCAGCGGCGGGCGCGTGGCGATGTGCGGCGTATCGCTGCTTTGCATCAGCACGATGCCCTTCACGTTCATCGGCGCCCACACCTCGATCGTGGCCATCTCGCTCGTGCTCGTCGTACGCGGCCTGAGCATCGGCCTGTGCTTCATGCCGGCGATGAGCGCCGCCTTCTCGGCAATGCGCCCCGAGCAGATCTCCGACGCCACCCCACAGATCAACGCACTGCAGCGCACGGGCGGTGCGATCGGCACGGCGGTGCTTGCCGTCGTCCTGCAGCGCGCCGGCGCACACGCGCACACCCCGGAGGAGCTTGCAGGCGCGTTCGACACCGCTTACTGGTGGGCGCTGGGGATCGCGGCCCTCTCGCTGATCCCGTGTCTGATGCTGCTGCGTGCCGAGCGTCCCCAGAGCGAGGCCGAGCCAGCCGACGAGGCCGAGACAGTCCTGGAGCGTCAAGAGGCGCTCGCCGACGCTGTTGGAGTCTGAGCGAGCCAACGTCATGCCCCGCACAACCGAGCCCTCCGCCACACAGGCTTCTCAAGCACGGAGCGCCAGCGCGGGCGAAGGGATCGCCGAGGCGGACCGCGAGGCCGAGCTGGTCGAGCTTGGCAAGGCCTTCCGACATGTCTTCCGCGCGCTGCGCCGCCTGCGCGGACGCGACACGCACCTGATCGGCTCAGAGGTCACCCACGCCCAAATGGAACTATTGATCGAGCTCAGCGAGCGGGGCCCGCTGAGCGCCAGTGAGCTGGCCACCGCGGCGCAGCTGACGCCCGGCACCGTCACGCAGATGCTCGACCATCTCGCCGAGTGCGGCCACGTGCAGCGCACGCGTGGCGCCGACGACCGTCGTGTCGTCGTCACATGTCTCACCCCTCAAGGGGAGGGCAAGGTGCAAAGCAAGCGCGCCACCTGGCAGGCGCGCTGGGAGCAGGCGCTCGCCGGCGTGGACGCCGAGGAGCTGCGGGTCGCTACGCGGGTCCTCGAGCGCTTGGGAACGGTCTTCGAGGACGCCCCGGCCGATGGCGAAATGCGCGGACTCGCGGTAGTCGTCTGCATGGTCCCTGACCACGCTTACTAACGCCCCATTCCCTCTGCTATAGTCGCCGTCTGCGGGCGGGATGGCGCTGTTGCCTGAGCACGTCCAGCCGCGCAGCGAACAAGCATGGAGACCTTGAGCAAATAGAGAAGCGACCCGCCCGAGCACCGGCAGCGCGTGGGCCCGAGGGGCCCATTTTTTTGCCCTGAGCCAACGTCATCGGCGGTATCGAACTCCGTTACATCGCACGCCCTCACACCGAACGACACCTCGACACCAAGCGCCACCAGATACCAGACAAAATGCCCCGCAAGTTTCCCCTAGAGAGAACCCGCAACATCGGGATCATGGCCCACATCGACGCGGGCAAGACCACGACGACCGAGCGCATCCTCTACTACACGGGCCGCACGTACAAGATCGGTGAGGTCCACGAGGGCGCCGCCGTGATGGACTGGATGGAACAGGAGCAGGAGCGCGGCATCACGATCACCTCCGCGGCCACCACGGCCGAGTGGGACGACCACCGCATCAACATCATCGACACGCCCGGGCCACGTCGACTTCACCGTCGAGGTCGAGCGCTCCTTGCGCGTGCTCGACGGCGCGATCGCGCTGTTCGACTCGGTCGCCGGCGTGGAGCCGCAGTCGGAGACCGTCTGGCGCCAGGCCGACAAGTATCACGTGCCGCGCATCGCCTACATCAACAAGATGGATCGCACCGGCGCCGACTTCGAGCAGGGCGTGCAGACGATGATCGACCGACTCGGCGCCCACCCCGTCCCGATCCAGCTGCCGATCGGCGCTGAGGGCGATTTCGCGGGTGTCGTCGATCTCGTCAGGATGAAGGCGATCGTCTACAAAGACGAGCTCGGCACCGAGCAGGAAGTCGTGGAGATCCCCGAGGCGTTGCTGGAAGCGGCCGAGGCTGCTCGCGAACACCTCCTGGAGGAGGTCTCCCATTACGACGACGCACTGCTGGAGCTGATCCTCGAGGAGGCCGAGGTTCCCGAGGACGTCCTCAAGCCGGCGATCCGCAAAGCCACGCTCTCGACGAAGCTGACTCCCGTCCTGTGCGGCTCTTCGTTCAAGAACAAGGGCGTGCAGCCGCTGCTGGACGCGGTTGTCGACTACCTGCCTTCGCCGCTTGACGTGCCGGCTGTCGTCGGCTTGGAACCTGTCAAGGGCGACGGCGAGGAGCCACAGATCGAGCGCCACGCCGACGACTCCGAGCCGTTTACGGCGCTCGCGTTCAAGATCATGGCCGACCCCTACGTCGGCAAGCTGACCTACTTCCGCGTCTACTCAGGGAAACTCGAGGCGGGCTCGCGCGTGCTCAACGTCAACAGCGGCCGCGCCGAGCGCGATCGGGCGCATCCTGATGATGCACGCCAACGAGCGCGAGGAGGTCTCCGAGGTCTACGCCGGCGACATCGCCGCAGCCGTGGGCATCAAGCAGGTCATAACCGGCGACACGCTGGCCGCTCCGGAGGCTCCCATCAAGCTTGAGAACATCACCTTCCCCGAGCCCGTCATCAAGGTGGCGGTCGAGCCCAAGACGAAGATCGACCAGGAGAAGATGTCCGTGGCGCTCGGTCGCCTGGCCGAGGAGGATCCGACCTTCCAGGTACGCACCAACGAAGAAACCGGCCAGACCGAGATCTCGGGCATGGGCGAGCTGCACCTCGAAGTGCTCGTCGATCGCATGAAGCGCGAGTTCGGCGTCGAGGCCAACGTCGGGCGCCCGCAGGTCTCCTACCGCGAGACGATCCGCGGCACGGTCGAGAAGATCGAAGGCAAGTTCGTGCGCCAGACCGGCGGCTCGGGCCAGTTCGGTGTCGTCTACATCAACCTTGAGCCGGCTCCCGGCGAGGGCTTTGAGTTCATCAACAAGATCAAGGGCGGCGCGATTCCCTCGGAATACATCCCCGCGGTCGGGAAGGGCGTCGAGGAGGCACTTGAGAACGGTGTCAGGGCCGGCTATCCGATGGTCGACGTGCGCGTCACGCTGGTCGACGGCAAGTACCACGATGTCGACTCCTCGGAGATTGCCTTCAAGGTCGCCGGCTCGCTCGCCTTCAAGGAGGCGGCCAAGCGCGCCAAGCCGGTGCTCTTGGAGCCCGTGTTCGCGGTCGAGGTCGTCACACCAGAGGACTTCATGGGCGACGTGATGGGTGATCTGTCCCGTCGCCGCGGACATCTGCAAGGCTCCGAGCAGCGCGGCAACGCCTCGGCGATCCACGCCAAGGTCCCTTTGAGCGAGATGTTCGGGTACGCCACCGACCTGCGTTCCAATACGCAGGGCAGGGCCAATTACACCATGCAGTTCGAGGGGTACGAGGAGGTACCCCCGAACATCGCCGAGAAGATCATCGAGCAGCGCACAGGGGAGCCCGTGCCGCTAGCGAGTGAGTCAGGTGTAACGCGACTCATGTCGCGAGACCTGACAGAGGCAGCAGTCAAGAAAGTCCCGATTCAGATAGATTTCCCAGGTTCGCCCTACAGTGGCGAACATTCAAGTCGATTTAGGAGCGAACACAAGTGGCGAAGGAGAAGTTCGAGCGCGACAAGCCGCACGTCAACGTCGGGACCATCGGTCACATCGACCATGGCAAGACGACGCTGACCGCTGCCATCACGACCGTGCTGGCGGAGAAGATGGGCGGCGAAGCCCGTAGCTTCGAGGAGATCGACAACGCTCCGGAGGAGAAGGAGCGCGGGATCACCATCGCCACATCGCACGTCGAGTACCAGACGGAGAAGCGTCATTACGCGCACGTCGACTGCCCTGGGCACGCCGACTACGTCAAGAACATGATCACCGGCGCCGCCCAGATGGACGGCGCGATCCTGGTGGTCTCCGCTGCCGACGGTCCGATGCCTCAGACGCGTGAGCACATCCTGCTCGCCCGCCAGGTGGGCGTGCCTTACATCGTCGTGTTCCTCAACAAGGCCGACATGGTCGATGACGAGGAGCTAATGGAACTTGTCGAGGTCGAGGTGCGCGAGCTGCTCTCCGAGTACGACTTCCCCGGCGACGACATTCCCTTCATCACCGGCTCTGCGCTGAAGGCGCTCGAAGGCGACGAGGCTTACAAGGAGAAGATCGTCGAGCTTGCCGAGGCGCTGGACAGCTACATCCCCCAGCCGGTACGTGAGCTCGAAAAGCCCTTCCTGATGCCCGTCGAGGACGTCTTCTACGATCACGGGTCGTGGCACGGTCGCCACGGGCCGCGTGGAGCAGGGCATCGTCAACACCGGTGACACGGTTGAGATCGTGGGTGTGCACGACACCACCACGACAGTCGTCACCGGAGTCGAGATGTTCCGCAAGATCCTCGACGAGGGTCAGGCGGGCGACAACGTCGGCTGCCTGCTGCGTGGCACCAAGCGCGAGGAGATCGAGCGTGGTCAGGTGCTTTGCAAGCCCGGCTCGATTACCCCGCACACCAAGTTCAAGGCTGAGGTCTACATCCTCAAGAAGGAGGAGGGCGGTCGTCACACGCCGTTCTTCACGGGTTACCGGCCGCAGTTCTATTTCCGTACGACCGACGTCACCGGCGTGGCAAAGCTGCCCGATGGCGTCGAGATGGTCATGCCCGGCGACAACGTCCAGATGGAGATCGAGCTGATCCAGCCGATCGCCATGGATCAGGGCCTGCGATTCGCCATCCGAGAGGGCGGGCGCACGGTCGGCTCGGGCGTGGTCACCGAGGTCATCGAGTAGTACAGAGGGCGCCTCGCACTCGTGGGGCGCCTTTTCATTGGTAGTCAGATACGACGAATTAGCTCCGCTGTAGGGAGCGATGAAGGGCGGATTTCTCCAGTATCGAGATCCGTCCTTTCTCTCGGTCAATTGCAGAGGAGTGGTTGGGCGACGTCGCCCAAATGTAAGAAGCGCAAACAAGCTACGAAAGACCGCAAGAATCCAGATGGCAGCGGTAACCCAAAACAAGATCCGCATCCGACTTAAGGCGTACGACACGTCCGCCATAGAGTCGGCTGCCAAGGAGATCGTGGAGACCGCCGCGCGCACCGGCGCGACGGTGTCCGGCCCTGTGCCGCTGCCGACAGAGAAGAACGTCTACTGCGTGATCCGCTCGCCATTCAAGGACAAGGACTCGCGCGAGCACTTCGAGATTCGCACGCACAAGCGGCTGATCGACATCCACCAGCCGAGTCCCAAGACTGTCGACTCGCTGCAGCGCCTGGACAATCTTCCCGCCGGCGTTGACATCGAGATCCGTCTAGCTACCTGAGCTCGGCATGCCAGCGATTCTCGCCAAGAAGCTGGGGATGACCCAGGTGTTTCAGGACGACGGCAGCGTCGCACGTGTAACCGTGCTCGAGGCCGGCCCGTGCCCTGTGACCGCGGTGCGCACACCCGAGCGCGATGGCTACGAAGCCGTGCAGCTCGCGTTCGGGCAGACCAAGGAGAAGCACCTCTCCAAGCCTGAGCTCGGCCACTTGAAGAAGGCCGATGCCGCTCCGATGCGCCATCTCGTCGAGTTCCGGGGAGAGGCCGGCGAGCTGCAGCTCGGCCAGTCGGTGACGGTCGACTCCTTCGAGGTCGGGGGCACGCGTGAAGATCGCTGGCGTCTCCAAGGGCAAGGGCTTCCAGGGCACTATCAAACGCCACAACTTCAAACGCGGTCCCGTATCCCACGGCTCCCACAACGTGCGCGCGCCAGGCTCGATCGGCGCTTCTGCTTATCCCGCGCGCGTGTTCAAGGGAATCAGAGGACCTGGCCAGATGGGCAACAAGCGCGCCACACAGCCCGGCCTTGAGATCGTCGCGGTGGATCCCCAAGGAGAACCTGCTGCTCGTTCGTGGCTCGGTTCCGGGTCCGCGCGGCGCAGTGGTGGAGGTGCGAGGCGATGCCTGACGCACCAGTGCTCAGCCCTACCGCTACAGCGGGCGCATCCAAGAAGGTAAAGCTCAAGGAGTCGGCATTCGGCGCGGGTTTCCACGGCCCGCTCGTGCATCAGAGCGTGCGAGCCGAGCAGGCGGCACGCCGGCGCGGCACCGCGGCGACCAAGACCCGTGGCATGGTCTCCGGCGGCGGCGCCAAGCCATGGCGTCAGAAGGGCACCGGTCGTGCCCGCGCGGGCTCCAGCCGCTCGCCGCTGTGGACAGGCGGTGGCGTCGTGTTTGGCCCCCAGCCTCGCTCCTACACCTTCAAGGTCAACCGCAAGGAGCAGCGCGCAGCCTTCCGCAGCGCGTCTCTCGCTGCACGCCGAACGCGGATCGATCGGCGTCCTCGACGCGGCCTCCTTCAAGGCGCCCAAGACGAGCGAGGCGTTGGACCTGCTCGAGGCTGGGATCAGCCTCAGCCGACACTCGTGGTGCTGGCCGCCGAGGAGCGCGCAGCCGCGCTCTCATTCCGCAACCTCGAGCGGGTCGCTGTGCTCACCCCGAGAACGTCGGCGTCGCCGACCTGGTGGGCGCCGCTTCGCTCGTTATCTCCCAGGCCGCGCTCGAGGAGCTCACAGCGCGCGCGGCCGGTCCCAGACGAAGGAGCAGAGCTGATGGAGCCCACCCAAGTGATCATCAAGCCGGTCGTCTCCGAGAAGACCTACGTACTCTCTGCGGTCGGCAAGTACACCTTCCGTGTGCATCCCGATGCCCACCGGACTCAGATCCGCCAGGCAGTTGAAGCCCTGTTCGATGTCAAAGTCGTCGACGTGCGCACGATGAGCGTGAAGGCCAAGCCAAAGCGACGTGGCATCACGCGCGGGTCGACACGCGCGCTTGGAAGAAGGCGATCGTCAGGTTCGCTGCCGGCGAAAGCATCGCGATCTTCCAGCGCCTAGAGGGCCTGAACGAGTAGGATCAGCCATGCCGATTCGTAAGCCCAAGCCCACCAGCCCCGGTATGACGGTTCGCGTCCTATCCGGATTTCGCCGAGGTCACGAAGACCGAGCCCGAGCGCACGCTCGTCGAAGGCTTGAAGAAGAGCGGCGGACGCAACGCTCACGGGCGCAAGACCGCGCGTCACCGCGGCGGTGGCGCCAAGCGCCTCTATCGGCGAGATCGACTTCAAGCGTCGCAAGGACGGGATGCCCGCGAAGGTTGCGGCGATCGAGTACGACCCAAATCGCTCTTCCTATATCGCGCTGCTTCACTATGCCGACGGCGAGAAGCGCTACATCCTCGCGCCTCAGCGGCTGACCGTGGGGATGACGGTCGCCTCCGGCGAGGAGGCCGAGATCGCGGTCGGCAACTGCATGGCGCTGTCGCGGATGCCCGTCGGGTACGGTGGTCCACAACGTCGAGCTCCAGCCCGGTCGCGGCGGTCAGATCGCGCGCTCCGCCGGAGCTTCGATCCAGCTGATGGCCAAGGACGGCGAGATGGCCACGCTGCGCCTGCCGTCCGGGGAGATGCGTATGGTGCGCGCCGAGTGTCGGGCCACCGTGGGCACGATCGGCAACGCGGAGCACCAGAACGTCAAGGTCGGCAAGGCGGGGCGCAAGCGCCACATGGGCGTTCGCCCACAGACGCGCGGCGTCGCCATGAACCCGGTCGACCACCCGCACGGTGGTGGCGAGGGCTCGACGACCGCCGGTCGTCATCCGGTCACTCCGTGGGGCGTGCCGACCTCGGGCTATCGCACGCGCAAGAAGAACAAGGCCTCAGACAAGTACATCGTGCGCGGACGCCGCCGCGGGAAGGGTAAGCAACGATGAGTCGATCAAGCAAGAAGGGCCCGTGGGTCGAAGAGCGCCTGATGGCTCGTATCGAGGCCATGAACGCGGCCAACACGAAGAAGATGCTCAGGACTTGGTCGCGCACCTCGACGATCTTCCCCGAGATGGTGGGTCACACGCTGGCGGTACACGACGGCAAGAAGCACGTGCCCGTGTTCATCAGCGAGTCGATGGTCGGCCACAAGCTTGGCGAGTTCGCGCCCACGCGCATGTTCCGCGGTCACGCCGGTTCCGGGAAGGTGCGATGAGCGCCGAGAAGCCCACGGACGAGCAGCCGCCAGAGGGCGAGGAGCAGGCCAAGCCGGCGCGCTGAGCAGAAGCCGGCGCCGCCGCGAAGAAGCCTGCCGCAGAAGAAGGAGTCTGCCGAGAAGTCGGCCGCTGCGGAGAAGCCGCGCCGACGAAGGAGCCAGCGCAAGGCTGCGCCGAGCCGCGCGAAGCCCAAGCCGCGAGACGGAGAAGCCCGCAGCCAAGAAGGCTGCCGCCGAGGCGTCGCTGCGAAGAAGCCTGCCGCGAGGCCGAGAAGGCTGTGCCAGCCAGAGGAGAAGCCACGAAGCCGAGAAGGCTGCCAGCCGAGAAGCCGACGCCAAGGAGGCCGCGAAGCGGCCGCCAAGGCCGAGGAGTCGACCGCCGCAAAGACCAAGGAGCCGGTCGCTACAGAGGCGAAGAAGCCGGCGACGGACGCTCGGCGCGAGTCGGCAGCTGGCTGCTCCGGCGTCTACTCGCAAGGTGGTGCGCGCCCAGGCTCGCTATGTACGCACCTCGGCGCGCAAGGCGCGCATGGTGTGCGGACACCTGCGCGGCAAGTCTGTTGACGAGGCACGCGCTATCCTCGCCTTCACCCCTCGTGAGGTGGCCCGCGACTGGAGCAAGCTGCTGGAGTCGGCTGTGGCCAACGCCGAGAACAACCACGAGCTGATCGAGGACGATCTCCTCGTTCGCGAGGCGTATGCCGACGAGGGGCCCACAATCAAGCGCTTCCGGCCGCGAGCTCAGGGACGGGCGACCCCGATTCGCAAGCGCACCAGCCATCTGACGATCACGCTCACACCCAAGCCGTAGGCGCGGAGACAGGACTTCAAAACAGACATGGGTCAAAAGGTTCATCCAGAGGCAATGCGCGTGGGTTACATCCACGACTGGAAGTCCAACTGGTTCAACGAGCGCAACTTCGCCGAGTACCTCGCCGAGGACATCAAGATCCGCGAGCACATCGTGGAGCAAGCTCGCGCACGCCGGTCTTTCGGACATCACGATCCGCAAGGACGCCAACGACCTCGAGGTCAACATCCACACTGCTCGGCCGGGCATCGTGATCGGCAAGTCAGGCGCCGAAGTGGATGCGCTGCGGCGCGATCTGCACCGCATGACCTCCAAGCAGATCAAGGTCAACATCCTTGAGATCAAGCGTCCTGAGCTGGATGCCAAGCTGGTCGCCCAGTCGATCGCCGAGCAGCTGCAAAACCGGGTGGCTTTCCGCCGCGCGATGAAGCGCGCGCTCACCAGCGCGATGCGCTCCGGCGCCAAGGGCGTCAAGGTCCAGGTGTCCGGACGTCTGGGTGGCGCGGAGATGGCACGCACCGAGAGCTATTCCGACGGACGTGTGCCGCTGCACACGATGCGCGCCGACATCGACTACGGCTTCTACGAGGCGCGCACGACCTTCGGACGCATCGGCGTGAAGTGCTGGGTGAACAAGGGCGAGATCATGCCCGAGGGCTACACCGGCGCAGACTTGACGGACATGAGCGCACCGGCGCCGCCTAGCGGCGATCGCGACGGGCGCGGTGGCCGTGACGGCCGTGACGGTCGCGGCAGGGGCCGTGGCGGTCCGGGCGGCGGCGGTCGTGGCGGCCCAGGTGGCGGTCGTGGACCTGGTGGTCCGGGTGGCGGTCGTGGTCCCGGTGGTCCGGGTGGCGGTGGCCGTGGCGGCCCGGGTGGCGGTCGTGGACCTGGCGGTCCCGGCGGTGGCCGTGGCGGTTCCGGCGGTCGGTGGGGCGGGTGGGGCGGGTGGGCTCATCCGGCGATCGAGGTGGGATGCGCTGATGCTGTCCCCCAAGCGCGTAAAGCATCGCAAGCAGCACCGTGGCCGTCGCCGCGGGCTCTCGCGTGGCCAGGTCAAGGTCCAGTTCGGCGAGTACGGTCTGAAGTCGCTCGAGCAAGGGTGGCTCACGAACCGCCAAATCGAGGCTGCCCGTATCGCGATGACGCGCAAGATCAAGCGTGGCGGGAAGGTCTGGATAAACGTCTTCCCCGACAAGCCCGTCACCAAGAAGCCGGCCGAGACGCGCATGGGCTCAGGCAAGGGCAACCCCGAAGGCTGGGTCGCCGTGGTCAAGCCTGGGCGAGTCATGTTCGAGCTGGCCGGCGTCCCGGAGCCACTGGCCCGCGAAGCGATCCGGCTGGCCGCGCACAAGCTTCCCGTCAAATCCAAGTTCGTGTTGCGAGAGGACTAGAGCGAGCGATGAACGCCAAGGAGATGCGGGATATGCACGACGAAGAACTCGCCGAGCACATAACGACGATGCGCAAGGACCTGTTCGGCAAGCGCTTCGCTAACGCCACCGGTGAGCTCGAGGACACCGCGAGCGTTCGTCGCGCGCGCCGCGAGCTTGCGCGAGCGCTGACCGTCGCCGGTGAGCGCGAGGCTGCTCGCCAAGCGACAACAACCAACTGACAAGCTGAGCTAAGAGAAGACTGAAACGGATAGACATGGCTGAGGACACAGAGAACGAGACGCCCGAGAACGCCGAGCCGGAGGCTCAGGCAGGCGAGCAGGCCGAGACGCAGCAGGCTGCTGCCGAGGCACCCAGCCACGCCCGGCTGCGACGGCCACGGAGCCGGTCGAGCAGCTTGCGCCCAAGGAGCGTCGTCGTCGCGCCCGCTCGACCCACACGGGTGAGGCTCGTCCTTCGCGTACCGCCGAGGAGCGCCATGCCGAGCGTGTGGCCGAGCGTCGCACGAAGGCCGTCCAGCGCCGCGCGCGACGTTTGCAGGAACGCGCCAAGGCGAGCGAGCGGCGCGCTCGCCAAGCCGGCTGCTGAGCCACTGCCGCCTGTGCATGCACCCGTCGAGGGCGCGCGCAAGGTGCGCCAGGGCGTGGTCGTCTCAGACAAGGCCGACAAGACGATCACGGTGCGCATCGATGTCGCTCGTCGTCACCGCCGCTACGAGAAGATCGTGCGCAGCTCGAGCACCCTGCACGCCCACGACGAGAACAACGAGGCTCACGAGGGCGATGTCGTGCGCGTCATCGAGAGTCGTCCACTGTCGCGCTTGAAGCGCTGGAAGCTTGTCGACGTGCTGGAGCGGGCGCGATGATCCAGAACGAGACCAGGCTGCGTGTGGCCGACAACACCGGTGCCCGCGAGATCCTCTGCATTCGCGTCAAGGGCGGCTCACGCCGGCGCTACGCCTTCGTCGGCGATGTGATCACCGCGACCGTCAAGCAGGCCAACCCGCACGGGGCCGTCAAAAAGGGCGATGTTGTCACCGCCGTGGTGGTGCGCACCAAGAAGCCCTTCGGTCGCGACGACGGCACCTACATCTCCTTCGACGACAACGCCGCGGTGATCATCGACGAGCAGAACAACCCGCGCGGAACGCGCGTGTTCGGGCCCGTCGCACGCGAACTTCGCGACCGCAACTTCATGAAGATCGTCTCGCTGGCGCCGGAGGTCCTGTAGCGATGGCTTCTACCACCAGCTCGGGCAAGCGCCCGGTGCTCAAGGTTCGCTCCGGCGACGAAGTTCAGGTCATGGCGGGCAAGGACCGCGGCAAGAGTGGCCGCATCCTGCGCGTCGAGCCTGCCAACGAGCGTGTCTATGTCGAGGGCCTGAACATGGTCAAGCGCCACATGCGTCCCCAGCAGGTAGCCGATACCCAGCGTGGCCAGACGGTGGGCGGGGTGATCGAGCGCGAGGGCCCGATCCACGTCTCCAACGTGATGTTGCTGGATCCCAAGGACCACAAGCCCACGAGGGTTGGCATCGAGCGCGAGAACGGCAAGCGCTATCGCGTGGCCAAGCGCTCAGGAACAAGGCTCGACTGACGGGAAGATGATGAGCACCGCAACCACAGCACGCCTGAAGACCCGCTATCTCGAGGAGATCCGTCCGGCGCTGATCGAGCGCTTCGGCTACTCCTCGGTCATGCAGGCACCAAAGCTCGTGAAGATCACGCTCAACATGGGCGTGGGCGACGCCAAGCAGGACTCCAAAGTGCTCAAGGCCGCCACTGAGCAGCTGGCGACGATCGCCGGGCAGCAGCCCAACGTGCGGCGTGCACGCAAGTCGATCGCCGCCTTCAAGCTGCGCGAGGGCATGCCGGTCGGCGTTGCCGTGACGCTCAGGGCCGAGCGCGGCTACGAGTTCCTGGATCGCCTCACCTCGATCGCGATCCCGCGCATCCGCGACTTCCGCGGGCTGAACCCACGCTCCTTCGACGGTCACGGCAACTACACGATGGGCGTACGCGAGCAGATCATCTTCCCCGAGATCGACTACGACTCGATCGACCAGGTGAGGGGCATCGACATCACGATCACGACCACCGCGAAAAGCGATGTCGAAGCGTTCGCCCTCCTACAGGCTCTTGGGTTGCCGTTTGCCACCCAGGGGCGGCCCGCCGGCTTTGACCAAGACGGCGGCGCTGAGACCTCAGAGAACGGGAGCAACGACTGATGGCAAAGACCTCGCTACGCGTCAAGCAGGCGCGCACGCCGAAGTACAAGACACGTGCATATACTCGCTGCAACCGCTGCGGACGTCCGCACTCGGTGTACCGCAAGTTCGGGATCTGCCGCATCTGCTTGCGCGAGCTGGCTCACAATGGCTTGATACCAGGGATGACCAAGTCCTCCTGGTAGGCAACGGGATGTATGAACCTTCTTTTGGATTTCTCCTTAGATCTATTTCGCTCCTAACCAAACTTCTTTCTCGAACACTCCAACACAGAGCCCTCTTATGTCAATGACCGATCCCATAGCCGACTTCCTCACGCGCATCCGCAACGCGATCCACGCCGCGCACGAGACGGTCGACATTCCCGCCTCGAAACTGAAGGCGGAGATTGCGCGCATCCTCACCGAGCAGGGCTACATCGACTCATGGGCTGTTGTCCCCGCACGCGAGGGCGGTGCTGGTCAGCTGATCGAGATCCGCCTGAAGTACACCGACGACCGTCGCTCGGCGATCTCAGGTCTACGCCGTGTCTCACGTCCCGGTCGACGCACGTATGTCGAGGCCACGGGCATCCCCAAGGTGCTCGGCGGAATGGGAACTTCAATCGTGTCCACCTCGCGCGGCGTGATGACAGGTCACGACGCGCGCGCTGCCGGTGTCGGCGGCGAGGTACTCGCACAGGTCTGGTAGGCGCAGCTATGTCGAGAATCGGTAGACAGCCAATTCCGGTGCCCGTCGGGCGTAACCGTCGCGATCGAGCCCGAGTCGGTCAGCGTGAAGGGCCCCAAGGGCGAGCTCTCAGAGCGCGTGCCACGCGACATCGAAGTCGTCCAGGAAGGCGAGCAGCTGCTCGTCTCGCGTCCGACTGATCGCGGCGAGCACCGCGCGCTACATGGTCTGACTCGCTCGCTTGTCGCCAACATGGTTCAGGGTGTCACCGCCGGCTATGAGAAGCGTCTGGAGATCCAGGGCGTCGGCTATCGCGCTCAGATGAAGGGCAAGAACCTGGAGCTCGCCGTCGGCTACTCCCATCCGGTGCCGATCGAGGCGCCGCAGGGCATCGAATTTGAAGTTCCCCAGCCAACCAGAGTCGTCATCAAGGGCATCTCCAAGCAGCAGGTCGGCGAGATCGCCGCGATCATCCGCAAGCAGCGTCCACCGGAGCCCTACAAGGGCAAGGGCATCCGCTACGAGGGTGAGTACGTCGCAAGGAAGGTCGGGAAGCGCGCATGAGCACCGTCACCAAGGAGGCTCGCCGCCTCAAACGCCGTCGCCGTGTGCGCGCGAAGATCTCCGGCACAGCCGCGCGTCCGCGCGTCTCGGTGTTCCGATCCAACCGCGGCCTCTCGGCTCAGCTCATCGACGACCAGGACGCTCGCACGCTGGCTGCCGTGCACTGGTATGAGCCCGAGCTGCGCAAGCTGTCAAGCTCCGATCGCGTCAAGCGCTCAGGCGAGCTGCTGGCCGAGCGCGCCAAGGCTGCCGGTGTGTCGGAGGTCGTGTTCGACCGCGGCGGCTACCGCTATCACGGCAATGTTCGCGCCTTCGCCGAGGCGATCCGCGAGGCTGGCATAACCGTCTGACCTCGGCTCCCCGCTACCCTCTCTAACTCTTCTATGAATTCAGATCGATCAGTCAACGCAGGCAGCCTCGACCTCCAGGAGCGCGTGGTGGAGATCAACCGCGTCGCCAAGGTGGTCAAGGGTGGCCGGCGCTTCTCCTTCACCGCGCTCGTCGTCGTCGGCGACGAACGCGAAGTGGTCGGCATCGGCTACGGCAAGGCCAACGAGGTTCCGCTCGCGATCCAGAAGGGTGTGGAGCGCGCGAAGAAGGACCTCTTCAGGGTGCCCAAGCACGGCAGCACGATCACCCATCAGACGACCGGGGTATTC
This sequence comes from uncultured Solirubrobacterales bacterium, assembly GCA_963704345.1. Taxonomy (GTDB): domain Bacteria; phylum Actinomycetota; class Thermoleophilia; order Solirubrobacterales; family Solirubrobacteraceae; genus Palsa-744. Next base: position 2,070,945 of record OY969890.1, read on the forward strand.
GGCGCCGGCCGCGTCTTCTTGAAGCCCGCCGCTCCCGGTACCGGCGTGATCGCCGGTGGTGGCGTGCGCGCGGTGCTCGAGCTTGCCGGCATCCACGACATCCTCTCCAAGAGCCTGGGTACGCAGAACCCGATCAATCTTGTCAAGGCGACCGTCGCCGGTCTGCGCGGCCTGCGCACCCCAGCCGAGGTAGCCGAGCTGCGCGGTCTATCAATCGCAAAGGTGCTGGGCTTGACCGAGCAGCCGGCCAACGGCGCGGCCGACCAGCTCGAGGACGGAGCACAGGAGGGCGCGGACGTCGCTGAGGCTGCTACTCCCGAGGCCGCGGCCGCAAGCGATGCCGTCGAGGCGCCGGTGGCCGATGCGGCCGTCGAGGGTCAGGTCGAGAAGCCGGTGGAGGCGCCGGCCGACACACACGCGGAGGCGTCGGCCTGATGGCGACCATGCAGAGTCACGCAACGGCGCTCCAGCAGCGGCTCCGACAAGCGTCAGCTGGACACGCTTCGCTCGCTTGGGCTGCGCCGTATCGGCCACACGGTCGAGGTCAAGGATTGCGAGCAGGCCCGCGGTATGGTCCACGCTGTGCGCCACCTCGTCGAGTCGGACCCTGAGGTGCGCACGCCGAAGGCCCCGAGCAAGAGCGAGCAGAGTCGATGAGCGCCGTCGCCAAGGATGCTGTGGCCTCCGAGGAGGAGCAGGAGCGCGTAGGTCTGCACTCGCTGAAACCCGCCCCCGGCAGCCGTCGCCCGCGCAAGCGCATCGGTCGCGGCGAAGGCTCAGGCACCGGCAAGACCTCCGGCAGGGGCCAGAAGGGTGCGGGCTCGCGCTCGGGCTCCAAGAGCCGTGCTCGCTTCGAGGGTGGGCAGATGCCGATCCACATGCGCATGCGCAAGCTGCGCGGGCCGCACATGAAGAAGTCGATGCCCTTCGAGATGTTCCGCACGCATACCCAGCCCGTGAATGTCTCCGACCTGGAGGCCCGCTTCGACGCCGGCGCCGAGGTCACGATCGAGGCGATGCAGGCCAAGGGCTTGGCCACACGCAAGGGCGTGGCCGTCAAGGTGCTGGCCAAGGGCGAGTTGAGCAAGGCGCTCACGGTCCACGCTCACGGCTTCAGCAAGACCGCACGCGAGCGCATCGAGGCCGCTGGCGGCACTTGCACCGTCATCGAGAGCTAGAATCGCACGACCGGCAGTTGCGGGCGATATCCCGCGTGACCGGCTAAACCAATGCTCTCGACGATTCTCAGCGCCTTCCAGGTTGCGGACATCCGCAAGAAGCTCCTGTTCACAGCGGCATGCTGCTCATCTACAGGCTGGGTTCGCACATCCCTGTTCCGGGCGTCAACCTCTCGGCCGTCAACAACCTGCAGAAGCAGTTCGGCGGCTCGGGCATCCTCGGCTATCTCAACCTGTTCTCCGGGAGGCAGCCTCTCGCGAATCGCGCTGTTCGCGCTGGGCATCATGCCCTACATCACCTCCTCGATCATCCTGCAGCTGCTGCAGGTCGTCGTTCCGTCGCTCGAGAAGCTCTCCAAGGAAGGCGAAGTCGGCCAGGCACGCATCACGCAGTACACGCGCTACCTGACCGTCGGCTTGGCCTTCGCCCAGTCGATCGGCTACGTCTTCCTGTTCCACTCGCTCTCGGCCTCCGCCAACGAAGCGGTCGTCTCCAAGTTCGACGCTCCGCACATCTTCCTGATCGTGATCTGCCTGACCGCCGGCTGCGTCTTCTTGATGTGGATCGGCGAGCTCATAACCCAGCGCGGGATCGGCAACGGCATCTCGCTGTTGATCTTCGCCTCGATCGTCTCGCGCATGCCGCAGGGCATCGAAGCGTGGTGGACCACCCAAGATCAGGTCTTCAAGGTGATGATGCCCTTCATGGTGCTGGCGGTCGTCGCCGGGATCGTGTTCGTGCAGGAGGGTCAGCGGCGAATCCCGGTCCAGTACGCCAAGCGCGTGATCGGCAGGCGCATGACCGAAGGTGGGCAAACCTACCTGCCGCTGCGCGTGAACATGGCCGGGGTGATCCCGGTGATATTCGCCGCAAGCATCATGGCTTTCCCGCCCACCGTCGGCCAGCTGATCAAAACGCCCTGGGCCAAAGACGTGTCGAACTTCTTCACTCCCAACGGCTGGCACTACGTGGTCGGTGAGTCGATCTTCATCGTGATCTTCGCCTACTTCTATACGGCGGTCACCTTCAACCCGGTTGACCAGGCCGACAACTTGAAGAAGTACGGCGGCTTCATCCCGGGTGTGCGCCCCGGGCGGCCGACCGCTGAATTCCTCGATCGGATCCTCGCAAGGCTGACGTTCCCCGGCGCGCTCTTCCTTGCCGCCGTCGCCGCGATACCGGCGATCCTGATCGCCCGTACACACCAGAACTTCTACTTCGGTGGCACCTCGATCCTGATCGTGATCGGAGTGGCGCTGGAAACGATGAAGCAACTCGAGGCACAGTTGATGATGCGCAGCTACGAGGGCTTCTTGAAGTAGCAAGCGCTGTGGGCGCGTCGATGGCAGGCGCACGCTTGAAGCAGCGGGTAGGCTCTTTGTCGTGGTCGAGACTAACCTCATCCTGCTGGGAGCACCGGGCGCCGGCAAGGGCACTCAGGCCGAGCGCCTGCAAGCCGACTTTGCCTTGGCGCACATCTCCACGGGCGACATGCTGCGAGCGCAGCTGGCACAGGGCACCGAGCTTGGTCGAGAGGCGAAGAAGTTCATGAAGGCCGGCGACCTGGTTCCTGACGAGGTGATCCTCGGGATGATCGGCCAGCGCATCGACGAGCAGGACGCTCGCGAAGGATTCCTGCTCGACGGCTTCCCCCGCAACACCGCTCAGGCCGATGCGCTTGGCAAGACGCTCGCAGACTCCGGCCGCCGGCTGACGGCAGTCCTGCTGATCGATGTGCCCGACGAGGAGGTGGTGCGCAGGCTCGCCGGCCGGCGGGTGTGCGCGAAGGGGGGACACGTCTATCACGTCGAGTTTGATCCCCCCAAGTGCGAGGGAATCTGCGATCAGGACGGCTCGCGGCTGATCCAGCGCGACGACGACAAGGAGGAGACGATCCGTCGGCGCCTGGAGGTGTATACGCGTCAGACCGCTCCGCTGATCGACTACTACGAGCAAGCCGGCCTATTGCGTCGCTTCGACGGGCAGCGCGATCCAAACGAGGTTCACGACCACATCAGTGCCACGATCGCGACGCTGCGGCTGGAGGACGAGCTGTAGCTCCCGATCCCTCGGTGTATAGGTGTCCAGGCGAGGAGTGTGCATGTCCTCGCCCGACACAGCGAGCGCCCGCGATGAGCAGGACGGTAGGTCCGGAAAGATAAGCTCCTAGGGTGATCATCAAGAAGTCACCTGAGGAGATCGAGAAGATGGCCGCCGCCGGCCTCATCCAGGCGGCGACGCTGGACTTGATCGCCGGCAAGATTCGCCCCGGCGTGAGCACCGAGGAGCTCGACGCCGCTGCCGAGCGCTTCATCCGCTCCCAGGGCGCGACCCCAACCTTCAAGGGCTACCGAGGCTTCCCCGGGTCGATCTGCGCCTCGCCCAACACGATGGTGGTGCACGGCATCCCCGGCCGCTATCGCCTGGAGCGGGGAGACATCCTCTCGGTCGACATCGGCGTGACCTTCGATGGTTGGGTGGCCGACGCAGCACGCACGTTTGCGGTGGGCGAGATCACGCCGCTGGCCGAGAACTTGTTGAGCGCGACCGAGCAATCCCTGTACGCAGGCGTCGAGCAATGCCGGCCGGGCAATCGTATGGGCGACGTGTCGAACGCTGTCCAACGGACCGCCGAGAAAGCGGGCCTGTCGGTTGTGCGCTCGCTGGTCGGCCACGGCGTCGGCAAAAACATGCACGAGGATCCTCAAGTGCCCAACTACGGCAAGCCGGGCAAGGGTCCGCTGCTGGAGGAGGGCATGGTGCTGGCGATCGAGCCGATGACTACAGCCGGGCGCGCCGCTGTGCGGGTGGCAGGCGACGGCTGGGCGATCTTCTCCCAGGACGACTCGCTTGCCGCGCACTTCGAGTTCACAGTGGCTGTCACCCGCGACGGGCCGCGGGTGCTCACCCCGTGGCATCTCGCCGCCGACCAGCGCGAGCTGCAGGGCACCGATGCACAAGCCGCCGCCTCGGCTGGATAGTTGCTACCATCCGCTGTCCTGCTCGAATGCGCGGAAGCTTGGCGCGTGAGGGCAACACCACGACGCGGTAGCGGCGGCCGTCCCGGCAGCCAGAGCCGGGTCGCAGGGACCAGCCGAAAGGGATCATGAAGGTAAGACCGTCGGTCAAGCCGATGTGCGAGAAGTGCAGGATCATTCGCCGCCACAAAGCGGTTCTCGTCATCTGCCAGAACAAGCGTCACAAGCAGCGGCAGGGCTAAGCGCGGATGGCACGTATCGCTGGGGTCAACCTGCCCTTGAACAAGCGCTCGGAGATCGGGCTCACATACATCTATGGCATCGGCCGCTCGACTTCCAACAAGATTTTGCAGGAGGTCAAGGTCAGCCCCGACACCTATATCCGCGATCTCACCGAGGACGAGGTCTCGCGTCTGCGCGACGCGATCGACCGCTCGCTGACGGTCGAGGGCGATCTGCGCCGCGAGCGCTCACAGGACATCAAGCGCTTGCAGGAGATCGCCTGCTATCGCGGCTTGCGCCATCGCCGCGGGTTGCCTGTGCGCGGACAGAAGACGAAGACCAACGCTCGTACGCGCAAGGGTCCCAAGCGCCTGCAGGTAGCCGGCAAGAAGAAGGTCCGCTGATGGCTACCCCCAAGCGTCCTGCGCGCGGTCGGCGTAGGCAGAAGAAGAACGTTCCGGTTGGACAAGCCCACATCAAGACGTCTTTCAACAACACGATCGTCTCGCTCACCGACACTCAGGGCAACGTGCTCGCATGGGAGTCGGCTGGTGGCGCGGGCTTCAAGGGCTCGCGCAAGTCCACGCCATTCGCCGCGCAGGTCACGGCCGACGCGGCGGCTCGCAAGGGCATGGAGCAGGGGCTGCAGAAGGTCGAGGTTTACGTCAAGGGCCCCGGCTCGGGACGCGAGACCGCGATCCGCTCACTGCAGGCCGCCGGCCTCGAGGTGACCGGAGTCAAGGACGTAACCCCGCAGGCTCACAACGGATGTCGCCCGCGCAAGCGCCGGCGCGTCTAAAACACTTGATCGCAGAGAGCTAGGTACATGGCAAGAGACACAGGCCCACAGTGCAAGCAGTGCCGTCGCGAGGGACAGAAGCTGTTCCTCAAGGGTGAGCGCTGCCTGACCGACAAGTGCGGCGTCGAGCGGCGCTCCTACCCGCCCGGAGAGCACGGTCGCGGGCGCCAGAAGCAGAGCGAGTACCGTCTGCAGCTGCGCGAGAAGCAGAAGGCACGTCGCTATTACGGCGTACTCGAGAAGCAGTTCCACGGCTACTACGAGAAGGCTTCGCGCCAGCCCGGCATCACCGGTGAGAACCTGCTCGCACTGCTCGAGTGTCGCCTCGACAACGTGATGGTGCGCCTCGGCTTCGCGGCGTCGCGCAGGCAGGCGCGTCAGCTGATCCGTCACGGCCATTGGACGGTCAACGGTCGCCGGGTGGACATCCCCAGCTATCAGGTGCGTCCTGGCGATGTGATCGCCATCAAAGCGGATACCCCGGCTATGCAGGTGGTAAGGGACGCCACCGAGCTGACCGGCCAGATCCCCGCGTGGCTCCAGGCCGACCATGAGTCGCTCACGGCCAAGGTGCTGCGCAAGCCGGAGCGCCGAGAGGTGGCCGCGCCGGTGCAGGAGCAGCTCATCGTCGAGCTGTACTCGAAGTAGAGGCTTTCCCCGCGCCGGCGCCTGAAGGCGGTGGCGGCGCGCAAGAGCCGGCGCTATCCCAGGCGCCGGTTTCACACCAACACGACGTTAGGACCCCGATGCTCGACTTCCAAATCCCCCGGATCACCAGCGAGTCCGTGGAGCAGAACCGTGGCACGTTCACGATCGAGCCGCTCGACCGCGGCTTCGGCTACACGTTCGGTAACTCGCTCAGGCGTGTCTTGCTCTCCTCGCTCGCCGGCGCTGCCGTCACGAGCGTGCGTATCGAGGGCGTGGCACACGAGTTCTCGACAGTAGAGGGCGTCAAGGAGGACGTGACCGACATCGTGCTCAACCTCAAGGGCATCGTGTGTCGCATGCACTCCGACGCGAGCGAGGTCGAGGCGCCACTGGTCGTGACCGGGCCGGGGGAGATCACGGCCAAGGACATCGATCTGCCCGCCGGTGTTGAGATTCTCAACCCGAACGTGCACGTGGCGACGCTCGAGAAGAAGACCAAGCTCGAGCTCTACATGACGATCGGTCGCGGTCGCGGATACCGCCCCGCTGAGGAGAACAAGTCGGCCGACCAGCCGATCGGCGTGATCCCGATCGACTCGATCTTCTCGCCCGTGCGACGTGTCGCCTATGCGGTCGAGCAGGCTCGCGTCGGACAGAAGACCGACTTCGACAAGCTCACGCTCGACATCGAGACCGACGGCTCGATCGAGCCACAGGCCGCGCTGCGCGAGGCGGCCGAGCTGCTCATCTCCCAGCTTGCGATCTTCACCGATGCGGACCGCATCCAGGAGTTGCGCGCCGTGCCCGGTGGTCAGCTCGACGGTCATGGCCTGGCGGTCGGTGGCGGTGGCGCTCCCGCGGCGCTGCAGGGTGAGGAGTGGAGCATCCTGATCGAGGAGCTCGAGCTCGGAGTCCGCTCCTACAACTGCCTCAAGCGCGCCGGAATCCAGACCGTCGGCGATCTCATCTCCAAGTCCGAGGCCGAGCTCAACGCGATCCCCAACTTCGGCAAGAAGTCGATCGACGAGGTCATCGAAACCCTCGAAGCGCGGGGCCTGCAACTGCGCCAGGACTGAGCAGAGCCCGCGCAGGCGGTCAGCTCTCTAGACTGACCGCTTGCGCGAGCGTCAAGCTAACGCACAAAAGCCATGAGACATCAGAAGACACGCAACAAGCTCAGCCGCGACTCGGCACACCGCAAGTCGTTGCTCATGAACCTCACCAAGGAGGTTCTGGAGCACGAGCGGATCAAGACAAGCGAAGCCAAGGCCAAGGCGGTAAAGCCCGAGATCGAGAAGCTGATCACGCTCGCCAAGCGCGGCGACCTGCACGCTCGTCGTCAGGCGCTGTCGGCGCTCTCGCAAGACAAGTTCGCCGTGTACAAGCTGTTCGAGGAGGTCGCTCCCCGCTACGCCGACAGGCCCGGTGGATACACGCGCATCCTCAAGCTCGGCCCGCGTCGGAGCGACGCGACCGAGATGGTTTACCTAGAGCTGGTGTAGATCCCGCCGGAGCGGGGCCGGTTCGAGCTAGTTGCATCGAACACGCCAGCGGCGCGTTCAGCGCGTTCGGTCTGCCGCGATCGACGATACCCATAGGCGTGAGTATCCTCGCGGGGCATAAATGGTCTCCAAGCTGACGTTGCAATACGACGGGAGCAAGTTTGCCGGCTGGGCTTTGCAGCCGCAGCTGCGAACCGTGCAGGGAGAGCTGGAGCGGGCGTTGCGTACGGTCCTCGGCGAGCGGGGGGAAGACGGAGAGCCGTTGACGGTCACCGTTGCCGGGCGCACCGATCGGGGCGTGCACGCTTGGGGACAGGTGGTCAGCTATCGCCACGAGGCGCTCGATCCCCTGCGTCTGAACTCGCTGTTGCCGCCCGACATGGCCGTGCTCGCCTGCGAGCCTGCCGGCGAGGCTTTCGACGCCAGGCGCGACGCTATTAGCCGGACTTACTGCTACCGCGTTCTGGCGCGCCGCACGCGCGACGTGTTCGAGCGCGGGCGCGCGTTTTGGTGGCCGCGAACACTGGATCGCTCGCTGCTGGAGCGGTGCGCCGCGCTGCTCCCAGGAAAGCATGACTTCACCGCCTTCACGCCCACAGAGACGGAACACACGCGCTTCGAACGCAATGTGCTGAGCGCCGAATGGCGCGAGTGTGGCGACGTGCTGGAGCTGTGGATCGAGGCAGACTCGTTTTTGCGGCATATGAACCGGGTTCTGGTCGGCACGATGATCGAGGTGGCTACCGGGCGAAGTGAGCTCGATGATTTCGCCGAGCTGCTGGAAGGCAGGCCGCGCTCGCACGCCGGTCCCACCGCGCCGGCTTATGGTTTGGCGCTGGTGTCGGTGGCATACCCCAAAAGCTGATTCGCCGCGTAAGGCTACAACGCTCTAGAGGGGCGTTCGTCATACACCCCTGTTTGCGGGAGCGCGTTTTTCGAGAAAGTCAGGAGGTTGCGGCGAACACAACCGAGGCGTTCGGAATACGCTCGAGGCGTTCGGAACGCAACCGACGGGTTCGAAACACACCCCCTGTGCGGGAAGTGCGTTTTCGGTGAGGCAAGGACCGCAGCGAACCCTATGCTGGAAGACGACGATGCTCAACGTGCTGCTCACCAACGACGACGGGATCGAGGCCGATGGCCTGCAGGCGCTGCGCCGCTCTCTGCTCGACGTGCCCGGCGTTCGCCTCGTGACGATCGCTCCGGACGGCAACCGCTCGGCGATGGCTCGCTCGATCACCACGAGGCGTCCTCTGTGGGTGGAGGAGGTGTCGTTCTCCGACGGGACGGTCGGCTATGCGACCGACGGCACGCCCGTGGATTGCGTGCGCCTTGCGCGCCTCGGCCTGGTTGAGGACTTCGACGCGCAACTGGTCGTCGCCGGCATCAACCATGGCGCCAACCTCGGCGATGACATCACCTACTCGGGCACGGTGGCGGCAGCGCTGGAGGGTGTCGTGCTCGGTTTGCCTGCGATTGCAGTCTCCCAGCAGTCGCGCGCGCGGGCGCTTGACTTTCGCTACGACGGCGGCTTCGACTTCGAGGTTGCCGCCACGTTCGTTGCGCGCCTGGTGGAGCGCATCGAGGAGCTGCCCGTGCCGAGCGGAACCCTGCTCAACGTGAACGTGCCCGCCGGCGAGCCCGACGGAGTCGAGGTGACAAGCCTTGGCAAGCGCATCTACCGCGACGAGCTGAAGGTCGCGCCGCACGCGGAGGACTCGGCCAAGCGCCAGCGCTACTGGATATATGGGTCGGACCCTGGCTTCCACGACGAGCCAGGCACCGACCTGGCGGCGGTGGCCGAAGGGCGCATCGCGGTGACGCCGATCCATTTCGACCTGACCCACCGCGGCGGGTTGGAGGTATTGCGCGGGTTCGATCTGCAAGCGCTGCTCGCGCCGGCTCTCGATGGCGGGAGCGCGTGAGCAGACCGCCGACGCGGTCGTCCCGAAAGCAGGAGTCGGATGCTCAGGCTCCTGGGAATCGGGACTCTGGGCCGGCCGGAGCCGAGCCCGCCACGCAAGCTGCCTCCGGGGAGCGCCCTTCCAAGCAGCAGCTCGCCCGTGCAGCTGAGCTGCGCGGGCAACTCGAGCATCACGCTCACCGCTATTACGTACTCGACGACCCCGAGATCACCGATGACGCCTACGACGCGCTGCTCGACGAGCTGCGCGCGCTGGAGGCCGAATATCCAGAGCTGCGAACCGCCGACTCGCCGACCCAGCGCGTCGGTGGCGAGCCGGTCGGCAAGCTCGAGAAGGTCAAGCACCTGGAGCCGATGCTCTCGCTGGACAATGTTCGTACTGAAGAGGAGTTGCGGGCATGGGTGACGCGCATGAGGACGCATCTCGCCCGCGAAGGGATCGAGCGCTCGAGCTTTGAGTACGTGGTGGAGCCGAAGGTCGACGGCTTGGCGATCAGCTTGCTCTACCGCGACGGCGTGCTCGTGCGCGGAGCTACACGCGGCAACGGCGAGGTCGGCGAGGACGTCACGCACAACCTGCGCACGATCGGCTCGGTCCCTCTGCGCATCGATGATGCTCCGCCCTTGCTTGGAGGTGCGTGGCGAGATCTACATGTCGCTGAAGGACTTCGCCGCCGTCAACGAGCGCCGAGCCGAAGCGGGCTTGTCCACTTTCATGAATCCTCGCAACTCGGCCGCCGGTGCGGTGCGCCAACTGGACCCCTCCCTGATGGCCGAACGTCCCCTGTCGATGTGGGCCTACCAGGTCGGGGTCGCTCCGGACTTGAAATTCGAGACGCACTGGCAGGCGCTGGAGTGGTTGCGCGAGCATGGCTTCCGCGTCAACCGCGACATCAAGCTGCTCGACAGCGAGGAGCAGGTGATCGCGCAGTGTCTGCGCTGGCAGGAGCGGCGAGGAGACCTTGACTTCGAGATCGACGGGGTCGTGATCAAGGTCTCAGACCTCGAGCTGCAGCGCCGGCTCGGCTCTGTCGGTCGCGATCCGCGTTGGGCGGTGGCTTGGAAGTTTCCGCCGACCACAGCAGTGACGCGTCTACACAAGGTGATGTGGAATGTCGGCAAGTTCGGCGACCTGCGTCCCTATGCGATGCTTGAGCCGGTGGCGGCCGGAGGTGTCGTGATCAAGCTGGCGACGCTGCACAACGAGGAGGACATCGTCCGCAAGGACATCCGTGCCGGCGAGGACGTGATCGTGCTGCGTGCCGGCGATGTGATTCCGCAAGTTGTCTCGCCGGCACCGCACGTTGCCGAGCACAAGGATCGCTCGCAGCCGACGCGGCCACCAGAGCGCTGCCCGTTCTGCGACACCCTTACAGTCAAGCCAGAGGGATCGGTCTTCACGAGCTGCCCCAACCGCGACTGTCCCGAGCGCGCGTGGCAGCTGCTCAAGCACTTCGTCTCGCGCGGGGCGATGGACATCGATGGGCTCGGCGAGAAGCAGGTGGCCCTTTTGCAACAGCGTCAGCTGGTTCACACGGCTGCCGACTATTACCGTTTGCATGAGCACCGCGAGCAGCTGCTCGAGCTAGAGGGCTTTGGCGAGATCTCGGTCGACCACCTGCTCGCCGCGATCGAGACCTCCAAGCAGCGTCCGTTCGCACGCGTCCTGTTCGCGCTCGGCATCGAGGAGGTTGGCGAGGTGACCGGGCGCAATCTGGCGCTGCGCTTTCGCAACATCAAGCCCTTGCTTGGGGCAAGTGCCGTCGAGATCGCCGAGACCCCGGGGATCGGCGAGAAGATGAGCCTCCTGATCCATTCCCAGCTGCACGACGAGCGCATGCTGGCGCTGGTCGAAGACCTGCGTGCGCTTGGCCTGCGCTTCGCCGAGGACGGGCCGGCGCCGACCAGCGGTCCTTTGGTGAACAAGACGTTCGTGCTCACAGGTACGCTGCCCACGCTCTCGCGCGAGCAGGCCGCCGAGCGCATCCAGGCAGCCGGGGGACGGGTGACCAGCGGCATATCGAAGAAGACCGACTACCTGGTTGCCGGCGAGTCCCCAGGATCCAAGCTTGAGAAGGCCGAGCGGCTGGAGGTGGCGGTGCTGGACGAACGCGGCTTGCTCGACCTGCTGGCAGAGGACTAAACGCAGGCTCTCTATTTTTGGGATTGAGAGTCGTTCCCGCGATCTAACGGCGCCGCTCGCCAACGCCGCGCTGAGGGCGCCGTTCGCCAACGCCGCGCTGACGGCGCCGTTCGCCAACGCCGCGGCTGACGGCGCCGAGTCGGTCAGTAACGGGCGAGCGTGATCGCCATGTTGTCCTGGATCGTGTGCGCAGCATACGTTTCGATGCCATCGTTGAAGAACGCGAACGCGAGGATGTCCCCGCCCGCACTTTCGCAGTAGCCGGCCAGGTTGGACACCCCGTTCAGGGTGCCCGTCTTGGCTTGGCAGCGTCCCGAGGCCGGTGTGTGTCGCATCCGTTCTGAGAGCGTGCCGGTCTGGCCGGCGACGGCCAAGTCTTTGCGCAAGATCGTCCCCAGCGGGCTGTGGGCGAGCTTCGTGAGCAATTCCACCACCTGCTTGGGGGTCGTGTGGTCGGAGTGCGACAGGCCCGAGCCGTCGATCAGATAGGGATGCAAGCCGAAGTCCTTGGCGATAGTCGCCCGTACGACGGCGGCTCCCGCGGCGGTCGTGCCAGCATCGCCGAAGCGCGCGCCGATGTCCTTGATCAATGTCTCCGCGAAGTAGTTGTCAGACGGGGGAAGAGTCAGCCCGAGCAGGGTCGCCAGGTCCGGCGAGGCCTCGCTTGCGATCGTGCTCGCTCCGGCGGGAGTTGTGGCGGCTGCGCCCCCGTGCACTCTGACTCCCGCGGCCCTGAGCGCTCCCCTCAACTGCAGAGCGGCATAGGCGGCAGGCGCGTGTGCGCCGCCCTCGGAGCCAGTCGCGCCGCGGTTGAAGGACAGTCCGCTGAGCTCGCCTTCCAGTTCGGAGTCGGGCGCGTAGCCGCTATAGGGATCTCCGCGCAGGGAGTCAAACCAGGAATCGTCGCCGTCCACGTTGCCCGTGACTTCGTTGATGCCCGCAGCTTTGACAAGCGCTGCCAGCTTGGTCACGGTCGCGCCCTGGCCGTCGTAGCGGGTTGCCACGAAGGAGGCGCTGCCGAATGTGGGGTCGCCGCCGCCCTTCAGATAGAGGTTTCCTTCCCAGCGCCCGCCCGCGCCCAGGCGGCCGGTGCCAAGCACGCTCGTGGTTAGCGTCCCTTCGGGTCCCATCAGCTCCAGAGCAGTCGTGGCGGTGTACAGCTTCTCGACGGAGGCGGGGGGATGGGGAACTTCGGCGCGCTCGCTGAAAAGGGTTGTGGACTTCGTCAGGTCGTACACATAAGCCCCCGACTCGGCCCCGGCGAGCCTCATCTCGCGGGCAAGCGGCGCTTCGAGCGAACTCTGGGCGATGGCCGTGGACGTCGTGGCAACCGTGGAGGCAAGCGCCGCCGCAAGCGCGGCAAAGATCGTGCGTCGTCTCCGCAGGATCGCACGTAGCCCCGCCAAGCGGGCGCGCGGCCCAGTAGAGATCGATCCCCAAAAAGTGCGTGGTGTGGACAAGTGAAGAATGTGTGTCTGGTCCATCGTCAGTAGGGTTTCGTCGTCTTCGATCCGGTCGGCGCCGGAGTTACTGCGTAACAGTACGTACAATCAGTATTCATGGGCGAGGTTGTCAACTTGAAAGCAGCCGCCAAGCGTGGCTCGGGCACTAGAACACGCTCGTCCTCCAAGAGGAGCGCTCCCGCGCGAACCTCAAAGCGCAGCGGGCCGCGGCGGGACAAGACGGCGCTGGTGTTGGGCGGTGGCGGGTTCACCGGTGGCGTGTATGAGATCGGAGCGTTGCGCGCGCTCGATCTGCTCGCGGCCAATCGCACGATCAACCAGTTCGACGTCTACGTGGGCACATCCGCGGGCGCGTTCGTCGCGTCGCTGTGCGCCAACGGGGTCACCCCGGAGGAGATGATGCGCGTCGTCACCCATCAGGGCCCGCAAGCCTTCAGAGACATCGATCTCGGCGACCTCCTGCGCCTGAACCTGCCTGAGCTAGCTCGCACCGGCATACGGCTCCCCTTGAAGATGGCCTTACTGGCGCGTCAGCTGCTGCCTCAGCTGGGCCAGGTATCGCTGATCGACATTCTGCTCGGCATCGCAGAGACCTTGCCGAGCGGGGCCTATACGGGCGAGGGTATCGAGCGCTACTTGCGACGCGTGCTCGAAGCAGACGGTCGCCACGACGACTTCCGTGCGCTTCAGCACGAGCTGTATCTCGTGGCGACGGATCTCGACTCGTGCGAGCGGATCGTGTTCGGCGCCGATGGCTTCGACGACGTGCCGATCTCCAAGGCGGTACGCGCTTCGGGCGCGCTGCCGATGGTCTACGCCCCGGTCAAGATCGGTGACCGCGAGCTGATCGACGGGGGCATCGTCTCGACCACGAACCTCGACATCGCAGTGGAAGCGGGCGCGTCCTTGGTGATCGTGATCAACCCGATTGTCCCATTCGTGAATCAGCGCGAGGACGGGGAAGACGGCCCTCCAGCGCGCCGGATCTCCGACATGGGCTTCTCCAAGATCGGCTATCAGGCTTTCAAGCTGCTCGGCCACCGACGCCTGCACGAGCTGGCCAGCATGTGGGAGGAGCGCTATCCGGGCGTGGACATCGTGTTGATCGAGCCCGAGCCGACCGACGAGCTGATGTTCGAGACCTCGATCATGAGCTTCTCCTCGCGCATCGAGATTGCCCGTCACGGCTTCCAGTCGGTGACCTACCATCTGCTTGACGAATACGAGCGCTACCAGGAGATCTGGGCGCGCCACGGCATCGAGATCTCCGAGCGCCGCGTACGCAAAGTGGTCCGGCATTTCGAGGCTGAGGAAGAGGAGGTTGGTGCCTGGCGCAAAATCCTCGAAGGCACGACCGGCGCGCTGTTGCGCCAGTCGGGTTCCGCGGTCTAAGGGGGTCCCGGCGTGGTTGCGGGCTAGGCACGCCCCGCCGGATCATCTATGCCGCGTGTTTTGAGCGCGGCGCTCGAACGCTACGGGAACGAACGAATCCAAACACTCCAGATTGCTCAGGCCAGCCCGCGGTCGATCGCGTTCAGCAGACGCGTCGAGCAGGCCTCGTCTCGGACTGCGATGCGCACGTGACGCGGCTCGCCGAGCGCGTCGCCGGCCGCCACGAGGATACCCGAGCGCGCCAGGCGCGCTCGCCAGCTCACCGCCGTCGAGCGTGGGATGGGCAAGCCAGAGAAAGTTGGCCTGGCTGTCGAGTACGCTCGAAGCCGCGCTGGCGCAACGCTGTGGTCAGGCGTCCCGCTCCTTGCTCACGCGGCGCACGCGCTTGGCGATCAAGCTCCGAGCAGTTGCGCAAGGACTCGAGCGCTCCGGCCTGGGAGATCTCGCTGACGCCAAGATCGGGTTCGAGCTCGGCAAGCAGGTCCTCTGCACCGGGCGCACCGACTGCGTAGCCGCAGCGCAGGCCGGCCAGCCCCCAGGCCTTGGAGAAGCTGCGGAACACGAGCAGGCGAGGGTTGCTCTCCAGCAGTTGCAAGCGAGGAGTCGGTCGGCTGGGCGTCGGCGAACTCGACCAGCGACTCGTCCAGCAAGACGCCGACATGGTCGGGCAGTGCTGCAAGCAGTCGCTCCAGCTCGGCTGTCGGCAGCAGCTCGCCTGTCGGGTCGTTGGGGCTGGCCAGCGCGACCACACGCGTGCTCTCGCCAACAGCCTCCAGCAGCGCGTCCACGCCGCCGCTGACAGGTACCGCGCGCCCGTGCGCGCGACGCGCCATGATCGGGAAGAGGGGATAGGAGGGCCAAGAGGTGATCAGCTCCTGCCCAGGCTCGATCAGCGCACGTGTGGCGGCGCTCAGCAGCTCGGCGGCGCCGTTGCCGACGATCAGCCGCGCCTTGTCCACGGAGTGGCGCTCAGCCAGACGCGCGCGCAGCTGTGAGCCGCGCATGTGCGGGTAGCGCTGCATCCCGCGTCGTGCGACGAAGGTGATCGCGCTGACCACCTCCGGATGGGGCAGATCAGGCCAGGTCGTCTGCGAGAGGTCGAGCGTCTCCACGCGCGTGAGCGCCTTGCGTTTACGCTCGTCTGCCTCCTCGCGCAGTTGGCTGTTGACCTCCTCCTCGGTCATCCCCTCGAACTGCTTGTAGTAGTCGAGCAGCCCCATCTTGCTAACCGTCTCTCTGCCGGCTTGGCGTGCTGGCTGCTTGCGTGTGCAGGTTCGTCACCGCGAATTGTGTGCAGCTTTCTCGCTCGCGTTTGCTGCTCACGGCGCGTTGCCAGGTGTGGTGCTCGACCCTGGCCCGTGGATCACGACGAACCAGAACGAGAAGGCCGCGGCGCAGACGGCGGCTGTGACGCCGAATATCCGCCCGAGAGCGCCGGTGCGCTGGTCATGACCGGCAGCCCGACGCACCAGGATCCAAGCGTTGTCGAGACGCCTGAGCAGCATCAGCATGCCGAACAAAAGCGCGAACAGAGCCACCAGTGCGATCAACACCCCGAAGGACACGCTGCCGGTGAGGTAGTTGGCCTGTGCGCTGAGCCAAAGGCAGGCAACCGGGATCGGCCCCCAGCAAAGCAGGCTGCCGACGACCATGGCGGCGAACAGGAACTTGGCCAGCGCGTTGTCGATGCGTCGCCTGGAGCTGCTGCCGCGCTCGGGCAGAGCGCGGAAGCGAGTAGGCGCGGTGCCGGGTCTGCGGCCAACGAAAAGGCCGCCGGTCTCGCTGGGATCGGTACGCATCGTCGCTAGCTATGTTCGCAGCTACGGGTCGCTACCCGGCTACCCCACGTACAGAGCGTCGAGGACGTCGGCGTACTTCTCGGCCACGATGTTGCGCTTCACCTTCAACGTCGGCGTGAGCTCGCCGGTCTCCTGGGTCAGGTCGTGCGGCAGGATCGCAAAGCGCTTGACCTGCTCCACGGGCGCGTAGCGCAGGTTGGCACGCTCCACCTGCTCGCCGATCATCTCGCGCACCGAGGACTCCTCGCAAAGCGTGGCGGTGTCCTCGGGCAGATTGCGCTCGCGCGCATAGGTTGCAATCTCTTCCTCGTCGAGCGTGATCAGCACAACGGGATAGGGACGCTGGTCGCCGTGCATCACGGCCTGGGAGATCCAGCGGCACTGCTTGAGGTCGTTCTCGAGGTTGGCGGGCGTGATGTTCTTACCGCCGGCGGTGATGATGATGTCCTTCTTGCGGCCGGTGATCGAGAGATAGCCTTCCTCGTCGAGCGAGCCGAGGTCGCCGGTGTGCAGCCAGCCGCTCTCGACCGAGCCGAAGCTGGCATCGGCGTTGTTGTGGTAGCCCTGGAAGATGTTCGGTCCCTTGATCAGCACCTCGCCATCCTCGGCGATCTTGATCTCCACGCCTGGGAACGGTCTGCCGACTGTGCCGAACTTGTGATCCTCGACCGTGCAAACGGTTGCCGCGGTGGCGGTCTCGGTCATGCCGTAGCCCTCGAGCACTGGCACACCGGCGGCCCAGAAGAATTCGAGGATCTCCTTGGCAATCGGGGCCGCTCCGGTGACGGCGTGGCGCACGTTGCCACCGAAGATGGCGCGAACGTTCTTGAACAGCTTCTCGTCTGCCTCTTCAAAGGGCGCCATCAGCTCCGCGGGAACCTCTTCGCCGCGGGCCTGCAGCTCGCGCACCTTGCCGCCCAGCACAATCGCCTTGCGCGCTTGCTCCTGCTCTTCCTCGGACTTGGACTGCAGAGCGGCGTTGGCAAGCGTGTAGATCTTCTCGAAGATGCGCGGCACCGACGGAAGATAGGTCGGTTTGACCTCCATGAGCTCCGCCACGATCTGCTTGGTGTCACCGCCGAAGTAGGCGATCGTCGCGCCGAGGTCGAAAGCGCCGAGCTGGATCAACAGCGCGAAGGCGTGGGCGAGCGGCAGGTAGAGGTAGATGACCTCGTCGTCCTCGATCTGGCCGACGCTACGCAGCATCTCCATCATCGAGGCGTAGTTGCCATGGCTGAGAACGCAACCCTTGAGGCGGCCCGGTGGTGCCGGAGGTGTAGATGAAGGTGAAGGGATCCTCTGGCTTGACGCTTTCGCGGCGTGCCTGTAGCTCGGAGGCGTCGTGGGCACGTCCACGCGCGCGCACTTCGTCGAGCGTGATGGCGGTGATCGCGTGCTCGCTGGTGGGTGGGTCCATCACGATCACGGTGCGCAGGTTGGGCACCTGATCGCGGATCTGGGCGATCTTGGTGAGCTGCGCATCGTCCTCGCAGAAGATCGCGCTGGCGCCGGAGTCGGAGATCACCCACAGGCACTCCTCGGGCGAGTTGGTCTGATAGATCGGGACGACGACAGCACCGACGGAAGTGATCGCCATGTCGGCATAGGACCACTCGGGACGCGTGTTAGCGAGGATGCACACGCGCTCGCCCGGTTCGACCCCAAGGTCGATCAATCCAAGGGCGATCTCCTCGACGATGTCCGCAAGCTGCTTATAGCTCACGTCCTGCCAGGCGCCGTCGTGCTTGTAGCGCACGGCTGGGTGCTCGCCATGCTCAAGCGCCGCGCGCGAGAACAGGTCGGCAATGGTGTGCGACGTGGTGCTCGGCTCTGTAGCGCTGGCCTCCATGTTGGGACTCCTCCTCGATAAACCCCTATGACCCTTTGGATGTTAGGGACTTTGGGTGCTCAAGGCCACGGACAGCTGGCCGCCGAGCCAGTCACTTTCGATCAGCCGCTGGCGTGGGCGGTGCGTTGCTGCGATCTAGCTTGCCGGATGCTCGCCATGAACAAGCTCTTGTCGATGCGTCCCCTGAAGATGGGCACACCGTTCTCGAGACACTTCAGGAGCACTTCCTTGCGCTCCAGACCGGCTTCGCGGGCGAGCTCGCTGGGCGTCAGGTGATTCGCCATCTCCTAGATCCTCCTATCGCGAGGTGGTTTCTATGCGTACCTTACGTATACCCCTGTGCTCGGACATATGCAACGTGGGATTGCCGCAAGCTGGAAGTGTTGTGAAATGGACGATGCCCCCCGCGCGCGCGGGGGGCATCGTGGTTTTGGAAAAGCCCGCGTCCGGGTTTTCGTCGAACACCGAAGGCATCGTGGGCCTGGGAGGCTGCGACGACACTGTGGTTTGTGAGTGTGCCGCGGAGTGCTAGATCGGGTTGGGCACGTCGATGAACGTGTGCTCCAGATCGAAGACGTCGCTCAAGTGCTCGCCAAGGGCCCTCACGCCGAACGTCTCGGTGGCGTAGTGCCCGGCGGCGATGAAGTGGATCGCGCCCTCCTGGGCTTCGCTCATCACGCGCTCGGCAGGCTCGCCGGTGAGGAAGGCATCGGCGCCTGCCGCGAGGGCATCCTGAAGGTAGTCGTTGCCGGCGCCGGACACGATCGCCAGGCTGTTGATCTGCTCGGGGCCGGCGTCGAAGACGAGCGGGGTCCTTTGGGTGAGGTCCGTTACTCGAGCGAAGAGGTCTTTCGCCTTTAGCCCCTCGCCGGGGAAGCGTGCGATGCAGCCGATCGGCTCGCCGTTGTGCAAGGCGAAAGGCTCGAGCGTGTCGGCACCGAGACCGCGGGCAATGAGGCCGTTGTTGCCTAGTTGGGGGTGGGCGTCGAGCGGAAGGTGGTAGGCGGCGAGACTCATGTCAGAGTCGAAGAGCAGCTTCAGGCGATGCTTCATACGGGAGTCGATGGGCGTGGCGGTCGAGCCCCAGAAGAGTCCGTGGTGGACTACGAGTAGGTCGGTTTCGACGGCGATCGCCCGCTCGAACAGCTCAGCGCTCGCGGTGACACCGGTGGCGATTCTATTGATCTCGGCCCTGCCAGGGACCTGCAAGCCGTTGGGGCAGTAATCCTTGAAGCGGCTGGGCTGGAGGAGTTTGGCTAGCTCGGCGATGGCGTCTTGCAGTTGGCAGGGCATTGGGCGAGGGTAGCCGCTTGGCTTTTGTGGGTGGCTCGGGAGGGTCTCGCAGAACCGCGGCTCGCTGTGTGGGATACTGCGTTCTGCGTCGGGGCGTGGCGCAGCCTGGTAGCGCGCGCCGTTCGGGTCGGCGAGGTCCCCGGTTCGAATCCGGGCGCCCCGATATGACAGTTGTGTGTGAAGGCGAACAGCGGCTAGTTTGGCAGGGTCGACGCGGCGCGCTCGAGGTCACGGCGGTCGATGATGCGCTCTACGAGGTAGCCGGCTTGCTCGTTGGCGTTTATGGCTCTTACCTCGGCCTGCGTGAGTGGCCTGTAGATGATGCGATGCTCGCCGTGACGAAGGCGCAACCACGGTACGCGGCCGGTCAGCGCCTTGATGTCGAGGTTCGGTGGCTGGGGCTCGGCGGTAAGGCCATCTTCGAGTAGGTCGAGTAGGCGTTTGCGGCTCTTGTGGTCGATTCGTCGCAGGTCACGCAGCGCACGCTTGGACAGCTCGACGCGGTACATTCAGCGAGATCCCTGCTGGCCTCTACCGATCGCTTGGCGGCTCGTCTGCTTCGAGTTCTGTGCGCATGTCGGCAAGGGACACTGTTTCGCTGGCTGCTAGCTCGCTGTCGGCGGCGGCCATGCCCTCGATGAACTGAGGAGCGTGGGCGAGCACGAAGTCCTCGAACTCCGCCGAGTCGACGGGGAGCATGTAGGCGACAGGCCGACCACGACGCGTGATTAGCGCTGGCTCCTTGTTCTGCTCGATGTCGTTGATGATGGAGCTTGCGTGCCTTGCAAGCTCACGGACGCCGATCGTGCTCACAGCGATCTCCTAGATGTGCGTATCAATGTACGTATAATATAGCACCTGAGTTGATTTTGTCTGCCCGACAGCTTCCTGTACGCACGTTAGGCATGGCATACGGATGGTCTGAGTCGTGATTGAGTTCGGCTGCGACGCGGTACGGCCGTTGCAAACCCGTTGCAGAGGTCCGAAAAACCGCATTGGAAAGCCAACTTGAACCGGGCGCCCCGATTTGCCGTAGGTCCGCGAACAGCCGAGAATACCGGCGAAATGTCGCGAAAACGCTGAGGGTGGCGGGGGCGCTGTTCGCGGGTATTCGGGGGTGTTCGTGGGGATTGGGACCGCAGAGGGACCGCAGCGACGAGTGAAGTGGACCGCAAGAGGACCGCAACGTCGTTGGCTAGCGTCGGATCGCTGAGCAGCGCGTCGGCGTATGACTCTGATCCCCACGGGCCCCGTCGAGCTTCCCTCCGACACGGACGGGATCGCCTACATACCGATCGACGGCGCCGGGGCCTGGAGCCGAAACTGCTTCGGGAGCTCGAGTAGGTCCGGGTTATCAGCTGAGGTCGCCGCCAGGCGAAGGAATAGGGTTGAACGATGGGCTGGTGGCTCAAGCTCGTACACTGGACGGACTCGCGGGAGGATGCCTCCTACTGGAAAGAGGCCCCGTGGGTGACCGGTGCGCCTGGCAATAGCTCCTCGCTTTGGACCAAGAGGCCTCGTCCCTCGCTCAATGAGGTGCTGCCGCCCCATGGTCCCAGGTACGCGACGGGAGACAGGCTGGTGGTCTGCATCGCCAATGCACGAGGTTGTCCCCCTGAGCTTGTCCGCAAGTGTCCGGCGATCCTTGAAGTCACCGAAGAGCCTCGCTGGGATCCGCCCCTCGTAGACCGAGAAGGCGCCCGTCCGCGCGAGGGCGATAGGTGGGGTGTCGTGACAGCCGTCTGCTGTCTAAACGCCGTTGATCCGGAGATTGCGCCGATAGTGGAAGAGATCGGCGTGATGCGCAGCTCGCTCAATCAGAAGGGCTACCGCCATCTCACAGTCGAGCAGGGCGAGCGCGCTCAGTCCTTGCTAGAAGGGCTGGAAGCCCCGGTCAAGAGACCCCGTAGCCCAACTAAACCCCTGCCGCGCCCTGTAATCGAACGAATACCGATCGAGCAGGGGAAGGTCGAAGCCTACGACACGAAAACAAAGAACGAGGTCATCAGGGCGCGGCGCGAGGAGAATAAGCTCGTGGGCGACTTCGCCGCCCACCTAACACGCCAAGGCGACTCGGTCTGCCGCCACAAGATCACCGTCCCTGAAGCCGGCAGCCCGCTGTATAGCGACGTGTATAACGAAACGCGTCGCCAGCTCATCGAGGCGAAGGCTGGAAACTCGCGCGGCGACGTGCGCATGGCAATCGGACAGCTTGCCGACTACGCACGACTGATTGACCCGACTCCACGACGCGCGATCTTGCTTGAAGCGCGCCCTTCACAAGACCTCATCGACCTTCTGCACGGTCAACACATCGCTGTCATCTGGCGCGATGGCGACGGTTTCACCGACAACGCCGATCAGCTCTTCACCTAGCTAATTCACCGCCTCCCCGCTCATCCGGTGGCAAGATCGTCGACGCTGGCGCGAGGTGACCTCGTAGCCAGGCGCTCGCGTCGTCTTGGCTCCACGTGCCGGCAGCGATCGCCAGCACTGCCTGCTCCGCGTCATCTACAGTGGGCATGGCCTTCCATGTCCAGTCGTTAATGTAGATGAATAGGCGTAGCGCGACCCAGGCCGCTCGCTTGTTGCCGTCGGGTAGCGGGTGGTTCTTTGCGAGGCGTACCAGGAGGACGGCGGCCTTGTCGATGAAGTCCGGGTAGAACTCCGTCTCGACGAAGCCAGCCGCTGGCGCGTGCAGGGCCGACTCGGCGAGATCGACCTTCGTGACTCGTATGACGGTGGTAGTGTCGAGCCCGGTGATCTCGGCGGCAATGGCGAGGTAGTCGGCGAGCTCGACGTAGCGGACACTCACTTGGCGAGCCGCTCTAGCAGCTCGCGGTCCTCTTCGATGATGCGACATACGCGCGCCTTGAACTCAGGGTCCTCGCGGCGGCGCTGTACCGCCTCGGCAAGGGCGTGCTTGACCGTCTCGTTCAGGCTCTTACCTTCGGCGCGCGCCAAGGCTTCCGTGTCGGATGCCAGCTCGTCGTCCAGTCGGACAGTCAGGTTCTTAGCCATGGTGCCATGGTAGCATGGCAGCAAGTTCAATCCAGGCCAGCCGCCATCCTCCGCCAAGCGGCCGCAGAGCCGAGGCCTGCGGTATGAGGAATGCCGCCGCACGCCTGGCAGGTGTACCTAACGTGAGTCGGACGTCCAGTCCGATTGACGCCTTCAATGTGAAGCAGGACCTGATGGCCACACGAAGCAGTCACCTCGAACGTCGTCCCCGCTCGGAAGCCGGTGATCGGAACAGCAGACAGCGCAGCGTCTTGTCGCTCTGCGTCGATGCGTCGGCGCACCAGTCCGAGGATCCGTCTGCATGGGCCTGCGTAGTCCGACGAGAGCGCCGTGACCCTTGCGACCCATTGGCCGCCCAATCCTGAAGGAGGAAGCAGCACCTCGTCGCCAACCTCAAGCTCCAGGTCCGTCTCGTACGAATATCGCCCGTCTACTACGACTCTTGCCATGCCTCGAACTCTAGGGTCGCACAGGGACCGCAGCCGAGACTCAATCGTTTGCTGCCGTTGCGCATTTGGGGACGGCCTGTGATTTCAGGCCGCAAAACGACTGCAGACCCTCGTGGAGGTCGATCGCCTGTGCGGCCATGAGTCTCGTGGTCGCTGTCTGCTCGTTGTCGGCTCCCGCGAGATCGATGTCCTTGGTCATTCGTGTTCGCACACCGAGCCGCAGCTCGAGTGCGAATGCTCCCTTGAGCACCCAGCTTCCTGATTCCGTGACGGCGAGCCTGGCGAGGAAGCGCTCGAAGGCGACGCGCTTGCGTAGCCGCATGACGGGCAGACCGGTCGTGGTCGCTTCGTTGCGGATGCGCTGGTCAAGCGCGGCTCGGAATGCCTCGGCGGTGTCGTACTTCACGCGGCGGTGGCTTCCTCGGTTGTTTGCTTTACGAGTGCGGCGACGTGTCCGCCGTTTCGCTCGGCGTGCTCGGCGAGCTGGTCCGGCGTGGTGCGTCCTTCTTGGAGGGCCTGGCGGACGGCCATCTGGATCTGCTCTGGCGCGGTGCCTGAGCGTGCCGCGTCGATGATCGTCCGCGCCGGGGTTGTGAGGCGGATGCCGTGGCGGGTCGTGATGTCGTTGTCCGGTATGGGCGCAGTAGCGGTGTGCAGGGTGACGCCGCTGGGCGCGCGGACTCCTCGGTGCTCGCGGGAGACGAGCAGATGCACGGTGTTTGGCAGTACGTCGGAGAGTCCGTGCAGCACGAGCGCGCTCTCGTGGGAGACGATTGCTCTCTCCGTCCCGACGGTGAGCCATGCGGCGCGTATCTCCTCGTGTTCGCCTGCTGGGTAGTCGCTGAGGCGATAGAGGCCCTGTCGCATCCGCTGGAAGCGGCCCGAGCGGGCGTGGTGGGCGAGAAGCTGTGCGCTGATGTCCCGTTCTTGGGCCTGTCGTGTTGTGAAGAGGCCATCCTGGGAGTAGGCGAGGCGGTGGAGTGCTGGGAGATCGGGCTTTTGTTCTACGTCAGACATTTCTACAGCATTCTTTTAGTGTATGCTGACAAGCAAGTGGTAGTGCTGATCGCGTCTTGGTGCTCAGCTTGACGGAATCCCAATCAAAAAGTGCCCCGGCGCAGCTCGAACTGCCCGGGGCGTGGCAAGGAAAGTGGCGTAGCGCGAAGATCTAGCCGGGTCGTAGTGCTGCCTCTCCGATGGTGAGGATCGCGCCTTGGAGGATCAGACCGTAGCTGTCGGTGCGGCTCCTGCGAGCACAGTCCTGCAGTCGCTGGTATTGCTCGTTGGTGATGATCTGGAAGTCGGGCCGGTCGATTCGGCGTGTGCGCTTGATTGCTCCCAGGTGTGTGAAGACGTTGCGGGCGATCAGGTCGTGGTCGATGGCATGGTTGAAGAACTGGCGCACCGACTGCTGGACGTGACGTCCGCGAGGAAGCGCCCACCCCAACGCCTCCTGTCGGCTGAAGCTATCGAGCTGACGCTCCCCGAAGTCGCGAACGAACGGCTTCAGCCCCTCGCGCATACGCCGGATGGTGCATGGTCGGCGCCCGGTCTCCTTGTACGCACGCTGGCCCTCGGGCCAAGTCATCGTGATACGGCCGTTTGGATCCATGGCGGCGCCGGCGAACTCGATCACGGTCGGGACATGGCGACGCTCAGTATTTTCGATCTCCTTGCGAAGTTCGCTCAAGCGCTCGGATGCGGCTTGTCGGTACGCAGCGACCGATCGGTGTGTCCCCACCCAGCGTGTATGCCCCTGGTAGCAAACGACGCCAACGTAGCGCGGGTTGCGTCGTGTTCCTCGATTATGTGGGATTGAAGTTCTCCTCGCTGTCCGTCGCTAATCTCGACCTTCAGCGGTTACGAACAAATCCGGGATGAGCGGGCGTTGTGCCGAGCCGCTCTCGGTGCTGTCGAAGCTCGTCCGGAGCAAGCACCCTCAAAAAGCCGATCGAGACGCCCGCTTGCTCGCGCAAAGCAACATCGCGTGCAGGTCTCCGTCCGGCGGCTCGAAGGCGAAGGAGAGGAGTAGGATTTTCCGCCTCGTGGCCAACGTGGTCGTGCATGATTCCAGCTTTCGACGAGGGGAATAGATCGAGCATGTCGGATCTGGCGGCTGGGATTGTAGGGGGAGTAGTCGGCGGTGTGTTGGGTGTGCTCGGGACCACTGTGAGTGCCTATTGGGGACCACGGCGGCTTGAGCAATGGCGACAGGATCGCCGCGACGAACCGCGAAGGCGGCTTCTGAGACGCATGCTCGAGGACGAGCGCTTTCCCGATGGTCGAACCCTCAAAAGGCTATGTACGGTCACCGGAACCAACCAGGAAGAGTGTCGAAGGCTTCTTGTCCAAGTGGGGGCGAGGGGGGTGATTTTTGCGAATCAGATGGAGGGATGGGCGCTCATTGAGAGGAAGCCACTCGACGGTGATTACACATCCCAGGCGTCCGAGGATGCCTGATATGCATGATCTTGCGAGAGTCGGGGTCGCGCTTGCGGCTGATCCCGGTCGGGTGCCGTAGCTCGCGTTCCTGCATCGGATATTTCGAAGGCGCGCGCGATTGTCGATTATCTTGCGGTCATGACGACGCTCTCTTCAGCCGAACGATCACCTAAGGCCGATCTTAATCGCCTCCACGATGACCTTCAAGCAGAATACGCCAAGCTCACGGAAATTGTCAGCGAGTTCGACCAACGGCTGCTCACGATCAAGGGCTGGGGGGTAACGCTGGGTCTAGCAAGCCTTGGCGTCGGCTTCCAACAAGAACACTACGGGCTATTCCTCGTCGCGGCAATAAGCGGGCTCGCGTTTTGGCTATTGGAGGCCACGACTAAGTTGCACCAGATCCGCTACTACCCGCGGATGGGAGATATTGAGTTCATCGCCTACGAGCTCTTTGCTGTCCAGACACCAAGTGGTCCAGCTTCCTCGCCGCTTATTGACTGGAGTTGGTACACCGCTGGACCGCGGATCCGTAGGCTGGACAGCAAGAGTGACCCCGGTAAGCCCCAACCCTGGCCGATACGCCAGCAGGGTCGCCTCTTGCGACCGTGGGCGTTCGCCCATGTCGCGTTTCCCCATCTCGTGACTCTCGTGACCGGTGCGGTTCTATTTCTGCTTGGGCTTCTGGGGGTCTTCGGCCCGATCTAAATGCCGAGCACTTCCTAGCGTCCGCAACTCACCGCGCGGCGGAACCCCGCCAACGACTCCCTTTCGCCCAAAGCAGCGGCGCGACCGAATCTGCCGCATGGTGCCCTGCCCACGTAGCGAGGCGGGTCCGTCCGGTCTGAGCGCGGGCCTTCGGGGGTCAGCGACAGGCGGGGGTCGAGAGCGGCGAGAACTCGCCGTGAAGCCCACTCCCGGGCCGTGCTGCGTGTTGGGCCGGGTGCGATTGGGCTACGGCACGGTCGTACTGATTCGCGTGAGTCGCGGCGACTCACGCCGGATGGCGCGTCCAAGCAGCACTCGACGCGACTCTTGTGCAGGCGAGATACCGCGTTGCGTGGCTGCTAGCGGAGGCCACAACCGCTGGCGCCAAGTCGTAGTGCACAGGCGCTTGGCTACGCTTCGGCGCGTGGAGCTGCAGCGGCGCATTGCGGAGGGGACGGGTGAGTTCTTGCTCTTCGCGCTGACGCCACCGCGCCTGACGACCGAACCGGAGCACGCCCGCCAGATCGCCGCGAAGACGCTCGAGCGCCTACGCCCCGTGGGAATCGACGGCCTGGTGCTCTACGACATTGATGACGAGAGCGACCGCAATCCCGAGGAGCGGCCCTTTCCGTTCCTGCCCACGATGGACCCCGCCGACTACCTCGCTCGCGATCTCGTCGGCTTGGAGGTACCCGCAATCGTGTACCGCGCTGTCAGCAAGTACCCAGAGCAACAGCTTCAGTCGTGGCTCAGCGAACAGGCCCCAACCCAGGCACTGTCGGTGTTCGTCGGTGCGTCGTCCCGTGGAAAGCCGGTCGCGACCTCTCTGCCGCGGGCCTACGAACTACGGAGTGAGGTGCGCCCGGATCTCCTGCTCGGAGGTGTGGCGATCCCAGAGCGCCACGCGCGCGGGCGCGAGGAGCACCTCCGCTTGCTTGCGAAGCAGGCTGCAGGTTGCTCGTTCTTTGTCACCCAGATCGTCTATGACGTCAACGCCGCGAAGGACCTGGTCTCCGACTATCGCTACGAGTGCGCCGCTCGTGGCCTTGAGCCGGCGCCGATCGTCTTTACGTTCTCGGTCTGCGGGTCGGTGAAGACACTGGAGTTCGTCCAGTGGCTCGGTGTCGATGTGCCGCGCTGGATCGAGAACGAGCTGCGCCACGCGGAGGACACCCTAGAAGCGTCCTACGACCAAGCCGTCGCTACGGCCGTCGAGCTGATCGCATTCTGCCGGCGCGTCGGCGTCCCATTCGGGGTCAGCGTCGAGAGTGTCTCGATCCGCCAAGTCGAGATCGACGCCTCCGTCCGCCTCGCAACCCGGCTACAGGCAGAGCTACGTCGCTAATCCGCACCACCCGCACCGCAGGTGAGGCAAGCCACCCGGCCACACCGCGCTGTTCCGCGGCAACGAGGCGCGACGCAGTCGCAAACTCGCTGCCGCCTCGGACGAAGACCATGCGCCCGGCGGGCGCGCATACCCAATCATGGCGGCAGCGCGTGTGTTGTGAGAATGTTCGGCATCGTGAGCGCATTGACCGAGGGCGGTTTCTAACTGTCCCACGATCAAGCGGCCGCGACTGCCAAGCGACCATGTCGGGCAGCACAGCGTCGGTGATCTTGGAGATCGTCTCCCGCGAGATTTCGGTGTCATAGATCTCAGCCAGATGCGCCTGGATCTCCCCAGTCGTCAACCCCTTCGCATAGAGACTGAGGACATTCCCCCCGAAACCCTCCAATCGCCGCACGTGCTTTGGCACGGTCACCGGCTCGAACGTGCCCTCCCGATCGCGTGGCATCCGCAGCTCCACCGGCCCGACGTCCGTCTTTACGGTCTTCTGGT
The DNA here is from genome assembly GCA_963704345.1 of uncultured Solirubrobacterales bacterium. GTDB lineage: Bacteria > Actinomycetota > Thermoleophilia > Solirubrobacterales > Solirubrobacteraceae > Palsa-744. Next base: position 2,098,596 of record OY969890.1, read on the forward strand.
AGCTGCCGTTGCGACTGTTTCCCGAGTTCGTCCGGTCGACTCGTAAAGGCTCATAGCCAAGATGCTCGGCCATCTCGACATCCAGTCCGGCCTGCAGGACCTCAGGGACCATCGAGGTCAACGAGCCGTCCTCCCCGGTCAGAGAAACACCCTCGCTGCGAGCACGGTCGACCAGCTCCTGCGCCCACGCCTGCCTCGAATCAGGGCCGGGCAGCTCAGCCGGCAGCACCTCGCCCTCACCCTCACCAGACAGCACATCAGTCGCTGTCGTTGCCTTGCTCATCTGCGCGATCCTCCTTCACGAAGCCCGCCCAACCCGGACCATCGACCACGCCAGATACACAAAGAACCGGACAGACCCCATCCAGGGACGCCTGGGACGTGCCGATCTTTTGAAACACGTCTTAGAGAAGGCCGATTCCACGATGGCAGCCCCGGCCGCTCGATCAGAGGCCGGGGGATGCGAAGCGCTCCGAGTGGAAGCTACCGTCGGGCGTGCACAATGGCCCGATCAGTGCTCAGATAGGCCCATTTGAGCGGGCTACGATGGGTAGCAACACGACTATGAACGATGTTAGCCGCGTTGTATGCGGTGTGGCCTGCCTTGCCGAGCAGGCCACGCGTCCCAACGGTCTCAACCTCGCGGAAGTTACAGGCGCGCATCATGCCAACAAGAGCCGCGGGATTTGGCCCCCACCAGTTCGTCGCGTCCCCCGCGATAACGTCGGCTGCAGGATAGAAGGCTGCTGCTGGGCGAGGAGCCCATACGCAATCCACCAACGTCTCAACCACGAGGAGTTCCTTAGTCAAGTCCGCAACGAGTTTGAGTCCGTGCAGTGGGTCACGAAGGTGGTAAAGCACCCCCAGCATCAGTACGACATCGAAAGTCCCGACGCTCTTGGGCGTAAGGTCATGGAGGTCTGATTCGTGCGTCTCGACCTGAGAGGCGAGTACTTCGTGGGCCAGGTCAAAGGTCGCCTTTGTCTGGCCTCCGGGCGCAGTCCCATTCCAGCAGAACGAGTCGACCGCGACGACGCGCTTTGCTCCGGCACGCTCCGCCGCAAAGGAGAAAAACCCGTCGTTGGCACCGATGTCGAGCACAGTCTTCCCCGCCAAGGGCGGTAGTCGTAGGGCCTGTAGCTTTGCTGCAGACCTATCGGTACCGGGTGTGACGAGCCCGTTGCCCAAATCAATTTGATGAAACCATGTCGATTGGTCGATCCGGTGACGTAGTCCATCTCTGTTGACAATGTCACGTGCTGACATTTTGAGAAGTATACCCTCTACTCGGGATGTACGTGGGGCGGTGGTCGTGCGTCACTATTCGGGCAAGTTGACCCCGGGGGGCATGCGCCCAATCCGAGTCGCTCGCTGACTCGGATTGGGGCAGCTACCTTTCCGACCAGCGCGTGGTCGCGTAGGTCTTTGAGGTTTTGTACGGTCAGCTAGACCCTGTGTCCCCGACGTCGCGCAAGTGCCGTTGGGCGTAGATGACGGTCAGAACCGAAGTCGTCGTCCCATCCGCGTGTATTGCGGCGTGCGCCCTAACGGTAGGGCGCGTCGCCGTGGTCTGGCCGGGAGTCGTCGGGCTCTGAGCGCGTGGTGGCGGTTTATGTGGCGTAGCAATCGTATAGCTGCCAGAGCCACATCCGCTTGATTAGGCGCGGCGAGGACAGCGCTAGCAAATGCGCCTACCTAAACCTCCGTCTGGCGCGGCGGCGATCCTCGCTCGAAGTGCGTTCGAGCAACAAAACGGGACGGGGCCTAGGTCCTGGGGGCAACGCCTGTGCGCCCAATAGCAGAGCCAGCAGCGTGGCGCCGCCCACGGCTACGTAGAACCAATCTGTACCGCTCGCGCCAGACGGCCGTGTCGAGAATGCCGACTGGCTCGCCTGCTTGCGCGCCTTCTCCTTGCGCTCGGCCGCCGAGGGGCTCTGGGCGTAGCCGCTGGCGCCCGGTGGTATCGGCTCGACCGGAGGGGTGGCCGCCGGAAGGATCGCCAGCGGTGCGACCACGCTTTCGATCGGCGCCGGCGGGGGCGGTTCTACCGGTATCGGCTTGGTCGCAGGCGGCGCGAGCGGCTTGGTGGCTGGCGGCGTGGGCGGCGCTGGTAGCGGCGCCGGCGCAGGCGGAATCGTAGTAAGCGCCGCCGGGAATGTGCCTGCGGGCGCCGGGGAAGGTGGAGGCGGCGCTGTCGCCCCACCAACTCTGCCCTGCGACTGGGCGGTATGGACTCTGATCACTTCGCCGACACCGGGCCGGTAGACCGTGCCGCAGGGCGACCCAAAGCCGCCTGGCTTGACCGTGACTGGCAGCGAGTAGCTCAAGAGGCCGGTAGTGATCGAGACGACGGTCGTGCCCGCGTTGTACGCGCAGAATAGGTTTGAAGTAGAGGAGGCGATCGGGTGCCCGTCGGCGCCCAGCTTGGGGAGCGGCGAGCCTGGGCCACTAGGTTCCACGAAGGCGCCAATCGTCGGGTCTGAGCTCGCAAATGCGTAGCTGGGCTGCACGCACGGTCTCGCCCCACAACTCGGCGCTGGGATTTCAATGTAGTTGTCGTAGCCGGGAAACGGTTCGCCAGGTTCACTCGGTTCTTCTGGCCGCCCAGCGATCGTGGCCAGCGTGCCCGGGGGGCGGCGGGCGATCGCTTCGAACTGCAGCGTCAGGCTCCTGGCGACGCTCAGCCCATCCAGCGGCTTGAGCGCGAGCGACTCGATCACGGGCACGGCGGCGACGTGAACTTCGCGCGTGTGCGTGTCGGCCGACACGAAATACCACTTCACTCCATTGTTCTGGGGCTTCTGGTAGCCGAGCGAGGCGCCCTCGTACTCGGGGATCTGGGGCGCTCCAGAGCTAGGGTTTTCGGGGATGAGGCGGCGTTCGTCAAGTCGCCGTTCGCTGGTCGTGAACACCGCCAGCACACCGGAGCTCGCAAGCAGTGCGGCGACGGATTCGCCTTCCTTGACGCTTTGCAGCGGCGTGGCGGCGATCACCACCACCGGGAGCCCCCGCCCATCGGCGGCGGTGAGTTGTTCTTCAAGCCAGCCCCGCTGCCCCGTTGTCGGTGCACCCGCTTCGAGCTGGCCTTCGGCGTCGTCGAGCACGATCACGCGCAGCGTCGCGCCATTCTGGTTAACATCGAAGGCGTAGTAGCGATGGATGTCTCCGTTCGGCGTCGGCGATCCCGAGGAGACCGGCGCGATTCCGTTGGCCGGCGCCCCTGTGCCGAACGGCTCCGGGGCTTCCGCGAATGCTTCCGAGAAGGGCGTTTCATACGGCTGGTCAGAGTGGCCGATGGCCGCGAATGTCGGCAGGCCGCCGAGTGGCGCAAGCAGTTCGGGCAGGCGGGCGAAGTCAGCTGCTGGTTCCGCGCCTTTTTCGTGTTCCAGCGGTCCGACGGTGTTGCCGCCGAGCATGGCGAACGCCGGACCCCCCGGCTGTGCGGCGTAGGTCGCGATCTGCTTGACCGCCGCGCTCAGGTTCACGTCGGGCTGGGCGTTGGGCACCGCCGAGCACTGCACCTTGCACTCGGGGCTTGTGAAGAAGGCGAAAGAGACGACCCCCGACCTGGCCGGAAGGCTAGGGGCAGAGGAGGTCAGGCCGGAGGGTTGTGCGTTGCCTGTCGTGTCATAGCGCCAGATCGACGCGGTCCTCCAGCCGGCAGGGCGGGCTGAGAGAACTTCGGTGGTCCCTTGGTGGGCGGCGTCTTCAGTGCCGTCGTAGCCGCCGACAGCCCAAGCGTGCTCGCCGGTCGGGTCGGTGGCGACCGCCAACACAGGATCGCTCTTGACCGCCCCATCGCCACCGATTACGTTCCCCGCGTACTGCGAGCGGCTCAGATCCTGCCAGCCGCTTCCGCTCTGGCGCAGCAGCTCGCCGTCGCCGGGAGGAAAGCCGCCGACTTCACCGCTCAACAAGTTGACCGGCGGCGCAACCGAAACGTAGGCTCGCAGCTTGCCGGAGGCTTCGCGGAACGGAGCGAGCGCGACGGCGATGCCCGACAGCGGCTGTTCGGCGTATTCGAAGCCGCGGCCGGCTGCTTCGCGAACGAGCATGATCGAGCGTCCGGCCGCGATCACGCCCCCGTCGGGCAGGCCGGCGACCAGGCGCAACTGGCTCGGTGTGGGCTTTGGGTTATTCGGTAGCAGCGATTCTTCGAGCGCTTCCCAACCGCCGCCGGGCCGGCGCTCGATCAGGTTGCCGCCGGCGACGGCGAAGGCTTCCGAGCCGGTCACCGCGACCGAGCTGATGTTCTCCCCGGACTCTGCGGGCGGAGGATCTTCGATGCTCCAGCGCTGCCCGTCGTAGTGAAGGATCGTTCCGTTGGCTCCCACGGCCCAGCCTTCGCCGTCGCCGGCGAACGCCACGGCGTTGAGCTGCGACGGTGTGAGCGAGAGCGACTGCGGATCTTCAGACCAGGACGTGCCGTCCCAGCGTAGGATGACGCCGAACTGCCCGACGGCGAAGGCGCTGGAGGGCCCATTGAAGGCGACGCCGAGCAGGTTGAGGTGGTGAGCGCGTGGGGCGGCTGGCTCAACCTGCCAGCCGGTTGAAGCGTCGTAGCGCAACGTCGCGCCGTCTAGGCCGACCGCCAGCGCACCCGATTCGCTGGCCCCCGCGCTACTGCCCGGCGCCAGCGCGACGCTTGTCAACGGCGAGCGGTCGGGCAGCGGCCACGGCGTGAGCAGGCTCGAAGTTTGTTCTGAGGACCACTGCCCGAGTGCCTTCGTGCCGCCAAGCCAGCCGGCGTTTGGGCCGGCAAACGCATCCCCGTTTTCTGGTCCGTGGCCGGGTGCCAGGACGCTCGTCCAGCGACCACGAGCGTAGATGTCGACGACTCCTTCGTGCAGCGAGAGTGCGACCGGTCCGCTTTCGGTCGCGAAGAACGCATCGGGCACTGCCGCCGAGCCGAGCGGTTCTTCGCAGGAGTTGGCCACCGGCAGCATGCACCACGAGTTGGTGACCTTGCCGGTACTGCCGTCGTAGCGCGCCACCACGTGGCCGCTTTCGTGGTTGTTCAGATAAACCTTCGCTTCGATCCAGATGCCGCCGCCCGGCTCGACTTTCAGCGCTGTCGGTTCTACGTAGTTGCTGTGACCGGCCAGGGCACCGCTGAGGTCGAGCGCATCGAGGCCGATCCCGCTGGGGGGGAAGTGCCATTCGCGGTTGTAGAGATGGCCAAGGATGAGTCCGTGCCCCTGAGGATTGGGGAGAGAGAACGCGCCCCAGGCTTCGCCTGGGCCCTGGACGTCGCCGACTCGGAGGGTCATCGGTTCGCCGCTGGGAATGTTGGAGGGCCGCTGCAGAGGTGATTCGCGCGTCCATGCGCCTTCCTTCAGAAGCGCGTATTCTGGGGTGTTCGCGCTCAGCATGCCGTACACATGCCCTTCGGGATCCTGGCCGATACGCAGCTGCGCTTTGCCTGATTCCAGCAAGGGCGCCGTGGTTTCCGTGGCGCCCTTGTCGTATTCGAACCGACCGCCGGGACTTCTGTGGAAGAAGCCGATCGTCTTGGCGCCTTCGCGCGGGGTCTCGACCAGACCCAGCCACGCCTCGCCGGAGGGCGCCATCGCGCCGGTCACTCTGATCCCGCCGCCGGCGTTGATGTCGAGCTCGTCGGCGGGCACCAACTGGAACGGCTTCGCGCCGCCAGCTTCGCGCGGCACGTCGGCGATCTGCCAGCCGCTCTGTTGTGCATAGCGCAGCAGCACGAGCTGGTGGCCTTCAGCCGTGTATTCGAGCCGACCCGTGCCCGTCGCCGCCGGCGGTGCGCGCGTAATGCCGTAGGCCCAGGTTTCTGCTTCGTGCCGCGGACTGGCACCGGCGGAGACGGTGCCGAGGATCGTGATGTCTTCAGCGGGCGCCACAACGCCTGTGATCGACGCCGAGACCGAGGGTGCCGACACCGTGTTGGCGACTTCGACTTCCGTCTCCTGCGAGGTTGCCTGATTGCCGGCGGCGTCGAGGGCGCGCGCCCGGAGCATGTAGCGGCCATTTTCCAGGATTTCGGTGTGCAGTCGGTGGGTGTATGTACCGGCGCTCGAGGAGGAGGCAACCGTCACTTCGCCCCCCGGGAGCCGCGTCCACGCCGCGCTGCCGGCACGGGCCCGTTCGAAGATCACAGATGCCACACCCGAGCCCGGTTCTCCATTGGAGAGGTTAGGATCGTTGGTCGTCACCTTGAGGGTGACATCACCGCTCAAAGGCGAGCTAGCTGGTTCCAGTTCGACCTTTCCGACTTCCGGGGGGGTGTTGTCCACCAGCCGACCGCGCACCGGGAGCGAGACGAAGCTGAGCTCTTCCCCGCCGGCCGGCACGACGCGGAAGTCGTCGCGACCGTTCGGCGCTTCGCTCGTCGCGGTATCGAGGCAGGCCGTCGTCGCCGTGCCTGCACAACTCGTGGGTTCGCTTCCGCTGGGCACGGCTGGTACCGGCCTCCAGGCGCCGGTGCCCGAAGGAGCCCATTCGAAGCGGATCGGCTGGATTTCGACGCCGTGAGGGACTTCGGCCTGGAGCTTGACCACGCCGCGCAGCGGCGATTCGGGGACGGCGAGCTTCACGACAGGCGATTCCCCTACGACGATCAGCCGTTCGATCGTCGGCGATTCATATTGGGTGTGCGTTGTCTTTTCAGTGACGACGACACGTAGTTCATACGGACCGTCCTGTGCTATTTCTTCTTCCGGGTGCAGGAACGCATACGGCTGGGTTGGGCTCTTCGTGCTTTCGACTTCCTGCCAGGTTGAGCTCTCATCCGGTCGAATCTCGAACACGATCGATTCGATCGATTCGGTGGCCAGTGTCGTGTTGAGCTTGAGAGTGATGAGGGATTCACCTATGAAGTCGGGCCCGGCCGGTCCGGTTTCCAGGATGACCGCCGGTTTGGGTTGCAGCGATGTCGGGTCAAGCAGCGCCGTCCCCGGCACGGTCGGGCCAGTAAAGGGGGAAGCGAGACTCAGCGGGCCATCGCCGGAGCTCGGCCGCATGCCCTGGCCAGCAGGTGCAGCAGTCTGACCCCCAGGTGCAGGCCCGCTGAGCGCCAGCGGCAGCCAGGCAGGCGGCGAGGCGGCCGGCGCGGGCGAGCTCGGGGTGTCGGCCAGCGCGGCGCTGGTCGGTCGCCGCGGCACGTGCGGTTGTGGCAGCCGCGATATATGAGCGATCAGCCTTGGCCACTGCGCGCTGCCCAGCACCGGGCCGGGGTGCACGGTGCTCGAGGAGAGCCTGGCGGCCGCCAGCTTGGCGAGCAAGCCCAGAGGGTGGTTGCCACGGATCGGAACACCCTCCAACGTGAAGATCGTCCTGCGCAACGCTGGATCGGACAGCAGGCGAGTCTCCAGTTGGCGCTTGCTCATCAACCGGATCTCCTCGATGAGTCCGTCGCGGGCGTTGGGGCCGAAGAGCGGCTGAGTGCCCCGCTGGGGGTGGCCCTGCGCTTGGCCCAGCAGACGCCAGGCCTTGAGCAACGGGCGCGGATCGATCGCACCGGCGCCCGCCGGTTGAACCTCGAAGAGGAAGCGTGCTCGCCCGCCATGCGAGCGACCCGGCACGTTGCCGAGCACGGTCCCGGGCGTGACCCATGTGCCCCTGCGCAGCGGCGCCAACCGCATGCCGGCGGACCGGGTTGCACGTCCGCTCGGCGCCGTCGCTGAGCCGGTGTGCCGTGGTTGCGGCGCGAGCCTGTAACGTTTGATGACCCGCCTGAGCCTGGCGTAGGTGTAGAGGTCTCCGTAGGCGTCGCGAAGCTCTATGAAGTGACCCAGCTTCGCATCGCGCCCGATGCGGATGACTTCGGCGCTCTGAACGGCGAGAACGGGCGCGTCTGGAGCGGTAGCGATATTCGCTCCCACGATGGTAGGTCTCAAAGCGGGGGCGCCAGGGGCGGCGGCTACCTTGGCCCACGCGGGTGTCGAGGCGAGTTCGCCTGCACCCTCAACGGGAATGCGTCCATCGACGATCGCGGTCAGGCCGCCGATCATCGACCGCGGGGTCTTCCCGAGCAGCCGGGCGCGCAGCAGCACCGATTCGACGTAGCCCGAGGAGTGGTTGTAGGCGTAGATCGCCGCGCGCAAATCGTGAGCGGCGCCTGCTGCCTGAAGGTAGCGGGCAGCCGCGAAGATCGCGTCGGCGGGGTTGTAGGGATCGCGCACGCCGGCGCCGTTGGCGTCCACGCCGTAGGCGGACCACTCTTCCGGCAGGAATTGCATCCACCCCTCCGCTCCGGCGCTCGAGACGCCGAGGTCGTAGCCGTAGTTGCTCTCGACTTCGTTGATGGCGGCCAGTACCTGCCAGGGAACCGCGTAGCGCTCGGCGGCGGCAAGATAAATCGGTAGCAGGAAGGGCGGTGTGCGGTAAGTGTTGATGAAGAAGTTCAGTACTGGGCTCGTGCCCGGGAGCATCAGAGCGGACGAGGGTATGAGCGGTTCGAATGCGCTTGGGTTTGGTCCGAGGGGCGGCGTTCCAGCGGGGCGGGACGGCGAGGGCGTACCTGATATCGCGCCGCCGGCTTCTCTGACTACAACTGGTTGCCTCGTAGTAGGCGTCCGCGGCGAGCGGCGCTTCGGGGTGGCCTCGGTCGGCTGCTGGGCATGTGAAACCACGACGGGAGGCGGGGCTGTTGGCCCCGTGGCGGGTGTCGTTGTGGTTTCTGGGGCTTCGGGTGTCGTCGAGGGCGGCGAGGAGAGTGAAGCTGAGGTGGAGTCTTGGGTCGATGGCGGTAGGGAGGGCGCGGCCGTGGAAGCCGCGCTGCTGTCGGACGTCAAGCCTTCTTCTTGCCCCGACGCAGAAGCAACCCGCCCGGACTGTGTTTCGGTGATCGTCGATGCGCCGCTGTCGGGCGGGGGGGCGGCGATGGTGCCTGCGAAGACAAGCGCAAGAAGGAAGAACCTCCTCACGCGAGCACCGTCATCGTCTTAGATCTCACAAGTGTCTGGTTCATGGCCGTTGGCGTAACGAACCGTTTGCGGATCACGCCACGCAGAAGCGGGCATCTTGAAGTCCTCGTACATGTGTGTGGTGAAGAAGCCGTTACTTACAGGCGTTGCTCACGCGACGAAACGCACCTTTGTCGGCCAGCGCTTGCGATCGAGCTTGAGGATCAGCAGCCCTCGGTGGCCCGCGAAGCGCCGTGGACGGGCCTCGCTGACGACGCGCCCGTGCCGAAGTGCCTGTGCGCCGATCGTGACCGGGCGGCGTATCCTAAAACTCAGGTAGAGACTGAGGTTGCGCTTGCCGTGTAGCCTGGCTTTGACGCCGTATATAGCTGCCGGCAGCTTGACCGTGTGCGTCTTGATGACGGTCGCCGGGGGAGGCGGTGGTGGCGGAGGCGGTGGGGGTTCGAGTATGAGGATCGGCGGATCGAGGTTGAGTTCCAGCGGCCGTTCTTCGAGGTCGTCGCCTTCCGGGGCGTCTGGCTTGGATCCATCGGTCAGCCGGTAAAGGTGGGGTGGCTGCAACACAGAGTTCCCGGTTTCGTTGAAAACGCTGCCTGTGCTGGTTGCGACCCACGCGTCGTTGGGGGCGTTGGCGGCGATCGCGCTCACATAGCCTTCGCGGTCGGCGGGCACGAGCGGCGGCTTGGGCAGGGAGCCTTTATAGGTTGGGTCTTCGACGTGAAAGCGCGTGACGGTGGTGGCTCCGTCGCAGGCCGCCTGGGCGATGACTGGTTCACCTTCGACCGGTCTCGTATTTGGGTCTTGGGCCGCACCTTCCTTATGGGGGAGCAAGCTGCCGCCCGCAAGCGCTTCGCCCGAGCCCGGGATGACCGCGATCGAAGACCACAGGAAGGAGTCGGTCGGTTGGGCGGCGTTGAAGGCAAGGGGCGTGAAGGTGAAACGGCGTTCCGGCGGGCCCGCGCAGGTTGTGCTCGCCCCGGATGTCGACACCGGCACAAGCGGTGAGGGCGGCGGCGGGAGTGACGGCGAGGCGGGCCGGAATTCATACCTGGAAGCAATACGCAACCCGGCGGGGTTGCCGGCCACCCAACCCTGGCCCGAGGCGTCGAAGTCGACCGCAACGGGGTCGGTCCGGTAGGGATCGTGTTCCTGCGGGCTCGTGGGCGGCGTGAACGGGACCGGCGCGAAGAGCCCACCGCTCGAGGCCTGCATCTCGGGCGGGGGCGTCCCTTCGTGTTCTGAGAGGACTTCGCTCAGCGATGTGGCGCCGTGGAATTCGGTTGTGGCGTCGACGGCCACGCCAAACGGGTCGCCCTGCGGATCCTGGCGGGCGACCGCTGCAGTGTATTCGCCTTGGAGCCACTTCAGTGATGGTTTCAGGCGAGGCGTCGCTGAGCTGCGTCCCGTCCCAGTGGACGACGGTGCCGTAGGTGCCGAAGAACCAGCAGTCGTTCCAGGCCAGGCAGGCGGCCGAGGTTATCCCGCCGGGCCTGCGCCTTTCTTCTTTACCCGTGACCACGGTCACGTGCTGCTTCGTCGCCGCCGGAAGTTCCAGCGTCTCCCATTCGAGAGTGGCGCCGTCGAAACGGCACAGACGGCTCCAACTCAGATCGGTAGGTCCCCCGATCAGCCAGTAGTCGAGCTTGCCCGCCCACACGACTGTGTGGCCCGGGCAGACGTTGTAGCCCGGGAAGCCCGGGCTCGGGAACCACGTGACGCCGTTGAAGAGCCAGACTCCGTAGGGATTGTCCGCCGGCGCTTCGCTGGTGGTGGTAGCCGCGAGCCCTCGATTCCAGGCCCTAAACGCGATCGACGTCACTGTGAGTGCGCACTGGCTCCCAGGTGGGGCTACTCCGTTGAAGACGAGTGAGCAAGGCTGGGCTGGGGTCTCTACGGGGGTGCCTTCGCTGCCGAAGGGATACGGGTTGACGTCCACCCAGCATGGGCTGCCAGGCAACGGGCTGGCGGGAGCTGACGTGGGGGGGCCTTCGACCCCCGTAGGCATGGTCGTCGTCGTGGTCGCGCTCTGCGTGCAGGCAACCGTCGGGCCACCTTCGGCGGCGTTAGCCGTTGGGGCCCCGGCCAGGGCGAGGATGAAGATGCTTGACGGCAGGACGAGCCAACCGAAATGGCGGAGCATGGCGGACGATGCTAGCCGGATGGCCGATCGTGAACATCGAGCGTTCACAGGAAGTTCACGATCGGCGAGCCAAAAATATTACCTGCGCCCAGCGGGCACTTGTTGCAAGTTCATCTTGGCTCACGTTCACACTGCGGTGACACACGCTTCACCGCGGCGTAACGACCTTCACCGATAAGACACAAGGATCTTCACTGGGGGGCAACACCGGCCTCTGCTCCAGCTGAATAATTGCTCATGCCTGGGAAGCTTCGCAACCAGGGCGGGCGTCTTGCTCGTCACTGGTGTCGTGTCACTGAGAGGCGGACGACCGTGTACCAGTTCGGAGCAACTAGGTCAGTGATCATCGTTACCTCGACTCCAGCAAGGGGAAGAAATATATGGACATCGCAGTTCGGAAACGATTCATCTTGGCCCCGTTTGCCGCACTGCTGATCGGGCTCAGCGCGATCTGCTGCATGGTGTTTGCGGATACAAGTTCAGCAGCCGTCCCGGCAGGCCTCGGTTGTCAGTCCTCCGAAGGCAAGATCAGTGGACGCGGCTCGACCTATCAGAATATCTTGTTGAAAGAATACTCCAAAGTCTACGGCGAAGACTTCTGCGGAAGCGTTGCAGAACAGTTCGCGGGAGACCCGGCCGGCAACAATATGATTGCCTATAACTACCCGAAGGCCGTTACAGCGAGCGCCACCGGGTCGGGCAATGGGCTGAAGGCCGCGAGCTGTCGTACGGATGCGTTTGCGGGCACAGACACCCCGTACAGCCGGGCGCAGCTTGAACAGCTCGACGGGGCACCGGGTGCGTTGGGTGGCTGCTCGATCACTTTCGAACCGCCTTTCGAACCCAAGTCAGCGCCCTTCCCCGCCGCCAACGACATCCAGGACAACGTCATGTCGTTCCCGGTCGGCGGTTCCTCGGTGACGGTTGCGATGCACCTCACGAGTGGGGCTGGAGGTAGCTGCCCAACGGGTACGTTGCCGACGAGCCTGAAGTTCACCCCGAAGGAGGTTTCGCGTCTCTATGGTGGCGATGTCGTGCACTGGAACGACGCCGAACTGGTAGCGACCAATCCGACGCTGAAAGAATGCACGGGACCGGTCACGCGAGTCGTGCGCCAGGACTCATCCGGGACTACGAACATCCTGAAGCAGTATCTGATTCGCGTGGATAACGAACGGACCGGTGCGACCTGCGGCGTGATATCAGGCGTCACCCAGAACTGGGAAGCGTACTTCACGACCAACACCGAATGGCCCGGCAAGCAAAAAGTCGGCGAAGAAGGCACTTGCAGCGCGATTACCACGGGAGCCGCAAGCGGTGGCCCCGAACTGATCGCAAAGCTCAAGGAAACGGCGGGCGGCGTCGGCTATATCGACCTCGCCGAAGCCATAAGCCAGCCGGGAATTGTGCTCGCGAGCGTCCAGAACGCCACGGGGACCAAATTCGAAGCGCCAAGCATTGGCGGCGGACCGGCCAACTGCCTCTACAGCGCACTGCCGGCCCCTCCGGGCAGCAGCAACAGCGACGCTGTCGGGCTGAACGCCGAAGATAACTGGAGCAACAACAACGAAGGGTACGCAAGCGCGCCCGCCAACCACGAGAACGCCACGGATCTGGGCAGCAAGTACCCGATCTGCGGACTCACGTTTGACCTGGTGTACACGGGCCTGAACAGCAACAACGGAGAAGGAAAGAGCGCCATCAGCCGGCTCACAGCCGACCAGCGGCGGACGATGTACTCGTTCTTCACGTTCATCCTCTCCTCGGCCGGGCAGGAAGTACCCGGAAAAATCCACTACGCACCACTGCCGTCGAGCTGGCTGCCAAAGCTCGAGCAGGGATTCCAGGAAAACTTCTAGACACGGGCGTCTAGGAGCATAGGCAGTCAGTCCATGGCAATGGATCTGCAGAACGGGGGAGCCGGCCCAACCGGCTCCCCCGTTCACATGGAGGAGTTTGTGTATCTAAAGTGTGAATATTCTTCCCAGGCGACTTTCCCTTGGCGAGCGTTCTGGTAGAAAAGGAGCCTGTGAAGATGATGAGGGTCAACTTGTTCAGTCGTTACCGCAGCGCGCTAAAGCTGACGGTCGCAGTGACGTGTCTCGGCATGCTGGCGGCAAGCCCCGCGAGCGCCGAAACCTTTAAGGTGAGCACCTCCAAGCAGCTTGAAGAAGCGGTCACTAAAGCTAATGCGAACGGCGTTGCGAATACGATCGAACTTGCGGCTGGCGCTTATCTGCCCACCAAATCGTTGGTTTTCACCAATACGGGCGGAACGCAGACGGTGGCGGGACCGGCGGGCACGATGGGTGTTGCTACGCCTGGCGTGCAGGTCAACGGAGGCAGTGTCACCCCGGTTGCGGGGGTATCTGAACACGAATTGTTCCTCGTCAGTGAAGGCGCGACGGTGACGCTTAAGCACGTCGTTGTCACCAGTGGCGGCGAAGCGGGGGGGAGTCCTGGGATCGAAGATCGGGGGACTCTGAACGTCGAAAACGCGACGATCTCCGGCAACCTTGGTACCGAGATTTTTGTTGAGAGTGGCGCGACCGCTAATTTGACCAACTCGACGCTCTCCGACGGCCATGAATTCGGTCTCGTTGACGAAGGCGCGGCGAGCTTCCTGAACGTGACGGTCGTGCGTAACGCCTCTGGCGGCGTTGGAGGCACCGGCTCAGGCACGGTGAGTCTGACGAACACGATCGTCGGCCTCAACGGCTCGCCGCAGTGCGGGAGCAACACCATCACAAACGATCACAGCCTTGCCTCCGACGCAAGCTGTGGTGGCGAAGCGCAGTTCCAGAACAAGACACCGCTGCTGCAGACATCGCTGCTCAACGATGGCGGTTCCACGACGCTCTATTCGGAGAAGGCTGGCAGCCCGACGATCGATGCTGGCGATCCGGCTAAGTGTCCGGCGACCGATCAGCGAGGTTATCCGCGTCCTGATGTCGGCGGCACGGGGTGCGACATCGGCGCCGACGAGTACAGCCCGACGCCGCCTCACATCACGGTGCCCGCGGAAATAGTGACTCCAGCTACGAGTGCATCAGGAGCGGTGGTCACCTACAGCGTTGAAGCAACCGACACCGACGCGCTGGTCAAGTCCCTGAACTGCGTGCCCGCATCGGGCGCGACCTTCCCGGTTGGCACGACCAAAGTCGAATGCACCGCCGTCGATGGCCATGAAAACAAAGCGACTGTTTCATTCAACGTGACGGTGACCACACCGCCACCAGCACTACCGGTTGTTACGAGCGTCGCTCCAAACGAAGGCCCTGAAGCGGGTGGCACCACGGTCACGATCAAGGGTGAACATTTCGAAGGCGCGACCGAAGCGAAGTTCGGGACGACCGCCGCGACAGAACTAAAAGTCGTGAGCGGCACCGAAGTCACGGTCAAGGATCCCGCGCACACGCCGGGCACGATCGACGTGACGGTCAAGACCCCCGCCGGGACCAGCACAACCAGCAACACCGACCACTTCACCTACCAAGCCCCAGCCCCGCCGCCGCCTGCACTACCGGTTGTTACGAGCGTCGCTCCAAACGAAGGCCCTGAAGCGGGTGGCACCACGGTCACGATCAAGGGTGAACATTTCGAAGGCGCGACCGAAGCGAAGTTCGGGACGACCGCCGCGACAGAACTAAAAGTCGTGAGCGGCACCGAAGTCACGGTCAAGGATCCCGCGCACACGCCGGGCACGATCGACGTGACGGTCAAGACCCCCGCCGGGACCAGCACAACCAGCAACACCGACCACTTCACCTACCAAGCCCCAGCCCCGCCGCCGCCTGCACTACCGGTTGTTACGAGCGTCGCTCCAAACGAAGGCCCTGAAGCGGGTGGCACCACGGTCACGATCAAGGGTGAACATTTCGAAGGCGCGACCGAAGCGAAGTTCGGGACGACCGCCGCGACAGAACTAAAAGTCGTGAGCGGCACCGAAGTCACGGTCAAGGATCCCGCGCACACGCCGGGCACGATCGACGTGACGGTCAAGACCCCCGCCGGGACCAGCACAACCAGCAACACCGACCACTTCACCTACCAAGCCCCAGCCCCGCCGCCGCCTGCACTACCGGTTGTTACGAGCGTCGCTCCAAACGAAGGCCCTGAAGCGGGTGGCACCACGGTCACGATCAAGGGTGAACATTTCGAAGGCGCGACCGAAGCGAAGTTCGGGACGACCGCCGCGACAGAACTAAAAGTCGTGAGCGGCACCGAAGTCACGGTCAAGGATCCCGCGCACACGCCGGGCACGATCGACGTGACGGTCAAGACCCCCGCCGGGACCAGCACAACCAGCAACACCGACCACTTCACCTACCAAGCCCCAGCCCCGCCGCCGCCTGCACTACCGGTTGTTACGAGCGTCGCTCCAAACGAAGGCCCTGAAGCGGGTGGCACCACGGTCACGATCAAGGGTGAACATTTCGAAGGCGCGACCGAAGCGAAGTTCGGGACGACCGCCGCGACAGAACTAAAAGTCGTGAGCGGCACCGAAGTCACGGTCAAGGATCCCGCGCACACGCCGGGCACGATCGACGTGACGGTCAAGACCCCCGCCGGGACCAGCAC
This sequence comes from uncultured Solirubrobacterales bacterium, assembly GCA_963704345.1. GTDB lineage: Bacteria > Actinomycetota > Thermoleophilia > Solirubrobacterales > Solirubrobacteraceae > Palsa-744. The sequence goes on from OY969890.1 coordinate 2,114,208, forward strand.
AACCAGCAACACCGACCACTTCACCTACCAAGCCCCAGCCCCGCCGCCGCCTGCACTACCGGTTGTTACGAGCGTCGCTCCAAACGAAGGCCCTGAAGCGGGTGGCACCACGGTCACGATCAAGGGTGAACATTTCGAAGGCGCGACCGAAGCGAAGTTCGGGACGACCGCCGCGACAGAACTAAAAGTCGTGAGCGGCACCGAAGTCACGGTCAAGGATCCCGCGCACACGCCGGGCACGATCGACGTGACGGTCAAGACCCCCGCCGGGACCAGCACAACCAGCAACACCGACCACTTCACCTACCAAGCCGCGCAAATTACTCCGCCTGAAACCACGTCTGAAGCCAAGCTACGCGATCTTCTTCAAGAAGTCAGGTCGTCAAACATTCAGCACCAGATTCACAATGAGCTCTCCTGTCTATTGAGCGATGCGTTGCACAGTCTTGGCGGGCTGAGCGGCTATCGGCATTCCTCGAAATGCGACACAGGGCGTATTTCGTCGCGTGCCGCGACGGCGAAAAAGGCCGACCGGCGAAAAAGCACGCAGCTTGTCTGCGAGGACCTTGAACAGTTCGTCGAGGTGATCAGAGACGACCAGCACAGGAACAGGCCGAAGATTCCCGCGAAGCTCGCTGCGACTTGGAGCCAGGCAGCGAACGGCATCGAGGCTTCGCTTGGCTGTATGCGGCATGGACGACAGTCTTCTCGCAACCCCAGCCAGCCTGTCCACGGGCAGCATCGTGGACATCGTTCTGGCGGCCGGTGAGTAGCAACTGGACAGGCTCGAGGCTCGGCCGACCGCAGGATTTGCGTAAATGATGAATCTGCGCGTGCCGGGCCGTCCTGGGGTCTTGCGCTCGGTTCTGGCGGCTCTGGCCGCCGGTGCCGTGGTGCTTGGCGTGGTCTTGATAATAGGTGGCCGGGGGTCGCGCAGCTCGGTGCGTCCGGCCTCCGGCAAGCAACCGGTTATCCAACGGAGTGTCCCTTCCCCGAAAGGGGATGCAGTCGTGACGCGCTCGTTGGGACATGGAGTGATGGTTGTGGCGATCGACCAGCCGTCATCAGGCTTGTTCACCGAACAGAACGCCTCCATTGCACAGGGTGCCACGGTCGCGGTCGACGAGCTCAACGCCACGGGCGGAATTGACCGGCATGTTCGGATCAAGCTTGTACCTCAGGACCTGGAAGGTCTTTCCCCCGCTGCCGTGGAGGGTCGGCTGCACTCCGAGGCTGCCGCCGCCCTGATTCTGCCGTGCGACACGGAATCGCAACTGAGCCTCGCCGCGGGAGCGGCCCGGTACGGGACGCTCATGCTCGCTCCTTGCAACCCTGACCCCTCGGCAGGGCGACGCTATTCGACGTACTGGCCCGTTGGGATGAAGCCGAGCGACGAAGCGATGGGTCTGGCCGGCTTTATGCGCACGGTCGGCTATGGAAGTGTCTTTATAGTCGACGCACCCGGCAGTCATTATGCCGAACTGATGACGAGCTACTTTCGCGCTGCCGCGCAGCGCAAGGGCATACGGATCGTAGGTAGCGCCTCGGTTGCGATGACGCTAGGAGACGTCTCGAGCTTGGCGCATACGATCGAGGCTGTCAACCCTCGTCCCTCGACCATCTTCACCGCGCTGCCCCCTCCGTTGGTCAATCAACTGGCGGCCGGCCTCGAGGCGCGGGGCGTAACCCAGAATGTGGCAGGCACCTCGGCCTTGGATACTCGACTCACACTGACAAGCAACGTCGGTGCGCTCGAAGATGCCGTTTTTCCTTCCTATGGCTTCCCACGTGAAAGCGCGTCGGCGCATCGCTTCGTAAGCGACTACGAGAAACAGTTCGGCGCTGAACCGGTGGGTAGCTTTCCCGGTCTCGGATTCGAAACGATCCGGCTGCTCGAGGCCGCCGCGCGCGACGCACGCTCCGCCGAGCCGAGCGCCATCCAGCGGGCACTTTCCCGAGGTCTTGCTCTGGAAGGCGTCGCGCTCGCGGAACGCACCTATCAGCCAGGCGGCGATCATAACCCGACGGGCACGGTGGCAATCGAAAAGATCGTCTCTCGTCACCTCGAACAGGTATTCGCCGCCACACCTTGAGAGACGGCGAGGGGAGACGAGTCGCAACGCGCGAATCGCGCTGCGCTGCCCCGATCAGTTGACGGAGAGCACGTGCGTCGTGGCACGTGTATCGTGATCATTCATATAGCGGTACGTGCCCTTGAGGAGGTGGACTCCCCATAGCGCCACGCCCGGGACCTTCGCTTTGGTGGCTGAGTTTACGCTCGGACCGGTGAGGTGGAAATCCGCACCTGCGGCGTCAACAGTGACGAATATCGTGTACCAGCCGCTGTGCAAACGGGTGATGGTGTGACCGCCTGAGTCGGTCAAGGTCGCTTCCCCCCCTGTGGTGCTGACTGTCGCGAGAAGTTTGTTGGTCGGGGCAGGCGCCTCCGCCGTCCTTGCGACAGCTGTCTGCTTTGCGGCGGCGGCCTGCTTTGTGGCAGCCGTCAGCTTTGAGACGCCGGACACTTCTCCGCATCCCCCAATGGCGAGGGCTGCCGCGGTTCCAGTTATTGCCAGGACCACTCGGCTGGCCCTTTGGGAGGCAGGACGGTTCACCACGAGTCAGAGAGCTTCAGCGTCGCCGGGCGAACCGTCGATGTCGCCGACGCCGACAGCTTCTCGCAGGGCCACCGGCGGCACATGGCCGTTGACGCCCTTCACTAGCGGTGCTCGCCATGGGAGCACAGCCTCGAGGAACGTATCGAGCGCCGGCCCGCTCAACGTCTCGGCATCGAGGAGCGTATTGGCAAGCTCCTCCAGGATCGCCCTGTTCATCTCGATTATTTGCTTCGCAGTGTCCTCCGCGTCATGGGTCAGCCGCCGCGTCTCGCTGTCCACAAGTTCGTGTGTCGCCGCGGCGATGTTCGCTGTTTTTGCCAGGTCGCGGGCGATGAAGATCTCGCCGGGTTTCTCACCCACAGTCACGGGCCCGATCGCTTCGCTCATGCCCCAGACCGAAACCATCGCATGGGCGGTCTTCGTTGCTTCGTCGAGGTCGTTCTCGCCTCCGGTGGAAAGCATGCCAAAGACGTAGTCCTCGGCTGCCACCCCCGCCATGGTCGTGATCAGATTCTTCGTCAGGTCGAGGTACGTCAACATGAGCTTGTCTTCGCTCGAGTAAACGGTCGCGCCGCCGCGTCCCCGGGCGCGCGCCACGACTGAGAGCTTCTGGAGCGCCGCCGAGTTGCCGATCGCGCGGGCGACGATCGCATGTCCGGACTCGTGCACGGCGATCCGCCAGACCTCGTCCCGTGAGAGCACGTGGCTCTTGCGTGCGGGCCCGGACATAACCCGGTCGATTGCCTCCTCGAGCTCTTCCTGCTCAATGAGTTGCTTGCCGGCACGCACGGTAAGTAGCGCGGCCTCGTTGATGATGTTCGCGAGGTCGGCGCCCGTGAAGCCCGGCGTCTGGTGGGCTATGCGCATCAGGTCGGCTTGCGGTGAGATTGGGCTTCTGCCGGCGTGCAGTTCCAGGATCTCAGTGCGCCCGTGTACGTCCGGGACGTCGACGACGACCTGCCTGTCAAAGCGGCCTGGTCGCAGCAGCGCGTTGTCGAGGATGTCCGGCCGGTTGGTCGCGGCCATGATCACGATGCCTGACTCTGCCCCGAACCCATCCATCTCGACGAGGATCTGGTTGAGCGTCTGCTCGCGCTCATCGTTGCCCTGTCCCATACCTGCGCCTCGCTGTCGACCGATCGCGTCGAGCTCGTCGATAAAGATGATGGCCGGCGCGACTTCGCGTGCCTGATGGAAGAGGTCACGCACGCGGGCGGCGCCGACGCCCACCAGCGACTCGACGAACTCCGAGCCGGAGAGGGAGAAAAAATTGGCTTGTGCCTCACCGGCGACGGCACGTGCAAGCAGCGTCTTTCCTGTGCCCGGCGGCCCGGTGAGTATTACTCCCTTGGGCGCCTTGGCGCCGAGGCGGGCGTAGCGTCCCGGGTTCTCGAGGTAGTCGCAGACCTCGCCCAACTCGATCAGCGCCTCGGGGGCGCCGGCTACATCAGCAAACGTTGTTCGGCCCTCTCCGGCCTTCTGCTCGCTACCGCTCCACTTCGAAAAAGACGCAAAGGCCGCTCCCTGCTCTCGCACAAGCGTCATAAAGAAGGCGAACAGCGTGACGAGAATGAGGATCGGTAGCAGGAACTGGACGGTCGCACGCAGGATCGCCTTGCCCGACTGCGGGTTGACGGTGGTGGGTACGTGCTTGCCCTGAAGGAGAGCAATCAGTGTGCCCGTGTAGGAGTCCGAATGCGGGTAGGTTGCCCATAGCGCTTGGCCATTGTCTGTGCGCAGTTCCAGCTGTGAGTCCTGGTCGAGGAGCGTTGCCTGCGTCGCCTGTCCGTGGGAGATCAGTTCGGTGGCGTTGGTGAGCGTGGTCTGCTGTCCGGCCGAGTGAGGCCCGATGATCGACAGGCCGACGAAGAAGAGGACCACCAGCAAGACCGCTGTCGCTGCCAGGCCGGTCAGCAGCGGACTCTCTGCGAGCACCCCCAACACGACAGAAACGCCGCGGCGCAGCCCGGCAAAGCGCGACCTCCTGAATGCGGAGGCTGTGGCTGCAGCGCTAGTTGTAGAAGCGGTCTTTTTACTCGAACTCGTCATTGGATCGCTGGGGAGCTAGGGGATTGTGGCGGTGCGCTTGACTGCGACCTTCGCGCCGAGGTCCGGGCATTTTCAGGTATCGAGTAGCGCCAAAAGTGAACGACCTGTAAACGGGTCTCCGCCGACCTGTGACAGAGGGCGGGGAAAAGCTGACACGGCAGCAGCTTGTTGCATCCGCCGCAACCAACTGTCATCGACACGATATGAAAACGTGAACAGAATGTTATCAGTGGCAAACGTGACTAAGCGGTAAATGGTCGTGACTATGCGGTAAACGGCCTTGCCTTGGTTCACGGGAGCTTGGTAATTTCGACTCCTGCTCAATGTTGAGTAGCGACCGTGTCTCAGCGAGAGGCCTGGATGTCCTCGACGGTCAATGATCGAAGGATGCATCAAAGATGCCCAAATACGTATTTTACAAAACCGTACTGGAGGATTCAATGAGCCATAAATGGCTTGCGCGTTTGCGAATGTATGTGGCTGCGCTCACTTTGGCGGCTACAGCATCGCTGATGCTGGCTACTGGGGCGGGCGCCGCAACTTTTGTCGTTCACAACACTGCGGAACTCGAAGCAGCGGTCACCTCGGCCAACGGGAACGGCGTGGCGAACACGATCGAACTCACGGCCGGCACATACCTGCCGGGAAAAACGCTGATCTTCACCAACACGGGCGGTACTCAGACGCTGGCGGGGCCGACGGGCAAAATCGGTGAAGCTACGCCTGGCGTCCAGATCAACGGAGGCGCCGTCACAGAAGTTGCAGGAGTTTCAGAAAAAGAACTGTTCATCGTCAAGACGGGCGTGACGGCCACGCTCAAGCACGTCGTTGTCACCAGTGGTGGTGGCGGAGGGAACGCCGGGATCGACGATCAAGGAACTCTGGATGTCGAAAACGCGACGATCTCCGGCAACCTTGGCACCCAGATTATCGTTGAGAGTGGCGCGACCACCAATCTGACCAACTCGACGCTCTCCGACGGCCATGAATTCGGTCTTGTCGACGAAGGCACGGCGAGCCTGCAGAACGTGACAGTCGTGCATAACGCCTCAGGCGGCATCGGGGCAGGCACAGGCACGCTGAGCCTGACGAACACAATCGTCGCTCTCAATGGCGGCTCCGCGCAGTGCGGAAGTATTGCCATCACGAACGATCATAGCCTTGCCTCCGACGCCAGTTGTGGTGGCGAAGCGGCGTTCCAGAGCAAGACACCTTTGTTGCAGTCGTCGTTGAGCAACGATGGTGGCTCCACGACGCTCTACTCAGAGAAAGCGGGCAGCCCGACGATCGGCGCCGGTGACACGGCAAAGTGTCCTGCGGCCGATCAGCGTGGTTATCCGCGTCCTGCCGCGTGCGACATCGGCGCCGATCAGTACAGTTCGACGCCGCCTCAGATCACGGTGCCGGCGGAAATAGTTACTCCGGCTACAAGTGCGTCGGGAGCGGTGGTCACTTATAGCGTTGAAGCGACCGACACCGACGCGCTGGTCAAGTCCTTGAGCTGTGTGCCCGCATCGGGCGCTACGTTCAAAGTGGGCACGACCAAAGTAGAATGCACCGCCGTGGACGGTCACGAAAACACCGCGAAAGCGTCCTTCAATGTCAAGGTGACCACTCCAAAGCACACCCTCACCGTGACGGTCACAGGCGAAGGTACCGTGACGTCGACCCCCGCCGGCATTGAATGCGGTCAGGGTCACACAGCATGCAGCGCCGAATTCGAAGAAGTACCCGTCACATTGACGCCGGCGCCGGCAACCGGCTATTCGGTGGCGTGGGGCGGGGCCTGCTCAGGCACCGGATCATGCTCGTTCAATCCGATGAGCGCTGCCGAGTCGGTCACGGCGACCTTCAGCTCGGGGCCGGTGAACACAGGCCTGCCGATAATAAGCGGGACGTCGTACAACGGCCAGACACTGAAAACGACCAACGGCACGTGGACCGGGTCGCCGACCTCCTACACCTACCAGTGGGAGGATTGCAACTCCTCCGGTACATCGTGCGCGAACATCGCCGGGGCAACGGCAGCGGAATACACGTTGACAAGCGCCGACATCGAACACGAGATCCGCGTAGTTGTCGTCGCTTCGAACGGCAGTGGCGCGTCGCTCCCGGCCGAATCGGCGGCGACCGCGGTCGTGACGGCGTCCGTCGGGGTAGTCGTGGAAGGCAAAGTGCCATTCACGCAAACGCTGGCAACGACCTGCTCGCCGGTGGTGCTGGGTTCGTTCGTTCCGGGCAAAACGCAGGAATACCACAACACCTGTGGTCTGAAGGCGACGAGCACGGCAGCTGAAAGCAAGCTGGTCGCCGAAGATGCGAGCGCCACCGACACCGGACATTTGGTGCAGGCATACACTCATGGGGCCTTCAAAGAAACCTATGAGCTGCCTGAACCGCTCGAAAGCAAGGCAACATCCACACAGGGAGGAGTTGGCGGCGCCCTCACGTCGTTGGTAGCACCGACGACGCTGCTGACATACGCCAAACCGTTCAGTGAAGATGAAATGACGGTGACGTTCAACCAGAAGATCGGGCTACACGATCATCTGCACACCGGCACCTACGCAAAGACGATCACGCTGACCCTGTCAACCACCACCCCGTAGCTCAAAGCAGTGAGATGAAACAAAGCAGGCGCACGTCGAGGCGCCTGAGGAGCATCACCGCCGTCGCGGCCGTCATGGTCGCGGCGGCGGTGCTCGTTACCTCCAGTGCTCAGGCGACCATGACATTCAGATCTTCATCAATCACGCTGGGCGTGCGGGACAGCACGCCCAGCGGAGCTGTCGGGGAGGTGCAGAGCCCCGCAGAAGCGGGCTCGACGCTGAGCCTGAAGATCGACGCCAGCGACACGGGCTCCGGCTTGGCAAGCGCGCAGGCCTCGATCGACGGCAACACCGCGTCCGTGAACCTGTGCTCCGCGCCTCCGTGTCCGGAAGCCGTGTCAAACATCCCGCTCTCGATCGACGTCGGCACCGCCGGCTCGCATGTGCTGCTCGTCACTGTGACCGACGCGGTCGGCAATACCGGCACGCTGCTCGAAGCACCGATCGAAGTCCTGGACCCCGTTCCGTCCGGTAGCAACACGGTCACGGTCGGGATCTCAGCCATGCACGAAGGTCCGCCCACCGAACCGCCGGAAGAACCCGCCCACAAACATCCGCTCAAAGAACCGCCGCCGCGGGTGCCGCCTGTCTGCCCTTCGCCGATGCTGGAGACGCGCCTTGCCTCCGCGCCGCTCGGCTATACCCGCAAGGGTGTACCCATGCTGCGTCGAGGCCGGCGCTACCGCTTCACGGGTCGGCTCACCTGCCTGCACGGCCGCCGCCGCGCCTCGGCACCCGACGGCACCCCCGTCCACGTGCTCTACAAGGTCGGGCGGCGCACCTTCAAGGCCAAGCCCGGCACGATGCTCGTGCATGGAGGCAGTCTCAGCGCGATGTTCGCCTTCAAGAGCTCGCGTACGATCATCTTCCGCTACAGCCAGGCCGGCGGCGAAGACGTCGAAGTGCGGATAAGCACGGCGATCGCGCGTCGAGACCCCCACAATCACCGTGGCAGGAGGAAGGGTAGAGCGCGATGAGCGCCGCAATGCGCCTGGGGATGTTGGCACTACTCGTCGCGACGCTCGCCGTGCTCAGCGGCGTACCCGCCGCGCTGGCCGAAGGCACGCCCGTGGGCGGCACGGTGGAAAGCACGCTCGCACTCTCGCTGGGCGAACCGAGCCCCTTTGCGCGCGCGAGTGGCGGCCACAGGGATAGCGTGTATGACGCGACGATCCCCGTGGAAGTGACCGCTACCGACGCGCCCGTCAGGCTGAGCCTAGCCGACGGCGAAGCGATCTCCGGCGTCCGCCGCGGGCACCTGGCGCGAGGGCGCTCGAGTCTTGCGATCGCGCTGCAGGCCGAGGCTGGTAGTGGCCGCTTTCGCTCGCTCGATGCAAGCGTGGACCCGGTTCTCGAGCAGTGGGGCGAACCGGTTTCGCTGGAAGAAGCCACGATCCGGCTGCGTCAGGCGGTGCGCGGCGCCCATCAACCGCCCATTGGTGGCTACCACAAGCTCCTGCTGGTGACAGTCACCGTCGCCGGACCGTGACAGCCCAGCGCGATGAAGGCTCGTCGGCAAAGACACTCCAACCCATGAGAGAGGAAGCGATCATGAGACTTCACAGCATCAGGCGATTGACGCTCGTCACGACACTCGTCACGACGGTCGCGATGCTTGCCGTCGCCGGCGCAAGCCTCGCGGCGGGCGGCGGCGTGTCGATCTCGCCCGGCATCTTTGAGCACGTCGCCAGTCGCGGCAGCGTCGGCTCGATCAAGATCTCGAATACCACCAGCACGTTGATGGTGATGAGGGTCGCGTTGCGGCCGTGGTTGCAGGGGCTCAGCGGTGAAGTGTCGCCCAACCGCGGCGCCACGCTGTCCGAGGTGAGCCTCAGCGCGAGCTCCTTCACGCTGGGCGCCGGCTCCTCGCGCACGGTCGGTGTGTCGCTGACGGGCACCCCTCCCAGTCGTTCCCAGTACGGCGCGATCGAAGTCGTGGGCACGCCGCCCGGCCACGCCGCGAAAGGGATCAAGCTCGCCTACCGCCTGGTGAGCAGTCTGCGGCTCGACGCGCCGAATAACGCGCAGTCCTTTCGCGCGCAATCGGGCGGCCTCGTCGAGCAGGGCAGCGCGCGGCACGGCACGCTGCTGCTGGCTGTGCGTAACACCGGCAACACGATTGTGCCGATTGGTGGCACGGTGCTGATCAGCGGGCAGGGACGCTCGCTTCGCGCCACCGCGGGCACGAAGACGATCGTGCCGGGGCAGACCGTGAATGTGCCGCTTGCCGAACTGTCGGGCTCGCTGCCCGCCGGCCACTACACCGTCACGGTCGGCCTCTCCCAGGGCGGCCACGGTCTCGGGACGGTCACGCGTACGATCGCGCTGCGGTAGCCCATATAGGGGGTCCGGGCGAGCCATCCAGCTCTTCGGGGGAACCGGGACGTTCGACCTTCGTTCTTATGGTGCAGCGTCGGGGATAACGTCGGAACCCAGATAGTTTCCTCGAGGATCTCACGGAGCCTTCACTCGTCCCGGTTTGGACGAGGAATGACTCGACGCTGCGAGTGGTGGCCGACGAGGATTGGGTGCCCGAGCGGGATCATGCTCGCCAGCGCACCGACTCATCCTCCCGACCTAAATTTTGAGCAGAACTCAAGCCCTAATGACGGATACGGAGGATGAAGTGACCCAGGCAAATGCCGTCCAACTGAAGGCCGAGCTCGACGCCGGGAAGGAGATCCTGCGTACGGCAACGCTCGCCCGCCTCGCCTATAACGGCGTCGATGGTACGCCGCGCGTGATCCCGATCGGCTTCCTCTGGACCGGCGATACGGTGGTCCTCGCCACGCACCCGACCGCGCCGAAGTTCGCGGCACTCCGCGCCCGGCCGCGGGTGGCGCTGACGATCGACACCCCGAGCCCGGCGCGCTCCCTGCTGTTGCGCGGCGAGGCCGAGATCGAGGTCGTCGACGGCCCGGTGCCGGAGTACCTCGAGGCAGCCGCGAAGTCGATCGAGGGCGAGGAGCTCGCCGCCTTCGAAGAGGCCTGCCGCGAAACCTACGACCGGATGGCGCGGATCAGCATTGTCCCCGACTGGGCGCGTTACTTCGACTTCGGCGCCGGCCGCTTCCCTGGCTTCCTCCGCGAGCTGACCTCCAAGGACTGAGGCCCGAGCAGCGAGCCCTCCTCCCAGCGCGCATACGTGTGAATAGTTGCGAACAGCGTCACGCTAATTTGAGGGTGTCTGATGGCCGGCGCGATGCGTCGCGCTAACCGCAACGATCTGGCACGGCTCAAGACAATTCTTGAGGCCGGCGGGGTGCAAAGCGAGGAGCTTTAGTGAGCTGCTTGAACGACCACGAGGAGCAGTGGTGCGAGGAGTCTCGCTGGGATTTCTCTGATCGGGTGTGGTCAAATCCGGCGACGCACTCGCTTTCGCGCACCGCTCTAACTGAGACGATCTGGGTGCATACGGTAGGAGCGCGTCGCGCGCCCGATTTAAGGTGTGCGTAATCTCTGCCGCCGACAATTTCAGTGTGTCTACCGTCCTCGTCGTTGATGATGAGCCGATCGTGCGCGACGTGGTCGTGCGCTATCTCGAGCGCGACGGGCACAGGACGCTCGAGGCCGCCACCGGCGATGAGGCACGGGGCCTTTTGGAACGCGAGTGGCCGTCGCTGGTCGTTCTAGACGTGATGCTGCCGGGAGTGAGCGGGCTCGAGCTGTGCCGCTGGATCCGTTCGCGCTCAGAGGTGCCGATCGTGATGCTGACGGCGCTCGGCGAGGAGGCCGATCGGATCGTTGGTCTGGAGCTCGGGGCTGACGACTACCTGACCAAGCCTTTCTCGCCGCGGGAGCTTGCGGTTCGAGTTCGCAAGCTGATGCGTCGCACGGCCCAGCCGACCGTCGGCAGAGCGCAGGCGATCGCTTTTGGCGACGTCGTGATCGACCCGATGGCGCGTGAGGCTCGTAAGGGCGGCGAGCTGCTCAGGCTGACATTGAAGGAGCTGGACCTGCTCCTGTTCTTTGCATCGAATCCTCGCCAGGTGTTCTCACGCGATCAACTGATGGACCGTGTGTGGGGATATGCGAGCGCACTCGACACGGGGACGGTAACGGTCCATGTCCGCCGCCTGCGCAAGAAGATTGAGGATGACGCTTCGCGCCCACGTCACCTCGAGACGGTGTTCGGCGTCGGCTACAGGTTCACGCCATGATCGGGTTCGCGCTCATCGTGTCCTTGAGCACGCTCGTCGCGGGGGTCGCGCTGGCCCTGGCGTTGCGTTTGCTGCCGACGGTGCGCATGCAGCTCGTGGGACTCGCGCTGTTGGCGGTGGGCTTGCCGCTCGCGGCCGTGATCCTGGGTGGTCTGGTGATGTTTCACATGCACGACGACGTGAAGATCCTGGCCGTGGCAGCAGCCTCAGCCTCCACAGCGCTTGCCGCGGCGTTGCTGCTCGGAGGGCAGATCGCGCGGCGTATCCGTGGGCTCGAGGTGGCGGCCGACGAGCTTTCCGGCGGGGAGCTGAAGGCTCGCGCGCCGACTGGGGGGCCGCGCGAGCTTGCGCACGTCGGCGAGGCTTTCAACGCGATGGCGGGAAACATCGAGGCGCTCTTCGATGCGCGTCGCCAGCTCGTCGCCTGGGCGAGTCACGATCTGCGCACGCCGGTAGCCTCAATTCAAGCGATGCTCGAAGCGGTCGAGGATGGTCTCGCTCCGATCGACGAGTATCTGCCGGCGCTGCACCAGCAAACGCAAACGCTCGCGAGCCTGATCGACGATCTGTTTGAGCTCGCGCGCATCGATGCGGGTGCGCTCACGCTCGAGCTCCGGGAGGCCCAGCTTCCGCAGCTCGTCTCTCACTGCGTGAGTGGCTTGGAGGCCGACGCGCGAGCGCGGCAGGTACGTCTCGAGAGCCAGCTCGACGACACCTTGCCCGACGTTCGCTGTGCCCCCGAGCATGTACAACGGGTGCTCCTCAACCTCGTGACCAACGCGCTGCGGCACACTCCCTCGGATGGCTCGATACTGGTCAGGGCGAAACGACGCGACCGCGAGCTGGAGGTGTCAGTTGAGGACACGGGTGTTGGGCTCAGCAAGGAAGCCCAGCAGCGCATGTTCGAGCGCTTCTGGCGCGATGATGCCTCACGTACTCGCACGAGCGGTGGCGCTGGTCTGGGGCTCGCGATAGCGCGAGGCTTCGTCGAGGCACAGGGCGGTCGTATCTGGGCGGAGAATCGGCCCGAGGGCGGCGCACGCTTCGCGTTCACCCTCCCCATCGCCGAGCCTTCCACGACCGCCTGATTCTGGCTCAGCCAGCGGCGCAACGATTCACGGAATGTTCATCTCCGCGCAAGAGGCACGTTAGGACTCCCAGGCATCGTGCCCGTGGTCGGGGAATGATCCCCGCCCAGTCCAGGAGGTTCACCTATGAAGCTGCCGCATCTCGTTATCCCGCTCGCGCTGGCCCTGGCCGGCGCCACGGCGACAGTCGCCGCCGCCCACGAAGGGCGCGAATTCGGCCATCATGAATCCCAGGTCGTCGGTCACGCCTACGTCAACGACAACACCGCAGTATCGAACACCGTGGCGGGCTTCGACCGGCACGCCGACGGGTCTCTCACGCCAATCTCCGGCTCTCCTTTTCCGGTCGGCGGTGCAGGGTTCGGCGCCGGTCTGCCGTCACAGGGCGCGATCCAGCTCTCCAGTGATGGGCGCTATCTGCTCGCGGTTGATGCCGGCAGCAACCAGATATCGGTATCGCGAGTTGGCTTCAATGGCGTACCCCAGCCGGTTGGCGCTCCTGTGTCCTCCGGTGGCAGCGAACCGCTCAGCATCGCGGTCTCCGGCAATCTCGTATACGTCGCCAACGCCGGCACGAGCGCGCCGAACATCACCGGATTCATCCTTGCCCCGAACGGATCGCTGAACCCGCTGCCAGGCTCGACCGTCTTGTTGCCTGCCGGCTCGGGTCCGGATGATGTGTTGATCGACCCTAGGGGCCGCAGACTCGTCGTTGATCTCGACAACACCTCGACAATCGCGAGCTTTCATGTCCGTCACGATGGCTTGCTCGTCGCTGCTCCTGGCTCACCTATCACGGCGCAGGGGGCAGGACCGTTCGGCGCGGAGTTCCGGCCGAGCAATCCCTCACAGCTGTTTGTCAGCAACGCCCACGGTGGTGCGGGTAATGGAACGGTCTCGGTCTTCTTGGCGAGCGGCAGCACGGGCCAGCTGGCTCCCATCGGCGTATCCCCATTCGCCGATCTTCAGACAGCACCCTGCTGGGTGGAGATCAGCCACGACGGACAGTTCCTGTTCACGGTGAACACTGCGTCAGGCTCGATCTCGAGCTACTCGATCAACCCCGATGGCTCACTGGTCTTGCTCGGCAGCATACCCTTCGGCTCCGCCGGAGCGGGCGCCGTTGACGCCCGCTTGTCTCCCGACGGCAGGACGCTGCTGGTAGACGGAAGCAAAGCCAACGTCATCGCGTCGTTCGCAGTGAACGGCGGAAGCCTCACCGAGCTGTCCAGCTCACCCACACCGCTGCCCGTGGGTGCCTTCGCAGCAGGCCTCGTCACCGACTGACGATTGCGGCTTGCCGCCGGCTCGCGATTAGCCGGCGGCAAGGCTGCACCCTGGATTCACAATGACGCTCACGATCTCGGCGAGCCGGGAGATCTGATCGAGCTCTCCGCCCCCACGGGCAAGCGCTACCCCTTCGCCGGGAGGGTCCGGGCGAACGCCAAGCCACGTCCTACCCAGACACCGAGCAGGCGCTTGGTCGCGAATCCCTCCGCGGAGACCAGGACCCAGCCCTTCATCGGCCGGCCGGTCATGTCGAAGACGCGGGTGTGAGCTCGAGCGAGCGCCTCATCAGATGCATCCGGGCCAACACGGACCATCAGCTCCCCACGATTGGAGATCCCCACTGCCATGTTGCCGTGAAGCAGGAACGCCAGCCCCCCGAACATGGCCTTCTCGGTTACGCCGCGCTCATCACCAAGCCGCTCGCGGATTCGATGGGCAAGCTCGTTGTCATAGGTCATCTCGTCGCTCGGGCTCTCATAGAGAGCGGTGAGCCTCGATGGTCTTCGAGGCCAGACGGCAAGGCTCATGGGCCCCTTACTTTATCCGGCGTCGGGCTGTCGACGCACCCGCTCCACGCGCTCGTATGTGACCAGCGTACGGGACGGCGTGCGCCGCGTCGCTACCGTGCATTGCTGGAGACCCGAGCATGAGGTCTAACGGCGCAGCGTCGATGCGAGAGGATGGCGCAGATGAAGGCAGCGGTTATCTACGAGAACGGCGGACCGGAGGTGCTTCGCTACGAAGATGTGCCCGATCCGGAATGCCCCGACGGCTGCGTGGTCGTTGACGCCGAGGCGATCAGCATCGAGGGCGGTGATCTGCTTGCACGCGCAGCAGGCGATCTGCCCGCGACCCCACATATCGTCGGTTATCTGAGCGCCGGCACCATCAGCGAGGTCGCCGCTGGGGTTGAGGGACGCGCGGTTGGCGACCGGGTGGTGGCCCTGAACGCAGCAGGGTCGCACGCCGCCAGGCGAGCGGTTCCCGCGGCGATGACCTGGCCGATCCCCACTGGCTTGGATGCGGACCGCGCGGCGTGTGTGCCAGTTGCGTTCGGAACCGCGTACGAGTGCCTGTTCACCGCCGGCAACCTCGCCGAGGGTCAGACCGCTCTGATCCACGCTGGGGCCGGCGGCGTCGGCATGGCGGCGATCCAGCTCGCCAAGCGCGCAGGTGCGACCGTAATCGCGACCGCATCCCGCGAGGAGAAGCTGGAGCGGCTAAAGGCGCTCGGACTCGACCACCCGATCAACTACGCGACCGAGAGCTTCGTCGAGCGCACCAATCGGCTGACCGACTCGCGCGGCGTGGAGGTCGTCCTCGACTCGATCGGGGGCCAAAACCTCATCGACAGCATCGGCGTGCTCGCTTACCGCGGGCGGCTTGTCAGCGTAGGGGTGGCCGCTCGTGCGGGCTCGCAGGTCGAGGCGCGATCGCTCTGGACGCGCAACAACTCGCTGCACGGTGTCTTTCTCGGCGGCGCGCTCCTGTCAGAGTACGCCCGCGTCCATCCCATGATCGGCGACATGCTGGAGCGGGTAGCAAGCGGCGAGCTGCGGGTAGAGATCGATCGCTCGTTTCCGCTTGCGGATGCAGCCGCGGCACACGAATACGCCGAGAGTCGCAAGGCGTTCGGCCGGGTCATCATTACGCCCTAGTTGCTCACAACCTCCCCAGGCACGACACCTGCTGCAGGGCAAGCGGAGACTTGCCCCCGAAAAGAGGGCTGAGGCTTGCGAGGACCCTACGTAGCGCTCTTGCGACGTGAGGCGGCAAGTGCCCCGAGGCCCGCGATCAACCCGAGCGCGCCAAGGACCAGCGCCGTGATGCCAAGGCCCTTGCTTGCCCCGCCGCTCGACGTGGCGGCAGCTGGTGTCGGCGTGGGCGTGGATGAGCCTCCTGCCGTCTGTCCCGCTTCCGGACCTGCCTCGTCACCCGCTATGTCTTGGATCACGCCGCCCTTGGCGGTGACATTGATCCTCGGCGAGGGATGTTCGGCGCTGAGTGAGGGTGAGATCCAGTGGACAGCTTGGCCGTTGCTGTAGGTCTGAACAGTCCGGAATTCCAATGCCTTGCCCGTTGCGTCGCCAGGAATAGCAAGCGAGAGCGGGAACTGGATGAACTGGCCGTTATTGACCTTGCCAAGCGGGCCGGTCCACGTCCACACGATCTGAGAGACCTCAGTGTCGATCGTTTCGCCGTCTTCTTTGATCGGGGTCGCGAGCTTCGTTTCGATGACCTTCGTGCTCCAGCCGGGCACGTTTTCGTAGTCAACGCCAGTGAAGCCCTGAGGGAACAGCACATCGACCTTCTTGACGTATGCGCCTTCCTGCTCGCCTGGAACACGCACGTCGAGCGTCGCGAACGCTCCGGCGGGGATCGTGTTGGGGTGCAGACTGATGTGTGCCTGTGCGCTGGTGGGCGCCAGCAGCGCACCTGCGGTGAGCAGCACGGCTACCTTCTTGGGCTTCATGCTTGACATACCTCCTGAGTGATTGTCTGAAAGAAGCTGGACTGGCCGACCGGGTGGAGCGCGGCTCGGCTGCAAGCGTTGTGTGCTGACCTCTGCGCTGGTCAGGCGCGGTCATCCGATTGGCACCTTCACGTTGCGACTGAATTGTTCGAATTCAGAGACGCGGTCGGTGATTTCGATTTCCCAGGTCCCGCCGGGGCTGAGCACGGTGGAGTTCAGGACGTAATGGCCCGGTCCCGCCACGATCGGCTGGAGTGCCAGCGGCCCGATCCCCTTCGACGGCAGCTTGGCGTTGGCCGTGAGTTCCTTGGTCGCGGTGAACTGGCTGCCGGTCTTGGCGTCGATGAGGTAGAGATGGATCGTGTTCAGCCCGACCTTCGCCGGTTCGACTGTCATCTCGAGCTCTGCTGGGCCGATCGAGGTGTTCACCGAGAACGGTCCTGTCGCAGCGTCGATCGGCGGTGCGTAGCTGATGAGGGCGGCGGTCACTCCGAACACGCACAGCATCAGCGCGAACTCGCCGCGCATCGTGCGGCGAGCCAATGCCCCGATCCCGCCGGGTGAGCGCCCATCACCCACAATGCGCTCCAATGCGGGAATCACCCGTTCGCGGTTGACCCAACCAAAGCCAATCAGGCAACAGAGCAGAACGACCTTGACAATGATCAGCGCACCGTAGGTGGTGTGGAAGAGGCCGTGGAAGCCGCGCACGTCGATGTAGGCCTGGATCACCCCGGTCGCCGCGATCACCGCCACCGAGCCCAACGCGATCGGCGAGAACCGAGCAAGACTCGCAAGCAGCAACGAGCTGCGCTCGCCGCCCTCAAGCCGACGGGTGGCACCCGGCAGGGCGATCAGCAGACAGGCGATACCTCCGACCCACACGCTGCCCGCCAGCACGTGCAGCGTGTCGGAGGGGAAGAACACCGCGACGGGGCTCTCGACGCTCGCGTGTCCCGCCAGCGCCGGGGTGATGGACAGGTACACAGCGCCTATCCCGAGCAGCACCAAAATCGCGCGCGGCGGACGTGGCGAAAGCGCCAGCGTGTCGGCATCCGGCGAGGCCGCTCTCAAGGTCGGGATCACATCCCTACCCATGGCCCTCGCTCCCAGCAGCAGCGCGCCGAGCAGCACCCAATCGATCGCGCGCAGACCCCAGACCTTGCCGAAGCGGCTTTCCAGTGTGTTTTCGACGATTGAGCCCTTCAGCGATGACCACAGCGACACGCCGGCCGCGCTCGCGCCCTGCAACAGCACGCCGAGCACGCTCACGATCACGCCGAGCACGATCGCGACCGCGAACAGCCGTCCCAGGCGCGAAGCGAACACTCGCGAGGCAAGCGACCAACGCTCCTCGGAGCCTGCCGCCGCGGCCAGGCCCGGCACCCACACGAAGATCAGAAAGACCAGGCCACCCACCATCAGCGCGATCGTCAGGTAGTCCAGCCCACGTACCACTCCGAAGGCAACCTCAGTGACCTTGCCGCTCTCGTCCTTGCCGATCAGCCCGGCAACCGTGAACTTTGGCGCCGCCCCGGGGTACCCAATGCTAAATATCAGCCCGCCGTAAACGATGTGCGTGTCGGCCGAGATCACCCGATAGGTGCCCGTGTAGGTGCCATCAGGCAGGTGGGGCTTCAGACCTACGCCCATCCAGTGCTCACTGCCGTCGGGGTGGGAGACGTTCAGATCGTCGACCTCGTTGCCCTGCGCGTCATAGACCCGCACGGCGCCGAGCGTTCCGCCGACGTCCTGGTTGAACTCGAAGATCACCTGCTTCGGCTGGACCTTGACCGTCGAGCCCGAGACTGGTGAGGTGCCGAGCAGCTGCGCGTGCGCCCATGCCGCCGGAGCGCTCCCAAGCAGACTCGCCACAGTGAGCACGATCACCAATGAGCCTTTAAGACGCCGACCTCGACGTGGGCTCGCAGCAGTTGTCTTCTCGTTGCTGGTCACGAGACTCACCACGCCTCCTTCAGAGGGAGCTTTCCTCGGGAAGCAGCTGATCGTTGATCGGGTTGTCGCTCTCCTTCATGGGAGTCGGCGTACTGCTCTGTGCTCGCACCACTGCACACAGCCCCAACAGCATGGCTGAGCGTGGCAGCGATAAGACGACGGGACATTGAAGGCTCCTCGCATACGTTGCCTGGCTAACCGAGGACTCGCCACAACGAACAGATGCACGTCCGTTCGCTTGCGTCAGGGTCCTCTAGGGACGAGCAGCCGACGCCCCGAGTCGGGGTGAGAAGGTCTCTAGCTCGCCGAGAGCCGAAACGGTGGCGGGCGCACAGTCAGTGCGGAGCCCATCAGGCGACCGCCGCGCACAGCCAACAGCATCACGCGGCGACGCGGGGCTACACAAGAGCGCGGGCGCGGCCACCGGGTCGGCTCTGCGCGACGGAGCGCAAGCAGAACGCGCTCACCCGGATAGCGCCGTGCGAGCAACGGTATCGCCAGCACGAGAGCGGGCAGAAGACACAGGACAGCATGAAGCACGAGGCCGCAAACACTACTCCACCGCTCGCCTCTTGACCGCACCTACCAGCGCATGGTCCCTACACGATGATCTGGCCTACTCGATGATGTGAGGTACAACGACCCGATGCATCCCTAGCCTTCTATCGCGACCTTTCGGCCTCTGGCCAATCACCTAAGGGCGCGGATCTTCGGGTGCCGACTGTCGATTTCGCGCCTAGCTGTTCGTCTTAACACGACCGTACATACTGGGTCAAGCGACCCACGACCTCAGGAGTGACATGACCGGCTCTTCCACCCAGGGAATCAAGACTGTGCTGCATCCCGTGTCTGACTTGGCTGCGGCCAAGGCGGTGTATACCGCCCTGCTCGGCATGGAGCCGCAGCACGACGCGGACTACTACGTTGGCTTCGAGGCCGCGGGCCAGCACATCGGGCTGGTACCGGGCGGTGGACCGCAGGGCATGACTTCCCCGGTGAGCTTCTGGCAAGTATCGGACATCGAGGCGAAGCTGGCCGAGGTGACCGCCGCGGGCGCCACCGTGAAGGAACCCGCGCATGACGTCGGTGGCGGGCGCCTGGTGGCCACTTTCACCGACCCCGACGGCAACGTCCTCGGGCTGCTTCAAGACCGATGAGCGCCGACTCTGCTTCCGCGCTCAGCTTCGGTCGCGTCCAACAGATGAGAGCACGATGAGCATGGCCAAGGGGATGAAGGCGCGGTCGTCTACGCCGCACGACGCCGACAGTCACGAGGCGATCCGCGTGCACGGTGCCCGCGTCAACAACCTCAAGGACGTCAGCGTCAAGATACCCAAGCGCCGGCTGACGGCGTTCACGGGCGTCTCCGGCTCGGGCAAGAGCTCGCTCGTGTTCGGCACGATCGCGGCGGAGTCCCAGCGCTTGATCAACGAGACCTACAGTGCCTTTGTGCAGGGCTTCATGCCGACACAGGCGCGGCCCGAGGTCGATGTGCTCGAAGGATTGACGACAGCGATCGTCGTCGACCAGGAGCGGATGGGCGCCGACGCACGCTCCACGGTCGGCACCGCCACCGACGCAGGCGCGATGCTGCGCATCCTCTTCAGCCGGCTCGGCAAGCCGCACATCGGCTCACCCCAGGCGTTCTCCTTCAACGTCGCCTCGATCTCGGGCGCCGGCGCGGTCACGTTTGAACGCGGTGGCCGCACGACAAAAGAGAAGCGAAGCTTCAGCATCCTCGGCGGCATGTGTCCGCGCTGCGAGGGTCGCGGCTCGGTCAACGACATCGATCTCACTCAGCTGTATGACGAGGGCAAGTCGCTGCGCGAGGGCGCGCTCACGATCCCCGGCTACAGCATGGACGGCTGGCACGGCCGCATTTTCCTGGGCTGCGGCTTCTTCGACCCGGACAAGCCGATCAAGAAGTTCACCAAAAAGGAACTGGGCGATCTCCTCTACAAGGAGCCGACCAAGATCAAGGTCGAGGGCATCAATCTGACATACGAGGGCGTGGTCCCCAAGATCCAGAAGTCGATGCTCTCCAAGGACCTCGACTCGCTGCAGCCGCACATCCGCGCCTTCGTGGAGCGGGCGGTCACTTTCAGCACGTGTCCCGAGTGCGACGGCTCCCGGCTCAGTCCGGAGGCTCGCTCGTCGAAGATCAAGGGGATCAACATCGCCGATGCCTGTGCGCTGCAGATCAGCGACCTCGCTGCGTGGGTGGGCAAGCTCGAGAACAAGTCGGTCGCGCCGCTGCTCGAGGCGCTGCGAGCGACGCTCGACTCGTTCGTGGACATCGGCTTGGGCTACCTCTCGCTCGAGCGGCCTTCGGGAACGCTGTCGGGCGGTGAGGCGCAGCGCGTCAAGATGATTCGCCAGCTCGGGTCCTCGCTCACCGATGTCACCTACGTTTTCGACGAGCCCACGATCGGGCTGCACCCGCACGACATCGAGCGGATGAACGAGTTGCTGCTGCAGTTGCGAGATAAGGGCAACACCGTGCTCGTCGTGGAGCACAAGCCGGAGACGATCGCGATCGCCGACCATGTCGTCGACCTCGGCCCGAAGGCCGGGACCGACGGCGGCGAGGTGATGTTCGAGGGGACTGTCGAAGGGTTGAGGGCAAGCGACACGATCACCGGTCGCCACCTTGACGACCGGGCCACCCTCAAGGAAGAGGTGCGGAGGTCGGACGGCACCCTAGAGGTCCGCGGCGCCAGCACCCACAATCTGCAAGACATCGACGTCGACATTCCGCTCGGCGTGCTGGTCGTCGTGACTGGCGTGGCAGGCTCGGGCAAGAGCTCGCTGGTAGGCGGCTCAATTGTCAATTCCCACCCGCCCCGAGAGGGGGTCGTCTCGATCGACCAGGCGGCGATCAAGGGCTCGCGGCGTAGCAACCCGGCGACGTACACGGGACTACTCGACCCGATCCGCAAGGCGTTCGCGAAGGAGAACGGCGTGAAGCCGGCCCTGTTCAGCGCCAACTCCGAGGGCGCTTGCCCCAACTGCAACGGCGCGGGCGTGATCTACACAGACCTGGCGATGATGGCTGGCGTTGCCGCCCCATGTGAGGTGTGCGAAGGGAAGCGGTTTCAGGCCGAGGTGCTCGAGTACAAGTTCGGCGGCAAGGACATCAGCGAGGTACTCGCGATGCCGGTGGTCGAGGCCGAGAAGTTCTTCGCCGCCGGCAAGGCCAAGACGCCGGCAGCGCACAAGATCCTAACCCGGCTCGCTGATGTCGGGCTCGGCTACCTCAGCCTTGGCCAGCCGCTCCCCACGCTGTCCGGCGGTGAGCGGCAGCGGCTCAAGCTGGCAACACGGATGGCCGAGAAGGGCGACGTCTACGTCCTCGACGAGCCGACCACCGGCCTGCACCTCGCCGACGTCGAGCAACTGCTCGGTCTGCTCGACCGACTCGTCGACTCAGGCAAGTCGGTGATCGTGATCGAGCACCACCAGGCGGTTATGGCGCACGCTGACTGGATCATCGACCTCGGCCCTGGCGCTGGCCACGACGGTGGCCGGATCGTTTTCGAGGGCACACCGGCCGAGCTCATCGCCGGGCAGAAGCGAGGACGGAGGGGAATCCCATCTCTCACCGGCGAGCACCTCGCGGCCTACGTCGGCGCCTAGCCGAGGACTTCGTGCGCACGCTCGGCAGCCTACCTTCACGGGTCCCACCGGCACCGCTCTGGACATATTGACGATGCGGCCATTTACGACATCGCCACACGATCGCTACAGCTCGGCAACCTCGGCGGGTGGGTGTCCGGTTAGTACTGCATGCAACTGCTCACTTGCAACCAAGGAGAGGTTTCATGCTTGGACGAATACACCGCGGCGCAGGCGTTGCGCTTGCCGTCGGGGCCCTTGCGATGGCCGCTCCCGCGGCGGTGGTCTTCGCAGACCAGTCGGGAGGTCATGGACGACAGTCGGGTGACCACAAAGGACGGCCCAGTGAGCACGGACGAGGATCCGGGGATCACGGAGGACGGTTCGGTGAGCACGGACGAGGGTCTGGCGACCACGGACGAGGGTCCGGAGACCATGGTGGACGTTCCGGGGACCATGGAGGGTCCGGAGACCACGGACGACACCACGAGAACACGATCTCCCACGTGCTGCTGATCTCGGTTGACGGCCTGCACCAGTCAGACCTCGAATGGTATGTCAGTAATCATCCTGGCTCGGAGCTGGCGAAGCTCGTCGGCGGCGGCGCCGAGTACTCACAGGCGCAGACACCGATCCCCTCAGACTCGTTCCCCGGCATGACCGCCCAGGTCACCGGTGGCAACCCGCGCACGACCGGCATCTATTACGACGACGAGTACAGCCACGCCGTGCTGCCCGCGGGCACGACTTCGTGCCACGGTCAGCCGACCGGCGGCGAAGTCATCTATGACTCGCCGGACGACATCAACGCGAATGCACTCGACGCCGGCGAGGGTCTCACCGGCCTGCCCGAAAGCATTCTCGAAATGACCGCTCAGCCGCAGTCGCTGATCAATCCGGCCACGCTGCCCGTCAACCCGCAGACCTGCAAGCCGATCTACCCCCACGAATACCTCGAGGTCAACACGATCTTCGAAGTCGCCCACGATCACGGCCTGCGGACCGCATGGTCGGACAAGCACCCCGCCTACGAAGCCCTCGAGGGCCCGGCGGGCAACAGCATCGACGACCTGTTCACCCCCGAGATCGACTCGATCGCGCTCGAACCGAACGGCAAACCGTATCCGGGTGAAATCAGCTGGACCGAAGACAACGCCGCGACGATGCAGTACGACTCCTACAAGGTCCAGGCAGTGATCAACGAGATCGACGGCTACGACCACAGTCGCAAAACCAAGGTTGGCGTGCCGGGGATCTTCGGGATGAACTTCCAGACCGTCTCGACCGCGGAGAAGCTGCACACCTCAGATGGCCTCACTGGCGGTTACCTACCCGGCACCAACACGCCGGGGCCGTTGCTCCAGCGGGCGCTCGACTACATCAACGCCAAGCTGCAAGCGATGGACGAAGAGATCCAGGCGCAGGGTCTTGCGGACTCGACGGCGATCATCGTCTCGGCCAAGCACGGTCAATCGCCCCAGGACCCGGACTCGCTGGTCAAAATCAAGGACGGGCCGATCATCGAAGCGATCAATGCCGCCTGGGAAGCAGCTCATCCCGGGTCCGGCAACTTGATCGTCGCCGGGACCGACGACGACGCGTGGCAGAGCTACCTGTCCAACACCTCCCAGGAAGCTGCCGATTTCGTCAAGGAATACCTGTGGAACCACACGGCGACCGGTGTCGCCTATGACGGCTGCACGCGCACCTTGGCGCACTCGGGCCTGGCCGAAATCTTCGCCGGCAAGGACGCGGCGAAATACTTCGGCGTGCCGCTCAGCGATCCGCGCCACCCCGACGTGTGGGGTGTGGTGCAGGTCGGCGTGGTCTACACCGGCGGCAGCAAGGTCGCCGAGCACGGTGGCGCCAACCCGGCCGACCGCGATGTGCCGATCGTCGTCTACGCGCCGGGAGCGGTACAGCCCGGCACGTACCGCCCGTGGGTCGAGACGACCCAGATCGCGCCCACGATCCTCGACCTGCTCGGCTTGGACCCGGACGCGCTCGAAGCGGTTCAGATCGAAGGCACCCAGGTGCTTCCAGGGGTGGATCGCCACTGATCTCACGATCCGGGTCCCCCCGGCACATGTGCCGGGGGGCCGACCCGTACATGTACGGGTCGGACGCAGGGCCGCATGCGGCCCTGCGCGGGGCGCGCATGCGCGCCCCGAACGATGGCGCACATGTGCGCCATCGCCGGTTGGCGCATGTGCCAACCGGGAATACATCAATGCACGCGTCAATCTGCGACGATCGTGATCGTCCCCGTCCGCGAAAGGAACCACCATGCCTGATTACGCACCCGGGACCCCGTCCTGGATTGAACTTTCCTCGCCAGACACCGACGCCGCCGCACAGTTCTACGGCGAGCTGATGGGCTGGAGCGCAACCGAGCCGGGTGACGAGCAGACCGGCGGGTACCGCATGTTCCAGCTTGGGGACAAGAACATCGCGGGCCTGATGGGCCACATGCATGAGGGCCCGCCCACCCAGCCCACCGCGTGGGCCACCTACGTAAGCGTCGCCGATGCCGATGAGACGGCTGGGAAGGTCAAGGCGGCCGGCGGCAGCGTGATGCTCGAGCCCATGGATGTGATGGACATCGGACGGATGGCGCTGTTCGCCGATCCCACCGGTGCCGTGTTCGGCGTCTGGCAACCGAAGAGCTTCACCGGCGCTGACGTCGTCAACGAGCCGGGCTCGCTCTGCTGGAACGAGGTGCTCACCCGTGACGCCGACGCCGGCAAGGCGTTCTACTCGGCCGTCTTCGGTTGGCAGGGACGTCCGCCCGCGTTCGAGGGCGCGCCGACGACCTACACGGTCTGGGAGCTGGAGGGCAAACAGGTCGGGGGCATGATGCAGATGACCGACGAGTACTTCCCAGCCGAGATCCCGCCGCACTGGGGTGTGGTCTTCGCGGTCGCCGACTGCGACGCTGTTGTCGCGAAGGCCCGCGCGCTGGGCGCAACTGTCACGAACGAGCCGATGGACATGCCGATCGGACGCTTCGCCGGCCTGATCGATCCTCAGGGAGCCTCCTTCACGGTGATGCAGCCGGCCGCTTGATCGGACCGCTCGGCTTGGATTCGGACACGCTCCAGGCGCCCCAGATCGAAGATACCTTGGTGCTCCCAGGCATCGATCGCCACTGATCCCAATCGCACGCGATCCTCGGTCGCCTCCAGCGCGAGACGACCGAGGTATCGGCGCGGCTAGGGCCGATTGCCCAATGACATTCTGCGCATCAACGCAGCAAGCTCACGATGTTGATGGGCTCCCGGCTGCTCCAGTCGCTCGACGATCCGCTCGCGCACAGGGCGCGGCATTGTCGGGGAGAGCTTGGCCTTCGCTAAAGGGCGGAGCCGACTTCCGCTCTTGGACAGGAGCGGAAGTCGAGCCGCTCCAATCACAAGTTTTTGATCATTGTGGTCGACCTATCTGAGAAAAAGCCGTCCGAAGAACGGCTCGGATTACGGCGAACATCGCTCTCGTTTGGATCGAGCGTCAGCAAGTCCGTGGCGCCCGCCTCAGCCAACACGCGATGGATGACGCGCGACCCGGGGATCACCGCAAAGTCATGTCCTCGCCTCTTACAAGCGGCGCCGCGGAATGCGATTACCGTGGCCCCAGCTGGATCGATCGCGTCGAGCTGACGAAGGTCGAGCGTGAGGATCGTGACGCCTTCTTGGCATAGGCACTCGATCTCCTCCTCAAGCTCAGAAGCCGAACGATAGTCCAACTTGCCCGTCAGGATCAGCCTATGCCTCCAGACGGGCGTACTCGCGAGCGTCAGCTGCGGCCGGGAGTGCGCAGCAACTGACAAGTTAGCCTCACCGTCGCCGGCGCGGGTTCGATCCGAGGCTGCTTCCACCTCGTCGCTTTGATTATGCGCATGCTGACTTGCCGTTGACAATGTCAAATGATTCGTCATATCAATACAGCTCCTTTCAACAGAACTTCGATCTGATAGCCAATTGGTCCTGGATCAGGGGTGATCCAGGACCGAGGTAGAGAGACCGGGAGGAGCTAGTCCGGTCGCTCTGGGATCAGAACGAAGAACGACGTGCGCCATGACGGCTGCGCAAGGCGCAAACGTCGCATCGCGCGCGGCGCTGCTTGCAGGAGAACATCTACGAGTGTGGAGGACGCCGAGGAGGCGGAGCCTGAACCGCCCCCCGCAGCCGATCCGCCGCCTGCTCCGCCGGATCCTCCAGATCCGGGGACGGAGGGATGGTTCTCAATCGTAGAACCATCGCCTTGGCTGCCGGCAGGTGCACCTGCCGCGATCGCTGTCGACGAGGCGTCGGCGGTGGTGAAGGGGACGTTCGATAACGACGAAGCAAGCGAGATGTCCAACCAGCCACCGGCGTAGCCTGCCGTGATCGATGCTCTGACACAGCTCATCGGCCCAGCGCTGCGTGCCGAGATCGTTTGCGGCCGCAAGGTGAGAGACGACTGGGGCTGCACAGGCGACGTCGAGATTTCAGACGCGGTGGCGGGGGCGACAGAAGTCGTCACGGCAATCGAGATTTCCGGCGCGACTTCGCCCGTCGCGTCTTTGTGAGTCAGTCCCGAAGCCCCAGCGGGCACCTGCGAGTCTTCCCCCGACCCTTGGGTGGCTTCGGAGCCCGCTTCAGCGGCCACCTCGCCGGCAGTCTGTTCGACGGTCTTTTTTTCGGTCACAGGGGGTGCTTCTTCGGCCGACGGGTGGTGCTTGCTTCGACCACAGGGGGTGCTTCTTGAGCTCACCGCAGGTGGTGCTTCTTCGGCTACGGGTGGTGCTTGTTCGGCCGCGGGGGGTGCTTCTTGAGTCACCGCTGGCGGTGCTTCTTCGGCTACGGGTGGTGCTTCTTGACACGGGGGCTGTTCGACCGCTGGTGGTGCTTCTTCGACCGCGGGTGGTGCTTGTTCGGCCGCGGGGGGTGCTTCTTGAGCCACCGCTGGTGGTGCTTCTTCGACCGCGGGTGGTGCTTCTTCAGTCACGGGCGGCGCTTGTTCGATCACAGAAGGGGCTTCTTCTGGAGGGGCACCGCTTTTCGTTGTCGCTTCGCCTATCGGCGTCTCCGCGGCGCCGTCGGGGGCGTTCGTCCCCTGCGCTTGGGCACCAACGGCGAAGAGTAGTGCCGCGAACACGAGCGAGACAACCAGCCAAAGAGCAAGGCGACCTTTGGAGAGAACCCGCGTCGAAGGACTCTTGACCAGTTCGAATCATGTTCGCTCCTATAACCATAACGAGCTTTCGGCTCCAGATCGTCATTCCGGCGCTAAGCTTGTACGAGAGATGGCATCGCAGAGGGAAGTCGATGCGCCGAGGGTCTGACCGATGCGTACGCCCTAAACTTGAAGTCCGACTGAGCTGGATCAAGTCGGGGAACTGAGGCTCATGCTCGTTCTAACGCGGAAGGACAAACAGAGCATCATGATCGGCGACGACATCGAGGTCATGGTCCTGTCGAACGATGGCACAAAGGTGCGCCTCGGTATCCAGGCACCCTCGAACGTTTCGGTACACCGAACGGAGATTTATCTCGAGATTCGCGCGCACGGCCGAGAGCCCGCCGTCAGGACACGTAGGGCCTGATCGCGACACCCCGTGGCCGGGGACCCGTCCGCCAGCGGACCGTCACCGCCCCGCCGCGGCGCATGGTCTTCAGTCCTAGCGGTTGCGAGTGGCGTACCGCCGATCAGCCAACATTTCGACAGGCGTTCAATCGGTCTCGTCGCGTTGCGCGTAGAGCTCGTCCATGTGGGACATGCCTTTTGGTGGCAGCATCGCGCCAGCGATCCACAGAAACGGGATGACGAACCCGAGGATCAGCAAGACCCAGTGTCGGTTTTGGAAGGTCCTGACACCAAGAAAGAGCAGCAGGAAGATGTAAATGATGCCGAGTCCGACGTATAGCAACCCGAACCTCCGTCCGATAGCGGTCAGGACACCTTAGTCCCTCTACTGACCGTGGGCGTCACGGTTGGCTTCAGCAGGTGAGCGCCTACATCCGCATACACATCGCGGGCACCCTTGGGTGCGCAGACGTCTGGCCCAAGCAGGCCAAGGACGTGCCCTCCGAAGCCACCACCCACGATTCTTGCGCCGGTGGCGCCCGTCTGGAGCAGCTCCTCAACGGTCGCCTCGACGGCCGGCGTGGATACCCCGTACTGGTCACGCAAGCTTGCGTGGGAAGCGTTCAGCAAGCGTCCCACGGCAGGCAGGTCGTTTGTTCGCAATGCGGCCACCGTATCCGTAACTCGCATGTTCTCGCTGAGAACGTGGCGTACGCGTAGTCGCAGCCGCTCAGGCAGCCTTTCGAGGGCGTCCCAGCTCGCCTGCCTCAGCGAGTCCACCCCCAGGAGCTTGCACGCCTCAGTGCATTCAGCTCTGCGCTCGTTGTAGGCGGAGTCGGCATTCGCGTGGCGCTCACCGGAATCGAGCGTCACCAATCGCCAGCCCCCCTCCAACCGCAGCGGTACCGGCTCGATCTCGAATGTCCGGAAGTCGATGAGCATCGCCATCTGGGGTGCTCCATATAGCGAAGCAAGCTGATCGAGCATCCCGGTCTGCGCGCCCACCCATTCGCTCTCAACGCGCGAGCACAGCCGGGCGAGGTCGACGCGATCGGCTTCCGTAGCACCGATCAGGGCGAGTAGGGCGAGACAAAGAGCCACCTCTAGCGCGGCTGAAGATGAGAGACCGGCGCCTTGAGGGAGATCGCCGCTGATCTCTATGCGGGCTCCCACCAACGGGTGTCCAGCTCGACGCAGCTCGGCGACTGCCCCACGCACGTATGCGCGCCAGCCTCTCGCACCTGTGGGCTCGGTGAGGGGGAACTCGTCTTGTTCGCCACAGTCGAGCGCCCGCGCAAGGATGCGCTCCTCGCCGATCGCCTTGGCATGCACCGTAACTCCCTCGGCGATCGCGAATGGCAGCGCGAGCCCTTGGTTGTAGTCGGTGTGCTCTCCGATCAGATTGACGCGACCTGGAGCAAAGGCGCTGACGCTCTCACGCGACACTGGCGATTGCCTCGCGCAGCGCCTCGGCAGAGTCCTCGGGAAGCGTGTCGCCGACAAACGTGCCCCCGCCCTGCTCGGAGCCGGCGGGATACTTGAGCTTGGTGGCGGTGCGCAGTGGCGGATAGAACTCGACATGCAGGTGCCCAGAGGGATGTCCGTCGGTAGGCGCTTGGTGGACGACCATCACATACGGGAAGGGCCTGGCAAACAGGGCGTCAAAGCCGCGAGTGAGGCTCTGCAAGCACTCGGCGAGCAGACGCAGCTCCTCGGGCTCACAGTCGAGCAGGCTCGAGCGATGCTCCCGGAGGACGACATGCGTCTCATAAGGCCAGCGTGCCGCATAGGGAATGTAGGCGGCGACGCGCTCGTTCTCGTGCACGATCCGCCGTCCGTCCTCCAACTCGCGGCGCAGCAGCGCACAAGACGCACAGCCCCCTAAGCGCTCGTCCGCTGCCAGCTCGAGCTTGGGCACCGGCGGCAGGAACGGGTAACCGTAGATCTGCCCATGTGGATGGTGCAGGGTCGCGCCGACCTCGACTCCCCGGTTCTCGAAGATGAGCACGTACTGCACGTCCTCCCTGGCGCCAAGCTCTTGGTAGCGGTGGCGCCACACCCACATCAGCGCCTCCGCCCGCTCGGGCGCCAGCGTGCCGAAGGAGCCGTGGTGGCTGTCGGTGTACACGATCACCTCAGCCGCCCCTTCGGGCTCTTGAAAGGCGGGATAGAGATTGTCGAAGACGGCGATCTCGAAAGCTGGCCGAGGAATCTCTGTCTCTACGAAGTCCTCAGGCGGGCGATTGGCCAGGGTATGTGGAACGGTCTGCGTATGAGGTTGTGTCGGGGCCGGGGCCGGCCCGGCGTGGGGCACAAGGGGCAGTGATCCTCCGAGGGGAGGAAGGTGCGGTCCTGGCGCTGGATCGCGTATACGACCTCCTCTCCGCGCAGCTCGTTGAAGCGCTGCTCGCTCATTGGTCTGGGCTCTCTCGGCGGGCGTAGAGGATGAGCGCCCGGCCGTCCTGCTTGAGTTGCCGCTCGACGCTCAGCGGCCCATAGATTTCATGTACCTCTTGCGCGTGCCCATATCGGTCTTGCTCGCCTAGATGAGGGCCCCCCGGTCTCTGCGCTCCGTTCCCGGCCTCATCGGGGCGGCCGGAGTGGGGGCTGTGGGCTGGCGGATGCCGGAGCCATGCCGTTGACGATAGACCCCTCAACCTGAAGTCCTTGCATACGAATGGATTCACGGGGTAAATGTATTGATGGGCGCTGCGTCGCCTGACGCAGCCTCCATACAGGAGGAGATACAGATGTCAAAGACAGATCAGGTCGATGAGCTCACGGCGCTGCTCGAGCATTCGGAGGTTGGTCAGCGAGGCTTGGATCGTCGTGCGTTCCTGCGCCGCACAGCGCTAACGGGCATAGCGGCTGGCTCGGCGAGCAGCATCCTGGCCGCATGCGGCAAAAGCAGTGGTTCGAGCGCCAGTGGCAGCGGCAACGGCAGCGAGGCAGTGTTCGGCTCGCATCCGAACTACAAATTCGTGGCTGTCAACCACGTCACGACTAACCCATTCTTCGTGCCAACCCAGTACGGACTGGCTGACGCATGCAAATTGTTGGGATGCTCGTATGAGTGGACGGGCTCGGAAAGCAGCAACGTCAATCAGATGGTCAACGCGGTCAACACTGCCATCACAAGCAAAGCCGATGGAATCGCGGTCGCGTTGATCGACCTGCACGCATTCAACGCTCCGGTTGAATCGGCATTGAAGGCGGGCATTCCCGTCGTCGCGTACAACGCCGACGCGCCCAGCAACGCGCGTCTGTCTTACGTCGGACAAGACCTCAAGATGGCCGGCGAAAAGATGGGCGAAAGGATCGTCGAAGCGGTCGGCTCGGGCGACGTCGCGCTATTTATCGCAACGCCCGGATCGGCCAATCTGCAACCGCGTATCGAAGGCGCTGAAAAGGCGATCAAGGCCTCGGGTAAGCCGATCACGGTGCACACGGTCGCGACCGGCGCAGCGGTCCCGGGCGAGCTCTCGACGATCGACGCCTATTGGATTGGCCATCAGAGCACAAAGGGCATGTACGCCGTGGACGGAGGCAGCACCGAAAGCCTCGCGCGGGTGATGCAGAAGTACGGATTGGCCGCCAAGGGAATCAAGGCCGGCGGTTTCGACTTGACCGAAGGCACGCAGAAGCTGCTGCAGGAAGGCAACATCGAATTCACGATCGACCAGCAGCCCTACCTACAAGGCTTCCTTCCGGTCCTGCAGTTGTTCATGTGGCAAGTGTCGGGCTCGCTCACGGGCCCTGCCGAAACGGACACGGGCCTGAAGTTCCTCAACAAGGAAACGGTCGCGCCGTACGTCGAATCCAAGACCCGCTTTGAGGGTACGTCAACCGAAGTCAAGGTAGTCCCGATCAAGGCGGGCACACCCGCCTAGTGATCGCAACAGACATATCGCGCCCAGTGGAGGAACTCGTGACAGCTATGCGTGCCAAGTGGAGGAGCTCGTAGGTGTCAAGCGCGACAGGGGGACCGCCTGCCTCTGAGAGTCAGGCGAGCGAGGAGGGCCCGGGACGGCGGACGCGCTCCATCGATTCGGACGGTCCGCTTGCGCGCGTGCTGTCCCTGCGCGAGGGCAGCATCATCGTCGTGGCAATCGTCACAGCGGTGTACTTCTCACTTGAGACCAGCAATTTCCTGACCGGCGCCAACTTCAAGACGCTGCTGCCGTACTTCGCGCCGCTTACGATTCTCGCGGCGGGCGAGGTGTTCGTGATGATCCTTGGCGAGATCGACCTGTCGATCGGCGCGATGTACCTGTTCTCTCCGATCCTGTTCTACAAGCTGTCCACCGCCGGGATCGCGCTCGTGCCAAGCGTGGCGATCGCGCTGTTGTGTTGTATGGCGGTGGGCGCCGTCAACGGCTTTTTCACCGCGGTCGTCGGAATCAGCTCATTCGTGGCGACGCTCGGAATGCTGTTCACCTTCGAGGGAATCAGCCTGATCATCTCCCACGGCGCGCCGGTCAACACGCCCGGAGCGCAAGTCCACCAAACGACAGTGAAGGTGGAACACGTGGTCAACGGCCATCACATCTTCCTCACCGAAACAGTCAATCACGTCGGCACGTTCGCAAAAATCTTCGGCGCCGGTACATATTCGGAGTTCATCTGGGCGCTTGTGATCGTGTTCCTGCTGCAAACCACGCTCACGTTCACCCGCTGGGGCCTGCACACCGTGGCGATCGGCTCCAACAAGCTCGGCGCGGCCGAGGCGGGCGTCTCGGTGAGGTTCATAACGATCCGCAACTTCGTGCTCTGCAGCCTCACGGCCGGGCTCGTCGGGATCCTCGAGGCCGTGCGCGCGGGCTCCGTCCAGCCCGACCCCTCCGGAGCTAACGAAATCCTCTTCTTCGCGATCGCCTCGGCGGTGATCGGCGGGACACTGCTGGCCGGTGGGTCAGGCACCGTAATCGGCGCGCTGATCGGTGCTCTATTCCTCGGGATCCTCCAAGACGGTCTGATCCTGCAAGGGGTGAACGCCAACTACAAGCTGTTCTACCTCGGTCTGGCGATCATCGTGGCGATGACCGTCAACGTCTACGTCCAACGCGCGCGCAGGGGGTATGGCGGTGGCTGACGCGCAACCGATCGAGACTGTCGTCCCGCCAACCTCAGCGCCCGACGATGTGCTCAGAGTCGAACACATCTCCAAGCGCTTTGGCCCCGTGACCGCGTTGCGCGATGTGAATCTGCACTTGCGCAAAGGCGAGGTGCTTGGTCTGCTGGGCGACAACGGCTCGGGCAAGTCCACCCTGATCAAGACAATCAGTGGCTTTCAAAAGCAGGATTCAGGCGAGATGTTCCTGCACGGAGAGCCCTACCGGCCCCGCGGCGTCGACGACGCGCGCAGCCAAGGGATCGACACCGTCTTTCAAGATCTCGCGCTGATCGACGAACTGTCTGTCTACCACAACATGTTTCTGTGCCGCGAGCACGTGCACCACCCGATCCCACTGCTCGCCAACCGGCGGATGAAGCAGGAGACTCGCACGGCGCTCGACGAGATCGGGATCAACATCCCACGGATCGACGTCGCGGTTGCGCGCCTGTCCGGCGGGCAAAGACAAGCGATCGCGGTCGCCCGCACGGTCAACTCAGACGCCGACATCCTGTTGCTCGACGAGCCGCTCGCGGCCATGGGCGCCAAGGAGGGCTCGATGATCCTCGACCTCGTGGCGCGCCTGAAGGCGGAGGGCCGAGTGTCGATCATCATGATCCTGCACAACTATGTCCACGTGCTGCAGGCGTGCGACCGCGTGAGCATGATTCAAGACGGAGTGATCACACTCGACAAGCCAACGAACGAGACTTCCGTCGAGGAGCTCACCGAGATAGTCGTCAATGAGTACCGGCGTGCACGAGAACAGGAGCGCAGCGAAAGGCAAGCTCCGGGATAGCTCGGCTGGATGTGCGCGGTCCTGATCACCGGTTCCAAAGGGATCATCGGCTCGGTGCTTTGCAGTGGGCTGGGTGGGAAGTACCAGATCAGGGGTGTGGATCTGCCCGAGGACATATCCCACTACGAGGTCCTGTGGGAGCAAATGGCTGGAGTTGACACGGTCATTCACCTGGCCCGCAGGTTTTCGCCGGCCGACCCCGTCGAGCGGCGTATGCGCATCCATCCGGAAAACGTGCAGATAGATGTCAACGTCTTCACTGCAATAGTGAAAGCCGAGGTGAAACGTCTCATCATGGCGAGCTCGGTTCATGCCGACCACCACCGCGATCCCACCGCGGTCGGGCTGTTTGCCGTACCTGGTGGCTACCATCCGGCGACGCCTTACGGTGTCTTCAAGCTCGTCGAGGAGGAGGTAGGCAAGATCCTTTCAAAGCAGTTTGGCTTCGAGTTCATCGGTGTGCGATTTGGCGGTGTGACGCGAGATAACTCTGTAAAGACGGGAGCGGGACAGACTGCAACTTGGCTGAGCCACGACGATCTTGTGGGCGCCATCGATGCTTGTCTGAGCGCCGAGCCGATACGCGGGCGCTCGAGTGTCTTCTACGCGGTCTCCGACAATGCCGACAGAATCCACGACACGACCAATCCATTCGGCTGGAGGCCGCGGGAGAGTTCGGCGGATTTCATATAGAACGCGCCTAGCGGGCAATGAGCTGGACGATCGGGATCGTCCGGTTTGCCGCGGCGGCTTCGCGCCGGTACGCGGCGTAGGGCGCAAAGACATGGTCGGCTAGCTGCCAGATCCTTTGTCGCTCGGCCTCGTCTTCGATCACCGTTGCCCGCATCGGGATGCCGCCGAACGTTACGTCGGGGTGGGCCTCGAGGTTGTGAAACCAAGCCGGGTGCTTCGGCGCGCCGGCCTTCGATGCCACGATCGTGACGAGACTTCCGTCGTGGAAATAGATGACCGCGTTGCGTCGGATCGCACCGCTCTTCGCTCCTCTGGTCTCGAGCAGCGCGGTGGGCAGGACAAGCCCCATGCCCAGGCGCCCCCGGCTAGCGCGCAACAGATACGGGTCTACCTTCCAAACGACCTTCCTCGAGAGCAGCCTGCCAACGCGGGTGGCGGAAAATGAGGCAGAGGCGCGCCAGAGCAGGCCGCGCGGACGGTTGGGATCGACGTACTTCAGCTGCGTGGCCATGGGCCGATTCTTCCACATGCATCATTTGACGTGGACATCCTTCGTACCAGGACGTTCCGCCAACCTCGGGTGCTTCAGTGCCTCGCTGTGTCCAGTCGAGACGTGCTCTGTGGTCGAGCTCGATGTCAATTCGCGAGTCGTGTCGATTCTGGCATTGCTCGTTCGACGTATAGATAGAGCCAAGGTGCGAAGCTGTCGAGAACGGTCTGTGCCAAGGCGTAACCCCCTACAGAGGAGCAACGACGATGCGCTTCATGATGATCATGATCCCCAACATCACAGACGAAGCCGACTGGAGTCCGAGTCCTAAGGCTGTGTCGGAGATGAGCCGCTACAACGAGGAGCTTGCCAAAGCCGGGATTCTGCTCAGCCTCGACGGCTTGCACCCCGCTGGCAAGGGCGCCCGCGTGTCTTTCTCCGGTGGCAAGGCGGCTGTTACCGACGGCCCGTTCACCGAGGCCAAGGAGCTGATCGGCGGCTACTGGTTGATCCAGGCGAAATCCAAGCAGGAGGCGGTCGAGTGGGCCTCGCGCTGTCCGGCGACCGAGGGTGACGTGATCGAGGTTCGCCAGGTCTTTGAGATGTCGGACTTCCCGCCGGAGGTCCAAGCGGCGGCGGCGAGCTAGGACACCTTCGAGTGGCACGTTCGAGCGGCACGTTCGAGTGGCATGTCTGAGTGGCACGTTCGAGCGCCCGTTCGAGTGGCACGTCTGAGTGGCATGTTCGATCGGTATTCGAGCGAATGGTGATAGCTGCTCGAGAGAAGCTGGCGATCGAGGCCGTCTGGCGGATCGAGTCGCCGACATTGATCGCCGGTCTGACAAGGATCGTGCGCGATGTCGGTGTGGCTGAGGATCTGGCCCAAGACGCCCTTGTAATCGCACTGGAGCAGTGGCCCGAGTCAGGCGTTCCGGAGAAGCCGGGCGCCTGGCTCATGGCTACGGCCAAGCACCGCGCAATCGATCTGCTGCGTCGCAACACGCGATTGCAGCAGAAGCAGGAGCAGATGGCCGGCGAGCTGGAGCTTCAGGGCGATTCGGTCGAAGCGCATCTGGAAGTGTCGATCGAGGAGCAGGTAGGGGACGACCTGCTCTGTCTGATCTTCATGTGCTGCCATCCGGTCCTGTCCGCTCAGGCGCAAGTGGCGCTGACCCTGCGTCTGCTCGGCAGCCTGAGGACAGAGGAGATAGCGCGAGCGTTCCTCGTCCCAGAGTCCACGGTGACGCAACGAATAGTGCGGGCCAAGCGCACGCTGGCCGAGGCAAAGGTGCCGTTCGGCTTGCCGGAGGTCAGCGGGCTTGGCGAGCGCCTCTCCTCAGTGCTGGCAGTCATCTATCTGATCTTCAACGAGGGCTATACGGCAAGCGGGGGCGAGGACTGGATACGCGCTGAGCTCTGTGAGGAGGCACTGCGCCTGGGGCGCATCCTCGCCGAGCTATTGCCGCAAGAGCCGGAGGTACACGGCCTAGTTGCTTTGATGGAGATTCAGGTGTCGCGCCTCGGGGCCCGCGTCGGCGTCGAGGGCGAGCCGATCCTGCTGGGAGACCAGGACCGTGCCCGTTGGGATCGTCTCTTGATCGCGCGCGGCCTGGTCGCGCTGGAGCGGGCCGAGCAAATCGGCGGCGCCCTCGGGCCGTACGCGCTGCAGGCAGCGATCGCCGCTTGCCACGCGCGTGCCTCTGAGCCGCAGGACACCGACTGGGTGCGCATTGCCGCGCTGTACGAGGCCCTGGCTCAGCTTTCGCCCTCGCCGGTCGTCGAGCTGAATCGCGCGGTTGCCCTGGCGAGCGCCTTCGGTCCGGCGGCGGGTCTCGAAGCGCTCGACCCGCTGCTCGACGAGCCCTCGCTTCAGAGCTATCACCTGCTGCCGAGCGTCAGGGGAGACCTGCTGGTGAGGCTCAGTCGCTTCGAGGAGGCGCAAGAAGAATTCCAGCGAGCCATATCGCTCGCGAGCAACGAGCGCGAGCGCCAGCTGCTGCTCGACCGCGCCGCGGCCTGCGCCTGGGAGGCAGGCCGTCAGCTATAAGAACCGGCGCTCCAAGTCGGCAGGCGCGCAATTGCCGTGCGACCGCTGGCTCGTCGCTGAGCCTTACGTTTCGATCGTGACGAGCGTGCCGATCGGCGTGTAGGGCCACACTTCCGCCGCGGACTGCAGCGGCAGCTCGACGCAGCCGAGGCTCTGCGGCGTGCCGAAGGACGCGCGGTCGAAGTTGTGGATCGCGTCGCCGCCGTTGAAGTAGCTGATCCACTTGATTCCAGGGTCTTCGTAGTGGGAGCCGTCGGGGTTGGTGCCGCTCATCGTGCCTTCGGGAATGTGCTCGAATACAGGGAACGTCCCGAGTTCGGTTTCCGCTCCGGCGATGCCGGTGTTGGCGGCCGAGGTGAGCACCGTGTGCCCGGCGTGCCACAGCGTGAGCACCTCTGGGACTTCGCGGTGCACGTACACATAGGTGTAGCCGCTGCTCAAACGCTTGCCGGCGAGTCGCATCGCTGAGCAGCGCACGCCAAACGGCCGGCCCGGCAAGGCCGTCGACGGTGATTTCGTGGGTGCTCTCGAACTTCATCACCGCGCCACGCGTGATCGTGTTCGCCTGGCCCGGAGCCCACATCGCCTGCAGCTGGTGCGGCGTGTCGGAATAGCGCCAGTCGAAGCTCCCGCTCGGGGGTTCGACCGCAGCCTGCGCCTCAGCACCGGGCGTACGCGCCACCGGGTGCGCCCGAGGGCTGCCAGTCGACGGGCAGGTAGCCCTGTTCCGCAAGCAGTTGCTGAAGGCGCAGCGTCGAGCCGGCAGGCACCGTCCATTCGATCTGGCTGGTGGTGCGCAGCGCCGAGCCGCTGCCTGTCGTCACCGCGACCTCACGCGGCAGTTGGATCGCGCAACTGCGAGCCGAGCGGCGCTCCGAACCCCGATGGCGTGAACACCAGAGTGTGGCTGTCGGTTTCGCGCCAGTGCCCCGGTGTACTCGGCGAGAGCGTGGGATGACTCGACCCGAGCGCTTCGCTCACAGTCTTTGAGAACGTCAAACGTATCGGGGTGTAAGGAGAGATCGGTGCACCCGAGGCCGGGATCGTCGCCATCACGGTCATGTGCGACTGCGGGAACCAGCTCACCTGCATCGGCTTGCCAACCGTCTCCCAGGAACGCGCGGCCGCGGCGATTTCGGTGCTGCCGGTCGCCGGCTGGGACCCGAGCGAGATCGAACTGCGCGGGTTGTGGAGCGTCGCGTGGTGCGTCAGACGGCCAGTGCTCCCATAGGCGACGGCGCTCACGGGCTGCTCGAAGCTGACGTGTACCGCTGAGCCCGCGGGGACGGTCATCCATTGCTCGCTCACGTGTGCGATGGGCGCTTGCAGCGTCAGCCGCTCGGTGCGTTCGTGGCCCAACGCCCAGCCGAGCCATCCGGGCCGGCGTACCTGAACCTCGACGGAGACGTGCTCGCCGGGAGTCAGCCGCGTCAGCGGAGTCAAGCGCCCGCCTTGCACCGCCAGCGGCACCTTCTGGCCGTCCGGCCCGAACGCTTCGACGTGCTCGATCGTGCCGCCCAACGGCTGCACGGATACGCGCGCGAGCGCGGTCGGGTCGCTCGCCAAGCTCACGCCGGAGAGCGCCAGCGCCGCCACGACAAGCGCGGCGATCACGACGACCAGACCCAGGCCCATGCCGAGCAGCATGCGCTTGCGGTCGTGGCCTCGCCGACGCCGCATCCCGATGGGCGGATCTCGTCACCATCTGTAGATGGTAGGACGCTACGGTGTCGGCTATGCCAGATGCACAGATGCCTGCGGAGAGGTTTGCGGCTTCAGACTCCACAGATGCCCTCACGTCCACCGATGCGAAGCTCGAGACTCTCATCCGGACACGCCGGACTCACAAGGCCTACGGCCCTGAGCCGGTCGACCGGGCAATATTGCTGGAGCTGTTCGAGCTCGCGCGTTGGGCGCCCAATCATCACCTAACCAACCCGTGGCGCTTTCGCGTGCTCGGCCCTCGATCACGGACTATGCTCGCCAGCGAGGCAGAGCTCGATCAGCCCGGCTCGGCGCGAAAGCTCGAGCGCGCGCCCACGCTGATCGTCGTCGGGGTCGAGCTGCAGGGCGACCCGTCCCAACAGCACGACGATCTGCTGGCGGCGGCGGTCGCCGCGTACATCGTCCTGCTCGCGGCACACGCGCGTGGGCTGGCCGGCTACTGGCGCACGCTGCCGATCTTGGAGAAGGCCCCAGTCCGCGCCGGACTGGGGATGCCCGCCGCCGAGCAACCCATCGGCCTACTCCACCTCGGCGACCCGGTGCAAGAGCAGCGCACCCCCGAGCGCGCGCCGGTCGAGGACATAGCGACCTTCCTCGACTGACCGCTCATCCACCATTTTGGGGAAGACAGCGCCGCATGCGGCGCTGTCCCGGACCGTACATGTACGGTCCGGCCGGTCGGTGCATGCACCGACCGGAAACTGAGAGGGACTACTGTCATGCGTGATATGTCGGAGCAAGTTGCGCGTCCTACCCAAGCCGCTGACACTGAGCCCAAGTCACGCCGTCCCGCGATCGTTGTGGTCGACGATGAGCCGGCGGTATTGGCGGCGGTCAGCCGCGACCTGCGCCGCGGCTTTGGCGAGCGCTTCCGCGATATTGCGTGCCGGCTCGGGGCTCGAGGCATTGGAGCTCCTGCGCGAGTTGCGCACGCGCGGTGATCAGGTGGCGATGCTGATCGCGGACCAGCGCATGCCGGGGATGCCGGGCACGGAGTATCTGGTGCACGCACGACAGCTGGTGCCCGACGCCAAGCGAGTGCTGCTGACTGCATATGCCGACACCGAGGCTGCGATCGCGGCGATCAACGAGGTGGCTTTGGACTATTACCTGCTCAAGCCGTGGGACCCCCCGGAGGAGCAGCTGTTCCCGGTCGTCGAGGACCTGCTGACCACATGGGAGGCGGGGGCGGCACTGGAGGCCGGCGGCGTGCGCGTGGTGGGCCACCGCTTCTCGCGCGAGTCGCACGACCTGCGCGACTTCCTCGTGCGCAATCGCGTGCCGGCGCGCTGGTTGGATGTAGAACGTGACGGCGAGGCGCGCGAGCTGTTGCGGGTTGCCGGTGTCGACGCCGAGCGCCTGCCGGTAGCGCTGCTCGAGGACGGCACAGTGCTCGAGCGTCCGACGATCCTCGAGCTGGCCGAGCGCCTCGGCGTCAGCGGCACCCCGGCCCAGGAGCACTACGACCTCGTCGTCGTCGGTGGCGGTCCGGCGGGACTCGCCGCCGCCGTCTACGGCGCCTCCGAGGGCCTGAAGACCGTGATGGTCGAGCGCGAGGCGCCAGGCGGCCAGGCGGGCCAGTCGAGTCGCATCGAGAACTACCTCGGCTTTCCGGCGGGTCTGAGCGGCTCGGACCTGGCCCGCCGCGCGACCGACCAGGCCCGGCGCCTGGGCGCAGAGCTGCTGACCGTTCAGGAGGCGGTCGGCCTGCGCGCCGAGGGCTCTGCGCGCCTGGTGGAATTGAGCGGTGGTGGTGCCTTGAGCGCGAGCTGCGTGATCGTCGCCTCGGGCGTCTCCTATCGCCAGCTGGATACGCCGGGCTTCCCCGAGCTGACCGGCGCCGGAATCTATTACGGCGCGGCGATGACCGAGGCTCGCGGCTGCTCCGACCAGCATGTGGTCGTGATCGGCGGCGCCAACTCGGCCGGTCAGGCCGCCGTCTATTTCAGCGGCTATGCGGCTAAGGTGACGATGCTCGTACGCGGCTCGTCGCTTGAGAAGTCGATGTCGCATTACCTGATCGAGCAGATCGCGGCCCAGCCAAACATCGAGGTTCGCACGGGCACCTCGGCGCTTGCCGCCGAGAGCGAGGACGGGACGCTTGAAGTGTCTGCGGGTGAGTGCTCCGGGCGGCGAGGAGAGCCTCCAGGCAGACGCTTGCTTCGTGTTCATCGGCGCGTCTCCCCGGACCGATTGGCTGGACGGCGTGCTCGCGCGCGACGAGCGCGGCTTCATCCTCGCCGGCCGCGACGCGCAGGCGAATGGCTGGCCGCTGAAGCGGGAGCCCTATGTTCTGGAGAGCACGGTGCCGGGCGTGTTCGTCGCCGGCGACGTGCGCGCACGTTCGATCAAGCGTGTGGCAAGCGCGGTGGGGGAGGGCTCGATGGCCGTGTCGTTGATCCACGAGTACTTGGTCGAGGCGTGAGGCTCGTCCCACCGCCAGGGCGCATCGGTATCGGCGAGCGCGGTAAGCGTGGCTTTTGCTCAATGCGGTGGACTCTCTCCGCGCAGACGCGTTCGGCACGGCAGGTACGGCAGGGTGCGTGGTGAGCGAGCCGCCGGTCACACTCGAGGAGCTGCGCGGCGTCGATCTGTTCGACAGCCTCGACGACACGGAGCTGGCCGAGTGGGTGGCGCTCGCACACACTCGCCACGTCGACCCGGGTGGGATCATCGCCGAGCAGGGCGAGGAGCCGCCGGGTCTGCAGCTGCTGCTCGAGGGCCGCGCTCAGGCGCTGATCCTCGCCCAGGGCAGAAGCGAGCCGGTCGGCCATCACACGGCGCCGACGTGGATGGGAGCGATCGCCGTGCTGACCGGCGGCACGCTCGGGGTGCGCATGCAGGCTGAGACCGACTGTCGCATGGCCACGGTCGCCCCAGAGGACTTCAAGCGCCTCGCGTTCGCCCAGCCGGAGATCCACCAACGGGTGATGCGCCAGGTCGCGCCGGTGATGAGCAGAGTGACCGAACGCGAGCAGAACAGCGAGCGTCTCACCTCGCTGGGCACGATGGCGGCGGGGCTCGCGCACGAGCTCAACAATCCGGCGGCGGCAGCTCGTCGTGCCGCGGCGCAGATGACCGAGGCACTCGAGGCGATCGACTCGGCGCTGGCCTCGTTCGTCGAGGCGGGCGTGGAGCGAGAGGACGCAGCGCTTCTGGTGGCACTGCAACAGCAGGCGATCTCCCAAGCGGCATCGGC
This sequence comes from uncultured Solirubrobacterales bacterium, assembly GCA_963704345.1. GTDB lineage: Bacteria > Actinomycetota > Thermoleophilia > Solirubrobacterales > Solirubrobacteraceae > Palsa-744. The sequence continues at coordinate 2,155,694 of OY969890.1, forward strand.
CACGGCACTCGATGCGTTGGATGCCGCCGACGCAGAGGACGAGCTACTGGAGCAGATGCAGGCGATGGGGGTGGTGGAGCCCTGGCGGCTTGCCGAGCCGCTGGCGTCGGCCGGGGTGGACCGGCAGTGGCTCGAGCGCGTCGCCCAGCTTGCGGGCCCCGCGACCGATGCCGCGCTGCGCTGGGTTGCAGCCTCGCTAACCGCGGGCCGCCTGTCGGCCGAGCTGTGCGAGTCCACCGAGCGCATGTCCTCGCTGGTGGGCGCCGTGAAGTCCTACGCCTACATGGACCGTGGCGCGCTCGTGGAAGTCGACCTGCACGAGGGCCTTGAGACCACGCTAACGGTGCTCAGCTACAAGCTCAAGCACACCACGATCGTGCTCGTACGCGACTACGACCGTGCGCTACCGAAGCTCACGGTGCGCGGCTCCGAGCTGAACCAGGTGTGGACGAACCTGCTCGACAACGCGATCGACGCGCTGGGTGAGCAGGGCACGATCACGATCACAACGCGCGCTGACGGTGACTGTGTGGTTGTCGAGATCGCCGATGACGGTCCCGGCATCCCGGAGGATCTGGCAGGGCGCATCTTCGACCCGTTCTTCACGACCAAGGACGTGGGCCACGGCACCGGCCTGGGCTTGGCGACGGCGCGACGGATCGTCGTCGAGCGCCACGACGGCTCGCTCACGCTCGACAGTCAACCCGGTCGCACCGTCTTTCGCGTGCGGCTGCCGTTCACCCAAAAAGCCTGAATCGGAGGATTCGATGTCAACTTGCACACAAGAGACCTGATCGGAGGAGGATCCAATGCCCGCTTGTACACACCTGGATCAGATCCAGATAACTGAGCTGCCAGAGTCGGTCGAGGGCTGCGAGGACTGCCTGCGAATGGGCGGCGCCTGGCTGCACTTGCGCATCTGCCTGGAGTGCGGTCACGTCGGCTGCTGCGACAGTTCGCCCAACCGCCACGCCACAGCGCATAGTCAGTCAAGCGGACACGCCTTGATGCACTCGTTGGAGCCGGGCGAGACATGGTCGTGGTGCTTTGTGGACGAGGTCGCACTGAGCCTCCCAGAGGTTCAGGGTCAGACGCGGATACCGCCTTCGCCGCTGGGCGGCTGAGGTGCACAAAAGTGACAAGTCTCAGTCGCTGGGTGGCCTCTAGCCTGCCTATTGTCATCTCGACGGACCGCCGGAGTGGGAGTAGCCTTGCTGTCAAAACCTCGACAGAGAGGATTGGACATGGCTGGCGATGCGTTGTTCCTCGGCTGGGGTCCCGTAGTTCGGGGCCGCGAGCTAAAGGCGTTGGAAGTCTTCCAGGAGACACTTACCTATTACGGCACCTTGCAACAGGAGGGCCGGATCGACAGTTTCGAGCCCGTGCTGATCGCCCCGCATGGAGGCGACCTCGCGGGCTTCATCCTGTTGCGCGGTTCGCGTGGCTCGCTGGATGAGGTTCGCTCGAGCGAGGAGTTCAGGAAGTTGGTCGCCCGTGCGGGCGCGATCGTCGACGACATCGGCGTCATCGACGCCTACACCGGTGAGGCGCTCGGTCGGCAGATGGCCCTATTCCAATCTGTCTCCGAGGAATTGGGGGATTGAGCTGGAAAACCGACAGGCATTACGGCCAAGGAGGTAGCCCAGGAGCTTGAGATCCGTCACCTCATTCTGCATGGTTCATCGGCTCGCCTCGTCGGGCGGGCTTGGACAAGGTCGAACGACCATGCCGATGGCGGGCTAACATCGAGCTCCGGCACCGCCTCGTGAGGCGCGAGCGAGCGACGTGTCAGCTAGCCGCGGGTTGTGCAGGCGCCTGAGCTGGCGCCGATTGGCTCCTGCCATAAGCGATCGCGCCTGCCGATCCGAGGAGACCGGCAGTGAGCTGTGCCAGGGCCCACACGGTGCCCCATCGCTCGCGCCCGCGAGTGCCATCCACCGACCAATTCCCCGGGCCGACGTCGGTAAGCGCGAACACGATCGCCATGAGCACCAGGTTGTACTCATAGCCACCGTCGGTGGCCCATGGGCCCTTTGAGCCGTGCACGGTCCTGATGGCGGTCGCCATCGTGGCGCTCAGCGCGGTGGCACCGAGCGGTGTGGCGGCGCCGGCGGCGATGAGGGCACCACCGCCGGCCTCGGCGACGCCGGCAGCAACGGCGTGCGTCTTTCCGGGCCGAAGGCCCAGCGATTCGAAGGCCTGACCGGTCTGCTCAAGGCCATGGCCGCCGAACGCTCCGGTGAGCTTCTGCATGCCATGGCCGACGAACAGGCCTCCAACGATGAGGCGCAACAGTGTGAGGCCAAGTTTCATGAGCGGCTCCTTAAAGAGATTGTGCACGCAACTATACGATGTTGAGGTCGTTCTAGGTCCTACTGCCTACCCTCGTGTCCTACGGCGATGTCCGGATATCGAGCCTGGCCCAGTTCAAGACGCTCAATTCGGGGTATGGAACTAGTTATGGCCACCCCGACATACGACGTATCGCTTGATGACGGCGACCACGTCGTTCATTTCTACGAGCAAGACTCCGAGTTGGTCGATGCTGTCGCGGGCTATGTCGCTGCCGGTGTCGCAGCTGACGGGGTGGCGGTCTTGATCGCCACAGAAGCTCACTGCGAGGCGTTCGCCTTCGCGCTCGAGCTCGCTGGGATCGACACCGTCGAGGCTCGTGCTGACGAACGGCTCGTCTTCCTCGATGCAGCTACCACGATGGCGGCCTTCACGCGCGATGGACAAATCGATCGCGACGCCTTCCGCGAAGTGGTCGGTGGGCGCCTGCGCACAGCGGCTAAGTCCGGTCGTGCAGTTCGCGCCTACGGCGAGATGGTTGCGCTGCTTTGGGACGCGGGGGACGTGGTTGGTGCGATCGAGCTTGAGACTTTGTGGAACGACCTCGGTTGTGAGCTGCCGTTTTCGCTCTACTGTGCCTATCCGGCCGCGTCGGTCTTCGGATCTGAGCATACGCAAGCGCTACATCAGGTCTGCCGCCTCCACTCGTCGGTGCTGCGCGCCGCCACAGACAGCGATCCATGTACGACAGGAGAGCCCTCGATGAGGAAGCTCATAGCCGAGTTCGCTGCCGAGCACGACTCGCCCGGGCGAGCGCGCCGGCTCGTGCTCAGTACCCTGGCAGAGTGGGGTTGTGACCCTGTGCTTCTGCAGGACGCCGCGGTTGTCGTGAGTGAGCTGGCGACCAACTCGGTGCTGCATGCGGGCTCGTCGTTCTCGATCTCGGTGGCGCTCGAGGAGAAGGCGCTTCTGCGCATCGCCGTTCACGACACAAAGCCATTGAGCGTGACGGTGTACAACGGTGGCCTGAGCCCGCGGCCGACACACGGGCTGAGCCTTGTGGAAGCTCTATCCCTTCGCTGGGGCACTGAAGGCACAGCGCAAGGCAAGACCGTGTGGGCTGAGCTGCACGTTGCCGGTGCGTCTCAAACATCACGCTGAGCCGACTTCGGGGAACTGTCGATTTCGCAGCTGATCGTTCGTCCTAAGGGTGTCAACGTACTCTATGACGGAGGAAGCAATGAGATACATGCTGCTGATACAGCAAGGCACCACGCCGCTGCCGGGCTCGCCGGAGTGGGAGGATCTCTCCGCCGAGGAGCAAAAGGCGGTTTACGGCGCGTACAAGACCATCAACGAAACCCCGGGCGTCACCCCCGGCGTGCGGATGGGCGAACCTGAGACGGCGACCACCGTGCAGGTCAAGGACGGCAAGACGCTAACGACTGACGGCCCGTTCGTGGAGACAAAGGAGGCCCTCGGCGGCTATCTCTTCCTCGAGGCCGAGGATCTAGATGCCGCGATCGAGCTGGCCGCGCGCGTGCCGGCAGCGAGCATGGGCGGCGCGATCGAGGTACGCCCTTTGGTTGAGGAGGGTTGGTAGTGCGCGTCTTTGGACGAGGTGTGAGCGCTGGCTGAGGGAGCTCCCCGATCGAACGGAGCGTTCGCTGCTGGGTCGCCGGTAGAACAGGTCTTTCGCGAGCAGTGGGGCCGGGTGCTCGCCGCGCTGATCGGCTTCATCGGTGACTTCGACCTCGCCGAGGAAGTCGCCCAAGAGGCGTTTGCCACGGCGGCAGAGCGCTGGGCGCACGATGGCGAGCCGGTCAACCCGCGAGCGTGGCTCATCACGACGGCCCGCAACCGCGCGATCGACCGGATTCGTCGCAACCGGGCGCTACTGGCCAAGTACAAGCAGCTCGACCTGCGGGAGACGGCGGAGGAGATGCAGGACACGACATTCTCCGATGAGCGCTTGGAGCTGATCTTCACCTGCTGTCACCCGGCGCTAGCGACGGACGCGCAGGTGGCGCTCACATTGCGCACACTCGGTGGCTTGAGGACTGAGCAGATCGCGCACGCGTTTCTGGTGCCCGAGGCGACGATGGCGCAGCGGCTGGTGCGCGCCAAGCGCAAGATCAGGGTCGCGGGCATCCCCTTCAGGATTCCGCCGGCGCACCTGCTCCCCGAGCGTCTGGACGCAGTGCTGGCGATCGTCTATCTGATCTTCAACGAGGGCTATGACGGCAGCGGTGAGTTGGCGGCCGAGGCGATCCGCCTCGGCGCTTCACTTGTTGAGTTGATGCCCGACGAGCCCGAGCCCAGCGGTCTGCTGGCGCTGATGCTGCTGCACGACTCGCGCCGCGCCGCACGCTTCAGTGACGGCGAGCTGGTGTTGCTCGCCGACCAGGACCGGAGCCTGTGGGACGGCGAGCAGATCGACGAGGGACGAGCAGCGCTGCAGCGCGCTCTGGCCTTGGCTGGCAGCGAATACGCGCATGATGTCAACTATGGAGGCGAAAATGTGGGTGGCGACGGGAGCGTGCGCGAGGGTGTACACGGTGGCCTGTACACGTTGCAGGCCGCGATCGCCTCGCTGCACGCCGAGGGTACTCCCGACTGGCCGCGGATCGCCGTGCTCTACGACGAGCTTGCACGGTTGGCGCCCTCTCCGGTGATCGAGCTTAACCGAGCTGTTGCACTGGCCGAAGCGCAAGGGCCGGCGGTGGGATTGGCAAGCATCGAAGCTATCTATGGGCTGGACAGCTACCACTATTTTCATGCCGCCCGCGCCGAGCTGCTGCGCCGTCTCGACAGATGGCCCGAAGCCCGCGCAGCATTCGAGCAGGCGCTCCAGCTCGTTCGCTCCGAGCCCGAGCGGCGATTTCTGAAGGGTCGACTTACTTCGTTCTAGCGTGGCGTGCCCTGGGGCGTGGTCGATACCGCGCAAATGTCTCCGGGGCGCGCGTCTTTGCTTCAAAGTGGCGATGCCCCCCGCGCGCGCGGGGGGCATCGCCCTTTTTGCACAGACGGTTGCAGGACGCCGGAGGTGTCCGAACCGATGGCCAGCAGGCCGTAGCAAGGCTCAAGCAGCACTCGGCTCAGTCGATGGGGTGATGTGCTCAATGTGGGCTCACAAGCTCGTTCGTTTCTGCCGCGCAGGTTTGCACTCGTGCTCAGTTGCACAGCCGTGTTCGCCGGCGTGGGTGCTGCCGGCGTCGGCACAGGCACCTCGGCGGCGGCCGCGACGATCAAAAAGTTGACGGTTGCCAATTGGGACAGCGCCCAGCAGCAACTTGTCCTCGGCGAGGGGGTGATGAGCGAAGTGCACGGCGCGGGCTTTGCTGGTGCTGCCCTACTGGGCGCCGCAGGCGGAGAGCGCCGCGCTGGCCGCGATCGCCACACGCGAGGAAGTCGCGCCAATCGCCTTCCAGGCCAGCGCTCTCGATCACGCTCGTGCGCTTCGACGCGCTGCTCGTCGATCAACTGGGCCTCGGCGATGTCGCCGAACACGTCCAGCAGGTGGCTGTCGCCGCCGGGCTCACGCCGCCCAGCTACTTCGGCAGTGAGGTGGTCGCTCGCTACCTGGGCTTGCGCTACAACCACCCGGCCGGCGAAGATTCCTTGGAGCTGTACCCGTGGAACGCGATCACGCGCGCCGAAGCTGCGCACTCCTTCGCGGTCGTGCTGGGGCTTGAAAGCTGGGCTCTCTCCTCGGCACGCGAAGCGCTCGAGGGCTTCTCGCTGCCGCAGTACAGCTCCGCTCAGCGAGAGGTATTGCGCATCGCGGTCTCCAAGATCGGCATGCCCTACGTGTGGGGTGGGACGACCGACAACACGGCGGACGGTCTGGAACACGGCGGCTATGACTGCTCGGGCTTTGCCTGGCGTGTTTACAAGGTCTCGGGTCTATCGTGGGGCAAGAGCATCCTCGGTCGCACCGCCGCCGAACAGGCCGGTGAAATCCCCAAGAGCAGTCGCATCCATCTGGAAGACGTTCAGCCGGGCGACCTCTTGTTCTTCGGCTCGGCGAGCTTCAATGCAACTGCGACGGAGTCGAACGTGATCCACGAGGGGATTGCGCTCAGCAGCCAATGGGTTATCCACTCTTCCGATCAGGGCGTCTATGTGCTGCCGCTCACGTCCGGTTGGCTGGCCGAAAGCTTCACCTGGGCGCGCCGGGTCCTGTAATAAAGGCCCGAAGGCCCGCGCGCCGAACCGGGTCAAGCTCCGAGCCGGAATTCGAATCCTTCAAGATAATCAGGGAAGACATCGCCGCATGCGGCGATGTCCCGGACGGTGCATGCACCGTCCGGCCGGGCGCGCATGCGCGCCCGGAACTGCAAAAACGAACGCCAAGCGATAATCGTTGACGATGGCGGAAGCGCAAGCCAACTCCTACAGCGGCCGCACGGCCTGGGCGCGCAATCTGGCTGCGCCGGTGCGCGATTTCCTGAGCACCGAGACCGGCGGCGCGATCGTGTTGCTCGGGGCTACGGTGCTAGCACTGTTGTGGGCCAACTCGCCCTGGTCGTCCTCCTACGATTCGCTGTGGAGCACGAAGCTGTCGATATCGATCGGCGGCGGCGGCATCTCCGCCGACCTGCGTCACTGGGTCAACGAGGGCCTGATGACCTTCTTCTTCCTCGTCGTCGGTCTGGAGGCAAAGCGCGAGCTGGACGTGGGCGAGCTGCGCGAGAGGCGCCGTCTTGCGATTCCGGTGGTGGCAGCACTCGGTGGGATGGCTCGTCCCGATCGTGATCTATCTCGCTTTCAACACCGGCGGCCCCGGCGCGCACGGCTGGGGCGCCGCGATGTCGACCGACACCGCTTTCGCCCTGGGCGCGCTGGCGCTGCTCACCCCGGTCGGCGCGACGCGCCTGCGTGTCTTCCTGCTGACGCTCGCGGTCGTCGACGACCTGTTCGCGCTAATGGTGATCACGGTCGCCTACACCGGCCACATCTCAAAGCCGGCGCTGGCCGTCGCGATCGCCCTGTTCGCGCTACTGATCGGCCTACGCTACGTGCCGGCCTGGCGGCGCCAACTCACGATGATCGTGGGCTTGGCTTTGTGGGTGGCGATGTTCGAATCGGGCATCGACCCGGTCATCTCCGGCTTGGCGATCGGCTTGGTCACGAGCGCCTATCCGCCTTCGCGCGAGGACCTGGAGCGTGCCACGGCGTTGACGCGCTCGTTTCGCGAGCAGCCGACGCCCGAGCTGGCGCGTTCGGCCCAGATCAGCGTGGCCTCCGCGATCTCGCCCAACGAGCGCCTTCAGTACAGCTTGCACCCATGGACAAGCTATGTGGTGGTGCCGCTGTTCGCGCTCGCCAACGCGGGCATTCACGTCACCGGTGGCCTACTCGGCGACGCAATTACTTCGCCGATCACGCTGGGCATTGCTGTCGGCTATGTCTTCGGCAAGCCATTGGGCATCCTGGCCGCGTCATATGTCGCATCGCGTCCACGCCTACACGGAGTGCGCCCGACGCTCAGCTTCCCGTCGCTTGCGGGTGGAGGAGCCGTAGCCGGCATCGGCTTCACCGTGTCGCTGCTGATCTCGAGCCTGGCCTTCTCCGGAGAGCGCCTGCAAGAGGCAAAGCTCGGTGTGCTCGCCTCCGCGATCCTCGCCCCACTGCTCGCGTGGGGTGTCTTCAAACTCATGAGACGCCTGCCCACGCAGGTGCGAGCCCGCCAGATCGTCGGCACTGCCGCCGATATCCTCGACCTCGCCGACGATGTGGACCCGGAGCGCGACCACATCCGCGGCTGCGACGACGCCTTGGTCACACTGGTCGAGTACGGCGACTTCGAGTGCTCCTACTGCGGCCAGGCCGAGCAGATAGTGCGCGAGCTGCTCTCGTCCTTCGACGACGAGTTGCGCTATGTCTGGCGCCACCTGCCGCTCAACGATGTGCACTCCAGCGCACAGCTGGCGGCCGAGGCGACTGAGGCGGCTGCGGCCCAGGGCAAGTTCTGGGAGCTGTACGACGCGCTGCTGGCCCACCAGGACACGCTCACGCCGCTAGACATGCGCCGCTACGCGGAGCGGCTGGGCCTTGACGTCGAGCGCTTCTGGGACGAGCTACGCCACCACGACCATGCGGCAAGGGTGGCAGAGGACGTGGCGGGCGCCGACGCCAGCGGCGTCTCGGGCACGCCGACGTTCTTCATCAACGGCCGCCGCCACTACGGCGCTTATGACATCGAAACGTTGACCGAGGCGGTGCGAGCGACGCGCAGGCGCGCGGGCTTGCTGGCTCAAAGTTCGTAAATGGGCGACGCCAGATGGAGTGCCCGCCCGCGCGTGTTAGCTCGGGTCGGTCGTGTTGGCTGGGGTCGGTGGTTGAAAATAGGCGATGCCCCCCCCGCGCGCGCGGGGGGCATGTGCGTTTTTGCGGGACTTCTCAGGGCGCCGCGATGCCCTCCACGACCATGTGCAAGCCGGCGTGACGCACACGCCCGGGTTTGAGCCCGGCGTCGGCCATCAGGGCATGCACCTGTCCGGGCGAGCGCTCGCGCCCACCCTCGCACTCGACCAGCATCAGCAGGTCGGCCAGCGAGCTGAAGGGACTGGGTCGCCCAGGCTCCAGATGCTGGTCGATCGCCACGACCACCGAACCGGAGGGCATCGTCGCGCGGATGCGGCGCAGAATGTCGCGGCAGGCCTCGTCGCTCCAGTCGTGCAAGATCCACTTGAGCACGTAGACGTCGGCGTGGGCGTCAAGCGCGCCGAACAGGTCTCCGGGGCGCCGCTCGACGCGCTCGCCGACGCCGCTCGCTCGCAGGAACTCCTCCGCGTCGGCAAGCACCTCCGGCGCGTCGAGCAGTAGGCCACGGGCTCGGGGACACCGCTCCAGAATCGCCGCGAGCAGCGTGCCGATACCGCCGGCCACGTCGCAGATGACGCCCTCCTGTGGCCAGGGATATGCGCGCGAGAGCGCAGGCAGATCGATCGCTGTGAGCTCGCGCATCGCCTCACCGAAGCGGGCCCCCTCCTGCGGATGCTCGGCGAAATAGTCCCAGACTGAATTGCCGTACGCAAGCCTGTGACCGGAGGGTTCAGCTCCTCCGCGAAGCTGGCTCTCGAGCTCAGCATGTGCCGTTGCGTTGGCGGGCGCAGCCTGGTAGGCGACCCAGGAGGCGATCGAGCGCGGATGCTTACTCGACAGCGGCGCGCCGAGGCGGGCCAGGCTGACTCTGCCGTGGCGGTCCAGGCGTACCAGTCGCGAAGCCGCTGCTGCGCCGAGCACGCGCAGCGTCACATCCTCGGAGAGACCGAGCTCTTTGGCGAGTGTGCGCGCGTCGCGCGGCCGGTTGGCCAGCGCATCAGCAATTCCAGAGTTGACCAGCGCACCGGCAAGCTTGGTGCGCTGCAGGCCGGCCGTGAAATCCCACAGCGCAGCCTCGGCGGGCAGCATGCGATCGGCCAGGCCAAGCACACCGGTGCGCAGCCTCAACCCGGCACGTACGACGACATGCGGAACGGGAAAGGGCGGCAACGCCATGTAGAGGAGCCTATGGGAGTAAGCCCATTCGAGCGGCTTGCCCAGCACAGCCGGTGGCTCCAAGTCGCCATGGCCGTGTGTGCCAACCGACCACCCGGTACTCGGGCTCAATCTGCTCAGCAGGATAACGACCGGTAAGGTCGTGCTGCAAGTAGAGTGGTCCAGGAAATGACGCTCGTCCTCCTAACAGGCGCTACACGCGGCATCGGCCTAGCCGCCGCGATCGAGCTAGCCCGCCAAGGCGCAGAGGTTGCGCTGGTGGGTCGGGATGCCGAGCGTGTGACGACTGTCGCCGACGAAGCCAGAGCAGCCGGTGGCGGCGCCCCAGTACACGAGCACGTCGCCGACCTGACGCTGATGAGTGACGTGCGCAAGCTGTCCGAGGAGGCGCGCGCAAGCTATGAGCACATCGACGTGCTGGCGAACAACGCCGGCGCGCTGTTCGCCTCGCGCAAGGTCACATCCGAGGGCTTGGAGCGGACCTTCGCACTCAACCATCTCGCGCCTTTCCTGCTGACGGCCTTGCTACGCGATCGCTTGGCAGGGGGTCGCGTGGTGACGACCGCATCCGACGCGCACAAGTCCGGTCGGCTCGATCTCGAAGACCTGCAGTCAGAGAAGTCCTACGCGGCGATGCGCGTGTACGGCACCTCCAAGCTGTGCAACATCCTCTTCACGCGCGAGTTGGCAAAGCGCTCGCCAGAGCTACGCGCCAACTGCTTTCACCCCGGCGTCGTACGCACGGGCTTTGGCAAGAACGAGAACGGCATCTGGAAGGTCTTGACGACCCTGGCCGGCCCTTTCTTTCGCTCCCCGGCACGCGGCGCTCGTTCGCTGATCTGGCTGTCGCTGTCTGACGAGACGGCAGCGCTCACAGGCGAGTACATCGAAGACGAGAAGGTGGCCCGGCCAAGCGCCCAAGCGCAGGACGAGGTGCTGGCCGAGGGCCTGTGGGAACGCAGCGCCGCGCTTGTCGGTCTACCCGCCGATGCGCCTGCTTGAGGGGCACAGGAAGAGGTAGGTCGGTCTGGCCTGCCGACGCGCCTGCTTGACGGATGCATGAAAGAGGGCAGGTGCCATCCGCCCGCGCGCACCCAGCGATGCGCGCATGCCCTCTCGTCGATCGGCTCAGCGCGAAGGCGGCAACTTCACAAGGCCGATGAAGAAGTCGTCGATCTGGTGCACGATGCGACTGAACTGTTCGAAGTCGACCGGCTTTGTGATGTAGGCGTTGGCGTGCAGTTTGTAGGCGCGCACGATGTCCTCCTCAGCCTCTGAGGTCGTCAATACGACGATTGGGATCAACGAGAGATTGGGATCGCTCTTGACCTCCTCCAAGACTTCGATGCCGTTCTTGCGCGGCATGTTCAAGTCCAGCAGGATCAGGTCCGGGCGCGGCGTGCCCGCATAGGCGCCTTCGCCGCGAACGTACTGCATCGCCTCAACGCCATCGTTTACAACCGAGAGGACGTTGCCGACCTTGTGATCCTCGAATGCCTCCTTGACGAGCAGTACATCTCCGGGATCGTCCTCGACCAACAGGACCGAGATCAGCTCGGCAATCATGGCTTTATCTCCTTGGCGATTGGCAGGGTAAAATGGAACTCGGTACCGGGCTTGTGCTCTGAGTCGAGCCATATGCGCCCGCCGTGATATTCGACGATCTTGCGGCACATCGCCAGTCCGATACCGGTGCCGGGATAGGCCTCCTTGGTGTGCAGGCGCTGGAAGATGACGAAGATGCGTTCCGCATACTCCTCTTCCACGCCGATCCCGTTGTCTGCACAGCTGAACTGCCACTCCTGGCCCTGGGGGGTCACCTCACGCGCACCACAGGTGCCTGCTCGCCACGGAACTTGACGGCGTTGCCGATCAGGTTCTGAAACAGCGACACAAGCAATGAGCGCTCGCCGCGCACGCTCGGTAGCTCGTCAGCCAGCACGGTTGCGCCTGACTCCTCTAGTGTGCTCGACAGCGACGCCTTGGCCTCGGCGAGCACAAGGTTGAGGTTCACGAACTCCATCTCGCTGCCGCTGCGCCCGACGCGCGAGAAGGCGAGCAGGTCGTTGATCAAGGTCTGCATCCGTTTGGCGCCGTCCACGGCGAACTCGATGTACTGGTCGGCGCGCTCGTCGAGCTGCCCGCCGTAGCGGCGCTGCAGCGCTTGACAGAAGCTTGCGACCTTGCGCAGCGGCTCCTGCAGGTCGTGCGAGGCGACGTAGGCGAATTGCTCGAGCTCGGCGTTGGAGCGCGTCAGGTCGAGCGCCTGGGCCTCCAGTTGCTCGCGGATGCCTTCCACGACGGTCAACTCATTCACGATACGACGTCGCATCGCGTCGATCTCGCCACCAAGCTCGCACGACCTCGCGCGGGCCGTCGCTGATCACGACGGACTTGTCGAAGTCTCCTCGCCGCGACCTGTTCGGCTTCGCGCCCTAGCGCTGCCAGTGGACGAGTGATGATTCGACGCAGCAGGTATCCCGCGCCGGCCAGACTGCCCAAGATCAGCCCCGCGGCGATCAGCAGCACGATCTGTAGGAAGTTCGCGTCATCTTCGAGTTGCTGGTGGGCAAGCGCAAGCCTGTTAGTCAGTGCCGCTTGGAGCCGATCGAGCGGTGCGCGCAGCGCGTCGAAGAGCACCTTGCCCTTGACATTGGCGGTCACTGATACCGGGTGGCCCATGTGGATCTTGCGCAACGTGGGCTGCGTGAATTCGAGCTGCCACGCGCTGGCTCGCCGACGCACCGCCTCGACGTCGCCGGTCAGCGTCACGCCGGTGATCCTGCCCGGCTTGCCAAGCTTGCCGTAGGTGCGAGCCTCTGCGGCGCGGCCCGCGTAATAGGGCTGCAGAAATTCGGGCTTGGCGGTGATGATGTATCCGCGTACCCCAGTCTCCTCATTGACTAGGGCGGCTTCAAGGTCGAGGGCGTCATGGAGCGCTGGCTCGACCTGGTTGAGTACGATGTCGCGCTGAACGCTCAGCTTGTGGGTGGCGATCAGGGCGAGGCCGATCCCGGTTACCGCAAAAAGGAGCAGAACGCCAATCGTGAGGCCGAGCCATTGGCCGACACGCAGACGCGGAAGTGCGCGTGACGATGTGCTGGGCGGAGCACTGCTGGCACCGGGCGAGGTGTCGGATGGGGCGCCGCTTTCCGCCGGCGGCGTGACTGCGTTCACGTTCTGGCCGGGCTCCGGCCGCGGGAGCCGAGAAGCACCATCGCCACGTCGTCGGTAAGTGCGCCTCCGTTGAGCGCTTCGGCTTGCGCGATGAGATTGGTCAGCAGGTCGTCCGGATGCTCTCGCCACTCGGGATGGGCGCCGATGTACTCCGAGATCAGAGTTTGCAGCCGGGCCGTCCCCAATCGCTCCGTTCCCTCTCCGATGCGCCCCTCGATGATGCCGTCGGTGTGAAGCAGCATGGCCCAGCCGGCGGGCAGGTCGAGGTGAGTGGGCTGCCAGTGCCCTTCGCCGAGCCCGATCGGCGGCCCGACGGCGACGTCGGGGAAGTCCGACACCGAGCTGCCGTCGATCAGGATCGGCGGTGGGTGGCCGGCGAGCATCATCTTCGCGCCGGCGCTATCGGCCTCGATCTCGAGCATGCACAGGGTCGTGAAGAGCAGGGGAATCTCGCGTTCGTGTTCGAGCACCCGCTGCAGAGCACGCATCGTCTGCTCACGCTCGACCCCGCAGATCGCGAGCGCCCTCCAGGCAGCGCGCAGGCAGACGCCGATCGCGGCCTCGTCGGGTCCATGTCCGCAGACGTCGCCGACCACGAGGCGCACGTGCCCGTCGGGCGTCTCGGCGACGTCGAAGAAGTCGCCGCCCAGCAGTGCCCGGTCGCGTCCCGAGTGGTAGCAAGTCGCGATCCATACAGAGTCGTCGCCGATCAGCGGTCGCGGCGCAAGCCCGCGTTCCAGTCGGTCGACCTCGCGAGACTGAGCTTGGGCCAGGCGAAGCTGCTGGCGGGCCTCGTCTGCCTGGCGGCGGCTGATCGAATAGCGAATCGCCCGGGCAAGCTGGTCGCCGTCCACATGGCCCTTGACCAGATAGTCCTGGGCGCCGGCCTCGACCGCCCCGACCCCAGCCGCCTCGTCGTTGAGCCCGGTGAGGACGATCAGCGGAACCCTCGGTGCCTGTGCACGCAGACGCACGACCGTGTCAAGTCCCTCAGCGTCGGGAAGCTTAGATCCAACAGCAAGCAGTCGATGTTGTCCTCCAGCGTGGCGAGGGCCTGTGCGAATGTGCGTGCGCGAGTGAGACGGGCCCCAGGAAGCGCACCTTCGAGCAGGTCCTCGACGATCAGCGCATCGCCATCGTCGTCCTCGACGAGCAACACGTTGAGGTCATCGTGCACAGAGACCGTCGCCCGCCCCCTTGAGCCGGGTAGCGCAACCGTCCCCTCCCCATATGTGCGAGCGCGTGCGACCATTGCTGCGAGAAGATCGTAGCCGTCGACGCAAGGAGGATCCCAGCATGCAGGCTCGTAGCCGACAGTTGCTCGCACTCACGATGCTGATCGCGGTGATGGCCGCGGCCGGCGCGATGGCCGCCGCCGGGGCAGGCACCGTGAAGATCACCAACTGCAACAAGGCCAGCAGTCGCCCCAAACAGGTGACGCTCACGTGTGGCGACGGCAATACGGCCCTCAGCGGATTGCGCTGGTCGAGCTTCGGGGAAGCAAGCGCCAAAGCGGCCGGTACGTTCGAGACGAACACCTGCACGCCCAATTGCGCCGAAGGAAAAGTGGTCCGCTTTCCTGTTAGCGTCAAGGCATACGACACGCGCAGCTGCAAGAAAGGCTTGAAGGTCTACAACAAGCTCACGCTGAAGTTCACGGCCCGCAAGCCTTCATCGGTAGGGAACCTCACACGCTGGACGCTGGGATGTCCGACGTAGGCATTCCTGCCATATTGCGGGCACGAGCATGGCTGGCCTGGTCGTAAAGCGAAGCGTTTCGAGTTATTCGGACACCACGAGATCGTTGCTCGCGGCGATTGAACGGCGTGGTCTCACAGTGTTCACTCGCATCGACCACGCCGCGGCGGCGCGTTCCGCCGGATTGGAGCTTGCCGAGGAGGAGGTCGTGCTGTTCGGCAGTCCGCGCGCCGGCACACCGCTGATGCTGAGCGATCGGCGGATTGGGATCGAGCTGCCGTTGCGGATCCTGGTTTGGCGGGACGGGGCGGACGTGCTGCTCGCGTACAGCGATCCCCGCCATTTGAGCAACGAATATGACGTGATCGAACATCGATCGACGCTCGAGCAGATGGCGAAGCTGCTCGAGGAGCTGACGAGCGAGGCGGCGAGCTAGTCTCGTGGCTGTGGCGAGTGTCAGCACCACAGGAGGGCAGCCCAGGAATCTGATCTTGGCGGCGATGATCTTCGCGGTCGCGATGACGTTTATCGACCAGACGATCGTCTCGATCGCCGCGCCGGAAATCCAGAAGGAGCTGAGCCTGACGAGCACAGGGACGCAGTGGGCGATCAACGCCTACCTGCTCTCGCTGGCTTCGCTGTTTGCCTTTGGTGGCCGCCTGGCCGACACGGTCGGTCACCGCAAGATGGTGACACTCGGCGTGATCGTGTTCGCGGCGGCTTCGGCGATGTGTGGTCTCACTCCCAAGGGCAGCTTGGCTGAGGCTTGGATCGTGACGTTCCGTGTTATCCAGGGCGCGGGTGGCGCGATCATGTTCCCGGCGGCACTGGCGATCGTGGTGCAGACCTTCGAGTTGCGCGAACGCGGTAAGGCGCTTGCGATCTTCTTCGGTATCGCGGGCGGCCTCACGGCGGTCGGGCCGATTCTCGGTGGCTATCTCACGCAGTGGACCTGGCGGGCGATCTTCTGGGTGAACATTCCCGTCGCCATCATCGCCCTGATCTTGATCGTCTTCTCCAAACCGAGGACCCAGCATCAACCGGCACGTATGGACTACCGGGGCCTGGCACTGATTGTCTCCGGTGTCGCCCTCAGCGTGTTCGGCTTTCAGCAGTCCTCCACATGGGGCTGGAGCGATCCCGCCACGGGCGCGTGCATCGCGATCGGCGCGGCGCTGTTGGTGGTGTTCTACTTCGTCGAGCTGGGAACCGACTCGCCACTGATCGAGATGAGCATCTTTCGCATCCGGGCGTTCCTAGTGGAGAATCTCGTGCTGGCTATCTCGATGCTGGTGTTCGTCCCGGTGTTCTTCTTCGCGAGTGAGTATGCACAGATCGCTTTGGGCAAGTCGCCTTCGGAGGCCGGTCTCTACATCCTGTACTTCTTCATCGGCTTCGTGATCGCCGCGCAGATCGGTGGGCGTATGCTCGACAGGGTGGGGGGCAAGCGTCCGGTGGTGCTCGGCTGTGCGTTGAGCGCCGTCGGCTTCTGGTTGTGGGCGGGCAAGATCACTGACCTGAGCTTCAGCGCCCAGCAGTGGTACATCATCCTCGCCGGCGCCGGGATGGGCATGATGCTCGGTCCGGCCAGCACCGACGCGGTCAATCGCGCCTCCCGGCTCTCCTATGGCGAGGCGACAGGCATCACCCAGACGGTGCGCAACTATGCCGCCAGCCTTGGCCTTGCGATCCTCGGCACGATCCTGGTCTCGCAGATGCGCTCGCGCGTCGCCACGTCGCTGATGGGAAAGGGTGTGCCCAGCGCGCGGGCGTATACCGAGGCGTCGGGCATCGCCCAATCTCGCGGCGGTGGTGGGAACATCGCCTCGATTCCCCACTTCGTGCAGCTCGACTTCGCCTATGCCACGCGCTCGGTTCTCTATGTGATGGCGGCGATCATGGCGGCGGCGGCGGTCGTGGCCTTCGTCGGCTTGCGTGCCGGTTTGCAGGAGGAGATGCAGAGTGCCGCGACCGACCTTGACAGACAGGCGCCTGGTGGCGTTTCGGGAGAGGCGGTCGGCAGTGTCCTGCCCGAGGCGCCCGGCACTAACTGATCAGGTTGACCAGGCCTTTGACGATCAGGTAGGCGCCGGCCGCCGCGCAGGCAAGCACCGCCAGCAGGCGACCACGCTCGGCAAACCAGGCGTTGATCCGCTCGAGCGAGCTGGATGCCCGGGCGGGATACAGCAGCAGCGCCAGCATCGGCAGCTCGATCAGCCACAGCATCACCGCCACGGTCACCAGGAGGCCCAGCAGCTTGCCGCCATTGGAGAGCTTCGCGTCGGAGACCTCCTTGACCGCGGCAATGTAGATCGGCGAGGGTAGGACATAGAGGGTGATACCGAGCACGAAAGCAAGTCGGGTGCTCTGTAGATAGCGCTCGATCTTGGATGTCCCCTGCGGCTTCGCCGGAGCGGGCTGCTTTCGGTGCAGGTAGAGCGCAAATCCCAGCAGCAACACGCCGAAGCCCAGATCGAGCGCGGCGCTTGGGGTCAGATGGTGCGGTCCGGTCGCGCCGACGTCGTTCAGCAAGAACAACACGAGCGCGCCGACTGCATAGGTGATGGTGGCTGCTGCCAGGACGAAAGCGAGCACGCGCGCTCGCACCTGCGTGCCTCGACCCAGGGCAATTACTGCCAACACCGCCGGTGGATAGATCGACGCGGCGAGCGCCAGGGCTAGGGCTTGGGGTGGCATCTCAGTTGGACGTCGTCGGGTGGGCGCTTTCGCGCTCAGTCGGTATTGCTCACCAACAATTGCTGCTCGCCCACTCGTATCGTGTCGCCGCGGCGCAACTGACGCCCACGGCGTGTCTCACGCTCGTCGTTGACCAAGACCGACTCAAGTGCAAGGAACGCTTTTGCTTCACTGCCGCTGTCGATGATCCCAACGAGCTTGAGCAGCTGACCGAGCCTAATCGTCTCATCACGAATCTGAACCTCGCGCTCCATCGGGTGAATCTATCGGTGAGCTCGGGCGATTCCGATGCTCGCCCTTGCTTTGTGTGTGTGGCACAGGTCCTCGCGCGTGAAGTTGCAAGCAGGCGAAACTCGTCTCGAGCTGGCCGCTGGTCAAGCGGGCGCGTGTGCGGCGCCGAGGTTCTCCACCGTCAACTCGGTCTCGATCGCGGAGCGCAAGGCGCCGAGCGTGGCCGCGCGGACGCGGAGCTTGGTGGCGGCATGCGCTGCCCGGTTCAGCTCGGCAAGCTCGCCTGCGCCCTGGAGGCTCGCGGCTCGCAGCTCCTCTGCGGGGACCACTCGGTCGATGAATCCGGCGGCGACTGCATCCTCTGGTGAGTACATCGTGGCGTTGATCACGGCGCGGTCGAAGTGGGCGGGTGTAAGACGGTGGCGGGCCAGCTCGATCGCAAACCAGGGAACGGTCAGACCGATCTTGACCTCGTTGAGGCCGACGCGGAAGGGCCCGTCGACCGCGATGCGCATGTCGGCCGCGAGCAAGAGGAAAGCCCCCGCGGCGACAGCGTGCCCGTTGCAGGCAATGATCACGGGCCTCGGAAAGCGCAACATGCGCTCGTAGAGGGTGGCACCGAGCGTGAGCATCTCGAGCAGGCGCTCAGGTTCGCCCGCGAACACGTTGATGTCGAATCCGGCGGAGAGACATTTCCCCTTGCCGGTCAACACGACCACGGCCTCGTCTCGCTCTGCTTGCTCAAACGCTGCATGGAGCGCGTGCAGCATCTCGATCGAGAGCGCGTTGACCTTCCCGTCGTCCAGTGTGATAGTCGCGATCTCTCCGTCAAGCTCGTATGCCGTCAACTCGCTCATCGTTGCCTCCTGGTCGTGGTGCGGGAAAGCATAGGCATGTATCTCGGCAGGACACACGTCACGGCTCGATAGGCCTGATGGGTTCTGCTACTCGGGCGACTCGACGACCGAGGGCCGGCTCGAGCAAGACGGCACCTTGCAGGTCAAAACAAACTCTGTTGAGCAGCGCCGGCCTGGATCGGCTCGTCAAAGGACTGGGCGGGTGACTTCGGAAACTGTCTGAATCGGCTCTCGGTTCCTGGCCGATGCACGAGTCGGGCTAGACGCTGACGTTCATCTGCTGGTGCATACGCGCCACGCCTGTAGAGATCTCCGTAGCGGCGCACGAGCTCCGGGCGCTGAGTACGCAGCCAGTCCATGAACACGTCCTTGACCTCACCACGCAAGTGCAGAGTTGCCCCTCCAATGCTCTTCGCGCCGGCATCGATCGCCCCCTGTAGGAGCGGCTCGAGCTGCTCGGGACTGTCGTTGATACCGGGCATCAGGGGCGCGATCAACACGCCCGTGGGGATGCCGGCGCGATTGAGCTCCGCGACTGCCTCCAGGCGGGCGCGGGGATTGGGGGTATGAGGCTCGGTGGCGCGCCAAGCACGCTCGTCGAGTGTCGGGATCGACAAGCTCGCGCTGATCGTGGTGCGCTCGGCGATCTGCAGCATCAACGGCAGGTCGCGCAGCAGGAGGGGTGACTTCGTGAGCACAGAGCAGGGGTTGCCCGCATCCTGGGCAGCGTCGCGCAGCGCTTCCCAGATGCCCACCATCAGCTGGTAGCGGCCCTCGACCCACTGGTAGGGGTCGGTGTTCGTACCCAAGCGCGACGTGCTCTCGCTTCCATGACGGACGCGCAAGCTCCCGTCGCAGTACCTCGGGCGCGTTGACCTTGACGACGATCTCGCGCTCGAAGTCGCGCCCGGCGTCGAAGCCCAGGTAGCGGTGCGTGGGTCGAGCAAAGCAGTAGACACATGCATGACTGCATCCCCGATAGGGATTGATCGTCCAGCTGAACGGCATGCGTGAGCGAGCCGGGACGCGGTTGAGCACCGAGCGAGCACGGACCTCGTAGAAGCGCGTACCGAGTGCCTCGGGCGCGTCGAAATGGCGTACCACGGCCTCGTCGCGGTAGCCGGGCAGGCGACGCTGCTCGTCGGCCTCCTCGGTCAGGTTACTCCATCGCACGAACATATGTTCGCACAGATGTCGGCGCCACGAAGATTCGAGGTGGCGCCGCGAGATTTGGGGTTGAAGAGGCGCGCTTGGGGGCATACCAGGCGCGATGACCTATGGAACCTCACTTTTCTTGATCGCGGTTGGTGCGATCTTGCGCTACGCAGTGACGGCAACAGTCAGCGGCATCAACCTGCACGTCGTCGGCCTCGTGCTGATCGTCATCGGTGTCGTTGGCCTGCTGCTCTCACTGTTGTGGTTTGGCGCATGGGCCAGGAGGCGAGGGGCGATGCCGCTTGACCGCGAAGTGCGCGACCGCGATGTCTATTAGGGCTTCACAGCTCCTGGCCTCACCGCACTCGTGCGACACGACTACTGGGGAGCGCCTCCCTCGGTAGATTGCCTCCCGGGCAGTTCATGCCCGGGAGGCTTCTACGCGCTCGTCCTCTCCCGTCCTCCCCTTCCCTCTCCCTTTCCTGTCTGTCCCCAGCAGACAGGAAGCAAGCTTTCGACACACCACCCGGCCTGAATGCGACCGGTCGGATCGATGCGACCGGTCGCATTCAGGGTTGGGCGGCGGCAAGTCTCTATTTCTTCGGGCAGGGAACCTTGATGCTGACCGTCGAGGTTTCCCCGCTGAGGTATTTGAGTTCTGTCTTTGCCGGAAAGCCCCCCTTCGGGCACTTCTTCGGGACGGTGCCGTAGGAGATCAGCTTTTTGCCCTGCATGAAGGCGGCGCCCGACCCTGATCTTGATCGACAGCACCGAGGCATAGGGAGCTCCGGGCACCGTCGAGACGAGCGGCACGACCGCCGTCAGCTTCTGCGAGA
The DNA here is from genome assembly GCA_963704345.1 of uncultured Solirubrobacterales bacterium. GTDB lineage: Bacteria > Actinomycetota > Thermoleophilia > Solirubrobacterales > Solirubrobacteraceae > Palsa-744. Next base: position 2,176,143 of record OY969890.1, read on the forward strand.
ACGGGTTGGACGCTCCTGAGAACCTTCCGGTGGAAAGGATTTCAAGCACCGTCGGTTCCCTACCTTCGGTGAAGAAGGCGATGTTGCCGCCGGGAGTGAAGAATGCTTGGACCGTCGCTTTCTCCTGTACGCGCGAGGCGCCGAAGCTGACCACTCCGAGCACTTCGCCCTTTGGGCTGGCGATCGACTTCTTCGGGCAGTTCTGTACTTCGTGGCTTTCGAGGACCGCATTCGAGCAGGTCGTAAAGCCCTGAGGGTGCAGCTTGGTGCCCGACGGCAGGTACACCACGACACCGGTCAGCGGTGAAGGAAAGCCACCATATTCGGTGCCGCTGATCGTCATTTGCGCTTCCACCGACGCTCCGGCGCCAAGGATGTTGCCCGTTTTGGGGTAGGACCCGCCTTTGGGCGAGGCCGGATTCTTGAGGACCGGCAGGATCTTCGCCTTGACCGTCACTTTCGGAGCCGCGAAAGCGGCTGCCGGCAAACTTACGGCGGCGATCGCAAGGCAGACCAAGCCCACGATGAGGCTGAGCATGTGCGGCTGCCTGCCGCGACGGGCGAGTCGAGGGTTCCGCGCGTGCCCCGCGTGCGCTCGTGGATCGCCGGTGCAACTCGGGAAGGCGCTCAGGTTGGCGTGCTCGGATCTGTCCATGTCTTATCTCCTTGGGATGGTGCTGCCTACTCACTTAACAGGCAGCGCATGCCCAAGTAGCGGTTGCAACTATTTGCCGGGTGAGCCTAGCTCGGCTAACGTCGCGTCGATGAGCGCACACACATCAGAGGGCGAGCGACTGCGAGAGTCTCGGCATCCTGCGCCTGCGTGCCGAGAACCCGGGTCCGCTCACGATGTCGGGCACCAACAGCTGGGTGGTGGGACGCGATCCGGCCTGGGTCGTCGATCCGGGCCCCGATCTGGCGGCTCATCTCGAGCGCCTGACTACTGCGCTTGAAGAACGTGGCGGGCTGGGAGGGATCGCGCTCACCCACGACCACATCGATCACTCCGAGGCGGTGGCAGCACTGCGCGAGCGCTTTCCCGCGCCGCTTGCCGCCGGTCGTGGCGGCGCCGATGTTGAGTTGACCGACGGAGTGCGCTTCGGGCCTTTCGAGGCGCTCTACACGCCCGGTCACGCGCCCGATCATTTCGCCTCTGATCGCAGGTACGACTTGCTTTGCCGGTGACGCGATCCTCGGAGAGGGCAGCGTGTTCGTCGCCCCCGACCCAGGAGCGCTCGCCGGCTATCTGAATGGCCTGCAACGACTGGGAGAGCGCCGACTCGAGGTCCTTTGCCCGGGCCACGGTCCGCCGATCTGGACACCTCAGGAGCGCATCGGCGAATACATCGAGCACCGCCTCGATCGCGAGCGTCGTCTGCTCGCGGCGATCGCCGAAGGTCGCCGCGGAGAGCAGGCGCTGCTGGACGCCGCATGGTCGGACGTGCCCGAGCAGTTGCGCCCGCTCGCGGCAATCACGCTGGCCGCGCATCTCGACAAGCTCGCCGAAGAGGGGCGTCTCCCGCTACCGTTTGCGCGATGAGCGCTCCCGCCTGGAAGTCTGTCGGCGCCGTGGGCGCAGGTCCAGTGAAGCCCGCGTGCACTCGATGAGCAGTCCTTCGTCGAGCAGTGGGGCCCCAGCGTCGTCGAGCAGTGGGGCCGCAGCGGACGGTCAGGTAGTGCAACCGGAAGGGTCGAGCATTCCGGCCAGCACAAGACTCGCCGTTTCCACCGATCGCCGACTACGGCTTCCTCTCCGATTGCCACACCGGCGCCCTGGTCGCCTCCGACGGCGCGATCGAGTGGATGTGCCTGCCGCACTTCGACTCCGCCTCGGTGTTCGCCGCAATGCTCGACCGCGGTGCCGGCAGCTTCCGGGTCGGGCCGTATGGCATGTACGTGCCCGTCGGCCGACGCTACCTACCGGGTACCAACGTGCTCGAGACGACCTGGATGACCCCCCAGGGCTGGCTGCGCGTGGTCGATGCGCTCACGATCAGCGACTGGCACGACGAGGACCGCGGCACTAGCCACACGCGTCCGCCCACCGACTTCGACGCCGACCATCTGCTCGTGCGAATCGTCGAATGCATCCAGGGTCAGGTGCAGGTGGAGATGGTGTGCGAGCCGATGCTCGACTACGGCGCTACCGCGGCCCAGTGGAGCCATGTCGAAGACGAGTACGGCCACGGCCTGACGCAACCAACGAGCGCACGGCGTTTCGTCTGTTCAGCGATACGCGCATGGGCATCGAGGGCAATCGCGCGCACTCGCGCCACACGATGGCAGAGGGCGAGAAGCGCTTCTGCGCGCTCTCTTGGACCAAAGAGCTGCGCGGCCCGCGCACGGTCGAAGAAGCAGAGGCGCGGATCGACCGCACGAGCCACTTCTGGCGTACCTGGCTGGCCGAAGGCAACTACCCAGACCACCCGTGGCGCGCGCACCTGCAGCGCTCGGCGCTCACGCTGAAGGGCCTCACCTTCATGCCCACCGGCGCGCTCGTGGCTGCGCCCACCACCTCACTGCCCGAGACGCCGCGTGGCTCGCGCAACTGGGACTACCGCTACTGCTGGATGCGCGACGCCTCCTTCACGCTGTGGGCCTTGCACGCGCTTGGCCTTGACTGGGAGGCCGACGATTTCATCCAGTACGTGGCCGACATGGAGCGCAACGAGGACGGCTCCTTGCAGATCATGTACGGGATCAAGGGCCAAAAGGACCTAAGCGAGTCCACGCTCGATCACCTCAAGGGCTACGAGGGTGCGCGCCCGGTGCGTATCGGCAACGGCGCCTACAACCAGCGCCAGAACGACGTCTACGGCGCCGTGCTCGACTCGGTCTACCTGCACTCCAAGCGTCGCGATCACATCCCCGAGCGGCTGTGGCCGGTGCTGGTCGACCAGGCCGAATGCGCGGCGCGCGTGTGGAAGGAACCCGACCAGGGGATCTGGGAGGCGCGCGGCGAGCCACGCCACTACGTCTCCTCGAAGCTGATGTGCTGGGTCGCGTGCGACCGCGCTGCGCGGCTCGCCGAACGGCGCGGCGAGGAGGAGCACGCCGAGCGCATGCAGGGGATCGCCGAGGAAATCAAGGCCGACATCCTCGAGAAGGGCGTCGACGAGCGGGGCGTGTTCCGCCAGCATTACGACACCGACGCGCTCGACGCCTCCAACCTGTTGATCGTGTTGATGCGCTTCCTGCCGCCCGACGACGAGCGCGTGCGAGCCACAGTGATGGCGATCCGCGACGAGCTGACCGAGAACGGCTTGGTGCTGCGCTACCGCACAGAGGAGACCGACGACGGGCAGAGCGGTGAGGAGGGCACGTTCTTGATCTGCTCGTTCTGGCTCGTCTCGGCTATGTGTGAGATCGGCGAGCACATGCACGCCCGGCGCCTGTGCGAGCGGCTGCTCGGCTACTCATCCGAGCTGGGCCTCTACGCGGAGGAGCTCGAGGCCTCCAGCGGCCGGCATCTCGGCAACTACCCGCAGGCGTTCACGCACCTGGCGCTGATCAACGCCGTCACGCACGTGATGGGCACGATTCAGCGCTGAGATCCGCCGCGCGGACGGCACAGAACGCAGGCTAGGCGTATCCCGGCTCGCCCGGCAGCGCCACGCGCGCGACCTCGCCGTCGAACCACACCTTCGGTTGCACCGGAAGCACTTCGCGGCCACGTGCGTACTCCAACAGCTCGGCCACGCTCGAAAACGCCCCAAGCTGCTCCAGGTGCTTGATCGTGGGGAAGACGAGCAGGATCTCCTCGCGCGCCATATGCGTCCAGTGCCCCTTGTGGCGTGAACCAGCCCTGATCGACGCACTCCTCGCCGTCGACGTGCGGCTCCTGCCCGTCAGGCAGCTCCGCCAGGAAGAAACGGGTGTCGAAGCGGATCGACACCTCCTCGGGAGTGATCCAGCGCGAGAATTCCACGAGCGCGGCTGGGTCGGCAAGCATGATGCCCGCCTCCTCGGCGAGCTCCCTGCGCAGCTGCTGCACGATGCGCGTCGACGCCGCCCAGCACCTGGCGCTGCAGGGTCGCTCGGCATCCACCGCGCCACCCGGGAACACCCACACACCGCCCATGAACTTCGCCTGCTCGGTGCGCTTGACGAGCAGCACTTCCAGCGTCTGTGCTCCGCCGCGCAGCAGGATCACGGTGGCGGCCTGTCGTGGTGGCGTCGCCTCGCCGAGGTTGAGTCCCTGGCCGGGCTCCTCGTGTGGAGCCGAGGTTGAGCGTCTGACCAGGCCCGCTGTGGCGGTCGAGCTCGAGCTTCTGCCCAGCCTGCTCCTCGTCGCTGGGGGTCGAGCTGCTCATGCTAAGGACCCTACCGCCAGGTAGTCTTACGTGCATGAGCGCGACCCAAACCCTGCAACGCTGGATCTGCGAGTCCTGCGGCTACATCTATGACCCGGAGGAGGGCGACCCCGACGGGGGCATCCCCGCCGGCACCGCCTTCGAGGACATCCCCGACACGTGGTTCTGCCCGGTGTGTGGGGCTCGTAAGCGGGACTTCACCCTGTACGAGGATTGACACGCTGACCGACTGGGCCGAGCTTCAGGAGCTCGACAGGCGGCATGTATGGCACCCATACTCGGCGCTGCCGGGTTCGTCAGCGCCGCTGCCGGTGGTCTCCGCCGAGGGCGTGCGTCTGCGCCTGGCCGATGGGCGCGAGCTGATCGACGGCATGTCCTCGTGGTGGTGTGCGATCCACGGCTATCGCCATCCGGCGTTGGACGCGGCAGTGCGCGAGCAGCTGGAGCGCATGGCTCACGTGATGTTCGGTGGTTTGACGCATGAGCCGGCTGTGCAGCTTGCCGAGCGGCTGGTGGAGATCGCGCCGGATGGCTTGGAGCACGTGTTCTTCGCCGACTCCGGCTCGGTGTCGGTGGAGGTGGCGATCAAGATGGCTTTGCAGTACCAGCGCGCGGTCGGCCATCCCGAGCGCACTCGCCTGCTCACGATCCGCGGCGGCTACCACGGCGACACGTTCGGCGCGATGGCGGTCTGCGACCCGGTCGGCGGGATGCACTCGATGTTCAGCGGCGTGCTTGCCGAGCACGTCTTCGCCGAGCGCCCCCCCGACGGCTTCGATGCTCCGCTCGACGAGGCGTGGGCAGAGCATGTGGTCGAGCTGTTTGCCCGCCACGCCCACGAGCTGGCGGCGGTGATCGTCGAGCCCGTCGTCCAGGGTGCCGGCGGGATGCGCTTTCACTCGCCGGCTTGTGTATCGCTATTGCGAGGTTTGTGTGACAAGCACGAACTTCTCCTCCTCCTAGACGAGATCGCAACCGGTTTCGGGCGCACGGGCTCGATGTTCGCCTGCGAGCATGCGCAAGTCGCCCCGGACATCATGTGTGTCGGCAAGGCGCTCACCGGCGGCTACATGACGCTCGCGGCAACGCTCTGCACGAGCGAGGTTGCGCAGGGCGATCTCAGAGGGAGAGGGCGGTGCGTTGATGCACGGTCCCACCTTCATGGCCAACCCGCTGGCCTGCTCGGTTGCGCTGGCTTCGCTCGGCCTGCTTGCCGAGGGCGACTGGCCGGAGGATGTGGCGCGCATCGAACATGGCCTGCGCGCAGGGCTCGAGCCAGCACGCGAGTTGCCGGGTGTCCTCGACGTGCGCGTGCTCGGGGCGATCGGCGTGGTGCAGTTGGAGCACGAGGTAGATCTCGCTGCCGCTACGGCCACAGCGTTGGAGCACGGCGTTTGGCTGCGACCGTTTCGCGACCTGATCTACACGATGCCGCCGTATGTGATTGGCGAGGACGATCTTGCCTGCCTCACAAGAGCGGTGGTGGCGTGCGCAACCCAATGAGACGCCGCGATTGAGTTCCGTCAGATGGTGCATTAGAATAGTTTGCGGCCAGTACATATATTGCTTCGGCATTGCGTACTCCGAGGGGCCCGGGCGACCGGGCCCCCTCCGGTTAACAAGTCCCTGACGGTCGCCGGGGCCGTCTTGGCTGCGACCGCCAGGGCACCTTCTCACCGCGTCAGTCGGTCGATGACCAGCAGCGCTACGAGCAAGGTGATGGCCAGTACATATGTGTCGTTGGGCATTGCACCTCCTTTCTCCGGGGGTACGACCCCGGAACCGCCCAAAGAGGAGGTGCGCCTGCAACATCTGACTGGCCATGAGCCGACCTTACGGCTCGCTTGCGATGGAACTCTGTCCCGACAGCCACCCGTGCCATGGCAAATGGCGGCCGGCCCTTGCAAGCTCGGCGATATCGGCGCGTGAGATTTCTTCGAGCGCGGCGACCTCCACGCCACCGAGTCGGGCGATCGTCTTGCGGTTGGAGCGCTCCATCGGCGACGGCTCGCTCGGCCACGGAGTGAGGACGACGGCGGCGACGTCGAGCTGCGCTGCTCTGGCGGCCTCGATAGTGAGACAGCGTGTGATTGATCGTGCCAAGCCCTGGTGACGCGGCGATCAGCAGCGGCAGAGCCAGATCGACCGCGAGATCGCGCACGGTGAAGTCGTCGGCGAGGGGGACGAGCAGGCCGCCGACGCCCTCCACGATCAGCGTCTCCCCATTGCTCGCGGTTGCCTTTGCGCGCTCGACCAGCGCCGCCGTGTCTATCGACTCGTCCGCCAGCGATGCGGCCAAGTGTGGTGAGACGGCCGGTCCGAAGCGCAACGGCGCGACCTCCTCGGGCGCCTTTCCGGCGGCAAGCGCCAAGCAGCTTGTGGTCCGGTGGCCAGGCGCCGGGCGGCTCGGCAAGTCCGGTGACAACGGGCTTGTAAGCGCGCACCTGCTCGCCGGCGTCTCGCATCGCCGCAAGCAGCGCGGCGCTCACAATCGTCTTGCCGACGCCGGTGCCGGTACCGGTTACGAATAGCCCACGCACGGCGTGCCGCGCTAAGCGACCCGGGCGAGTCGTCGCTTGCCGGTGGGGCGCGAGCCGAGTCGTTGTCGGATCGAGACCCACCTCGCGCGTTGCTTCGGCCAGGCTCTTGGCTGCATCGCCCAGCTCAGTTGCCGTGTGTGAGGCCATCACGGCGAGCCGCAGCCTGGAGGTGCCCTCCGGCACGGTCGGGGGACGGATCGCCTGCGCGAAAACGCCCCGCTCAAGCGCAGCCTGGCAGAGGCGCATCGCCGCCTCGCTGTCGCCCACGACGAGCGGCACGATGTGCATGTCGCTCTGCTCGACCGCAAAGCCCTGCTCGGCGAGTGCTCCGCGCAGCGTGCGCGCGGCTTCGTGCAGGCATGCCACCCGCTCGGGCTCTGCTTCGAGCAGCTCCAGCGCCGCCAAAGCGCCGGCGACCGAAGGCGGGGAGGGGGCGGTCGAGAAGATCAGCGGGCGGGCGGTATTGACCAGGAGCTGCACCATCTCCTCGCTCGCACACGCATAGGCGCCGTAGGAGCCGAGCGCCTTGCCGAGCGTGCCGATCGAGCACGTCGACCTTGCCCTGCAAGCCGGCTAGGGCGATGGCACCGCGTCCCCCTTCTCCGAGCGCGCCGGTGGCGTGCGCCTCGTCCACGATCGGTCCGCGCGTCGTGTTCGCGCGCCAGCTCCACGATCCGCGCGAGCGGCGCCACGTCCCCGTCCATCGAGAAGACCGAATCGCTCACGATCAAGCGCCGACCCTTGCCGCCGTGCTCGCGCAAGCAGCGCTCCAGATGGTCGGTGTCGAGGTGGCGATAGACGACCACCTCGGCACGCGAGGCGCCGCAGCCGTCGATGATCGAGGCGTGGTTGAGCTCGTCGGAGAAGATCGTGTCGCCGGGCCCGGCCAGTGCCCCGATCGTGCCCAGGTTGGCGAGATAGCCCGATCCAAACAGCAGGCACGCCTCGCTGCCCTCGAACGCGGCGAGTCGCTGCTCCAGTTCGCGATGGATCGTCATCGTGCCTGACACCAGCCGCGAGGCTCCAGCGCCGACACCCAGCCGCATCGCCGCGTCAGCCGCCGCCTCGCGGACCTGTGGATGATCGGCTAGCCCGAGGTAATTGTTCGAGCACAGCAGCAGCACCGGCTCGTCGTCGAGCAGGACACTTGGCCCCTGGGGTCCGGAGACTGTCCGCAGAGCGACGGCGCAAGCCAAGTCGCTCGAGCTCGGCCAGGCGCTCCTCGATATCGCTCATGACTGTCTCTCGGTCATCTTCAAGCGGCGTCCCTCGCTTGGGCTGAAGCTCGTCCGTATCGATCGTAGTGACGCGCCCGCGCGCCCGCGCGCCTGCGCAGATCGCGGTGATGCTGGTGCCTTCATGGCCGCGCGTCCGGGCCGATCGCTCGGCCCGGTCAGTCGCCCCAGCCGGCAGGCACCGCGTTGCGCGCACCGTCGGGCCGCGGCGGCACGGCCCGCTTGGCCTTGAAGCGCAGCTGCGTAGAGGGGTCCCACATACGAATCTCAAGGCTCTCCTGACGGCGCCGTGTTCGTCGCTGCCGTCCAGCAGCTCCTCGACCACGTCCGGCGTCTCGCCATCAAGCCAGCCCGCGCGGTTGTCCGGTCGCGGGTTGGCGCCATTGTCGCTTTGGCGAGCAACGTTCAGGCCAAGCTCCTCGAACATCCCGCGGTCTTCCTCGGGGCTCGATCCGAGCGTCGTCAGGAAATTGCCCATCATCACGCCGTTGAGCCCGGCCTTGACCGCTAGCGGTTGCAGCTCGCCGAGGTTCTCGACGCGCCCGCCGCAAAGACGGAACAGCGCCTCAGGCAGGATCAGACGGAAGATCGCGACCCACTTGACCGCCTCCCAGGGGTCGATGTACTCGCGGTCGCCGAACTTCGTGCCGGGCCGCGGGTTGAGCAGGTTGATCGGCACGCTCGTCGGGTCGATCGCGGCCAGCTCGAAGGCCATCTCCACGCGCTGCTCGCGGCTCTCGCCGAGATTGAGGATGCCACCAACGCACGTCTCCAAGCCCGCCTCGCGCACCGCCTGGATCGTGCGCAGCCGCCCCTCGTAGCGCACGGTGCTCGAGACTTCGTCGTAGTAGCTCTCAGCCGTCTCCACGTTGTGGTGCACCCGCTGGATGCCGGCTTCCTTCAGCGCCTTGGCGCGCGCGGGAGACATGTGCCCGATCGAGGCGCAGCGCTTCAGGTTGGTCTTCTCGGCGACCAGCTTCGCGCCCTCAAGGATCTTCTCGAAGTCGCGCTTGGACAGGCCCTGACCTTGGGTGACCATGCAGAAGCGATGGGCGCCGGCCGCCTCGGCGGCGCGCGCGTGTTCGAGGATCTGCTCGGGGTCCATCATCGCGTGCAGCGGCGTCTCGGCCTCGGCGAAGCGCGACTGCGCGCAGAAGCCGCAGTCCTCGGCGCACCCGCCCGACTTGGCGTTGACCAACGAGCACATGTCGGTCGAGTCCGAGAAGCGCTCCATGCGAGCTGCCCAAGCGCGCTCGACGAGCGCTTCGATCTCGGCATGGTCCTCGACTTCGCCAAGCTGGAGGGCTTCCTCGCGAGTTATCAAGGGCGGCATCGGCTGCGACCTCCGGTCGTGCTCGGGCGTTGGACGTTATGGACGATGCCTGACAGTACCGTGGAAGGGGTTGCAAGGGGAGCAGAATCGCACGGTCAGGGTGTGGGCGCCCCGACCTTGTTCGTCAAATCGCTGCATGAGCCGTGAGTATGATCGCGCCGATGCGCACCCCAGACAGCGATTGCGGGCGGCTGCTTGCGGTCAGCGACCTGCACGTCACCCACCCCGAGAACCGGGCGATCGTTGAGCGGTTGCGACCCACAAGCGACGCCGACTGGCTGATCGTGTGTGGTGATGTCAGCGAGACGCTCAGCGACTGTCGAATGGGCGTTGGGCCTGCTCAGCGAACGATTCGCGAAGGTAGTGTGGGCGCCCGGCAACCACGAGCTCTGGACGCCACCCGACGAAACGCGCAAGCTGCGCGGCGAGCAGCGTTACCGGCGTCTCGTTGAGATTTGCCGCAGTCTCGGCGTGCTCACGCCGGAGGATCCCTACGCGATTTGGAAGGGCGAAGGTGGCCCGCTTGTCGTGGCCCCGCTGTTTGTGCTCTACGACTATTCGTTCGGTCGCAACATCGCCTCCACCAAGGAGCAGGCGCTGGCGCTCGCCCACCGTGCGGGGGTCGTCTGCAGCGATGAGTTCCTGCTGCATCCCGATCCCTACCCCACCCGCGAAGCATGGTGTCACGCGCGGGTGCGATACAGCGAAGCGCGCCTCCAGCAGTGCGAACCTGACATACCGCTGGTGATGGTCAACCATTTTCCGCTGATCGACGCTCCAACGAGAGTGCTCCTGCATCCCGAGTTCGCGCAGTGGTGCGGCACCACACTGACCGCCGACTGGCATCGCCGGTTCAGGGCTGCCGTTGTCGTGTACGGCCATCTCCACATACCACGTACCACCTGGCACGACGGCGTCCGCTTCGAGGAGGTCTCGCTCGGATATCCGCGGGAGTGGCATCGCCGCAGCGTCGCCACGACCGTGCCTCGCACGATCGCACCCATCGCGGAGGCCACGTGATCGACGAGATCCTCCCTGCATGCGTCGCAGCTGTCGAGGCGTGGCACGATCGCGACGGTGTCGAGCTCTTCCCGCAGGAGGAGGCTTTGATAGGACGGGCGGTGGACAAGCGTCGGCGTGAGTTCACGACCGCGCGCCGGTGCGCTCGCGCGGCGTTGGCAGAGCTCGGGCTGGCGGCCGTCCCCATACTCACGGGTGAGCGTGGGGAGCCGCTGTGGCCTGCAGGCATCGTGGGGAGCATCACTCACTGCGATGGCTACAGAGCCTGTGCGGTCGCGCGTTCGAGCGAGATCGTCACGCTCGGCATCGATGCGGAGCCTAACGCGGCGCTTCCCGATGGTTTGCTCGGGGACATCGCCAGGCCCGAGGAGCTGCCGATGCTGCGGCGACTGGAGGCGACGTTCCCGGAGGTTCACTGGGACCGTCTGCTGTTCAGCGCGAAGGAGTCTGTCTACAAGGCATGGTTCCCGCTGGCCAAGCGCTGGCTCGGCTTCGAGGACGCGACAATATTTCTGGATCCGAGCGCCGCTGTGTTCAGGGCTCGTCTGCTGGTGCCCGGACCGCTGCTGCCCAGCGGTCCGTTGCGTGGATTCTCCGGGTGTTGGAAGCTCGACCGCGGGATCGTCGCCACCGCGATCACCGAGATCGTCTGACATGCTTGCCCGGCTTTGACGACTCAGCTCGATCCTCAAGCCCAGATCCTGCTCGAAGTGGTGCAGGCGGCGGGCAAGCCTCAGCCATACACCCTGCCGATTGCGGAGGCTCGCGAGAGCATGCGCACGGCTTTGACGACGAGGGGTGAGCCGATCGCGCTTCATTCTGTGCGGGATGTCTCCGTGCCAACGCCCGACCGCTCTCTCCGTCTGCGTCTCTACCGGCCCACGGAGGGCGTCCTCGGGGTTGCGCTCTTCCTGCATGGGGGTGGCTGGTCGCTCAACGACCTCGACACGCACGACCGGCTGTGTCGTCGCATCGCCCGTCGCTCGGGCTGGCTACTGGCCTCGCTGGACTATCGTCTAGCCCCGGAGCACAAGCATCCCGCCGCCCTGCAGGATGCGCAGCTCGCCTACCGATGGCTCTTGGACAATGCCACTCAGATCGGAGGCGAGTCCTCGGGCGTTGCGCTCGTGGGCGAAAGCTCGGGAGCCACGACGCTCGCCTGCCTGACTCTGCTGCTCCGCGATCAGGGTGCGCCCATGCCGCTCGTGCAGATCCTAGCCTACCCGGTTTGCGGTATTTATCGCCAATGGCCCTCCCACGAGGAGCGCGGAGTGGGATACATGCTCGACCTCGAGTTTGTCCACTGGTCCTTGCGTAACTATGTGCCAGACGGCCATGATTTGAAGGATCCGTACCTGCTCCCGCTCGCCGCCTCGGATTTCGCCGGCCTCCCGCCCACGCTGGTCATGACGGCCGAGTTCGATCCTCTGCGAGACGAGGGAATCGCCTTCGCGCGGAGGTTGGTGGCCGCAGGAGTCGAGATCGAGCATGTCCACGTCGAGGACCAGATGCACGGGTTCCTTCTACTCGACCGTGTGGTTGCGCGAGCCGGCGCTCTGATCGACCGCTTGGCCGACGCGCTCGGGGATCGAGCGCCACTCAGATGATCGATCGTGATATGGGAAAGGCGCTCTCAGCTTCCCTGGCTCTATGCATTTGCCGGCGAGACGAGGACATCGTGTTGTGAAGCTCTCGCTGAGCGTAGGGTCCTCCCGAACGGAGATCGGCCTCCAATTTTCACCAAATATAGGCCGTGAGCAGGGCAATTCTGAGGGTTCGACAGGCCGCCCAATGTGTCATTCGAGCGCATGGACGACAGCGACTTGTTGCATTAATATCTAATACCTAATTTCAGGTGTTTGCCTGGCTTACGTGTTCGCGCCGGGTCAACCGAACGGTCTCATAACGGCACTTGCAGGTACAACGGGCCGGCAACGGGCGACATTTGGTTCGCCGGTTACGCGAAAGTGTCTCTGGTTGACAGGGGACTCACCGTGCCGGTTGACAGAAGTCCCTTCTTGTCTTAGTATGCCGTATATGTTTCTGACTTGCTACTGAAAGGCTTTTAGGGAGGCAGCTTGTGAGCCGTGTCGCGTACGACGGGGAGGGCTCGTCTAAGGAGGTTCGCGCCGGTGTGGCCAAGCGTCTGCGTGCTCGCGGTCCTGAGATCGAGCAGGCGATCTTTACTCGTGTTTGCGAGGCTGCGTTCGGCGAGGTGGGAGTTGACGACGCCGAGTATGTGGCGGGGCTGTCCACCACGATTTCCGCGGTCGTCGAGTTTGCCATTGCGTCTTTAGAGCTTGGAGAGGACACGGTGGGTGCGATCCCGTCGGTCGCGGTCGCGCAGGCGCGCCGGGCGGCGCGTGTCGGTGTCAGTCTGGACACGGTGTTGCGCCGCTATATAGCCGGCCACGCTCTGATGGCTGACTTCATCGTCGAGGGGGTCGAGTGCAGCAGCTTTGCAGGTGACAAGTCCGCTCTACACCACGAGTTGCGCACCACGCAGACCCCGCTGTTGGAACGCCTCACGGCCTCGATCATCGAGGAGTACAACCAAGAGCTCGAACGGGTGGGACGCTTGCCGGAGCAGCGTCGCGCAGAGTGCGTCTCGAAGCTGCTCGCCGGCAAGCCGTTGTACGCAGACGGGCCGCTCGAGCTGGACTACGACCTCGATGCGTGGCACATCGGCGTGGTCGCAATAGGGGCGAGGGCTCTGGAGTTCGTACGCACGGTCGCTGCGGCCACGGGCTGCGAGCACCTGAGTGTTTCGCCGGGTGGGTCGACGGTTTGGGTGTGGTTTGGTCGGCGGCGCCAACCGACCGCGGTTGACATCAAGCAGCTTTCCAGCGGTCGGCCGGAAGGGGTTTCGGTTGCCATGGGAGAGCCCAGACAGGGGATCGAGGGCTGGCGGCTTACACATAGGGAAGCCCAGGCGGCGCTGCTGGTCGCGCGGCGCAAGCCACCCGGTCTGACGCGTTGCTCGGATGTCCTGCTCGAGGCGGCGATGCTGCACCACGACGCGCTCGCAACCTCGCTGGTGGAGACATTTCTCTCGCCGCTCGACGGCCTGGGTTACCGAGGCCAGACCGCTCGCGACACGTTGCGCGCTTACTTTGAGACGAGGCGCAACGTGTCATCGACGGCTACGCGGTTGGGTGTGGTTCGAAACACAGTCGAAAATCGTCTGCGTGAGATCGAAGAGAGGCTTGGGCGGCCGCTTCATAGATGCTCGGCGCAACTGGAAGTGGCGCTGCGGCTGGAGGCTCTGGAGGATTCTTCGGCGGACATAGGGCTTGAGTCTTTGGCGCCGAATTGGCCAGAGGTTTCCGGCAGGACAGTCATCGGTGACCCGATTGAGCAATCTGCGCAACCGGCAAAGAGGACCCTGAGCACATTGGCCATTCACAGTCGAGTGAGCGGTTAGTACGATTTGGACGTCGCTTAGTAGTTAACCGATTGTGGAAAGCAAGGGCCGACGCCTTGATGGTTGCGAGACGTATTACAGGTAACATTTGGGGCCGGCTCATATCCTTCACCTGTCTTGAGCGGCGACGGGTGGCATCTCCGCGACCGGTGTTACTCCCGGTTTGCCCATGTCGATGAGATCGTCGTGCACCGCCGCAAACTCATGATTGCGTTTGCGGGCGAGGAGGCCGCGGGAGTCCAGGCGCTACGACTGCTTGCCGGCCGCGAGCACGAGATCGCCGCCGTATTCACCGATTCCGGTGAGAGCGAGTCCTCGGCCTCGGTGGCGAGCGTGGCCGGGTCGTTGGGCGTGCCGGTACACGCCGCCTCGGAGGTCCGCGATCCCACGCTCGCGGACCGGTTGCGCGAGAGCCGGATCGAGCTGTTGCTTAGCGTCCATTCACGACATCTCGTTCACGCCGATGTGCTCGCTGCTCCCAAGCTTGGCTGCTACAACCTGCATCCCGGTTTGCTCCCGGAGTGGGCCGGCATGAACGTCCCGAGCTGGGCTCTCTATGAAGGCGCCGAGCGCCACGGGGTGACCCTGCATCAGATGACGCCGGAGTACGACGCCGGCCCGATCGTCTTCACCGATTCGTTTGAGTTGCGGGCGGGCGACACCGGACTATCGGTTCTCATGCAATGCGTTCGCAGGGGGCTGGGGTTGCTCGAGCGGTTGCTCGAGCTGGTGGAGCACGGTCGGCCGGTTCCCGCACATGCTCAGAATCTCAAGCAGAGGCGCTGGTTCAGCGCCGGACCCCCGGACGAGGGTTTTCTGGACTGGACTCGACCGGCTCATTGCGCGGTGAATTTTGTTCGTGCGTGCGACTACACGCCGTTTCCTTCGCCTTGGCGATTTCCCCGTTGTAACACGCGCGGCTTGGAGGTTCTCGTTCTGCGTGCGTCGGTAGAGCCAGGACGGACGCAGGTCGCTGCGGGCACTGTGGCGCATACGGATGGTGGCGACGTGCTGGTCGCCGCCGCGGACGCTTGGGTCAGGGTGGAGCGGGTGGAGGTTGGCGGCCTCGAGCGCACACCTGCCGACATTTTTCGAGATGGCGAGCGATTGACGCTGCCCAATAGCGGCTCGCTGGCCCAGACCGTCATCTCATGACCTCGCAGCCTGGAGTCGTATACGGATGACGCTTCTGCTCGAGGAATACCTTAGGCGATCCGCGGAGCGCCATCCGGAGAAGATTGCGGTGGTCATGGACGAGGAGCGCATCAGCTATGGAGAGCTGGAGCGGGAGAGTAACCGGCTTGCGAGGCTTCTTGTGGAGAGCGGTTGCCGGTCCGGCGATCGTGTCTGTCTGTTGCAGCCAAAGTCTCCAGCAGCGATCGTTGCCATGCTTGGCGTGCTCAAGGCGGGTGGCGCCTATGTGCCGATCGACGTCTCTTCGCCCGCGCCGCGGGTAAAGGCCATAGTTCGCGCGTGCGAGCCGCGACTCGTGCTGGCCTGCGAGGAGACGACACAGCTTGCCGACGAAGTGTTGGGCAAGGGCGAGTGGTCCATCAAAATCGGGATGCTCGACGACTCGGCCGGTCCCGAAGCGATCGAGCCGGTATTTCGTCGAGCTGACTGGGGATCCCTCGATGCCGGGCCTTGTCAATCGGGTAACTCATCGGGTGATCTGGCGCATATCCTGTTCACCTCGGGGTCTACGGGCGTCCCTAAGGGAGTGATGATCACTCATTCGAATGTCGTGCATTTCGTGGAGTGGGCCACATCATACTTCGGGACTACCTCCTCAGACCGAATCTCCGGACACCCACCCCTTCACTTCGATCTGTCGACATTTGACATATATGGGACCCTGCTCGTCGGGGCGGAGTTGCACCTGGTCCCGCCTGAGGCAAGTTATCAACCCGACACCCTTGTGGATTTCATCCGCGTCAACGAGTTGACACAGTGGTTCTCGGTGCCCTCCGCGCTCACGTTCATGGCTAAGTATGGTGCCGTTCGCCAAGACGATTTCCCCCATTTGAAGCGTTTGATCTGGTGTGGCGAGGTGATCCCAACGCCCACGCTGATCGAATGGATGCGTTGTCTGCCCCATGTCGATTTCACGAACCTATACGGTCCAACCGAGGCCACCATCGCCTCGAGCTACTTCAAAGTGGATGAGATCCCGGAGGATCCGACGGCGGCGGTATCAATCGGCGAGGCCTGTGGCGGCGAGGAGCTTGTGGTTCTGGGCGGCGAGATGCAGCCATTGCCCACGGGGGAGACCGGCGAGATCTATATCGGCGGTGTCGGGCTCAGTCCGGGGTACTGGCGCGACGCGGAGAAGACCGCCGCCGCTTTTCAGATTCATGAGGCTAAGAATAAAGATGGCACACGCCTGTATCGAACGGGCGACCTGGGATATTACGGCCCCGACGGACTCCTCTATATTCTCGGTAGGGTCGATTCACAAATCAAGAGCCGCGGCTATCGGATCGAGTTGGGGGAGATCGAGGCGGCGCTCAACGCACAGCCCGTTATCAAGGAATGCGCGGTTGTGGGTATGGATGTTGGGGGGTTTGTGGGGACCGCCATCTGTTGCGCCTACTCGCCTCTGGATCGTGACGAGCTTTCACACGTTGAGTTGAGGGAGCGTTTGGCTCGGCAACTTCCGTCATACATGCTCCCCTCCCATTGGCTGGAGCTCGACGCGCTCCCCAAGAACATCAACGGCAAGATCGATCGCCGCACGCTCAAGGAACGCTTCGAGCGCGAGAGCAAGACACAAGCTGCTCGCGAGGCGGACGAGGAGGCGGTTGACGCTCCTCGCGGCGCGGCCCAGGCTGTACGTCAGGGCGCGAACGAGGGGTCGCTCACCCCACCCGTCGGCCCAGACCTCGCGACAGAGGGCGAGCCTGTGCGAGGAGCTTTGGCCGATCGCCTTGCCGCGGTGGCGCACTCGGAGTGGGACTCGGTTGTGCTAGAGATCGTGCAGAGGCAGACGGTCGCAATCCTGGTACATCTCTCTCCGGAGTCGGTGGATCCCGACCGCGCTTTCAAAGACCTCGGCCTCGACTCGCTTGGTGCTGTGGACTTGAGCAGCCGTCTTGTCGAGGCGACCGGGTTGCAACTGGCGCCGACGCTGATCTTCGATCATCCGACGCCCGCCGCGGTCGCGAAGTTCTTGCGCTCGAAGGTGGAAGGGGCCGGGCGCGGTACGAGCGCCGGTGGACGCACGGCAACGGTCTCCGATGAGCCGATCGCGATCGTGGGTATGAGTTGTCGCTATCCGGGCGGGGTTCGCTCGCGCGAGGATCTGTGGAAGCTGCTCGTCAGCGAGCACGACGCGATCGGCGAGTTTCCCAGCGACCGCGGCTGGGATCTGGAGGGGCTGTATGACCCCGACCCGGATCGCCCAGGCACCAGCTACTCGCGTCACGGCGGCTTCGTTTATGACGCCGGTGAGTTCGATGCCGGCTTCTTCTCGATCGGCCCGCGCGAGGCGCTGGCGATGGACCCCCAGCAGAGGCTCCTCTTGGAAGGTGCGTGGGAGGCCTTCGAGGACGCGGGAATCGACCCGACCTCGTTGCGCGGCAGCTCGACGGGCGTGTTTGCGGGCATTGTCTCGGTATTCACTCCCGACGGAGGTCAGTTCCTGGGTCCTGAGGATCTCGAGGGCTTCTGGTTGACCGGGAGCTCGGCCAGCGTCGCATCTGGGCGGGTGTCCTATTTCCTCGGTCTCGAGGGACCGGCGGTGAGCGTTGACACCGCCTGCTCCTCCTCGTTGGTGGCCATTCATCTGGCCTGCCAGGGGTTGCGCTCCGGCGAGTGCTCGCTGGCGTTGGCCGGGGGGGCAACCGTGCTCGCAAGCCCTGGCGTGTTCATTGCCTTCAGCCGCCAGCGAGCGCTCTCGCCCGACGGGCGTTGCAGGTCGTTCGCCGCTGGAGCCGATGGTACGGGCTGGGCAGAGGGTGTGGGGCTGCTCGTGTTGGAGCGTCTCTCCGACGCGCAGCGCAACGGTCATCGAGTGCTTGGTTTGGTGCGTGGCAGCGCGATCAACCAGGATGGCGCTAGCAACGGTTTGACGGCGCCGAACGGGCCTTCTCAGGAACGCGTCATCCGCCAGGCTCTGAGGAGTGCGGGTCTCACGCCGTCCGAAGTGGATGTCGTGGAGGCACACGGCACCGGGACTCCGCTTGGCGATCCGATCGAGGCGCAGGCCTTGCTTGCAACCTATGGCCAGGATCGTCTCGCGGGCAGTCCTCTTTATCTGGGGTCCGTTAAGTCGAATATCGGCCACACCCAAGCTGCCGCTGGTGTGGCGGGAGTGATCAAGATGGTCGAGGCGATGCGCCACGGCCTCATGCCCAAGAGCCTGCACGTGGACGAGCCCTCGCCCCATGTTGATTGGTCGGAGGGCGAGGTCGAGCTGCTGCGCGAAGCGTTGCCTTGGCCTGTGGGTGAGCGTTTGCGTCGTGCGGGTGTTTCGTCGTTTGGGATTAGTGGTACGAATGCGCATGTTGTTTTGGAGGAGGCTCCTGGTGTGGTGGGGGTTTTGGGTGAGGTTGGGGGTGGGGTTTCTGGTGTGGTGGGGACTTCTGGTGTTGGGGGGTCTTTGGGTGTGGGGTCGGGGGTTTTGTTGTTCCCGGTTTCGGGTGTGAGTGATGGGGCGGTTGTGGCGCAGGCTGAGCGTTTGCGTGTTTTTTTGGGGGGGGAGTCTGGGGTTGATCTTGAGGGGGTTGCGCGGACGTTGGCTTTTCATCGTGCTTCGCTTGAGCGTCGTGCTGTGGTTTGTGCGTCGGGGCGTGATGAGTTGTTGGGTCTGCTTGGTGCTTTGGGTCGTGGGGAGGTTGTTGAGGGTGTTGTGCGGGGTGTGGCTCGGCGTGGGGGTGGGGTGGCTTTCATGTTTTCGGGTCAGGGTTCGCAGTGGGGGGGTATGGGTCGGGGTTTGTGGGAGGCGTTCCCGGTTTTTAGGGGGGCGTTGGATGAGGTTTGTGCGGAGTTTGATGGTTGTTTGGGGCGCTCGTTGCGTGATCTTTTGTTCGCGGATGAGGGTTCTTCGGAGGCTGAGTTGTTGGGTCGGACGCGATTCACTCAGCCCGCTTTGTTTGCGTTGGAGGTTGCTCTTTTCCGTTTGATTGGTGTTTGGGGGATTGTTCCGGATTATTTGATTGGTCATTCTGTGGGTGAGCTTTCGGCGGCTTATGTGGCGGGTGTGCTCTCGTTGGGGGATGCTTGTGCTTTGGTGGCTGCTCGTGGACGGTTGATGGAAGAGTTGACGGTCGCGGGTGCGATGGTCGCGGTGCAGGCTTCGGAGGCAGAGGTTCTCGAGGGTCTGGAGGGGTTTGAGGGTCGTTTGTCGCTGGCTGGGGTGAATGGGCCTTCTTCGGTGGTGGTTTCTGGTGAGTTGGAGGCGATCGAGGGGTTGGCCTCGGTTTGGTCTGAGCGTGGGCGCAAGACCTCTCGTTTGCGTGTCTCTCATGCTTTTCATTCTCATTTGATGGAGCCGATGCTGGATGAGTTCGGGGCGCTGGTGGAGGGTCTTTCTTTTGGGGAGGCGGTGTTGCCGATCGTCTCGAATGTGACTGGTGAGTTGTTGTCTGCGCAGGAGGCTTGCTCGCCGGCGTATTGGGTTGGGCATGTGCGCGAGCCGGTGCGTTTCTATGACGGGGTGCGTTACCTGGAGGCGGCGGGCGTCACTCGTTTCTTGGAGATCGGTCCCGATGGTGTGCTGAGCGCGATGGTCTCGGAGTGCTTGAGCGAGCAGAGCGAGTCGCGGGTCTTGTTGGGCACGAGTATGCGTGCCAAGCGCCCTGAAACAGCGGTACTGATGAAGCTCATCTCAGAAGCCCACGTCGACGGCATCCCGATCGACTGGCACACACAATTCACCCATACGAACACACCACCGACCAAACTCCCCACCTACCCATTCCAACGCCAACGCTACTGGCTAGAAGCAGGTGTGGGTAAGAGGGACGCCGGCTCTCTGGGTCAGTCCTCGGCGCAACACCCGCTGCTGGGTGCCGCCACGATGCTCGCGGGAGGCGACGGCTGGCTTTTTACCGGGCGTCTGTCGCTGCAGAGCCAGCCCTGGCTTGCCGACCACGCGGTCGCCGATGCTGTGCTCTTCCCGGGCACCGGCTTCGTCGATCTCGCGCTTGCCGCCGGGCAACGGATTGGCGCACACGAACTGCAGGAGCTCACCCTGCAAATGCCGCTGGTCTTGGACGAGCGAAATGCTGTGCAACTGCAGCTCGCTATCTCCGAGCCCGACGCCGCAGGATTCAGAAAACTGGATATCTACTCTCGTCCGGATGGAAGCTCGCAAGACGAGTCGGCGCGAGCTTGGAAGCATCATGCCAGTGGCGTTCTGGGTGAAGGCGTAGCCGGTACGCTCACCGACGGGGGGATCGAGCAACTAACCGCGCAGGAGTGGCCGCCCCCCGGCGCTCAACCGATCGACACGGAATTCTTCTACGACAGGCTCTCTGAGGCAGGTTATGGTTACGGACCCGTCTTCCAAGGGCTGCGCGCGGCCTGGACCGTTGGGAGCGACATCTTCGCCGAGGTCGCCCTGGGTGTCGAGCAGGCTTTGAGGGCCGACGGCTTCTGTGTCCACCCGGCGCTGCTCGATGCGGCGCTCCACACTTCGGTCTTTCAGGCGCTTGACGGGAAACGTTCTGGCGAGATCGGAATACCCTTTGCGTTCAGCGGGGTACGCCTGTACGGAGCGGGCGCGCGTGCGTTGCGTGTGCGCATTTGCGCCCACGAGGGCATGGAGAAGTTTAGTCTGTTCGCGCTCGATGGCTCGGGTGCCCCGGTGCTAGCCGTCGATTCGCTGCTGGTGCGCCAGGTCGATCGACGCGAGCTGCGGAGCACTCGAACGGGCGTGTCCGATTCACTGTTTTCCCTCGATTGGGTAGAGGTTCCCGCCCTCCCGCCCAATGGACGCACACTGCAGGTGGTGGCGCTCGGCTCCGATGAGCGTTTTGCTCAGGAGATGCCGGAGATCGAGCTAAAGCGCTATCCGGACCTGGCCGCCCTCGTGGAGGCGATCGACGCCGGCGCTGCCCTCCCGGACTTGGTGCTCGCGCAGTGTTTGGCGCCGGCCGATTGGCGGGAGCTGTGCGCGGCGACCCACATGGCTATCGAGAGCACCCTCGATTTGGCAAAGCAATGGATAGCCGCTGAACAGCTTGCTGACGCAAAGCTCGTGATCCTCACAAATGGCGCGGTGGCTACGGCGGTCGACGAGGCGCCTGAACTCGCAACCGCCGCACTATGGGGTCTGTTGCGCAGCGCGCAGTCTGAGCATCCGGAGCGCTTCGGGTTGATCGACCTCGATAACAACGAGCTTTCTCTGCGCTCGCTACAGGCCGCCCTGGCGAGCGACGAGCCCCAGCTCACTCTGCGGGAAGGCATCCTTCGCGCGCCACGGCTCTCACGCTTGGCCGTCTCCGCGCAGGCACCGGCCTCCCGGCTGGACTCACGGGGTACAGTGCTGATCACGGGCGGCACCGGTGGCTTGGGTGCGTTGGTGGCTCGTCATCTGGCGGCCGAGCACGGTGTGCGTCACCTACTGCTAATCAGCCGACGCGGTAAGCACGCAGAAGGAGCCGAGCAGCTCCAGGCATCCCTTTTGGAGCTTGGCTGTGAAGTGTCGATAGTCGCGTGCGACGTGACGGATCGAGAGGCGCTTGCGCGCCTAATTGAGTCGGTCCCCCCAGAGTTTCCATTGACGGCGGTCATCCACGCCGCCGGAGTGCTCGACGACGGTGTGATCTCCTCGCTCGACGGCGAGCGCCTGCGGCGCGTCATGGCCCCGAAGGTCGATGCCGCGATTTACCTGCACGAGTTGACAGAGCACTTGGAGCTCTCGGAGTTCCTCTTGTTTTCATCGATCTCGTCTACTTTGGGCGCGCAGGGGCAGGGCAACTACTCGGCTGCAAATGCCTTCCTCGACGGGTTGGCCGCTCACCGCCGCGCTCGTGGTCTTCCCGGTAGGTCTCTGGCATGGGGCGCATGGGCAGCCACCACTGCCATGACTGACGGCCTCAGCGAGGCGGACCGCGGGCGCTGGGCTCGTATGGGAATAACGGCGCTCTCCGACGAGCAGGGACTCGAACTGCTCGATGCTGCGCTTGGTGTGGACGAGCCGCTGCTGCTACCTGTCGGCCTCGACGTGGGAGCGCTGCGGGTTCAGGCGAGGAGCGGAGCGCTGCCGGCGCTCATGCGCGGGCTGGTTCTTGCCTCCGCCCCCCGTGTCTCCGACGCACAGAGCTCGCTGGCACGGAGGCTGGAGGGCGCGGCACATAGGGAGCGGGACGCCATCGTCCGCGAGCTGGTGTTGAGTCACACGGCCGCGGTCCTGGGGCACACGTCGGGCGAGGCAATCGACGCCGCTCGTGCCTTCAAGGAGCTTGGCTTTGATTCGCTCGGCGCTGTAGAGCTGCGCAACCGCCTGGGCGAGGCGACTGGGCTGCGCTTGTCCTCGACGTTGATCTTCGATCATCCGACGCCCGCCGGGGTCGCGGAGTTCTTGCGCTCGAAGGTGGAAGGAGCGAAACGGCACAAGGTCGTGCCGCCGCGAGCCGCGAATGTCGAGGAGCCGATCGCGATCGTGGGAATGAGCTGCCGCTACCCCGGAGGCATCCGTTCGCCCGATGAGCTGTGGGAGCTGGTGTTCAGCGGGGGAGATGGCATCTCCCTGTTTCCCACAGACCGGGGATGGGACATCGAGGGGCTATACGACCCGGACCCCGACAGACAGGGAACAAGCTATGCGAGGGAGGGAGGGTTCCTACACGGTGCGGGAGATTTCGACGCGGGGTTCTTCGGGATCGGCCCGCGCGAGGCCCTGGCGATGGATCCCCAGCAAAGGCTGTTGTTGGAGATGTGTTGGGAGGCCGTCGAAGACGCTGGTCTTGACCCGCACGGCCTGAAGGGCAGCCAGACCGGAGTGTTCGCAGGTGTGATGTATCACGACTATGGCATTGGGTTGACCGGTCCGACGCTCGCGGGCCTGGAGGGTTATCTAGGCACGGGCAGTGCTGGAAGTGTGGTATCCGGCAGGGTTGCTTATGCATTGGGGTTGGAGGGTCCAGCCATCACGATCGATACCGCGTGTTCGTCTTCGCTGGTTGCATTGCACTGGGCCTGCCACGCGTTGCGTACGAATGAGTGCTCGCTCGCGCTAGCCGGCGGTGTGACCGTGCTTTGGACACCAGGGTTGTTCGTCGACTACAGCCGCCAGCGTGCGCTGGCGCGCGACGGCCGCTGTAAGTCATATGCCGATGCGGCGGATGGCACGGGGTGGGGCGAGGGTATAGGTGTGCTTGTGCTCGAGCGCCTCTCCGAGGCGCAGCGCAACGAGCACCAGGTGCTCGCTGTGGTGCGCGGCAGCGCCGTTAACCAGGACGGCGCCAGCAACGGGTTGACCGCCCCGAACGGGCCGTCCCAGCAGCGCGTGATCGCGCAGGCGCTGGTAAATGCAGGTCTCGCGCCCTCGCAGATCGACGCTGTGGAGGGGCACGGCACGGGCACAACGCTTGGAGATCCGATCGAGGCGGAGGCTCTGATCGCCAGCTACGGCCAAGATCGCCTGCCGAGCGCACCGTTGTGGTTGGGTTCGGTCAAGTCCAACATAGGCCATACGCAGGCTGCGGCTGGTGTTGCCGGCGTAATCAAGATGGTTATGGCGATGCGCCACGGCGTGCTGCCCAAGACAATTAATGTCGATCGGCCAAGCACCGAGGTCGACTGGAGCGCCGGGGCGGTATCGCTACTGACTGAGGAGCAACCTTGGCCTGTGGGTGAGTGTCCGCGTCGTGCGGGTGTTTCGTCGTTTGGGATTAGTGGTACGAATGCGCATGTTGTTTTGGAGGAGGCTCCTGGTGTGGTGGGGGTTTTGGGTGAGGTTGGGGGTGGGGTTTCTGGTGTGGTGGGGACTTCTGGTGTTGGGGGGTCTTTGGGTGTGGGGTCGGGGGTTTTGTTGTTCCCGGTTTCGGGTGTGAGTGATGGGGCGGTTGTGGCGCAGGCTGAGCGTTTGCGTGTTTTTTTGGGGGGGGAGTCTGGGGTTGATCTTGAGGGGGTTGCGCGGACGTTGGCTTTTCATCGTGCTTCGCTTGAGCGTCGTGCTGTGGTTTGTGCGTCGGGGCGTGATGAGTTGTTGGGTCTGCTTGGTGCTTTGGGTCGTGGGGAGGTTGTTGAGGGTGTTGTGCGGGGTGTGGCTCGGCGTGGGGGTGGGGTGGCTTTCATGTTTTCGGGTCAGGGTTCGCAGTGGGGGGGTATGGGTCGGGGTTTGTGGGAGGCGTTCCCGGTTTTTAGGGGGGCGTTGGATGAGGTTTGTGCGGAGTTTGATGGTTGTTTGGGGCGCTCGTTGCGTGATCTTTTGTTCGCGGATGAGGGTTCTTCGGAGGCTGAGTTGTTGGGTCGGACGCGATTCACTCAGCCCGCTTTGTTTGCGTTGGAGGTTGCTCTTTTCCGTTTGATTGGTGTTTGGGGGATTGTTCCGGATTATTTGATTGGTCATTCTGTGGGTGAGCTTTCGGCGGCTTATGTGGCGGGTGTGCTCTCGTTGGGGGATGCTTGTGCTTTGGTGGCTGCTCGTGGACGGTTGATGGAAGAGTTGACGGTCGCGGGTGCGATGGTCGCGGTGCAGGCTTCGGAGGCAGAGGTTCTCGAGGGTCTGGAGGGGTTTGAGGGTCGTTTGTCGCTGGCTGGGGTGAATGGGCCTTCTTCGGTGGTGGTTTCTGGTGAGTTGGAGGCGATCGAGGGGTTGGCCTCGGTTTGGTCTGAGCGTGGGCGCAAGACCTCTCGTTTGCGTGTCTCTCATGCTTTTCATTCTCATTTGATGGAGCCGATGCTGGATGAGTTCGGGGCGCTGGTGGAGGGTCTTTCTTTTGGGGAGGCGGTGTTGCCGATCGTCTCGAATGTGACTGGTGAGTTGTTGTCTGCGCAGGAGGCTTGCTCGCCGGCGTATTGGGTTGGGCATGTGCGCGAGCCGGTGCGTTTCTATGACGGGGTGCGTTACCTGGAGGCGGCGGGCGTCACTCGTTTCTTGGAGATCGGTCCCGATGGTGTGCTGAGCGCGATGGTCTCGGAGTGCTTGAGCGAGCAGAGCGAGTCGCGGGTCTTGTTGGGCACGAGTATGCGTGCCAAGCGCCCTGAAACAGCGGTACTGATGAAGCTCATCTCAGAAGCCCACGTCGACGGCATCCCGATCGACTGGCACACACAATTCACCCATACGAACACACCACCGACCAAACTCCCCACCTACCCATTCCAACGCCAACGCTACTGGCTAGACCCGCCGGCGAGAGAGGGCGGGGATGTGGGCGCGGCAGGGTTGAGCGTGGCCGGACATCCCCTGCTCGGCGCGATGATCGGATTGGCCGAGGGCGATGGGTGGTTGTTCACTGGCCGGTTGTCGCTGCGCTCGCACCCGTGGCTCGCTGATCATGCGGTGTTGGGCAATGTGTTGTTTGCGGGCACCGCTTTTGTGGAGATCGCGTTGCACGCCGGCATCCAGGTTGGTTGTGAGTTTTTGCAAGAGCTCGTGTTGGAGGCGCCTTTGGTGCTGGGCGAGGACGACGAGGTGCAACTACAGCTCTCCGTCGGTGACCCCGACGGAGACGGTTGCCGCGAGTTGCAAATCCACTCGCGTTTAACGAGCAACCCAGTCGAGGCCTTGCCTGGCGCCCACGCTTGGAGGCGCCACGCGAGCGGGGTTCTAGCTCCCGGTATGGCGCAGGATTTTGGTGGGGAATTCGTCGATGGGTTCCACGGCCGGGGAGCGTTTGCCGAGGGCGGGGAGCTCGTCGGGGAGACGTGGCCGCCCGAGGGAGCGGTTGAGGTGCCGCTGGAGGGCCTTTATGAGCGGCTGGCTTTGGAGGGCTTTGAATACGGTCCGGAGTTCCAGGGCCTGCGTTCTGTGTGGCGAGGCGGGAAGGATCTGTTCGCGGAAGTCTCCCTGTCTGAGGAACAGCTGGCCCAAGGTGAACTGTTCGGCTTGCACCCCGCGCTGCTTGACGCCGCTTTGCATGCCTTGATCGCGAGTCCGCTGGATGAGGCCTCCGAGGACTCGGAAGAGCCGCGGTTGCCATTCTCCTGGGGCGGTATACGCCTGCAAGCTGCCGGCGCGTCTCGGCTGCGGGTGCACTTCACCGCCACCGAGGACGGCGGGGTGTCGTTGCGAGCGGTGGACGATGCCGGCGCCGGCGTGTTCTCGGCAGAGTCGCTGGTAACACGTCCGATTTCAGCCGAGCAACTGGAAGAGCAGCGGGCGCAGGCGCAGCAGCGAATCCTTCGCGTCGATTGGTCTGCGCTTGCCCTCGACGCGACAGCCTCTTTCCAAGTGCCGGCCGGCGATGCGCGCATGGTATTGCTGGAGAGCCTGAGTGCACCGGGGGGGTCGAGTGCGAGCGGCGTGGACGCCCGGCCAGAGGCGAGTGCGGCGGTCGCGTTGCGAGCGGCGGGGGTGGAGTTGGATGGGTTTGAGGATCTGGTGTCGCTTGGACAAGCTGTGGATGAGGGGGTTGGTGCGCCTGCGATTGTGCTCGTGGAGCTCGAGGGAGCCACGGCGAAGTACGAGCTCGTCGCGGAGGGTGGGGTGGCAGCGGCGACGCGTGAGTGTGTGACACGGACCCTTGGGCTGGTGCAGGCGTGGCTTGCTGATCAGCGCTTTTCCGATGCCCGTCTGGCGATCGTCAGCTCGGGTGTTGTGGGCGTGGGTCCGGATGAGGATGTGAGCGATCTGGGCGCAGCGTCGGCGTGGGGTCTGGTGCGCTCGGCGCAGTCAGAGCATCCGGGGCGCTTCGTGTTGGTCGACGTTGACGGCACATCTGCCTCCTGGGCAGCTGTCGCGAAGGCCGCGAGTTGCGGGGAGCCGCAGGTCGCGATCCGTGATGGGGTGCTGTTCGCGCCACGGCTCACGCCGGCTGGTTTGTCTGATGGGCTCAGTGTTCCCGAGGGGGGTGCGAATTGGCGGCTGGTCACGGGGGGGAGTGACACGCTGGAGGATCTTGCTGTGGTCGCGTGTTCGGATGTGGATGAGGCGCTCGGGGTTGGGGAGGTTCGTGTCGCGGTGCGAGCCGCGGGCCTTAATTTCCGTGACGTGTTGATTGCTCTCGGTATGTATCCAGAGAGCGCGAGTATTGGTAGTGAGGGCGCGGGAGTCGTGCTGGAGGTCGGCGCGGGCGTAGACGATCTCTGTCCAGGTGATCGTGTGATGGGTTTGTTGCCGGGTGCTTTCGGCTCGGTCGCGATAACCGATCGGCGCTGGCTTGCGCGGATGCCATTGGAGTGGTCTTTTGCGCAGGCGGCGTCGATGCCGATCGTGTTCCTGACGGCGTATTACGCGCTGGTCGATCTGGCTGGGTTGCGTGCTGGGCAGCGTCTGTTGGTGCACGCGGCGACGGGCGGGGTGGGTATGGCCGCGGTGCAGTTGGCTAGGCATCTCGGTGCGGAGGTGTTCGCGACCGCGAGCACTGGCAAGTGGGGAGTGCTGGAGGGCATGGGCTTCGAGCAGGAGCGGATCGCGTCTTCGCGTACACCCGAGTTCAGGGATCGATTCCTTGAGCAGACGCATGGGGAGGGCATGGATGTGGTCTTGGATTCCCTGGTGAACGAATTGGTGGACGCTTCGCTGGAGCTATTGCCGCGGGGTGGTCGGTTTGTCGAGATGGGCAAGGCCGATATTCGCGATCCCGCGGAGGTGGCTTCCAGTTATGAGGGTGTGGTCTACCGGGCGTTCGATCTGATGGACGCCGGGCCTGAGCGCGTCCAGGAGATGTCGGTGGAGTTGCTGGCTCTGTTCGAGTGCGGAGCGCTCACGCCGCTGCCGGTCAGGGGTTGGGATGTGCGTCGTGCTCCAGACGCGTTCCGTTTTATGAGTCAAGCGCGGCATGTGGGCAAGAACGTGCTCACGATGCCCGCCCCACCTGGAGAGTGGAGCGGCACAGCGCTAATTACGGGTGGTACGGGCGGACTCGGAGCGCTGCTCGCCAAGCATTTGGTCGTGGAGCGTGGGGTGCGCAGCCTCTTGCTTGCCAGTCGTCGGGGACTGGGCGCGCCGGGAGCGGACGAGCTCGCACAGGAGCTCCGGGAACTGGGCGCCGAGATACAGGTATGCGCATGCGATACCGCGGACAGGGAGCAGTTGCGGGCGTTGCTGGCGGAGGTTCCTGCAGAGAACCCGTTGAGCGTGGTGGTCCACGCGGCTGGGGTGCTGGACGATGGCGTCCTGGACGCGCTGTCGGGCGAGCGGCTGGAGCGCGTAATGACGCCAAAGGTCGACGGGGCGTGGCATCTGCACGAGCTGACACAGAGGATGGATCTGCAGGCGTTCGTGTTGTTCTCCTCCTCCTCGGCCACGTTCGGCAGTCCGGGCCAAGCCAACTATGCCGCGGCCAACGCTTTCCTTGACGCGCTCGCGATCCACAGGCGTGCGCGGGGCCTGCCGGCGGTGTCGATGGCGTGGGGGTATTGGGAGCAAGCGAGGGGGATGACGAGCGATCTCGCCGAGGCCGATCTTGCGCGGATGGAACGCGCGGGTATGCGCGGAATCTCCGCCGAGGAGGGCTTGGAGTACTTCGATTTGGCGTGCGGATCGGATCACCCCTTTGTGCTGCCCATCGAGCTCGACCGTCAAGCACTCGGCAGGTGGGCAAAGAGCGGAGAGCTACCGGCGCTGCTGCGGGGCATGATCCGCGTTCCCGTGCGCCGTGCTGCAGGCGACCCGGAGCAGCAGTTGATCGAGCGCCTGGCGGGTCTCCAAGAAGCCGAACGTGAACGTCTCCTGCTCGAGCTGGTGCGCGCCGAGGCGGCCGTAGTCCTCGGCCACTCATCCGTCCAAGCCATCGACCCAGAACACGCCTTCAAGCAGCTCGGATTCGACTCGCTCGCCGCAGTCGAGCTACGCAACCGACTGAGCGGGATCTCGGGTCTGCGTTTGCCCGCGACGCTCGTGTTCGACTATCCCTCCCCTGCCTCGGTGGCCGGCCACCTGCTCGAGCAGCTCAAAGGCGAACAGCCGGTCGAGAGGCGACCAGCGAGAGCCGAACGGAGGATCGCTGCTTCTGCCCCCGCAGAGCCGATCGCGATCGTGGGCATGAGCTGTCGCTATCCGGGTGGTGTGCGATCTCCCGAGGAGCTTTGGGAGCTGGTCGCCTCGGGCAGAGACGCGATCGGGCTGTTCCCTGAGAAATCGTGGCTGGGATCTCGATGCGCTCTACGACCCCGATCCGGATCGCACAGGCACCAGCTACACACGCGAGGGGGGCTTTCTCTACGACGCCGACGAATTCGACGCGAGCTTCTTCGGGATAGGTCCGAGGGAGGCGCTCTCCATGGATCCCCAACAGCGGTTGCTGCTCGAAACCTCGTGGGAGGCTTTCGAGCACGCTGGTGTCGCCCCGACTTCGCTGCGAGGCAGCGATACAGGGGTGTTCGCGGGCGTGATGTATCACGACTACGGCTCGCGGTTGGCGGGGTCGGCTCCCGGCGACATGGAGGGATACCTGGGGGTCGGGAGCGCCGGCAGCGTCGCGTCGGGTAGAACGGCCTACTTCTTCGGGCTCGAGGGTCCGGCGGTGAGTATCGACACGGCTTGCTCCTCCTCCCTGGTGGCGCTTCACTGGGCCTGCCAGGGGCTGCGCTCGGGAGAGTGCTCGCTAGCGCTGGCCGGGGGTATCACAGTGCTTTCGACTCCGAGCGTTTTCGTCGAGTTCTCCCGGCAGCGGGGCCTTGCGCCGGACGGGCGCTGCAAGTCATTTGCCGGCACAGCCGACGGGACCGGCTGGGGCGAGGGGGTGGGCATGCTGTTGCTCGAGCGCCTCTCCGACGCGGAGCGCAACGGCCGGCGGGTGCTGGGCGTGGTGCGCGCAAGCGCGGTCAACCAGGATGGTGCCAGCAACGGCTTGACGGCCCCCAACGGTCCTTCCCAGCAACGGGTCATACAGCAGGCGCTTGCCGCTGCGGGTCTCGCGCCAGAGCAGATAGACGCGGTCGAGGGGCACGGGACCGGGACCTCGCTTGGGGATCCGATCGAGGCGCAGGCGCTGCTTGCCACCTACGGACAGGGTCGCGCTCCCGAGCGCCCGCTGTGGCTGGGATCGGTCAAGTCGAACATAGGCCACGCACAGGCGGCGGCGGGTGTCGCGGGCGTGATCAAGATGGTCATGGCGATGCGAAACGGCGTCCTGCCGAGGACATTGCACGTGGAGGAGCCTTCGCGCGAGGTCGACTGGGCCTCCGGCGCCGTCTCATTGCTGACCGAGGAGGTGCCGTGGCAGCGAAATGGCGAACCGCGCCGAGCCGGCGTCTCGTCGTTTGGAATCAGCGGCACCAATGCGCACCTGATCCTCGAGGAGGCGCCGGAGGTGCAACCACGATCGCATCCCGCGGTCGGCGAGCGGGCGAGCGGGTTGGATCTGCTGCCGTGGGTGCTCTCGGCAAAGAGCGATCCAGCGCTGCGCGCCCAGGCCGCCGGGCTGCGCACTCACGTGGAGACGGATTCGACCCTGAGCCCTGTCGATGTCGCATTCGCTTTGGCGGGCACACGCAGTGCGCTCTCACACCGGGCGGTCGTGCTCGGCGAGGACCGGCGGGCGCTGATCGACGGACTGGGCGAGCTGTGTGACGGCGCGCCGTCGGCTTTGGTGGTCGAAGGCGTGACAGGTGAGCACGCCGGGGGGCTCGCGATGCTGTTCACCGGGCAGGGATCCCAAAGAGTCGGGATGGGCCGTGAGCTCTACGAGGCGTTCCCTGTTTTCAGAAGCGCCCTGGACGAAGCCTGCGCATACCTCGACGATCAGCTGGGACGCTCCGTGCGGTCGGTGATGCTCGGCGAGGAGGGCCCACAACGAGATCGCGCCGGGGCGGATATATCGGCCAACGGCTCACTGGAGCCGAACCTGTTGGACCAGACGTCGTTTACGCAAGCCGGCTTGTTTGCGCTCGAGGTAGCGATGTACCGTCTGGTCGAGTCACTCGGCTTGCGTCCAGATTTTGTGATGGGGCACTCGATCGGCGAGCTCGTGGCGGCGCACGTCGCCGGTGTGCTCTCACTCGGGGATGCCTGCGCTCTTGTCGGTGCGCGCGGTCGTCTGATGGCGGCGCTGCCCGTTGGCGGCGCGATGGTTGCTGTGCAAGCGTCAGAGCGGGAGGCGCTGGTGGAGCTGGCCGGTTTGGAGGATCTGGTTTCGCTGGCGGCGGTGAATGGCCCCAGCTCGGTGGTGCTCTCCGGAGACGAGCACGCTGTGTTGGGGCTGGCCGAAGTGTGGCAGCGCAGAGGACGCAAGACGAGGCGTCTACGCGTGTCCCATGCGTTTCATTCGCCGCATATGGAGCCCATGCTCGAGGAGTTCCGTCGCGTCGCCTCCAATCTGACATTCAATGAGCCGAAGATCCACGTAGTCTGCAACGTGACCGGTGAAGCAGCGGGCGCAGGGGAGCTCGGCGCGGACTATTGGGTGCGCCATGCTCGTCAACCGGTGCGCTTCCTGGATGCAGTGCGCTGGCTTGGCTCGCGGGGCGTTGGGAGTTTCCTCGAGCTGGGACCCGACGGTGTGCTGAGCTCGATGGTCGAGGATTGTCTGGCTTCGGCCGGTGAGGCCGGCATTCGTGCGTCGGTGCCTTCAACAGGTGACGCGACTGAGGAGCGTGAGCGGAACGGTGTGCGAGGCAGCGACGATCTACCGCCAATCGCAACACCTCTGATGCGAGCCGAGCGCTCCGAAGAACAGTCGCTACTGCTCGGACTTGCCCGGCTGTGGGTGCGCGGTGTAAGCGTCGATTGGAATGGCATGCGGGCGGCTTCCGCTGCCAAGCCGGTCGAGTTGCCGACATACCCATTCCAGCGGGAGCGGTTCTGGCTGGACTCGGCCGAGCGCAGCTCCGTCGATGCGCAAGCCTTCGGGCAAACGGCTAGCGCCCACCCCTTGCTGGGTGCGGCGATCGCTCTCGCCGAAGAGAAAGCATGGTTGTTCACGGGACGCTTGTCGCCGAAGACATACCCGTGGTTGGCCGATCACATGGTGCTCGGAGCGGTCCTACTCCCCGCCAGCGCATTGCTCGAGCTCGCAATGTACGCGGGCGCACAGGTGGGGTGTGGGCTCATCCAGGAGCTCACGATGCAACGTCCGCTTGTGCTGGGAGAGGACGAAGCCGTGCAGTTGCAACTGAATGTGGGTCAGGCAGACGACGCGGGTGTGCGCTCGATAAGCATTCACTCACGCATCGAGCGGGTATCTGAGGATGTGGCTGGCAGCGAGGATGGATGGGTGTGTCATGCCGTGGGTTCGCTGGCGCCCTGCAAGCGCGAGACCGCAGTTGGCAGCGACTTCTCTCAGAATGCCGTGTGGCCTCCCCTCGGAGCCGAGAGCATCGAGGTCGACGATCTATATGACCGCCTGGCTGTGCGCGGGCTCGACTACGGCCCCGTTTTTCAAGGTCTCACCCGCGCATGGCGCCACGATGGCGCGATCCTTGCCGAGGTCGAACTGCCCGATACCGAGCTCGGCGAAGCTAACTCGTTCGGTCTTCATCCGGCGCTGCTCGATGCGGCGCTGCACGCGATCGCGCTGATCGACGAGCCTGAAGGCGAACAAGAGGTCTCGCAGACCGTTCAACTGCCGTTCTCCTGGAGCGGGGCGCAGCTGCTCTCAAGCGGGGCAACGGCCTTGCGAGTGCGTCTCTCGCCCGATGGAGATGACGCCGTATCCCTCGCCTTGACCGACTGCGACGGGCAACCGGTGGCAACCGTCGGCTCGCTCGTCACACGTGACGCAGCCACGACGGATTTCGCCACCGCGGCCGGTTCTCGCGAGGAGATGCTCCATCTGGATTGGATCGTCGTAGCGGCCGATCGCACGGCTGGGAACGCCTCAAACGCATCCGGCTGGGCAATCCTCGCCAGCGGCGATTCGTGGGTCGAGAGCCGCCTTGAGAGCGTGGATGAGCAGCTCGACTCCTATGCGAGTTTGGCTGAATTGAGCCAAGCGATCGAGTCTGGGCGGATCGCTGCGCCGGATGTCGTGCTGCTGCCCTTCGTGGGGAGCGGTCCGGATCTGCGCGGTGGCGCGCTTGCCGGGACGGTGGGCATGCTGAGCGTCCTGCAGCAATGGCTGGAGGATCCCCAGCTGCGCGATATCCGACTCGTGGTCCTCACATTTGGGGCGGTGTCTGTCGACGCGCAAGAGGATCTGCCGGACCGCGCCGCGGCGGCGGTGTGGGGTCTGGTGCGCTCGGCCCAAGCGGAGAATCCGGAGCGGTTCGTGCTAGTCGATGTCGATGAGCTGATTGGCTGGGATCGGCACTTGGCGCAGGCACTCGCGTGCGGAGAGCCTCAGGTCGCGATTCGACGGGGTGATCTGCTCGCCCCTCGCCTGCGGCGCGCCGGGTCCGATGGCACGCTTGTCCCTCCGGCCGGGGTCTCGGCATGGCGGTTGGACAGCGCGGGTGCAAACACGATCGAGGACCTCGCTTTTGCGCCGTGCCCGGAGGCGGACAGGACGTTGGAGGCTGGGGAGATTCGTGTGAGCGTGCGGGCCGCCGGCGTGAACTTCAAGGACGTGCTGATCGCTTTGGACATTTATCCGGGCGAGGCAACGATCGGTAACGAGGCGGCCGGCGTTGTCCTTGAGGTTGGCAGCGACGTCCAGGACCTCGCCCCCGGAGATAGGGTGATGGGTCTGTTCTCGGGCGCCTTCGGGCCGCTTGCGATCACCGATGGTCGTCTCGTTGCGCGAATGCCCGCTCACTGGTCGTTCGCACAAGCCGCTTCGATGCCGCTGGTCTTCCTGACCGCTTATTACGCGCTCGTCGATCTTGCGGACATCAAGCGGGGTGAGCGCCTGCTCGTTCATTCGGCCGCCGGTGGAGTGGGCATGGCGGCGGTGCAGCTGGCCCAAGATCTCGGGGTGGAGGTCCTCGCGACAGCGAGCGTTGAGAAGTGGGGGGCGCTCGAGAGTCTTGGGCTGGACGTATCCCACATAGCGAGCTCGCGCGAGCTGAGTTTCGAGGAGCGGTTCCTTCAGGAGACCGCGGGCGAGGGCGTGGACGTGGTGCTGAACTCGCTTGCGGGCGAGTTCGTGGACGCTTCGCTAAAGCTGTTGCCGCGCGGCGGGCGCTTCGTGGAGATGGGAAAGACCGACGTGCGCGACGCGGCCGAGATCGCCGACGGGCACGAGGGAGTTCTCTACCGAGCTTTCGATCTCATGGAGGCCGGACCGGTGCGCATCAAGGAGATGTTCGCGCTGCTCACGGAAATGTTCGAGCGCGGCGCGCTGAAGCTTGCGCCGATACGCGTCTGGGATATCCGTCATGCCCAGCAGGCGTTGAGGTTCATGAGTCAGGGACGGCACGTCGGAAAGATCGTTATGACGCTCCCACCAGCTCGTCTCGACCACCAGGGAACGGTGCTGATAACCGGGGGCACGGGAGGTCTCGGAGGGCTGCTCGCCCGCCACCTGGTGGTCGATCACGGCGTGCGCAATCTGGTGCTCGCCAGCCGCAGCGGCGAGGAGGCGCCGGAGGCAGAGGAACTGCGGCGTGAGCTGGCCGAGATGGGGGCGGACATTCGGATCGCCAGCTGTGATGTGGGCGATCGCGAGTCGGTGCAGGCACTGATCGCTTCGATCCCAGCCGGTTGTGCGCTGCGCGGGGTGGTGCACACCGCGGGCGTGCTCGAGGACGGGGTGATCGGCTCGCTGACGCCTGGGCATGTCGAGCGCGTCTTCGCCCCGAAGGTGGACGGAGCGTGGCACCTGCACGAGCTCACTGCGCACATGGATCTGGATATTTTCGTTCTGTTCTCCTCGGTGACGGGCACGCTCGGTGGCGCCGGACAGGGCAACTATGCGGCGGCCAACGCGTTCTTGGAGGCATTGGCCGTGCATCGCCGGACGCTGGGTCTTCCGGCGGTGGCGATGGCGTGGGGCCCGTGGGAGCAGACCGTGGGCATGACCAGTCGGCTCGGCTCCGGCGATCTGGCGAGGATCGCCAATTCAGGAATGCTTGCGCTTTCGCGCGAGGCGGGACTCGGGCTGTTCGACAGCGCACAAGCTGGCGAGCGTGCCCTGATGGTGCTTGCCCGCCTGGACCCAGCCGCTCTGCGCACGCGCGCCAGAGAAGGGCGATTGCCGGCCGTGTTTGGCGAGCTTGTGCGTGCACCCGCTCGCCGAGAGCGCTCGGCAAGCGATGCTTCCGACTCGTTGGCTGAGCGCGTGGCCCGTGTCCCCGGCGCAGAGCGCCGGCGTATCGTGCTGGAGTTCGTGCGCGCCGGTGCGGCGGCTGTTCTCGGCCACACCTCTTCGGAGACCATCACCGCCGGCCAAAGATTCAAGGATCTCGGATTCGACTCGCTTGCTGCCGTTGAAATGCGCAACAGGCTGGTGGCGGCCACCGGTCTGCAGCTACCGGTGACGATCGTCTTCGATCACCCGACGCTTGGCGAATTGGCCACATATCTCTTGGATGAGATGGGGGCGAAGACCGCAGAGCACGTGGAGGAGCCGGCCTTGGATCTCGACCGACTCCAGCTTGCTCTCTCCTCGATGTCCGCAGCGCAGGCTCAGCGCAGCGGAACGGCGCTCCGTCTGGAACGAATCCTCGCGGGGTGGTCGAACGAGGCCGAAGCCGACGGAGGAGAGGACGACCTCTCCTCCGTCACCGATAGCGAGATGTTCGAGCTGATCGACCGCGAGTTCGGGGTCTCCTAGCGCGATGGTGCGGACCAGGATTTTAACCGATTCACCTTACGTGGGACTTGATTGACGTGAGTGAGGAGAAGCTTCGCGATTATCTAAAGCGTGTAACGGTCGACCTGCGTAAGGCTCGTCGAGAACTGGACGACGCCCAGCAACGTGAGCGCGAACCGATTGCGATTGTGGGAATCGGCTGCCGCTACCCCGGCGGAGTGGGCTCGGCTGAAGGGCTATGGCGGCTGGTCGATGACGGCGTCGATGCCATAAGCGCATTTCCTGACGACCGCGGTTGGGAGCTCGATGCTCTATATGACCCCGAGCCGGGGCGCCCAGGTATGACCTATGTACGGGAGGGTGGGTTTCTCCACGACGCCGCCGAATTCGACGCTGCTTTCTTTGAGATAGGCCCGCGCGAGGCGCTCGCGATGGACCCTCAGCAACGGCTGCTGCTGGAAACCTGCTGGGAGGCCTGTGAACATGCCGGAATAGACCCGCATTCTCTACGCGGGAGCCGGACGGGCGTGTTTGCCGGCATCGGCAATTACAACTATGTGACTCGGGTGAGCGACCGCCTGGACGGTCTGCATGGCTACAGGCTTACGGGGAGCGCGTGTAGTGTGGCGTCCGGTCGTGTCGCCTACACCATGGGCCTTGAGGGACCCGCGATATCCATCGATACGGCGTGCTCGTCCTCGCTGGTGGCATTGCACGTGGCATGTCAGGCATTGAGACGCGGTGAGTGCTCGCAGGCACTCGTCGGTGGCGTCGTCGTGATGTCCGACACACAGATGTTCATCGACTTCAGCCGCCAGCAAGGCCTCTCGCCAGACGGGCGATGCAAGTCATACGCTGACGTCGCCGACGGAACCGCCTGGAGCGAGGGTGTGGGGGTGGTGCTGGTCGAGCGCCTTTCCGACGCTCGCCGGCTTAGCCATGACGTTCTTGCCCTGATACGGGGTAGCTCGGTCAACCAAGATGGGGCAAGCAACGGGCTGACGGCTCCGAACGGACTTGCTCAACAAGGGGTGATCCAGGACGCTCTGCTGGACGCGGGTCTGTCGGTGTCGGATGTAGACGTGGTTGAGGGACACGGCACCGGAACTGCGCTCGGCGATCCGATCGAGGCGATGGCGTTGCTCGCCACCTATGGGCAGCGGCGCTCTGGTGAGCCTCCGCTTTGGTTGGGGTCGATCAAGTCGAACATCGGTCACGCTCAGGCAGCGGCCGGCGTGGCTGGAGTGATAAAGATGGTAATGGCGCTGCGTCACGAACGGCTGCCGAAGACATTGCATGTGGATGAGCCATCGAGCAAGGTGAGCTGGTCTACCGGCGCGGTGTCTTTGCTCACTGAGTCGATGTCTTGGAAGCCCGGGGACGAGCCGCGTCGAGCGGGAATCTCCTCGTTTGGGATCGGTGGGACCAATGCCCACGTGATCCTCGAGGAAGCTACCGCATCGAGTCCTTCACTCCCGGCGCTTGTGAGTCCCAAGGACAACGAGCCTCTTATGTCGAGTACCACCTGGGTACTCTCGGCAAGGAGCGCACAGGCTCTGTCGGCGCAGGCGCGGCGGCTATCTGCTCATGTGCGTGCTCATCCCGAGTTCGACCTCGCGAATGTGGGCTACTCGCTTGCCCAAAGACCGGTGTTTGAGCATCGTGGGGCGATCATCGGAAGCCGTGCGGAGGAGGTCCTCGAAGGCCTGAGCGCACTGGGCGATGGGGTCTCCCACGGGAACCTGATCGAAGGGGTAGCGGCTGGTGAAGAGGGGCTGGTCGCGTTTCTGTTCACCGGCCAGGGATCTCAGCGTGTCGGAATGGGCGGCGGGCTGCGGCATTCATTGCCGGTCTTCGCAGAAGCACTTGAGGAGTTGTGCGTCGAGTTCGATGAGCTACTGGAGCGGCCGCTGTCGGCTGTGCTGTTCGCGAAGGAGGATTCTCCGGAGGCGGGGTTGATCGACCTTACCTCTTATACGCAAGCGGGACTGTTCACGCTCGAGGCGGCTTTGTTCAGGCAACTGGAGAGCTGGGGGTTGCACCCCGATTATCTTCTCGGACACTCGATCGGAGAGCTCACGGCTGCGTACGTGGCGGGAGTTCTCTCGTTGCGTGACGCATGCCGGCTGGTGGCAGGTCGTGGACGACTGATGGCAGAGCTCCCCGGTGGTGGTGCGATGCTCGCCGTCCAGGCTTCTCCCGAAGAGGTACTCGAGGAATTGGTCGGCCTCGAGGATCGCGTGTCCTTGGCAGCAGTGAATGGACCAACCTCGGTGGTGATCTCCGGTGAGTGCGACATCGTGGAGGAGCTTGCCGCGCGTTGGGGGAGCTTGGGTCGAAAGACCCGACACTTGAGTGTCTCCCACGCATTTCACTCGCCGTCCATGGAGGGCATGTTGCAAGAGTTTCGCGAGCTTGCGGGCGAGTTCGCGTTTAAAGAACCGTCGATCCCTATCGTCTCGAACCTTACGGGCGAGGTGGTCGATTCACGGCGAATCTGCTCGGCCGAGTATTGGGTTGACCACGTGCGCCAGACTGTGCGATTCGCCGACGGTGTGGCCTGGCTCCATGCAAGGGGCGTGAGGAGCTTCCTCGAGCTTGGGCCCGAAGCGGTGCTCAGCGCGATGTGTCGCGAGTGCTTGCCCGAGCCAGACGCTCGGGTTGTCATAGCTCCACTGCTCAGAGCCGGTGCCCCAGAACTCAAGTCACTACATGCCGGATTGGCCCAAATGTGGGTTCACAGTTCGCGGGTTGACTGGTCGGCGATGCTCAAGGAGAACGGGGCCAGGCGGGTGGACCTTCCCACATACGCATTTCAGCGCCGGCGCTATTGGATCGAGGGCGGGCCGACTACGAACGGCTCTTTGCTCACGGCTGGACAGGAGTCGCTCGACCATCCGCTGCTGAGCGCGATGGTAGGGCTCGCCGACGGAAGTGGGTTGCTCTTTACCGGTCGCCTCTCGCTGCAGTCACACCGTTGGCTTGCCGACCATGTGGTGATGGGAAACGTGCTGATGCCCGGCACAGCCCTGCTGGAGCTCGCGGTGTACGCGGGCGGACGTGCAGGATGCCCTTGCGTTCGGGAGCTTGTGTTGGAGACGCCTCTACGTATTCCCGTGCACGGGAGTGTCCAGCTGCAGGTATCAATCGGAGAAGCCGACGATTCGGGCCTCCGGTCTGTGAGCATTCATTCTCGCCTGGAGGCGATGGCAGCTGAGATTGGAGAGCCCGCGGAGGATGAGTGGACTCGTCATGGGAGTGGGGTGTTGAGCTCCCCCCTGAGCTCCGAGGACCCGATGCGCTCCGAGCGCCGGCTGGCTGAGATCTGGCCGCCCGAGGGTGCTGAAGAGTTGAGTGTCGAGGATCTCTACGGGGAACTCTCGGAGAGGGGCTTGGACTATGGACCAGCATTCCAAGCTGTGCGAGCAGCATGGCGCCGCGGAGTGGAGCTGTTCGCCGAGGTGGTGCTCCCAAATCAATCGAACGAGCATTCTCACTCATTCGACCTGCACCCGGTGCTGCTGGATGCGGCCCTACATGTGACAGGTCTCGACTCCGCTCAGTCGGGAGCAGACGACAGCGCTGACCTGCGACTCCCGTTTTCATGGCACGGTGTGGAAGTTTATGCCCGCGGCGCCACGCGGTTGCGGGTAGGCATCGTGCCCGATGGGCAGGAGTCCCTTTCGCTGGCAATTGCCGATGAGCGGGGCCTACCGGTCTCCTCGATCACCGCGCTGCATTTGCGGGAGGCGCCGGAGCAGCCGCTCGATGCCCTAGCTCCCGCGGTCTCGCGGTCGCTATTTGAAGTGAAGTGGGTCGCTGTCTCAGAACCGTCCTTCCCCTCCGCCACGCCAGTCGTGAGGTGGGTTCTCATCGACGGCGAAGCGCCGGCCGGCGGCACAGTCACAGAGTTTGTCCGTGAGCGCGTAAACAACGCGCTGGATCTACTGCAGAGATTCTCGGTTGAGCAGCAATCTTCTGAATCGAGGCTTGCGCTCGTGACGCGGCGTGCGATGGTCGTAGGTCACGCGGAGGAAACACCAGATCTCGCAAGTGCGGCGGTGTGGGGTCTTGTGCGCAGCGCTCAAGTGGAGAACCCGGGTCAGTTCCTGCTGGTCGATATCGATGATGAGCAGGAGTCATGGGAAGCGCTGCCGGATGCGCTTGAGATCGCGTCGGCTTTGCAGGAGCCGCAGTTTGCGATTCGGGGCGGAAGCGTGCTGGTGCCACGTCTCGTTCGGGTTGATGAGGGTTTGCGGCCTATAGATGATGGGGGGGCCTGTTTCGGGGGGGACGGGACGGTGTTGGTCACAGGGGGTACGAGTGGGTTGGGCGCTCTGCTCGCGAGGCACTTGGTGCGTGAGCATGGGGTGGGTCGTCTGCTACTGGTCAGCAGGCGGGGGAGTGATGCCCCGGGGTGGGCAGAGCTCGAGGCGGAACTCCGCGAACTCGGTGCGCATGTGCAGGTTGCAGCGTGTGATGTGTCGGATCGCGAGGAGCTGGAGGCTTTGCTCTCCACCATTACCGTTGAGCACCCATTGCGAGGTGTGGTCCATGCAGCGGGAGTGCTCGACGATGGCGTGATCGGTTCATTGTCCGCGGAGCGGATAGATCGGGCTTTGGCGCCGAAGGTGGACGGTGCATGGCACCTGCACGAGTTGACCGCTGGGCTCGGTCTCCGTGCTTTTGTCCTGTTCTCTTCGGTCGCAGGCACTATGGGTAGTCCGGGTCAGGGCAATTACAGCGCCGCGAACGCGTTCTTGGACGGTCTCGCGTTTCACCGTAGAGCGTTGGGGTTGCCCGCTGCCTCCCTCGCTTGGGGTGCATGGTCGGGGGACGCGGGTATGACCCGGGGGCTTGGGGAGGCCGGACGGGCGCGAATGGTGCGTGGTGGTGTGTTGGAGCTCTCGACAGAGGAGGGTCTCGAATTGTTCGATGCCGCCCATTCGGGAGACCGGGCGGTCACGATCCCCGTACGCCTCGACCGATCGTCACTGCGTTCACGCGCGGCCGACGGCGGTCTGCCGGCGCTGCTGCGCGCTCTCGTCTCCCTACCGGCTCGTCGGACGGTGGGCACTGGGGCGAATTCGCTGTCGGGACTACTGGGGAACGCCTCAGGGCCCGAGCGCAGGCGAATCGCACTCGAGCTGGTCTGCAGTGAGACCGCAACCGTTCTAGGTCATGGATCTGCCGAGGAGATCGAGCCACAACGCTCGTTCAAGGAGCTCGGGTTTGACTCGCTCGCCGCCGTGGAGCTGCGCAACCGCCTCGACGTGATTACGGGTATGCGCCTCAGTGCGACACTGGTATTCGACTATCCCAACCCCACGGCACTGGTCGACCATCTGCTCGAGATGACGGGTGGCGAGCCGCGGGCGAGCGTTCCGAGTGGCTCAACGCAAAGGCCATCGACGAGCCGATAGCGATAGTCGGGATGAGTTGCCGCTACCCGGGCGG
Source organism: uncultured Solirubrobacterales bacterium (assembly GCA_963704345.1). Classification (GTDB taxonomy): domain Bacteria; phylum Actinomycetota; class Thermoleophilia; order Solirubrobacterales; family Solirubrobacteraceae; genus Palsa-744. The sequence goes on from OY969890.1 coordinate 2,217,154, forward strand.
AGTGGGCTCCCCGGAGGAGCTGTGGGACCTGATCGCTGACGGCTGTCGATGCGATCTCACCCTTTCCGGCTGACCGGGGATGGAGCCTGGATGAGCTGTATGACCCCGATCCAGACCACTCGGGGACGAGCTACGCGAGAGAGGGCGGGTTCGTGGCGGACGCCGGCAGATTTCGACAGTGCTTTCTTCGGCATCGGTCCTCGCGAGGCGCTCGCGATGGATCCCCAACAGCGGCTGCTTGCTGGAAGCCAGCTGGGAGGCATTTGAAGACGCCGGCATCGCCCCGGCTCGCTACGCGGTAGCGCGACCGGTGTGTTCGCCGGGGTCATGTACCAGGACTATGCAACCGGCATCGGTGGCCTCGCGCGTGGCCGATCTCGAGGGCTACCTGGGAACCGGCAGCGCCGGGCAGCATCGTGTCCGGAAGAGTTGCCTACACCTTCGGCTTGGAGGGTCCGGCAGTCTCGGTCAACACCGCCTGCTCTTCTTCACTTGTCGCGCTGCACTGGGCTTGTCAAGCGTTGCGCGGCGGCGAATGCTCGTTGGCTCTTGCCGGAGGGGTCACGGTGCTGTGGACCCCTGGAGTGTTTGTGGAGTTCTCCCGTCAGCGCGGTCTTGCGCGCGACGGCCGCTGCAAGTCCTACGCGGATGCCGCCGACGGCACAGGTTGGAGCGAGGGTGTGGGTGTGTTGGTGCTCGAGCGACTCTCCGAGGCACGGCGCTGGGTCATCAGGTGATGGCGGTTGTCCGCGGCAGCGCAATCAATCAGGACGGAGCCAGCAATGGCTTGACGGCACCAAACGGGCCCTCTCAGCAGCGGGTGATTCAGCCAAGCGCTTACCAATGCCGGCGTCTCGCCGCGAGAGGTCGATGCGGTCGAGGGTCACGGCACCGGCACCACACTCGGTGACCCGATCGAGGCGCAGGCGCTACTAGCCACATACGGTCAGGGCCGCCCGCGCGAGCGATCCACTGTGGCTTGGCTCTGTCAAGTCGAACATCGGCCATACCCAGGCGGCAGCCGGAGTGGCGGGCGTGATCAAGATGGTGATGGCGATGCGCCACGGCGTGCTCCCGCGGACTCTGCACATCGACCACCCGTCCGCTCAGGTCGATTGGTCGCAGGGAGCTGTGGCACTTCTTAGTGAGTCCCTCCCATGGCCGCAGATCGAGCGCCCACGGCGTGCGGGGGTCTCCTCCTTCGGGATGAGCGGCACCAATGCGCACGTGATTCTGGAGCAGGCACCCGTTGAGCAACAGTCCCCCCAGAAGGGCCGTTGTTTAGTAGCTGACGGTGGTGTCGAGGAGCTCTCGGATGAGCTGAACTCGGAGGAGATAGTTCCTTGGGTCCTTTCGGCGCGAAGCGAAGCGGGTCTGCGCGCTCAGGCAACGAGGCTGTTCGATTCGCTGTTGCTCGATCCCCAAGCAGAGATATCCGATATCGGATATTCGCTCGCTCTGCGCCCGGTACTCGATGTCCGTGCCGTGATCGCGGGCGTCGACCGCGACAGCCTTATGGGGGACCTGGGGGCGCTCGCCGTTGGCGAGCATCGAGCGAGGATCTTCAAGGGAGCTACCAGGCTGGAGGGCACCGCGGGAGGGCTTGCTTTCCTGTTCTCCGGCCAGGGCTCGCAGCGGGTGGGGATGGGAGCAGAGCTATATCGTTCGCTGCCCTTCTTCAGAACCGCGCTCGATCGTGTCTGCGGACAGTTCGACGCTCTGTTGGAGCGCCCCCTACTCGCGGTTATGCACGACGATGCAGTGTTCTCCGAGGGGTCGACTGGGCCGCTGCTCGATGAGACCGTCTACACGCAAGCTGGCTTGTTCGCGCTCGAGGTAGCCCTCTTCCGTCTGCTCGAGGCGTGGGGTGTCCAACCGGGATTGCTGCTAGGCCATTCGATCGGCGAGCTGGTCGCGGCGCACGTAGGGGGAGTGCTCTCGCTCGAGGACGCCTGCACTCTGGTGGCAGCCAGAGGGCGGTTGATGCAGGCGTTGCCCGAAGGGGGAGCAATGGTTGCCGTGCAAGCCAGCGAGCTCGAGGTGCTGTCAACACTCGAGGGTCTGCAGGCGAGTGTGGCGCTCGCGGCGGTGAATGCGCCGGAAGCAGTGGTGCTCTCCGGCGATGAGGACGCTGTTCTGGAGCTCGCCGACACCTGGCGAAAGCGGGGACGCAAGGTCAGGCGGTTGCAGGTATCCCACGCATTTCATTCGCCGCGCATGGACACGATGCTCGACGAGTTCCTGCGAGTCGCCCAGACGCTGAGCTACCAAGCGCCTCAGATCCCGATCGTCTCGAACGTCACTGGGGAAGTGGCCTCTGAGGAGTTGTGCTCGCCTGAGTACTGGGTTGCTCATGTGCGCAAGGCCGTGCGCTTTGCCGACTGTATCGCCCGGTTGACGGACAACGGCGTGAGCCGCTTTCTGGAGGTTGGCCCCGACGGTGTGCTGAGCGCAATGACACGCGAGTGTCTCGACGACCAGGCTCGCGAGGGTTCTCTTCCGGTCGCCGTCTCGATGTTGCGTGGGGAGCGCTCGGAGCGGAGCAGTTTGACTGAGGCACTCGCCGCTGTGTGGACTGCCGGGGAGCTTGTCGAGTGGCAGACGGCTTTTGAGGAACGTCACGTACGACGCTTGAGGCTGCCGACCTACGCTTTTCAGCGCAAGCGTTACTGGCTCAACGCCGGGGGTGGAGTCGGTGACCTTGCCTCGATAGGGCAGGCCGCCGGTGGGCACCCGCTGCTCGAGGCATCCATTCAGCTCGGGGGAGGCGAGGGTTTGCTGTTCACCGGACGGCTCTCACTCGACGACCATCCTTGGTTGCGCGATCACGCTGTGATGGGCAGTGTCTTGCTTCCCGGCACAGCCTTCCTCGAGCTCGCGCTAAGCGTTGGCGCCGATGCGGGCACACCGCGCGTGGATGAACTTACGATCGAGGCGCCGCTTGTGCTGTCAGAGAACGAGAGTGCGCAGATCCAGGTGTCTGTTGGCGAGCTCGAGGAGTTGGGCGCTCGTCCGATAAAGATCTACTCCAGAAGCAAGTCCGATCAGGCGTGGATCACCCACGCCAGCGGTCTACTCAGTCCAGGCGGTGTGCCCACCACGCAGGTCGCCATGAACGGCAGTACCCAGGTGCTCTGCGGAGTCTGGCCCCCGCAGGGATCGGAGGCGATCGAAGTGGAGCGCCTTTACGACCGCCTAGCAGAGAGCGGCTTCGAATATGGCGAGGCCTTCCGCGCTGTGCAAGCGGCTTGGTCCCGAGGTGGGGATATGTTCGCCGAGGTCCGTCTGGCAGACGCTCGCCATGCGGAAGCCGACTCGTTCGGTATTCATCCGGCGCTGCTCGACTCCGCTTTTCATGTGGCCCTGGATCCTTCTCAAAGCGGGCAGAGCGACTCTGGTCTGCCGCGGTTGCCCTTCTGCTGGCGTGGAGTCGAGCTGCATGCGAGCGGTGCGCTCTCGTTGCGGTTGCATCTGAAAATCACCGGCACCGATGAGGTCTCACTGCGGCTCGCCGATCAGTCCGGCGCTGCTGTGGCCACCGTCGAGTCGGTTGTCGCGAGAGCCGCGTCGAGCGTGCAGATCGAAGCTGCCGGTATTGGCTATCGCGACTCGCTATTGACTGTCGAGTGGGAAGGGCTCCCGGCGCGGCCGGCAGCTATCTTGGCCGGAAGTCTGGCGCTGTTGGCAGGCGAGCAGGGCGTCTTGGCACAAGCGCTTGGCGAGGCAGGTGCTCGCGTTGAGATCCACGAGGACCTCGGTGGCCTTTCAGGGAGCATTCAGGCAGGTGCCCCTGTGCCGGACGCCGTGCTCCTCGACTGCACTGGAGGGTCAAGTGGCGCAAGCAGTGCGGATCTCCTTACAGCGGTTCACGGGGCCGCCCGTAAGGCGTTGTCAATCGCCAAGGAGTGGCTTGCCGATGAGCGCTTGAGCGCTTCGAGGCTCGTGTTTGTCACTCACGGGTCGGTTGCAGTACAGCCAACCGACCCGCTTGCCGATCTCGCGGGTGCGCCAGTGTGGGGCTTGATCCGCTCGGCGCAGGCTGAGAGCCCCGCTCGCTTCATGCTGGTGGACATAGATCGCTCTCCAGCTTCATTGACGGGCCTGCTCGCAACGCTCGCCACAGTCATCTCCGATGAGCGGACACAGCTGGCGGTCCGCGACGGCGTTCTGTATGTGCCGCGATTGGCTCGGGTCGACGAGTTGCGATTGCGCCCCGATCTCGATCGCACTGAGGACTCTCGGCTCGATGCTGCTGAGGACTCAGATCGAGCGCCGTGGTTGGATCCGGATGGCACTGTTCTGATCACGGGCGGCACGGGCGGCCTGGGTGCGATTATGGCCGGTCATCTGGTCGATCGGGGCGCGCGTCACCTGCTGCTGGTGAGTCGGCGGGGACTGGAAGCCGATGGCGCTGTAGAGCTGCAGGCACAGCTGGGCGAGCAGGGCGCCCAAGTGACGGTTGCCGCGTGCGATGTGGCTGACCGCGACCAGCTAGGCGCGGTGATCGACTCGATCCAGCCAGAGCACCCCTTGAAGGTCGTCATCCATGCCGCGGGCATAAACGACAACGCACTCATACAGTCATTGACCGTCGAGCAGCTGGAGCGAGTGCTCCGCTCTAAGGTGGACGGTGCGCTGGGACTACACGAGCTAACCGTGGAGCGCGAGCTGGACGCGTTTGTCCTGTTCTCCTCGATGTCCGGCGTGTTCGGCGGCCCTGGCCAAGGTAACTATGCGGCAGCCAATGCGTTCCTCGATGCGCTTGCGTGCCGGCGGCGTACGCAAGGTCTTGTGGCTACTTCGATGGCTTGGGGCCTGTGGAGCGATGTGGGAATGGGCCGCGAGCTCGGGGAGCTTGACATGAGACGGATGACCGGGACCGCAAGCCTTGGCACCGTCACGGTGCCCGAGGCGCTCTCGCTCTTCGCTCCTGCGCTCGCGGGCGAGCAGGCAATCGTGTTGCCCGCGCGGTTGGACCGCGCCATCCTGCGAGCTGAGGGGAGATCCGGGGCCCCGCCGGCCTTGTTGCACAGACTCGCCGGCGTTCAGACGCGTCTAAGAGTGGCTCGCAGCGGAACGCTTGCTCAGCGTATCGCCGGCGTCTCGGCGTCGCAGGGACAGGCCCTCGTGGAAGACCTCGTTCGCGGTGAGGTAGCCGCTGTGCTCGGGTATTCCTCGCCGCAGGAGATCGATCCCGACATCGCTTTTAAGGACCTGGGCTTCGATTCGCTTGCCGCGGTGGAGTTGCGCAACCGCCTCGACCCGTTGACCGGGTTGCGTTTGCCGGCGACGCTGATCTTCGACCGGCCAACCTGTGCCGCGCTGACGCGCCATCTACTCCAAGAGCTGGCGGGAGCGCCAACATCCGAGCCATCCTCGACCGCACAGGTGGCGCGTGCCCAGGAACCGATCGCGATCGTCGGTATCGGCTGCCGTTCCCAGGAGGTGTGCTGTCGGCTAAGGGACTCTGGGAGCTGGTGCGCGAAGGTCGTGAGGGCATCTCTGGCTTCCCCACCGACCGCGGGTGGGACCTCGACTCGCTGTACGACCCCGACCCCGAGCGTCCCGGCACGAGCTATACGCGCGAGGGCGGGTTTCTCCACCAAGCAGCAGAGTTCGATGCTCATTTCTTTGGCATCAGCCCAAGGGAGGCGCTGGCTATGGACCCTCAGCAGCGTCTGCTCCTGGAAGCGACTTGGGAGGCGTTTGAGCACGCGGGCATCGATCCTCTGTCGCTGGTGGGGAGTCCCACGGGTGTGTTTGCCGGTGTGATGACGCACGATTACGCCGCCGGCGTCGCGGGGTCTGCCTCCGCGGCCGACCTTGAGGGCTATCTCGGTACCGGTGGCGCCGGGAGTGTTGCCTCCGGCCGGGTGGCTTACAGTTTTGGCCTGGAGGGTCCCGCCGTGACGGTCGATACGGCGTGCTCATCCTCGCTTGTGGCATTGCATCTCGCCTGCCAGGCGTTGCGCCAAGGCGAGTGCTCGCTGGCGCTTGCCGGCGGGGCGAGCGTGCTGGCGACGCCCGGCATGTTCGTGGAGTTCTCTCGTCAGCGTGGGCTCTCGGCAGACGGACGCTGCAAGTCCTTCTCGGCCGCAGCCGACGGCGCCGCCTGGAGCGAGGGTGTGGGTGTGTTGGCGCTCGAGCGCCTGTCGGATGCCGAGCGTCTCGGGCACACCGTCCTGGCGGTGGTGCGTGGCAGCGCGGTCAACCAGGATGGAGCGAGCAACGGCTTGACCGCGCCCAATGGTCCCTCCCAGCAGCGGGTGATCCGGCAGGCCTTGGCGAATGCGGGTTTGAGCGCCAACGAGGTGGATGCCCTCGAGGCGCATGGGACGGGCACGAGACTGGGCGACCCGATCGAGGCGCAGGCGGTGATCGCGACCTACGGACAGGAGCGCGCGCAGGAACGGCCGTTGTGGGTGGGTTCGGTCAAGTCGAACATCGGTCACACGCTGGCCGCGGCCGGTGCCGCCGGGGTTATCAAGATGGCGATGGCGCTCTCATACGAGATGCTGCCGCGGACCCTTCACGCGCAGGAGCCCTCCAAGCGAGATCGACTGGTCGGCGGGGAATCTCGCTGCTGCAGGAGCCAGGCCCTGGCCGCGAAACGGTCGGCCGCGTCGCGCCGGCGTTTCGTCGTTCGGGATCAGCGGCACCAACGCCCACGTGATCCTTGAGGAAGCTCCACCTCCGCTGCGCAGCGCTGTGGGCAACGGCTCAACCGGCGCGATGAACGGAGCGCGCCCGGACTCCGAGCAGGCCCGCCCGAGCGATTCAGGTGAGGGGACCGATGGAGATGCTCCCGCGCCCGCTGGGACGCTCGCCGGCCCGCTGCCATTTGTGGTCTCGGCGAGAAGCAGCGCGGCGCTACGCGAGCAGGCCGAGCGCCTGGGCGCTCACCTGGCCGGCTCTCAGCAACCGGACTCACGTGACATCGGCTACTCGCTTGCTGTGACTCGTGCCGCACTCGATCATCGTGCGGTCGTCGTGGGCGCGGAACGCGAGCAGCTGCTCGCAGGTTTGACGGCGCTTGCTCAGGGACGCACAAGCGCCGATGTCCTCCAGGGTATGGCCGAGCCCGGCGTCTCCGTCGCGTTCCTGTTCTCCGGTCAAGGCTCACAGCGGGTGGGTATGGGCCGCGAGTTGTACTCGGACTTCCCGGTGTTTGCCGGTGCGATGAACGAGTTGTGCGCTCACCTCGACGCCCACCTTGCCGAAGATGCAAGCGGCCCGCGGTTGCTGGAGGTGTTGTTCGCCGAGCCAGGATCCGCAGACGCTGAGTCGATCGACCGGACCGCCTATACGCAGGCTGGGCTGTTCGCACTGGAGGTCGCACTCTTCCGGCTGCTTGACACGTGGGGGTGCAAACCCGCATTTCTCTTGGGTCACTCGATCGGCGAGCTGGCGGCGGCCCACGTCGCCGGCGTTTTCTCGGTTGAGGATGCCTGCAAGCTCGTCGCCGCCCGCGGCCGCTTGATGGGCGCCCTGCCCGCGGGTGGCGCGATGGTGGCGGTGCAGGCGACGGAATCGGAGGTTGCGCCCTGCCTGGAGGGTCGTGAGGGTCGTGTCGCGTTGGCAGCGGTGAACGGACCCTCCTCGGTTGTGCTCTCCGGAGAGGAGTCCGATGTCCTGGAGTTGGCTTCGCTATGGCGCGAGCGCGAGCGCAAGACGACTCGTCTGAAGGTCTCCCACGCCTTTCACTCGCCGCGTATGGATGGGATACTCAAGCAGTTCCGCGAAGTGGCGCAGACAATCGCCTTTCACGAGCCGCGCATACCGATCGTCTCGAACCTCGAGGGACAGCTGGCGAGTCCGCAGCTGATGTGCAACGCCGATTATTGGGTGCGCCATGTGCGTGAGCCGGTGCGCTTCGCCGACGGGGTGCGCCGGCTCATCGGGGAAGGCGTCGGCTGCCTGTTGGAGCTGGGGCCGGATGGCGTTCTCAGCGCCATGAGCCAGGAATGTCTGCACGAGCTGGACACACAGGCAGACGCTGAGAGCACCGCGCCGCTCGGCGGCGATGCCGGCGGGATCTCGCGAGAGGATCGTGTCGTGCGCGGCGAGATTACGGCCCTCGCACTGCTGCGCGAGGGCCGTCCCGACGGTCGTTCGCTGATGCAGGCGCTCGCCTCTGCATGGGTGAGAGGCGTCGAGGTCGACTGGGGCGAGGTCCTGGCCGTGAGGCCCGCACAGCGTGTGGCGCTTCCGAGTTACGCATTTCAGCGAGAGCGCTATTGGCTCGCTGCGCGAACCGCGGCGGACGACGTCGCTCACCTCGGCCAGGCAGCCGGGGGTCACCCCCTGCTGGGCGCCAGGGTCGAGCTCGCCGGCGGACAGGGCCTGCTGTTCACTGGACGCATCTCGCTTGAGAGTCATCCTTGGCTGGCCGACCACGCGGTGATGGAGAGCGTGCTGCTGCCTGGAACAGCGTTCCTGGAGTTGGCGCTGTACGCCGCCGGCGAGGTGGGGTGCGATTTGGTGGACGAGCTCGCGATCGAGTCGCCACTCGTGCTCGAGCGCGGTATGGCGGTGGCCCTGCAGGTCGTGGTTGGCGCGCCCGAGCCAACCGGCGCGCGTTCGATCGCGATCTATGCCCGCGTCGAGCGCTTGGCGGCGCAGGACGGAGGCGAGCCCGGAGGCTGGGTGCGGCACGCGAGCGGGGTGCTCGGGGCCGGCGGGGTCGCTCCGGCGGCAGGCGCGATCGCCGGGTCGCTCGACGAGCTGACAGGGAGCTGGCCACCCGCTGGGTCGCAGGCGGTCGAGCTCGACGAGCTGTATGAGCTGCTCGCCGAGGGCGGCTTCGAATACGGGCCCGCATTCCGAGGTCTGCGCGCCGCATGGCGCCTGGACGGCCGGCTCTTTGCCGAGGTTGCGCTGCCGGAGCGCCTGCGCTCCGAGGCGAGTGGGTTTGGCGTGCACCCCGCGTTGCTGGATAGCGCGCTTCACACGATCGCGCTGCTCGCGGAGAGCGACGCCGACGAGCAACAGGGCGCCCTGCGCCTGCCGTTCTCATGGAGCGGTGTGCGGCTGCATCACAACGGGGCGAGCGATCTACGCCTGTTGCTCTGCCGCGACGGCGAGGGGTTCGCTATGACATTGGCGCAACCGTCGGGCGAGCCGGTCGCGACCGTCGACGCGCTGGCGCTGCGAAGCATGTCGAGAGAGCAGCTGGGAGCCGTCCCGAACGGCAGGCGAAATCGATCGCTGTTCTCGCTGTATTGGCACGCTCTTGCCGGTGCGTCAGGTGAGCCCCTGCAACAGCAGCGGCTCGCAGTGCTGGGCGAGGCCGACGGTCGCCTCGCGAAGTCGCTCGCGCAGGCTGGGTTGCAGGTTCACGTCCACCGCGAGCTCGGCGAACTGGTCGACGCCGTGCGGCGCGGGGAGGCGGCTCCCGAAGTGGTCCTGATGGACTGTGCGTCGCCGGTCGCAGATGTGGCGTCGGCGACGCGAGAGGCACTGCTGCGAACGCTGGGGATACTGCAACGGTGGCTTGCCGAGGAGTGCTTCTCTGACACCCGGCTCGTGGTGTGCACCGCCGGCGCGGTCGCCCCCGAGGCGCATGCAGGCGTGTCCGATCTGGCCGGCGCGAGTGTTTGGGGTTTGGTTCGCTCTGCTCAGTCGGAGCATCCCGGCCGGTTTGCGCTGGTCGATGTCGAGGGAGGGCCGGCCTCCTGGCAGGCAGCGATGGCAGCGCTCGCCTCCCAGGAGCCGCAGACGGCTGCACGAGGCGACGTGGTGTATGTGCCGCGCCTCGGAGTGCTGACCGAGGGTCTCGCTGCCGGTGGTCACACTGCCGGTGGTCCTGCTGTCGGTGGTCATGCCGCTGGTGGTCCTTCTGTCGATGGTCATGCCGCCGGTGGTCATGCCGCCGATGTTGAGCCCGGAGGTCGGGATCGGCTGGGAGGCGGTGCGGGCGTGCTCGGAGGTCACGGCACCGTTCTGATCACCGGTGGCACGGGAGGTATCGGTGGCCTCCTCGCTGAGCATCTGGTGGTCCGCCACGGGGTATCAGAGCTGTTGCTTGTCAGCCGTAGCGCTGAGACAAAGCAGGCGATGGAGCTTCAGAAGCGGCTGCGCACGCTCGGTGCCGAGGTGAGGCTCGCGGCTTGCGACGTCGCCGACCGCGAACAGCTTCGAGACCTGATCGATTCGATCCCCAAAGAGCTGCCGCTGCGCACTGTGATCCACGCCGCGGGGGCAGGCGAGAACGCGTTGGTGCAGTCGCTTACACCCGCTCAGCTCGAGCATGCGCTCGCCGCGAAGGTCGACGGCGCCCTGCATCTGCATGAGCTGACCGAAGAGCTCGATCTCGATGCGTTTGTGCTGTTCTCCTCGATGGCCGGCGTCTTCGGTGGCCCTGGTCAGGGCAACTATGCGGCGGCCAATGCGTTTCTCGACGCCCTTGCGGTCGAGCGGCGCGCACGTGGACTTCCGGCGAGCTCGATCGCCTGGGGCTTGTGGAAGGGCGTCGGGCTCGGTAGCGGTTTGGGTGAGCTTGACATGGCCCGGATGGCCGGCACGGCGAGTCTCGGTGTGCTCTCCGCCGAGCAGGGACTCGCTCTGTTCGACGAGGCATTCGCCTGCGGCGCGGCCCTCGTCCTTCCCGCTCATCTAGATAGGGGCGTGTTGCGCTCGGAGGCCAGAGCGCAGACGTTGCCGGCGGTCCTGCGTGGCCTTGTGCGCATGCCGGCGGTTGCTTCCGCCGGCTCGGAGCCGGGCGGATCGCTTACACGGCGGCTTGTCGGTATGCCGGTGCTGGAGCAAGCGGCAGCGCTGAACGACTTGGTCAAGAGCGAGGTGGCGGCGGTATTGGGGTACTCGCCGTCACAGACGGTTGAGCCCACCAGTTCATTCAAGAGCCTCGGCTTCGATTCGCTGAGCGCGGTGGAGTTGCGAAACCGGCTCGGCAAGGCGACCGGCTTGCGCTTGGCGGCCACCCTCGTCTTTGACTATCCCACCCCTGAGGCTCTGGTGCGGAGTCTGCACGAGCAGATCGTTCAGGAGCAAGACTCAGAGCTCGAGCTCGAGATCGATCGGCTGGAGTCGATGCTTGGCTCAATCGCCACGGACGAGGATGGACGGGCCCGAGCAGCAAGCCGTCTGCGGACGCTGCTCGGCAGGTTGGACGGTGAGGAGAACGGTGCGCTCGAGGCGCCGACACCCGAGCAGGCGCTGCAAACGGCAAGCGCCGAGGAGATATACGAGTTCATCGACAATCAGCTGAGGCCGGTATGAGCCGCTCCGACTTCATCTGCACCGAAGCGTGGTGGAAGGCATGACAGCCGACGAGAAGTCGCTGGAGTACCTCAGGCGCGTCACCGTCGATCTGCAAAGCGCCCGTCGTCGGTTGCATGAGCTTGAGCGGCAGAGGTCGGAGCCCGTCGCAATCGTCGGAGTCGCCTGTCGCTATCCGGGTGGGGTGAGCACGCCTGCGGGTCTGTGGGAGCTGGTGCGCTCGGGTCGCGATGCCATCTCCGGCTTTCCAACCGATCGCGGTTGGGACCTGGAGGGTCTTTACAACGCTGATCCAGATCATCCCGGCACCAGTTACGTGCGCGAGGGCGGCTTCCTGCCCGACGCTGCTCAGTTCGATGCGCGCTTCTTTGGGATGAGCCCCCGCGAGGCGCTGGCGACAGACCCCCAGCAGCGGCTGGTGCTGGAAGTGTCGTGGGAGGCTTTGGAGGACGCTGGAATCGATCCTCGCGCTCTGGGCGGCACTCACACAGGAGTCTTCGCCGGCGTGATGTACCACGACTATGCGATGGGCCTGACGGGTGCCGCCGCCGCCGGAGTCGAGGGCCACCTGGGGACCGGCGCCTCGGCCAGCGCGGTGTCGGGCCGGGTCGCCTACACCCTTGGCCTCGAGGGTCCGGCCGTCACGGTCGACACCGCTTGCTCCTCCTCGCTCGTGGCACTGCACCTGGCTTCGGCAGCGTTGCGCTCCGGCGAATGTTCGCTGGCGCTCGCCGGCGGTGTGACGGTGCTGGCCACGCCGGGTGTATTCATCGAGTTCTCCCGCCAACGGGTGCTGGCGGGCGACGGACGCTGCAAGTCCTTCTCGGCCAGAGCCGACGGAACCGCCTGGGGCGAGGGAGTCGGTGTCGCGGTGCTCGAGCGTCTCTCCGACGCTCAGCGTCTCGGCCACGAGATACTGGCGGTCATTCGCGGGAGCGCGATCAATCAGGACGGGGCCAGCAATGGCATGACCGCGCCCAACGGTCCCTCACAGCAGCGCGTGATTCGCTCGGCGCTGGCTAATGCCGGGCTCGAAGCGGACGAGGTGGACGCCGTCGAGGCCCACGGCACGGGCACGCGCTTGGGCGACCCGATCGAGGTGCAAGCGCTCGCGGCCACCTACGGACGCGCGCACAGCGCGGAGCGCCCCCTACGGCTTGGAACGGTCAAGTCGAATATCGGTCACACGCAGGCGGCCGCCGGGATCGCCGGGGTGATCAAGATGGTGATGGCGCTCAAGCATGGCCTCTTGCCAAGGACGCTGCACGTCGAGGAGCCTTCGCGGGAGATCGACTGGTCCGAGGCTACGGTGGCGCTGCTCACCGAGGAGGCGTCTTGGCCTCCGGTGGAGGCGGCGCCTCGTCGTGCGGCTGTGTCCTCATTCGGGATCAGCGGCACAAATGCGCATGTGATCCTCGAGGAGGCCCCGGCTGCCGTCGCTCGCGCCGATGGGAACGACTTGCAAGACGGTCCCGCAAGAGAGCGACTCGTTGAGGCTGATCAGTTGCCGGTGGGCCTGGTGGGGGAGAGCGCGATCCCATGGGCTCTCTCCGCGCGTGGCAACGAGGGTCTGAGCGCCCAAGCGCAACGCCTGTTGGAGCATGTGCAGAGGGAACCTGCCGTGAGTGCTTTGGACGTGGGCTTCTCGCTCACTCGTCGCACCCAGCTCGAAGACAGGGCCGTGCTGGTCGCGGCGAACCGCGAGGATTTGGCGGAGGGCTTGCGTTCGCTGGCAGGGGGCGTCTCGGCCGTCGGGCTGGCAACAGGCGTCGTGGGCGCGGGCGACCCCGGCCGCGTGGCGTTCGTATTCCCGGGGCACGGTTCCCAGTGGGTTGGCATGGCCAGCGAGCTGCTGGGCTCCTCGAAGGTGTTTGCCGAGAGTGTGCGCGAGTGCGCCGATGCGTTGGGTCCGTTCATCGATTGGTCGTTTTGGGACGCGCTTGGCGGTGTAGGTGAGTTGGGGTCTTTGAGCCGGATCGACGTCGTGCAGCCGGTTCTGTTCGCCGTGATGGTGGGTTTGGCGAGGTTGTGGCGTGCCTGTGGTGTCGAACCTGACGCGGTGGTGGGTCATTCTCAGGGCGAGATCGCGGCGATGTGCGTGGCCGGTTGTCTGTCGGTGCAGGACGCCGCGCGGATTGTCGCTTTGCGTAGCCGGGTGTTGGCGAAGTTGACCGGGCGTGGCCGGATGGCTTCGGTGGCACTCGCTGTGGATGAGGTATTCGAGCGCTTGGAGCGGTGGGACGGCCGGATTGTCGTGGCGGCTGTCAACGGCCCCCGGTCGGTGGTGGTGTCGGGGGAGTCGGCTTCGTTTGACGAGTTTCTCTTGGAGTGTGAGGTCAATGGTGTCCGTGCCCGCGAGGTTGCGGCGGCTGTCGGCGCCGGTCATTCGCCGCAGGTCGACGGGTTGCGCGAGCAGATGTTGGAGGCCTGTTCCGGTCCGCTCGCCGGGCCTGGCGATGTCCCCTTCTATTCGTCGGTGACGGGCGCTTTGCTCCAGACGGATGGTTTGGGCGGGGACTATTGGTTTCGCAATGCGCGTGAGATGGTGCGCTTCGACGAGGTCGTGCGCGGGCTGCTGGATGACGGTCATCGCACGTTTGTGGAGGTGAGTCCGCACCCGGTACTGGCAGTCGGGTTGGGAGAGATCTTCGAGGATGTCGGCGGGTCTGACTCCGCAAGTGGCGCAAGTCTCGGTGTGGTCGGGTCGTTGCGCCGTGGGGAGGGCGGTCGCGGGCGCTTTCTGCTGTCTTTGGGTGAGGCGTGGGTGCGCGGTGTGCCCGTCGACTGGGACGGGTTGTATGCGGGCACCGGCGCCAGACGAGTTGGGCTTCCCGCCTACGCCTTCCAGCGCGAGCGCTACTGGCTGGAGGCGGGCGCCGGCGGGAGCGACCCCGCGGCTGTGGGGCAGTCTCGTGCCGAGCATCCGCTGTTGGGCGCCGCAGTAGGGCTCGCCGACGGACATGGGTTGCTGTTCACCGGGCGCCTCTCGCTCGAGGCCCATCCTTGGCTGGCGGATCATGCTCTCGCGGGTACGGTGCTGCTACCCGGCACGGCATTTCTCGATCTGGCTCTGCACGCAGGCGAGCGAGTCGGGTTGGCGTCGATATCGGAGCTTGTCATCGAGGCGCCGCTTGTGCTCGAGGAGCAGCAGGCAGTGCGGTTGCAGGTCCTCGTGGGCGAGCTCGATGAGAGTGGAGGGCGGGCGATCGGCATCTACTCGCGGGCAGATTCTGAGAATGAGGATGACGAAATGCCCGGAGAGTGGACCAGGCACGCTTGCGGAGAGCTGTCGGGAGCATCGATTCCCGACCCCCGCATGGACCGGCAAGCGCTCTCTTTGAGCGGGACCTGGCCACCGGACGGCGCGCAGGCCGTACCGATCGACGGGCTCTACGACCGTCTGGCCGAGCTCGGCTTGGATTACGGTCCGGCCTTCCAGGGTGTCCGCCGGGCATGGCGATGCGAAGAAGACATTTTCGCCGAGGTTGCCTTGCCCGAGGATCACACCACTCAACTTGGCGGTTTCCACCTCCATCCGGCGTTGCTAGACGCGGCGCTTCATATGGCCCCTGCGCTCCCGGCCGATAATGGCGAGCCTGGTCGGCCGCGTCTTCCGTTCTCTTGGAGTGGTGTCGTGTGTGCCGCGAGAGCCGCCGGCACGCTGCGCGTGGCACTGTGTCCGCGTGGCCCTGACACGATCTCGCTCGCGGTGGCCGACGAGGTCGGGTCGCCGGTTGCCTCGGTGGACGCCGTGCTCGCTCGCGGGGTCTCGCCAGAGCAGCTCGATAGCGCTCGCGCGAAGGCTCACCGCTCGTTGTTTCGCCTGGACTGGCCCGTCGCTTCGCCTGCCGGCGGGATGGCGGCACGCGAGAAGAGTCTCGTGCTGCTCGGCGAGCAGGATTGCGCAACTGCGCGGTCCCTGTGCACGGAGGGATTCGAGGTGCCGATCCATGCCTCGCTGGAGGCACTGAGCCGGGCGCCGATCGCCGATGACCCCGTTCCCCGGATCGTGCTGGTCGATTTCACGGAGGGCGGCGGCGCTTCGGCGCAGAGCACCCGCGCCGTCCTGCGGCGGGCGCTCGCGCTTTTGCGAGAGTGGCTTTCAAATCAGCGCTTCGCCGCGTCAAGGCTCGTTTTCTTGACGCGCGGCGCTGTCTCGACGCAACCGGATGAGCAAGCCCCCGATCTCGCTGCCGCGGCCGCTTGGGGACTGGTGCGCTCCGCCGAGTCTGAGCATCCCGGTCGCTTTGGGCTGATTGACATCGACGATGCCGCTTGGGTAGAGGGACTGGCGAGGGCGCTGTCAAGCAACGAGTCCCAGGCGGCGATTCGCCAGGGTGAGGTGCGTTGCCCTCGCCTGGCGAGAATCCCACGCGCCGGCAACGCGGAAGTGACCCGGCTCGACGCTAGCGGTGCGCCCGGCGATCTCGCCTCCGTAGGGGGCGCGACGGGGGACTTCGGCGGCGAGGGCACCGTTCTCATTACGGGAGGCACCGGCGGGCTCGGTGGGCTGCTTGCCGAGCATCTCGTATGCGCGCACGGCGTGACCAGCATTCTGCTCGTCAGTCGCAGCGGCAATCGGGCTCCCGGCGCTGCCGAGCTTCGAGATCGACTTGCCGGGCTCGGCGCGGACGTCCGGCTGGCGGCGTGCGACGTGACAGACCGCAAACAGTTGGGAGAGCTGCTCGACTCGATTGCGCCCGAGCGCCCGCTGCGAGCGGTCGTGCATGCCGCTGGCGTGCTCGACGACGGGGTGATCGAGTCTCTCACCGACGAGCGCCTCGAGCGGGTGCTCGCACCGAAGCTGGACGGCGCCCTCAACCTGCACGAGCTCACCGCGGAGATGGAGTTGGAGTCTTTCACGCTGTTCTCCTCGATGGCCGGCGTGTTCGGGAGCGCCGGCCAGGGGAGTTACGCCGCCGCCAATTGCTTCCTGGATGCTCTGGCCGCCCAGCGGCGCGGACAGGGCCTTCCGGCTCAGTCGCTCGCCTGGGGGCTATGGGCTCAGGCCGCCGGGATAACCGACGGTGGCGGCAGGAGTGCTGTCGCGCGAATGTCGGAGATGGGAGTCTCTGCGCTCTCTTCAGAGGAGGGTCTCGCGCTGTTCGATATGTCTCGGGCACTGTCTGAGCCCCTGGTGGTCGCGCTCGCGCTCGATCCGGGGATCCTGCGTTCGCGGATGCGCGCCGGTGTCGTCCCAGCGTTGCTGCGTGGGCTGGTGCGCCTGCCGAGCCGTTCAGCGGATCGAGTGTCGTTTCTACGGCGCTTGGCTGACACGCCCGAGGGTGAGCGGGAGGCGATCGTGAGCGATTTGGTTCGCGCCGAAGCCGCGACCGTCCTTGGGCATTCCTCCGCCCAGGCGGTGGATATCCACAGCCCGTTCAAGGAGCTCGGCTTCGATTCGCTGACCGCGGTTGAGTTGCGCAACCGGCTCGGCCACGCGACCGGCCTGCGCTTGCCAGCGACGCTGATATTCGACTACCCCACGCCTGCGGGTCTGGCGGCCCAGCTGTGTCTTATCGCTTCGCCGCGGGCGTCGGACGGGCTCTCCGGCGACGGGCAGGAGGCCGAGTTGCGCGCGGCCATCTCCTCGATTCCACTCGTTCGCCTGCGCGAGACTGGTCTGCTGGACGCTCTTTTGAGGCTCGCGGGTAGTGGCGGCGAGAGCGCGCCCGACGGCGAGAGCGAGATGAGAGATGACATCGACTCGTTGGATGTCGAGAGTCTCGTGCGTATCGCGCTTGAGGGAGCTCCGACCGGCGACCCGGTCGAGGGGAGGACGAGTTGAGCACGACATCCGAGCAGATTGTCGAGGCGTTGCGTGCGTCCACGAAGGAGGTCGAGCGACTGCGAGGTGAGAACCGCAGGCTGTTGGCTGCTTCACGCGAGCCTCTTGCGATCGTCGGGTTGAGCTGCAGGTATCCCGGTGGAGCGGACTCTCCCGAGCGATTGTGGGAGCTTCTGCGCGACGGCCGCAGCGCCATCTCCGAGCCGCCGACCGATCGCGAATGGTCTCCGCTCGCGCAACATGACTTCGATCTCTCAGAGAATGTTCTCAACCAGGAGCGCCGGGGAGGCTTTCTCCATGACGCGCCGGACTTCGACGCCGAGTTCTTCAAGATCAGCCCGCGCGAGGCGCTCGCGATGGACCCGCACCAGCGCTTGCTCCTGGAAGCCTCCTGGGAGGCGCTCGAAGACGCGGGCATCGACCCGACGACGTTGCGTGGCAGTCGCACAGGGGTGTTCGCCGGCGCGATGCATCAGGACTACGGCCCCCGCTTGCGTGAAGACGATCCATCTCTGAGCTCCGCCGACGGTGAGCAGACGGGCTATTTCATCACCGGTGGCGCCGCCAGCGTCGTGTCCGGTCGGGTGGCTTATTCGCTGGGACTGGAGGGCCCGACGATCTCAGTGGACACGGCGTGCTCGTCGTCGCTGGTTGCACTCCATCTGGCCTGTCAGGCGCTGCGCGCCGACGAATGCTCACTCGCGCTCGCCGGCGGAGTGACGGTGCTCTCGACGCCGACGATGTTCGGCGAGTTCGCCCGCCAGCGTGCGCTGGCGCCGGATGGGCAGTGCAAGCCGTTTGCCGACGCGGCCGACGGCATAAGCATCTCCGAGGGTGTGGGTGTCTTGTTGTTGGAGCGTTTGTCTGATGCGCGGCGTTTGGGTCATCGGGTGTTGGCTGTTGTGCGTGGTAGTGCGGTTAATCAGGATGGGGCGAGTAATGGTTTGACGGCTCCTAATGGTCCTTCTCAGCAGCGGGTTATTCGTCAGGCGCTTGTGAATGCTGGTTTGTCTGCTGGTGAGGTGGATGTGGTTGAGGGTCATGGGACTGGTACGACGCTTGGTGATCCGATTGAGGCGCAGGCGTTGTTGGCTACTTATGGGCGTGATCGTGGGGATCGGCGTCCGTTGTGGTTGGGGTCTGTGAAGTCCAATCTTGGTCATACGCAGGCTGCTGCGGGTGTGGCTGGGGTTATCAAGATGGTTTTGGCGCTTGGTCATGGTGTGTTGCCGAGGACGTTGCATGTGGATGCTCCGTCGAGTCGGGTTGATTGGTCTGGTGGGTCTGTGTCGTTGCTCGCCGAGGCACAGCCGTGGGTGCGTAACGGTGAGCCGCGCAGAGCGGGAGTCTCCTCATTCGGGATCAGTGGGACCAATGCGCATGTGATCCTCGAAGAAGCCCCACCCGAGACAGCCCAGCAGCGACGTAGCGATTCGAGGGGAGAGCGGGTCGCGGGCGCGTTCGCCGGCGCCGTGCTTCCGTGGGTTCTCTCCGGCAGAGATGAAGGTGCGCTGCGCGGACAGGCCGAGCGCTTGCGTGCGCATCTGGATGGCCTCTCGGCCCCCGATCTGACCGCCGTCGGCCGCGCTCTTGCCACAAGGCGAGCGGCCTTTGAGAAGCGCGCGGTCGTGATCGGCAGCGACCACGGCGAGTTGCTCGACGGACTCGATGCTCTGGCCAAGGGACAGTCGAGCGCCGGCCACCTGCGGGGTACCGCGAACTGCGCCGGAGCGATCGCATTCCTGTTCCCCGGTCAAGGCGCCCAGTGGGTGGGGATGGCGGTGGATCTGCTGGAGGGCTCACCAGTGTTCGCCGAGTCGTTGCAAGCGTGCGAAGAAGCCCTCTCGCCACATGTCCGTTGGTCGTTGACGGACGTGTTGCGCGATCGCGACGGAGCCCAGCTTGATCGGGTGGATGTCGTGCAGCCGGTGCTGTTCGCGGTGATGGTCTCGCTGGCGGCTCTGTGGCGCGCCTGTGGCGTAAACCCCGATCTCGTTGTAGGACACTCTCAGGGAGAGATTGCTGCAGCTTGCGTCGCCGGCGGCCTATCGCTGGAGGATGGGGCTCTGGTGGTCGCGTCGCGCAGCAAGGCTCTGGCGGCGCTAGCGGGCAAGGGGGGGATGGTGTCGCTCGCCTGCTCCGGAGAGGAATTGGAGTCGTTGCTCGAGCGTTCGGGTGAGGAGATATCGGTCGCGGCGGTGAACGGTCCCGGTGCTGTGGTCGTGTCGGGCGAGCCGGGCGCTCTCTCGAAGCTGCTTGCCCAGTGTGAGTCCGAGAACGTCAGGGCCCGCAAGATCCCGGTCGACTATGCGGCGCACTCGGCGCAGGTTGAGACGATCGAAGCGGAGCTGGTGGAGGCGTGCGCCTCGATCTCGCCTCGCTCGGCGAAGACCCCGTTCTACTCGGCCGTCACCGCTGGAATGCTCGACACCGCCGAGCTCGATGCGCGCTACTGGTATCGCAACCTGCGCGAGCCTGTCCAATTCGAGCGCACGACCGAAGCGATCTTCGAGCGAGGCGCTCGCAGGTTCCTCGAGGTGAGTCCCCATCCGGTGTTGACGGTAGCGGTGCAGGAGACAGTCGAGCGCTTGTGCGCCGGAGAGAGCCGACGGGCTGCTTCGCCTCGTCAAGACCTGGCGCCAGGCTCGAGCGAGGGCGAGGCTGTCGTCGTGAGTGGCACGCTGCGCCGCGATCAGGGGGGTCCACGGCGCTTCCTGGCCTCGCTCGGCGAGCTGTGGGCACGAGGGACAGAGATCGACTGGGGGGCGGTGCTCGGTGGAGGCGACTTCGCGGATGTGTCGCTTCCGACATACGCGTTTCAACGTAAGCGCTACTGGCTGAACGCCGGCCCGAGTAGCGGAGATGCCGCCTCGATCGGCCTGGTGGCAGACGGGCACCCGTTGCTCGGCGCGACCGCCCCGCTCGCCGGCGATCGCGGCTGCCTCTTCACCGGACGCCTGTCGCTTGAGACCCATCGGTGGCTTGGCGATCACGTGGTGATGGGAGCTGTGCTCGTCCCGGGCACCGCATTCCTCGAGTTGGCCCTGCACGCGGCGGGGCGGATCGGTTGCGAGCTCGTCTCTGAGCTCTTGATCGAGGCGCCTCTGGTTCTCGAAGAGGGCGAGGCGATACAGCTGCAGTTGAGTGTCTCGGAGATGGAAGAGTCCGGTTCGCGCAGCTTGCATGTCTATTCGCGTCCCGAGTCGCGTGCCGGGGACACTCCCCTTGCGACCGCGGAGTGGACCCGACATGCCAGTGGGATATTGGTCACAGACGGCGAGCCCTCGACAGGCGCAGGTCCGCTGGGCGAGGAGATCGCGGGGACGGCGGGTACGTGGCCCCCGCACGACGCCGAGCCCGTATCGCTTGAGGGGCTCTATGACCGCTTGGCCGAGGCGGGTTTGGACTATGGGCCCGCTTTCCAAAACCTGAAGGCGGCGTGGCGACGCGGAGATCAGCTGTTTGCAGAGGTCGCGCTGCCCGTCGATCGTCAGGGCGGCGGCGCTGCATTCATCGCCGACCCGACCTTGCTTGACGCGGCGCTCCATGTGCTCGGCTCGGCCGTGGCCGGCGAGCAGGACGACGGCGACCTGCGTTTGCCGTTCGCATGGAACGGGGTGCGAGTCCACGCTCCTGGGGCATCCTCTCTGAGGGTGGCTCTAGTTCCCAACGGCGAGAGCTCCGTCTCGTTGCTGGCTGTCGACGAGTCGAGTGCACCTGTCATATCGGTCGAATCGCTCGTGGCGCGAAAAGTCTCCCCGGAGCAGCTCCACGGACATCGCGCGGGCCGCTTGTCGGATGTGCTCCACCGGGTGCAATGGGCTGCGCTCGCGACGGATGGTGAGTCGGTGGACACGGTCGGCTGGGCAGTGATCGACCCGGACACCAATGGCGCACTCGCGCTGGAGGGTCTCGATGCGCAGGCGGACCGCCCGGCTGTCTTCACCGATCTGGCTGCCCTGCGCGAGGCAATCGGGGAAGGAGCGCCGGCGCGGGTCGTTCTCGCGAACTGCTCTACCAACAGGACCCCTGCCGCGACGATGCCCGCGGAGGATCCGTCCAGAGCGCGGGCTGCCGGCGAGGAGGAGCAGGCTGACGCACCGCTCATCGGAGCGCGGCAGACGATGGCTGTACGAGACGGCGCCCATCGAGCGTTGGCGCTCGTTCAAGAATGGCTTGCCGACGAGCGGCTGGCCGAGTCTCTGCTGGTGCTCGTTACGCAGGGTTCGGTGGCCGTTGCCGCCGGTGAGGACATACCGGGCCTGCTCGACGCGCCGTTGTGGGGGTTGGCGCGATCGCTGCAACTGGAGAGCCCCGGACGGGTCGCGCTGATCGACGTGGACGGGGAGCAGGGCTGCTGGAGCGCCCTGCGCGCGGCGGTCGAACTGATCGGGGCGGGCGAGTCTCAGCTGGCGGTCCGCCACGGGACTGTGTACGCGCCGAGATTGGTGCGCGAGCCGGTTGGCGCTCTCGAGCCACCGCGCGGGGAGTCTCACTGGCGTCTTGCGCTTGGGCCCGCGAACACATTCGAGGATCTCCGCTTGGTGGCGGCGCCCGAGCTCGCGGCCCCGCTCGAGCGGGGCCAGGTGCGCGTGGCGATGCGTGGGGCCGGTGTGAACTTCCGCGATGTGGTCGCTGCTCTGGGGGTCGTGTCGCTGCGCGGGGAGTGGGACGCAATCGGGAGCGAGGGCGCGGGCGTGGTGCTCGAGGTCGGCCCCGGAGTCGAGGATCTCGAGGTCGGCGATCGCGTGATGGGGTTGTTTACCGGCGCCTTCGGTCCGCAGGCAGTCACCGATCGCCTGCTGCTCGTCCAAATGCCAAGGGAATGGTCGTTTGCCCAGGCGGCCGCGGTGCCGGGGGCATTCTTGACCGCCTACTACGGGCTTGTGGAGTTGGCAAAGGTGAAGCCTGGCGAGCGCGTGCTCGTCCATGCCGCGGCCGGTGGAGTAGGCATGGCCGCCGTGCAGCTCGCACGTTGGCTGGGAGCGGAGGTGCTTGCCACCGCCAGCCAAGGTAAGTGGGGGGCGCTGCTGCGGATCGGACTGTCCGAGAGCCAAATCGCCTCCTCGCGCGATCTGGAGTTCAAGGATCGCTTCTTGACCTCCACTAAAGGAGGCGGTGTCGATGTGATCCTGAACTCGCTGGCAGGCGAGTTCGTCGAGGCGTCGCTCGAGCTGGTCTGCAACGGCGGCCGTTTCCTGGAGATGGGCAAGACCGATATTCGCGATCCCCAAGAGGTTGCCGAGCGCCATCCGGGGGTTCTCTACCGCGCATTCGACCTGATCGAGGCAGGACCCGAGCGTATCCAGGCGATGCTGGTTTCGCTGCTCGAGCTCTTCGAGCAGGGGGCCATTGAGCTCCCCCCGATCAGGGCTTGGGATGTCCGTCGTGCAGCGGAGGCATTCCGCTTCATGGCTCAAGCGCGACACGTCGGCAAGATCGTGCTGAGCATCCCGAGCCGCCACGTCGGCGAGGGCGGGACGATCCTGATCACGGGCGGCACCGGTGGGCTCGGGGCTCTCGTCGCTATGCATCTAGCCCGGCAACACGGAGCTCGCGATCTGCTGCTGCTCAGCAGACGCGGCCGCGAGGCCCCTGGTGCGATCGAGTTGGAGCAGGCGCTTCGCGAGCAGGGCGCGGAGGTCACGATCGCGGCCTGTGACGTGAGCGACCGGGCACAGCTGGAGCGGTTGCTAGCAAGGATTCCGAGCGAGCGGCCGCTGCGGGCAGTGGTGCATACGGCGGGTGTGCTCGACGACTGCTTGATCGGATCGCTCACGCCCGAGCGCTTGGATTCTGTGATGGCCCCCAAGGTCGACGCTGCCTGGCACCTGCATGAGCTGACTCGAGATTTAGACCTGGACGCCTTTGTGCTCTTCTCCTCCCTGGCCGGGACTCTGGGCGGTCCTGCTCAGGGCAACTACGCGGCGGCCAACACGTTCCTCGATGCGCTTGCTGCGCGCCGCCGCGCCCACGGTCTTCCCGGAGTCTCGATGGCGTGGGGTTGGTGGGAGCAGGCCACCGGCTTGACCGGGCATTTGAGCGAAACCGACCTGGCGCGCCTGCGCCGCTCCGGCATCGCGGCGATGTCAAGCGAGGAAGGTCTCAGGCTGTTCGATCGCGCATTGACAGATGTCGACGCGTTGACCGTTCCGGTTCGCCTGGACGAGGCCGCGCTACGAACGCAGGCGCGGACAGATGCGCTTCCGGCGATGCTGCGCTCGCTCGTGCGCGCCTCGTCTCGCCGGTCGGGGTTGCGCGGGGAGGGCCAGCTTGCCGAGCGGTTGCGCGACGCGCCGGCGCCAAAGCGGCGCGAGATCGTCCTGCAACTCGTGCGCAGCGAGGCGGCGGCGGTCTTGGGGCACTCCTCACCGGAGGCGATCGGGTCACAGCGAGTCTTCAAGGAGCTCGGCTTCGATTCTCTGCTGGCCGTCGAGCTGCGCAACAGGCTGAACGCTCTCACGGGCCTGCGCCTGGCGGCGACCCTCGTCTTTGACTATCCGACGCCCGCGCTGCTTGCCGATCGCATGTTGGAGGAGATCGGTGGTGTGCAGACCCGGCCGTCCAGGCCCGCGACGGTTGCGCCTGTCCGCGAGGACCCGGTCGCGATCGTGGGAATGGCGTGCCGCTATCCCGGAGACGCGCACTCGCCTCAGGGGCTTTGGGAGCTGCTGGCCAGGGGGGGCGATGCGATCTCGGAGTTTCCCAGCGACAGAGAATGGGACGTGGAGAGGCTGTATGACTCGGAGTCCCTCCAACCAGGTACCACCTACATCCGCGAGGGCGGTTTCGTCTACGACGCGCCGGATTTCGACGCCGAGCTCTTCAAGATCAGCCCGCGCGAGGCGTTGGCGATGGACCCTCAACAGAGATTGTTGTTGGAAGCATCGTGGGAGGCATTCGAGGATGGCGGTATCGCCCCCGATTCGCTGCGCGGAAGCCGCACCGGGGTCTTCGCAGGGACCACCTCTCAGGACTACAGCACGCGAGCAAATCTTTCACCTGACAGCTTCGATGGCTTCCTGGTCACCGGCAACTCGGCGAGCGTTCTATCGGGTCGGGTGGCCTATTCGCTGGGGCTGGAGGGTCCAGCGGTGACGCTTGACACGGCGTGCTCGTCGTCGCTGGTTGCACTCCATCTGGCCTGTCAGGCGCTGCGCGCCGACGAATGCTCACTCGCGCTGGCAGGCGGGGTGGCGGTCATGGCCACTCCCGTGGCTTTCTTGGAGTTCGCCCGCCAGCGCGGGCTTGCGCGTGACGGGCGGTGCAAGTCTTTTGCCGATGCGGCCGATGGCACCAATTGGGGTGAGGGTGTGGGTGTCTTGTTGTTGGAGCGTTTGTCTGATGCGCGGCGTTTGGGTCATCGGGTGTTGGCTGTTGTGCGTGGTAGTGCGGTTAATCAGGATGGGGCGAGTAATGGTTTGACGGCTCCTAATGGTCCTTCTCAGCAGCGGGTTATTCGTCAGGCGCTTGTGAATGCTGGTTTGTCTGCTGGTGAGGTGGATGTGGTTGAGGGTCATGGGACTGGTACGACGCTTGGTGATCCGATTGAGGCGCAGGCGTTGTTGGCTACTTATGGGCGTGATCGTGGGGATCGGCGTCCGTTGTGGTTGGGGTCTGTGAAGTCCAATCTTGGTCATACGCAGGCTGCTGCGGGTGTGGCTGGGGTTATCAAGATGGTTTTGGCGCTTGGTCATGGTGTGTTGCCGAGGACGTTGCATGTGGATGCTCCGTCGAGTCGGGTTGATTGGTCTGGTGGGTCTGTGTCGTTGCTCGCGGAGGCACAGCCGTGGGTGCGTAACGGTGAGCCGCGCAGAGCGGGAGTCTCCTCATTCGGCGTCAGTGGGACCAATGCGCATGTGATCCTCGAAGAAGCCCCACCCGAGACAGCCCAGCAGATCGGGAGCGAGTCCCAGCCGCCTGAGACGCAGCTCGAGCAATCATCAGTTCTCGCCGCGGTGGATGGGAATGTGCTCGGCGGCGACCTGGTGCCATGGATCGTCTCGGCCTCGGGCGAGCGTGGCCTGCGTGGCCAAGCGGCGCGACTGCGCGAGCTGTTGGCCAAGGACGACAGTCCTGAGATAGGGGATGTCGGCTTCTCGCTCGCGACGACACGCGCGATGCTCGACCGTCGCGCGGTCGCGTTCGGCCGCAACGGCGTCGAGCTCGCGGGCGCGTTGGATTCGCTGCTTTGCGGTGAGCCCGCGGCCAATCTGATCGAGGCAAGGGTCGCCGGTGACGGTGGCACTGTGTTCCTGTTCCCCGGACAGGGATCTCAGTGGGAGGGAATGGCCGTCGAACTGTTGGATCGCTCGCCGGTGTTCGCGCAGCGCATCTCAGAGTGCGAGACTGCCCTGTCGGCGTTTGTCGAGTGGTCGCTGGAGGATGTCTTGCGAGGCGCTCCCGGCGCCCCCGGACTCGAGCGGCTGGAGGTTGTGCAGCCCGTCCTGTTCTCGACGATGGTGGCGCTGGCCGCCCTCTGGCGTGCGTGTGGTGTGGACCCGGTGGCGGTCGTCGGCCATTCTCAGGGCGAGATCGCGGCCGCGTGCGTGGCGGGCGCGCTTTCGCTCGATGACGCCACGCGGGTTGTGGCGTTGCGCAGCAAGCTGTTGACGTCGCTGAACGGACAGGGCAGCATGGTGTCGGTTGCGGCTTCGCGGGAGTGGGTGAGCGAGCGTTTGCAACGCTGGAGCGGACGGCTTGTCGTGGCGGGCGTCAACGGGCCACACTCGGTGGGCGTGGCCGGCGACCGTGAGGGTCTCGAGGAGCTGTTGGCAGAGTGTGAGGGTGAGGGGGTGCGTGCGCGCGAAGTTCCCGGCGCAACGGTAGCGACGCACGCACCGCTCGTTGAGGTCCTACGCGAGGACCTGCTCCAGGCGCTGGCGGGTATCGCTCCACAGGCAGGCGAGCTGTCGTTCTACTCGACCGTGACGGGAGGACCGCTCGACGGAACGGAGCTCGGCGCCGAGTACTGGTATCGAAACATGCGAGAGCCGGTCCGCTTCGAGCAAACCGTGCGTGGGCTGATGGGGGGAGGCCACCACACGTTCGTGGAGGTGAGCGCACATCCAGTGCTCGCGGTTGGGGTGCAGGAGACCGCCGAGGATTGGAGTGCTGCTCGTGGTGGGGTTAGCGTCGACGTTGGTGTGATCGGTTCGTTGCGACGCGATCAGGGTGGTCCCGAGCGTTTCGTTCGTTCCCTTGGCGAGGCGTGGGCGCGTGGGGTGAGCGTCGATTGGGGTGGCGTGTTCGAGGGGTCAGGCGCGCGGAAGGTGGCGCTGCCCACCTACCCCTTCCAACGCGAGCGCTACTGGCTGGGTGGCAGCGCGGAGACCCAGGCGGCTTCTCAGGCAAATAGCGCACCGTTGAACGAGACCCCTGAGCAGCGATTCTGGGAGTCGGTGGAAAGCGAGAGCGCCGATGACTTGGCGAGAGTGCTCGAGTTGCCCGAGGAGGTTGAGAGCTCCTCTCTGAAGTCGCTTCTGCCGGCGCTCGCCGGCTGGCGTCGTCGACGCCGGGCGGAGTCGGCGGTGGACGGTTGGCGCTATCGAGTGGGTTGGACGAGGGTGAGCGATTCGCCGCCTACGCTTTCGGGTCTTTGGCTGCTGCTTGTTCCCGACGGCTCACTCGACGACGACTGGGTGCTGGCGGTGATCGCGGCGCTCGAGCTGCACGGCGCACAGGTGCTGGCGATCGAGCTCGACGCCGAGCACGATCTCGTTCGCGAACGGTTGGGGAAGCGCATCGCTGAGGCGATCGAGGCCGATCCTGAGGATGGGGCGCCGCACGACGATGGGGCGCCGGATGGATGGGAGCTGCCCGCAAGCGATTGGGTCCTGCCGGCCGACGGTGTCGAGTCTCTATCCGGCCGGGGGGACTTGGGCGCGCGCGTGACGGTAGCGGGCGTGCTCTCGCTGCTGGCGTTGGATGAGGAGCCACATCCCGACTACAACGCTGTCCCCCGGGGCTTGAGTGCGACTGTTGCGCTGACGCAAGCGCTGGATGACGTCGGCGTCGATGGGCGCCTGTGGCTGCTCACGCGCGGTGCGGTCGCGGCCGGCTCCGACGATCGGCTAAATAATCCGTCGCAGTCCATGTCGTGGGGCTTGGGACGGACGCTCAGCCTCGAGCAGCCGCATAGATGGGGCGGTCTCGTCGACCTGCCGGAGACACTCGACGAGCAGCTGTTGAGGCGCCTCTGTGGGGTGCTCGCCAGCGTCGGTGGCGAGGACCAACTGGCGATACGCGCCGGCGGAACGCTGGGGCGACGGATGGAACGCGCGAACCCTGGCGAGGGCGAGACGGATGCGCACTGGAGGCCACGGGGAACAGTGCTCCTCACAGGGGGGACCGGCGGACTGGGGAGCCACGTGGCTCGCTGGCTGGCAAGTAGTGGCGCCGAGCACCTGCTTCTGCTCAGTCGTCAAGGCTCGCTGGCGCCCGGCGCCGACGAGCTGAAGTCCCAGCTCGAGGTGTTCGGTACGCGTGTGAGTCTCGTGGAGTGCGACGTAGCCGACCGGGCGCGCTTGAGCGAGGTGATCGAGGCAGTGCCGGCGGAGCATCCATTGGAGGCGGTCTTCCATATCGCCGGTGTCGGGGGCATCGTCGCGCTGGGCGATCTCACCGCCGAGCAGGCGCAGAGCACGCTTGCGGGCAAGGCTCTGGGTGCGCGCAATCTGCACGAGCTCACACAAGGGATCGACCTCTCGGCCTTTGTGCTCTTCTCCTCGATGGCCGCCACAACAGGCTCAGCCGGGCAGGGCGACTACGCCGCGGCGAACGCCTTTCTCGACGCCCTCGCCGAGCACCGCCATGCCTGTGGTTTGGTGGCGACGTCGGTTGCGTGGGGTGGCTGGGCGGGTCAGGGCAAGGCCGCCCTCGTGGCGGATCGCTTCCGCCGGCGCGGCCTGCTCGAGATGGATCCGGAGCTCGCGATACGGGCCTTGGGGCAGGCGATCGATCGGGGAGAGGCGTGTGTCACGGTGGCCGACATCGATTGGAGCCTGTACGCGCCCACCTACGCCTCGGCGCGTCCGCGGCCGCTGATCGCGGAGCTGCCCGAGGCGCGAACGGCGCTGGCCGGGACCATCGAAGCCGCGGGCGAGGATGACGACGGGGTGGGCGAGCTGGCGGCGAGCCTGGCCGGCATGTCCGAGCGGGAACGCCAACGCGCGGTGCTGGATCTCGTGCGCGCGCATGCCGCCGCCGTGCTTGGACACTCGAGCCCCGACGAGGTGGATCTGCTGCGGCCGTTCAGGGAGCTTGGGTTTGACTCGTTGATGGGCGTGGAGCTGCGCAACCGGTTGCAGGCGGCCACCGGCATATCGCTGCCGACCACGCTCGTCTTCGATCAGCCGAGCTGCGTGTTGCTGGCGGACAGTCTCGTGGAAATGGTTGGCGCGGACGGATCGCCGTCGGGCTCTTCGCTGGAGACGGAACTTGCCACCTTGGAAGTCGCGCTGGCCTCGCTCGGAGACGAAGGCGAGCGGTCGCGGGTCAGCGCCCGCTTGCGTGCGCTACTCGACGGGCTGTCTGGCAACGGGGGCTCGCGGGCGACGGACGGCGTGGCGAGGAGCTTGGACTCGGCCTCTGACGAGGAGATCTTCGGGTTCATCGAGAAAGAGCTCGGCTCGCCGTGAACCCGGGACTTGAGGATTTATGACCGAGATGAGTAACGACGAGAAGCTGCGCGACTACCTGAAGCGGGTCGCCGTGGACCTGCACGATACGCGTGCGCGCCTGCGAGAAGTTGAAGACCAGGCTCACGAGCCGATCGCGATCGTCGGTATGAGCTGCCGCTACCCCGGCGGCGCCGATACGCCCGAGCGGCTTTGGGAGCTCGTGCGCACCGACACCGACGCGATCTCGGGTTTCCCCAGCGATCGCGGTTGGGAGCACGAGCGGCTGCGCGCCGAAGACTCTGAGCAACGCGCCGGCGGCGACGCGAATAAAGGGGGCTTTGTATACGACGTGGCTGAGTTCGACGCCGACTTCTTCTCGATCAGTCCCAGAGAGGCGCTCGCGATGGATCCGCAACAGCGGCTACTGCTGGAAGCCGCCTGGGAGGCTCTGGAGGACGCGAACATCGACTCGGCGCGGTTGAAGGGCAGCCGGACCGGGGTGTTCGTGGGCGGGACCAGTCACGGACACGGGATCGGTCTGATCGGCTCGGTCGACGAGAGCCTGGAGGGCTATCTGGGTATCGGCAGTCTCGGGAGCATCCTCTCGGGGCGGATCGCCTACACGTTTGGCTTTGAGGGGCCGGCGGTAACGATCGACACGGGCTGCTCCTCGTCGTTGGTGGCGCTGCACATGGCGTGCAGTTCACTGCGCACGGGCGAGTGCGAACGAGCGTTGGTGGGCGGGGTGGCGGTTCTCTCAGCGCCAACCCCGTTTCTGGAGTTCTCCCGCCAGGGCGGTCTGGCAGGGGACGGGCGGTGCAAGTCATTTGCCGATAGCGCCGACGGCACCGGTTGGAGTGAGGGCGTGGGCATGCTGGTGGTGGAGCCGCTGTCGGATGCGTTGCGCCTTGGTCATGAAGTCTTGGCGGTGGTGCGTGGGAGCGCCGCCAACCAGGATGGCGCGAGCAATGGGCTGGCCGCTCCGAACGGAGCCTCTCAGCGGCGTGTGATCCACGCCGCGCTCGCAAACGCCCGCTTGTCGGCCTCTCAGGTCGACGTCGTGGAGGGACACGGCACAGGCACCACGCTCGGGGACCCGATCGAGGCACAGGCATTGCTCGCCACCTATGGACAGGCGCGCGCGGAGGGGCGCGGGCCTCTGTGGCTCGGATCGATCAAGTCCAACATCGGTCATACCCAGGCCGCTTCGGGTGTTGCGGGGGTGATGAAGATGGTGATGGCGCTTCGCCACGGCTTCCTCCCCAAGACGCTGCATGCGGATACCCCCAGCTCGCAGGTGGACTGGTCGGTCGGTGAGGTGGCCCTTCTCGACGAGGGTCGCGCCTGGCCGCAGCGATCCGAGCCACGGCGGGCGGGTGTGTCGTCGTTCGGCGTTGGCGGCACTAACGCCCACATCATTCTCGAACAGGCGCCACACCCGATCGACGGGCAGGCACAGCCAGCGAGCAGCGAGCTTGGTGGTTCGGCGCAAGCGTCGATCGTCGAGTGCGGCACGCTGCCGTGGGTGCTCTCCGCGCGGGGTCTCCCCGCCCTATATGCACAGGCGGCGCGCATAGGCGACCGCGTCGCTGCGGACCCAGAGCTCGACGCTCTCGACGTCGGGCTCTCGCTCGCGCTAGGTCGCACGCCGTTGCGAGATCGCGCGGTCGTGCTCGGCGCCGATCGCGACGCCCTCTGCGCTGGGCTTGCAGCGCTCGCGCGTGGCGAGGACACGCCATCGCTCGTGCGCGGCTCGGTGAACCCTCCCGGGGCCGGAGTCGCATTCCTGTTCAGTGGGCAGGGCAGCCAGCGCGCGGGAATGGGGCATGAGCTCTACGACGCGCACGCGCCGTTCAGGGCAGCCTTCGACGAGGCGTGTGGATATCTCGACGCCCTGATCGGCCGCTCGCTTCGCGAGGTGATGTTCGCCGACGACCGCTCCGCGTCCGCCAACCGTGACGGGAGCGCGCGCCTGATCGATCAGACCATGTTCACGCAGGCGTCGCTGTTTGCGCTCGAGGTCGCGCTGTTCCGCCAGGTCGAGCATTGGGGGGTACGTCCTGATTTTCTAATCGGGCATTCGGTCGGCGAGCTGGTCGCGGCGCACGTCGCAGGCGTGCTCACACTCCAAGACGCGTGTGCTCTGGTGGCCGCACGCGGGCGTTTGATGGGAACGCTGCCGCCTGGCGGCGCGATGGTCGCTGTGCAGGCGTCCGAGCAGGAGGCGCTCGAACTACTCGACGGCTATCGCGATCGAGTAGCCCTCGCCGCGGTCAACGGACCGATGTCGGTTGTCCTCTCCGGTGACGAGCAGCCCGTCTTGGAGCTTGCCGAGATGTGGCAGAAACGTGCTCGCAAGACCCGTCGGCTGGAGGTGAGTCATGCGTTTCACTCCCCGCGAATCGACGCCATGCTCGACGAGTTCGCCGAGGTTGCCGCGCGGCTCTCGTTCTCCGCGCCGCAAATCCCGATCGTGTCCAATCTCACCGGCGAGGAGATCCCCGGCGAGCGACTGTGCGACCCGCGACACTGGGTTCGCCACGCTCGCGAGACGGTTCGCTTCGCAGATGGAGTGGGCTGGCTGGCAGCTCAGGGCGTGCCGAGCTTTCTGGAGCTGGGTCCCGACGGGGTGCTCAGCGCGATGGCACGGGAGTGCCTGATGGACCGTCTCGAGCCATCGGGTGCCCACCATCCCGAGATCGTCGCGGCGCCCGTCTTGCGCCGCGAACAGCCGGAGGGTCGCACGTTGGTCGGCGCGCTCGCCGAGCTCTGGGTGAAGGGTGTGCACGTCGCTTGGGAGGAGGTCTATGCCGACAGTGGCGCCGGCCGGGTGAAATTGCCGACGTACGCTTTCCAACGGCGGCGCTACTGGCTGGACATAACCTCCGCCAAAGGTGCGGCGTCCGCTCCGGTGGGCCTGCGGTCGGTGGATCATCCGCTGCTCGACGTCTTTATAGGGCTGGCGGACGAGCGGGGGAGCTTGTTCACCGGGGGTCTCTCGCTCGGTGAGCATCCGTGGCTTGCAGACCACGTCGTCGCCGGCATGGTGCTCGTGCCAGGAACGACCTTTGTCGACCTCGCGCTCTGCGCCGGCGCGCACCTGGGATGTGAGCTCCTGCGGGAAATGGTGATGGAGGCGCCGCTCGTGCTCGAGGAGTCCGATCGCGTGCAACTGCAGGTGGCGATCGGAGGCGCCGACGAGGATGGTGAGCGGACACTCACCATCCATTCCCGCCTGCAGGCGTCCTCTGCATGGGAGGCTGTTGAGGACTCCATCTGGACCCGGCACGCCAGCGGGGTGCTCGGCTCGCGGGAGAGCACCGAGCTCGAATCGAGTCTCCGGGCGCAGGCACGCGCGGGTGATGTGTGGCCTCCAGACGACACAGAGCCCGTGGAGGTTGAGGCCCTCTATGAGCGCATGGCCGAGCTTGGTGTGGTCTATGGAGAGTCGTTTCTCGGCGTCCGCGGAATATGGCGACGCGCTCAGCAGGTGTTCGCCGACGTGGAGCTACCCGAGCAGCAATCCTCGCACGCCGGGAGGTTCGGTGTTCACCCCGCTCTGCTGGATGCCGCGCTACAACCGATGACGGTTCCGCTGCTTGGCGACGGGGATGGACAGCGGGGCTTGGAGGGGCTGGTGATTCCATTCGCGTGGACTGGGGTGCGCCTGCACAGGCCCGGCGCGAAGTCGTTGCGTGTGCACGGCACACTTGACATGGTCGAGGGAATGTCGCTGGTCGGAGCAGACGAGCGCGGCGAGCCTGTGGTGTCGATCGAGTCGTTGAAGGTGCGACCCGTATCGCCTCAGCAGCTTAAAAGCGCACGGGACTCCCGACGTGAGTCGTTGTTCGCGCTGGACTGGGTTGTGGTGACACCACCAGCTGTCGTGGGCGGTTCTGAGAGCGTTGCAAGTACTCTGTTGGCCCAGGAGAGCGCTCCGCTGGTCGAAGCCCTGCTCGCGACCGCGGAGTTCAAAGACGTCCATCCCGACATCGCCTCGCTCGAGCTGGAGCTCGCCGAAGGCGCCACCGCCCCGGCGGCCGTTCTTCTCGACTGCACATCGCGTGGGGAGCTCCCCACGGTGGCTCACGCGATGACACACACGGTGCTTGCGACCTTGCGGCACTGGCTCGCCGGCGAGCCTTTCGCAGACAGTCGTCTCGTGTTGGTGACTCGCAGCGCCGTCGCTGCGAGGCCCGAGGACGGCTTGGAGGGCCTTGCGAGCGCCCAGTTGTGGGGACTGCTTCGCTCGGCGCAGTCAGAGCACCCCGGTCGCTTCGTTCTGGTTGACATCGACGATGAGGCTGCGTCGGTGGCTGCAATCGTCAACGCGCTGGGAACTGAGGAGCCGCAGCTGGCGATCCGCGGCGGCGAGCTGTTTGCCCCGCGGCTCACGCGCATGCCCCCCGGCAGCGCCGACCAGGATGACGGGCGGTCTGGCTCCGGCGCGCTCATCGGCGGTTCGGACGCGGTGTCCGCGACGGCTTTGATCACAGGCGGAACGGGCGATCTGGGTAGCGCGGTGGCCCGGCATCTCGTGGTTGCCCACGGGATTCGCAGCATCGTCTTGACAAGTCGCAGCGGTCCCGAAGCCGCCGGGGCTCGCGAGCTCGAGGCGGAGTTGACCGCGCTGGGAGCCCATGTGAGGATCCTCGCCTGCGACGTCGCCGACCGCGACGCGTTGCAGGCCGTGATCGAGTCGGTGCCAGGCGAGTTGCCGCTGCGCGTCGTCGTACACGCAGCTGGAGTGCTCGAAGACGCCACGATCGCCTCGCTCACCTCGGAGCAGGTCGATCGAGCGCTGGCGGCAAAGCTCGACGGCGCCTGGCACCTGCACGAGCTCACCCGCGACCACGAGCTTGCGGTGTTCGCGCTCTTCTCCTCGGCGGCGGGTGTGCTCGGGGCGCCCGGACAGGGCGGGTATGCGGCCGCGAACGCCTTCCTGGATGGGCTGGCGGCGCATCGCCGGGCGCTCGGCTTGGAGGCCGTTTCGATGGCCTGGGGTTGGTGGGAGCAAAGCGAGGGGATGGCCGGGGCCCTCACCGAGGTGGATCGGGCGCGGATGAGGCAGATGGGCATGTCCGCGCTCTCCCACGAGGAGGGGCTCGCGCTGTTTGACGCCGCGAACGCGCGCGGGCGCGCGCTCGCGGTCCCGATGTGCTTTGAGCCCGCGGCACTCGCTTCGGCGGCTGGGCTCGTTGGGGTCCCGAGCGTTTTGCGTGGATTGGTCCGCACGCCGACCCGGCAGCGAAGCTCTCCGCGAGGCGACGGATCGCTTGCACGGCGCGTGCAGGAGCTCCCCGAGGGCGAGCGCCGCGACGCGCTACTGCAAGCCGTTCGAGTCGAGGTGGCGAACGTGCTCGGACACGCCACCGCCGACGCGATACCCACAGAGCGGCCGTTCCTGGAGCTCGGCTTCGACTCGCTCGCGGCCGTAGAACTGCGCAATCGACTGAACGCGGCTTCGGGGTTGCGACTGCCCGCAACGCTCGTATTCGACTATCCCACCCCACTGGCGCTGACCGAGTATCTGCTCGCCGAGCTCGCGGGCCGTGACACCGCGTGGAAGCCTCGGGTGCTCAGCGCCCGGACACCATCTGAGGAGCCGATCGCGATTGTGGGAATGAGCTGTCGCTATCCGGGTGGCGTGAGCTCGCCGGAGGATCTATGGGAGCTTGTCAGCTCCGCCACCGATGCGATCTCGCCCTTCCCGACCGATCGCGGCTGGAAGCTCGACGCTCTGTACGGCTCTCAGCGCGAGGGCTCAGAAGTGGGCCGTGCCGGCGGAGGCGGCTTCCTGCGCGATGCGTGGGACTTCGATCCGGGCTTCTTCAGGATAAGCCCGCGCGAGGCGCTGGCGATGGATCCTCAGCAGCGACTCCTGCTCGAACTCTGCTGGGAGGCGTTCGAGCGCGCCGGAATCGATCCCGCCTCGGTGCGCGGCAGCGCGACGGGAGTTTATGCAGGCGTGATGTACTACGACAACGCGAGCGGACAGCTTGCGATGCCCGCCGGGGTCGAGGGGTATCGTGGCACAGGGGCGGCTGCCAGCGTCCTGTCGGGGAGGGTCTCCTACGTCTTTGGGCTCGAGGGTCCCGCCGTGACGGTCGACACGGCGTGTTCTTCCTCGCTGGTCGCCTTGCACCTCGCGTGTGGAGCATTGCGCGCCGGCGAGTGCACGCTCGCGCTCGCCGGAGGCGTCACCGTCATGGACAGTCCCGCGCCGTTTGCCGAGCTCAACCGTCAGCGCGGTCTCGCAGCCGATGGTCGATGCAAGTCTTTCGCGGATACCGCGGATGGCGTGGGATGGGGCGAGGGCGCTGGTGTATTGCTGCTCGCCCGTTTGTCGGACGCGCAGCGTCTGAGCTACCCGGTGCTCGGGCTGGTGCGCGGGAGCGCCGTCAACCAGGACGGCGCCAGCGCCGGCCTGACCGCGCCGAACGGACCGTCGCAGCAGCGCGTGATCCGTCAGGCGCTCGCCAACGCCGGCGTCTCGGCCTCCGAGGTGGACGCGGTCGAGGCGCACGGCACAGGCACCACGCTCGGCGACCCGATCGAGGCCCAGGCTCTGCTCGCCACCTACGGTCGTGAGCGCGAGCCCGCGTTCCCCCTGCGCCTCGGGTCGATCAAGTCCAACATCGGTCACACGCAAGCCGCCGCCGGCGTGGCCGGGGTGATCAAGATGGTGATGTCGATGCGCAACGGCGTGCTGCCGAAGACCCTGCACGTCGATCAGCCCTCTGGGCGGGTCGATTGGTCGACCGGTGCGGTCGCGCTGTTGACCGAGGCGTGCGAATGGCCGCGAAACGGCGTCCCGCGCCGTGCCGGCGTGTCGTCGTTCGGGGTGAGTGGCACCAACGCCCACGTGATTCTCGAGGAGCCGTCGTCCGTCGGGCCGGCGCCGACGGGCGATGGGATCGCGTGGTTGGGCTCGCTGTCAGGCTCCATAGGCGATGCAAACCCCGGGCCGGGCTCGATCGGCAACGGACCCGCGCCCGCCCCTGAGGATCGGCGGGCGGGCGGCCCGCCGATCCGCGCTGAGGTTGCGCCCTGGGTGATTTCGGGCACGGGTGAGGACGGTCTGCGCGGTCAAGCACGCCGGTTGCATGGCTTCCTTGCCGGTTGCCGGGATATCGCGGTGAAGGATGTGGGGTTCTCCTTGGCCGGTACACGCGCCGCACTCGAGCATCGCGGTGTAGTCGTTGGAGGCAGTGGCGAGGAGATGCTGGCCGGTTTGGGCGAGCTGGCTCGTGGGAGCTCCGCGGCGAACGTCGCGGAGGGCGCTACCGGTGTTGGTGGCAAGGTTGCGTTCCTATTCCCGGGCCAGGGTTCTCAGTGGGTTGGGATGGCGGTCGGCTTGCTGGACAGCTCGACCGTCTTTGCGGATTGTCTGCGCGAGTGTGAAGAGGCGCTCGCGCCGTATGTCGATTGGTCGCTGATCGACGTGCTACGCGCTGAGCCGGGGACGCCGGGCTTGGAGCGTCTGGATGTGGTGCAGCCCGCGCTGTTCGCGATGATGGTGTCGCTGGCGGAGTTGTGGCGTGCGTGTGGGGTGCTCCCCGACGCGGTTGTGGGTCACTCACAAGGTGAGATCGCAGCGGCATATGCAGCCGGCGCGCTTTCGCTGGCCGATGGTGCTCGGATCGTCGCGCTGCGCAGCAGGCTTCTATGCGGGTTGGAGGGTCGCGGCGGCATGGCGTCGATCGCGGCGCCCGCGCAGTGGGTCCGTGAGCGCCTGGAGCATTCAGATGGAAGGCTTGTGGTGGCGGCGGTGAATGGGCCGCGTTCGGTAGGCGTCGCGGGCGATCGCGAGGCCCTTGAAATCCTCATGACGGAATGCGAGGACAAGGGTATTCGCGTCCGCGAGGTCCTGGGCGCCACCACCGCGACGCATTCACCCGTGGTGGAGGCGTTGCGTGAGGAGTTGCTCCTGGCGCTCTCGGACGTTCTCCCGGCCTCCGGTCGAGTGCCGTTCTATTCGACGGTGACAGGCGGGCAGCTCGATGGTGCGGAGCTTGGGTCTGATTACTGGTACCGCAATATGCGCGAGCCTGTGCTGTTTGAGGACACAATGCGCGGACTGCTGGAGGGTGGCTTCCGTTCGTTCATAGAGGTGAGCGCGCATCCGGTGTTGAGGATCGCGGCTGCGGAGATCCTCGACGACTGGCGAGACGGGCGCGATCTCGAGGCGGACGTGACCGGCTCGCTACGTCGTGATCACGGTGGTCCAGAGCGTTTCATGCTCTCGCTGGGCGAAGCTTGGGTTCGCGGGGTGGCGGTCGATTGGGAGGCCGTGTTCGACGGCACGGGCGCGCGGCGGGTTGAGCTCCCAACCTACGCTTTCCAGCGTGAGCGCTATTGGCTTGCGCAGGAAGCGGGCGCCGGCGACGTGGGTGCTGTGGGGTTGGATGAAGCTGCGCACCCGTTGCTTGGCGCCGCCACCGAGCTAGCCGACGGTGGCGGGTGGCTGTTCACCGGCCGGCTCTCGCTGGAGACGCACCCTTGGCTCGCCGATCACGCGGTGATGGGAACGGTGCTGTTGCCCGGAACGGGCTTTCTGGAGCTTGCCCTGCACGCCGCCGAGCGCTGCGGCTGTGGGTCGGTGCACGAGCTGGGACTCCAGGCGCCGCTCGTGATCGTCGAGGGCGAGACAGTGCGAGTTCAGGTGGCGGTCGGAGAGCTGGACGACGCCGGCCTGCGGTCGGTTGGGATCTACTCCAAGCCATGCGATTGCGCCAACGGCTCAGAGCGCGAGGAGCTATGGACCTGCCACGCCCAAGGGACGCTCGCGTCCAACGATCACGCGAGCCTCCTCGAGCTCGACGGCGAATCTGATGGGCAAAATGGCACGAGCGCGCTCTCCGGGGCGTGGCCTCCCGCGGACGCCGTGGAGCTCTCACTCGAGGACTTCTACGCGCGGCTGGTCGAGGTGGGGGTGGAGTACGGCCCCGCATTCCAGAACCTCGAGATGGCTTGGCGGCATGGAGAGGAGCTGCTCGCCGAGGTGTCACTCCCGGAGGAGCAGGGGGCTCAGGCAACCCGCTTTGGTATTCATCCCGCTCTGCTCGACGCCGCGCTGCATGTCACCGCCGCCGATATGCTCGCCGATCCCGACGGGGACGGCGCCCGTCAAGGAGTGCGGCTGCCGTTTGCTTGGAGTCGTGTGCGCTTGCGCTCGCGCGGCGCGTCCACGCTGCGAGTGCGCGTTGCGCGTGCTGAGCACGACACGATCTCACTCGAGCTCGCGGACGACACCGGGGCGCCGGTGGCTTCGATCGGCTCGCTCGCCGCGCGCTCCTTCTCTGAGGAGCAGATGGCCGGGGCACGCGGCGCTCGCCACGAGTCGCTGTTCCGGTTGAACTGGGTTCCGCTCCCGGCGGCGTTGTCAAGCGCCGGCGCTGAAGCGGATGGATGGGCCGTCCTTGGAGCGCTCGAGCCGGGGGCAGTCGAGGCTCTGCGCGCGGCTGGCCGCGCTGTCACCGTATACGACGACCTGATCGCGCTCCTGGTTGCTATGGAGGACGGCGCCGGCGCCCCAACCACAGCCATTGCGGGGTGTATCGGCGCGGGAGGTGAGGATCGACTGGTCGAGACGGTCCACGCCACGGCGCAGAGCACGTTGAGTCTCATTCAGAATTGGCTGGTTGAGGAACGCTTGGGCAATGCCAGGCTTGTGATCCTCACACGAGGCGCGGTGGCGGTTGGCGATGAGGGGATCGGCGATCTCGCGGGTGCGCCCCTGTGGGGACTGGTTCGCTCGGCCCAGCTCGAGAATCCCGAGCGGTTCGTGCTTGTGGACGTCGACTCGTGGGAGTCCTCGTGGGGCGTGCTCGCGACGGCGCTCGAGCGGGGAGAGCCGCAGGTTGCTGTGCGCGACGGGCAGCTGTGGGCGCCGCGCCTGGAACGGGTTGCTTTCGCGACCACCCCACCATTCGCCGCTGCGGCGGTCCAAGATGCGGCTCTTGACGGCGACATCGAGTCGACGTCCGCGCCGGCGCGCGCGGCAACGTTCGATCCGCAAGGCACGGTGCTCGTCACGGGCGGTTTGAGCGGCGTGGGCCGGTTGGTAGCCAGGCACCTGGTGGTAGAGCACAAAGTGCCAAGTCTCGTTCTCGCGGGACGCAGGGGACTCGCGACCGACGGTGCCGCCGAGCTCGAGCGTGAGCTTGCCGAGCTGGGCGCACGTGTCGTCGTGGCGGCGTGCGACGTTAGTGACCGCGATGCGCTCGGCGCACTGCTCGAACAGGTGCCGGCGGAGTATCCGCTGCGGGGAATCGTGCACAGCGCGGTGGTCCTCGACGACGGTGTGATCGGTTCGCTCACACCCGAGCGCCTCGACCGAGTGTTGGCGCCGAAGGTCGACGCGGCGGTGCATTTGCACGAGCTGACAAGTCATCTTGACCTGTCGGCCTTCGTGCTGTTCTCCTCGGCGGTCGGGACTTTCGGCAACGCGGGGCAGGGCAGCTACGCCGCGGCGAACGTGTTCCTCGACGCGCTCGCCCGCCACCGCCGTTCGCTAGGTCTCGCGGGGCTGTCGATCGGGTGGGGACTGTGGGCGACGGAGAGCACCACAAGCATCTTGCTTCCTGAGGGCGAGCTAACCGCCCGCGCAGCTCGTTCAGGCATCGGAGCGCTGTCTGTCGAGGAGGGGTTGAAGCTCTTCGATGCCTCCTGCCGGCTGGATGAGTCGCTCGCGCTACCCGTGCGCCTGAACGTCGCGGCGTTGGCAGACCGGCTTGGGAGCTCGGTATTGCCACCCCTGTTCTCCAGACTGGCGCGGGCTTCACAGCGCGGCTCCTCACGGAGTGCCAGGGGCTCGCTCGCGCGCCTGCTGGCCGGTTTGCCCGCGGACGAGCGTGCGCAGGCCGCGCTCGCGGCGGTTCGCACGGAGGTGGCCGTCTTGCTCGGCCACGCTTCGGGCGAGGCCGTGGAGCCCGAGCGTCCATTCAACGAGCTCGGCTTCGACTCACTCGCGGCGGTCGAGTTGCGCAACCGGCTGAGCCTCACAAGCGGACTGCGCCTCCCGGCCACGCTCGTGTTCAACTACCCCAACTCCGCCGTGCTCGCGGATTATCTCGTCGAGCGCTTGGGTGAGCGGGCGGGGCCGCAGGCGCCGTCAGTGCACGCCGAGCTTCAGAGGTTGGAGCAGGCGATCTCCCGCGCCACGCTCGAGGACACCGAGCGCGCGCGGATCGAGTCACGGTTGAAGGCGCTGCTGTCCGACTTGAGCCCCGTCGCCGCTCAGAGCGACGCACCCACGACCGTCGAGCGCATCGAGGGTGCCACGGCCGACGAGGTCATCGAGTTCATCGACACGCAGCTGGAGCTCTCGTGACCCGCTCGGCTACGGCTGTGAAAGGTAGTGCTTCGCATGGCTGAGCAAGAGCAGCTGCTCGAGTACCTGAAGAAGGTCACGATCGAGCTCCACGACACGCGTGCGCGTCTGAATGAGGCAGAGGCCCGCACAACGGAGCCTGTCGCAATTGTCGGCATCGGGTGTCGCTATCCGGGTGGCGCGCACTCTGCCGAGCAGCTGTGGGAAGTGGTGGCGGATGGTCGCGACGCGATCTCCGAGCTACCGACCGACCGCGGTTGGGATGTGGAGGGGCTGTACGACCCAAACCCGGACAACTCGCGCACAAGCTATGTTCGCCACGGCGGATTCGTGTATGAGGCGGGAGAGTTCGACCCCGCGTTCTTTGGCATCGGCGCGCGCGAGGCGCTGGCGATGGATCCACAACAACGGCTGCTGCTAGAAACCTCCTGGGAGGCGATCGAGAATGCCGGCATCGACCCGACCGCGTTGCGGGGAAGCACCACCGGGGTGTTCGCGGGGATCCTTGCGCAGGAATATGGCGCTCACGCGCTGGCGTCCGCCGAGGAGGATCTGCAGGCCTATATAGGCATGGGCAACGCAAGCAGCGTGCTCTCAGGCAGGGTCTCCTACCTGCTCGGACTCGAGGGTCCCGCCGTGACGCTCAACACTGCCTGCTCCTCCTCGCTCGTGGCGCTTCACCTCGCGTGTCAGGCTTTGCGAGCCGGCGACTGCGAGCTCGCGCTCGCGAGCGGCGTGACAGTGATGTCCACGCCGCTCGTGTTTTTGCAATTCAGCCGCATGAAGGGTCTTTCCGCGGATGGACGCTGCAGGTCGTTTGCCGCCGCCGCGGACGGCACCGGCCTCTCGGAGGGCGTCGGTGTCGTGCTGCTCGAGCGGCTTGCCGATGCGCAGCGCTTGGGTCATCGAGTGCTCGCCCTTGTGAGGGGGAGTGCGGTCAACCAGGACGGCGCGAGCAACGGTCTGGCGGCGCCCAACGGTCTCTCCCAACAGCGTGTGATTCGCCGAGCGCTCGCGTGTGCCGGGCTCTCCCCTGTCCAGGTTGATGTGGTGGAGGCACACGGCACAGCAACCAAGCTCGGTGACCCGATCGAGGCCGAGGCGCTGCTCGCGACCTACGGCCAGGGGCGGCAGGCCGACCGTCCGCTGTGGCTCGGGTCGATCAAGTCGAACATCGGTCATGCGCAGGCGGCCGCCGGCATGGCCGGGGTGATCAAGATGGCGATGGCGATGCACCACGAAGTGCTGCCCAAGACACTGCACGTCGATAAGCCCTCCCCCCAGGTTGAGTGGTCGATGGGCGACGTGTCGTTGCTCAGCGAGGCGCGCGGATGGAGCCGCGACGGCGAGCCGCGACGAGCCGGTGTGTCCTCGTTTGGCATCAGCGGCACGAATGCCCACGTGATCCTCGAGGAAGCCCCCGTGCCCGAGTCGGCGCGCGAGCGCCAGGACAGCGCCGCGTTGGTGCACAACCCCCCCGTATTCGAGCTGGACGCCGTGCCTTGTCTTATCAGCGCCAAGAGCCCGAGCGCCTTGAGGGGACAGGCGCGGCACTTGGGCGGTCTGCTCGAGAAGCTCGATCGCAGCCAGTTGGCCGATGTAGGGTTTTCACTGGCGAGCACTCGCACCGCGTTCGCTCATCGGGCGGTCACGGTCGGGCGCGAGCCGGAGGAGATCGCAAGTGGTCTCGACGCGCTCGCCCGCGGCGACGGTGCTCCCAATCTGGCAGAGGGTTTGGTGAGCAGTGGACAAGTTGCATTCGTCTTCCCGGGTCAAGGCTCGCAGTGGTTCGGGATGGGTGTGCAGCTACTTGATCGTTGCACGATCTTCGCTCGTCGCCTGCGCGAGTGTGACGAGGCTCTGAAGCAATTCGTGGGCTGGTCTGTCGAGGAGGTGCTGCGCGGGAGCGCAGGCGCCCCAGAGCTCGATCGCGTCGAGGTGGTTCAGCCGGTGCTATTCGCCGTCATGGTGGCGTTGGCCGACCTGTGGCGCGCGTGCGGAGTCGAGCCGGACATGGTTGTCGGCCACTCTCAGGGCGAGATCGCCGCTGCCTGCGTCGCCGGTGGCCTGTCGCTCGTGGACGGGGCGCGCGTGGTGGCCGTCCGCAGTCGGGCGCTGGCGGCCCTCGCCGGCCGCGGCGGGATGGTATCGGTCGGCTTGTCAGAGGTCGAGCTCGCCGAGCGGCTCGACGGTCAGCGCGAAGGGCTCTCGCTGGCGGCCGTGAATGGGCCCTCGTCGGTGGTCATGTCCGGTGAGCGTGACGCCCTCTCGGGCTTGCTTGCGTGGTGTGAGGGCGAGGGTGTGTGGGCGCGTGAGATATCGGTTGACTACGCGGCTCACTCGGCGCAGGTCCAGGACATTCGCGAGGAGTT
Organism: uncultured Solirubrobacterales bacterium; assembly: GCA_963704345.1. Classification (GTDB taxonomy): domain Bacteria; phylum Actinomycetota; class Thermoleophilia; order Solirubrobacterales; family Solirubrobacteraceae; genus Palsa-744. The sequence continues at coordinate 2,259,508 of OY969890.1, forward strand.
GCTGGCCGGTTGCGAGACGGTGGCGCCACGCTCCGGGACCGTGCCGTTCTACTCCTCGGCGACGGGCGGGTTGCTCGATACGGGGGAGCTGGACGGCGCCTACTGGTATCGGAACCTGCGCGATACGGTCCGCTTCCGCGATGCCACCCGAGCCCTGCTGCAAGCGGGTTGCTCCACCTTCATCGAGGTCAGTCCCCATCCCGTCTTGACGGTCGGCATAGGGGAAACCGTCGACGAGATGTTCGCGGGCGACGGCCGCGAGCATGGCCTTGTTGGCGGCGGGGAGCATCCAGCGGGCGTGGGCGTCACCGGCTCGCTGCGTCGCGACGACGGCGGGCCGGAGCGTTTTGTCGCGTCGCTGGGTGACGCCTGGGTGCGTGGCGTGCGGGTCGATTGGGAGCGACTCTTCGCCGGCAGCGCCGCCAAGCGGGTGACGCTGCCCACCTACGCCTTCCAGCGCGAGCGCTACTGGTTGGACGGAGTCCTGGGGGGTAGCGGTCTTGGTGTGGGCGGCGCGTCCTCCGCGGCGGGCGAGGAGACGGCCGGCGCGGAGGAGTCCGCAGAGGCTTCGCTCTTGACGCGGCTGGCGGGTCTGTCCGAGAGAGAGCGAGAACGGATCGTTCTCGATGCCGTACGACACGAGGTCGCGAGCGTCCTTGGACACGCATCGATCGAGGCGATCGCGCCGACGGGGGTATTGCTCGAACTCGGCTTCGACTCGCTCAATGCCGTCGAGCTGCGCAAGCGCTTGAGCGCGATCGGGGGACTGCACGTGCCCACAACGGTGGTGTTCGACCATCCCACGCCAACCGCGCTGACGCGCTATCTGCTCGCGCGAATGGGCGAGCCGCGCGATGAGCGCTCGGCGGGCGTGATGTCGGACGGCGAGCAGGGAACCGTCCCACCGGCCCCGGGCCCCGAACCGATCGGCGCGCTGTTTCGCCAGGCCCGCGAGCGCGGCATGGTCGACGATTTCATCGCGGTGCTTGCAGTGGCCTCGAAGTTCAGAGCCGCGTTCCAAACCGTGGCGGAGCTCAGCGGCGGGGTCGACACGATCTGTCTCGCGGAAGGGGAGACCCTGCCCCACCTCATATGCGTGCCTCCGATGGTGGCGATATCCGGCCCCCACCAATATGTTCGGTTCGCCAAGGCGCTCACCGGCGTCTGTCGAGTGTCGGCCGTCTCGCTCCCAGGCTTCCTGGAGGGCGAGCTCGTGCCGGCCGATCTCGACGTGGCCGTCGAGGCGCTCGCCGATGCCGTCCTGGGATACGGCGCCCGGCAGGCGCCGTTCGTGCTGGCGGGATACTCCTCCGGAGGGCTGCTCGCGCATGCCGTGGCCAGTCGACTGGAGAGCGTGGACGTCCGGCCCGCAGGGGTAGTGGTGATGGACAGCTACACCTTGGACGACAGCGCGGGGATCGACGTGCTGCGCGGCGTAATGGACGGCATCGTCGAGCGCGAGGGTGAGTATGTGTCGGCAAACGACCTCCGCCTCACCGCGATGGGTGCCTACATGCGCCTGCTGGTCGATTGGCAGCCAACGGACATCGCCGCGCCCACGCTGTTGTTGCGCGCCTCCGAGCCAATGGCCGGGATCGCCGCGGACAGCGAGTGGCAGACCTCCTGGGCGCTGGCTCACGTTGCCCAAGACGTGCCTGGAAATCACTTCACGATGATGGAGGAGCACTCGGATGCGGCCGCTCTAGCCGTTCAACACTGGCTTTCTAGAAACATGGACTCGAAAGAGGTATGAGATGACAAGTCTCCTCACGACCACGCTCGGCGAGCCGGGCCTCGAGTGGCTGTGCACGGATGGACTCCCGTCCACCTACCGTGCGGCCCACATCTCGCGCGAAGACGAGGACGTCTTCAAGGACGTCGTCGACAAGGATGTGCGCAGGTCGATCCGGGTAGGCGAGGTCGCGATGCCCGAGCTGGCGCCCGACGAGGTGCTTATCGCCGTGATGGCGAGCTCCATCAACTACAACACCGTGTGGTCGGCGATGTTCGAGCCGATTCCCACGTTCCGTTTTCTTGAGCGTCTTGCGCGCGCGGGTGGGTGGGACGCTCGCCACGATCTGCCCTACCACGTGCTGGGATCGGATGCGGCGGGCATTGTCGTTGGCGTCGGCGCGGGGGTGCGCAGATGGTCGCTTGGCGATCGCGTGGTTGCGCATCCCGCATGGCTTGACGACCAAGACCCGATCTCGCAAGTCGACGGGATGCTCTGTGAGGAGCAGAAGGCGTGGGGCTTTGAGACCAACTTCGGCGGTCTCGCCGACTACGCTGTGGTGAAGGCCAACCAACTGCTGCCAAAGCCCGCCCATCTCACCTGGGAGGAGGCTGCCGCCAACACACTGTGCGCGGTTACCGCCTACCGGATGCTCGTCAGCGCCAATGGGGCCAGGCTCAAGCAGGGCGACATCGTGCTGATCTGGGGAGCGACCGGCGGGTTGGGCGGCTACGCGGTCCAGTTCGTTCGCAACGGCGGAGGGATTGCGATCGGTGTTGTCGGCTCAGAGCCTAAGGCGCGCTTGTTGGAGCGCCTCGGTTGCGACCTCGTGTTGAGAAGAGACGAGTTGGAGCTCGACGGCCTCTCGGAAGTCGAGATGGGCAAGCGCGTAGGGGGAGAGATACGACGGCATCTCGGCGAAGACCCGCACATAGTCTTCGACTATGTCGGCGCGAAGACGATCGGAGCGTCGGTTTACGCGGTGCGTCGCGGTGGCACGGTGGTCACGTGCGGGTCGAGCACGGGCTACCTCCATCAGTACGACAACCGCAGGCTGTGGATGAGCCTGAAGCGCATCGTGGGCAGTCACATCGCGAACTGGCAGGAGGCGTGGGAGGCCAACCGGTTGATCTGTCAAGGAAAGATCCTGCCGACGCTGTCCAAGGTCTATTCGCTGGATGAGGTGGGTGAGGCGGCACGCGAAGTGCAGCTCAACAAGCACATCGGCAAGGTCGGTGTGCTCTGCCTGGCCGAGTGCGAGGGGCTGGGCGTGGAAGACGAGGAGCGCCGTCGGGCGGTTGGCGGTGATCGACTTGGGTTGTTTCGCGAATTCGCCTAGCGTCTGCGCCAACTCGCCGAGCGTCACGCCTGCTACGAGGAGACGATCTGAGGCTGTAAGCCGCGCGGGAGGACGCTCCCCGCTATTCCCCTCGCCAGGACGGCGGACGCTTCTCGGCGAAGGCGGCCATTCCCTCGCGCAGATCGCGCGAGGCGAACGAGGCACGACGCAGTGCGATCAGCTCCTCGGCAAGCTGCTCCGGCACCGCGGCGCCGGCCGCCAGCAGGGCCGATATCACCCGCTTGTTGCCGAGCTGCGCGAGTGGCGCATTGCCCGCGAGCTCACCGGCGAGGGCGAGCGCCGCTGCCTCGACCTCGTCGGCGCGACAGACGCGATTTACGAGGCCCCAGTCGAGTGCGGTACGCGCGTCGATGTAGCTTCCAAGCAAAAACAGCTCGCGCGTCCGCGTCGCTCCTATCGCGTCGATGAAGCGGCGAATGCCCGTGTGGGAATACACCAAGCCGAGCTTCGCCGGAGGCATGCCGAGCTTGGCGTCCTCGGAGGCCACCCGCAGGTCGCACGCGAGCGCGAGCTCGAGACCCCCTCCGATCGTGTGTCCTGGCAAGGCGGCGAGGGTCGGCGCGGGAAAGGACTCGAGCGCTTCGATCGCCTCGGTGAAGGGGTGGGCGACAAGGCGCTCAGCCTCGTCTTCGAAGCTGCCACTGGCGACCTCGCCGATCTCATAGCCGGCAGAGAACATGCCGTGTGCGCCGGTGATGATTACGCAGCGGGTGCCAGATCGAGGCGAAGCGAGCTCGGCGAGCGCCTCTGTCGTGGCGTCCAAGATCGGATGATCGAGCGCGTTGCGCTTCTCGGGATTGGAGATCGTCAGCCGGACTACGCCGTCGGCGGGATGATCCACCAGCAGCTTGCCGCCGGCGAGCGCATTCTCAGGGGTTGCTGGGCACACAGGCAGGAGAGGGTAGCCGACCCGAGGCCCACCGGTGCATTCTCGCGCGAGGAAGCGTCTGGCGGCGCTCATCCGGAGCGCGGGACTTGAGCTATCGAAGCGCATACCCGGCTGCGGCAAAGACACGACGGGAGGCGGTCGACACTGTGTCGCGAGCACGTTCTCGTCCGCGCGGTCCGGCGTTTCGACCCCCGCCTTTGTCGCATGGAGGACAATCCTCAGGGATGTACCGCTGGGGGGTGGCGATGGCCCGCCATCGCCGCGCCGTCCTGTTTGCATGGGCCGTCGCGCTGTTGGTGTGCGGTGCGCTGTATCCGAGTCTCAAGAAAGTCTTGAGCGCTCCCGACTACTCCGTCGACGCCAGCCAATCCTCGCAGGTCGAAGCCTTGCTAAATCACGGTTTTCGCGGGGCTGGCACCGAGCAGGACGTGATCGTCTTCTATTCCCGCTCCTCGCGCGCCGAGGACGGTCGGTTCCGCGCGGTCGTCGGGCGCGTGTTGCACGGAATCCGCGACGAGGCGGGGGTCGAACGCGTCGTCGGTCCCTACGATGCTCATAGCGCTTCCAGCGCGATCTCCTCCGACGGGCACGCGGCTGTGGCGACAGTCGCCCTCGGCGGCGACGCTCGCCAGCGCTTCCAACGCGTGGAAGGGCTCGAGCAGACGCTTGCAAGGACAGCGGGCGGCGGTGTGGCTGCATGGCTGACCGGCTTCTCGCCGATCGGCAAGGACCTCGCGCAAGTGGAGACGCGCGACGGCGAGCGCGCCGAGTCGATCGGTGTGCCGCTGGCGCTCCTGATCCTGTTGGGGGCGTTGGGGGCGTTGTGCGCCGCAATGGTCCCCCTCTTGCTGGCGGGCGGCGCGCTGCTTGCCACATACGGCGCGATCGCCGTGCTCGGACGGGTGCTCGCTTTTGACGCGTTCCTGCTCACGATCGTCACGATGATCGGGGTCGGGATCGGGATCGATTACGCGCTGTTCATCGTCAGTCGATTCCGCGAGGAGCTCGCGCGTCGAGAAGAGCAACCCAGGCGCGAACGGCGGCGAATCGCCGACTCGGTGGGCGCCGCGATTGCGACTTCGGGACGCACGATCCTGTATTCGGGGACGATCGTCGCGCTATCGCTCACCTCGCTGCTTGTCGTAAAAGCGGCGATCTTCAGGGAGTTCGTCGTGGGGACATTGGTGACCGTGATATGCACGCTGCTCGCGGCGCTCACGCTGCTCCCGGCGCTGCTCGCCCAGCTCGGTCCGAGGATCAACGCGGGCTCGCTGCCAACACGCTTGCAGCCGGCCGACGCGAGGGCGGACGCGGTGGACGGCAACTCCGGATGGGCCAGGTGGGCGCTGGCGGTGATGCGCCGTCCGCTGCTTCCAGCGGCTGTCGTCTCGATCTTGCTGATCGTCTCGATGATCCCGGCTGCTGGGGTCAAATACGGGATCAACGTCGCCGTGCCATCGCTGTCCGGCACACCTTCGGGAGAGGCTGCCGCAGTGCTCGCGCGCTCCTTCAGTCCAGGAATGCTTGGGCCGGTCATGGTCGTGGTGAGAGAGACCGGCGCCGCTCGCTCCGCGCGGACGGATCTCCGCGCCGCCCGCAGGGGCGCACTGGCTCTGGAGCGTCGCTTGCGCCGCGATGCGCGCGTCTCCAAGGTCGCCCTGAGCACATCTGCGGCCGGGGTCCTGCTGGCCGTGACCCCCTCGGTTTCGATCGATTCCACCGCGGCGGATGCGCTCGTGAGGCATATCCGCGTCAATCTCGCGCCCACCGTGGGTGCGCGCGATGGCTTGAGCGTGCTCGTCGGCGGCTGGACGGCGCAGGCGCTCGACGCGTCAAACGAGACGAGCGGCAAGCTCCCGCTCGTGCTGGCGATCACGCTCGGTTTGGCGATGCTGTTCCTGTTGAGCGTGTTCCGCAGCGTGGTGCTTCCGATCAAGGCGATACTCATGAACCTACTCGCGACCGGCGCGACGCTGGGTCTCGTCGTGTTCATCTTCCAGGACGGGCATGGTGGCGGTCTGCTCGGTTTCACGAGCCCCGGATTCATCCAAACCTACCTGCCGATGTTCATGTTCGTGCTGCTCTTCGGGTTGTCGATGGACTACGAGGTGTTCCTGATTCGCCGTATGCAGGAGACCTGGCGAGCCACCGGCGATAACCGCCTGGCGGTCGCGTCGGGGGTCGAGCACACCGCGCGTCCAATCTCCGCCGCCGCGGCGATCATGGTCGCGGTTTTCGGCAGCTTCGTGACCGCCAACATCCTCGAACTCAAGCAGTTCGGATTCGCGCTTGCCGCCGCGATCGCGATCGACGCGACGCTCATCCGCCTCATACTCGTCCCAGCACTGATGGCGCTGCTCGGACGACGCAACTGGTGGTTCCCGGCCGGCTTGGGGCGCGTGCTGCCACGCCTGAAGCTCGATTGACAGACGCCTCGGTTGCGCCGGGGTCTGCTTGCGGGTTCAGAACAGGCCGGGGACGAGCCGTGCGGTCCGTTTGGCATAAGCCGCATACTCGTCGCCGAGGTCGGCGAGTAGAGCGCGTTCCTCGACTGGGATGCGGATCAGGTATGCGATCGACAGCCCGACCACCATGATCGCGACACTGACCCAGTCGCCCTCCGCCAAGCCGATGCCGGCCGCCGCGAGCAGCCCGCCGCTGTAGCTGGGGTGGCGTAACCAGCGATATGGCCCACGGTCGATCACGCGGTGGTTCTCCTGGATGACGACCGTCAATTTGAAGAAGCGCCCGAGCGTGAAGATGGCCCACAACCTGAGCGCCACGCCGAGCCATAGCAGCGTCACACCGGCGGCTACCGGCCACCACGCGGGGCCTGGTATGGGCGCGAGGTGGCGGCTCGCCGCCGCTGTGGCGGCCACCAAGCTGACGAGGAGCATCACCATGATGAGCGACAGCGTCCACTCTTTGCCTTCCACGCTCTCGGCGCGCGAGCGCCTCTTGACGACGCTCTCGATGACCAACCAGAGCAGGAAACTGCCCCACAGCAAAAGCTCCGGTACGGTCTCGTGAAGCACCAGCGGTCGCACTAGAGCGGCACTTTACTCCAGCACGACCAGCGTGTCGCCCTCGTTTACCGCCTGACCCTCCTCGCAGCGGATCTCCACGACTACACCCGCGTCTTCGGCCTCCACGGGCATCTCCATCTTCATCGACTCGAGGATCGCCACGGTGTCGCCCTCCTCGATCTGGTCGCCCACTGCGCACTCGATCTTCCAAACTGTGCCGGTGATGTGAGCCTCTACCTCAGCCACGCCTATGACCTCCAGGTGACGCCGTTGGAACGGCGTCACCCGTTTCAAGCAGGTGCAGTCGCCGTCGGATAACGGTGGGGGACAATAACCGCCGCTTGCGATCGATGACACTCGCGCACAACCACAGATGACTCCCGACCCCCAGTCAACGGCTCCCGCGGTTTTCGTAATCGTTGCCGCCTACAACGAGGCAGAGCGCATCGCGGCCACGCTCGCCGCGCTCGCAGACGCGTTTCCCCGCGCGCCTGTTTGGGTCGCAGACGACGGGTCCAGCGACGGCACCGCCGCCGTCGCCGAGGCCGCCGGTGCGACTGTTGTGCGCAGCGAGCGCGTAATCGGCAAGGGCGGCGCGGTCTCACTTGCGGCCCGTGCGGCGCTGGCGCAGATCGAGCAGGTGTCGTTGCCTGCCGACGAGCGCCCCGCGCGCCGGTGGGGGGACGGTGCTTCTGGGGGCAGGCCCGCCACGGGCGAGACGGTCGCCTTGCTCTGCGACGGAGACTTGGGCGAATCGGCGCGAGCACTGGCGCCGCTTGTCGAGGCGTTGCAAAAAGGTGAGAGCGATCTTGCGGTTGCGGCCTTCTCCAAGCGTGTCGGTGGCGGTTTCGGATTGGCGGTCGGGTTCGCCGACTGGGCGATCCGACGGCGCTGTGGTCTCGAGCTCAGAGCCCCGATCTCCGGGCAGCGTGCAATGCGAGCCGAGTTGCTCGCGCACGTGCTGCCGTTCGCTCCGGGTTTCGGAATGGAGATCGGTATGACGATCGACGCCGCTCGGGCGGGCGCACGCGTGGGGGAGATCGATTTGGACTTGTCCCACCGCGCGACGGGCAGGACGCTGGGCGGGTTTCTACATCGGGGGCGCCAGCTGGTCGACTTCGCACGCGTGTACCTTGCAAGGAGATAGGCTCGCGAGCGATGTCGGCTTGGAGAGTAGCGAGAAGCCAGCTCGCTGAGAGCACGTTCTCGCGAGGCTGCAAAGGATGATCCTTGCGATCGACCAAGGCACGACGGGCACAACCTGCATCGTCTTCGACGAGCAGGCCGAGCCGGTCGGTCGCGCCTATCGCGAGTTCACCCAGCATTTCCCCCGCCGGGATGGGTGGAGCACGACGCGCAGGAGATATGGGAGGTAACGCAGGCCGTCGCGGGCGAGGCGCTCGCCGATGCCGAAGTTCGCGCCGGGGAGCTCATCGCGGTAGGCATCACCAACCAGCGCGAGACGGTATGCGTATGGGACCCGTCGACGGGTGAGCCGTTGCACAGGGCGATCGTGTGGCAGGACCGTCGTACGGCCGAGCGTTGCGAGGAGCTGCGCGCTGCCGGTCACGAAGAGCTCGTGCGCACGCGCACGGGGCTCGTGCTCGACCCGTACTTCTCGGGCACCAAGATCGAGTGGCTGCTGCGTAACGTGGAGGGTCTGCGCGAGCGTGCGCAAGACGGCCGGGCCGTGTTCGGCACGATCGATGCGTGGCTGATCTTCAAGCTGTGCGGCGAGCACGTGACAGACCCGTCGAACGCCTCGCGCACGATGCTCTACGACATCTCGGCGGGCAGTTGGGACCCAGAGCTGCTGGCGCTGCTCGACATCCCCGAGCGAGTGCTTCCGCGTGTGGCGGCGAGCGCGGGCATGCTCGGGACTACGCGCTCCGAGGCGCTGCACGGTCATGCCGTGCCGGTGGCGGGCGTGGCCGGCGACCAGCAGGCCGCCCTGTTCGGCCAGGCGTGCGTGGACCCGGGCATGGGCAAGAACACGTACGGCACCGGCTCGTTCGCGCTGCTTGAACACCGGGCTTCGCCGCGCCCGCGCCGGCGCCTGGGCTGCTGAGCACCGTCGCCTGGGGGATCGGTGCCGCGAGCGACGCTGCCGGCGCGAGCGCCTCGTCGTCGCGTATGCGCTGGAGGCGTCGATCTTCGTGACGGGCGCCGCCGTGCAGTGGCTGCGCGATGGCCTCGGCGTGATCGAGCGCGCGTAGCGACACCGAGGAGCTTGCCGCCTCGCTTGACCGGCAACGACGGCGTGTACTTCGTGCCCGCGCTCACCGGCCTGGGCTCGCCGCACTGGGACCCCCACGCGCGCGGCACGATCGTGGGGCTCACACGCGGCACGGGTCGTGCGCACCTGGCTCGCGCGACGCTCGAGGCGATCGCCTACCAGACCGTTGATGCGCTGCGGGCGATGGGCGAGGCGTCGACGGAGCCGCTGCGCGAGCTGCGCGCCGACGGCGGCGCCACCGCCAACGCGTGGCTGATGCAGTTCCAGGCCGACGTGCTCGGCGTGCCCGTGGTCGTGCCCGAGATCGCGGAGACGACCGCGCTCGGCGCCGCCTACCTGGCGGGCGTGGGCATGGGCGCGTGGACGGTGTCCGACGTGCGCGAGGTTGGCGGCAGGGCGCGCGCTACGAGCCGCGCATGGGCGAGGAGAGCGCGAGACCCTGCTGGCGGGATGGGCCGATGCGCTCGAGCCGTACGCGAGTCTCCAGGCGACGCGTAACTTTGCGCGTGTCGGCGATGTAGAGCAATTAGATGAGCGAGCTGGCCCCGATGCGCGAACAGGTCTACACCGACCCGCGCCCCAAGGAGTATTTCGACCGCTTCCACGAGCGCGCCCGCACGCGCGAACCGGACTGGGCATACGAGGCGACGCGTCTGCTCACCTCGCTATACGCCTACACGTTCTTCCGCGCACGCCCGATCTCAACCGAGAAGGTGCCGGGCTCAGGTGCGGTGATCCTCGCGCCCAACCACTTCAGCTTCATGGACCATTTCCTGATGGGCTGCTACATCCGCCGCAAGGTGCGCTTCATGGCCAAGTCGCAGCTGTTCAAAGGGCCAATGCAGTTCGTATACACCCACGGCGGCGTCTTCCCGGTGCGCAGGGGAGCGCGCGACGAAGAGATGTTCGTCACCGCCAAAGCGATTCTGGAGCGCGGCGGGAGCGATCACGATGTACTGCGAGGGGGGTCGCTCGCGCGATGGCAAACTGGCCGAGCACGCCAAGGCAGGCATCGGGCGCATCGCCCTGGAAACAGGCGCGCCGATCGTGCCGATCGCGATTCACGGCTCCAGCAAGATCCGCAACTGGAAGCGCCTGCAGTTTCCGAAGGTGACCGTGCAATATGGCGACGCGATGCGCTGGGAGCCGGTCGAGAATGCAACCCGTGAGCAACAGCAGGCAGTGGCCGAAGAGGTGCTTGACCGAGATCAAGGTGCTGTACAACGGCCTGGAGGAGCACGGTCGCAAGGGCATGTTGCGCCGGGCGCGCGAGCAGCGCCGCGCCGCCATGAAGGCCAAGGGCACCGCGACAGCCTGAGGTCCTCCAGCTCGGGGCGGCAGGCTCCTTTGTGGGAGGGGTGTAGATGGTGCAAAAAGCGTGATGCCCCCCGCGCGCGCGGGGGGCACACTTTCTGCGGACTACCGGAGACCAGGACGCAAGCCCTACTCCCTGCGGACTAGGAGGTCATTCCGACGAACTGTCCGCCGGTGACGTTAAGCACCTGTCCGTGCACGTAGTTGGACCAAGGTGAGCACAGGAAGAAGACGCCGCCGGCGGCCTCCTCGGCTGTGCCGGGACGTCCGAGCGGGATCAGCATCGAGGCCATTCCGCGCATCTGCTCAGGGATGCCGAGCTGCACCTTCTCGCCGCCGATCTCCATCGTGTTGTCCTCGACCTTCGCGGCCGTGAGGCGCGTGTCGATGAAGCCGAAGGCGACCGCGTTGACGTTAACCTTGAACTGGCCCCACTCCTTGGCGATCGTCTTGGTGAGGCCCACCACGCCCGACTTGCCTGAGGAGTAGTTGGCCTGGCCAGCGTTGCCCATCGTGCCCGAGATCGAGGAGATGTTGACGATCTTGCGGAACACCTCGTTGCCTTCCTCGCGCTCTTTCTTGGCCGGCTCGCGCAGGTGCGGCGCGGCGGCGCGGATCACCTTGAACGGCACGATCAGGTGGATGTCGAGCATCTTCTGAAACTGCTCGTCTGACATCTTGTGGATCGGCGCGTCGATCGTGTAGCCGGCGTTGTTGACGATGATGTCGATCTTCCCGAACGCGTCGATCGCGCTCTGCACGAGCTTCTCGGGCGCGTCGCCCTTCGTCAAATCGCCGGAGAACACAGCGGTCTCGCCCGCGATCTCTTTGGCTGCCTGCTCGGCGACGTCGCCGTCGAGGTCGTTGATGAGGACCTGCGCGCCCTGCGCGGCGAGCAGCTCAGCCGTCGCGCGTCCGATGCCGCGCGCCGAGCCGGTCACGATCGCGGACTTACCGTCGAGTACTCCCATGGCTTCGATTCTCCTTGTAGTGGTCGGTCGCGGGAGGTTATCCGCCCGGCCAAGCCAATGCTCACCCCAACAACCGCCTGGTGCCTGATAGGAGGAGCAGCTCCCCGCTCAGACCGCGTCAGGAGATGATCGTCCCGAAGTCTTGGGTATACATCCCGCCGGCCTGTCCATTGGACATCGAGCTGGGCAGGTTCGGGTCGATGCCGATGCCGGTGTAGCGGTAGGAGCCGTTGAGGATGTTGGCGCGGTGCCCTGGAGATTCCATCCAGGCCTTGACGATCGAGCGCGGCGTGCCCAGCCACAATGTGCCCCAGGCGATGTTCTCGCCGAGCGTATAGCCGACATTGGCGTTGGGGATGAAGCCGCTCGCCTGGATGCGCATCAGCAGCGTCTGGCCACTGGGGCTAGTGTGTGAGAAGTAGTCGTTTGCGTCCATGTCGCGCGAGTGTCCGATCGCCGCGCCGGCAAGGCGAGGATCTTCGATCAGGACAGACTCGCCGAAGCGGACGCGTTCGTCGTTGACGAGGCACAGCGTCGCCGCGACAACGCTCGCGATGTTGCTCGCCGTGGGCGTGAGGTTGGCATTCGGGCATTCGTCGGCAGCGGTTGCCGGACGCGAGCGGTGCGCATGGTGCACGGCACGCTTGTGCTTATGGTGCTTGCGCTTGTGTTTGTGCCCGCGTTTGGAGCCTTTGCGCGGTGCATGGTGGATCGTGATGTGGCGCACATGCACGCTGCCCTTCTTTGAGCGCGTGCTCGATGCGCCCGCGGTCACGGGCAGGATGAGCGTCAGCGCGGTCATCGCGACGGCAAGAAGCAGCGTAAGGCAGCGGTTCACGCTTCATGCATCGGCAGCGACGCCGCGAGAATTGAGTCGCCGTCCATACGACTGGACAGCCACCGCGGGCACGGGTGCGGGCAGGCTGGTTTGGCGAGGCCCCAGCCCGAGTCCGTCACGTCCACCGCATAGACTCAGCCTCGCATGGCAAGCATCCGTCACACAGCAGCCGGGCCGACCGATTTGGGCGCCGGGACCGGGGTCGCAACAGGTGTGCTGCCGTCGCAGAGCCTGCGCGAGGCGGTCACGCGCCAAGATTGATCACGGCCGGGCGACTGGCGCGTCCCACCGGAGTCGATCCAGCCCGCGAGCGTGGATCTGCGCCTAGGCGAGTTCGCCTGGGCGCTGCGCTGCAGCTTCCTGCCCGACTCGGGCTCTACCGTCGAGGAGAAGATCGAGGATCTGGCCTTCGACAAGATCGACCTGCGCGACGGGGCCACGCTTGGAGCGCGACCGGCCCTATCTGGTGCCGTTGATCGAGGAGCTGCGGCTGCCTGCAGGAGATTCGCGCCAAGACCAACCCCAAGAGCTCGACCGGCCGTCTGGACGTGTTCACGCGCGTGATCACCGACCGCAGCCATCGCTTCGACGAAATCGCCGCCGGCTACCACGGCAAGCTCTACCTGGAGGTCGTTCCGCGCTCGTTCGCGATTCGCGTAAAGCAGGGCCTGTCGCTCAACCAGGTCCGTCTCAGCCATGGCGATGCGCGCCTGAGCGATCGCGGAGCTGCTGACCGTCCACGAAGAGTTCCCGCTGCTGTACCTGGACAGCCATGCGCTGCGCGCCTCGGAGCTGTCGCTGGCCGACGGCCTGTTCTTGAGCCTCAACATCCAGGGTAGCCCGGAGAACATCGTCGGCTACCGCGCCAAGCGCAACAGCCTGCCCGTCGATCTCGAGCACATCGGCAAGCTCAAGTGGCAGGACTACTGGGAGCCGGTGCACCCCGAGCGTGGCGGGCGGATCGTGCTCGAGCCCGAGGTGTTCTATCTGCTGCTCTCAGCCGAGGGGGTCAGCATCCCGCCTTCCTATGCGGCTGAGATGCTCGCCTACGACCCGACGGCCGGCGAGCTGCGCACCCACTACGCCGGCTTCTTCGACCCCGGCTTCGGCTATTCTCAGGGCGGCGCAAACAGGGCTCGTCGCGCCGCGCTCGAGGTGCGCGCGCGCGACGTGCCGTTCATGGTCGAGCACCGCCAGCCGGTGTGCAAGCTGGCGTTCGAGCGGATGGCGGCCGAGCCGGACGTGCTCTACGGCCAGGACATCGGCTCCAATTACCAAGGCCAGGAGACGATGCTCAGCAAGCACTTCGCCGAGCAGAAGGCCGGCAACACGCAGCTGGCGATCAAAGACAACGGCGAGACGCTGGAGTCGATGACGCCGCGGCGCGACTGAACCAGCGAAGCGTTGGCCGCCTGTACATAGGCGTGGCATGAGGATCAGCCCGCTCGGATCTGCCGCGCGACTACAAGCCCCAGCAGGCGCCCCAGGATCTCGCGCATGATCTCGTCCGCTGCCGCCGCCGATCGGCCCGAGGCGGGCGTCGCGGGCGGCGCGCTGGGCCCAGTGCTCGCCCATGTAGCCCATGCCGCCGTGGATCTGCAGGCACTCGTCCATCAGCTCGAAGGAGGCGCGCTGCGTCATCAGCTTGGCCATCGTCACCTCCTTGATGGGTTCCTCGCCGGCGACGAAGCGGCGCAGCGCGTCGTAGGTGACGCAGCGCGCGGTGTAGGCGCTCGTGGCGAGGTCGGCGAGCTTGTGCTTGATCGCCTGGTGCTTTGAGAGGGGTCGGCCGAAGGTGGTGCGCTCGCGCGCGTACTCGGCGGTGCGCTCGTAGGCGAGCTGCATCGCGCCGACCGTGCCCAAGCGCCATCGCCAGGCGCTCCCACTGGAAGTTGGCCATGATCAGCTTGAAGCCCTCGTGCAGCTCGCCGAGCAGGTTCTGCTCGGGCACGAACACGTTCTCGAAGGAGATCGTGGCGGTGTCCGAGGCGTGCCAGCCGAGCTTCTCGAGCTTGGAGGAGCTGACGCCCTCGCCGCGGTCGATGATCAAGAACGAGATCCCGTGGTGGCCGCCCTCCTGGGTGGTCTTCACCGCAGTCACCATGAAGTGCGCGCGCACGCCGTTGGTGATGTAGGTCTTCTCGCCGTTCACCACCCAGCCGCCGTCGACGCGCTCGGCCTTCGTGCGCAGCGCGGCCACATCCGAGCCGGCGTCGGGCTCGGTGATCGCGAGCGCGCCGATCTTCTCGCCCTTGATCGCGGGCACGAGGTACTGCTGCTTGTGCTCGTCGGTGCCGAACTTCCAGATCGGCGGCGTGGCGATGTTGATGTGTGCGCCGATCCCGGCGGCGGTGCCGCCGGAGCCGATCCGCGAGAGCTCCTCGACGAGCACCGCCTCGTGCAGGTAGTCGCCGCCCTGCCCGCCCAGCTCGGTCGGGTACTTCAGGCCGAGCAGTCCCTGCGCGGCGAGCTTCGGGAAGACCTCGTCGGGAAACCAGCGCTCGGCCTCCCACTGCTGCGAGTGGGGCGCGAATTCGCGGTCGAGAAAACCGCGAACCGACTCGCGCAGTTCCTCGTGCTCCTCGCCGAATGGGGGAGTGGGATTACTCATCGATTAATTTGGGCAGTTCCGGCCGGCACATGTGCCGGCCGGCCGACGGCGCATGCGCCGTCGGGACATGGCCGCATGCGGCCATGTCTTCTCAGGCTCAGAAGGTGCATTCACCGTCGGCGGCCGGTGGATCAAAGGCCGTACGAGCGGCCGATGACGTCCAGCATGATCTCGTCGGTCCCCGCGCCGATGCGGTTCAACCGCGAATCGCGCCACGCGCGCTCGACGCCGTACTCCTTCATGTAGCCCGCGCCGCCGTGGATCTGGATGCACTCGTCGGCGACTTCCACGGCGATGCGCGAGGCGTGCAGCTTGGCCATCGAGATCTCGCGCACGGGGTACTCGCCGTTGGCGAAAGCGCCACGCGGTCACGTACACCATCTGGCGCGCGCTCTCGATCTTCGTTGCCATCTCGGCGAACTTGTGCCGGATCACCTGGAATTTGCCGATTTCGCGGCCGAACGCTTTGCGCTCTTTGGCGTATACGAGCGTGCGATCGAAGCATTTCTGCGCGCCCGCCACCGAGCCGGCAGCGCCGATCAGGCGCTCGCCCTGAAGCTCCCACATGATGTGGTAGAAGCCCTTGCCCGACCTCGCCGAGCACGGCGGTCTCCGGGCACGCGCACGTCCTGGAAGGCGAGCAGCGCCGTGTCGGAGGCGTGCATTCCGAGCTTCTCGAGCTTCTTCTCGCGGATCACGCCAGGCGCGTCCATCGGCACCAGGAACAGCGTGAAGCCACCGTAGCCCGCATCGGGGTCGGTCTTCGTCACGAGCACGATCACGTCGGCGCGGTGGCCATTGGTTATGTAGGTCTTCGAGCCGTTGATCACGTACTCATCGCCATCCTTGACAGCACGCGTCTTGATCCCCGCCACGTCCGAGCCGGCGTCGGGCTCGGTGATGCCGATGCACAGGATCTTCTCGCCTTTGATCGCGGGCACCACCCATTCCTGCTTCTGCTCCTCGCTGCCGAACGCGAGGATCGGGGGCATCGCCATGTCGGTGTGCACGGCCACGCCCATCGCCAGCCCGCCCGAGTTCGCGCCAGTCATCTCCTCGCCGAGCACGAGGCTCGTGAAGTAGTCGCCGCCCTGGCCGCCGTAGGCCTCTGGCTTGTCCAGGCCGAGCAGGTCGAGCTCGCCCATGCGATGAAACACCGAGTCGGGGAAGGTCGTCTCCTCCCACTCCATCGCGTGCGGCGCCAGCTCCTTGGCTACGAAGGTGCGGATCGACTCGCGCAGCTGTTCGTGCTCGTCGGTGAAGATGAAGTGCTTGCGCTTGCTCTGGTGGTCGGGCTTCAGAACGCTCTCGGCGGTTGCCATTGGGCTGGTCTCCTCGTGTGCTCGGACGCCCGGCGGACGCCTCATTTCGTGGGCTCGCTCCTGTGCGATCACGCTAACGCACGGATGCAAGAAAGTAAACAGTAGGACTTCGCACTTCTCACTGGCGTCAGATCTGGATAGGATGCGCTCGTGAGCAATGAGCAGACCCCATCCGAGCCTGCCCCGTCCGCGGACGCACGAGCGACAAGGTCCTCTATGAGGTTGTGACCGCCGGCGTGGCGAGCATCACGCTCAACGAGCCCGCCACGCGCAACGCGCTCTCGGCTGAGGTGCTCGAGGGGCTGATCTCCGGTTTCGAGCGCGCCCGCGATGACGACGCGGTGCGCGTGGTCGTGCTCGCCTCCTCGCACGACACGGTCTTCTCCTCCGGCGCCAACCTCGGCGGCTTCGCGGCCGACGTGGCGCTCGTGCACAAGCATTTCGGCTCCGATCGCTTCGTATCGCTGTTCAAGCTGATCGTCGGGCTTGGCAAGCCCACTCTGTGCGCCGCGCGCGGGCACGTGCTCGCGGGAGCGCTTGGGATCGCGCTCGCCTGCGACCTGATCGTGGCCGGCGAGGACGCCACGTTCGGCACGCCCGAGATCAACGTCGGTGCGTTCCCGTTCATGATCATGGCGCTGATCTATCGCAACATCGGGCGCAAGAAGGCCAACGAGCTGCTCTTGCTCGGTGAGCGCTGGTCGGCCCAGGACGCGCTCGCGGCGGGGCTCGTCAACAAGGTTGTCCCCGCCGGCGAGTTCGACGCCGCCGTGGACGAGTGGGCCGCCAAGCTCGCGTCGAAGTCTCCGGTGATCATGCGCCTGGGCAAGGAAGCGATGCGTCGCCAGCTCGACATGCCGCTCGACGACGCCTTGGATTATCTGCGTGCGCAGTTGACCCTGGCGATCTCCACCGAGGACATCGTGGAGGGCGTGACAGCGTTCTTCGAGAAGCGCGAGCCGCAGTGGAGGGGCAGATGAACGTGTACTTCCAAAATGTGATGTCCTCTGTGCGCCCACGAGCGAGGGGGGCCTGCCAGATGTGCTTCGAGAAGCCGATGCCCCCTGCGCGCGCGCGGGGCATCGCCCGGTGAAGCCGATGAGCGCCGAGCAGACCACATCGCTCTTGCGCCCGCTGGTCGAGGATCTGCACGCCCGCCGCGCCCAAATCCGCCTCGGCGGCGGCCAGGAGAAGATCGACAAGCAGCACGAGAAGGGCGCCTTGACCGCACGCGAGCGGATCGCGCTGCTCGTGGATGAGGGCACGTTCGTCGAGCTCGGCATCCACGGCAAGCCGCACACCTCCCAGCGCGCGATGGACGGCGTCGACGCACCTGCCGACGGGGTCATCACCGGCTACGGCAAGGTTGACGGGCGTCTCACGGCAGTGTGCGCATACGACTTCACTGTGATGGCCGGCTCGATGGGCATGACGGGAGAGTTCAAGGTCACCCGCCTGCGCGAGCTTGCGCTGACGAAGCGCATCCCGTTCGTGTGGCTGCTCGACTCCGCCGGTGCGCGCGTGCAGGAGGCCGCCGGCGCGATGTTCGCGGGCTCGGGTCACCTCTTTCGTGAGGAGGTGATCATGAGCGGCGTGATTCCCCAGGTGGCGGCGTTGCTGGGACCGTGCGCCGCCGGCACCGCCTACATCCCCGGGCTCGCCGACTTCGTGCCGATGGTCAAGGGACGTGGCTCGATGGCGCTCGCCGGACCGCATCTCGTGCGCGCCGCCGTCGGCGAGGACGTCACCCAGGAGGAACTGGGCGGCTCGCGCGTGCACTGCCGCAAGTCTGGCGTGGGCGACATGGAGGTCGCGAGCGACGAGGAGTGCATCGAGCGGATCAAGCAATACCTCTCGTTCATGCCCCAGAACTGCGAGCTCGCCGCCGCCGATCCGGACCGTGTCCGATCCGATCGAGCGCGGCGACGAGGAGCTGCTCGACGTGCTGCCTGAGTCAAACCGCAAGCCGTATGACATGTACGAGATCATCAAGCGCATCGTCGATGACGGCGAGATCTTCGACATGAAGGGCCAGTGGGCCAAGACGATCATCACCTGCTTCGCCCGCTTCGGCGGCCGGCCCGCCGGGATCGTCGCCAACCAGCCCAAGCAGCTCGGGGGCATTCTCGACAACAACTCCGCTGACAAGGCAGCCCGCTTCGTCAACCTCTGCAACGCGTTCGGGATTCCCTTGGTGTTCATCCAGGACGTCCCGGGCTTCATGGTCGGCACGAAGGTGGAGGCCGAAGGCATCATCCGCCACGGCGCCAAGATGCTCTACGCGGTCGCCAACGCCACCGTCCCCAAGATCACGGTCATCACGCGCAAGGCCTACGGCGCCGGCTACTACGTGATGTGCGGACGCGCGTACGAGCCCGACCTGATCGTGGCGTGGCCAAGCGCCGAGATCAGCGTGATGGGCGCCGAGGGCGTCGTGGAGATCGCTTTCCGCAAGGCGGTCGACGCCGCCGAGGACCCGGCCGCAAAGAAGGCCGAGCTGGTCGAGAACTTCAAAAAGATGTTCGACGTCTACATCGCCGCCGGCAACGACCTCGTCGACGACGTGATCGACCCGCGCGAGACGCGCGCCACGATCTGCCGCGGGCTGGAGCTGGCCGAGGGCAAGAAGATCGAGCGTCCCTACAAGAAGTCTGGGGTGGTGCCGGTATGACCATGAGCACGTATGGCGGCGCTGGGCAGCGTCCTCAGTCGCTCATGTGCAGAGCACATTTTGCGGGTGGGTGGGCCCGCTACTCCTTGCCCAGCTTGCCCTACGTACCCATGGAAGGGGACTAGTTAATGAGCCTTGAGGATCCCGTCGTCATCACCTGCTCGATCTCGGGGGTGATCGCCAACCGCGAGCAGTGCCCGGCGATCCCCTACACGCCCGAGGAGTACGGCGCGGAGGCCAAGTCGGGCGGTCGACGAGGGCGCGTCGATGATCCACATCCACGCCCGCAAACCCGACGGCACCCCGTCGCTATGAGATCGAGGACTTCTCCGCGATCACCGAGGCGATCAGGGGCGCGGTGGACGACGTGATCATCAACTACTCCACCGGCACGATCGGCGTGCCGGTGTCCACGCGCATCGAGTACCTGCGCGCCTGTCGCCCCGAAGTGGCGGCTTTGAACATGGGCTCGATGAACTACGCCAAGTACTCGCGCACGCGCAAAGACTTCGTCTTCAAGATGGTCTTCCAGAACCCGTTCGAGGAGATCGTCGAGCTGCTGCACGGCGATGAACGAGCTGGGGATCAAGCCCGAGCACGAGTGCTTCGACATCGGCCACGTCGGCTCGCTCACGCCGTTGGTGGATATGGGGGTGCTGAAGGCTCCCCTGCACGTCGATTGCGTGATGGGCGTCGTCGGCGGCATTCCGCCCACGCCGCGCAACCTTGCGGCGATGGTCGACAACATCGGCGGCGTCCCCGGCGGCGGGCATGTCAAACACCACTGGGGGGTGATCGGCATTTCCCGCGACCAGTGGACGTTGATCGCCACGGCGCTCACGCTGGGCGGCTCGATCAGGGCCGGCGTCGAGGACAACCTGTACCTGCCTGGCGGCGACGATGGCTCGCTCCAACGGCGATCTGATCGCCCAGGCGCGCAAGATGACCGAAGACGTTGGCCGCCGTCCGGCCACGGTGGCCGAGGCGCGCGGGCTGCTCGGCATCGCCTGATGGGCCTGCCGCCCTTCCCAATCGTGTCGCGGAAGGCGCGATGAGCCTCCCGCTTTCAGGGATAAGGGTTCTGGACCTCTCGCGCCTACTCCCCGGCGGCTTCTGCTCGCTGCTGCTGGCCGACTTCGGCGCCGAGGTGCTGAAGGTGGAGGACACCGGCGCGGGCGACTACATCCGCTGGGCGCCCCCGTATTACGAAGGCGCCGAGGACAGCGCGAAGTCGGCGATGTTCCTGTCACTGAACCGCAACAAGCGCTCGATCCGCATCGACCTCAAGAGCGAGGCCGGACGCGAGGTGCTGCTGCGACTTGTGCGCGAATACGACGTCGTGCTCGAGTCATTTCGCCCAGGTGTGCTCGATCGCCTGGGCGTCGGCTACGAGCGCATGCGCGAGGAGAACCCGGGACTCGTGTACTGCGCGATCAGCGGCTATGGCCAGACGGGCCCCAAGCGCGATGCCTCAGGCCACGACATGAACTACCTCGGTTTGATCGGGCTGCTGGGCTTGACGGGCGAAGGCAACGATGCAGGCGGGCATCCCACGCAAGCGGCCGGCCAGATCGCAGACCTCGGAGGCGGAGCGCTGATGGCGGCGTTCGGCATTCTGGCCGCGCTGCGCGAGCGCGACGGGTCAACCGGCAAACCCGGTTCCGGTGAGGGTCAGATGGTCGACATCTCGATGGCCGACGGAGCGCTCTCGTGGCTCGCGATGGTCGTCGGCCAATACTTCGCCGACGGCGTGGTGCCCAAGCGCGGCGAGCAGCTTCTGGCCGGTTCCGTGATCTGTTACCGGCCGTATGAGTGTGCCGACGGCTGGGTCTCGCTCGGCGCCTTGGAGCCAAAGTTCTGGCAGGCGTGGTGTCGAGGCGTGGAGCGAGAGGAGTTGATCGAGAAGCAGTTCGAGAAACCGGGCTCCGAGGCGCATGAGCAGGTTGCGGAGATCTTCAAGGGCCGTACGCGTGCGCAGTGGACTCAGCTTCGCCGGTGAACACGACTGCTGCCTGGAGCCAGTGCTCGATCTGGACGAGGTACTCGGCTCCGATCTGGTGCAAGAGCGCGAGATGGTCGTCACGCTCGACCAGCCCGGCGTCGATGCCGGAGTTCGCCAACTCGGCATCCCCGTCAAGCTTGACCGCACCCCGGGCGAGCACAACCGCCTGCCCGGCCCCGCGTTGGGAGAGCACACCGAGCAGGTGCTGCGCGCCGCCGGCTACTCCGAGGAGCAGGTGGCCGAGCTGCTGGAGCAGGGGGCCGTCGCCGGACCAGCGAGACGGCCAAGCAAGACTCGTTCTTGGCATGAAGGCCCAGACGGGCGGCTGCTTCCGAGCTCGCTTCTCAAGATGGCCGAGCTTGCCGAGCGCTCCGGTGTGAGCGCCCCTACGATCCGTCACTACATCCGCGAGGGCCTGCTCGGCGACGGCGAGGACATTCGACGCACGAGCCGCAACATGGCCTACTACCCCCCCGAGCTGGTCGAGCGCATCCAGCTGATCAAGCGCCTGCAGGAAGAGCGCTTCATGCCGCTGCGCGTGATCAAGGAGGTGCTGGAGGAGAACCCCGAGCGCGTGAGCGCGCTGCTGGAGCTGGAGGACAGCATCCTCGAGCGCGCGCTCGCCGGCGCGGAGCACGGCCGTGTGTCCGCCAAGGAGATCCGCGAGCGCTACGAGATTCCCGCCAACGTGCTGCAGCGCCTCAAGGAGATTGGTGTGCTCACGCCGGGTCGCGGCGGCTATGACGCTGACGACGTGAAGATCATCGAGGCGATCTCGCGCTTTCGCGCCGGGGGATACGAGGAGGCGCTCGGCTTCACCGTGTACGACACGCTGCGCTACCGCGAGGCGCTCGGGCCGCTGGTGGAGGAGGAGGTTCGTGCGCTGCTCGACCGTCTCGTCGGCGAGGTCGAGGTGGAGCGGGCGGTGGAGATGATCGCGGCCGGCGCCGAGCCGCTGCGCGAGCTGATCGGCGCGATCCACTCGAAGCTGTTGTTGGCCGAGCTTGCTTCGCAGCGCGAGCGCGGGCGCTTGAGGCTTCAGAGCGTTCGCGTTCGGCGAAGCGTGGGCATAGGTCGAGGCAGCGCTATTCTTCGCTTATTGACTGACCAGTCAATCTATCCACCCACCGGGACACCGGTAAGTTCAGGGAGCGCATGAAGGCTGCCGCCGTTCAGCTGAATTCCGGTGCGGATGTCGAGGCGAACATCGCGGCCGCGGACAAGCAGGTGCGTGCCGCGGCGGCCGATGGCGCGACGCTGGTCGTGCTGCCCGAGAAGTGGACGGTCATGGGCACCCCTGAGGATCTGCGCGCCGGCGCACAGCCGCTCGACGGAAGCGCGATCGCGTGGGCGCGCGCGACGGCAGCCGAGCTGAAGCTCGATCTTGTGGCCGGCTCGATCGCCGAGCGTGTCGAGGGGCGCGAGAAGCTCTCCAACGCCTCCGTGCACGTCGGCCCCGACGGCGAGATCAAGGCGGTGTATCGCAAGCTGCACATGTTCGACGTGGAGATCGAGGGCAAGCGCTACTGCGAGTCCGACACGGACGAGCCGGGCGAGGAGGTCGTCGTCAGCGAGCTGGACGACGGCACGAAGCTGGGCATGTCGATCTGCTACGACCTGCGCTTCCCCGAGCTGTTCCGTGTGCTGGCGCTGCGTGGCGCGCGAATCGTCGTGCTGCCGGCGGCGTTCACGCAGCCGACCACGCGCGACCACTGGGAGCCGCTGATACGGGCCAGGGCGATCGAGAACCAGGTTTTCGTCGTGGCAGCCAATCAGGTTGGCAAGCACCCTGGCGGTCACCATTCGGGCGGGAGCTCGCTGATCGTGGATCCCTGGGGAACCGTGCTCGCCCGTGCTGACGGCGAGAAGCCCGGGCATATCGTCGCGGAGCTTGACTTCGAGCACCAGGACGACATTCGCAAGCGCGTGCCGCTGCTCTCTCATCGCCGCCCCAAGCTGTACCACCGCTCCTCAGCACAGGCACACGCTTCGTCTTCCGACGGGGGCGAGGGCGATACGATCCCTCCACACATTGACTCCTCTTTCCCCCCCGTTTTCGGGGAGGGAAGGACCCCTACCGGGGGTGAGGGGTGAGCTCCACGAGGGCCAAGGCCGTCCCCGACCGTCGCCGCGCGATCCTCGACGCGGCCGTGCGCGTGTTCGCGCGCCAGGGCTTTCACGCCTGCCGCGTGTCGGACATCGCGGATGAGGCCGGTGTGGCCTACGGCCTGCTCTACCACTACTTCCCTTCCAAGGAGGAAGTGCTCAACACGCTCTTCCTGGAGCGTTGGGGCGTGATGCTCGAGATGATCCGCGAGGTCGACCGCAAGCCGGTCCCGGTGCGCGAGAAGCTCGGTGCGATCGCCTCGTTCATCATCGACAGCTACCGCCACGACCCCGACCTGATGAAGGTGATCATCGTCGAGGTCACGCGTGCGGCCAACTCCTTCGGCCAGACGCACTTGGGCCAAATCCGCGAGGCCTACCGCCTGATCGGCGAGATCGTCACCAAGGCCCAGCAGGAAGGCATCTTCAAGGCCGACATCGACGCCGAGTTTGCCGCGATGACTTTTTACGGCGCGATCGAGCAGGTCTTGACCGGCTGGATCTTCGGGCTGTTGCCGCAGGGCGAGGAGGAGTTCGAGCGAGCCAAGCAGATGGTCGTGGAGACCGTGTGCGGGGGACTCGAGGTCGCGTCGGGGACATCGCCCGTCTGAGCTAAATGCACGTCGCCGTTCAGGTCGATCCACCTGGAAAAGCTATTTGTATCCCTGTTTACCAGTGCGCGCGGTGATGCTCGACCACCCCGACGGCGTGTGCGAGCCCGATGCCACCCGGCAGCTTGCCGCTGAATGTGCCGAACGGGGCGCGGTAGTCGCTGCGCACGAACAACAGGTTGTCGCGGCGGCTGCGCTCGGCCTCGGGAGCAAAGCGCAGCTCCGAGCCGTCGTCTGAAGAGATCGAGCGCAGATCGGCGGAGAAGCGCACCGGTGGCGCCTCGTGGGGAACGCCCGCAACCCATATCGCGCGCTCGCTGCCGGCCGGCGGGTCGTTGACGCCCTGCACGAGGTTGAATGCGAGCGGGGTACCGTCCGGCGCACTACCGACCCCGGCGGCCCACCACCACTCCGTCACGCGTGCGTGGTAGCCGGCGGTGTCGTCGATCACGGCAAGCGCGTCGATCGCGATCGGCGGGCGGGCGCCGAGAGCCAGTTGGCCGTGAGCGCGTACGCCAGCTTGCTTGCGCGTCCACACATATGCGTTGCCGTTTGGGCACTTTGCTTCGATGCCGTCGTCTTCCTGTAGTGCAGGTCGAGCAGGACAGCGTCGTCACGGATTCGCAGCCGCCCCGCCGTCAAGTCGAGCGCTCCACGCCGCGGGATCATGCGCGTGCGCTCTGTCATCGCACCGCTTGCCTGTCTGCTTGCGCCCCAGAGGGTGGGCCCTTCAGGGGGCGCCCCAGAGGGTGTGCTCTTCAGGGCGCTTTCGCGCTCGAACACCGCCCAAAACGTTTGCCGCGCCGGCCCGACCTGAATAGAGGCCGCGCAGATCATGAACTGCTCGCCAAACACCCCCACGTAGCGCCAGCGCTTGAGTGGGCGGGTGCCTCGGAACAGCGGAAGCGAGTCGGGTCGGTCGGATGGGCGCGCCACGGACGACGCTCGTGGGCGGTTAGGGATTCCCATCAATCCAGCTCAGCACATAAGGGTCCTTGGACCCATATGCCTTTACGGCTTGGAAGCCTTGACAATCAGGTTGTAGAACATCGCCGCCGGCAGGCGGGACTCCAGCAACTTGCGGTCCACGCCCTGCAACGTCAGATAGCCGCGATACGCGTAGTTGCGCCAACCCCAAGGCACGTCTTCGGGATGGGCGGTGGCCTCCAACGTGCGGTTGGTCCAGCCGAACCAGTTGGCGAGCAACTCCTCGCCGGTGACGCGGATGTCGGTGAAGCCGGCCTGGCTTGCGAAGCCGGAGAGCTCGCCCGGGGAGAAGGCGTGCACGTCTACGAAGCCCTCAAGCGACGCCTCCGGTGCGCCTCCGTCCGCCGGTGGCGCGGGGCGCGCACCGATCGCCCGGCGCCAAAGTGGCGCGACGGCGCCCGCGGCGCGCTTGGGCACTTTCGCCAGGCGGTCGCCGTAGCGCGAGGGCTCGCCCGCGAACAGCACTGTGCCGCCGGGGGCGAGCACACGCGCGAACTCGCGGAAGGCTTGCGCGAGATCGGGAATGTGGTGCAGGATCGCGTGGCCGATCACCAGGTCGAAGCTCGCGTCCGCAAACGGCAGGCGCTCGGCGTCGGTGGGCACTGTCGTCACGTCGAGGTCGAGTCGCTTGGCGTTGGCGCTCAGCGCCGCGAGCATCCCGGGAGAGATGTCGGTGCAGGTCGCCTTGCCGATCAGCCCGGCGAGCATCAGGTTGAGCGTGAAGTAGCCGGTACCCGAGCCGATCTCCAGGGAGCGCTCGAAGCGAGTGGGCTCGCTGCCGAGCGCCTTGCGCACCTTGGAGGTGACCTGCGCTTGGCCGACATCGCCGAAGTCGATGCCCCACTTGGCGTCGTAGTGGTTGGCCGCCACGTCGTGGTAGCGGGTGTTGACGTCGCGGATCTCCTCCGCGTCGGTAAGGGGTGTCACGGCCGGGCACAATAAGGCACCGGCACAGACGATGCGCACTGCCGGAGCACACGTGCGACACGTATACTCGCGCCCCGTGTCCGGTCCCTCCGCCTGTGCCATGAGGGTGCTTCTGCCCCAGAGGGTACCTCTGCCCCGGCGCCACTCTTCCTGCAGGACAACCAGCCCGAGGGCGTGCCGCCGCTCGCGCTCACCGGCGAGCGCACGCTGCCGGACGTGCCGGAGGAGAACTACTGGTTCAGGCGCCACCTGGCGGTTTACGAGTGGATCGCCACACGAGTGGCCGGGTTGCGCGCGATCGACATGGCTTGTGGTGAGGGCTATGGCTCGAACGTGCTCGCGGGCAGCGCCGCTTCGGTCGTCGGGGTCGACGCCAACCCAGAGGCGCACGAGCACGCGCGCCTGCGCTACCAGCGCGCCAACCTGCGCTTCGCTCGCGATCTTGTCGAGACATTCCCCGAGCCGGCGGATGCGGTCGTGTTCCTGCAGACGATCGAGCACCTGCAGGACCCGGCGGCTGTGCTCGCTCACTTCCGCTC
This sequence comes from uncultured Solirubrobacterales bacterium, assembly GCA_963704345.1. Classification (GTDB taxonomy): domain Bacteria; phylum Actinomycetota; class Thermoleophilia; order Solirubrobacterales; family Solirubrobacteraceae; genus Palsa-744. The sequence goes on from OY969890.1 coordinate 2,285,650, forward strand.
GCTCGTGGGTGAGACGGGCGTTGTGTTCGTCTCGACACCCAATGTCCTGACACTGGCGCCCAAGGGCGCGGAGCGCTCGGATAATCCTTGGCACGTGCACGAGTACCGCTCGCGCGAGTTCCAGGAGCTGTGCGAAGGGACGTTTGCCAAGGTCGAGATGTTTGGCCTCTTCCACGCGCGCAAGCTGCGAGCACATGCGCTGGCACTGAAGCTCGGCTGGGATGCGGTCCACCCACGCCTGCGCTTGACCAAGCCTTTCTACGACTGGTTCACGCCCGCGATAGCCGCAAGCGACTTCGCGCTGCGCTCGGCGCCGAGGCTGATCTCGACAAGGCACTCGACTTCATCGCCGTTTGCCGGCCGTGAGAGGCGACACCCTCGTGCCGGCCGTGGCCGTCAGGCCGTGAGATACCAGCTCCAACCTCTCACGGCCGCCAGGCCATGAGACGTTCTTCCCCAGCAGGGCAGCTGGCGATCGTCCTGCACACGCACATGCCCTACGTGGAGGGCTTTGGCACCTGGCCTTTTGGCGAGGAGTGGCTGTGGGAGGCGATCTCCGGCAGCTACCTGCCGCTGCTCGACCTGCTCGACGAGGGCGCGCCGCTGACGCTGTCGCTGACACCGGTCCTGTGCGACCAGCTGGAAGCAGCGGGCGTGGGGGAGCGCTTCGAGGCCTTCGTGGATGAGGTTCGTCGACGCACGCACGCCGAAGACATCGCCGGGCTGCGCGAGAACGGCTTTGACGAGCTGGCGCGCGAGCTGGAGCGCTCGTGGGGCGAGTACGAGCAAGTTCTAGAGCGCTTCCGCGAACGCGGGGGAGACCTGCTCGGCGCGCTCGGACGCCACGCGCAATGGACCTCGTCGGCCACGCACGCGGTACTGCCGTTGCTGGCAACGGACGCAGGCGTGCGCGCACAGGTACAGATCGGCGTGGACTCCCATCGCGCGCGCTTTGGCAATGGCTGGCAAGGAGGCTTCTGGCTACCCGAGTGCGCCCATGCCCCGCATCTGGAGCCGCTGCTCGAGGAAGCCGGTGTGCGCGCGACGTGCGTGGAGTTGACCAACCGCTACGGCCTCGGCGCTCGCGAGCACCTGCGTCCGCTCGTCGGCGAATCGGGCGTCGTGCTCGTCCCGATCGATCGCGTCACGATCGCGCGCGTGTGGAGCGACGGCGGCTATCCGGCGCACGGCAGCTACCGCGACTACCACCATCACACAGTCCACCACCACCAACCGTGGGCCAACGACGGCAGCACCTACGACTATGGGTCGGCGACAGGTCTCGCGCGCGAGCACGCCAAGGAGTTCGTGGCCGCGACGATCGAGCGGCTCAGAGCCGCCAATGAGACAGCTGAAGGTGGGGAGGCGCTGCCCGGCGGCGGGTTGGTCGTGTGCGCGCTGGACACTGAGTTGCTCGGGCATTGGTGGTACGAGGGCGTGACGTGGCTACGAGCCGTCGTGGAGGAGTGTGCGAAGGAGGGATTGAAGCTCGTGCGTCTCGACGAAGCCACGGCGATGGCACAGCCCGCGCCGCTTGGCTCACCGGAGTGGGATGCGAGCACCTGGGGCACCGACGGCGACCTCTCGACCTGGTCGGGCCCGGCCGTGTCAGACATGGCTTTCGCGACCCGCGCGGCGGAGCTTGAGACGTTGGCCGCCGGCCGCGAAGCGGGTGGCGCCGCGTTGCGGGAGCTGCTCGCACTGCAGGCCAGCGACTGGGCATTCATGGTGTCTCGTGGGTTGGCGGTCCCATATGCGCAGGAGCGCTTTGCCGGCCACCGCGCCGAGTTCGAGAAGGCGCTTGCGGCCGGCCCAGACGCGGATCTTAGTGCTCTGCGCAACCTGGCAGTGCACGCCGATCCGCTCGCGTTGCTTGCGCCGTGACCTGACTGACCGGCACTCCGGTGGGCCAGTCGTATATATTTAAGTTAGATGGTATATACTGGTCGGTGTGGCAAAGCATCTAGTCGACATAGATGAGCAAGTGCTCGCGAACGCACGTGCTCAACTTGGCGTAGACACGATCAAGGAGACCGTCAACCGCGCCCTGCGGTTGGTCGGGGAGGATCGCGGCGCGATGGTCAAAGAACGTCTAGACGCGCTTGCCGACGCCGAGCTCGCGCCGCGCGAGCAGGCATGGCGCTGACGCATCTTCTCGATACCAGCGTCCTCACTCGGTTGCGCGAGCCCACGGTCCGCAAGACGATCGAGCCGCTTGTGCAGCTCGGGCAATTGGCTCGCGCCGGCATCAGCGACCTGGAGATCGGATTTTCAGCACGTAACGCAGCCGAGTGGGATCGTCTCGCCGATGCCGTCGAAGTATTTGCACCGCTCGATACGACCGCCGAGCACGTGCGTCGCGCCAAGCAGGTACAACGCCTGCTTGCAGCCAAGCACCGGCGCGGCCGCAAGTTGCCGGATCTGCTCGTTGCCGCTGCGGCAGAGGCCGACGGCTTGACGGTCTTGCACTACGACAGCGACTTCGATCTGATTGTCGCAGTGACCGGTCAGTCCTGCGAATGGGTAGTGCCGGCCGGGTCGGTCGACTGAGCCGAGATGTAACGCTTCCTCGGCATCCGGCCACATAGTGGTTGTGGAGAGGCGATTGCGATTCGAGTTGCTTTACATCAAGTACGCCCCGACGGTCAAGGCATACGTGCTGCGCCGGGCTGAGGTCTCGACGGCTGAGGATGTTGTCGCCGAGGTATTCGTTGTGTGCTGGCGGCGCTTCGAGGAGATCCCGGTCGATCCATTGCCCTGGTTGCTGGGTGTCGCCAGGCGCGTGCTGAGCACGCAACGGCGTGGCGAGCGCCGGCGTGGAGCGCTGCACGAGCGCCTGGCCGGACAGGTCGGTCGGGAAATGGGTGACGCGCCGGAGGATTTCGTCGCGGCGGCGCAGCATCTACCGCACATACCACGCGGATAAAGGAGCTCGACGCTTTCGAAGCTCCGACGGCTGTACAAGCGGAGCCGGCCCTACTCCCAGCGCAATGCTCCGGTGCCTCGCGCATCCGCAGCACTCGCGCCGGCACGCCGCCCGACGACCGCGTTCTCGGGCACGTCCTTGGTCACCACGGCATTCGTGCCCACGATGCTGTTGTGCCCAACGCTCACTCCTCTCAATACGCACGACCCATAACCCATCCAAACATTGCTGCCGACACGCACATCGCGCTTGTAGATGCCTTGCAGACGGATCGGGCGCTCGACTTCGACCACGCCGTGATCGAAGTCGATCAGCATCACCCTGTCGGCGATGATGCACTCGCTGCCGATCGACACATGCTGGTAGGCGGAGATCGTGCACTCCTGGCCCATCACTGTCTTGGATCCGATCGAGACTTCGCCCTCGTGCACGCGGATCTTCGAGTCGTGGCCGATCCACGACCAGCGACCCATGCGCAGAGTGGCGTTCCTACCGATCTCGAACTTCACACGCGGGCAGATAAAGCACATGCCTTCGGTCTGGAAGCGCTTGCCGTATCGCAGCTTCAGCAACAGCCAGCCGCGCACCGAGCAGAACGAAATGACGATTGATCATGTTGTGTGCGCGCATCCACCGCCATGTGCGCAACGCTGCTTTGAGCTGTTTCACGAGCGCGCATCCTAGAGCTACGCGTCGCATCGGCGTGCTGGACGCGGCAGAGCATGTAACGGCTTCCCGCTTCGTGATGGGCCCTCAGACCCCGGACGTGAGGCGATGTGTGGGTCCGAGCGGCTTTCCGAGATACTTCCGCGCGTGACCTCCACGCTCGCCCAACGTCTGCTCGACGGCGACCGCCGTGCGCTCGCGCGCGCGATCACGCTCGTCGAGGACGACCGCCCCGAGGGCTGGGAGCTGGTGCGCGAGGTCTACCCCCACACCGGCAAAGCGGCGGTCTACGGCTTCACGGGCCCGCCCGGGCGTCGGCAAGTCGACGCTGATCGGCGCGCTGACCAAGGCAAGGCGAGAGGCGGGCCGCTCTGTCGGCGTGCTCTCGATCGACCCTTCCTCGCCCTTTACCCAAGGTGCGCTGCTGGGCGACCGCATCCGCCTAACCGAGCACTTCCTCGACCAGGGCGTGTTCATCCGCTCGATGGCCAATCGCGGTGCGCTGGGCGGCCTCTCGGAGGCTGCTCTGCAGGCGGCGCTCCTGCTGGACGCGGCAGGTCGCGAGGACGTGTTCGTGGAGACCGTCGGAGTCGGTCAAGCCGAGATCGACATCATCGACCATGCCGACACGATCGTGCTCGTGCTGATGCCTGGCTCCGGCGACTCGATCCAGGCGTTGAAGGCGGGCGTGATGGAGATCCCGGACATCATCGTCATCAACAAGGCCGACCATCCGTTGACGGACACGATGGTGCGCGAGATTCGCGGCGTGCTGTCGCTGGCGAACGTCAGCGGGGACTCATGCGCGTGGCGCGATGGCGCGTGCCGATCGTCAAGACCGAGGCCGCCCATAACAAGGGCGTGGATGAGCTGATCGAGCGCCTCGACGAGCATCGCGCATACATCCTCGGCGAGGGCACGCTGCAGGAGCGCCGCGGGCGCAACCTGCGCAACGAGGTCCTGGCGATCGCCACTGCGCGCATGCGCCGGCGTCTGGAGGAGGAGTTGCGCGAGGACGCGGAGTTCAAGCGCTTGCTGGACGAGGTGGTCGAGCGACGGCTTGATCCCGGCCAGCGCCGCTACAGCTTTGCTAGAGCAACACCGGGCTTGATTACGCAAGTTTGCGTTACGCAGAGTTGCGTAACGTCTACTCTCCCAGGAGTGACATGGGGCTCCCAGGAGAGCGTGCATTACAGAGCCTGTTGGTTAGCGGCGGCGTGGCTATAGCGTTTGGCTCTCAGTCCTCGCTGTGAAGCGAGCGGGCGGTGGGTGAGCGGGAGATGGTGCGCTGGTCGGGAAGCGTGCCGATCACACGATCGCCAACGGTCGAGGTCACGCCGAACCAGTAGCGCTCGTTCTTGAAGTGGTGCAAGCGATGGTTGCGCCAAATCGCCTTGAAATAGCGTCCTTTGGGTCGGTAGGGAGTATGGATCAGGAAATGGCTCCACTCGTACAGCGCGAGGATCGTGAAGCTGGTGAGGACCCCGGTCGTCGCGTACGCAAGCCGAGGTCCTCCGAGCACGAGCGCGATCGGGAAGGACACCCCCCAGTCCACGAGCGCGATCATCGGCAGGAACACGAGCACGCCGTAAACCGGCAACAGCACGCCGTCGAGCACCCCGGGCGCTTCGTGATGGGCTCGATGCTCGCGCGCCGTGAGCATCTCCACGCGGCGTCCAAACAGGTTGAACGGAGGCGAGTGCAGCATGTAGACGTGGATCGCCCACTCGACGAATGGGGTAACCGCGATCAGTCCGGCAACCATGACCAGGTCGCGCCAGCTCCATTCGCCTTGCACCAGCCGCGCTATAAGTGCGATCAGGACGGCCCCGAGAAGATAGGGAGGAGAGGGCTGTCTCCAAAAGGCACGGGCGCAATCGCCAAGCGTCAGCACCTTTTGCCGGCATGCGCGGCCACGGCCTGTGCGGGCGCCGTGAGCGGATCCGGTTCCTGCTCTCCCGTGGGCTCCTCAATGTGGGTGATTGCCCGTGACATCAAAGGCAATGCTACGCGTTTGGCTTCTCCGCACAAGATTCAACGTGCGTCTGCTTGCGTTACGGCTTGTGAGACCGCTTTTTCTTGGCTGGTTTCAGATTGATTGTTCGGGGACGTCATCGTCGGGGCGTCCCAGCCGATTGTGCCGGCGTCCCAGCTAAAGGGATCGAATGAATTTGTCGAAGACTGTACGTGCCCCGGGTGGGCCGCCACGCTCGGACAAGGAAGTCCTTGACGACATGCCGCCGAACTACAACACCGACACTCACGTCCTGAGGGCACGCAAGACAGCCGCGTGGACGCGTGCGGGACTCGGTCTGATGGGAGTGGCGCTGGTCGTCGCCGACAGCGGCCTATTGGCCCATCCGACGGCCGGGATGGCGGGCTTCGCGGTGATCGTCGTGACCGCGATCGTCCAGCTCTCGGCGCCGCGTCTGTCGTGGATGCGAACCGAGGAGTCGATCTCGGGTGTGGCCGGCATCCTGATCATTGGTGTGCAGACCGAGCAAGTCAGCGTGATCAGCATCATCTGGCTGGCCGCGGTTGCAAGCGGGGTTCTTGCACGTGGTGGGCGCGTCCACTGGATCGGCCGCATGGTGGTGCTGGGCGCGCTCGCTCTGCCGATCCTGCGCACCGGCCATCTCAGCCTCGAATACGTAGCACTGTTTGGCGCCACGATCGGCCTGCTGCTGACGAGCGGACGCCTCACGCGCGAGCTCAACCATCTTCTGCAGCCAGGCTCGCTACGACGCCGACCACGACGATTTCACGGGGCTGCTCTCCTACGCAGCCTTCCGCGCGGTGCTGGAGCAGACCGTTGAGTCCTCGCTGCGATCGGCGCCGGTCTCGCTGCTGCTGCTAGACCTCGAGCGCTTCGGGATCGTCAACAAGACGCACGGCCACGCGGCCGGCGACGCCCTGCTTGCGGCCGTAGGCGAGCGGCTGCTCGCCGCCGCCGGCGCCGAGCGGCCGGTCGGGCGCCTCGGTGGAGACGAGTTTGCTGTGATCTCGCGCACAGCAGATCCCGTCGCGCTTGCACGAGCGTTGCTGGAGATGCTCCCGCAACGTTCCGAGGACGACCCAAGGCCGATCTCCGCATGCGTCGGCATCTCGCAGACCCCGGCCGACGGGGACAGCGGCGAAGCGCTCCTGCGCGCCGCCGACATAGCCCTGCGCGTCGCCAAGCGCAGCGGGCTCACAGGCCAGATCTCCGCCTACACAGGCGGCTCACTCAGCGGCACCGGGGAGCGCAGTGCTCGCGGCACGCTCGACCGCCTGATCGAAGGCAAGGGCCTCTCGATGGCGGTACAGCCGATCGTCGATCCCAAAAGCGGCGTGATCCACGCATACGAGGCGCTGGCCCGATTCGGGCGCCGCAGCACCGACAGCCCTTTGCACTGGCTAGCGGTGGCCGAGGAGTTCGGCAAGCGCGACCTGCTCGAGCGGGCATGCCTGCGTGCAGCACTTGGGCTGTTTGCTTCGCGCCCGTCAGGCACATTGCTCTCGGTGAACCTGTCCGCCCCGGTGCTGCTCGACCGGCGCACGCTCGAACTGTTGGAGCAGCCGGTCGACCTCTCGGGTCTGATCATCGAGGTCACCGAGGAGGCACTCGTGCAGAGCGAATCCCAGCTCCAGCAGGCGATGCGACCGCTGCTGGCCCGCGGCGCCAAGCTGGCCGTCGATGACATGGGCGCGGGCTATTCTGGCCTGCGCCAGATCACGACCGTTCACCCCAGCTATCTCAAGCTCGACCGCTCGCTGATATCCGGGATCGACGAGGACGACGACCGTCAGGCGCTGGTAGGCGCGCTCGTCGGCTACGCCACCCATGTCGGCAGTCTGCTCGTCGCCGAGGGCATCGAGACGCCGTCGGAGCTGAATGCCCTGATCGAGTTGGACGTCCCGCTCGTGCAGGGCTTCTATCTGGGTCGTCCGGCGGCTCCATGGCCACAGGTTGCCATCGGGCAACTGGCGACGCCCGTATAGGCCTTTCCGTGCGGCCGATACTCGCCGACGATCCCCTTCCAAGGCCGTCAAGCGGAAGGTGCAGGCCGAGAGCTTGTCTGTACAGTGCGACGCGATGGCCTTCGACTATCTCAACCTGGCCGACCGTACCTGGCCGACCTTGATTCGCCTGATGGGTGGGCACGCGAAGATCTATCGTGCCACGGGCGGGCGGATCGGCCACCGCGTCCCCGGTGCCCCGGAGATGTTGCTGCTCGATCACGTCGGCGCCAAGAGCGGCAAGCACCGCTACACGCCGCTCGTGTTCGCGCGCGACGGCGAGGATGTGATCCTGATCGCCTCCAAGGGTGGCTATCCGAAGAATCCGGCTTGGTTCTACAACCTCAAGGCCAATCCCGATACGACGATCCAGATCGGCTCCAAGCGGATGCCCGTGCACGCACGCGTGGCAACGCCCGAGGAGTACGACCGCCTGTGGAAGCTCGCGGTCAAAGTCTACGGCGGCTATGAAGACTATCGCCGGCGCACTGATCGGCAGATACCGCTCGTGGTGCTCGAGCCGCGCTGAGAAAGCCTGCTTCGGCGAGGCGGGAGTCGCGACCGGTCACACGGGCGTCGGCCGCGAGGCCAGGCGGATCTTGTCTCCCAGAAAAACCGTCCACTGATTTATCGGATGCGTGCGGCTATGCCCCCAGCGCGCGGGCGATCACCATCTGCTGCACCTCGTCGGTGCCCTCGCCGATCGTGAGGATCTTCGCGTCGCGGTAGAAGCGGCAAACGGGATACTCCTCGATGTAGCCGTAGCCACCGTGGATCTGCACAGCCTCCTCGCTGCAGCGCACCGCCAGCCGCCCTGTCTTCAGCTTGGCCTGCGCCGCGGTCAAGGTGAAGTTGCGCCCGGCGTCCTTCTCGCGCGCTGCCTTGTAGACGAGCAGTCGCGCCGCCTCGATCTCCGCCGACATGTCGGCAAGCTTGGCCTGGATCGCCTGGAACTTGGAGATCGGCTTGCCAAACGCCTCGACGCTCCTTGGCATAGGCAAGCGCCTCGTCGAGCGCCCCCTGGGCGAGCCCCACGCCCATCGCCGCTACGCCGATGCGCCCGATGTCGAGGATGTGCAGAAACTGCTTGAAGCCTTGCCCGCGCGGCCCGAGCAGGTTCTCCTCGGGCACACGGCAATCGGTGAAGCTGAGCGGGCGCGTGTCCGAGGCGTTCCAACCCATCTTGCGATACGGCTCGCCCGGTTCGTAGCCAGGTGTCCCGTTGGCGACGAGGATGTTGGATATCTCCTTTTGGGCGGTGCCGCCCGCGCGCGCGGGGATGTCGGCGGTTTCGCGGGTCGCTTCGCCGGCATCCGTGAGCGCGCCGTCGCTGCCCGTGACCGCCGTGATGCACACGACCCCTGAAATGTCGGTGCCGGCATTCGTAATGAACTGCTTGGCTCCATCGATCGCCCACTCGCCGTCCTACCAGGCGCGCGCGAGTGCGTGTGTTGCCGGCGTCGCTGCCGGCCTCAGGCTCGGTCAGGCCGAACGCGCCGAGCTTCGTGCCCGAGCACAGCTGTGGCAGCCACTCGCGCTTCTGCTCCTCGGAGCCGAACAGGTAGATCGGCTGAGTGCCCAGTGAGGTATGCGCACATAGGGTTATCGCCACCGAGGAGTCAACTCTGGTCAGCTCCTCCACCGCGAGCACGTAGGCAAGCGTGTCTCCGCCGCCCCCGCCGTACTCCTCGGGAAATGGAATGCCCATCAGCCCCAGACCGCCGAGCTTGGCGACGATCTCATACGGGAACGACTTCGTGCGATCGAGCTCCTCGGCCACCGGCGCCACCTCGCCTTCGGCGAATTCGCGCACCGTGCGGCGGATCAGCTCGTGGTCGGGGGAGAGGTCGAAGTCCATCGCGGGCATTCTCACAGAGAGCAGGCGAGACGCGGGTTCCGCTACGTGCGGTCTCAAAAAGACTAGGCGTAACCGACTAGGCGTACCCGTATAGAGACCTAAAGGTTAGGTACCAAATTATCTAGGTGTCCACACAAAAATACTGGTGTTGCCGAGACCTATTGTTTGGGCGATGTCCCACAGGCTCCATCGTCAATCCGCAGGATGTGGGTGGAGATCGGGGATGCTCGCTCTAGGATTGCCAGCTCATGGCTCGCACACGTCTGATCCTCGACGTCCTCGCGCCCCGCCAGCGCCATCGCTACGGCCCGCACGGCTCACAGCGCGCCGATCTCTATCTGCCCAGGCGCCCGGGCCCGCACCCGGTCATGGTCCTGATCCACGGCGGCTCCTGGCAGGTGCGCTACGGCAAGATCGTGATGCGAGGCTTGGCCGGCGATCTCATGCGACGCGGCTGGGCCGTGTGGAACATCGAGTACCGCCGCGTGGGTGACGGCGGCGGTTGGCCCGAGACCTTCGAGGACGTGGCCGCCGCGATCGATCATCTCGCGGTGCTCGACGCGCCGATCGACCTGGAGCGTGTGAGCATCCTTGGCCATTCTGCGGGTGGGCATCTGGCGTTGTGGGCTGCAGGCCGCGCGAAGCTTCCAGAGGGAGCACCAGGCACTCCAGCGCCAATTCGTGTGCGCCGCGTGGTCTCACAGGCCGGCGTATGCGACCTGGCCGACGGTTATCAGAGGGTGCCAGAGGGCGCCGTCAAGAGTCTGATGGGGGGCGGGCCAAAGGAGCTTCCCGAACGCTACGCCATCGCCGATCCGATGGCCCATGTGCCGCTGGGCATACCAGTATTGCTCGTGCACGGCACGGCGGACGAGACGGTGTCCGTCGAGATGAGCCGCAAATACGAGCGCGCCGAGCGCGCGGCCGGTGGCGCTGTCGAGCTGGTCGAAATCCAAGGCGAGGCAGGCAGGCACCGTGCCCACATCGACCCTCGTGGGGAGGCCTGGGCGGCTGTGACCAGTCGTCTGGGTGGCTACATGCGCAGTGACAGATTGCCGACTCGAGTCGCCTAGAGCGCGTCTGCCGCGGGCCGCTCGAGGAGCAGTCGAGGCCGGGGCCGGCTGGGCGGCACAGTGAAAGGGTGAACGCCGCGGAGCAGCTGAAAGATAGGACCGCTAGGCGCTGTGGCCCCGAGCCAATTGCACCAACAGGCGCACGCCGTAGCCGGCAGCACCTTTGGGCGCATAGGCGCGTCCGAGATCCCAGGCCGACCCCGCGATGTCCAGGTGCACCCACGGCGTATCCCCGACGAAGTTCGATAGGAACGTCGCGCCCGTGATCGTGCCAGCCTTGCGTCCTTCGGGAGCATTGTCGAGATCGCCGTATTTACCCTTCACAAGCTCGTCGTACTCCGCGTGCAGCGGCAGCCGCCACACGATCTCGCCGGTTTGCTCGCCGGCGTCGGTCACCTGGGCGGCAAAGGCGTCGTCATTGGAGATCAGACCGGCATAGGTCGAGCCGAGCGCGATGATCACCGCGCCGGTCAGCGTGGCCAGGTCCACGACCTGCTCGGCACCCGCTGCGATCGCGTGGCAAAGGCAGTCGGCCAGCACAAGCCGGCCCTCGGCGTCGGTGTTGTTGACCTCGATCGTCTTGCCGTTGGAGGCAGTGACGATGTCCCCAGGCTTGACCGAGCGCCCACTCGGCAGGTTCTCGGTCGCGCCCACAACCGCGACGATCCGGACAGGGAGGCCGATCCGCGCAATTGCGGCGAGCGCTGAGATCACCGCCGCCCCACCGGACATGTCGAACTTCATCTCAGCCATCTTCGCCCCGGGCTTCAGCGAGATGCCGCCACTGTCGAAGGTAACTGCCTTGCCTACGAAACCCAGCAGGGGGCCGGCGGCACCCGGCGGCTCGTAGCGCATCGTGATCAGTGCCGGCTCCTGATCGGAGCCTTGTGCGACAGCAGCGAACGCGCCCATCTTGCGGGCCAGTAGGCCGTCGCGTCCCTCCACATCGACAGACAGGTGCTCGATCTCCTCGCCGAGCTTGCGCGCATGCTCGGCCAGGGCGGTCGGGGTCAGGTCGTTGGCCGGTCGGTTCTGTAGGTCGCGCGCTTCGCTGACGGCATCGGACACGATCTGTGCGTTGCCGACAGCGGCTGTCAGATCGCCGTCGCCCGCCACGATCAAACCGTCGAGATGCTTTGGCTTGGCGTCCGAGCCGTCCTTGCCTGCTTGCCCCCCTTCATGGGGGGTGCCCATATGGGTGCCTTTTGGCGAAGACTTGTGACTATCGAAGCTGTAGTCGGCCAGCCCTGTCCCCTCAACAAATGCAGCGACGACGTCCGACCGAGCATCAGGCGCCTGCCAGCAGAGCACCTTCGTCGACAGCTCTCGCGCGCGCTCGCGAGCAACGGCCGCCGCTACGCGAGCTCGCTCGGCCGTGAAATCCTCGCGTGTGCCAAGCCCCACGGTCAGCCAGCGCTTGCCTTCGGCGTGCGTCAACCCGAGCGACTTGAACGAGGCACGCGCCTCGCCGCTTGAGAGCAGCTCGCCGACCTGCTCGGGTGCGCCGGCGGGTACGTCCTCGCCCTCGAAGAGGCCGATAGCCACGGTGTCGGCGGCAGTCTGGGCGGCTGGCTCTGTGGTCCAGGACACGTTCACGATCGAGCACGATACCGGGCTACCCCCGACGGATGTCTGCAGAGGTGGCAGGCGTTGGGTGGCGGACGTCGGGTGTCGGGTTATGGGTGTCGGGTTGTTGCTCCGATGACGATGCCCCCCGCGCGCGCGGGGGGCATCGCTGTTTTGGTACGACTTGGACAGGTCGAGCTTTAGGCCACCGCTCCGCTACGCCTTCTGCGTGTGCGCAGCGGATGTGTTGATCGTCACGTACATGGCGCCAGCGGCCCGGTAGGATTGCCATACCTCGGCCGCAAGCTGGCCAGGTGGCTGGGACAAAATCTAAATTAGGAGAATCGCCTCGAATGCCCAAGACTGTGATCCTCGGCGCCGCGCGCACGCCCATCGGCAAGATGGGAGGAGGCCTGTCAACGCTTGACGCCACCGAGCTCGGTGCGATCGCGATCGAGGCCGCGCTCGAGCGCTCGGGCGTAGAGCCCGCCCAGGTAGAGCACGTCGTTATGGGTCAGGTGCTGCAGGCCGGCCAAGGTCAGATCCCTTCACGTCAAGCCCAGATCAAGGCCGGCATCCCCAAGGAGGTTTCCTCGGAGACGATCAACAAGGTCTGTGCTTCCGGCGTACGCGCCACGGTGATCCTCGACCAGGCGATCCGCGCCGGGGATGTGCAGGTTGGCGTTGCCGGTGGTATGGAGTCGATGTCCCAAGCTCCCTATCTGCTGCCGGGCGCCCGCTTCGGGTTTCGTATGGGCGATGTCAAGGCGCTCGATGCGATGGTCCATGACGGCCTCACCAACCCTTTCTCCGGCAAGCAGATGTTCGTCGAGGCTACGGAGGTCGGCGATGAGCTGGAGCTGACACGAGCCGACCTCGACCGCTGGGCGCTGCGCTCGCACCAGCTGGCCGTGAAGGCTACCGACGAGGGCCGCCTGCCCGAGGAGATCGTTTCCGTGACGATCAAAGGTCGCAAGGGGGACACCGTCGTCGAGATCGACGAGGGGCCACGCCGCGACACGTCCCTGGAGAAGCTCGCTGCACTACCGGGTCTCGTCGGCAAGGAGGGTACGCACACGGCGGGCAACTCTCCAGGCGTCAACGACGGTGGCGGCGCACTCGTCGTCGCCTCAGATGAGTGGGCCTCGGCCAGCGGCAAGCAAGCGCTTGCCGAGGTCATCGCCCACGCCCAATCCGCCGACGAGTTCGCCTATCTCGCCCGCACCCCGGCTTCGGCCGCCAAGAAGGCCCTGGAGAAGGCGGGCCTGAAAGCCGAGGACATCGATGTCTGGGAGATCAACGAGGCCTTCGCCTCGGTCACGCTCAACTCGATCCGCGTGCTTGGCATCGACGAGGACAAGGTCAACGTCAACGGTGGCGCCGTGGCGCTCGGGCATCCGATCGGCGCCTCGGGTGCGCGCATCATCGGCAGCCTCCTCTACGAGCTGCGCCGTCGCGGTGGCGGTCTCGGCTGCGCCGCGATCTGCTCTGGCGGCGGGCAGGGCGACGCTTTCATCATCAAGGTCTGAGATGGCCGAGGCGAGGGGGAAGATCCGTGTCGTAGTGGCCAAGCCCGGCCTCGACGGCCACGACCGTGGCGCAAAGATCATCGCGCGCGCGTTGCGCGACGCGGGCATGGAGGTCATCTACACGGGTCTGCATCAGACGCCCGAGCAGATCGTGGAGACCGTTATCCAGGAGGATGCGGACGCGGTGGGCCTGTCGATCCTCTCCGGTGCTCACATGACCTTGGTGCCGCGGGTCGTCGAGTTGCTTCACGAGCAGGCGATCGATGATGTCGTTGTCACGGTTGGGGGGACGATCCCCGCCGAAGATATCCCCGAGCTGAAGGCCCTCGGTGTGGCAGAGGTCTTCACGCCCGGCGCTCCCACCCAGGCGATCGTTGATTTCATCCGCGAGGCGACCGTCGCCCGTAGCGCCCACTAGTGCCAGACTCGCGCCAGCATCATGTCTTTATATCCGCGTCACCGTGACGCGGATGCCGCCCCGGCAGGGGTGGCTGATTGACTCGTCAGTCAACTGAGGTAGGATTGCCCCATCGACACCCCCTAAGGAGTAGCTGAATGAAGATTTGCGTCCTGGTGAAGGAGGTCCCGGACGCCGCCGTCGAGAAGCGCATCAACAGCTCGACGGGGCGCATGGACCGCAGCGGGGAGAAGAACCTCAACCCGTATGACACGCACGCCATCGAGGCTGCGATGCAGGTTCGCGAGGGCGGCGTCGCCCCCGTGGAGGAGATCGTGGCCGTGACCATGGGCCCGGAGAGCGCCGTACGCGCGTTGCACAAGGCGGTCTCGCTTGGCGCGGACCGCTCCGTGCACCTCTCAGACCCGGCGGTCGCCGGCTCGGATGTGGCCGCCACCGGCTATGCCCTGGCCCAGACCTTGGATCGCGAGAAACCCGATCTGGTTCTGCTCGGCCAGCAGTCCGACGACGGCGAGTGCTACACGATCGGTGCGGTCGTCGCCGAGCATCTCGGCATGCCCTCGCTCACCCAGGTCATCAAGATGGACGTTGCCGCCGACTCTCTGCGCTGCGAGCGCCAGGCCGAGTACGGCTATGACACGGTGCAGATCACTCTGCCCGCCGTCATCTCCGTCGGTGACGCCATCAACGAGCCGCGTTACCCGTCGCTGAAGGCGATCATGGGTGCCAAGAAGAAGCCGCTTGACACGGTCACTGCCGCGGACGTCGACGTTGACACCTCGAAGGTTGGCGGCGATAACTCCGCCGCCCAATGGGTCGCCGCGAAGGCCCCCCCGGCGAAGGCCGCCGGCGAGATCATCGAGGACGAGGACACTGCCGAGACCGTCGAAAAGATCGTGTCCTGGCTCGACGAGCGCAAGCTCATATAGACCAGAAAGGAACTTGATCTAGACATGGCAAATATCCTGGTCTACGCGCTCCACTATGAAGGCGCGATCAACAAGAACTCATTGGGTGCCGTCTCCGAGGGCGCCAAGCTCGCCGCCGAACTGGGCGGCGAGGCACACGCGATTCTTGTGGGCGAAGGCGTCCCGCAGGACCTCGCGGCCACCCTTGGCAACTACGGCGCCAAGAAGGTGCTGATTGCCGAGGGTCCTGAAGGGCTCGCACAGCCGGTCGTCGACGCAATGGGCGCGGCAATCTCCGCTGGCGATTACAAATACGCGCTGTTCGGCGGCGGCCTGCTCGGCTTCGAGATCGGCGCTGGCCTGGCCGCACGGCTCGGAGCCGGCGTGGCGATGGAGGTCACCGCGGTACGTGCCGAGGGTGGCGAGCTGATCGCAGAGCGTCCGATCCTCGGCGACTCTGCCATCTCGGAGATCAAATACCGCTCCGAGGTAGGCATCGTGATCGGGCGTCTCAACGCGTTCGAGATCAAAGAGACAGGTGCTGGTGCGGCTCCGGTGGAGCAGCTCAGCTTCGAGTTGAGCCCGCACGCCAAGCAGGCCACGATGGTCACGCGCGGCGAACAGCGCGGCGCTGACGTCGACATCGAGGGTGCCTCGATCCTCGTGGCTGGCGGTCGCGGTCTCGGCAAGGCTGAGGGCTTCCAGCTCGCCGAGGATCTGGCGGCGGCGTTCGGCAACAACGCGGCGGTGGCCGCCACTCGTGCGGTGGTGGACGCCGGCTGGTACCCGTACGCGGCCCAGATCGGCCAGACCGGCAAGACGGTCTCGCCGAAGCTCTACCTCGCAGCCGGCATCTCCGGTGCGATCCAGCACAAGGTCGGGATGCAGTCCTCGGAGAACATCGTCGCCATCAACAAGGATTCGAACGCGCCGATCTTCGAATTCTCAGACCTCGGGATCGTGGGCGATCTCAACAAGATCCTGCCCAAGCTCACCGAGGCCGTGAAGGCCAAGAAAGCCGGTTAGCAGTGCGCCACCTGATACTGCGCTGGACGCCACGTGTCGTCTCGCACGTACTACCAGTACGCGCTTCGACGTCCCGCGTCGTCCAGCTTGGTCATGAGACGCACTGGGGCGTAGCGGAGATAGGGATGTGTGAGAGAAAAGGAGCGTCAAGCGATGTCATCAAATAATGGCTCTCACAATGGGAAGGTCGTGCCCGCGGCCTTCCCGCCGCCCGTAGACACCCAAAAGGAGTTCGTCAAGCACGGTCTCGACGCCGAGGACGAGCTGATCGAGGTCGGCGTGGCGATCGTCGGCGGCGGCACCGCCGGTCTGGCTTGCGCCAACCGCCTGCTGCAACTGCTCGGGGACGACCCGGAGACGATGGAGCGTCTCGGCGAAGTGCCGGTGGCGGTCGTCGAGAAGGCCAAGACCTGTGGCGGTCACAGTCTCTCTGGTGCGGTCATGCGTCCACAGGCGCTGGAAGAGCTGTTCCCGGACATGACTCGCGAGCAGTGGCGCGAGCAGGGCTTTGCCTTCGGCGAGGTCACCAAGGAGGCGGTCTATATGACCCCGACCTCGAAAATGTCGTTTCGCATACCCACGCCGCCGCCGTTCAAGAACCACGGCAACGAGGTCGTCTCCGTCTCGGCGCTGGCTCGCTACCAGCAGCAGCAAGCCGAGGAGGCCGGCGCCTACATCCTCACCGAGACTGCAGCCACGCAGCTCGTCGTTGAGGAAGGCGAGGTCGTCGGCGTGCGCTCGGGCGACAAGGGTCGCGGCAAGGATGGCGAGCCGCTCGGAAACTTCGAGCCTGGCACTGACATCAAGGCGCAAGCGACGGTACTCGCTGAGGGCTGTTGGGGTCATCTGACCGGCGCTGCGATCCGCGAGTTCGACCTCGCCAAGGGCCGCGAGCCGCAGGTGTGGGAGCTTGGCGTCAAGGAGGTCTGGAAGGTCAAGCAGCCCCTGGACCGCCTGATCCACACGATGGGCCCCTGGCCGCTGAAAATCTCATCCAAGTACGGTCAGATCGGCGGCACCTGGATCTACCCGATGAAGAACGAGAAGACCGGCGAGGACATGGTCTCGATCGGCTTCGTCGTCGAGCTCGACTATGCCGACGCGACCACTTCAGCCCACGACCTGCTGCAGACTTTCAAGACCCATCCGCTGGTGCGCAAGATCCTCGAGGGTGGCGAGCGCGTCGCCTGGGGCGCCAAGGCGCTACCCGGTGGTGGCTACTGGTCGATGCCCAAGCTCTCGATGCCCGGCGCGGTGCTCGTGGGCGACTCCGGCGGCATGGTCGACACGATGGCGCTCAAGGGCGTTCACCACTGCATCAAGTCGGGGATGCTCGCGGCCGAGTCGATCTACGCTGCGATCAAGCGCGGCTCAAGCGACCTGTCCGACTACGAGAAAGCGATCGAGAGCTCCTCCGTCGGCAAAGAGCTGTGGGAGGTGCGCAACGCGCGCCAGCCTTTGCAGAAGGGCCTGTTCCTCGGCGGTCCGCTCTCGGGCATCCAACAGATCACCAAGGGCAAGTTGCCGGGCCGCGCCGACTGGCACCGCAACGACTCGATCCCGATGTTCATCGGCAACACCAAGGACGTCTACGTCAAGCCCGACGGCAAGTACACCTTCGACAAGCTCTCCTCGGTGTTCATCACGGGCAACGCTACCCGCGACGACGCGCCCAACCATATCCGCGTGCAAAAACACGTTCCGCGCGAGGTAGCCGAAACCTGGCGCTGGATGTGTCCGGCCGGGGTATACGAGATCCCCGAGGACGCTCCAGAGAAGGGCTCTGTAGACGTGATCGTCAACTACACCAACTGCGTGCAGTGCGGCGCGATCACAGCCAAGGGTGGGCGCTTGACCACTCCCGAGGGAGGCGACGGCCCCCTCTACCAGATCACCTGAGCGCCAGCGACGCTGCGCATGGCTGTGTCCTCGGCAGCTTGCGTACCGATTGGAGATCGATCGGATCTCCAATCGCCAAGCACACGGCGCGAAGCCGTGCCTGCTTGTGCCCAGAATGAGTATGCCAATAGGTACGTCGTTGCCCTGCTTGGTCGCTGACGCTCAGGAGCGTTATCGCGAAAGGTATCCTGCAGAGGGCCTGTGCTGCAGAGGGCCTGTGCGAAACAACGTGGGTCCGCCGGTGTTAGAGGCTTTTGAATGAGAGGGACGATGTTCAAGCATGCGCGAGCCGCCCGAGTGGCGTTCGCCTTGGTAGGTGCGCTGGCGCTGATGGTCTGGGCTCAGGCTGCGTTCGCGGACACCAGTCTGCGCGCGTCGGCAGCTGCCCCCGCTGGTGGCACGGCCTCAGTGGGTATCGAACAGTGCCTCACCTCCACAGTCCAAACGGAACGCTCCGCCACCTTCACCGCGCAGATGACCGCCACCGCAGCCACCCAGAAGATGGCGATGCGGATCGAATTGCAGCAGCGTCTGCAAGGCGAAAGCGAATTCCACAACCTTGCGGCCCCCGGCTTCGGCGTGTGGCGAACCTCCGAACCCGGTGTGAAGATCTACAAGTACGTCAAGCAGGTCACGAACCTCGACGCTCCCGCCGCCTATCGCGTGACCGTGCGCTTCCACTGGATCGACGAACGAGGCCACGTGCTCAAGCACGACGAACTGCACACCTCTCGCTGCGTCGAGCCGACCTTGTCTGGGCAGGTCACGCAGACCCCGCCGCCCACCGGCGTCTGAGGTCGCTAGAATGGTCGGTCATGAAGGCTTCGATCCACCCAGATTACGTTGAGGCGCACGTGCGCTGCATGTGCGGCAACGAATTCACGACGCGCGCCACGCAAGAGGACATCCACGTTGAGGTGTGCTCCAACTGCCACCCGTTCTACACGGGACGGCAGAAGCTCGTGGACACGGGTGGACGCGTAGAGCGCTTCCAACGCCGGGTCGCCAAGGGACGTCAGCGCAGTGCGCAGACCGGCGGCACTCAGGCGCAGGCTCGCCCCCAGTAAGACGATGTCCTCTCGACCGGGCGCCGGTGGGAGGGTCCAAGCGAGCAACCTCCAGGCGGCCGCGACCGCGCAGGTACTTCGCCCCTCGCCCAGCCCTGATGCTCCAGGAAGCGCCGTAGGTCAACTTCCAGACGGCGAGCTGACAGCAAGGCGAGACGCGCCACTAGGTGGCCAGGCGGTGCTCGAGGGAGTAATGATGCGCGGCGTTCGCCACTGGGCGGTGGCTGTGCGCAAGCCGCTACGCGCAGGCGAGGAGGCGCACGCGGGCGAGGCGCCGCAAGAAGGCGGCCGTTCGCGGGGGGACTCTGAATCGCACGCCGGAATCGGCGGGTCAAAAGACGAGCGCCCCGGATCTCAGGACGATCACGCCGCCAATGCGCATGACGTCTCTCACTCGTTGGAGGTGGCGCTCGCGCGGGAGGCAGAGCTCAGCCGCGAGGAGGAGCAGGGGCAGCTGGAGGAGCTCGGTGAGATCGAGGTCGTCACCTTCCCGCTCACCTCGGCGCTGGTGAGCCATCGCTGGCTGCGCCTACCGATCCTGCGCGGCATCGTGGCGCTCGGCGGGTCGCTCGCGATCGGCTTCAAGGCGCTCGGCATCTCCGCCAACGCGCAGCTGCCCGAGGGCGAGGCAGATGAGGATGTGCAGGAAATCGGCACCGGCGTCTGGGTCGGGACGGTGGTGGTCGCGATGGTGTTCGCGATCGGCCTGTTCTTCCTGCTGCCGCTTGGCTTGACAAGTCTCATCAAGGGAGAACTGGGCTCCTCGGCGCTGTTCTGGATCGTCGAGGGCATCGTGCGAACTCTGATCTTCCTCGGCTACATGGTCTTGCTCTCACGCATCAAAGACCTGCGACGCGTCTTTGAGTACCACGGCGCCGAGCACAAGACGATCTCCTGCTTTGAGGCGGGGCTGCCGCTTACACCGGTCAACGCGCAGCGCTTCTCGCGTCTGCACCCGCGCTGCGGCACGAGCTTCCTGCTGATCGTGATGGTCGTCTCGATCTTCGTGTTCGGGGCCGTCGGCTTGCCCGCCTGGTACTTGCTCGTCGCCTCGCGCATCCTCGGCGTGCCGATCGTCGCCGGCATCTCCTTCGAGATCATCAAGTTCGCTGGGCGCAACCGCACTCGGCGTTGGGTCAAAGCGGTCATGTGGCCCGGCTTGAAGTTGCAGTTGCTCACCACGCAGGAGCCAAGCTCTCGACCAGCTGGCGGTCGCGATCGCTGCGCTGGAGGCGGTGCTGGCGCTGGAGACGCCCGGCAGCATGGACGCCGCCGATCTGGTTGGCGTGGAGGTTGTGGCCTAGCTCGTGGCTGGCGACAGGCTGGTCACCGGGTTTGTCTTGACGTTGGCGGGGGCGCTGGTCGGAGGTGTGTTCGTCGCCAGGGGTCTGAAATGCGCACGTAGGTTCGTCCATTCTGCTTGACACCGTCCGGGCCTTCTGGTTTGGTTCGGCCCGACGAGGCGACAAAAGGGTGCTCAACGGCGCTCTTCGCAAGCAATTCTTGACCCGGGAGCTGTGGACATGAGCGCGGAAGAAGCGAGCCGGATAGCGCGGGCGGTACAGCGGATGAAGCACTCCAAACGGGCGGTGCAGATCGCATTGCCGACGGCTGCCGCGCTCGGAGCTGGGGCGGCCATCGCGGCCGGGGCGATCCCGGGGAGCGACGGCACAATCACGGGCTGTTACGCCAACACTGAAGGGGCGAATATCGTCGATAAAGACCTCAGTTACCGTGAGCTGCCAGGCGCGCTGCGGGTGATCGATCCGAGCCTGCCACACACGGTCAAATTGCCGGGTGGCCCGGAAGAACCGAATCTGGCCGCGGTTTGTGAACCCCAGCAAGAGACACAGATCACCTGGAACCAGAAAGGTCCGGCCGGACCCCCTGGGGAACCCGGCAAAGAAGGCAAGCCCGGCGGCTCAGGTCCCGCCGGCGGCCAGGGCACTCCCGGCGGCCAGGGCGCCCCGGGCACACCCCTGATCGGCGGAACCACCTTCGGTGTGAACGGCCCTGGCACCACGTTCCTGAAGATCGAGGGCATCGCGGGCGAGTCCACCGCGAAGGACCACAAGGGTGAGATCCCGATCAGCGGCTTCTCGGTCGGCGCTCAGGGCGCCCAGAACATTGGCTCGCAGTCATCCGGCGCGGGCGCGGGCAAGGTGAGCATCCAGAGCTTCTCGATCACCAAGACGCTCGACAAGTCCTCGCCTCTCCTGTTCCAGGCGGCGGCCACGGGTCAGCACTTCAAGGAAGCGGTTCTCTCCTTCACCCGCAAGGCCGGCGGCAAGGAACAGACGTACCTCAAGTTCGACTTCCAAAACGTGTTGATCTCCTCCGTGCAGGACGGCAGCTCGGGCGGAGGCACGCCCAGCGAGCAGGTGACGTTCGCATTCCAGAAGGTCTCGGAGGCCTTCATCGAGCCGAACGGCAAGACGGGGGCCACGGTGAACTTCAACCTCTCGACAAACCTGAAGCTCTGAGCACCGCAGAGGCCTACGAGCGCCTCTCCTATCCGGGCTTCGCCTATCCCGCGACTCATCCGGGGCGCTTGGAGGCGATCGGCCGGTTGTTCGGATTGCAACCGGCTCCGGCGCGTTCCTGCCGGTTGCTCGAGCTGGGTTGTGGCGACGGCGGCAATGCGCTCTCGATCGCCCAGACACTGCCAAATGCGCAGGTGCTCGGCGTAGACGCCTCGCCTGGCGCGATCGAGCGAGGCGACCAGCTTGCGCGGGCGGCGGGGCTCGGGCAACGTGGAGCTGCGCTGCGCCACGTTCGAGCAGCTCGGCGACGGCGGAGCAGCCCGTCGGTAGCGAGCAGGACGACTCCACGGGCTGGACCGAGCCGGGCGTTAGCGGGGCGGCCGAGTTCGATTACATCGTGGCCCACGGCGTCTACTCGTGGGTGGCGCCCCAGGCGCGCGGAGCCCTCTTGGACTGCGTCAAGCGCTGCCTGGCGCCGCAAGGGATCGCCTTCGTCAGCTACAACGCCTACCCCGGCAGCTACCTGAGGGACATGGCGCGCGACATGCTGCGCTACCACGTGCAGGGCGTGTCCGACCCGGGCGGAGCGATTGGCCCGCGCGCAGGAATTGATGAAGACGATCGTGGAGATCGAGCAGCCGAGCCCGTTCGCGCGCGTTTTGCGCGAGCAGATGGAGCGGATGCTCGGCTACAGCGACGCCCTGCTCTTCCACGACGACTTGGCGGAGGTCTCGACCCCCTTCTACTTTCACGAGTTCATCGAGCACGCCGCAGCGCGCGGCCTGCAGTTCCTCTCGGAGGCCGACCTGTTCGAGAGCCAGATGCGCGACGTGCCCGAGAGCGCCGGGCGCCTGATGGCGAGCCTGCCGCAGGACGCGGTCGTCAGAGAGCAGTACATGGACTTCTTCAAGAACCGCATGTTCCGCCAGACCCTGATCTGCCACGAAGCAGCCTCGATCGACCGCGTGCTCGACGAGGCTGCGCTCGAAGGCCTGTGGATCTCATCCAGGGCGCGTCCGCAAGAGGACGCGGATGGGGAGGGGGAGGAGGGGCGCAGCCCCGGCGAGAGCCGGCTCACCACGTACGCAACGGCGCCGGGCGAGGACCCCGAGGCGCGTACGTTCCTGACGCCCGAGGGCTTCTCGATGACCACGAGCGAGCCCCTCGTGCAAGCCGCGGTCGGCGCGCTCGCGCGAGGCCTGGCCACGATCGGTGGTGTTTCCAGCGCTGCTGGCCCGCGCATGCGAGGCCGCCGGACTGGACGCGCAGCCCGAATTGGTCGCGGCGCGGTTGCGCAGCGTGTTGTTGCAGGCATACTTGGCGCGGATCGTGATGCTCACGGGCTGCCCGCCGCCGGCGGCCGGCGAGGCGGGCAAGCGGCCCGTCGTCAGTCCCTTGGCGCGGGCGCAGAGCGGGACGCTGGCCTGAAGGCGCTCAGCTCGCTGCTGCACGTCAACGTTCGTCTCGATGGCGACCTCGAGGGAAACGTGCTGGGACTACTCGACGGCACACGGACGGTCGCCGAGGTCGCGGTCGCACTCGATGCTCCGCCCGAGCAGATTGTGGAGTCCGTGGCGCGGCTGGCCTCGGTGGGGTTGCTCTTGGCCACATAGACTGGCCGCATGATCGAGGAGCTGATCAAGCAGATCGAGGCCCGCTTCGCCGAGCTGGGCGAGCAGATGACCGACCCCGCGGTGATCGGCGACCGCGAACGCTACGCCGAGGTCGGTCGCGCATACCGTCAGCTGGAGCCGGCCGCCAAGCTCGCCGCGCAGTGGCGGCATGCCAGCGACGATGCGGCCGGCGCGGAGGAGCTGATCGCCGAAGACGGCGACGACTCCGAGCTGCGCGAGATGTTGAGCGCCTCGCGCGAGCGCATCGAGCGCCTCGAAGAGGAGATCCGCTTCGCAATGGTCGAGCGCGACCCCAACGACGAGAAGAACGTGATCGTCGAAATCCAGGGCGGCGCCGGCGGCGACGAGGCCGGGCTGTGGGCGGGCGACGTCTACCGGATGCTCACGCGCTACGCCGAGCGCGTCGGCCTCAAGCCCGAGCCGCTGGAGATCGGCGAGGGCAAGTACACGTTCGCGGTCAAGGGCGAGAACGCCTATTCGATCTTCAAGTTCGAGGGTGGCACCCACCGCGTGCAGCGCGTGCCCCAGACCGAGTCCCAAGGTCGCATCCACACCTCGACGGCCACCGTCGCGGTGTTGCCCGAAGCCGAGGACGTCGACGTCGAGGTCAACCCCGGGGACCTGCAGATCGACGTCTACCGCTCCTCCGGCCCGGGCGGGCAGTCGGTCAACACGACCGACTCGGCCGTGCGAATAACCCACAAGCCCTCAGGCATCGTCGTCTCGATGCAGGACGAGAAGTCCCAGCTACAAAACCGCGAGAAGGCTCTGCGCGTGCTGCGCGCCCGCCTGTACGAGCGCGCGCTTGCCGAGCAGCAATCCGAGCTGGCCGCCGACCGCCGCTCGCAGGTCGGTACAGGCGATCGCGCCGAGAAGATCCGCACTTACAACTACGGCGAGCGTCGCGTCACCGACCACCGCATCAAGCTCACCGTGCACAACCTCGACCAGGTCCTCGAAGGCGAGCTCGGCGGAGATCACCGCTGCCCTGCAGGCCGATGAGAAGCGCCGTCGCCTGCTGGCCCAGACGGACGTCTGATCTCACGGGCACGGCCTCCCCGCAAGACAGCTCCTCTGGAAATGCCTCCCTCACCCGTCGGACCGCTCGCTCGTGGAACCTCGGTCCGCGACGCGCTTGACGGCGCCGTCACGGCGATCGGCGCCGCGGGCTGCGAAACGCCGCGCCTGGACGCCGAACTGTTGCTGGCTCACGCACTCGGCGTATCGCGCGAGCGTCTCTTCGTCGACGCCGAGCTGAGCGTCGCCGGCCCGGCCGTGCGCACCTTCCAGGACTACGTGCGTCGCCGCTCGGTGCTGCGCGAGCCGGTCGCCTACATCCTCGGTCGCCGCCACTTCCGCCGCTTGGAGCTAGCCGTCGACGCGCGCGCCTTGATCCCGCGGCCGGAGACCGAGTTGCTTGTCGAAGTCGCGCTCGATCTGCCTGCCGGAGCGCGTGTGCTCGACGTCGGTACCGGCAGTGGCGCCGTCGCGCTCGCGCTGAAGGACGAGCGCCCAGATCTACGAGGTGGCCGGCAGCGATCTCAGCGCAGACGCCCTGGCTCTCGCGCGCGCTAACGGGGAGCGGCTCGGCCTCGACGTGCACTGGCTCACAGCCGACCTTTTGGAGGGGGTGCCCGACGAGTTCGACGCGATCCTCTCCAATCCGCCGTATGTGCCAGACGGAGATAGGGCGATGCTCGCGCCGGAGATCCTTCGCCACGAGCCGGCCTCTGCCTTGTTCGCCGGCAAAGGACGGGCTCGATGCGATCCGGCCGTTGCTCGGTCAAGCAGCCGGGCGCAGCTCCTGTGCGCGTGCTCGCGCTGGAGGTCGGCGCCGGTCAGGCGGCCGTCGTCGGTGAGCTGATGCGCGGCCGCGGGCTTTCCGTCGGTACGCGCTGAGCGCGACCTTGCCGGGATCGAGCGCGTTGTGGTGGGGGAGCGAGCGTGAGCGTTGCCGGCGCGATCGAGAATGGACGATTCGGTTGGCGGCGGACGAGTGGTGAGTGTCATCATCGGGATTGAGCAGGCACTCGGCAAGGTGCGACCGTGAGCCTCGGGCTCGACGACGCCAAGCGCTTGGAGGAATGTCTGGCCGGCGACGGCGTTGCGCTGATTCCCACCGACACCGTCTACGGACTCGCTTGCAATCCAGAAAGCAAGACTGCCTTGCAGCGCATCTACGAGCTCAAGGGACGTCCGACCCGTCAAGCCGGCTGCCGTCATGTTCTTCGCACGCGAGCCGGCACTGGAGTCGCTGAGCGAGTTGGGGCCGCGCACGCGCGCCGCGCTGGGCGCGCTGCTCCCGGGCCCGGTGACGCTGCTGCTGGAGAACTCCAAGTCGGCGGTTCCCGTTGGCGTGCGATCCGGGCGCCAGCGGAGCCGGCGCTCCTCGGGCTACGCGTGCCGCTGCTTCGAAGGCCCACTCGCCGCGCTAGCCGGTATCGGTGTGCCCGCGGCACAGTCGAGCGCCAACCTCTCCGGTGGCGCCGACCCGCGCGACTTGCAGAGTGTCCCCGCCGAGTTGCGCGAAGGCGTCGACCTCGTGCTCGACGGTGGCGAGCTTCCCGGCGTCGCCTCCACCGTGATCGACCTGTCCGAGTACGAGCAGAGCGGACGCTGGCGGATCGTGCGCGAAGGGCCGCTTGACGAGGCCGCGATCGCGGCGCTGCTCGCCTAGCGTGCCGTTGGAGTTGGCTTGGCGCCAGACCTGCGCGGCTCGGCCCATGCTAGCCTCGTAGTGCGCAGCCGCGACTGGCGCGAGAGGTGGAATCGACCATCGGGAAGCGGCTTTGCGATCATCGCCGCGCGCCTGGGCACCCATAGCGATCACAAGCTTTAGGAGCGCGCCCATGTCCGATCTCAGCCCCGACTACTTCAACCGTCCGCTATCCGAGGTGGACCCCGAGGTCGCCGCGGCTCTGCGCGGCGAGCTCGAGCGCCAGCAGCAGACGCTCGAGATGATCGCCTCGGAGAACTTCGTGCCCCAAGCGGTGCTCGAATGCCAGGGCTCGGTGCTGACGAACAAGTACGCCGAGGGCTATCCGGGCAGGCGCTACTACGGCGGCTGCGAGTGGGTGGACGTCTCCGAGCAGCTGGCGATCGACCGCGCGAAGGCGCTGTTCGGGGCCGAGCACGCAAACGTCCAGCCGCACTCCGGCGCCCAGGCCAACACCGCCGTCTACCACGCGCTGCTGCAGCCCGGGCGACACGATCATGGGCCTCTCGCTGGCCCACGGCGGGCACCTCACGCCACGGCATGAAAATAAACGTGTCCGGGCGCCTGTATGACATCGCCGCTTACGAGGTCGACCGCGAGACGAGCGTCATCGACATGGACGAGGTGGCCCGCATAGCGCGCGAGCGCCGCCCCAAGCTGCTGCTCGCCGGCTGGTCTGCCTATCCTCGCCAGCTCGACTTCGCCCGCTTCCGCGAGATCGCCGACGAGGTCGGGGCCTTGCTTGATGGTGGACATGGCCCACTTCGCCGGCCTTGTCGCCGCCGGTCTGCACCCCAACCCGCTCGCCTACGGCGCCGACGTGGTCACCACCACCACCCACAAGACGCTGGGTGGTCCGCGTGCCGGGATCATCCTGTGCAAGGCCGAGCACGCCAAGAAGATCGACTCGGCCGTGTTCCCGGGCCAGCAGGGTGGCCCGTTGGAGCACGTGATCGCCGCCAAGGCTGTCGCCTTGAAGATCGCCGCAAGCGACCTCTTCGCCGAGCGCCAGCGCCGCACGATCGACGGCGCCCAGGCCTTATCCGAGCAGCTGATGAAGGCCGGCCACGGCGTCAACGTGCTCACCGGCGGCACCGACGTGCATCTGGCCTTGGTCGATCTGCGCGCCTGCGAGCCCGAGCTGAGCGGACGTCAAGCCGAGGATCGCCTGCACGAGATCGGCGTGACCGTCAACCGCAACGCGGTCCCGTTCGATCCGCGTCCGCCGATGGAGGCCTCCGGCTTGCGCATCGGCACGCCGGCGTTGGCCACGAGGGGCGTCGGCGTCGAGGACTTCTCCGAGGTCGGCGCGATCGTCGCGACCGCGCTCACCCCCGAGTTCGAGTCGCGCAAGCAAGAGCTCTGCAGAGCGCGTGCAGTGCGATCGTAGAGCGCTATCCGCTCTACGAGCATCTGAACGCTCCAGCTGCGGCCTAGCGCCGTCGGACGACTTGGCGCACCGTTGTAGTTGACAGCGGCGCATGCGCCGCTGTCCGGGGCGGCACATGTGCCGCCCCGCCGAGGCGCGCATGCGCGCCTCGGTCCCATAGTATGAGGTTCCAACACTGCCGACGCCCGCGCCTGCGATGCTGTGCGCGAGCCGATGGCCAAACTCAACGAGCTCGACGCGCTTTACGCATTCCTGACAGCAGCGGCTGTGACCGCGCTGCTGACGCCGTTCACGATGCGCCTGGCAAGGGCTGTGGGAGCCGTTGACGAACCGCGCGAGCGCGGGCTCTCCGACCGAGCCACACCCCTGCTGGGCGGCCTGGCGATCTTCGCGGGCGTGCTCGTGGCAGTGCTCGCCTTCCTGCCGGCGGGCTACGGCTCGAGTGACGAGATGTGGCACGGCGTGCTGATCGCCGCGACGCTGATCACGGTCGTCGGAGCGCTCGACGACCGCTTCGATCTGCCGCCGCTCGTAAAGCTGGTAGGCCAGATCGCGGCAGCCGTGATCGTCGTGCACTTCGGCGTCGCGGTGAAGTCGATCACACTGCCGTTCGCCGGCACCTTGCATTTCCCAAACGCCGGCCCCACCAACGCGGGCCCGGCGCTGACCGTCATCGGCCTCGTCGTGATGATGAACATCGTCAACCTCTCAGACGGCGTCGACGGCCTTGCCGCGGGCGTCTGCGTGATCATCGCGGGAACGCTCGCGATCATCGCCTTCGATCTCGACCGCGCCGCGCCGGGCGTGCTCGGCCGCATTGACGGCCGGCGCCGCGCTCGGTTTCCTGATCCACAACTTCCCACCCGCCTCGAGCTTCATGGGCGATTGCGGGGCCAACCTGCTGGGACTGCTGATGGGGGTGGTGGCCGTCGAGGCAGCGGTCAAGAAGCCAGTTGTCGTGTCCTTCGTGTTGCCACTGATCCTGCTGACCGTACCGTTCTTGGACACCACTTTCGTGGTGCTCAAGCGCTTGAAGTACAGGCGCCCGATCTACGCGGCAGACAGTGAGCACTTCCACCATCGCATGGCCCGCATCGGCTTCTCCAGCAGACGCACGATCGCGTACTTGTACGCATGGACGCTGATGCTGGCCGGCTTCGCGCTCGCCCTACGTTTCGTGCCCTACTCCGACCACAAAGGTCAGCTGTATCTAGGCTGGACGTTGGTGATGGTGGGCCTGGCGGTGCTGGTCGTCGCTGCCAGCGTCTACCTCGTATACGTGCTCGAGATCCTCAAGTTCCGCCGACTGGACGCGCTGCGACTACGTCGCTGCGCCCAGAGGCCTCGCCAGCGGAGATCGAGAGCGGCGTGGCGCTCGACCTGGAGACCGGCGAGTACGACGTTGTCGTCGCCAAGCGCCCGACCGGCCGGGTTGAGGACGATCACCCGGGCGCCACGATACTCGGCGAGCGCACGGCCGTCGGGGTGGACGGCGTGGCGAGCGATGTGCCTGGAAGGACTCAGCAGGGGATCGGCGAGCGGCAGGTGGATCAAGATCGCGTAAGCACAGAAGAGCAGCGTGGCGACGCGCAGGCGGCGGCTATCGGCGAGCGCGGCCAACGGCAGCGCCCATATCGCATACCAGGGCAGTAGCCAGGCGGTCGAGAGCAGCAAAGCCAAGGTTGCCCAGCCGGCCATCGCCCGCCATTCGGCGCCGCGCGCGGTACGCCACAGCGTCAGTGCCAACACGACAACGAAGCCGGCGACGAACAGGTCGCGCCACCACGTTGGCAGCCCGCTGAGGCCGACCCAGCGCGCCGTCTCCGCCGGCAGGCTGTGAGTGGCAATCAGCTGCTGTTGCTCGCCCAACGCGCCCAGGAAACCAAAGGCGTGCGTCCCAAAGCCGACAACCGCCACGACCGCGAGCAGCAAGAGCGCGCCAAGCGCGCTCGTCGCCACGCTCGCTCGCTCCCGCCAACGCGTGGGGGCAAGCATGACAAACGGGAGCACGAGCCCGGCAGAGGCCTTCACGCCGATCCCGACGACGAGCAGAGCGGCTGTTGCCCGGAGGTCCGCAGGGTTCATCGAAATGGCGATGCCCCCCGCGCGCGCGGGGGGCATGCCGGTTTTGCGGGCCGCCAGCGCCAGCGCCCCGGCCAGGACGAGCAGCACGAGCGTGTCGTTGTGCACCCCGCCCACGGCAAGCCCAAGTAGCACGGGATTCAAGCCGACGAACACGGCCGCCACCTTGGCCGAGCGCCCCATCATGCGTGCGGCATTCGCTGTCAGGGCCACCGCCGCGAGGCTGCTCGCGACAGCCAGCAGCTTGAGAGCCCATAGGCCGCCGCCGAGCCCGAGTGAGGCAAGCGGGTAGGTGCCGAGCGTGAACAAGGGCCCATAGGGGGAATGCTGGAACGGCCAGCCGATGAACGGAAAGACGGCGTCGGTTGGAGCTTCCGCCGCGACGTGGGTGTAGGGGTCAAGCCCGTGCAGCACGCCCAGACGAGCAAACTCGAGGTAGCCAAAGACGTCTTGGGAGATGAGCGGCGGTCCGAGCAGCAACAGCAGGTTGGCCGCCAAGATCGCAAGCGCAATCGCCTTGCCGGGCAAGGCGTTTGCGGCAAGCAGAGCGGTGCCGTAGCCGGCGCACATCACGAGCGTCAACACCTGGAAGCTGGATGAGCCGATGCCAAGTCCGAGCCCATGTAGCGGCCCGCTCAGCCAGCTCGGCCATCCCCCGATGCGAGCCGGGACATAGGGCGTGGGACTGCCAGCGGCGCCGGCCACAACGCCAAAAATGCTCACGACGATGCCGAGCAAGCCGGCGATGCCGGCTGCTCGCAAGGCAGTCGAGGAGCGCAAGGAGCGGTTCGTGGAGGTGCGACCGCTTACCGCGGCCGCTACGCTTTGCATGTCGCTTGCGCCGAGAGCATCTTCACCAAGCTTGCGAGCAGGCCGTTCCGTCCGCCGGGCGGGCAAGGCTTGAACTGTATGTCACGTCGCCACCGCACACCGACATCGCGCCGGCGCCCCGGGCCCAAGCGCGTGCTGATCCTCTCTGCCGACGTCGGCGAGGGCCACGCCGCGGCCGCACGCGCGCTCGCCCGACAGATCGAGAGCGCCCCCGATCCGGCCGAGGTGACGGTGATCGACGGGCTTGCGGCAATGGGCCCGCTGTTGCAACCGGTCGTCGAGGATGGCTATCGAGTGCAACTGCGCTTCTTCCCATGGACCTACACGGTGATCTACTGGCTGCTGGAGTCCGTAGCCCCGGTGCGAGTGCTCGCGCGCAGCTTGCTGTGCCTGTTCGGCTCAGCGCCCGCTGGCAAGACGAATAGCCGAGTACGAGCCCGACGTCGTCGTCTCCACATACCCGGCGGTGACGGTGGTGCTCGCGCGCTTGCGTCGCACGCAGAAGGTGGACTGTCCGACGGTCGCGACGATCACCGATCTCACGGGCCTATTCTTTTGGGCTCAGCCTGGCATCGACAGTCACTTGGTCATGTACGGCGAGTCGATGAGCTCGGTCGAGCGTATCGCTGGGCGCGGCAGCGCACAGCTGGTACGCCCACTGATCTCCTCTGAGTTTCTCGACGAGCGCCCCCAGATGGAGTCCCGTCAAGCGCTCGACCTGCCGCGGGAGGGCCGCATGGTCGTCGTCTCAGGAGGCGGTTGGGGAGTGGGGGACATCGAGGGCGCGGTGCGCGCGATCGCCGGTATCCCCGACGTGAGCGCGATCGTCTGCCTGGCTGGCCGTAACGAACAGCTGCGCGAGCGCCTGGAGTCGGACTTCGCCGACGAGCGCCGAATTCGCGTCTACGGCTTCACCGAACGGATGCCAGAGATCCTGGCGGCCGCCGACACGCTTGTGCACTCAACCGGCGGCGTGACGTGCCTGGAGGCGAAGGCGACCGGCACACCGGTCGTCTCCTACGGCCTGCCGGTGGGACACGCGCGCTTGAACACGCGTGCGATGGCCGATCTCGGCCTGCTGCGGCTCGCCAACAACACGGACGAGCTGTCTGAGCACGTGCAGGCTAGCTTCGCCGAACACCACGCGTTGCGTGGCCGTGGCAAGCATCCGCGCGAGGGCCTGCTGGCGGTCGCCGGCCAGAACACGGTCGCGGCACCCGAGCTGGCCGATGGCGTGGAGAGTGTCGATGATCCACGAGCAAGCGAACCGCAGTCGCCCGAGCCGCGGCTGGACCCGGCGGCGGTGGACCTCGTGCTCGACGCCCCCCACCGCGTACGCCCGATCCCGCTGTGGCGCTTGCGCATGATCGCGTTCGTCACGCAGATGGCGCTGCTGTTGGTTGTGAGCACCTGGTTGATGTCCACCGACGAGGTGACCGCGTTCGCCGCGCTGTTCCTTGGAGGGCACGCGCTCAAGCGCGTGGAAACCTCAAAGCCCGAGGTGGGCTTGGTGGTGCGGGCCCCCGCGGGCAAGGTGACGTTGATCGCAAACGAGCTGGCGGGCGCCGGCATCCGTGTGTCGTTCGCCGACAACGGCGCGGACGCGCCCACCACAATCGCGCAGCTGCGCGCGCATCACGACGAACTTCTGCCTGAACTACCGCATTCAGGCTCGCCTTTCCGCTGGGTGCGTACACGCGGGGCGCTGCGCTCGCAAGCACGCGCACTTGGCTTGCACCACCGCTTCTACTTCCTGCAGCCTCCGAAAGGCCTGACGGTGGGTCAGCTCGTGCTCGCCCGCACCGCCAATGCGATTCCGGTCGCAGGCTCAGAACGCTTGAACGCGCCCGGGCCGATGCCTCATGGACGCGTGCGTGCCGGCGATGTGCTCGTGGTGTCGGTGGACGGCGACCCCTCATCGTTTACCGGCGTCGAGCGGATCGTCTCGCGGTTGCGCTCCGAAGGGCTCTCGGTGGAGCCGCTGGGCTCGCTGACAGCCTCGCCTTCCATCAAGGCCAGCAAGAGCGGCGAGCGGGCAAGCGCGGCAGCGCCCGACACGAGTACGGCCAAGGAGATCGTGAGCGGTATGCCGCCGAGCGGGGTGGAGCTGAAGTCTTCTCCAAGCAAGATCGGCGCGAGTATCACCGGCACGATCGTCTGAGTCACGAAGACCACGGGGGCGACCTGGATCGCCGGGCGCATTTGCAGAGCACTCATCTCGCTGAGCGCTGCCACGGCGGAGGCCCCTGCCGTCGAGAGCCCCCAGGCGACCGCGAACCACAAGCGCCCTCGGGAAAGGTCATCGGAGAACAGCTTCGTCGCCACACCGCTCCAGGCATAGCCAAGCCCGGCGGCCACCATCGTCAGCGACGCGGCCGGTCGGCGCACGCGGTTGACCGCATACGGGAGCAGCGTAAGCAGCCCAAGTGCCACGAGCACGACGGTGACGATCAGGTCATTGCGGTGTCCGGTGCTGCGGTCCGGGGCACAGGCGGCGATCCCGACGACGCCGAGCACGATCGCGCCCATCGCAACGTGCTCGCGCCGCCCGGCACGCTCGCCGAGCATGCGCTCGCCGAAGAACAGCAGCACGAGCAGGCCGACGGCCATCGTTGGCTGCACGATCACGAGCGAGACCAGCAGCAGCGCGACGACCTGTAGGGGCCAGCCAAGCATCGAAAGCCCGGTTCCCGCCAGCCAGCGCGTGCGACGCAGCAGGTTCAGCGCAAGCGCAGGGTGCAGGTGCTCGGTGTGCGGAGTGCGCTTGGCGTCCATCGCCTGCAGCGCGACCCCTAGGCTGTAGAGCGCCGACGCGGCCACAGCCGCCGCGATTCCCAGGATGAGATCTACCATTTACGCCAACGATCATCGCAGCCAGGCCAGTCCGCTAGCGGGAGCGCTCGCGGGCGTGGCGATGGCAGGCTACCTTTTGCCGGCGCTCGCCTTCTACTCGCAGAGCTTGCGCAGTGCACTGGGAGTTGAGACCGAAACCGCCACAGGCAAAGGCGCGGCGCTCACTTTCGACGATGGCCCGCATGCGCAAGGCACGCCGGCCGTGCTCGAGACGCTTGCTGAGTATGGGACGCGAGCCACTTTCTTCCTCGTGGGCGAGCAGGTGCTGCGCAATCCGGCGCTAGCGGCGGAGATCGTGGCCGGCGGCCACGCCATCGGTTTGCACTGCCATCGCCATCGCAACCTGCTGCGCCTCGCTCCATGGCAGGTGGATGAGGACATCAGCTGCGCGCAGGCGGCGATCGAGGACGCCACGGGCGTATCACCCGCGCTGTACCGACCGCCCTACGGGATACTCAACGCAAGCGCCCTACGGCTAGCGCGGAGGGCGGGCAGGCGCACGCTGTTGTGGAGCCACTGGGGCCGCGACTGGCGGGCACGCGCCACCCCGGAGTCGATTGCCGCGTGCGTGACCGATGACGTCGCTCAGGGCTCGATCCTGCTGCTCCACGACGCCGATGACTACAGCGCCAGGGGCTCGTGGCAACGGACCGCGCAAGCGCTGCCGCGCGTGCTCGACATTTTGGCCGAGCGTAATATCGAGACGGTGCTGCCGTGAGCGCCACTGTTGTTTGGCGATCTGGCTTCACCGCTGGATAACATCGCTTACTTGGCCGGTTCGAGCACATCCGATATCTCGGTGCCTCCGCCGGCATTGACGCCGTCGCAGTCTGCCGAGCAAGGGCTTGCTGGGGAGCAAGAGTCTGTGGGGGAGCAAGAGCCCACAGGGGAGCTTCACCTCGACGCCGGAACGACGAGCCTTCCAAAAGCGGTGATGTCCCCCGCGCGTGCGGGGGACATCACCGGTCTCGAGGATGCCCCGGCGGCATCGCCGCAAGTGCGGCGTCCGCGCTGGTGGGGCGAGCTGCTTGTGATCGCGTGGCTCGCGTGGCTGTACGACCTGGTCACGAACCTCGCGCCGCTACGCGAAAAGCTGGCGCTAGCGCATGCACGCGACATCTTGAGCTTCGAGCAGTCGCTGCACATCGCGCCCGAACTGGCCCTGAATCGCTGGCTTGTAGCGCATCACGCACTCGCGACGATCCTCTCCTACTACTACGACAACGCCCATTTCATCGTGACCCTCGGGTTGCTCGGCTGGCTGTGGTGGAAGCGAGCGGATATCTACCGCCCTTTGCGCAGCACGCTCGTGATGATCAACGTGATCGGGCTAGTCGTCTTCTGGCGCTACCCAGTGGCGCCGCCGCGGATGCTCGTCGCCGACGGCTTCACCGACGTTGTCGCCTCCTCGCACACGATCGGCTCGTGGCACACGGGCACTCTCGCGACCGACGCCAACCAGTTCGCCGCAATGCCCTCACTGCACATCGCCTGGGCCGCATGGTGCAGTCTCGTGATGTGGCGGATCTCCTTGCGCACATGGGTGCGGGTGCTGGCACTCCTCTACCCCTGCATGACGGCGTTTGCGGTCCTGGCAACCGGCAACCACTATGTGCTGGACCTGATCGGAGGCCTCTTGACGTTCGCGCTGGCGCTCGCTTTGGTGCGGCTGGCGTCCGTGGCGCATGTCACAAAGTTGTTACTAAGTCGCAGAACAGGTAGACTCGCGGCTGCCACCGACGACACGCTCTGAGGGGAGCGACAGGGCCCGCCGCGTCAATGCGTGCGGGCGTTTGCATCTTGTAGGGTGGCTCACCATCGAATATGCCCGATCGACTAGCGACAATTAGCGATGTCACCGTCCCCGCGCGCACGAGCGCAGCGGCACGGAGCGCCGATGCGCGCCCCGACCCGAGCCGCCTGGGCGCAGTACTGCACTATCTCGATCTGATCCTGGTGGCGGTCGCGGTGCCCGTCACACTGGTGCTGGGCGCGCCGGTGGTGGGCGTTATGGTGAGCGCGGCAGCGTGGTTCTTGCAGTACGTGGTCGCCCGGGTAGGGAAAAGCTGGATCGCCAAGCAGGGATCAGATGCACGCTTTGGTCTCAGTCTCCTCGACGGGTTCGGGCGCATTTGGTTGCTTGCGGGCGCGATCGTGATCGCTGCTCTCATCGGCGGACGCTCAGACGGACTGACCGCCGCACTCATGATCTTCGGCGCCTACTCCGTCGCATTCGTCGTGCGTGTGGTCAGTGGGCGGCCACAAGGAGCGCAGCGATGAGCGCGGTAGCGGCGGCGGCGCCCGCCGGAGCACCGGCTCCCGGCAAACAGGGCATGACCCAAGGACGGAAGGTCCTCTACTCGGTCCTGGGGTTGTGGCTCGGCGGGATCGTGCTGTTCGTGATCCTGTTTGGCGTAACCGCCCACAAGGCTCCGTCGGTCGCCAACAGCACCTTCTCCCCAACCGACGAGTTCAAGCTCGACACCTGGTTCAAACTTGGCCCGGTCGCATTCAACAAGGGCGTTCTTTATCTGTTGATCACGGTCGGCATCACCCTCGGGGTGATGTTCTACATCTCAAGGCGCCTGCAACAGCGCCCCGGACGCCTTCAGGTCGCGGTCGAGATGTTCTACAACTTCACTCGCGGCATGTCGAGGGAAAACCTCAACGAAGACATGGAACGCAAGTACTTCCCGCTGATCGCCACGATCTTCGTGTTCATCCTTGTGAGCAACCTGATCGGCTATATCCCGCTGCCGGTCAACTCGGGTGAGACGTTCAGGCTGTTCGGTGTGAACATCCCCTCGTTTCAGATCTACGCGACCGACACCAATGTCGCGTTCCCGCTGATCCTCTCGCTTGGCGTCTTCGTCATGTTCACCTACGAGGGAGTCAAGTACCACGGTCCGATCGGATACCTCAAGAGCCTGATGCCCGGCGGCGTCAAGGGGCCGATCGTGCTCCTGATCTTCCCGATCGAGATCCTCTCCAACTTCCTGCGCCTGATCTCACTGACGGTGCGGCTGTGGGCTAACCTGCTCGCCGGTCACATGCTGATCGCGTTCATGGGCGGCGAGCTGGGCGTGCTCGTCGGGCTGCAGCTCGTGTCCTGGTTCCTGCTGCCGGCAGGAGTCGCGATCTTCCTCTTCGAGGCCGTCCTGATCGCCGGCCTACAGGCCTTCATCTTTGCCATCTTGACCGCCATCTACCTCGGCGGAGCGGTCGAGAGTCACTAACAAACAAGGAGCTATCGAGCAATGCAGTTTCTACACCTCTTGAGTGCGATTCACCCGCTGCTGGGTGTCGTGGAACCGATCATCAAGCAGAGCCAGGATGCCGGTCGCGCGATCGCGCTCGGCGTCGGAGCCGGTGGCGGCGCCGCAGGCGCTGGGGCGGGCATTGGAGCTGTGTTCAACGCCTCGATTCAGGCCAAGACCCGCCAGCCCGAGCTGCGCGCCGAGGTCGAGCGTGACCAGTGGCTAGGTTTCGCGCTCACCGAGGCGTGCTTCTTCTACGGCCTCGTCGGCGGCTTCATCGCCTTCTTCCTGTAGGCCGAGATGCACACTGCAATCCCACTCGCTTCTTCCAGCGGCTCCTTCCTGATCACCCCAAATGTGGGGATCATGATCTGGACCATCGTGGTGTTCGCCATCTCGCTGTTCATCCTGCGCAAGGCAGTGTTTCCGGTCATCGGCGAAGCCCTGGACAAGCGCGCCAAGATGATCGACGGCGACATCGACGCCGCCGAGCAGACCCGTAAGGACGCCGACGAGCTACTGGCCGAATACCGCGAGCGCCTGAAGGAGGCTCGCGCCCAGTCCGAGGAGATCGTCCAGCGTGCCCGCCAAACCGCCGACACGCACGAGCACGAGTCCCGCGAGCGTGGCCAGGAGATTCTCGCCGAAGCCGCTAAGCGTGCCGAGCGCGACATCGAGGCGGCCACCAAGCGCGCCCTCGACGACATCCGTCGTGAGGTCGCCGACCTGACGGTCATGGCTACCGAGAAGGTCACCCGAAAGACCCTCAATGACGCAGATCAGCGGCGCCTGGTCGAGGAGGCCCTGGGCGAACTCGACTTCTCCGGTCTTTCCTCAGGATCTCAGAACTGATCGACATGTCCACTCGCTCACTAACTATCGCGATCCTGGCTCCTAGCTGTGCCCTGCCGGCCGGAGTGCGGACGAGTGCGCCAGGAGGGCGTTCCTGATGGAGGAGCTTGCCCAGGTCTATGCACGCTCGCTGTTTCAGGTCGCCCTGGAGAAGGGACGCCTGGATGAGATTCGCGAGCAGGTCGGTCAGTTCGCGGATGCTCTCGACGAGCATCGCGAGCTCGCCGTGTTCTTTTTCTCGCCTTACTTCTCGAGCATCGAGAAGCAGCAGTCCCTGTCGACGCTGCTCGACGGGGCGGACGAGATCCTGGACAATTTCCTGAAGCTGCTCATCGAAAACCACCGCATGCCCGTGATCTTCCGCATCCGTCAAGAGTACGAGCGGCTGTGGGATGAGGAGAACAAGACCCTGCCGGTGGAGATCACGAGCGCGATCGCTCTCGATGAGGCGACCACCGAGAGCCTGGGCAAGACGATCGGGGAGCGCGCTGGACGCAAGGTCACGTTGGCCGCGCGCGTGGACCCGGACATTCTTGGCGGCATCGTCATCAGGGTCGGTAACTCGATCCTCGATGCCTCTATTCGCAACCGACTGGAGCAGCTGCGCAGGCACGTTGCCCAAGGAGCTTCTTAAAACGACATGCAGATCAATCCTGACGAGATCACAAGCATTCTGAAGAGCCGCATCGAGGGACTCGACAGCGGCACAGCCGAGTTGACCGAGGTCGGCACGGTGCTGAGCGTGGCCGACGGCATCGCGCGCCTGCACGGCCTGGAGAACTGCATGTCCTTCGAGATGCTCGAGCTGCCCCACGGTGTCACCGGTCTGGCGCTGAACCTCGAGTCCGACAACGTCGGCGCCGTGCTGTTCGGCGAGTGGGAGAAGGTGTCCGAGGGCGACACCGTCAAGCGCACCGGCTCGCTGCTGGAGATACCTGTCGGCGAGCAGATGCTTGGGCGCATCGTGGATCCGCTGGGTCGTCCGCTCGACGGTAAGGGAGAGGTTGCCACCAGCGAGAAGCGCCCAGCTGAGTTCAAGGCGCCAGGCGTCGTGCAGCGTCAGCCGGTCAAGCAGCCGATGCAGACAGGTCTCAAGGCGATCGACGCGATGATCCCGATCGGTCGCGGCCAGCGAGAGCTGATCATCGGCGATCGCCAGACCGGCAAGACGGCGATCGCGATCGACACGATCATCAACAACAAGGACACCGGCGTGGTGTCGGTGTATGTAGCCATTGGCCAGCGCATGTCGACCGTCGTGGCGCTCGCCCAGACGCTTGAGGAGTACGGGGCCCTGGATAACACGATCATCGTCGCCGCCCCAGCCGATGAGGCGGCTCCGATCAAGTTCATGGCTCCCTACGCCGGCTGCGCGATGGCTGAGCACTTCCTCTACAACGGCAAGCACGCGCTGTGCGTGTACGACGATCTGACCAAGCACGCCTACGCATACCGTCAGATGTCGCTGCTGCTGCGCCGCCCGCCCGGCCGCGAGGCATACCCGGGCGACGTCTTCTACCTGCACTCGCGTCTGCTGGAGCGCGCCGTCAAGCTCAACGACGACCTCGGTGGCGGCTCGCTGACGGCGCTGCCGATCATCGAGACGCAGGCCGGCGATGTCTCCGCGTACATCCCGACGAACGTGATCTCGATCACCGATGGGCAGATATTCCTAGAGTCGAAGCTGTTCAACTCAGGCGTGCGCCCAGCGATCAATGTCGGCATCTCGGTCTCGCGCGTGGGTGGTAACGCGCAGATCGGCCCGATGAAGAAGGTCGCCGGGCGAATCAAGCTCGAGCTCTCCCAGTACCGCGATCTCGAGGCCTTCGCGCAGTTCGGCTCGGACCTAGACGCCGACACGCAGCGCACGCTCGCCCGCGGCGAACGCCTGGTGGCGACGCTCAACCAGCACGAGCGCGCGCCGCTGGCGGTCGAGGATCAGGTCGTGCAGATCTTCGCCGCCACCAACGGTTACTTGGACCGCCTCAACGTCGAGCGCGTTCCAGAGTTCCTACTCGCCGTCACCGAACGCTTGCACTCCCAGCACCCGGAGCTGCGCGCGAAGATCAACGGCGGCGACTGGTCGGATGAGACCCAAAAGGAGGTACGCGACACCGTCGAGGCCTTCGCGCGGGACTTCGGCTACGACCTCGACGAGGAGGGCCAGCCGCTGGATGAGGACGCGCCGCTGCGCAAGGACGAGTCCGCCGTCGAGCAGGAGCCTCAGGCGGCCTAGCGCCGGCCACGGTCAATCGTCATGGCATCTCAACGCGACGTCAAGAACAAGATCGCCTCGGTGAAGAACATCCAGAAGATCACCCGGGCGATGGAGATGGTGGCTGCGGCTCGTCTGCGACGGGCGGAGCAGCGCATCTCCGCTCTGCGTCCATACGCGGATGCCATCGGGCGCATGACGCGCCAGGCCGCGCAAGCGGCCGGCTCGGAGGCCGCGAACCTGCCGCTGCTGCGTGAGCACGAGTCTGAAAGCAATGTCGGCCTGTTGCTCGTCACCGGCGACCGCGGCCTTGCGGGCGGCTTCAACTCCCAGATCATCCGTGCCGGCGTGCGCTTGTCCGCCGAGCTGACCGGCGAGGGGCTGAACAGCAGCTGGTATGCGACAGGGCGACGCGGTGTCTCGTCGATCACCTTCCGTGGGTATGAGCTCAGCGGTAGCTATACGGGTTTTGCCGATCGACCCTCCTATGCGGATGCACGCACGATCGCCGACGACGTGATCGAGGCTTATGTGGACGGTCGCGTCGATCGCGTCGAGATGCTCTACAACGCATACGTATCGCCGCTCACACAACATGTAACGCGTCAGCGGCTGCTCCCGCTCTCCCACCAGGAGATCGCCGGTGATCAGGAGGATGCTTCGACGGGCTCACGAGAGGCATCTGCCCCCTCGAAGCCGACGCCGGTCGACTACGAGCCGGACCCCGAGAAAATTCTCAGGCGCCTGGTTCCCGATTACATCGAGATATCGATTTACCGAGCACTCGTGGAGTCCGCGGCAGGCTTCTTCGGTGCTCAGATGACCGCGATGCGCAGCGCATCGGAGAACGCCGGCGAAATCATCACGGAGTACACATTGCAAATGAACCGCGCCCGCCAAGCCGAGATAACCCAAGAGATAATGGAGGTAGTCGCCGGAGCCGAGGGTCTGGCGTGATCGCTGAGCGGCGCCATACTGCGTCCTCCCTCCCTTGTGTGCGTAGCACACGGCGGTCGGTGCGTCCTTGTCTGGCTTGCTCATCGACACCCCAGACCGGCCTGACGTCTATACGAGCTTGAAACTCGACGTCGAAACGAACTTGAACAGATGATTAGGAGATCAGAGAGCTAATGCCACCCAGCACCACCACAGAGCCCGCCACAGCAGCGAACGGAGCCGCCTCGCGTAACCTCGGGCGCATCGAGGAGATCCAGGGCGTCGTGATCGAGGCCGTGTTCCCCGAGCGCCTACCCGAGATCAACCACGCGATCACGGTCGCTCGTCCGGCGGCGGCCGCGGAGGAGGAGGCCGAGGGCATCAGCTCGGGCGCCGGCGAGAGCGTTCTGGTATGCGAGGTCCAGCAGCACCTTGGAGACGACCGGGTGCGTGCGGTGGCGATGGACACCACCGATGGCTTGGCGCGCGGTGCCGAGGTGATCGACACCGGCGGCCCGATCACGGTGCCCGTCGGCGAGGCGACGCTCGGGCGCATCTTCAACCTGCTGGGCGAGCCAATTGATCTCGGCGAGGATCTGCCGAAGGACACTCAACGCCGCGGCATCCAC
Organism: uncultured Solirubrobacterales bacterium; assembly: GCA_963704345.1. Lineage (GTDB taxonomy): Bacteria > Actinomycetota > Thermoleophilia > Solirubrobacterales > Solirubrobacteraceae > Palsa-744. The sequence continues at coordinate 2,326,463 of OY969890.1, forward strand.
CAGGACGCCCCGCGCGCCGAGGACCTGACCCCGACGACCGAGATGTTCGAGACGGGCATCAAGGTGATCGACCTGCTCGCACCGTACGCCAAGGGCGGCAAGGTCGGGTTGTTCGGTGGAGCGGGCGTCGGCAAGACGGTGCTGATCCAGGAGCTCATCCACAACCTAGCCAAGGAGCACGGCGGGCTGTCAGCGTTCTGCGGCGTGGGCGAGCGCTCGCGCGAGGGCAACGACCTGTGGCTGGAGATGAAGGAGTCGGGCGTGCTCGACAAGACGATGCTCGTCTTCGGCCAGATGAACGAGCCCCCGGGAGCACGCATGAGGGTCGCTCTCTCCGGTCTGACGATGGCCGAATACTTCCGCGATCAGGGCCAGGACGTGCTGTTGTTCATCGACAACATCTTCCGCTTCGTGCAGGCCGGCTCTGAGGTCTCGGCGCTGCTGGGACGCATGCCCTCGCAGGTGGGCTACCAGCCGACACTGGAGACCGAGATGGGCCAACTGCAGGAGCGCATCACCTCGACACGCGAGGGCTCTGTGACCTCGGTGCAGGCGATCTACGTGCCCGCAGACGATCTCACCGACCCGGCGCCGGCATCAGTGTTCGCCCACCTGGGCGCCACCACGGTGCTCTCCAGGGCGATCTCCGAGAAGGGCATCTACCCCGCGGTGGACCCGCTCGACTCGACCTCGACGATCCTCAAGGCCGACATCCTCGGCGACGACCATTTCCGCGTCGCCAACCGCGTCAAGGAGATCCTGCAGCGCTACAAGGAGCTGCAGGACATCATCGCGATCCTCGGTATCGACGAGCTCTCCGACGAGGACAAGCTGACAGTGCAGCGCGCGCGCAGGATCGAGCGCTTCCTCTCGCAGCCGTTCTTCGTGGCCGAAGAGTTCACGGGCACACCGGGTGCCTACGTGCCGATCGCGGAGACAATTAGGGGCTTCCAGGAGATCATCGACGGCAAGCACGACGAGGTCCCCGAGAGCGCGTTCTTCTTGAAGGGCACGATCGATGAGGTGGTAGCCAGTGTCGAGAAGAAATAATCAGGGAACGGAGGCGCGCATGCGCGCCTCCGCCGGACGGTGCATGCACCGTCCGGGACAGCGGCGCATGCGCCGCTGTCAACAGCAAATTGAAAGCGATTCATAGTGGCGCACACAAAGTTCCCAGTCGAAGTGCTCACCCCCGAGGGAGAGGTCTTCTCCGAGGAGGTGGAGATGCTCTCCACCTTCACGACGGTCGGCTCGATCGGCATCCTTGCCAACCACGAGCCACTGTTGGCTCGCCTGGAGCCGACAGAGCTGCGGCTGTATCGCTCGGAATCTGAGATCGTCCGCTTCGCGCAGGCTGAGGGCTATCTGCAGTTCGCCGAGAATCGTGCGCTCGTGCTCGTGGAGGAGGCGATCGCCCCGGATGCGCTGGACCGTCCGACGATCGAGACACAGCTCTCCGATGCTCGCGCGTCGGCCGAGCGGTCAGAGGGGGGCTCTGAGGAGCACGCACGCGCTTTGCGAGACATCAAGCGCTACGAGGCGTTCCTCGCTGTATCGGCCTGAAGGTAGCTGCGTCGCGTTCAAGCCTCGCGTCGTATCCGAATCTCGGGTGTCCCGAACCTCGCGCTTTGTCCAGTCTGGGCCCCGCGTCCCAGCCTCGTGTGCCCACACAAGCTAGCCTTCGCGAGGTCATGGGTAACCGCGGGCGCCGAGGCGCAGCAGCATGAGCGCTGAGCGCGAGCCGATCGGGGTGATCGGCACCGGCTACGTGGGACTTGTCACGGCCGCGGGTTTCGCCGCTTTGGGAAGCGAGGTGTGGTGCGTGGACATCGACGCTGCCAAGGTCGAACGTCTGCAGCGCGGAGAGGTCCCGATCTACGAGCCGGGACTCGAGCGGTTGCTGGCCGAGCATTCCGAGCGGTTGCACTTCTCGACAGACCTTGGCCAAGCGCTTGAGCACTGTCGCCTGCTGTTCGTGGCCGTGGGCACGCCACCAACCTATTCGGGCGATGCCGACCTCACGGCGGTGCACGCCGTGGTCAACGCTATCCCAAGCTCTGACAATCACGCACTGGTCATGAAGTCGACCGTGCCATGTGGCACGGGCGCTGCGATTCAGCGCATTCTCGGCGAGCGTGGCAAGGACGGCTTGCGCTATGTGTCCTGCCCCGAGTTCCTCAAGGAGGGCTCTGCCGTCGAGGACTTCATGCACCCCGATCGCGTCGTCGTCGGCGACAACGGAGACTGGGCGGGAGATGCGGTCGTTGGGCTCTATGCACCCCTCGGAGCGCCGCTGGTGCGTACCGACATCGCCAGCGCCGAGATGGTCAAGCTCGCATCCAACGCCTTTCTTGCTACCAAGATCTCCTTCATCAACGAGATCGCCAACGTCTGCGAGGAGACCCGCGCCGACGTGGTCGAGGTCGCTCGCGGCATGGGCCTGGACGATCGTATCGGGCCAAAGTTCCTGCAGGCCGGCATCGGCTTTGGCGGCAGCTGCTTCCCCAAGGATGTTGATGCGCTCAAGCAGCTGGCCGGCAACTCCGGATACCATTTCCAGCTGCTGACGGCCGTGATCGAGGTCAACGAGCTGCAGAAGCGCCGCGTGATCTCCAAGCTGCAAAAGCATCTTGGGGGTCTCGTCGGTAAGCGCATCACACTGCTAGGACTCGCGTTCAAGCCGAACACCGATGATATGCGCGAGGCGTCCTCACTGGTGCTCTCGGCACGGCTCAACGCCGACGGCGCGATCGTTAGCGCGTATGATCCCGTCGCGGAGAGCGAGGCGCGCAGCCTGATAAGCGGGCTTCGCTTCGCGGAATCCGCTATGGATGCAGCTACAGATGCCGACGCGGTTGTGCTTGTCACTGAGTGGCCCGAGTTCCTGGAGCTCGACTGGCGTGAGGTCGCGGCCTCGATGGGTGGCAATCTTGTGATCGACGGTCGCAATGCGCTCGACGGCGAGGCTGTGCGCGCCGCGGGCCTCACTTACGAGGGAATAGGCAGGCGCTGATGCAAGCTGTGATCCTGGTCGGAGGGGAGGGCACACGTCTGCGTCCGCTTACCTCGACAGTGCCGAAGCCGGTCGTCCCACTGGTCGACCGCCCTTTCATCTCGTTCATGCTCGAGTGGCTGCACGCGCACGGGATCGACGACGTGATCATGTCCTGCGGCTTCCTTGCGACAAGCGTGCGCAACGTGCTCGGCGACGGCTCGGCCTACGGGATCAGGCTGCGTTTCGTCGAGGAGCCCGACCCGCGGGGCACGGCCGGCGCGTTGAAGTTCGCCGAGTCGCTGCTCGACGAGCGCTTCCTAATGCTCAACGGAGACGTGCTCACCGATATCGACCTGACCGAGCAGATCGCTCAGCATGAGCGCACCGGCGCAAAGGCGACGCTCGCGCTCGTGCCGGTCGAGGACCCGAGCGCCTATGGCCTGGTTCACCTGGAGGACGACCATGCGGTGAGGGAGTTCGTCGAGAAGCCGAGCTCGGATCGCATCGACACGAACCTGATCAGCGCCGGTGCGTACGTGCTTGAGCGCTCGATTCTCGAGCTCGTACCGCCGGATCGCAACGTCTCGATCGAGCGCGAAGTCTGGCCGCGCTTGGTCGGTGAGGGCTTGTACGGCTTCCCCTCGCAGAGCTACTGGCTGGACATCGGAACGCCCGCACGCTATCTGCAGGGCACGTTTGACATCCTTGAGGGCAACGTTCGCACGGCCGTGCATGAGCGTCTCGGCGACAGCTACCTATCGGTGGCCGAGGGCGCGCAAATACTCGGCCGGGCAATTCCGCCGGCCGTGATCGAGGCGGGTGCGTCGGTTGCGGACGGGGCTCACGTCGGTAGCCTCGTGGTGCTCGGCAGCGACGTCAAGGTCGGAGCAGGCTCGACCGTCGAGCGTGCGGTAATCCTTGCCGGTAGCGAGATCGGCGAAAACTGCACGCTTCGCAATTGCATCGTCGCCGCCGGCTGTCGGGTAGGAGACGGCACCCACATCCAAGAGGGCGCCGTGTTGGGCGAGGGAGTCACCGTCGGAGCGGACAACACGATCGCGGGCGGCGCGCGCATCTTCCCTGGTGTGACGCTGCCCGACGGCGCCATCAAGTTCTAGGTCGCTCAAGTGTCGGTGCGATGCTGGCTCCTGGCACGGTGAGTCCGCTGCACGGTGTTTGAGGTAGGGGTGTGTCCGGGACAGGGGGTGTGTGCGGGACAAAGGGGTGTGTCCGGGACAGGGGGTGTGTGCGGGACAAAGGGGTGTGTCCGGGACAGGGGGTGTGTGCGGGACAAAGGGGTGTGTCCGGGACAGGGGGTGTGTGCGGGACAAAGGGGTGTGTCCGGGACAGGGGGTGTGTGCGGGACAAAGGGGTGTGTTGGAGCAAGCGCGAGGTGTCAGGTCCACCGCGACAGGTATCCTGGCGCGAGCCTCACGGTCACACCCTCAACAGGAGACGAGTAAATGAGCCAAGGCGGCGGCGCTGTCACCCCGACCACTGACGTGCTCTCGCGCGAGGCGATTGGCCGTGTGGATGCTTCCAGCCAGCTGGCGGACATCCTGGCGCTGCCCGAGCACTTGCGCGACGCGCTGTGGCGGGTGGAGTCGGCGATCATGGCCGAGTGGGACACCCCAGCGGGTCTCGTGGTGGCGGGAATGGGAGGTTCGGCGATTGGTGGCGCGTTGGCGCGAGCCGCTCTCGGCGATCACGCTTCACGCCCGATCTTCGTAACCCGGGCATATGGGCTTCCGCCGTGGACGACGCCCGAGACGACCGTGCTGTGCGCGAGCTACTCGGGCAATACCGAGGAGACGCTTGCCTGCTACGAGTCGGCAGGGGCGCTCGGCGCCCAGCGCGTGGTGGTTACCACCGGCGGCCGCCTTGGCGAGATGGCGCGTGCCGACGGCGTCCCAGTCATACCGTTGCCCGGAGGCTTCCAGCCCAGGGCGGCCGTGGCCTACATGACTGTTGCGGCGCTGGAGGTAGCGGCCCTCTGCGGCGCCGGCCCGCGCCTCACCTCAGAGATCGACGTCGCTGCCTCACACACCGAGCAGCTTGTCGCCGAGTGGGGTCCCGACGCGCCCGAGGACTCCCTGGCCAAGCAGACTGCGCGCGGCCTGCTCGGCACAGCGCCGGTGATCGCCGGAGCCGGGCTCACGGTCCCGATCGCCTACCGCTGGAAGACTCAGATCAACGAGAACTCCAAGCAGCCGGCCTTCGCTCACGAGTTGCCCGAGCTCGATCACAACGAGCTTGAGGGCTGGGAGGGAGCCTTGGACGTCGGTCGCTTCTCGGCGGTGTTCCTCGACGATTCCGACGCCCATCCGCGCGTGAAGGAGCGCATGGACTTGACCGAGAAGCTGATCGCTGGCAACGCCTCGGCGAGCTTCCGTCTGGAGACGCGCGGTCAGACGACAATCGAGCGTGTCATCTCGTTGGTGCTTCTCGGCGATCTAGTCTCGATCTACCTGGCCACCTTGCGCGGTGTCGACCCGGGTCCGGTCAAGCTGATCGAGCAGCTCAAGGCTGATCTGATCAAGCGCTAGCCGAGGGCTCGCGGCGCCCCGCCGAGCGTGCTGCTGATAAGTCTCAACCTTGACATAGCTCTGATAAGGTCTGCAGAGTGCAGACCACAGCTGTAGATGCGCTGACGATCAACGAGGCTGCCGAGACGACCGGTTGGTCGGCACGGATGCTGCGCTACATCGAGAGCATCGGACTAGTGCAGCCAAGTCGCTCGGGCTCCGGCTACAGGCTATACGGCCCTGCTGAGCTACAGCGCCTGAGCACGTTGCGAGAGCTACTCGAGTCTCAGGAGCTCGATCTGAGCGAGGTCGGCTTCGCACTGAGACTGCGCGAGGAATCGGCTCTAAGCGAGGCGATCGAGTCGTGGCTTGCCGCTGAGCCGGCTCGCCCCGAGCACGTCAGCGCGGCCGACTGGCTGCACTTCGAGCAGGAAAAGCACCAGCGGCTGCTTGCCGTCGCCAAGCCGTCTCGTGCCGCTGTCGGCCAACCGGCCAAGACGACGCCAAAGTCACTCACCACTACTTCCAAGCCACACCCGACCATGGAGATCGCATGACCCCCACCGCAACGCTGACCGACACCGACTTCAAGGTTGCCGACCTCTCGCTTGCCGAGTTCGGACGCAAGGAGATCACGCTGGCCGAGCACGAGATGCCCGGACTGATGTCTATCCGGCGTGAGTACGCCGAGGCGCAGCCGCTGGCCGGCGCACGCATTACCGGCTCGCTGCACATGACGATCCAGACCGCCGTGTTGATCGAGACGCTCACCTCGCTCGGAGCCGAGGTGCGCTGGTGCAGCTGCAACATCTTCTCCACCCAAGATCACGCTGCGGCAGCCATCGCTGTTGGTCCCGACGGCACGCCCGAGGACCCGCGCGGAGTGCCGGTGTTCGCCTGGAAGGGCGAGAGCTTGGAGGAGTACTGGTGGTGCACCGACCGGGCGCTGCGCTGGCCCGGTGAAGACGGAACGCCTGGCGTATCCGGTCCCAACATGATCCTCGACGATGGCGGTGACGCCACTCTGTTCGTGCACAAGGGCACCGAGTACGAGGCTGCCGGCGCGGTACCTGGGGTGGACGGGCCCGAATCATCGGAGTCCGAGGAGTTCCAGGTAGTGCTCTCGCTGCTCACGCGCTCGCTAGAGGAAGATCCGCAGCGCTGGACCAAGATCGGCCAGGGCATCAAGGGCGTCACCGAGGAGACAACCACCGGTGTGCACCGCCTCTACCAGATGGTCGAGAGCGGCGAGCTGCTGTTCCCCGCGATCAACGTCAATGACTCAGTGACCAAGTCGAAGTTCGACAACCTCTACGGTTGCCGCCACTCGCTGATCGACGGCATCAACCGCGCCACCGACGTGATGATCGGTGGCAAGGTGGCGGTCGTGTGCGGCTTCGGCGACGTGGGCAAGGGTTGCGCCGAATCGCTGCGTGGCCAGGGCGCGCGTGTGGTCATCACCGAGATCGACCCGATCTGCGCGCTCCAGGCCGCGATGCAGGGCTACGAGGTCAACACGCTCGAGGATGTCATCGAGACGGGTGACATCTTCATTACGACGACCGGCAACAAGGACATCATCACCGCGGCCGACATGGCGCGCATGAAGCACCAGGCGATCGTCGGCAACATCGGCCACTTCGACAACGAGATCGACATCGCCGGCCTCACCAAGACCCCGGGGATCGAGCGCATCAACATCAAGCCCCAGGTCGACGAGTGGGTGTTCCCAGACGGCCACGCGATTATCATGCTCTCCGAGGGACGCCTCCTGAACCTGGGTAACGCCACGGGTCACCCGAGCTTTGTAATGAGCAACTCGTTCACCAACCAGACGATTGCCCAGATCGAGCTCTACTCGAAGAACGACGAGTACGAGAAGCGCGTATACGTGCTGCCCAAGCATCTCGATGAGAAGGTTGCGCGCCTACACTTGGACGCACTCGGCGTGAAACTGACCGAGTTGAGTGAGGGGCAGGCGGCCTACATCGGCGTGCCGGTCGGTGGACCCTACAAGGCCGATCACTACCGCTACTAGAGCCGACGGTCGGCGCCCGCGACGGAGCTATGACGTGTGGTCCGCCGACGAATCTCGAGGAGCGCTCGAAGACAATAGGCAAAGCAAGGCTGGGGCGGCTTGACCGTCTCCGCCTCCGCGGCTGACAGTGGCCAGGCCCGGATCGACTGGGCCGACTCGCAGATGCCCGTGCTTGCGCAGGTGCGCGAGCGCCTGCAGCGCGAGCGCCCGTTGGAGGGGGTGAGCGTTGCCGCTTGCTTGCACGTGACGGCCGAGACAGCCAATCTCGTGCGTGCTCTGATCGCTGGCGGAGCGCAGGTTGGATTGTGCGCGGCCAATCCGCTCTCCACCCAAGACGACGTGGCTATGGCGCTCACCCAGCGCCATAGCGCGACGGTGCTTGGCGCACGCGGCGAGAGCGCCAAGCAGTACGCCGAGCACGTGCAGAAGCTCGTTCAGAGTGCACCGCAGGTCACGATCGACGACGGCGCCGATCTGATCGGCGCGATCCATGAGCGCAATCCGAGCCACGCCGCGGAGATGCTGGGCGGCACTGAGGAGACTACCGCCGGGCTCTTGCGGGTGAGGGCGCTCGCCGAGCAGGGTGCGCTTGCCTGCCCGGTGCTGGCCGTGAACGAGTCGCGCACCGAGCGTGCCTTCAATGACCGCTTCGGCACCGGCCAGTCCACGATCGACGGCATCCTGCGCGCCACCAACCTGCTACTCGCCGGACGCACGGTCGTCGTGCTCGGCTACGGCTGGACAGGGCGTGGCGTAGCTCTGCGCGCACGCGGCGCTGGTGCCTCAGTCGTCGTCTGCGAGGTCGATCCACTGCGTGCGTTGGAGGCCCGCATGGAGGGTTATGAGGTGATGGGAGCGCTCGCGGCTGCCGAGCGCGGAGACGTGTTCGTGACGGTCACCGGTGGGCGTGACGTGCTGCGTGGCGAGCACTTCGAACGCATGAAGGATGGCGCTCTGCTCGCCAACGCCGGGCACTTTGATGTGGAGATACTCCTAGAGGATTTGCGCACGCTCGCCGTCGGTGGGCGGCGCGAAGCGTTGCCGCTCGTCGAAGAGCACACGCTCTCAGACGGTCGACGCCTGAACCTGCTCGCTCAGGGTCGCGTCGTCAATCTGGCGGCGGGGGAGGGGCACCCGGCGGCGGTCATGGACATGTCCTTCGCCGGCCAAGCCTTGTGCGTCGAGCATCTCGTCAAGAGCGCGGGCACATTGTCCGCAGCTGTGCTGGCGGTACCCGACCGAATTGACGAGGAAGTTGCGCGCCTGAAGCTCGAGTCGCTTGGCGTGCAGATCGACGAGCTGCGCGAGGACCAGCGCGTATATCGAAGCTCCTGGGAACACGGCGCGTAGAGCGCTCTAATAGCTGCGCGGAACGCTCTTTGGCTGTAAACGCCGCTCGGTCGTGCGGTTTGTTTCGAGTGTTCCCACCAACACCCCCTTTTATGCGAACGCCTAGCTAAAGATGAGGCACCAAAATAATCTCTCCGGTCTAGGCGAGGGGAGGCTTGACGTGCAGCTCATTTTGAGAGTTCTTCTCGGCTTGGCCTGGACGCGGCTTCTTGCCGTTTCGGTTTCCTATAGGTTGCGCTGCCAATGAGAGCAATGGTCCTTGCCGCGGGTCTCGGAACCCGCCTGCGCCCCCTTACAAACGAGATCACCAAGCCGATGGTGCCGGTCCTCGACCGTCCGGTGATGGCGCACATCCTTGACCTGCTCGAACGTCATGGCTTCGAGGATGTGATCGCCAACCTGCACTACTTCCCCGAGTCGATCAAGCAGTACTTCGACGAGCGCTTGAGCTACCGCTTCGAGCCAGAGCTGCTCGGCACCGCCGGAGGAGTGCGCGGTTGTGCTGATTTCTTCGGTGAGGACTCCTTTGTCGTGATTTCCGGCGACGCGCTCACAGACATCGACCTGAGTGCCTTCGCGGCGCGTCACCGCGAGGCTGGCGGGATCGCGACGCTCGCCGTCAAGAAGGTCTCAAACACCCGTGAGTACGGCGTCGTCCTGCACGACCGCGAGGGACGCATCACCGGCTTTCAGGAGAAGCCGAGCCCTGAGGAAGCGCTCTCTGACCTCGGCAACTGCGGCATCTACATCTTCAGCCCGGAGATCTTCGACTACTTCCCCGATCGCCCCTTCGTGGACTGGGCCCAAGATGTGTTTCCGACCCTGCTGGAGAACGACGTCCCGTTCTATATCCACGAGGTGCGCGAGTACTGGAACGACGTTGGCTCGCTCGCGGAGCTGCGCCAAGGCACCTTCGACGCGCTGCGCGGCGAGCTGCGCCTGCAGGTCGAAGGTCGCGAGGTTGCCCCAGGCTTGATCGTCGCGGGGGACAGCATCGTGCCGCGGAGCGCAGAGATCGAGGGTTCCGTCTGGATCGGTAGCGATGTGGAGCTGGGCGACGACGTGCGTCTGACCGGTCCGCTTGTTCTCGGCAACGGCGCACGTGTCGGCGAGGGAGCTCAGCTGCGCGACAGCATCCTGCTCCCAGGAACCGAGGTAGCCCCAGGCACGATCCTGATCGGTGCGATCGCCGGGCACGCGGGCATTCTCGAGAGCCTGCGGTCCAGATAACGATTTGGGGGACCCGCATTGCGAGTCCCTGAGAGCGACGCTCTGACGAGACGGATCGTACGCGTCGAACATCCGTGCAGAACCGACACATAAGAGCCTCCAACGGGGGTACGATGAAAAGACATCGTCTCCGAGTGAAGGGAGTCCCTGATGCAGATAGACATCAAGGGCCGCAATGTCCCGGTCACCGACGACATGCGCGAGCATCTGGAGCGCCGGCTGGAGAAGATCTCCCGCCAGGTCTCCGAGTTCGCCCGCTTGGAGTTCGAGATATTTAGGGAGCCAAACCCACGCGTCGCCGACAGCGATGTGGCCGAGGCGACGCTCTACCTCAAGGGCGTCACGCTGAGGGCGCGCGATTCCTCGCCACAGATGTTGCATTCGCTGAACCTGGTCGTCGACGAGCTGGCGCGCCAGGTCAAGCGCCATCGCGACAAGCGTCGCCATCGCCGTGAGGCACATGCGGCCGCAGCGGCCGCGATGGTGCCGGTGCGCCCCTCACCGGCGGTCGAATAGCTGTCCCCGTCGATCGGAGACAGCAGGCTGTACGTTCGCGTCTGAGGCGAACAGCACTTCGCATCGATCGGTGGCGAGCATTGGCGGCGTAGTCGGTACCCTGAGCGCATGTCGCTTTTGGATCGTGCGCTGAACATCGGCGAGGGCAAGAAGTTCAAGGCCTACGAGAAGCGCGTTGTGCTGATCAGCGCTTATGAGGCCGAGCTGGAGCTTGAGACAGACGATGAGCTGCGCGAGCGCATGAATGAGCTGCGGGAGCGCGCACGCCAAGGGGAGTCGCTCGAGGATCTGCTGCCCGAGTGCTTTGCGATCGTGCGTGAGGCCGGCAAGCGCACGATGGGAATGCGTCACTTCGACGTGCAGTTGATCGGCGCGATGGCGCTACATGAGGGCTGTATCTCCGAGATGAAGACCGGCGAGGGCAAGACGTTGACGGCGACGCTTGCGGTCGTGCTCAACTCGCTGGCCCCGCGCGAGGAAGCGACGGGCACGGATGCGACCGATCGCAAGGGCGTGCACGTGGTGACTGTCAACGACTACTTGGCTCGCCGTGATGCGGAATGGATGAGCCCGCTCTACAGCGCCCTCGAGGTGAGCGTCGGTGTGCTCCAGAACCAGCAGCCCTATGAGGAGAAGCAACTCGCCTATGCATGCGACGTCGTCTACGGCACCAACTCGGAGTTCGGCTTCGACTATCTGCGAGACAACATGGCCAAGGATCTCGCCGAAAAGGTGCAGCGTGGGCATCCATTCGCGGTCGTGGACGAGGTCGACAACATCCTGATCGACGAGGCGCGTACGCCGCTGATCATCTCCGGCGCGCCCGAACAGGCAGCGGACTTCTATGTGAAGTTCGCCCGTCTGGCACCGCGCATGATCGCTGGCAAGACCCCTGAAGGGATGGATCCGCGCACAAAGAAGGAGTTCGTGGCGGAGTTCGACTACGAGGTCGAGGAGAAGCAGAAGACAGTCGCCATCACAGAGCTTGGCGTCGCCAAGGCTGAGCGTTTCCTCGGTATCGACCACCTTTACAGAGCCGAGAACGGGCATCTCGTCAATCACCTGATCCAGGCGCTCAGAGCCGAGTCGCTATACAAGCGTGACGTCGATTACGCCGTGATCGACGGCGAGGTCAAGATCATCGACGAGTTCACCGGGCGCATCCTCGACGGCAGGCGCTGGTCGGAGGGCTTGCACCAGGCGGTTGAGGCCAAGGAGGGCGTGAAGGTCCAGGAGGAGAACCAGACACTCGCCTCGATCACCTACCAGAACTACTTCCGCCTCTACGACAAGCTCTCGGGCATGACCGGCACGGCCCTGACAGAGGCCACCGAGTTTATGAAGATCTACGAGCTGCCGGTGGTGCAGATCCCGACGAACATGCCGATGGTCCGCGACGACCGCAACGATCAGGTCTACAAGACCAAGGAGGGCAAGTGGGAGGCGGTCGTCAAAGAGATCGCCGCGCGCCACGAGAACGGTCAGCCGGTGCTAGTCGGCACGATCTCAGTTGAGGTCTCAGAGCTACTCGGCGAACGTCTGAATAAGCGCGGGATCGCCCATACGGTGCTCAACGCTAAGCCCGAGCATGCAGCCCGCGAGGCCGAGATCGTGGCTGAGGCGGGCCAGCCTGGTGCCGTCACGATCGCCACGAACATGGCCGGTCGTGGCGTGGACATCAAGCTTGGAGGCAACGCCGAGCACTTGGCGGGCCGGCAGCTTGCCAAGCAGAATCTCGATCCCGATGACCCGACCTACGCGCAACGTCTGAAGGAGATATTGCCCGAGATAGAGCAGCAGGTGCAGGTCAACCGTGAACGTGTGATGGCGGCGGGAGGCATGTTCATCTGCGGCACCGAGCGTCACGAGTCGCGGCGCATCGACAACCAGCTGCGTGGGCGCGCGGGCCGTCAAGGCGATCCCGGAGAGAGCCGCTTCTTCCTCTCGGCCGAGGACGATCTCGTGCGCCTATTCGCAGGTGACCGCATATACAAGATCCTCGATCGGCTAGGTGGCGTGGACGAGGAAGGCAACGAGGAGCCGATCGAGGCGGGAATGCTCTCCAAGCAAATCGAGAAGGCCCAGAAGAAGGTTGAGGAACAGAACTTCCTGATCAGAAAGCGCGTGCTCGAGTATGACGACGTGATGAACGAGCAGCGGCGCATCATCTACGCCTACCGCGACGAGGTGCTCGAAGGCAAGGAGATGGGCGAGGAGGCGCGCGAACAGGTGGTTAAGACGATCGAGCGCACAGTCGAGCAGTACACGCCGAGCGACTACATGGAGGATTGGGATCTCGAGGGCCTGTTCACAGCGCTTGGGCAGTTCTTCCCGGTCGAGCTCGACGAGGGCGATCTCGACCCAGAGACGATCGACAGCGGCTATCTGACCGAGGAGATCGCTCAGACCGCGCTCAAGCAATACGAGGCGCGCGAGCAGGAGCTCGGCGAGGAGCTAATGGGCGCGCTCGAGCGTTTCTTGATCTTGCAGATCATCGACGAACGCTGGCGCGAGCACCTGTACGACATGGACTATCTGCGTGAGGGTATTCATCTGCGCGGCTTCGCCCAGATCGACCCACTGGTGGCCTACAAGAACGAGGCGTTCACCCTCTTTGGCGACCTGATGAACAGCGTGTGGGTGGACTACACGCGCATGATCTTCAATGTGCAGGTCAGCGTTGATGGTCAGAACGGCGGGGGAGGGGGCGCACCGGTCCCGGCGTTCGCGGCATCAGGTAACTCGACGCGCGCCGGACGCGTCTCCTACTCAGGTGGCTCGAGTGCCATGGGCGCCGGCGCGATCGCCGCTGCCGCCGCCGCCGCAGGCCCTGGCGCGCCAGCCTACGAAGGCGAAGGCGAACCGGTCGAGGCGCTCCCGGTCGTAGAGCAGCGCGTCACAGACTCAGAGCACGAAGTCGGCCGCAACGATCCTTGCTGGTGCGGCTCAGGCAAGAAGTTCAAGCGCTGTCACGGAGCCTAGACCGCTCCGATTCGCGCTTGGTGATGAACTCCTCGGTGGCCTGTGTGCCGATGAAGGGAGTCAACAGCGTGCGCGCTAGCTCGGGGATGATCGCCGTGACCGTGTCCGCGGGGCTCTGGCTGATGTGCAGGTAGAGCACTTCGAAGAAGCGCTGGGTCACAGGCTCGTCGAGGCTGCCGGCGGCGTCGGGATCGAGCAGGTCGTAGCCAGGCTGCAGGAAGATCATGAAGGCCTCCATCAGCGACTTCACCAGCTCCCGGGCCGAGGGCCCGACTGAGAGCAGCTCGACGATCCCGGTGCGAGCGAATGCGGGCTCGTTCTTTGCCCATTCGGTATAGGCGTACATGCCATCCCAGACAGCGTCGGGCCAGCTTGGCGAGTTGCGGTACACCTCCTGGCAGAAGCCCATCACGCGGTCGACCCCTGCTTCGACGCCGGAGAAGACAGCTTCCTCCTTGCCGGTGAAGTGTTCGTGAAAGGAGCGCGCGGAGATGTTCGCCTCGGCGCAGATGTCCCGGATACTGGTTTGGTGGTAGCCCTTGGCGGCAACCACGCGCACGGCGGCTAGCTGAATCTGCTCGTGCGTGTTGTGCACGATGAAGCGTCGAGGAGCCTCACGGAGGCTGGCAGCATGGCGGATGACAGCTATGACGACAGCGTACACGAGTATTGGTGTCTTGCAACAGAAATTGACACTGGGTGGCGCGATATTTGAGGCACCAACCTGGCGGATTGTCCTGCGCTTGAGCGCCGAAGCTCCGGCAGCCCGTCTCTTTCCGTGGCCGGTGGCACCCGGCGCTGCTGATAGCGTTGCGCCCGATGGCAACAGCCCCCCCAAGCGAGTCGACGCCGCAACGCCTTGCGGTCATCCGCGAGCAGCTCACGCTGCTAGCGGACTATCTTTGACCCAGCTCAGTTGAGCGAGCGCGTCGAGGCGCTCGAAGCGCAGATGCAAGCCCCCGGCTTCTGGGACGACGCCGAGGTGGCCGCGAAGGTCTCGGCTGAGCACGCCAAGGCAAGCAAGCGCCTGCAGACATTCACCGGGTTGCAGTCTGATGTGGACGATCTTGATGGTCTCCTAGAGATGGCCGAGGAGGAGCCCGAGCTCGAGCAGGAGGTCCAAGAGCACTTGGCCTCGGTTGAGCAGCGCTTGGCGGAGCTGGAGGAGCAGCGCCTGTTCTCGGGCTCCTATGACGCGGGTGACGCGCTCGTCAGCGTCAACGCGGGCGCGGGCGGCACCGACGCACAAGACTGGGCCGAGATGGTGTTGCGAATGATGATGCGCTGGGCCGAGCGACGCGGCTTCAAGGCTGAGCTGCTGGAGGTGAGCCCAGGGGAGGAAGCCGGCATCAAGTCGGCCACCTTCAAGGTCTCGGGGGAAAACGCCTACGGCTTGTTCGGCGCTGAGCGGGGTGTGCACCGACTCGTGCGCCTCTCCCCGTTCGACTCCGCTCATCGTCGCCAAACGAGCTTCGCAGGCGTCGAGGTGGCGCCGGTAGTTGAGGACAGCGGCGAAGTAGAGATCGACGAGGATGACCTACAGGTGGACACCTACCGTGCTTCGGGCGCCGGCGGCCAGCACGTCAACAAGACCGACTCGGCCGTGCGCATCACCCATCGTCCCTCAGGGATCGTGGTGCAGTGCCAGAATGAGCGCTCGCAGACCTCCAACCGCGCCACTGCGATGGCGATGCTGCGCTCCAAGCTGGTCGAGAAGCAGGAGCGCGAACGCGCTGAGGAGATCGCGCGCGAGAAGGGCGAGGCCCAGGACGTCAACTTCGGCTCGCAGATCCGCTCCTATGTGCTGCACCCTTATTCGATGGCCAAGGACCATCGCACCGATTATGAGATGGGTGATGTGCAGCGCGTGCTCGACGGGGATTTGGATGGATTTGTGCGTGCCTATCTGCTCAAGTCGGCCTCGTCCATGCAGTGAGCGCCGACGAGCTGACCGAGCTGGTCGGGCGTGCCTTGGCCGAGGACGTCGGCAATGGTGACGTCACGACGGGAGCGACGGTCGCGGCGGACGCGCGTGCGCGAGCACTGATCACGCAGAAGGCCCCAGGCACGATTTTCGGCTTGGACGCCGCCGAGGCGTGCTTCGCGCTGCTCGATCACGACGTGCGCTTCGAGCGCTTGGTGGAAGAGGGCGTCTGGCGAGAGGAGGGCGGGCCGGTGCTCTCGATCGAAGGCTCGGCCAGGGCGCTGCTGACGGGCGAGCGCACGGCGCTCAACTTCCTCGGACGTCTGTCCGGGATCGCGACGCTGGCAGCGCGCTTCGTGCGCGAGGCGGAGGGGACGGGGGCGGTTGTGCTGGACACGCGCAAGACGACTCCAGGACTGAGGGTGCTTGAGAAGGCGGCGGTCGCGGCCGGAGGCGCAAGCAACCACCGAGTCGGTCTATCCGACGCGATCTTGATCAAGGAGAACCACATCGCTGCGGCCGGCGGGATCGCCCAGGCGGTCGCTCGTGCGCGTGAGGCCGCTCCCGAGCTCGGGTCCACGCTGGAGGTCGAGGTGCGTAATCCCGAGGAGATCGAAGCGGCGCTCGTCGCCGGTGCTCCACGCTTGCTGCTCGACAACATGAGCGTCGATGAGCTGCGGGTCGCGGTCGCTCAAGTGGACGGTCGCGCCATGCTGGAGGCCAGTGGCAACGTGACGCTCAAGAACATCCTGGAGCGTGCGCAGACCGGGGTAGACTTCATATCAGTAGGCGCGCTCACCCATTCCGCGCCGGCGCTCGACCTGTCCCTGATACTGGAGGTGACGAAATGAAGACGTTGCCGATGATCCCTACCCAGGGCACGCTCCCCAATCTGACGACGGGTGAGATCAGCGAGCTGCACGCGGAGGTGCGAGCACTCGCGGCTGAGCGCAACGCGACGATCCTCGCGCACAACTACCAGGTGCCCGAGGTGCAGGATGTCGCCGACTACGTCGGCGATTCGCTCGGGCTTTCGCGCCAAGCGGCTGCATCCGACGCCGACACGATCGTCTTCTGCGGCGTGCACTTCATGGCGGAGACGGCCTCGATCCTGTGCCCGGACAAGACCGTGCTTATCCCTGACCTAGACGCTGGTTGCTCGCTGGCTGCCTCGATCGACGCTGAGCAGTTGGCGCAGTGGAGGGCTTCATATCCAGAGGGCGTCGTAGTCATGTATGTGAACACCACCGCCGAGGTCAAGGCGCTGACGGACTACTGCTGCACCTCGGCCAACGCGGTGGACGTCGTACGCCACATCTACGAGACGCATGGCCCGGACACCGAGATCCTGTTCGGGCCCGACATGTGGCTCGGCGCCTATGTCGAGAAGGAGTTGGGTAAGCGCATGCACGTATGGGACGGCGAGTGCCACGTGCATGCGGGCATCCGTCCATCGGATATCGACGCCACCCGCGCCGCCCATCCTGGTGCCGACTTCTTGATTCACCCGGAGTGCGGTTGCACGACCTCGATTATGGAGTACGTCGCTGCGGGCGACGTGTCCGCGGAGGGCGTGCACATGCTCTCCACGGGCGGGATGTTGCGCTACGCCGATGACCTGGAGAAGCTCGCGGGCGGCCGGGTCGACGGACAGGCGAGCGCAATCGTCTCGCCGCCACGCGAAGCGGTCGTCGCGACCGAGACCGGCATGCTCTACCCGCTTGAAATGGCTGCTCCCGACGTGAGCTTCATCCCGGCGAATGCCGAGGCGAGCTGCGTGTACATGAAGATGATCACGCTGGAGAAGCTGCGCGACGCCCTACGCGACATGAAGTTCGAGGTGCGAGTAGCGCCAGAGATAGCCGAGCGGGCACGTGTGCCAATCGACCGCATGGTCGCGCTCGGCTGAGATGACCGTGGACGCTGCGCTGGGCGTTGTCCTCGGTCGCTCGCGTGCGTAGCACGCCACGCGAACTGCCTGGCTGTGCCCTGAAAGGGTATGCCCGCAGGGGTCGTCCTAGCCCAGCTTGGTCCACGGCCGTCTCAGCGGCTTGAAATCAAAACTCGCTGGCCTCGTGCGGGCCTACGCAGGCGACCGCAAGGTTCTCGGCCACGTCTGCCGCGACCTCGCGCACCTCATCGAACGTGACGGCGTCAAGCGCGGCTATCGCCGCGTCGGGATCAACGTCCTCGCCGTAGACGATCTTCTGGCTGGCCCCATAGCGAGCGACGGCATTCGTGTTCTCGAAGGCGAGCACCAGTCGTCCGGCGGAGTAAGCGCGAGCGCGCTGCACCTCCTCCTCGGTCGGCCCGTCTGCGCGCAGCTCGTCGACGATCTCGCGCATGCGCGTGTAGGCCTCGATGCACTTTTCCGAGTCGAGCCCTGAGCCTAGCTGCAAGATCGGCACGTCCGCGAAAGCGTGAGCGATCGCGTACACCGAGTAGCAAAGCCCCCGCTTCTCGCGAATCTCCTCGAACAGTCGCGAGCCCATCGAGCCGCCGAGCAGCGTCGAGTAGATCGACAGCGCTGCCCGTTGTTTGACGTTGCCCACGTCGATCTGTGGCCTGTAGATCATGCGCAAGTGCGATTGGTTGGTGTCGCGCTGCTCCACCAAGGTCTCGGGGGAGAACTTCGGTGCCGGCGAGTACGGCTCGGGCTCATGCAGGGTTGGAAAACGGGCGAACAGACTTGCCAGTTGATCCGGTCCGGGAACGAACTCAATATTCCCAACCAAGAACGCCGCGCCGGAAGTCCCGGCCCAGCGACGCTCGCGAAAGCTAACGATTCCCTCGCGGGTGAAGCTGCGCAAGTTCTCCTCGGGCCCGAGCACGGTACGCCCTAGCGGATGGTCGCCGAACGCGGCTTTGTCGATCAGGTACTCCGCCACGGTCGAAGGCTGGTCGTACGCGCGGTTGATCTCCTGGATCACCACGCCACGCTCGCGGTCGAGCTCCTCCGCGTCGAGCTTCGGGCGCGCCACGAAGTCGCTGAGCAGGTCGATCGCCTCCGGCGCCGACTCCGCACGCACGGTGATGTGGAAGGCGACGAGGTCATGGCTCGTATAGGCGTTCAGCATCCCGCCGAGCCGCTCGGCCGTCTCGTTGACGTCCTTGTAGGTGGGGTACTTCTCGCCGCCCTTGAACACCAGGTGCTCGAGGAAGTGGGCCATCCCGTTCTCCTCCGCACGCTCGGTCCGGGCCCCAGCGTCGAAGGCGACGAGCACGGTGAGCGCGCGTGTCCCGGGCAGGCTCACGCTGTACACGGGCAGTCCGTTACCGGCAACGGTGGTGGTCGAGATGTCGGTCATGCGCAAGCACGATAGGCGATCAGCAGTGTTGCGCTCGCCGTGTCGGTGCAAACCCCTCCTTGTGGTTCGTGCGTTGCTTCGTGCAAAAGGCTTTGCATGCAGGCAAAAGTGCGACCTTGAGCAGGGCAGATCGCTACTGTGCCCCGCCATGGCTGACCCAAAGAAAAACGCTCGCCCGGCGCGGACGATCCCGCGCCGCGCGCTCGCGCGGCACATGAGCCCCAGCCGTGCTCGAGTCGTTGCAAGCGCGCGGCCAGCCGTTGCGGCTCCATCTCCGAGCAACGCTTCGGGCAAGCCGCCGGTGAGCACGCCGGGAGCGAACACTGTCGTCGATTTCCGTGCCGTCACAAAGCGCTATGACTCGGGTGACGTCGGCCTGGAGCGGGCAACTTTCGCGATCGACCGCCAGGAGTTCGTCTTCCTGGTCGGCGCCACTGGCTCTGGCAAGTCGACGATCATGCGCCTGCTGATCAAGGAGCTCGACCCGAGCGAGGGCATCATCCGCGTCGCCGGTCGCCATCTCGGCGAGATCGACCACAAGCACGTCCCTTACTACCGGCGCAACATCGGCGTCGTCTTCCAAGACTTCAAGCTGTTGCCAACGCGCACCGTCTACGACAACATCGCCTACGCCCTGCAGGTGACAGGCGCCTCGCGCAAGCAGATCCGCTCCTCGCTCCCGGACATCCTGCGCCTGACGGGCCTCTCGACCAAGTTGCACAACTACCCCCACCAGCTCTCCGGCGGCGAGCAGCAGCGAGTGGCGGTAGCGCGCGCCTTCGCCTCTCACCCGCCTTTGTTGCTGGCCGACGAGCCCACGGGCAACCTCGACCCGCGACACCTCGATCGGGATCATGCAGCTGCTCTATCGCATCAACCGAGCCGGCACGACCGTGATCGTGGCAACCCACGACAACGAGCTGGTCGACAAGATGCGCCGCCGCGTGATCGAGCTGCGTCGCGGGCGCATCATCCGCGACGAGGCCACGGGCCTGTACGCGCAGGATGAGACGACGGGCGACTTGGCAGAGAGGTTGAAGCGGGAAACGGCTGCCGAAGAGACCCACGTCCAAGAGGCGGCGCGCGTCGATGAAACTCGGCTTCTTCCTTAAGGAGGCGGTGCGCTCGATGCGGCGCAATCCCGCCCCCTCGTTCGCGGCTTTGTCGTGTGTGCTGGTGACGACGCTCGTGCTGGGCGTCTTCATCCCGGTGGTCCAAGCAACGAACGGAGCGGCCAACTCGATCCGCGGCCGTGTCGTCGTCGACGTGGACCTCAACACGACGGCCACCGTGGCAGAAGTCGCCAGCGTGCGTCACAAGGTCGAACACGCCCCTTACGTCGGCCACGTCGAAGTGCTCTCCAAGCAGGCAGGCTACGAACAGGAGCGCAAGATCGACCCGCAAGCCTTTCAGCTGATCGGCTACAACCCGCTCCCGGAAATCTTGCGCATCACGCCTTCCAATCCCAGCCAGGCCGACGCGATCCGAGCGGAGCTGGACCAGTCCAGCCCGGCGAGCTACGCGCTGGTCACCGACTCTGCGATCGCCGACGTCCAAGACCGCCAAGCCCAAACCGACAAGATCCTCTCGGCTACGCGCATCGTCAAGATCACGATGGCTCTGCTCGCGGCATTGCTCGTCTTCTCCTCGATCCTGCTCGTCTCAAACACGATCCGCCTGTCGCTCTTCTCACGCCGGCGCGAGGTCGAGGTGATGAAGCTGGTCGGCGCAACCGACTGGTTCATCCGCTGGCCGTTCGTGATCGAGGGCTTGTTCCTGGGTGCGCTGGGAGGCGTATGCGCGATCGGCCTGCTGGCGGTCGCCAAGGTCACGCTGATCGACCCGCTGGCCGGCACGGTGAAGCTGATCTCCCAGCCAGACATGATCGACTTCCGTTTGTTGATCCTGGTGCTGATGGCATGTGCCATCGCGGTCTCAGCTGCCGGCTCGGGTTGTCGCTGCGCCGATTCCTGCGCGGTCTGACCCGAGCGCGTCTGGAGGCGCGGGTCGTGAGCGTCTCAGAAACCTTTAAGAGTGCGTAGGTAGGGTGGGGGTATGAGCTCCCGCGCACGACAGATCCGTGTTTGCCGCTCTTGCGGTACTGCTGCCAGTGCTGTTGTTGCTGCTTGGGATCTGGTTGGGTGGCCACCCAACCAATCTCCCAAGCTTCGCGCGCAAAGCATTCGTCGCCAACAACGGAACGCAGGTCGTCGACGAAGCGATCGAACGCGTCTCCCACGACTACTACCGACCGGTCTCAAAGAGCGCCCTGGCGAACTCCTCGGTCGCGGGAATGATCTCGAGCCTTCATGACCCCTACTCCGAGTACCTCAGCCCAAAGGAATTCACGAGCTTCGACCAGCCTGCCAGCTTTGCCGGAATCGGCGTCTCGGTCGACCCTAAGACGGCGGGCCTGGAAGTCGTGCACGTGTTCAATTCCTCGCCAGCCCAACGCGCGGGCCTGAACGTCGGGGGAAACGATCGTCGCCGTCGGCTCGCGCTCCCTGCACGGTGTTCCCGCCGACACCGCGACCGCGTTGATCAAGGGCCCGCCGGGCACCAACGTAGAGCTGACCGTCAAGCCGGTGCACGGAGCACCGCACAAGCTCACGGTCACACGCGCGATCATCTCCGAGCCAGTCGTCGCCTCGATGATGCGCACCGTTCACGGAGTCAAGCTCGGCTGGGTCTACCTCGCGACGTTCAGCGAAGGCTCGGCGGCTGAAGTGCGCTTGGCAGTTGACAAGCTCCTCAAGCAGGGCGCGCGCGGCCTCGTGTTCGACCTGCGCGCCGACGGTGGCGGCCTCGTCAGCGAAGCGCGCCTGATCGCCTCGATCTTCATCCCCTCAGGAGTGATAGTCACCACGCGGGGACGCTCTCAGCCGACGACGGTGCTCACCGCCGCGGGCGGCGCAATACCAAGCTCGATTCCGATGGTCGTGCTCGTCGACCGCGACACCGCCTCGGCGTCGGAGATCGTCACGGCGGCTCTGCAAGACCACCACCGCGCCACCGTGGTCGGCACTCACACTTACGGCAAGGGCGTCTTCCAAGAGCTAGAGCCACTCTCCGGTGGCGGCGCGATCAAGATCACGGTAGGCGAGTACTTCACCCCCAACGGCCGCAACCTGGGCGGAGGAGGCGTCAAAGAGGGCGCCGGCATCACCCCAGAAGTCCGGGTGCCCAGTGGCGTGGATACAGAACACGGCCTCGAAGTCGCGCTGCACACGCTGCTAGCCAAGGTCAAATGAGCCCGCCGCGTGGCGGCTCGCGCGGAGGGCCAAGCAAGCGAGGCAAGGCTGAAGGGAAGAGCAAGCGCGGCGGTAAGGCTGAAGGACGAGCAAGGAGGGTAAGGGCCGCAGGGAAGAGCAAGAACGCTAAGCCGAGCGGGCGCGCAAGGGGACCAAGAAATCCAGCGCACGCGCAGCGAAGTCAAGTGCTCCCCGCAAGGGCGGCTCTGGTACACGAGCGCATGAGAACGCCGCGCACGGCAAGCGAGTAGCACCGCGATTTGGCGGATCGTCGAACACGCGCGTCGTGTGGCCGCCGCAGGAGCGCACTGAAACCGCTCGCGACGCTATCGAGCAGATGATGCGCGAGGCCGGTCGGCGCTCCGCTTCGACGCGGCGGTCGAGCGCGAAGCGCGCAAGGCGGGCGCGCGCGCCTGGGCCAAGGCCGAGGTCGAGTTGCAAGAGGGCGAGCGACGCGACCTGCGCGAGCTGCCGACCTTCACCGTCGACCCAGCCACGGCACGCGACTTCGACGACGCCATCTCCGCTGAGGCTTTGCCCGACGGCACAGTGCGCATTTGGGTCCACATCGCCGACGTCGCAGCACATGTGCCGCTGGGCTCGGCGATCGACCTCGAGGCGCGCCGGCGCTCGACGAGTGTCTACGTGCCGGGCACGGTCGAGCCGATGCTCCCGCATGCGCTCTCCAGTGACGCCTGCTCGCTCGTGCCGGGAGCGGAGCGTCTGGCGGTGACGGTCGAGATGCTGTTGCGCGGCGTCCAAGGTCGTCTCCGCGCAGCTTCTATCGCTCGCTGATCCGCTCGGACATGCGTCTGGACTACGAGCAAGTCGATCGAGTATTTGCCGGAGAGGAGGCTGCGCCAGAGCCGTGGGGCGGACCGCTTGCCGCTGCCCGTGCCGCGGCAGCCGAGTTGCAACAGGCGCGAGACTCGAGCGGCGCGCTCGCGATCGACTCCGAGGAGCCCGAGTTCTCCTTCGATGAGAGCGGCAACGTCACCGAGATACGTTCGCGTGCGCAAACCGAGTCCCATCGCCTGATCGAGCACCTGATGATCGCCGCAAACGAAGCCGTCGCGCGTCAGCTCACGCAGGCCTCAGTGCCCTGCTTGTACCGTGTCCACGAGCGCCCAGACCCCGAGCGCATCCGCATGCTCATCGCCCAGCTGGCCTCGCTGGGCGTCTCAACGCCACCGGTGCCGGACCCACTGCTCCCGGCTCAGGCGGCGGAGCTGGTCGGGGAGATCTCACG
The DNA here is from genome assembly GCA_963704345.1 of uncultured Solirubrobacterales bacterium. Lineage (GTDB taxonomy): Bacteria > Actinomycetota > Thermoleophilia > Solirubrobacterales > Solirubrobacteraceae > Palsa-744. The sequence continues at coordinate 2,349,831 of OY969890.1, forward strand.
TCGAGTGAATGCTCACGTGCGTCGTACTGGAATGGGTCGGATCGCGTTCTCCTCGCTTGTGTTGCGTTCGCTCAAGCAGGCCTGCTATTCGCCGAAGAACGTGGGTCATGCGGGCTTGCACTCGGCCTGCTACTGCCACTTCACCTCGCCGATCCGCCGCTATCCGGACCTCGTCTGCCACCGGGCGCTGCTGTCCTCTATCGGCGCGGGGGAGCGCGTGACAAGCGCGCGCAAGCTCGTCGAGCTGGGCGAATGGACATCCGAGCGCGAGCGCGATGCCGCAAAGCTGGAGCACAAGGGCGATGACATCGCGGCCTGCTTCCTGCTCGAAGAGACTTTGCTGGAGGGGGGATACGACCAGGTTTTTGCGGGCGAGGTCACGGGCTTGATCGGGGCGGGGGCGTTTGTCGCATTTGGCGATACCTCCCGCGCGCGCGGGGGGCATGCTGCTGGAAGAGACGCCGAAGCAGGCGTCGGATCTGTGGGTTGAGCCTCGGGTGCGTCTGATCTACGAGGGCATGCTGCCAGTACGCCTGCTCAGTACGGGCGAGCAGCGCGAGTGGTGGTCGCTCAACGAGCAGTCAACGATCATGCGCGGCGAGCGCACAGGCGCAATGCTGCGACTCGGCGATCCGGTAGACGTACGTGTGGTCAGGATCGACGCCTCCGCCGGGCGAGTCGATCTGGCTCCGGCCGGCTAGCGCCACCAGTTGCGTCGCCCTCGCCGCGCTCCGCGTCGCGAGGGCGGTCTGGATAGGCTCGACTGATGGCCAAGGCAAAGGGCAAGAAGCGCAAGATCGGCGCTGGGGACGTGGCAAGCAATCGCTACGCCTCCTACCGCTACGAGCTGACCGATCGCGTCGAGTGCGGCATCGTGCTGCAGGGCAGCGAGGTCAAGGCACTACGTGCCTCCGGCGCCCAGCTGAAGGACGGCTATGCCTCGATCCGCGAGGGCGAGCTGTGGTTGCAGTCGGTGCACATACCGCCGTATCTGCCTGCGTCGCGTGAGAACCACGATCCTGAGCGTCCGCGCAAGCTGCTGTTGCACCGCTCGCAGATCGAGGACATCGCTGGACGCGTCTCAGAGCGCGGCCTCACGCTGGTACCCACACGCATCTATTTCAAGGGCCCGCACGCGAAGGTCGAGATCGCGCTAGCCCGCGGCAAGGATCTCTACGACAAGCGCCAGACCATGCGCGAGCGCGACTCCAAGCGCGAGATGGAACGAGGCATCAGGGAAGCGCGGCGCTGAAGGGCTCGCCATTGCAGGATGCTCCTGTCGCTCAGTAGCGAGGCTCAGGTTTGACGCGCCCGGGTCGTTTTCAGGCGACTTGCTCGCACTCGGTCAGACCGTTGCGCTCGGCGATCGCCTGCATTCGATGCTGAGTCGTCTCGGTGGAGCCGATCAGCCCGCCGGCTGCCTTGAGATGTTCGCCTTCGCATATTCGCCGAGCTTAGAGGTGTTTTCGCAAGTACCTCAGCGCCCGCGACGAACTGTCCCAGTCGCTCTCTATGTCGGCGGGAGGACGAGTTTGCTGGAGCGAGCCCTCTGGTGGTCGAGCTCAGATCGTTCGGAAGCTGTGCCCGGCACTGACAAGGATGTGGGTCTCGGACATGCCGATTCCAAGCACCAAGATCAGCCCCGCGTACACGAGTCCGATGGCGATCCGGCTGTGACGGGGCACTCGATAGAAGGCTGCCTGCTCGATCGAGCGCGATCTCAACTGACGCCAGCGGCGTGGCATCTCACGCAGCGCAAGTAGGATGAAGATCAGCAGGAATGGGTTGCCGAGTAGGAAGATCATCGCCACCAGACCGCCGATTCCCACGAACCACATCGAAGGCGCCACAGCGGCCATCGCGCGGCCACCGTCGAAGGGCACGACTGGGATCAGGTTGATGAGGTTCAGAAAGAACGCGATGTATGCAAGCGCAAGCAGCAGATCGCTGTTGGTGAGTGCCCCAGCAACGGCAACTGCTACTGCTCCGAGCGTGCCAAGAATCGGCCCAGCCAAGCCCACTCGCGCCTCGGCGAGCGCGTTGTCGCCGAGCGAGCGCGAAAAGATCGCAGCTCCCAGGAAGGGAATGAACATCGGCGTGCTTGCCTTGAGGCCCTCGCGTTTGAGTTGGATCACATGGCCCATCTCGTGCACGAACAGCAGGGCAACGAAGCCGGCGGCGAACGTCCAGCCCCACAGCAGGCTGTAGGCGGCAATCGATATGAGCGCCGTGCCAGCGGTACTGAGCAAGGCCAGTTTTGGCAGCAGCAAGAGCCCCGTCTTCAGGTAGGCGCCGAACTTCGCGGCAAGTGCTGCAATGCCCGCAAAGGCGCTGCCGATCCTCTTGCGCAGGGGACGCCGAGGAGCTCCGAAGGGAGCCTCACTTGCCAGGGGCAACTCGCTGTCCATCCATCCATTGTCGCAGCCGTCATAAGCGGCGCCTAATAAGCCGTTTGTCTGTCGTCAGAAACGTTTTTTCGGAATGTGCGGGGAAAGCGCGCGGGACCTCTTGACGAAGCTCGGCGAGAGGCGTACGTTGAATGAAGACGCGGACCCCGAGCCGCAAAGAGCGAGGCCACCGAGGTGTGAGGCCGCGCCACCAATCGTCGGAAGGCTTTCGGGTTGACCGGCGAAAGGTTCCTCAAAGCGGCCCGGGACCGCGTCGATTTGTTTAAGTGCTCCCGGCTACACTGGAGGAGCAAGACATCCACGGGGACGACAGGCTTCGACGCGGTTGGCTCGTGTGGATGGTCGCGAGTCGAGGTCCCGGGCGGCCTCGTAAAACACCCGGGAAAACCATAAGTGCGGACTCTCACGAGTACGCCCTCGCTGCTTAGTCAATAGCTAAGGCACGAGGTCTCGAGCCCCGCTCGCCTACGGTGGGGATCCTCGGGATCAGAAAGTAGGCTCACCCGGTGAGGCCCGCCTCCGCTGACCCGGGAACACTCAAGGAGGCTGGTCCCCCGCAACCCGGCCGGCGAGGCTAGCGGGAGATGAGACTAGAGCGCCGGCTACGCTCGTAGAAGCCATTCATACGCGACTGCGGACCCGGGTTCGATTCCCGGCGTCTCCACTTTTTCGGACGTTGCGCAAACCCCTGGCGTGACGATGCGGTAGGTCGGCTGGATCTCGGTCTTGCTGTTGACGCGCAGCTCGGCGATGAGGATGCGCAGGAGTGCCTTGGTCTGCTCGGGCTCGCCTTGTGCGAGCACCTTCTCAAGCTGATCGGCGACGGCTGCAAGATCGGCCGCTGTGGGCGTGTCCGCGTCCTCGCGGCTGTCGGCTAGCTCGGCTTGTTGGGCGTGGAGGTCGTCGAGTCGGGTGGTCAGGTCGGTGAGTCGTTGCTCGCAGCGCTCGGGGGATAGGAGTCCTTCCTCGAATGCGCCGAAGTAGCGTGCGGTTGAGTGTTCGGTGCGGGTGATCTCGGCGGCGATGGCTTGGCGGCGTTCGTCGAGCGCGGGTCGCTCGCGTTCTGCTTGTTGTTGGGCGGTGGCGAGTGCGTTTTGGATGAGTGGTCCGTCTCGGTAGATGCCGGTGAGTTGGTGCAGGACGGCGATCTCGAGCTTCTCGCGGGAGATGCGCTGGCCTTGGCAGGCTTTGGGGCCGTACTTTTGGCGGGCGGTGCAGGCGTAGTAGTGGTAGAGGCCGCCTTTGCCGCGTGCGGACATGCCGATGTAGGCGCGGCCGCAGTGTCCGCAGCGGATCACGCCGGAGAGCAGGAAGTCCGAGCGGTTGCCGCGTCGGCGGGATGCGTCCTCGCCGCGCTCGGTGAGGATCGCTCGTGCGTGCTCGAAGGTGCTCTGCTCGATCAGTGGCTCGTGTGTGGAGAGGAAGTCTTGGTCGCGCCAGCGGATGCGCCCGAGGTAGGTTGGGTTGGTCAGGACGCGGTGGACGGCGGGGTGTCCCCAGCCTGCGGATGGTGCTGGTGCGTGCTCGGCGCGGAGCTGGTGGGCGATGGCGATCGTGCCGAGACGGTCCTCGATGTAGAGCTGGTAGATGCGCCTGACGGTTGGTGCGGTGATCGGGTCTGGTGTGAGTTGGCCGTCGTTGAGGGTGTAGCCGAAGGGTGGGCGTCCGCTGTACCAGCGGCCTTCGCGTGCGCGGCGCTCGATCCCGGCGGTGATGCGGTCAACGATCGTGGCGTGCTCGAACTCGGCGAACACACCGAGCATCTGCAGCATCATTCGGCCGGCCGGGGAGCCGGTGTCGAACGGCTCGGTCGCTGGGCGCAGGATGACTTTGAAGGTGTCTAGCTCCTCGGCGATGCTGGCGAGCTGGCGCACCTTGCGCGAGAGGCGGTCGATGCGGTAGACGAGGAGCTGGTCGATCCTGCCTTGGCGGGCGAGGTCGAGCGCGGCTTGGAGACCTGGCCGGTCGAGCTTGGTGCCGGTGGCGCGGTCTTCGTGGTGGGCGATGATCCGCCAGTCCTCCTGCACCTTGCAGAACGCCTCCAGCCGTTCGTGCTGTGAGGCCAGCGAGGTTGGCTGGTTCTCCTCGTCGGTGGAGATGCGGGTGTAGACACACACTCGGGTCATGGCCTGCCTCCTATCGCTCGCCGTCGTCGTCCTCCGGGCGGTCGAGGAGATCAGAACCGGCAGCGGATCTCAAGCCCTCTCCTGCCGCTGCTTGCTGGCTTTGCCGCAGGCGTTCCCGGGCGTTGACCACGATCGCGAGCACCGCGCTTGTGCTGTCCTTGCTCCATACGGCCACGGCGATCGGCGCGGCGCTGTACGCGAGTGCCTCCCGGGCGGTTTCCGCGCGCCTCGCGCTCGGGACGAGGAGCAGCACGAACGGATCGACCTTGCCGAGGGAGCTGGTAGGCAGGATGGACGCGTATGCCTTGGCCTTCTCGCGTAGCCGCCCGGTTGGCTCGGTGCCTCGGTCCAGCTCGACCAGGAAGTGCAAAGGCGCGCGGCCCGGGAGATCAAGGACGCCGTAGCCGTCGGCGACGAGGTGGCCGGAGAACAGGTGGTGGCAGGTTCGCTCGCCGTACCACTCCGACAGCGCGCCGCCGGCGACGTTCGCCTCGACTGCCAGGCGGGTGAAGAACTCGTTGACCTCGACGTGGTGCGGCAGCTTCTGGCTGTGGGCGATGCTCGCGGCGATCGAGTGCTGCCAGCCGAGCTTTGCGCGTTCGATGTCCAGGTGGTCAGCGACGATCAGCGCGCCTGCCTCATCGAGAATCCAGTGATACGGAGCGGTGCCCTGCCCCATCGGCAGCGAGGGGCGGAAGCGGTCGAGGACACGCAGGCGATACAGGACATCCAGGCGAGCGGCTGCTGTTCTCGTGCCGGTGAAGTACAGGCGTCTGATTTGGCTCGTCGTCATCACGCGGAACTCGAAGCAGTCCCTGGCGATCCACCGGTCACGCTCGGTGAGATGCGATGCGAGCCGCAGCACGTCCTGCTGACTGAGCCGTCTGGGACGAACTATCTCCTTCATTTTCTAGCTACCTCCTCTATTGTCGGGGTTGCTTACCGGCCGTCGATCTGGCTTGTTTTGCTGGGGATTTCCGCGTTCGACGGTCCTCTAGTCCAACGGGAGGAGCGAACGGAGGCGGGACCGGAGAACGGAATGGAGCAGCCATCGGCACCGCACTCCCTCTCGGCTTCGTGCCCGTGGCGCTCGGCGGCGTCGGCGAGCAGCGCGGCAAGCAGCCTGGTGGCGTCGTGCTGCTGCTCAGCGGAGAGTCGTTGTATGCGGGGTGCGGCGAGGCGCACCCGATCACGAGGCACACGGTCTTGCATTGCCTTCTTTCGGCCGGTTGAGGACCAGACACACACAAAGGTCTGGTCCAAGGGCCGCGCGGTACAGCCACCCCATGCAGGGCGGCCATCGCGACCCTCGCCGAACGAAGGCCGATTCGAGCGCGTGCTTATTACAAGCCGATGCGGATTTTTCTGCCGTGCTCGTGTGATCTGTCAGCGGTTTGTCAGCCGTGTGTCAGCGGCGACACCGCCGCAAGCGGTACTCAGTCCAGCGGGTCGGGCTTCGGCAAGCGCCACACACCCCGCCGACCAGTACGGCGATAGCGCACGCCGCCCAACCCCTCGGAGTCGAGCATGTCGTCGCCGGTGTCGCAGCGGTCATCTACGTCTGGACGGGCGTCGTCGGGCTCGCGCCACTCATGGAGGCAGTGCGTGGCCGAACCTACGCGCCAACAAGCCGCCTGCAGGCGCTCGGCGACACCGAACCACGCATCCGAGGGTGCGCCCTCAGCGTCGAGCAGCATCGCGGCATCCTCCAAGGCATCTCTCGCTTGCGCTCGGAATCCGTCGATCCGCTTGCCGACCGTGGCGCGGGCGTGACGCCACACGCGATGCTGTGGAGACTCCGGCAGCTCCCCGGCCTCGCCAGCCCAACGCATCCGATCCAGCCGTCCACGCCCATCGTCGGTCAGCTCCCACACCTGGACGCCGTGACGGCGCGACCGCGCCAGCAACCTTTCGGCAATGAGCGCGTCGATCTGCGGACGCAGCCGGCGCGTCGTCCACGAGCCGTGAACGAATCCCAGGTGCTCGGCGATGTCGCTCATCATCACGCCTTCGCCCTCCCGCTCGCGATGACGCTCGGCACGCTCCACGGCCGCGAGCACGAGGGCATCGGACACGGGCTCAAATCGACCCAGCTCGCTATCCAGGCGTCGCTGGTTTCGCGAGCGCCGGGCATCGCCGCTTGATCCGCCGTCGCTCCCGGGTTGTTGCTTGTCTGCGTCGCTGCTCATCTCGCCGACTCCTCTCGGGTAGCCCGAGGAGCGCGCAGACGAGCACGACCGGATGACCGCAGAGAGCTACGGTTTCCAGGGCATCGAAGGCACGCTCCTTCGGTGCTCAGGCCGGGCGGGCGCTACCAACGTCCGTCCGGCCACTTGATTGTCGAATCGCGCGATCAGAGCAGAACCGGCGGCGGATCTCAAGCCCTCTGGGATCGGCGTTAGAGGCGTAGGGGCATGCCCGATGACGTCTCGACACCGATATAGTATTCCTGTCGGTTCGTTTTAGGTTCCCTTGACGGTGCCGATATAGAAAGGGTCCATGCCTAACGAGGTTTATCCCCGCGCCCCGGTGCGATTCGTCTCGCTGATCGTTCGCTTCCCGCTTTCGCCGAGCCTTCAGCGCCTTGAGGCCAAGGAGGCGGTCTACGCACGAATCGCCGACGCGTTTCCCCTGCTCGAGGCGATCGAGGCGCCCTTCCAGATGCCGCTCGCTGGCGCTGCTTTTGGCCAGGGGTCCGAGTCGGGAACAGGGCCGCGGCAGATCCGCATGATGAATCGTGAGCGCACTCGCAGCTTTACCCTCGGTCCGAGGATGCTCCTGTTTGAGTGCACCGATCACGAGTCATTCGATGTGCTTTGCGAGATCGTCAGTCCTGCACTTCAGGCACTTCTAGAGATCGCTACTCCTGCTGGTCTTAACGATGTAACGCTCAAGTATGTCGATGAGATCCGGCACCCGGCCGTCGGTAGTGCGCGGGACTGGCAGGGTCTGATCGATGAAAGACTCGTCGGGCCAGTCGAGCTACTCGACGCTGAGCCACAACAGACAGCCGGTCTAGCTGTCTATCGACTTTCCGCACAGCACGAGCTACGTCTCGGCTACGGCGCAGTGCCAGGGGGATTTGTAGTTGACCCGGGTGGACCGCTGAAAGTGGAGAGTCACGCCGACGGGCCATTCTTTCGGCTGGATCTCGAGAGCGAATGGACTGCACCTGCAGAGGCGGTGCCTCCATTTGCGACCGAGCACGTACTGCAGCTCGCAGGAGAGCTACATGAGCCGATTCGCCAAGCGTTCGAGAGCTCCATTACAGACCGTCTGCGGGATCATTTTAGGGGTAATGATGGAGACTGAGATCAGCAGAGAAGATGCAAAACAAGGCGTGATCTCGCAGATCGTCAATCTCTCTCCGTCACTGAAAACCCCTGGGCATAGCCTTCAGCTCGGCCGATTCGCGCTAGCCGTCAATAGGTCGCTCGGAGCCTTGGGAGAAGTCGGCCACTGGAGTGGTTCGGATGCGGCGCCTGAAAGTTTGGACGAGTTCGCAAACTACCCCTGCATAGGCGAGAAGCAGCGAGGGGGGGAGCCAGCATTGTCCGACTTGGGGGCATTTCCGAGATATCTCCATGACACGACTGGCTGCGTGTCTGCAGCGAGCGATGCGATCGGGCTCACCACCTATGGCCTCGCCAATATGGAGATCCCCTTCGTTCGCCGTTGTGAGCCATCGGGGTTGCTCGCCGATGGTCACGCGGTCCTACTAGGTGCGCTCTTGAAGTCGGCGCAGTCCAAGTGGATTGTCAACCGTCAGGAGCTCTCCGAGCTAACAGAGCTCGAACGAACCCCGGATCAGCTGAGCGACGTTGCCACGATCGGCGCGGCGCGTGATCGTCTCGCTGTTGCCGCCCGCGACTACGAGCGACGGGATCACGAGGTACGAGTGGAGCAGTTGCGCGAGGCTTCCTCAAAGCTTGCCCGTCGTGAGCCCCGCGAACTGCTGGACGCCCTAGCAGTCGAGCGTGGTTTGTCTTGGCACACCCTCGCCACCATGCTGAACGTGACGCCAACTGCTATCCGTAAGTGGCGGCGGGGTGGCAGTCTGACGCCGGACAACCGTGAGCAACTCGCCGCGCTTGTCGCATTCTTTGATCTGCTTGACGATGTTAGGGAGCCCATCGCTGATCTTGGCAGCTGGATCGAGATGCGCGTCAGAGAGGACACCACGCTGACTCCGGCAGCGCTGTATTCAAGAGGCCAGAGCGAGCGCTGGCTACTGTTGGAGTGGGCTCGAGGCTACCTTGACACGGCAACGATGCTCGACCGATTCGATGAGCGCTGGCGTGACAACTACATGCGCGACCCAAACTTCGTTGTTGGCGAGGGGCCGGGTGGCGAGCGTGCCATCTTGCCTCGGTGAGCACTTGGCAAGTGAGATATGGCCGACCCTGCCGAGGATGCTGACGAGAATCTGAGGCGCGAGCTTGATGCGCCTGACGAGGACGCCCAAATCTACGAGGCCCGTGGCGATGAGGTCGATGACCTCCGCCCAATTTGTCAGGGCGATGTATTCGACGGACTGACCCTGCCGGGCTTCGACCAACGCGACCACATTATGGTTCTTCTCTCGCAGCATCCCTGCTCGTTGCGTAAGGGTGCCGCGCTACGGCCGAGAGTTCAAGCCGTACCAGTTCGGACGTATCGTCATGTAGCACCAACCCTCTGGGCGACCGGCCATCTAAGGGTCTTTCCACTCCCCGACCTCGACGGTGGCCGTCATCTTGCGGCCGACCTATCGGAGGCGGGAGTCGTCACGTCGGAGCAGCTACATTCGGCGCGCCGCGTATTCACGCTCAGCCAGCGCGGAATCCTGCTTCTGCAGCAGCGAATCGTATGGACGGCGGCACATACGGTCATCGGCCTGGATGTATTTGAGGACTACAACGCTCCGGCTCTGACCGAGATCGAACTTCTCGAGTTCTGGAACGAGCAGCTCTGTGGAGACGAGGTCGACGCCGATCGCGCCGATGCACTGGTCGTGGTCGCCGAGGAGTTCGAGAGCTACATCCGAGATGAAGGCCTACAAGACGCACTCACGAAGCCAGACCGTCGCGCCGACGCGCGTCGCACCATCCGCATGGAGGCAATACGCCGCGCCGAGCAGCGAAATTGAGCAGGGCCGGAAGCCCCATAACCTCGATATTCCGAGGTTATGGGAGGCATCCAGTAGGGCCGCCGCGTGGTCTAAATCTGGCGCTTGTGGCTCTACCGATAGTTCTGACGGCCGTAATAGTTGTTGCCATTGCAGTCCCGTCGTGGCGGCTGGGAAAGCGGATGGGAACTCCGCCAGGGCTGCGCAATGCGACTCCAGAAGAGCAAGCAGCGCGGAAACGGGAGCGAGCCGCGCGACGGAAAGCAGAGCTTGCCGCGCTGACAGCGCGAGAGCGGGCCCTGTTCTATGCGTACTACGCCTTCTCGATTCCGGCGATGCCGGTCGGACTCCTGTTGACGATCTACGGGCACGGTGCGACGCGCACCGTCGGACTTGTGTTGCTCGTCGTGGCCGTCCTGCTCATGGCGGTTCCAGTTGGACCGATGCTTGGCGGAAGGGTCAGGCAGCGCAGACGTGAGAGTTCGGCCCGGGAGAGCTCCTCGCTCTGACGCGACGCGATGCTGCATGAGCTTCGTGCTACGCAGGATGCCCGGTAGCCGCACATGCGTCCCACAACCTCTCGCGGTCGCTCCAGGCGGTCCTCTAAACCAAGCTCAGCATCTGCGCCCGCACCACCAAGGAGTTTGCGCAACGTACGGCCCTCTCCACTGACAGTTGTCTGCGGTTCTGTGCCCGTCACAGTCGATCGACATTGCTCCCGCGCGGTAGTCTCGACGTATGCCTCGCCATAGAACCTGGGTGACATACGACCCCGAGGCAGATATGGCTTACGTCAGGGTCGTGGAGCCAGAGGCAGGTTCCTCTGTCAAGCAGATCGTTGTCGATGACGTTGATCTACCCGGCCAGGTCGTGATCGACATAGACCGCGATGGTCGTATTCGCGGCTTCGAGTTATTTGACGGATCAAGAAGCCTGCCCGTCAAGCTGCTCGACGAGTTTCGTGAGTGACCTACCGCCCGACTCAGGTCAATGTCGTTCGCATGCACCGTGTCGGTGATGTCGTGACCACCGAGCTGCGGCTGGCTGAGGGCCGTTGGCCGAGCCCCCTGGCCCCCGCGACGTTGTGGGACGAAGAGGGCGACGCGAGTTCCTCCCTGATGGAGCTCCACCATCTGGTCTCGGTAGGCGATGAGTTTGCCGAGTTTGAGAGCTACGAAGCTCCCAACGTGGAGCTGACTCGGCCGGGGCCGTATGGCCTCATCTCCTGGTGGACCCCGGAACAGCTTGCGGCGGCGGAGGACACCAGCCTGACATGGGCCGCGAAGCCTTACGACGGCAAGGACCACGACCACTGTGTGTTGACGTGGAAGACGATCAACCCGCGAGACCGCGCCTACGTCTCCGGTGCTGGCTGGATTACCGCTGAGGCATACGAGGAGTTCATCCGCGGAGACCGGCTACGGCTCCGAGGCTGAGCCGTGCCCGCTCGGACTCTGCCTCTATTTACATGAGGCGTAGCTTCGCAGGTTGGTCCGCGAGCTAAGCTGGTCCGATGAGCAGGCGAGCTTCTGGTGGAGGGGTCGGTCCGAAGATGCAGACGCAGAAGCCGCTGCGTCCGCCACCGCCGGTTTCCAAGACTCCAAGCAAGACGAATCACCCGCCGCACAAGAAGTCGCAGTCGCGCCCGTCCCGTTGATCGCGCGGTGGGTAAAGGCCTCGTCGCAGCAGCCCGATTCCAGGTCCGATGGCACGAAATCAAGATCCCCGGGCACTGTTGCTGTCCGACATCCGCAACAGCGCCGGCCATGTGATCGAGGCCGAGATGCCGGCGGCTTGGAGCGGCCATCAGCTCGTGGCGCTGATTCGGCACTGGGGCTACCGAGGCATGGATCTTCCGATGCCCGACGCGTTTGCTGAGTTTGATCACATCATGACCGACTTGGAGTGCTTCCCGGATGGGCGGATGACGAACGATGAGCACATCGTCGCCGGCGCTCGCGAGGTGCTCGCGGCCCTGGATGAGATGTGAGCATGCGCTTATGGGTGGCGCGTTCCCTGCGCCCGCCCAGATGCGGAGGGCGCCTCGCCCTCGTCTCTACCGGCGTTCCGCCCTAAACCAGGCTCAGCGTCTCAGCCCGCACGACCACGGGGTTTGCGCAACGTACGGTCCTCTCCACTGGTTGGGACTCCTGCGGAGGTTCGCGAAACGCGGATCGACGCAGGGGAAACCCCAGCGCACAAGGGGCGAAACGGCGCGAACGAAAAATCGCCGATTTGCGGGAGCACGGTGGGGTGCGGTCGCAAAACGGTCGCAGCCTGCATGCGGTTGGGTCGCATGCGACCCAAGTCGGGACGCCGGGGTAGTCGACGTGTCTAATCGTTGTCGACCCCGTCCGTCGCGGTGGCGGCCGCTGGTCGATCCAAGCGTCGTCGGCCGGTGCCGTGGCTGCGGTCGCAGGCTCTACGGGCGGGGGAAGGTCTGCCGCTCTCGGCGCTGCCCCGAGTACGGGCCGGTGTGGGCAGGCGATCAGCGCCAGAAGCTGTTCCGCAACCTGGAGACGCTGCGCGGGGACATCCTGTTGAGCGCTGTCACCGCTCCCGGTGCCGATGAGCTGCCTTGGGACGAGCATGCGTGCGCCGGGCTTGGCGAGCACAAGCACTCGGGCAAGCTCGGCTGCCGTGTGGATCGTGTGGCCGCTCGAGCTTGGAATGACTCAGCGGCGCAGCAGTGGCGTCGGCTGCACCGCCGCGCCTATCAGGAGACCGTCAAAAGGGTGGGAAAGGGGTCGGTGTGGCTGGTTGCGCGTGTCTGGGAGATGCAGGCGCGCGGGGTTCTGCACGTCCACCCGGTGCTTGCCTACGGGACCGCTCGGCAGATGGCGGGTGCTCGGCTCTACGTGGAGCGTCTGGCCGAGCTTGCGCCGCAGTACGGCTTCGGGTTTGCTGAGCGGAAGATCAAGCCCCAACCGGCTCAGAACGCGGCGGCGTACCTGTCGTCGTACTTCGTCAAGGGCAAGCGGGGCAAGGAGACGCTGTGGGAGTCGGCGCGCTCCCCAGCGATGCCGCGCTCGATTGTCCACGTCTCGGTGAAGTTGACGATGCAGACGGGCTGCACAATGCGCGTGCTGCGGCTCAAGCGGGCGATCCACTACGTGTGGAGAGCGACCTTGCCGCCTGACGAGCTGAGGGTCGTCTCAACGATCTTGCAGGCGTTCCCGGGTGCAGAGCTTGTCGCGCCCGGCGACCTCGATCGCGCTCCCCCTCAAGGAGCGTGAGCAAGCGCGCTGGGCACCGCCTGGCGTGTACCAAACAAGCGCCCCGGCGCGGTGGTAGCCGCCCGGGGCCGGCACAGGAGGTTGATTCCTGCCGGGTAAGCCGGGCGCATTGCTGCGCCCGGCTCCCCTCAGAACCGGACGTGCGACTTTCACCGCATCCGGCTCAAGCAAGCCTCGTGGGCCTGTGGGCGTGCAGGAGTGCTGGACTGTTGCCGTCGCCGGCGGTATGCCGGCGGTGGCATTGGGTGTGTAGGAGTCGAGGTTCGGCCTTTTCCGACGTGCCGTCCGTGTGCAGGGCGATCTTGATCGTCTTGCGGTTGGTGGCCAGCCACCGCTCCCACTCGCGTGGGGTGGGTGGCAGGTCCTCGGCGGGCTGGAGCCAGTCCCCGCAGAGCGGACAGCGGCCGTGCTGGGTCCTGTAGAGTCGCCAGCGGGCCTTGCCGATCGTTGGGGGCGGGATCTTCGCTCGCCGTTCGGCCCAGTATTTGGTCAGGGCGGGGTCGTCCGGGGACGACGCGCCGGTGACCAGCTGGTGTCGGATGATTCGTGTCCAGGCGAACTTGAGTAGGTAGACGCCGCTTGCGCGGTCGCCGAATACCCATTTGTCGCGTCTGGCGCGGTTGAACATGCCGAAGTACCGTTTCACGACCCAGCGCCTCGACTTGTTCGGGTGGCCGTAGGTCGCCCACTTGTAGGTGAGCTTCCACACGTAGTCATCCAGCGCGCTGAACGTCTTGCTGGAGACCACGCCCCGGTAGTAGGCCGACCAGCCCCTGATGATGGGGTTCAGTCGTATGAGCACCGCTTGTGCGTTGGTCCCGCGCAGGGACCGCATCTCGGTGCGCAGCCGTTCCCGGATTCTCCTCACGGCCGCCTCACTCGGTTTGATCAGGAGCTTGCGGTTTTCGTAGCGGCGGATGCTGAATCCCAGGAAGTCAAAGCCCTCATCGAGGGTGACGATCCGTGTCTTGTCCTCGTTGAAGACCAAGCCCCTGGGCTCAAGCCACTGCGCGAGCCGCGCCTTGACCTGAAGCGCCTCGTCCCGTGAATGGCACAGGGCGATCAGGTCATCGGCGTACCTGACCAGCACCGGGGAGCCCGCGACCGTCTGTCCGGCGTGACTGCCGGTCGTGTGGTAGCGGACTCCGGCGGCTTGCTCCATCCCGTGCAGCGCGATGTTCAACAGCACGGGGCTGATCACCCCGCCTTGAGGAACTCCTTCCTCGGTCGAGGCGAACCGGCCGTCCTCGACCACGCCTGCCTTCAACCATCCCTTGACCAGTCCCCTCGCTGGGAACGAGCCGAGCTGGCGAAGGATGTGAGAGTGGTCGATCCGGTCGAACGCCGCCGCCAGATCCGCGTCCAGCACCCACCGTCGCCGCGGGCTCTTGCCGTTGGCGTTCACGTAGATCACTGCGATCGCGTCATGGCAACCACGGCCGGGCCGAAACCCATAAGAGCGCGGCTCAAACCGTGCCTCCCACTCGGGCTCCAACGCGTTCACGACGCGTGCTTGCTGCACGCGATCGGAGATCACGGGGATACCGAGCGGACGCCGCTTCCCACCACTGCCCTGCTTCGGGATATACACCCGCTTGACAGGCAGGGCGCGCCACGAACCCGATGAGCGCTGCACCACTTTGGCCAACTTCATCTTGGCCTTGGCGGTCAGCACCACCTCGCCGTCAACGCCCGCCGTCTCGCGGCCAGCATTGCGCTCGCTCACACGCCGCACGCTCAACAGCGCATTCGCACGTGAACGAAGCATCAACTTCTGCAGGTTGCGGACCCTTTTCAGGTCCCCCGCCCGACTCGCCGTGAAGATCCGTTGCCGCAGGCGCCGTACGCGTTCCTCGCAGGCACGCCAATCAACAGCGTCCCAGCCGAGAACCCCGTCCTCTGGTCCGTTCGCCCCGAACAGCGCCGCGGCGTCCAACTTGCCCTTCGGTTCCGATGCCATCGCAACTTTCCTTCACAGACTCACCTGACCGCGTCAGCACCCTTTCGGGTCCGGGCACACAGGTCCCGTATCCGGCCGGTTATCCAAAAGCGGCCAGCGGAGGGGCCAGCCATTCATGCTCTTGGTTTCCCGCTGCCTTTCGGCCGCCGGCGTTCGCTTCTCGGTCATCCGATTCCCGCCGGGGGATTGGGCCTCCCTTACGGTCGGCTTACCGGGCCACCGCCCGGACCCCGACGGGGTTACCACGTTCCACACGCACGAGACACGACCGGGATGGGTGCCTCCTGTACCCCGAGGACGGCGGTGCTCTCCCGACCGAAGTGCATTGTCCGGCCGGCGCCTGCCGCTTCACAGCGGCCAGTCCCTGCACCCCGCTACTGCATCCCATCTCGCGGGGCCGTCTGATCACGAGGCATCAACGGAGGTTCACGCGATTCACCCGTCCGGTCTTCCCCCTCGCCTGTGGCCCCCGGATGGAACGGGCGCCCTTGGGCTTCGACCCCGAGCTTCGCACCCCGCCGTCACCGGCGACGCACGTCAGGGCAGGGGACAGGCCATCGAGCACAAGCCCAGAACTACGCCTTCGACATCAGCCGACCCTCCAATCCACATAGTCCACTCGAAACGTGCGACATCGCGTCGCAGATGCAGGGCCAGAGTAACGAGACGGTCGCCGAGCGCGATCACCAGACCGAGCGAACCATCCTCACGCTGCTTCTCAGCGATGGCCAGTGCGTATGGTCGGTTGAGGAGTTGGTCGCGGAGATCGGGCGCAGGCTCGATACGACCGACGCCGTGGCCGCGCTGAACGCAGCCGGTCTCATCCATCGTTGCGGCGAGTTCGTGTTCGCGACACGAGCTGCGATCCGCTTCGACGGGATCGAGCAGCAGTAGCAGCCGCTGGGGGTGCCGACTGTCTGAGCACGTACGCACGGAGGCGGGCGGACGCGCCCGGCGGTCAGGGGACAATCTGGCGAGTGGCTGATCTGTCCACGAGAGAGGGCAACAGTCTGTGAAGTTCGGATAGGATGTACCTCCTCTTGTCAGACAACGTGGGAACCCTGCTTCGCAAGATTGATGAGGGCGTAGAGGAAGTTCGTGCTCACTATGAGGCTGATCTTGCTGCCAAGCAAGTATCTGACGAGCTCCTGTATGCGGTTTCTCACATAATCTCGGATTGCCTATCCGCACTGGACTGGACGGCGAATGCCATCAAGGAAAAGTACGGTCCGAGCGGGGGTCGTAGTCCCTATTTTCCGCTTCGCTCTACGCCTCAGGACTTCGAGCGGGGTCTGGACGAGCAGATAAGGGGACTAAGAGCTACCGAGCCACAAATCGCGCATGCATTTGAGCGTCATCAGCCGTATCAGCCGGGAAAGACAGAGCTGGGTTATCTCCATGCTCTAGGTAGGGTCAACAAGCATCAGGACTTCACGCCTCAAATTCGTCAGGAACAGCGCCGTGTTGATGTGCAGTTCTCAGGGGGAAGCGTGTCGTTCGATCCGGGTGCGGTCAGGTTCGGTCCGGGTGTCTCAATCGGCGGGGTGCCTGTAGACCCGATGACCCAGCGCCCGATTCCTCATCCATCACAGCTGGTTACGGAGGCGGTCTATGTGGACTGGCGCTTCAATGATCCACCCGTCTCTGTACTGCCAACCTTGGAGATATTGGCGACCCTAGTTCGGGTGGCCGTCGAGGATGTCCGACGTGAGGCCCAGCTCTAAGGGCAGGTCTGATCATCGTGTGGCGCTCGTGGGCCCGTTGCTTCTTTATGACTTGATTCCGTAGATCACGCCGTTATCAGCGACCGCCAAAAAACGTCGGCACTTTACATTCTCGATCAATCTGCTACGCTCTGCGAATCATGGCGACGAATCGCGAAGACATGCTCAAGCAAGAGAAGGGCAAGGCGCTTGTTCGCGCGTTGCATCTGAGTGAGCTTTCGCTCGCCGGCAAAGCACGGGCGCTTGCGCTCCATGAGGCCGACGAGCAGCTTGAGAAGGTGGCTCGTCTTCTGCCAGACGCTCTGCAAGCAGGAATCTCGATCACCGAGATTGCGCGCGTCACGGGTGTTAGTAGGCCGACGCTGTACGAACTGCGAGGGCGCCATGGCAGCTCGGTGGGGGACCTTCGTCTCGCGATCTTGCAGGCGGTGATTACAAGCAACGCTGTGACCGTTCCGCATCTCGTCGAGCGGCTCGGTCGGCCAACGGCAGACATAGACCTTGTTGTGAAGGATTTTCTGGAGCAGGAGCTACTAGACACCGAAGTCGAGCAGGTCGGCGAGGATGAGTATGAGCAGCAGCTATATCTGACGGCTAAGGGCTTGGCGTTCCTCGAACACTGGCAGTTTGAGGCCGACGACGACGGAGGCCCTGAGAAATGACGAGCACCGGTGCGGCGGTTATCCCTTTCCCGCGTGCAGCCGTTCGTGAGCCGTGGCTCAGCAAGCGGCAGATCGCGGACTACTTCGGCCGCTCGACTCGATGGGTTGAGCTTCGCATGCGTGAAGGTTTGCCCTCGAAGATGATCGGCGGACAGCGCGGCTACCGGCTGTCCGAGGTCGAAGCCTGGCTTGATAGGACGAACCGATGATCGTTCCTCGTAAGGGCAAATATGGTGTATCGGCCTATGACAAGACCCTGGGCCGCAAGCGCTGGGTGGGCACATTCGCCACCAAGCGCGAGGCGAGGGAGGCAGAACGTGACGCCTTGAGATCGTCTGGGGCTCGGGGCTCCGAGACGTGCGGGGACTTCGCGCGACGGTGGCTGACCGATTATCCGCGCGAGGCCGCGGTCACGCAAGACCTATGGCTATGCGATCAAAGGATTCCAAGAGGATTTCGCGCGTATGCGGCTGCGGGACCTTGACAAGCCGACGGCACGACAGTGGGCATTGACACAGCCTCAGTCCAATGTGCGAACGGTGCGAGCGATGTTCACCGACGCGATCAACGATGGCTTGCACCCTGGGCCGAATCCGTTTTCAAACCTCCGCTTGGAGCAGCCGCGCGGGAGGAAGAACCTGATAGCTCTGACGGAGCCTGAGGTCGTGAGCCTGGCCGACTGCGCGCTCAACAACCTGGGGTCGTTCGGTCCGACCTTTCGAGCGTTGATCTTGTTCGCGGCTTACGTGGGCTTGCGCCCAGGTGAGCTGTATGCGCTTGAGCGCCGCGACGTAGGCAAGGACGAGGTTGTCATTCGACAGAACCTGGACGGCACCGGGCAGATCAAGGCTCCCAAGAATGGGCAGGCTCGGACAGTCATCCTTCCTCCGGCCGCGCGCGAAGCGTTGGTAGATGTCCCGGCTCGTCTCGACGTGCCCTGGCTTTTCGTGACGTCGCGCGGCAGCCGCCTCTCGAAGAGCAGCCATCTGCACTATTGGCGTCTTGTGCGCACGGCTTTTGGTCGCCCAACTATGCACTTCTATGAGCTGCGGCACTTCTGCGCCACGCACCTGCTCGAACTTGGCGTGTCGCATGCGGATGTCGCCGTGCAGCTCGGGCATAGGGATGGAGGCTCACTTGTGATGTCCACATACGGACATCCGTCTGAGCAAGCAGCACGCGAGCGGCTGAAGCGGGCCTACACCACGAACGTCCGGCGGCTCGGGTCGGTGCCTGATGAGTCTGGTGAGACAGGATGAGGTCAGCGCCAGAAGTGGTCTCATCCGTCGCGCTTGGCGGTATCCTGAGCGTATGGCCGAGCAGAGTGAGTTCGAGTTTGTCTTTGAGCCTCAAGACGAGGGCGGCTACCACGTATACGCGCCCGACCTTCCGGGTCTGCACACGCAGGGCGAGGACATCGACGATGCTGTCGAGAACGCTCAAGAGGCTCTGGCTCTCTACGTCGAAGGTTTGCGCGAAGAAGGACGCCCGGTCGGCTCCGGCATCGTCCGCCGCAGGCTCGCCGTTCCCGCGTGAGCGAGCGTCTGCCGGTTGTCTCCGGTGCGCAGCTCATCGATGTGCTTCAGAAGCTCGGCTGGGAAGTTGCTCGCCAGCGCGGCAGTCACGTTCGCCTCAAGCATCAGGACCGAGCCGTCTCGCTTGTAGTGCCGCTGCACCGCGAACTCAAGCGCGGAACGCTGAACGGCATCCTCAGAGACGCCGGTTTGAGCCGCGACGAGCTGCGCGAACAGCTCTAACGTCGCGCGTGAGGGTCGCATCAAGGGAGCACGGTCGAGCATATGTGGGGCCGTTACTGACGATTTCGCCTCACTTCGACCAATCGTCTCCACTGGCAGTTGTCTGCGATTCTGTGCCCGTCACAGTCGTCGACACTGCGGACTCTGCCTCTATCCACATGAGGCTTAGCTTCGCAGGTTGATCCGCGAGCTAAGCTCGTCCGATGAGCAGGCGAGCTACTGGTGGAGGGGTTGGCCCGAAGATGCAGACCCAGAAGCCGCTGCGTCCGCCGCCGCCGGTTTCCAAGACCCCAAGCAAGACGAATCAACCGCCGCGCAAGAAGTCGCGCCCGCCTCGTTGATCGCGCGGTGAGCTAAAGGCCTCGTCGCAACAGCCCGATTCCAGGTCCGATGGGACGAAATCAAGATCCTCGGGCACTGTTGCTGTCCGACATCCGCAACAGCGCCGGGCGGGTGATTGAGGCCAAGATGCCGGCGGCTTGGAGCGGCCATCAGCTCGTGGCGCTGATTCGGCACTGGGGCTATCGCGGCATGGATCTTCCGATGCCCGACGCGTTTGCTGAGTTTGATCACATCATGACCGACTTGGAGTGCTTCCCGGATGGGCGGATGACGAACGATGAGCACATCGTCGCCGGCGCTCGCGAGGTGCTCGCGGCCCTGGATGAGCTGTGAGCGCGCCCATATAGGTGGCGCGTGCCTGCACGCCCAGATGCGGAGGCGGCCTCGTCCTCGTCTACGGGCCTCCGCTCTACACCAGGCTCAGCATCTCAGCGCGCACGACCACGGGGTTTGCGCAACGTACGGCCCTCTCCACTTTCCTGACTTGGGCGAACCCGACGAAAAGGGGGACCTCCCCGTTGCCGAGCTGCTCGGCTACTCGAAGGGTGCGCTGATGAAGGCGGGGCAGATGGCTTCCTTCGCATTGACGAGCCCGTAGTGCCGGCTGAGCTTCAGTCGATCTACCAAGCCGAGTTTGCCGAGTACTACCGCGGGCACCCATTTATCCACGTGCCGGAGGTGGTCGGTGAGCTTTGCACTGGTCGTGTGCTGACCCAGGAGTTGGTACGAGGCTGCTCCAGGAGTGATGCGCTCACAGCAGCACTCACTGGGGGTCCATAGCGGCAGAGCATTTCGAGAATGCCCACCCTTTACCAGCAATGGGCAAGCGTGCACATGCGTTCTTTGAGGAGCGCAAGGTCGCAAGTCACGTCTAATCGAGGACACGGTTCTACGCGCCAAGGGAAGCTTTGGCTCAGGGAGTTGCGCTCGTCGCGGGTAGGCTGTCGGCGATGGCTTACACAACGACTGAGGGCCGCCAGCAGATCCTCGACGATATCGTCGGCGCGGCCGATGAGCTTGCCGCTGCGATTGCGCTGCTGAGCGAGGCCTACGAGCATCTCGATGAACGGACGGCCGAGCGCCTCGAAGAGCAGCTGTTTCAGCCGGTTCAGGCGGCCTATGGTCGGGCCAAGCGCGTTCATGCCAGCTTTGCTGAGCGCCACGAGCTGTCTGGTCACACCTTCCAGACGCCCTCGCCAGTGGCGCCATCGAACGGCACGAAGGGTCTGATCGATGCCGCCGTTGATGCGGCGGCACGCGCGGATGGAATGCTGGGTGAGCTACAGGATTCGATGCTGCCGATCGAGGTGGGGGACGTCGAATTGCGGGCCGGTCTCTCTGAGGTGCGCGAGCTGATCGGTAGTGTTCGCTCTCGGGCGCGGGAGATGGTGCGCACGCTCGGGCGCTAGGCCCGTCTTACTCGACGGCGCCGAGCCCGCGCACAAGTGCCAGCAGCGCCTCAGAGGTGCCTTGCGCGTCTTGTCCGCCCCCAGCGAGGCGGCGCACCGCAAGCCCCGTCATCAGCGCAACCACAGCGGGCGCGTGGCGTTCTCCTTCGGGTATACCCAGCGCGCTGAGAGCGGCGCTCGCAATCTGTTCGTGGGCCTCGAAGCAGCGCCGCGAGGCAGCGCGCAGTTCGGGGTCGCGGGCGGCTTGCAGGTGTAGCTCAAGCTCCGCTATCTGCTGGGGGATCTCCGAAGGGACGGCCACGAGCCGCTCGACGGCTTCCGCGACCTGTTGCACGCCCGGTTTCTCCTCTGCCAGCTCTTGCGCGATCTGTTGGCGTCTTGCGGTCTCCTCCTCGACGTGCAGAAGCAGGCTCTCGCGTAGTAGCTGGGCTTGACTTGCGAAGTGGTAGGTGAGCGAGCCGAGCGAGACACCGGCGGCAGTCGCGACGCGGCGGTTGGTGACGGCGGCGACGCCGCCGTCCGCGATCAGCTTCAGCGTCGCTCGCAGCATGCGCTCGCGCACGCCCACGACATCGTCGCTTGCCCGGCTGGGTGGGTCGTTCGCTGGGTTGCCCAAAATGGCATGCCTCCCGCGCGCGCGGGAGGCAGCGACGTTTTGAGCTTCCTTGCCCCGATCCTCAGATACCCCTGCATCGGTCGGTGTGACAGCAGCGATCATCGCGGCGCAAGCGTGCCGACGGCGTGCGGCGCGATCCGCTCGTGCCAGCGCTCGACCCGCTCGAGCTGCGCGGCGAGCGACAGCAGGCTGCCCTCACTGCCGGCCGGTCCCAGTAGTTGCACGCCAAAAGGCAGACCGTCATTGGCGAGCCCCCCGGGAACACTAATGCCCGGCCAGCCGAGGATATTCCAAGGCCACGCGTAAGGGCAGGAGCCGGCGATCACCTGTTGCGTGGACCAACTGGAGAGTCCATCGGTCCTGCCGACCGGCAGTGCTACACCAGCGCTCGTAGGGGTCACAAGCACGTCAAAATCCCCAAAAATCAAACCGATGCGATCCTGAAAGCGTCGCTCCAAGCGCCGCGCGAGGGGCAGGACGGTCTTGGCCAGGACGCCGCCGACCTGTGCCGTGGAGCGGGTGCGGGCGTCAAGCAGCGAGCGGTCCGGCACACGCTCGACCCAGCCGTGCACTCCCGACTCGCCGCGCGCGATCAGCGTGAGGCCCATCAGGCCATAGCTCGGATGGTGCTCGCTGACAGCATGGCCGAGCTCGCCTAGCACCCGGCCGATTCTGCGCACGCCGGCCTCGATCTCGCGGTGCAGGCGCACCGGGGCGCCGCTGAAGGCGTGGCGCAGCGAGAGCGCGATGCGCAATGGGCGCGGCTCACGGGCGATCGCCTGGACGTAGGGTTCGGGCGGCGGGGGCGGGGCGTGCAGGTCCTTCGGGTGGTTGCCGCTCAGCACGTCGAGCATCAGGGCGGCGTCGGCGACGGTGCGGGTAAGCGGCCCGATGCAAGTGAGGCCGTTGAAGGACTCGGCGTCGGGCCAGGTCGAGATGCGCCCGCGCTGGGGCTTGACGCCGACGAGGTTGCACCAGCCAGCGGGGATGCGCACCGAGCCGGCCCCGTCGGAGCCGAGAGCGGCCGGAACGATGTGCGCAGCGACCGCCGCGGCCGAGCCGCCGCTTGAGCCGCCGGGAGTGTGCTCGAGGCTCCAGGGATTGCGGGTGGCGCCGAAGCCCTTGCCCTCGGTGAAGGGATAGAGGCCGATCTCGGGCGTGTTGGTCTTGCCGACAATCACCGCGCCGGCAGTACGCAGGCGACGCACCATCTCGCAATCCTCAGCCTTGGCGGTGAACGGCCCGGAGCAGCCGAAGGAGGTCGGGTGCTCGGCCAGGTCCACGTCGTCCTTGATCGCTATCGGAACTCCGAGGAGAGGGAGGCGCTCGCCGGCAGCAATGCGCCTGTCGGCCTCGACTGCCTCAGCGCGGGCAGCCTCGGCGCGCACGACACGGAAGGCGTTCAGCGTGGGCTGGGTCGTCTCGATGTGCTCGAGCGTCTGCTGCACGAGTTGCATCGAGCTGACGTGTCCCTCGGCTAGCGCAGCCACACATTCCCGTAGATCTCGTATGGGGTAGGGCGTATTGGCGCCTTCGGCGTCTGCGGCTGGGCTTGGGCGGATGGCTGAGGACATTTTTTGGATTGGATGGGCGTGCTGTTCGGTGTTCCCACTCAGATCGTCGACACTACCGTTCGTTCGAACGAACGGTAGCAGCGGTTGGTCTTCCCGCGCTGACGGTGGACGCGAAGGCCGGAGGGGAGGACCAAGAGTCGGGCAAGGGGCTAGGAGCAGCCAAGTGGAAGACACCGGAACAGTCGGCGCCGGCCGTGATGTCGACATAGACTCAGCCGGTGAGCATCGGTGCGCCAGGTTTCGATACGCCCGCGATCGTGCGGCGCTTCCACGAGGCGCGCCGCGGCGAGGATCTGGTCGTGCTGCAGGGCTTTCACGCGCTCAAGCACGCGCTTCGCTTCGGCGCTTCTGTAGAGCTTGTTGCCTGCTCTGACACGGCCGAGCTGGCACGCCTGGGAGAAGGTTTGGCCCCCGATCTGATCGAGCGCATGCAAGCGCTTGCCGTCGTACTGCCCGCCGAGGCCTTCAAGCGTCTGGGGCCCTATGTCCCACACACCGGCGTGGTCAGCATCGCGCGTCGCGTTGCGACCGACCCGCTCGCCGTTCTCGCCGCCGAGGGGCAGGCTCCACTGGTATTGCTGGAGGATCCGCGCCACTTCGGCAATCTCGGTGCCGTGATCCGCGTCGCCGCTGCCGCCGAGGCTGCGGGCGTCCTCACCACCGGTCGCCAGGATCCCTGGGATCCGGTAGCGGTGCGCGGCTCCGCCGGCCTGCACTTCGCGCTGCCCGTCGCGCGCTTGGGGGATCTGCCCGAGACCGACAGGCTGCTGCTGGCGCTGGACCCCGAGGGAGAAGAGCTACGCCCCGAGGCGGTGCCCCCCCGCGCGCTGCTGGCGTTCGGAACCGAGCGCGACGGCCTCAGCGAGCGTCTGCTCGAGCGCGCCGACGCCCGCCTGCGCCTGCCGATGCGGGCCGGCGTCTCCAGTCTGAACCTCGCCACGTCGGTTGCCGCCGTGCTCTACAGCCTGCGTCTGGGGCGGTCGTAGGTCGCAAATCGGCCGATGCCCCCTCGCGCGCGGAAGGCATCGGCCGATTTGGAGTGCCGCCGCGGGCGGAAAGCCTCGTTTAATCCGCTTGTGCCGGGGTGTAGGGCGCCAGCTCGCGCCGCGCGATCGAGAGCTTGTGCACCTCGTCGGGGCCGTCGGCCAGGCGCAGGGTACGCAGGTGCGCGTACATCCAGGCGAGCGGAAAGTCGTCAGAGACGCCGCCGCCGCCGTGAACCTGGATCGCGCGGTCGATCACCTTCAAAGCGATGTTCGGAGCAGCCACCTTGATCGCGGCGATCTCGGTGCGCGCGTGGCGGTTGCCGACCGTGTCCATCAGCCACGCGGCCTTGAGCGTCAGCAGGCGCGCCATCTCGATCTCGATACGGGCCTCGGCGATCCAGTCCTGGATGTTGGCCCTGGTTGCCACCGGGTGGCCGAAGGTCGTGCGCTCCACGGCGCGCTTGCACATCGCTCCCAAGGCCCGCTCGGCGGCACCGATCGAGCGCATGCAGTGATGGATGCGCCCCGGGCCGAGCCGTGCCTGGGCGATCATGAAGCCGTCGCCCTCGCCGGCGATCAGGTTGCCTGCCGGCACTTTCACGTCCTCGAAGAGGATTTCGGCATGGCCCTCCTGGTCCTGGTAGCCGAAGACGGGCAAGCCCCGAACGATTTGCACGCCTGGCGTATCGATCGGCACGAGAATCTGGCTTTGCTGGCGATGGCGCGGGGCGGACGGTTGCGTCTTGCCCATCACGATCATGATCTTGCAGTGCGGATGCAAGGCGCCTGAAATCCACCACTTGCGCCCGTTGAGTGCGTATTCGTCCCCTGAGCGCTCGATGCGCAGCGCGATGTTGGTGGCATCAGAAGAGGCGACCTCAGGCTCTGTCATCGCAAACGAGGACCGAATATCACCCTCAAGTAGAGGGTTAAGCCACTGCTGCTTTTGCTCGTCGGTGGCGAATTGGTGCAGGACCTCCATGTTGCCCGTGTCCGGAGCCGAGCAGTTGCACGCCTCCGAGGCGATATGGCTACGCCCGAGGATCTCCGCGAGTGGCGCATAGTCGCTGTTGGACAGGCCCGCGCCGTGGTCGGCGTCCGGCAGGAACATGTTCCACAGTCCCGCTGCCCGCGCGTGCCCCTTCAGCTCCTCCATCACTGCCGGCTGGTGGTGTGGGTCGCCGGACTCGACCAGCTGACGCTGGTACACGGGCTCGGCGGGATACACGTACTCGTCCATAAACGCGCTCAGGCGCTCCTGGAACTCGATGCAACGCTCGCTCGGCTTGAAGTCCATCGTCTCCTCCTCGGCAGTGGGGAATAGGATCATCGCCGATGAGCGAGGGATCGGCTAGCTACAAGGCAGCAGGCGTCGACTACGACGCGCTCGATGAGGGCAAGCGCATGGCGATGGCACGCGCGCTTGCCACCTCGTCGCTGCTCGACCTCCGCGGCGGGCGCGCGCTCGACGCCTCGCGTGGCGAGCCGGCCTTTGTGTTTGAGCTAGGCGACACGACGCTTGCCTTCGTGATGGAGGGGCTCGGCACGAAGTCGGTCATCGCGCGGCAGCTGCTCGAGCGTCACGGCATCAACCGCTTCGCCGATGTCGCCTACGACACGGTCGCGGCGATTCTCAACGATCTCTGCTGCGTCGGCGCGCTGCCGCTGGTCGTCAACGCCTATTTTGCGACTGGCGCATCCGAGTGGTACGCCGAGCCTGAGCGCGCTGCCGCGCTGTTGGAGGGTTGGCAGCGTGCGTGCATGGACGCTGGCTGTGCGTGGGGCGGAGGCGAGTCGCCGTCGTTGCCTGGGCTCGTCGCGGCGGGAGACATCGAGCTGGCGGGTGCGGCGGTTGGTGCGGTGCCGGCGGGCCGCGCGGCGATACTTGGCGAGCAGTTGCAGGCGGGCGATGAGATCGTGCTGGTTGCCTCCAGTGGCCTGCACGCTAACGGCGCCTCGCTCGCGCGGCTACTGGTCGAGCGCCTGCCCGACGGCTACATGACGGAGCTGCCGAGCCGACGCACCTTGGGCGAGGCGCTACTTGACCCCTCGATCATCTACGTCCCGCTGGTGCAGGCGCTGCTTGAGTCCGATCTCGGAATCTCCTACTTCAGCCATGTGACCGGCCACGGTCTGCTCAAGCTGATGCGCCCCGCCAGGGCACTGAGCTACCGCATCTCCGCGCTACCCCCGGTACCGGAGGTCCTGACGTTCCTGGTCGAGCAGGCTGGTCTTGACAGGCGCACGGCGTACTCGACGTTCAATATGGGCTCAGGCTACGCGATCTACTGCTCCGAGGGAACGGGCGCGGAGGTTGTCGAGATGGCTCTAACAATGGGCTTTCGGGCCGTCGTAGCGGGCTCTGTGGAGCCTGGCCAGCGCCAGGTAATCGTCGAGCCGGTCGGGGTTCATTACGTTGGCGATGAGCTCGATTTGAGCGCCGCCGCGCAACCACCTAGTTGAACCTGTCGTCCGATCCGGGTAATCTTTGGGGGCAAATCGCCAATGCTCCCCGGACGGCTGAGACGTTAGGGGACTCGATGTCGCCGGACCGTCAAGGACCGGAGCTACCCGGATCGTAGGCGGACCTGTACCATCAACAGAGGAGAGAAGCTGATGCGCAAAGCATCCACCCGTTTGGCGTTGCTCGGCCTTGCCGCAGCAATGCTGGTCCTACCGGCGGTCGCAGGGGCGGCACCGGTCGTGACGCTTAAGGTCAAAGCCGTTCCGATCCCGAAGAACCCCAGCTCGAACAGCGGCCCGACGTGGCCGGGCACCGGCAACATCTTCGGCGCCGGCTCTGCCCTCGAAACCGAATTCACGATCAGCGGCACCGAATACGGTGGCTTTCCCTCGCCGCTGGTGGGCGTCAGCTTTCTACACGCCTACCGGGACGAAGATCACGTCTAAAGGCTTTACGAGTTGCGCCGCCTCCATACTCGAAAGCCACGAAGTGCAGAACTGCCCGAAGAAGTCGATAGCTGGCCCCAAGGGCGAAGCCGGCGGTGTGGTCAGTTTCGGCGACACACGTGTTCACGAGAAACTGACCGTACAGCCGTTCTTCGAGGAAGGCGGCAGTCTCGGGTTTTACGCCGAAGGACGCGAACCGGCTGTGATCGAACTCCTGTCAACCGGGAAGTTTACTTCTGCAAGTGGATCGGGTCCCGTGGTCAAGGCGGAAGTCCCCCTCGTTTCGACCGTTCCCGGCGCGCCGTATGGGTCGGTGGAATTCATCAAGGTCAAGGTCGGCGCGGCCTTTATGCAGGGCAAAAAACTCGTCTCCTACGGGACGATCCCGAAGAAGTGCCCGAAGGGTGGCTTCCCCGTCAAGGCCGAACTGACGTTCTTCAGTGGAGAAACGGTTTCGGTCACGGCAAAGCCCCCGTGCCCAAAGAAGTAGGGCCGCGAGCGAGTTAGGTAGGGCTCGGTGGCCGCCTGGCGCATGGGTGGCCACCGGCAGGACTTGGAGGAAAGTAAAGGAAGAGGTACCTCAGAGAGTGCGCAATGCGCGTAAGGTCTGAGGAACGGTGGAAGGGCGGCTGAATCCAAAACGGATGGGCCGCCCTCTCCTCGTTATCAACACAGAGGTAGATCGGGTTGAGGACGCAGAATCAGGGGTTCAGGAGGGGCATAGCCGCTGTCGCGGGCAGCGTATGTGTGGCCGCGCTCGTGGTTGTCGTGCTGCTCGCGACCTCGGCCGGCGGCTCCAATGGTAGCTATGAAGTCCGTGCGATCTTCGACGATGCCGGCAATCTGACCTCTGGGGAGAACGTCAAGATCGACGGGGTCAACGTCGGTACGGTCGGATCGGTTACGCCTACGCCACAGGCAAAGGCCGCGGTTGTGCTCAAGATCACCACTCCCGGCTTCCAGGATTTCCGCGAAGACGCGAGCTGCACAGTCCGCCCGCAGGCACTGATCGGCGAGAAGTTCGTGGACTGCTTGCCCACCAAGCCGCGCGTCGAAGGCACACCCTTGCCCCCGCCCTTGAAGACGATCCCTGCGGGGCAAGAAGGCGCTGGCCAGGTGCTTCTGCCGGTCACGAACACGCATAGCCCGGTGGACCCCGATCTGCTCGGCGACATCACGCGCCTGCCCGAGGCCCAGCGCCTGACGATCCTGCTCAACGAATTCGGCGCCGGTCTCGCGGGCCGCGGCTCGGACCTGAACGCCGTCATCCGTCGCGCCAATCCGGCCCTGCAAGGAGTCGAAGAAGTGCTCGCGATCCTCGCGAAAGAGAACAAGGTGTTGACCGATCTCGCGGTCGAAGGCGATCGTGCGCTCGCGCCGATCACGGCCGATCGCGGACAGGTCGTGGGCTTCATCAAAGCGGGCAAGACGGTCGCCCAGGCCACCGCCAACCAGCGCGGCGCGCTCGCTCAGAACTTGGCCGACTTCCCCGCCTTCCTCGAACAGCTCGGACCGGCGATGGAACGGCTCGGGCGCTTCGCCGAGCAGACGACGCCAACGCTCGAAGATCTCGGCGTCGCGGCGCCCGGCATCAACAAACTGTTCGTGAGCACGGCGCCGTTCTCCAAATCCTTTGAAGGCTTCCTGGGTGCGGTCGGCAAAAACGCCAAAAAGACGGCCTCTGCTTTGAAGGCCGTGGAACCACTGCTGGGGTTGGCCAAGGGACTCGGTAAGAACGCCAAGCCGTTCGCGAGCAACTTCTCGGGACTACTCACAAGCTTGAAAAGCACGGGTGGGTTGGAGCGCCTACTCGACTTCATCTATCTCGGCACCGGCAGTGTCAACGGCTACGACGCGCTCGGGCACTTCCTGCGTACCGAAATCTTCGCAAGCACCTGCCTTAGCTACTCGGTCGTGACCAACCCGACCTGTACGACAGGCAAATTCCTCGGCGCCAAAACCGCTGGTACGAAGGCCGCTTCTGCGAGTGCTAGTTCCACTGGCCTTGTGATGCAGCGCACGCTTGCCGTCTTGAAAGGGATGACCCCGGCTGAGGCGATCGCCAAGTATCCGGGTTCAGTCACCGGCGAAGCGAATGGGACCGCCGGTCTGCTGTCGACCGCCGCCGGCGCGACGCCGACGGCCCAGCCGGTGGGCGGTGCTGCCTCTGGCACGACCTACTACAGCCCATCCTCGGAATCCTCCGAAGCAAGCGGCATGCTGCTCAACTATCTGCTCGGCAACTGACCATGAGGACCCGTCCATCACCCACTGCGCTGCTGCTTTCGCTGTTTACGGGGCTTGCTGCACTGGCTCCAGTCGAAGCGGCGCTTGCCGAAACCACCTCGACGGCTCCTACGGTCGAAGCGACCGCGCCGGCGGCTGCAACGACGACCACGAACGTGCCCGCCCCATCGGCAACTGAACCCGCGCCGACGAGTACGGTCGCGACGCCCCCGCCCTCCACGACCTCAACGAGCGAATCCTCCTCCTCCTCCTCCTCCTCCTCCACGACCACCGTCCCTGCCCCGGAAGTGCGCACACAGCGCTCGCAGCCGCGTACGACTGTCACACACGCTCACGGAAGCCCGTCCACGAGGCAGCCGCCGTCGAGCGCCACGACCGGCAAGAACGGTAGGAACACCAAGGCCGTGTCCCCTTCGGCGCTGACGCCGCCGCTGCCCTCGACGCTCGGTGGTTCGCTCTCGAATGTACCCAGCTTCTTCATCAACAGCTTCTCGATTCCACCCTTCCTGCTGCCGATCTACCAGGCCGCGGGTGCCGCGTACGGCATTCCCTGGCAGGTGCTTGCCGCGATCAACGAAGTCGAGACCGATTATGGCCGCGACTTGAGCGTCTCGAGCGCCGGTGCCGAGGGCTGGATGCAGTTCCTGCCGAGCGAGTGGAGCCAATATGGCGTCGACGTCAACAACAGCGGCTATGAGGATCCCTATAACCCCGCCGACGCGATCTTCGCTGCTGCTCGCTATCTCAAGCAGGCCGGTGGCGATACCGACATCCGCGCGGCGGTGCTCGCCTACAACCACTCGACGGCGTATGTCGAATCGGTGATGCTACGAGCGCGCTTGCTCGGCGGCACTCCGCCGGAACTGCTGGGCGCAATCACCGGCTTGACCGAAGCGCGCTTCCCCGTGTATGCCGCCTCGCATTACAGCGACGGCTTCCCCACCACTGAAGGACCATCGCCGCACACGGTGCCTGCCACGACGATCTACACGCAGACCGGGGCTCCTGTGATCGCGGCGCAAGACGGGCGCATCGCACAGATCGACCCGACCGGTCCGTTCGGCCCGAGCATCTCGCTTGTTGACGCCTATGGGAACACGTACACCTACGCTGGACTCGGCACGCTTGCCTCGCTCTATCCGGTGCTCGAAACGGCCGAAGCTGGCGCGCCACGTGCGGCAGGCCTCGCCAGCGTGGGCCTAGACGTTGGTCCATCAAGCCCAGCCGCCAGCGGTGCGACCCGCTCCTTCAGGGACGGGGCGGAGAACGTCTACCTGCACCCACTGCACGTCGGCGCGCAGGTGATCGCGGGCACCGTACTTGGCCACGTAGGCTCTGGGGCCGAACCTCACATCCTCTTTCAGATCCGTCCGGCTGGTATCGGCGAGCCGTTGATCGATCCGAAGCCGATCCTCGACGGCTGGGTCAAGCTACAAAGCTCTTCCGCCGTGAAAGCGACGGGCCGCACCCCGTTTGCCAAGCTCACGCCAAGTCCTGGACAAGCACTGCTCGAGTCCAAGACCCAGCTCGAGCTGCAAGTCCCACGCGATCACGCGATCCGCCTTCCCCGCTGCGAGCGGCGCTTGATCGCCGACGACCGAGCCGACAGGCGCGTGCTTGCGGCGCTCGAGTTCCTTGCTGCCTCGGGCTTGAGCCCGACCGTGTCATCGCATAGTTGCTCACAGGCATCCACGGCCAAGAATGCTCTGTCCTCGCCCGGCGCCACCGGTCAGGTTCTCGACCTTGCGGCGATCGACGGGACTCCCGTCGTCGAGGCAGGCGGACCGAGCACGCGCGGGCTCGCCGCAGCGCGCAAGCTGGCGGCGCTGCAAGGCGTCATGAAACCGCTGCAGATCGCAAGCTCCGTGCGTTTCGGCACGCTCCACATGACGGTGCTTACCGATGAGGGGGACACGCTCAGCATTGGCTTCGCCCCACTTGCGGACGTGCACGCGCACACTGCCGCTGTATCCGGTTCAGGGCTGACGCCCGCTCAGTGGCTGGCGCTCGTCGCTCGGCTCGGCGAGGTACCCGATCCTACGGTCAGCGCTAAGCCGTCGCCGGCGGCGATCCCAGACAACAACCCCGATACGGCCCCGCCGGCCACGGAAGGCAAGTAGCGCGATGGCGACCACCGTCCCACCACCGGCATCCACGCCACCGCCGTTGTCCCCGCCGCCACGGCGCGCGAACACGACTCGGATCGTCGCTGTCGCGGCGATCGTGGTGGTGATTGCGATCGTGCTCGTACTGCTGCTTGGTGGCAGCGGTAGCGCCACCTACTACCTGATCTTCCCCGAAGCCGGACAGCTGGTGCGCGGTGATCAAGTGCAGGTTGGCGGGGTGCCTGTCGGCTCGATCAAGGACATCACGCTCCTGCACGACTACGACGTGCGCATCACGATCAACGTCGAATCCTCGTTGGCGCCGCTGCACAAGGGCACCACCGCCGAAATCCGTGTGCCGTCACTGTCGAGCGTCGCCAACCGCTATATCGCGCTCGCGCCGGGACCGAACAACCGTCCTGCGCTGCCCTCCGGCTCGACCTTGCCGATCACATCGACCCACGGCGTCGTCGACTTGGATCAGCTGTTCGGCATCTTCAACGCCAAGACGCGCAAGGGCTTGCAGCAGTTCATCCAGGGCTCCGCCGAACAGTATTCGGGTGTCGCTCCTCAGCTACAAAAGGACGCGAAGTACTTCCCGCCGGCGTTGGCCGCATTCGACCACGTACTCGCTGAATTCGGCGGCGACCAGGAACTCTTTTCGAGCTTCCTCGTGGAAACGGCCAAGACGACCACGGTGCTGGCGGGACGCAGCCAGCAGCTCACCGAACTGGTCAGCCACGCCGACACCGCCTTCGGGGCTATCGCCTCCCAGGGCTCCAACCTCACCGCCGGCTTGAAGGCGTTGCCCGCGACCTTCAGGGAAGGCAATCGCACGTTCGAAACGCTCCCCGCTACGCTTGCCGACTTGACCAAGCTGGTCGATGCCGGTAAGCCGGCGGCGCCTTTGCTCTCGTCGTTCGTGTCCAAGCTGCAGCCACTCGTGACCACAGCGACGCCCGTCGTTAGCAACTTCAGCGAAGCGATCAGCAAGCCAGGTGCCGGTAACGATCTGACAGAAGCGGCGCTCGCCCTGCCATCGATCGCCAAAACGCTCGCGACGGCCTCGCCGGACAACGTGCGAGCGCTTGAAGAATCCGTGCCTATCACAGCCCTGTTCGGTCCCTACACTCCAGATCTCCAAGGCTTCCTGCGTGCGTTCGGCCAGGCCGGCGCCTACTACGACGCCAATGGTCATTATGCGCGCGTCGCCGGTATGTTCCCCGACTTCGAATTGGGCACGGAAAACACGTTGAAGCCGGCGAATCCATCGCAGGTCGTGCAGGGTCTGAAGACCGGCCAGTTGCGTCGCTGTCCAGGCGCCGCCACACAGCCGGCGGCCGACGGATCATCGCCCTTCACCGACAACGGCCAACTAGGCTGCGACCCGAGCGAGCTTCCCTGATGAACCGTCGTCGCTCCAACTCACTTGCCGGCAGTCCGCTGCTGATCGGTGCTGTCACGACGTTGATCGTGGTTGTCGCCGTGTTCCTCTCCTACAACGCCAACAACGGGCTGCCGTTCACGCCGACATACAACATCAAGGTTCAGCTGCCCGAGGCATCGGGTTTGCAGAAGGGCAACCAGGTGCGCATCGGCGGCGAGCGAGTCGGCGTGATCAGCGGGCTCAGCCCGTATCAGGACCCGAAAACCGGTCGCGTCACCGCGATCGTCTCGCTCAAGCTTGAAAAGGCCGCCGAACCGCTGCCGGCGGACACAACCGCGATCGTGCAGTCGGTCTCGACGATCGGTCTGAAGTACCTGGCGCTCGAACGAGGCCACTCCGAGCGCAAGCTCAAGGCGGGCGAAACGATCCCCGTCTCCCAGACGCGCGAACCGGTCGACATCGACCAGTTCTTCGACATGTTCGATGAAAAGACGCGCAAGGCCAACCAGGTGAACCTGACGACCTTCGGCAATGGCTTCGCCGGGCGCGGCATCGGTCTCAACGAAACGATCTCGACGCTGCGGCCGCTTGTCACGAATGCGATCCCCGTGCTGCACAACCTCGCTTCGCCACAGACGGGCTTCGGGCAGTTGTTCGTGGCATTTGACCGCGCTGCCAAAGAAGTAGCACCGGTGGCCAATGAACAAGCCGAACTGTATACAAACCTCAATACTATCTTCACGGCGTGGGCGAGCGTTGCTCCCTCGCTCGAACAGACGATCGCTGGCGCACCGCCCACGTTGCGCCAGGCGACGCACTCGTTCCCCTTCCAGGCCGAATTCGTCAACAAGAGCGCCGATTTCATGCGCCTCTTGCGTCCGAGCGCAAAGATCCTCACGACCGTGGCGGCACCTCTCGGACACGCCTTTGAAGTCGGCGCTGTCAACCTGCGCTCTGCGACAGCGCTCAGCGGCGAGGTTGCCGAAGCCACTGAAGCATTTGCAAAGTTCGGCAAGAACCCGCTTGTGATTGCTGGCATAGAAGACGCCACGCACACGCTCGGGCTTGCCAACCCGCTCTTCGCGGGGCTAGCTCCGGCGCAGACGACGTGTAACTACGTGACACTCACGTTCCGCAATCTCGCGAGCTTGCTCTCGCAAAGTATTGGTGTGGGCACGCTCGCACGAGCGGCCCCGGTGCTTGCGCCGACCGGTCCGAACAATGAGGGCTTCCCCGCCTCGGCCTACGCCAATGGACCCTCTACCGAACCTCCGACTGCGGGTAGCCCAGGCCCTGGACCGGACAACAACCATCTGCACGTCAACCCGTACCCCAACGTTGCTGGCCCAGGCCAGTCAAAGGAGTGCGAAGCCGGCAATGAGCCCTACAAGATTGGCGAAGCCGTGATCGGCAACGTCCCAGGGAACGTAGGGACCAAAACCGAAGCGACGGAACGCAAGAACAACCTGTTCGGCGTGGAATATCCGGTCTCCACACTCGAAGCTCTCGGCCTGAAGAGCTCGAAGGGGGCCAAGGGATGAGCCGCGTGCGCTGGTGGAAACGCTACGACGAGATGCCGGTCGTCGAGCTGCAGAAATCAAACCCGGTGCGCTTCGGAGTCATCGTGATCGTGGTCACGGCGATCGTCGTGTACTTCGGCTTCACCAAGCACATCCCGTTCAAGCATGGCTTCCGCCTGAAGGCGGTGTTCTCAACCGTCGTGAATATCAGTCCCAAATCGCCGGTGCGCATCGCGGGTGTCGACGTCGGCAAGGTCACCTCGATTCAGCGCGAGGGCAACACGGGCGTTGTGACGATGGAAATCACAAAAGGCGGTCTGCCGATTCACCGCGACGCGACGCTCAAGATCCGTGCGCGGATCCTGCTCGAAGGCAACTGGTTCGTCGACCTACAGCCCGGCACGCCGACGTCTCCGACCGTCTCCTCGGGATATACCGTCCCGATCACACAGACCTCCGATCCGGTGCAGCTCGATCAGGTACTCGACGCGCTCAACACGGACACGCGCGCCAACCTGCAGACACTGCTGGCCGAATTCGGCTCAGCGCTCACGCGCAAGCCAACCGCCGTGCAAGACGCCGAACAGAACCCGGCTGTGCACGGTCTGAACGCGGCGCAGGCCTTGAAAAAGACCTACTACGACAGTCCCGAAGCGCTGGAAGGTGGCGCGATCGTCAATCAGGCTCTAGGTGGCGTCGAACAGCACGACCTCTCCAAACTGGTCGCCGGCACCGAGAAATTGACGGCCGCTCTGAACATGCACGAACAGCAGCTCGGCGAATGGGTCGGCAACTTCAACACCTTCCTCGGAGCCTTGGCCACGCAGTCCGCAAGTCTTACGGCTGCGATCGCCTTGCTGCCCGACACTTTCCAGAATGCCAGCCGCGCCTTCATCAATTTCAACGCAGCCACTCCAGCGATCAGGAAATTCTCGCTTGCGCTCGTTCCGGGAACAGAACAGACTCCTTCGACGATCGAGGCAGGCTTCCCCTGGATCGAACAGACGCAGGCCTCGCTGGCGCCAACGGAGCTCGGTGGCGTCGCTAAGGGTCTGCGCGAAGCGGCTCCGACGCTCGCCGGTCTGGTCGTGACTCAGCCCACATTCTTCAAACAGACCGACCTCTTCTCCAAGTGCCTGAGCACGATCTTCTATCCGGCGGCCAACACCAAGCTGCAGGATGGCTCGAGCACCTCCGGCGTGGAAGTCAACAAGGAATTCTGGTACGCGATGGTCGGTGCCGCGGGCATCGCGCAAAGCTTTGATGGCAACGGACAGACGGGTCGGTTCATGATCGAGACCGGCAACAACACATTGCGCTCGGCGCCGGCTAGCGTAATCGGGGCCTCCAGTGGTAAAGGTCTGCGGCTATTGGCCCACACCTCGCAATCTCCGCTCGGAACGAGCCCGGCATTTCCGGCGACCGAGCCACCCTACAAGCCGCTCGTGCCCTGCTATACGCAGACACCGCAGAACATTCAACGGACCGCTCTCGCACGGCCCGGCGGACGGTAGCGAACCATGACGCCCGAGTCCGAGCACCAAGGAGAGCGCGGTCTGGGCGACCAGATTGCGCGCTACCGCACTGCTTTTATCTCGATCCTCGCGATGGTCGTGTTCGCGTTGTTCGTGGGCGGCTACATCCTCTCCAACGAGCGCCTCTCGCTGCCCGGGTGGGTACCTGTCGTGGGCAAGGAATACGTCACGCTCAAGGCCGATTTCCGCACAGCTCAGGCGGTCGCACCGGGACAAGGCCAATCGGTCACGATCGCCGGCGCAAAGATCGGCGAAATAGCAAGCGTTCAGGCCAACGAAGGCAGCGCACTTGTGACTATGAACATCACGCCCAAGTACGCGAGCTACATCTACCGAAACGCCACCATGCTGCTGCGCCCCAAGACGCAGCTGAAGGATATGACCGTCGAGGTCGACCCGGGCACTCCCAGCGCCGGTCGCGTCCCCAGTGGCTACACAATTCCCCAGTCGCAAACAGCCCCGGACGTGAACTTCGAGGAATTCCTCGCCGCGCTCGACGGTGAAACGCGCGACTACCTGCAGGAGCTGATCAACGGTGCCGGTGAAGGCCTGAAGGGCAACTCCGAGAATCTCTCTGCCGCCTTCAAGCGCTTCGACCCGATCTCGCTCTATACGCGCAAGATCACCGCACAGCTGAAGCTGCGCCACAAGAACATCGAACACGCGATCCACAACTTCCAGCTGTTCGTCAGCGCGCTCGGCGACAAGGACACCGAAATATCACAGGCAATCGACGCCTCCAATGCCGTCTTCCAGGTGTTCGCCGAACAGGACCAGAGCTTCCAGCAGACGCTGCATCTACTGCCGAGCACGCTTGCTAAGACCAAGAGCGGCTTGGGCAAGCTGTCGAGAGCCGCTGCCGTGACAGGCTCGACCTTGACCAAGCTCCAGCCCTTCGCCGAATCACTAGCGCCCGCCCAGGAAGCCACGCGTTCGCTGTTCAAGCAGAGCACGCCAATCATCAAGAACCAAATCCGTCCGCTGGCACGGGAGATCCTGCCGGTCATCAACCAGCTCAATCCATCACTCGAGGAACTCAACGAAGCCTTCCCCGGACTGGAAAAGAGCTTCTCGGTGTTCAACGAACTCTTCAACGAGTTCGCCTACAACCCCGGACCCAACCAGGGCGGCTTCTTGTTCTTCCTCGACTGGGGCACGCACAACCTCAATAGCGTGCTCAGCACGGCCGATGCTCACGGGCCGATCGGACGCACGGTCGCCTACCTCAACTGCGAACTTCTGACACTGCTTCAGGGCGCCGGCGAAGTGAATACAACGGTGAAGTTGCTCGTGGCACTGTTCAATCCGCCGACCGAAGCGGAATGTGTTGCGCAGGGCTTGAAGGCACCGGTCAGCGCCGCAACGGCCGCACGTGTCAAAACGCACTCCGGGTCAGGAAAAGGCTTCACTATGAACTTGCTTGGCTCCCAACACAGTGCTTTTGCGCGTTTGGCATCGAGCGGGAGAGGTCGCTGAGATGCAGAAGCGCGCTCCCACACTTGCCAACATCCTTGTGATCGTGCTGTTCGCCCTGAGCTGCTTCGGGCTGCTGCTGTTCCTATGGGAGTCATTTGGCGGTCCTGTGCCGCTCAAGCCGAAGGGCTATCGTTTCACGATCGCTTTCCAGCGAACACTGGCGCTCGCAGAACAGTCCGACGTGCGCATCAGCGGCGTCAACGTCGGCCACGTGATCAGCCTCAAGTACAACAAGGACGGCTTGGCGCACGCACAGCTAGAAATCGCCAGCAAGTACGCGCCGATCCCCGCCAACATGCAAGCCATCCTGCGCCAGAAGACGTTGCTGGGAGAGACCTACGTGCAGCTCAAGCCCGAGGGCACGGATTCCCACTCGCTGCCGGATGGCGGGGAACTGCCAGTTGCCCAAGTCGAACCGTCGGTGACACTCGACGACATCCTCTCCGCGTTCAACCCGCAGACGCGTGCGGCCTTCCAGGTGTGGATGCAGTCGCTGGCCGAAGGTCTCGGCGGTCGTGGTGAAGAGGTCAACTCGTCTTTCGCGGTCATCCAGCCGTTCGTCGAAGACGCCAACAAGCTCGTCACGGTGGCCAACTCCCAGGAGGGGGCGTTGACGGCAAGCATCCACAACACAGGTGTCGTGTTCGACGCGTTGACCGCACGCGAGGGAGAGTTCCGCGGCTTGATCTCAAACGGCGAGCGCGCCTTCCACGCGTTCGCCGGAGCCAGCCAGGCGTTTGCCGAAACGTGGCGCTTGCTGCCCGCATTCGAGCGCAACTCGCAGACGGCGCTACGTAGTCTCGACGCCTTCGCGACCAACACCGTTCCGCTATACAACGCGATACGGCCCTTCGAGGAAAAATTGACGCCGCTGCTTGAGGCCGTCAAGCCCTTCACGCCACCATTCAACGCCCTGCTTACGAATCTCGGCCCGCTGGCCAAGGCTGCCAAGACCGGCCTGCCGGACGTCAAGAAGGTGACCGAACTGACTGTCCCGATACTGGCCGCATTGAGCCCGGTGCTGCACAACTTCAACCCCTTCTTCCAGTATGCGAGCCAGTACGTACCCGAGCTGCAGGCGCTATTTGCCAATGGGGCCGCTTCGACCCAGACTCATGGCAAAAACACGAATCTTCCCGGGGGCCCTCAACAGCATTTCCTCAAGGTGATGCAGGTGATGACGCCAGAAGGGCTAGGCGTCTATCAGCAGCGGATTGGCACCAACCGCGCCAACTCCTATCCCCAGCCGGGCGCCTTCAACTCGCTTGCTACCGGCCTGCAGGTGTTCAGCAGCGCCTCGTGCGCCAACTCCGCTCCTTCGCTGAGCGGGCCGCCACTTGGCACGATCAGTGAAGAAATCACCGAACAACTGGTGGGCCTGGTACCTGGCAGTAGGAAGAAGGGCCAACCAGTCGAAAACCATGCCCTCTACTCGCCGGTTGCCAACAATCCGGAAAACCCGACCAATGCCATCGGGGCGCCTGCCTGCAATCAGCAAGGACCCTTCACATTCAACGGGCAGACAAGCCAGTTCCCGCACGCCACGCCGTCGAAGTAGGCGGCGGCCGCTAGTGTCCATCCCGTAAATCCACTGGTGTTTCCCGGCGTCTGTACGCGCCTGATGGCCCCCGGTGTCCGCACACGTACTTCCCACTACGCGTACGGACACCGTGAACCGTCAGATCACGCGCATACAACTGGCAAACCCACAGCGAATTCACGGGATGGACCACTAGACCCCCACCTTGTGGCTCAATTGTGTCTTTCAACTGGGCTCGACGAGCCTATGAGGAGATTCAGGACGCTGAGGCTCGAGCGACACTCAGCGCGCGCTCGTGATCGAGATATGGCAGCAGCGCGAAATAGGTGAGATCGGAGTGCAGTTCCGGCAGCCTCGCGGTGTCTCCCTGCAAGATGCGGCGTTGCACGATCGAGGCGATCCCGCCGACGATCGCCTCAGAGGTCTGGGCGGGCAGGGCTGAGGTATCCGCTGATTGCACGCGGCCCTCCTCGATCAGGGTCGCAAACAGGGCAAGCACAGAACGCTGGCGCTCGCAGGCCTCCGGACCAGCGCCGAGTATCTCCACAAGCGCAACATGCGCTCCGGCTGGGTTACGGGCGAGCGCCCAGAGCAGACTCTGGAGTGCCAGGCGCACGCGCTCGGCCCACGGCGCCGCTTGCTGGAATTGCGCGAGCGCGTCGCGTTCTACACGACCGAGTAGGTCGTCCGCGGCCTGCATGAAGCAATCGTGCTTGTCGTAGAAATGCTCGCTGAACGTCGCCTCCTCGAGGCCCGCGCTCGACAGCACACGGCTTACGGTCGTGCGGTCATAGCCGCGCAGCGCCACTGTCTTGACCATCGCGTCGAGCAGGCGCCTGCGCGGGTCCGCCACGCCGCGTGTCATGACCGCAAGCTGTGCTTCCGCGGAGGTGTCCGCAACTGCCTCGGATCCCGCAGCGAAGTGCCTGTGGTGAAACATCTCCTTACCTCCCAGCACCGATAGTAGACCCAATGGCCTCCGTATGTCAAGGCGATGTGTACGGGCCGGTACCGGCCGTGCACGCGGTCGCTGATGGGCGTGGGTTGACCCGAGTCCTTGCCGATCACTACTATCTGTGTAGTGGAGAGCGAGGGGAGCACTCACGGGGAGAGCGAGGATGCCGTTGGCTCCGACGCTGTCCTTGGCGTCGGAGAGGACAGCGAGGAGTTTCAGTACCACTCCGGGGTCGGCGACCTCGACCTCGCCGGAGAGGCAACCGACCGCGAGTGGTCGATCCGTTGCTTTGACGTGGTCAAGCGCCTAGCCGGTATTCCGGTGCTCAACGGCCTGAACGTCGCGATCCCCGATGACATGATCACGGTCGTGCTCGGCCCCTCCGGTACCGGCAAGAGCGTGCTCATCAAGCATCTGATCGGACTGATGTTCCCCGACTCGGGTGACGTCCAGGTGCTTGGCAACTCGGTTCCGACGCTGACGATGCCGAAGCTATTGGAGCTGCGCCGCAGGATCGGCGTGCTCTTCCAGGACGGTGCCCTGTTCGGCTCGATGTCGGTGTTCGACAACGTGGCCTTTCCCTTGCGCCAGCACACCGACATGTCGGAAGGCCAGATCGGCGAGCGGGTGCGCCAGCGTCTGACCGACGTGGGTCTCGCCGACGCGATGGACGACTCGCCCTCGCAGCTCTCCGGTGGGATGCGCAAGCGCGCCGGCTTCGCGCGCGCGCTCGTCACCGAACCGGACATCGTGATCTTCGACGAGCCCGATTCGGGGCTCGACCCGGTGCGCACCGCGCTCCTCTGCGAACTGATCCAGGAGATGCACGAGCTCAACGGCGGCACCTATATCGTCGTCACCCACAACATCGCCTCAGCGCGCCAGATCGGCGAATACATCGCGCTGCTGTGGCGCGGGCGGATCGTTGAAGCAGGGGATGCAGAGCGGATGTTCTCCTCTGAGAACCCCTTTGTGCGGCAATTCCTGAGCGGGTCGGCAAGCGGGCCGCTGGGGATGGACTGAGACCGGCAAAGCTTAGGCGCCGGAGCTAACTGTCTGTGGTCGACGCCTAGCCATATGCGAACATATGTTCGCATATGGTCATATGCGTCCACATACCTCGCTTCGCGCTGACGGTCGCCGCCGGTGGAGTCCACGCACTGACGGGCAGAGCGCTTGCGCTTGCCCCGATGACCGGTGCGGAGCTGCGCGTGGGGGAAGCGTCGGGAGCCGCTGAGGGGTTTGGGATCAGCGCAGGTATGGCTCTCGGCGAGGCACTTGCACGTTGTCCGGAGATCGAGCTCGTGCCGGCCGATCCGCTGGCTGTGGCTGATGAGTGGGAGAGGGTTACGCGGGCTCTGGAGGGGATTGGCGCAGCGGTGGAGCCGGCTCGCGAGGGACTTGCCTATTTCGAGGCCGACGGGCTGCGGGGTCTGCACGGCTCTGATACCCAAACGATCTCAGTCGCGCGCCGCGCGCTCAACCGACCAGTAAGGATCGGGACAGGCCCGACACGCTTCTGCGCGATGGCCGCGGCGCTTGGCGCCAGCGCACACCGCACCAAGATCGTGCAAGCGCACACGGCGCCGAGCTATCTCGCTGCCCGGTCGGTTGACCTGCTCGGCTTTCGAGAGAGCACGGCTGGCCTGGTGGAGCCACTCCAGCGTCTGGGCGTGCACACGCTTGGAGAGCTGCGAAAGCTTGGACGCGATGCTTTGGCCGATCGCTTCGGCGAGTCAGGCACGCTCGCTTGTCGTTTGGCAGATGGTGAGGACAGTCCGCTTGTGCCCCGAGGAGTTGAGGAGCCCTTGGAGGAGTTTTTGGAGGTCGGCGATGCCTGCAGTGGGCCGATGCTGGAACGTGTGCTGGGGGTGCTCGTCGATCGCTTGCTCGCTCGTCCAGAGCGTCGCGGCAGGACCGTGCGTGCGGTCGTGCTCTCAGCACTGCTCGTGGGCGGCGGAACCTGGCGCGAGCGGGTCGTGTTCCGCCAGGCGCTCGGCGACGCAAAGCGTGTGGGTCTCGCTTTGTCGCTGCGTCTGTCATTGCTGCCTGCGCCCGCCGAGTCGCTGCGCCTCGGCGTGGAGCGCTTCGGTCCCGGGGGAGGCGATCAACGCTCATTGCTCGAGCAAGACGATCAGGCACGGCGTGGACGCTTGGGGGAGGCAGTCAATCAAGTACGCACCGTGGCTGGGCACGACGCCGCATTGCGAGCCGTATGTATCGATCCTGACTCGCGTGTGCCCGAGCGCAGGGTCGTGTTCACGCCGCTCCCGGGATGAGTCGTTCGCGTGCATTGAACCTGCCACGCGCAGCCCGGGTGCGTGTGCAGCAGGAGGTTCCCTGCGAGGTGAACGGCGAGCGGATCGAAGCCGTGCGCGAGTCATGGTTGGTGGAGGACCGCTGGTGGACTGAGCATCCGCTGCGTCGCCGCTACTGGGAGCTCGTGAGCGCGCATGGACGCAACCTGATCGTCTTCCATGACCTGTGCGTCGGCGGCTGGTTCACCCAGGGCTCCTGAGGCGCTCTCGAGGTCCAAGGTGCGATCGACTCCGTTAGGCACGCCGCCATATGTCGAGCTGCACTGCCACTCGGCCTACTCGTTCCTGGACGGCGTGTCGCTGCCAGACGAGCTTGCCCACAGCGCGGCGGAGCTCGGGCACACCGCGCTGGCGCTCACAGACCATAACTCGGTGTCCGGCTCGATGGAGCTGGCCCTCCTCGCCAAAGACGCGGGTGTGCGGGCAATCCACGGCGCCGAGGTGGATCTTGCATCGGGCCCACGCGGTGGGCCCGATGCCCGTCACTTGACGCTGCTCGTGAGAGACGCGCGTGGATGGCGAAACCTGTGCCGGATACTCACCCACGCCCATGCCGATACGCGCGAGGGCAGCGGACGCGAGCGCACAGAGCCTTCGGTGGCGCTCCATACGGTGCTCGACCACAGCGAAGGGCTCGTGTGCCTGACTGGCTGCGCCGAGCATGGTGTGCACGAGCGGTCGACTGTAAGTCAGCTACTCGATGCATTCGGTCCGCAGGGTCTTTGGGTCGAGCTACAGCGTCCCTACGCCCGCCACGACCGCGCCCGCAACCGGGCGCTTGCGATGCTTGCCCGCGATCTGGGGGTGAAGTGCGTGGCCACCGGCAACGTCCACGCGCACACGCGCTCACGCGCCGAGCTGCAGGACGCCTTCGTGGCATTGCGCAACCACATGACGCTCGACGCCTCCGAGCCAGTGCGGCGCGGTAACCACACGCATGTGATGAGCTCGCCGCAGGCGATGGTCGCTCGCTTTGCCGACCATCCCGAGGCGGTGCGCGAGACGCTGTGCCTAGCTGAGCAACTGCGCTTCGATCTGCGGACGGACCTCGGCTACCGCTACCCGGGGTCTGAGGAGGAGAGCGCTCCCCGACGCTTGGCGGAGCTGTGCTGGGCTCGCCTAGAGGATCGCTACAGCGCAGCGGCGCTGCGCTCGGGCGAACAGGCGAAAGGGGTGGGGGTGAGCGGTCGACATGTCGGCCAAGTCACGCGTAGCGTCCGTGCGGAGGCCGAAGGGCGCTTGGAGGAGGAGCTGCGCGTGATCGATCGTCTCGGCCTGGCCGGCTTCTTCCTGTTGCACCACGACATGCTGGAGCTGGCGCGCGAAGTGGCGGCGCAGGTGCGGGGAGCGCGATACGGTCAGTGCATTGATGACTCCAGGGCGCGGACGCGGCTCATCTGTGTCCTCGATCGTGTGCTACCTGACGGGTCTCTCGCACATCGACCCGATCCAAAACGGGCTATTGCTGGGGCGCTTCCTGCACGAAGATCTGCAGGGGCTGCCCGACATCGATCTGGACTTCCCGCGCGACATCCGTGAGGTCCTGATCCCGCGTGTGCACGAGCGCTATGGGCGTGACCACGCCGCGCTTGTGGCGGCCTTTCCGACGTTTCGCGCCCGTGGGGCGATTCGCGAGCTGGGCAAGGTGCTGGGCTTGCCCGCCGGCGAGATCGAGCGCATGGCGCGCACGGCCGACCACAGGGCGGATGTGGAGCACGACATCGCCGCCGAGGCGCGCTCCACGCGCTGGAGTTGGCTCGCGCGACTGGTGGGAGAGGCCTACCGGCTGCCCCGTCATCTCTCCCAGCACTCAGGTGGGATGGTGGTCTCCACGAGACCCTTGATCGACTGCTGTCCGGTCGTGCCCTCGGCGATGGAGGGCAGGCAGATGGTCCAGTGGGACAAGGACTCCTGTGCGGATGCGGGCTTCCTGAAGATCGATCTGCTCGGGCTCGGGATGCTCTCGGCGGTGGAACGCTGCGTCGAGGAGATCGCAAACACGCGCGGGAGGCGCGTCGACCTCTCACGGATCCCGTTTGACGATCCCCGCACGTTCAAAGCGATCCGCGCGGCCGACACTGTGGGTGTGTTCCAGATCGAGAGCCGTGCACAAATGCAGTCGTTGCGACGCACACGGCCGGAGGACCTCGATGACCTAACAGTGCAGGTGGCGATCGTGCGTCCCGGGCCGATCCAAGGCGGGGCGATCAACCCATACATAGAGCGGCGCGATCGTCTCCGCGAGAACCCCGACTACCAGATCCCCTATGTGCACTCATCGCTCGAGCCGGTGTTGCGAAGCACGCTCGGCACGATCATCTTCCAGGACCAGGTGATGCAGGTGGCGGAGGCGTTCGCAGGCTTCTCGCCGGGTGAGGCCGAAGGACTGCGACGCGCGATGAGCCGCAAGCGCTCAGAGGAGGCGATGCAACGCCATCGAGAGAGCTTCATCGCGGGCGCCATGCGACACGTGGGCGCCGATGAGCAGACCGCCCGGCAAGTGTGGGAGATGGTGGCGGGCTTCGCCGGCTTCGGCTTCCCCAAGGCCCACGCTGCCGCCTTCGGACTGCTGGCCTATCAGTCGACGTGGCTGTGCGTCCACTACGGGCCCGAGTTCCTGTGCGCGCTGCTCAACGAGCAGCCGATGGGCTTCTATGCCCCCGACAGCCTTGTGCACGAGGCGCAGCGACGGGGAATAGTGGTTCTAGGTCTCGACGTGAATGTCTCGGGCGTGCAGTGCACAGTCGAGCAAAGGGCGGTGAGGCTCGGTTTGGGCTATGTCAAAGGCGTCCTTGCGGATGAGGTACGCGAGCTC
Source organism: uncultured Solirubrobacterales bacterium (assembly GCA_963704345.1). Lineage (GTDB taxonomy): Bacteria > Actinomycetota > Thermoleophilia > Solirubrobacterales > Solirubrobacteraceae > Palsa-744. Next base: position 2,394,546 of record OY969890.1, read on the forward strand.
GTCTCCGAGCGCGAGCGCGGCGGTAGGTTTCGTGATCTGGGCGAGCTCGCCGCGCGAGCGGCGTCGCGTCGCGTCACGCTCGAGCAATTGGCCTGGGCCGGCGCCTGCGACAGCCTCGCAGAAAACAGGCGGCAAGCCCTGTGGCAGCTCGGGGTCGCCTCTCCGGGAGAGGCTGTTGGCGATGCGGTGCAGCTGGCGTTGCCGATCGAGTTGTCCGAAGCACCGCATTTGCGCTCGCTCGATCGCTGGCAGCGGGTGCTCGCCGACTATGCCACGAGCGGGGTGACGGTTGACGACCACGTGATGGCTGTTCTGCGTCCGCGTCTGTCCATCCCGATGCTGGCTACGAGTGCCCAGCTATCCCGCCTGCCGCACGGCTGCTCGGTGGTGGTAGCCGGCATGACGATCGCCCGTCAGCGACCCGGAACGGCGAAGGGGACGATGTTCCTGTTGTTCGAGGACGAGTGGGGCACGGTCAACCTGGTCGTGCCGGGCGCCGTGTACGAGCGCCACCGTGGGCTCGCTCGCGCTGAGCCCTTGCTGCTGGCACGCGGTCGTTTGGAGCGTTCTCCCTCAGGCGTGCTCAACGTGATCGTCTCCGAGCTGGCAGCGCTGGAGCACTTCCTTGTGTCAACCGAGGGAGGGGACGCGAGGGCGGCGAATGGTGCAGCGCGCGTGAGCCGGCTCCCGGGCACCGATCGCCCGACGCCGGAGGATGAGCAGGAGGGCGCCGAGATGGGAGCTGACATGCGCGCCGTCGCCCCGCCCATTCAGAGCTTTGCATCGGGCCGGCGACGGTAGAGCCGTTCCGGCTACAAGCCCAGCTGACGATTTGTCGGCGCGAATACACGCGGCGGCGATACGGATCGCGCGCAGTGGGTACTGTGCTTGCATGAACTATCGCAAGCTTGGCTCCAGCGGCATCGATGTCTCAGAGATTAGCCTCGGCTCCTGGTTGACCTACTCCGGCGGAGTAGGACGCGAGCAGGCCGAGGCATGCGTCAAGACGGCGTTCGAGGAGGGCATCAACTTCATCGACACCGCCAATGTCTACGGACGCGGCGCCGCCGAGTCGCTGCTCGGCGAGGTGCTCTCAGGCTATGACCGCTCCTCCTACGTGCTCGCGACGAAGGTCTACTTTCAGATGTCCGATACCGACAGGGGTCTCTCGGCGGCACAGATCCACAAGCAGATCGACGCATCCCTGGAGCGTCTACGCACCGACTACGTTGACCTCTACCAGTGTCATCGCTACGACGAGGACACGCCGCTTCAGGAGACGATGCAGGCGCTCACCGAAGTGGTCGAGGCCGGCAAGGCCCGTCACATCGGCTTCAGCGAGTGGCCTGCCGAGAAGATCGAGGAGTCGCTTGCGCTGCCCGGCATGACTCGATGGGTGTCGAGTCAGCCCCAGTACTCGATGCTGTGGCGCGCGCCGGAGACAGAGGTGATCCCGTTGTGCGAGCGCGAGGGCATCTCCCAGATCGTGTGGTCGCCGCTGGGCCAGGGAGTGCTCACCGGCAAGTACCGTCCCGGCGAGCAGCCGCCTGCGGACTCGCGAGCCGCCAGCAACAGTATGAGCGACTTCATCGGCCAGCTGATGCAGGACCCAGTACTCGAAGCGGTACAGCGTCTGCGGCCGGTCGCCGAGGGGGCCGGTCTCACGATGGTCCAGCTGGCGCTCGCCTGGGTGCTGCGCCAACCGAACCTCGCCTCGGCGATCGTGGGCGCCAGCAGGCCCGAGCAGGTGCGCGCGAATGCGTCTGCTTCGGGAATAACGCTCGACGCCTCGACGCTCGCCGCGGTGGACGAGGCGTTGGGCGACATCGTCGTTCGCTGAATTCCGATCGCGCTCGCTCTCGCTGTAGCACAAGCGCGCTACACTGGTGCACATGGCCATCAACGTATCGGTGCGTGAGCTGCGCAACAGCACGGCAGACGTAGTGGCGGCGGTGCGTGCCGGTGAGCAGGTGACGCTGACTGTCAATCATGATCCTGTGGCGGACATCGTGCCTCATATCGAGCAACGCGATCCGTGGGTACCCTCGACCGTCCTGCGCGACATCGTTCGAGAGGCGCCGGCTGACGAGGAGCTTCTGGCCGATCTCGCCGATGTGCGTGGGGCATTGATAGAGGACGCGTGAAGCGCGGGATCGCGGATACCTCTGTCTTCGTGGCCCAGGAGGTCGGCCGCGAGTTGGGTGAGCTACCGGAGAAGCTTGCTGTCTCGGTAATCACAGCGGCAGAGTTGGAGTTGGGTGTGCTTCGTGCCAAGGACACAGACACACGCGCCCGTCGTCTTGCCACTCTCTCCCGTGTGCGTGGTGTATATCCGCTACTCCCCATAGATCCGAAGATCGCCTCCTGTTTCGCGCGCATCGCCGCCCAGGAGCTGGAGGCCGGACGCAAGCTACGCCGGCACGACGCATGGATTGCCGCCACCGCCCTGCGATACGGCACCGCTGTCGTTACGCAGGACGATGATTTTTCGGCGTTCTCCTCGGTATCGGTAATGCATGTCTGAGTCAGCGCAACCGGTCAAGCCGGCAGCGGCTCTGACCGCGCCCACCATCGAAATCATGAGCGCGATCAGAGCGACGGCATCTACCCGCTAGGCCTGCTTCACCGCCGACACATCCACAAGGATCTTGACCTTGTCGCTGACCACCACATTGCCCGACCCGAGCGCGGCATTGAACTTCATGCCATAATCACCGCGGCTGATCTGGGTGCTGGCTGACACGCCGACGCGGTCGTTGCCCTGCGGGTCGGTCTCGGCGCCCTCGAACTCGGCCTTCAACGTCACGCTGTTTGTGACACCGTGAATCGTAAGGTCGGCGTCGATCTCGAACTCGTCTCCGCCGAGCGGGCGGATCGCGGTCGACTCGAAGGTGATCTGGGGAAAGCTCTCGACCTCGAAGAAGTCGGCGGAGCGCAGATGCTCGTCGCGTTGGGGCTCGCGCGTGTCGACGCTTGCGACCTCGACGGTTCCGTATGCGCGGGCGCCGGACTCGCTGACCTCGAGTGTGCCCTCGAACGCTTTGAACTGTCCCTTGACGGTTGCGATGCCGAGGTGCTTGACGTGGAACTCGACGCTCGAGTGGATCGGATCGACCTTCCATGTGCCGGTAGGCAGCGGTGTGGTGCCGGCGGGCGCGGTGGTGGTGGCGGTGTCGGACATTTTTGGAGCTCCTTAGTTGTTTCGAGTTGACCGCACGCAACGACGGAGGCGCGTGTCGAAGCAGACCTAGTCGCTGCTCAAACAGAGTTATAACAGGATGCTTGCACACGCAACTACCTGGCGTAAAAGTCGCTGCGGCCGCGTACAAAGTCTGCCGCGTCGTGCTCGTACGCCCTGATGCCCTTTGTTCCCCCGATGCTCCTGTTGAAACGCGCCGGTGCCCTTGTTCTCGGTCCCTTGTTCTCGCCCCCTTGCTCTCCCCGATGCGCCGTCGCGGCCCCTGACGCCCCTGGAGGTAGGACAATGGACGGATGAGCCAGGCAAAGCTGATCCTGTTCGACATCGACGGAACTCTGATCGACACGGGCGGGGCTGGCGCGCGCAGCTGGGCGTGGGCGTTCGAGCGCCAGTTCGACACAAAGATCGACATCGCCGAACACTCGACTGCCGGGATGACCGACCCTGCGATCGGGCGCGCCACGTTCAAGGAGGTGATGGAGCGCGAACCGACAAGCGCCGAGCTCACCCGCTTGATGGCCAGTTATCAAGCTGTACTGCCCGACTACGTTGCCTCCTCGGCGGACTACCGTGTGCTCGACGGCGTACAGAGCCTGCTCGAAGAGCTCACCGATGTCGGCATCGCCCTTGGGCTAACGACGGGCGGGCTGGAAGCCGTGGCTCACGCGAAGCTCGGGCGCGGCCAGTTGAACCATTTCTTCCTCGTCGGTGGCTATGGCTCGGACTCCGAGGACCGCGTGGCGCTCACGCGCGCCGCGGTAGAGCGTGGAGAGCGGCTGCTCGGCCATGCGCTGGATCTCAGCCAGGTGTTCATCGTCGGCGACACGCCGCTTGACATCGCCGCCGCCGAGGGAGTGGGTGCGGTGTCGGTCGGGGTGGCGAGTGGACGCTATGACGTCGCGGAACTGGAGGCTGCCGACCCTGACCACGTGCTGGCGTCACTAACGGATCCGTTCCCGGCTTTGGCGTAGGTTGATGAGGTTGCGTATCAGAAAGGGATGTCGTCGTCTCCGGCGACTGGCAGCGCCGGGGTTGAAACCGGCTTGAACTCGTCGACGGTCTCGTTCTCTCCAGGCGCCGCCGCGATGATCTTGAAAGCGTGGATCCCTTCTCCTCCCTCGATTTCGTCAACACGCGCGCGCTGCTCGTCGAGATAGCTGGTCAGAGCCATCTCTAGGCCCCTGCCTTCGGCGAACAGATCGCACATCTCGGATACCGGCACCTCCTCTTCGTTCAGGCGTCCGGCGATTGTCTGCAAGCGCTGGTAGCCGTCCTCAAAACTCAGCTCCTTGGTTTCGCTCATGTTGTCTTGCTCCCACTGTCAAGATCGATGGTCTCTACGATTACGTTGGCATTGCCGTCATGAAAATGAAGGTCGATGTGCTGTCCTGACCGCAGGGCGGCCGTCGAGTGGACCGGGGCGCCGTTGCCAGTTGCCAACAGCCAACCGCGGGTACGAAAATCGCGCGCGGAAATGACGGCGCCGACGTGAGTTGCTTCACGTCGAGCGTCGTCGAGTCGTCGGCGTGAGCGTTCACCGAGCCAGATGCCCTCGCGGTTGATGAGCTCGTTCGCTCTATCGATGCGCCGATCGATGCCCCCACGCGCCTCACGTAGCAAGCGGTTGAGCGCTCGACGGTAGTCGCGCGTGTGGTCATCGCACTGTCGGCGTGTTCCCATGCGGACCGCGTTGCCGAATCCGCGGACATCGGCGATGAATCGATCAATGCGCCCTGCTGTGTCGGTGACTGCTGAGGTTGCCACAGAGAGCCGTTCTCGCTCAGTGCTCAGGTCCCGAATCGCACGATGCGGAACGGCGTCGAGCATACCGTGGGCGTACTGCACGCCGTGCTTACGGCTGGCTAGGAGGTTCCCAAGCGCCCCCTGAATTTGGTGAGTGAGCTCCCGGACATGGCCGGTGCATGCTTCGAGCTTTGCCGTGCAGTGAAGCTGCTCGTTTGCATGCGCCAATCGCTCGGCGATGAGCCGGACGCTGCGCGGCACGTTGTCGAGACAGCCGCGTATGGTCGCAATGTCTTGCCTGAGCTGAGACGCGCTGGGTACCACCAGCTCGGCAGAGCGAGAGGGAGTGTATGCCGCCCAGGCAATGTGATTGCAGACCGGATTGTTGTCCGTGTGGCCAATCGCGCAGACGACCGGCAATTCACATGCGAACACAGCTCTGCACAGACCCTCGTCGTCGAAGCACGCTAGATCTTGCACTGAACCGCCACCACGCGCGATGACCACGACATCGACTAGCGGATGCTCAGTCATACGGGCAAGGGCATCGATCAAGTCCCTCGGCGCGCGCTTGCCTTGTACCAAGGAGCCACACGTCACGATGTAGACGCACGGCCAGCGATCGAGCAGTGCCTGGACGACATCAGTCATGCCATCCGAATTCGCGCCGGCGATTACACCTACGGCCCGCGGAAACTTTGGGAGTGGACGACGGCGAGTGGGATCGCATAGTCCCTCCGCACTTAGGCGGTCGATCAACTCTTGGCGTCTGCGAAGCAATTCTCCCTCGCCAGCCAGACGAATCTGGCCAACGATGAGGTCGAGCTTGCCGGCCTGAACCCATAGATCCGGACGCTCGACCTCGACTCGAACTAGGTCTCCCTCGCGTGGAATGTGCTCCAGCTCTTCGGCCTGCTTACGAAAGACCTTGCAGGTCAGGACCGCGCTGCCGTCCGTGAGGGAGAACCAGAAAGCGCCGCTGGCGGATCTCTTGGGCTTCTGGATCTCACCCTCGACGACGGCGCTGCCGACCGATCGCAGTACTCGACTCATCCGAGCTGAATACTCGGATACGGTCACGACAGCAGTCTCTGTGGTGGCTGAGTGCAAGGGCGGACACGATAGATCCTCAGCCAGACGTGATCGCGCGTGATTCGCGACGCTCGACACGGCTTGGACCAACCTCATGCTCTCAGCGCGGCTGCACCACAAGCGCCTGCGCCGCGCGCCCGACGGGCCCCTGCTCGTCGTGGATCACGCTCTCCGCCCAGCCGACACCCTCAGGGTGAAGCAGCGTGCGAGCCTGCAGCGCGATCCACTCGCCCTTGGGACGGCGGTCGAGCGAGACCGTCAGGTCGGCGTTGATGAACAGGTACCGATCGAATGGCAATGCCGCCGCCACGCCGTTGCCGAAGTCGGCCGTTGCCGCCACACGTGCAAGCGGACTGAGCGTCTCGTCCGGCAACAGTGGATGACGCAGACGCATCCACACCGTAGCCGCGCCGCTCAGCGAATACTCGGTCTTGATCTCCTGCTCGGGAAGCTCACCGCCCAACGGGCTTCCCGCCAAGAAGCGCATCTCCATTGCGCTGGCTGCAAAGCTCTTGTGATCGGAGCCTTCGAGCGCAAAGCGCACGTCCTGACCGTCTGCCGGAGGAGCGATCCACGGCGGCAACGATTCCTTGACGAGCTCGTGCGTCAGCTCCGGCAGCTGCGCGGGGATAGGCAGGATTCGTAGCGCGCTCGCGCGGCACACCACGACGTCCTCCGCGCTCAGCTCGGCCTCCAGGGCCTGCACACGTCGCCCGGGTCGTGAGATGCGCGTGCTCAGCTTCAATGGCGCCATCGGCACCGGGCGCAGGAACTCAAAGGACAAACGCGCGAACGGCAACTCCGCGCCGGGCTGCATCCGCTCGAACGCCGCAGTGATTAGGGCTGCCGGCGCACCTCCGTGCAGCGCACGCGGATCCCACGGGCCACGCGCGTGCTCGGTCGGCATGAAACTATCCCCTTCGAGAATGAAGATGCTCTCGCTCACCGCGGGGATCGTATTCGCGCGGCTCTTCCCGCGCTGACCGGCGGCGTCGCCCAAGGTCGTGGCGAGTCGCCCGTGCAGCTGTGTCGCTCAGGCCGGTAGCTGCGCCGCAAAGTCCGCGAGCTTGTCCGGGTCGCGCAGGGGCGCGCCGTGGCCGAAGAGCGCGAGCGCGGGGCGTAGCGCCGCGACCCTGCGAATCGAGGCTCGGTTGCGCACGGGGTCGACGTTGAAGAGTGCCGGCGGCTCGTGCAGTCCGGGTATGCCGGTCATCAGGTTCACGTTGTTGAGCACGTCGCCAAGGATCAGCACGCGGTCGGACTCGCGCCAGAAGGACACCTCGCCGCGCGTGTGACCCGGGGTGTCGAGCACGACGAACCCGGCCATCTCATCGCCCTCGCGCAGCGCGCGCGAGACGGGATGGGGAGGACCGACCCAAAAACGTTCCTGAACGCGCTTGAGCCAAGCGGGCGCCTTAGCACCGACGACACTGCCCGCCGTCTCCATAGCCGGCACGTCATCCTGACCCACCCACAACGGGATACCCAGCCGCTCGCAAATAACGTGGCTGCAGCCCTGATGGTCGGGGTGCACATGCGTGAGCGCATGCGCCGTCAGCTTCAGGCCGGCGATCTGCTTGAAGATGCGTTTCTCGGCTTGGCGAGTGGCCGAGTCGATCAATACGTCGCCCGCGACATACACGTTGATCGCGTTCGGCGGGAAGCCCTTCAGCATGTATACGTCCTCGGCGAGCTGCTTCATCGCGTTCCCTCCTGCTGTTGGTTGCCACCCAGAGATAAGGTGTGTCGCGCCTTTCAGTCGCGCGACTGCTCCCAAGAGAAGCCGCGCACCGCGAAGTAAACACCGAACACGCCCCAAAGGGCGATCACAGCAAGCGCGGACAGGTTGTCGCCAAGCCCCTTGCCGGTCACCATCGCGGCGGAGAGACCGTCGATCAGCGGCTTCAGCGGTAGTGCTTCGGCGATGTTGCGCACAAATGCTGGCGCGCCTTTGCTGTCGAAAACGTAGAACGAGACAAACACAACCGGCAGGAAGACGGCGTTTACGTAGGCCGCTGTCGACTCGAAGTTCGGGATCACGTGAGCAAAGGCCACGCCAAGGGCGGCAAAGCAAATGACGCCCGCCACCACGAACACGACAAGCTCGAGCCACTCCAGTGGCCAGCCGATCCCGAAGAACAGCTTGCCGGCAACCGTGATGATCGCGATCTGCATAGCCGTGTTCGTGACGGCATTAGCCGCCACTCCGCCGAAGTAGGAGATCGTCGGCAGCGGCGTGCCGCGGATGCGCTTGAGCACACCCCGCTCGCGCAGAAACACGATGTTGTAAGCCAGCGCAGTGAACGTGGTCGACATCACGCTCATGCCGGCGATCGCCGGAACCAGCAGGTTGAGGTCGTGCTGTTTGCCGTGCAAGATGATCCCCCCGGCGGCGAGAAACAGCAGCGGCAGGGCGAAATTGAAGAAGGCGGCACTCGGGTTGCGCCAGAACATGTGCCGCTCCAGCCGGTACTGGCGCCAGGTGAGGGCGACGGCGTCAGACATGGTGGACCGGTGTCGCATTTGGCGATGCCCCGCGTGCGCGCGCGGGGCATCGCGTATTTGCGTACATCTGACACCCACTCAGAGCGAGGTCAGGCATCGGCGGTCAGCTCCAGGTAGACATCCTCCAGGCTGGGACGCCCCACGTTCAGCTCATCCAGACGCTCCCCCTGTGCGAGGGCATCGGAGGTGAGCTCGTGCAGGGTGCGTGTCGGATCGTCGGTCTGCACCTCCACGAGCTCGCCGGAGGCGTTGCGGTAAGCGACCGTGTAGTGCGCGGCACCCACTCCGAGCTCGCGCGGAGGGCCGATCGCCAGCACACGCCCGTCCTTGACGATCGCCACGCGATCGGCCAACGCCTGCGCCTCGTCAAGGTAATGGGTCGTCAGCAGGATCGTCTTGCCAAGCGAACGCAGCGAGCGGATCGTCTCCCAGGCCGCACGCCGTGCCTGGGGGTCAAAGCCGGTGGTCGGCTCGTCGAGGAAGATCAGCTCGGGGTCGCCGACGAGAGCCAAGGCGAAGTCGAGCCTGCGCAGCTGGCCGCCGGAGAGCTTGCGCGTGCGCACGTCGGCCTTTTCCTGAAGGCCCATCAGGTTCAGCACCTCCTCGACGTCGCGCGGGTGCGGATAGAAGCTGGCCCAGTGGCGCAGCGCCTCGCGCGGTGTCAGCTGGCTGTAGATGCCGCTGCTCTGCAAGACGATTCCAATGCGCTTGCGCAATGCGAGTTCGCGCGCGGCGGGGTCGTGGCCAAGTACCGACACCTCGCCGGCGCTGCGCTGGCGGTAGCCCTCCAAGATCTCCACCGTCGTCGTCTTGCCGGCGCCGTTGGGGCCGAGCAGTCCGAAGACCTCGCCGCGGTGTACCTCGATGTCGATGCCCCGCACAGCCTCGAACTCGCCGTAGCGCTTGTGCAGGTCGTGTACTTCGATCGCGGGGCCGCCGGCTGTCACCGTTCAATCCTATTTGCTGCTGCTCGGCGCATGTCTAGCCTCTTTTGGCCCGGTCGGCGCATGCGCCGACCGGCGGAGTCGCACATGTGCGACTCCGTTCCGAGTCGTGCATGCACGACTCGGCCAGCCGGCACATGTGCCGGCTGGGGCCACGCCACATGTGGCGTGGCCTTCCTACCAATGAACGCCGCGCATTAGGTTCGCCATCGCAAGCTGCTCGAGCGACGCGCGCTCGTCGGTCCCCTTCTCGCCGCGCGAGGCGGCCGAGTCGGGGAACACGCGGTAGGCGAGGTGCAGGATGCGATCGACGGTGCTGGGCGACAGTGCATAGAGGACCTCGCCGAACGTACCGAGTGATGTCCCCATGTGCTTGGGACGGGTGCGCAGCGCCTCACAGATCATGTCCGCGGCTTGCTCGGGAGTGATCGTGGGAAACGCGTCATAAAGTTTCGTGGGCGCGATCATCGGTGTGCGCACGAGCGGCATGTGGATCGTGGTGAACGTCACGCCGTCGCCGATCACCTCGGAGGCCACCACGCGCGTGAACGCGTCGAGCGCGGCCTTCGACGCCACATAGGCAGAGAAGCGCGGCGGGTTGGTCTGCACGCCGATCGAGGAGATGTTCACGATGTGCCCGAAGCCGCGCGCCCGCATCTGCGGAAGCAGCCCGATTATCAACTTGACCGCGCCGAAGTAGTTGAGCTGCATCGTGCGTTCGAAGTCGTGAAAGCGCTCGTAGCTCAAGGAGATCGAGCGCCGGATCGAGCGCCCAGCGTTGTTGACGAGCATGTCCACATTGCGATGGTCGTCTTTGACGCGCTGGATCAGCCGGTCGACCTCGTCCATGTCGGAGATGTCTGCGGCATACACATAGGCAAGTCCACCGGTGGCGACGATCTCCGCGCGAACCTCCTCGAGCTTTTCCACGTTGCGTGCAACCAGCAAGGGAACCCCGCCAGCGGCAGCAACCTTCACGGCCGTCGCCCTGCCGATGCCAGAAGAGGCGCCAGTGATCAGCACGCGCTTGTCGCGCACCGCCTCACCAAGCGTGCGCCCGCGACTAATGCTCGGGTCCATCTCGCGCTCCCAGTAGTCCCAAAGCTGGACGGCGTACTCGCGCAGCGCCGGCGGATGCTCGAAGTCAGAGCCGGCAAGCGCACGCTCGGCTTGACGTGTGTCGAACGTTGGCACGAGGTCGATGTGCTCGATCACCTCCTTGGGTATGCCAAGCTCGCGAAGCGTCAGCCTGCGCGCCTGGCGCAGCGGAGGTATGCGCATCAAAAGCGAAAGCGGGGTGGTGGGCACGATGTCGAGCACGCGCTTGTCGATGCTCACGGCAAAGCGAGGAGCGTTCGCAGCGCTAGCGATGTCGTTCATGACCTCGTCCACGCGCTGGCCGCCCGGATATGTCAGATGGAAGGCGCGCCCGTCGAGGTGCTGGCGATGGGCGATGTGGTCGAGCGCGCCGGCGACCCAATCGACAGGCACGACATTCGTCTTGCCGAGATCCAGCCCGACGAGTGGCAGCCACTGCGGCACAACTTGGCGCATGCGCTGGATCGCCTTGAAGAAGTAGTAGGGACCGTCGACCTTGTCCATCTCGCCGGTCTTGGAGTCGCCGACGACAATCCCGGGCCGGTACACGCGCCAGGGCACAAGCTCCTGTTCGCGCACCGCTCGCTCAGCCTCGAACTTGGTGGCGTGATAGGGCGAGGGCAGCCGCTGGCCCTCGTCGAAGAACTCCTCGCTGAACTCCCCTTTGTAGGCGCCCGCAACCGCGATCGAAGAGACATGGTGCAGGCGTCCAGCACGCAGCGCCCCAGCTAGTTCGATCGCATGGTTGGTGCCACCGACGTTGACGGCGGTGTCGAGCTCAAGCGGCGCTGTCATGTCATAGACGGCGGCCAGATGGAAGAGATGATCGATCGTCCCTTCAAGCTCTGAGACCTGCTCGTCGGTCAGCCCAAGCAACGGTTGGCGCAGATCCCCTATGACGGGATGCACGCGCCTGCTCACGGTCGCCTCGGAGGTCTTTTCCCAGTGCTCGATCGCCTCGTCCAGGCGGCCAAGCGAGTCCTCGCGCACGAGCACGTGGATCTTGCCCTTGCGCTCCAGCAGTCGCTCCACCAGGCGGCGGCCGATGAAACCGGTCGCTCCTGTTACGAAATAGGCCATTTGCTCTCCCGAGGTTCGATCAGTCGAGGATAGTCGTAGCTGCGACCAGGCGTAGGACGCGGTGGGTGAGCTGTTTCGGAGATGACCGTGCCCCCAGTGCGCGGGGAACGGTGATGCTTGGGGTTATGTCCCCAAAGGCTGATGCCCCCCGCGCGCGCAGGGGGCACAGTCAGTTCTGGCGTTATGCGCCGGCGCCGGCTCCGCCGCGTCCCTCGCCGGAGGCAAAGCGCCGCGCGCCGCTGACCGCGTCGAGGTAGGTCTCGGGTCCAGCCTGGGACTCGAGCGCAAGCCCTTGCTCGAGCGTCATGCCAAGGCCATCGATCGCGGCCTGTCGGTCGGCGAGCATCGTGCGCTGCGGAAAGCGAGCGAGGTTGTTGGCCAGCTCGATCGCCCGCTCCAGGTGCGTCCCATCGGGAACCATCTCGGTGAGCAGTCCCATCGTATGAGCTTCGCTGGCGTCGATGATGCGCCCTGTCAGGATCAGATCGAGCGCACGCCCAAGCCCGACGATGCGCGGCAAGCGTTGTGTGCCGCCGTCGATCAAGGGCACGCCCCAACGGCGCTCGGGATAGCCGAGCCTCGAGCTCTCGGTGGCGATCCGCAGGTCGCACCACAGCGCCAGCTCCAGCCCGCCGGCCAGGGCAAAGCCGGAGATCGCGGCGATCGTCGGCTTGGACGGCGTCAGCCGCGTGAAGCCCATCGGCCCGTCTGGTGACGTCAGGCGTCCGCCAAGCGTCTCGATCGCCTTGAGGTCTGCCCCAGCGCAAAACGCAACTTCGCCGGTGCCGGTGAGCACCATCACGCGCGCATCCTCTTCGCCCTCGAAACGCATGAGGGCCGAGTGCAGGGCCTCGGCTGTAGCCCCGTCGACTGCGTTGCGCCGCTTGGGACGGTCGATGCTGACCACGGCGGCCGCCCCACGGCGCTCGTAGAGGACCGGTTTGGGATCCAACTGGGGCTGGGAGCCGGACGTCGGGTCAGGCTCGCTCATCATCACCAGGTCAGCTGGGCTGGCTTACCAACCGCCGCGCCAGCGGACGTCGTCGATGCGCGCGGTATGTGCCGCTTTGCGGGCTTGTTTGCGCTTGTCCAGACGCCACTGCAAGAGGCTCATAAGGAGCACGAAGGTCGGAAAGAAGATGATCAGGATGAAGCCGGCTTTGGTGATCACCTTGTCGTTGGTTGCTCCGTAGAAGCCGCGTCCGTCGTTATCGGCAAGCGCCACGGGGGCGAGCACAAGCAGTAGGGCGGCGGAGGTGCAGAGGCTGGTAAGCAGGCGACGCATGAGGATGCTGATTCTATCGGAGTGCGCCACAGACTTACCTGCCCGGCAGCGTGTGCCGTGCGATGAGCGCGTTCTCATCCCCGGTGCATCCGGAGGGCGGCCGATCAATCGCAAGGAAGACAGGCTCGCGCCGAGCGCCCCCTACCATCCTCGACGTGGCTCTCCTGATCGCCTCCGACCTGCGCAAGGACATGGCGGGCAAACCGCTGCTCGGCGGCGTGTCGTTCAAGCTCGAGCGCCGCGAACGTCTCACGATCGCCGGACGCAATGGCGCCGGCAAGACAACGCTGCTGCGCATGATCGCCGGTGAAGAGCGGATCGACCAGGGCGAGCTGAGTGTCGCCAAGGGCGTACGCATCGCCCTGCACGACCAACGCCCGCCCAGGGAGCGCACGATGTCACTACGGGACTACGTGCTGTCCGGTTGCGTGCAGGAGCTGGAGGTAGAGCGCGAGCTGGCCAAGCTCGAGCAGAAGATGACAGAGGGCGCAAGCGACGATTCACTGCTCGACCGTTACGCCCGCGCTCAAGCACGCCTGGAGTCATACGGTGGCTATCTGTGGCGCGACCGTGCCACTGTCATGACGCACGGCCTCGGCTTCTCAGACGCCGACCTTGACCGGGGACTAGACACCTTCTCGGGCGGCCAGCTCGACGCGCGCTTCGCTGGCGCGCGCTTTGGCGACGGACGCCGACGTGCTGCTGCTCGACGAGCCCACCAACCATCTCGACATCGAGTCCCTGGAGTGGTTGGAGCAGACGCTCGTCGATCTTGACGCGGCGGTGATGCTCGTCGCTCACGATCGCTGGTTCCTGGAGGCGGTCGGCACCGCGGTCCTGGAGCTCTACGGTGCTCCGCCCACGCGCTCGCGCTTCTTTGCTGGAACGTGGCACGCGTGGCGACGTGAGCAGGCCGCGCGGGAGATGGCGCTGGGCAAGGCGATCGACAAGCAGCAGGCCGAGATCGCGCGCATGGAGCGCTTCGTCGAGCGCTTCCGCGCCAAGGCCACCAAGGCGCGCCAAGCCCAATCGCGCGTCAAGCAGTTGGCCAAGATCGAGCGCATCGAGCGCGACCCGCGCGATGCCGCAACGCTCGAGTTCTCCTTCAAGGCGCCAGAGCGCAGCGGCCGCGTGATCTTCGAGCTCAAGGACGGCCGCGTCGAGATCGAGGGCGCAGGAGAAGGGGGCGGTCCTTTGGTTTTGCTCGACGATGCCGAGCTGTGGTTGGAGCGCGGCGAGCATGTCTCCTTGGTGGGAGCAAACGGAGCCGGCAAGACAACCTTGATCGAGACGCTTGCGGGACGTCGCCAGCTGGGCGCGGGCAAGCTCTCCACAGGACACAACGTCACCGTCGGCTACCTCTCCCAACATGCCGAGGAGCTGGGCGCCGGCGGCGCGCCAGGACAGAGCGTGGTGGAGGCCGCTCAGCGCGCGACGGGCCTGACTCCCAACAAGGCGCGCGCGCTCGTAGGCAGGTTCCTGTTCTCCGGCGAGGATGCCGAGAAGCCGCTGGAAGGCCTTTCCGGCGGCGAGCGCCGCCGGCTGTCGCTGGCGATCCTGATGAACGGCACGCCGCGCCCGCCAAACGTGCTGATCCTCGACGAGCCCACCAACCATCTCGACCTCGAGAGTCGCGAGGCCCTCGAGGACGCCCTTGCCAGCTTCGACGGCGCGCTGCTGCTCGTCTCCCACGACCGAGCTCTACTCGACGCGGTGGGCACCCGCACGGTAGCGATCGAGGACGGCTCGTTGCGCAGCTTCCTCGGCGGATGGCCAGAGTATGTGCGCGTGCGCGAGGAGCGGCTGGCAGCTGAGGCTTCCAAGTCCGGAAAGTTCGGAGGTGCCCAAGCGCGCTCGCGTGGGGAAGCGAGCGGTGCCACGGCCGGCGGTAGCGGCGAGAGCGGCGGGAGCGGGAGCGCGGACGGGGGTGGCGAAAATGACGATGCCCCCCGCGCGCGCGGGGGGCATCGTGTTTCGAGCGATACTGACGGTGGGGAGGCAGGGTCGGTCAACGGCGGCGCGAAGCCCGGTAGGAGCAAGTCAGCGAAGTCGCCAGGCCCCTCGAAGAATCGAGTGCGCGAGCAGGCCAAGGCCGAGCAGGCGGTTGAACAGGCCGAGGCGACCCTGCATGAGCTCGAAGACGAGCTGGCGGCTCCGGAGGCCTGGGCGACGAAGTACGAGGCGGCCAAGTCCGAGGCGCGTCACACGGCCGCCAAGCGCGCGGTCGAGATGGCCTATGAGCGTCTGGAAACGTTGGTGGACGCTTAAAAACAGGCGCCGGGGCTCTCTGACCTGAATGACGAGTACCCCGGCGCCTGCCAACCAACCCTCGTTCCGGTCGGGTTAGGACCGAATGGGCTTACGCAGTATAGCGTAAAGCCACCCGTATCGTGAAAACGTTGGATGACTTGTTGCAAGATCATTCCGGAGATTGCGGCTTTGTCTCTCACCTACCACGAGCGCCGGGTCTGCCCTGACGGCCTAACTAGACTGAATGAGCTCATGAGCGGAATGTCGTCATGGACCGGATGAAAACCGCGCGCAATATCGCGATCATCGCGCTGATCGCCGCCGCGGTTGAGTTCTTGCCGGGAGGCGGCCGCGCGGCCAACGCGTTTGCAGCGGCACTATGGGTCGTGTTCGCCGCCGGTCTCGCTTTCTTCGGCTACAGGCTCTACCGTGAACGCGGCATCGACCTGCACAGTCTCGGCGACCGCCACCGGGCGTTGCTTTACGGCGCAGTCGCTGTCGGCTATGCCACGATCGCCGCGCGATCCCGCATGTGGCAAACGTCCTTCGGCGAGTTCGCTTGGTTCGCGCTGATCGGTATAGCCGCCTACACGCTGCTGGCTGTCTACCGCTACTCACGCACCTATTGAATAACGCCAATCCACGAAGCAAAAGCGTTCCTCGACAGGGCGGTGCAGAGCAACGTCGCGCCAGCCTGGCCGAGCAGCGCCGCGTGTTGCCGGACAGGCCGGGCGTCTACCTGTTTCGCGATGCGAAGGGGCGTGTCATATATGTCGGCAAGGCCAAGTCGATCCGCAAGCGCGTGGCCTCACACTTCTCCAAGGCGCAGGGGGGCGGGCCATTTCAACAGCTGGCCACGCAGAGATGGTGGCGAGCGTGGAAGCGATCGAGTGCGTCGTTGTCTCCAGCGAGGCCGAGGCGCTGCTGGCCGAGCAGAGCTTCATCAAGCAGTACCGCCCACGCTTCAACATCCGCCTACGCGACGACAAGTCCTATCCGTTCATCGCAATCTCACTCGACGAGCGATATCCGAGGGTCTACTTCACACGCGAGCGTCACCGCTCGGGTCGCGCTTACTTCGGCCCATACTCGAGCGCCAAGCGCGTGCGCTCGACGCTCGAGGTGCTCGCCAAGGTATTCATGTATCGCTCCTGCACCGGCCCCGAGCCGGGACGTCGCAGCGGTAGTCCATGCCTCGACTACTACATCAAGCGCTGTGAGGCACCCTGCGTGGGATACGTCACCAGAGGAGGACTATCGGCGCAGCATCGACGGCGTGATCGACTTCCTCTCTGGACGCTTCAGCACGATCGAGCGCGATCTCGAGCAGCGCATGCGCTCGGCCTCGGCCGCCCAGGACTATGAGCAGGCCACGCTCGAGCGCAATCGGTTGCGTGCCGTGCGCTCGCTGATGGAGCGCCAACGCGTCGCCAAGAGCTCGATCGGCACATTCGACGCCGTTGCCGTGGCCACCGATGGCCGCGATGCCAACGCCCAGGTCTTCCAGGTACGCGACGGCATCCTCTCCGATCGTCACTCCTTCTACCTGTCCAACGAGACCGAGCGCGAGCTGGGGGAGGTGGCCGAGGAGTTCCTGCTGCAGTACTACGGCGGTCCCACCACGATCCCGGCTCTGCTCGTCGTCCAGCAGGAGCTAGCTGACCGACCGGTGCTCGCCGAAGCTCTCTCGCGGCGGCGGGATGGGCCTGTCGAGCTACGCCCATCCGAGCGAGGTGACAAGCACCGCATCCTCGAGCTCGCCGAGCGCAACGCCCTGCTCGCGCTCGATCAGGAGCGCTTGCGCGACGAGCGTCGCCACCAGCACCGCGCCCAGGCACTAGAGCGCTTGCAGCTGGCGCTCTCACTCGATGCGATTCCGGTACGCATCGAGTGCTTTGACATCTCCAACCTGGGCGGCACCCACACGGTCGCCTCGATGGTCGTGTTCGAGGGAGGAGCACCGAAGAAATCTGACTACCGGCGCTTCAAGATCCGCACGATTGAAGATCCTGCCCGCCCTGACGACTATGCCTCGATGGCGGAGGTGCTCTCCAGGCGCTTCAGCCAGTGGGAGCAGCAGGCTGACTTCTCCCCGCACGACCCGGCCCACGACGCCAGCTTCGCAGCGCTCCCAAACGTGGTGGTGATCGACGGCGGCAAGGGCCAGCTCGCGGCGGGTTTGGCTCCGCTGAGAGGCTTTCGTGAGCGCGGTGTCGCCGTCATCTCGCTGGCTAAGCGCATCGAGGAGGTGTTCATGCCCGGTCGCTCCGAGCCGCTGCTACTCGATCACTCAAGCCCCGAGCTGCAGCTGCTACAGCGCATCCGCGACGAGGCCCATCGGTTCGCGATCACCCACCATCGCAGCAGACGCGACAGCGCGATGACCGGATCGCTGCTCGATGGGCTGCCGGGCATCGGTCCAGCACGCAAGCGCGCGTTGATAACACATTTTGGCTCGCCAGAGGCGATCTTGGCCGCCTCACGCGAGGAGCTGCAGGGAGTGCCGGGGCTGCCGGCCAAGACGGCGCGAGATATCCACGCCCTCCTGCATCGCGCAGGCTGAGTCACTTCGACTGGCCCTTTCCCCCGACGCAATCTGCACAATGGACTGGAGATGGCCGCCACCAGGCCCGTGCCTCCCCGTCCTGTGAGCGGACCGACCGTTGTGTCGCGTCTGCAGGACCTCGTCATCATCACGGGCTTCTCCGGCGCCGGCAAGTCCACGGCGATGAACGTATTCGAGGACGCGGGTTACTTCTGCGTCGACAATCTCCCGCCGGAGATGATCCGCTCACTCGTCGAGCTGTTCGTGCACGAGGGCTCCAAGGTCGAGCGCGCCGCGGTTGTCTCCGACGTCCGCGGTGGCGTCTACTTCGAGGCGCTGACGGCCGTCGTCGACGACCTGCAGACGCTCGGCATCACCCATCACGTGCTCTTCCTGGAGGCGGCCGAGCAGACGCTCTCGACGCGCTACAAGGAGACTCGTCGCCGTCATCCGCTCGCACCCGAGGGCAGTGTCGCCGCCGGTGTCGCCTCCGAGCACGCGCTGCTGGAGCCACTGCGCTCGCGTGCGGACCTCGTGATCGACACGACGGCCATGTCTGCAGCGATGCTCCGCAGCCGTATAGCCGATGAGATGTTGCCGCGCCAGAATGCGGGCCGCCTGGCGCTCACGTTCATGAGCTTCGGCTTCAAGCACGGTCCTCCGCGCGAGGAGGACCTCGCCTTCGACGTGCGTTTCCTGCCCAACCCTCACTACGAGAGCGAGCTGCGTGAGCTCACCGGTCACGACGAGCGTGTCGTGCAATACATCGCCCGCGACGGGCGCCTCGACGAGCTCTATTTGCGTCTGCACGCGCTGCTCGACTTCCTCCTGCCTGAGTACGTGGCCGAGGGCAAGGCCCATCTGGTTATCGCGATCGGCTGCACCGGTGGTCGCCACCGCTCGGTGGCCATCGCCGAGCATCTCGCCCTCCGCTACCGCGATCGCGAGGAGCTGACGGTCGCCGTTGCTCATCGCGACATCGACAAGCGCTCGCGCGATTCCTAGAACCGCGAGTCGAGTCTCTCGGACGTGAGATGCGACGGTTACATAAATGAGGTGGCGATAGACTTACGCCCGCGCTGAGAGACCCGGCTAGAAGTGTCGGCTTCTAGCGGGTCATATCTTCTCAGCGTCCCCCCGTAGCTCAAGGGACAGAGCGTTCCGCCAAAAGCTTGGGAGAGATCCGGGTTCGAATCCTGGCGGGGGGCTCTGTAAAGGGGTTTGACGTGACGCACTGTAACGCAAGGTGCGCGAAAACCAGTTGCCCGAAGACGCGCAAGCCGGCTAAGGGTAGGCGTTGATTGGTGGGGGAATTGGGCGCTGATAGCCTTCCCCGCCTACGCCGGGTACAACGGAGCGAGGCTCCAGAGGCCCGGCATCGTTCATTTTTCTTCACATCAGGAGGCTGTGAATGCCCGTACGCGTGGGAATCAACGGTTTCGGCCGCATCGGTCGGAACGTGTTCCGCGCCGCAATGGCTCGGGGGGACGTCGATCAGATCGAGTGGGTCGCCGTCAACGACTTGACCGACTGTCGCACGCTGGCTCATCTGCTCAAGTACGACTCGATTCTCGGCCCCTATCCAGGCAAGGTCGTGGCCAAGGACGAGCGCACGATCGTGGTTGACGGACGCGAGCTACAGGTGCTCGCCGAGCGCGATCCTGCCGCGCTGCCTTGGGGGTCGCTCGGGGTGGACGTCGTGATCGAGTCAACCGGCCTGTTCACAGACCGCCCCAGCGCCGCCAAGCATCTCGCAGGTGGCGCCAAGAAGGTCGTGATCTCTGCACCGGCCACCGACCCGGACGTGACGGTGGTGCTCGGCGTCAACTTCGACGATGCCTATGACCGCGACAAGCACGATGTGATCTCAAACGCCTCATGCACGACCAACTGCCTGGCTCCGGTGGCAAAGGTGCTGGTGGACACGGTCGGGATCAAGCACGGCCTGATGACAACGATTCACGCCTACACAGCCGACCAGCGCCTGCAAGATCTGCCTCACAAAGACCTGCGCCGTGCGCGCGCGGCCGCGATCAACCTGATCCCGGCCTCGACCGGCGCCGCCAAGGCGATCGGGCTGGTCGTGCCGCAGCTGCAGGGCAAGCTGCACGGTTTTGCAGTACGTGCGCCTGTCCCGACCGGCTCGGTCGTCGACCTGACGGTGGAGTGCGCGCGCGAGACAAGCGTCGAGGAGGTCAACGCGGCGCTGAAGGCCGCGTCGGAGAGTGGCCCTCTACAGGGTCTGTTGGCCTATACCGAGGATCCGATCGTCTCCAGCGACATCGTCACCTCGCCCTACTCCTCGATCGTCGATTCTCAGCTCACCGCCACGATTGACGGCACAATGCTGAAGGTGGTGGCTTGGTATGACAACGAGTGGGGCTACTCCAACCGCGTCGTCGACCTCGTCCAGAGGGTCCTGTGAGCCAGCTCCTCGACTGGCAGGTCAGCTCTTCACGGACGGTGGAGCGATGAGGACGCGTAAGGGCCCAGCGGATGCTGGGGTCGTCACGACGATGGGAGCGCAAAGACGATGAGAAGCATCGATCAGCTCGATGTCCACGGCAAGCGCGTGCTCGTGCGCGTGGACTTCAACGTGCCGCTGTGCAAGGACGAGCACGGCGCGCCCGCGGTCGCCGACGACACGCGCATCGTCCAGGCGCTGCCCACGATCGAAGAGCTGCGCGCGCGCGGCGCGAAGCTGGTGCTCGTCTCGCATCTCGGGCGCCCAGAGGGAAGGCCCGAGGCTGACCTTTCGCTCGCGCCGGTGGCTGAGCGTCTGCGTGAGCTGACCGGAGCGAGCGTGACGCTTGCGCCTGAGGTCGTGGGTCGGCGCGCGCACAAGCTCGCCGAGGAGCTAAAGGACGGAGAGATCCTGCTCTTGGAGAACGTGCGCTTCGAGCCTGGCGAGACCACCAACGACCCCGAGCTTGCCCGCGCATTGGCCGAGCTCGCCGACGTGTACGTCAACGACGCCTTCGGCGCCGCGCACCGCGCGCACGCCAGCACCGCCGGCGTGGCACATCTGCTGCCGTGTGCGGCGGGACGCCTGCTCGAACGCGAGGTAAGCACGTTGACCGGAATCCTCGAGCATCCTGCGCCACCGCTCGTAGCGATCATCGGGGGAGCGAAGGTAGCCGACAAGATCGGCGTGATCGACCGCTTCCTGCAGCTGGCCGACGTGGTGATGATCGGCGGCGCGATGTGCTTTCCATTCTTGTGCGCACAGGGTCACACGGTCGGCGAGTCGCTGTGCGGCGAGGAGGACACCGAGCATGCCCGCAAGCTGCTCGCGCGGGCCAGCGACACGCACTCTCCGCAGCCCGGCCGTGCGCGCCTGCTGGTGCCGAGCGACCTGGTGATCGGCGACCGCCTCGCCGACGATGCCGAGCACAGTGCGCTGGACGGCGTCGAGGTGCCGGCGGGTTGGATGGGACTCGACATCGGACCCGCCACGGTTGAGCGCTACAGCACTGAGATCGCGCGAGCGGGCACCGTCTTCTGGAACGGTCCGATGGGCGCCTTCGAGTACGAGCCGTTCGCGCAGGGCACGCGTGCGATCGCTCAGGCCGTCGCCCGTGCGTCGGGTGTGACGGTCGTCGGCGGAGGCGATTCTGCCTCCGCGCTTGCGCACTTCGGCCTGGAGGACACGGTCGATCATCTCTCGACCGGCGGTGGGGCGACGCTCGAGCTGGTCGAGGGACGCGTCTTGCCGGGAGTCCAGGCGCTCGAGGGCGCCGGAATCGCCTGATGTCCGGCGAGCGCCGCCCGCTGGTCGCGGGCAATTGGAAGATGTACAAGACCGAGGAGCAGTCCGAGGAGTACATACAAGCTCTGCTGCCTCGAGTGTCGTCGGTCAGCGGGGTCGACATCGCCATTTGCGTGCCGTACACCGACCTACGCGCGATGGTCGATAGCGCGCGCGGATCGCGTGTTGAGGTATATGCCCAGAACATGCACCACGAGCCCGAGGGCGCCTTCACCGGCGAGATCTCGGCAGCGATGCTCTCAGAGCTCGACGTCGGCGGCGTGGTGCTCGGTCACTCGGAGCGACGCGAGCTGTTCGGCGAGACCGACAAGGCGCTCGCGCTGAAGATGCCCGCCGCGCTAGCGGTAGGTCTCTCGCCGATCCTGTGCGTCGGCGAGACCGAGAGCGAGCGCGAAGAGGGCGAGACAGAGCGCAAGCTGCGCCACCAGATCGGCGAGGATCTTGCGGGTGTGCCCGACGAGCGCTTGGCCGAGGTGACGATCGCCTACGAGCCGATCTGGGCGATCGGTACCGGTCTGGTGGCCAGCCCCGAACAGGCGCAGGAGGCGATCGCGTTCGTGCGGGCGCTGCTCGGCGGGCGCTCGCCCGAGATTGCGGAACAGGTGCGCATCCTCTACGGAGGCTCGGTCAAGCCTGAGAACGCCACCGAGCTGTTGGCGCTGCCCGACATCGACGGCGCGCTCGTCGGCGGCGCATCGCTCGACGCCGAGTCATTCGCCGCGATCGTGACGGCCGCCCAGCAATGAGTGCGCCTGAGGGCTCGCAGGCGGTGCGCGCGCCCTGCGTATGTCTAGTGATTCTCGATGGCTGGGGGTTGGCCGAGCCCGGCCCTGGCAACGCTGTTTCGCTTGCCAAGACACCCATCTTCGACGAGCTGTGGGCCACATTCCCTCACACCACACTCACTGCTTGCGGCGCGGCAGTGGGATTGCCCGAAGGGCAGATGGGAAACTCCGAGGTCGGTCACCTGAACCTCGGCGCCGGCGCTGTCGTCAAGCAGGATCTCGTGCGCATCGACGAGGCGGCCGTGGACGGGTCGCTTGCCGAGAATCCGGTGCTGCGTGCTGCTTTCACCGGTGCGCCGCGCGTCCACTTGCTCGGGCTTGTTTCAGACGGTGGCGTGCACTCCTCGCTTGAGCACTTGCGCGCGCTGATCGCGCTCGGTGGCGAGCTGGCGCCTGGGGCGGACGTTGTGCTGCACGCTTTCACCGACGGGCGCGACACGCTGCCGCATGCGGGCGCAGGCTACCTGGCCGAACTGGACGCGACCAAGGACGTGCGTGTCGGCTCGGTCGTGGGCCGCTACTGGGCGATGGACCGCGACAAGCGCTGGGAGCGAACGCAGCGCGCCTACGACATGCTCGTGCACGGACGCGGGCGGGCGGGATCGGTTCCCGCCTCGAGCGGCGAGCAGGCCGTGCGCGACGCATACGAGCGTGGCGAGACCGACGAGTTCATCGAGCCCACCTTGGTCGGCGCCGAGGCCTGCATTCGTCCTGGCGACAGCGTGCTGTGCTTCAACTTCCGTCCCGATCGCATGCGCGAGATCGTCAGGGCCTTGGCCGAACCGGGCTTTGGCGGAGACACGGGGGGGGGCTCCTTGCACGCAACGGGAGCCGAAGCGGCCTCGCGCGTCGAGACGGCGGAGTTGCCTGGCTGGGAGGGACGCGGTGGCGCGCCGGCAATGAGTCGACTGGCGACGCTCACTGAGTACGAGGAGGGCTGGCCCTATCCGGTGGCCTTCGCGCCCCAACATCCAGAGACGACGCTCTCGCAGGTGATCGCAAACAGTGGAGCGCGCCAGCTGCACGTGGCCGAGACCGAGAAGTACCCGCACATCACGTACTTCTTCAACGGTGGCGAGGAGGCTCCATGCGTGGGCGAGCGGCGCGAGCTGGTGGCCTCCCCGCGCGACGTGCCGACCTATGACCACAAGCCGCAGATGAGCGCCCGTGAGGCAGCCGCCGCGTTTGTGAGCGCGTGGCGCGAGGACCGGCCTGAGTTCGGCGTCATCAACTTCGCGAACGCCGACATGGTCGGTCACACCGGCGTCATAGCGGCTGCGGTAGCTGCGATAGAGACGGTCGATGAGTGCTTGGGCAAGGTGCTAGAGGTCGTACGCGAGAGCGGCGGTGTGTGCATCGTGACCGCCGATCACGGTAACGCCGATCACATGCTCGAGCCTGACGGCAGCCCCAACACCGCCCACTCGCTCAACCCGGTGCCGTTGATCGTGACCGCGCGGGGCCTTCAGTTGCGCGTGCGGGGCGGTATCCTCGCGGACGTGGCGCCGACAGTGCTCGACCTACTTGGCATCTCACAGCCCCCACAAATGAGCGGTACGTCGCTGATCGATAGCTAGGGCTTACGAGCCTGAGAGGAGACACGATGGACACAGACACGCCCAGCTCGCTCCCCGAGAACCCGCTTGAAGTCCCACGCCGCAACGGGAGGCGATCGCGGCTACTGCTCGGTATAGCCTTCGTCGGCGCCGGCATCAACCACTTCGCCACGCCACACCACTACGAACGGATCGTGCCTCCGAGCCTCAGAGGACGCGCGCGTAGCGTGGTTGCGGTGAGCGGTGTCGCGGAGGTCGCCGGTGGACTGGGCGTGCTACTGCCATGGACGCGCCGTCCAGCGGGTCTCGGCCTGATCGCGTTGCTCGCCGCCGTATTCCCCTCAAACCTCTACATGGCACGGGCTCCGGAGCAGTTCCCCAAGATTCCGCGCTGGGCGCTGTACGCGCGCCTACCGTTGCAACCGCTGATGATGTGGTGGGCTTGGAAGGCCACCAAGAGGAGCAGCTGAGCGCCGCTGTGGCGCACGGTTGACAGGGATTCCGGCCCGCGACGCTACTATGTTCGAGTAAGCACACAGCCGCTTCAGAGCACGATCATGTCCACCGCAACAGCCACCGCGACAGTTCTAAAGCTTCCCCAGGGGAAGGACGCTCTCGGCGAATCGGACAGCCTCAGCGAAGCCGAGCTTCGTGCGTGGCGCGGTCTGTTGCGCGCGCACGCATCGCTCGCCAAGCGCTTGGAGAGCCGTCTCGAGCGCGAGCACGGCCTGCAGCTCAGCTCTTACGAGGTGCTTCAGCACTTGGTCGACGCTCCCGGCGGACGCATGCGCATGTGCGATCTCGCCGAGCAGGCTCAGCTCTCACGCAGCGGTCTCACGCGTCTGGTCGATCGTCTGGAGCGCGACGAGCTGCTCGGGCGCTGCACTTGCGAACACGACGCTCGTGGCGCCTACGCCTGTCTCACCGATCGTGGCCGTGAGCGCTTGGACGCGGCACGTGGCACCCATCGCGCGGTCGTGCGCGAGCACTTCCTCTCGCACTTCTCCGAGGGTGAGCTGGAGGCGCTCGGCAAGATGTGGGAGCGCGTGACAGCCGGCTGCTGCGGCGCCTGAGCCAAGGGCTCAGCCCTAAAGACGCCCGCGGCGGTGGGCCACGAAGAAGACGATCGCCGCGAGGATCAGGGCCGCGATCCCGTACAGGCCGAACGCTTCGACGGCGTTGCCGGCAGCGTTGCCGAGGAAGTAGGCGAGCAGGCCGATCGCTGTCGCCCAGCAGATCCCTCCGAGCGCGTTCCACAGGAAGAAGGAGCGCCAGCGCATGTGCGTGGCGCCGGCCAGCCAGGAGGCCCAAACGCGCAGCCCGAGGATGAAGCGCCCGAAGAACACGGCCTTGGGGCCGTGGCGCTCGAAGAACGGCTCTCCGGTGGCGAGCACCTGCTGGCGCTGGCGTTCGAAGCGCCCGGGACGCTCCAGCAGCCAGCGCCCTCCCTTGCGGCCGATCTGGTAGCCGATGTTGTCGCCGATGATCGCGGCGGCGGCAGCGATCGGGATCACGAGCTCGATCTGCAACTTGCCCTGGCTGGCGAGCACGCCCGCGGCGATCAGACCGGTCTCGCCGGGGATCGGAAGGCCGCTGGACTCGGCCATCACGACCAGGAACAGCAGCGGATAGCCGAACGTTTCTACGAGGTGGCCGACGTTTATGAGCGAGGCGAGCATGGTCTGGGAGGCCCTGGGGCTCGGGCCAGCGTATCCGGCGACCCGACATGTCCCGTAGTCCGCACGGTCGTGTGTCGCAGCAGGCTTCATGGCTGTGAGTCCGTGCCTGGCTAGGATGCCCAGTCGTGGCCCTGACGATCGAAGCGCGCGACGGCGCCACTTGTGCCCGCGCGGGACGGCTGCATACCGCGCACGGCGATGTCCGCACACCGGCGTTCGTGCCGCTCGCGACCAAGGCAACCGTCAAGGGCTTGTTGCCGCAGGAGGTCAAGGGGCTCGGCTATGACATGGTGCTGGGCAACACGTTCCACCTGATGCTCAACCCGGGAGCCGAGCTGATCGAGCGCTTCGGGGGGTTGCACGGCTTCATGGATTGGGACGGGCCGATCGTGACCGACTCCGGCGGCTTCCAGGTGTTCTCGATGGGTCATGGCACGGTCGCGGATGAGATCAAGGCGCGTCCGTCGCGCCGGCGGCAAGGCCAGGGAGTAGCGAGCGAGGCGGGAGGAGGCGAGGCGGATAAGCGCGAGGGGATTGCGCGAGAGGGCCGCGAGCGCGAGGGGGCGATCCTCTCGATCGAGGAGCAAGGCGTGCGCTTCCGCTCCTATGTGGACGGCGCCGAGCGCTTTATGGCCCCCGAGGACTCGATGGCGGTGCAGGCGTCGCTTCACTCGGATATCGCGCTCGTGTTCGATGAGTGCACCCCTTTCCACGTCGACCGCGACTACACCGAGCGCTCGACTGAGCGCACACATCGTTGGCTGACACGCTGTCTTGATTGGCACGCCGAGCACGGGCCGAGCGATCAGCTCGTCTACGGGATCGTGCAAGGGGGTGTGTACGAGGACATGCGTCACGCCTCCGCCCGCACGGTTGCCTCGAGCGGCTGCGACGGCGTGGCGATCGGGGGCTCGCTTGGCGCCGAGAAGGCGCAGATGTACGAGGTCGTCGGCTACGCCGTCGCCGAGCTGGGCGGCGAGCACGAGCACCTGCCGCGGCACCTGCTCGGGATCGGCGACGTGGACGACCTGATCCGCGGCGTCGAGCTGGGCATCGACACATTCGATTGCGCGATGCCAACGCGTCTAGGACGCCATGGCACGGCGTTGGTGCCAGACCCGGCCACACGCTGGCGCGTCGATCTGACAAAAAGCGAGTGGCGCACCTCTGAGCTGCCATTGATGGAGGGTTGCGCCTGTCACGCCTGCAAACGCGGCCTCTCGCGCGCTTACCTCTCCTACCTGGTGCGCTCCTCGGAGCTGACGGGCATGCGCTTGCTGACCGAACACAATCTCGCCTTTCTGGCACGGCTGATGATCGATCTGCGCCAGGGAATTCTTGACGGACGGCTGGCCGAGGTGGCGAATTCGCTACGCGGCACCGAGTACCGTCCCAAGTCTTCTCTATGCTGACAACTGTGTTCCGGTGTGGTGTAAGGGCAACATGGGCGACCGTCACTCGCCAGCTGTCGGTTCGAGTCCGGCCGCCGGAGCCATTGGTTGAAAGGCGACGGATGAGGCTGCTAGTCTGTGGGACGAGTGACGGTCGCCTCGCCCGAAAGGGCGGCAGTTCTTACCGAGAGGCCCGCGCAAGCGGGCCTCTCGCCTTTTCTTGGCTCTATTTCGTGTTTTCGTTGACGAGCTGCTTCAGCGCTTCCGCGGATTCTTGAGCGTCGTTGTAGACGACTGTGCGCAGTTTGATCGTGGTGGTTGCGGGTGCGCTGAGCACGACGATCAGCGCGATCACGCCGACGAGCGCGAGCAAAGCGAGCAAAGCAAAAGCGAGCCGGCGCAGGCCCGAGCCACGGCGTCGAACTGGCGCTGTCGCAACGACGGGCGGGGCCTCGCGCGCGGGTCCGCGACGGGGCTGGCGCGGGGCGACTGCTCCTCGTCCGTCGGAGGGGCTATGAGTGCGCGTGGCGCTCGTGAGCACGCTTGTCGCCTCGGTGGCGTGCCTGGCCCCACGTGCCGGCGCGCGATGCTCGTTGGGGGAGATGCCGAGCGCGCCGTCGGAGATCGCGCGCCCCATCTCGCGTGCGCTCTCATAGCGCTCGCGCGGGTCGAGCGCCAGCGCGATCGCGACCGCTTCGGCCAGCTCCGGCGTGACCGCGGCCACGAGCGTGTCGAGCATCGCCGGCTCTTCCTGCTGCTGTTTGAGCGCCAGCTCGGTGAGCGAGGCGGCTTCGTAGGGCAGACGCCCGGAGATCAACTGGTAGGTCACCACGCCAAGCGCGTACAGGTCGGCGCGCGGACCGGCTTCCTCGCCACGGGCTTGCTCGGGCGCCAGGTAGGCCGCGGTGCCGAGCACCGAGCCGACCTGGGTGATGCTCGACTGCTCGGTCGCCTTGGCGATGCCGAAATCGGCAAGCTTGACCTCGCCGTCGCGCGAGCGCAAGAGGTTCCCCGGCTTGACGTCGCGGTGCACCACACCGTGGCGGTGAGCGTAGTGCAGCCCCTCACACGCCTGTTCGATGATGGCGACGGCCTCGTCGACCTCGATCCAGCCGTCGTCGCGCAGGATCTCCGCGCACGACTGGCCCTCGATGTACTCCATCACGATGAAATACTGTTCCGTGCTCTCATCTTGGCCGGAGTCGAACACCTGCACGATGTTGGGATGGATGAGGCGTGCCGCGGCCTGAGCCTCGCGCTGGAAGCGAGACACAAAGGTGGGGTCCTCGGCGAGGTGCTCGGCCAGCAGCTTGACGGCCACGCGGCGCTCCAGGCGCTTGTCGAACGCAAGATGCACGGTCGACATACCGCCGAAGCCGAGTCTGCTCTGCAGCTGATAGCGCCCGGCGATCTCAGGGTCGCTCACTGACCGCCTCCCGCGCTTGCCCCGCCCGAGTTGGACGCGCCGTTGCCGGCATTTTCTTTACCTGCGTCTGCACCTTGTTCGCCGGTCCCGTGTTCGCTTGCACCTTCTTCGGGAGCTTCGACACCTCCCCCGGGGCTGGGCGGCGTGCTGGTGGTGGGCGTCGTCGGTGTCGTTCGTAGGTGTGGTCGGGGTGGTTGCTGTTTCCGTGCTCGTCGTCGTTTCGGTGCTCGTCGTGCCAGTCGTGGGCGTGGTTTTCGTCTGGGTGCTCGTCGTCGAAGTGTCTGTGGCGGTCGGTTCTTCGCACATTGCCAGCGCCTGCTTGCGCAGATTCGTTATGCCTTCTTCCAGGCGCTTGTGCAACCCCTTGTCGACCGTGGCCGGAAGCGCCAGGAAGTTCTCCTCGGTCTTGCCGAGCGCAGCTTCGGTCTTCGCGCAATCCCCGTTCCCGGCTTCGGCCGCTTTGGCGACAGCTTCAAAGTCTTCTTGTAGGGGCCCGGCGCTGGCGCTCGGGATCAAGCCGGCGCCTGAGCTTCCGCAGGACACGAGCAGGGCAGTGGCAGCGCCCAGCAGCGCCACCACGATGAGGCGGATAAGCATTCGCATGTTCATTGACCGTACTCCAGGCGCTCCGCAAGCGAGTTTGGCAGACGAGCAGCCTTGATGGCCGCGGCGGCGCCGGCTATGTCATAGCTGGTGCGTCGGTAGGAAGCTTGGTACCCGTCGAGGTCCAGCAGCAACCAAGCAGCCCGACGGTCGCCATCTCGTGGTTGTCCGACGCTCCCAGGATTGAGCATCCATTCGCCGCTTGAGAGGTCGAGCTCGATGCCCTCGCGACACGGCTCGCCGCTTGCCGCCTCCCCAGCCTGGCGCGTGAACGCCGAGGCGACGTGGGAGTGGCCGATCAGGCAGATGCGGTTGGGCTCGCGGTCCAAGCACAGCTCCGCCAGCAACGCTGAGAGCACGTACTCCCAAACCGGGTCGCGTGGACTTGCGTGATAGAGCCCGATCGCGCCCTCCCGCGTGTCCTCCTGGCCTTGAGGCTGCAGGCCGGCAAGGAACGACTGGTTTGCCGGAGCGATCACTTCGCGCGTCCATTGCGCCGCGATGCTCGCGCCGCGCGAGAACTCGTCGAGGGGAAGCTCGCCGACGACCGCCATGTCGTGATTGCCGGCCAGGCACACCGCCACATGACGGCGCACCAGCTCGACGCAGGCGTCCGGATCGGCGCCGTATCCGACGATGTCCCCGAGGCACCAAAGCTCGGAAGCCTCGCTGTCGGCGACCGCCTCCAGCACCGCTTCGAATGCCTGTCGGTTGGCGTGGATGTCCGAGACGACCGCGACCTTCATCCTCCAGGAGCCCTCAAACGGGGCTGTGCCACTACTCGTCGGCTTCCCCGGCCTCGGCGCCGCCGTACTCGGGCAGGTTCTTGATGCCCTCGCGGGTGCGCCACTTCGAGTAGTTGTCCTCCATCGCGTCGATCAGCTCGCGCATGAAGCGCGGAGAGAGGTTCACGCGCGAGACGACCACGCCCGGCACCTCCTCTGACTCGACCTCATGGTCGACCCTTGCGAAGGTCACCGTGAACTCGTAGTCGGAGTGGCTGACGTTCGCGAAGTTCGCGTATACGCCTCCCATGATCTCGGGAGAGAGATGAATGTTTATGTGGCGCTCGGCGCCTGGGTTCTCATCGTTCACAGAGCTAGTATCGCAACCTCCCCCACGGAAGTGGCCGAGACCGTTTTGGGGGCGCGGCGGCGGCGCCTGACCAGGGCCGTCTCGCACTCCGGTCGGGGCGCACCTCCTCAGGCACATAAGATCATCGCCCGTGAGCTCCACGACCACCGAGACAGGCCTGCGCGAGGCCGTGCTCGCCCTCGCCGGCGAGCACGCCGGCAGCGCAAGCTCGCATCGAGCGATCACGCTCGAGCGCTCGCCACGCCAGGATTTCGGCGACTACTCCACGAATGCCGCCTTGCTGCTCGCGCCGGCCGCGGGCGCCCAGCCGCGCGAGCTGGCCCAGCAGCTGGGCGACTTGCTGACAGAGCGGCTCGGCGAGCAACTGGAGCGCTTCGAGGTGGCGGGTCCAGGCTTTCTGAACTTGTTCCTCTCCGATGCCTGGCACCGCGCGGCGCTCGGCGAGTTGCTGTCGGCGGGGGAGAGCTTCGGGCGCGGCGAAGTGCCGGCCGGCGAGCGGATCATCGTCGAGTTCGTCTCGGCCAATCCAACCGGTCCGATGCACGTGGGCCACGCCCGCAACGCGGCTTACGGCGATGCGTTGGCGCGAGTGCTCGCTTTCCACGGGCACAGCGTGGAGCGCGAGTTCTACGTCAACGACGCCGGCTCCCAGGTGCTCAAGCTGGGCGAGTCGATCGGGGCGCTCGCGCGTGGCGAGCAGGTGCCCGAGGACGGCTATCACGGCGACTACGTGACCGGGCTTGCGGCACAGCTGGCAAGCGCGGCGAACATGGAGTCGGCCGAGCTGGGACGTGCGGCGGTAGCGCTGATGATGGGCCACATCGCCGAGTCGTTGAGCGAATTTCGCGTCGACTTCGACTCCTGGAGCTATGAGAGCGCGCTGCACGACGGCGACCCGAGCCCGGTGGCGCACACGCTCTCGATCCTGGAGCAGCAGGGCCACACCTACAGCAGCGAGGGCGCACTGTGGCTGCGTACGACCGACTATGGCGACGACAAGGACCGCGTCCTGTTGCGCTCCAGTGGTGAACACACCTACTTCGCCTCGGACATTGCCTACCACCAGGACAAGCGCGAGCGCGGCTTCGACCGCCAGATCGACGTATGGGGCGCCGACCACCACGGCTACGTCGGACGCATGAAGGCAGCCTATGAGGCGCTGGGTGGCGACCCGGAGCACCTGGAGATGCTGATTATGCAGCTGGTTCACCTCGTGCGCCGCGGCGAGCGCGCACAGATGTCCAAGCGGGCCGGAGAGTTCGTCACGCTCGATGACCTGCTGCGTGAGATCGGGGTAGACGCCGCGCGTTGGTTCTTGCTGTCGCGCTCGCACGACACCACGATCGACCTCGACCTCGACCTCGCGCGCGAGCAATCCAATGAGAACCCGGTCTACTACGTGCAGTACGCGCACGCGCGCATCGCCTCGATGCTCGCGAAGGCCGGCGCGGAGCAGGTGCGGCGGGCGCTGAGTCGAGGTGGGGGAGCAATCGGAGCACGAGCAGCCAGCTGCACCCGGCTGAGCGCAGTCTGATCAAGAAGCTGCTCGCCTTTCCGGGCGAGGTGAGCGAGGCGGCCACACGTCGCGCGCCACACCGCATAGCCGCCTACGCGCTGGAGCTGGCCCAGCAGTTCACGGCCTTCTACCGCGACTGCCGCGTGCTCGGCGCAGAGTCGCCGGCGCTCGAATCGCAGCGTCTGGCGTTGTGCGTAGCCTCGCGCCAGACGATCGCCCGCTCGCTCGATCTGCTCGGGGTGCAGGCGCCGACGGA
The DNA here is from genome assembly GCA_963704345.1 of uncultured Solirubrobacterales bacterium. Lineage (GTDB taxonomy): Bacteria > Actinomycetota > Thermoleophilia > Solirubrobacterales > Solirubrobacteraceae > Palsa-744. The sequence goes on from OY969890.1 coordinate 2,426,363, forward strand.
GATGTAAGGCGCGTGAGCACGGAGCCGCCGAACGGCGTGTGTCTTGGGGCGCGCCCATGATCGAGGCGATTTTGCGCTGTGTGGGGGGAGGATTCCTCCCCCCACGATCCCTACATTCTCTTATTGGACTGTTCCTAGCTAACTAAATAATCTAACACAGCTTGGGCGCCTAACATGATGTATTCACCGATAGTGCATTTTTCAAACGGAACTGTGCCATTGTACGCAAATTCGGACCCTTCAGCCAGGTTTTTTATCCATAGGATAAATCCAAATTTCGTTTCGCACGTGTCCGCGATACCTGAGCATTCCAGCTTAAAGCCCAGGTTTTTCCCGGCGGGCGATGTTTCATATTCCTCGATAACGACCCCTTCGACAGTCTTCAACGTCGTGCGCCAGGGCAGGTTGAACTGTTCCACGGAGACCGCACTTCCCGCTTTACAAACAGAATTTGTGGACACTTTGGCTTCACATTTTATTTTGCCTTCTTCTGTGCCTGCTAAGTTAAGAACTTTTTCAGTCTTGCCCTGAGTCAACGGTCCGATCGTCTCGTGTAACTGTCCGTCGCAGTAAGCCCTGATTTCTCCGCCACCAAGGAGGGCAGGGATTTTTTTGAGGATCGGTTCCCACACGCCCACGGTGGTTGCGCCCGCTTTCGCTTCTTCCACCTTTTTACCTGCCAAGGTTAACCATTCGGGTGATGCGGAAGCGCTCGTGGCTGTTATTGCGCTGAGCGCGACCACCGCGACCACCGCCGGCATGATCGTCTTATATATGTTCATTTTTTGTTCCGCCTTCCGCTCGTCGGAGGGTATTCCTCCTCGAGAGTCGATGTCGCGGACAGCGCACTTATCTGTGGTCAGAGAGCACCCTGTCCGGGTGCCAATTTTGGCCAGCCGAGCTATATGCCGGCTGTGCTCCGCCTGGCTCGCTAAGCGGTCTCCTGAGCCCTAAAATAAGTCTGAAGATCAGGACTATGCCGATCCTTGCACCAATGGGCGTAGATGTCAAGATCGGGTTGTCGTATACGTTTGCGTATCGCTGAGCGTGGGGATGGGCCGATAGCAGGCTCGTCGATCCCGACCTCTTGAAGCTGTTTGTGTGCGAGCGCCGCTCAGTCGAAACGCTTCAGGTCCGCGTCCAGACGCGCCGCGTCGCCAGCGCTGAGCTTGGGCGAGTCGGCGCTGGTTGCGGCCTGATCTCGTGCGTGACGCCGCCAGCTTGGCAAGAGCAGCGCGAGCAGCCCGATCAGCGCGAGCACGACGGCAACTGGCACGAGATACGCGGCCAGATCAAAGCCTTTGGCGCTCGGCAGAGCAAGCACGGAGCTCCCGTACTGGGCCACGAGTTCGCTCTTGATCTGGGCTTCGGTCTTGCCTTCGGCGATCAGCCCGCGAATGTAGGCACGCTCGCGCTGGGACTGTGGCGATTCGGCGACGTTCAGGGGAATCTTGCAGGTCACGCACATGACCTGACGTTCGATCGAGGGCATGCTCGTGCGCGGTGTAGCGGCGAGAGCGCTGGAGTCGAGTGGGAGCGAGGCCCCAAGTGCTGCCACGAGCATCAGCGTTGCTGCCAGACGGGCAAGGTGGTGGAACGGGCGCGAGACGGGATTCGGGCCCCGCCCCACTTTCAAAGACGGGCACGCCCCAAAAATCCTCATACGCTCTCCGCCAAAGCGATCGCATGGTTCAAGAACGCTTCGTCGATTTCGCCGCGCGAGATCGCCACCACATCGCCAGAGGAGTCGATCACGAACGTCTCGGGGATCTGGGTCGTGCCATAGGCCTGGGCGAATTCGCCAGTCGTATCGCGCAGGTTGGGATAGCTGACACCGTAGTGCTTGACGAAGGTAAGCGAGTCGGGCGAGGAATCGCGAAAGGTTACGCCGAGCACGGTCCCACCGCGGCGCGCCAGCGCGTGTTGAGCACGCTCGAGGATCGGCGACTCTTCCTGGCAGGGCGTGCACCAGGACGCCCAGAAGTTCAAGACGACCACTTTGCCGCGGTAGGAAGCGAGGGTGCGAGCACTGTTGCCAGAGAGCAGCGGCATGGGAATGGCGCTCGCCGGCGCCGTGGGATGGTGCCCTTGCTTGATCGCTTCGTCGAGCGTGCGTTTGGCGGACTGGGCCAGCACCCCATAGACGAGCAGCCCGACCAGCGCAGCACCGGCCACGCCGATCAGCAGAGGCATGAGAGAACGTTTGGTCATCGAGCAGGAAGCGTAGTGCCAGGACGAGGAAAGCGGCGTAATATCTGCCTCAGCGCGGTGGTAGCTCAGTTGGTAGAGCGCAAGCTTCCCAAGCTTGAGGTCGCGGGTTCGAGGCCCGTCCGCCGCTTGAGGGTCGCAAGTCCGCTGATGGCGCTGAATCTTCAGCGATAGCGCCATTTTTGGGCCTTTCTGGTTTGGTTTGCCGTGGCTGTCCGCGAGGACGAACACGGTCATCTGAGGACATCCAGACTAGCGATCTGCGGTGACGTTGCGGTGACGAAATCAGCATGCCGCTGCCCCGGCGGGCAAGGCGTCGCCATAGCGCCAGCACTCGTCTCAAGGAGGCATCTGCAGAGGCTGATCGAAATGCCCACTTCCGCCCAAACGCGGTGGCAGTTCGCGCGCTATATGCTCGCTGTCTGTGAATGCGAACGACGGTAGTCGCTGTCGCCGCCTGGCGCTGCGTCCACGGCGGAAGCGGTGGATGGGGCGGATCGGCGCTGTGCTCGTCCTCGCCTCGGCGGCATTGTGTGGCAGTGTGCCGGTCGCTGCCGCGTCGAGTTCCGACGTGCAGGCCACACACGCCTACCTGATCGCCCAGTACAAGCTCCTCACGGCACTGATGCACGAAGCCGCGGCGACGCGCGGTGCGGAGAGCGCTGCGGCGGAGCAGATCGCTCAAGAATGCCCCGGGGTGGTGTCGGGGATGCCACAGCAACCGTCTCTGTCGCTTCAGACGTCCCCACCTCGTGCAAGGGGCGAAAACGCCCGCTTCTCCCAGCAAAAGGAAACGATCGAGGAGGAGCTCGATACGGCGGTCGATCGACCCGGCGGGAGTCTCGATCGCCGGGGCGAGGAAACGTATGCCGCCGAAGTGCGCCAGCTGTCGTGGAGCAACCCGGCGATCGCCTCGATGCTCCAAGCAGCGACCACGGCCAGGCTCGAAGTCATCTCCGGTGCCGCTCCGCCGTTCTGCGCCGATGCGAGGGCGTGGGCTCAGAGCGGCTATCGCACCGTGTCGGCGTCCAGCCGTGAATTCGAGGCTTCGCGAGCAGCGCGGATGAACTCCGAACAGGCGGAGGAGCGTTCGCTGGGCGCGCTGCTGAAGCCTTATGAGAACGCATCGGATCGAGCACTGATCAGCAAGACCAAGACGGCCGAACTTGAGCTCCTTCTCAGAGGGGGTGCCGCCGTGCGGACGGTTCGCGGCTTGGACCGGATCGTCGGGTTCCCGCAAGTCGGGACCGAAGAACCCAAGTCGATGACTGTGGGCCACGGGCGTACCGCCGCAGGTACTCGCTTCCAGGTGAGCACCGGGTCCGGCTTGCTAGGCGCTTTGAGTTCTTGTAATCGCTCGGCGGCCGTGGCATACACCAGGCCGGGTGCTCCCGAATTGTTGATCGAGGGTGGCCCCAATAACCCCGTCTGTCTCTCCCCACCCCAGTACCGGCACCCCGCGGTGTTCTGTGAAGAAGGCATAGAGACGATCCAGACCGCGGTGCCTGCCTCGGTGCGCTCGGTCGGGCTGGTGCTCGCCGACGGACGGAGGATCGGATCGCGCGTGGTCCGGGTATCGCGACGAGATGGTGGCCCAGCGGGCATCTACGCCCAGGAGATCCGTGGCAGCAGGAGCCACGCCGTGTCCCTCGTCGAGCTAAATGCTGCCGGGGGCATCACGCTCACCGTGAAGTTGCCACGATATCGCTGCGTCAAATCAGGCAAGGAACCGGACGGATTCCCGACGGTCACGGAACTCGCCAGCGGGCTCACTCCCGAGGGGGAACCCTTCACGATCAGTGCTTTCGGCAGTATCAACGGCGAGCCTGGCCTCAGTGTGGACACCGGTGTCGACCCGGGACTCAACGAACCAGCGATCGGGCTAGGGCCGAGCAAGGCGTTCCCCTGGTCGCTGTCGATCGGCTGTTCACCCCACCCCTACGCGATCCTCTACGGAATTCTCATGCCACCAGGAGAGTCAGTGGTAGCGCAAACCCCACAAGGCGCCGTTGCACTGAACATGGTCCCGGTCGAACCGCGTGTGCACGCAAAGGGGCCGCTCGTCTACGGCGTTTTCAACGCACTGCCCACTGAGCTGACGGTACTCGGGGCGAACGGCTCGACGGTCTACAGCGAAAACTTGCATGCAAAGGCGGCGGAAGCGGCACAGTTCTGCGAAGGCTACGCGGAACCCTGACAGACACGGCCGCGCCCGAGGGAACCTCACTCAATCGCCGATGCCGTAGCTGAGGCGCACCAGTCGAGACGCCCGAGTTGACGACGAGCGGGCACTCCACGTAAGAGCTGGCAGGCCCGCGCTTGCGCTGTGAGAAGCGAAAGCCGCGCGCCCGGCTGCAGTTTAGACTCGGTGCTCGTCCGCAGCGGCAGTGAGCCGCGGATGATGCGGGCGCCTGCTTTTTGCGCAAACCAGCGGGCCGCGGGTGCGTTGACTCGCTCTGCATAAGCCGGAGGCATCGCGGTGCCCAGAATTCACCGCGACAGTGGTGCGAATAGCACGATTCATACGGCGGCCGCTCCGGTAGGCGGCTCTTTAGCCTTTTGGCAGGTGCAGTCCGGCGATCCTGTTGATCATGCTCGTGAGAGCCGGTTCTACGCTCAATTCGAGCGAAGGATGTCCTGGCACGGAGATGATGGGTAGGAAGCTGTCGCCGCATGCGTAAGGTTGGGCTTCGAGCGTCGCAAGCGCAGGCGCGCCTGGTTGTTCACCGAACCTGACCGCGAAGGTCCCCGAGATTTCTCCCGGCTTCTCCGATGGGCAGCTGAACTCTGCGCCTTTGTCTTCGAAGATCGGTATCGCGTTGACGAGTGCGACGAGTTCTTGCACGAGCGAGGGATTGGAGAGGACCGTGGGGGTTGGGCCGACGCGGCGGGAAGTCGGGAAAGTGTTTGTGATCGTGATCACGTGAACGTCTGCGTCGAGGAGCGAGTAGCTGGGCCGGGCTCCCTCCCAAACGGCGGTGCCTTCCAAGCGGATCACGAATCGGCCGTGTGTCGCCTGTGCGATGAACACCGTCAGGGCCTGGCGACGTAGCACGTCGTTGTCCGGAGGGACCGTGAATTCCTCCCTCCAGAAGTCGGGTTTGTAGTGGCGTTCGATTTCCGTGCTCGTGTGTGGCCCGATCGGGCCGGGCGGCGCAGACGAGGTGCCGGAGCTTGATTGCCCATGCGCTGTCGCGTCCTGGGGCAGATGAGAGCGGACGTAGGTCAGGATCGTTCGCGGTGTCGCCTTGGTGACCCATATCGTCGCGCGCGACTGGAGCTTCGCGCGTTCGTCGCGGCTCAGGTCGTCGTTTTCCGTCGCAGTCGAGCCGATCAGCCGCCGCTCACGGGCAGGAACACTCGCCAGAGGAGTCCAGCTTCGCGCGGGCTTGATCAGCCGCAGCGTCGATTCGGCTGCCTTCAGAGCGATCCCGGCGCGCATGCCAGTCGGCTGTCCCGGCGTTTCCGCGGCGGTGAGTGCAACGGTCGCTCCGCCCGCCAGGACCACCACGGTGGCGAGCACGACGAGTGCCTTGATTCCCCGCACGCGATTCATGGTGGCAGAGGTCACGTGGTCAGGCGCCACGCACCGGGTCCTAGTTGTCGCTGCTCCGCCTCGTCGGATGCCGAGGCGTTTCGCAAGATGGGCTGGTGGCATCGTTAGGCCCGGGGGCGATGTAGATCTGGCCAGGACCTTGGAAGCTCGCAGGATGCGGAACCCGTCGAGTTCCATCTCGAACGCGATGTACTCGGCACTGCTACGGGCCGAGTAGAGGATCTCCATTCGTACGATCGGTGTTGACCCACAGACGATCGTCAACGATCGCCTCCTCGACGAGTTCGCTGGGAAGAGACGAGAACCGCCACCAGGCCGACGTGTCAACGATGAACGGCGCGTCGCCTTCCGGCAACTCGACGGCGTCGACCGCAGGTCGCTTACGACTCGTTGTCCGTCAGCTGCTCGATGTGCTTGAGCGTCGCCGTAATGCGCCAGGCGCCGACGATAACCGCCACCGCTGGCGGCTGCGCGCATTGATCGTCGTGCTCTGGCGTGGTGGGCTGCGCATCCAGGAGGGGATCGAGTCGAGCATCTGTGGTGGTGAGTCTCCCGCTAGTTGTCTTTCAAGCGAAGGGGTGCTGCGCGAGGCTTGCTAGGTACTCGTCGAGCCCGTTGGCGAGTTCGTTCAGCTTCGCCGCGAACGCGGGGTCGAGAACGGGACCGAGAGGCGTCGCGGCGCCAGCCGGCGGTGTCGTTGGAACTGCTCCGCCTGCCGCCTTCACGACGCTAGTGGTGATTCCCAGGCGCGCGAGCTGCCGAGCGAGGCTGCGCGAGACGCCGTGCTGTCGTACCGCCCGTAGGAGCTGGCGCAGCCGCCGTGCGGAGAGGTGCCTGCGACCCAGCGGTGAATCGGCGAGCTCGCTGTGGTGGGCGGCAAGGAGGCCGGCGGCGCGGCGGCAATCGTTCACGAATTCGTGGCCGTAGGTGAGTGTCGCCTGGTATTGGCGTCCGAGCCAGACGGGTTCGGCGGTTCGCGATGCGCCCTGGTAGCGCTGCCAGGCAGCCAGGAACGCGTTGCCCGCGACGCCTGCCTGCGCAAGCGCGGTTGCGAGTTGGCTCGTCGCGGCTGCCGCTGGCTTGCTCAGGCCGTGTCCGGACTTGACGTGGATGACTTTCACTCGCTGGGGGTGGGTGATCTTCTTGTAGTGCTTGTCGGGCGGGTCGAGTGAGATCGCCCAGGTGACGGCGGAGAAGACGCCGAGCGCCAAGGCGACCGGCTGGCCACCCGGCACCGCACCGGCACCGACCGCGATGTCGGCAGTCGTGGACGCAACGCCCGCGGCGCCCGAGATCGCGCCGGCGGTGTTCTTGTCGGGGTGGTCGGGGGGGCTGCAGCTGCCGGCACCGGTTTCCTGGCGGCATGCTTCCCAATAGCCGCCGCCAGCGAGGTTCCCGGCGAACGTGAACGGTTCGAGCGCGCTGTGGCCGTAGTTGACGGCGCCGGCGAGCGAGAACGGGCTCGCGATCGTCGCGGGGCCGCCGATCGGTGAGAGATCCATGTTGACGCGTGAGAGCAGCAGGTTGCCGTTGAACGCGAATCCGTGCTGTTCGGGGAGCTTGCCGTTGTGGACCGTCAGGACCTCCCCGGCGCCGCCGATTCCGCCGGCCGGCGTGGATTGTGCGATCGCGAGCTGCCCGAACGCGAGCCCGGGACCGGAGTCGTGCTGGGCGTCGGCGTGCAGCAGTGTCGGGCAGGCTGCGGGGCAGACGATCGCGAGGTTATAGCGGCCGGCTGGTTTGAATCCGCTGGGGTTGATCAGGTTGCCCGGGATGAACGGCAGCGTCGCACCGTCGACGGGTGGCTGTTGGCCTTCTTGGACTACGAGGCGGTATTCGTACGGGGTGTAAGGCGTCAGTGGGAAGGCGTTGCGGGCTGAGACGCATGGCTCGGGAGTCGCGATCCCCGGGCACGTTCCCGGCGTGGTGGACAGTGCGGTCCGGGGCGTTTCGATCGGCCCTCCGGACGCGCACGGTTTCGCTGACTCGCCGCAGCCGGTGGCGTTGAAGTTGGTGCCGACAGGGCCGTATTGAAACCACCATTCCAAGCCGGAGGCCAGGTTTCCAGGGGTGATGGTGCCGGAGAACTCGGCGGTGCCGCCGCCCGAGGCTGACAGCGTGTTTTCGAGGAGCGGCCCGGTTTTCGCGGTGGCGCCGCTGTAGGGGCCGCCGTTGGTCTCGTTGACGATCATTGGGCGTAGGCCGGTGTCGTTGCCGTCGTAGTCGCCAGCGGCAACGCACGCCGCGGCGGCCGGGCAGGCGATTGAGTTCAGGGCGAATTCGCCGCCTCCGGGCGGCTCGTCCGCGCTCGCCGGTAGCGCGACTTCGACCTGTGTCGTGCTCGCCGGCCACGCGCCGTCGACTTCGGTAGCGACGCTGGTCTCAGCGACCGCGACGCATCCGCCGGACGGCGGGCAGGCAACTGATTCAAGGCCTTCCTCGATCGTGAAGGGGGGCAGCGCGATCGTGGATGCTGCTCCCCACACGCCGTTGCTCTCGCTCACAACGAACCCTTCGCGATTGCCCGCGGCGTTTTCGTAGTCGCCGACAGCGACGCACGATCCGGAGGCATGGCAGGCCATGTGGGTATGGCCGAACAGGCTGTCTTCATTGCTGCTCTTGTTTGCGGGCAGCGCGATCGCAGTCGCTGGCCCCCAAGCTCCATGGGTCTCGACTATCCCCATCATTGAGAATTCGCCGGTGTTGGTGACGTAGTAGCCGAGAGCGACACACGAGCCCGCCGACCAGCACGCGACCGAGTCGAGGCTGTCGGGCTGGTCGGCGGGATCGTTGTGGCTGACATTTGCGGGCGGTGCGATCGCGACGCCCTGGCCCCAGGTCCCGTTAGTCTCCGTCACGATCATCGCGTGCGGCACATTGGCGGTGTCGTAGTATCCCCCGGAGAGAACACAGGTTCCTGGACCGGTGCACGCCGCTCCGCTGAGACCGACGACCTGAGCCGTTGGCGCCGCGTTCGCGGGGAGGTCAATCTCGGCTGGCTGCCCCCACGCGCCGCTGGTCTCACTCACCACCATTCCCTCCTCGGCCGTGCTGCCGGGGACGGTGTAGTACCCCGCCACGACGCATGAGCCCGAAGGCGGGCAGGCCAACGACTCCAGATAGTGCGCCGCGGCCGGGCTCGCGTTACCCGGCAACCCGATTTCCGTCGCTGCGCCCCACACACCGGCGGACTCGACCGCGCCCATCGGCAACCCCGACGCCGAGAGGTATGTTCCAGTTGCCGCGCACGATCCACTCGCGCCACAACTGATCAGGTTCAGGCCGGCGAAGCTGAATTCAGGATCAGCATTCAGGGGCTGGAGGATTTCGCTTGCCTGCCCCCACGTCGGCGGCAACGCGAACGCTGACCCGGCGGTCAGTCCCGAGAGCCCGCACGCGATCGCAATCAAGACCGTCGCGGCCACGATCGGCCTGCGATGGCGGCAACTTGTGCTTCCCATCATCCTCGCCTGCGCATAGTTACCTATAACCCAGCGAACCTTATCAGTGGCCATCTTTAATGGCGCATCCGGCGCCACGCCCTAACTGTGAACGGCGGGCGCGCGACCAGCAGGAAGTTGAGCACAGCACAACTCGGCCGATGTTAGTCGAGCAAGGGTTCCGGTAAGCATTTGAACGCTTCGCCGTGCTCAGCGTGATCACTAAAGGTCGGGGCGGGGACCACCGGCAGCGCGATCGGCATCCCACCTACCCGCGATCCTCACCGTCGTGCGCCGGAGTAGGACTCGATCATCTCGAGGACGATCTTTTCGGCTTGGGGGCGGCGGAGCTGCATGTCGAGTCGCAGTTGCTTCCACACCAGCACGTCGGTCGCGATCACGAGGGCTGTGAGCCGGCGTTCTCTGGACGTGCGCGGCAGGCCGGCGAGGAGTGGCTTGAAGACTCTGTTTGCCCAGTCACGGTGGTAGTCCCTCCCTATTTCGGTGAGGTTGCGGACGGCGGAGACACGGTCCTCTTGGGAGAGCATCCTCAAGATCGCTGGTCCGTGCGCTTCGTAGTGATCGAACACGTTGGCGACGGCGTCGGGCAGGTGATCGACTGGAGCGGCGTCGCGGCGTTCCATCTCGCGCATACCCCACCACCTGTATGCGGCGGTGAGCAACTCATCCTTGGAGCCAAAGCGGGCGAGGAGCGTCTGTTCGGTGACGCCTGCGTCGGCGGCGATCTCGCGCAGGCGGACGTCCTCGTAGGGTCGTGTGCCGAAGTGCTTCCAGGCCGCAGCAAGCAACCGTTCGCCTGTCGCGGCAGCGGCATCGGCTCGCGCGGACATCCGATACTGGCGTGTTGTGGTGGAGTCGCTTGACGATTTCATCTTGGTAGAGCTAAGATTAAGTGTATGCGGGTCTTCCAGACTCTCCTGGCGTTCAGCGGGAATGCTCCACCCCAGCTGGCGCTCACACGGGAGCTCGTCGAGCGGGGCCATGAGGTGCGCGTCGTGGCTCACAGCGCTGCGCGCGAGCGGATCGAGCAGACTGGGGCCGAGTTCGTTCCGATCCGCAGTTGGCTTCCCGACCTCGACATCACGCATCCGGAGACCGACCCAATACGTGACTGGGAGGCGCGCACGCCGCTTGGCGCTGCGAAACGGATGCGCGATGCTCCGATCGCGCCGCTGCGGGATGCGGTACGGGAGAATGTCGAGCTGCTCGGCGACTGGGGAGCCGATGTGGTCGTGTTCGATTGGCTTTTCATCGCCGCGCCGGTCGCTGCCGAGCGCGCAGGCATACCTGCGGTCGCGCTCGTTCACTGCCCGTATCCCCTCCCGGTTCGTGGCGCGCCGCCGCTGTTCAGTGGCCAGAAGCCGATGGGCGGTCTGGTGGGTGCTGCGCGCGACCGCCTGCTCAATGCCATGACCAGCCGCTTCACCTCCGCCGGACTGCCGATGCTCAACGATGTCCGTGCCGAGCATGGGCTCACGCCGCTTGAGGACTGGAACGACCAGATCCGCAGCGTGCGAGCGATCTACGTGATGAGCGCCCCGGAGCTCGACTTCTCGAGCAAAGCCCAGCTCCCGCCGAATGTCCACTACGTGGGCCCCGCGTTCGAGCCATTCGAGCAGGAGTGGGAGCCACCGTGGCCCTCAGAGAACACCGACCCGCTGGTGCTGATCAGCTTCAGCACGAGCTACATGAACCAGCGGGCGCTCGCCCAGCGTGTCCTCGACGCCGTGGCCCCTCTACGCGTCCGAGCGCTCCTTACGACCGGTCCCGCGCTCGACCCGAGCCACCTGCGCATCCCCGACAACGCGCGCAGTGTGGCTTTCGTCTCGCATCGAACCGTTCTCCCACACGCGGCGCTCGTCATCACCCACGCGGGCTGGCAAACGGTCAACGCCGCCCTCGCCGATGGCGTTCCGCTCGTCTGCATTCCAGATGGTCGCGACCAGCCGGATAACGCCGCCCGCGTGGTCGTCGCGCACGCCGGCGTGAGGGTCAGTAAGAAGAGCTCTCCCGAGAAGCTGCGCCGCGCGATCTCAGAAGCGCTCGGGGACGAGTCGATCAAGCGGGGTGCCCGCGCGATGGCCGGCGCCCTCGCCCGTAGCAACGGTGCGACCGTCATTGCCAACCAGCTGGAGCGCCTCCAAGTACACAACGCCGTGCAGTGACCGGTCGGGGTTGTTCCGGCCCATCACCTTCGCGACGACATCGGCAGCGCCCGTCATCCTCGGATCCCCGGCCATCGTGGTGCTCCTTCTCGTCGGCTCCGTGGTAAGAGACGACGAGCTTGGGCACAACGGTGGTCGAACGGGTGGATGAGCAAGCAGAGAACCTCGCATTCGACCAGGCTGTTGACTACTCGTGATGTGGTTACTCCTGGAACGGCCTCGTGCATAGCTTTTTCGGCCAACAGCAATGCACATGCACATCACAGAACCCCGGCTCTTCGTAGGCGTTCCAGGCGGCTTGGCAACAGTCGGTATTCACGAGCCAATCGGCGTTGCCTGGAGGCCCACCTCGTAGTGCTCGATGAATCGTTGCTCACTACTACTTGTCGAAGGACGCAGCTGTATTCCCCCCTCAAGGCGCGCGGGAGCACCATCGTCTCCACACTCTGTGGCAGGGTTTATCGAGGCGTCTGCTCTGCGCCCAGACCGGGCGTCTTGTTGGCTAGGCGGGGTGCGCCTGCTCTCCGCGCAAAGGGGCTCTACGTCCTACTGGACTGCGTTGTGACGCAGTCTGATCGGGCGGTTGGAGGTGTTACGTGTGGATCAGTGTCGCGCGAGCGAAGCCGTCGGGGCTGGTGCCGGCGCGTGCGATCGCAGATCCGGCGGGGCTCCAGAGCGACGAGACGCCAGCGGTGCGATCAAAGCCGCCGCCCGTCGCGCCGGCAAAGCTTGCAAAGCCGACGTAGGAGCTACATGCCTGGGCGATCCGTCGTGCTCGCTGCTCTTGCATCTCCAGTTCTGTTGGGAGATGGACCAGGCCGGCGAGATAGACATCGACATCGAGGGCCGCGGTCTCGCTGATGTGCTGCTCGACGCCTGTGTCCTTGCAGATCCCCAATCCGACACGCCAACCGTCGACCTCGATCACGACAGGCCCGTCGCCCGGCAAGAAGTGGGCCGGCTCCTCGTCACCGAGAAAGCACTTGCGGTAAGCGACGGTGACACCCGACGCGCTTACGTGCAGCAAACCGATGTAAGCCCCGGATCCCAAGCCGCGGATCGGTACTCCCACAAGCGCGACGCTCTGCGTTTCCTCACAGGCACCGACGATGATGTCCAGAATGCAATCGTCGAGCGCGATCGGATCTGCATCAAGCTCATAGCCAGTCAGCGACAGCTCAGGGAAGACGACAACCCGCGCTCGCGCCCTGCGGATCAACTCGGCATGTGCCCACGCGTTGCTGTGCATGTCCTTCGCGGCACACCGTGGCTGCGCGACGGCGACCAAAAGGGGCGCTGGCATGACACGAGAATAGTCCGACACGTTCATGCCAGCGGCCAGGAGACGAGCGCCGCTTCGACGTTGGTATTGGCGATAGACGCTCGCAGGGTTCGCGCAAGTTATAAGGACTTATAACAACACCGTTTATAAGCTGCTATAAGTCGATAGAACGATGGACCCGATCGGGAACCCGTATACGCCGAACGCAGGCTCTCGCCCTCATGAGCTTGCCGGTCGGGCTGGGGAGCTGGAGCAGTTTCGAGTCCTCGTGGGTCGTCTCAAGCGAGGCGCTACTGAGCAGAGCATGATCATCCGTGGCTTGCGCGGCGTGGGTAAGACGGTCCTCCTCAATGCCTTCGAGGATCGGGCCGAGTCTGAGGGCTTCTTGACCTATTACCACGAGCTCACCCCTGACAGCAGCTTGATCGGCGAGATCGCCCGCGATGTTGAAAGTGCTCTGGCGCGCCTGAAGCTCAGCGCGCGTGCCTCCAAGACGGTGCGTGGAGCGCTGGAGCATCTCGGCACGATCAACTTGACCGGCCCGGATGGCTTTGGTTTGGAGGTTGATCTGCGAAGGGCCGACGAGGGGACGATCGCCGGTGATCTCTCCGAGCTCTTCCTGCAGCTCGGAGGGGCTGCCGCCAGCAAGGGCTCGGGGGTTGTCTTCCTTCTAGACGAGGTTCAGTTTGCCGGCGAGATCGAGTTTCGGTCGCTGATCAGCGCGCTGCACCGCGCGACGCAGAAGAACGTGCCGATCACCGTCGCGGCCGCCGGTCTACCTCAGATTCCGCGGTTGACCGGCGAGGCACGCTCATACGCCGAGCGTCTGTTCACGTTCCCGGCGATCGCCAGCCTTTCGGAGGGAGATGCGCAAGCGGCCTTCGTCGAGCCGGCTCGCCATCAGCAGGTCGATTACGAGGAGGGTGCTGTGGCGCTCGCCCTCGCCTGGACACGTGGCTATCCCTTTTACATTCAGCAACTGGGCAAGCATGCTTGGAATCTGGCCAAAGCCGCGCCGATCACGACGCAGGATGTGGAGGCGGCAATCCCGGTCGCGCAGAAGGCCCTCGACACGAGTATCTATGAGGTTCGTATTCAGCGCGCCACCCGAGAGGAGCGTCGCTACATGCGAGCGATGGCCGAGCTCGGCGAAGGGCCTTATCGGTCCGGACAGGTCGCCGCGAAGCTGGGGCGCAGGACCACGGAGGTTTCGATGACCCGTCAACATCTGATCGACAAGGGACTGACTTACGCCACCGAGGACTACGGTCACGTCGATTTCACGGTGCCCCGTTTCGACGAGTTTATGCGCCGGCACATGCCATACCGGAAGCCGAGCTCAGGCCAACGCAACCGTACGTTTTGATCGTGGCCACGCGTATTCACGGGCACCCAAAACTCGCAAGAATTGCGGTCTCAGTGCGGCCATGGTCATGAGGAGTTCGCCGTGATTCCCCGGTTTACGGGCCAAACGGCCTATCCACGGCGAGCTTCCCAAGCTTGAGGTCGCGGTTCGAGGCCCGTCCGCCGCTTCCTCTTGGCGGAGCCGGTTTTGACTCTATGTAAGGGGATCCTGGGTGGTGGCATGCAGTTTGCCGCGCGGGCAGACGTGAGCGTCCGCGGCTAAGACGGACACGAATCTACGGTCCCCTTGTGGCCACGGACGAGTTGCTGCAGGCTCTTTCGTGAGAGGGCGCCAGCGGAGCATTGCGCGGGGGAGAGTCGCCGTGTTTAGCGACAGGTGAGGTGATGGCCAGCGCGAGAACTTCGAATTTGCCTGTCGGACCTCTGAGCACCCGGGAGGCGGCGGCAGCGCTGGGGGTGCACGAGCGCACGTTGCGTCGCCACATCGCCTCGGGCCGGCTTGCCTACCGCAAGCTCCCCCGCGGCCACTACAGCATCCCTACGAAGGCGATGAAGCACGATCGCGTCGGACAGTCCACTCGCGCCCATGCATGGCGGACGCTCTCGGCCGTGCTTTCGTGGGCGGCGCTGCCCGAGATACAGACCAACGGTTGCCTCCTCGCCAACGAGAAGGTCGGCAACAGGCGGAAGTCTGCCCGTGGGAGACTCGGTCGCACGACTGTCAGGCGTCGTGGGGAGGAAATCCTGAGCTGGGGCACTCAAAGACCGAGCACGCGACGGGTCGGGTCGACTTGACATTTTGCCGTCAGTTCCTGCACATTTTGGCGCCCCCAGTCGTACAAGCACTCGTCGCTACCGCCGTGTTCGAGGTCTGCGGTCCGACGATGTTTACGGCGCCCTCGGCCGGAACGGTCGCAGCTCGTGGTGACCTCGACCGACGATTCGGCAGGTCGCCTCGGGTACCTCATTCCAGACGCCTGGGATGTCGCCAAGCGGCTCGGAAACGACCATGCTGGCGTCCTCTGACACCTGCTCGTATAGCTCCCGCTTGGGATAGAGCTTGCGCAGCGTCGGAACGTCGGTCGTGTAGAAGAGCGAGCGCGATTTTCCCTCGCTCGAGTACCGAAATGCCCAGATGGCCTCTCCGCTGGTAGTGGCGATCGTGCCCTGGAACGGGTGGGCAACCCCAAGCCGGCGCCCGACCGCCTCAACGAACCCGACGGTGTGCTCGATCGCGGCGGGCGGGTCGTCCTCGAGTCCGAAGCTGAGGGCGAGGAAAAACAGTATCTCGGAGTCGGTCTGTCCTGCGATCTCCTGATACAGCGACGGATCAACCGCGAGTACGAGGTCGCGCTTGATCGCGGCGAACTCATTTATATAGCCGTTGTGCATGAATAGCCAGCGGTCGTGACGGAACGGGTGGCAATTTGTCTGTTGGACGGAGCTGCCGATTGCTGCACGGATATGGGCGAAGAAGTTCGACGAGCTGATGTGGTTGGCGAGCTCATGCAGATTTTTGTCGTTCCAGGCCGGCTCGGTGCTGTGGAAGACGCCCGGGGTTGGGAGCTCGCCATACCAGCCGACGCCGAAGCCGTCACCGTTCGTCGTCTCGGCGCCGAGATGCGAGTGAAGGCTCTGCTCGATCAGCGAGTTAGCTGGCCCGTACAGCGCCTCCTTTAGCAGCAGCGGAGATCCCGAATACGCG
Organism: uncultured Solirubrobacterales bacterium; assembly: GCA_963704345.1. Taxonomy (GTDB): domain Bacteria; phylum Actinomycetota; class Thermoleophilia; order Solirubrobacterales; family Solirubrobacteraceae; genus Palsa-744. The sequence continues at coordinate 2,442,105 of OY969890.1, forward strand.
AGCCAACGACACATTGGTGGATCCTTCTCCTGGATATTGCTGCGCTTGTCACGAAGTCTAGCTCTCCCCGGCGGGCCGGACCGTCCCATGAAGTCCATTCGGTTGAGAGACGGGCAACATGGCGAAGATCGAGCGGTCTTGCGACGGCGGCGAGCCTCCGCCGAGCGTCACGGCGGTACCCAATGGCGTCCTTAATTACGCCTTCGTTGGTCGCGAACGGGCTCACGCTCGATAGTCCGGCCGACACGGTAGCTCAGCAAACAAGCCGGTGCGCCGGGGAACCTATGCTCGTGCCGTCTTCGACGATTTGCACGACACGACCGGCCATACAGGACGGCATCGCCGCTAGCGATGGGTACGACACGCCGGGAGAGCGAAGTCGATTGCTGCACCCGTCGCTTGTTGGCTCCGTCCCCGATAGCTGTAAGGCTGGGTGCTGTGAACGGTTCAACAGTGACGAAGACCGCCGCCGTCGGTGCTCAGGTGATCCTGCTGACGTTGGCCGCCGGCCAGTTCCTGATGGCGCTCGACAGCTCGGTGATGAACGTCTCGATCGCGACCGTCGCGGAGGACGTCGGCACCACGGTAACCGGGATTCAGGGTGCGATCACGGCCTACACGCTCGTGATGGCGATGCTGATGATCCCCGGGGCGAAGGTCGGCGCGCTGATCGGCCGCAAGCGCGCGTTCATGATCGGCTGCGTCATCTACGGCTGCGGTTCGTTCACCACCGCTCTCTCCCAGAGCCTGCCGGTGCTCCTGTTCGGTTGGTCTTTCCTCGAGGGCGTCGGCGCCGCGCTGATTCTGCCGTCGATCGTCGCGCTGGTTGCGGGCAACTTCCCGGCTGAGCGTCGTCCCGCCGCCTACGGTCTGGTGGCGGCCGCCGGGGCGATCGCTATCGCTGTTGGTCCGCTCGTCGGTGGGCTAGCGACGACCTATGCATCCTGGCGCTGGGTCTTTGCCGGTGAGGTCATGCTTGTGGCGGTCATCCTAGTGCTGGCACGCCGTGCCGAGGACGCCCCTCCCGACCGCCGACCGAAGATCGACCTGATCGGCGCGTTTCTTTGCGCCGCCGGCCTCGGCGTGTTCGTCTTTGGCGTGCTGAAGTCCGGTTCTTGGGGCTGGGTGGTATCGAAGTCGGGCGCCCCCCAGTGGTTTGGGATGTCTCCCGTGCCGTGGCTGATGGTGGCCGGGCTCATGCTGGTGTGGTCGTTTCTGCACTGGGAGGGTCGGCTGGTCGCGCACAGCAAGGAGCCACTCGTCGATCCGCAGCTGTTGCGCAACGAGCAGCTCCGCGGCGGACTGATCATGTTCTTCTTTCAATACCTCCTGATGATGGGTGTCTTCTTTTTGATACCGCTCTACTTGTCGGTGGCACTGGGACTGTCGGCGATAGACACCGGGGTTCGGATCATGCCCATGTCCCTGACCCTGCTGGCCGCGGCGCTGGGAGTGCCGCGGCTGTTCCCGAAGGTCTCACCGCGCCTGGTTGTACGCGTCGGGATCCTTTTGATTCTGCTCGGGCTGCTGGTGCTGCTGGCGGCGATCGATATCGATGCGGGGGCCGAGATCGTGACCGTTCCACTGCTGCTCGTCGGACTCGGCATCGGTGCGCTTGCATCCCAGCTCGGCGCTGTGACGGTTTCAGCCGTGCCCGACGAGCAGAGCTCGGAGGTGGGCGGCGTGCAGAATACGGTGACCAACCTCGGCGCTTCGCTGGGCACGGCACTCGCGGGCTCGATCCTAGTCGCCGTGCTGACGGCGTCGTTTCTGACGCACATCGAGACGAACAACGCGGTCCCGCAGAGCGTCAAGGCCAAGGCGAACACCGAGCTGTCAGCCGGTATCCCGTTCATGTCTGACAAGCAGCTCCAGGCAGTCACCAAGCAAGTGGGCGCGAGCAGCGAGGTGACGCAGGCGGCGCTCGACGCCAACGCCCATGCTCGCCTCGACGGCCTTCGCGCCGGCCTCACGGTCCTGATCCTGATCGCGGCCCTCGCGCTTTTCTTCGTCGGGCGAATGCCGACGCGACAACCCGGCTCTGGGCCGGTACGGGTCGCAGAGACGTCACGCGTACCGCAACAACGTCCCAAATGACCTTCGTTAGTCGTACGGACCCGCCTCTTTAGGTGCCTGTGGTTCTGCCGACAACGGGGGAGACCCCAGCGATTGAGGCGTATGCCAACGCCTCCGGGACAAGCATGGCCCATACGGTCAGCCCAGCGAGCAGGTCTCCCGCAGCCAGTCGCGGCGATAGCCTCGCAATGAGGGAAACAGCCAGTTCATTATCGGCTACGCCGAGAGGCCCGGTTACAGGGCTGGGGCTATCGACGATGGTAAACCAGAGGGTCAGATCTGTAGGTGGCTAACGTTAGTGGCGCGATACCGTCCGCTACTCAGAGGAGAGCGCGCTGAGCATGTCCAGGCGAGCCGCGCGCCGGGCCGGCAGCTGTGCCGCGAGCAGGCCCGCCAAAGCGGCGATGACGAGCAGGATGAGGAGCGTGCCGATCGGGAAGGACTGCACGTAGCCCGAGCCGGACAGGGTGAAGGTGGTGATCAAGACGGCCCCCACGACGCCGATCACGAGCCCGAACACGCCCCCGATCAGGGCGGTGATCACCGACTCGTAGCGGATCATCTGGCGCACCTGGCGGCGTGAGGTGCCGATCGCGCGCATCATCCCCAGCTCGCGCGTGCGCTCGTAGATCGAGAGGATCAAGGTGTTGACGATCCCGAACAAGCGAGACGATCACCGACAAGGCCAGGAGCACGTAGATGAGCGCGAGCAGCGTGTTGATCTGGTTGGCCTGGTCGGCCTTGAACTGCGCGGCGGTGCGCGAGCGCGCCTGGGGGAACTGGCTCGCCAACAGCCTGTCGACGACGGGCTGCACCTGGGCGTCGCTGTAGCCCTTCTGGTAGGCGAGGAAGTCACGGCGTCTTCGCGCAGGCCGAACGCTTGGCGTGCGAGCGAGAGCGAGACGGTCATGTTGCCGAGCAGGCGCGCGTTGTCGGAGGCGATGCCGAGCACCCTCAAGGGCACGTGCCGGCCGGTGGGAGTTAGCAAGCGAGACGGTCTGGCCGACTTTCAGTTTGTGCGATTTTGCGTATTCCTTGGCGACGATCGTGCCGCTGTCGTCGAGCGCCAGCAGCGTGGCATTCGAGCCTTGCTTCCATTCCACGCGGTATACACGGCCGAAGGTCGCGGGTTCGATCGCGGTGATCGAGGCGTTGCTGCTGCTGCCGTGCAGACGCCCGATGGTGAAGCCGACCGGTGTCACGACAGCCACTCCCGGGACACGTCGCAGCGCGGGTGCCACCAGCGCAGGAATCCCGGCTTCGTTGCCGGATTGGGAGTTCTCGACGATCAGGTTGCCCGCGAACGAGCGGCTGACCGCGCTGGTCGATCGTGGCCTTGGTGCCGTCGGCGAGCACCGCCACCAAGGTGACGAGCGCCAACCCCACCGTGAGCGCGGCGGCCGTGGTGAGCGTGCGGCCGGGCTGGCGGATCGAGTTCTCCCGGGCCAGACGGGCGGTGATGCCACGCCAGGCGATCAGCGAGCCGATCGCTCTCGCCAAGGCCGGGACTATGCGGTAGTGGCGCGCCGGGCGCTCGCCCCCGCGCCGCAGCCGCACCCCCAACCTCACGGCTCGCAGGGACCAAGCGACCAGCAGCACGAACCCCAGAGCACGCCCTCCGGTCACGGCCGCAATGACGAGGACCACGACGATCCCGATCAGGAAGCGGGCGATCAGCTGGCGCTTGGTGGGCAAGGGTCGTGGCGGTATGCCGATGCCCTCGCGCATCGCCGCGAGCGGCGGCACGCGCGTAGCGCGGATCGCGGGCGCGAGGCCGGCGAGCACGGTCACGCCGATCCCCACCGCCAGGGAGACGACGATCGTGCGCGTCTCGAGCACCGTGCCGCTGTCGGGCAGGTCGGCGCCGAAGGCCTTGAACAGCTGGTCGAGCGCGGGCGCAAGCAGGAGCCCCCCGAACAGCCCGAGCACTGCCCCGACGGTCCCCAGGAGGAAGCCTTCGTAGACGACCGCGCGCATGATCTGGGCGCGTGAGCCGCCGAGCGTGCGCAACAGCCCGAACTCGCGCGTGCGCTGGGCGACGGTGATCGAGAAGGTGTTGAAGATGATGAAGGCGCCCACCACCAGGACACATAGGCGAACACAAGCAGGAACGTGCGCAGGAAGCTGAGGTTGCTTTCCAGTTCGGAGGTGTCGTGGCTGGCCTGTTCGGTGCCGGTGCGCACGTCCACCGTGCGCGGCAGGACGGCGCGCAGCCGGTCGCGCAGGTCGCCGGGCGTGACGCCGGGCTTGCCGGCGACGTCGATCTGGTCGAAGGCGCCCCGCTCGCCGACGACGCGCTGGGCCTCGGGCAGGGTGAGGACCGCGATGCCCGCGCCGCCGAAGGATGCGCCGCCGCCGAACTTGACGATGCCCACGATCGTGTAGCGCTTGGCGGGCGCGGAGCCGCCCGCGACGAGCATCTGCTGGCCGACCTTCAGTTTGGCGCGTTCGCGCCGTGGCTTCGTCGATCGCGAGTTCATCGGGACCCGTGGCGAAGCGGCCTTGGACCGGCGTGAACGAGTTGAAGCGCGCGGGCACCTCGGAGGCCACGAACGCGGGCGCCCCGCCCTTGGTGAGCCGTTTGCGGTTCACGTCGAGGAACGTGCCCGGCGAGAAGATCGAGCCGGAGGCCTGGCTGACGCCCGCGGTGGCGCGCACCCGCGCGAGCATCGCATCGGTGATCGGCGTCGTTTCCGAGCCACTGTTGTTCCCCAGCACTTGCGTGGGCGTGATCACGACGTCGTGGCCGCGGTTGGCCGTCTGGAAGATGCCGGCGAAGGATTGGTTGATCGTGTCGGTGAGCACATAGGTGCCCGCCATCAAGGCCACGCCGAGCGCGACCGCGATCCCGGTGAGCAAGACCCGCAGCTTGCGCTGCATGAAGCCTCTGAGCACCAGCGCGAGCATCAGCCGCGCCCCCCTGTCAAGGGAGTCGCGTGACCGAGGAGCATCAAGCAGCGCCCCCGTGCCGACGGACTCGCGTGAGCGGCGGACATCAGCCGACGGTCTTCATCAGGTCCAAGGCCTGCTCGGCGCTCGTCGCCTCCCCGTCGTGGGCGATGCGCCCGTCCACGAGCACCAGCAGGCGGTCGGCGAACGAGGCGGCGTGCGCGTCGTGGGTGACCATGACGACCGTCTGGGAGAAGTCATCGACGGCGTGGCGCAGCAAGCCGAGCACGTCGTCGGAGGCCTTGGAGTCGAGGTTGCCCGAAGGCTCGTCGGCGAACACGACCGACGGGCGCGAGACCAAAGCACGCGCTACAGCCACGCGCTGCTGCTGGCCGCCGGACAGCTCGGCCGGGCGGTGGTGCAGGCGGTTGCGAATACCGACCGTGTCGATCAGCCGGTCAAGCCACTCGCGGTCGGGCTTGCGCCCGGCGATCGACAAGGGCAAGCAGGATGTTCTCCTCGGCGCTGAGCACCGGCAGCAGGTTGAAGGTCTGGAAGATGAATCCGATCTCGTCGCGGCGCAGCTGCGTGAGCTTGCGGTCCTCGAGATCGCTGAGCTCGACGCCGCCGAGCTTCACCGACCCCGAAGTCGGCCGGTCCAGTCCGGCGAGGATGTGCATCAGCGTCGACTTGCCCGAGCCCGACGGCCCCATGATCGCCGCGAAGCGCCCCGTTGGGAAGTCGACGGTCGACCCCAGCAAGGGCGTCGACCGCCGCCTCGCCCTCGCCGTAGCGACGACGCAGATCGTTAGCCTGAACGATCGTCTGTGAGCCGTTTTCGGGACCTGTGCCCGTCATCAGTCCGTGAGCATAGCCGTCACGATACGTCCCCGCACCGGTAGATCGCGACTATTGGACTGATGTCGTGGCGCTCGCGGTTGGAAGAACCGACGATAGCAAGGCGGAGGTTGGGCTAGCCTTGCACGATTCACCCCATCGTCGTTTTCGTGCGTGGTGAATTGCTCAGCCTCAGGGTACGGCTACGCCTGCTGCCCATCCATGAAAGGAGACATAGTGCCTCGCGCACGAACAAGGAAGCTCAGAGACCGCCATCCAATCGCAGCGAAGGTCCCCGAGATCACGATCGTCTTCTGGATCATCAAGTTGCTCACCACCGGGATGGGGGAGTCAATGTCCGACTTCATGGGTGCTCACAGCGTCCCGATAGCGGGTGCCGTCGGCATCTTCGGCCTGGCTTTCGCCTTGTGGCTGCAAATGCGTACGCGCGAATACCGAGCGCCGGTCTACTGGTTCGCGGTGATGATGGTCGCGATCTTCGGGACGATGGCAGCCGATGGCGTCCACGATGGCGCAAGCATCCCCTATGCGGTGACGACGCCCATATTCGCCGCCGTGGTCGGTGCGGTCTTCTTCTTCTGGCGGCGCAGCGAGGGCACGCTCTCCATCCACAGCATCACCACGCGCCGCCGCGAGACCTTCTACTGGGCCGCGGTGCTGGCTACCTTCGCGCTGGGCACGGCGGCAGGCGACCTGACGGCGACTTCACTGAACTTTGGCTTCTTCGGCTCGGTGGTTCTGTTTGCCGTGCTCATCTCGATTCCGGCGCTTGCATGGCGGCGTGGGAAGCTCAACCCGATCGCCGCTTTCTGGACCGCATATGTCATCACCAGACCGCTTGGAGCGTCCTTCGCCGACTGGTTCAGCAAGCCGCACTCGAGCACGGGCTTGGGTCTCGGCGATGGAACTGTGAGCGCTCTGGCGCTTGTCGTCTTCGTGTTGCTCGTCGCCTATGTGGCGATCACCAAGAAGGACATACAGGCGCCGGAGGCGATGCACCCCGAGTCGTTGCCAGTCATGGCAGACGACGATCAAGCGCTTGCATGGTGAGGATCGGCGTCCGGGCTCAGGCCTTCTGTAAGGGCATCAGAACGGTCACGAGCGAGGCGTGGAGTCGCCCGTCTGCCGTTTAGGAGAGAATCCCGGCAATGCACGTCACCGCCAAGGCCGACTACGCAGTTCGCGCCGTCGTCGAGCTAGCCGGCAGCAGCCAGGATGCACCACGCAAGGTCGACCAGGTGGCGCAGGCCCAGCACATCCCGCTGTCCTTCCTGGAGAACATCCTCACGCAGCTTCGCAGCTCGGGGATCGTGCGCTCCCAGCGCGGCCCCGAGGGCGGCTACTGGCTGGCCCACCCAGCCGAGGAGGTAAACCTCGCGCAGATCATTCGCGCCGTGGAGGGCCCGCTCGTGGGTGTGCGCGGACAGCGCCCAGAGGAGGTCGAGTACGTTGGCTCGGCCGAGTGCCTGCAGCAGGTTTGGATCGCCCTGCGCTCAAACTTGCGCAAGGTGCTGGAGCATGTGACCGTGGCAGATGTCGCCTCAGGAAAGCTACCCAAGGAGATCGTCACGCTGACACGCGAAGAGGAAGCCTGGGAGACACGCTAGCGGGTCGCTGGGCGGCGCGATACTGCGTCCTCGCTTCGCTTGTGTGCGGAGCACACTGCGCTCACTGCGTCCTTGTCTCGCTTGCCCAGCGGCCCGCTAGACGCTAGGACCTGGATCCGCTGAAGCTCAGCGTCAGTTGGGCTGGGATTAGGCGAAGACGCGCGGGGCTGGTAGGCGGGCGGCGAGGATCTGACCCTCGGCCAGCTCGAGCTCGGCGGCGGTCTCGCGCGTGACCTGGGCCCAGATGTCGCGGCCGTCGGGGAGCGTCAGCTCGACGCGCACCTCGAAGCCGAGGTGCACGACGCGGCGCACGAGCGCCTCGACCGTGCTTGCTGTCCGGGTAGGGAAGGATCTGGATGTCGTGTGGGCGCAGCAGCGCGTCGCCGAGCCGGTTGACCGGCCCGATGAATGACATCACGAACTCGTTGCTCGGATGCTCGTAGAGCTCGTGGGGAGTGCCGGCCTGCTCGATCCGTCCGGCGTTCATCACGACGATCTGCTGGGCCACGTCCATCGCCTCCTCCTGGTCGTGGGTGACGAAGATCGTGGTGACGTGGATCTCTTCGTGCAGTCGCCGTAGCCACTCGCGCAACTCGTTTCGCACCTGCGCGTCGAGCGCGCCGAAGGGCTCGTCGAGCAAAAGCACCTCGGGCTTTGGCGCGAGCGCACGCGCGAGCGCCATTCGCTGTAGCTGGCCGCCAGAGAGCTGGCGCGGGATAGCGCTTGGCCAGACCATCCAGGCGTACCAGGCCAAGCAGCTCCTCCACGCGCTCACGTACGGCGGCCTTGGGCTCGTGGCGCACGGTCAGGCCGAAGGCGACGTTGTCAAACACGGTCATGTGCTTGAAGGGCGCGTAGTGCTGGAAGACGAAGCCCACACCGCGCCGTGCGCGCCGCCTCGTCTGTCACCTCGCGTCCGCCGATCACCACGCTGCCGGTGTCTGGGGTCTCCAGGCCCGCGATGATGCGCAGCAGCGTCGACTTGCCGCTGCCGCTCGGGCCGAGCAGCGCCGTCAAGGAGCCGTCTTCGACCGTCGCGTTCACATAGTCAAGCGCCGTGAACGTGCCGAAGTGCTTGGAGACGCCATGAACCTCGATCGCCATCAGACCACCGTATCCCTGCTGGTGCGCTTGGCGAGCAGGCTCATCGTCGCGAGCGTTGACGAACGCGAGCAGCGCGAGCACCACCGCGGCCGCATAGGCGCCGGTCGTGTCGAAGTTCTCGAAGCGATCCTGCACATACAGGGGCAGCGTTTGCGTCTGGCCCTCGATGCGCCCGGAGACGATGCTCACCGCGCCGAACTCGCCCAGGGCGCGCGCGGTCGTGAGCACCACGCCGTAGACGACGCCCCAGCGGATGGCCGGCAGCGTGACGCGCCAGAACGTCTGCCAAGAGCTCGCGCCAAGCGTTGCCGCGGCCTGCTCGGAATCGGTGCCAAGCTCGTGTAGCACCGGGATCGTCTCGCGTGCCACGAACGGCAGCGAGACAAACGCCGTGGCCAGCACCATGCCCGGCACGGAGAAGATCACTTGGATGCTGTGCGCGGTCAGCCAATTGCCAAACCAGCCGGTGCGTCCGTAGACGAGCAGCAGCGAGAGCCCGACGACGACGGGGGAGATCGCGAACGGCAGGTCCACTATCAGCCCGAGCACGCTGCGTCCGCGCATCCGCCCGCGCTCCATCAGCAGCGCGATGCCGATCCCGGCGGCGGTGTTCAGCGGCACAACGATCGCGACCAGCTCGATGGACAGCCAGAACGCGTGTATCGCGTTCGGTTGCGTAACCGCATCCCAGGCGGGCGCCAGCCCGTGTTCGAAGGTGCGGTAGAAGATCATCGCGACCGGCGCTCCGAGCAGCGCCAGCAGGTAGAACAGCGCCACGAAGCGCAAGCCGAGGCGCCTTGTCCGCGCGGCGCCGGCGCTCTCTGTCCAGCGTCTGCGCGTCCCAGGTGGGGGAGCCACGCGCACAGACGTGTCCCTGGCGATGCCGGCCCTCTCAGCTGCGGAGATGGCGCCGGCCTCGAGCGGAGCAAAAGCCCTAGAGGACATGAGCGGACATCCTTCGCGACAGCCAACTCATCGCGCCCAGCACGACCAGTGCGCACACAAGCAGCACGACCGAGACGGCGGCGGCGCCCGAGACGTTGTCGTTCTCGACCTGGTTGAAGATGTAAACGGCCCCGACCTCGGTCTTGAAGGGCAGGTTGCCAGAGATCAGCACGACCGAGCCGAACTCCCCGAGTGCTCGCGCGAAGGAGAGCGCGACGCCAGAGAGGATCGCCGGCGCAAGGTTTGGCAGCACGATGCGTCGGAACACGGTCCAGGCGCCGGCGCCCAGCGAGGAAGCGGCTTCCTCCATCGAATCGTCGAGCTCGATCAAGACCGGCTGCACCGAGCGCACGACGAACGGCAGCGTCACGAACAACAGCGCCAGGCCTACCGCGGCGCGCGTGAACGTGATGTCCACGCCGGCCGGGCCGCCCTTGCCGTACAGCGCCAGCAGCACGACCCCTGCCACGATCGTGGGCAGCGCGAAGGGCAGGTCGATCAGCGCATTGACGATGCGCTTGCCGGGGAATTCGTCGCGCACCAGCACCCAGGCGATCAGCGTGCCGAACAGCGCATTGATCGCGACCACGATCGCCGAGACGATCAGCGTGAGCTTCAGCGCGGCCACGGCCTCCGGGCTCGAGACCGATTGCCAGAAGGCCGAAGGTCCGCCTTTGGCAGCGCTCGCCAGGAGCGCCGCCAGCGGGAGCAGGACGAGTACCGACAGGTAGACGCCCAGCAGCCCGCGACCGAGCGCGCTGCCGCCGCGCCCGCGCAGGCGCCCGCCCGCCGGTGACGGACGCCGGCGGGCGGGGAGAGGCGCCAGCGCCTCGGATGCCGAGCCGGTGCTCATTTGGCTGTCGAGACCCCCAGCGACTGCTCGATCTTGGTGACGATGCCGGTGCCCGTTTCGAAGAATTCCTTGTCCACCTTGGTCCAACCGCCAAGCGTTTCGATCGTGAACAGGTCGGGTGGGGTCGGGAACTGGCCAGGGGCCGCCACGCCTTCGATAACGGGGCGGTAGCCATTTTCAGCCCAGATCTTCTGGCCGGCGGGCGAGAGCAGGTAGTTGACGAACTTCTGCCCCTCGGCGGTGTTGCCGCCGCTGACGACCGCGATCGGGTTCTGGATCAGGATCGTGGCCTTAGGGATTACGTATTCGATCGGCGAGCCCTTCTTCTTATCGGTGATCGCCTCGTCCTCGTAGTCGATCAGGGCGTCGCCGCGGCCGGCGAGGAACGTCTGCAGGGCGTTGCGCGCAGAGCTGTCTTGGCTGACCACTTTGTGGAACAGCGTCTGCAGGTAGGCCTGCGCTTCGGCGGGCGTCTTGCCTTCCTTGATCTGGGCCCCGTAGGCGGCCAGGATGTTCCAGCGCGCGCTGCCGGAGGTGAAGGGGTTGGGCGTGATCACCTGAATGCCTGGCTTGGCCAGGTCGCTCCAGCCGGTGATGTGCTTGGGGTTGCCCTTGCGCACGATGATCACGGCAACCGAGTTGGTGACGAAGCCGTGGGTGGCGTTCTTGTTCCAGTCCGAGCGAGACGAGCCCTGCCTTCACCAGGCGCGTGACGTCCGGTTCCAGCGAGAAGTTGACGACATCGGCTTTCAGGCCGGCGGCCACGGCGCGACTCTGTTCGCCGGAGGGTCCGTAGGACTGGCTGAACGTGACTCCTTTGCCTTCGCTTGTGGCATTGAACGCCGGTATCAGCGACGTGTAGGCCCCCTGTGGCGTCGAGTAGGCCACAAGCGTGACTTCTTTGCCGCCGCCCGAGGATCCGCAGGCGGCCACTCCGAGCATGGCGCCGAGCACGACGAGGGTGGACAGGACAGCTGGAATTGTGCGTTTGCGCATAGCCACTTTCTGCATCGAAGACATGAAGATGGCTCCGAGTCTAACACCACAAACTGGATCGGATTATGGGGGTTTAGTCAGTGAGCGTGGCTAGTCGCGGCGGGCGCCGACAGACGCGAGTACCGCGTCGATGCACGCGCGCTGTACGCGCGCCGGCTCGATCGGGAACGGCTCGGGGATATTGCCGCCGACGCTGCGCACGCCCACGCCGATGCGCGCCAGGTGCATCGTGCCGAGCGTCTGCGCGTAGAGCTGGTTGGCGGTGAAGTCGGGATCCTCGACGCTGAACACGCCCTGGGCGGCGCCCTCGGCGAGGATCTGCGAGAGCTTGCCCAGGCAGGCCGCCATGTTCTGGCCGAGGCGGATCCAGATGGCGTCGGAGATGCTCTCGCGCAAGTCCTCGGCCGAGCGGCGCATCAGCGAGAGACCGCAATCGAGGAACGCTGGATACTCCAGGCAGAAGCTCGTGTAGCGCAGCCAACCCTCCTCCAGGCGGGCCACCGGATCGAGCTCGGCTGGCACCTCCTCCAGCAGCTCGGCCAGATCGGCAAGGTAGCTCGACAGGGTGAGCACGTACAGCTCCTCCTTGGAGGAGAAGTAGCGGTAGATCAATGCCTTGTTGATGCCGACAGCGCGCGCGATGCTCTCGATCGGAGCGTCTTGTAGGCCGCGTTCGTCGAACAGCAGCCTCGTGGCGGCGAGGATCTCGCGCTCACGCTCGCGCCGACGCGACACACGCGTCGAGGCGGCAGACTCTCGGAAGCTGGGAGCAGTAGCCATCTCTGACGACTATATCGCGAATGTAAACGCCGTTCAATCTCGCATTTGACAACCGTTTACGCTTTGCTAGGATTTAGTTGTCGACCCATGGGCGCGGTTGCCTGTGGTTGGCCCCGGACTCAGAGCCGGGCGAGGTCGGATCCGGCGGGAGAGCCGGATGCCGGCTATCCAGTTTCAGTCGCGCCACTCCATCGAGCTAGCAAAGGAGCATTCGTCCCATGTCAGCAACCGACGTAACCGCCAGCGAGGCGACCGGAGCCGCCGAGGCCGCCGTCGAGGCGATCACGAGCGCCGCCGGCAAAGACGTTGCCTTCTCGATGGCTCTGAGCCAAGACCAGAAGGACATCCGCGACTGGGTGCACGGCTTCGCCGCTGACGTGATGCGCCCCGCCGCACACGAGTGGGACGAGAAGGAGAAGACCCCTTGGCCGATCATCGAAGAGGCCGCCAAGATCGGGCTCTACGGCTTCGAGGGCTTGGCCCAGTTCTTCGCCGACCCGACCGGGCTCACCTTGCCGATCGTCAACGAAGAGCTCTTCTGGGGCGACGCCGGCATGGGCATGGCGATCATGGGCACGGCGCTTGCAGTGGCCGCGATCTTCGGTCAGGGCAGCGGCGAGCAGATCGGCGAGTGGATCCCGCGCTGCTTCGGCACGCCCGAGGACATCAAGGTCGCCGCCTTCTGCTCCTCCGAGCCCAACGCCGGCTCGGATGTGAGCGCGCTGCGCACTACCGCCAAGTTCGACGAGGCCACCAAAGAGTGGATCCTCAACGGCCAGAAGGCGTGGGCCACCAACGGCGGCATCTCCGACGTGCACGTCGTGATCGCCACCGTGGATCGCGAGCTGAACTCCCGCGGTCACGCCGCCTTCGTCGTGCCGATGAGCGAAGTCAAGGGCATCTCCGAAGGCGCCAAGGTCTCAAAGCACGGCCTGCGCGCTTCGCACACAGCCGACGTGTACCTCGATGACTGTCGCGTCCCTGAGAACTACGTGCTCGGCGGCAAGGAGAAGCTCGACGAACGCCTCGCCCGCGCCAGGGAGGGCAAGAAGAACAAGTCAAACGCCTCAATGGCGACCTTCGAGGCTTCGCGGCCCACGGTCGGCTCGCAGGCACTGGGCATCGCCCGCGCCGCCTATGAGTACTCGCTGGAGTACGCCAAGGAGCGCGAACAGTTCGGCAAGAAGATCATCGAGAACCAGTCGATCGCCTTCACGCTCGCGCGCATGAAGATGGAGATCGACGCCGCCCGCCTGCTCGTGTGGCGCGCCTCGTGGATGGGCCGCAACCAGGTCCCGTTCGAAAACGCCGAGGGCTCGATGTCGAAGCTCAAGTCCGGCGAGGTGGCAGTGTGGGTGACCGAGCGCGCGATCCAGATCCTCGGCGGCAACGGCTACACGCGCGAGTTCCCGGTCGAGCGCTGGCACCGCGACGCGAAGATCTACGACATCTTCGAGGGCACCGCCGAGATCCAGCAGCTCGTCATCTCCCGCGCGATCTCAGGGATGCACATCAAGTAGCTGGGACGGCCCTGAACGCGGGCTGGCCGATCTGCAATCCCGTCGATCGCAGATCGGTTGCGTCCTCGGCCGCTCGCGTCCTGCGTTTCTTGCTCCGCTGGTTCAGGACCTTTCCCGCAGCCAAGAAATCTTGCAGTCCCTTCTTCTACCAGGCTTGTGTGCGCCCGCAGTGCGGGCAGGACACGCTGGTGGAGACCGGTGCGATGAAGAAGCAGCCGCACGCGCAGGGATAGCACGCCTCGTCGATCGGGCCGCCAGCGTCGCGCATGCGTTTCACGGCGATGTCTGGAGCGGCCGGCGGAATCTCGTGGTGGCGCCAGGCAGTGAGTGGATGAAGAAGGCTCTGTCGCATTGATCTCTACCTCTAAGACGCGCGGGACACCCAAAGGTTTCGCTGTCGCGTCGCTATTTCCTCGGTCGCCTGAGGAGAGTGGCGTGTCTGCTGGAACGTCGCGCGGGCCGCTTCTGAGATAATCAGGGTCGATGAGTCCCGCACGCAAGCGAAGGGTGCGGCTGGTGGTCGCGTTGAGCGCGGCCGTGATCCTGGCGAGCGCCCTGATCTACACCAGCTTCAGCGCCGCCAGTCCCACCGTCACGCCAAGTCAGTTGGCCCACGAAGGGGTCGCCGGACGCAGCTACCAGCTCACGGGCAAGGTCGAGGCCGGGTCGGTGCGCCACGTAGGCGACACGCTCTACTTCAGCGTGCAAGACAGGGCCGGCGAAACGTCGGTGCCGCTCAGCTATACCGGGACGGTCCCCGATCCCTTCCGCGAAGGGCGCGAGGTGATCGTCACCGTCGAGAAGCAAGGTGATAGCTACGTGGGCGAACGCAACTCGCTCATAACGAAGTGTCCATCGAAGTACACGGTGACCCCCAGCAAGACCAAGACCTACTGATGGCACAGCTTGGCGGGGCGTGTCTGATCCTGGCGCTCGCCGTGTGCGCCTATGGCATCGGCGCTTCGATCTACGGGGTCAGGACAGGACGGCCCGAGTGGTCTGAGTCCGGGCGACGCTCGGTGTACGCACTGGCGGGAATTCTCACGGTCGCCTTCGCGGTGCTCGAGCTCGCGTTCCTGCGCAACGACTTCTCCTTCAACACGGTGGCGGATACCTCCAGCGCGACCACGCCCACGTTCTACAAGGCGGCGGCGGTGTGGTCCTCCCAGGAAGGCTCGCTGCTGCTTTGGGCGTGGCTGCTGTCGCTGTGGTCGACGCTCGTGCTGTTCTTGACACGCAAGCGCATGCGCGACGTCAGCGCCTACGCGACAGCGATCCTGCTCGGCTTCGGCGGCTTCTTCATCGCGCTGATGGTCTTCTACGCGACGCCGTTTGCCACGACCAACCCGGCGCCGGCCGAAGGCGTGGGTCTAGACCCACTGCTGCGTCACCCGAGCATGATGATCCACCCGCCGATGCTCTACTCGGGCTACACGCTGTGCATCGTGCCGCTCGCCTTTGGGATGGGCGCGCTGTTGGCCCGAAAAGTCGACGCCGAATGGATCAAGGCGACCCGGCGCTTCGCGATGGCCGCATGGCTGTTCCTCGGCATCGGCATCATGCTCGGCGCGCGCTGGTCCTACTCCGAGCTTGGCTGGGGCGGCTACTGGGGCTGGGACGCGGTCGAGAACGCCTCGCTGATGCCGTGGCTGACAGCGACCGCCTTCATCCACTCGCTGATGATCCAGGAGAAGCGCGGGATGCTGAAGGTGTGGAACGTCTCGCTTGTGCTCGCCACGGGGACGCTCGCGATCATGGGCACCTTCCTGGTGCGCAGCGGCATCCTCAGCTCGATCCACGCCTTCGGTGGCCAGACGCTCGGTGTGCCTTTCGTGATCTTGATCGGGGTACTGATCCTCAGCTCGATCTACCTCGTCAGCTCGCGTCGAGACATGCTGCGCAGCGAGCACCGCCTGGACTCGCTGCTCTCGCGCGAGTCGATCTTCCTGGCCAACAACATCGTGCTCGTCGGACTCTGCTTCGTGATCTTCTGGGGCACCTACTTCCCGCTCATCTCCGAGGCGCTGACCGGCCACGAGGCCTCGGTCGGGCCGCCCTGGTTCGACCGCTACACGGTGCCGCTCGCCCTGATCCTCGTGCTGCTGAGCGGCATCGGCCCGGTGATCGCATGGCGCCGGGCGACACTCGCAAACGCCCGCCGCAACTTCGTCATACCGCTGTCGTTCGCCTGGTGACGCTTGCGGTGTTGCTCGCCGCGGGCGTGGCCGACAGCAAACCGCTTGCGCTTGCGATGTTCTGCTGTGCGGCTTTCGTCCTGGGCAGCGTCGGACAGGAGTACTGGCGTGGGGTGCGAGTGCGCCGCGCGATCGCCGGCGAGCCGGCGCCATTGGCGCTGCTGGCGCTCGTCAAGCGCAACCGTAGGCGCTACGGCGGCTACGTCGTGCACATCGGCATCGCCGTCCTGTTCGTGGGCGTGGCGGCCTCCTCGTCCTTCCAGCACGCATCCGAGCTGAGCCTCTCACCAGGCCAGTCCACGAAAGTAGGCGCCTACACCGTGCGCTATGTGCGCCCGACAGCTTCGGTAACGCCAAAGTACGACCCCGTGCACACGGGCTCCACGCTCAGCCTTGGCGCGGTCTTGGACGTGACCAAGCAAGGCAAGCACGTCACCACGCTGACCCCGGCCGAGGACTTCTATGACTCCGGCGAACCCGCGCAGGGCTCGGTGGCTCACCTGATCGGCGGTCAGCCGGTCAGCCAGGTGGGCATGGACGGAGGCATCAAGCGCGACATATGGAGCGCGATCGCGCCGAACATCGACACACCGCGCCTGAAGCGGATCATCGAAATCGGCAACAAAACGATCCCGCTCGTGCGCCCTGACGAGGGCATGATCGCGGTCGCCGTGATGGCGCGCGAATACATGCGCTCGCCGCCGCCGGCCGAATTCCACTTGATCGTCTCCCCGCTTGTGATGTGGATCTGGATCGGCGGCGCGATTGTCGCCTGCGGCGCGCTGATCGCGCTATGGCCCGCCCCCAGCGCTGTGCGCGCACGCGTCAGCGTGCGTGCACGCAGCCGGGCCGCACGGCGCCTAGCCCGCGCCTAGCGCAATGATGCCGACCGTCGTGGCGAACATGTCCGTGAGCACTGTGCGAGCTTCCAGATGAGCGTCCTTGCGGCAATGTTGACGCTGGTGCTGCTGGCCGCGGTGATGGCGGTCGTGAGCCGGCCGCTGCTCATAGCGCGTAAGCCCGATGAGTCAGACACACCGAAGCGCTCCGAGCTCGAGGCCGAGCGCGAGGCGAAGTACAGGGAGATCCGCGACACCGAGCTCGACTACCGCACCGGCAAGCTCTCCCAGGAGGACTACGAGGCGGTCAACGGCGCGCTGCGCGCCGAGGCGGTGGAGATCCTCAACAAGCTGGAGAGCTCGGAAGGGAAGTCGGAGAGCTCGGAAGGAAAGTTAGAGAGCTCAGAGGGGAACCCGAAGGTGCAGGGGCCCCGGGCCGGGGAGCAGGATCGGGCCCCGGACCCAGCGAAGTAGGTCCCGTGAACGGCCTAGTAGGGTTTCTTCAGCAGCAGGATCGTGTTCAGCACGAACATGATCGCGAAGGCGACGGTCCAGCGGTTGAGGTTGCGCTCCACCATCGAGCCGCCGCCGAGCGGCCCCTGGCCGCTGCCCACGCCGAACGCGCCGGAGAGGCCGGAGTCCTTGCCCGAGTGCATCAGCACAAGGAAGATGAGCCCAACCGCGAGGAACACCTGCAAGACCGAGTCGATCGCTTCCATCGGCAAAGCCTAGCGATTTCTGCAAGCGGGCGTGCGCAAAGTCGGCCAATTCGGCCATCTTCGAGGCTCCGCCTCGGGCATCTGTACAGTCAGGTCGCTTTGCCGCTAAGAACGTCTATATGCGCCTGGATCACGCCATTTCACCCCGAAGTTACGGCTCCGATTACGAATCCTTTACGAAGCCGTGCTTCCCTGCCGATATGAATAGGGTCAGGGGGCTCCCGGGGTATCGGGATGTCCTGCTCGAACGCGACCATGGGACGAGAGACGAATGAGCAGGGGCCAAGCATGTCGGGAATAGACGACGCGCCCTTCAGGCGGCCTGTGCCTCTGAAGGTACGTCGCGTGATTCTCTCTGCGCTCGCTGGCGGTGGGCTGACGGCAGTCGGGCTGGGCGGGCCATTGTCCGGCGGCGCGCTCGCAGCCGAACCCCCAAGCGGTGACGCTCCTGCGACGGAAACCACGACCACGCCGGCGCCTCCGGCGCCGACCCAGACGCAGACCAGCACCACGGCGACCACGCCGGAAACGACGACGACAAGCACCGGCACGAGCACGACTACCACCCCGGTCAGTCCGCCACCGAGCACCTCGACACAGACCACGACCCCGACTAGCACCACGCAAGCGCCGCCAGCCCGCGGCAAAGCGGCCACAGCCGTCCGTCAGCGGCCCGAAAGTTCTCGTCCAGCACAAGCAGGAAACGACCGGCTCAGAAACGGCGTCCCCGGCGCCGAGCACGACTGCCCCTGCCACCACGCCGGCCACGCCCAGCGGCCCGAGCAATGTCGCCGCTGCGCCACAGCTCGCCGCGGCTCAGTCCGAGGCGCTCGCCGCGATGCTCGCCGGCTCATCGGCCTCGATCCGGGCGCTGGACTTCTACCGGATCCCGCTGTATCTGCTGCCCATCTACCAGGCCGCCGCGGTCCAGTACGGCGTGCCCTGGCCCGTGCTGGCTGCGATCAACGAAGTCGAGACCGACTTCGGCACCGACCTGTCCGTCTCGACCGCGGGGGCCGTCGGCTGGATGCAGTTCATGCCCGAAACCTGGTTGCAGTACGGCGTCGACGCCGTGAGCGCGGGCTACGCAGATCCCTACAACCCGGTAGACGCGATCTTCGCGGCCGCGCGCTACCTGCATGCTGCAGGCGCCTCAAGCAACCTGCGTGCCGCGATCCTCGCCTACAACCACTCCGAAGCCTATGTCGAATCGGTGCTGCTGCGCGCACGCCTGTTCGCCAGCTATCCGCCGTCGGTGATCGCCACGCTGACAGGTCTCACCGAGGGAAGCCTGCCGGTCACGGGAGCCAAGTTGAGCCCAACGTCGATCATCCCGCAAGGCGCCCTTGCTCCCACGCCGACCGGCGCCTCAAGCGCAACGGCCGGTGCCACGCCGCTGACACCGAAGGCGACGGGCGCCTCGGCAAAAGCAGTGGCGGCGCTCCCAGGCTCGACTCCGGCTCCCTCGCCTGCTGCCAGTGCTGCCAGTGCCGAACGCGCTCTGAACGCGGCCGCTCCGCCTTCGCAGCTCTCAGAGCTGCTTGCTCGCCGCGGCGCGCCGGTGGTGGCGGTCGAGGATGGGCGCATCGTCGGCATCGGCCACTCGCACAAGCTCGGCCACTACGTGGTGCTGCGCGACACCTACGGCGACCTCTTCACATACGCCGGGCTCGGCAGCGTCGCGCCCGACTATCGGCTGCCAAAGCCGGCTCAAGTCCAGGTGCCCAAGGGCGCGCTTCAGAGCGGCGAAAGCGCCAGCGACCCAACGCCAAAGCTGGCCGCAAGCTCCGGACGCCAGCTACCGCTCACGCTGCACGTCGCCAAGAAGAAGACGGTCACCTCAGCAAAGGTCGCGACGCCGCATCCTCAGGCGCGGCCGAAGAGGCACAAGCGCCGGCCGAGGCAGGCAAGGTTCGCGTGTTCGCCCATCCGGACAACCCCGATGCGGCAGCAGCCGCACGTCTTCTGGCAGCGCGTTCGGCCGGCGCCAAGGCCGCCGATGGTCTGATGAAGCTGGGTCGCGGCTCGGTCGTAGCTCAAGGCACGGTTTTGGGTCACCTCGGATCGAACGTCGAAAGCCCGGACGCGAGCCTGCGCTTCGCGATCCGTCCGGCCGGCGCGCAGAGCGCGATCGACCCGCGGCCGATCCTCGAGAACTGGCGCCAGCTCGGCGTCGCCCTGCACCCGCAAGGCGCCAAAGACGGCCCGATACTCGCCGGTGCTACCGCAAGCGACGCCTTCCTGCTCTCCCGTACCGAACTCGAGAGCGCGGTGCTCGCGGATCCCGACATCAAGCTCGGTCGCTGCGATCGCGAACAGGTCGCCGCCGGCAAGGTCGGCTCCCAAGCGCTCGCGCTGCTCGTGTTCCTCTCGCGCAGCGGGCTCAAGCCGACTGTCGGAGAGCTACGCTGCGGCAGCACCGAGCGCACGGCCAAGGGCGTCGTGACCACCTTCCCGCCGCCGGACACGATCTATCTGACGGCCATCAACGGCGTTCCGGTTGCCGGCCATCAGGGAGCGGGCACGATCACCGACATCACGATTCGCACACTGCTCACGCTGCAACACAAGTTCGCGCCGAAGCGGATCGTGAGCCTGATGAGGTATCCGGATGCGCCTAGCACCGTGGCCGCGTCCGACTACTCCGCCTACATCAAGATCGAGCTGGCCAAGCCTGCCCCGGCGAGGACGAGCAAGAACGTTGGTGCAAAGACTGCCCACGCGGCGAGCGCGAGCGCGACGGTCCCGCTCATTGCCAACCCGATCTTGAACACGCTCGAGTGGCAGCGGCTGATGACGCAACTGAGCACCCTGCAGACGCCGAAGCTGTCGGCCAAGCCGAGCGCCTCGGCGATACGCGACAAGAGCGTCGTGCCCAACAATGGCGGGTCCGGTACAGGCGCACGACCCTAGTCCTTAGCGCGGTAGAGATCCTGCCGCATCGCACTCCACTTCGACCCAAGTCGAGCGAGGCGGCGGTGTTGTGCACTGACACCCCCGCCTCACCCTCCAAGCACTGCTCTAGCCTGTGCTGCTTTCGCCACCGGCGGCTTGGCCACCAGCCGGCGGTGCTCCAGCGGCGCCAGGCGCCCCGGCCGGACGCCTGAAGGCGCCTATCAGCAGCGCTACGGCACTTCGCCGAAGCGGCCTTGAACTGCGAGCCGGCGGTGTTGATCCCCTTCGGTGTTGAAGATCGGGCCATTACCCGAAGTGTTCGCCGCTGGCAGGTTGATGCCGTTCTGACGCAAGCAATTGCCGTACTTCGTGAGAGCGGCCTTGAACACGGGATTGTTGAGCTGCCGTGTCCCACTGCTCGCGGAAGAAGTGTCCGCTCCCGCCGCCGCACTTCTTCAGTGCCGCTTCATATTGCGCGCGCGTTACGCCGCTCGGCAGCTGCGGGCCGCCACCAGCACCAGCGCCTGGGACGAAGCCGCCGCTCGGACGAGAGCCCGGGGTGCGCTTGGGGAGCGTAATGCCGTTCTTCTGGAGGCATTCACGCAAGGCTGTGAAGTGAGCCGAGCCGCGTCCGTTACCTGGAGCGCCTGGCGTGGTGGACGTGGACCCCGTCGAGGACGTGCCAGAAGCAGCGCCGGTCGATGCCGCGTTGGCGCTCGATGCCGCATTGGCGCTCGAGGGCGTCGTGGTGCTCGACGACGAGCTGCCGCAGGCCGCCAGGCTCAGGCAAGCCAGCAGCAGGACTACAACCGCGGTGACCGCGGGCTTGCGGTTGCGAGTGTTGGCGTGAGGCATGGAACTCCTTTGTCGATGAACAGGCTTCTGGAGAGAGCACTCTTGCATGGCTAGCCTCCGAACAGCGCGGGTTCGCCCGCCGCCGCGGCGAGCTCGAGCCGGAGCCGCCGCGGGCGCCAGAGCCGCCGAACAGGGTGGCAAGTCCGCCGCCGGAGCCGACGTTGATCGATTCGGCGCTGAGCGAGCCGCCCGAACCGGTTTCGCCGGTGATGGTCACCGTTTCGCCGGGGTGAATGCCTTTGACGGACGATTTCACCGTCTTGTTGACGGTCGTGCCAACCGAGGTCGTGACCTTGACGGTGTTGCCTTCGGCGTTGGTCACATACAGCGTGCTCCCGTCGAGATAGGCAACGGTGCCGGCCGTCGGGCGTTTGAAGCCGGCGACACCAGCTCCGCCACCGGAGCCACCGGCTGCGAAGCCGGCGCCAGAGCGTGTGCCGGCCCCTGAAGTCCCGGAAGCTCCGGATGCGCCCGCACGCAGAGCGGCAAAGCGCGAGGCAAGACCCGACGCGCCGCCGCCCGACGAGCTCGAGGAGCTTTCGCCCTTCTCGACGAGCACGCCGCCGATGAAACCGCAGGCAATCGCCAACACGCCCATCAAGGCCAGCGGGATCGGCGTGAGCAGCCGGCGGCGGGGCCTTGGCGGTAGCTCCGACTCCGGCGGCTCTTCCAACCACTCCTCCTGCTGTTCGACGGTGACTTGCTCAGGGGGCATGACGGACTCCTCTTGGGGGGGCGGTTGATCACTCAAAGCGCAGCGCTTCGATCGGTCGCAGCGAAGCCGCGCGAGCGGCCGGATAGGTGCCGAAGAACAGACCTGAAAGGGCGGCGGCGCCGAAGGCCAGGAAGATCGAGTACGTGGCGATTTCCGGGTGTACCCCGGCGATCTCGAACTGGCTGCCCACAACACCGACGAGCACACCTGTGAGGCCGCCGATCAGCGAGACCAGCACCGCCTCCGTCAGGAACTGCGTGAGGATGTCGCTGCGGCGCGCGCCGATCGCCTTGCGGATGCCGATCTCGCGCGTGCGCTCCGTGACGCTGACGAGCATGATGTTCATCACGCCGATCCCGCCGACCAGCAGTGAGATTGCGGCCACCTCGCCCAGCAACGTTGTGAATACGCTGCTGGTGGAGCTCGAGGTTTCAAGCAGCGAACCCTGGTTGAGCACGCTGAAGCCCGGTTCCGAGGTGTCCTTGATTTTGTGGCGTTCCTCGATGATCGTCGAGACCTCCGCTTCGGCAGCGTTGAGCGAGGACTCCGACTTCGCTTGCACGGTGATCGAGTCGATCGGTCCCGCTCCACTCAGTGTGTTCTGGACGGTGGTGATCGGCGCCATCACGACGTCGTCCTCGTTGGTCGTGCCGCTGGTTCCCTTGGAGGCAAGCACACCCACGACTTCAAAATTGCTGCCGTTGACCTTCATGTTCTGCCCGACCGGGCTCATCCCGGAGAACAGTTCCTCGACGACCGTCTGGCCGATCACAGCCACCCGCTTGTGCTGGCTGACGTCGGCGGAGGTGAACGAGCTGCCTTCGGCGACGTTGTAGCTGTGGGCGGTCAGATAGGAGGGTGTAGTGCCGACGAACGAGGACGGTTCGTAGCTGGAGCTGCCTGACACGAGCTTCACGTCATCGGCGTTGACGACGGGCGAGGCGCTCTGCACGTCTGGGGCGAGGCTTGGGCTCTGTAGCGCTTCGGCGTCCTGCTTGGTGAGCGAGACGCCGCTTGCGCTGCTCGCACGTGCGCCAAGACGAAAGCCGCCGCCGCCCGGCATCACGATCAGCACGTTCGTGCCCAAGCTCTGGATGCGCGACTCGACGGCTTTGGAGGAGCCGTTGCCGACCGCGATCAGCACGATCACCGAAGCGACGCCGATCGTCATGCCGAGGATCGTCAGCCCCGAACGCAGCTTGTTCGTCGTGATCCCGCTCCATGCGATGCGCAGTGTGCCCGGACCCGATCATCTTGACCTCCGAGCGCCTGCACCCGCTGGTCGGTTGTGGGCGACTTCTGCGCGTGCAGCACCGGCGGCGCGTCGCGCACACCAAGTAGACGGCGGTCTTCGACGATCTCCCCGTCCGAGAGGCGGATCACGCGCTTGGTCTGGTCGGCGACATCGGGCTCGTGCGTGATCAGGACCACGGTGCGACCTTCTTCGTTGAGGTGGCCGAAGATGCGCAACACGTCCTCGGTCGAGTGCGAGTCGAGGTTGCCGGTCGGCTCGTCGGCGAGGATCAGAGAAGGGTTGGTGACGATCGCTCGCGCCACGGCGACGCGCTGCTGCTGGCCGCCTGAGAGCTCGGAAGGCTGGTGGTGGAAACGGTTGGCCATGCCCATCGCGCTCAGCGCCGCCTCGGCGCGGCGGCGGCGCTCGGCGCGATTCAACCCGGCATAGGCCAGCGGCAGCTCGACATTGTCGAGCGCGCTCGTGCGCGGCACGAGGTTGAAGCTCTGGAAGACGAAGCCGATCTTGCGGTTGCGCAGGTCGGAGAGATCGTCCTCGTCCATATGGCTGACGTCGACCCCGTCGATCAGGTAGCGACCGCTCGTGGGAATGTCCAAGCAGCCGAGAATGTTCATCAGCGTGCTCTTGCCGCTGCCGGAGCTGCCCATGATGCCGACGAGGTCGCCCGTGTCGATTCGCAGCGAGACTTTGCGCAAGGCGTGCACATGGATCTGGCCGAGATCGAAGGTCTTGGAGACGTCGTGCACCTGTATGACCGGTGCACGACCACGGCTAGCGCTCTTGCGGGTGGCGCTGCGGGCCGGCAGCGCACGCTCAACCAGCGGGCGCACACGCGGCGTGCGCGTCTCGCTCTGGTCGTTCGGGCGCAGGGGGCGGTGCATCAGCCACCGCCCCTGAAGAAGGCGCCGCCTCCGCCTCCGCCCCGCCGGCGAAGCCGCCGCCGCCACCGCCGAGCCCACCGCCGCCACCGGCGAGGCGGCTCAGGCGGGAGGTGAGGCTGGTACTGGAGCTGGTGCTGGTGGCGGCAGGCAGCACGACGGTTTCGCCCGCCTTCAGGCCGCTGAGGACGATCGTCGAGGTGTTGCCGGCCAGGCCCGTGACGACGCGCTGGCGCACGTCTTTGCCGCCGCGCACCACCGTCACCGAATCCGCTGAGATGGCGGTGGTCGGCACGTTGACACCTTCCGCCTGCTTGACGACCACTTCGGCAGTCGCGCTCATGCCCGGCTTCAGCCCCGCTTCCATCTGGTCGAGCTGGAATGTGACGTCATAGCTGACGACACCGCTGCTGCTGGTCGAGAGCGTGGCCACTTCGCTGACGTGAGCCGCCAGCTTGCGGCCTTCGAGCGCTTCGACCGTGACTGTCGCGATCTGCCCAACCTTGACATTGCCGATTTCCGATTCGCTCAGCGCCACCACGAGCTGCATCGAGGAGAGATCGCTGAGCACCGCGAAGGCGGAGCTCGAGGAACTGGAGGAGTCCGAGCCGGTGGAGGATGAAGATGAGGCACCGCTGGTCAGAGCGCCCCGTTGCCGTGGAGCCGCCGGTCGCGGAGCTGCCCGATCCCGACGAGCTCGAGGAGCTGCTGCTGGAGGCCTTGGTCGTGCCGCTGCCGGAGACGACTTCGCCGACCTGCCCGGAGAGCGAGACGATCGTGCCGCTCTGCGGCGCATACAGCTTGGTGTCGCCGACCGCCTCTTCATCGCTCTGCACAGTCAGCTGGTCGCTCTTGACGGCAGCCCTGGCCGAGGCAAGGTTGGCTTCGCGTGTCGCGGCGCTGACGGTGGCTTTGCCCGAAGAGCCTGAGCTTTCGCTTTCCTTGGAGGACGAGCCGCTCGACTGCGACTGCTCTCGTTTGCTCTGGGACACGGTGGTCTTGGAGGTAGTGGTGTGGGTCGGTTCTGTGGTAGTGGCACTCGGTGTCGTGGTCGTGTGGGTTGGTTCCGTGGAACTCGTGTTTGGCACAGTGCTCGGCGCCGATTCTGGCTTCGTTTCGGCGTCGATCGGGTGAACCGATGCGGCCGCTGCACTCGCGCCGCCGGACGCCGATCCGCCGGATCCAGTGCTGCCTTCGCCGTCGGTTTCTTCCTCCTTGGCGAGGTTCGCTTCGGCGGATAGCAGTGTCGCCTTGGACTGTTCGAGCGTCACTTCGGCGCTCTGCGGGTTCAGTTCAGCGATCAGCTTGCCCTCGGTCACGTGCTCCCCTTGGGTCACGTAGATTTTGGTGACCGTGCCACTCGTCTTGAAGCCGAGGTTGAGCTGGCTGGCCGGCTGCAGGTTGCCGCTGCCGGATACGGTGGACTGGACAACCCCTTCGGCGGCCTTGGCCGTACGCGTGACGGCAGTTGTGCTCCCGGAGGCCGGCCCGACGAGCAAGATGGCGGCGACTATCGCACCCACACACAAGAGGCCCAGCAGGTAGTTGAGCCAGGGACTTCCTGTGCGCTCGGTCATCGGCATCTCTGATATTGGGGTTATGGCGTAAGAGTGGGAGAAGAAACGCCCTAAGGGCGGGTAAAGTCCGAGCCTATGGCCACTTACGGCGGAATCGACCTCGGCGGGACCAAGATCCAGACGATCGTGATGCGCGCTCAGGACCACGCCGTTCTGGGGGAGGCGCGGAGGCTGACACCGCACGAGGGCGGCCCGTCAGCGGTGATCGACGCGATCGTTGCCTGCATGTCCGAAGCAGCGGCCGCGGCACAACTCGACGTCGCGCAGCTGGACGGCATTGGCGCTGGCGTCCCGGGCGAGGTCGACGCGGCGGCCGGTACGCTCGCGCGCGCGGGAAACCTGCCGGAATGGGAGCACCAAGTGCCGCTCGCGGCAATGCTCTCCGAGCAGCTCGGACCGAGCGTGAAGCTGGGCAACGACGTGTCCGTGGCCGCCAATGCAGAGCTGTTGCTCGGCGCCGGTCGCGGAGCGAAATCGTTGCTCGGGGTCTTTTGGGGCACAGGCATTGGCGGCGGCGTGGCGCTCGACGGCAAGCTGTGGCACGGTCGTGGCGACGCGGGGGAGATCGGTCATATGGTCGTCAAGCAAGGGGGCGCGCGTTGTGGTTGCGGCCGGCGCGGCTGCATGGAGGCCTATGCGGGACGCCGGGCGATGGAAGCCAAGGCAAAGCGCATGGTCGAGAAAGGTCACCACACCGACCTGTTCGAGATCATGCGCGAACGCGAACGCGAGACGCTCTCAAGCGGCGTGTGGGCACACGCCCTCAAGCACGAGGACAAGCTCGCACAGCGCTTGATCGAGCGCGCGGTCAAGGCGCTGGGAAGCGGCATCGCCTCGGCGGTGAACTTGCTCGACGTGGAGCTGGTGTTGCTGGGAGGTGGTTTGGGCAGCCGCTTCGGCGAGCCGATGCTCGAGCGGATCCTGGCGGCGATGAAGCCACATCTGTTCAAGGACGAGCAGCCGCCGACCATGCGTCTGGCCAGTCTCGGCGATCTGGGTGGCGCGATCGGCGCGGCGTTGCTTTGCGAGTAGTCCTCGCTCTCGATATGGTCCGGGTGGAGCATTAACGTATGGACGCTTTGTCACAGCCGGTGATGCACCTCTCGACGGTCCTGCGCAGTCCATTGCTCGACAGGGCGGGGGAGAGGCTGGGCCGCGTCGAAGACCTGATCGTACGCTTGGCTGACGGCGGCTATCCGCCGGTTACAGGTTTGAAGGCGCGCATCGGCGGACGCGAGCTGTTCGTGCCGATCGCGCGGGTCGCCGAGCTGCAACCGGGCGCAGTGCGTCTGTCGGGAGAAAAACTCTCGCTCAAGCGCTTCGAGCGGCGCGTGGGCGAGGTGCTGCTCGGTCAGGATGTGCTCGGGCGCACACTGGTCGACATCGAGGCCGATCCGCCGGTGCTCGTCACAGCGCACGAGATCGAGCTGGCCTGTATCGAGGGCTGGTGGAGGGTTGTCGGAGTCGACAACGCTCGCCGCGCTCGTTTGCGCCGGCGCTTGCCACGCCCACTGAAGGGCTGGGTCGGCGATCAGGCGTTTCTGGACTGGACGTCGCTGGAGCCGTTCGTCGACCACGTCCCAACCGCGCGGCTGCGCTTCTCCCACCGCAAGCTCGCGAACCTGCACCCAGCCGAGATCGCCGACCTCGTCGAGGCCGCATCGCACGAGGAGGGCGAGGAGATCATCAAGGCCGTCGGCCAAGATCGAGAGCTGGAGGCTGACGTCTTCGAGGAGCTTGACGAGCACCACCAGCTCGAGTTCATCCGCGAGCGCCCTGATGAGCAGGTAGCAGCCGTGATCGCGCGTATGGCCCCAGACGACGCGGCCGACTTGATCGTCGAGATCGAGCAGGATCGTCGCTCGAGGATCCTCTCGCTGCTGCCGCCCGCCCAAGAGCACCAGATCGAGAGCTTGCTCGGCTACAACCCGGAGACGGCCGGCGGCCTGATGAGCCCTGATTGCATCGTGCTCGCCGCGGAGGAGCCAGTGGCCGCGGCGCTAGAGCGGGTGCGCTCGAGTGAGATCGCCCCGACCACGCTCACAACCGTCTACCTACACGACGAACAGGGCAAGCTGTCGGGCTCGGCGGCGGTCGTGACGCTCTTGCGCAGCGACCCCCACACGCCGCTCTCTGACGTCGCCGAGCAGGAGACGGAGTCAGTGCACACCGACGCCGACCTGCCGGAGGTCGCGCGCACGATGACCGACTACAACCTCGTGATGCTGCCTGTGGTCGACGAGCAGGAGCACGTCGTCGGGGTAGTCACCGTCGATGACGTGCTTGAGCTCACCTTGCCGGCCGGCTGGCGGCGCCGCTTCGGCCTCGCCCGCGACTGAGGTCTCGTCCGGGCAGATGCTTCGGACTCGCCCGCGACTAGAGTCCGGGCCTTATGTCTGAGCGCCCGGACACAACCGAGGAGACGACGCTGAGCACGCCGCCGGCGCTGCCACGCCCGGATGGCGTGCCGCCGGTGCTCGACGAGGCCCATATCGGCGACATTCGCGGTGCGCTCGGCACGATCAAGCTGCACGACACGGGCGCCAGGCGCGGCGTACGCGCGAAGCTGTTGGCGCTCTTGGCGATCATGGGCCCCGGCCTGATCGTGATGGTCGGCGACAACGACGCCGGCGGCGTCTCCACCTACTCTCAAGCCGGCCAGAACTACGGCACGACGCTGTTGTGGACGCTGGTGCTGCTGATACCGGTGCTGATCGTCAACCAGGAGATGGTGATCCGCCTGGGCGCTGTCACCGGAGTCGGCCACGCGCGCCTCATCAACGAGCGCTTCGGGCGCTTCTGGGGCTGGTTCTCGGTGGGCGACCTGTTCATCCTCAATTTCCTCACGATCGTCACCGAGTTCATCGGCGTGAGCCTCGCGCTTGAGTACTTCGGCGTCAGCAAGTACATAGCGGTGCCGGCTGCCGCGCTGACGCTGGTGGCGATCACTTCCACAGGCAGCTTTCGCAGCTGGGAGCGCTTTATGTACGTGTTCGTCGTCGCCAACTTCCTCGTGATTCCACTGCTGGTGCTTGCCCACCCCGATCTCGGCACGATCGCCCACGACACATTCTCGCCGAGCATCAAGGGCGGCGTCAGCTCGACCGCGGTGCTGCTGATCATCGCGATCGTCGGCACCACGGTAGCGCCGTGGCAGCTGTTCTTTCAGCAGTCGAACATCATCGACAAGCGCATCACGCCGCGCTGGATCAACTACGAGCGCGCCGACACGGTGATCGGAGCGTTCGTGGTCGTGCTGGGTGCGGGCGCCCTGATCTCGGTGACCGCGTTTGCCTTTGGAGGCACCGTCTACGCGGGCCACTTCAACGACGCCGGCACGGTCGCCACCGAGCTGCGGCGGACACTTGGCTCGACTGCGGGCACGTTCTTCGCGATCATCCTGCTCAATGCCTCACTGATCGGCGCCGCGGCCGTGACCCTGTCCACCTCCTATGCGTTCGGCGACGTGTTCGGGCAGCGCCACTCGCTCAACCGTGGCATTCGCGACGCCAAGGTGTTCTACGCGAGCTTCACTTTGATGGTGGCGTTCGCGGCGGGCATCGTGCTGATCCCAGGCGCCCCGCTCGGTCTGATCACGACCTCGGTGCAGGCGCTGGCAGGCGTACTCTTGCCGAGCGCCACGGTGTTCCTGCTGCTGCTGTGCAACGACCGCGAGGTGCTGGGCCCGTGGTCGAACCCGCCCTGGCTGAACGCGATCGCAAGCGTGATCATCGCCGTGCTGGTCGAGCTATCGCTGATCCTGATGGCGAGCACGATGTTCCCGAGCATCGATGTGACGGCTCTGTTCGAGTACCTCAGCCTCGGTACCGCGGCGGCGTTGCTGGTCGCGGGCGCCTTCACGCTACGCCGGCGCTCGGCACAACCGGCGATGGCGTCAGATGAAGAGCCGGTTGTGGAGCGCAGCACATGGACGATGCCGCCGCTGGCCCTGCTGGAGCGTCCGGTGTGGTCGCCGGGACGCAAGGCAGGCATGCTCATGTTGCGCGGCTACTTGGTGGTGGCGATGGTGTTGTTGGTCGTCAAGACGGTGCAGCTCGCGCACTGATACCTGCTGTGCGTTCGGGCGTAATGTGCCGGCGCGCCGATGCCCCCCTGCGCGCGCGGGGGCATCGCCAAATCGTGGCTCTCGCGCGTAACGCCTTAGTTCAATCACCACTCAGGTTGGTCGGCAGTGGCAGCCCATGCGGGGGCGGGTCGTCCTCGAGCAGTTGCGGGACCGTGACGGGATGCAGCCCACGCTTGCGAAGTCCTTTCACAATCGCCGGCAACGCCGCAATCGTCTGTTCGCGGTTGCCGCCGCCGTCATGCATCAAGATGATCGCCCCGGGCTTCGCGCCGGCAAGCGCGGTATGCACGATCGCGCTCACACCGGGCAGTGTGTAGTCGGAGGTGTCAACCGACCACAGGATCATCAGCAGATGCAGATGGTGCAGCTCTTTGAATGTGGTCGCGTCGAACGACCCATAGGGCGGGCGGAACAGACGAGGATGCCTACCCCCGAGCACCTCGATCTGGGCCATCTGATCGAACAGCTCTTCGTGCTGTTCGTGCGGGGAGAGCGTCGCCATCATCGGATGTGTCTCGGTGTGGTCGCCGATCACGTCGCCAGATTTGATCTCGGCGATCGTGCCGGCGGAGAAGTACTGCTCCTGGGAGCCGATCGCAAAAAAGGTGGCGTGCACGTGCAGCCGGTCGAGCGTGGTCACGAGCTGCTGTGTATAGGGCCCGGGCCCGTCGTCGAAGGTGAGCGCAAGCTCGTTGCCATGCGAGCCGCCGCTGGTGACCGCCGGCGTGTAGGCGAGCACTGAGTTGACCGCATTTTCTTCGCCCTTGACGACAGCTGCCGCACGTTCGGCTGGGGTGAGCGTGGGGACGGCCCGGTGGTGCTTGATAGGGGTGAGGTGCGTCTTGCCCGAGCTTTTGTGAGAGCCAACAGCCGCGATCAGCACGACCACCACAACGATCGCCAACCCGATGGCAGCGACGCGGCGGCGACGAGCGACCGGGCTCATGTTGGGGCGCTGGGGTGGCGCGGTGCCTGCCGAGACGGGAGTCTCCGGCTCCTCGCCGGTCTCCTCGGGCGCGATGGGTGGAGCGAGGTTTGCCTGCGAGCGGTCCTCCCATGTCCAGTCCCAACGAGTCATTCGCGTCTATTTTGACTATGTGATTCCGTTTTGGGCCTCTATCGCCGTGCTATCGCTCTGCCAGGGCATGGTCGTGGCCCTGCCGCGGTCTTGGTCACCGGCATGGATGGCGCGCTTGCAAAGTCGCCTGTGGGCACTCGTCCCGGCGCTCTCGATCATTGGCTTCGTGGTGGTGGGCTCGCTGGCTGAACAGGCAAGCGCGCAGGCCTTGACGTATGTGGCCCTGGTCGCGGTACCGCTGCTAGCCGCGCTCGCGCTCGGCTGGCTGATGCACGGCGCCCGCCCTGGCTTGGCGCTGCTGGTCGTGCCGTTGTTCGTGCTGGCGTGGGCAGATCGCGGCGCGCTCCTGGGCCAAGGCGCGGGCGTCTTGCTCTCAGCGCTCAGCTGTGTGGCGCTCGGTGCACTGATCGCGGGCGTCACGCCGGCACGCTGGCTCGCGGTCGGGATCGTGGCAATGGCCTGCGCCGACACAGCATTTGTGGTCTCCAATCTCTTGCAAGCCCCTAACAACGCGCTCAACACAGCTCACCCGGTGGGCGGCTTGCCCCGCCTACAGGCTGAGCTGTTCGGCTCGGCGGTGATGGGCTACGGGGACCTGTTCGTGGCCGGTGTGCTCGGCGGCCTGCTCGCCGCGACGGGCGAGCAGGCGCGTCAGTCTTGGGGAGCACTGCTGGTCGCGCTGCTTGCGATCTCGCTCGACCTGCTGTTCTTCGCCGTAGACGAGTTGCCGGCGACCGTGCCGGTCGCGGCCGCGCTCGTGATCCTTTTGAGGGTCGGCTCGCCGTCAGGCAGATCTTCAAGTGGGTGCGACCCCGAGCTGAGCGGCCGCGGAGTCGCCTCGACCGGCGCGAGACTCGTGAGCTCGCGCTCGGACTTCGCGCCAGACTCCTCGATGCGGCGCAGCTGCGGAAGCACGCGGCTGTCGAACGACCCGACCGCTTCGTTGTAGGAGCCGACTGCCGAGCCGAGCGCGCGTCCCACCTTCGCGAGCGGATCGACGAAGCGTGCAATGCGCCGATGCAGCTCGCGCGCGGACTCGGCGATCTCGCGCGCAGACTCGGCGATCAGCTCCTGACGCCAGCCATAATGCACCGCGCGCAGCAGCCCAATCAGGGTGGTGGGGGTCGCCATCAGCACCTGTTGGTGCACGCCGTACTCGATCAGGCGCGGGGTCCTCGGCCAGGGCCGCGTGGTAGATGCCCTCGGAGGGCACGAACATCACGACCAGGTCGGGGGTGGTGTCGAACTGGCGTTGATAGCCCTTGGAGGCGAGCTTGGTTATGTGGTCGCGAGTCTGGCGCGCGTGGCGTGCCATCTGTACGCCACGCTCCTCGTCACTCTGGGCCTCTAGGTGGGCGAGATAGGCGTCGAGTGGCACCTTGGAGTCGACCACGATCAGCTTCTCCCCAGGCAGCTTGACGAGCACGTCGGGGCGCAGCGCCCCGTCTTCGGATTGCACGGTGCTCTGCTCGAGGAAGTCGCAGTGCTCGATCATGCCGGCCATCTCGATCACGTTGCGCAGCTGGATCTCACCCCAAGAGCCGCGCGTGTTGGGCCGCTTCAGCGCTGAGACGAGGTTTCCGGTCTCTTGGCGCAGGCCGCCAACGCCCTCGTGCAGCTGGCGCACCATGTTCGCCAGTTCGCCCTGAGCCTGCTTTCGCTCACGCTCCAAGCGTCCGATCTCGTGCTCGACTCGGCCGAGCTTCTCGTTGACGGGTCCCACAAGGCCCTTGAGCTCCTCAGCGCGCTTGGCCATCTCAGCAGCACCGCGCTCCTCCTCGGCACGGCGCTGATCGGCCAGGCGCTGCGCCAGCGAATCCCCGGTCTGCTTGAGCACGTCGGCGGAGATCGACTTCATTTCGTCGCGCATCCGCTCACGGGTATCGGCGGAGACGGAGTCGAGCTGCTCGCGTATGCGCTCGCTGCCGGAGCGCGCAAGCGCCGCGGCGATAGCGGCGCCGGCCAAGGCGCCCACGACCAGACCGGCTATCAGCAGTGCAACGGACACGTTTCCTCGCTTTTCATGCTTGTGGGAGCTACAAGGTGACATCGCGAGCGGACGGCGAGGTCTACGATGGGCGTAGTGAGCACGACCGAGGTACAACTCAGCCACGGCGATGCGGATGTCGGCGGTGGCATCCGCCTGCACTATGTCGAGGCCGGCACGGGACCACTGGTCGTCCTGTTGCATGGCTTTCCCGAGTTCTGGTACTCCTGGCGTCACCAGATCGGGCCTCTGGCCGAAGCTG
Organism: uncultured Solirubrobacterales bacterium; assembly: GCA_963704345.1. Lineage (GTDB taxonomy): Bacteria > Actinomycetota > Thermoleophilia > Solirubrobacterales > Solirubrobacteraceae > Palsa-744. The sequence continues at coordinate 2,475,075 of OY969890.1, forward strand.
GCTACCACGTCGTCGCGCCCGACATGCGCGGCTATGACCTGTCGGACAAGCCACAGAGTTGGCGCGCATACGACGCCGGTCTGCTCGCGGGTGACATCGCCGGGCTGATCCGCAGCTTCGGCGAGCAAGACGCCTATGTCGTCGGCCACGACTGGGGCGCCGCCGTCGCCTACGCGGTGGCGATGCTCCATCCCGATGTGGTGAAGCGTTTGGCGATCCTCAACGTGCCACATGCCGCGCGCATGCTGGAGGGCTTCAGGACGCTGAAGCAGCTGCGCAAGAGCTGGTACATGTTCTTCTTCCAGATCCCGCGCCTGCCCGAGTATCTGATCGCGCGCGATAACTTCTCCTTCGCCAAGCGCTCGCTGCGTGCGGACTCGAAAAAGGCGTTCACCGACGAGGACCTCGAACGCTACGTGGAGGCTTGGTCGCAGCCGGGGGCGCTCACGGGGATGATCAACTACTACCGTGCCGCCTTGCGTCGCTCGCCGCGCGCGACGCAGGCGGCGATGAAGCCGATCCCGGCACCCACGATGGTGATTTGGGGGATGCTCGACCGTCATCTCGGCTCAGAGCTGGCAGAACCGGCGAGCGAGTGGGTGCCGAACCTGCGCATGGAGCGCATCCCCGATGCTACGCACTGGGTGCAGCATGACGCGCCCGAGCGCGTCAGCGAGCTGCTGATCGACTTCTTCGCCGACGCTTCCTCCTAACCGCCCTCAGGACTGGGCTGGCCGCGGGGCTGTGTCTGTACGCGTAAACGGGGCTATCTCGCGCAGTGCGAGTAGACCGAGCAGGGCCACAAGCAGGCACGTGATCGCGCCCACACCAAGTCCCGCGCGGGCGCCCGCCTGAGCCATAACCCAGCCGATGATGGGACCACCGATCGGGGTGGAGCCCTGGAAAGCCACAAACCACAGCGACATCACGCGACCACGCATCGATGGCGCCGCAGCGAGCTGCAGCGTGGAGTTGCCGGTCGCCATGAACGAGATGCTCGCCCAGCCGACGAGCGCGAGCGCCACCAGCTCGACGGGTAGGGTGGGGGCGAGCGCGGCGAGCATGATCACCGCCCCGAACGCTCCCGAGGCGAGCACGAGCGTGCGCAGGCCCGTGCGTCCGACGGCTGCCACCAGCAGCCCTCCGACTACCGCGCCGGCGCCCATCGCCGCGGTCATGAAACCGTACCCCGCGGCACCCACGTGCAGACCCTGGCGGGCCATCACCGGGAGGGTCACCTGGAACTCGTAGGCGAACATCCCCACGAGCGCCATCATCAGCAGCGGGATCGCCAGATCGCGATTGTGGCGTATATAGGTCAGGCCCTCGCGCAACTGTCCCGGCCCGCGCTCGGTGGGAGGGCTCGGTCTGAGCGCAGCGAGATCCAGTGTCAGCAGGGAGGCGATCACCGCCACGAAGCTCGCGGCGTTGGCCAAGAAGCACACGCCCTCGCCGACCGTGGCTATCAGCAGACCTGCGATCGCGGGACCGATCGTGCGGGCCACGTTCACGAGCACCGAGTTGAGGCTCACCGCATTGCGCAGGTGCTCGGGCCCGACCATCTCGAGCATGAACGACTGGCGGGCGGGGTTCTCAAAGGCGCTGTTGAGACCGAGCAGCATCGCGAGCACACCGATCTCCCAGATACGCACGGCCCCGGTGACCGTGAGCAGTCCCAGCACGAGCGCCTGCAGGCCCATTGCGCTCTGCAGCCACACCATCAGGCGGCGCTTGTCCACGCGGTCGGCGATCACGCCGCCGTATGGCCCGAGCAGCAGGATCGGCAGCGTCTGCAGCGCCACGATCAGCCCGAGCGTGGTGGCCGAGCCGGTAAGGGTCAGCACGAGCCATGCCTGTGCCGCCATCTGCATCCAGGTGCCGCTGAGGGAGATCGCCTGGCCGGCGTAGTAGCGGCGATAGTTGGGGATCTCAAACGCCTTGAAGGTGGCGCGTCCCGCTCCGAGCAGGCGCGTCACGGGCGGCCTCCCGGGATCTGCTCGGCGAGGGCCTCGAACACCGGAAGCGCACTCCACAACAGCTCGCGCTGCTCCTCGGTGAGCTTTGCTATGTGCTCTTGCAGCGCCTCGGTGCGCTCGCGGTGGATGCGCTTGCGCATGCGCTGCCCTGCCAGTGTCGCCTGTACCAGCGCGGCGCGCTTGTCGACGGGATCTGGCTCGCGGCTGATGAGTTCCGACTGGCACAGCTGTGCGGTGATGCGCGAGAGCATCGTTGGGTTGATGCCCTCGATCTCGGAGATCTCCGTCAGGCCGAGCGGGCCGAGCTGGGCGATGGTGAACAGCACCGAGGTCTGCGACGGGGTCAGCCCCGAACCGGCCACCGTCGGTCGCAGGCGGCGCGAGAGCCTGCCGATCACGGCCCGCAGGCGAGTGGTGGGGTCATTGTCGGTGCTTAGGCTCACTCATCTCCGATAATTGCTTGCTGGCAAGCATTATAGAAGACGCGTTTGGTGCTTAGAACGTGTTTGAAAATAGGCGGTGCGTTCGGTGTTCTTGGATCAAGCTGGTCGTCGCGGGACGTCGCAGCGCGTACTGGTGGTACGTGCAAGACGTCACGTGGCGATCCAGCGCTGGGATTAAGGCCCACCCACCCACATCCGAGCGTGCCGATCTTTTTGAAAGACGTTCTAATGGGGCTCCTCGCTACGGCTCGGCTACGCCGCGGAATGGGCGAGTGCGACGGCTGGAGTTGGACCCGACAGTGATCCCAAACCTGGCTTTTCCCCTGGACGCAAGTCGACGTCGGTAGGCTGGCTCTGTGACCGTGCTGCCTTCAGGCGAGCAGTTCGAGCTGACCAAGGACACGCAGCGGGCGACGATCGTCGAGGTGGGAGCCGGCGTGCGTGAATACACTGTCGGCGGGCGAGAGGTGCTACAGCCTTACGCCATCGAGGACATCTGCGATGGCGCGCACGGAGCGCCGGCTGATCCCGTGGCCAAACCGGCTCGCGGACGGCCGCTACCGCTTCGAGGGCGTCGATCATCAGTTGACGTTGAGCGAGCCGCCCAAGCAAAACGCGATCCACGGCCTGCTGCGCTGGCGCCCTTGGCAGGCGAGCGAGCGCGAGCCGCATCGGGTCGTGATGAGCACACGGCTGTATCCGCAGCCCGGCTATCCCTTCACGCTGGACGTGTCGATCGCCTACGAGCTTGGCGACAATGGCCTGACGGTGGTCACGACCGCCGAGAACATCGGCGAGCAGGCGTGTCCCTATGGAGCGGGCCAGCATCCTTACGTCTCACCTGGAGAGGGCTCGATCGACGACTGCGTACTGGAGCTGCCGGCACGAACGCGCTGTGCTGACCGACGACCAGCGTCAGTTGCCGAGCGGCAGCGAGCCTGTGCAAGGCAGCGACTTCGATTTCTCAAGGCCACGACAGTTGGGCGGCCTGGAGATCGACTCGGCCTTCACCGACCTTGTGCGAGACGCCGACGGGCGCGCCGTCACAAGGCTCACACGCAAAGACGCCAGCCATGTCGAGCTGTGGGTGGACGAGCACCACAAGTTCATCAGCTCTACAGCGGCGACACGCTCGCGCCCTCGCGCCGGCGACGCGGCTTGGCTGTCGAGCCGATGACGTGCGCTCCCAACGCGTTCCAGAGCGGCGAGGGTCTGGTGCGCTTGGAGGCCGGGCAGGCGCTCACGACGTGTTGGGGTGTGCGGCTGGCATAGTGCGCTGACGCCCGCCGTCCCGAAAGCGCGATCTTCAGCGCGTACGCCGCGACTTGGTTGCCGGCGAGGGCTCGAGTGCCGGGCGGAGTCGTTCTAGGAGACGGGAGTCGGCTCGATGTCGTGCTCCGGTACGCCGGCCGCTGAGTAAGCGTCGAAGGCGTCGAGTGTCTCCGCTGTGAGCAGGGCTTGGGCCAAGCTCTCCAGTTGCGAGCGGTGCTCGGTGAGCAGCCGTGTCACTTCGCTGTGCGCCTGCTCGACCAGCTTGCGTACTTCCTCGTCCACCAGCCGCTGCGTCTGCTCAGAGGTGACGTTCATTCCCGGCAGCATTGGCTGCTCGTCGTTTGGCAGCAACGTGATCGGGCCGAGCGCCTCGCTCATCCCCCAGCGCCCAACCATCTGTCGTGCGATCGCGGTCAGTTGCTGAATGTCGGACTCGGCGCCGGTAGTGATCGTGCCGTAGACGACCTCCTCGGCCACACGTCCGCCGAGCGCGACACGGATCCTGGCCTGCAGCTCCTCGCTCGAATAGGACACGCGGTCGGCGTCGGGCGTGGACAGGGTCACCCCGAGCGCCATGCCTCTGGGAATGATCGACACCTTGCGTACTGGGTCGGCGCCGGGCGTCAGCATCCCCACGAGCGCGTGTCCAGACTCGTGATAGGCGGTGCGCTCGCGGTCCGCGGGAGAAAGCAGTATCCCGCGGGGCGAGCCCAGCATGATCTTCTCCAGCGAATCTGTGAAATCGGCCATCTTCACCTTTTCATGCCCGCGGCGGGCGGCAAGCAGGGCCGCCTCGTTGGCGAGGTTGGCCAAATCGGCACCAACCATCCCTGGCGTCGAGCGTGCCACGGCGTCGATGCTCACCTCGTCATCGAGCGGGATCGAGCGCGTGTGCACCGCGAGGATCTTCGCGCGACCGTCACGGTCGGGTGCCTGCACGGTCACGCGCCTGTCGAAGCGCCCAGCACGCAGTAGGGCAGGGTCGAGCACGTCAGGCCGGTTGGTGGCGGCCAGCACGACAACGGCCTCGGAGCTCTCGAAGCCGTCGATCTCGGTGAGGATCTGGTCGAGTGTCTGCTCGCGCTCGTCGTTCGCCCCCGTAACGGACACCGACCCCTGGCGCGATCGCCCGATCGCATCTAGCTCGTCGATGAAGATGATCGCCGGCTCCGCCTCCTTGGCCTTGGCGAATAGGTCGCGCACGCGGGACGCCCCGACACCGACGATCGCCTCGATGAACTCCGACGCGGAGATCGAAAAGAATGCGGCGTGTGCCTCGCCGGCCACAGCACGCGCCAGCAGTGTCTTGCCGGTGCCAGGCGCGCCGGAGAGCAACACCCCATGTGGCATGCGTCCGCCGAGGCGCCCGTAGCGCTCGGGATTTCGCAAGAAGTCGACGATCTCCGAGAGCTCGGCCTTGGCCTCGTCGATGCCCGCTACATCATCGAAGGTGACGCGGATCTTCTCGGGATCGATGCGCCGTGCCTGGGAGCGGCCGAAGTTGCCAAGTGCGCCCATGCCGCCGCCGCCGCGCATCGCGCGCCGGGCGAGAAGCACGAACAATCCGACGATCAGCAACGTTGGCCCGAAGCCGAGTAGCAGCTCAGTAAGTATCGAGGTGCTCTGGGAAGTGGACTTCGCATTAACTTCAACTCCCTTTTCCTGCAACAGTGCAGCGAGCTCGCTGCCGTTCCAGAAACTCGGCACCTCGGTCGCGAACAACGTTGTCGGCGTCGCTTTCTTGTCGTTGGCTGGGTAGCGCTGCTTGGCCTTGAACGTGCCTTCGATCGTGTCCCCCTTGGAGGAGATCGACTTGACCTCGCCGCTCTTGACCTGTTCGAGGAAGTAGGGATTGAACGAGACCGTCACCCGAGGTTGACCGGCTGAGGGCGCGAAGAAGAGCACCGATAGCCAGTTGAGCGCCAGCAGGGCGATAACGAACCAGATGAAGCCGCGTCTGCGGTGGGGAGGAGGCCCGGTCGGCGTCTGCTCAGGCATGCCACGCCCGTCGGGAGCAGGCGCGACCTGCCAGCCGCGCTTGTCGCGCGGCATCGGCGGGTGAGCGTCGGCTCGGCTGGGCTTGGTCGCGCCCGGAGTCCTCTGTGGCCTGATCGGGTATGAGCCAGATGCTACGCATCGAACGGGATGGGCACGGTGTGTCTGCTGTGGGGTCGGGTATTGAGCAAAAATCGGCTATGCCCCCGCGCGCGCGGGGGCATCGCGTAGAAATCCGCAGCTTGTGCAAGGGTGCTCCCGGATGGTGTCGCTTGGGGTGCCGTCTAGGGTGAGGTCCGACTGCGGATATCGACTGCAACAGGGAGCCAAGGAGCGACGCGATGTTCAAGAACGTGCTGGTGGGAGTCGACGACAGGCAGGGCGGACGCGACGCGATAGCACTCGCCAGGCATCTCGTGGACGAGGCAGGAAAGCTGACGCTGCTCAACGTCCACAGCGGCGTTCTGCGCCCAGTCGACGCGGCCAGCCCGGGCGCGGTCTCGGCCGAGCAGGAACGCTCGCACACTTTGCTGGAGGCCGAGCGCGAGCGCGCAGGCGTGCAAGCAGAGCTAGCGAGCGTCGTCTCGAGCAGCCCAGGCAAGGGTCTGCACCAGCAGGCCGAGGAGCAGCAGGCCGATCTGATCGTCGTCGGCTCCTGCTCACGCGGCGCTTTCGGCCGGGCGATGCTCGGCGACGACACCCGTGCCGCACTGAACGGTTCCCCCTGCGCGGTGGCGGTCGCCGCCCACAGCTACGCCGAGGCGCCGGCCCCGATCGCGAAGATCGGCGTCGGTTACGACGGCTCGCCGGAGAGCAAGGCAGCGCTTGCGATGGCTCACGAGCTCGCAGCCCCTACGCGGGCAAGCGTGATCGCACTGGAGGCGGTGTCGGTGCCGTCCTACGCCTATTCGGGCATGGTCTCGCCCGCGATCGGCGAGACCATGGAAGTGATGATCGAGGAGGCCAAGCAGCGCATGCGCGCATTGCCGGGTGTCGACGGTCGGGCCGTATACGGCTTCGCCGGCGAGGAGCTGGCGGCCCTCGGCGATGAGCTGGACATCTTGGTGGTCGGCTCACGCGGTTACGGGCCGGTCAAGCGGTTGGTGTCGGCAGCACATCCGAGTACCTGGAGCGCCACGCTCGCTGCTCTTTGCTGGTGCTGCCGCGCGTTGCTGGGAGCTGAGCGCACTCGCCTGACTGCGCAACTCGAGCGCTCGCCTGGCTGCGCGGACTCGCGTGCGGCTTCGCCGCTGAGTTGAGGCTTGGGGGGCCAGGGGCTGCCTGATCTGGCGTGGCCTGCGGCCACGCTGGCGCGCTACCGGGCAAGTGGAAATAACGCGACGGTTACAAAGTGGCCACGCAACAGTCACAAAGTGGCCTTTTGCGGCGATTACGGTTGGCGCGTTCCGCCATCCCTACATCCCGGACACGAAGTCCGGTGCAAAGGAGACCGTAATGACGAAGCGTTCTGGCCCACGGGCGGTTGCTCGCGTGGCAGCCGCGATCCTCGCGTCGAGTGCGCTGGGAGTGGCATTCGACGCGCCCGCGCAAGCAGACGGAGGACATTACCCATCGCCCGGCGGCGGGCACTCGGCACTGACGCCGGGCAACCTGCTGCTCAGCCGCAGCGTCTATGAAAACGACCCGAACCTGAAGGCCGGCGTCACCGAGCTGCCGGCCGGCTGCGTGACAGGCTGTACCCCCGCTACGGCCAGCGGCGCCTACCCGGAAGTGTGGAACAACGTGCTGACGGACGAAAGCTTTGGCGTAACTTCAAGGATCTTCCTCGACCAGCTCACACCGTGGGGAACGCCGGTCAGCACCTTGCAGGTGCCCAACAGCACCGAGCCGGGCGTCTCCTCGGGCTCCGACCAGATGGTGACCAGCTTCTCCTCGAAGTCCGAACTGGCGCTCAACCTCTCCACGCGCGGCAACAACGTCACGTTCATGGGCTATCTGGCCCCGGTCGACACGGTCGACGTCTCCAACTCCAACACCCCGGGCGCGATCGACCCGACCAACCCGGTCCCTGGCGCTTACTACCGCGTGGTGGCACAGTTGAACGCCCAGGGCCAGTTCCAGTTCACCGAGACCAACGCCTACAGCGGCAACAACGGTCGCGCGGCGATCCTCAAGTGAAGAACATGGGGCGCACGCGATCTACATGGCGGGCAACGCCGGCAACGGCGCCAACCCACAGCCGGCCGGGGTGGTCGTCGGCACGGGCGCACAGATCCTCAAGCCCTCGCGCGAACCAGTGCCTGAGCTCCTGCAAGAACCAGGATTCCCGACACCGGTGGGCAGCTTCAACGTCACCCAGCTCGGCGACAAGATCGACAAGATTGGCAAGGACACAAACTTCCGTGGCCTGACCATCTCGGGCAACGTCGTCTATTACACAAAGGGCAGCGGCAGCAACGGCGTCAACACCGTCTACTTCCTGGACACCACCGGCAAAGCTTGCCCGAACGGTGTGGGACTCCCGGCGGCAAACGCGAAACTGCCCTCGTGGCCGCTTGCCTACAACCCTGAAGAGTTGGCGGCCGAAGGCCTGAAGCCTTACAACATGTGCGTCCTCAAGGGCTTCCCGACGGCGCTGGCGAAGAAGGCGACATCGTTCCCGTTCGGCATCTGGTTTGCCAACGCGAGCACGCTATATGTCGCCGAGGAGGGCAACGGCGAAAACGCGTACTCGACAAGCAAGGGCGAATACACCGAAGCGGCTGCACAAGTAGGCGCGGGTCTGCAGAAGTGGGTTTTCAACTCGACCGCAGGGGAATGGCAGCTCGCCTATACCTTGCAGAACGGTTTGAACCTGGGCAAGCCCTACACGGTGCCCGGCTACCCCACCGGCGACAACGCGGCCACGGGTTTGCCGTGGGCGCCGGCAACCGACGGCCTACGCAACATCGACGGTCGCGTGAACCCCAACGGGACGGCAACGATCTGGGCGATTACCTCGACGGTCAGCGGCGACGGTGATCAAGGTGCCGACCCGAACAAGCTAGTGGCGATTACCGATCAGCTGGGCGCAACCGCACCCCCGGCTTCGGAGAGCTTCGGCACTGTGCGCGCGGCCGCCAGCGGCGAAGTGCTGCGCGGCATCTCGTTCACGCCGGGAACAGGTGCCCAGCAGGGCGGCCGCTACCAGGGTGGCGGCTTCTCCGAGCACAACTACGGCGGCCGCTAGCAAGTACGAGTAGCGAGATGGCGAGCGGGGCGGTCGCGCTGGAGAGCTCAGCGTGAGCGCCCCGTCGCATGTCTCATCCCACCGTGTCAGCCGCCTCGTGTGGCGCGCCGCTGTGGACGTCGTAGGCAAGGCCGCGCAATATCAGTCCTCGGCGTCGGCGAGAAGCTCATCGGTGGTGCTCGTGGTGGACCGTGGCTTTTGTGGCCTATTGTAGGTAATGACTATCGATATTATGATCTTTGTCCGGAATGGACGTTGCCAGCCTGCGACAATGGGGGCACGGCGACACACGACGGCAGATCAGATCATGGCGACTAGGACAAACGCATCACCGACACTTGCCCAACGGCCTCGGCTGGTCGGAGTGCTGTCGTTCCCCGATCCGGTCAACGAGATATCCGCTCGGCTGGTCGCGGGGGGCGTCGTGCTGCTCAGCCTCGCGGCGATCGCGCTGGCAGCGCCTTGGCTGATAGTGGTCATCGCCTACGGGTTCGTCGCTCGCGCTCTCGCCGGCCCGACGTTCAGTCCGCTCGGGCAATTCGTCACCCGCGTGATCACCCCGCGCTGGGGTGTCGCGCCCCGACTGGTACCGGGACCGCCAAAGCGCTTTGCGCAGGCGATCGGAGCGACCTTCTCCGTCTCGGCAGCGGTGCTCGCCGCCAGCTTTGGAGCGACCGTGGCCGCGGACGTGCTGCTGGGATGCCTGGTCCTCGCCGCGACACTTGAGTCGGTCTTCGGACTTTGTCTAGGCTGCAAGCTGTTCGCGGTGCTGATGCGCCTCGGAGTGATACCGGCAGCGGTGTGTGAGCGCTGCAACAACATCGCCGCGACTACCCCAGGATAAGCCGATTCTTCTTTATTTCAGACCAACTAGCGCGTACCGAAAGGACACCAAAGTATGACTCTGCAACTAGGCGACGTCGCCCCCGATTTCGAGGCGCAGACCGACCAGGGACCGATCCACTTCCACGACTGGATCGATGGCTCCTGGGCGGTGCTGTTCTCCCACCCAAAGGACTTCACACCAGTTTGCACAACAGAGCTTGGATACATGGCCAAGATCAAGCCCGAGTTCGACCGTCGTGGCGTGAAGATCATCGGCCTCTCGGTCGACCAGTCAGGCAAGCACGAGCAATGGGCCAAAGACATCGAGGAGACCCAGGGCTACGCGCCCAACTACCCGATCATCGGCGACAGCGACTTCAATGTCTCCAAGCTCTACGAGATGCTGCCGGCAAGCACCGAGGGCGACTCGGATACGCGCACTCCGGCAGATAACCAGACGGTCCGCAACGTCTTCGTAATCGGGCCCGACAAGAAGATCAAGCTGATCCTCGTCTACCCGATGACGACTGGGCGCAACTTCGACGAGGTATTGCGTGTGATCGACTCGCTGCAGCTGACGGCCAACCACAAGGTGGCCACGCCGGTCAATTGGAAGCCGGGCGAGAAGGTGATCATCGCCGGATCGGTCTCTGAGGAGGAGGCAAAGGCAACCTACCCAGACGGTTGGGAGACGCCCAAGCCTTACATCCGGATCGTGCCCCAGCCGGCATGAGCCGCAACGGACGCAGACCATGCTGTTCAAGCAGATCACTCACGATGATCTCGGCTGCGCCTCGTATCTGATCGGAGACGAGCGGGCCGGTGTCGCGGCGGTCGTCGATCCGCGCTTTGAGATCGATGAGTACCTCGAGCTGGCCCGCTACCGCGGGGTCAACATCGAGCACGTGCTTGAGACCCACAACCACGCAGACCATGTGTCCGGGCACGGGCGCTTGGTCGCTGCCACGGGAGCGCGAATCCACGTCCATCGTTTGGCTGAGCTCCTCTACGATCACGAGCCGTTTGACGACGGCTGGGAGCTGCGACTGGGATCGCTGGTGGTGCGTGCCGCTCACACCCCAGGGCACCGTCCAGAGCACACGGCCTTCCTGCTGATCGACACCAACCGCGGTGACGACCCCTGGGCGGTGCTCAGCGGCGACAGCTTGTTCGTCGGCGACGTCGCGCGCACCGACCTGGCGGTCGAGCAGGCCCAGGGGGCCGGTCAGATCTTCCATTCGGTGCACGAGCGGCTGCTGACGCTCCCAGAGGATTGCGAGCTGTGGCCGGCCCATCTCGGCGGGTCGATGTGCGGTGGCCCCGGCATGGACATGAAGATCTGCTCGACGATCGGCTACGAGAAGCAGCACAACCCGACGCTCGCGATCGAGGACGAGCAGGAGTTCGTCGCGCTCGCCGTGAGCAAGCTGGGTCCACAGCCGCCGAACTTCGAGAAGATCGTGGCGCTCAACCGCGGTCCCCTGCTCACCGGTGGCGTGGAGGTGCCGGCGCTGTATCCGCACCAGGTCATGCTCAAGCGCGAGGAGGGTGCACTGCTGGTAGACGTGAGGACGGACTTGCAGTTCGACGACGTCCACATCCACGGGTCGATCTGCATCCCGTCCTTCAGCTCCGGCTTTGGTTCCAAGCTTGCCTGGTTGGCCGATCACGAGCGGGAGATCGTGTTCATCGGACGCGACGACGCCGACGGGCGGCGCGCCGCCAAGCTGGCGCTGTCGGTCGGAGTGCGCAACATCGCGGGCCTGCTCGCCGGTGGCATGACCAACTGGCGCCAGGAAAGACACCCGGTGAGCGAGACTGAGCGGGTGGCTGCCGACGACCTCGTCGATCGTCTTGCCCAGGAGCCCGATCTACAGCTGCTCGACGTGCGCGAGCAGCGCGAGTGGGACGCCGGCCATGTGCCTGGATCGGTGTTCACGCCATGGCATGACATCGTCGGGATCCCGCAAGGCTTGGATCCGACGCGGCCGATTGCTGTGATCTGCGCTGCGGGAGTGCGAGCGGCGACAGCCGCCAGCTTGCTCACACATCACGGTGCAACACGCGTTATTCACGTGATCGACGGCGGTGTGCCTCGGCTCGCCGATAAAGGTCTGCGGCTGGAGTCGAGCGCCGAGCCATTCGTCAACGTGTAATCGTGACGATGCTGCCCCAAGCAACTCTGCAGTCCGGGGAGTCCATCGAGCGAGGACGAGCGGCCCGCCAGACGGTACCCCGGTCGGCTCACGGCGATTGGGCCCCAGCCAGCGAACTGGTCCTACCGCGTCTGGCCAGCCTTACTTGACCGCTTGTCCCTTTGCATTGACGGCATACCACTTGCCGCCGAACTGCTTCACCCCGACGTATGAGGTCGAGGTAGGCGCGGCTGCGTAGATGTAGAGCGGATGCCCGGCGTAGGTGACCTGGTTCACGCCCCCGGGCAGGGCTATGCTCGAAAGCAGTGAAGCGCGTACCCCTGCGCCCGCCGACGGCTTGCCTTCTACCGGCAAGGCTACCCAGGTAGTCGAGCATCCGCTGATCTTCACGCAGGTGTCTTTCTTCGGGTGGTCGCTCGAGAACTCATACAGAATCGATCCCGCGGCGTTGACCAGGATCTTGCCGAGTTTGGTCTTGCGCAGTTCGACGGTGTGGAAGAGGGATGAGCGCGCCGAAGGATGAGCGCCGGCCATTGTTGACATGGTTGCCGCGGCGAGCACGATGCCAACCAAGAGAATGCAAATGCGCTTCATAAGATCGTCTCCGAATCGTTAGCGGGTCTGTGCGGGCTAGTCACGACGCATGGCCGAGAACTTATCGGTCTCGTTGCACGGGGGGAGAGCATTGTGCGGGTAGGTGAAGAAGACGTTGATCGTACCCTCGGCGTGGGTGGGCGTGTTGAACTCGCCCTTGAGCGTATAGCGCGGGTTGATCCCCGAGTTGTTTATGACCGTCTCGCCGTCAAAGCGTCCGCTTGCGACGCCCAGCGTCGGAAAGTCGAAGAAGAGGGGTTCGTCGTCGGGTGGACCACAGTTGACGGTTCCTTGGAAGTCGGTCCTCAGCCCGGTCAGCTTCTCACCGTTGGGCGAGACCTTGAAGCTCAGCGTAAACGCGCCGACATCGCCTGAGTAGGCGCCTGGCCTTGGCTTGACCGGCGACTTTGCCGCGGCCACGCCGCCACCGACGGTAGCGATGGCCACCATCAGTAGCGCCGCAGCCAGGATGCGGGGGGTGCCTCCGAGCAAAGTCTGCTGTGAGGGGCTGCTCGGTGACCGGTAGGCATCGTCCATGCTGATCTCCTTCGGGTGACGTCGGCTCGTGTTCCACGAGGGTGTGGCACTCGCGTGAGAATAAGCAAGTCTGCCGTCGCTTGCGGCAATGATCCTTTGGCCGTCGGTTTCGAGCATGCCTTGGAGGGGTAGCGCTAGAGAGAAAGCACTCTCTGTAGAAAAGAGTGTTCTCTTCTCGGCGTTGCGTGCCGTCGTCCGCGTTGCGTGCCGTCGTCCAGACACTGCAGATGTCGTCCACCAACTCTAACCAGTGAGGGTCTATGACCGACAAGAACATTGAGTCGATAAGCGTTGGGAGGTGACCTGCTCACGATCCTTCTCGTCACTGTCCTCATTCTGCTACTGACGGGCGGCGGGCTCAGCTTCAGACGCCGCGGACGCCGGCCTTTAGCCCACGTCGCCAGGACCCACCGCGCCTTCTACCGGCTAGACGTCTTCGGGTCAGCCATAGGGCCGCCCGGAACTCGAACAAAAATTAGCTCAGGAGGAAACCATGAGCACCGGAACGATCATCATAATTGCTGTTGGCGCTGTAGTGGTGCTATTGCTCATTGCCTTCATCGCTCGCGCCGTCAGCCGTAGGCGCGATGAACGTCATCGTGAGCAAGCAGGCGAGCTGCGCCAGGTGGCCAGAAGCCGTTCGATCCAAGCGGAGAGTGCGCGCGCCTCGGCTGATGAGCAGGCCGCCGAAGCAAAGCGTGCTCAGGCTGAAGCCGACGAACGCGCCGCCCAGGCGCGGCAGGGACGTGCCACCGCGGAGCAACAGGCCATCAAGGCCGAGCATCTCACCGAATCTGCTCGCGATCAGCACGCGCAAGCACGTGCGCTGGACCCGGACACGAGCGACAGCGGCCAAGACGAGGCCCTGGCGATCAACGACCGGTCTGGCCGCGAGGGCCGCTGAGCCCATGCGGGGTCTCGGTCTCGATCGTTCCTGTCTCTACCCCGTTGCTTATGCTCGGGGTTTCAGCTATCCCGAGGGCTAGGCCCAATCCATATCAATCATTGGGAAGACCGCGCCGCATGCGGCGCGGTCCCGGGTCGCACATGTGCGACCCGGCCGGCCGGCACATGTGCCGGCCGGAACAGGGCATTAGTCACGTATGAGGTCTCGCCTCTCGCTTCGATTGTGAGCCATCCGAGTAGCACCCCCTTTACGAGTTTAAGAAGGCTGCGAGGAGGCGCAAGCAAAAGGCTTGCCGACGCAGCCAGGCCGCAAAGCGCGGTGCGCGCACTCGCACTCGCGCCTAGCCGCTACTTTGCCGTTCAGGGCTATGACGACGCTAGGCTGATCTGGTGTCCACCCGAGCAGTCCTTGACGTCCCCAACAGAGTCGGTTGATGTCGCTCAAGCATCCCATCGAGCGAGGCGAGGCCGATCGCAGGGGGCCGTTTGATCGTCTTGCCCAGCGGGCTTCGTATTTCTCGAGCTCGCCCGCGTTCTTCGTTATCTGTCTGGCTTTGGTGGCTGCGTGGCTCGCAGGCTTCCTCTTTGGGGCGAGCGCCCGATATGAGCAGGCGATGGGCACTGCGCTGACGGCCATCACCCTGCTCCTCGTTGCTCTGCTCAAGAATGCCGAGCTACGGGCTGAGGCCGCCGTCCAGAGCAAGCTCGATGCGCTGGCCACAGGCATGCTGGAGGCCATTCGTAATGAGGGCCAGGAGGCTGACCCGATGCTCGAGCGAGCAATTGGCATAGACGAGCAGCTCTAGGCACCCAACCAGCGAGGCCACTGACGGTCGGGGGCGCGAGCTGAGGCGGCGTCCCCGGCGGCTCGACCCTTTTCATCCCGCGTAGCAACGGCAATCTCGCCGTCTAGGTCTTCCCGGGCTGCGTAGACGGGACAATGTGCGCCCGTCGTGCGACTGCACACTCGGATCGGGGCTGCTGCCGCTGTCGGCATCTTGGCCTGAAATCTTTTCCTGTTGCTCGATGGCAAAGACCACGAGCCCGATTGGAATCACCCAGTTGAAGATCGTCGCTGCACGGCGAGTATTGATAGCTCCGGCGGCGATGTGCGGCGGCACCATGAGGATGAATACAACCCCCCACATCGTCGTTAGCTTGCGGTTGATCAACTTGAAATCGGGGGGACGACCAATACTGCTCGGGGACCGATTCGCGGGAAAAGCTACGATTTGCAGGCATTTCTCATGCGCCCTGGTGGACAGTACTCAAACCCCTCGCAGGGTTTGAGTACGAAGCTTTTGGTGCACTTGGTAGGACAGCTCTCAAACCCATCCCCAAGGCTTCAATCCATTCTGGACTTGCCGATGAGTCGAGTCAAGCCCAGGACGACAAAAGCGCAGTTGCAGCCGCCACCCAAGCGCCTCGGCAACGGAGTCGTCCAGCGGGCGGTCATTCAGGTGCTCGGGGAGGCTGATGGCCCACTACGGACTGGCGAAGTCCAAGCCTGCGTTGAGCGTCTGCTGCGGCATCCTGTTGCCAAAGAATCGGTGAGCTGGTCGCTACGCACGGGGTCTCGCGGCGCGACGCCACGTTTCGAGTGCGTCGCCTATGCGACCTACAGGCTCCGATCCTCGTCGTAGCTAGCTCCATTGATGGCGATGTCGGAGCTATATGACGGAGAGGGAGGGGGATGTTCGGCGAACTCGCTTGCGTGAAAGCGCATCCGCAAACTTCATCGGGAGTATATATCGACATTCCATTTGTTGTGATTGATCTGCCAACGCAGGCTTATCCGGTGCTATAAGCTCCCGCCCATCCCGTCATAGGAGGCATCCGCCCAACATGCGCAACTGCTTATCGCTACGCACCCTTGGCTTGTTCGTTTTCGTCGCGGCAGCGCTTCAGCCTGGCATTGCCTTGGCTTCTCGCTCGACTGTTCAGTTCCGCTTCGTGCATGAAAGTGTCGAAATGGGAGAATCGGCCGCTATCACGTATCGTGCACAGCATGTCCCCGGTGGAAGTAAGCTGGTCTTTCAGCGACAGGTGGGAACAGCTCAAATCTGGCGCACGATCCTGACGCTGAGCCCCCACGCGGCGACGGCCAATCTCCCGCCGGCAACCCAGGGGCTACATCCACTCCGTCTGGCCCTAATTGACCGTGGTGGGCGCTCGATCGCCTCTGTTGTGCACAGCCTGAGGGTCTACGGTCCTGTCCCGCTAGCCACGCTGCTAGGTGAGCACACCGAAACGGTCGATATTGGCGGCACGCTCTTTCGTTACGTGGCCGGTCTCAACGGTTTTTTTAGAGGATACAATGGCTCCGAGAACTGTGGTGTTGCTAGCCCCACTTGTGAAGTTTTCAAGCTTGTTGGCTCGACATGTCGGTTGTTGGCTCTCCAACTTGCCACTCAAACTGACGCCAGCGACGCCACGCCGCCTAGTGTCACTATCGCCAGCGAAAGCGCCGATCCAGTGAATGTCCAAGTACCGCTCAACGCGAGCACCGAAGTCCATGCGGAAGTTGTCGGAGACGTTGAGCTCACGTACGAGAGGCAGGGAGCTGCGGGGACGCTATACGTCAACGGTACTGCCAACTGCTACACGCCAAGCGGACAGTCCCGGTGAGTCGCCTCATCGCTTGACCAGGCTGCAAGGCGGCTCATCATCGGTTTGGGTCGATCTCTATGCCCACTACCCCGCCTTGGCCCCTTCTCGCCATCCTCGGAGCATCCGGTGAGCCATTCCCCTTGCGGCCCGGTTTCGTTTGCCCTCTACGAGTACCAGACGCCATTCTTGATGATTGTCGAGCGATCTCTTGACTAGGGCGCGCAACTGCACCAAGGCAGGTGAGGTCTCGACGGCGAGATGGGCGATTGCTGCCGAGCCCACGCGAAAGTCGATCAGGCCGGGGAGCTGGGCACGGTCGGCATCTTCCATTGCCATGAGTAGCGCTAGGTACTCTGCCTCGATTGGGCCGGGGCACGACACGAGCGCGGCGCGGTTGCCGAGTGAGCCGCTGACGTAGGCCAGGCCAGCCACGCCTTCTCGCCATGAGGTGTCGCTGCTGATATAGGCCGGTTTCGCCAGCCGTCGTGCTCGGCGCTTTGCCAGGATCACCGTGCGCCGTGCCGTCAGAGTCGCTGGGTCTAGTGGCTCGACAGTCGAGGGGATTTTGCTGGTCGCCTGGGTGTGCTTCCCGAGCGGTGTGGGTGGGGTGTTGTCTGGTCTGTCGGGCATTGCGCCGCGATGTTGACCGATTATCAGCACGTCTAAAAGACCGCAGTCGTCATAGTCTGCACGCGGCTAGTCGGCAAGTGGCTTTGCGATTCGTTCCGCTGCTTGCATCAACTTTGGTCCGATCTCGTCTAAGAGCCGCTTGGCGGTGTATGCCGTCGATGGCACGGTCACGTCGATGGCTATTGGTTGCACCATGCCTTGTCGTACGATGGGCATGGCGATTGAGCGGGCTCCCCGGATGAACTCTTCATTGCTGACGAGCGGCGCTTGTGGGTCTATGTCATCCAGCTCGGCAAGGAGCGCATCGTGCTCCATAGTCGAATTTGGTCCTTCGGGTACGAGGTTGATCGTTGGGACCAACTCGCGGCGCTCGTCCTCGGGGAGGTTTGCGAGCATCGCCTTTCCAAGGGCGGTGCAGTATGCAGGTATGACTGCCCCGACGCGCAGTCCAAGGTCGATCATGTGCTGACCCCGCCGATGCCCAAAGAAACGGCGGACGTAGAGCACGCGCGTGCTGTCGAGCGCGCCCATGCTGACGGTGTGTCCGGTCTTAGTGCGCAACTCGCGGAGCGCATCGTCCGGCGACAGGACTTGGCAAAGCTCTTGGATTATTTTGGTGCCGGGAGCGGCCGCACGGAGGCCGAGACGATACTTGCGCCTATAGCCTTGCTCCAGGTAGCCAAGCTGCACGAACGTGGAGGCGTAGCGGTGGGTTGTCGGACGGCTGAACCCGACCAGATCAGCCAGTTCCGCTACCCCCAGTAGTTGGCTCCCCCCGGAGTACGCCAACAGGAGTCTTAGGCCGCGCTCCAACGATACGGATAGTCGCCCCGACTTGTCCTCATCGGTGGTGAGCGCCGGTTGGTGTCCGACTGCACCTTTGGCCCCCTGCGCCGGATGTTCGTCGCTGTCGGCCATTACGACGCCAATGGTGCCGTGAATATGAATCTTTGGAAGACCGCAGTCGGACTAGTACCAACGCGTCTAGTACCAACGCGGCTAATCTGGACGCGGCTGTCTGCCCAAGGACGGCTCCAATGGCTGGCGTCTAGTTTTCGGCGCGAGACGACGGGCACGGAGTATCAGCAGGGCAGGCTTGGCGAAGGTCCCGGTCGCTTCTAGGATGCGTTCGGTAGCTGGGCGAGCAAAAGCGGTCCACGCCTGCTCATCTGAGAGATACAGCGCGACCATCCCCGCCAGAATCAGGCGGTGATGAGGGGCCACGTCAAGGGCGCGCTCGGCCGTCTGAGTTGCAAGCAGCCCGAGACGTTCGGTCATCTCACCTTGCGACGCGTAATGGTCGAGCAAGTTTGGTTGCCCGGTTGCCCGGTCTTCGGCGCGGTCGATCAGACTGTCTAGGAGGATGTGCAGCGCCTCGGCCCACGGCCAGTAGAGGGCGTCGATTGCATCCACCTTGCTTGGTGTGAGGGCGGGATCGGTGGCCGCAGCAAGCTGGGCCAATATGGCGAGCGATGAGCCGCAGGCAGCGCCGATCTCCCACCAGTTCAACTGGAGGTCTAACCCCTCATCCTTCGCCCACTGGGCGAGACGCGGATAGTCGCTGGTTGTGGCGAGGTTGATGTCGCTTTGGTAGAAGACAACCCGCTGGGCGTGGCCCACGACGACTTGGGCGACGCCTGCGTAGGAAGGCAGTTCGCGGATCGAGGCACGGCAGACATCGGTAAGCCCGGCGAGATAGCCGCCGTCTTCTCTGTGGGCGTGGTGCTGGTAGTAGTCGTGGTGTGGCGTATCTGGTTGTAGCGCCGCCACGCACGCGCTGTGCAACTGGCGAGCGTTCAGTGCAGGTGTCTCGTTTGGCTGCTCCATCAAGGTGTCGGCGTAGTCAAAAACGCCTTGAAGGTCTACGAGCAGGCGCGTAACCCGCGGGCGCTGTCGGAGAGGCGTAAAGGCCGCAAAAGCAGCCGCGCCCTCAAGGCACGCCCACTTACGTCGCTGGGCGTCGAGCGCCAGACTGCGCAAGACGGGATCGGGGATATCCCTGGCACATTTGCGCAACCGGCGAATCTCGCATTGCACGACCGGGAACACCCCGAACCAGTAGCGCCGGGTTGCCGAAGCGAAGGCCGCTGTGCGTGCGAATGGCAGGCTCACAACAGACAGCCTTACGTGCGCAGCACTGCATATGCTTGGTCTAGACGCTCATTCCTGAAAGCTCAGTTCTGGAGGAACGCCGGCAGCGGAGTAGCCCGGAATTGCGACGACAGCGAGCGAAGCGCCACCCACGATCAGCAACGTGAGCAGGATCTGGACCACTCCGACGCTAAAGGGTGCCGGAAAGCTAGTACTGACGCGCAGATAGTAGTCCGCAAGAGCATGTCCATATAGCCCGAGGATCGCGCCATCAAGACCGCCGATTCCGAGCACGACAGCACTCTCGATAAGTACGCCGCGCCACAGTTGCGCACGGTCAAAGCCTTGGGCCTTGAGCGAGGCTAGCCGCCCACGTCGCTGATAGATCGTTGCCGAGAGCGCAGCGGCGAGCGCCAGTGCGGAGATCAGCAGAAGCAGGTTAGCCATGTCGCCAAGAACGCTCAGACCCTGGCGTCCAATAATTTTGACCTCAGCGATACGTTCGGCAGACGTCTGGACCCGTAGGGCGCTTGTGCTGCCGAGGGCTCGCCGAATGGCGTCCACGCCTTCTGCCGGGGTCGTCCCGGTCTTCAAGTCCACGGCAAGTGTGGTGGGATCAGTGGTCTGCCAATAGCGGCTGTAGTCGCTGGTATTGAGCGTGATCGTGCCTGGCGGCCAACCAATGTTTGTGGTGATCGCGGCAATCTTGAAAGGGGCCACGCCTGACGGGGTAGGCAACGTGAACTGGCTGTTGACATGGAGGTGGTGTTCCGTGGCAAAGCCACTGGAAACCGCCGCCCAGCCATCTTTCTGCATGAGCGCCCTTCCCCGTTCAAGATTGCCCTGGCGCAACTCGCTTGAGAGGATCATTGACGGGTTGCCTGGCGGCGCGGCGCGTATCCAGAGACGCTGAGTGCCGACATCCAAAAAAGTGCCTTGGTGAGCATTGACCGAAGCGACACCAGCGGTCTTGGCGATGGTGGTTGCGACGCCCGGAACATGGAAGCTGTCGGTGTCGAAAATGTTTTGATCCGGCGTCACCCAAACAGCCGCCGTGCTCCACTCTTGCAAGATGCCCTTGTCAATGCCGCCGATGAGATCGGTTCGGGCACCGCCGACAGCGACGGCTCCATAGATGGCTAGTGCCGTGATGCTGGCGAGCGCGACTGAGCGAGTGGCGGTCGCCTCCAATTCAATCGTTGCTATCGCCACCATTTTCCCGTGGTAGTGGCGGGCTATATGTTCAAGTGCCCGTAGTAGCGACTCGAAATAGGATCGGAACGAAGCAGGGGGCAGCGAGCGCCAGCGCCACTCCGCTGAGGATCGTCAGCCCAGGCTTGAGCAGCACCATCAGTGTTGCGAGAGCGACGATAGCCACCCCAAGCAATGCCGTGTTACGGACGATGTCATTACCGATGCTTTGCCCTGGATCTCCGGGTTCTTGAAGTACAGCGCCAACCTCCCTGTTCTTGCGCAGATCAAGAACCGGCAGCATCGAGGCACCGAATGCCGCGAGCACTCCACACGAGATAGCCACAAGGACGGCTAGAAGGCTGACCTGCTGATGGCCCGTGATCGGGAACGTCGTCGCGAGATAGTTCGGTATTTCATCGAAGATCGTGCGCGCCAACACATAGCCCACCAGGACGCCGACGACCGATGCGGCGAGTCCCAAGGCCAGCGCTTGTGAGCCGAGTACAGCAATGATTTGACGAGAGTCAAAGCCTTGTTCGCGTAGTTCCGCGATTTGCCATCTGCGGTCGGGAACGGTCAGCAGCATGGCGTTGAGCGCCAGCAGAAACCCGACCATTAGAGAGATAGCCGCGAACAAGCTCGTTGACTGATTGGTTGGTGTGAGAGCAGTCTGTGCCAGCACTAGTTCGTGGCTGGCGGGCTCGACGTTGAGCCGTCCCGCCGCGAGCTGGCGCAATTCGGTTTCAACCTGCTTGTTCTTGCCGGGATAGGTTTTGACGAGAACCTGTGTGACGCGGCCGGGCTCGCCCGCGAGGTTCTGTGCCGTGTTCAAGAGCGTGACTACAACGCGGCTGGACGCCAATGAGCCGATGGCACCAGCGTCGAGCACTGCCCGGACCGGCACGATGCGACGAGTGCCGTTGACTAGCAGCGTTGCTTGGCCTTCAGTGTGTGCGCCGATGGTGTCCGCCACGCCTGAAGGCAAACCGACGCCGCCCTGGAGAAGCTGAGCGCCAGCCCCCAAGTCTTTCGTCGCCGTGCTTTGCAGGCCGACGATACGCGGGCTCACGCCGACGAGCTGCCCGAGCATGTGCCCTGTTGGTCCCTCGATGACCGTGCTCTCGCGCAAGATCGGCACTGCTGTCTGGACGCCTGGCAGTGCAGCTACGCGCTCGGTGAGTGCCTGGTTGAAGCCGCCAGGGGAACGGGCAACCAGCTCCAACGATGCGGTGCCGTTGACGGCGTTGATCGCTTCGCGGGTCGAGCCCAGGATGCTGCTATTGGCAACCAGCACGCCAAAGACGAGCGACACGCCGATGGCGATGCCAGCACCCGCCATGAGCTCGGGGCCGCCGTAGTAGCGCCACCGATCCCGGTAGAGCGCGTAAAGCCCCTGGATACCGACCCCCAAGATGGTCGGGTTGAACGATAAGCGCCGCTTCCGCTTCATTGAACGATGGCGTGGAGATCGAGGTCCAATCCATCTCGGAGCGTTCCGTCACGGAGCGTATGAACGCGCGTGACGAACGCAGCCGCCTGTGGATCGTGCGTGACAAGTACGACCGGGATGTTCTGCTCGGCGCAAATCTCACTAAGCAAGCCGAGCACTTCACGGCTACGCCGCGAGTCGAGATTGCCGGTTGGCTCATCGGCGAGCAACACGCGAGGTTTATTGGCGAGGGCTCGGGCGATGGCGACTCGTTGGCGCTCGCCCATCGACATTTCCGATGGCTTGTGGTTGAGTCGATGGCCGAGTCCCAAGCGCTCCAGCCACGGGCGAGCTGTGTCATGCGCCTCGCCCAAACACATATTGAGTCCAAAGAGCTTCAACGAGGCATTGTCGAGTGCGCTAGCTCCCTGCATGAGATGGAAGGACTGAAAGACGATGCCCACCGTCTCTAGGCGAAAATGGGCGCTCTCCTTCTTGGAGAGACCAGTCAACTCTTGCCCACCGAACGTGATCGAGCCCGAGTCCGGCTGCTTGATCGTCGCGGCCATCATCAGCAGCGTGGTCTTTCCCGAGCCACTTGGGCCGTAGAGGGCGACGAATTCGCCGGGCGCAACGCTCAGCGAGACGCCATCGATGGCATGGACTGTCTCGCCGCCGCCCTCGTAACGCTTCACTACATTCCGCAGCTCAAGGGTGCTCACGACGCACTCTGAGCACCGCCGGGAAGAGTGGGAAAGTCGATGACCTTCCGCCGCGAAGCCGTAGAACTCAGTTGACCGTATGCAAGGCTCATCATCGGCTTGCAGCCACGCAACGGCGTGACCTCTTCCGAGGCGATCAACAGCGCACAGCCAATCTTCTGAGGCAGCGAACGCAACAGTGCGTAGAAGGCATCGGCGTCTTCCAGCTTGCGGAACACGGCTGGCTCATCAACCAGCAGCAGACGCGGTTCATGGATGATCGCGCGCGCCAGCTCGACCAACATACGTTCGCTCAAACCAAGCTCCGAGGTACGACGACGGGCGAGGTGTGCCGCTCCCACCAGCTCAAGTGCCCGCAAGACACGATCCTCTGCCTCGTCCATGTTCGGCGTCCCGCTATAGAGCGGGATTGAGATGTGCTGGAGGACAGATGTCGAGCGGCTGGTGCGCCATTCGCCACGGACAAGCCCGATCCCGCCATGCCGACGAGCGTGCGCAGTCTCGCTGTCGCTCATCTCGACCAGCTCGCGGTCGTCCCATAAGACGCTGCCCTCATCGGGTGCCATCAAGCCTGCCGCGATCTCAAGCAGCGTGGTCTTGCCACCCCGGCGCGAGCACAGCAGGCCAACCGTCTCGCCGACCTCGACCTCGAAAGACACGCGGTCCAAGACCGCGATATCACTGCCGCCGTCAGGAAAGCGCTTGGTGACTCGCCGGAATGCGAGCAGGCTCATTGTGACCGCTTTTCGCGCAGTTCTTGGAGCTTACGACAGGCTTCGTCTATCCAATCCTTCTCGGCCCTCAACCGCTTATCCGCCGCCGAACATTGCAAGCTGATGATCGTCCCCACATACGAAACCTGTGGCGTCTCACGCGCCGCATTCTCCTCAAGTTCTTCGAGAAGGTCGAGACGGCGTTCCCCGAACGCACGCAACAGGTCGGGGATGTCCTCCTCGGTTGAGAACCCAAGTCGGACATTCAGGTCGCCTCGCACAACCTTCGTTCGAGGGGGAGTCGCCAGCCACGCTCGCCGGGCCTGCTTGCCCTTCTCGGTCGGGTAATAGACATCCAGCACGTAAGGTGAGCGGTCGGAGGGCTCGCGCTCGACTCGTATCAACTCGTCAGACAACAATCGTTTGAGATACGAATAGACGTGTTTGGCATCGACACCCCATGACGAGCCCAAGCGCAGGTGGGCGCGACGGGCCACGTCCCACCCATGTCCAGGCGCTTCGATCAATGCCGCCAGGACAGCCGCCCGGATCGGCGACTTGCCGTCGAGCTTGACTTCTCCGCTTGTCTTTCGTTCAGCCATAGTCCTATCGGGCCAATCCTGAGCATCGGAACTCTATCGCAAGCCGTCCCGGCAGAACAGGCCGAATAGTGAGAAACACAGGGGGCCAAAATGAGGGCCAAATCGCGGCCCGCGCCCCCGCCTCTGTTGCTTCCAGGCCAGAAATCCGCCACGGAGAGCCGTAGCGTCCGGTGGCCTGAACCGGCACGTCAGGTGGGCTGCGTCTGACTCTACGGCTCGTTGCGCGACTTGGATGCCATCGCCACGGCTCCATCGAGCCGTTTCTCCAAGCGCTCAAAGCCAGCTCGCATATCGCGGTGCAGCCTGCGCAGCTCGCGAAGTACCTGGCTCTCGAAGGATGCGCCGCCGATGTCCCGGCCAGCCAGCTTGAACAGCTCCCCGGCCTCGGTATCGAGGATGTCTGCCAGCTTGGTAATGACCTCATCGGGTGGCGGCCCATGCTCACCGTTCTCCAGACGGGACAGATTGCCGGGGCTCATGGGGATGCACTCAGCCACCTGCCGCTGGGTCAGCTTCTTGGCCCGCCGAAGCGAGCGGACGCGGGCTCCGAAAGCGTGGGCACGTTCGGCTTGGGAGTCGGGGCGACGGATAGGCATAGCCATGAGTGGTCTACACCCACCATGCAGTCGATCCCTTGATACGGTTGCGCATTCTGCGCCATGCTCGCTAATGTACACATCTTGTTTGCCCATAAGGACTTGCGGCCGGTGCGACCCCTCTCGTATCGGCCGCAAGAACCCGACTCGACAAGGAGACTTGCCTAATGCCATCCCTCTTGCCCTGGTCTGCCGGTTCGCTGGCGTTATGGGCCTTGTCCGTGTTGCTGGCGCTCTTGCTTGGCTGTAGCCTTGTTCAGTCGGCCCAGGCCGCGAACATGACCTTTGCGCCTGCCTTCTCGCCTAGTCAGTTCTTGGGCGAAAGTAGCACCTTGGATGCACAGTTCACGTTCACGGGGAGCGAATATCATGGGAGTCCCGAGCCAGTGACGGAAGTGATCGTGCATCTACCGGCTGGGGTTGGCGGATCGAGCGCGGGCTTTCCGACCTGTAGTGAAGGTGAGGCCCACGAAGGCACGTCTAGTTGCCCAGTCGGTTCAATTGCTGGCCCGGTGGGCTCTATCGGGCTAGACATTGAAGAAAGCGAACCGCTGCCTGGTGGTACCACCGTAACCAAACGTGTACCTGTGACGGGCACCATCCAGCCGGTCTTTGCTGAACCCGAAGAAGGCTACCGAGACTTCTATTTCATTGCCGAAGCCCCTGGTTTTGACTTTCCGGTGCGGGCCTGGTACCAGGAAGACGCGGCACCATACGGACGAGAGCTGCGACTGGAATTGCCGCTCATAGTGGACGTGCCCGGACAACCATATGCCAGTATTACCTCACTGACATTGAGGCTTGGCGCGTCACGGGAAGAAAACGGCCAGCTCTATAGCAGCCTGACCATTCCCCAGGAATGCCCAGGCAGCGGCATGTTTCCCTGGGCGACTGACGTGACCTATACGACCAACGGCAGCTTTACCGAACAAACCCATGAACACCTGACGGCTGAAACGGCCTGTCCGGCGTCATCGGGCAAGTCGGCGACGACTACGACGCTTCAAGCAACGCCTACTTCACCGCATGTTGGTGAAGTTGTGACCTACACGGCAACAGTGACGCCCAAGACGCTTGGGGCGATAGCGCCCGGTGGGTCTGTCACATTTGTGGATGAAGGCGCTCCGATCACCGGCTGCACGGCTCAGGCATTGGTACCCGCTGCGGCATCCTCTACGGCCAGTTGCCAGGTCACTTTTCCAGTCAGCGGCACGCACTACATCACCGCTCGCTATGGCGGTGACGCTGGTGACTTTGGCTCTGAATCTACTGTCCAGACCATCACGGTGAGCGCGGTAGAACCGCCGCACGAAGTACCGAAAGAAGCACCGGCTGAAATCAAACCGCCGCTAGTGGTGTCGTGCTGCGACCATCCAGTTCAGCCACCGCTCATTACAACGGCCCAGCTCAAGGCGCTATTGAGCCGTCAATTGGTGCCGACTGGCACAGGAGCAAGCATCGGGGCACTGGTGAAAAACGGCGGCTATACCGCGCGCTTTACGGCTCCGGAGGCCGGGACGGCTGTTGTTGCCTGGTATCTCGTGCCACCGGGAGCGAAACTCGCCAAGCACACCATCGCCAAGCCGGTGCTGGTGGCATCAGGCAAACTGACATTCTCAAGTGCGGGGATGGGCAAGCTCAAGGTCAAGCTGACGGGTGTAGGCGTCCAGCTGTTCAGGCATTCCGAGCGGATGAAGCTGACGGCGAGAGCTACCTTTGTGCCGAGGGGCGGCGGTATGGTGAGTGTTACAAAGGAGTTTGGGCTGGGGTAGATTAGCGTGAGGGTTCCGGAGCAGCGTACAGTTGGCCGAGTCCGCTCAAGGCCGTCAGTGCTGCGTCTATCGTGTCCTGAGGGGCGTATTCGCCAGTCTGTGCGCGGCCATGCAGTCCAGCGCCGTGCTAGACCACGGCCGCTCGCCAAAGCGACGCATATCTCCTACTTATCTTCCCGCCACGGCTCACGGTCAACCGGAAAGACAAGTTTAGGAGACTCTTCTCCTTCGTGACGACGGCCCGGACTGAGCGCCATAGTTATGCGGTAGCTAGCGGCTGCCAGCATTGACGCCTCCCCGTGCAGTTCCGAGTCCATAGGAGCCTGACGTCTCCCGTCGCTGCGAAGCCATCGGCGCCAGTTGTCGATCAGCTCTGCTTGTCGCTCGGATGGATCTACGCCCCAAGAGCCCTTTCCACGAATATTATAGCTAGACAGCGTACTTCTGAGGGCAGACCGTTCCTCGCCTGGAATCGGCAGTAAATGCCCCACTGCAAGAACTCCTGCCAGCAGTTCATAACGCAAATGATTGGTGTTGGGATGGAGAAAGACTGTCGGGTCTCCTAGGGCCTCTTGGCCGTAGGCGTCAAGTTCGAGCGCCCCTCCGAGCGCGTTGATGTTGTGATTCTCAGTAGGCAGCCGCCAGCTTCGCCGCAGCCAGCCAAATGTCAGCTCTGACCAGGTTCTTGATGCCGACGAATGCAGATTCTCTAGCAGCGTACGTGTCGCTGGCGGGACTTCGCCAAACGCCGAATGATAGACCATCCCGTCCTCCCCTTCACCTGAAGTTACTAACTCAGGTGGCTTGAAGGACGGAGTATCAGGGTACGACATAGCCTACTCCCTATTTACTGTCACTATCATACCATACCAGATCACTATTTGCAAGCCTGGAACTGGCTGTATCAAAGTAAGCATCGGCCAGTTGGTAGAGTGATTTACCCTCAAACATCGGCGAAAGCTCATCAAGGTCGAAGTGATACGCAAGCGTTTTGTGGGCTGTTCGTCGTGCGTCGCTGAATATTGGTCGATCCAGGGCAATGTGCTCTGCCACCGTAAACCCCACAGCCGCAGCCTTTGCGGCCAAAGGCTCTAGCCTGGAAGCCGCAGGTAGTCCTGATGTTTCATCAAAAAACCACTCGCGCCATGGGTAGAACAAGCCTTCGCCATTAGGCATCTTTTCGGGCATGAATCCAAGCATCGAGTCGGACATGAATTCAAACATGAAAGGTAGACTTTCAAGCGACATGTAGGTGGGACAAGGGCTGCACGTCCAGATCGTTCGCAGCAGAAACTCTAGCTTGTCAATTGCCTCTGCGGGCAGATAAGTGGCTAGCTCATCTCTGTCATGCTTTATGTCAAGTCGAGACCAATATATGTCGATGATGACCGCGAACTTCTCGAAGGCAGAGGTCACGCAGGCTTGACATGCGAACGAGGTATATTTGGGTAGTAGCGACTCATCAATAGTCACCATTTGACTACTCCATGTCACGAACATCGCCGTCAGCAGGGCGTAGTGCAAATCAGCAGCAGCCTTCACCAGCGCGAGCGGATTATCTGGTGACAGCGGTGGCTGCTGGTTCGCCGTGAGGGCTTGGCTGGGGGCGGCTGGCCGGAACGATGGTTCATAATTCAGTTCAGCTTCGATAGCCTCAAATACAATTTTGCGATGATACTTGAACGTGTCAATACCAATGCAGTGTGATTTTGCCAGTAATTCTTGACGTTGCCCTATGCGAAGTCCCACGTATTGCTTCTCGGTGCAAAGGGCAGCTTGCGTGACCAGTTTGCGCCGCTCGTCAGCGATGCCACCCACATAGTTGCGGAGTATCTGCTCAACCTCCCGCGCGCGCGTCTCCGGGTCGGCGTTTGCTCCGGTTCGGCGCAGTACCTCCGGGGCATCAAGCAGCGCGTCGTACTTCTTGATGACGGATGCCGTGAGCGCCTTGTCGTCGTGTCCGAGTGCCAGCAGCGCGTTGTAAATAAGGCGGTCGGCCGGGTTATCTGGCTGGGTCATCGGGCGAGTTCCCCGGTTTCCCCCCGGTTTGCCCCCAAAGTTTCTCTTGATGCTGGCTCGGTTTTCGTTTTCGATGTCGGCTTAGAAGACGTTGGTTTGCGTGCCATACCAAACGTATACCGAACGAAAGACCAAACTTGCCATGACCCACCCCTGTTCAGACCATTCCTGCGATCACTGTTTCCTATGCGATGTGGTCGGCGTCTGCTGCGCCACCCTCTCTTCTGGGCAGCGGGCACAGCTCGATAGGCAGCAGTGCCAGTCCGAATGCTTCCGCCAGGCGGTGATCCAAGAGGGTCAAGGTATCCACGCTTTTGCCGATCTGGTGCGGGCAGAGGCAAAACAGCAAGGCACTGGAGCGCTGCTGCTCGGCTCCGTCCGGTCTGCGCTTCCCGTTTCCTCGACTTCTAGCACTGTCCCACGAAAGGAGGCTATCCATGTCATATCTGCCCGTTCCAAGTGAGGTCGTAGGGGCGCGGGCCAGCCGTGCCCAGGCGAAGGCCGAGCTGACAGTCTTCCGCCACGCGCTCGCGGCCCGTGCGCAAAGCGAGATGGATCGTCTGGATAGTCAGGCCGTGGCGGATGCTTCGCGCACGGCGCTAGAGGAGGAGCTAGACCTACTCGACTATGGCCTCGTGCGAGCAGGTGGTTCAGCGGCTAAGGCGACACTGGTAGCCCGCCACGTTGAACGGTTGTCGGCTATCAACAACCGCCGAATTACCCGGCGCTTTGGAGTGTGAGGACAATGTTGACCATACTGCTCGCGCTTATAGCTGGTGGTGTCGGCGGCGGCGCAATTGCTCTCCTATTGAGCAGGCGTGACATTCGGCGCTGTGCGCCGGACTCATCGGTGCTCGCCCCCGAGCTGGAACGGCAGATTGACGGCGCGGCGGCGCAGTGGGCGGCAGTGCATGATCGCCCGGGAGCTGCGCCGCTCATTGCGGACAAGTTGCGTCTGGCCTATGTGTTGAGTCAGCGTCCACGGCGTCGGCGTAGGTGGTGGTCGCGGTGATTTGGATATTGCTCGCTGTCATGGTGGTGGTCGTGGCAGTGGTAGCGGTGTGGATGGATTGCGCGAGATCACAAAAGGACGTGACAAGCTATGAGACGATGGTGGGGCTGCACGCCGTCCAGGGACGGTTTGATGTGGCGCAGACCAAGGCCGAGCTGGGGCGGGATGCGGCAGACGCTCGACGGAAGCTGCGCGACGAGCTGGACGGGTTGGAGAAGCGGAGACGACGTTGACCACGCCGCCCTCGCACTGGCCGGACAAGGCCGTGAGTTTGGCTATGACCGTGTTGGCGGTGGCGCTCATGTTGTATGTCGCGGCCTGGCTCATCCTGGCGATTTTGCCGGTACTTATTGGCATAGGGATCGTTGCTTTGGTTGGCTTCGCGGGCTGGTCGGTGTACCAATTTCGGCGGTCGCGGTGGTGACAAATCCCTTGTGGTACAGCTAGTCGTGTCGGTGTTGTGAAATGCACAAGTGATATTGACTTACTAGGCAAAATATCGTGTACTAGTCAGTCTTGCCGGTATAGCCATAAGCGGTACACGGCTCGGTTTTAGGGCGCGGTGACTCCGTGAGTAGATAAATCTGCCCCTTGCGGGGTGTGGTGTTCTGCGTGCCAAAAACCCGGCTCGGAAGGTGAGAGAAAGGAGGTTCACTATGAGTAGAACCTATCATCACGGCGAGCGCCGTATTCGAGTACGAGGTATTAGGCGGCCGACCGATCTAAAGCGGCTGGCGCGCACCCTTATTGAGTTGGAGGCGGCGCAGGCCGAAGCGGAGGCCGAAGCCGAACACCATAAGCAAGCCAAGGCCAAGCGACCGAAGGGCCAGAAGCGGGAGACTGGCGCTTGAGGTCGGTATCACTTATTTGGCATACGCTGCGCTGGCCGCGCGAAGTTGCACCTGAGCAGGTAACACAAATGTTCCGACTACTGGCGACGGCTGGCGGTCGGCCGGTAATAGTCGAGACAATCGGCTTGCCCGGTGCCGTCGAGCATCGCTTGGCATTGCCGAGCAGTCAGGCCGAGAGCATGGTCGATCAGCTCCGGGCCACCCTGCCCGGTTTGAGCGTCGAGGCACTGTCCGAGCGGCCGGCGCTCACGGCGACGCGCGCCGTCGAGCTACGTCTGTCAACGCGGCGGCGCTCGCTACGCTCCGACGACCTGTCGGCGGTCAATCGGGCCGTGCTGACGGCATTGGCGCATCTGCATAAAGGCGAGCACTTGGCGCTCCAGTGGATGCTTGGCCGCACGCTGGCTCCCGTGGCGGTGCCGAACCACGCCAGTGGCTTGGCACATGAGTCGTGGCTCGGTGCGCTGCTGCTGGCTCCCTTTGGCCCGCCGCCACCGATGGACGCGGAAGCCCGAGGGGCCTTGCGCAATAAGCAGGCCGAGCCCGGCTGGCGGCTAACGGGCCGAGTGGCCGTGCAGGCTAATAACGCGAGCCGGGAGCGCCAGTTGATCCGGCAAGTGGTCGGGGCGCTCGCTACGAGCGCCGCGCCCGGCGTCGGCTGGCGGCTGCATTCGGTTCGTTCTCGACAAGTCGGTGACGCCCGTCTACCGTGGCGCTGGCCGCTGCGCTTGAACGCCAGCGAGCTGGCAACGGTCGCCGCCTGGCCGATAGGACTAACCGCTGACTTGCCGGTAGACAAGCTCGGCAGTCGGTTGGTCGCGCCCACGACTGTGATTCCGCGAGCCGGTCGGGTGATTGGTACTGCCAATTTCCCGGGCCGGGAGCGGCCGGTGGCGCTCAGGCACGCTGACTCATTGCGCCACCTGCATGTGCTCGGGCCGACTGGCGTCGGCAAGTCCACGCTGCTTATGAACCTTATTACCCAGGACATGGCCGCCGGTCGGGCGATAGTGGTCATTGAGCCGCGTGGCGATCTCATTGCCGATGTCTTGGCCCGCGTCCCGGCTCACCGCGTGGCAGACGTTGTAGTCATCGATCCGACCGATACAGAGCGGCCGGTGGGCCTCAACCCGTTGCACCTGGCGGGCCGCTCTCCCGAGCTGGTTGCCGATCAGGTGCTCGGGCTATGCCATAGCCTCTACGCCGCACACTGGGGACCGCGCACGCATGACATTCTTGGTGCCGCGCTGCTGACGGTGGCGCGCACGCCGGGCCTGACACTCACGGCGGTGCCGGCGCTCCTGACCAATGCGGCTTTCCGGCGACGGGTGGTGCCGCCGGTTAGTGACCCGATTGCACTTGCACCGTTTTGGAGTGCCTATGAGGCATGGAGCGAGGCGGAACGGCTCGCGGCCATCGGGCCGGTCATGAACAAGCTCCGGCCGTTGCTTATGCGTTCCGAACTGCGGGCCATCATCGGGCAGGCCAGGCCGCGCTTTGAGCTACGCCAAGTCTTTACCGAACGGAAGATATTGCTTGTCAACTTGGCGGCGGGCCAGCTTGGGCCGGAAGCGTCATCCCTGCTCGGCAGCCTGGTTATCTCCCAGCTCTGGCAGGCCATCCTGGGGCGCTCGGCCATCCCGTCGGTGCAGCGGCATCCGGTCTCGGTGGTGCTTGACGAGTTCCAGACGTACCTGCATCTGCCGGTTGATCTGGCGGACGCGCTGGCCCAGGCGAGGGGCTTGGGTGCGGGCTTCGCGCTGGCGCACCAGTTTTTGCACCAGCTCGACCCGGCGATGCGCTCGGCGGTGCTGGCGAACGCGCAGAGCCGTGTTGCCTTTCGCTTGCCCGCTGAGGATGCGCGGGCATTGGCCGCTGGCAGCAGCCTGGCAGCCGAGGACTTCCAGGGTCTCGGCGCTTTTGAGTGCTACGCCCAACTCGTTGTCCATGACGCGGGGCAGCCCTGGTGCAGTCTGCGCACGATGCCGCCATACGCCCCGAGCTGTGACCCGGCGGCTATCCGCCTTGCCTCGCGCAATGCCTACGGTGTGGATCGCGTCGAGATTGAGGCCGACCTGCATGAGCTGTTTTTGGGTCATCGTCAGGGCGAGGGTGACGACCTCACACCCCGGCGACGTACGAAAGGAAACGCTCATGAGTAGTTGTCGTGTCGTCCGTCGTGTCGCGTTGACTGCGTCGCTCAATAATCGCTGCACGCAAGCAGTAAGCGCGCAAACTTTGGTGACGAAAGTCTTTCACTATCCGTATCGACTTTCTGAGTCGCGGCGCGCGCGGTGGCTGGCTGGTACGGCCGAGCATGGCTACAAGCGGTGCTCAACAGAGGTGCGGCTGTGTCAATCACAGTGGGGTGGTTGTCGCGTCGGGTGCCGGGGAGCGCTTGCCACAACACCTCTCATAACTGCCGCTTTGGTAACGAACGATTGCCACCTTGGGGGCGTGCGACGAGGGGGCAGACGGTGAAGCGTCCGTATATCTCGGCGCAGGGGATCGCGCAAGTCCGCGAGCGACTGTCCGAGCGAGACCTGGCAATCATCCGGCAGGTGGGGGAGCTGCGCCTGATGAGCGCCCGGCAGATTCAGGCAGTCCATTTCCCCGTCAGCGAGCACGACAACGACGATGCCGCGATGCGCGCCCGCCAGCGAGTGCTGGCGCGTCTCTGCCGTGAGCGCTTGCTGATCCCTTTGGAGCGGCGCATTGGCGGCGTGCGCGCGGGTTCGGCGGGCCTGGTGCTGGCGCTGGGGCCGGTCGGTCTGCGGGTGCTCGGCCCGGACACTCCCCGGCGACGAGCATATGAGCCAACCCTGCGCTTTGTCGATCATACACTTGCCATTGCGCAGCTCATCGTAGACGTGACGCTGGCCTCTTGGCAGAGGCTAGTCGATGTGCCGGACTGCCAAGCCGAGCCGCAGTGCTGGCGGACGTTTGCCGGAACGGGCGGACGGCTGGTACTGCGTCCCGATGCGTTCCTCGCTTTGGGCGTCGGCGCGTATGAGCTGCGCTGGTTCATCGAGGTAGACCGCAGTAGCGAGAGTCTGCCCGTGATCGTGCGCAAGTGTCGTCTGTATGCCGACTATTACCAGTCCGGCCAAGAGCAGGCCGCGCACGGTGGCATCTTCCCGCGCGTCTGTTGGGTCGTGCCCGATGAGGTGCGAGCCGAGCGCGTGCGGGCTGTCATCGCACGGGATCGCTCGCTGCCGGATCGCCTATTTATTGTGACAACCTCGCCCCAAGCTGTCACCATATTGCGTGGAGTTACACCATGAAACAGACTTTCATTATGCACCCTTGTGTAGTAGACTTAGCAACAATAAAGGTGAGGGCTACCGGATGGAGCGAGAGCAATTTATGACAGTGAAAGCTGACAGTTCAGACGGGGCCGCTGCCGTCATCTACCTGCGGGTATCGAGTAAGGAGCAGGCCGAGAAGGGCGGCGAGGCAGAGGGCTACTCCATCCCGGCCCAGCGGGAGGGCTGCAAGCGCAAGGCCGCCAGCCTGCGGGCAGTCGTGATCGAAGAGTTCGTGGAGCGCGGCGAGTCGGCCAAGACTGCCGACCGTCCCGAGCTGCATCGCCTGCTCGCCTTCCTGGTGGAGCATCCCGTCAAGTACGTGATCGTTCACAAGGTTGATCGACTCGCGCGCAACCGGGCCGACGACGTGGCGATCAACTTGGCGATCCGGCAGGCCGGGGCCGAGTTGGTGTCCGTCTCCGAGAACATCGACCAGACACCCTCCGGCCTGCTGCTGCACGGCATCATGTCCTCGATAGCTGAGTTCTACTCGCGCAACTTGGCGACGGAGGTCATCAAGGGGACGACGCAGAAGGCCAAGAACGGCGGCACGCCGGGACGAGCGCCCACCGGGTACCTGAACGTACGCCAGATCGTCAACGGGCGCGAGAGCCGCACGGTCGAGGTCGATCCCGAGCGTGGGCCGCTGATTGCATGGGCATTCGAGACGTACGCGAGCGGCGAGTGGACGATCCGCCGGTTGCTGTGCGAGCTGACGGCGCGGGGCCTGACAACTGCGCCTGGGGCACGAGGGCCGGGCAAGCCGCTGGTGGTCTCCCACCTGCATCGGCTCCTGCGTCATCCCTACTACATGGGCATGGTGCGCTACCGGGGAGCCATCTATCCCGGCAAGCATGAGCCGCTTGTCTCGCGCAAGACCTGGGATGAGGTTCAGAAACTCCTGACCGCCAAGCACTTGACCGGAGAGAAGGATCGCGAGCACCCGCACTATCTCAAGGGCAGCATCTACTGCGGCCAATGCGGCAGTCGGCTGATCGTCTGCCACGCCAAAGGCCGAGGCGGCACGTATCCCTACTTCATCTGCATCGGCCGCCAGCAGAAACGCACCGATTGCAAGCAGCGAGCCATCCGTATCGAGGTCGTGGAAGAGCGCGTGGCGGCACACTACGCCAGCGTGCAGCTTCCCCCGGAGGAAGTCACGGCCTTGCGGAGCTTCCTGGGCGACGAGCTGTCCAAGCTCCGTTTTGACGCCGAGCGCGAACGCAAGGCGCAGGAGCGACGGCTGCGCAAGCTCGAAGCGGAGCAAAAGAAGCTGCTGGACGCACATTACGCCGACGCGATACCGCTCGACCTGCTCAAGAGCGAGCAGGATCGTCTCACAGCCGGGATCGCCAGTGCCGAAGGCCGACTAGCCGAGATTGAAGCCGACTTCAGTGCAGCCAAAGCCAATCTAGAGAGGGCTTTGACGCGAGCTGGCGACTGCGAGGGGGCCTACCGTGACGCGACCCCCACCATGCGACGGCAGTTCAATCTTGCGTTCTTCAAGCGACTGGTAGTCGGCGACGACGACACGATCACGGGCGAGCTGGCCGAGCCCTTCGACGCAATCCTTGGCGAGGAATTGCGCCGCGCCGTTATCGCCAGCGCTGGCGAGAAGCTGACCGAAGCTGTTGACGATGCCCTACGCCAGCGAGGGATTGACGGGCACGGAGAGCCTGACGACAAGCGCCCACAGGAGCCAGAGTCGGTTCCTGTGGGCGCTGCATCTGCCTCCCGCCATTCCTGGCGTGGAGGTTTTAGTCCGAGAATGATGGTGCGCTCGAGTGGACTCGAACCACCACGGACCATTCGGTCCACAAGGCCCTCAACCTTGTCCACGCCCGCAAGATACGTCCGCCGGCGTCCAGATCGTCCGTTTTGTGCGGTTTCGCGGACGCATCGGACGCATCGGACGATTTGAGTGTTGCCACGAGGTTGTCACGGCGGGAGGGGGAGCTGGATATTCGGGTCGAGTTCGCCGTAGGACTTCTTCGGCGAACTCGACGAGGTGCCGCGCTTGTCGCAGAGAGCGCTTCAGCTCGGCTGTGGTGATGGTGATGAACCCATAGTGGGCGGTGTCCTTGATCTCGATCAACTGGCGCAACTGGCTGGCGGCGCGTTTGCCGCCGGGTGTGATCGTGGCGAGCAGCGTCTCGGCGTCATGGTGGTTCTCCGAGCGCGAGCGTCGTCCAAGCTCGTGGCAGCAGGCTGCGTCGGCGGCGGCGACTCCCGCGAGGATCGCCACCGAGCCAGCAACGCTTGCGTATTCGAGCGAGAGGTCGTTTACGTCGGCTGTCAGCTCGGCGACCTCCAGGAAGCTGCGAGCGTGGTCGAGGCGGCGGCGCGCCTCGACGGGACCGCAGACTTGGGTGCGCGACGGTCGTCTGACCATCAGAGTCCACGCAATAGGGTACGGAGTGGTTTGCCTGCGAGTTCGATTGCATCGCGGCGAAGCTCGGCGAGGATCGGCGGCTGCTCCTCGACTAGTCGCGGCAGGTCGGCTGCAGAGATCTCCATGATGCCGGCATTGTTGCCCGTCCAGCGGCGCACGTTCTCTGCGAGAGCGTCGATCTGTGCTCGCCACTGCTCACTTTCGGGGTCGAGCTTGGTGGGCCGCACGATTAGTAGGTCGATGTCGCTGTAGATGTCTCCGTCGCTTCGTGCTGCGCTGCCGAACAGCGAAGCTTGCATCGCTTGTATCTCCCACGAGCCGATCCTCTCCCGCAGTCGCCGGATCAGCTCAGTGTGCGCGCCGGCCATCTGCTCGACTGCGCCGGCGAGCAGGTGGCGGTGGTTCAGCGAGTAGAGCTGTGCGTTGCCGGCTGGAAGGCGCTCGATGATTCCCTGGTCCACGAGTCGCTCGAGCACGTGCTGAACGCCGGTCTTGGAGCGGCCGGCGCGGCGCGCGATCTCGCGTCCGCTGCGTGGCGTGCTGGATCCCGCGAGCACGATCAGCACGGCGGTGTCCACGCTGGGGGAGATCGCCGTATACGGTCTTGCCACGTCCATGGCCTAATGATAGACCAAATGGCCTAAATTCTGGCCACAATGGCTTTCGCGGTTCGTCCGAGGGGTCACGGTCGAGTCAGTCGGTCGAGACGCTGCTTCGAGATCGGAGCGGGTGTGTGTGCCGCGTGTCGCCCGGACTAGTCCAGCGCCCACGACGGTAATGCTGCTGGATACGAGTAAGTTAGGATGTCGTGATCGAGAGCCCCATCCGCCTGTATGGGATCGCGCTATCGCACCCGGTCCTGGGCGTGCAGGGGATGCTCGAGCGAAAGGGGATCACATACCGCTACGTCGAGCTGCTCGGCGGCGCTCACCCGCTGCTGCTTTCCGCGCTCCGGTTCGCTCGAGCCACGGTGCCCGCGATGAGCCTTCCGGATGGCCGCCGGGTGCAGGGCTCGCTCGCAATAGCCAAGGCGCTTGAGGAACTCGTCCCGACGCCATCCCTTTACCCGAGCGAGCCGGGGGCTCGCGCTGCAGCCCAGGAGGCCGAGCGCTGGGGCGAGGCCGTGCTGCAAGCAGTGCCACGTCGCCTGATCCGTTGGGGTCTTCGACACCACCTGAGTCAGCGCCGTTGGTTCGCCGATGTTGCCAGCCCGCTACCTGCACCGGCGCTGATGGGCATCCTGCTCACACCGGTGGTGCCAGCCTTCGTTCGCCAGGCTGGGGCGAGCGACGAGCGGGTGCAGCGTGATCTCGCCGAGCTACCCGGACTGCTCGACAAGGTCGATGGCCTGCTTGAGAGCGGCGTCATCGGCGGCGAGGAGTTCGGGGCAGCCGACTTCCAGATCGCCTCCTCGGTACGAGTGCTGAGCGCGATGGGAGACGTGAGCCGTCTCGTAGCTGGACGTCCGGCGGAGGCCTTCGCACGCCGGGTGGTGCCTGACTATCCCGAGGTGCCTGCCGCGATGCCGGCGGACTGGCTTCCTGCGGTGGGCTGATACTCACGGGCAGATGCAGTGGACTCCAAGGCCAAGCCTTGGGGGGACCGTTCATACTTCCCGGTCATGGAATCTTCGGCTATTTTCCCTGGCTGAATAGAAGGAACCCTGCTCGGTACAGGGCCAGGAGAAGAATATGCTCATCAACACGGACTATCTGGTCATAGGGGCAGGCGCGAGCGGCCTTGCCTTCGCCGATGCGCTGGTGGCCGAGGCCGACGTGGAGGTGACGGTGATCGACCGTCGAGGGGCCCCGGGAGGTCACTGGGTGGATGCGTATCCCTTCGTTTGCCTGCACACCCCCTCCGCTTACTACGGCGTGAGCTCGCTGGCGCTCGGCGAGGATCGCCTCGACCAGGCAGGCGAGAACGCCGGGTACTATGAGCGGGCGACTGGTGGCGAGGTCCGAGAGCACTTCGCCGAGGCGGCCAGGCGGCTGACGGAGATAGGCCGGGTTCGCGTGCTCACCCGCCACGAGCACCTGGGTGCCGGGAGCGACGGCGAGCAGATCAGGGACCTGAGCACTCGGGAGATTCACAATGTCGCTGTACGTCGCAGGGTCGTTGATGCGCGATATCTGGAGGGGTCGATCCCGGCGACCCACGCCGTGCCGTTTCAGGTGGCCCCGGGTGTTCGGCTCATCCCGATCAACGACCTGCCGGCGGCGGCGCGGGAAGACTGCTCCTACACGGTTCTCGGGTCAGGCAAGACGGCTGTGGACACTTGCATGTGGCTTCTGGACAACGACGTGCAGCCGGATCGGATTCGCTGGATCAGACCTCGCGACGCCTGGTTCTATGACCGCCGTCACTTCCAGCCGCTGGAGCAAGTCGGCGCGATCATGGAGGGGAACGCCCTCGACGCCGAGGCCGGCGCTCAAGCGGAGAACGTCGAGGACCTCTTCGAGCGGCTCGAGGCGTCGGGGCGAGTAGCGCGTATCGATCCGGCGTGGCCGGCGAGGATGTACCGCGGTACGATGCTCAGCGCCCGGGAGCTAGCGTCCGTGCGGCAGATCACAGATGTTGTGAGGCTCGGCCGGGTGCGGCGGATCGAGGCCGATAGGATCGTGCTCGAGCACGGAGAGACCACAACCGGTCCCAACTCTCTACACGTGGACTGCACCGCGCCCGGCCTGAGCGACGTTCCCGTCACGCCAATCTTCCAGCCTGGTCGGATCGTGCTTCAGCAGGTACGCCACCTCTCGCCGTGCTTCAACGCGGCGCTCGTCGCCTTCGTCGAGGCACACCGGGACGACGACGTTGAGAAGAACCGTCTCTGTCCACCCAATCCATACGCCAGCAGCATTGAGGACTGGCCGCGCATGATGAGCCGCACGTGGAGAACGGAGGGACGCTGGTTGAGCGAGCCCGACCTATCGGCGTGGGTGGCCAAGAGCCGACTCAACCTACTGCGGGCGCTACCCGACCACGTGACGAAGCCCTACGTGCAGGGGGCAGTCACGCGATATGTCACGCACGTCCGCGCCGCGATCGAGAGGCTGAAGCAGCTGGATGAATCCGGCAAGGTTCAGAGATCGGAGCGACGCTGAGATGTAATATCGCCCGATGACCCAACACCAGCGCGCGGGTGCAGTTGCGTCAGCCAACGAGGAAGCAGTGCGTGCGTGGGACACGGTCCTGTATGACCGGTGGAAGTCGAACCGCAAGGTGTTCGTGGGCGCGCTGGCGGAGGTCACCGAGGAGGTCTTTGAGCTCTTTCCGCCGCCCGAGCGTGGGTCTTGTATCGATATCGGGTGTGGTTTCGGCGAGACGACTCAACAGCTCGCGGAGCTCGTCGGACCGGACGGTTTCGCGCTCGGCATCGATTCCTCACCGCGGTTTATCGAGGACGCGCGTTGCGAGGCCGCCGAGGCGGGGGTCGAGAACATCGCGTTCGAGACCGCCGACGTGCAGACGGCTGAGTGGGAACCCGTCTATGACTATGCGTTCTCGCGGATGGGGA
The DNA here is from genome assembly GCA_963704345.1 of uncultured Solirubrobacterales bacterium. Taxonomy (GTDB): domain Bacteria; phylum Actinomycetota; class Thermoleophilia; order Solirubrobacterales; family Solirubrobacteraceae; genus Palsa-744. Next base: position 2,514,427 of record OY969890.1, read on the forward strand.
CGCTGTTCTTCGCCGCGCCGGTTCCGGCGATGCGCGCGGTTCGCGGCGCGCTACGGCCCGGAGGCAGGCTCGCCAAGGTCTGCTGGCGGCGCAAGGCCGAATGCCCGGTCTGGGCGGAGACCGAGCAGGTCGTCGAACGATTCCTCTCGCGGCCCGAAGAGTACGAGGCCGACACCTGCGGACCCGGACCGTTTTCGCTCAGCAACCCAGAGACCACCCGCGGGATCCTCCAGGCCGCAGGGTTCGAGAAGATCGAGCTGCACCAGCGCGACTTCGACTACTTCATGGGCGCCGATATGGACGAGGCGGTCGACGCCCTGCTCGCGATCGGACCCGGCGCCGAGCTGATCCGCATCAACGGCGAACACGGCGAGAGCCGCCGCGGCGAGATAGCCGGAGCCCTAATGGACCGCTACGCCGAGTGGCAGAGGCCTGACGGCTCGATCGTCGGATGCAATGCCGTCTGGATCGTCACGGCCACGAACCCCGGCTAGCGCCTGCCCGCGCGCCGCCCTACGGCGGGCGAAATAGGGAATGAGCCGAACGTTGGCTTTCGGCGCTGGCGGGATATACAGGGGTTTCGCGGAAATGGGTATCGCCGGTGTGCTCTCTCCGAGGAGGGCGAGGGCTGGCGCCGCGGGCGCCGTCTGACTGTCACCGCGCTGAACTCAAACCACCTACAGCGCTACTTTCACATCATCACGACCGCCACCTGTATCGGCGGCGCACGGTCGTGGCAAGGAGGGGCGCAGCATCGATATCACCGGCGAGCTGGCGTCGTTGACGGTGGATGTGACCTCGGCGCTGGCGTTCGGGCACGACCTGAACACGCTGGAGGGCTGGGACGTGGAGTTGCAGCTTCACATTCAACGGGTCTTTGAGATGATCTCCCGGCGGTTGTTGACTCCCGTCCCGTATTGGCGTTATGTGTGACTGCCCGCCGATCGTGCGCTCGATCGGTCCTTGTTGCGCTTGCGCGAGGCGGTCCGCGGGTTCATCGAGCAGGCCCGGCAGCGAATGCGAGATCGGCCCGAGCGGTATGAGGCGCCCGAGAACTTTCTGGAGGGAATGCCGGAGGCCCAGGAGGTGCTAGAGGAGCAGCGCTTCCCTGATCACTACGATGCGATGGCGAAACTCTGCTGCGGCGAGGCGGTCTTGCGGGAGTCGATGCGCCTGAGGCCCGTCGCCGTCGCACTCAAGATCGAATCCGTCTCGAACATGACGAGCGCCGGCACGTCGTTGTCGCCTGTTAGACGCTGCCGGCGAGGCCCCTCAGCAACAGCGCCGCAGCGGTCTGAAAGCTCTCCACCTCTTCGTGGGATCGAGCCACCAGCATGGCGCCCTGGAGACCACTGAGGATGCTTCTCGCCGTCTCCCTCGCCGGACCGTCGAACTGCAGGCTACTATCGTTGCGGCCTTGCTCGAGAACACGCTCGAGCCAATCCTCATTGTCATCGAGGAAGGCGACCACTGCGCCTCGGATGGGTGTGGGCAGAGTTTCGTACTCGGCTGCAAGCATGCCGCAGAGGCACATCCGACCTTCGCGCAGCACGTCGGCATATAGACCGGCGTAGCCTTCGAGCTTGGCGGCCGCGCCAGCGGTGGTCATGTCGATTGTGGCCAGGGCATCGGCGAAACGCTCGTCGTAGCGTGCAATCAGTGCCTCGCCCAGCCCAGCCTTGCTCGGAAAGTGGTGGTGCAGGCTGGCCTTGGTGATCGCTAGCTCAGAAGCGATGTCCGCATAGCTGAAGCCGTTGAAGCCACGGACCTGAACCAGCCGTTCGGCGACGTCAAGAACGCGAGTGCGTGTGTCCCTAGTCCGCCGGGTCGTGTCCGCGTGCGATGTGGCTGCCCCTCTCTGCGCTCTCGCGGCCATGCTGGCATTCTCGCATCTCAGTTGACAGACTACCTACTGATAGGTAGTCTAGCTGATCGGCCGCATCGTTCCATTGTCTACGTCCTAGGAGGTCCAATGCAGCAGGCCGAGCACAAGAGTTTCGGGAAACCGGATGAGGTCAGGAAGTTCCCCAACGGCCATGCCGAGATTGTCTCGATCGGTGATGGGGAGGTGGGCCGGATGGTCTTCGAGCCCGGCTGGCGCTGGTCGAACGACGTGAAGCCCGTCGCTCAGACAGAGAGCTGTGAAGCTCCGCACTTCCAATACCACGTGAGCGGGCAACTCGCGATACGGATGGACGACGGAACCGCGGAACCGAGTTCGTCGCGCGCCCAGGAGACATCACTTCACTTCCGAGTGGGCGCGATGCCTGGGTGCTCGGAGACCAGCCGGTCACTGTTGTGGACTGGTTCGGCGCGAGCAACTTTGTAAAGAAAGCATGAACAATCGACACGGGCCTTGCCAAAGGCCGCGTCTTCTGAAATCTCTAACAGAGAGGATCAACCCATGGCACGCATGATCGCTGACTGTCGCCGCTTCGAGAGCGACAACAACTGCTCGCTGACGATCATCGGCGAGGAGGATGAGGTGCTCGCCGCGGCGGCGCAGCACGCCATAGCCGTACACGGCCACAGCGATACGCCGGACCTGCACTCACAACTACGCGGAATGCTTGAGACGGAGGACAGCTACGTCGCCGGGGTGCGCCAGCCATTACCGTTTCCGAGCTAGCCCTATAGACAGGCGCCCAGAGAAGTTCAAGGTGAAGCGCGAGGACGACCCGAGCGCAGAGGTCCGACCGACCTCACTGAATGGGACACGCGCGGTCAGCCATCGCGGTGCTGAAAGGCTAGTACGAACGCCCTCGTTGCTGCTTCCGAAGCGTTCCTTGCGTGCGGGTCTACGAGAGGACAATATGACCCCCGCCGTATCGAGTCCCTCTACAGTCAGGTTCGCTTGACGGCAGTCCATGCCGGAAAGCCACCTGCGGTTACCGAGGATGAGGTCGGGAAGTTTGCCTGGGATGTCCGTCCGGGATCGTCCAGGACGCATGTGGTGGCGGGCTTAGCGCGGCGGATGTAGCGCGCGTGGTGGGCGTGGGCGACAGGCAGGTGCGCAACTGGTCGGCCGGATCGAGCACACCCCGAGGACCGAGCAGGGACAGGCTGCTCGAACTGCACTACGTGACCAGGCAGCTGCGCGAGGTGTATACGCGTGAGGGTGCGGAGATCTGGCTGCACGGGCGCAAGAAGAGTCTCGGCGGCCGACGCCCGATCGACCTGCTCTCCGAAGGCGAGTTCGATGAGGTGCTCGACGCGATCGAGCGGATGAACGCGGGGGCGATGTGAGGCACGGCGAACTGCTTGCCGCCATCTCCGACCTCGATCCTGTGGAGGTCAAGGGAGACTTCGAACGCCACTGTGGCTTGCGCTGGCAGGATCTGACGCCGAGCGCCGCGGGTGGACGGTGGGGAGCACGCAGGGCCTTCGAGGTGCTGTACCTCGGCAGGCCCCGCGAGAGAGCGTCGTAGTAGAGGCGTATAGACACCTCGTCGACGACGAGCTCGACATGCCGGGCGAACTAGCGGCAGCCGTGATCGAGCGCCGCGTGTTGACCTGTGAAGTCAGGGTCGACAACATTCTCGACCTGCGCTCCCAAGAGGCTCGCGCCACGGTCGACATCGCCGACAATGACCTGTTTTCGGAGCCGGGAGAATACGAACGCTGCCAAGGGATAGGCGCCGCAGCGCACCAGCTCGGCCGTTATGGCGTGATCGCACCCTCAGCCAGCCGACTCGGTGAGACGCTTGCTCTCTTCAGCACAAACCTCCCGGTAGAGCAATGGCCGACCGTGAAGACTCGCGATATATGGCGAGGTCTTCCTCCTGATCCCGCAGACTGCACGCCGTCGAGGATACCGCCTGATCCACGGGGAGTAGCCCTTCAATCCGAGGTCTTATCGAGAGAGCGACTTCCACACGAGTCCGCTCTCGTGCGTCAGACATCCATATGTGGATCGCTGCGGATGTTGCCACGGCGTTGCCACTCGGCCAATTATTGGAATAGTTGGCTAATGTCAATCCGTATACAGCCGCATATAGTCCAGATTTGCAGGGATTTTCTATGCGCTCGAGTGGACTCGAACCACCACCATGTTTACACATGACAAGGCCCTCAACCTTGCGCGTCTACCAATTCCGCCACGAGCGCAGAGCGGGCGAGTATATCCGGCACCTGGCTCGGGCAGTGGCTGGCGGTTGCATCCGTCCACCGCCCGCGCTACTGTACGAACACATGTTCGTTCCAGGGCCCAACACATCCGACACGGGAGCCGCGCACATATGGACCTAACCAAGCGTCAGCAGGAGATATTCGACTTCATCGGCAAGTACTCAGCCAAGTACGGCTATCCACCCACGGTGCGCGATATTGGCAAGGCCGTTGGGTTGGCCTCGTCATCGACCGTGCACGCACATCTAGCCAATCTCGAGAAGATCGGTCTTCTGCGCCGTGATCCGTCCAAGCCGCGGGCCATCGAGCTGCTCGACAAGGCCGTTGGAAGCGCAGTCGACAGCGTGCGCAATATCGTAAGGCCGGAAAGCCTGCCGCTACTCGGCTCGGTCGCCGCTGGTCAGCCGATCCTTGCCGAAGAGAACGTAGAAGAGTATGTGCCGGTTCCGAGCCTTGCCGGCGGCAGCGACGGCGACTACCTCCTGCGCATACGCGGAGAATCGATGAAGAACGCCGGCATCGTGGAAGACGACCTTGTCGTCGTCCACCAGCAAGACACCGCACAGCAGGGCGACATAGTCGTGGCGTTGCTCGGTGAGGAGGCAACGGTCAAGCGCTACTTCCGTGAGTCCGACCACATCCGTCTGCAACCCGAGAATGAGACGATGGAGCCGATCCGCACCAAGGAGGTCAAGGTGCTAGGACGCGTAGTTGGCTTGCTCAGGAGCATGTGATGAGCACCTTGCTACTCGACCGGGCCCCGACTTTTGAGGAGGCCTGCGGGCGTGATACCCGTCTTCGGTTGGATGGCACACTGCTTGCGGAGACGGCGGATGCACACGGCAGGCTTACGCTGGACGAGCTCATCACCGGAGCATGGGAGGGCCTTGCCGTGCGTGGCGCCGTCGAATGTCCGGTTTGCGCGAGTCCGATGACGCTGAGCTTTCACGGCGGTGGCGATGATCGACAGATCGGTTTCTGCCTTGGCTGCGGTTCGGAGCTCGGCTGACTGCCGACCCACTTTATCGCCGACTGAGCGTCTCGACGAGCAAGTATCGGTCCAACTCTTCACAGGGCGCATGCTCCACGATACGGTTGTGTAGCAGGTCAAGCAGCCGCGGAGGCCTATCAGGCCTCCGAGGAAACTCCGGACATCACAGGGCAGGGTGGTCGAGCTATCGACCCGGGGAAACCCGCGGGAAAGTGCCACAGAAACAAACCGCCGATGTCGGCCGTCCCACGTGAACGGCTGGCAGGCAAGGGTGAAATGGTGCGGTAAGAGCGCACCAGCGCCGCGGTGACGCGGCGGCTGGGCAAACCCCACCCGATGCAAGGTCAAACCGGATCGTTTGCAGGTTGCCCGCCGAGATCCAGGTAGGCCGCTCAGATGGATGGCTGTTCAACGACAGGATCCGGGTTATCGACCTGCTAAGGAAAAACCCCGCTAACGCGGGGTTTTTCTATTGGGTAGTCGCTTCTTCCGCGTGCTCGACGGCAAAGTTGCGAGAGGCGCTGCAAGTGCCGCTAGCCCTAATTGGAGGAAGTGGCGGTCAGAGACATTCTGAGAGAGCTCGAGGCCGGTGTTGCAGGGCTTTGGGTGCTCTAAGCGAGGCTTCTGTTGCGACGGATGGCGCAGACCGTCAGAGTCGCCGCTCAAAAATCGGCATGCACGATTGGCGGTGACTGATTTCGCGAGAGCGACAGCGATCAGGGATGGAGTAGGAGACACGGCTCGACTTGAGCGGCCGAACCCGGGAGTCTCTCTGTGTGTGACGCACGGCCGAGATGGGTGTGCGGAGTAGGCGTTCGCGCTTGTGGCTGAGTGCTGTGCCCGTTGGGCGCGGATCTCGGATCAACGATGAACAGCACCGACCAGGCAGGGAAACATGGCTTCAATCAATCAGACACGCTCGAAGGCGCGGGCATTGCGCCCTGGCGACGACGGATTGCCGCGCGGCCACGTCACGGAGATCCAGCGTGCCCGGATGCTAAGCGCTGCGGTCGAGGCGATCGAGGAGAACGGGTATGCGCGACTGACCGTCGCGCAGGTGATCAGCCGGGCGAAAGTCTCCCGCAAGACGTTCTATGACCTGTTCGTCGATCGTGAGGACTGCTTCCTGGCGGTGTTCGAGCGGACGCTCGAGCAGCTGCGTTCGCGCGTGGTAGAGGCATATGAGCAGGAGACCTCATGGCGTGAGGGGGTCCGTGCCGGCTTGGCGGCCTTGCTGGTCTTCATCGACGAGGAGCCCGAGCTGGCCCGGTTGTGTGTCGTGGACGCGCTCGGTGGGGGTCCACGAGTACTCGAAGAGCGCGCGCGGGTGCTCGGACAGTTGCGTAAGGTGATCGATCAGGCCCGCACAACCGCCAACGTCAAGCGCGAGCCGCCGAGCGTCACTGCTGAAGGCGTGATCGGTGCCGTGTTCGCGGTGATTCACACGCGCTTGCTCGAACGAAGCACCAAGCCCTACATCAGCCTGCACGGTTCGCTGATGAGCATGATCGTGCTTCCCTACCTGGGGGTTCGCGCCGCAAGTCGGGAACTGTCTCGCCGCCCGCCCGAGGTACGCCGACGAGGCAAGACTGAGCCGGGTGTCGGCAAGGATCCGATGGCTGGGCTCGATATGCGCCTGACCTATAGGACGGTACGAGTACTGACGGCGATCAAGGAGCATCCCGGAGCTAGCAACCGTGAAGTCGCCGACGGAGCGGGGATCGCCGATCAAGGCCAGATATCGAAGCTACTTTCGCGCCTGGAGCGATTGGACCTGATCGAAAACGTCGACCATGCCCAATCAAAGGGCGCTCCCAACGAATGGTGTCTTACCGAGCGCGGCGAGCGGGTGGAGAGAGCTACCAGACCGATGTGAGCGCAGGCGTGGGCTGCGGTCGGCGCAACAGCTCATTCGCCCGGACGACAGTCATAGCTTGTGGTGCATGGTCCAGGAGATTGATCTCGACGTTCTTCGACGCCCTGCCAAAGGCGCGAAGGTCGGCGTTGCTCTACCTTGGAAGTGCGGGGATGCTGTGGGACAAGGGGTGAGCGTCGATGCTGCTGGACGGACTGGAGTAAGCGTCGTAGGGTAGGGGAGGCAAAGGAGCTACTGGCGGCCGCCGGCGGTATTTTCGACCGCTCACTCGACCCGCATCAGACAATGCGAGCGATCGCTGAGATGGCTGTGCCCAGGCTCGCGCAGATGTGCGTGATCGACCTGTTGCGCGAGGACGGCACGATCGCGGAGACAGTGGCGGTGGCTGAGCACGAGAGAGAGTCCGGTAAGCTCGAGGAACTGCGCGCCGAGCACCCTCTCGACCTCGACGGTGAGCATCCCAGCGCCCGTGCGATTCGCTCACGTGCCCCGGTAGCCGCAGAGGACTTGACCGATGCGCTCACGCTCGAGCAGATCGCGCCGGAGCCGGAGGTGCGTGAGCTCCTCTCTCCAGCGGCTATCGCTCCGCGATAGCGATGCCGCTGATCTCCCGCGGACGACTGCTGGGAGCGCTGTCGTTCTTCTACGTGCACGACGCTCGTCGCCACGACGCCGAGCACATGGCCCTGATGAGCGACCTTGTGGATCGCGCGGCCACGGCGCTCGACAACGCGAGCATGTATGCCGCCCGCACGCAAATGGCGCGCACACTGCAGCGCAGTCTGTTGCCCGAGAGCTTGCCTGTGCTCGAGCGATTGAGCCTCTCCTCTGCCTACCACCCTGTTGGCGAGGGTAACGATGTGGGCGGAGACTTCTATGACGTGTTCACCACCCCGCTTGGCTGCTGGCTGGTCGTCGGCGACGTGTGCGGCAAGGGCCCAGAGGCAGCGGCGGTGACTGCGCTGGTGCGTCACAGCATTCGCGCCTTCGCGTTCGTGCGAGCAAGCCCGGCGCAGGTTCTCGGGGCCGTCAACGAGGTGATGCTCGGGCACGCGCTGGCGCAGCGATTCGCGACCGTCGTGGTCGTTCGGTTGGACCTGACCAGCAAGCGCGCTCGGGCTGTCGTGGCGGCGGCCGGTCATCCTCCGCCGGTGGTGCTGGCGCGCGATGGCTCCAGCCATTGTCCAAGCATGCAAGGCATGATGCTAGGCGTGCGCTCGGGCTCGAATGTGCTCGACTTCGAACTGGAACTCGAGCAGGGTTCGACCCTTGTGCTCTATACCGACGGTCTACTCGACGCAGGCGCACCGCTGCGGGGCCTGACCTCGCGGCAGCTATGCAGCCTGCTCGCCGACCAAGCTGGGGCTGGGCCAACCGCGATCGTCCAGCGACTCGAGCAACTTGCGCTTGCGAGCGGAGCGGGCCGCTTGCGCGACGATGTTGCGATTGTCGCGGCGCGAGTCGACGGTTGAGTAGCGCCGCGCGCGTTCGCGTGCGTTGAGGACAAGCGGCTGACTGCCCGCCCGGAGCGCGCCCGCCCACGGCGCCGTCCCGATGCGCGCTGCTCGTCGGATCAGAGAAGGAGTTGCCGCTCTGCGCGATACTGCCGAAGCCCTCCCACACCGCGACCGTGGCCATCCTCGGTGTGGGACTGACGCTGGTCGCATGCTTGATGGCGCTGGTCGTCGCTCGTCTGCGCGCTCGCCGGCTGAGGCGATACGTGCGCCTCAGGGTCGTGCCCTATCGCGGCGACGATCCGTCCACAGAGGCGGTCGTGAACGTCTTCGATGCCCTGCACAAGCGGCTGTTGCGCCGCTGGTGGCGGAGACTGTTCAGTGGCCAGCCATCCGTTGCTCTTGAGATTCACTGCCATCGCGAGGCGTGGCTGTCGCTCACCTGCCCTGTGGGAATGCAGCCTGTGATGGAGGCGGCACTGCGCAGCGCCTACCCAAACTGTCGCCTGCAGGATGAGCCGACGACGCTAGGTTCGCCACCCTACGTGCTTCGGTTGAAGAAGCACAGTCCATTCATCAAGCGCGCGAAGCTGATCGATCCTTTCGACCGCGACCGCGTGCCGACGGTCAATCGACTGATCACGACGATGGCTGCATGCCGAGCCCCAGCCTTTGTGCAGATCGCGCTGACGCCTACCCCGGCATTGTTCGAGGGCCACTCCAAGCGCAGCTACAAGCGCCATGAGCACCACCTCTCGCGTCAGCGCAAGCTGAGGCTGCCACCGCTCGATCGCTCGATGGTGGAGGACGAGGAGCTGAAGGGAGGCCTGGACGTCCAGCACCAACCTTTGTTCTTCGTAGATCTGCGCCTGGTCGGGCCGAACCGCGCCGTCTGCGAGCGGATAGCCTCGGAGCTGCGTGCCGAAAGCGCTGAGAACCGCTTGGTGGAGCGCGGCACGTCGGTCCGCCACGGCTGGTTTGGCATGTACACCAGACGCGTCTCGCGCGGCGAGGGCAATCCGCTGCCTTCGATCCGCAAGGGCGTGTTCGCCTCAACAGAGCTCGCGAACGTCTGGCAGATGCCTTCGGTGGACTACTCCACTGTTCCCTTCGCACGCAATCCATTGCCACTTGCGCCGGCTCCGCCGACGATCTTTCGCCCGCTGGAAGGGACGGGCACGCTACGCGACGCCAGTGGTCCGGTCTCGATCCACCCGTCGCTGCGTCGCCAAAACACGGCAGTGCCAGGCACGGTTGAGCAGGGCAAGTCGAGCTATCTGGTGGCCACGGTCGCAGAGGACCTTCGGCGCGAGCGTTGCGCGGTAATAGTGCTCGACCCCAAGGGCGACGCCGCTGAGGCCGCCGTCAGCGTCGTGCCGACCGACCGCACGTGCACGTTGCTTGACTTTTCTCACCCGACTTGCGGCTTCAATCCGCTGGCGGTGGACGCGCCGGCCGACACGATCGCCGACTATGTTGTCTCGGCGCTGAAGAACCTCTTCAGTGATGGGGACATCAGAGCCTCGTCTGACCGCTATCTGCGCAACGCGATCATCGCCGTGCTGGCTTATGACCGCCACAGCACGCTATGGGATGCGGCGCGGCTCCTGTCGGTGGGGGAGGAGGGCTACGCCTACCGCTCGCGCGTTGCCGGTGCACTGCGCACGCAACCCGAGTTCAAGGAGATTTCCGAGTTTTTCACCGGCGAGCTCTCAGCGCAGCTCGCCGATGCACGCGGTACCACCACTGCCAAGTTGGATGCGCCGGTGAACAAGCTGGCGCGACTGCTCAACTCGCCCTCGATCAAGCGCGTCCTGCTCAATGACTCGCTTCGGGTCAGCTTCGACGAGGTGATCGCGAACGAAGAGGTGCTGGTCGTCAAGGGTGCACTTGGCGTTATGGGCGCCGGCAATACCAGCGTGCTCATGCAACTGCTGACAGGGATGCTCGACGCCGCGCTAGCGCGCCGCCAAGATGGCGTCGACGGCCGCGCAGCGGACTGCCGTGGCTCTGAAGGTGGACGAGGCGCCGCTTGTGCTCAACAGAGGCTTTGCCGAGACAATGGCGCTGAAGCGCTCGGCGGGCCTGGAGACTGTGGCTTGCTGGCAGACCGACTCGCAATGGGTCGATCGCGACATGCGCGACCAGTTGGACGCGCTGTTTGCCCATCGCGTCTATTTCGCCACCGCATCGGTCGAGGACGCACGCGACGCTGCAAGCCTGATGATGGCCGAGTTCTCAGACACCGTTCGTCCAGGGATTCGCAACCTGTCGATGCTGGGGCGCCCCGATGTGCGCCTTCATTTGCCCCGACACTCTGCGATCGCAAGCTGGGTAACGGCGGAAGGCCGCCAGGCCCCGTTCATCGCCCAAACTCTCCCGCTGCTTGTGGACGAGCAACGCTTGGCTTTTCATACGGCACAACAAGCAGAGCGAGGCGGACGCTATGTACAGGACCTCAGCCAGCCGCACTGGGAGCGCGCTGGGCGCGAGCAGGCCAAGCAAGAGGCATCCCAGGCTCCTCCGGCGGTAGGTACCTCCGTGCTGGCGGCAGCGCTTGCCCGTGACGGCAGCGACCTCTCTCAGGAGGCGGCAAGCCCGGCTGACAGCTATAGCGAGCTGGTGGACATCGGCGCCGCCCACAGCATGCGCTGGGCAAGGCCGCCTGCCGTCATCGTCGAGCTCGATCCTGAGCCGCTGGACATAGAGATACTCGCGCTCCTGGCATCACTGAGACACGTGCTCAGCAGCCAGATACACCGACGCTTCAACGATGGGCGTGCCGCTACGACGACCCAGCGCCGCTTGAAGCGACTCTCCGACGCTGGGCTCGTGGCTCGCTTCCAATTCCATCGTCGCGACGGTGGAGGGATGCCCATGTGCTATTCGATCACGCCGTCGGGACGCGAGCTGTTGACTGTGCGCGGCCACTCGACCATCAGTCAGCCTCTCCCCGCAGGGGGCTCCGACAGGGACGACCCAACCATCCCCTCACCCCAACACCAAACAGACGACCAGCTGCTGCGACAGGCACGCCAGGACGTCCGTGTCGCAGGCTGGACCCTCGCTGTCGAGCGAGCGCTGTCTGAGCGTCTCCTGGAGCTGAGAGGCCCAGACGGAGTCTGTGATCTCCCCGCAGAAGCGCTCGAAGTCAGGCAGACGGCCCGATGTTGGCCCTCGGTGACCTCTGCCTTCCCGGGGGTCGCACTCCCCACGATTTCATGCGTACAGCTGAGGATGGCAACAGGTTCGAGGTCGAGCGTTTCCAGAGCATCAGGCCCGATGCGACACTGCTTTGCAAGGAAGGCCAGGAGCTGCTTGTCGAGTTCGACGATCGTTTGCCCGAGGGCGTCGCTGCCGCGAAGGTCGAGCGCTACGACCACTTCCTTGCAGGCTGGTCAACCAATCTCGGGCGCTACGCGCGTGCGGGCAGCAAGCTACCGATTGTGGTGTTCGTATGCCGCGATCGCGCTCGCGCTCGCGAGTGCGTCAGGCGAGCGGACAAGGTACTGACAGCATGTCGCGCCTACGCGGGCGAGTATCCCCAAGATTGGGAGTATCAAGGACGCACCAACATCTTGTTTGCTGCTGAGCGTGACGCCCATGAGGCCTTGCTGCAAGGCTGGCACGTTCCAGCTCTGCCACCAGAGGTGAGGATCGCGATCGGTGGCGATCCGCGTAGGCGAGAGCCGTTGATTGAGTCGTGCGGTATTACAGGCAGGCCAATGGCTAAGTCCTGATGAGCTGGTTTCCGTATAGGCGGAATTCTGCAAAATCAGATTCATCGAGATTTTACTATTCTATGGGATAGTATAAATCCCATCGGAAACAATTTGTGAGGACTTCGATACTTCTCTTGACACCCTCGCCCAGGTGCCCAACAATGCCGTCCGGACCCGCCCGACGGGTCTGAACGACACGGAGTCGGGAATATCTCTGACCTGAGAACGGGGCGTCCCGGCACTGGGCCAACCATCCCCGGAGGGCCGGCTGGAGTGGTCGTACCACGGGAGGAAGCCTCCGGATCGGTGCGCCCCCAGTCGGTCCTCCTCGCATCTATCGGCGGCCGTGCTCAAGGCATGCCAGTGGCGAAAAAGGGGGTTTTGGCACGATGTCTTGTCGTCAAGTAAGAAACAGCAGAATGGAACTAACAAGATAGATTTGACAAAGTCCACCCGATTGAGCATTCTTGGTGCCGTCGTCAGCGCGCGGCGGCGTGGTCTACCCGGGACGTCTTGCGGACTAGCGTCCCAGCGGTCGACCAATCCTCACAGAGGGCCGGTTTGGGGCGCGACCGCGAGAGTCGGAGTAGGCCTCCCGGCTGCAGTTGCAGACCCGGCCGGCCCTCGTGCAGGATAAGCAAGATTTTCCATCATGGCTATCTTGACACCAATCAAGCAATGTGCGACTATCACGTCTGATCGGAGATCCGGAACCATCCTGACCCCCGATTCATTGGTACGGTTTGCTGCTATGAAATCGGGCCGTAGTAGAAGTGCCGAGAAAATTGATCTCATCGAGGGTGGAGGGGATACACAAGACTTCCCGGGAACCGAATGGGCGGACAAGGGAAGAGGGTTCGGATGGCCGTGGTAACCCCCGCCGTGGCTTCCGGACGAACTCTGGCGCGGCGTTCCTCTCCTCGCGTTAGAGTAATGGTCTCGCGTGGCGACATGGCCTGACCTGAGCCATGGCGTCACGCGAGACTCCCTAGACTGGTGCTAGGGTGGAATCTTAACGTATCTCGATACCTGCGGCACCCCGAGATGCGGGGTAGGTGGGCCTTAACCACGGCGCTGGATCGGCCCGTGACGTCTTGCGCGTACTACCAATACGCGCCGCGCACGCTGCGATATCCCGCGGCGCCCAGCTCGGTCCATAAACGCTGGCAGAGGCGCAGGTATCGAGGCACGTTCTTAGGGTGTGATTCCGTCGAGCAGCAAGGCGGGGCGGACCTCGAGCTTGAGCGCGAGCTTTAGCACCGTGCGCAAATTCGGCTGGCGGCCGCCGTTCTCATAGACGCTGATCGCTGCGCGATCGACTTTGGCATCGAGTGCGAGTCGCTCCTGTGAAATACCTGCACGGGCTCGAGCCCACTTGAGGTTCGCTCCAAATCGTCCGCTATGTCCGTTCGTGTTCGCCAGTGCATGTGCTCCCTTGGGCACGCCACGGGGAGACGATCTTTGGGCCGATGCCGCGCAACAAATCTCTCGGCTCGACCCCAAGCGCCGCGCAAATTCGCAACAGGGTAGGCAAATCAGGAGCACGCTCCCCACACTCCAGGCGACTGATCGCGGCCCGGTCGAGTGGCGCCGCCGTCGAGAGTTCTACCTGTGTGAGTCGGGCGCGCTTGCGTGCGCGGCGTAGGTTCTCCCCAAATGCCACGATCTGCTCGTCGATCTCGGTCTGCTTAGCTTCAACCATGTCCGCATCATTCACGCGTGATTACAAAAGAGCCACTGAACAAACACCACAATGACGATTTGATCGGATGGAGCGTGATGCGCTTCACCGCACATTTACGTCTGCAAATGGGCGCAGAGCGATCTCCGCGGCAAACTCGCTCAAGCTGGGCAGCTCTCGCGTTCGCTCGGCAGCCACGTAAACGAAGCAGAGCTCGAGCAGTGCCACGGCCGTCGCTTCGACTGCGATCGGCCGTGGGGGGATTGCCATCGAGACTTGGCTCCAATCCGGGCTCGAGCATCCAGGCATAGGCGTTCATCCCGTCGTGTGCCACGGTCGCTGCCTTTGGGCTGGCCGTCAAAGCGTCGATCAGGGCAAGATGCGCATAGGCGGGCTCAGCCGCAAGGAACTCGAGCAACGTAGCAACCCCGCTGCGCACTGCCTTCGGCCAGTCCTCCTGCGCCTCGTAAGCACGCTCGACGATCGCAAGCGCCTTGCGGTGACCAAGCTCATAGGCCACCAGGAAAGCATCCTCCTTGCCGGAGAAATGCTCATAGAATGCCTGCACCGATACGGCCGCCTCTTGGACTATCTCGGGAATCGTCGTCGCTCCAAAGCCCTTCGCCGCGGCCAAATTCGCCAGGGCGTCGAGGATTCGCTCGCGCTGATTGTGCACGACGAAGCTGCGCGACACGTTGCCCTCGCCTCGTGGCAGTCCGCGGCGCTCGATTGCGCGCGATCCGAGCGACAACGTTCCCGGGGCGCGACCGCCCACTGGAGACGTAGGCTCCTGATCACCGGTGGGACCGTGTCGCCAAGGCGACGCTCGCAGGCGAGATGTAGGAACTGGCCCAAGTCGACACCTCCGGTACGAGCGCAAGCAAGGCGCCGCGACGTGGACGACGTACGCGTGCCCCACGTCGAGCTCGTAGCGTAGAGAATGCGCAGAATCGCGCCGACGATCGTCCGCGCGAGCAAATCGATGTCGCTCGATTCCTGGCCGAGTGCCTCCCGTAGCGGCTGCGCGAGTCTGTAGAGAGCCCGCTCGCGGCGCTCAATGCCGGCCGGCCCAGCAGCCGTCAGCTCGACCGCGATTACCCTCAGCGAAGCTGGACTCTCGAGCGCTAGGGTGAAGAGCTCGTCGACTAGAGCCTCGATCACTTCGCGTCCATCCCCGGAGGTGACCTCAGGGCGCTCCACGCGCGCCACCCACTCGTCGATGATCTCTTCGCTCATCGCAAAGAAACAGGCGTGCTTGTCCTCGAAATGCTCATAGAAGGTCTTGCGAGAAGCAACTGCCTTGGCGATCACGTCCGCAACGACGGTCGCAGCGTAGCCTTGCTCGCCGACGCTCGTGAGCATCGCCTCGATCATCCGGGCGCGAGGATCAGCCACAGCTCGCTTGCCCTTTCGAGCGTTGCGGGCTGGGGCTCTGCCAGCCGACTGAGAATTCGCTTTGCGTCCCTCGCTCTTGTCCACTAACCAACATTGTGACTACCCGGGCCGATTCATGCGAACTGCTCACTGTTGCGTCTAGCTCTTGTCAGGAGCAAAGTTGGTCAAACGTGGCCTCTGAACGCTCATGCGTCTGCCGCGCTTCTGCTGCAGTCTCGATATCCCCGGCTGCAGTCGCCTAACACAGGTGAGGAAGAACTTGTGCAGTCACCCGGATACCCAGCACGTGAGCGACTGCGCCATCCTCGCAGTATGTGGCCGACCCGGCCGGGTTGGCGCCATGCAGTCGCCTTTGCTAGCAAAAAGATGGGCCTGATCGGCCTCCATAGTAAGCGTAGGCGTTGTCCGCGGACGCTAAGTTGGATGCTCTTCTTTTCTCTGCTTCCATGTGCATTCCGGCGCGTATCGCCAATTTCGTTTTCGTTTCTTGACGAAAGTCAGAGACAACCAGCCCTGCTCAGGAGTTTGGTGGTCGCGTGTTTATCATTCTCGGCGGATCTAGAGCTGAGCGATTCTCGGCCAACTTTCGTGGCCGGCGCGTGACGGTGACAGCCCGCTCCGAGGACCCCCTTTAGGGGGCCTCGGACTTCTTCTTCGCGCCGCGACAGGCGCCGTCCCAGCACTTGACGACGCGCTGAAGCATGCCTACAAGGCGCGTGCATCAGCACAACCAGGCCACGCCAGCATGGCGCCGCCCAGACCGTCAGGAGCCCTCATGTCGCCTGCTATCTCATCTGCACCGCCCGCCAGGGACGGTTCGTTCTCGCGTCGCAATCGCCATGCGCGGTCGTGTCCGTTGCCCTCGCATAGCCAAGCTCACGGTGAGGAGATCCCAAGAAGCACCCGGCTTGCCAGCTACCGCGACGAGCAGGGACGCGCTCGGGATCTACTTGCACTCCCGGGCCACAGCGGCAGCGTGCTCGTGCTAGATCGTGATGCCGCAACGCTCTGCGACCGTAGGCTCGTCGCTCATCTTGCCGCCGACGAGCCGCAGGGCAACGCAGAGCTCGTCTGCAACCACTACCTCAAAGACAGAAAGGGGCGTTGGTGTCGGCGTATACGCCCAGATGATCTTCGGATCTCTCCGCTGGCCTGTGAGGCAGACGGCATCAAGCACGACCTGAATATTCAGGACGCGCTCGTAGGAGGGCGCGACGGCAACCTTTACCGCCTTTCGCCCATCCAGGGAGAGCGTTGCATCCTGCAGATGCGCTGGTGCCGGGCTGCCGCCGAGAGCGACGATCGCTGCTGGCAGCAGACCAGTTTGCGCGAAGTGATCGGCGCTGTCGAAAGCTACGAGCCGATGCGCAGTCTTACCGAGCAGGCGATCAGGCAGCACGACAACGACCACGGCGTCTCGGTGACTCGTATGCGCTCTGAACTGGAGCGCCTCGACAGTAGCCCAGTAGTGCTCAACCGTCGTTTGCGCGAAGCCGTCCTTGATGCGGTCGATCGAGGTGGCACCAGCATGAGCGAGATCGCATTGCGTTGTGGC
Source organism: uncultured Solirubrobacterales bacterium (assembly GCA_963704345.1). Taxonomy (GTDB): domain Bacteria; phylum Actinomycetota; class Thermoleophilia; order Solirubrobacterales; family Solirubrobacteraceae; genus Palsa-744. The sequence goes on from OY969890.1 coordinate 2,531,229, forward strand.
GTGGTCAAGCGGGATCGTCGCGGCAAACTCAGCGGAGAGACGAGCTGGCTGGCACGGCGGATAGGGATCATGCCCGAAGGTGGCGAGAAGGCGATAACGCCGTGGATCCACAGTGAAGTGCTTGGCTCGATCGCGCGCAAGGGCCTGCGCATAAGTCCACGCGAGGTCGAACTCCAGTGAAGGTCAAGCATGATCGATCGGCGTCGCATGCCGAGGTTGATGACGGTCCGCGGGAGGTCGCGATCATGCTTGTCCAGTCCAATCCGTCGCTCGGTCGCGAGCTTGTCGAGCAACTGCGTGCCGACCGCTTCCAAGCGGTGCTCGCCAGCGGCGCGGAGCACGCACGCACACTCGCGCGAATGCACCGTGTCGGTGTGGTCATCCTTGGCGAGATGGATGCGCCGCGCGGTGCCCTCGATCTACTGGAGGAGATTCGTGGCGCCTGCGAGATGGATGGCATCAGAGCGCGTTGGGATGCACGTCTGCCGGTGATCGCGACCGGTTCAGGAGTCGGTCATCTCGAGATGTTGCGTGCCTTCGACGCCGGTGCCGATGACTTCATCGCCGCACCGGTCTCCTACCTGGAGCTGCGTGCCCGCCTGCGGGCACTGCTACGACGCGCCGAGGACGCTGTCGATGCTCCGATCCTGTCGGTTGGCTCGCTCGCGATCGATACCGCTGCGCACATCGTCAGCTTCGACGGAGTCCAGGTCGAATTGTGCCGCCTCGAGTACGCGCTGCTTGTGCATCTCGCTCGTAAGCCGACGACAGTCTGTTCCAAGCGCGAGCTGTTGCACGCGATCTGGAATCGCCGTACAGATCAGGGTGCGCGCACGCTCGACAGTCACGCCAGCCGCCTGCGTCGCAAGCTCGTCGCGGTCGGTGCCGACGGCTTTGTCGTGAACGTCTGGGGCGTGGGCTACCGCCTTATCTAGAAGCTCCTTGCAGACGTTCTGAACCCACCTTGGCGGAGCTCATAGAGCCCACATGCAAATGCAACATCGCGGCGGGCCATCGGCTCGCCGCTTTCTCGTTGACCACCAACGGCCGGCGAGAGCCGGTCCAAGAAAGGAGCGGCTCATGCCCGCATCTCAATACAGCAACGAAACCCCAGTCGATCCGCTGCAACCTCTGAGCGAACTGGTCGGATGGTTTGCTCGACGACGGTCCACATCGCGATCGGCGTCGTACTGGGCCTGTTCGCGGTGCGTGTCATGCGCCGCCATCATCTGCGCTGGACGTGGGCGGACTGTGCGCTTCCCGTCACTCTGTTCGCCCACTCGATATTGGCCGGCTGGGCAAGCACGCTCGGCACCGCCGCCGTCTGCGCCAGCGCACGCGGTCGCCACTGGCATGCGGAAGATCTCATGGCCGGCGGCGATCTGGCCGAGATCGCTTGTAAGCGCCGCGGTCCGATCCACGCGCTAGATGCGCTTGCACGGTGGCTATTCGAGCGGATCGTCCACCTCTCCGCTTGGACTTCTCTACGCGATGAGCGCGTCCCGGTTGGACGCGCCGAGGATGGCAAGACGCTCGCGATCCCGCTTGGTAGCAACAGTGGCGGCAAGCACACCCTGATCGTGGGCGCCACCGGCTCGGGTAAGACGGTTACCGAGACATGGCTTGCTACTCGGGCGATCGAGGCAGGGCTCGGTGCGGTCGTGATCGATCCCAAGGGCGATGCCCGCATGCGTGCACATCTGGTCGAGGCGGCCAATTTCGCCGAACGCAAGTTCATCGAATGGACGCCCATCGGCCCATCGGTCTACAACCCGTTCGGCCACGGTGGCGCCAGTGAGATCGCCGACAAGGCGCTGGCGGGCGAGCGCTTCACCGAGCCTCATTACCAACGCCAAGCGCAGCGCTATCTCGGCTATGCCGTGCGTGCGCTGCGTGGCGCTGGTACCACCGTGAGCCTGCCGGCGCTCGTCAAGCAGCTCGACCCGGCACAGCTGGAAGTGCTGGCAAGGACGCTCCCCGAAGCGCAGGCGGATGCCACCCTCGATTACCTGGAGTCGCTCACCGCGCGCCAGCGAACCGATCTCGGTGGCGTGCGCGACAGGCTGGCGATCATGGCCGAGTCAGACGTCGCACCCTGGCTCGACCCAGAAACGATCGACGCTCAGACATTCGACTTGCTCGGTGCCGTCAAAGAGCGAGCGGTCGTGTATTTCAACCTAGAAGCAGACGCGCTGCCACTGTTGGCACGCATGCTCGGCGTGGCGATCGTGCAAGACCTGCAAACGACGATGGCTGCGCTGCAGGCATCCCCGATCCCCACGGTGGTGGTGATCGACGAGTTCGCCGCCATCGCAGCCGAGCAGGTCGTGCATCTGTTCGGCAGGGCAAGGTCGGCCGGTCTGAACCTGTTGCTGGGAACCCAGGAGCTCTCTGACCTGCGTCTAGAAGGCCGCAAGCAGTTGTTGGAGCAGGTCCTGGGCAACCTCTCGGCAATCGTCGCCCACCGTCAGGTCGTGCCCGAGTCGGCGGAGTTGATCGGTCGACTCGGCGGCAGTCGCGGTGTGTGGCGTGCCAGCGCATACAAGCGACGGTCGTTGGACGCGTACGCGTACGACCAAGCCGCTACTGGCATCCGAGGATATGCGCGGCCTGCCACCGGGTTGGGCCGCGGTGATCGAGCTCGGCGGCGACGCCTCAGCGCGCTTTGTCGAGGTCTTCTCCTCGGTCGAGCGACCCACCCGGCGTCTGCTCGTCAGATAGAGCTGTCTCGTTCCAAGACAACCCATTCATCGCCAAGTGAACCGCCCGGGGGCGTAGATGTCTCAACACTTCCGGAACGGTTCATCCATCCCCCAGACACACAGGAGAACAGCATGAGACAACAAGATCGACCACCAACTCCCGAGCAAATCGAGATCGCGCGTTGGACGGCCTCGCTTGGAGCAGTCACCGCCGAGGCTCTCGCTCAGCGAACCGGCGTGAGCGTCGCCTCGGCACGCGCCAAGCTGATCGCCGCGCGGCGGCGCAAGCTGCTGGCGAGCGCGCGCCCGCTCTCTGGACGACCAATGTTGTTCACGACCACGAGGGCCGGTCTGCGGGCTTGCCAGACGCGCGGCATTGAGGTGTGCACGGTGAGCTACATCCAACGCAAACCATCTGATCATGTGCGCCGCGACGGCCGCGGTGCTGGAACGCCGCTATCCGCACCATCGCCTCATAGGCGAGCGTGAGCTGCGTCGTGACGAGCGCGAGCGGGGACACCCGTTCGCCAGTGCGAAGCTCGCCACATCGCATGGGGTGCAGGGTCGTCTCCATCGCCCAGACCTCGTTCTATGTCCGCATGACCCCGACGGGGGTCTGCCGCTTGCCGTCGAGGTCGAGCTGACGGTCAAGTCTCCAGAGCGACTCGTCGAGATATGCCGAGCCTGGGCGCGTTGTCGCACGATTGCAGGGGTGATCTATTTCGCGCCCGAGGATGTCCAGCGAGCGCTCCTGCGAGCCGTGGCGAAGGTGCGTGCCTTCGAGCAGGTGGTGATCGTGCCGCTCGACTCGCTGTTGGGCAAAGACACGCAGCTAGCTCGCTAGCCGGAAGGTCGGCTAGCCGAGAAAGGCCGTCCGATCGGCGGTGCCGCGAGACGAATTCAGCCCGGTCAAATCGGGCTGAAACGCGCTTTTTCGGCTTGCTGCGCAAAGAACCGTCCCAAGCGCGACCTACCTTCGTCAACAGGGCGAGCCAACAGCAAAGGAGAACACCATGTCCTACTCAAACATCAACCGTGTCGTGCTCGTCGGCCGTCTCACCAGCGACCCCGAGCTGCGGGCGCTCCCGTCAGGCAGCAATGTCTGTGAGCTGCGCGTCGCCTGCAACACCACCCGCAAGACCGCCGAGGGCGACTACGCGGAGAAGCCTAACTTCTTCAGTGTAAGCGTCTACGGCCTTGCCGGCGAGTCGGTCCACCGCTATATGAGCCGCGGTCGTCGCGTGGCTATCGACGGGCGCCTGGACTGGCACGAGTGGGAAACCACTGAGGGAGGAAAGCGACAGGCGGTCAAGATCGTCGCCGAGAGCGTTCAGTTCCTCGACGGTCGCGGCGACCAAGGTGGCTCCGGCGGGTCCTCCGACGATGAGGGCTCGCTCGAGGCTTCGATCGAGGGCCAGAGCGCCGATGAGCGTGAGCTCGTCGGCGTCGGCTCCGGCATCGAAGACGACCTCGTCTTCTAGCCCGACTGAAGCGAGAGCAATGCAAAAGGCGCCCCAGGGCGCCTTTTGCATTTAAGGAGCCTTAGTATGCGGCGACACTGATAAAGCCGACAAGGAGCCCTCCCCGGTGCCAGTCAACACCAAAGCGATCGGAAAGAAATACGAGCCCACCATATATGCCGTGGGTCGCGAGAAGATCAAGGAGTACGCCCGTGCGGTCGGTGAGACCAATCCGCTGCACCTCGACGAGAAAGCCGCGCGCGACGCCGGCTACGCTGACGTCGTAGCCCCGCCGATGTTCGCGGTCGTCTACAGCTCCCCATCAGTTGCGCCATCGCTGTTCGATCCTGAGGTGGAAATGAACTTCGCGATGATGGTTCACGGCGGGCAGGAGTTCGAGTGGGGGCCAGTGGTCATCGCGGGCGATGAGATCACCACCACCGCCTCCGTCAAGGACATCTCAGAACGCGACGGTCGCGGCTACTACGTGTTCGAGTCCGTCTCCGTCAACCAGCGCGGCGAGCAGGTCTGCCGCGGAACCTGGACCAACATCGTCCGAGGAGTTTGAGTGATGGCCGATCTTTCAGCTGGAGCGCAGATCCCCGAGGTACGCGTCACCCCGGACAAGTACCTCACCAACCGCTATGCCGGGGCTTCCGGCGATTTCAACCCGATCCACATCGACGAGGAGTTCGCCAAAGCCGTCGGGCTGCCCGGGCGCATCCTGCACGGCCTGTGGTCGATGGCACAGGTCGCGCGCGCCCAGACCGAGGCGGCGGGTGGTCCGGCGACGCTCAAGCGGCTGTCAGTCCAGTTTCGTGGCATGGGCGTGCCGGAGCAGGAGGTTGTCGTCACCGGCATCGTGCGTGAGTCCTCAGATGGCCACGTGATCGTGGACACGGTTGCCGAGCAGGCTGGCAACCAGATCATCCGCAACGCCGAGGCAGAGCTGCAGCTCTGAGAACGTCGACCATCGCGCCGCTCCACGACTGAGGGCGGCGCGATGGTCTCGCAGGCGGCTGGGGGCCAGTCGATTCGCGGGCGCGCCAAGAGACCGCAGGCACAGACCCTAGAATCACGGTCATGCTGACCCCCCGACAGGAGTTAATCCTGTGCAAGGTGGTGGAGGACTACCTGCACAGCGGCCAACCGGTGGCCTCCAAGGCGATCGCCGCCGACCCCAGCCTCGATTGTGGGCCCTCCACCGTGCGCAACGAGCTTGCTCTGCTCGAGGAGCACGATCTGCTTGCACATCCGCATACCTCCGCTGGGCGCGTGCCCACCGACGCAGGGCACCGCTACGTGGTGGACAGGATGCTCGGCACAGGTCAAAGCCTTGCGCCGGTGCGCCCGCTGGCGCTGTCGTTGACTCGCAGCGAGATCGAGGAGGCGATGCGCCTTACGAGCGTCGCGATCTCGCAAGTGACAAGCCTGCTGGCCGTTGTCTCAGCGCCGTCGCTCGACACCGCCACGATCCGCCACATAGAGGTGCTCGCTTTGCAGCCCCAGGTGGTGATGGTCGTAGTTATCACCTCGACCGGCGGCGTCTCCAAGCTGCTCACCAGCTTCGACATGCCCGTGGATCAAGGGCTTGTGAGCTGGGCCGGCGAATACCTCAACGAGCGACTCGTCGGCTTCGGGCTCGGTGCACGGATGCTCTCCAAGCGCCTGGATGATCCAAGTCTCGGCATCAGCGAGCGTGCATTCGTCGATCGGCTGGCGCCCGGCCTTTGGCAGCATCAAATCCGAGACCGAGGACACGCTCTACGTCGACGGCACTGCGCACTTGCTCTCCAGCCGGGCGATCGGCGATCTCACCGAGGTGAACGAGCTGATGAGCATGCTCGAGCGTCGCGCGGCTCTGCTGCGCGTGCTGCGTGCCGCGCTCGGGGAGTCCGACGTCTATGTCCGCATTGGTCGCGAGAACGAGATCCCCGCGATGCACTCGCTGGCGCTCGTCGCAGCCAGCTACGGTGTCGCGCGCCGCAAGCTCGGGGCCGTGTCGGTGATCGGGCCGGTGCACATGGACTACGCCGGTGCGATCGCCACAGTACGCGAGGCTGCCCACGAGCTCTCGCGCTTCGTCGAAGACGCCTACGCGGAGCGCTGAGGAAAGCGATGGTCCGTCGATGAGCGCAACCACTCCCCGCGATCCCTACGAGGTGCTCGGCGTAGCTCGCGACGCCGGCGAGCAGGAGGTCAAGAAGGCATTTCGCAAGCTTGCCCGCGAACTGCACCCGGACGTCAATGCCCACGATCCCCAGGCCGAAGAGAAGTTCCGCGAGGCAGCGGAGGCAAACGAGATCCTCTCCGACCCCGAGCGCCGAGCCACCTACGACCGCTATGGACACGAGGGTCTGCGCTCTCGTGGGTACGCACCCAACTTCGAGTCCTTCGGCTCCATCAGCGACCTTTTCAACGCCTTCTTCGGCGGTGGCGGCGCAAGCGCAGGGTCCGCGCTCGGTGGCGACATCGCCGTGGCTGTGGAGATGACGCTGCTCGAAGCGTCGGTTGGCGCCAAGCTCGATGTCTCCTACGAGGCGATCGACCGCTGCGATCACTGTCACGGCAATGGCGCCGAGCCCGGTACCCCGATCGAGCGTTGCTCGCGCTGCGAGGGGGCTGGCCAGGTGCAGAGCGTCATGCGCACTCCCTTCGGTCAGATGATGCGCACCAGCCTCTGCGATGTTTGCCACGGCGATGGACGCGTGCCGACCAAGCCTTGTGGCACTTGCCGCGGTCGCGGGCAGCTGGCGGTCAAGCGCAGCGAGCAGGTCACGGTGCCGGCCGGCATCGACGACGGCCAGCGGATCCGCGTGAGCGGGCGCGGGCACGCCGGCGAGCGGGGGGCTCCAGCCGGCGACCTCTACGTGCTCGTGCGTGTGCGCGCCGACGAGCGCTTCGTCCGTGAAGGCGACGATCTGATCACAGCCCTCGATGTCGCCGCTCCGCTGGCTGCGCTCGGGGCGACGCTGGAGGTGCCCACACTCGACGGCGTGGTCCCGATCGAGGTGGCCGCCGGCACCCAACCCGGTGAGATCCTCACGGTGCGCGGCCAGGGGATGCCCTCCTTGCGCGGCGGGCGTCGCGGCAACCTGCGCGTTGTAGTCAATGTCCTCATCCCACGTCGTCTCAGCGAGACCCAGCGCGAGCTGCTCGGGCAGTTGAGCGAGACGCTCACCGAGGAGAACCTGCGCTCTGAGGAATCGATGCTCGGGAAGCTACGCCGCGTTTTGCGCCACCAGACGGCGTGAGCGGTTTGGGGTATCGCGGGCCGGGCGTGTGATCCGGCTGGCGCTACGCGTTCGGCGCAGCGACGCCGAGCTCGTGCTCGCCGATCTGCTCGAGCTTGCGCCCAGCGGCGTCGAGGAGATCGAGCTGCCGTCAAGCGACGGAGGAGAGGGCATGGTCGAATACGCCGTCTACGGCGCTCCGGGCGAGCTGCCGCTGTTGCCGGACGTGCGGGCTGCCGCGGGGGGTGCGCTGGTCGGGATCTCGACCAGCGAGGTCGAGGACGATTGGTCTGAGCGCTGGAAGCAGTTTCATAGGCCGGTGCTCATCCAAGCTCGTGGGCTGGGTGTTCCACGCACACGCGGGGGAAGACCTGATGGGGATATACCCGCGACGGTAGACCCGCAGGACGGGAATGTTGCTGTGACGGTAGACCAGCAGGACGGGAATGTTTCTGCGACGGCAGACCCGCAGGTGCTGATTGGACTGGTCGTGGAGAACGTCTTCGTGGAGCATGCCCCCCGCGCGCGCGGGGGGCATTGCCTTTTCGTAAGACCACCGTGGGAGGCGCCGAGCGATCGCGCCGATGCGCTTGAGATCGTGATCGATCCTGCACAGGCATTTGGCACCGGCGCACACGCGACCACTCGTATGTGCTTGGAGTTGTTGCTGGAGCTTGCGGCCACCGATGGCGCCCGCGATCCTGTGCTCGACGTCGGCTCCGGCTCGGGTGTGCTGGCGATCGCGGCGCTGAAGCTTGGATACCGCCCGGTGTTGGCACTCGACAACGACCGCGAGAGTGTGCGTGCGATTCTCGCCAACGCGGCTGTCAATGACGTCGAGTTGGAGGCACGTTGCTTTGACCTGCGCCGCGAGTCGTTGCCCTGGCTTGTTGGGGATGGGGATTTGAAGGGCGTGCCGGTAGTGCTCGGCGCCGCGCCCACAGCCGAACGCGGCGGACATGCAAATGGGCACGTGGTGCTCGCAAATCTCCTGAGGCCACTGCTGATCGACTTGGCGGAGAAAATCGCTCAGCCAGGCGTTCCCGTCCCGCCTCAGCGCCTCGACCTGATCGCAAGCGGGCTATTGCGCGAGCAGGCCGACGAGGTGGCTGAAGTGTTCGCTAAACGCCTTGGCCTGAGCGAGCGAGCCCGTCTTGAGCAAGGGGAGTGGTCGGCACTGTGGCTGGCGCGCTAGCCGGCAGCTCGGTAGCGGCGCGGGCCACCGCCCTGAACAGCAGGTCAAGCGCAGGCCGCAGATTTTCCTCGCTCTCCAGCAGAGCTCGCGCCGCGATCAGGCCAGCGCCGATCTCATCGAGCGCCTCGCCAACTCATTCCCGGGTCGGGGTCGCGGCACACCGCGATCGCCAGATCGAGCATGCCTTGCGCCTGCTCGACGGCTCCCGCGAACATCGCTGGACCGGCAAGGCTCGCGTATCCGTAGGCGCGCGCAAGCCGACCTTGCATTGTGATCTGGTGCTCGCCACGCGGGATCGAGACCGGCGGCAGGCCGCGACCATCGACGAGCCCGGCAATCGTCCCACCGATCACAGCGCCGATCGCCTGCTCGTCGAGCCCGGCGTGGGCGGCGACACGCAGCGCGAGATAGAGGCCGCTGGAGGTGAGCCCGTAAGGTGGGTCGGAGGCGAACACGATCCGCTCGAACGGCACGCGTGCGAAAAGCTCGATCAGGTCCATCGGAAAGAAGCACGAGGTGTCATAGAGGACACCAGGATGGTCGGCCAGGCGCGAGGTCAGGATGCCCTGGTCGCAGATCGCTCCGTGGGCGAGGATCAGCACGGCATCGGGGTAGCGCAAGGCAAGGTCGGCCAGTCCATCAGCAATCGGCGGCATGCCGCGGCCCGCGTGGATCAGTATCGGCACGCTAGCTTCGCTGGCCAGCTTGAAGATGGCCTCCATCTCGGGGCTGTCGAAGGCAAAGGCCTGTGCACGCGGGTGCAGCTTGATGCCGCGGGCGCCCTTGGCGATGCAGCGCTCGCCCTCTGCGACAGGCACTTCGGCCGGATCGAGTCGACAGAAAGGGATCAGGCGTCCCTCACTTTCGCCGGCCCACTGCAAAACGCGGTCGTTGGGCAGGCTGTAGGAAGGCTTGCGCTCGGGGTCGTGTAGAGGGAACACGCAGGCCCTGCGCGCGTCGGCTGCATCGAGCTGGGAGAGCAGGGTATCCAGATCGAGCGAGCGGCCGTCCTCGTCCAGCCCGAGATGGGTGTGGGCGTCGAAAACTTCCGCTCCGGTAGGTCTCAGACGTTCGCCATCGGCGAGGAACGGAGCAAGTGCGTCGCGGTAGACGGATGCGCTCATCGTCACTCATTCTGCCGATCGCGCGGCCTCGGCGACGCCCGGCATGCTGATCCAGCGACCATGCCAACCCGGCGAAAGCGATGAATCGACACAAAAGTCTCGCCTGCTCGGCGTATCCTGAGTCAAGGATGACGATTCTCGAAAACGTAAAGCAAGACCTGACGAGCGCGATGCGGGCTGCCGACAAGCAGCGCGTCGGCGCGCTGCGCATGATCCTCTCGGAGCTGCAGAAGGCCGAAAAGGACGGTTCCGGCGACGAGCTAGCCGTGCTGCGGCGTGAGCGCAAGCGGCGCTTGGAGGCCGCCAAGGCGTTTCGCGACGGTGGGCGCGAGGACCTCGCCAGCGGTGAGGAGGCCGAGGGGGAGCTGATCGGCTCCTACCTGCCGGCTGAGCTATCAGACGTTGAGCTCCAGGCGATCGTCGAGCGAGCCTTGGCCGAAAGCGGGGCGCAGTCGCCTAAGGACATGGGGCAGGCGATGAAGAGCGTGATGGCGGCCGTCGACGGGCGCGCCGATGGCAAGCGGGTCTCTGGCCTAGTCAGGGCGGCGCTCGGGGGATGAGGACGCAGATCGAGCTGCCGGGCGAGGTCGCCGCCGAGCTGGCGGGCACCCAGGACTCGGTGCTACGTGCGCTAGAGGGACACCTGCGTTGCAAGGTGTTCCTGCGTGGAAACTTGCTCACGCTCGAGGGCTCCGAGGAGGATGCGCGCATGGGCGAGCGGGTCATACACGAGCTCTCCGAGCTGATCGGCCGTGGCCATCAGGTCGCGCCCGGCACGATCGCCGCAGTGACGGGCGCGCTGGATGCGCATGAATCGCCGGCGCGTGTCTTGGAGGACATCGTGTGGAGGCACCGTAGCCTGAGCGTCGCCCCCAAGACCGTCAATCAGAAGCGCTACGTCGACTCGATCCGCTCGAGCACCGTGACGTTCGGCGTTGGGCCGGCCGGCACCGGCAAGACGTTCTTGGCCGTAGCGATGGCTGCCGCTGCGCTCTCGCGCCACGAAGTCAATCGGATCATCCTGACCCGTCCCGCCGTGGAGGCCGGTGAGCGACTCGGCTTCCTTCCCGGCGATTTGATGGCGAAGGTGGACCCTTATCTGCGACCGTTGTTCGACGCGCTGCACGACATGCTCGATCCGGAGAAGGTTTCCCAGCATCTGGAGCGTGGCGTGATCGAGATCGCGCCACTCGCGTTCATGCGTGGGCGCACGCTCAACGATTCGTTTGTGATCCTCGACGAGGCTCAAAACACCACGCCCGAGCAGATGAAGATGTTCCTCACACGGCTCGGATTTGGCTCCAAGATGGTCGTAACGGGCGACATCACCCAGGTTGACCTGCCACGCGAGCAACGCTCAGGCCTCGTTGTGGTAGGAGAGGTGCTCGATGCGATCGAGGGCATCGAGTTCGTGCGCTTCGGCGGCGAGGACGTGGTGCGCCACAAGCTCGTGCAACGGATCGTGGAGGCATATGACGAGCACGGCAGACGCCCGACCGATGACGGGCGCGGGCGACGTGAGGAATCCACACGGTCCGCTGCAGCTGGACGATCCGGGTCGGGTGCTCTAGACGAGGCCGCCGACGCTGGAGAGCAGGTCGTGGTTCAGCGTCTGGCCGAGCGTCGAGCCTGAGCCGCTCGCATCGATGCTCGAGGTCGAGGTCTTCGGCGCACAGCTGCTCGCGGGGCCGCTTCCTCAGTGGCGGGTGCAGCGGCTGTGCGCGTTGGCGCTTGCGTCGGCCGGTGTCGAGGAGGGACATCTCGCCGTCGAGTTCGTCGGTGCTGAGCGCATGGCGGAGCTGAACGGCGAGCACCGTCGCAAAGACGGCCCTACAGACGTACTGTCCTTTCCCGTTGACGGTGCCGATCCGCAGGATGTCGGAGCAGGTGTTCCCCGTGAGCTGGGCGATGTTGTGATCTGTCCCGCGTTCACGAGCGATGTGGGCGAGGCGATCGTGCATGGGACGCTTCACCTCGTCGGGATGGACCACGAGACAGACGAAGGCGAGATGCTGGCGCTGCAGGCCGAGATCATGCGCTGGGGCAACTCGTGAGCGATGCATCCACGGAGCCGGGTGCAGTAGCGACACGCAGCGGCTTTGTCGCGTTGGCCGGTCGCCCCAATGTCGGCAAGTCGACGCTCGTCAACGTGATCGTCGGTGGCAAGGTCGCGATCGTCTCCGATCGTCCGCAGACCACGCGGCGGGCGATTCGCGGCGTGCGCACTGAGCGGCAGTGGCAGATCGTGCTCGTCGACCTGCCTGGGGTTCAGCGTCCCCGTGACATGTTGACCGAGCGCATGGCTGGACGGGTGCGACTGGAGCTCGATGGCTCCGACGCGGCGCTGCTCGTGCTCAACGGAGAGCAGGGGGTCGGCGCCGGCGACCGCTACATCGCGCAGGCACTCGCTGAGGTGGATGTGCCGGTGACGACCGCGATCAACAAGGTCGATCGGCTCGACCGTGCCGCGACCGTGGCGGTGCTGGCGGCTGCCGATGAGCTTGACCTCGGCGGCGAGATATTCCCGATCTCCGCGCGCACCGGGAAGGGTGTGGGTGAGCTTGTGCAGCACCTCGCCGCGCTGATGCCGCAAGGTCCGTTCATGTTCTCCCCACAGGCGATCTCAGATCAGCCGCTGCCGCTGCTGCTGTCAGAGCTGGTGCGCGAGGCAGCGATCAGACGCACCTTCCAAGAGCTGCCCCACGCTGTGGAGGCAATCGTCGAAGAGATGGAATACCCGCGCGATGGCTTGGTGCGGGTGCGCGCGCTGCTGTGGGTCGAGACCGAGTCCCAGAAGGGGATCGTCGTCGGCGCGGGCGGACGCATGATCAAGGCGATCGGCTCGGCCGCGCGCAAGGAGATCGAGCGCGAGCTGGACTGTCATGTGCACCTGGACCTGTCAGTGCGCGTGCGACGCGACTGGCGCGGGGACGAGGGGTTGCTGGATCGGTTGGGGATTACGTAGAGACCAGTTATGGGGTGCTGTGCCAGGCCGCTCGAAGCAAGCGCCTCGATCATGTTTAGAAAAATTGGATAAATCCTTAACATGAGTTAGGCTTGTGCGAGTGAACGCTGTCGCTCAGAAGGAGCTATTTGTCAGAGACGTGGTTCGGCTCAAGCGCGCCGAACGGAGCTCTCCTGCGCGCGATGAGATCGCCGCTGTACGTATGGACCTGGAGCGCGCGATCGGGCCAACCGTGACGCGGGCGATGGCCGCAAGGCTGCTTGGCGTGAGCCAAACGGCGCTAGACCGCTGGATCGCGTCGGGGGACGTTCCGGTGGTCGTCGGCCGCGGCGGTCGCCTCGAGGTGCCATTGCATGCGCTTGTCGAGTTGGTGGAGGCGATGGACGAGCGCGGACAATCCGACAAGGAAGCCCATCCGCTGGCGTTTCTGATGAATGAGCGACGTGCTCGCGCGCAGAGCTCGGACATGAAGTCGATCGTCCACAACTTGCCCCCTTCCGGGCACGAGCACGGCCATCGAGAGGCGGAGCTGCGAAGCCTGGCGTATCACTGTGTAGTGGCTCGACGGCTTGATCGGAGGATCATCCAGACGGCTAGCGATCGCCTGCGGCAGTGGCTCGCGGAAGGACGGATCGATCCTCGCTACGAGCGCGAGTGGGAGCAGGTTCTCTCGGAGTCGCCCGCGCAGATTGAGCGCCTGATCGCCGAGGACAGTCAAAAGATGCGCGACCTCCGCCAAAGCTCGCCCTTCGCGGGCGTGCTCAGCGAGCCGGAGCGCCGGGCCTTGCACGAGGCGCTCGATGAGGTGCTCGGGTGAGGCGCGAGGACCTGGAGCACGTCATCAGGGCAGCTGCCGCAGTCTCCGGGTGTAGTGACATCGTCGTGATCGGCAGCCAGGCCATCCTCGCCCAGCACCCCAATGCCCCGGCGGCGTTGCTCTTCTCTCAGGAGACCGATGTCTATCCACGCGAGGATCCGGAGAGGGCGATCTATATTGATGGCGCGATGGGGGATGGATCGCAGTTCCACGAGACATTTGGCTACTACGCGCACGGGATTGGTCCCGAGACTGTGACAGCGCCTACCGGTTGGGAGGCGCGACTGGTTCCTGTACGCGTGATCCGAGCGCCGGCAAGTGACGGTGAGGCCACGGGTTGGTGTCTCGAGGCCCACGATCTCGTACTCGCGAAGTGCGCGGCAGGCAGGGAGCGCGATTGGGAGTTCGCGCGCGAGGCGATGCTTCACCGACTCGTCGAGTCTGATGAGCTACTTCGGCGAGTTTCCGACCTGCCGCTAGATGATTCACGCCAAGAGCGCCTGCGAGCGCTGCTGGTGGGTGTCATCGCAGCCACCAGCCGAAACGTCGACGTCACTAGGTCCACATCACTGGAATAACGCCAGGGCGAGCCTGACTCTCAGATCTTGCCTATAAGCCGGTCGCTTATCCGGCGCACTGCATTGAGATCGAAGGCCGGGACGAACGCGAACGGCACCGTCAGCGCAACAGGCGGTGAGCCTTTTGCAAACCGCTGGCGGCGCAGGCGGGCTATTTGCGCCAGCTGGACGCGGGCACGATCGTTGATAGTTCGCGCCATTTGCATGGCATTGCTTGCGACATCGGCGTCCGCGTCGCCGCCTTCCCTGGTTGCCAGCGCGATTCGCTCCAACTCCTGCCGGCTGAAGCGTCTTGGCATGGTGCCATTGACGATCACCGCGTCGAGGTCTCTGTCCAGTTCGCGGCGCAAGCCTTCCTCCAGCTCGAGCGTCTCGGTGACGGCCATCTCGCTCGCGTGTGTCACCGCGATATACCCTGATCGGCTCGCATCTTCGAGCAGCTCGCGGAGCGCCTGTGCCTGCTCGGCTAGCGGCCCGACGCGCACGATCGCGGAGAAAGTCTGCGGTGAGCGCAGCATCGCAAGCGCATGGCCGCTGGCGGGCGCGTCGAGCACGACGAGGTCATAGGCCGGTCGGCCTCGTCTCTCACGACTTGCATCGCTCGACCCGCTCTTGGGCGCGCCGCGCGCTTCGCACAGCTCGCGCAGCTTGACCATGCTCACCAGCTCCTTTACACCGGGAGCCGCGGCCGCAAAGTATTGGAAGGTGCTGCTCGATGTGAGCAGACGCGCCGAGATGCGGCCGGTGAGCGTTTGCAGCCACTCGCCAAGCGCGCGGTCTGGGTCGATCGACGTGGTCCACAGGCCCTCCTGCAGTTCAATCTCCTCGCCATCGTGGCGGTCGGGACGGCGTTCACGACGGCTGTGCTTGTTGCCGCCTGAGCGCATCGCCCGGTCTGGCTCATTTGGGCCGATCTCATCGGCGGCGAAGAGGTCGGGCAGATGATGCTGGGCGCCCAGCTCGACGACGATCGTGCGCAGCCCTTGCTGTGCTGCGGCGAGCCCCAGAGCACATGCAATTGTGCTCTTGCCGACCCCGCCCTTGCCGGTTACGACGATCAGCTTTCTCTCCAGCAACGAGGCCATGTCTCCTGCAACCTACAATTCGGCGGATGAGCGCAGCGGCAGCCGACGAAGTGGAGCAGCTCCTTGTCTACGACGAGCGCGGTCTCGTGCCTTGCGTGGTACAGGACTGGAAGAGCGGCGAGGTGCTGATGCTTGCCTACATGAACGAGCTTGCGCTGGAGCGTACGCGCGCCACCGGCGAGCTGCACTTTTGGAGTCGCTCGCGCCAGGAGCTGTGGCACAAGGGCGCCACGAGCGGCAACACTCAGGCGGTGCGAGCGCTGCGTGTCGACTGCGACGGCGATGCTCTGCTCGCGCTCGTCGAGCCCGCCGGACCAGCCTGCCATACGGGCGAGCGCAGCTGTTTCTATCGCGGCGAGCTGGAGCCTGGAGCTCCTCACGAGACGCTGCCGGCGCTCGAGCGCACGTTGCGCGCACGGGCAAGCGAGCGTCCTGCGGGCTCCTACACCGTGGAGTTGCTCGACGATCCCAAGCGCATCGGTGAGAAGGTGATGGAGGAGGCCGAGGAGGTCTCCCGCGCCGCACGCGAGGAGACCGACGAGCGGGTCGCCGAAGAGGCTGCCGATCTTGCCTATCACCTACTCGTGCTGTTGCATAGTCGCGGCCTTGAGCTGTCGGACGCGGAGGGTGTGCTCAATGAGCGTCGCCGGTAGCTTCAGCCAGGACCCGGTCGGTCTTCACGCGCCTGTGCGTCTCGCTTGCGCGTCTCGTGCGGCCGCGCTTGTCGAACCTGTGCGTCTGTTGCGGAGGGGGTTCGGGGGATGAGCGCTGCCGGTAGTGCGACCCCGTCGCGGGCGGCTGGTGCTTACAACTTGATCCCACTGCACGAGACGTTCATCGCCGACTGCGAGACGCCGGTCTCAGCCTTTCTAAAGCTGCGCGAGCTGGCGCCGAGTGAGCCCGCCTTCCTGCTGGAGTCGGCCGAGCAGGGTCAGCGCATGGGCCGTTACTCGTTCATCGGCTTTCGCCCGCGCTCGGTGTTGCGCTGGTCGCTTGGCGACCCGGGGGACCCATATGCCGCTGCGGCTGCCGCAGTCGCGGACTGTCGCCAGGGTCAGCTACCCGACGGGGTGGATGAGCTCCCTTTCACGGGGGGTGCTGTGGGCTTCTTTGGCTATGACCTCGTGCGCACCGTGGAGCCGCTCGGCGAGCCGAGCTCGGACGCGCTCGGGCTGCCGGACATGGCACTGATGCTGACCGACGCGCTTGTCGCGTTCGACCATCTCAAGCACACGATCACGATTGTGGCCAACGCTGACCTGGATGCCGAGCCGGCCCCTGAGCGGGCTCGCGAGGCGGCGGAACGCACGATCGCCGAAGTCCGGGCATGTCTGGCGGGCCCTGTGCCGCCCGGAGCGAAAGCCGGCGTACGTGCGGCGCCGCGCTTTGAGTCGAACATGACGCGCGAGCGCTTTGAAGCGATGGTGGCTCGGATCGTCGAGTACATCTACGCGGGAGATGCCTTCCAGGTCGTGCCATCGCAGCGCTGGTCAGCGGAGGTACCCGTCGAGGGGTTCTCCATATACAGAGGCCTGCGCACCGTCAATCCAAGTCCCTACATGTACTTCTTGGATTTCGGCGATTTCCAGATCGCCGGCGCCAGCCCCGAGCCGCTGCTCACTGTATCGGCACGTCACGTATCCACGCGTCCGATTGCGGGCACACGCCCGCGCGGCTCGAGCCCGGAGCAGGACCGGCGCATCGCCGATGAGCTGCTTGAAGACGAGAAGGAGCGCGCCGAGCATGTGATGCTTGTCGACCTAGGACGCAACGACCTGGGGCGCGTATGCGAGTACGGCAGCGTCGCGGTCGACGAGCTGATGGAGATCGAGACCTATAGCCACGTGATGCATATCGTCTCCTCAGTATCTGGCACTTTGCGCAAGGACGTCGGTGCGATGGATGCCCTGCGCTCGGTGCTGCCCCCGGGCACGCTTTCCGGTGCGCCGAAGGTGCGCGCGATGCAGATAATCGACGAGCTCGAGTCCACCAAGCGCGGTGGCTACGGCGGCGCGATCGGCTACCTCAGCTACACGGGCGACCTCGACACCGCGATCCATATTCGAACCGTTGTCGTCAAGGATGGGTTGGCGCACGTGCAGGCCGGTGGTGGGACGGTGGCCGACGCCAAGCCCGAGTACGAGTACGAGGAGTCGGTCAACAAGAGCAAGGCAGTGCTGCGCGCCGTTGAGCTTGCCTGCGAACAACCGGATTGGGCTTGAGCATGGGTGCTATTGGAAGTAGGCGCCGCTTGTTTGCAGGGGGACGCCATGTGAGTAGATGCCATGCGAGTGGATGCCATGCCAGCAGACACGCACTCGCGGGGCAGGCGGTCTAGCGATGCGGGTCCTGGTCATCGACAACTACGACTCATTCACCTACAACCTCGTCCAGTACCTGGGTGAGCTGGGGGTCGAGGTTCGCGCAGTGCGTAACGACGCGGCCACGGTCGAGCAGCTGCTCGAGGACTCCTATGAACGC
Organism: uncultured Solirubrobacterales bacterium; assembly: GCA_963704345.1. GTDB lineage: Bacteria > Actinomycetota > Thermoleophilia > Solirubrobacterales > Solirubrobacteraceae > Palsa-744. The sequence goes on from OY969890.1 coordinate 2,548,869, forward strand.
TGCGTCATCTCGCCGGGACCGTGCACTCCCAACGAGGCCGGCATCTCGACTCGAGGTGTGCCCGGCGCATGCCCGAAGCTGGTATTCCGACTTTCGGTGTCTGTCTCGGCCATCAGTCGTTGGCGCAGGCTTTTGGTGGGGTGGTCAAGCTGCACGAGCCTGTTCACGGCAAGGCGACCACTATCGAGCACGACGGGCGCACGATCTTCGCGGGACTCACTTCGCCGCTGAAGGTGGGGCGCTATCACTCGCTTGTCGTCGACGAGGAGCTGCCCGATTGTCTGGAAGCGACTGCGCACGGCGGCGGCGTGCTGATGGGATTGCGCCATCGCGAGCTGCCGGCCGAGGGCGTCCAGTTTCATCCCGAGTCGGTACTCACCGACGAGGGCAAGCTCGTTGTTGAAGCGAACTTCCTCCGAGCGGAGGTAGGCAGAATGCCCGATGCCGGTCACTCACAAGCGCGATCGACGCGGTCGCCTCGCGGCGCGACCTGAGCCAACAGGAGGCCGCCGAGGTGCTCGCCGAGATCATGCACGGCGATGTCTCAGAGACCCAGATCGCTGCTTTTCTGATCGCGCTGCGCACGAAGGGGGAGACGGTCGACGAGCTGGCCGGGTTGGCCGGCACGATGCGCGAGCTGGCGGCGCATGTGCCGACCAAGCGCCACGACCTGCTCGACACGGCCGGTACCGGCGGTGGCCGGCGTACCTTCAACGTCTCCACCACGGCCGCCCTGGTGGCGGCCGGCGCGGGCTGTGCTGTGGCCAAGCACGGCAACCGCTCGGCGACCAGCTCGTCTGGCTCGGCCGACCTCCTGGAGGCGCTCGGCGCGCGCATCGACCTTGGCCCGGATGCGGTCGCGCAGTGCATCGAGGAGGCTGGCTTCGGCTTCATGTTCGCGCCCGCCCACCACCAGGCCACTCGTTTTGTCGTGCCGGTCAGGAGCGAGCTGGCGGTGCGCACCATCTTCAACTTCCTCGGGCCGCTGACCAATCCCGCCGGCGCCAACCAGCAGCTGGTGGGCGTCGCCGATTCGAGCTTCCTGGAGACGATCGCCGGCGCGCTGGCGCGCCTCGGCGTGCAGCGCGCGCTTGTCGTCGCCGGTGAGGACGGGCTCGACGAGGTCTCCAGCTCGGCGGCTACCCAGATTGTCGAGGTCAACGGCGGTGAGCTGGAGCGCTATGTGCTCACGCCCCAGGATGTGGGCATCGAGCTTGCGGACCCGTCTGACCCACTGCTTGGCGGTGGGTCTCCCGCCGAGAACGCCGCGGTCACGCGTGCGGTGTTCGATGGCGAGCAGAGCGTGCGCGCCGATCTGGTGTTGATCAATGCGGGTGCCGCGATCTACGCGGCCGGCGTTGCCGATTCGATCGCAAGCGGCGTCGAGGCTGCTCGCGTGGCGATCGCATCTGGGGGTGCGTCTGCGGCGCTCGAGCGTTATGTGCAGGCCAGTCGGCGCCACGCGCCCGAGCAGGTGGCGGGATGAGCGCGGGCGAGGCCGCCGGACGGCTACTTCGGGTAGGGCCACTGTGCTCGAGCGAATCCTTGGCGAAACGCGTGCGGAGCTCGAAGATCGCAAGCGCAGCGTGTCGCTCCAACAGCTGGAAGCACAGGTGGGGGAGAGGACATCGAGTCAGACAGCCCAGGGGGGACGCTTTCGACAGGCGCTTGAGCGTCCTGGCATTGGCGTGATCGCCGAGTTCAAGCGCCGCTCTCCCTCGGCGGGGAGCTTGCGCGAGGAGGCCGAGCTCGCCGCGGTCGTCACGAGCCTACGAGCGCGGCGGGGCGAGCGCTTTGTCGGTGCTGACCGAGGGACCCAACTTCGATGGGTCACTGGCCGACATCGATGCTGCGCGCGGCGTATGCGGGTTGCCGATCTTGCGTAAGGACTTCGTCGTCGATCCCTATCAGCTGTATGAGGCTGTGCGTTGCCGGCGCCGACGCCGTGCTGCTGATCGTGGCTGCGCTCGAGCAGGAAGAGCTTGCATCGCTGCACGATCGCGCGCTTGGGCTTGGCTTGGATGTGCTCGTGGAGGTGCACGATCGCGACGAGCTCGCGCGCGCAGAGCAGGTCGGGGCGCGGCTGATCGGCGTGAACAATCGCGACCTGCGTGACTTCAGCGTGGATGTCGGACGCACTGAGCTACTGCTCGCGGAGATGCCTGCAGGGACGACGGTGGTGTCCGAGTCTGGGATCTCCAAGCCGCAGCAGCTGGAGCAGCTGGAGCGTGCGGGAGTGGCGGCAGTGCTCGTCGGCGAGTCGTTGATGCGTGCGCTTGAGCCTGAGCAGGCGCTTGCCGCACTACTGGAGGGTCTTCCGCGCGGCCAGTCCTCGAGTTTGCGCCTCAGGTGCGTCGTGCGGTGTTGTTCACAGCTGACGGCAGCGCCGAAGCGGTCATGTCGCTGCTGGCGAATCCGATCAAGGACGAGCGGGGTTCGATCTTTTATAAAGTCACATGGTCCTCTTTAGTTCTCGTTGATCGCCATCCCTCATCCTGAGTGCCAATGAAGCGCACGTTCCTCATTCCTCTTCTCTCGGCTCTGATCGGCGGCGGGCTTGTCGTCGCCGTGGTCGCGGCCGCCGGCGATCTCGGCTCTTCGTCAGAAGACGGTCACGATCGTGCAGCAGGCCTCTACACCGCTTGCGCCTTCCAACGCTTCGCAGCAGAGCACCGGGTTGACGCCGCATCAGATATATGAGAAGGACGCGCCGGGCGTGGCGCTCGTGACCTCGACGATCGTGCGCCAGACAGAATCGCCGTTCAGCCTTGGTGGCGAAAGCGAGCAAGGGACGGCTACCGGCTCGGGCTTTGTGATCAACAGCGACGGCACGATCCTGACCAACTACCACGTGGTCGAGAACGCAGTCAAGGTCGAGGTCAGCTTCGAACACGGCAAGACGGTCGAAGCGAAAGTGGTTGGCAAGGATCCCTCGAACGATCTTGCCGTGCTGCGCATCCCAACCGAAGGTCTCACGATGCACGTGTTGACGCTCGGGAACTCCAGCAAGGCGCAGGTCGGCGATCCGGTGCTTGCGATCGGCAACCCCTTCGGCTACGACCGCACGCTCACTACAGGGGTTATCTCGGCACTACAGCGTCAGATCACCTCTCCCAACGGCTTCTCGATCGACAATGTTCTGCAGACCGATGCGCCGATCAATCCCGGCAACTCCGGTGGGCCGCTCCTCAACGAGAAGGGCGAAGTGATCGGCATCAACTCCCAGATCGAGACCGGCGGCAGCGGCGACGGCAGCGTGGGGATCGGCTTCTCGATCCCGATCGATACCGCCAAGTCCGAGCTTCCACAGCTTGAGAAAGGCGGGACCGTCAGCGGTGCTTATCTCGGGGTCAGCACGATCAGCGTCGACGGCTCGCTCTCCGCCCTGAACTTGCCCGTGAAGAGCGGGGCTATGGTCGAGACCGTGGAAGCCGGCACGCCCGCCGCGAAGGCAGGTCTGCGCGGCGGCAACCTCGAAGCGCAACTCGGCGGCGGCAAGGTGGCCGTCGGCGGCGACATCATCGTCGGTGTCGACGGCAAAGCAATCAGCAGCGCCGAAGATCTTTCGGCCTTGATCGGGTCCAAGAAGCCAGGCGACACGATCTCGGTCGAAGTGATGCGCGCTACCGGCAAGGGCACTTATGAAAAGAAGACGATCAAAGTGACGCTCACCGCGCGGCCGAACTCGATCAAGAACCCCAACACGCCTGAAGGGTAATTCGCCCGTATTTCATACGGAACGTAGCCGGCTAGGCTTTCATCCGATGGGGCTGTCCTACAGCGATGTTGAGTGGCGACCATCGCGAGCGTCGCACCAGCAGCTTTAGCGAATCGCGCTGAACGAGCGTTTGGCCATTTCTATCGTCAAGCAATTCGACGCGTCCGGGGAAGACGTCAAGTAGACGTGTAAGGAAATCGGTTGGATCTTGGCCGGCTGCTTCTAGGCCATCGGCCTGGAACTCAAGGACAATCACGACATTCATGTTGTGTCGTAGCAGCTCTGTCATTCCCGTCAAGATGGCTCCCTCCGCGCCCTCGGCGTCGATCTTTATGAAATCGACCGGTGGCCAATCTTTAGAGTCGGACCAGACATCCAGCGAGGTCGTCTTCACAGCGATCTGCTCGCTGAGTGTGTCTTGGCGTGGATATACAGTAGACCCGCCTGTGTCACGCGCGACGCGATAAAGAACGCGCTCTCCCGCGGCGGATGTGACGGCGAGCGGAACGACCGAGACAAGATCGGCCATCCCGTTCGCTTCAATGTTGCGTTCAAGCATTGTGCGGTTTGCCGGGTCGGGCTCGAAGCTCCAAACTTTGCCAGTCGGACCAACATACTTGCCCGCCAGTAGGCTGAAATAGCCGACGTGAGCCCCGATGTCGAGTACCGTCATCCCTGGACGAAGCGTCTTTGAGAGGTAGTCTGCGATCTCTTGTTCGTACGTACCGGCTGCAAGACCGCGGATCGTGTTGGAGGGCCGGTTTGAGTCGTACCAGATGGTGAGATCGCCAACTTGGATAGGACAAGGCAAGCCGGCCATCGTCGGGGGGCGGTTGGATAGTAGTAACTTGAATAGGCTAAGGGCAATTGGCTCGAACGGGCCGCTGCGTGTCGCCAGTGGGATCACTGTTTGGTGGAAGAGCGCGCGCGCCGCTCGAAATCCGACAACCCGCAGACCTCGATTATCGCGGCTGCTCTCGGATAGATGTTTGGGTCGAGCCATCATATGAGAAACTATAATCTATAATCGAATAATTCGCATTATCTCTATATTCAATAGATTAAAGATCGAGGAGGGTACCAGGAGAGTCTGGTCCTAGCAGAGGCTCGGCAGAGATGCTAGGCACTTGGTTAGACTGACTGAAGCCGGCGGTGACTGGCTTCTCGGCCAGCAATGGAACGCGGGAACGCGGGCGTCGATCACGGCCTTTGCGAACGCCGGTAGCTCTTCAACGGGGGCGGCAAGACACGCAAAATCCACGTCGCAGAGCTTAAAGGCCTTGTCAACGGTTGCACGTATCGACCCGTAAAGGTAGGGACGCGCGAACGACTGGCTGCGCTCATGGATTGAGTCAACGCCAGCGAAGATATCAACGCCGTTGAGCTGGCTCAACGCTCGGGCGTGGAGCGAACCCATATGACCGAGTCTGGCGAGCAAAGACGTGAGGGGCACATGCCCGTTGAGCATAGGCGAACGATACACCGGATAACCGCATAGTTCCATATAGATGCAGATTCTAGTACAGTATGAAGATGCGGTTAGTCAGATCCATTTCGGTATTCGTCAGTTACGATCCTTTCTGGGTGGGCGTTCTGGCCACGGCTTCTACTCTGACGGCGCTGAAGCGGAGCTCGTCCGCCGATCCGGAATGTGGGCAGTACGTATATGCCCGCAAGGTTGGGTGACGATGAGATTCCTCATTACCGGCGGGGCCGGCTTCATCGGCTCGCACTTGGCGGAAGAGCTATTGCTGCGTGGGCATGCCGTCCATGTATTGGACGACCTTTCGACGGGTTCGATCGAGAACATCCGTCACCTGAAGGGCGATCCTGCCTTCTCCTACACGCTGGATACATGCGCTCAGAACTCGACTGTGGCTGAGCTGGTGGACGAGTCTGATGCGGTGTTCCACCTGGCGGCGGCTGTGGGGGTGCAGTTGATCGTCGAAAGTCCGGTACGCACGATCGAGACGAACGTGCATTGCACCGAGGTGGTGCTCGCACACGCCGGCAAGAAGAACCGACCGGTGTTCATCGCCTCTACCAGCGAGGTCTACGGTAAGTCAGAAACATTGCCCTTCCGTGAGAACGGAGACCTGGTGATGGGCCCCACTCATCTTGGCCGATGGTCATATGCTTGTTCAAAGGCGATCGACGAGTTCTTGGCTTTGGCCTATTACCGCGAGAAGCATCTTCCTGTAGTGATTGGACGCTTGTTCAACACTGTCGGCCCTCGCCAGACCGGTCGTTACGGAATGGTGGTCCCGACGTTTGCTCGCCAGGCTCTGGCAAGCGAGGCGATAACCGTGTTTGGAGATGGCAATCAGCGGCGGTGCTTCTGCCATGTCAAGGACGTGGTGCGGGCGCTGGCGGATCTGATGCAGCGCGACGACCTGTTTGGCGAGGTGTTCAATATCGGCTCTACCGAGGAGGTAACGGTGATGGAGCTGGCTGAACGCGTCCGGCGTGTATGTGATTCGAAATCGGAGATCGTCACCATTCCCTACGACGAGGCTTATGCAGAGGGTTTTGAGGATATGTTGCGACGTGTCCCCGATACCTCGAAGATCGAGCGGGCGATCGACTGGCGGTGTACTCGCGACCTCGACGGTATCCTCACAGATGTCGTCGCTGGAGTGCAGGAGCAATCGCGTGGCCTTCCGGTGGCAAAATCGGTAAGTATCGACACCGATGCTCAGTTGTGAACTGAAGCTCGGCAGTATGGTCCCGCGTGCTGGCCGTTGCTCGGTATTGATACCTCAGTTGTGCGTCCGTGAGCGGGGGAGCCTCATCACCTTGATGGGTGTCGGCATTGTGGACCTTGTCCATAGAGCGCAAAACGTCAGCCATAGCCCACGCCACATGCCAGCGCCGTAGGCGCAGAGCCATGGAAACCCGAGCATTCCGAGGGCGGCGCAGTCGGCGCGTGAACGTCGCAGCGTTGCTCCGGCCACGGCACTCGCCGCCGGCGTCGCGAGCGCCGCTGCGAGAGCGATCTTTGGCCGCCTCAAGCTTGCCAAGAGCGCTATTGCGCTGAGTGGGTAGAAAGCGACGATTACACCAAAAAAACGGCCGCCGGCCCGCGCCCAACCATCGACAAAGACGCCGCCTCTGTGAAACGTGTGCCGCAGAAACGGGCGTAGTGCATCTCGTGAGCGGTAGAGACACGCAAAGTTTGGCGAGATGTTGATTGGCTGCTGAGCGGCGAGCAGACGAATGACGCTCGTGTCGTCGTTCGCGTTGCGGGGATCGGCATAGCGGGAATCGAAGTTCTCGATCGCCTCTAGTAGGGCCTCCCGTGGCGCGAGAAAGCATCCAGTGCCCTTGGGGTAGCGGTCGAACTGCTCGATGTCGTAGCTTGTCGTGCGTGGTCTGGATAGATAGTCACGATAGGCGATCTCGGTCAGAACATTCCAGAAGCGTGCATATGGATTACCCGTCAAGTCGATTTCACAATGTCCGTTCCATATGGGGAGGATGTCATTCATTTGCTGGTCTGAGAGGAACCGAAGGCCATCCGGCCTAAGTGAAACGCGCGCGTCAAGCAGCAACACCAGGTCGCCCTGCGCTGTCTGGACTCCCGTCTGACGTGCACGTACGCGTCCCTGGTTTTCCTGGCGTATGATTCTCAACGGAAAAGGTGTCACCAATTCTTTGAGGGCTAGTCGCGTCTCCTCGTTAGAGCCATCATCGACGATTATTATCTCTGGTGACGTAAAGGACGACCGTTCCAGGGCCTCGACGGCGTCTGTGACTGTCACACCGATCCAACGTGGCTCATTGTAAACAGGTATCACGACCGACAGAGTTGGCATTGCCGATTGTGGTGCGTGGGTTGTTTGTCGCTGATGCATGCGCGAAGACCTATCGTTGTGAGTGAGGTCCACCGATCACGGCGGCCGGATGAATCATTCCGTGCTCTTCAGGTATACCATTATATCTCCGTCTCGATCTGACAATTATTGCAGTATTAGTCATTGCTCAATGTTTGCCGAGTAGTAAGGTGTCCCCGCTTTTCGAGGTGTTTGACGATGATGTCGGTTGGTCGCCTTTGGAGGTCGATAAGTGGATCGATATTCGCGGGTGGACTCTCGAGGAACTTGCGTGCGATATCCAGGTCCATTCGCGACAGTACGACCGAGTCGTTCAAGCCGTCATCACGCTCGGTCGCGGCGCGGTGCACCAGACAGGGGTGCCCTAGCTGGGCGCACTCTTCCTGACTGCCGCCGGAGTCGGTAAGCAGGAACGCGCTTGCCTTTAGCAGTGCAATGAAATCGAAATAGCGCTGACGTGGTACACGTCGAAAGTTGTCGTCGAACAGCGAGCCGAGATTGTTCGTTGCGATAGCAGACATGGTTACGGGGTGGTCAACAAACAGAATTGGTACGGATCGAGAGGTATCATGCAGAAGCTCGATGATCGCTCGCAGGGCTCTGGGTTTGCCGAGCAGCTCGAAGCGGTGCAGAGACACTAGACCAAACGGCTTTGACGGCAGTTCGACGGTTGGTGTTCTCGACTGGACGAGCTCAAGCGCATCACGAATCGTGTTCCCTTCGGTATCGATTATTTCGCCCCTTGCTTTCAGCGTCCGCAGGTTCTCTGCTGCTTGTGCGTTTGGTGCGAAATGGACTCGCGCGAGCAGAGATGTGGCGACACGGTCGAGCTCCTCGGGGAACGGGTTACGCCAGTCGCCGCTGCGTATTCCCGCCTCGATGTGAGCTACCGGGATGTGTAGTGCACGTCCCATTAGGCTCCCCAGAACCGTGGTGATCGTATCGCCATGAACAATCAGAAGCGGCTTGGCGGCGGTCGACGTCAGGCGCGCGCGCAGCGCTTGTCGATGGTGCGTAAAGGTAGCCAATACCTTGAATAGCCATGGGATTAGATCCAGCGGTCGTTCGAGGTCTCGTCCGCCATTCCGTCGTAACAGCCAGAGATCAGGCTGGGGCAGACAGAGGTCCTCGAGCAGGGCTGGTATCTGCTCGACCTGTTGACCGGTGCAAAGCGTGAACGCTGGTTCTTTCGTTTCGGAGAGGCGCATTAGAAACGGTGAAAGCTTGATCAGCTCGCCGGTCGTGCCGTAGGCCACGCCTATCATCGTGGCCCGTCTTGTGAGCAAAAACAGTATATGTCAACGATCATTGGTGTTCCATATTCTCTAGGACAGGGAGTGGCCTTTGGTGAACTTGATTCCCCATATGGCCACGCTGATCGCAAATTCGGGTTGTTGGAGGTCTGTCTGTGGGCCTGGTGTAGCCGTCAATTCGAGCCTAGTGTGTTTATCGAAATGAAGGAATACGCTCACACGTAAGGGTGTTCTTACGGTTAGCTTGCCGAGGTTTTCTCCACTGTTACGTATCGTCACTTGGCGAGGCTTGGCGTAGGAAGTCAAAATCATGGAAAGTGTGCCTTCGCAGTGTGTGCAAGCGCTGACAAGTTCGATTACGCCGCTTGTTTGGTCGAGCCATGCGTCCCGACCTGCGGTTCGGTCCAGTGGTATGAACCCATTGCCGGGTGTCACTAAAATTGTTGGACTAGCTGTAACCGTGTAAAGATTCCCGTAGGGTTCGTGCTTTATGAGATGAAAGCCTGCTCCGGGTTCGCCGGATGGCGGCAGGCCCAAACTACTCGGAGTTGCCTCGACTAGTACATATTTGACCCCTAGCGTTGCAAGTCCGGCGGCCGTCGACGGTTCGGCGAGATTGAAAAGCAGGGATGCGCGACTTTCTTGAACCGATCCTTCTGGATAGCCGTTGATCATGGGCATGTTGTAGATGTTGTGGTAGTAGAAGTCGCTGTACAAATCGTAGCCATCGGCCGGCAAAGGATATTCTGCCACAAGGCCCTTTGGTAGTCGCGCCAATGTCTTGTAAATGCCTGGAGTTGAGAGTTTGATGACCGCTTTGTCCGTGTGATACCAGAGGTCTAGCGGAACAAGGATTGTGGCCAACAACATGATCGTAATCCTCGTCCGTGGGCTGCGTTTGCGGGTGAGGACGTCGAGTCCCACCGCCGCAAGGAGCGAGAGCGCGAGCATTACAATCATAACGAAGCGCGAGTACACGCGCCATGTGGTTGTCACCAGTGAGATGAAGTGGGACGGGAAGGGAACGGTCACCCCAAAAATATGATTTTCCGGCGGCATTGATGTTATTACAGCCACAATGCTTAGTAGAGATAGAACGAGAACCGCACTTGCTAGCTTGTGTGTTAGTCTATGTCGGACGCAGGCTGCGACGGCGACCAGCGCGAGCAAAATTATCGTGAGCCCCACGTAGAGGGTATCCTCAATATTGCCCGATCCATGTTGGTGTGTTTCGATGTAGTGACGTGTGAGGCCGCCAAAGATAGGGTTTTTTATATCGGGGAGGAGATACTCGAGTGGACGGGCGCTATAGGCGTAGAGATCCCCCAATCCGTGTACACGCACACCTAGCCCGGCCGCGGCAAGAGTGGAAAGGATACCGAGGAACGCAAGGAAGATTACTACGATTAGGGCTGCGATCAGCTGAGGTATGAATGTCTGACGTAGATGTTTGCTGTGCCATGAGAGCAACAGGGTGGTTGTCGCGATGGTTACGTAGGCCACCCCGACGAACAGGATGAAATATGGTGACCACCACATACCGAACGCTACGGCGAGGCCGGCCAGCAGGCCGTTGCGTCGCGAGGGGTGCCACATCAACTCCACCATGCGCCACACGGCCAGCATGAGCACCCATCCTTGGACATTGTCGTTGTGTCCCAGTCCGTTGAGTGCGGCGAACGGGTAGAACGCGTAGGCCCAGCCGGCGATCAGAGCTGCCCACGCGTTGCCTGTGAGTCGTCTAGCAAATAGAAATGTGACTGTTCCCGTGAGGACGTAGCCGGCGAGCGTGTACACGCTCAGCGCTGGAGCTCCTCCAAAGAGGAAGGCCAATAGGTACAGGGACAACACCCCTGGTGCCGACGCGAGATTACGAGGCCAGGGGATCGGTAAACCCTGAGGCGCGGCGAACTGGTGCAGCGTGCCTGGTAGGAAAGGGTTCAAGTGCTGGTTGGCGAGTTCACGGTAGAGAGCCATGGTGCCGAATGGGTCGCCGGGAACGGAGTAGACACTGTGTGTGAAATGCAGGACTAGCGGCCACGTCAGCTGGCAGGCGAATCCGAGGTAGACGGCCACGGCGAGCACCAGCTCGAGCCTTGCGCGACGTGCGCGTGCGAGCGTCGCCAATCGTTTAGTGAATGTGGATGACCAAGCCGCGGGAGCGATGACGGCGGTTGAGGCGCTTTCGGTCACGAGTGGATAGTGAGCGTATTGAGGCCTATGGGGATCGAGGACGGTGAGACTGTTCGTTCAAGCGTCCTCTGGGCGTCTATGCGCTCGCGCTGTTGGACGGAGAATTGACGCGCATACCAGTGGCGCAGATGGATGCGGTAGGCGATGGCCAGGGTATCCGTGAGCATTTGCTGCACGGCATGTCTGTTGATGCTGGTGCCGCTGAAGCGGTAGTCAAGCCGTATTGGCATCTCCTCGATGCGATCGAAGCCGAACTGGACACCAACGGCCAGCAGCTCGAGGTCAAAGGCGTAACGCTTGATCAGCAGCAGCGGTACCGTTACTTCGAGCATCTCGCGACGGAATACCTTCGCCCCTACCTGTGAGTCACGCACATTGACCTGTACGAGCGTTCGCGCGAGCAGTTGGAAGCCGTGCGAGAGCAGGCGCCGTAGCAACGGATAATGGACCTGGCTGTCGCGGTGGCGCTTGCTGCCGATGACGGCGTCGACATCGACGTGCTCGAATATCCGCACCGCATCTACTATCGCCTGCGGCTCGATGTCGAGGTCACCGTCGAGCCAGCCGATTAGGCGTCCCTGCGCGTATGGAACGCCGAAGCAGATCGCGTTTCCCTTGCCCTGGTTCAGGGCGTAGCGGAGAACTCGCACCCGTGGATCGGCGAGGTTCGCCACCTCGGCGGCGGTGCCGTCGGTGCTGCCGTCGCACACCACGAGAACCTCGAACGGCTCGCCCAACGTCTCCAGTGTGCTGAGGATCTCACGTATGTTCTCGGCGACATATGCGACGCCATTGTAGATCGGCACGATCAGAGTCAGTAGTGGCATGGACAGTTATCTCCCAGAGGTCACCGTGTTAGCCGCCCACCGAGTTTGGCCGCTGACGGGCGAGACTTACGATCAGGCGCTCCGCGCGCAGGATTGGATGGAAGACGCACTCGTTGACGATCAGTACGACGGCAACTACACAAGCCTGGACTGTCGCGATTTGAGTCGGAGAGGAGTGAAATGCTCCTATTGCACTCACCTGTAGCACCACGCCGGCTGCCAGCAGCCAAACCCATCTGCGATCTTGAATTGCCACGGTGTAGACGGCCAGGAGGTAGAGCAAGGCGAGGCCTGCGCCTGCGCATACGATTGGTGGCACGCCTGCGGCGACGTTCACATACTTGTGACCGAACATAAGTTGCACGAGCAGATGGGGGGCCACGATGGCGGGTGCCACCACCAAGAGCGTTGCGCCGGTTACAAGTAGCGCGGCGATTCTCAACACGCGCGTAGCGGAACCGTCAGCGTGTCTTGCCTTCGCTGCGTTGGGTACCATCACGACGGCGACGGCGCCGGGGAGGAAGATCACGATCTTCTCGATTGTCACGAGGGCGGCATATTCGCCGGCCGCATGCGCCGAGAGCAGGATCTTCGCGAGCAGTACGTCGAGGTTGGAGATCAGCGCGAATGCGATGAAGACTCCTCCGGCCGCCATGGTGCGGCGATCCGGGCGTCGACGCAGGCCGGCGCGCGCGGCTCCGCTTCCGCGTCGCGGCAGGTATCCGCGCAGCAGGAGTGCGACCGCGCCGATCGCAACCAGACATCCGATCGCCTGTCCGAACAGCGGGCCGCCGGCGCCTCCGCCGGCGAGCGTCCACGGGACACCGATAGCGATGCGAGAGATTGCGGCCACCAGCAATAGCGCTCCGAGGGCGACGAATCGCTCCATACCCTGCAGCACACCGAAGGCGACGGGAACTACAAACGACAGCACCAGCAGTGGAGTCAATGCGATGGCCGGGCCGATTGCCTGCAGGCCGAGCGCGGGCTTGATCAGCGGGATGCATGCCGTATAGACCAAGCCGAGGGTCAGCGCGATCGTCATGACGTGCGCCATCGCGTGGCGGATCAGGTACCCGGCTTGGTCATGTTCGCCGTTGGCCTGGAGCACGGCGATCCGCTCGGCGACGATCGTCTGTGCGGCAGCGGTTGGCACGGCGGCGATCACGCTGAAGGCAATCAGAGCCGTCAGGTCCCCGTATGAGGACGGTGACAGCAGGCGACTGAAGATGACGTTGGAGCCATAGTTGGTGATGCTCGCCAACAGCGTGAGCCCAATCATCACGGTGGTTGCGCGCCCAAGTCGCGCTCTGAGATGCGTTGTCGTCCAGCTCGCTGCGACCGCCTCTTCATGATCTGTCGTCGCGACGGTTGCCAGGGGCGGTGGCTTGTCGACGATTACGTTCACGGTCAGAGCGGTCATTGCGCAGGGTTAAAAGCAACAGCCGTACACACTGACGTATGCGCTCAAAATAAAACCGTCGAAGTCTTGTAATCGTGCTTTTGGCATTTCGCAAGCCATGATTCCAAATAACCGATAATCACGCAAGAGTGGATCGCCGGAGTTTGTGGGATTGCTAGGTTGTCGGCGGTGTCCTGGCTGTTCCCGCTACCGTTTGAGGCATGTCAGAGAGAGAGACACTCATAAAGATCTGCGGGGTCACCCGTCTGCAAGACGCCGAGGTGGCCGTAGAGCTCGGTGCCTGGGTAGTCGGCATGGTGTTCTTCGACGCCTCCCCGCGCGCCTGTTCGCTTGCCGAGGGTCAGCGCATCGCCACGAGCCTGCGCCGCAAGGTTGAGTTGTGTGGGGTGTTCGTGAATGCGCAGATGGAGGAGCTCGTCGGCATCAGCGAGCAGCTTGGCTTGACCCTGTTGCAGTTGCATGGCGACGAGGGGCCGTCCTTCTGCGCTGAGGCGGCTCGTCGCACTGGCGCCCGTGTGATCAAGGCGCTGCAGGTATCCGGCATGGCCGACATCCAGGATGCGGCTCGTTTCCACACCGACTTCCATTTGCTCGATGCGCGCTCGACCGATGCCTGGACGCGAGCGGTTGCGCGGCGGCACAGGTGAGACATTCGACTGGGCGCTGCTGGCTGGGCGGCGCTCGAAAGTGCCGCTTGATCCTGAGCGGTGGCCTGGGTCCCGATAACGTCGATGAGGCGATTGAGCATGTGCGTCCATTCGCTGTGGACACCGCCAGCGGCACCGAGAGCGCGCCGGGGATCAAGGATCCGGCGAAGTTGCGCGACTTCTTCGCGGCTGTTGATCGTGCCGCCTTCGCTTCGCAGGCGCAGGTTCCAGCATCGGAGGAGACCGTCATTTCTCACGAGCCGGTGTCAGCCGCTTCTCACGAGCCTGGGCCAGGCGGATCGCGCGAGCCTGAGCCCATCGAGACTGGTCTCGCCCGGCGAGCCGTCGCAGGAGGCGACACCGTCGGTAGGCTCGCCCACGTGAGCGCAGTCGAGCACCGCTTCGGGGCCTATGGGGGGCAGTATGTTCCCGAGACGCTGATGCCGGCGTTGGCGGAGTTGGAGCAGGCGTGGCTCGAGGCGCGCGGGGATCCCGCGTACAGGGCCGAGCTCGATCGTCTGCTGCGCGACTTCGCCGGTCGTCCCACCCCCCTGTACCTAGCCGAGCGCATCTCCGAGCGACTCGGCAGGCCCGTCTATCTCAAGCGCGAGGACCTCAACCACACCGGCTCGCACAAGCTCAACAACGCGCTTGGGCAGGCGCTGCTGGCCAAGCGCATGGGCAAGCACCGCATCATCGCCGAGACCGGCGCCGGCCAGCACGGCGTCGCCACCGCCACCGTTTGTGCGCTGCTCGACCTCGAGTGCGTGATCTACATGGGCACCGAGGACACGCGCCGCCAGGCGCCGAACGTGCAGCGCATGGAGCTGCTCGGGGCGCGCGTGCATGCTGTGGACGCCGGTGCGCGCACGCTCAAGGAGGCCACCTCCGCTGCGATCCGCGATTGGGTGACGAACGTCGGCGACACCCATTACATCATCGGCTCGGTCGTCGGTCCGGCGCCTTACCCTGCGCTGGTGCGCGATCTGCAGCGCGTGATCGGCGACGAGGCGCGCGCGCAGCTGCTGGAGCGGGCGGGGCGTCTGCCCGCGCGCGTGATCGCTTGCGTCGGCGGGGGCTCCAACGCCTTGGGCATCTTCACGGCCTTCCTCGACGACGAGGGCGTCGAGCTGGTCGGCGTTGAGGCCGGGGGCGACGGGATCGACACCGAGCGCCACGGCGCGCCGCTGACGGTGGCCGGCCGTGCCGGCGTGCTGCACGGGGCGCTCTCGGCGGTGATGCAGGACGAGGAGGGCCAGATCATCGAGGCGCATTCGATCTCGGCCGGCCTGGACTACCCGGGCACCGGCCCTCAACACGCGCACCTGCGCGACAGTGGCAGAGCCCGCTACGAGGCCATCACCGATCGCCAGGCGCTCGCCGCATTCCGCGAGGTGGCGCGTCTGGAGGGGATCATTCCGGCGCTGGAGACCGCGCATGCGCTCGCCTGGACGCTCGCGCAAGCCGACGGCGAGCTGGACCTCGTGTGTCTGTCAGGGCGCGGAGACAAGGATCTGGCTGAGGTGCTCGATGCCGGCTGAGGATTTTTTTGGGAGACAAGATTCGCTTGTCCCCTTGAGGCTTCCCGTGTGGCCGGTCGCGCTGTGCCGCATGGGCCAGCCGGCTCTTTTTGTCTTGGGATTGGGGCTGTGAGCGCTACCGCGACCAGCGGCATCGACAAGATCGCTGTCGCCTTCGCGGGCAGCGGCAAGCGGGCCGCGCTGATGCCGTACCTGATGGGCGGCTTTCCGACGCTCGAGGAGTCGGCGAAGATCGGCCAGGCTTGCGTTGCCGGCGGCGCGGATCTGCTGGAGCTGGGCGTGCCCTACTCCGATCCGCTTGCCGACGGTCCGGTGATCCACGAGGCCGGTACGCGTGCGCTCGCCGCGGGCGCGAGCCTCACAGGCGTGCTCGAGGTCGCGCGGACGCTTGCGCCGAGCGTGCCGGTGGTACTCATGTGCTACGCCAACATGGTCTTTGCGCCTGGGGCGGAGGCGTTTGTCGAGCGTCTTGCCCAGAGCGGTGCCAGCGGGCTGATCGTGCCGGACCTGCCGCTGGAGGAGGCGCCACAGGTGCTTGGCGGCTTGCGATGCCCACGGTCTTGCGCTGGTGCCGTTGGTCGCGCCCACCACGCCGCCGGAGCGGCTTGCCAGGATCGGGGAGCGAGCGCGCGGCTTTCTCTACACCGTGTCGGTCGTCGGCACGACCGGCGAGCGGGCCGCGCTGTCGGATCGCTTCGCCGAGGTTGTGAGCCGCGCGAAGGCGAACACAGCCGCGCCGGTGGCGCTTGGCTTCGGGATCTCGACCCCCGAGCATGCCTTGCAAGCGGCGCAGGCCGGGGCGGACGGCGTGATCGTCGGCACGCGCCTGGTGCGCGCCGCGGCGGCGAGGTCGCGACTCGCGCGGCGGCAGTCGGCGATCGCGACTCCCGCCGCGGGGCTGTCGGGCTCGACGAGTCGGCTCGGCGAGCTGCCGCGGCGGCCTGGGTGCGGCGTATGCGGCCATGCGGCGTCCTACCGCGCAGGCTGTTATAGGATTCGCCCGCAATGGGACTGGTACTCACCGTAACCGCCGGGCTGGTCATTTGGATCGTGCTGTGGGCGCTGGGCGCGAAGGGCTTCGACTCCTTCATGCTCGCGACGCTGGTCACCATCGTCGGCGCTTCGCTGAAGATCCTCTCCGGCTACCTTCCGGGCCGTCGCGACCCGGGCACTAGCCATCGCGTGCGCGCGCGCTGGGCGGGCACCGGGGTCCTTGCCGCTCTCGCCCTTCTGCCGGCGCTGGCCGGCTGTGGCGGCGTAAGCAGCTCGACCGCCGCGGAGAATGTCGGCAGTCAGCTGACGATCTACTCGAGCCTGCCGCTGCAGGGTCCTGAGGGGTCGATCTCGCAGCAGATCGTCGGCGGCGAGAAGCTCGCGCTGTCAGATGCGCAGGGGCATGTCGGGCGCTTCACGGTCAACTACGTGTCGCTCGACGATTCCAGCCCAACGACCGGCGAGTGGGATCCTGGGGTCACCGCCTCCAACGCGAAGGCGGCGGCGCAGGACCCGACGACGATCGCCTATCTCGGCGACTTCAACTCCGGCGCGACTGCCGTGTCGCTGCCGCTTACCAATGCCGCCGGCATCCTGCAGGTCAGCCCGGCGAGTCCCTACATAGGGTTGACGTCCTCGTTTGACGCCAACCAGGGCGAGCCGGAACGCTTCTACCTCACGGGCAAGCGCACATTCGGGCGGATCGCGCCCGGCGATCACAGTTCAGGCGGCGGCACAAGTGGCGCTGTTGCGCAGGCTTGGGGTGCGCAAGCTGTACTTGGTCGCCGACCAGGACCCGTTCGACACGCCGCTGGCCGCGATCGTCGCGGGTGACGCAGAACACGCTGGTATCAAGGTGGTGGGCGACGACACCATCACGATCGCTCCTGGCTCGAGCTTCACCGGCGAGGTGAAGAAGATCTCCGAAAGCGGCGCCCAGGCTGTGTTCGTCAGCGCGACCGCCACCAAGGAAGCGGCCGAGCTCTGGCGTGAGCTGCATGGCGCGGCGCCGCACCTGTCGCTGCTTGCTTCGGCGACAATGAACAACAGCGTGTTCACCGCGCACCTCCGAGCAGCTGAAAGTGCGACGTTCATCGGCTCGCCGGTGCTGCCCATCAATCTCTATCCGCTCTCGGCGCGACTGGTGTTGAGCGAATACCGTCGCCATTTCGCGACGGCGGGCGAAGCGTATGCGCTGTACGGCTATGAGACGATGAGCGTCGTGCTCGCCTCGATCCGCGCCGCGGCCGATAGTGGCGACGATCGCCAGGCGGTGATCGACAAGTTCTTTGCCACGCACGAACGCAACTCGGTGCTCGGCGCGTACTCGATGCAGCCGAACGGTGAAACGACCCTTTCCACTTATGCCATCGACCGTGTGATGAACGGCGCCCCCGTGTTCTGGCGCGCGTTCGATACCGCTGGCTGAAACCCCTCGCTGATTCCGCCCGTAAGTTCTGCGGGCGGTTCGTGCTTTTGCTGGACGGTTCGTGCTTTTGCTGGACCAGTGTCTGCGCTCTCTGTTGTGCGGCGTTTGTTGCGCTGTGTGAGGTGTTCGGCGCGTGTGCTGTTCTGTCTAGTGGCTGCCGAGCGCGGCGCTGTAGCGCCTCGTCGAGCTTGGGGTAGCGGAACTGGTAGCCGAGCACCAGGGCCTTGGCGGGCAGCACGCGTGCTCCGGTCGTGACGATCTCGGCCATCTCTCCGTAGAGAAGCCCGAGCGCAGCCCCAGGCACTGGAAGAAACGAGGGGCGCTTCAGCGCGCGTCCGAGAGCTTTGGAGAAATCGCCGTTGCGCTGCGGCTCTGGGGCGGTCGCGTTGATCGCCCCTTGCCACTGTTGCTCGTCGATCGACGCGAGCACGATTCCCACCAGGTCGTCAGGGTGGATCCAGGAGATGTACTGGCGCCCGCCGGCGACCGGCCCACCTACGCCCAGCTTGAAGGCAGGCAGCATCTTGGCAAGCGCGCCGCCGTCGCGATCGAGCACCACGCCCGTACGCACCTTCGCCACGCGCAACCCGTAGCCCGCGGCGAGCGTCGGCCTCTGCCTCCCAGGCCTGACATGTCTGTGCGAGGAAGTCGCTACCCGCTGGGACATCCTCGTCGATCGGCTCGTCGCCGTGCGCGCCGTAGTAGCCGATCGCCGAGCCGCTCACGAGCACCGGTGGCCGCTCGGCCTCGGCAAGCTGGCCGAGGCCTTGCACAAGCTGTCGCGTGCCGATCACACGGCTGTCACGAATGGCCTGCTTCGCCGCGGCGCTCCAGCGCTGCGCGATGTTCTCGCCGGCCAGGTGCACAATTGCATCGCGACCGGTAAGGGCCTGCGCGGGCGCTGGCTCACGCGTGGGGTCCCAACCTTGCGCGTCGAGTGCGCCTGTTGTCTCGCCGTTCGTGCTCGTGATGTCACGAGGCCCGCCAGTCGCCCTGTCGCGCGCGCCGGCTCGCGCGCCGGCCGATCGCGTCGACTTGTCCAGCTGTTCACTTGCCCGGCCGGGATCGCGTGAGAGGACCGTAACGTCGTCGCCGCGCTCCCTCAGCGCTGCCACCACGCGCCGTCCGATCAGGCCCGTCGCTCCGGTGATCGCTATCCGCATGGCCCTCTCGTCCGTCCGTCGTCTCGTGGCGGCGCCGGCACAAACCGGCGGTTCTTGCCTTAGCCGTTGCTGTGAACGCGCTGTTCACCCATGCCGGTCAGGGTATCGCCCTGGGCGTAGCCGACCTCTTGCCCGGCGAGCGCGTCGCCGCTGGCGCGGGCCTGCTCGGCGACAGCGGCCGCAACGGCGGGGGCAACGTCGCGATTGAAGACGGAGGGAATGATGTAGTCGTCGCGCAGCTCGCTGTCGTCGACGATTGCGGCTATCGCTGTCGCCGCGACCATCTTCATCTGCTCGGTGATCGAGCGCGCACGTACGTCGAGTGCGCCGCGAAAGATGCCGGGGAAGCAGAGCACGTTGTTGATCTGGTTGGGGTAGTCCGAGCGCCCGGTGGCCATGATGCGCACGTAGGGGGCGGCCTCCTCGGGGATCACCTCGGGGTTAGGGTTGGCCATCGCGAAGACCATCGCGTCCTTGTTCATCTTGGCCAGCGCCTGCACCGGCAGGGCCCTGGCCCCGGAAAGGCCGACGAGCAGGTCGGCGCCCTCGATCACGTCGGCCGGGCTACCCGTGCGCTGCTCGCTGTTGGTCGACTCGGCATACCAGCGCTTGATGGAGCTCATGCTCCCGTCGAGGTAGTCCTCGCGCAAAGTCGAGAGTGCGCCGCGCGAGTCGGCGCCGATGATGTCGCGAACACCGGCCTCCAAGAGGATCTTGGTGACGGCAACGCCCGCCGCTCCGAGCCCGATAACGAGCACTTTCAGCTCTGCGAGGCTGCGGCCGGTCAACTTGACCGCGTTCAGCAGTGCCGCAAGCACGACCACGGCGGTGCCGTGCTGGTCGTCGTGGAAGACGGGAATGTTCAGGTCGCGCTTGAGTCGCTCCTCGACCTCGAAGCAACGCGGTGCGGAGATGTCCTCGAGGTTGATCCCGCCGAAGGCGGGCGCGATCAACGTGACGGCGCGCACGATCTCGTCCGTATTCTTCGTGTCGAGGCAGATCGGGAAGGCGTCGACGCCGGCGAACTCCTTGAACAGGCATGCCTTGCCCTCCATCACCGGCATCGCCGCGGCGGGTCCGATGTCGCCGAGACCGAGCACCGCCGTGCCGTCGGAGACGACCGCAACCGTGTTGCGCTTGATCGTGTACTGGAAAGCCTTGTCGGGGTCGTCCTTGATCGCCGTGCAGACCCTGGCCACGCCTGGGCGTGTAGGTCATCGAGAGGTCGTCGCGCGTCTTCAGCGGATGCTTGTTGTGCTGTTCGATCTTGCCGCCGACGTGCAGCAGGAAGGTGCGGTCGGTCGTGTCGATCACTTCGGCGCCGGTGAGCGAGCTGAGCGCCGAGAGGATGCGGTTCCAGTGCT
Organism: uncultured Solirubrobacterales bacterium; assembly: GCA_963704345.1. Classification (GTDB taxonomy): domain Bacteria; phylum Actinomycetota; class Thermoleophilia; order Solirubrobacterales; family Solirubrobacteraceae; genus Palsa-744. Next base: position 2,569,253 of record OY969890.1, read on the forward strand.
CGCGACTGCCGGCGTCGACGACGATGTCGCGCACGCTGTGCCCGGCGCCTGCCTCGACGAGGTCGACGGCGACCACCATTCCGGCCTGCTCGCCGATCATGTCGGTGACCTGGCCGAGCATGCCCTGGCGCTCGTCGATCTTGACGCGGATGGTCAGGCGGTACTGCGCGCTGGGGGTGACGCTCACTGGGACGGGACTCCTCGAAGTAGTCGGCGCACGGGCCGGGCCGGTCCGGCATGTTATTTGCTTGGGCCTCATGGGCCCGCACACCCCCGACGGTCTCGCCGGGGAGGGCCCTACTAGAGTGCCCGACGTGGAGCGCCGCGTATTCCTGATCGACGGTCCCAGTCTCGTCTACCGGGCGTTCTATGCGCTGCCGGAGTCGATCGCGACCTCCACCGGCGAGCCCACCAATGCGATCTTCGGGTTCGCCTCGATGCTTGTGAAGATCATCACCGACTACGGAGTGCAGCCAACGGTCGTCGCGTGGGACGCCGGCAGCTCGGGGCGCACGGAGCTGTTCGCCGAATACAAGGCGGGACGGCGCTCACGCCCCGATCTGCTCAAGGCGCAGTGGCCGGCGATGGAACCCCTGGTCGAGGCGTTTGGGTATCGCAACATCAAGCTCGAGGGCTACGAGGCCGACGACGTGATCGCGACGCTCGCCGAGCAGGCGCGCAGCGCCGGCGTGCCTGTGACGATCCTCACCGGCGACAGAGACGTCTTCCAACTGATCGACGAGCAAGGTCTCGTCCAGGTGATGGCCACGGCGCGCGGCATCACCGAGACCAAGCTGTACGACCGCCAGGCGGTGATCGACCGTTATGGCTTGCCGCCCGAGCTGATCCCCGACTTCTACGGCCTGAAGGGCGACACCTCCGACAACATCCCCGGTATTCCCGGCATTGGCGAGAAGACCGCAAGCGACCTGATCCAGCGCTTCGGCGGCCTAGAGCAGGTGCTTGCAAACGTTGACGAGATCAGCGGCCCCAAGCGCAAACAGAACCTGATCGAGCACGCCAATAATGCGCGTATGTCGATGAGCCTCGCCACCGTGCAGCGCGGGCTGGCGCTCGATTTCGACCCGAACGGCGAGGCGGTGCGCGAGCCCGATCGCTCGCGTCTGCGCGAGGTCTTCCGCCGCTACGAGCTGCGCGACCCGCTGCGCCGCCTGGAGGAGGCGCTCGGTGAGGTCGAGCTGGCCAAGACGACCTCCTCAGATGAGGTCAAGCTCACTGCACACGTGCAGCATGGCGCAGTGGCCGACATCGCCAAGCTCGTGTCAGCGAGCGACGCGGCGCAGGAGTTGTGTGTGGTGGTCAACCAGAGTCGAGGCACCTGAGGGCGAGCTGTTCGCCGAAGGCTCGCCGTGGCGCTTCGCGGTCTACGCGCAGCAGTCGCCGAACACGGAGTCCTCGCCGAACGCCCAGTCGTCGCCGAACGCCCAGTCGTCGCTGGAGGCCCAGTCGTCGCCGAACGGCCGGCCGTCGTCGTCGGGAGTCGAGCCCACACCGGACGGTGAGGCGCCTGCCGTCAAGCAGGGCCCTCGCGGTGGGACTCGGCGTGGGAGCGTGCTTGTCGGCGACTGTGGGGGCCCGGAAGAGGTGGCGGCTGCATGCGCCGATCGCCCCGTTGTCGCGCATGACGCGAAGGCGCTTGGCTTGGTTCCACCGGGTCTCGTGCACGACACGCTGCTCGGCGCTTACCTGCTCGAGCCGGCTCGTCGCGGCTACCCATTCGACGAGCTGTGTGAAGAGCGCGGGTTGGTTGCAGATGTCGAGGACCGTGTTGCCGCTCAAGCGCTGCTGCTCGGCGCGCTGGCCACGTGGCAACGTGAGCAGATCGCCGAGCGCGAGCTGCAGGCGGTGATGGGAGACATCGAGCTGCCGCTGGTGTCGGTGCTGCGCGAGATGGAGCTGCTCGGTGTGCGCCTGAACGTGGAGCGCCTGCGAGAGATCACAGAGCGTGTCTATGGGGAGATCGCGTCGCTTGAAGCGCGCATCTTCGCGCTGGCCGAGGAGGAGTTCACGATCGGCTCGCCCCAGCAGCTGGGCGAGATTCTGTTCGTCAAGCTCGGTCTTTCGCGCAAGCGTCGCGGCAAGACGGGCTTCTCCACCGACGCGCGCGTGTTGCAGGCAATCCGTGAGGAGCACGAGATCGTCCCATGTATCGAGCGCTGGCGTGAGCTTTCGACCCTGATCAAGACCTACTTGGATGTGCTGCCGCAGATGGTTGACGAGCGCTCGCGCATCCACACCACCTTCCTGCAGGCCGGAGCGCAGACTGGACGCCTCGCATCCACCAACCCGAACATGCAGAACGTCCCGATTCGCACCGCATTGGGGCGTGAGATCCGCGGCTGCTTCGAGGCGGAAGACGGCTGCGTGCTGATCTCAGCCGACTACTCCCAGATCGAGCTGCGCGTGCTTGCGCATGCGGCCAACGAGCCGGTGCTCGTGGAGATCTTCGAGCGTGGCGAAGATGTTCACACGGCCACGGCCTCGCAGGTGTTCGGCGTGACCGCCGAGCAGATCGACCCGGGAATGCGCTCGAAGGCCAAGATGATCAACTACGGGATCGTCTATGGGCTGTCGGATTTCGGCCTGGCGGATCGGCTGAACATCCCGCGCGAGGAGGCCAAAGCTTTCATCGACGCGTATCTAGCGCGCTTCTCGCGTGTCGCACAGTTTATCGAGGAGACGATCGAGCAGGCCAAGCAGGACGGTCACGTCAAGACGCTATGGGGGCGGCGCCGCCAGATCCCGGAGCTGCAAGCGCGCAACTACCAGGTGCGCTCGCTCGGCGAGCGCTTGGCAGTCAACACGGTCATTCAGGGAACCGCGGCCGACATCATCAAGCTGGCAATGGTGCGCTGCCATAACTCGCTGCGGGATACGGGTCTCGCCACCAAGCAGATCCTCACGATTCACGACGAGCTGTTGTTCGAAGGTCCACCTGATGAGCGCGGGGCTGCCTGCCTGCTGATCGAGGAGGAGATGTGCGGCGTGTGGGAGCACTCTCCGCCGATGGCGGTCGACATCGGCGTGGGCCAGAACTGGCTGGAGGCGAAGTGAGCCGCGGCGTAGAGCGCGTGCTTGCGGTCAGCCCAAACAGGCGTGGGTCGACGCACCTGCTGCGGGATACGCCGGCGGCTGGAGAGCCCTCGTGAGTCGGCCGCTGGCGATCGCGCTGGTTGCCATCGCCGGCGTGCTCGTGGGGATGCAGCCGGCCGTCAACGCGCGCCTGGGCCAGGCGGTCGGCTCGGTGCCGGCGGCGGCGGTCTCCTTCCTGGTCGGCACGGTCGTACTGTTGCTGATCGTTTCGTTCACGAGCGAAGGCATCGGCAGCCTCGGCAACGTCGGCAGGGCCCCATGGTGGGCGTTCGTCGGAGGCTTGCTGGGCGCCGTCTACGTGACCGTTGCGCTCGTCGCGGTACGTACCCTGGGCGTATCGAGTCTCACGGCGATCGTCATCTCCGGCCAGCTCGCCGCCGCGATCATGATCGATCGCTTTGGCCTGCTGGGAATCGCCAAGCAGCCGATCGGCGCTACTCGCGTTCTTGGCTTCGTGTTGCTCGTGGCAGGGGTCGTGCTGGTCGTGAGGCGCTAGCCGACGGTCTGACTATAAGCCTCGCCGAGCAGCCGGACGCCCTGCTCGATCGCCGGCTCGGAGAGGTTGCCGTAGCCGAGCAGCACGCCAGGTGGTCCGTCGGCCGTGAAGCGGTGCAGCGCCAGCCCCTCGGCGCCCACGCCACGCTTGCCGGCCGCACGAAGTAGCAGCGACTCGTCGATCTTGCTCGGGCAGCATCACGAGCTCGAATAGCCCGGCGTCAGCGCCGCTGACGTGCGCGTCGGGCAGCCAGCGCTCTAGTGCCTCTATCAGCGTCTCGCGACGGCGCTGGTAGCGCAGGCGCATGCGGCGTACGTGGCGGTCGAGCTCGCCGCGGGCGATGAAGTCGCGCAGGGTGAGCTGGCCGATCGACCTCTGAGCCGCAGTCCTCGATCGTCTTCGCGGCCGTCAGCTCCCAGGTCAGCCAGGACGGCGAGAGCATCCAGCCGAGGCGCATACGCCGGCGCCAGTCGCTTGCTGGCTGAGCCGATGTGGACGATCTGCTCCGGGCGCCAGCCCTTGCAGCGCGCCGACCGCCACCCGGTCGTAGCGATACTCGGAGTCATAGTCGTCCTCGATGATCAAGCGGTCGTCCTCGGCCCACTCGATCAAGGCGGCACGTCGCTCGGGTGCCAGCACGGCGCCGGTGGGGAACTGGTGCGCAGGCGTTAGCAGCACGGCCGCGGCGTCGGTCGTGGCGAGCACGTCCACGCGTAGCCCGGCCTCGTCGACCGGGATCGGCACCACTCGAAGGCCTGCCTCTTCGACGATCAGACGGTGCAGGTGCCAGCCGGGATCCTCGAGCGCCATCTCCTCCACGCCGCGCTTGCGCAGAGCGCGGCACAGCAGGGAGAAGCCTTGCATGAAGCCGGTGCACACGAGCATGTGCTCGGGGTCGGCGTCGGTCCCGCGTACGCGTCCAAGGTAGCGGCCAGCGCTTCGCGCAACGCCGGCAGCGCCGCGCGGGTCGCCATAGCCGAGCGAATCCAGCGGCGAGTCGCGTAGAGCCGAGCGCAGTGAGCGCAGCCACGCCTCGCGGGGAAAGTCGAGCAGGTCGGGAAGGCCGGGGTGGAAGTTGTAGGAGAAGCTCTGGAGCAGTGAGCGAGCAGGCGGTCGTTGGCTTGCGGCACGCACCGCCTTGGCCACGCGCACGGGCGCGCCTTGGCTGGTGGTGAGATAGCCCTCCACGGCAAGTTGTTCGTATGCCTCGGTCACCACGCCGCGTGAGACCCCAAGCTCCCGGGCAAGCCCACGTGTCGAGGGCAAGCGTGCCTCGGCGGCCAAGACGCCGGAGCGAATCTGGTCGCGCAGCGCACGCTCGATCTGCTCGTGCAGCGGCAGCTCGCCGTCGCGGTCCAGCTCGACAAGCAGTTCCGGCCCTCCAACTGGCCCTCTTTTGTTTGTCACTACTGGAACTGTAATAGAGACCAGTATCGGCGTAACTTTGATCGTCAGAGCGACATCCGCTCCAACCAGATCACTCCCAATCCAAAGCCCGCCGAGCCAAAACCCCATCCCCAATTTCCAGTTCCATCCTCCGTCGTCGCACGGCGCCTGGAACAAGTGCCAATCTTCTTTCAAGGAGGCAATCACCATGAGCCCGATCAACGACAGCGCCGGCAAGCCACAGATCACGATCGTCGGAGGCGGAATCGCGGGACTCGTGGCGGCGATCGTCTGTGCCGAGGAGGGTACGAAGGTGCGCCTCGTCGAGGCTCACGAGCGGCTCGGCGGCCGGGCCCGCAGCACAGACGGTCCTTACAAGGCCAATCTCGGTCCCCACGCGATGTACAACGACGGCGCTTTCTGGAGGTGGATGCGCGAGCGTGACATCCTGCCCGCCTACCGCAACGCACGGCTGACGGGCGTCAGGTTGCGACTGGGAGGGGCGCTCGCGACGCACCCCACCGCTGGGCACACTGCCCGCGATCTTGCGTCTGCGCGGCCGTGAAGCGCCGGTGGCAACCGACTTCAGGACGTGGGCGGCGAGCCACACCGACGAGGACACCGCTGCGCTGGCCGCCTCAGCGGCCGGGGTCTTCACCTTCCATCACGACCCAGGTGAGCTCTCGGCGGCGTTCGTGTGGCCGCGCATGGCGCGCCTACTGCTGACCGTGCCCTCGATCGTGACCTACCCGGTCGCGGGTTGGAGCACGTTGGTAGCGGCGCTTGAGAAGCGGGTGCATGAGCTGGGCGTGATCGTCGAGACGGCTACGCGCATGGAGGAGTTGCCGGCCACACCGACGATTCTGGCGACTGAGCTCGATCAGGCGCGCGAGCTGCTCGGCGACGACAGCTTGCGCTGGCAGAGCGGCCGTACGGTCTGTCTGGACCTCGGCGTGCGCCACCGCCGCGGAGACCCGACGATCGTCTCAGACCTGGACGAATCGGGCTGGATCGGTCGCTACTCCGGCGCCAACCCGACGATCGCGCCCGAGGGCGAGGAGCTGATCCAGGCGCAGATGCCGATTCGTCCCGGAGAGAGCGTGGACATGGCGGCAGCGCGCTTGGAGCGCTTCCTCGACGTGAGCATCGAGGATTGGCGCGGGCGCGAGACCTGGCGTCGGCGTCAGGTCATGGACGGGCGCTCGGGCGCGCTCGACATGCCAGGCTCCAGCTGGCGCGACCGCCCTGCGGTAGATCGCGGCGACGGCGTGTTCCTAGCGGGGGACATGGTCGCCGCCGAGGGCATGCTCGCCGAGGTCTCATGGGCAAGCGCGATCGAGGCGAGCCGCTTGGCGCTTCAGGCGCTCAGCACGACCCGGCCACAGCTGCGCAAGGTCGCGTAGGTGATCCCAAGCTTGGCCTTTTGTGCGTCTGAAGGGCTGCACGAGGTGGGATGAGCTTTTGCAAATTCGGCGATGCCCCCCGCGCGCGCGGGGGGCATGCGCATTTTCGTAAGGGTCGAACCTCAGGCTGTGGCGGTAGCCACACGCGCTCGGGGCGAGCGGATGCCTTGCCCTGGACCACCACCCACGAAAGATGGTGGGGCGATCTCCAGGTAATGGTTGAAAGACCAGGCGCAGACACGCTCTGAGGAGAGCGTGCGCGCCAGCAGCGTGATCGCTCGAGTGGGAGTGAGCCGCCCGACCGCGCGCTGGGTGTTCAACAGCCAGCGGTACTTGCGCTCGTGCGCATCCGAGAAGGCGCCGTAGCGGCTTAGCGCCTGCTCGCGAGTGGCATGACCAGCGAGCACGGGCGCCAACTCGCGCGCGCAGGCAAGGCCGAAGTAGAGCGCAGTGCGAATCCCCTCGGCCGTGAGCGGCAGGCAGTGCCCGGCTGAGTCGCCGACGAAGAAGACGCCGTCCTCGATCGCGGGCCGCAGCTGGTGGGGAATCCAATTGCCCTGGTAGCCGTCGGGTGGCAGCCCAAGATCGTCGGCAAGACGCACGGTCGGCTCCTTGACGTGGTGGGCAGGCCAGAACGAGCCGACGCCCACGCGCAGCTCGTCGCTAGCGGGGAAGCTCCAGGCATAGCCGGCCCGGATGTACTTCTGGTCGATCCACAGCTCCAGCTCCTCGCCGGCGCCGTGCGGATGGACCTCCAGACCGCGTGAAAGACGCGCGTTCGGGGGCTGGATCGGTGTGCCGTTGGAAAGCACACGACGCCAGCCGAGCGCGTCGACGATCAGCGGCGCCGTCAAATCCCCGCGGTCGGTGTGAACGGTGTTGCCGTCGCGGCCGCTGACCGTGGCCGTCTCGAACTCCGCGTCGCTCGGATGGGCTTGTCCCCACAGCAGCGCGCACAGCTCGCGGTAGTCGAAGGTGGAGAACGTCCACGGCAGCTGCCAGCGCGCCGTGGTCCAGGGGGTGTGCACGACGAGCTCGTCGAACGTCTGGCGCAGCGAGCCCGTAAGCGACATCGCTTCCAGCCAGCCGGTGGGGATCCCGCAGGCCGAGGTCTGGCGCTCGCCGATCTCATAGCGGTCGATCACGAGCACGCGCGCCCCCGTGTCGGCCAGCTCGCGCGCGATGGCCAGCCCGGCGAAGGAAGCACCGCAGATGAGCACGTCGCAATCGCGTCTAAGGGGGGTGCGCAGCTCCCCGCGCTTCGTCGCTCTGACCGGCATACGACGGCTAATGATATGTACCCGCCGATTAGTCCTGCGCGATTTGAACCTCCTTTGTTGGTGCTCGGTCTATTCGTTAGGTACCTAAGTATCTGTGGCTGGTCTGTAAAAGCTTTTGTTTCGGTCGCGCTCGCTATTCGTGACGCCATGCCACGCCCGCCACGCCACGGACGCGGGGGTCTCAGCCCCGGGCGGCGTTGCTGCGCTAGGCTTCGACCGGTGCAAACACTTATAGAGAATCCCCAGGCCCATGGTGGTCGAGGGGTCCAACGGACTCCTGCTTGAAATCGACGGGCAGATAGTCCCCAACTACGACGCCACGATGCAGCCCTTCGAGGAGGGCGAGGTCGTGACGGGCAATGTCGTGCGCATCGACAAGGACGAGGTGCTCGTCGACATCGGCTACAAGTCCGAGGGCGTCATTCCGGCCAACGAGCTGTCGATCCGCAAGTCTGTGGATCCGCGCGAGGAGGTGTCGCTCGGCGAGGAGGTCGACGCGATGGTCCTCACCAAGGAGGACCAGGACGGCCGCCTGATCATGTCCAAGAAGCGCGCCCGCTTCGAGAAGGCATGGCGCCGCATCGAGGCCGCCGCCGAGTCGGGCGAGCCGGTCATGGGCTCCGTCATCGAGGTCGTCAAGGGCGGCCTGATCATCGACCTGGGCGTGCGCGGCTTCCTGCCCGCTTCGCTGGTCGACATCCGCCGCGTGCCCAACCTCGACGAGTACCTCGGCACGCAGATCGAGACGAAGGTGATCGAGCTCAACCGCTCGCGCAACAACGTCGTGCTCTCGCGCCGCGCGGTGCTCGAGGAGGAGCGCAAGGAGGTCCGTCAGCAGATTCTCGACCGCCTGCAGCCGGGCCTCGTCGTGGAGGGTCAGATCTCCAACATCGTCGACTTCGGCGCGTTCGTCGACCTCGATGGGATCGACGGCCTGATCCACATCTCAGAGCTTTCCTGGTCGCACGTGAACCATCCGAGCGAGATCCTCAACATCGGCGACACCGTGCAGGTCAAGGTGCTCGACATCGACCGTGACCGCCAGCGTATCTCGCTAGGTCTCAAGCAGACCCAGGAAGACCCGTGGCAGCGGATCGTCGACACCTACAACGTCAACGACGAGCTGGCCGGCAAGGTCACGAAGGTTGTCACGTTCGGCGCGTTCGTGGAGGTGCTCGACGGTGTCGAGGGGCTCGTGCACATCTCAGAGCTGGCTGGCCACCATGTCGAGAGCCCACGCGAGATCGTGCATCCGGGCGATGAGATCCGCGTAAAGATCCTCGAGATCGACTCCGAGCGCCGGCGCCTGTCGCTGTCGGCCAAGCGGGTCGAGGATCAGATCCTGCCGCTGTCGCGACCGGATGCGCCTGCAGCCTCACCGGCCGAGCCCGAGGCTGTGGCCGACGAGCAGGTCGTGCTCGAGGACTCGCTTGACGTGGCCGTAGGAGAGGACGCCGGTGAGCTGGCTAGCCGATCAGGCAACCGCGGAGGCTTCGGCGTTGCAGGAGACTGTTGCCGAGCCGGCCGCCGAGAGCGTTGTTGACGCGCCGGCTGAGGAGGCCCCCGCCGCGGCGGAGCCCGCTGCCGAGGCGCTCGTGGAGGAGCCGGCGGCCCAGGATCAGGCGGTAGAGCCTGTCGCTGAGGTGCCTACCGCCGAGGAGCCTGTCGCTGAGGTGCCTACCGCCGAGGAGCCTGCCGCTGATGTGCCTGCCGCCGAGGAGCCTGCCGAGCCCGCCGCTGAGGTGCCTACTGCTGAGGGGCCGGGCGCTGAGGTTGCGGTGGAGGAGCCCGTTGTAGAGGCCTCGGCCGCGGATGTCGCCGCCGAGGAGTCTCCCGCAGTAGGCGCCGACGCCGAGCAGCCCGCTGCTGAGGCCGCCGCCGAGCAGCCTGCCGGCGAGCCAGCCCAAGGCTGACGAGTTCCAGCCGTGCAGCCGGCGGTGCCGTTCGTCGGGCTTACCGGCGGCATGGGCGCCGGTAAGTCGACTGCGCTGAAGGTGCTGGAAGAGCTTGGGGCGCAGGTGCTTTCGACCGACGCCGTAGTGCACGAGCTCTACGGCGAAAACGGGGTCAAGGATGCGGTGATCGAGCGTTGGGGCACCGAGGTGGCGCCTGGAGGAGCTGTCGACCGTGCGGTCATCGCCGCCAAGGCGTTCGCCGGCGGGGAGGAGGAGCGTAAGTGGCTGGAGGGCCTGTTGTGGCCGCTCGTCGGCGCTCGCATGGGCGCATGGCTCGAGCACGCGCGCGCCTTGCGACCGGCGCCCAAGGCGGCCGTGGTGGAGGTGCCGTTGCTGTTCGAGGCCGGTATGGAGAGAGGCTTTGACGCGACGATCGCGGTGATCACGCAGGAGGACACGCGTCGCGCGCGCGCCGCCACGCGTGGGCACGCGCTCGCCGAGGAGCGCGCGAGCAGACAGCTTTCCCAGGAGGAAAAGGCCGCACGTGCCAGCTACGCGATCCACAACGACGGTAGCGTTGCCGACTTGCGGCGCGAACTGGCCGATGTACTTGCCAAGCTATCTCGATGAGCTACACCCAAACGGGGCATGCCCCCCGCGCGCGCGGGGGGCATAGGTCTTCGCGGTCGTCGCACCCGGTTCGCGTGTTTGTGCGGATGCTGCTCGCCTTTGCGGTCGTCGCCGTGCTTGGGGTTGTGATCGTCTCGCGCATCGAGCATGTCTCGGGGAATGGGGGGCTGCCGCTGAGCGATGCGACCGTGATCCGCGAGCAGGCGGCCGAAAAGCACCTCGACCCAGCGCTGATTGCCGGTGTGATCTATGCGGAGACGAAGTTCGACCCGCGCCCTTCCTCCGCCGGCGCGCTTGGCTTGATGCAGATCCTGCCCTCCACCGCCCAATACATCGCCCACCTCTCCGGAGGTACCGCCTTCACGACCGGCGACCTGGCAACGCCAAAGATCAACGTGGCCTACGGCAGCTGGTATCTGCGCTACCTGCTCGATCACTATGAAGGCAACGAGATGCTTGCCGTAGCCGCGTACAACGGCGGGCTGGCCAACGTCGATTCGTGGGTGGCAAAGGCACGCGAAGCGGACAAGACGCTTAGTGTCTCCGAAATACCGTTTCCCGAGACGCGGGCATATGTACAGAAGGTGATGCGCGCTCAGGCGGAATATCGGGCCGTCTATCCCCGCCAGCTCGGGCTTTGAGCTTGCTCGCGGAAAAACCGACCAGCTCGCACCGCCTGCCTTGATGCAGGTTCTAACGTAGGGGCCTATGCCTGAGTTCAAGCTCGACCCCGTGTTCACGCCAACGGCCGACCAGCCGAAGGCGATCGAATCGCTGTCTGAAGGTGTGCGCGAGGGGGAGCGCTTCCAGACGCTGCTCGGCGCGACCGGCACCGGCAAGACGATGACGATGGCGGGTGTGATCCAGGAGGTGCAGAAGCCCTCACTCGTGATCGCCCATAACAAGACGCTTGCCGCACAGCTGTGTAACGAGTTCCGCACCTTCTTTCCTGAGAACGCCGTCGAGTATTTCGTCTCCTACTACGACTACTACCAGCCCGAGGCCTACGTCCCCAGCCGGGACCTGTATATCGAGAAGGACTCGGCGATCAACCAAGAGGTGGATCGTCTCAGGCATGCCGCAACAGCAGCGGTGTTCGCGCGGCGCGACGTGATCGTGGTGGCGTCGGTGTCCTGCATCTATGGCCTCGGCTCGCCCGAGACGTATGAGATGAATATGCAGATCCTGCGTCGCGGCGAAGACATCGACCGCGACAAGTTGCTGCGCAAGCTCGTCTCGATTCAGTACACGCGCAACGACGCGGTGCTCTCCCGTGGCAGCTTCAGGGTCAAGGGGGAGACGTTGGAGGTGTTCCCCGCCTACGCCGAGACGGCATTCAGGGCGACGCTGTTCGGCGACGAAGTCGAGCGTCTGCAGCACTTCGACCCGCTCACCGGCGAGCTGATCGCCGACGATCTCGAGCACGTGGCGATCTGGCCCGCCACGCACTACAACGTCAAGGAGGGCACGATCGAGGACGGAGTGGCGGCGATCGGACGAGAATTGAACGAGCGCTGCGAACAACTGGAGGCCGATGGCAAGCAGCTCGAGTCCCACCGTCTGCGCCAGCGCACCCAGTACGACATGGAGATGTTGCGCGAGATGGGCTTCTGCTCTGGGATCGAGAACTACTCGCGGATCCTCGACGGACGCAAGCCTGGCGAGCGGCCGTACTGCCTGATCGACTACTTCCCCGAGGACTTCGTCTGCTTCATCGACGAGTCCCACCAGACGGTGCCGCAGATCGGAGGCATGTTCGAGGGGGACCGCTCGCGCAAGAGCACGCTTGTGGACTACGGCTTCAGGTTGCCGAGCGCGATGGACAATCGTCCGCAGACGTTCGATGAGTTCCTCTCGATCACGCCGCAGCTCGTGTTCCTCTCGGCGACGCCAGGCGAATACGAGCGCACGCGCTCGCAGCGGATCGTGGAGCAGATCGTTAGGCCCACGGGGGTCGTGGACCCGGAGATCGACGTGCGCGAGACCAGGAATCAGATCGACGATTTGATGAACGAAATCCGCAAGCGCGTCGACGTGAACGAGCGGGTGCTGGTGACCACGCTCACGAAGAAGATGAGCGAGGACCTCTCGCAGTATCTGATCGAGATGGGCTTCAAGGTGCGCTATCTGCACTCGGAGATCGACACGCTCGAGCGCATCCAGATCATCAGGGACCTACGACTCGGCGAGTACGACGTGCTCGTGGGAGTGAACTTGCTGCGGGAGGGACTCGACCTGCCGGAGGTGTCGCTGGTGGCGATCCTCGACGCCGACAAGGAGGGTTTCCTGCGCGGTGAGACCTCGTTGATCCAGACGATCGGCAGGGCGGCGCGCAACGTGAAGGGCAAGGTGTTGATGTACGCCGACAAGGAGACCAAGGCGATGAAGGCGGCGATCGAGGAGACCGACCGCAGGCGCGAGATCCAGGTTGCCTACAACGAGGAGCACGGGATAACAGCGTCGAGCATCGTCAAGGGGATCTCCGACATCGCCGAGTTCTTGCAGGCCGAGTCGAAGGTGCCTAAGGGCAGACGCCGCAAGAACGCGACCAGGGCCAAGGCCAAGGAGATGCCTCAGCACGAGCTGGAGCGGATGGTGGTCGAGCTCGAGGAGGAGATGATCGCTGCCGCCGACGATCTGCGTTTCGAGTACGCGGCACAGTTGCGCGACGAGATTAGGGAGCTGCGCCGCGAGTTGAGGGACGTGCAGATTAGCGAGGCGCCCGCCGGGCAGAGTGATGAAAGCGAGCCTGCCGTGGAGCAGGGTGAGGCAAGCGAGGCTCCCGCGGGCGAGGTGGCATAGGATGAGCGCTGTGGAACTGGACCGTCAGGGGATCGAGCGGCGCGACTTTCCGATCGTGCGTCGCGGCTATGACCCGGCAAGCGTGGACACTCACCTACGAGCGCTTGCCGTCGAGATCGAAGAGTTCCAGCGCGAAGCGTCAAGTCGCGGCGGAGAGTCGCTTGCTTCCAGCGCCGCCACTCAGGTCCAGGGCATCCTCGAGGCCGCCCAGGCGACGGCCGAGGCGATCGAGCACCAGGCGGCCGAGCAGGCGCACCAGGTGCGCGAGTCCGCCGACGCGGATGCGCGGCGTACGCGCGAGGAGGCGGTTGCGCGGGCGCGGGAGCACGTCGCGGCGGTGTCGCAAGCAACCGAGGCGTTGCTTGGACACGTCGGCTCGCTCGACAGCGAGACACGGACCCTGGTCGACAGTTTGCGCAGCGGCGCCGGGCGCTTGGCGGGTGACCTGTCGGCTGTCGAGGGCGAGATGGAGGCGCTCTACGACGCGGCCTCAGGGCGTGCTGGCGCCCAGCCGTCGGTGGAGCCGCGGGCCACCGTGAGCTACAGCGATGCGGATCATCCAATCCCCGCTGCGGCTCCCGAGACGCACAGCGAGCCTTTTGTGGAGACACTCGCCGATTCGCACGCGGGCATGCAGGGCGACCCCTACACCGAGGCGCCGGACGCCAGGGCCTACGCCGATGAGGGCTTCGAGGCGCCTGCAGTGGCTCAGGCGCCTCCGAGCGAGCCCGGGTTCGACGAGCAGCCGCTCTTCTCAGAGCCGGCGCGCGTGAGCGACGCCGCACCTGTCAATGGCGACCTCGACGGAGCCCGCTTGGTCGCGCTCAACATGGCGCTCAACGGCGACTCGCGTGAGGACACGGGACGCTACTTGGAAGAGAACTTCGCGGTCCCCGACCGCGATCGCCTGCTCGACGAGGTTTACGCTGCTATCGAAGGGTAGGAACGGAGCTAGGAGATCGCCGGTGTTGTATTCAGGGGCTTCGACGGTGTCGCTTCAACTGAGCCGGAGATCTGAGTCTCCGGTGACGTCGTCAGTCGGTTTCGCAACAGGAAAAACCGTCGACAAGCTTTAGTACTTGCCGGAGATGAGGTTCCAGGCGCGGTGCAGCTTGTCGGAGAAGCCCGGTGCGCCCTCGGCCGGGTCGTCCTTCATGACCCCTGGATTCTCGGTCGGCGCGGGTAGTGCGCGGCAGGCCGCGGCGTCGAGCTTGAGCGTGACCGCACGCTCGTGGATCGAGTCGACATCGTCGGCGTCAGCGAAGCGGTGGTCTCCGTGGCCCTCGTGCTCATCGATCACGATCCCGTCGAAGACGTCCTCCTCGGGGACGCTGAGCACATGCGTGACCTCGCCGACCTTCTCGCCGTCGCTGCTGTAAACCGGGGTTCCGGGGTCGAGCACCTCGTAGGAGATTGGTAGGCCGGGGTCGTCCATGTTTGCGCAGCATACATGGACGCAACGGGGTGAAGTCCTTGCGCGGGTGGAGCTCCTGTTGAAGGTTGAACTGTTCGGTTGCTCCGAGACTCTGTAATCAGATGGCGGCACCCACTGGTAGGCGCCGCCCTCATCGGCGAGTAGTCGCAGGTGCTTGTTGGCCCAGGAGAGCTCGAGCGTCCCTTTGTAGCGCTCTAGGGGGTCGTCATCGCGTCGTAACGTAGTCGTTGGGAACCGAGGCCGACGTAGCCGACTCGACGTGGCTCACCAAACCGCGATCGCCCGCGCGTGGCGATGATCTCGCATCCTGCGGTCCTTGGTCACGAGTTGCCAGCCGTGCTCGATGGCGGTAGCGTAGATCATGCGGTCGGCTGGGTCTCCCGGAAAGGAAGACGGCAGCGACACCGCAGTGTCGGCGATAGCCGGACTCACGCTCACGGTCCTCAGCTGCGCTGCTAGACGCTCCAGCCATGATCGAATGGGGATGGCGAGCGCGATCCGCTCGTTTCTTGCCATCCACGCGAGCTCGAACCACGAGATCGCAGCCACCGCCAGCTCCTCGGCGGCGTCGATCGCTTCGGCTGCACCATGGCTGATGCGGTGCGGTTCGGCAGACCACCAGTGGACTACGTGCGTGTCGAGCAGGATCGTGCTCACGCGAGGTCCCAGCTCACCCCTGTCGTAAAGAGGTCGTCGTCATCGGCGGTCGATATGGCAACTCCCGTGAGGCACCCTTTGAGCGAATCTGGTCCGCCGGCAGGGACGAGCCTGGCCACGACATGGCCGTGCTTGGTGATCTCGACTTCGTCGCCCGCCGCCACGTCGTCGAGCAGGGCGAGTATCTTCGCCTTTGTCTCAGTGGCGGTCAGTGTTCTGGGCATACAGTCATTATAGCGGTCATCTCGGTAGCCCGCGGACGAACATCTGTTCGCATCAATACAATAGCTTGCGTATGGCCCAAAGCAACAAGATCGTCGTGAGCGGCGCGCGTGAGCACAACCTGAAGGACATCTCTCTGGAGCTGCCGCGTGACGCGCTGGTCGTGATTACGGGCCTGTCCGGCTCGGGCAAGTCGAGTCTTGCGTTCGACACTATCTACGCCGAGGGACAGCGTCGCTATGTGGAGTCGCTGTCCGCTTACGCGCGCCAGTTTCTGGGCCAGATGGACAAGCCTGACGTCGACTCGATCGAGGGGCTCTCGCCCGCCATCTCGATCGACCAGAAGACGACCTCACGCAACCCGCGCTCGACCGTGGGGACCGTGACAGAGATCTATGACTACCTGCGTCTGCTGTGGGCGCGCGTGGGAAAGCCGCACTGCCCGATCTGCGGACGTCCGATCGTGGGGCAGTCCGCCGAGCAGATCATCGATCAGGCGATGGAGCTCGCGGAGGGCACGCGCTTCATGGTGCTCGCTCCCGTCGTGAGGGGCCGCAAGGGCGAGTACGGGAAGCTGCTGGAGGAGCTCCGCGCGCGACGGCTTCGCGCGCGTGAAGATCGACGGGCGCATCCGCATGCTCGAGGAGTCGATCGTGCTCGACAAGCGTTACAAGCACGACATCTCCGTTGTCGTCGATCGCCTCGCGATGCGCCACGACATCCGCAAGCGCCTGGCGGACTCGATCGAGACAGCGGTCGGGCTCGCGGACGGCCTCGTCGAGATCGAGATCGTCGGGTCCTCACGAAGCGAAAATGATGGGGGAGGGGATGGCGTGCCTGTACCAGGAGATAGCCAGGCCCATTCATCCGGCGCCCTTGGCGTAAAGGCGGCGAATGCCCAGATCGTTCCGGGCGCAAAGCCCACACCCGGAACACTGTTCACGTTCTCCGAGAAGTTCGCCTGCCCCGAGCATGGGCCGTCACTGGTCGAGCTCGAGCCGCGCATCTTCTCGTTCAACTCCCCCCACGGGGCGTGTGAGCGCTGCACGGGGCTGGGCTCGCAAATGGTGATCGACCCTGATCTGGTCGTGCCCGATCCAACCCTGTCGGTCGGCGAAGGGGCGATCGCGCCGTGGGCGAACAGTGCGTCCAACTACTACGAGCAGGTGACCGAGGCGATTGCCAAGCGCTACAAGGTCGATTTGGGGACGCCGTGGGAGGAGCTGCCGCAGGAGCATCGTGACCTCTTCCTGCACGGGCACGAACGGCGAGCCGCTACAGATCACCTACCGCAACCGTTTCGGTCGCACGCGCTCCTATGGCACACGTTTCGAGGGGGTGCTCGCCAATCTTCAGCGCCGCTATCGCGAGACAGACTCGGAGTGGACGCGCGAGAAGATCGAGGAGTTCATGTCGTTGCGCGCTTGTCCGGAGTGCGGTGGGGCGCGGCTGCGGCCCGAGTCACGCGCGGTGCTCGTCGCGGGCACACGCATCGAGGATTTCTGTGCGCTCTCAGCGCGGCGGGCATTCGCCTGGCTCGAGGAGGTCGAGCTCTCGGAGACCGACCGACATGTAGCGCGCTTGATCCTGCGCGAGATCACAGAGCGCCTCCAGTTCCTTGAGAACGTAGGCATCGGCTACCTGTCGATGGATCGAGCCGCCTCGACGCTGTCGGGCGGCGAGGCGCAGCGCATCCGCTTGGCCACACAGATCGGCTCATCTCTGGTGGGGGTGCTCTACATCCTCGACGAGCCATCAATTGGCTTGCACCAGCGCGACAACGAGAAGCTGATCGCGACGCTCGAGCGTCTGCGCGACCTTGGCAACACGGTGATCGTGGTCGAGCATGACGAGCAGACGATGCGTTGCGCCGACCATCTGGTCGATCTGGGGCCTGGCGCCGGCGAACATGGCGGTTGGATCGTGGCGCAGGGAACGGCCGCGCAGGTGCAGAAGGTGAAGCAATCGCTGACCGGCCAGTTCCTGGCTGGTACGCGCACGATCGAGCTGCCGGAGAAACGGCGCACTCCGATCGGCTACGTCGAGATCCTCGGCGCAAGCCAGCACAACCTGCGTGACGTCGACGTGCACGTGCCGCTCGGCACGCTCACATGCGTCACCGGGCGTGTCTGGCTCGGGCAAGTCGACGCTCGTCAACGAAGTGCTCTACAAGGCGGTCGCCAACCGTTTGCACCGAGCCAGACAGCGCCCAGGTGCACATCGCGCGATCCACGGCCTCGATCAGCTAGACAAGATCATCGCTGTGGATCAGTCGCCGATCGGGCGCACGCCGCGCTCGAATCCCGCCACGTACACAGGCCTGTTCGATGTGATTCGCGACCTCTTCTCAAAGACGCAAGAGGCGCGGGCACGCGGATATAAGCCGGGGCGCTTCTCCTTCAACGTCAAGGGTGGGCGCTGCGAGGTGTGCCGCGGGGACGGCCAGATCAAGATCGAGATGCATTTCCTGCCGGACGTTTATGTGCCTTGCGAGCAGTGCGACGGGCGTCGCTACAACCGCGAGACGCTGGAGGTCAAGTTCAAGGGCAAGAGCATCGCCGAGGTATTGGCTATGCCGGTCGAGGAGGCGCTTCACTTCTTCGAGCACATCCCCAAGATCCGCCGTCGCCTGGAGACGCTCGATGCCGTCGGCCTCGGCTACATCCGCCTCGGTCAGCCGGCGACGACGCTGTCCGGCGGCGAGGCCCAGCGTGTGAAGCTCGCAACCGAGCTCTCCAAGGTCGCCACGGGGCGCACGCTGTACATTCTCGACGAGCCCACGACAGGCTTGCACTTTGCCGATGTGCAGCGATTGCTCGAGGTGCTGCAAAGGCTCGTGGACGCAGGCAACAGCGTGGTGGTGATCGAGCACAACCTCGACGTGATCAAGTGCGCCGACCGCCTGATCGACATGGGCCCCGAGGGGGGAGAGGAGGGCGGCATGGTGATCGCCGCCGGCACCCCGGAGGAGGTCGCAGCTGAGCGCGGGTCGCACACGGGCGAGTTCCTGCGCGACTTGCTCGTGTCGAAGCCCAAGGCCAAGCCGCGCGCACGCACCGTCAAGGCCAAGAAGGCGAGCACAAACGGCACGTCATCAAATGGCGCATTCGCCGCGAAGCGCAAGGCGAAGTCGACGGCGCGCGCGTGAGCAAGTCGGCAGAGCGCGCGTGAGCAAGTCGGCCGTCATGCCGCTTATTCCTCATGTGCCATGAGGAATAAGGCTTCCAGGGTGTGGTTGTGGACACAGAGATGGCGTTGGTATGAGCGCAACTCGTTGCCCTGGAACCGCTTGGCGATCCACCGTGAGCTCATGCGACGCGAAGCCTTCGCGCGCTGGCCGCTACACGGCGATGTTCTAGCGGCGCTGCGTGAAGGACGCCTGGAGGTCGGCGCGCACACGCTCTTTGAGCCTGGTGTGTGGATTACGATGCCTGGTAGCGCGCGTGTGCGTATCGGCAGCGGCACGTTCCTGAACATGGGCGTGATGCTCGCCGCAGAGCAGCTTGTCGAGATTGGAGATCACTGCATGCTTGCCAATGGCTGCTTCGTGAGTGACTCCAGCCATCGCTACGACGATCCCGAGAAGCCGATCACCTGGCAGGGCTTCGAGACCAAGGGCCCGACCAGGATTGGTGACAACTGCTGGCTTGGCGTCAACGTGGTCGTGACAAGCGGCGTGACGATCGGCGAGCGCTGCGTGATCGGCGCTAACAGTGTCGTTACCAAAGACATCGAGCCATTCTCGATCGTGGCCGGCGCGCCGGCGCGAGTGCTGCGCAAGATCGAGTACGGCGAGCGTTCAGGCTCTGAGTTGACGATGGGCGGAATGAGGGTGTGCGCCGCCACGGTGTGCGCCGCCGGACGCGCGATGACGACCGGCGGCTCGTTGCACACGCTCAGGCGAGGAGCGTGTGCAGCTCCGCCAGCTCGCCCGCGTCGATCGAATAGCCGTGCTCCGGTCCCGGGTAGCGACCTGAGCGCACATCCTCGGCATAAGCGCTGACGCCGGCGTCCATCTCTTGCTGGATGTTGGCGTAGCGCTTGACGAAGCGCGGCCCAAGCCCGTCGCGGATGCCGAGCAGGTCGTGAAAGACAAGCACCTGGCCGTCGGTGTCTGGTCCGGCGCCGATGCCGATCACGGGTACCTCGAGGTGGGGCATCAGCTCCTTGGTGACAGCGCTCGGGATCGCCTCGAACACGATCGCGAAGCAGCCGCTGCCCTGCAGGGCAAGCGCCTCCGAGGCGATGCGCGCCGCCGCCTCGGCAGTGCGGCCCTGGGCCTTCCAGCCGCCGAGCGCGGTCGAGCTCTGCGGCGTCAGACCAACGTGCCCCATCACGGGAATCCCGGCGCCGATGATCGCGCGCGCCCGACTCGCGGAGGCGGGACCTCCGCCCTCGAGCTTGACCGCGTCGCAGCCAGCCTCCTTGACCATGCGCACAGCACTGGTGATGGCCTGCTCGTCGCTGATCTCATAAGAGCCGAACGGCAGATCGCCGATCATCAGGGGCGTGCTCAGCCCACGCCGTACGGCCCGCGCGAGCACAAGCATGTCGTCGAGGTCGACCGGCGTGGTCGAGCTGTAGCCGAGGATCGTGGTGGCGGCCGAGTCGCCGACGAGCACGAGATCGACGCCGCCGGCCTCGGCGGCACGGGCGCTTGGGTAGTCGTAGGCGGTGACCATCACGAGCGGCTCGCCAAGCCGCTTCTTCTCGGCGAGCAAGGGAAGGGTCATGGGAAGCCGGCCGGGATCGGACGGGGCCTTCAGGCTGGGATGGCTGGACATGGTGTGTCCTCTCTGACGGTTGGTTGACGCCCTAAGCCAGCAGGGTCGCCACCGCGTCGTCGACGGTGATGATGCGATTGGTTTGAGCTTCGACGTGCACGACGCGAGGCTCGTAGTGCTCCATCTCCGCACGGTCGTACTGGCCGTAGGAGATGACGATGACGGTGTCGCCGCGGTGCACAAGGCGCGCGGCAGCGCCGTTGACCTTGATGTCGCCCGAGCCGCGCTGCCCGGCGATCGTGTACGTCTCGAAGCGGGCCCCGTTGTCGACGTCGACAACGTGAACCTGCTCGTGCTCGAGGATGTCGGCGGCCTCGAGCAGGTCGGGGTCGATCGTGATCGAGCCGACGTAATGAAGGTCGCAATCGGTCACGGTGGCCCGATGGATCTTTGACTTGAGCATCACGCGCTGCATGTAGCTTGAGCCTCTCTTGTTTTGACTTGCCGGGAATCTGCTGTTTGCTCGAATTGCTGGGGTGAGAACGTCGAGTGCAAGGCGGGTTGTGATGTCGGGTTGGGCTCGGTACGGGAGCTGGGATAAAGGATCACGTTGTCGATCAGCCGTGTCTCGCCGACACGGGCGGCGATAGCGAGCAGCGTCGGCTGCTCCAGCCGCGCGACCGGATCGAGCGTGTCCGGCTGCACGAGCGCGATGTACTCGGGCTCGACGTCGAACGCACTCATCGCCTCGCGTGCCGCTGCCACCAGCACATCGGCAGAGCGCTCGCCGTCTGTTACGGCCGCAGTGGCGGCTGCAAGCGCACGGGGCATTGCCAGCGCACGAGCGCGCTCCTCGCTGTTCAAGTGTGCGTTGCGGCTGGACATCGCGAGCCCGTCCGCTTCGCGCACAGTGGGACAAGCCTCGATGCGCACGCTCATGTTCAGGTCCTTGACCATGCGTCGGATCACGATCGCTTGCTGAGCGTCCTTCTGCCCGAAGTAGGCGACATCGGGCGTAGACGATGTTCAAAAGCTTCGTAACGACGGTCGTTACGCCGCGGAAATGGCCTGCTCCGCGCACGGCCCCCTCCAAGCGATCGGTCAGGCCGAGCACCTCGACCGAGGTCGAGAAGCCGGCTGGGTAGATCTCCTCGGCGGCGGGCGCAAACAGCAGGTCGGCCCCAGCCGCTGCTGCCAGCTCGCGGTCGCGTTGCTCTTGGCGCGGATAGCGGTCGAGGTCGGCGTGCTCGTTGAACTGTGCGGGGTTCACGAACAGCGACACGACAACGATGTCGCAATCGGTGCGGGCGCGGTCGATCAACGAGAGGTGGCCCTCGTGCAGCGCCCCCATCGTCGGGACCAGGCCGATCGTGTGGCCCGCTCGACGGACCGGCTCAAGCGCTGCTCGCACTTCGTCCACTGTGCGCAAGAGCCTCAGGGACATGAGCCCGTCTCCCAAGGGCCCTGTTCCCAAGTGAACACAGATACGGGCACGGCGAATATCGCAGGCCGTACACCGACCGAGGGCGCAATGCCTCTGCGACGCCTGCAAGCCATCTCTGGCGCAGATCCAATCGATGTGGAGATCGAAAAGCTCATCTGGCTCGGTCCAGTTCCCAGGGAGATACCGGTCGCGACTAGATCAAGCATACCGCGCAAGCGCGCCGGTGACTACCATCCGCAGCTGTGTCTTCGGCGGAGATCGATCAGCGACGCGAGGCCCTCAAGCAGGTTTTCGCTCAGGCAAGCGTGTGCACGCGCTGCCAGGAGCTGGCCGCCACTCGCAAGAGCGTCGTCTTTGGTGCCGGCAACGCAAACGCCGAGCTGATGTTCGTCGGCGAGGCGCCGGGCGCCAGCGAGGATGAGCAGGGATTGCCGTTCGTCGGTCGCGCCGGCAAGCTGCTTGAGACGCTGCTCAAAGAGATCGGTATGGAGCGCAAGGACGTGTTCATTGCGAACGTGCTCAAGTGCCGCCCTCCCGGCAACCGTGACCCACTGCCACTGGAGATCGAGAATTGTCGTGAGTATCTTTACAGGCAGGTCGAGTTGATTCAGCCGCGCGTGATCTGCTCATTGGGCAACTTCTCCACGAAGCTGCTCAGAGACGACCCGACCGGGATCACGCGCCTCCACGGCAAGCCGCAGGAGCTGACCCTCGGCAGGCGCACGGTACGGCTCTATCCGATCTTCCATCCCGCCGCGGCCTTGTACACTCCACGCATGCTCGAGACGCTGCGCGAGGACTTCGCGCGCCTGCCGGAGCTGCTGGCGCAACCCGAGCCGCCCCAACCAGTCGAGGGAGAGGCCGAAGCCCTCGCACAAGCGGCAATTGCGCGGGAACAAGCGGAGAGCGGGACCGCAAAATCTGCGGATCCAGGCTTGGAGGACACGAAATCGCCAGGCGCGGCGTCGGCCCGCGGCAACTCGGCTGGTGAGGCACCGGGCGAGGTCGACGAGTCGCCCGCAACCGTGGATCAACTCGGTCTCTTCTGAGCATCTAGGGGCGGGACCTGCTTCGGGGTGGACCTTCCTCGGGGTGGGACCTTCCTCGGGGTGGGACCTTCCTCGGGGCGGGAGCTTCTCTTGGGTGGGACCTTCCTCGGGGCGGGAGCTTCTCTTGGGTGGGACTTTCCTCGGGGCGGGACCCTTCGTCTGGGCGGGACCAAAACTCCCAAATTGGGTGGCTTATGGGGTAGGTGACATCCAAATCGACGTTGCATTCGTATAGGAGGTGGAAGGGCTCGCGCGACCGTTCAAGCAGGCGGGACGGTTTGCCGATACCGAGTACATCCATCCTCCCAAGCACCACGGCCGGCTCGCGACCCCTCTCCCGCGAGCCGGCCGTTTTTTGTCGGCGCTCGCGGGTGCCCGCGCGGGTTGGACTAGGCTTCTCTCGTGGCGACACGCATCGTCGAGACCTCGGATTCATCCCAAACCGAGGCGCTGGGCGCCGAGCTTGCCGCTGGACTGACGCCGGGGGACATCGTGCTCGTGCGTGGTGAGCTGGGTGCCGGCAAGACCACGCTTGTGCGCGGCGCGGCGAAAGCTCTGGGGGTTGGCGACGCGGTTACGAGCCCTACTTTCTCGATCGGCCATCGCTACCAGGGCTCGAATGTGACCGTCTCGCATCTAGACCTATACCGCCTGGCGGCTCTAGGTCAGGAGGAGCCGGAGCTACTCGACGATTATCTAGCCCCCGACTCGATCGCGTTTGTGGAGTGGCCCGAGGAGGCGGCCCCAGAGTTGCGCGATGCGCGTCTGCTGGTGACATTGACCCACGAGGGGGTCGATCGCAGGCGCATCGAAGTACGCGAGCTGGGCGAGCGCGCAAGCGACATGCCGGCGGGGCGAGCTGACGGGCTGTCAGGGCAGGCCGGCGATGCGCCAGACGAAGCACAGGCAAACGCAGCGTCCGAGGTCGCGCGGTGATCGTGCTCGGGCTCGACACGGCAACGCCAGCGACGGTCGTCGGTCTGAGGCTGGCGGACGGACGTACGCTAGAGGGACGCGACGATCCAGGCGCGCGACAGCGACCAGGCCACGCTACGCGCCTGCTGCCGCTGGCGAATGGCCTACTCGCCGAGGCGCAAGTCGACTGGTCAGACCTGGAGCGGATCGCAGTCGGCGTCGGCCCAGGAACGTTCACGGGCTTGCGCATCGGGATCGCTACGGCGCGAGGCTTGGCGCAGTCGCTCGGCGTGGAGCTGGTAGGAGTGTCGAGCCTGCGCGCGCTTGCCCAGGGATCAGGCCAGGAGGAGCCACAGCGAGTCCTGGCTGCGATCGATGCGCGCCGCGGCGAGGTCTTCGTCGCGGCCTATGAAGGCGGCCAAGAGTTGATCGCCCCGCAGGCCGCCTCCCCGGATGAGGTGGCTGGGCTGCTGGAGAGCGCAGCAATCGACACGCGAGCCGAGCGGTGGCTGGCGCTAGGCGACGGGGCCATCCTTTACCGCGAGACTTTCGAGCGAGCAGGCGTGCACGTCGCCGAGGATCGCTGCGAGCATCACCGGATCAGAGCACACGCGATCTGTGAGTTGGGCGAGCAGGCAGCCGCGAGCGGGGAGTCGGTCCTGCCTGACTACCGCCGCCGCCCGGACGCGGAGATCGCGCTCGAGGGGGCACAGGCCTGATGGTTTCGCCGGTCGAGGTTGCGCAAGATCGAACGCGGGTGTGCCTATCCACCGTCAAGGGAGTGTAGGTGCGCGCCGCTATCGCCAAGACCGAAGGGGCGCAGGCTTGATGTGCGCTTCACTGGCCGGCCCCACGACCGAGGGCTCGTTCTCAGTGCACATACGCGGTCTCACCTATGCCGACCTACCGCGCGTCATCGCGATCGAGCGTCGCGCCTTTCCGACGCCGTGGTCGCTTGCGATGTTCGTGCTCGAGCTGTCCAAGTCTTCGGGTATCTGCCTGGCTGCGCTGCACGAAGAGCGGCTGGTCGGCTATCTAATCTGTTCGCGCTACGACACCGTGTGGCACGTGATGAACGTCGCGGTCGACGTCGAGCACCAGCACAAGGGCGTCGCCTCGGCCCTGCTCGGAGAGCTATACGAGCGAGTGCAAGACGACAGCGCCCGCTTCACGCTGGAGGTTCGCCGCTCCAACGACGTGGCGATTCATCTCTACGAACGCGAAGGCTTCCGTGCTGCGGGCTTGCGTCGGCGCTATTACCAGGACAACGGCGAGGATGCATTGGTGATGTGGCGCACTCCGGCGACGTTGGCGGGCTCGTTCGATGATGTGCCGAACCCGGGCCCGGTATGAGGCAGATGGCGAGAGGAGTCTTCATGGATGCGTGCACGGGCGTCTTGCACGTGGAACGTGCCATTTCGGGTGGGTTCGGGGTGTGCGGGGGCGTTTTGCACGTGGAACGTGCTATTTCGGGTGGGTTCGGGGTGTGCGGGGGCGTTTTGCACGTGGAACGTGCTATTTCGGGTGGGTGCGGGGCGTGCGGGGGCGTAGTTCACGCGAGACGTGCCATTGCGGGTGGGTGGGAGCGATGACAATCCTTGCCCTGGAGACCAGTTGCGACGACACCTGTGCGGCAGTCATCGACCCGGACGGGATGATTCGTTCGAACGTGATCTCCTCACAGCAAGCGCATGAGCGCTTCGGCGGCGTGGTGCCGGAGATCGCCTCGCGCCACCACCTGGAGCTGATCGATCTCGTCGTCGAACGTGCTTTGAGGGATGCCAGCACGACGTTGGACGAGGTGGATCTGGTGGCCGCGACGCAGGGCCCAGGCCTGATCGGAGCATTGCTCGTCGGCTTCTCGAGTGCGAAGGCACTGGCGTCACCGCGTCGCCTGCCGTTCGCCGCGATCGACCATCTGCAAGGCCACGTGTCTGCCAACTTCCTCGTGTCGGAAGCCGGTGAGGAGGCGTTCGAGCCGCCTTTCCTCTGCTTGATCGCAAGCGGCGGCCACACGCTGTTGGCTCATGTGCAAGAGCACACAGGCTTCCAGACGCTCGGCCGCACGCTCGACGACGCCGCGGGCGAGGCGTTCGACAAGGGCGCAAGGATGCTGGGCCTGGGCTTTCCGGGAGGCCCCGCGCTGCAGCGCCTGGCGGCCGACGGCGATCCGCAGGCGTTCGAGTTCCCGAGCTCCGGTTCGCGCTCACGGGGAGGACGCGGTGCAACGCGCGCTTTCGGTCGCAGCCTCGACTTCTCCTTCGCGGGCCTGAAGACATCGCTGCTCTACAAGCTGCGCGAGCTGGACGACGCCCAACGTCGCGAACAGGAGGCCGACCTCGCCGCCTCCTACCAGACCGCGATCGTCGAGCACTTGATCATGCGCACCGAGGAAGCGCTGGAGCAGACGGGTCTGGAGCGGCTGGCCGTCGGCGGCGGCGTCGCGGCCAACGGCGAGCTGCGTCGACGTCTGCGAGAGCTGGGTGTGAGCGTGCACGTGCCGCCGCCTGTCTTGTGCACCGACAACGCTGCGATGATCGCCAGCGCCGCACGCTTCGCGCCGGCGCTGGCATACCCCGATTATCTGGATCTAGACGCCTATGCGACGGGAGAGCGTCCGTGGTGAGAAAAGGAGCATCGAGAGAGAGCGCGGTGTCGGGAGTGCTTCGCCAGGATGAGTGGGGTATGTCGAAAAAGGACGATGCCCCCCGCGTGCGCGCGGGGCATCGTGGTTTCGATGAAGGTTGTGACGCTCTATTCCAAGCCGGACTGCCATCTCTGCGTGGAGGCGCAAAATGTGCTGCAAGAGTTGCGTTCAGAGCTGGGATTCGAGCTATCGGAGGTCGACATAACCACAGACGAGGCTCTGCATCGAGCGTATTTCGAGCGCATCCCGGTGGTCACGTTGGACGATGAGGAGCTGTTCGAGTATTTCGTCGACGAGGACGCGCTGCGGCAGCGTCTGCGGAGCATCCTCTAGAGTCAGAGAACGATGGCTTACAACGAGTTGAGCACTCCAGTGAGCACGATCCACGACGACGATACGCTCGTCGGCGAGCGGCTCTCGCTCGGCGTGGCAGCACGGCTGTCGCGCTATCTGCAGGTGCTGACGCAGGCAAAGAAGATGGGCAAGGAGACGATCTCCTCGCAAGAGCTCTCCGACTACACACATGTCAACTCCACCCAGATCCGTCGTGATCTGTCGGGGTTCGGCAAGTTCGGCAAGCGGGGAGTCGGCTATAACGTCGAGTCGCTCGTCTCGCAAATTCGCAAGATCCTGCGCACGGCGGGCCAGCACAACATCGCGCTGCTCGGCGCCGGCCATCTCGGCAAGGCGATCGCCTCCTCGGACATCTTCGCCGACCACGGCTTCCGAGTCGTGGCAATCTTCGACGTGGACGAGACGAAGGTAGGCAGCAAGATAGGCAGTCAAACGGTTCGTCACACCAGCGAGCTACATCAGGTCGTGGAAGACGAGGAAATCGTGGTGGGCGTGCTTGCGGTGCCCACGCGCGCCGCCCAGGGTCTGGCGGACGAGCTGGTGGAGGCCGGCGTGAAGATCATCTTCAACTACTCCGAGTCGCTCCTGGTCGTACCGCCCGAGGTGACCGTCCACACTTCAAGCCCAGCGGTCGACCTGCTCTACGCGCTCTACTTCTACTTGACCTGATTCCCACGGTCGTAAGAGCCAAGCCCGCCTGACCTTGCCTGCGCCGCGTCTGCACCTAACACTAATTTTTCCCCCTCCCACATCGGCAAGCTTCAAGGCCCCACCTGAATGACCAGCAAAGACCTCGATAAAGCAGTTGACACGTTCGCGCGGTCGACCAACCTCACGGTCGGCATCGAGGAGGAGTTCGCGATCCTCGAGCTAATCACGCTGGATCTGGTCCCGCGCTTCGAGCGCTTGTGTGCCCGCGCAAGCGAGCGTGACCCGCTGCTGGCAAGCGCGATCACGGGCGAGCTAATCTCCTCGGAGATCGAGATCGTCTCCGGTCGCGGCGAGAACCTCCTCGACGCGCTAAGCCTTCAGCGCGAGCGCCGCCGACGGCTCTTCGCCTTGGCGGGTGAGGAGAGCGCCGCATTGGGAGCGACGGGAACCCATCCGTGGGCCGACTATCGCGAGCAGCCGATCATCGATACCGAGCACTACCGGCGCGTTGAGCAGGGCCTGAAGTACGTCGCCTGGCGCAACAACACCTTCAGTCTGCACGTGCACGTCGGCATCAACGACATTGACCGCGCCGTGCGTGTCTGCGACCGGCTGCGACCGGTTCTGCCGCTGCTACTTGCGGTCTCCGCCAACTCGCCCTACCTAGATGGACGCGACTCGGGCTTGCACTCGGCCCGTACGCAGAGCTTCACGCGCAACTTCCCGCGCTGTGGAATACCCGACGCGTTCGGTGGCTGGCAGGCGTATCGCCAGTACATAGAGTTCCTGCTGCGGACGGGCTCGATCGTGGAGTTCACGCAGGTGTGGTGGTCGGTGCGCCCCCACTTCGAGTTCGGAACGGTGGAGGTGCGCATCTGCGACGCGCAGAGCACGGCCACCGAGTCCGAGGCGCTGGCAGCTTTGATCGTGGCGTGTGTAGCGCAGGCTGCCCGCGATCTCGACGAGGGCGTGCCGTTCACCGATCCGCCGCCGCGCCTGATCGAGGAGAACATGTGGCGCGCAATCCGCCACGGCCTCGATGGGAGAATGGTCGACCTTGAGCGTGCCGAGGAGTACCCGTCAGTAGAGATCGTCGAGCGCTTGGCCGCGTGGACTGAGCCGGTGCGCGCCCAGCTGGGCGTCGAGCTGGCGTTCCCGGAGCGCAACGGAGCACAGCGACAAAGGGCGATGATCGACGCGGGAGCAAGCCGCGAGGAGGTGTTCGCGGCCTCGGTACGCGAGACAAGACAGACCTATTCCCAGGAGGTGACGGTGTGAGCAGTGAGCAACAGCCCCAGCCGAGCATGGGGGACACGCAGGGGGTACCGGGCGGGCCAACGAGCCAGGCACAGCCAAGCGAAGAGGAGCTGCGCGCGGCATACGAAGCCGAGTTGAACCGCATCACCAGCGCCGAGATGATCATCCAGACGACGGTCTCGCTGATCAACATCGCCGGTCGTCGTCTTGGCTTGGCGCCGGCTGCTAGCGGAGACCCGTCCGCGACGCCAGGAAGCGAACGCGACTTGGAGCAGGTGCGCGACGCGATCGATGGTGCCGGCGCGCTGATGCCGATCCTCGAGCGGCGCATGCCGGGCGAGCTGACGCAGCTGCGCGACGCGATCGCCCAGCTGCAGGTCGCCTATGCGCGCGAGGCGCAGAGTGCCACAAGCACGTCGTCCTCGTCCACGACCACGTCGTCGGCGTCGCAGGCCAAGGCCGCGGAGGAGCCCGAGAAGCCGCTGGAGGACGATCAGCAGTCTGGTCCCGGGCCGGCCCAGTCGAGCGGCAGGCTGTGGGTGCCCGGCAGCTGAGCGCGGTGCAGGCGAGACGGTTCTGCCGACTAGGCTGGTGTTGATGTGGTTCGAAAAGGGGAATGCCCCCCGCGCGCGGGGAGCATCAACCTTGTGCAATCGATCCTGAACCTTGTGCAATCGACCCTGTGCAGAAGCCTGGCCGTCCCCGGAACGGGACCTTGACTGCCTTCCGCTGGCGCAAACGATAGACTGCGCCCGCCTTTACGCCGGGTCGTGCGCTCCTATGGAGTGACCCGTGCGACAACTGTGCGCGCGAATCTCCTCGCGCGGCACCTAACCAGACCGCGGAGGATTTCTGTTGAGTAGCTTTCTGACGAACCATGGGGTCGTCGTTGCCCTTGTGTGCGCCGCCTGTGCTGTGGCGTACGGCCTCGTGACCACCCGCGCCCTGCTCGCCCTCTCACCGGGCAACGAGCGGATGCAAAGCATCTCGCGGGCCGTCCAAGAAGGCGCCCGCGCCTACCTGAACCGCCAGTACCTGACGATCGCGGTCGTCGGCGTCGTGATGTTCGTGGCGTTGATCTTCATCCAGAACATCGCCGTGGCCTGCGGCTTTGCGATCGGCGGGATCTTGTCGGGCTCGGCCGGTTACATCGGCATGAACGTCTCGGTGCGCGCCAATTCCCGCGTCGCCGAGGCCGCCCGCGGCGGCATCTCGCCCGCGCTCAGGGTCGCCTTCCAGGGCGGCGCCATTACCGGCATGCTTGTCGCGGGCTTGGCCTTGATGGGCCTCGCCGGCTACTACGGCCTGCTCACGGCGGTCTTCAACGACAGCCAGAAGACGGCTGTGGACGCTCTGATCGGGCTCGGCTTCGGTGGCTCTTTGATCTCCGTGTTCGCAAGGCTGGGCGGCGGCATCTTCACGAAGGCGGCCGACGTCGGCGCCGACATCGTCGGCAAGATCGAGGCCGGCATCCCCGAGGATGACCCGCGCAACCCGGCCGTGATCGCAGACAACGTGGGCGACAACGTCGGCGACTGCGCCGGCATGGCCGCCGACCTGTTCGAGACCTACGCGGTCACCGCCGTCGCCGTGATGCTGCTCGGTGTGCTCACATTCCACGAGGCCACCAAAGTCGTCATGTACCCGCTCGTGCTCGGCGGCGTGGCGATCATCGCGTCGATCATCGGCACCTTCGCCGTG
Organism: uncultured Solirubrobacterales bacterium; assembly: GCA_963704345.1. GTDB lineage: Bacteria > Actinomycetota > Thermoleophilia > Solirubrobacterales > Solirubrobacteraceae > Palsa-744. Next base: position 2,599,315 of record OY969890.1, read on the forward strand.
CGCTCCAAGAGTGGCAATGTCGAGCGCGCCCTCTACCAGGGCCTGATCGTCTCGGGCATCATTGCCGCCGCGGCGTTCGCGCCGATCACATACTGGCTGATGAAAGACCTCACCTTCAGCCAGGTCGGCAATGTCGTCAACCCGCCCTCCTGGGGCAAGTTCTACCTGTGCGCGTTGATCGGCATCGCCGTGACCGCGCTGCTGTTCATGATCACCGAATATTACACCTCCACCCGTTTCTCGCCGGTCAAGAAGACGGCCAAGGCGTCGGTCACCGGCCACGCCACGAACATCATCCAGGGCTTCGGATCGGGCTTGCAGGCAACCGCTCTGCCGGCAATCGTGCTCGTGCTCGGCATCTTCGGCGCCTGGAAGCTCGCGGGTGGTGGCACCACCGGCATCTACGGCATCGGCGTGGCTGTCATGGGTCAGCTCTCGCTGACCGGCCTGATCGTCGCGCTCGACGCTTTCGGCCCGATCACCGACAACGCCGGCGGCATCGCCGAGATGGCGGAGCTCCCCGAGGAGGTGCGCAACGTCACCGATCCGCTGGACGCTGTCGGCAACACGACCAAGGCTGTCACCAAGGGTTACGCGATCGGCTCCGCGGTGATGGCGGCTGTGGTGCTGTTCGCCGGCTTCCGCCAGGAACTGGCCGACCACACCCACAAATCGATCGAAACGCTCGTGTTCAGCATCAACGAACCGCCGGTGCTCATTGGCCTGCTGCTCGGAGGCCTGATGGTGTGCCTGTTCGCCTCGCTCTCGATGGAGGCCGTCGGTCGCGCCGGCGGCGCCGTCGTCGAGGAGGTGCGCCGCCAGTTCCGCGAGCACCCCGGCATCATGGAGGGCACCGAAGAGCCCGACTACGCCACTTGCGTGGACATCGTCACCAGGACCGCCCAACGCGAGATGATCCTGCCGGCACTGCTGCCGATCGCCCTGCCGATAATCGTCGGGCTGATCGACCAGAAGGCGCTCGGCGGTCTCTTGATCGGCGTGATTGTCGTCGGCTTCTTCTTTGCCGTCTTGATGACCGCCGGCGGCGGCGCTTGGGACAACGCCAAGAAGCTGATCGAGGACGGCGCCTTCGGTGGCAAGGGCTCGGAGGCCCACGCCGCTTCGATCACCGGCGATACGGTCGGCGATCCTTTCAAGGACACGGCGGGCCCGGCGATCAACCCGATGATCAAGGTGGCCAACATCGTCGCCATCTTGATCATCCCGCTCATCACCTGATCGGCACGCCTGTATGCGCACCTGGACGCGGCGCTGGACGGGCACGTGACGTCTTGCACGTGCTGGCCGATCACGGATGATTGGCAGCACGCGCTGCGACGCCCCGCACCATCCAGCTTGGTCCATGCACGCATACAGACGCACCGATGACCCTGAGTTCTCTCTAAGCTCACGAGAGAGATGAGATGACGGGCAGGCAGCTACATCGCGCCGGCACCACTGTGCTGTCACTGGCGATGGTCACGATCGGCATCGCGCTTATAGTCGAGGCGCTCGTCAGCGAAGGCCCTCTCAGCATCCGTGTGCTGCTCGGGGTCCTGTTCATCGTCGCCGGCTCGGGCCGCGTATACGTAGACGTCAGACGAGGCCGCGGAGCATGAGCACGCCTGAGGGAAGGAACCCAGGCGTCCCAAAGCCAGGTGCACCTGAAGCGACGAACGGTGCCCAAGCCGACGGTACGCCTCTATCCCAGGGCGCGCAGGCCTCACAGCGCCGCGCGGCGCGCATGCGCACCGTCGAGCTGGGCGCGGGCGCACGCACGACGCTGCGACACGGCCTCGGCTCGCCGATCCTGTTCGCGATCGTCTACACCTCGCTGGCAAGCGCGATCTTCTTCTCGCTCGGGGTCGTGACCGACCACGCGGCCGGCTTGACCCCGGTCGTGTTTCTGATCGCCGCGATCATGTTCGGGCTGACGGCAATGACCTACGTGGAGGGCGCCTCGCTACATCAGGAGCCGGGTGGCTCAACCGTTTTCGCGCGCTACGCCTTCAACGAGCTCGTCAGCTTCATCGCGGGCTGGGCGATGCTGCTCGACTACGTCATCCTGATCGCCGTCACCGCGTTCGCAGCGACCCAGTATCTGCGCGTTTTCTGGACTCCACTGGGCCATTACACCGAGGCGCTGCTGCTGGCCCTGGCGATCATCGCGTTCGTCGTGTTCACAAACGTGCGCGGCTTTCACTGGCGTCGCGAATACCGCATCAGCGTGATCGTGCTCGTGGCTCTCCTGCTCGAGCTGATCATGATCGCGATCGGACTCGTCGAGTTCCTCAACCCTCGGCGGCTGATCGACCAGGTCCATCTCGGTAGCGCACCGACATGGGCGGGCCTCGTGTTCGCGCTCACGATCACCACGATCGCCTTCACGTGTGTGGAGTCGGCCTCCGGCCTAGCGGGTGAGGTCAAGGTCGGGCGGGGTGCGTTGCGACGGCTGATAGGGAGCGGAACGGTAACTGTGGTCGTCACCTACGTGGGTGTGGCGATCGTCGCGGTCCTCGCGTTCCCGCTCGCGGCGGGCGGCGTGCCGGGACACCATTTCTCAGAGGCCCCAGTGCTCGACATCATGGAACAGTTGCATCCGCACTGGCTCTCGCAAGCGATGACCTACGCGATCGGCGCGACCGCCGCGCTCACCTTGGTGGCCGCGGCCGACTCGGCGATGCTCGGACTCTCGCGTTTGGCCTATTCGCTGTCGGTGAACCGGCAGATTCCGAGCGGGCTGGGGCGCCTGCACGCCAAGCGCTCGACTCCCTACGTGTTGATCTTGCTCGCCGGCGTGATCGCTGCGGGCCTGGTCGTTCCTGAGAGCCTCACCTTTCTCGTCGGCACCTACGCGTTCGGGGCGATGTTGGCGTTTACGATCGCTCATGCCTCGGTCGTAAAGATGCGCTACAGCGAGCCAGACAGCAAGCGTCTGTATCGCACGCCGTTCTCGTTGCGTGTTCGCGGAGGCGAGCTGCCGCTGCTGGCCGTGATCGGCACGATCGTGTGCTCGCTGGGCTGGATCGCGACGATTGTCGTCCATCACACCGCCCGCTATGTCGGTCTTGGCTGGATGGCTGCCGGGATCCTGCTGTACGTCGTCTACCGGCGCGCCGATGAAACTTCGCTGTTGCGGCGTGTGACCGTATCGGCGGAGGCGTTGCGCGCCGAGCATCTGCCGGAGCGCGAGTACGGCTCGATTCTGGTCCCGCTATGTGGCACGCGTCTGGACGAGGACATCATCCAGACAGCTGCACTGTTGGTGGCGGGCAAGCCAACCGACGACGCCGCAATCGACGCCTCGACGATCGAGGCGGTGTGGATCTTCGAGATGCCGATGTCATTGCCGTTGGACGCGCGCTTGCCCGACGCTCAGGTCAAGCACGCACGCCAAGCGCTGGCGCGAGCCAAGGCAGTGGGGGAGGAGTACGCGGGCGTGCAGGTCGCGACTGCCACGATCAGGGCTCGCCGCGTCGGCCACGCGATCCTCGAGGAGGCTCGCAGGCGCGGCGTGGAGGCGATCGTGCTCGGCGCCGAGGAGCCCTCCAGGATTCGGGGCGGCTCGCGTCTGGGCGGACGCGGGGGGCCGCTTGAGAACTTCGTCGGCGATGTCACCAAGTACGTGGTGCGCAAGGCGGCGTGTCGCGTGATCGTGACGGCGCCTTCGGAGCGTGACTATGCTGAGGTCCTGGCTGCCGAGCAGGCGGGTCAGGATTCTCCTGATCGGGATGCGCTCGCGAAGATAGCTCCGCCTGCGCCACTCGCCGGGCCGAGCGGCGGACCCATCGTCTAATCTCACACGCCGTGCTTGCGATCCCTCCATCAACCCCGGCGCTGCCCTTCCCATGTTCGTGTTGATCGTAGGAGCGGGTCGCGTTGGTTCGGCTGTGGCCAAGTCCGCGCTTGCGGCAGGTCATGAAGTCTCGGTGCTCGACGAGGATCCGTTGTCCCACGAGCGCCTCGATGCTGGCCAGAGCGGTAGCTGGGAGGAATCCGACGGACAGTTCACGGTCGGAACGGCTCTGGAGACCGAAGCGCTCGTGCAGGCGGGGATCGAGCGCGCCGACGTGTTCATCGCCTCGACCGACGGCGACAACACCAACCTGATCATCGCCCAGATCGCCCAGCGTCGCTTCGGAGTGCAAAAGGTGCTCGTGCGCGTGATGGACCCGGCCCGCGCCGGCTGGTACGGCGAACAGGGCCTGCACACGATCTCCCCGACCAAGCACGCGATCGAAATGTTCGAGAGCGCGCTCGCGGCCGAGTCACAGTAGGCGAGCGATGCTCTATTCACAGACGATCATCCCGAGCTTCTCCATGCGCAAGATCGAATCGCTTGCAGTGGCCCAGCTCATACCCCCCTACGTTGGATCTAAGCCATGTACGTGATCATCGTCGGCGCCGGCAAGGTGGGACGCAACCTCGCGCGCGAGCTGATCCTCAAGGGCAACGAGGTCACGATCATCGAGTCCTCGCGGCCGCGCTACCTGTTGATCGAGGAAGAGTACGAGCATGCAGTCCAGTACGGAGATGCCACCGAGCTGTGGGTCCTGGAGCGCGCCGGCATCCAGCGAGCCGACTTGGTGATCGCGGTCACCGGCGACGACGAGGACAACATGCTCGTCTGCCAGGTAGCCAAGGAGAAGTACCTGTGCGAGCGCATCATCGCCCGCGTCAACAACCCGCGCAACTACGACCATTTCAAGCTGCTGGGCATCCAGCCGGCGGTCTCCGCGACCGATCTGATCCTGCGCTTGATCGAGCACGAGGTCCCGCGCTATGGCTTGGTGCACCTGCTCGCATTGGAAGAGGAGCGCCTGGAGATCATCGAGCTGGAGGTCAGCACCGGTGCCCCGGTTGTGGGTGAGCGGGTATCGGAGATCGCGTTGCCGGAAGGCAGCCTGATCATCTCGGTGCTGCGGGCGGGGGGCGGCTTTGTGCCGAAGGCCGATACGGTGATCGAAGCGGGTGACGAGGTGCTGTTGGTGCTCGATCCTGGGCTGGAGAGCGCCATCACGGCTTTCTTCGCCTCCAAAGGGAGCACGACCGAAGCTTAGGACCGTATTTCAATAGGCCTGGTCCCGCTGTGTTGGCGGACGGGCCTAGTCCCGCTGTGTTGGGCGGACGGATTGCCCGTCCAACCCACTATGCTTAGGGCCGCTTTTTCCTTCCGGGATGGTGTAATTGGCAACACGCGTGCCTCTGGAGCACGAGTTTGGGGTTCGAGTCCCTGTCCCGGAGTCCCTGTAACGCTAGCCAGTATCATTTGGCTATGCGGACCGGACGATCGTGATGGCCCGCGCGCCGGCGGCGTTGTGCGCGGGGCTCGTTTTGACGGCGGTGGCAGTCGGCGTGACGCTCACACGCTCGCCGCCCATCGTTGTCGCGAGCAACCACGTCCTGCTCAAGACCACGATCGCGAAGACCGAGCAGAGCGCGCAAGCATGCCAGACGGAAGTGGTGCTCCCGTCGGGTATCACAGGTGTCCGTCTTTCGCTGTTTGCCTCATACGGACCGCGCATTGCGGTGAAGATCCTATCGGGGGAGAGGGTACTCACGAATGGCCAGCGGGGCGCAGGATGGAATGGGAGGATCCCCACGGTTCCGTTGAGTCCGGTGCGACGCAGTGTGTCTGACGTGCAGTTCTGTTTCACACTCGGATCCACTGATGGGTTGGTCAATATCGACGGGAGTGAAACGCCGGCCGCGGTGGCGGCGGTAGGTGGCGGGGGACAGCGGTTGAGCGGCAGGATGAGGGTCGAATACCTCAAGCCTGATCCGCGATCCTGGTGGTCCTTGGCGACACCGGTGGCCAGGCGTCTGGGCCTCGGCCGTTGGCCGGCCGGTACATGGATCGCGTTGTTGGCGGTGGGGTTGATGGCAGCGGTCGTCGTCGCCGTCTCGTGGTTGACGGTTAGGGAATTGAGATAAGCATGAGAGCAGCTTGGCAAGGACGGACGCGGGAGATTCTCTCGGGTGTTCCCACCGCGGCCAGGGTGTGTGCGCTCGTGGCTTTTCTGAACGCGGTTTGCTGGTCGCTGATCACGCCGCCCTTTCAAGCGCCAGACGAGCCCGACCATTTCGCCTACGTGCAGCTGCTCGCCGAGACGGGCAGTTTGCCGTGGTTGCGGGCCGAGGGTTATTCCGAAGAGGAGAATGTTGTGCTGCTCAGGCTGAAACAGAAAGCTATCTTTCTCAGCCCGACGGCGCACACGATCTCCCGGCGCTCTGAACAGATGGCGCTCGATAGCGAACTTGCGGCGCCGTTTGTCAGACGCGGATCTGGAGGTGCGGGTACCGCAACCTCCGAGCCTCCTCTCTACTATGCGCTTCAGACGATTCCCTATAGCCTGGGCTCCGGGGGGACGATTCTCGAGCGACTCGAGCTGATGAGGCTGCTGAGCGCCGTGATGGCTGCTATCACCGCTTTCTTCGGGTTCCTGTTCCTTCGTGAGGCGCTGCCGAGAGCGCCATGGGCATGGACGGTTGGCGGTTTGGGGGTCGCGCTCGTGCCGTCGCTGGGGTTCGTCTCTGGCTCGGTGAACCCGGATACGATGCTGTTCGCGGTCTCCGCAGCGCTCTTCTACTGTTTCGCGCGGGCGTTCCGGCGTGGACTCACACCGAGGCTTGCGATCGCGGTCGGAGTGGTGATCGCTGTCGGCTTCCTGACGAAGCTGAATTTCCTCGGCCTGGCGCCTGGCGCCTTTCTTGGCGTGCTGCTGCTCACACGCCGCGAAGCGCGAACGCTTGGCCGCGCGGCCGGCTATCGCTTGGCTGCGCCGTGTCTGTTGATCGGGTTCAGCCCTGTGATTCTCTATGCGCTCGTCAATGCAGTATCGGGCCATTCGACGCTGGGCCTCGTCTCCGAAGAGATCGGAGGGGCCGTAGGGGGGCATACCTCGATTTCGCGTGAGCTCAGCTACATATGGCAGTTCTACCTTCCCCGGCTCCCGTGGATGCACAGTTATTTCGGGGAACTCTTCACCACTCGTCAGATCTGGTTCAACGGTCTGATCGGCTTGTATGGATGGGTGGACACCGTCTTCCCCGGCTGGGTCTATGACATCGTCCTGCTGCCGGTCGGCCTGATCGGCATCCTATGTATCCGCGAGCTTGCGATTGGCCGAAGCGCGCTGCGAGCCCGTGCGACTGAGTTCATCACTTACGTGACGATGAGTCTCGGTGTGCTGATCCTGGTCGGAATTAGCGGATATCAGAACATTTCGACTTATCCGACTGAGTTTGCCGAGCCGCGCTACATTCTTCCGATGCTCGCCCTCTGGGGGGCGGTGCTTGCGCTCGCCGCGCGCGGTGCCGGTCGTCGCTGGGGGCCGACTGTCGGAATGTCGATTGTCACGCTCGTCCTCGCACACGACATATTCAGCCAGCTGCAGGTTGTCGCGCGCTATTACGGCTGATACACAGACATGATGGGAGCGGCCTATGCCGCTGCGTGGATCGCCCAGTCGCGGTACAGATCGTAGTACCGACCCTCCGCCGCGATCAACTCGTCGTGGGTACCCTGCTCGGCGATTTTGCCGTGCTCCAGCACCACAATCCTGCCTGCTCCCCGGATCGTCGATAGCCGGTGCGCGATCACGATCGACGTGCGTCCCGCCAGCAGCCGCCGCAGGCCCTGCTCGATGCGCGCCTCGGTGTGCAGGTCCACGTTGGAGGTCGCCTCGTCGAGGATCAGGATGCGCGGGTCGGCGATCAGCGCGCGCGCGAAGGCGATCAGCTGGCGCTGGCCGGCCGAGAGCTGGGCGCCGCGCTCGCCGACCTCGGTTTCGTATCCCTGCGGCAGCTCGGCGATGAACTCCTCGGCGCCCACCGCCGCCGCGGCCTGGCGAATCTGCTCCTGCTCGGCTCCCGGTCGTCCAAAGGCTATGTTCTCGGCGATCGTGCCGGAGAACAGGAACGCCTCCTGGGGCACGATCCCCATCTGCGAGCGCAAGGACGTGCTGGTGACATCGCGCAGGTCGTGGCCGTCCACGAGTACCCGTCCTTCGGTGGGGTCGTAAAAGCGCGCGACCAGCTTTGCCATCGTGGACTTGCCGGCGCCGGTGGCGCCCACCAGCGCGACTGTCTGGCCCGGCGGGATCTGCAGGTTGATGTGCTCGAGTGCCAGCACCTCCTCCGCTTCCAGCGGCGCTGGCAATCCCGCCTCCAGAGGCGCGCTGACCGATTTGTCCAGCGTCTTGCGTGCGCGCCGCGGTTTGTAGGCGAAGGTGACGTCCTCGAAGCTGAGCTCGCCGCGAATCCGATCCAGCGCCGGCGCTCCAGGCTTGTCTGTCAATTCCGGCTCCACGTCGAGCAGCTGGAAGATCTTCTCCAAAGCCGCCATGCCCGACTGGTAGGTGGTGTAAAGCTGCGAGAGCTGCTGAATCGGTTCGATCAGGTAGGAGAGCGTCGCCACGAACGCGACGACGGTGCCGGCGGTGACGTCGCCGGAGATCGCCTGGTAGCCGCCGTACAGCACGATCCCGGCGATCGCCAACCCGGAGAGCATTTCCACCGCCGGGAAGTAGGCGGCGTTGAGCCTGACCGTGACCATGTTGGCATCGCAGTTGTCCTCGTTGAGCTCGGCAAAGCGCGCGAGATGGCGTGGCTCCTGGCCGAAGCTGCGGACCACGCGGATGCCCGAGAGCGTCTCCTGTAGGTAGGCCGTGATCGAGCCGATCGTCTCGCGCGTACGCCGAAACGCGCCGGCCGATGTCAGCCTGAACCAGAAGCTGCCGGCCGCGATCAGCGGCAGGATGCAGAACGTCAGCAGCGCCAGTTTCACGTCCAGGTAGAGCAGCACCGCGACCGCTCCGACCAGCGTCAGCCCCGATTGGAACAGCGTCACAACCGAGTCAGTCACAAGGCTTTCCAGCGCCTCGACGTCGTTGGTGATGCGTGATATCAGCACGCCCGCCGGGCGGCTCTCGTAGAAGCCGATCGGCTGACTCTGCAGGTGAGTGAACAGGCGGATGCGCAGGTCGGCTAGCGTGCGCTGCCCGACCCAGCCGACGAGATACGTCTGTATATAGGTCATGAGCCACACCAGCAGCGCGGCGACGAGGAACGCGACGACGACGAGCACGAGCGTTTTGAAGTCGTGCTGGTCGATGCCTTCGTCGATCGCTGCCCTGGCCAGCAAAGGTGGCGCGAGCGAAGCCGCCGTACCCAGCACCAGCGCGGTCAACATCCCGGCAACGCGCAGGCGGTAGGGCTTCAACAGCGCCAGCAGTCCGCGCAGGTTGCGGCCACGGCTCTCGCGACTTGCCCGCGAGCCGTCCCACTGCGCGCCGCCACGACCCATGCCGGGGCCGCCGCGCCCGCCGCCACCGCCGCCTCGACCTCCCGCGCCGACGCCCATGCCGCCGCGGCCGCCGTGTGCGCTCATATGCCGCTCACCTCACGCTCGCGCGTCTCTGTCGTGAGGAACACCTGCTCGGGCAGGCCGCGTTCCACGATCTCGCGGTACAGCTCGGAGGCGTCGAGCAACTGCTCGTGATTGCCCTGAGCGACGATGCGTCCATGGTCTAGCACGACGATCTCGTCCGCCAAGGCGATCGTCGATAGGCGGTGGGCGATCACGAACGTCGTGCGTCCCGCCATCGCCTCGGCGAGCGCGAGCTTGATCGATTGCTCGGTGGACGCGTCCACCGAGGAGGTGGCGTCGTCGAGGATCAACACGCGCGGGTTGGCAAGCAGCGCGCGCGCGATCGCCAGGCGCTGGCGCTGGCCGCCCGAGAGTGACAGGCCGCGCTCTCCGATCTGCGTGTCGTAGCCGTCGGGCAGACGCAACACAAAATCGTGCGCCTGCGCGCGCTTTGCGGCCTCTTCGATCTCAGTGCTGGAGGCGTCGGGCCTGGCGTAGGCAATGTTCTCGGCGACGCTGGCGGAGAACAGAAATGGGTCGTCGCTGACGACCGCCACGGCCGAGCGCAGCGATTGCAAGCCGACCGAGCGCACGTCGGCTCCGTCGAGCAGCAGCTCGCCCTCGACCGGGTCGTAAAGCCGCGAGATCAACGCCACGAGGCTGGTCTTGCCCGAGCCGGTGGCGCCGACCAGCGCGACCGTGCGCCCCGCCGGCACGTCGAGGTCGAGCTCGTGCAGCACGGTGCGCCTGGCGGGGACCGGCGCCGTATGTCCATTGCGTGCGGTGGCGTCCGCGCCGTCCGCCGCCCGACCGACCTGGGCAAAGGTGCCGACGTTCAGCTCGTCGTGCGGGTCGCTGTAACGAAGCGTCACTCCGCGCAATTGCACATGCCCGCTACCCGCTGGCAGCGGCGGTGCGCCCGGTGGGTCGGCGAGCGTCGGCTCACGGTCGAGCACCTGGAAGATGCGCGCGCCCGAAGCCGTGGCGCGCTGGGCGAGGTTCAGTGTGACACCGAGCGAGCGCAGTGGGCCCACGAGCATGTTCAGCAGCAGGTAGAAAGTGGTGAACTGGCCCAGGGTGAGATGGGCGTGAATCACCGCGTTGCCCCCGAGCAGCAGCACCGCGGCGATGCCGAGCTGTGGCAGGAAGCCGATCGCCGGGTTGTAGGTGGCTTCAAGGCGCGTGGCGACCATCGCCTGCTCGAACGTGCGTCCCACGCTGCGGCGGAAGCGCTCGAGCTGGCGCGGCTCGCGCGCGAAGGACTTGACGATGCGCACGCCGGAGATGTTCTCCTCGGCGTCTGCGGTCAGTTCGGCGATGCGCTGCTGCACCTCCTGGATCGCGGGGCGTGCACGGCGGCCGTAGCGGTAGGAGATCAGCACCACGAATGGTGCGGGCGCCAGCGAGATCAGTCCCAGCCACGGGTTGATCACGATCATCACGATGCCCGCGAGCACGATCGTGAGCACGAACTGCAGGATGAACACGAGGCCATAGCCGAGGAAGAAGCGCACGGCGGGCAGATCGACAGTCGCGCGGCTCATCAGCTGGCCGGTCTGCTGATGGTCGAAGAAGCCGAGCTCCAATCGTTGCAACTGGCTATAGAGGCGCGCGCGCAGGTCGTATTCGACGCCGAGCGAGACGCGGCCCGCGATCATGCGCCGCCAGTAGGTGAAGCCCCAGCGCGCGAGCACGACCGCGATGATCGCCAGCGCATACACGAGCAGCGTGTGGCGATCGTGCGAGCGCTGGGCGAGTTCGTGGCGGTGCGCATGCCGGGCGCCGGAGTTGATCGTTTCGACCGCTTGCCCGGTGAGGACCGGGAGCAGCACACTCATCGCCATCGCGAAGCTGGCGAGGATCCAGGAGACGACTACGCCGCGCTTGTAAGGGCGCAGAAAGCCGAGCAGTCGGTAAAAGGTAGCCATAGTTGCTTAGTCAACTATTATTGCAGGGGAGAGCTGGTCGTGCTCGTTGGTTGGATCCGGCCCGTTCCACGTCCTAAGCCAGCGGTGGACGGTCGGGGCGTGCCGGCTCGTATTACTACGCTCTGCTCCATGTTCGCTCACGACCCTTCGATCTCCCGCGCGCCAGGCCCAAGCGCGGGCTTGTGCGATACGTGCAAGCACCGCCGGCTCGTGCCCAACACGCGCGGCTCGGTCTTTTCACTGTGCGAGCGCTCGCGTACAGACCCAGCCTATCCACGCTACCCGCGTTTGCCCGTGCTCCGCTGCGCGGGGCATGAGTCGTCTGGGGAGTGAGGCGCTTGTCAGTGATGCACCCCAGCGGGTGCGAGCCACGCTGGACCTGAGCCCTACCCTCGTTGGCACTTCACGACGGTCTGCGCTTCCGAGCGCGTGCCGTCGAGGAACGAGAAGTCGGCGTGGAAACGGAAGCCTCCGGGCGGGCAGCGCTTGGGTAGGAGGATGCCCTGCGGGCGGTAGGCCACCTTCTTGCCGTGCGAGCGTTCGTAGTAGGTGAGGTTGCCGCCGAGCGTGACCTTCACTCGCACGACCGCCACGTCTGGTCCTTCCGGCAGCCCTTCGACAAGCGGCACGCTTATCTGCAGTTCTCCCGGTAGCAGCAGCGTGGACATCACGATCCGCGCGGCCACCGGGTAGGCGCCGCTTGCGCTGATCAGTAGTTTCAGGTAGCCGTTCTGCGAAGGCCCGGCCACGACCGCGATTTCGGCTGTCTCTTTGGAGACTGCCGGGCTCACCTGGAACTCCGCCAACGCGCTGCCGCGGCCCATGATCGAGTTGGGCGGGCACGCCTTCGGGCCATCCAAGCTGAGTTTCGCTTGAGTGCATGTCGCGATGCCCAGGCCGCTCGTGCCGATCCCGAGATCGGCCGGGTACTGGAAGACGATGCCGGTCAGCGCCGAGGGCAGGCTGCCGTCGGGGGTGCGCACGTCAAAGCCGAGCGACAGCGCCGCGTGTGCGCCGAGGCGCAGGGGGGAGAAGCCGGCGCTGATGCTCGTCAGCTGCGTCGCCGACGCGGGCGCGGCGCCGAGCGAGAGCCACAGCACGAGCGACACACCGAGCGACGTGCACAGCGTCCTCGCCATAACCGGATGTCGCCTGAGATTCAATAGCTCAGCTTCCCGATCGCCTGCACGATCAGGCCGTAGCCGCGGCGGTGAAAGACGCCGAACAGTTCGCCGCTGCCGCGCGCGCGTGTATAGCGGCCGCTGCCGCCCACGATTTGCAACGCCCCGCGGAAGCTGGGCGTGGGGCTGTTGGGGTTGTTCAGCCGGCATTTCGCTGTGCCGTGGATCGTGCCGGCGGATGTGCGGATCGTGAAGCGGGCGTTGACGTTGGGGCTGCCGTTGTAGTTGAAGTACACACGTCCGCTACCAGGGAGCGTGCCCGAAAGCGAGCCTTCGTCGAGGATCGACGTGGCTTCGTCGCTGAGGAAGTGCAGGTTGCCTTCGTCGCGGACGCTGCTCGTGCGTGTGGCCAGGGCCGGTGCGGGTTGCAGTGCCAGGCCCAGCACGCCCACAGCCAGAGCGCACCTCAGTGGGACCTTTCTCAGACGGGTGCCTCGCAATTGCGCGCCCCTCGCTGCGGCGCCTCTCAACGTGATTCTCATAACCGGACCTCCAGTGCGAATTCTCGCCGGCGGGGAAAGACCGTTCGTGAGGCCCTCCAGGCCCTCATCGCGAGCAATGGAATGAACAGCAGCCCTCGCAGCTCACGGCGAAGCTCCTGAAGCGCCGGGCGCGCGTGCGCGTCGCGGGCCCCCGGCGCTGAACACCAGTAGGCGGCGGCCGCTGCAAGCGTCATCAGGTGGTGGGCGCCGTTGCGAAGCTCGGCGGAGCGGCGCGAAGCTTCGCGCGCGGCGAGCGTGAGCGCTTGCACGAGCAGCGCCGGGTCTTCGTACAGTCCGGCGTAGTTGAGCGCGCCCGCGGCGGCGTCGCGCTCGTGGTCGACGACGCCGTCGAGCAGCGTGACCATCGCACCGGTGAACAGGTAGGCGGCGTCGATCGCTCGCGCCTGCTCGGGCGTCGTGCGCGGGTCGGCTGCCGCCGCGATCAGCGCGTGCAGCGCCAGCACTGAGCAGGCGGCTCCGGCGGCGAATTCGCGCCACTGAAGCGTTGTGCCCTGCGCTTCGCCGTGCGCCCATTCGACGAGATGGTCGATTCCAAGCAGCTGTGTGGCGTGCATACGGGTCTGTGCCTGCGCGCCGCGCGCGGCACACTGCAGTGCATAGGGCGCGATCGCCTCGCGCGCAGGCAAGCGCGCGAGCGAGCGGCGCACGGCCCGCGCGAGCTCCTGCAGGTAGGCGTCCCCGTCCAACGTGCCCAGCTGCCCCCCGGAGCCCGCGCCGATCGTGTCACGCGGCCCGCGGGGCGGCGTGACATCGGTGTCGAGCGTGTCGAGCGCGCCGATGAACGCCGCGTACAGCCGCTCACCCTCGCCCAACGGGTCGGTGTGCGGGCGCTCGCTCAGCCCGTCGAGGTAGTCGAACAGAAGCTCGAGCGCGACGATCGCGCGCACCGCGTGGCCGCGCGTGGCGCGCGGGGCGATCGTCGCGGCCATCGCCGCCGCCTCGGCGTTGAGGCCCTCGCTGCGCAGCTTCGCCAGCGCGAGCGCGCGCAGCTCGGGGTCCTCGATCGCCCGCGCGCGAGCTTCCCAGTGGCGCATCTCGCGGCGCACCTGCGGCGCCATGCACATCCAGTAGCGTGCGTGTGCCAGCGCAAAGGCGACGAGCACGCGGGCGGTGTGCGGGCGCGCGCTACTCATCGGCCAGCGCCAGGACGGGGCGCACGCGCGCCGCAAGCCAGCCGGGGATCGCGCCGAGCGCAAGCGCGGCGATCAGTACGAACAACAGGATCTCGAGCGGGCGCATGCCTGCGGTGGGGCTTGCCAGCGGGAAGCCGGTGACGTTGCGCAGGAAGGCGTCGATCACGACCTGGCCGTAGGCGCCGGCCAGCGCGCCGGTGATGCAGCCTGCGCTCAACATCAGCGTCGCTTCGATCAAGAGGATGCCCTGCAGGCTGGCGGAGGTGGCGCCGAACAGGCGCAGGCCGGCGAGCCCGGTGCGTCGCTGCCACACGCTCGATGCCAGCGTCGCGACCATCGCGACGATCGCGGCCAGCAGCAGCATCGTCGAGATCTCGCGCAGCTGGCCGAGCCCTTCGCTTGCCAGCGCGTCGATTCGCGTGGCGCGCGCGCTCGCAAGCGAGACTTCTAGGCCGCTGCTCGGCCCGAGCGCCGCCGCGATCGCGCTGCGCGTTGTCGAGGCGTCCGCGCCTGGGCGTATTTGCACGCCGAGCGCCGTCGGGTCCCTCGTCGCCCAGGCGCGGCTGTAGTCGGCGGCGCTCATGAAGAGCACTCCGGGAGGCCAGGCGAGGTTGGTGGTTGTCGCGGCGATCTTGAAGGGCTGAGGTCCGCTGGGGGTGGCCAGCACAAGCGTGCCTCCCAGCCCAACGTGATGTTCGGCGGCGACCTGTGCGGAGACGGCGATCCATCCGCCCTGCGCGAGGCGCGCGCTCGCGGTCGCGGCGTCGCCGTCGACGATCTGGCTTTCGAGCACGTGGCGCGCCGCGCCGGCCGGGCGTGCGATCACCCATACGCGTCGGTTTCCCAGCTGGGTGAAGCCGCCTTGAAACGTGGCCACAGAGGCGACGCCTGGCAGCCGGGCGATGCGCGCGGCAGCGTCGTCGGGCGCGAACGAGTCGACGGCCTGGTTGTCGCCGGGATTTGAGACCCAGATGTCGGCGTCGGCGACGTAGCTGTGCGCGAACCGGTTGATCCCCGACAGCAGGTTGGCGCGCGAGCCACCGAGCGCGACACTGCCGAACAGCGCGACCGCGCCGGTCGCCGCCAGCGCGAGCGAGCGCAGTGTCGTGGCGCGCAGCGAGGACAGCGCCAGCGGCAGGATCGCGATGCGCTGCAGGCGCTCGCCGAGCGCGTCGGCGCCGCGCAGCACGGCGGCGAAGGCAAGCGGCACCGCCAGCACGGTCGCCAGTGCGAGCAGCGCCGTCGCCGGGATCGCCGCTGCCGGGAGAGCCAGCCACAGCACGCTTGCCATTGCCACCAGGCACAACGCCGCCGCCGCCAGCCGCGCGTGCAGCCCGCGGTTCAAGCTACTGACGGGCACGCCGCGCTGCTCGTAGACCGCGTCGCGCGCGCGACCGCGGCGCAGGTCGAATAGCGGCAGTGTCGAGGCCAGGCAGGTGGCGAGAATGCCGCCGAGCAGCGCCAGCGCCACTGCACGCAAGCTCACGACGGTGCCGCCGGAGAGCGTGAAGGCCTCGGCCAGGTAGTCGGTCGATTGGTGGAAGACGCCGCTTGAGAGCAGGTAGCCCACGCCGAGGCCGAGCAGCGAGGCAGGGATGCCGAGGCATAGCGCCTCGAACAGGACCATCTCGACGATCGTCACGCGCCGCGCGCCGGCGATGCGCAGGTCGGCGATCGCGCGGCGTCGGTCGGTAACAGTAAGGAGCATCGCGTTGAAGGCGAGCAGGAAACCGAGCACTGCGCCGATCGAGGCGAACAGCCCGCTGGCGAGGTTGCTGGGGCCGAGCGCCTGCCCCAGCAGCGCGATGTCGGCGTCGGCCGGGGCGACTTCCAAGCTCGTGTTTGCCAACTGCGTCAACTCTGTGTGCACGCTTGCCTGCCGTCCGCGCCTGCTCTGCACGAACACGCGCGTGATCCGTCCTTGCAGGCCGGCTAGTTGCTGCAGGTGGCTCAACGGCATCACCGCCACCCGTGCGCCGGAGAGCGCGCCGGCGGCTTCGGCTCCCAGCACAGCGGAGACGGGCAGCGTGTAGGCGCGCCCGCGCAGCTTCATGGTCACGTGCGCGCTTTTGGCGGCCGAGCGTCCCAGCCCCAGCGCCTGTGCGCTCGTCTGGCTGAGCGCGATCCCGTTCGTGGACAGCGAGCCGATCGGCAGCGTTTCGGCGAGCCCGTCGAGCACCGCCAGGCGCAGGTCGGCGCCGGCCACCTCGACTGCGATCGAGCGCCCGTGGGCCGTGACGGTGGCCGTCTCTTCCAGCAGCGGCGCCGCCTGCATGACGCCTGGGAGGCGCTTGACGCGCGCGTTCATCGCTTCGGCAAACCCGTCGTCGCCGCGCGCGCGCAGCTGTAGGTCGGCCGGACCGACGATCGTGCTCACGACCTTACCCGCAGAGCGCGAGATGCTCTGCTCGGCAAGCGTGGCCGCGAACACGAGCGCCACGGCGATTGCGATGCCCACGGCCGCGAACAGCTCCTGAACGCCATGGGCGCGTAGACGCCGCCGGTACATGTAGATCAGTGCGGAAGGGCGCATCAGGGTGTTGAATAGAAGGGCAAACCGGCTACGTCGAGGTGCGTCTCGTCCTGATGATCGTCGATCAGCCTGCCGTCGCGCAAGATGTAGCGTCGGTCGGCGAGCGCCGCCGCCTCGCTGTCGTGAGTGACGAGCAGTACGCTCGCTCTCTGCTCGTGGGCGATGCGGCGCAGCAACGCGACGGTCTGCAGGCTGCGCGCGCGGTCGAGGCTTCCGGTGGGCTCGTCGGCGAGGATCAGCTTGGGGTCGCCAACGAGCGCACGCGCGATAGCCACACGCTGGCGCTCACCGCCCGAGAGCTGCTCGGTGGTGTGCCCCAGGCGCTCGCCCAGCTCCAGGCGCTCGAGCCAGGGTGCGGCGCGCGCGCGTGCCTCGCGCGGCCCAACCCCGTCGAGCAGCAACTTGACCGAGGCGTTCTCCAAGGCAGAGACTCGTGGCATCAGTTGGGAGCGCTGGTAGATGAAGCCCACGTCGCGACGCAGGTACTCAGAGGTCTGCGCCTCCGACATACGCGAGAGCTCGCGCCCTAAGTAGCGGATCGTGCCGCGATCTGGTTGCAGCAGGGTGGCGATCAGTAGCAGCAGCGTGGTCTTGCCGGAGCCGCTCGGTCCGTGCAGCGCGATCATCTCTCCCTCGCATACCGAGAGGTCCACACCGTCGACGGCGCGCACCGGCTCTGCAGCACCGTTGTAGTGCTTGACGAGGCTTTCGCATTCGAGCAGCTTCACGCCGGCGACCGCCCGCGTGCGCGTGCGCTCACCCGCCGGCTCGCAGCTCGACGCTGCGCAGTGGCAGGACCGGCGCGAGCTCTCGCGGTGGCGCGCTACGCAGCTCTCCGCCGCCGAGCACCAGCGCCCGGTCGGCCTCGGCAAGACCGGTCGACTCCCCGATACTGGCGAGCACCGCGATTCCCTCGTCGGCGAGCGAGCGCAACAG
Organism: uncultured Solirubrobacterales bacterium; assembly: GCA_963704345.1. Taxonomy (GTDB): domain Bacteria; phylum Actinomycetota; class Thermoleophilia; order Solirubrobacterales; family Solirubrobacteraceae; genus Palsa-744. Next base: position 2,616,899 of record OY969890.1, read on the forward strand.
CAGCAGGATTCCATCGCGGTCGATCAGCTCGACGCCCCTCACGGGCTCGTCTATCACGATCAGCCGCGGTTCCAAGACGAGCGTGCGGGCGAGCGCCACCCTTATCGCCTCAGCGCTTGAGAGCTCGCGCTGTGTCATCTTCGCGCACCGCCCGGCGCCGACGAGCTCGAGCGCTTGCTGTGCTCGCGAGCGTGCCGTCGCCGGAGACACCCAGCGCGAGAGCAGGCCGACCATCGCGTGATCGAGCGCTGTCTGCCCCTCGCTGAAACGCAATGTCTTGCGGCAGTAGCCGATGCCGCCGCCGAGCAGGTGCTCGCCGTGTTCGCTCAGGTCGTAGCCGTCGAAACGCACCGTGCCTGCGTCGGGTGCTTCGATCCCGGCGGCGACGCGCAGCAGCGTCGAGCGTCCCGAGTGGCGCATACCCCAGACGACGACGAGCTCGCCGGCATTGAGCTCGAGTGAGACGCCGCGCAGCACACCCCGCTCCTGATAGCGCTTGTGGACGCCATTCAGCTCCAGCAGGCTCATCGCTGTCTGCTCCGAGCGCTCAGTTTCTCGAGCTTCTGGCGCGCGTATTCGACCCATTCGAGCTTGGCGCCGACCGCGAGACGGTTCTCCTCGTCGATCAGTGGGCCGAACAGGGCTGAGACGCCATCGGAGGCGGTGTCGTGCTCGCGCGCGATACGCGTGCGCATGCCTTCTGAGAGCCACGCCTGCTCGTAGCCGGACATGACCTCTAAAACCTGCTCCGGCTCGTTTGCCAGCGCCCCCAGCGCGAGCACGAACAGCTCGTTGCGTCGGCGATCCTCGCCGACCTGTGCGACCAGCCACTCCCGGTAAGCCCGTATTCCCGCGCTGGTGCTCCGGTAGTGAGGTCTGGGCTGCCGACCTTCACGCATCCCCGGAATCTCTTCGATCAGCGATCTGCCCGCGAGCGCCTTGAGTGCGGTGTAGACGTGCCCGATGTTGCTGAGCGACAGCACCGCCCCATACCTGCGCTCGAAGCGCTGCGCTAGATCGTAGGCGTAGGTCGGGCGCTCGATGATCAGGCCCAATAGCGCCCAGTTGACGGTCGAGCGCATGGGAGCCGCTGCAGCCTCGTGAGGCTTCACGCTCTCGGCAGGCCGACTCCCCTCCGACATGTCAATAGCCTACCGGACCGGGGCGCTGGACGCAAGTAGCGACCCACTCCGTTCGCGGCATTTCACGAGCTGCATCTACGGGCATATGACGCTTACAAGACTTGTAACGTTTTAACTCTTGTGAGGTGGGAATTACGCTTGCCTGACGGTCCGGAAAAAGCCGTAACCCACAGATGTGCAGACACCGTGATCCGGCCGACGACTTGATCCTGACAAGGGTTAGAACGTTTTAAGCCTTGGCTTGTGTGAGCGTCCCCGATCGCGGATAGTGCGTCAAGCACACAGCAGGGCGGGCGTGTGGGCCGTGGCGTTCGGACCCACTGGGAACGTGTACATCTATACAAGCATGAGTTGTGGTCCCGCTGGGAACGTTTACGGAATTGGGAGTAGGAGAGGGGATGGATTTGATGCGTGCTCATAGGTTGCTGTCGGCTGTTGCTATCGGGATGTGCGTTTGGGCGCTGGCGTTCGCGTTCACCGGGTCGGTGGCGTTCGGGGCATATGCCCATCCATTCGTCTCCTCGTTTGGCGCGTTCGAAAACGTTCAGGGCGTCGCCGTGGAAGAAGGCTCGGGTGACGTGTTTGTGTATGACGGCAACGCGGGCACGATCTCGAAGTTTGATTCTTCCGGCGCGCCGCTCGAATTCGCCTCGACTAAAACAAACTCGATCCCGGTCCCGCAAGCTGGAAACGGTGAAGCGGAGATCGCGGTCAGTTCCGCGGGTGCGACGAAAGGCGATATTTATCTCGCACACGCCTCCACCAGTGACGTCTTGGTGTTCAACGCGGAAGGCAAACAGGCCGGTGAACTGACAGAAGAAGCGGGTAAGCCGTGGGGCGAGGCGTGCGGAGTCGCGGTCGACTCATCCGGGAACGTGTATGTCGGGTTGTACGGCGAATACGTCAACAAGTACACACCGTCGGGTACGGTTGTTAAAGACAGCGATTATGCGGTGTCGCTCTCAGGGACGTATGGTGTGTGCAATATCGCGGCTGATTCGGCGGGGAACGTGTATGTGGACTCGTTGTCTTCTGGTCCGGTCACCAAGTACGAAGCTTTGCAATTTGGTTTGTTGCCGGCTAGCGGGACGCAGATCGACGCCAGCGGGAGCACGCTCGCGGTGGATGCCTCGTCCAACGAAGTGTATCTCGATCAGCGCGGCCAAATCGTCCAATACAGCTCGATCGGGGAACAGTCGGGTAGGTTCGGGTTTTCCGGTACCGGCGCTTTGAATGGCGGATCGCTCGGGATCGCCGTGGACGGGAAAACCCACGACATCTACGCCTCCGACGGCGCCGGTCACATCTCGATCTTCGGCCCTGGGATCGTCGTGCCCGGTGTCGTCACAGGGTCGGCCTCGGACATAGTCAAGACCACCGCGACGCTGAACGGCACCGTCAACCCATCCGGTGTCGAAGTGACCTCGTGCGAGTTCGAATGGGCTACCGCAACCGAATGGGAAGCAGAACCCGGCGTTTACCACAAGACGCTCGCGTGCTCGTCCGCTCCAGGGTCCGGCGCAACACCTGTAGCGGTGTCCGCGGAGCTCACCGGTCTAACACTTGGCAGCGTATACCACTACCGTCTCGCGGCCAGCAACACCAACGGCACCAATGAAGGGCTGGACACCACCTTCATGGCGGCAAGGCTGCCCACCATAGGCGCAGAGTCGGTGACCAGCGTATCGTTCGACAACGTAAGCCTGCAAGCAGAGATAAACCCGCTCGGTTCAGACACCACCTATTATTTCCAGTACGGAACGGCGGACTGTGCCGAACAACCGGAAGCGTGCGCTACCGTTGTCGGGCCCTCGGGCGGCGACCTGGGGGCGGCCGAAGTCGATCAACTAGGAAGCGTCGAACTTCAGGGCCTCACGCCTGAAACGACCTATCACTTCCGCGTGGTGGCGACCAACGCGCAAGGCACAGTCGATAGCGCCGAACGAACGTTCACCACGCAAGGCGCTGGCACCACTTTCCAGCTTCCCGACGACCGAGCCTACGAAATGGTGTCTCCGGTCGACAAGAACAGCGGAGATATCGTCGAACCGGAAGGACCCGGCACGAAAGGAGGCGGCTATGGCGTTAGCGCACAGGCATCCGTGGACGGCGACAGCATCGTCTACGCGTCCCTGGCAGCGTTCGCCGACACACAGGCCAACCCGATCGTCTCAAACTATCTCGCGACACGGGGTCCAGGCGGCTGGTCGACGCACGCCATCGACCCACAGCAAGCCCCCAGCTCTCATGCGGAGACCCTTGTAGCCCCTGCGTGGCTGGGCTTCACCCCTGACCTCGCGACCGGTGTCTTTTGGAGTCCCGACGCCGTCTCTGAAACCGAAGCGATACCGACGCAGGCGAACCTCTACGTCCACAATGCATCGAGCTCCTGGCAGTTGTTGTCGGGTGCTCAGTCAGGGGCCATATACAATGAAGGACCTGCCTGGCCGAAGCTGGGTGGATTGACACCTGACGGGAGTCACATAATCTTCAGCTTCACCGGTAGGCTGACGCCGGAAGCTGTCAGCGGAGAGCACAACCTCTACGAGTGGGGAGACGGTCGGTTCACGCTCATCAACCGTCTTCCGGACGGGACGGTCGCACCGCTCGACAGTGAAGGTCTGGGCGGGTTCGGCGCAGGGACGATTGGCGGCGAAGAAGGATTTAACGCCGGGAGCTCGCCTACAGACATCTCCAACGACGGTTCGCGCGTGTTCTGGAGCGATTGCAATCCAAACTGCCGTGAAGGCAACCCCGGCCCTTGGCTCTCTCGGGGAAAGCTGTTCGTCAGCACCACTGGGGAGCCCAGCGTTCAGATCGACGCTTCGCAGGGCGGACCGGAATCTGGCGGCGGTGTGTTTTGGACAGCAAGCAGCAACGGCTCGCAGGCTTTCTTCACAGATCCACGCCGCCTCACCAAAGATTCGACCGTTTGCGGGAACGAGACGCTATGCAGCGACCTGTACCGCTTCGACACAACTACGAATCAGCTCACCGACATCACGCTTGACACCACCGACCCGTTGGGAGCCCAGGTCCAGGGCGTTGTGGGTGCGAGCGAAGACGGTTCCTATGTCTACTTCGTCGCCAATGGGGTGCTGAGCAATGCTGTCAATTCGCGGGGTCAGAGCGCTGTTCCCGGCGCCGACAACCTCTACGTATACGAGCCCGACCCGGCCCATCCGGGGCAGTCGAGGATCGTCTTTATCGCCAGGCTCAACCCGACAGGCGACGCCAACGACTTCACAATCCGACTCAATGAACGAACGTCTCAGGTGACGCCCGACGGCAAGCACCTCGCATTCCAGTCAATCGAAAGTGTGACCGGCTATGACAATACGGGCGATCCTGAGGTCTTTGAGTACGACGCGGACGCCAACGAAGTGGTATGCGCATCGTGCAACCCGACCGGCGCGGAGCCTATCGGGCCCTCGTTGTTGCCGATCGGTTCGCCCCCGCCGTTTGCTTCGCCGCGCTACCTCTCCAAAGACGGCGCGCGCCTGTTCTTCGACAGCTTCGACGCGCTTGTTCCCCAGGACTCGAACGGAACGATGGATGTCTACGAGTATGAGAACGGTCGGGCAAGTTTGATTTCCCCCGGCGACGGGCCGAGCGACGCACGCTTCGCGGACGCGAGCGCTGACGCCAGCGATGTCTTCTTCACCACGCGCCAGCAGCTGGTCCCGCAGGACCGGGACGAAAACGTCGACCTCTACGACGCACGCGAAAATGGCGTACCTGAGCAGATCTCGCCGCCTGTCTGCTCTGGCACCGGTTGTCAAGGCGTGCCGTCGGCGCCCCCGATCTTCGCGACGCCGTCGAGCGTTACGTTCGCCGGCGTCGGGAACTTCCCGGTGCCCGCGAAAGAAGTGGTGAAAGCGAAGAAAATAGTGAAAGCTAAGAAGCGACACAAGCCCGCAAGGCGCAAGAAGCCAGGCAGGCGCCGGAACGGCAAAAAGACCAATCTACAGATAAAACGGGGGGCAAAGTGACCATGGTGAGGAAGCTTCTGACACTCGTCATCGCTGTCGTACTCCCTTCTTTGGCGGCCGGCACGCCCGCGCAAGCGACTGTTGCAGCACCGCGTTGGTCTGTGAGCATTGGTTCCTTCCCGACCGTGTTCTCTCCCGGTGACAGCTCGGGTGAGGATGTGATCCAGGTGGTGGCGACCAATATCGGCGGCGCTGCGACCGATGGCAGTGCCATCACGTTGAGCGTGGCTCTCCCAGCTGGAGTGTCAATCGCCCCTGAAGGACCTAACGGTAGCGGAGCGCGCCTGAATGAATTGACGTGTAGCCCGGGCCCACCGATTACGTGCAGCGCGACTGAAGGCGTCGAACCAGATCAGGCAGTGACTATGCGTGTCCCTGTCGATGTGGAGGCGGGTGCGCCGGCAAGCGTCAAAGTCGTCGCCGACGCGGCCGGTGGTAGCGCCGCGAGCGCCTCCTTCGAATCATCGATCGCGATCGGCTCCGCTCCGGCGGGCTTTGGTGCTCAGAGCTTTGAAAACCCGTTGCTCAACGCCGACGGCTCGCAAGATACACAAGCCGGATCCCATCCATATCAGATGATCACCGAATTCGAGCTGAACTCTGCGCTTGGCCCCGAAGGAGCGCTGAGCCCGTCAGGCAATCCAAAGGACATAGGCGTCGCGCTGCCCTCAGGCTTGATCGGGAATCCGCACGCGACCCCCCAATGCAGTCCACGGCTTTTCCTCATACCCTCGGGGGTCGACCCGTCCTGCCCAGATGACACGGTAGTTGGGACGGTGAGAATCGAAATCGGGAGTTACAGTGGGGGTCACAACAACAGGAATTTTCTGTACTTTCCTTTGTACAATTTGGTCCCGTCGCCGGGGATTCCAGCTGAGCTCGGATTTAGTGTGCTAGGGCGGTTCCCTCAGTTCATCGACACCGCCGTGCGGACCGGCGGGGACTACGGCCTGACAGCCACAGATCATAATATCTCCCAGTCGCTTGTGTTGTATGGAGTGTCGCTGACGGTTTGGGGGGTGCCATCCGACTCAGTGCACGATGCGTTGCGTGGTACATGCCTGGGATTCAATGGTTCGTCACTCGGTAGCTGTCCGACGAACCTGCCGCCGGAACCGTTTCTGACTGTGCCCGCGTCGTGTAACGGCCCTCTGACTTCAACCTTCATCGCCGATAGCTGGCAGCAGCAGGGTGTGCCCGCGTCGTCGAGTTACACCAGCCCGACGGGAATGGGCGGGTGCAACCATCTGGAGTTTGCGCCGACGATCTCGGCTGCGCCGGATACTGCTCGCGCCGACACGCCGGCAGGCTTGACCGTCGAGATCAAACCATCGCTTGGTGGCTTGACCAGCCCAGAAGGGCTTTCCTCCGCCGACATCCAGGACACGACCGTCACGCTACCGAAGGGCGTCGCGATCAACCCCGGCCAGGCCGCCGGTTTGCAAGCGTGCGGCCCCGGCCAGGACGCGGAAGGGGTCGATGGGCCTCCGTCGTGCCCGGAAGCCTCGAGGGTGGGGACGGTGCAGATAACCACGCCGTTGTTGTCCGACAAGTTGGAAGGCAGCGTGTATGTATTGCAGTCCAATCCACCGGACCTGGAGCTGTTGATTGCGGCGTCGGCCGACGGCGTTCAGGTGAACCTTGTCGGACATGTACATCTCGACGCCGCCACGGGCCAGTTGACTACAACGTTCACCGGCACGCCGGAGCTCCCGTTCAGCGACTTCAAGTTGGCGTTTAGCGGCGGCGCGCAGGCCGCGCTTTCCACGCCAACCCAGTGCGGCGTGTATACGACGACGTCGGATTTCACGCCGTGGAGCGCGCCTTTTGACGCCGATGCTACGCCTTCGAGCAGCTTTGTTATCGAAGCGGGACCCGGCGGTAGCGCGTGCGCGTCGCCGTTGCCGTTCGCCCCGGAATTGATAGCTGGTTCTACGACCGATCAGGCGGGAGGGTTCACAAACTTCTCGATGCTGCTGCAACGCGCAGACGGGCAGCAGCGGGTCTCTACGTTGCAGTTCAAGGTCCCGCAGGGTCTACTCGGGATGATAAGCAAGATCCCGCTATGTGGAGAACCGCAAGCCGCGGAGGGCAAGTGCTCCGCCGCGTCGCAGATCGGGCATACCGTCGTGGAGGCCGGTCCCGGTCCCTACCCGCTGGTTGTGCCCCAACCGGGACAGCCACCCGCTCCCATCTACCTCACAGCCGGCTACGACGGCGCGCCCTACGGTCTGTCGATAGTGGTGCCGTTGGTCGTCGGTCCCTTCACGCTGCAAACACAGGTGGTGCGGGCGAAGGTCGAAGTCAATCCGCTCACGGCGCAGTTGACTATCGTGACGGACCCGTTGCCGCAGATCATCGACGGTGTTCCCGCCGACCTGCGCACGATAAACGCGGTGATAGACCGGCCTGGGTTCATGTTCAACCCAACCAACTGCTCGCCGATGGCCTTCGGTGGGATCGCCACAAGCAGCGAAGGCGCTACGGCGGCGATCTCCAGTCATTTCCAGGTTGGGTCCTGTCAGAGTCTCGTGTTCAAACCAAGCTTCAAGGTGTCGACATCGGGCAAGACATCCAGGGGGGACGGCGCGAGCCTGGACGCGAAGATCGTCAATCCAAAGACACCGCTGGGAGCTAACCAGGCCACTACGCAGTCGAACATCGCAAGCGTGAAGGTGAACCTGCCCAGACAGCTGCCCTCGCGGCTGACGACGCTGCAGAAGGCTTGTACCGACAAGATCTTCAATGTCAATCCGGCGGCATGTCCGGCGGCGTCGCGGGTCGGGAGCGCCACCGTCACCACTCCGGTCTTGCCGGTGGCGCTGAACGGTCCGGTCTATTTCGTCTCCTACGGTGCCGCGAAGTTTCCCGAATTGATCATCGTGCTCTCCGGGTACGGCGTCACCGTCGAGCTGCACGGGGAAACGTTCATCTCCAGTGTCGGCATAACCAGCACGACATTTCGTACGGTGCCCGACGTGCCGTTCGAAAGCTTCGAGCTTAAGCTGCCTCAAGGGCCTTACTCGGCCTTGTCGAACAACGGCAGCCTATGTAAGAACAAACTGGTGATGCCGACAGCTCTAACCGCCCAGAACGGGCTGGTGATCCACCAGTCCACAAAGATCGCAGTGACAGGCTGTCCTAAGGCCAAAAAAGCTAGAGCAAAGGGCAAGAAGCACCACAAGAAGAAGCGGTAACGGCCAGGGTTTCAGAGTGCTTCATCGCTTCTCGGCGCCGCCCAGGCCCAGCTTGGATCGAGGACCGTGAAGACGGATCACCCACAAGACTCGCATGGCCTGCCGCGCGGGCTTGCCAGAACCCTCACCTACAGGACGGCGAGGGTTCTGGCGGCGATTGCAGCCAACCCCGGCTGCTCCAACCGCGCGGTGGCGGATGTGGCCGAGATCGCAGACAGAGGGCAGGCCTCCAAGCTGCTTGCCCGCCTGCGCCGGCTCGGCTTGATCGAGACCACCGGCGATGGTCCCCTCAGAGGGGGAGCAAACGCTTGGCGGCTCACCCCGCAGGGAGAGCTGATCGAGCAGTCATTGCGCGTGACGTCGTAGGGCGAGAGCACCGTGTATCTGTGATACTGTGACGCACAGTGGCCAACATCACCGTAACCGTACCCGATGAGGTCTACCGTGCAGCGCGCGTCAGCGCGGCTGAAAAGGACAGCTCGGTCAGCGCGCTGGTCACCGAGTATCTGCGCTCGCTGTCAGACCGCGAGGCCGAGTTCGAGCGGCTTAGGGCTCAACAGGAACGGATCCGAAAAGGAATCACCCACTTCAGCGCTGGCGACCGACTGAGCCGAGGCGAGCTCTACGAGCGACGTGCGTTTCGTTGATACGAACGTCCTGCTCTACGCATTTTCGCGTGCTCAGGACGAGCGTGAGAAGGCACGGGTGGCGGTCGAAGTTCTTTCGTCCAACGATCTCTGCCTCTCGGTGCAGGTCCTTCAAGAGTTCTACGTACAGGCTACGCACGAGCATCGGTCGGACCCGCTTTCGCACGTCGACGCCGTAGGGCTCGTCGATTCGTTTCGGCGATTTCCGGTGCAGGAGATGACCGTGGCGCTTCTGACCGCGGCCATGTCTGCGCGGCAACGCTTCCAAATCTCCTACTGGGACGCGGCCATCCTCGAGGCGGCTCGCGAGCTGGGCTGCGATGTCGTGCTCTCCGAGGATCTGAACGACGGTCAGGACTACGCTGGTGTGCGGGTGGACAACCCGTTCAGCGATTGCTGACTGTTCAGTGCGCGCCGATGCTTTGCGGCTCCGCAGCGGCGGGGACGCTCTCCGGCGGCATATCCGTCGACGGCGCCTGTGAGGCGACGAAATCCTTCTGGCGCACCAGCACCAGCGCAAGCACGGCGCCCACGAACGCGATCGCCGCGGCGATGATCAGAATGTGGTCGAAGGCTTCGGTGAAACCGACGCGGTAGGAGTGCTTGAGCGCGACCTGGGCTGCGGGGGCGAGGGCGTGGAATACCTGCTTGACTTCGCCGGACTGCAACAGTGTGTTCAGATGTCCGTGCGCAGCGGATTGCACTGACGCCAGCTGCCCGCCGAGCGATTTGGTGGTCGTGTTGAGCACATCGTGCTGGAAGACCGCACCGAGCCCGGCAATGCCCGTGGCGATGCCGACCTGGCGGAAGGTGCTGTTGATGCCTGAGGCCATGCCGCTGCGCGAATAGTGCACCACGCCAATTGCGGTGGAGGCGAGCGGTGGGTTGATCATGCCGATGCCCACGCCCGTCACCGCGAAGCCGGGGATCAGCGTGGTCCAGCCGGAGGTCGAGTCGATCGCGGTCATCGCGAGCAGGCCGGCGCCCACGAGCAGCAGGCCGCCGCCCAGCAGGTAGCGCACTGGCATGCGCACGCTCAACCGGCCTGCAATCGGGGCGGCGACAAACGACAGCAGCGTGATCGGCAGAAAGCGCAGGCCCGCCTGCAGCGCGGTGTAGCCGAGCACATCTTGGATGTAGAGCGTCAGGTACAGGAACATCGCGAAGATCGACGCGGACACGCTGAACGCGACGATGCTGGCGCCGGTGAAGGCCGGCTTGCGGAACAGCGAAAGGTCGAGCATCGGGCGCTCCTGCCGCAGCTCAGCCGTTATGAACGCGACAAACAGCACGAGCGCTCCGAGCAGCAGCGAGACGATCCGCGTCGAGCCCCAGCCGTCTTCGTTGCCCTCGATCAGCGCGAACACAAGCATGAACAGCGCGCCAGAGAACGTGACGAGCCCGATCCAATCGACGCGGCGCGCATTGGGATCGCTCGACTCCACCACGCGCGAGAGCGTGATCGCGACGGCGGCGATCCCGATCGGCACGTTGATGAAGAAGATCCACTCCCAGCCGATGCCGGAGGTGATGATCCCGCCGACGACCGGGCCGACCGCCACCGCCGCGCCTGTGACGGCGCCGAAAACGCCGAACGCGGTTCCGCGCTCGCGCCCGTGGAAGGCCTGGGCCAACAGCGCAAGCGAGGTGGCGTACATCATCGCGCCGCCGACGCCCTGCACGGCGCGGGCGAGGTTGAGCATCAACGGTGTGGTAGAGAGCCCGCAGACGGCCGAGGAGGCGGTGAACACGATCAGCCCGAGCGTGAATACGCGCCGTCGCCCGATCAAATCGGCGACAGAGCCCGCCGTCAGCAGGAAGGCGGCGAGCGTCAGCGCGTAGGCGTTGACGACCCACTGCAGATCGGAGAACGAGGATTTCAGCGACGATTGAATCGAGGGCAGCGCGACGTTCACGACCGTGATGTCCAGCAACAGCATGAAGATCGCCACCGAGACGGCGATCAATGTCCACCACTTGCGCTCCACGGCGGGCTCCCTTCAGGTGGTGTGTCGGGACACTAGGACGCGGGACTCATCTCACTGTAGGACGCGATCTCCTCTAGCCGGCTGAGCACCGTGTTGCGCGTATTCGCCAGCTCGCGGCGCAGCTTGGAAAGCTCCGAAGCGCGGTGCTCGACCAGCTCGAGCTGGCGGTCCAGGTGGCCGAGCGCCTCTTCCAACAGCTCTCGGCGGCGCTCGGGGTGCACGTCGTCGCGGCGTAGTTGCGCCCGACGGCCGCGCGCGCCTCCTCTGCCGTGAGCAGGTCCTTGAGCTCGTCCAATGTCACGCCCAGCAGCTCCTTGAGGCGGATCACCTCGCGCAGGCGCTCGACCTCGGCTTCGCTATAGAGACGGTGCCCGCCCGACGGTCGCTCGGGCGCGCCCGCGAGCAGGCCGAGTTCCTCGTAGTAGCGGATCGTGCGCGGGGTGGTGCCGGCCAACTTGGCGACGTCACCGATACGCAGCGGCGCTTCGGCGGCGCTCACGGCCTTGCTCCTGCCTCTGCCTCGCGCCCACGTCCAGCGGGGGCGGGTGTTGGCGGCGGTGTATTTGTGCTCTGAGGGCCGATGCCCCCCGCGCGCGCGGGGGCATGCCGTTTTTTGAGACTTCGACAGCGTCCGTCGCGGGCTCGGCGGCGACGTGCCGGGGCCGCAGCAAGCACACGAACGCGCCGACCACCGAAGTTGCAACCAGCACCCACAGAGCGACGTGCATGTTGGCGATGAAGGGGGCGAGCTTCTGCTCGGAGAGGCCGCGCGTGACGCCGGAGAAGACGGCGAACAGCGTCGCCTTCGGGACGGCCGAGGTGACGATCGCGAGCACGAACGCGATCGACAGCACGGCACCCGTGTTCTGCAAGAGCGTGCGTGCGCCGGCGGCGATGCCACGCCGCTGGGCGGGCACCGTTCCCATCATCGCGGCGGTGTTGGGGCTGTTGAACATGCCCGAGCCGATACCGACGAGCGCCAACCAGATCATCGACTGCCAGTAGGGGCTGTGCACCTGCAATGTCGTCATGCCGGCGAGACCCACGGCGCTGACAAGCATGCCGAGCGAGGCCAGCATGCGCGAACCGTGGCGGTCGGCGTAGATGCCGGCCAGGGGGGAGGCGACGAGCATTCCCAGCGCAAGCGGTATCAGCTTGATCCCTGCTTCGATCGGGCTATTCGATTGGGCGCCCTGGTAATAGAAGACGAACAGGAACATCAGCGCGAAGCGGGCCAGGCCGTTGATGAACGAGGCGGCCGACGCCGCCGCGAACAGGCGGTTGTTGAAGATCGACAGGTCGAGCATCGGCGCGCGCGTGTGTCGCTCGATCAGGACCCACAGCGGCAGGAGCACGACAGCGCACGCCAGACCGCCGATCACGACCGGATCGGACCATCCGGTCAGGCCGCCCTTGGAGACACCAAGCACGAGGCCTGTAAGCCCTACGACGAACATGGTCGTGCCGAGTGTGTCGAAGCCGCGCACCGCATCGGGCTTGGCCAGCTCGCGCAAGATCAGCGCGCCCCAAGCCGCGCCTGCCAGGGCGAGGGGCACGTTGAACCAGAAGACCCAGTGCCAGGAGATCTCAACGAGTGCGCCGCCCAAGACCGGACCGAGTACCAGGCCGACGGCGGCGACCATCGTGTTGGCACCCATCGCCAGTCCGAGCTGCTCCTTTGGAAAGGCGTCTGTTACAAGAGCTGCGGCGTTTGCGAACAGGAACGCAGATCCAATCCCCTGCAAGACCCGCCAGCAGATCAACTCGGTGGCGCCGCCTGAGAAACCAGCGCCGAGCGAGGCGAAGGCGAACAGCAAGAAGCCGCCGATATAGGCGCGCTTGCGCCCGAACAGGTCGCTGAGCCGGCCGGCCGTGAGTACCAAGACCGTCGCGGCGATCAGGTAGGCGAGGATCACCCACACGAGCGCCAGTAGGCTTGCATGCAGCGAGCGCTCAAGGCTCGGCAGCGCGATGATCAGCGTGCCGGAGTTCGTCGCGGCGAGCAGCATGCCCAAGCTGGTGCAGGACAGCGCCCACCACTTGTAGTGCTCATGGTCGGCGCTGACGCCGAAGCGGGATGTAGAAGTTGACGTGAACGTAAAGATAAAGATAGCAGCGCTGCGGTCGATCTCCAAACGGGAGGTTTGGGCGAGCCCGCGACTCGCGCGCGCCGGTCCGGTAGCCGCCCCGGACTTTGGTGTGGCAGCGAGCGACTGTCGTATCTCGCGGGGTACATTTCGCACCTGGCGGGCGGTTCACCTTGCTGCTAGAACACTTATATGAGCGATGCAGGAGTGGCCAAGAGCGACGAGCAGTGGCGCGAGGAGCTGACGCCCGAGCAGTACGAGGTGTTGCGCCGCGCAGGCACCGAGGCGCCGTTCACTGGCGAGTACGTCTACAACAAGGATTCCGGCATGTACCGCTGTGCCGGCTGTGGTGCCGACCTGTTCAGCTCCGACACGAAGTTCGAGTCCGGTACGGGCTGGCCCAGCTTCACCGAGCCTGCTGTCGCCGAGACGGTCGAGCTGCGGCCCGACAACGGCTTGTTCATGAAACGCACGGAGGTGGTGTGCCGCCGCTGTGGCGGGCACCTCGGCCACGTCTTCGACGACGGTCCCGGGCCGACCGGCCAGCGTTACTGCATCAACTCGGCCGCGCTGTCCTTCGCGCCCGAGACCGACAAGCAGACCTAGCTTCTGCGCTGTCGCTGCCTGGCAAGTGCGGTAACCCGTTCGCGCTTGCCTTCCATGGACACTAGACTGGCCGCGCGATGATCATGGAGAACCGCTCCAAGCGGCTGTCTGAGCCCCTACGTTGGGGGCGGCGCGAGAAGGCTGTGGTTGCTGTGTTGGCCAGTTGCGTCTTGATTGTGTTGATTGGGCTCGGCGCCTATTCGCTGACGAGCGGCTCGAAGGAGCCGAAGGACTGCGTCGACATAACGTTTGCCAGCACCCTTGGTGCGGCCCGGATGCATGCCTGTGGCGCGCGCGCCAGGACCCTGTGCGCTGCCCCACAGGCCTCAAAGGAGATCGCGCAGCCGCTGAAGCAGGCCTGCCGTCGCGCCGGCTATCCATTCGAATAACGCGCTGCCCCCACGCGCGGGCAGCGCGGTTTTTTTAGGTCTTGCTCCCGGGTTAGTGGCGTGCAGACGACCGCAAAGGCCCGTTGTTGCAGGCCGTCTATACAAATGTCGAAATGCACCGGTCAACTGTTGGCCACCGTGTCCCTAGCCGTGTAGCCCCCGCGCCGGTTTCATAAGCGGAGCTAAAGAGGCGAGTCGCCACCGCGGGTGCGGGCGGCGGCTCGCCGTATCTACAACGGCAGGAAACGGAGGCATATGTCCATCTTGGCGACAGCCGAATGGTTGTCATACCCATCCTGGCTCAACCCGGGCGACAACGCATGGCAGATGACAGCGGCGACGTTCGTCGGGCTGATGAGCCTTCCCGGTCTCGCCATCCTGTACGGCGGGGTCATGCAGAAGCGCTGGTCGGTCAACAGCATGATGCTCACGTTCGTGGCGTTCTGCCTCGTAATGGTGGCGTGGTGCCTGTGGGCCTTCAAGATGGGCTTTGACAACCCGATCGCCCACAGTGGAGGCGGCATCTTCGGCACGAAAGGCTTCCTGGGCACCGCCTGGGGTGAACCGGGCAGCGTGCTCGGGCATGCCGCCGAGGAGGGGCAGGCGTTGATTCCGTCGATTACGACGGGCCCGCCGTTCCACTTCCCCGAGTCCTCGCTCGTGTACTTCCAGTTCGTGTTCGCGGCGATCACGCCGATCCTGATGCTCGGCTCGGTCTTGGGTCGGATCAGCTTCAAGGCCTGGATCCCGTTCGTGCTGCTGTGGATCACGTTCGTCTACACGGTCAACGCGTTCCTGATCTGGGGCGGCGGCTACTTCGCGGCCCACGGCGCACTCGATTACTCGGGCGGTTACGTCATCCACCTCGCGGCCGGAATCTCGGGCTTCGTGGCGGCGGCGGTCATCGGACCGCGATTGCAAAGAGACAGAGAGGTTGACGCTCCAAACAACCTGCTGATGGTTGCCGCGGGCGCCGGTCTGCTGTGGCTCGGCTGGAACGGCTTCAATGGTGGAGACTCCTACTACGCGGGCGCTAACGCCTCGGCGGCGGTTCTCAACACGAACCTCTGCACCGCGGTTGCGATGCTCGTGTGGATCGCGTGGGACTACATCTTCCGCGACAAGCCCTCGCTGCTCGGCTCGGTCAACGGCATGATCACGGGGTTGGTGGGCATCACGCCCGCCGCCGGCTTCGTGAACGGCTACGGGGCGATCATCATCGGCGTGGTGGCCTCCACGATCGTGTGGATGGCGATTCGCTTTCTCTCGCGTGCTCCAGTGTTCAGGCACGTGGACGACACGCTGGGGGTGATCTATACCCACGGCATCGCCGGCCTTTGCGGTGGCCTGCTGGTTGGGCTTCTCGCGAACTCCAACGTCGTCGAGTACATCGGCGTGACGAAGACCGGTGCCTCCAACCTTCCAGGCGTCTCAGGGCTGCTGGTGAACGGCAGCTGGACGCTGTTGCGCTGGCAGGCTGAGGCCGGTCTGTGGGTGATCCTGTTCAGCGGGACGATGACGTTCATCCTGCTGAAGCTGGTCGGCATATTCTTGCCGCTACGACTCTCCGACGAGGAGCTGGAGATCGGCGATCACGCGATCCACGGCAACGAGGTCTACCCCTCGGACGTGCCAACGCTAGGTGGACCGCACGCGCCGTCCTTCCAGCCGACGCCGGCGGGCAGTACCGCGTAGACGGCTCGGGCGGGCGCAGCCTCTGCGCCCGCCCGTTGGCTAGTCTTGGACAGCGGTTATCAAGCGTCTGTGACACGCGGCCCGCCTCGGCGGGCCGCGCCGTTTAAGGCTGCGTCAGGAAGTCGTCAAGCCGATGGGGCAGGCCACACCGGTGCCGCCCAGGCCGCAGTAACCGCCTGGATTCTTCTCCAAGTACTGCTGGTGGTGATCCTCCGCGTAATAGAAGGGATGGGCGGTGCCGCCCGGCTCGATTTCGGTTGTTATCTGACCGTGTCCTGCGGTCGTGAGCACGCGCTGGTAGGCCTCGCGTGAGGCCAGCGCCGCCTCCCGCTGGGCCTCGTTCTCGTAGAGGATCAGCGAGCGATACTGACTGCCGACGTCATTGCCCTGGCGCATGCCCTGTGTCGGATCGTGGCCCTCCCAGAACAGTCGCAGCATCTCCTGGTAGCTGGTAGCGGTGCTGTCGAAGGCGACGAGCACGACCTCGGTATGACCGGTGCGTCCGCTGCACACCTCCTCGTAGGTGGGGTTGGGAGTGGTCCCGCCCGCATAGCCCACAGCGGTGGTGTAGACGCCTGGCGCCTGCCAGAAGATGCGCTCGGCACCCCAGAAGCAGCCCATGCCGAACACGGCCTGCTCAATACCGGCTGGAAACGACCCTTGCATCGGCGTGCCGAGCACGATGTGGCGCTCGGCCACCCGCAACGGCTGATCGCGGCCGGGAAGTGCATCGTCCGCGCTGACCATGCTCGTGTGCCGCGATTTGAACAAACCCATAGCTATTCAGCCTAGCGCCGTGGGCGTTTCCTCCCGGTCGGCATGCTGGGATCGGCGGCGGCTCAGCCGGCTGCGCCTGGCCGGCAAGGTTTGTTGTCAGCGGGAGTGGCTGCTCAAGGGCACGCCCATCCAAACCGAAAAGATGGACAAGCGATGTCGACAAGCCCATCTCAGACGCTCTCGCAAGCCGCGAAGGCTCGTTTGCCGCTCGCGCGGGGCGGATCGGCGCCCGTACGCTTCCAATTGCGCCACGTCGTGGCGCGTCGCCCGGCGATGGCTTGGTCGCTTGCTCTGCTGTTCATGTTCAAGGCGTTCGTTTGTTTGGCGGCGATCCTGTTCCCGGTCAGCTCAACCGAGCCGGTGGGTCTGATCGCGGGCTCCGGGGCTCTGGCGGTGGTTGGAGCTTGTCTGGTGTGGCTGGCGGCGCGGCGCATCCCTGTGTTCGGCTTCGAGCTGCTGGCTGCCTGCGGCACGCTTGTCAGCAGTGCCCTGGTCGCGCATGCGACCACCGACGGCGGCATGATGATCGCCGCTTTCTCGTACCCGTGGATCGCGATCTATTCGGCTCACTTCTTCGAGCGCCGCGTGGTGGTCGCGCAGGGCACGCTGATCACGCTTGCCTTCGGCGTCGCTCTGCTGCGGGGCGGGCTGCCGCACATCGGCATCTATTGGATGATCGTGACCGTCACGATCTGGTCGATTTGCATCGTGCTCGGACGTCTCAGTGAGAGCCTGCGTCGCCAGGCCGATACCGACGCACTGACCGGCTTGCTCAATCGCAATGGCTTCATGGCGGCTGCTGTACGCGAGCACGCGATCGCCCAGCGCAGCGGCAACCGGCTGACGCTCGCGATACTCGACCTGGATGACTTCAAGCAGATCAACGACCTGCGCGGCCACACAGTTGGCGACCGAGTGCTGGCCGATCTCGGTCAATCTTGGCGTGAGCGTCTGCGTACTGGTGACATCCTCGCGCGCCACGGCGGCGATGAGTTCGTGCTGCTGCTGCCGGCCACGACCCCCGAGGGTGCGAGTGTCGTCTTGGATCGCCTGCGCGACAAAAGCCTGCCGGTCACTTGGTCGGTCGGGATCGGCGAGTGGCTGCCGGGTGAAAGTCTGAGCGAGTGCATCGCTCGCGCCGACGCCGACCTGTACAGCGTCAAGAACGCCATGCGCGTACGCGACACGCGCACAGTCGGCGTTTGACATCGAGCCGTTCAGGCAACACTAATCATGAGGGCATCGTTCCTCCCTCATCCCTCCCCGGATCGGCCCGCTTGCGTGCGGGTCGATCTGTGCCAGGGTCAGTGTGGGGTGGGTTATTAATCGGCCCGTCCGCGCGCGGGTCGATCTGTGTCGAGGTCAGTGTGGGGTGGGTTATTAATCGTTCCGCTTGCGTGCGGGTCGATTTGTGCCAGGGGTCTGCGGGGTGGGTTATAGATCTGCCCGCTGCTTAGCGGGTCGATCTGTGCATGTGGGTGATAACTTCGCCAAGCGATGCCTCGCCCATGCACACTGCTGATCGGCGCCGCTGTCGTTGCGGCTCTGCTGGTCTTTGTTGTGGTCGGGCTTGCCGGCAGCAAATCGAACGACGGGCGCCCTGCACCGCCCTTGCCTCCGGAACAGCTCTCCGGCCCGACGACAACGCTGGTCGCTCTGCGCGGACGCCCGGTGTTTGTCAGCTTCTGGGCCAGCTGGTGTGAACCGTGCGAACACGAGGCGCCGGTGCTCGAGCGCTTCGCGCGCGGCCTGCACGGTAGGGCCACACTCGTCGGGGTCAACTGGGAGGATCTGTCGCTCGCCAATGCACGCAAGTTCATCCGTACCTATGGCTGGACGTTTCCCAATCTGCGCGACCCCGACGGCAACGTCGGACGCGACTATGGGATGACGGGAGGGCCTCCGGTGACGTTCGTAATCGACAGCGCTGGACACCTGCGCGCTCAGTTGCGTGGCCCACAGACACAGCAGACGCTCACCAAGGCGCTCGCGAGCGTGGGAGCCTAGAGAACGGTGAGCCGGGCAAGCGGCTGGCGTGTGGTCATCGCCTACGGGCTCGTTTGCGCGGCGACGCAGGTGCTGTGGTTGACCTATGCGGCGATCACCACGGAGACGGCTCGTCACTACGGCGTCTCAGTCGGTGCAGTCGGTTGGCTGGCGGAGATATTTCCGCTGCTCTATGTCGTTTTGGCGATCCCTTCGGGGATCCTGCTCGACCGTTGGTTTCGTCCCGTGTTGGCTGGGGGAGGGCTGCTTGTCGCACTCGGGGGACTCCTGCGCCTGGGGGGTGACACATTCGCTTGGGCGATGGCAGGTCAGGTCACGGTCGCGGTTGCCCAGCCTGTCGTCCTGAGCGCGGTGAGCAAGCTTGCGGGCGAGTACCTGCCGGTTGAGGAGCGTGCGGCAGGGATATCGCTAGGCTCGGCCGGTGGCTTCGTGGGAATGCTGATCGCGCTTTTGCTCGGTCCGACACTGGGCGGTCACGGGCACATCGAGCGCCTGCTAGTCGTCGAGGCCGTGCTGGCTGGGTTGCCCGCGTTGGCTCTGGCAGTGACACTGCGGCGGCCCGGTCACGAGAGTACCGAGCACGCTGCCATCGTCGGCAACGCGGCGCGCGCGTTGTGGGCGCTGCCGAGCATGCGTACTTTGTGCGGCCTCGTGTTCGTCGGCTTCGGCATCTTCGTCGCGCTGGCCACGTGGCTGCAAACGCTGCTCCAGCCCTCCGGTGTGTCGGAAACTGCCGCCGGTGCACTGCTTGTCGCGATGGTCGTCGCCGGTGTCGTCGGTTGCGCGGTGCTACCGCCGCTCGTGGCGCGACGAGGTATCGAGCGCAATTTCATGCGTGCTGCGGTGATCGTCGGCTGTGTCGGCTGCGTGGCGCTCGGAGTGATTCCGTCGCTCGCCGGTCGTGCGGTGGTGATCGTGGCGATGGGGTTGATGCTGCTGCCGGCGTTGCCGGTGATCCTCACCTCCACCGAGCGCCTGGCTGGGTCGGCCGCGGGCACGGCCGGTGCGATCGTATGGATGGCGGGCAACCTTGGTGGGCTTGTGGTGGCGCTGCTGGTGCAGGTCCTCGTGCACCACCCGATGGCGGCGTTCATCGCGATGGCGGCGGTATCGCTGCTGGGCTTGCCGATTGCGGCCAGGCTCAAGCCGATCACTGGCGCCGAGATGGGCGCCGAGCTGGCTGAGCCGATGGCCGTTACTGCAGGCTGAGTGCTGGAGCTGTGGTCATTGGCGCCAGCTGAGTCGGCCATGGCGAGTCGTGGCGTGGGTTCGGCTCGAGTCGGCATGGCGGGTCGTGCGTCCCCGCCTGAGTCGGCTTGGTGAGTCGTGCGTCCGCTTAGGCGCTCTCAGCTAGGTTGGGCGGCCGGCTCCTGAGCGAGGAAGGAGCTCAACAGGTCTCTTCCCGTTCCCACGACCGGCTCGCTGTGGGCAAACAGGAGCGTGTCGAACTCCTCGTCCAGCATGCGACGCAGGCTTTTGAGCAGGCCGGCGCGAACACGCCTCGGGTCCTCGCCGAGCAGTGAGTCGGGCATGAAGGCAAGCGCGCCGTCGCGGTCACGCGTCAGCCCGTCGCCGAAGGACAGCGCGCCGGGGTGCGCTTCCAACAGCAGCGTGGTCTCCTCGGCGCAGATCGAGCCTAGCTCCAGAGCGCGCAAGCTGTCGGCGATCTGCTCGTCGAAGACGAAGCCCTCGACCGGCCGATCCTCAGAGAAGTGCGCGATCCCTGCCTTGTGGCAAAGCACGGGACAGCCGAAGCGCTCGACGTAGAGCGCACTGTGACGGTAGTGATGGCGGTTGCTGAGCGCAATCCGCTTGGGTGCGCCTAGCTCGGCGATCGCATCCAAGCCCTCTGCGGGCTCCATCGGGTCGATCAGTGTGCCTGAGTCCAACGCAAAGCTGCTGTGGACCGGCTGGCTGATGCCCTCGTGAAAAGCGCTCCAGTGAAACAGCCCAGGTGAGATTTCTTCGATCATGGTGGGAGATGTCTCCCCGTCATGACGGTCGCCTAATCGCAACCTGCGGTTTGTTGGGTGAGGTAGGCGTCATCTCGAGCCAAACAAGACTCGCTCAGAAGAGCTTGACAAGTGACCAAATGGTCACCTATAGTGGGGGCATGGATGAGGTGTTCAAGGCACTGGCCGATCCCACGCGGCGCGAGTTGCTCGACGAGTTGTTTCAGCAAGACGGTCAGACGCTGAGTGCGCTCGAGCAACGTTTGCCGATGACGCGCTTCGGCGTGATGAAGCATCTGAAGGTGCTCGAACAGGCTGGTCTCGTCATCGCGCGCAAGCGTGGGCGCGAGAAGCTGCACTTCTTGAACCCCGTCCCGATCCGGCTCGTTCATGACCGCTGGGTGAGCAAGTACTCAGAGCCGTGGGCCGCAACGTTGAGCGAGCTCAAGCACGACATCGAGGAGAAACTCATGGAGAAGGTATTCGAGATCTACATCAAGACGACACCCGAGCGTCTGTGGCAGGCCCTCACCGACGGTGAGACGAGGGGGAAGTACACATTTGGAGCCAGGGTGACCTCCGACTGGACTCCCGGCTCGACCTATGTCGCTGGTAGCGAGAAAGCGCCCGATCTGCTCATCGAAGGTGAGAACCTCGAGGTCGACCCGCCGCGCAAGCTCGTCCAGAGCTTCAACGCTCTGTGGGGCGAGGACGTCAAGCGCGAGGCGACCTCGCGGGTCACCTACGAGATCGAGCCGGTGGGCAGCTCGTGCCGCCTGACAGTCACCCACGATCAGCTACGCGAGGACGCCAACGAACAGCTCTACGGCGGCTGGCCGATGATCCTCTCGACTCTGAAGACGCTGCTCGAGACAGGCGAGTCGCTCGACACTCCGGGCTCGCTGATGTATTTGGGCGCGCAAGGGGCCGCTTGATCGGGCGGGTTCCGTGAGAGCGAGCGCGCGTTGAACGGGGAGACTCGGGAGCTACTTTGCCCTCGAAGGGCGACTATGCTCGCCACCGTGCTCTCGCTTTCCCGCGTCGCAGGCAGTCTGCGATGAGATTGCAACTCAAGGACAGACTCCTGGAGCTTCGCGATCGGGAGCCGCTGATCATGGGCATTGTGAACATCGGCAGCGACTCGGTCGCCGACCCGCTGTCGCTCGACACGTTGGAGGCGCAACTGGAGTTCGCGCTGCGCCAAAGCGCTGCCGGCGCTCATATCCTCGACATCGGCGTCCAGTCGGGCAGAACCGACACGGCCGTGTTGCCGGAGGAGCAGGAGATCGAGCGGCTGGTGCCGTTGGTGCGCGCGCTGGCCGAGCATGGGCTCGTCGTGTCTGTGGATACCTGGCGGGCCGACGTCGCCGAGGCGGCGATCGCGGCTGGAGCGGCGCTGATCAACGACGTCGGTGGGCTCGTGGACGAGCGGCTCGCCGACGTCGTTGGCGCGAGCGGTGCTGGGCTCGTGGTCATGCACACGCGTGCTGCTCCAAAGCAAGTGCACTTTCCCGGGTATGAGGATGCGACAACCGACATCCTGGCCTTCCTCGAGCAGCGCATGGATCTGGCCCTGAGCCGCGGCGTCGCTCGCGAGCAGATAATCGTCGATCCAGGCCTTGATTACGCAAAGACGCCGCAAGAGTCGATCGATGTCTTGCGCCGCCTCGGCGAGCTGCGGCAGCTCGATCGTCCGATCCTGCTCGCGGTCTCGCGCAAGTACTTCATCGGGATGTTGACCGGTGCCCAGCCGGATGAACGCCTGGCTGGGACGTTGGCCGCCGTCGAGTTTGGGGTCGGCGCTGGAGCGCACATCGTGCGCGTGCACGATGTGGCACAGGTCGCGGAATTCCTACGTGTGCGCGGCGCGCTGTGCGGCGAGGGCAGTGCGCGGCTCGACGGCGATCCCGACGATGAGACGCTCAAGTGGCTAGCGCCGAAGCGGACTCTCAGCTGATGAAGCCGAGTCCGATCGGTGCCACACAGACCCCCGAGCTTCTCGCCGATGAGCTCGAGCCGATCGATCTAGATGGGCTTGCCTCACGCTTCGATCTGGAAGACGTTCAGATCTGCTCTGTCTCGTCCCCCAAGCTGGAGGCCGGCTCTGGGCGCTTGGCACGGGGGCAGCTCGTCGATGTCGGTCTCGGCGAGTCCAAGTTGCGCGGGGTAGAGCTCGTCGATGTCGTTGCCGAGGGGCTCGATGCCGCCAACAGCGACTGGGGCGGTGCGCAATTGCGGCGCACACTGTTCAGCGATGCACGCCTGACCGGTCTTGGTCTCGCCGAGGCTCGGATCGAGCATGTGCGCTTCAAGCTTTGCAAGCTCGACTATGCCAATTTTCGCCATAGCGAGATCGAGCATGTGTCCTTCGAGGATTGTGTGCTCACCGGAGCTGATTTTCAGGGAGCCAAAATCACGGAGACGGTCTTCTCTGGCTGTCAGCTTCTGGAAGCCGACTTCTCCAAGGCCGAGCTCTCGCGCGTGGACATGCGCGGCTCGGGGCTTGCGCTTGCGGGGTCCGTGCTCGGACTGCGTGGGGCGATCATCGATCCCCTGCAGCTGATGGAGCTCGCGCGCACGCTTGCGCACGAGCTCGGGATTGCTGTTGAGGATGCTTAACTTGTGGAAGACCGCGCGCATGCGGCGCGGTCCCGGAGGACACCTCGCCCCGATCTGCTGGCCGGCTCGCACCCCTACGCGCTGACGACGAACTTTAAGTTGAACGCGACCACCGACTCTGAAGGACGGCTTTCCTCCGTAGGCGGCGATCTCGCGGACGTGGTCGCCGAACGCTAAAGCTCGCGCTGATCAGGGGCGAGCGGCGTGCAGTGGCCCACCTTCGCCACCGCCGAACGAAGCTCGTCGTCAAGCTTGCGTTTGCCCCGAGCCATGGCGCTCGGCTTGTGGCGCATGCGACGGTCGTCGTTCGTTAGCGCGACCGGCTGTAAGCCGGCCGCGTCCGCCGTTGGGAGCTTTCAGCCGCTCGATTGGATGACAATGCCCACAGCTTGCGCGAGTTCGGCCTGGCGCGTGTCTAGCGTGTGCAGGGTTCTGCCAGTCGCCGCAGCCGTAGCGATGATCAAGAGATCGGTTGCCTTAGTGGTGCGACCGGCGGAGCGCGCCGTGGCGAGTACGTCGCCATAGTGCTCGGCGACTGTCTCATCGACGGGGATCGGCTCGAAAGCGTCGCAAACCGCGACGAGGCGCTTCTGGCGGGCGGCACGTGCTGAGGGATCGCTTGCCAGCCGTACACCCGCTCGCAGCTCGCCCAAGGTTATTACCGAGATAGCTACTGTCTCCGGTATGTCATCGACCTTGAGTGAGGCATAGCCGCTGATGACAACGGAGGTGTCGAGCAGTGCTCCGCTCAAGGATGATCCCAGGGATCGCCCACCGGTTCCTCGTCAACGCGCAGTGCGGCGATGTCCGTCGCAAAGGCATCATCGACGGGTGTAACCGCGAGGATTGCGCGGAACGTATCTCGATGAATATCCACTCTGCGTTCTCGGGGACGATCGGCT
Source organism: uncultured Solirubrobacterales bacterium (assembly GCA_963704345.1). Classification (GTDB taxonomy): domain Bacteria; phylum Actinomycetota; class Thermoleophilia; order Solirubrobacterales; family Solirubrobacteraceae; genus Palsa-744. The sequence continues at coordinate 2,640,899 of OY969890.1, forward strand.
GGACCCAGGTGTGCGACGGCGCGGCCCCGCACGGTGATTGTGAACTCTGTGCCGGACTCTGCATCGCGGAGGACTTCGGCGATGTTGTTGCGCAACTCTCGTTGAGGGATCGTGCGGCTCTCCATGATTGCTACACAGCGTAGCAGTTGCGGGTCGGGGGAGGTGCTGGAAAGTGCACCTCGCGGCCTACGGGTTGTGAGTCTGCTTATTTGTGAGGCAGTCAGGTAGCCGGCGAATCGTTGCCGGCGCAATTTGGAGGTTTTGCCTGGTGGCGGCCAGTGAATATCCTCGGTCGGGGCTGGCGCAAGGGCGCCGAGAACCTGACCCATGTGGTCGGATTGGCGCTGGCCGGGGCGATCGACCGCCTACGAGACGATCCATCGCCTGCTAGGCTGCGCGCCGTGTTGGCCTACGTTCGGCGTCACCACATAGGGCTCATCGCGCTGTTCGTGGCACTCGGCGGCACGTCCTACGCAGCAACACGGCTGCCGAGCAACAGCGTTGGGAGTGGACAGATCCGGGCGGGCGCCGTCACCGCCGCGAAGATCCGCGACGGAGCGATCACCGCAGAAAAGCTCTCGCCGGAACTCAGGGCGCGGCTAGGGGTGACGAGGCCGAGCAGGCCGACTCCGGTGACGGGGCCGGCCACATGGAGAGATCCGGGCATCCTGGCCGTGATCGGTTCCGCTGGCCAGACGATCGTCGACCAGAAGATCGTGACGGTGGAGGTGACCGCATCTTGGGTGCCGACCGGTTTGTCGATAACCGCCGGGCAGCATCTGTGGACCGACACGCGCACCGACGGCAGGTGGAGCGGCAACCCCCAGTTCTTCCCTTTCTCCGACGCGAACGGCCTCGGCCCGTCCGTCTACAAGAACTGCTGGAAGATCGATGAAAATGCTCCGGTCGAGTCGCTGATCGGTTTCATAGGCGGCTCCCCCGTCAACGTCCCCGAAGGATGCCAGGGCGGGACGACCTCTCCGGGGTTCTTCGAGGCGGGCGACACGCTGAGGAACTACACGTCCCAGACGACAGGTCCTATCTGGCTCCGGACCAACGACAGCACCAACCACATCTCCAATGTCGGTCAGCAGATCGTCAAGGTGATAGTCACCAACCCTTGACCTGACGACTAGGCCCTTCGGGGCATCGCCCTGGCACGAGTGATCGAGGAAGCCAACGCTGCCGAGTAGCACCAGGCCGTCGCCGTGCCAGCCATCCACGAATCCGACTTGGGCTTGCCACTCTAGATACACGTCCTGTGCTGCGTCGCTTGGGTGCAGCCGCAGGCTGATCGTCTTGTATCGGGCAGTGAGCACCCTGCCGCCAACAGCATGGGTGTTCTCACTCTCGTTGTCCTCGAGGTCGATGCCGAGTTGCACGGTGAGCAGGTTGCTTGCGAGGATCGCATCAGCGCCGGTGTCGATGAGCCCAGAAAGCTGCCAGGTGCTCTGATCGCCGTGAACGAGCGAAACCTGCACAAACGGGAGAAAGATAGGCTCACCGAGCCGGGTGGACTGCGCGTCCTCTCGGTAAAGTCAGGGCAGCGGTCGCGCGTCAGCCAAGACCGACGTAGAGTGGCTCATCCGCGTACGGAACGCGACCATGAACAACGACGTGATTGAGGCCCTTGGCTTGCTAGGACTACCTGTGGGTCCTCATCGGCAAGGACGATCGCACCGGTACGCGCATCTATCGCGACGAACTGGCCCTCGTAGCCTTTGAAATCGGTGCGAATCGGCTCCATGACTTGAAGTTTATGGTCCGGGATCTCGGAACTGAGAGATGCAGGCGCTAGGGCCAATGTCTGGGGCCAGCGGCCTCGATCACGGCTGAGCCGAGAATCGAGGCATCCGCGCCGCGTGGGTCGGCTGCGATCGCAGACAGCTCATCCGCGGCTGGCCCAAGAACGCGATGCGCGACATCGGGCGCTCGGGCGAACTCGTTCCGAAGCATTCCTTACTCGCGGCGGGGAGTTTCTCCCGTAGGGAATGAGGGTGACTACGCACCTGTGGTCACCTGCTGTTGCCGATGCAGCATGTGACGGTCGCTTTGACTCTGATTTCAGCCTGCTCGGCTGATTAGCAGTACCTGGCCTCCGCCCTCAGTCATCGAATTCGATTCGAGGATCGGCAAACGCTGGTGCTGGAGTCGGGAAGGCCAAGAATGTTCGTTTCACGATTTCGAATGCTGCTCGTCGTCGCAATAGTCTCGCTCGGTGCGCTGGAGTCAGCGGGGTTGGCTGGCGCGGCTTGCTCATCTCGTCCTCTTCCACCGTGCAACCGGGTGGCATTTACAGGCAGTGTTGGATCTCATTCTTCTCGCTGCGCACATCAGCCGCCAACCTGCCCCCGTCGAGACGGCCATAGGGGACCGCGGGGAGTCACTGGCACGACAGGAGCCCCTGGAAAAGCTGGTGTATCGGGGAAGGCTGGATTTGCAGGCGCGGTCGGCACCGAAGGGCTGACGGGCCCATCCGGGCCTGCGGGGCTAAACGGACTTATGGGACTTAATGGCGCAACCGGCGCGAGGGGCTTCGAAGGGCTTCCAGGACCTCGGGGCGCGACGGGGACCACTGGAGCACCAGGGTCCGCCGGACCCGCGGGTGCGACGGGTCTAACTGGTCACGAAGGCGCTACTGGGGTCGAAGGGTTCAGGGGACTGGCCGGGAGTGAAGGCGCACCCGGACCAACAGGCCTGATCGGGCTGACGGGACTCACCGGCGCTACCGGCGCGACAGGATTCGCGGGACTGCTCGGACCCACAGGCGCAACAGGATCAACAGGCACCACTGGAGCACCAGGAGCCAGCGGACTCGCGGGTGCGACGGGCGCTACTGGTACCAGTGGAATCACGGGATCGACTGGACCTTCCGGTGCCACGGGATCTGCGGGACCGGCCGGGCCACAGGGCCTCGCCGGACCTGAAGGGCAAGCTGGACCCAAAGGCGAAGCGGGCGCCGCGGGAAATACGGGACCGGCTGGACCGAAAGGTGAAACAGGCGCCGCCGGTGCCGCAGGCGCGGCGGGGACCACGGGCGCCACGGGATCCACGGGCGCGGCCGGCCCGGAAGGCTCATCCGGAGCGGAGGCATACGCAGAGTTCTACGCCCTCATGCCACCGGATAACGCGGCGACAGTCGCGGCCGGAGCGCCGGTCGAATTCCCCCGCAACGGGCCTGCGACAGGCGCTATCACCAGACTTAGCCCGGCTGAGTTCCTTCTGCCCAGTATCGGCACGTACAGCATCGATTTCTCGGTGTCCGTCAACGAGCCTGGGCAACTAGTGGTCGCTCTGGACTCCGGCGGTGCCACCGTCGAACTTCCTTACACGGTATACGGGAGAGCGACCGGCACGAGTCAGATCTCCGGTGATGCGCTCGTCAGGACCACCGTCGCAAACTCGACGATCGAGCTTCGCAACCCGAAGGGAAACACGCCGGCGCTCACGATCACACCGCTCGCCGGCGGAACGCAACCGGCTGCCGCTTCGATCGTTATCCAACAGTTGACATGAAACAAAGACGTTCGTAATTGCCGCCGTTTGCCTGCTCGCCGTTACCGCTGGATCGGCGGCCGCCGCCATGCCAACCCGCGTGCAGGCAACCCAGGAGCTTGCGGTGCTCCTTACCGCGCACGGTGCCCACCGGGAACCCAGAGCCGGGTCTCCTCGGGTTTTGTTCGTGCGTGCCGACAGGCCGATCACGGGCGAGCAGACTACGCTGCCAGTGATCGGACGCTCAACCGGCCCTGGTGGAGTGCGGTGGCTGCAGGTGATGCTTCCCGGCCGCCCCGACGGATCGACCGGCTGGATAATCCAAGATGGCACCCGTGAGCTACTCGCGGACTGGCGGATAACGGTCGACCTTGCCGCCCGCCGCTTGCAGGTCTATCACGACGGGCGCCCGGTGAGAATTTTTCAAGTGGTTATCGGTAAGCCTTCGACACCGACGCCTGCCGGCCAGTTCTTCGTCGAGGAGACCGTACAGATGCCAGTCGGCCACCCAGGTGGACCGTTCGCGCTCGTTCTCAGTGCACGCTCCAATGCGTTGCGGAAATTCGAAGGCGGACCAGGACAGATAGCGATCCACGGACGCGAGGATCTCGGAGGGACACTGGGCGCCGCCGAATCACATGGCTGCATCCGCCTAGCTACCACAAGCATCGACTGGCTGGCAGCCCGAATCGATCCAGGCACACCAGTGAAGATCTATGCAGCCACCCCCATGCGATGAACGCCAGCTGGATCGGCTCGCCGACCCACACGCCGAGTTCACAATAAAGCAGACGAGGCAATAGGTGGCAGCCCAACTATTCCAATTAGCCTAGTTGTTTCGCAGGGAACGATCCGATTTATTAGATGCTGGACATAGTTCGCCCAGAAGCGTAGCCTCGGTGTGTGATCGCCGCACCGGACTGGGACTAGCGACCGTACAGGGCGTCGTCAACCAAGCCGGGGGCTGGATCGACATCCACACAATCCAAGGCACCGGCACGACATTCGCCATCAGCTTTCCCGAAGCAGCCACACCAGTCTAAAGACACACCGCCCCGATCGCATTCGTCTCGTGAGCCATTCCAGCTCCGACGGACAGACCTTCCCCGGTCGCTGTCGATGAGCGGAACGTGCGTAGGGTGCTCTGGCCGTTGTGCGAGGGCAAGGACGGCGACGAGCTGGTCTTCAGCGTCGCTCTCGTCCGGGCGAGCCGATCGTCGCCGCTGACCTCTACCGACGTTTCATCAATGCGTGCAAGCGAGCGGGCTTGCCTCGGCTCAGCTTCCACGACACAGGCGATCCGCAAGTTCAAGATCCACGAGGTTCAGCGGATGATGGGCCACCGCCACATCACCACGACCGAACGCTGATCTGCATTACGCGCCCGACGCAGACGGCGCGGCGAAGCTCACGGAGCTGTGGGGCTACCGCGGCGGCCGGGATCGTGGCGCACCCCCGAGCGCGCCGGCAAAGGTGATCCCGCTGCGCCCCGCCGCCTGACGCGCCAAGCAGCGGGCTTTTCAGAGGGGCGGGCCAGGTAGCTCGCCCCTCTTTTTGCCCCGGCAAAAGGCCCGAGTTGGGAAGAGTTTGGGGAGAGTTGGCCTTTTTCGGCGTTTTAGGGGAGCCCTCAGCCAGCCCGAAAAGTGCCGTTTTGCAGGTACTTCTCATTAGAGGCGACGACCGGAATCGAACCGGTGCAGTTGCCCTCTCGGTCTAATGCAGGGCTTCCGCTGCCTCCGTTTTGGGGGCAGGGGTGGCTACCGATCAGCCGGATCTAGCCCGAGGCGAACATGCGTGCGCGGCTCGGGTCGAGAGCGCGCCGCGTCGGCGCAACGGTGTGTCGGCTGCCCTTGGTGCGGTTGTTCGGCGCTGCCGTAGCTGTGGTCGCCCGCTCTACGGGCGCGGGAACGTGTGCCGCTGTCGGCGCTGTCCCGAGTACAGCCATGTGTGGGCGGGCGATCAGCGCCAGAAGCTTTTCCGCAACTTGGAGGTCTTGCCGGGTGACATCTTGCTGAGCGCGGTCACGGCTCCGGGTGCTGAGCGCTTGCCGTGGGATGAGCGGGTGTGCGCGGGCCTCGGGGAGCACAAGCATTCGGGGAAGCTCGGATGTCGTGTGATGGAGACGGCGGCTAATCGCTGGAATCGTGAGGCCCCGGGTCGGTGGCGACGGCTTCACCGGCGGGCCTATCAGGACACAGTGAAACGATTTGGACGAGGGTCGGTGTTCCTGGTGGCGCGCGTTTGGGAGATACAGGCCCGCGGAGTGCTGCACGTTCATCCTGTCCTCGCGTACGGGACGGCGCGACAGATGGCGGGGGCGCGCGCATACTTGGAGAGGCTGGCCGAGCTTGCTCCGCAGTATGGGTTTGGATTCGTCGAGCGCAAGGCGAAGCCGCAACCGGCGATGAACGCGGCGGCATACCTGTCGTCGTATTTCGTGAAGGCAAGCGTGGCAAGCAGGCATTGTGGGAGTCGGTCCAATCGCCCTCGATGCCGCGCTCGATCATCCACGTTTCCACTAGTCTGACACAGACGACCGGCTGCACGATGCGCACGCTCCGGCTCAGGCGCGCGGTCTTCTATGTCTGGAGGGCCGGGCTTCCGCTCACGGAGGTTCGCGCGCTCGCAACGATCTTGCAGTCCTTCCCCGGCGCGGAACTCGTCGCGCCAGGCAGCCTGGACCGGGCACCGCCACAGGGAGAGTGAGCAAGCGCGCCGGGCTCGTGCTCGTCGCGATCAATCAAACAAGCGCCCCGGCGCGGTGGTAGCCGCCCGGGGCCGGCACAGGAGGTACGTCCTATGCAGGATCAGCCTAACGAGACGGTCGCAGAGCAGGGCCGTCGCACCGAGCAGACCATTCTCACGCTCGTGTTGAGTGGTGGCCAGAGCATTTGGTCGGTCGAGGAGTTGGCGTCGGAGATCGGCCGCCGAATGGATACCGTCGATGCGCTCGCCACCCTTCAAGCTGCGGGTCTCGTCCATCGATGCCAAGACTTCGTGTTCGCGACGCGAGCCGCCTTGCGCTTTGACGAGTTGGACCTTTGACCGGAAACCGGCTCCCGGGAGCAGGGCGGGAGCGCCGGACTGCCTGAGCACGGACGCGCGGAGGCGGACGGACGCGAACGGCCGGAAGCCGCCGCGCCCGCCGCCGCGCGCCCCGAGCGCGATCAGGCGTCGCACGTCGTTCGATGCCGGTAGCCGCGATAAACTTCAACCATGGCCAAGGCACGCAGCAAAACGTCGGCTGGCAAGTCGTCTACAGGCAGGGCAGGTTCGGGCGCGGGTGCGCAGGCTGGAAGCTTGCGACCCCCGACACGATCACTGCGGGATGTGCTTGCCGAACGAGGCCCACTGACCGGACCAGTCACCGACGCCGGTACGAAGGCTCTGATGGCCATGCGGGGCGATGAGTACGACAGCGGGCATGGCGGGCGCTGAGCGCCGGCGGCAGAGCCAAGGCTTTCTCTATCTAGATACGTCGGCTTTGGTGAAGTTGCTCGTCCGCGAGTCCGAGTCCGAGGCGATCGAAGTCGAGCTGCTGTGTTGGTCGAAGCTCGCCACGAGTCTCGTCACCAACGTCGAGCTGCCACGAGCCGTGTCTCGTGCCCGCGAGGAGCGACCTGACTCGGTGGTCGATGGCAGCCTCGTGCTGCGGGGCATTCTCGCGTCGACCACGACCATCCCTTTGGACGAGCACATCGTTGGCGAGGCGCGCAACATAAAACCAACGAGCGTGGGCGCGCTCGATGCCATCCATGTGGCCAGCGCTCTAAGTCTCGGGTCTGATCTAACCGCAGTCGCTACATACGACAAGCGTATGCAAGAAGCGCTTGCGCTCCTCAATGTCGAAGTGCTCGCTCCTCGACCGACTTGATTCCGTAGATCACGCTGTTATCAGAGCACGCATTTATCTGCTGCTTCATAGTCGAATGGATTGAGTTCAGGATACGGAACTGGAAGCGATATGCGAATATTGCGCCGAATGTCCTGGTTCCGTCGCAAGAGGCCGCGCGCCATCGAACGCCCTTGGATCAAGTTGTCGATAGATGACGGTTTTCCTCTGGAGGTTCGAGGAGAGTCGTTTCATCAACCCGTAATCCGAGCGCTTGTGGACGCGGCGGGAGATCGCGAAATAGATGAAGATCGACTGAAGGCAAGCCTGGTTGTAAGCATGCGTCGCGAGCCAGAGAATCCCCACGATGCCAATGCGGTAGCCGTTTGTTCGATCAAGGGCGAGTTGCTCGGGCATCTGCCGCGGGAGTTGGCCGCCGAATACTCATCGGCTCTAGCTATCGCCGATCAGCACGTTCAGATTTGCTGCGACGCACGTGCGTATGGGCGACTTCACGGCAGGGAATGGACAATAGGGATCTGGCTTGCGGTTCCCGAGGCGGACCAACTAGCAACCGTTCTCGCCGATGTCGCAGGCGCCGATATTGCACATATGACGGCGGGCGCTACGCTCGCTCGACGAACGTTTAGTGACACGTAAGAACAGTGGAACGTGGGTCAGACGCTGGTCTTACACCATGCCAAAGGCCAATCGCGATGCCGGAGACGAGGATCTACACGCCCTCTTCGAGCGGTCAACGGCCAGGTGGTCGGACCTGGTGGAGCCGCCTCACTTCTGGGCCTCTCGCAAGACCATCTACACGCTCGGCAAGCATGGACGCCTTCGCGTGTTCCAAGGCCCAGATGTCAAGCACGCGCGCGGCCTGATCTCAGAAGGGCCGCGCTGGGCCTACATCCCGATTGAAGACGTCGCGCGATACGCGGAGGAAGTCGGCCGCCCATTTGTCCGCGAGCGCCGCGTGATCTTCCGTGGACTGTGCGCCGGCCTGTGCAATGCCGAGCTTCGAGGGCTCCAAGGACGGCACTTCGCCAGGGGCGGCCTCGTGTGGGTCTCTGCAGACATCGCCAGGGTGGAAGCGAGCGCTGGCTTCCGGTGATCGACGACCTGGCGCCCGTGGTCGCTGAGATATGGGCTGACGTACAGACCGATGAGTACGTACTGCCAGCCCAACGTTTCCGCAACCCACCGTCAATACAGACCGCCACGACCTGCGCCTTCGACCGTCGTCAAGCCAGGCGCTCCGTCAACTGGTGATCTGTGTCGCCGAACGCGCCGGAATCGCGGCCCATGTAACCCCGCACGATATGAGGCACGCCTACGCCGAGCACATCGCGCGCAAGGCCGACACTCGCGTCGCGCAGCACTTGCTCGGGCACGCCCATCTCGGCACGACCGAGACCTACTTGGGTCGCCCACGGCTGGACGACATGGTGGCTGCCGTCAAGAATGCGACATACGGAATCCGAACAAATGTTCTAGGGGTCGCGGAAGACCTCCAGATCGGGCTCAAGGGACAGTTCTCAATTACGTAGGGGAGCCAAGTCTGGGGGCTCCTCCGCATCGTTTGTACACATGCCCGGCCTTGAATGTACACGGGCTCAGAAAGCTATTTAAACATACGCAAATGTCCCAAATGGTCCTAGCTAAGACCAAATGCTTTTAGCAACTCATGGACGATCATCTCTACCGAAACACCTTGGGCGAGAGCGATCGTTCCCGCGCTGACTCTGGACGTTAGGCGACCGACCCAGGACTCTGTTGCTGGCCCGAGTTCTGTGCGGGGGTCGCCGTCAAGACGGAGTGCCGCTTCGAGACTTTCCACGTCTTCGGATGGCACGCCGAGCTGGGTCATGCGTTGTTGAAGCGCTGGCCACGCCTCGTCAATCTGCGTGTGGGGAACGCTGACGTGAGCATCACGTCCCGCTGCGGCGATGACATTGTTGTTGCCCTGGATCGTGTTGTGAAAGATGTTCGTCACCGTCGCTTCGGGGATAGGCTGCTCGCCCGGCTTTGCCTCCCCGGCGTCGGGGTTCTGTTGTTCTATTTCAAGACTAAAGCTGAGAATCCGGTTGCGGACCTGATCGAGCATTCCGGCAATCGTGTTGGCCGACATCATCTGAGCTGCCCGCGTTAGGCCGGGGAGCGCTACGTTGCGCATCAGCAGCACCTCGTCGCCGGTCCACGGGATCGGGAACTCGTGCAGTCCCGTTGCCAGTAGTGTCTCGTACTCGGCGACGCCCTGCATGAACGCAGGTGTGAACAAGCGCTCGCGCGCGTAGTCCGGCACTTGGGTCGGAGCGATGGGGACGTTGCTGTAGATACCCGTTGGATCTACGAACTCTCCCTTTACGGGCAATGCGCCGAGCGAGAACCTTCGGTAGTCGGGCAGCTCGTCAATGCTTGGATAGCCCTCAAGCTCCTTGCGGGTCCACTGCTTTAGCGGCTCGTGGTTCAGCCGAAATGCAAGCGTCTGAGCACGTCGAAGCGCTGTTGAGACGGGCACAGTGGACTCGATCGCCTCGCTTTGGATGTCGCGCAGGAGGGTCACAGTCGCTCAGGGGTACGTTGCCGCCAGCGGCGACTTAGCGCTCCTTGCGAGCGCGACTAATCAAGTCATCAATCGAGTTCAGGCCGGTTCTTTCCCGCAGCGTGTCGAGGCGCATGTCGGAGCGGACGCCGAAGTTGACCCCGTACTCGCGCTCGATGTTGCCGACGCGGGTGTCGCCCCTCTTTTGGCGCAGCTCCCCGTTGTCGTCGCGAGTGCGATCGGTGTGCATGTTCTTCGCTCGTTCGTGGTGTTGGCTCATGGTGCTCCCTCTTTACTCGGTGACGAACACACGTTCGGATTGTACGGCAGGCTCGGACGGACCTCGCTCACACTCGCAGCGGTGCTTCTTGCAACGGTCGGGCGCTCGTCGTCCACCCTGCCGACGCCGCCCGAGCCGTCTTGGAGAGGCCAGATGCGCGCCTTGCGAGCTGCAAGCCACGGGTTATGTCCGCAGACGATTTCGCCCTCCCAAGGGACTTGAGCCGTGCCTCCATCCACGTTGACGCTGACCGTTGCGAACTCGGCCGGGTACGGGTTGAAGCTGCTGTATTGCTGAGCAGCCCCAAGCATCTCGTCCGGCCTGTACGTGAGGACGGCGTAGAGCATCTCGACAGCGCGCCGGACCCGCTCGCCCCCGAGCCGGGGGGAGAGGATCGCGACGACGGGTTGCTCCCGGGCGGCGTGGTCGCCTGTCCACTCCCAACGGACCAGCCAAGCCTTCCGGCCTTGGCGAACAGTCATGTTGGGGGGACTCGGCTATGCGACGGCTAGGACGTTGATTGACGCGCGGACGTTACCGGCGTGACCGTTGAGGTCCACGACGGCGTGCCAATGACCCGCGTGGGGCACGCTGAGGCGAGCGGGGGTCTGGACGGCTTCGCCTCCGAAGAAGGTGTAGCGCCCTCCGCTTCTGTACGCCGAGAAGTTGGCGCTGTCAATCAGCCGCACGAAGGCTCGGCCGTTCAGCCCGAACTCCACGGCCGTCCCCGCACCCACTTGGCCCAAATCACTGTGCAAAAAATTCATTGTGTTCCTTTGTTCGATTACCGTTTTGTCGCCGAGTTCGCGTCTGTGCGGATACCACTCCGTACCGCTTCGTCAGCCTCACATCTTGTATCAGGACCGGCGGACGCCAAAAATGTGCCCGCCGGGAGAAGGTGGTAAGGCTCCTCCCGACGGGCTGGTAAACGAATGAATCCAGGAACGCACTGCGTGAGCAGCGGACGTAGTTCTATACGAAGCCGACGACGAACCGCCCGCCCTGTGTCGGCGGATTCACGTCCGGTACCCGGCAGCTAGGCGTTCCTGGGCAAGTTTGCGCATCGTTTCCCAAGTGCCGTGTAGCTTCACGGTGGAGAGGACAGGCGCGCTCTCCTGCGCCGCGGCCCAAGTTGTGTAGCCGCGCTCTGTTGAGCGCGATCCTGCTGCGTGCTCCAAGTACCGCGCGACGCTCGCGATGCAGTCCTCGCGGCTCCACTTACTAAGCCGGTGCTCCCCAAGGCGGCGCTCGCCGGGCCGCGCCGCTCCCACGTCACGCGAGTAGTCAGGGCGCGGAGCGGGAGGACTGTTCCGTGGCGGGGGACCACGCCGGCGCCGTACAACCTTGGGATCGAGGAGGTCGTTCGTGCGCCGCTGGGCGAGCCATTCCTCGAGCCCAGTACTGAACTTCACGCGGCGCGGGTCGGGGTAGGGGATGCCGTTCCCGCGAGCGAACTCCTGCAACTCTGGCGAGGTCGGCTGGACGCCGTACTTGTCGTGGAAGCGTTCCATGAGGTCCGGGAGTGGCGGCGCACGTTTCTCCCGTTGCCTCGGCGCGCGCTCGTGCGGCAATTTCAGTCCGGCTTTGCGCAGGGCCTTGTCCCACGAGCCAACCTTGGTGACTATCTGCCGGGGCGTGGGCAGGAGCAGGTTCCGGCCATGAAACCACCGCGCGCGGTCCACGCGCAGCAACTCCTCGCACTCCGCTTCGTACTGCCTTATCGACACGGTGTCCGCGGTGAGGCGCCCGGCAACAAGTTGGAGAACGGCAGTGACATGCTCCTCGGTTAGCCAACTTAACGACGTTGGTCCCTGAGACTTCGCCCCGAGTTCATGAGCTTGCCAACGCTCGGACTTGTGGGCAACGGCCAGCAGGACGGACCACCGCAGTTTCAGCCGTTCGGTGATCCGCCTCGCTGGCGGCATGTTGGCGTGCGTGGTACTGCGCTTGCGAGCGGCGTCAAAGGCGCGCTGCGTGACCGCTTGTGGCTCGTTAGGGTTTGCGAGCGCCGCTACCTCGCGCACGCCGTGCAGGAGAATGAGTGGTTCTTGTGCCACGCACTCGTTTTTCGGCGTTGCGCCGCCGACCCCTACTGTGCGAGCGCTCGGAGTGCTAAACGCCGTCGAGCAGGCGTGACGGCGGCATCCCCAACGCGCGGGCGAGGCGAATCAGCGTAGACATGCGCGGGTCGCGTAGGCCGCGCTCTATACGCGATATCTCGGTGAAGTGGATACCGGAGAGCTTGCCTACTTGGCTTTGGCTCAGGCCCCGACGCGCACGCTGCGCCTTCACGTTGCGCGCGAAAACCTCGACGGCTTCCGGCGCGTGTCTCGCTGACTTGCTCATACTCACCGCGCCGTGCTCAGTCATCGAGCAGGTCCCAGTAGCGCATAATCCTGCGCCCAACGTTCGGGCCGGTGTCGGTGTCGGGGGCGTCGTCGCTTGGCTCTGCCCACTCGCGTAGGCAATGGGTCGCGGAGCCCAGGCGCTCGCAGGCTCCCGCGATGCGAACGGCGAGCGCGTACCACGCCTCAGAGTTCGTGTCGTCGTCTGAGAGCAGGATCGCGCCGTCGCGCAGGAGCGCTTGGAAGTCTTCACGAAAGCCTTGGATGTGACGTGTTGCGGCGGCTTTGGCCTCGCGCCAATTACGGTGTTGCGGTGACTCGGGCAGCTCCACGTCACCCGTGCCCTTCAACAACCGTTGGCCCTTGCGGGTCGGCGTGTACAGTTTGTGACTCACGGGCTTCATTCGGACGATGATGCCCGTGGCCTCCATCTCGCGGAAGCGGGGCCGTAGCTTGCGGCCCGTCCCTGAGTGCCTGGGCAGGCCCAGGTGGTCGATAACGGTGGAGTACAGGACGCCTGGCCTGTCGTGGCGGCTGTGTATTTCCGCGCGCTTCATCGCGGCGAGGATCAGGGCATCGGGAAAGTCTCCCTCGGGCACGGGCATTCAAGGCTCCTATCGGCGAGGCCCGGAGCTTTCGTCGCGGGCCGGGGTTGGTGGCGCCTGGAGCCGGTCGCGGCTGTCGTTAGCGCCTTGTCAACGGCTCGTAAACGCGAGCCGCATCGAACATACGGGCGCCGCGAGGGCAAGTCGAAAAGATTTCGAAAAGATTCGAGGCTATGACTGGGTTTTCAGGACTTCGTCGGCGCGCGTGACGAGCACGCCCGGCGCCACGCCCAGGGCACGCGCGAGGCGAAGCAACGTCTCGTAATTCGGATTCCCAACACCGCGCTCCAAGTCTCCAAGGACCGTTATATGGATGCCTGCGGCGTCCACCAACGCCTCCTGCGACAAGCCTGCCTCAACGCGCGCCAAGCGGATCGCCTCGCCGAGCGCGGCGTGCTCAGCGGAGCGGGGCGTGGACTGACGGCGAGGCGGCACGCGGGGAGCCTCGCCTACAACGTTCGATGATGTTAGAGGCTAAAACCGCTAACGTGGGATAGAACGCGCCGACCCACCCCAACAAAGCGAACGCAAGGAGGCAACGATGGGAAGGTCGAGACGATGCAGGTCAATCGTGATGAGCACGAGCGTAGTCGCGCTCGGAGCAACTGGGGCGTGTCCCGCCGCGAACGCGGCAAGCGGACCAGCGTCTGGCCCACATGGGGAGCGGGCCGGGATCGCGCGCAAGCATGTGAATCCGCGCCGCCGGCACCACTCGCCGAAGCCAGTCGGTCCTCAAGGCGCGTACGTGTACGAGGCCGCCATCGAAGCCGAAGTCAACGCGAACGAAGCGAACGCGCGCTGCGTGACCGGCACGATGAAGCTCATCGGCGTTGGATTGTCCCCGGAAGGACCCAACGAGAGCTACACGAGGCCGCCCACGGTTGCGCGGAACTCCAATGACTTGTGGGACCAGAATCCGGCTGCTTGGGAAGGACCGCATACGATCACGACCGGGCCGGGCACGACGTTGACGATGCAGTGGACGCCCCCGGCAGAGCGTCGCGAAGCCGAAGAAGAATCGCAGAGGAATAATGGTGAAGTCCGCGACCCGCGACTGATGGGTCAAGAGGACACTGGCTTGGCGAGCACGGTCTGCGCGGCCACTACGCCGGACGCTGGGGTTCTCAGCATCGGCAAGGGCTTGGCGACGTGGCGACTTTCGCGTGCCGTAACGAGCCTCCACGCGCTCCTAAGCCAGCCCGTGACGAGCATCGTTGCCAGCGAATACGTCGCGGGAGGCCTCGAAATCCTGCCGAACGGCAGCGTACCCCCGTTCGCTCACGAACTGGAGTCCCCGACTCGCGAAGAGGAACGCGCGAAAGCGGAACCATCGAAGGCCGACTGAGACGCGGCGATGGAAGCCCTCGCGGTCCTATGCAGCGTTCGCGAGGTCGCAGCGCTCGCCAACCCCGACGAGCCAGCCACGGTGAGGCAGCGTGCGTTTGACGCCGCTCGCGAGCGCAGCTCCGAGTACGCCGCACTGCCACCAGCGAGACGGATCACAGAACAGCTGCGCTTGTCGTGGCGGGACGTGCTTGCTGTTGCTCATGAGTCCCAGGCACGGCAAGCCCAGCTCATAGGCGTGAAGACGCGGGCGCCATCCGCGCAGGATTGGCTCACCGCAGAGCACGTCTCCGCTGCACTCCAGCTCGTCGCCGCCAGACTCGGCAAAGACTCGCTCACGACGAGGGAGTACCGCATTGAGCGCGCGCGACTCATGGCCGTTGATCGCGCCCGATGGCTGCATGGCCGTTGGCTGCTCCTGCCCGACGACGAGCAGGTCATCGCCGTGGCCGACTCCTGGGATGAGGCGTTGCGCGACGCCGGGCTCAAGACGACGGCCGAGCGCGGTCCCACAAGTCAGCCGAGCGCGCCCACGCTCGTTAACCTACTGGAGCGCTTCCACAACGCGCACGATTTCCAGCCGTCCGCGCGCGAGCTGCGCACGTTCGCGCGTGGAAACGGCCTCCCATACCCGGCCGAACGCGCGCAGCGATTCGGTGCCGCCGTCGCGGAGTGGAAGAGCCAGAGGGGCACGGCGGGATTGCCGGAGCCGCGCGCCGTAAAGAAGGTTGGCGGTCGCGGTCACAAGGCGCCCGACTACTCGGCGGACGTTGGCGCGGCACGAGCCGGGGAGCGCCGACGCGCGAAGTGGACGCGCGCGAGCTGCGCCGCCGCCGTCGCACGTTACCTCGCGCAGCTCCCCAAAGGCAAGCGATCCACGCAGCGCGGTTACTCCGACTGGTCCGCAGCCCAAGCCCCCGGCACCGCGCCCGCGATGTCCACGATCCTCTCCCTCGGCGGCTGGGAAGCGGTGCGACGTGACGCACAGGAAGCCGGGTAGCAAAGCCTGTAAGCCGTGGTATGTCCAGGCATGCAGTGCTCGTGTGCCTGGACACCGCGACAACTAATCAGGAGGTGGCGGGCGCTTGACCCCGATGAAGCTGACGTGTTCGCATACGGCGCCGCGATGGGAATGGTCGTGCTCTATTTCGCACTCATACTGTTCACGGATTGGACACACTCGGGAACCTTCAACTCGGCTTACTTCGGCTTCGTAATAGGGTCCCTCGCGCTTCACTCATGGAGAGGTATTTTTCTTAGCTCTCCGTATCTGCCTGACACGGCAAAGCCCAACCACGAGCACAACGACGAGTCCTCCCACGCTAAAGATTGAGCGTTTCGTGTCGCCGTATCCGTTAAATGTTGCACCGAATCCGTACACGGTTCCGCACCCCAAGAAGATCGTTCCCAACGCATTCACCTTCTTCGTCCACTTGGGGTCTACATCAACAGTGAGAAAGCCGAATAGCAGGAGCAGCGTCCCGATAACAACTGCGAGCGCTCCGTAGAAGGCTCCGTTGGCGACCTTCGCCGCGGTCGCCAACACGAGCTCTGGGAGGCTTGCGCAGAACATCGGAATCATTCCTCCTACTTCGCACCACCCCCGAGATTCCCCTTCTCGTGACCCCAGCGGTCTCGCTGCGAACGACGGGCACGGGGCCGGCCACGGCTGGCCTGCGGCGTCTAGCGGCGATAGGCGATCTGCTCCGTTGTCGTCGGCACTTCTCGCTGCTCGGCCCACTGGGGGACTTGGTAGCCCGCGGGAAAATAGAGGGTTCTCAGTGTCCCATTTGGGGCGATTTGTGGGACCTCCGGACAGCCGTAAGCGTTGAAGATATCAGCCAGCATGAGGCGGGTCGCGGCGAATGCGTCTTGCGGCGCCCCGATAAGCGTGTCGATCGGCAACGTGAGACTTGAGCGCGCCTCCCGGACTACGTATGTGTTCGGGTATGGCTCAGTGAGTCCAGTGTGATTGAAGGCAAGCACTGAATGCGGGCCGAATACGCGCGCATGAATCACGGCGTCCCCGCGAGCGCCGGCGCGTGCAGCGTGGCGCGCCGCGAACCGTAGGGAACTCGCTGCGCAGACCACGAGATGGGCCGCGAGCACAACAGTCTCTTGGCTCAGTTGTGGTCCGCCCTCGCCTTTGCGGACTGTCACCGCGGTTGACGCGGCGCCGTCAGTGAAGCAAGCCGCATACGGGTACTTCGCACGCTTGCGTTCGTCGGCTGGTGAGGTGAGGGTGTAGCGCTCGACGCCCACGCTGGCGATCGCAGGCAGTTCGGCGAAGAATGCGTCTAGAATCTCATTCGACGTGGGCTCGCGCCGCGCCCACGTCTCTATCTCCTGGAGCCCATCGAAGCTGATCTGTAGGTCACCGGGACTGTTGGGTACGAGCGATACGACTAGCCAGGTGAGGTCGTCGGAAGTGTCGAGCAGAGGGAGTATTTCGTCAGCGATCTGAGCAAGCCGCTCGATCTGCTGCTTCTCCCCCCGGAAGCGGTCCCGGTACATGTCGGCGACCTCTGCCTCGGTCAAGTAGCGAGTGATCGTGCCGTCTCGTCGGGGATAGCGCAAACCGCCATCAACAAGGACCGCGTGTGGACGGAACGGGCTCGGCTCGGCCAAGAGTAGGTAGAAGCCGTGACCGGTCTTCTTACCAGGGACCGCCCGGATATCAAATGCGGCATAGGGTGCTGTACCGGCGGCCACGATCTGGCGCATGCGCCGCTCCTCAGTGTCGCTCAGCTCGACTTCCGGGCAACCGTTCGCGACAGCATCCTTCTCACCGACGCCGAGCAAGATGACCCCGCCGCGGTGGTTGCGAAGCCCGGCGATGTCCTTGCAAAGCTCGATCTTGGCGTCCTCATCCTTGTCGTAGAGCGTTGCCTTGAAGTCGAGTTCGTCAGTCTCCCTGACCCGCTCAGTGATGAGTCTGGCGATGTCTTGCGCTGTGACCTCGGCGATGGGCGCACCCAGCAGGTCCGCGAGGGGGGTAGCGGGTGTGACTTCGGCCATTGCCCAGACGATACTCAGGACACATGCGCAACAGCAATGCGACGATGTGTGTCTAGCGTGGTACGTAGTAGGTGCGAGTACGATCTCTTTCGCTGGTACGACCCAGTACGTGTTGTCGCTCTTCGCTACTGGCTCAACAACGCCTCAGGAGCGCGTGCGGTCCCTCCGTTGATTAGGGGGTGCTCGTCCACGGCCCCTCATGACACGCATTCCGCGCATATGCCGGGTTGCGGCCCTAGAACCGGGCCTTCGGACAAGCGCCTGGGGCAGATAAGGTCAGATGGGTTATGGAACCGCTCACGCCACGAGAGTTCGACTCGACCCGCATCAGCCCGGACGAGGATGCGGAACTAATCGTGGCACTGAGCTTCTTGCTCGAACTGCCGCATTGCCTGCGAATCGATGATGTGGCTTTCCTCGTCAGTGATCGCGGCGGGACTTGGCCTGGGTGGAATCCCGACGCGATCGGCTACGCGACCGGAATGTCCATGCCGGCGCCAGAGGACGACCTCAAGCCGAGATTTCGCGTTGAGATAAAGCAGACGCGGGTCGACGGATGGGTTCCGTTGCTAGTCGCCAAACAAGCCTTCCCTGACTGGCAAGCAGTCGAGCAATCTGAGCGACCAATTGGGACAACCACGCGTGGGGCGAACGAACTGCGGAGTGTCATTCAGATCACCATCTACGATCCCGCCAGCGAAACGCCGCTGGATCAAGGCGATAGCGGTACCGGGCAGTTCGAACACGAGGTAGCCGAATGGCTATCACGGAGGCTTGACGAGGCCTTGGCGTTCTTGAATCAGTATCTCGTGATCCTTGGCGGGATGCGCGACGAGTGGCATATCTCGTCGCTCTCCCGGATTGATCTGCCGCGCGACACGCCGTGGAAACTGACCTTCCTTCCAACACCCGAGGGTTGGACCGGTCCAAGCGGGACGATGGATGCGCACACCACTCTTCGGGACGACCTGCCTGAGCAGCGCACGCAGCAAGAAGTGATCGATGCGGTCAACGTCGTCCATGCGGCGCGCGCTGGTAAGGCGCCGTTCTTCCAGTTTCTTGAGCTGTACCAGGCGTCAGAGCATCACCTGGGCTCGGGCCGTAACGACCAGTCAGTTATCGCGGCGTGTACTGCGACTGAGGTGTTCATAAACACACTCTTTCGGGCACTCTGGGCGTGCTTGGAGCGTGACCCGGACAAGCTACGAGGAGCTTTGAGGGCGCCATTCAGGAACCAGCTAACAGAGCTTCTACCGAAATTTCTTACTGAGGCCTTGGACCTAGACGACAAGTCATTGCCTCCGGGGCAATGGTACGCCGAGTGCTATCTCCTCCGAAATCGGGTCGTCCATGAAGGCCAGAAGGCGACCGCCGGAGAGGCGTATGACTCCAAGGTGGCGACCGGAGATTTCGTGCGCTGGATATGCAAAGCGCTCAACCCTGATCCCCGTACAGATTGGATTAAGGCACTCTCACAGTTCCAGCGTCAGCCATAGATAAGCCATTCGTCTTGCTCGCAAGTGCCGGCAACCTCATGTGCGATAGGTAGGTGCGAGCACAATCTCTTTTGCGGGCACGACCCAGTACGTGTTGTCGTCGGGGAAGCGGATTCCGTACCTCGCGGGGACGCGGCGGCCCTTACCCGCGCTGCGCTCCTCCATGGCGTACACTCGGCACCGTTCGTCGTCGCGCTCTCGCAGTGGTCCGCGTTGGTACGCGCTCCAGTAGATCGCGTCCATGAACGGCACTGGGTCGAGTGGTGCACGCGCCAAGTCCCTTTCGACCTGTTCTGGGTCGGCGTCGTCAGCGCCCACGACCCAGAACAAGTCATCTTCGCCGACCAGCGTCGCGTAGCTCCTCATCGCCGTTGGTGGCGGACACGCCCCCGGCCCATACGCAAGACGCCGCCAGTATTCAAGCACTGGGTTTGTTGCCGTCGTCGCGGCTGTCGATGCACGCATCCCGTACTCGTCCACGACGTAGACCCAGTAAGCGTCACCGTCTCCGCAGCGGTAGCGCAGTGCCTCCAGGTAGGACGTGTAAACGACCTTGCCCCGACGCTGCGGCTCTAACTTGGCACGCCTCAGCGTCCCGTGAACGAACGGGTTGCTAGCGCGACGTGTCGCTCCTCGACCGGCCCCCATTCACACGAATATACGCGAGCGCCCCGCGACGTGTAAAGCGTGACGGGTGAACTTGAACAGATTTAGCTTACGGGTAGAACAATCGACGAATGTTCGAGCGATCCATCGCTGATCGAGCTATTTGTGTCGTCCTTGCTAACAACGAACGCAAATAGCTAAGTGGCTTCGGCGCGGATTACGGCCACGCCGAAGCCCACACAGGAGGACGAATCTCCCATGCACGAACAGCGTACTTACTTGCTTCCTCACGAGCGGAGGCGACGCATTGAAGCCGCGATCCTCGCGCTTGCACTCGCGGAGGACTGGCCTTGGCAGGTCGGTGAACTCGCTCAGCGCTTGCGGCTGCCCTTGGACGTGATCGGGCTCGGCACGGCCACGCTCAGCGCTGACGGGCTACTGGTTCCTGCCCCCACTGGTAGTGGGGGCAGGGGTGATCGGCTGCGCGCGTCATGGACGGCGGTGCGCGGTGACGAACTCGTGGGCCCGGGTGACTCGAACAAACGTCGAGTTCACCTGCCGCGTTCCGAGGCCGCGATACGTCTTCACTAGCGAGGCCAACAACCGGCAACAACTCCCCGAAGCTCAGCAGACGAGGGCCGCAGGGGAGCGGTCGTCCGTTCGCTGAACCTTGCCAAAGCCCATGCCTAAGAACCGTTACCAACCACCTGACCGTCTCATCGGCGCCACCGACTTCTCCAAGCGCCCCGACCTCTGCGGGTCCATGAACATCGTGCAACTCCTCAAGAGTCAGCGGTGGGTATGGGACGACCTGCGTACCGCGTGCGATCTGGAAGTCAAATGGGCGCGCAAGCGCGAGCCGGGCCACTGGGAGCTGGCCGCAGTTGCCTTCGTCGTCAGCGGCCAAGTAGACATCAAGCCGTGGTGGGCAAACACGACGGACGAGCTGTGGCGGGAGTGTGGGTTCGTGTACCGACCATCGGCGGCAACCACTCACCGCCGACTGCGCGAGCTGGGAGAGAAGGCCGATGACGCTTTTCTGGACGCGGCGGCACGCATCATCCAGCACTGTCGTTTGCATGACCCTCGCGTCATGGCCCACGTCCACTATGACTGGACCGAGGACGAGACACACGCCGCACTCGTCCACGACTGCGGTCCCAACGACCCCTGCAAGCGCCGGTCGTGGAGCAAATCATCGCGGCGACGGTGGGGTCGCAACTCGGCCCTACGCGCTTCTCGCGCTCCGACGAGCGCGGCGCGCGAGAAGCGCGAGGAGTGGAATACGGAGGAGCTGACGGAAGCAGAGCAGCACGCACGCGAAATAGAACCCGAAATCACGGAACCCACCAAGAAAGGCAAGCGCGTGAAGATCGGCGGATGTTGGTATCGGATGCGCGACGTAGAGGCCGGTGTGCGTGCCTACACATCCAACGGGCGAGTGACGCGGTTCTGGATTGGTTTCTATTCGGGTAAGGGGGTGTGCCACTACACGGGAGGGGTGATCCCGAGCGTTGACTCCGCGAGCACACAGGAGTGCCATCTATTTCCTGCCCTGTACGACCGCGTTACAGAGATGGCGGGGCGCCGGCCAGATACGGCGATCGGTGACAAGGGCATCTCTGTTTCTTCATGTTTTCAGCACGCGACGGAAAACGACACAGCACCCATCTTCCCGTGGCGCAGCGGCGGACATACTCGCCACGATCACGCAAAATTTGACCGCCACGGCGTGAAGCGCTGCGACCACTGCGGCGGCGTCATGTACCAAACGCGCTTCTCCGCGAACGGCGGCAAGCCGAGGCTGTGGTTCCGCTGCACGTTCCAGCTCACGCCGAACTGCGCGGGCGAGCAGACGATTTCTTGCTCGGAAGACTGGCGTACGCTCGTACCCTTGTCACGCACGAACGCGCTCTACCACGAGTTGAAGGAGTCTCACCGCTCCTACGAGGCCGTGCATGATTACTGGCGCGACCGCTACAAGGTCGCCTCCGACACGCTCGCTAACCGTCCGAAGGCCGTTGGCCTGGATTGGCACCGTCTCCGTGCGAATGTCGCCTGCCTCATTGACTGGTTGCGGATCGCGGCGAAGGCCGGATGGCTCGGCTCCGCCAGGTCAGCAGTCAGGCATAAGGGCGTCAGGCGACAGAAGCAGGCTGGCCGGGCTGCCGCGCGGAGCGTTGCAAAGACGCGAGCCCGCCTCGGCCTCTACACGCCTTACGGCCCCGGCGCCAAGAAGTCAGGACGCGGCGAGGAGACACCACCCTCGCGCCGCCAACGCGGAGCCCCACCGGGCAAGTAGCCGCGAGCTTCGCCAGTCGTACCAGCCGCCCAGGAGGATTGCCCCTGGGCGGCTTCCGCGTCTCGGCGCTGCAAGGACGCCCACAAGGCCCGGCGGCACGCAGTTGCGCAGGCTTGGCTGCGATCAAGCCGACCCCGACTCCCCAACCGGCCGCACCGATGGCCCAATTGAGAACTCAAGCGAGAACTGTCCTCAAGGCGACGACCGGAATCGAACCGGTGTAGACGGCTTTGCAGGCCGCTGCGTAGCCACTCCGCCACGTCGCCAAGGCACCCGTAGCGTAGCGACCGCGGACCGATCTGGCGATTCGCCTAACGGTCCTGGCAAACCCTGTGTTTGGCTGCTTATTCGCGGCTTCGAGCTTCGTTATCAAGCTTTTCTGATCTCGTTAGGATCGCTTTCGAGAGGCATTAGCGCTCGTACATAGCGAGCGCGCACACTGAGATCCCTAACTCGGAGGTGTCTCGTGAAGCGTCTCTTCTTCCCCATAGTCTTGGCAGCGCTTGTCGGCGCGGTTGCTGCCAGCGTGTTCTTCGCCGCCTCTCGTGGGTCTGGCGGGACCGCCCCGGCTCACACGGCTGCCGTCCCGGTGACCCGCTCTACAGGTGGCGTCACCAAGGATGTGTCGTCGACGACGCCAACCGCTACCCAGGTCTACCAGCGCGATGCCGCCGGCGTGGTCTCGATCAAGGCCACAACGGCCGAGGGAGGGGATAGCGGTACCGGGATCGTGCTCAACGAAGAAGGTTTGATTCTCACCAACAACCACGTGATCTCCGAAGGCACAAGCCTCACGGTCAGCCCCGGCAAGTCTACGAGCGCTACCCGTACCGCAAGCGTGGTCGGCACCGATCCCAACAGCGACCTCGCGTTGATCAAGATCAACCCCTCCGGGCTCGGGCTGCACCCGTTGAAGTTGGTTAGCTCGAGCTCTGTGCAGGTCGGCGACTCCGTCTACGCGCTTGGCAACCCCTACGGCCTGACGGAGACGCTCACGAAGGGCATCGTGTCGGCCCTCCAGCGCGAAATCTCAGCTCCGAACGGAGCGACGATCAAGAATGTGATCCAAACCGATGCTCCACTGAACCCAGGCAATTCCGGCGGTCCGCTGCTCAACTCCGAAGGCGACGTGATCGGCGTCAACTCCCAGATCGCAAGCGACGCGGCACGCACCGAAGGCTCTCAGCCAGGCAGCACAGGCGTGGGCTTCGCGATCTCCTCGGACACCGTCTCTGAAGTGGTCAAGACGATTGAGGCCGGCGGCGGTAGCAGTGCCCAGGGGGCCGAAGGCGAATCGCGGGTGCAGCGCTCTGGGACGGAATCATCGCCCTATGGGACGGAATCTCCGTATCAGACGGAAGGGCCCGAAACGACCCAGGGCGGTGAAGGCGAAAGCCGCGAATCCAGTCCTTATGGCTACGAATCGAATGGGGGCTCGGGCGTTGAAGGGGCAGGCGAAGTCGGGGCGGGCGGTGAAGGGTCGACCGGTGTCGAATCGAGCGGAGAAGGACGCGAAGGTAAGGTCACGATCGTGCCCTAATGCTGGAAGCTTGAGATCCAGACGTCCCGTAGCTGAGAGGAGCCTGGCTCGGCCGCGGGACGATCTGCTTTGGAGTGGCATGGGGGGGTACTGGGAAGAGTCGATGCGGTCCCAAACTGGCGCCCGTTGATAGGCTAGGGCGCATCCCAGGGCGATTAGCTCAGCTGGGAGAGCGCCGCCTCGACAAGGCGGAGGTCACTGGTTCGAGCCCAGTATCGCCCACTGTGTTGAAGGACGAAATCGCACAGCCCACCGGTTTAGACCTTGCGCCCACGGTCCGCGATCCGCTTGTAAGACCTGACGCGGTCATGGAGGCGCGACGGCGGCCGATGTCCGAGCGTTTGGAGCTTGCCTTGAGTTGGAACTCGGTCGCCGTGGAGCTTCGCGCAGGTCTTGCGAAGGTCACCGGGACGAAGCCGAGGCAGTGACAAGCAACGACAATCGCTTCGACGCGCGCGAGCTGTTCCGAGCGCTTGCGAGCCACGAAGTCGAGTACGTGGTCGTGGGCGGCATCGCGATCCAGGCATATGGAGGGCAGCGGGTGACACGCGATTTGGATGTCGTGATCGCCACTTCGACCGAGAATATTGCCCGGCTTGCCGCCGCGCTTGTTGACCTTGACGCTCGAGTCCTTGGGCCAAATGGACGGCGATCGCGTTCGGTTCCAAGCGCATCGCTGCTCGGTTCAAGTGATCAATGGCATCTGATTACCGACCACGGACTGCTCGACGTGCTTACGCTGCCAGCGCATCTCGGCATATTTAGTAACGTGCGTGCGCGTGCCCACCAAGTCGCGCTCGGCGAGATCAGCGTCCCAATCGCCCATCAAGAGGATTTGCTGCGCATGAAGAGGGCAGCTGGCCGGCCCCAGGATCTGGCAGATGTTCGTCTGCTTGAATCGCTGGACTGCTGAGTGATCGCGACGATTCATATTGTAGGAAGGCGTCGCCACCCCAATGGCCGCTTCTGCTTGTCACTGCATTTCTCGTCTCGCTCGACGAGCATGATCGCCTCCGGATGCTGAGCAACCGGATCTCACAACGCATCGGACTTGCGATCCTGGCCCCGGCATTGTTGTCGGCGCTAGTCGGTCCGCTTGGCTTGGCCGGTGCACGCTCTACAAGATCGAGCTCGGCTACCGCAAGCTCGGTTCAGGACTGTTCTCAGATCCCGATCGTCGGCGGGATCCCGCCGTGGGGCTTTCACACAGGTGCGCCGATTATTGGCGCGACCGGAAGTTTCGCTCGCGGTCACGGCGACATCAATCTGACCGCCAACACCGTATCTGGGATCCTGTGTCAAGTCGATCGTGTCCGCCGCGCGCCGGACCGGCTGATCATCATGACCGTAGAGCGCCACTTGGTCTATCACTCGCACTACGCGGTGATGTGGGGTGTTCCCGGAAACATCATGAAGATCGTCGTTCGCGTGCAGAGCAGCACTGACCCGCGATGTGAAGTGGGAACCGTCGGTCGCGTGACCCTGTTCGCAAGCTACAACGGCGTACGCAGCGACAGCGTCCAGTTCAGGTTCCCGACAGCCTGCAGCGACCATGACCACCTGTATCACGGTCCCCAGGTTAATAACCAGGTACCGCCACTGTAGCGCCGCCTTTCACCGGCTGCCTGGCGGGTCCTGGGTCGACCCAAGCTGACTACGTCTTACCTCTACCGAATTACCTCCACCGCAAACGGCGTGACCTCACCTTCGCTGCTCACGCTAGTCGCCAGCAGCGAAGGACGGCCACCACGCGGGATCGGGAGTGTGAAGCTGGCTTGCGTCGGCTGCCAGCGGGTCGCGGCTAAGGCCGCGGTTGGGCTTCGAGACGGATGCGGCGCTCGCGCGGCTTGATGCTCCCGCGGTCGGGTTCACCCCGAAGATTTCGATCAGCCGGTCCAGTTGTGTGGATATCCAGTCGTTGGGGTCACCGCTGTCGACCTGGGCGCGGGGAATGAAACCGAACGCACGATCAAACTCGGTGTCTGCTCCAACGGCTTGTCAGACCGAGTGCTATCACTATCGTGAAGGCCTTTTGCACTGACGGACCCTCTGACGCCGGCGCTGGTGGCCGTGATCGTGTATTCGCTGCTCGACACCGGGGCGTTGGGCGCGACCGCGAAGGTCAGTTCGGTGGCGTCGCTCCCGGCAGGGATCACGTTGGCGCCGGTCACCGTGACACCGTTGGGGAGTCCCGAGACGGCGAGGTTGACGGCGTTGTTCGCACCGTTGAAGCGCTCGACGTCGACGATCACCGTAGCGGTCTGACTCTGTGCGATGTACTGCCGGTTAAGTTCTAAGTGGCATGATCCCGGGTAGACGCTTGCGCACAGCATCCTGCCTGGAACCACACCCGCCGAGGAGGAATAGATGGGCTTCGACCAATACCACGAGCCGCCGCAGGAGCTCCCTGAGGAGACACGGACGTTCGCGCGTCTGTGCGCGTCGCTGACAGAGGAGGCGGAAGCGATCGGCTGGTACGAGCAGCGCTTGGCGGTAGAGCGCGACCCCGAAGCGCGAGCCGTCATGTCAGATGCCGTCGGTGAGGAGTACAAGCACTTCTGCATGGATCTCGAGTTCCTTCTTCGCCGCAAGTCGAAGTGGCGAGAGATCGCTCAAGGAGTGCTTTTGCGGGAGGGCGACATCGTTGAGCATGGGGAGGCAGCGGAGGCCGCCGCGGGAGATTCCGCCTCAGCCGAGGGCCCTTCCTCGGGATCACCTGTCTTGGCCGGCACGCTGGGCATCGGAAGCCTGAAGGAGGGGCAATGAGCCATCTACTACGAGGGGCAATGAGCCATCTACTACGCGAGCATGCGCCGATCACCGAGAACGGCTGGAAGACGATTGACGAGGAGGCCCGCGAGCGCCTACTGCCAGGGCTCGCCGGTAGGCGACTGGTCGATTTCTCCGGACCCCACGGCTGGGAGTACTCAGCAACCAACCTCGGTCGTGTCGAGGATGTCGACGTGAGCCCGATCAAGGGCGTTGAGGCAAATCGCCGGGTGGTCCTCCCGCTCGTCGAGTTGCGTGCGCGTTTCACGGTCTCTCGCGAGGAGCTCAGAGCCGGCGACCGTGGTGCCGAGGATGTCGATTTCGATGCTCTCGACGTCGCCGCCCAGGGTATCGTCGAAGCGGAGAACCTCGCTGTGTTTCACTCTTGGCCGAAGGTAGGGGTTGACGGGATCAGTGAGCGCTCACCGCATGATGCGATTCCCAGCGAGGGGGGTGTCGAGCGCTATCCGGCGCATGTCGCTCGCGCCGTGGAGCTGCTGTTGCGCAAAGGGATCGCCGGACCGTACGGCTTGGCGTTGGGGCGCGAGGAATACACGCGCGTGGTGGAGAGTGCCGAGCACGGTGGCTATCCGCTACTCGATCACCTGCGCAAGATCCTCGAGGGCCCGATCGTGTGGGCGCCGGGCGTGAAGGGAGCGGTCGTGTTGAGCATGCGCGGGGGTGACTTCAGCTTCGAGTCCGGCCAGGATCTCTCGGTTGGCTACGAGTCTCACGACAGCGACGTGGTCACGCTCTATCTAGAGGAGTCCTTCAGCTTCCGCGTACTCACGCCCGAGGCCGCCGTGCCCATCGCGCCCCTGAAGAGCTAGCCGTCGTCTCGAGAACCGATCGCCGTGGCTTGGGCGAGGAGCGACAGGAGCTAATCGATCTCCGCGGCTTGGCCGACGGGCGACGGGAGCTAATCCGGTCGCGATGGTGGCGGATCTTGTGAGAGCTCGCCTTGACGCTTTTCAAGCAGCTTCAGCCATATCTCGCTACGGGTTGGGAATGCGGGTACCGCTTCCCAAAGACGCTCTGCTGGGACTTCGCCGACGATCGCGATCGTCGCGGCGTGCACCCACTCGGCGACGTCCACACCCGTGAATGTGGCGCCGATGATCACGGCGCGATCCTCGTCGAACACCAACCGTGCGGTCCCCGGTGTGTCGTGCCCGTAAAAGCTCGCCCCCGCGGTTCCCGAGCTGGCCACGTCGTAGGCACGCGCATCGATTCCCTGCTCCCGAGCGCCCTGTAGCGTGAGGCCCACCGCGGCCACCTGCGGCTCGGTAAACACCACCCGCGGTGTGATCGCGGCTTCACGGGTTGCCCAGGCGTCACCGCCTTCAATGATCGTTGAAACAACCCGGGCCTGGTACTTGCCCATGTGGGTAAGCAGCGAGCGTTCGTTGACGTCGCCGATCGCAAACAACCACGGCACCCCCTTCACTCTCAGCGTGTCGTCCACCGCGATCGACTTGCCCGGCTCCAAGCCGACACTCTCGAGTCCCAGGTCCTCTGTCAGCGGACGGCGCCCCACCGCCACAAGGATCTCCTTGGCTCTAACGAGCTCACCATCGTCCAGGGTGACGGTGACACCTTGATCGTCCCGATGGACGGTCTTCGCCTCGGCTCCCAGATGAATCTCTACACCACGCTCCAGTAGGGCGTCGCGCAACTCCTCACCTGCGAACGGCTCCTCGCGGGGCAGCAGACGCTGCTCTGCCTCGATCAGCGTCACCTTCGCGCCGAGCGAGCTGTAGGCCTGTGCCATCTCCACGCCCACTGCGCTCCCGCCAAGTATCGCTAGGCTGCGCGGTATAGCCCGTGCGGTTGTGACCTCTCGGTTCGTCCAAGGCTTGGCCTCGGCCAGACCTGGGATCGGTGGCATCGCAGCCTGGCTGCCCACGGCGATGACCACCGCCTGTCGCGCCTCGTAGGTCTGCGCGCCCACGCGCTCCTCCACGCGCACGCGTCGCTCGCCCTCCAGGCGACCGTGTCCGCGGATCAACGCGATCCCGTGGTCTTCGAGCCAGGGAAGCTGCTGTGTGTCATCTAGATCGTGGATCACCTCGTCGCGGCGCTTCAGCACCGCCTCTACATCGAGCGTCCCCGTGACAGCCTGCGCGGCACCCGGAACCCGCCGCGCCTCAGCCAGTGCCTCGGCTGGACGCAACAGTGCCTTCGAGGGCATGCAGGCATAGAAGGCGCATTCGCCTCCAACCAGATGCGACTCGACCAGCGCGACCTCGTTGCCGCGTTCGGTGAGACGTCCGGCTAGTACCTCGCCTGAAGGACCGCCGCCGATCACGATCACGTCGAACATCCGCATCGTCGGCGCCTCCACCGCGTGGACATTACCCGTAGGGGAGGTTCACAAACTGATCCGTCCATAGGCTGAGCTGAGCATCAGCTCTAGTTCCGCCAGGACGTTGAGGTGTCGGCTTGCTCATGCGATCGCAAGTCCTGGCTGCAACAAGTCGCCGCTATCCACGTGCTCGAGCACAACGGGCCCCGTCGGAGTGTGTGCCGTTGCGCCCGCACTGCTCAGCTCAGTATTGGGTGAAGACGGGCATGCTCGCCATCGCTGAGCAGAGCGGTAATCGTCGCGTCAAGGTAGTGAGCGGCGCCGTCGTAGGCCGCGCCGATCGCGCCGCGCAGGATCGCGGTCGCGCCGCGCGGCCAGAGCAGGAGGCCAACGACCTGCTGACACCGGCGCCGATCGCAACGTCCTCGACGCGCACCAATCCAACCTTCCAACCTGCTGGGTTGATCAAGTTGAACAGCACCAGCACGACGAGCGTGAAGGCGCCCTGACCGGCCGTGAATGAAATCGCCTGAGGTGCATATGCGGCCAGCAGTACAGCAAACGGCAGCACCGCCCAGAGCACACCGCGATCGCCGCCGACCACGACCACGATCAGCCCGCCGGGAAGGTCGCGCATGCGCGACCTTCTAGCAGGGCCGCATGCGGCCCTGCTGACCTTGGCGCATGCGCCAAGGTCCCCCAAGGGGGGATTGAATCGCTGAGTGCGCTCAGTCGATCAAGCGCTTGCCCAGCCGCCAGATCGCGATCCGCCACATCGCAAGCGCGAACGCGATCAGGACCGCGGCATGCCCGATGTCGGCCACGCCAAGGTTCCCAAGCGATGCGTCGCGCACGAGCTGTACGCAGTAGTACAGCGGGTTGAACTTCGCGATCGTGCGCAGGACCGTTGGCAGTTGCGATACGGGGAAGAACGTGCCGGCGACAAGGAACATTGGGGTGAGCACCGCGCTGGTTATGTAGTTGAAGTTGTCGATCGTCTTGGCCACAGCGGCCACAGTCACGCCGAACCCGGCGAATCCGAAACCGGTGACAAAGCCGATGAGGGGCACCAGCAGCATTCCCGCGTTTGGCTTCAACCCGAAAGCGAATCCCACCAGCAGCGGCGCCATCCCGTACACGCCGGCCCTGATCGAGATCCACAACATCTCCGCTGTGATCAGCTCCTCGACGTCCACCGGTGCGGCGAGGACAGCGTCATAGGTGCGCTGGAACTGCCAGCGAATGAACGTGTTGAACATGCCTGGGAAGGCAGAGGAGAACAGCACGGCGGTGGCCACGACACCGGTTGCCACGTACTGCTCGTACTTCAGTCCGGCTATGTGGGGCAGAAGCGAACCGAAGCCCAGCCCGAATGCGAGCAGGTAGATCGTAGGCTGCACGATTGAGGAGAACGTGGTCGCCTTCCAATAGCGGCCGAAGATCGCGACGTCGCGGCTCATCACGCCGGCGAGCGCCGCCGGTTCGAGTCGGCGGATGCGGCGCGGCTCGCGCTTGGTCGTCTGGGTCTGTGGGAGTGTGCTCAAAACGACATGCCCCCCGCGCGCGCGGGGGGACGCCCCTTTTCGCAATACACAATCCCGCTTGCGGTGCTCCCAGTTTCAGCGATGCCCCCCGCGCGCGCAGGGGGCATCGCCGTTTTGCGAGGATGCACAGAGCCCCTCATTCGATCTCCTCGCCGGTCAGCGCCACGAACGCGTCCTCCAGGTTTGCGGGACGGCGCACTCCCTCAGGCGCTGCCCCGTCAAGCGTCTCAGCGCGCATGATTGCTACGGCCGGGCCGCTGCGCCTGCTAGACCAGCCGTTGCTCGAGGCAAGCTCACTCACCTGCGCCAAATGCTCCGGCGGTCCGTACACCTCGACGACCTGTTCGCCTGCGTACTGTCTCACCAGCTCGGCTGGCGTTCCCTGTGCGACGATCTTGCCGTGGTCCATCACGGCCACGGTGTCGGCGAGGCGCTCGGCCTCCTCGATGTAATGCGTGCTCATCAGCGCCGTCACACCACTCGAGCGCAGACCATCGATCAACGACCACAGCTCCTGGCGTACCTGCGGGTCCAGTCCTACCGTGGGCTCGTCGAGCAGCACCAGGCGCGGCTGGTGGATCAAGCCCCGGGCAACCAGCAGCCGTCGGCGCATGCCGCCCGAAAGGTCGCGCACGATCGTGTCCGCGCGTGGCACGAGGTTGGCGATCTCCAGGGCCCGCTGCACCGCTAGCCGGACGCTCGCCGCGCGGCACGCGGTATAGGCGCGCGTACACCGTCAGGATCTGCCGACAGGTCAGCTCGACATCGAGGTTGTCAAGCTGCGGCACGACACCCATCTCAAGGCGCGATTGCTTGGATTCGCCCGGGAGCGAGTAGCCCAGCACCGACAGCTCGCCCTCGTCGGCAATCGTCTGGGCTGTGAGCATCCGCATCGTCGTTGACTTGCCCGCGCCGTTGGGTCCGAGTAGGCCGAAGCAGATCCCTGGAGAGACCTCGAGATCGAGGCCGTTCACGGCCACGATGTCGCCATAGCGCTTGACCACGCCGCGCAGCGAGATCGCCGGCTCACCGTTGCGCGCGGGTGCCGCGAAGCCGTTGTTCTCTTCCAGGTCCCCCATCTCCGACACTCTAGGGGAGCCGCCGATATCGATAGGTGAGGGGCGCAATGACACAGCCGCCCGCGACATCGAACTGTGCCCGCCGAGCGACCAGACCAGCTGTCAGGCGAGGTTGGTGGTCAGAGCAATGACACAGCCGCCCGCGATATCGAGCCGTGTACGCCAGACGATCTGACCAGCTGTCAGGCGAGGTTGATGGTCCGCGACTGGCCCAGCGCGGCTCCGCTCGCATCGAGCGCCTGCACGGCGAAGAGGGGGCCCGCCGAGGTGCTGTGCAGGGTGCTCTCAAAGCCACGTGCGGTTGTGCTGGAGACAGGCGTCAGTGCCGTGGCCTGCTGGCCCGCCAGCAGCCGCCATGCTTGAACGCCTGTCGCCCCGTTCCAGCTGGCATAAGCGGTCATCCCCGCACGGCCGTCGCGGCTGACAGCGATCGCTGGGGCTTCTGCGGGCAGGCCGCTCCACGGCAGACGAAAAGCCCGGTATGACTGATACTTCTCGCCGAGCACCGCGTCGAACACTAGTCGGCCGGAGCGCTCGAATTCAGACACGTGCGGCACTTCGCCCCAGCCGATGAAGACGTTGCCGTTGTCAAGCAGCTGCATGTTGCCCTGGCTGCCGGTCAAGATCTTTGGATGGGTGTATTGGCGCAGCAGCGTTGCCGTCATTGCCTGCTCGTCGACATCGAGGATCAGCCCACGCGAGAGCTTCTCTACCGCCGGGGTGGCGCCGTTGTCGAAGATCGTCAGCGTTCCGTCGGGTTGACGGCGGGCGTCGTGCTGCCAGGCAAAGTTGCTTCCCGGCGCCATGTTGAAGTCGCTGTACTTGCCGCCCAGGCGCCAGAGGATCATGCCTTTGCGGTCTAGCTTGTAGACGGTGTGGGTACTGCGCGCGGAGACGAGCAGGTTGCCGTCGCTGTCGAGGTCGACAGAGTTGATGTGAAAGAAGTCCCAGTTCTTCGATTCGACCGGCGCGTAGGACTCCTTGAGCGGTATGCGATCGAGGCTGTGCCACTCGAGCAGCACCATGCCGCTGGCCAGGTCTATCTCCTGGAAGATCGCGTCTTGGATCGTGCCTTTGCGGGGGCCGCCGACCGAGCTCAAGTCGGCGCCTGTGATCACATAGCTCGTCAGCAGCGCTGTGTTGCGCGGGGTGAGCACGAACTCGTGCAGGTCGCCTTGCAGCCCGCGCCCCGCCTGCACGCGGCGAATGGTGCGGTAGGCGGAGTCCGCGATCACGTATTCGCCCACGCCGTGCCCGTATTCGATCAGGCCCTCCCACCAGGTGAGCACCGGCTCGCCTTTATAGGACTGCACGCGGAAGTTGGTCGTGACCTTGCCTTCCAGCGGGTTCTCCCAGATCGGCTGGCCGCTCGCGTCGACGATCACCGCGCCCACCTGGCCGACCGGAATGTTGTACGGCGCGATGAAGATCGGGTCGCTAGAGGCTCCCGGCTCGTTACGGGTGACCGTCACAGGCGGGATGCGCAAGTCCGGCCGCGTGTGCCACATGGGCGGCTTGGGCGGTCCCGGCTTGGGCGGCGTCAGAGCGCTGGCGACGATCTCCCCGAGAACCCCGCTCAGGCCAAGCCCGACCGCGCCCACTCCAGCGGAGCGCAGCAACTGCCGGCGCGTGATCGTGCGGGTCATCTCTACTCAGGAAAGCGCATCGAGGGAAAGCTCACCTGAGGACTCTCTCAAGCCAGTCTCAAGAGCAGTGAAGAAACCGCGCGAGACGGAGGATCCGGGGGTTGCTCGTCATACACTCTCGGGATGGGCTCGACGCACATCGATGGGGCCGAGCCGGTTGGAGCGGATTTCGCCGGCCCCACCAACGGTGGCGTGCTTGCCGAGCCGATCGCCGTTCCATGAGCCCTATCGAGGTAACCCACTTCACTGATCCCGGTTGCCCCTGGGCCTATTCGGCGAGTCCCGCGCTCGCGGTGCTGCACTGGCGTTACGGGACACAGTTGCGCTGGCGACTGGTGACGATCGGCCTCACCGAGAGCGCCGAGCAGTACACGAGCCGTGGCTATACCCCGGTGCGGGCAGCTCACGGTTACATGCGCTTCCGCCGCTTCGGCATGCCGTTCGCGACCGCTCCCCGTGCACGCATCACGGCCACCGCGCGGATGTGCCGCACGATCGTGGCAGCACGCCTGCTCGACCCTGAGCGCGAATACGCCGTGTTCAGGGCTTTGCAGTTCGCTCAGTTCACGAGCACGCTCGTGCTCGACGATGCGCGCGATATCGCGACGGCGCTCGAGTGCGTGCCTGGACTGGACGTGCAGGCGATCGTAGGCGCGCTTGACGACGACCAGGTGAGCGCCGCATATGAGGCCGATCGGGCGCTCTCGCGTACCGCCGCCGGCGGACCCACCGAGTTTCAGGGCAAGGCCGCCCAGAGTGACGGTCCTGTGCGCTACACAGCGCCGTCGCTGATCCTGCGTGCAGGCGAGCGCATGCTTGAGGGTGGCGGCTTTCAGCCCGTCGAGGCCTATGACGTGCTGATCGCCAATCTCGATCCCACGCTCGAGCGTGAGCCGCCGCCGGAGAGCCCGCTCGATGCGCTCGGGCGCTTTCCCGAAGGGCTCGTGACCCAAGAGGTGGCGGCGATCATGACGCGCGGCAACGACGCTCCCGACCGGGTGGACGCGGAGAGCGCGCTGGTCGAGCTGGCGGGAGAAGGCAGCGTACGCCGTGTAGCGCTCGGCGACGATGCCCTGTGGCTCGCAAGTAGCTGAGACGACGCCGTCGCGCATGCGGAAGGCTGGCCCGCTGTCCGTCCGTGCGTGAGCAACCGGTCTCGGATATGGAGCGCGGGCGTGGGTAATCGATCTCGGAGATGTAGCCTCCTGAGATGTCCATCACCGTGACACTGCCCGACGGCAACGCGCTGGAGCTTGCCGACGGCGCCACCGGCGCTGATGCTGCCGCGGCGATCGGACCCGGCCTCGCCAAAGCCGCGCTGGCCATCGAGGTGAGCCAGCCCGGCGGGGAGCTCAGCTCGCCCGGCGCCGACCCGGTTTCGCGCGCCGAGGTTCGCGACCTGGCACGTCCGCTGCCAAATGGCGCACGGATCGCGATCCTCACCGCCAAGAGCGGCGATCCCTCGCTCGCGCTGATCCGCCACGACGCCGCGCACGTGCTGGCAAGTGCC
This sequence comes from uncultured Solirubrobacterales bacterium, assembly GCA_963704345.1. GTDB lineage: Bacteria > Actinomycetota > Thermoleophilia > Solirubrobacterales > Solirubrobacteraceae > Palsa-744. The sequence continues at coordinate 2,675,163 of OY969890.1, forward strand.
GTGATGGAGTTGTGGCCTGGAGTGAAGATCTCGATTGGGCCCGCGATCGACAACGGCTTCTACTACGACTTCGACTTCCCCGATGGTGTCTCCATCTCCGAGCAGGACTTCCCCGCGATCGAAGCGAAGATGGCCGAGCACGTGAAGGCGGGGGAGACGTTCGTGCGCGAGGACGTCTCGGTGCAGAGCGCGCGCGAGCGCTTCGTGCACGAGAGCCAGGACTACAAGGTCGAGCTGATCGACGACCTCGTCAAGGGTGCGCCGGCCGAACAGCCGCTCGAGACCGTCTCGCTGTACACGAACGGGCCGTTCACAGACCTGTGCCGCGGCCCGCATGCGCCCAGCACCAAGACCGTCGGCGCCTTCAAGCTGCAATCGGTCGCCGGCGCCTACTGGCGTGGGGACTCCAAACGCAAGATGTTGACCCGCATCTACGGCACCGCCTTTCACACGGGCGCCCAGTTGAACGAGTACCTCGAGCGCCTGGATAAGGCGGCACAGAGCGACCATCGCAAGCTGGGGCGCGAGCTTGGCCTGTTTCACTTCTCCGATGTCTCTCCCGGCGCGGCCTTCTGGTTGCCGGCTGGCACGAACATTTTCAACACACTCGTCTCGCTCTCGCGCGAGATGGGCTCAGAGCGTGGCTACAGCGAGGTCAAGACGCCGCTGATCTACGACGCCGAGCTGTGGAAGATCTCCGGGCACTGGGGCAAGTACAAGGAGAACATGTTCACCGTGCAGGTGGAGGAGCGCGAGATGGGCGTCAAGCCGATGAACTGCCCCGGGCATGCACACCTGTTCAACAGCAGCCGCCACTCCTATCGCGACCTGCCCGTGCGCTACTCAGAGCCGGGACTGCTTCACCGCAACGAGGCCTCCGGCGTGCTGCACGGACTGCTGCGCGTCCGGCACTTCGCCCAGGATGACGCTCACATCTTCTGCAGCGAGGAGCAGATCCAGGAGGAGGTCGCGGGTTGCCTGGAGTTCGCCTTTGCCACCTATCGTCTGTTCGACTTCGACGTGCACCTGGAGCTATCGACCCGACCCGAGCAGCGCGTCGGCTCGGACGAGCTGTGGGATCGCGCCGAGGAAGCTTTGACGAACGCGCTCGATTCGCAAGGCCTCAGCTACGAGCTGAATCCCGGCGACGGCGCCTTCTACGGGCCGAAGATCGACATGCACATGACCGACTCGCTCGGGCGCTCCTGGCAGCTTGGCACCGTGCAGCTCGACTACAACATGCCTGAACGCTTCGGGCTCACCTACACGGGCGCCGACAACGCCGAGCACCAGCCCGTGATGATCCACCGTGCGCTGTTCGGCTCCTACGAGCGCTTCATCGGCATCATGATCGAGCACTACGGCGGCGAGTTCCCGCTGTGGCTCGCGCCGGTGCAGGCGATCGTGCTGCCGATCTCCGAGCGTCTGAACGATTACGCCGAGAGCGTGCGCGAGCGCTTGCGCACGGCCGGCGTGCGTGTCGAGCTCGACGATCGTGGTGAGTCGGTCGGGCGCAAGATCCGTGAGGCCGAGCTGCGCAAGATCCCGAACATGCTGATCGTGGGCGACCGCGAGGCCGAGAGTGACAGCGTGTCGCTACGTGAGCATCGCGGCGGCGATCGCGGCAGCGTGTCCGGTGGGCGAGCTGATCGAGACGCTCCTCGGCGAGATGCGTGCACGCGGCGAGCAGGCGCGGGTCGTTGAGGGTCTTGCAAGACAACGACGGTGTACTGCGTGTGTGGGTCGTGAGCATGTTGTTTTGCGAAACTGGCGATGCTCCCCGCGCGCGCAGGGGGCATCTTCGTATTTGGGAGCGTTTTCAGCGCCCCAGTTAGGAACAGTCGAATGCGCGTGAGCCGAAAGTCCTTGTGTAGCGGGCCGCGCCCGCTATACTCGGCCGCCTTGAAGCTCGGAATCCATTCACGGCGCAGCGCGTAGTCTCAACTTGACGCGCACCCCCACAAGCTAGTGGCCGTTCCACGCAGGTTCGACCGTCGGCCTCCCGAGCGGGACCTCACGAGGATCAACGAGCGCATCCGGGTTCCCGAGGTGCGCGTGATCGACGACGAGGGCAACCAGGTCGGGATGATGAAGACCCCCGACGCGGTCAAGTTCGCCCAGGAACGCGATCTCGACCTCGTAGAGGTCGCCCCCGAGGCCAAACCGCCGGTGTGCCGGGTGCTCGACTACTCCAAGTACAAGTACGAGCAGGCCCAGAAGGTCAAGCAGGCGCGCAAGCACCAGCAGCAGATCACGATCCGTGAGATCAAGTTTCGACCGAAGATCGCCCAGCACGACTACGACACCAAGAAGCATCACGTCGAACGCTTCCTGCGCCACAAGGACAAGGTCAAGATCACGATCATGTTCCGCGGACGCGAGGTCACCCATCCCGAGCGCGGCGTGATGATCCTCGACCGCCTGGCCGAGGAGCTGGCGGCGCTTGGCGTGGTCGAGCAGCGTCCCACCCAGGACGGGCGCAACATGACGATGATGCTTGGGCCCTCCAAGGCTGTGCTCGCGGGCAAAGTGGACAGCGATGATGCCGCCCACGAGCACGCCGCCGACGAGCACGCCAACGAGCACGCCGCCAGCGAAGACGTTGCCAGCAAGCCGTCAGCGGGCGAGACTCCGAGCAACGGCGCCGTGAGCTCTGCCCGAGGCGCCGGTCTCACAAGGAGGAGGCGACGAGGTGCTCGCCGAGGTCTCCTCGGACGGGGCCGCAGCTGAGATTCAGAACGGCGCTTCCGACAGCGTCGCACCGGTCGCTGAGAGCCAGGACGGCGCTTCAGACGGCGCCGTGTCATAATCATCGGCTCGCTATGCCCAAGATGAAGACACACAGCGGCGCGAAGAAGCGCTTCAAGGTGACCGGCTCCGGCAAGGTGCGGGCCAGGCACTCCTACTCGAGCCACATCCTCGAGAAGAAGTCGCCCAAGCGCAAGCGCACGCTGGCCAAACCCGTGATCCTCTCCGATCACGACACGCCGCGCGTGAAGCGGCTGCTCGGAGTGGGCAAATGACGCGTGTAAAGCGGTCTGTAGCCGCACGCAAGAAGCGCAAGGCGACGCTCGAGCTGACGAAGGGCTTCCGCGGCGAGGCGCACTCCAACTACAGACGCGCCAAGGAGGCGCTGATGAAGGCGGACGCCTACGCCTACCGCGACAGGCGCAACCGCAAGCGCGACTTCCGCAGGCTGTGGATCACGCGCATCAACGCCGCCGCTCGCCAGAACGGGATGAGCTATTCCCAGTTCATGCACGGCCTCTCACTCGCCGGTATCGAGCTGGACCGCAAGGTGCTGGCCGACATCGCCGTGCGCGACGCCGACACATTCCGACGTTTTGCCGAGACCGCCCGCGAGGCGTCGGCTGCCTGATCCCGGCCACCGACACTGTGTACCTCTCGGGCGCTGCTCCTTCGGGACCGGCGCTTTTTTTATGCCCTGAGGGGTGCCGGGACCGAGAACCGTCCCAAGCAACGACCACAATCTGACCGCAAGCCAAGACGAGAAATCAAGCGCATACGAAAGACGCTGTCGCACAGATGACGACCAAACTTATCTCTCCCCAATGACCACCATCACCTCCCCCCACAATCCCCGTCTGAAGGAGCTGCGCAAGCTGCCAGCGCCGGCGCGAGCGCGAGCGCAGCGGCCGCTTCCTGGCCGAGGGCGAGGACCTGATCGCCGCTGCGATCGCGGCGGGCAGGCCCGCGCTCGCCGGCTATCGAGCTTGCCGGCACCGCAATCGGCGGCAGCCGACTTCGAGGATGTCGAGGAGGGCGTGATGGCCGGCCTCTCCACGCTCGGCTCGGGCACGCGTGCGATCGGTGTCTATGAGCAGCGCTTCGCAAAGCCCGTGGGTCCTCTTTGCGTGTACCTGCACGGTGTCGGCGATCCCGGCAACGTCGGCGCCGTGCTGCGCAGCGCGCTCGCCTTCGGCGCTTCCTGTGTGGCACTGGGGCCGGGCTGTGCCGATCCGCATTCGCCCAAGGCGGTGCGCGCGAGCATGGGGGCCATCTTCGCGGTCGGGCTTGCGCGTGTCAGCGATGTGGGCGAGCTGCCAGGCAACGGGTCGCGCTGGTGGCGGGTGCGGGCGAGCCGATCTGGAATGTGCGGGGCAGTGCCGGTGGCGGTGGTCTCCAGCGCCTGCGAGGCGGTGCCGAGTAGGGAGCGCGATCAGAGCGTGAGAGACACTCTCGCAAACGCGAATGCCCTCCGCGCGCGCGGGCGGCATGCCCTCTGGCGAGCAACAACCGGCCTCGCTCACACTGCTGGTCGGCGCCGAGCGTGAGGGATTGCCTGACGATGTCGTGGAGGCCTGCGAGCACGTCGCCCACATCCCGATCTCATCGGAGTCGCTGAACGCGGCGATGGCCGCGACGGTGGCTCTCTACGAGATGACACGGGGTGGGCGGGACCTCGACGATAGGGTCCCAAGCTCATGATCGAGCGGATCGAAGAGCTGAGCGCGCAAGCGCAACAGGAGATCGAGGCGGCCTCTAGCAGCGAGGCCGTCGAGCAGCTGCGCGTGCGCTATCTCGGACGCAAGGCCGAGCTGCCGCAGATGCTGCGCGGTGTCGCTGCGCTTGAGCCCGAGCAGCGTGGGCTGGTCGGCAAAGCCGCAAACGTTGCCCGGCGCGCGCTTGAGCAGTTGATCGAGCAGCGCGCGGCGCTGCTCGACGCGGACGAGCTCGACGTGCGTCTGGCGGCGGACACGCTCGACGTCACCCTGCCCGGCACCCCGCCGCAGCCGGTCGGGCAGGTTGCACGTGCTGACCGCGACGATGCGCGAACTGGAAGACATTTTCCTTGGGCTTGGCTTCACCGTGCTCGAGGGGCAGGAGGTCGAGACCGTCCACTACAACTTCGACGCGCTCAACCACTCGCCGACGCATCCCGCGCGCGCGAAGACCGACACGTTCTATGTGCGTCGCGGCGCTGACGGGTCCAACGCCGACGCCAACGCGGGTGCGAGTGCGGACGCGGAGCTGGGACGGCTCGAGCCGGGTGCCGGGGCGTGGCTTGGGGAGCCGGAGGACCTGGTCCTGCGCACGCACACCTCCCCGATGCAGATTCGTGCGATGGAGGCCCATCCGCCGCCGCTGTACGTCGTGATTCCGGGGCGCGTGTATCGACCAGACAGCGACGCCACCCACACGCCCCAGTTTCACCAGGTCGAGGGCCTTGCCGTCGACGAGGACATCACGCTTGCCGACCTGAAGGGCACGCTGCTCGCGTTCGCTCGAACCGTGTTCGGCGACGAGCGCGACGTGCGCCTGCGGCCCCACTTCTTTCCCTTCACCGAGCCGAGCGTCGAGGTTGACGTGTCCTGCTTTCACTGCTCGGGCAAGGGCTTCATGGGCGACGGCTCGCGCTGTCCGCTGTGCAAGGGCGAGGGCTGGCTGGAGGTGCTCGGCGCGGGCGAGGTCGATCCCAACGTGTACTCGTACGTGCCGACCACAGAGGCCAACGCGCCCGGCTATGACCCCGAGAAGGTGCAGGGGTATGCGTGGGGGATGGGGGTCGAGCGGATCGCGATGCTGAAGCACGGGATCCCCGACCTGCGCCTCTATTACGAAAACGATCTGCGCTTCCTGGAGCAGTTCGGATGACCACGGCGCGAATGCCGGCGCCGGAGCGGCGTCCTCGGTCGCTCGTGTGCGAAGCACACTTCGCTGGGGGCACTGCGATCCTTGTCGCGGCTGCGCCCTACGGGCCTGTGGACGCTGGATAGAGGGGAGTCGAGATGAGGGTTCCGCTGAACTGGCTACGCGAATACTGCTCGCCCGATCTCGACACCGCCGCGATCGAGGAGCGCTTGACGATGACCGGCACGAAGGTCGAGACGATCCTCCACCACGGGGTGCCTTCGGTCGAGAACTTCGTCGTCGGTCGCGTGCTCACGGCCGTAGCCTCATCCGGACGCGGACCGGCTGAAAGTGTGCACCGTCGATGTGGGGGAGGACGAGCCGGCTGGGATCGTCTGCGGGGCTCCGAACGTCGCCGCCGGGCAGACCGTTGCCGTGGCGTTGCCAGGGGCGCGGATGCCCGACGGGACCAAGATCAAGGCCGCCAAGCTGCGTGGGGTGCCGTCCAACGGCATGATCCTGGCCGCCGACGAGCTGCAGATCGACAACGACCACAGCGGCATCATGGTGCTCGACGAGCTGATCCATCGACGCCGAGCTGGCTCCCGGCACGCCGCTGGCTGATGTGCTCGCCATCTCAACGGACGTGCTGGAGCTGGAGATCACCCCCAACCGGCCCGACTGCCTTGGGGTGTACGGGGTGGCGCGCGAGCTGCACGCCGCCACGGGCGCCCCGCTCGCGCCCGAGCCATGGAGCGAGGATCTCGGTAGCGAGGGCACGTTGCTCGAAAGCGACGATGCCCCCACGCGCGCGCGGGGGGCAGGCCTCTTTCGAGATAACCGTCGAGTGCCCCGACCTCTGTCCCCGCTTCACCGCGCGCGTCTTCGAGGACGTCACGATCGGGCCTTCGCCGCCGTGGCTGAAGGCGCGTCTGTCTGCCGCTGGGCAGCGCCCGATCAACAACGTGGTGGACATCACCAACTATGTGATGCTGCTGTGCGCGCAGCCGCTGCACGCTTTCGACCTCGATCGCGTCGCCGGCGCCAAGCTGACGGTCAGGCGTGCCCACGACGGCGAGCAGGTGACGACGCTCGACGGGCAAGCGCGCACGCTCGACGGTGAGATGGTCGTGATCGAGGACGCCGAGGGGCCGACCTCGATCGCCGGCATCATGGGCGGTGAGCGCTCGGAGGTTCAGGCAGAGACAAAACGCGTGCTGATGGAGGTCGCCAACTGGAGCGGGCCCAACATCCACCGCACCTCCTGGGCGCTGGGCCTGCGCAGCGAGGCATCCTCGCGCTTTGAGAAGGGGCTTGCGCCCGAGCAGTGCATGTACGCGCAGGCGCTTGCGACACGCTTGATGGTCGAGCTGTGCGGTGCGCGTGTGCTCCCGGGAACGATCGATACCGCGCCTGACGGTACACCGCCACAGACGATCCGCCTGCGCGAGCAGCGCGTGCAGGCGATTCTGGGGATGCCGGTGGCGCGCACGCGCCAGGCCGAGATCCTGCGCGCGCTCGACTTCCAGGTCTCTGAGTCGGACGGGGCCAGCTTGGATGTGACGGTGCCGCCCGTACGCCGCGAGGACGTGACCCGCGAGGCGGACCTGATCGAGGAGGTAGCGCGCATCCATGGGCTGGACGCGCTGCCGGCGACGCTGCCGGCACGCCGGGGCGCATATGGTCGCCTTTCGACCGTTCAGCAGCTGCGTCGTCGCGCGGCCGACGCGCTCGTCGGGCGCGGCCTGTACGAGGCGGTCGGCTGGACATTCACCGCGCCAACGCTGCACGACCGCCTGCGGCTGCCCGAGGACGACCCACGCCGGCGCGCGCCCGTCGTCGAAAATCCCCTGTCAGAGGATCAGTCGCTGCTGCGCACCACGCCTGCTCGGCTCGCTGCTCGACGTGGCCGCGCACAACTCCGCGCGCGGGATGGTCGACTTTGGGCTGTTTGAGATTGGAACGTTGTTCGTGCTGGACGGCGACAGCTCGCCGGGATCCACGAACGTGCGCGAGCATAGCTCGCTTGCTGTCCTGCTCAGCGGCAAGACTGCGCCTGCTACCTGGGGCGCGCCCGATCCGCCACGCGCGGACGTGTTCGCGGTCAAGGGCGTGCTCGAAGCGCTCGGCACGGCGCTGCGTCTGCAGCTCGAGTGCCGTCCCGGCCCGCAGCCGTTCCTGCACCCGGGTCGCTCTGCCACCGTACTGTGCGACGGCCAAGAGCTGGGCTGGCTGGGCGAGCTGCACCCGCTGGTCGCGCGCGAGTGGGGGATCGAGGGCGCGGCGGCGATGGAGCTGCAGCTCGATCTGTTGCTCGCCAGTGCCGAGGCGCAGAGTGCCTATCGCGACGTGATCTCCTATCCGGCGCTGCGCCAAGACCTGGCTGTGCGTGCTCGCCGAGGACGTAGCGGCCGCAAAGGTGCTTGATGCGGTGCGCGAAGCGGCCGGTGCGCTGCTCGACGAGGTCGGTGTGTTTGACGTCTACAGCGGTCCGCAGGTGGGGGAGGGTCGGCGCTCGCTTGCCTTGTCGCTTGCTTTCAGGGCACCCGACCGCACGCTCACCGACGAGGACGTGGCGCCTGTGCGCAAGCGGGTGGTCGCCGCTTTGGCAGCGCTGGGAGGTGAGCTGCGTGCTTGAGCTCGTGGCGCTCGTGCCACATGTCTGTGCCTGCTTGGTCGGGCAGTTCGTTGGATGCTCGGCGGCGTGCTCTGACGTGTTCACAGGGGGTGAGCTACATGCCTAAGGTGCTTGTGGCCGGCGCGACCGGCTTTGCGGGGGCTCTGGCGGCGCACTTGCTGTGGCGCCATCCCCAGTTCGACTTGCAGACTGTCACGGCGCGTGCCGATGCTGGGCAGCGCTTGGATCGGCTCTATCCCCGCTACCGCGTGCCGCTGGAGCTGCAGGAGCTCGATCTCGACCGTCACTGCCGATGTGGACGCGGCGATCGTCGCCTACCCGCACGCCGCCTCGGCGCCGGTCGTCGCCGCATTGCGCGCGCGCGGCGTGCGCGTCGTCGACCTCAGCGCGGACTTCCGCCTCTCAGAGCTCTCCACATACGAGCAGTGGTACGGCCCGCATCCGCACCCGGAGCTGCTGGAAGACGCCTCCTACGGACTGCCGGAGCTTCATCGCGAGGCGATCGCCGCGGCCGACCTCGTGGCGACCCCGGGCTGCTACCCGACGGCATCGCTGCTCGGCCTCGCGCCGCTCGCGCGCGCCGGGCTGATCGCCGACTTGGTGATCGACGCCAAGCAGGGCCTCTCCGGGGCGGGTCGCTCCGCTACCTGGCAGACGCACTTCTCCAACAGCGGCGAGAACATCCTGCCCTACAACATCGTCCACCATCGCCACACGCCGGAGATCGAGCAGCAGCTGGACGATCTCGATCCCACCCACCCCGGCTTGCGGGTGCAGTTCACTCCGCATCTGGTGCCGCTGGACCAGGGCGAGCTCGTCAACTGCTACGTGACGCCCACGCGTCCGATCGAGCAGGACGAGCTCGACGTCATGTACGAGGACGCCTACGCGGGCGAGCCGTTCGTCGAGCTGGCGCCGGCGCCGGCCGAGGTGCGCGACGTGCGCGAAACGAACATCTGCCGGCTGCACGTCGCGGCCAGCGAGCACACAGGCAAGGTCGTGGTGCTCTCGGCGATCGACAACCTGTGGAAGGGCACCTCCTCGCAGGCGGTCCAGAACCTGAACTTGATGTTCGGGTTCCCCGAGGCGGCGGGCTTGGCATGAACACGCATGCCCGCGCTGTCCATGCAAGCTTGAGGAAATATGAGGCACGGCTGTGAGCGCCGGCAGAGACGTATGGGGCGACCGGGCCGCCGCGGGGCCGCCAGCAGCCGTTCTTTCACTCGCGCTGGGTCGACGCGCCGGCGCACGTTCGCGAGCTCGGCCCCGACGCAGGCTTGCCCGCAGGCTTCCGGGCCGCCGGTGTGGCCTGCGGGATCAAGCCGTCGGGCAACCCCGACCTGGCCCTGCTTGTATGCGACGCCAGAGCAACCGGTCAGCGCCGCGCGCTTTGCCGATACGGGCACGCCGGCCGCGCCGGTGATGCTCAGCCGCGAGCGCTGCACGCTCTCCTCGCTGCGCGCGATCCTCGCCAACTCGGGCTGCGCCAACGCGGCCACCGGCAAAAAGGGCATGGAAGACGCCGCCAAGACCCAGGGCGCGGCGGCGATGGCCGTGGGCGTTAAGCCGCATGAGGTCCTGCTCGGATCGACCGGCGGGATCAGCGACTACCTGCCCGGTCGAGAAGGTCCTGCGCGGCATCCGCGAGGCCTCCGCTCGTTTGGCGTCGCGAGGGCGACACCAACTTCCAGCAGGCGATCCAGACGACCGACGCTTTCGAGAAGCGCGCCAACCTCGAGGTCGAGCTGCCCTCGGGCACGGTGCGGCCTGAGCGCTCAGTGCAAGGGCGCCGGGATGATCTCCCCGCGCTTCGCCACGATGTTCTGCTTCGTGGAGACCGACGCCCAGCTCGCGCCCGAGACGGCCGAGCTGTTGCTGTCGGTGTGCCTCAAGCGCTCCTTCGACCGCTGCAGCGTCGACGGCCAGCTCTCCACTAACGACACCGCCGCCTTGATCTGCTCGGGTGAGAGCGGGGTGGAGGTCGCGCCTGAGAGCGAGGACGAGCTGCGTCTCGGCGAGGCGCTGGACGCGCTCATGCGCCAGCTCGCGATCCTGATGGTCGCCGACGGCGAGGGCGCCAAGCGGATCGCGCGCGTGGTCGTCCATGGCGGTGAGCAGGCCAGGGTGGAGCCGCCGCCAGGGCGGTCGCCAACTCGCCCCTGGTAAAGGCGGCTCTGCACGGCGGCGACCCCAACTGGGGCCGGATCGTGCAGGCCGTCGGCGGTGCGCTCGGCGGCGCGGGTCTCGACGGGGCACACCTGCCGCTGGACATCGCGATCGAGGGCGTCCAGGTCTGCTCGGCGGGCGCCGCCATCCTCGGCGAGGACGAGCTCGAGGCCACGCTTAGGCCCGCACTGCAGCGCGCGGAAGTCGAGTACGAGATCATGCTGCCAGGCGACGGCGCCGAGACCGAGGTCTTCTTCTCCGACCTCTCCTACGAGTACGTCCGCATCAACGCCGAGTACACGACATGATTTCGCGTTCACTCATACCAGCCCGCGGTGGCATGGCCGGCCCACGATCGGACGATCATCCGGGAGGCGCTCATGCGCGACGTAGCCACGCTTCTCGAGGCGCTCCCCTACATCAGGGAGTTTCACGGCAAGACGGTAGTCATCAAGTACGGCGGCGCCGCGATGGAGGACACCGCGTTGCGCGAGGAGTTCGCGCGCGACGTGGTCCTGCTCAAGTACGTCGGCCTGAACCCGATCGTCGTGCACGGCGGCGGCCCGGACATCACCTCATACATGGAGCGCCTCGGCCTGCCGGTGCAGTTCGTGGGCGGTCTGCGTGTGTCCGACCCGGCCACGGTCGAGGTCGCCAAGATGGTGCTCGTCGGCAAGGTCAACAAGGAAATCGTCTTGCGCCTCGGTCGCCACGGCCAGCCCGCGGTCGGCCTGTGCGGCGACGACGGCTCGCTGTTTCGCATCGCCCGCCGCACCGCGCCGGACGGTCAGGACATCGGTTTCGTCGGCTCGATCGAGCGCGTCAACGTCGACGTGCTCCACCACGTCGCGCTTGACTACATCCCGGTGATCGCCTCGGTTGGCTCTGATCGCGAGGGCAACTCCTACAACGTCAACGCGGACGAGGCGGCAGGCGCGGTCGCCGGTGCGCTCGGCGCCTACAAGGTCGTCTTCCTGACCGACGTAGCCGGCTGGCTAGCCGACCCACAGAACCCGGCCAGCTTGATCGGTCAGGCCAGCGCCAGTGAGGTCGATGCGCAACTGGACAGCTTGCAGGGCGGTATGCGCCCAAAGCTCGCCGCCTGCGTGGAGGCGATCAACGGCGGTGTCAACTCCGCCCACATCATCGACGGGCGGATTCCCCATTCGCTATTGCTCGAGCTGTTCACCGATGCCGGGATCGGCACCAAGATCGAGGCCGCAACATGACCTTTGCGATTCCGTCTACGGGCCGACTCAACTCGCCCAGCACGCGCCTACCGGCGACCGTGTGCGTCCGCGCGAGCGCCGTACCGCGAGCGCGTCGCACCGATGAGCACGCCCAACCCATCCCCAAAATCGTATGACTTTGACGGCCTTGCAAGAGATCGAGCGCAGCAGCGTGATCCCTTCCTACGCGAGGTTCCCAGTCGAGTTCGTGCGCGGTGAGGGCTCGCGTCTGTGGGACGAGGATGGAAAGGAGTACCTCGACTTCCTCTGCGGCATCTCGGTAACCAGCCTCGGCCACTGCCACCCGCGCGTCGTCGCGGCCGTACGTGAGCAGGTGGGCAGCTTGATGCACGCGAGCAACCTGTTCTACACCGAGCCGGCAATGCGCTTGGCCGAGCGTCTGTCCAAGTCGAGCCTGGGCGGCAAGGTCTATTTCTGCAACTCCGGCGCCGAGGCCAACGAGGCGGCGATCAAGCTGGCGCGCAAGGCCAAGCCGGGCGGAGACGTGGTCGTCGTGCACGGCGCCTTTCACGGCCGCACGTACGGCGCCCTGTCGGCCACCCCGCAAGAGTCAAAGCAAGCCCCTTTCGCTCCGCTCGTGCCCGGCTTCAAGGCGGTCGCGCCGACACCTGAGGCGCTCAGCGCCGCGATCGACGAGCGCACCGCGCTGGTGCTGCTCGAGCCGATCCAGGGCGAGACGGGTGTTCACGTCCTCTCCGAGGAGTTCCTGACGCACGCGCGAAAGGCGTGCGACGCGTTTGGGGCCGCGCTCGTCTTCGACGAAATCCAGTGCGGCATGGGCCGCACCGGCACACTCTGGGCCTACGAGCAAACGGGTGTCATCCCCGACGCCATCACCTCTGCCAAGGCGTTGGGCGGTGGCCTGCCGATCGGTGCGCTCATCACCGGCCCGCGACTGGCGGACGTCCTTCAGCCCGGCGACCACGGCTCCACGTTTGCCGGTGGCCCGGTGGTGGCGGCGGCCGCGCTCGCGGCGCTGGAGGTGACCGCCGATTCGGCACTGCTGGCGCGCGTGCGCGACGCAGGCGCCTTTCTGCAGGAGCGCCTCGTCGGCTTGCCCCATGTGGTCTCCGTCAGAGGGCGCGGCCTGATGCTCGCCTGCGAGGTCGATGTCGCCGCGCCAGAGGTGGTGCGCCGCGCGCTGCTCTCCGAGCGACTGATCGCCAATGCCACGGGCCCCACCACGATCCGCCTGCTGCCCCCGCTGACCGTCTCGGATGAAGACCTCGAAGATGCCGTGGCGCGGCTCGGCAGGGCGCTCGCCGGGTAAGGTTCCGCGCCAAGACGGCCCACCCGCCAAGCTGACCGACGACAGAGAGACCTCCTAAGAACGTATTTCGAAAGATCGGCACGTCCCAGGCGTGTCTGGACGCGGCGCTTGATCGCCACGTGAGGTCTTGCGCGTATCACCAGTACGTGCTGCGACACCCCGCGAGGCCCAGCTTGGTCCATGAAGACCTGGGAGGCACCGCCTATTTTCAAACACGTTTCTAAGAGCGTTACGACAATGACCGACTCACCCCATCAATTCCCCCCACCAACGGCCTCCTACGAGGCGCTCCCGAGGATGTCCACCGCGTGCTGCTGCTCTACTCCGGCGGCCTCGACACGAGCGTGATGCTCAAGTGGATCCAGGACTCCTACGAAGCCGAGGTGGTCTGCCTGACCGTCAACCTGGGTCAGCCGGGCGAGGACTACGAGGTGATCTCCGAGAAGGCGCTGCGCCTGGGCGCTTTGGAATGCCACGTCGTGGATGCCCGCGAGGAGTTCGCGCGGGAGTACGTTGCGCCGGCAATCAAGGCCAACGCCCTCTACGGCGGCGGCTACCCGCTGTTCACGGCGCTCGGGCGCCCGCTGATCGCCAAGCTCGCGGTCGACTACGCCCGCCGCTCGGGTTGCGACACGATCGCCCACGGCTGCACGGGCAAGGGCAACGACCAGGTGCGAATCGAGGCCACGGTGGCCACGCTGGCGCCTGAGCTGAAGACGATCGCGCCGGTGCGCTCCTGGCAGATGGGCCGCGAGGAGGAGATCGCCTATGCGCGCGAGCACGGCATCCCGGTCAAGGGGGGTACCGAGGTGGCCCCGTATTCGATCGACGACAACCTGTGGGGTCGCTCCTCGGAGGGGCGTTGGATCGAGGAGCTCGACCACGCCCCGGAGGACGACGTCTTCCAGCTCGTAACGCGCCCAGAGCTGGCCCCGGACGAGGCGGAGATCGTCGAGGTGGAGTTCGAGCGCGGCGTGCCTGTGGGCTTGAACGGGGAGCGTTTGCAGCTGGTAGACCTGCTCGAACGCGCCGCCGAGATCGCGGCCCGTCACGGCGTCGGCATCGTCGATCACATCGAGGACCGCATCGTGGGCTTGAAGGTGCGCGACATCTACGAGGCGCCGGCGGCCGCGATCCTGCTGCCCGCCCACCAGGAGCTCGAGAAGCTCGTCTGCACGATCCACCAGAACCAGTTCAAGGCGGGGCTCGATCGCCAGTGGGCCTATCTCGTGTACGCGGGCCTGTGGTGGGAGCCGTTGCGCGGCGATCTCGACGCCTACATGGACTCCGTCAACGCGCAGGTCAGCGGCACGATCGGTCTGAAGCTCTACAAGGGCCATGCGCGCGTCGTCACGCGCTCCTCGCCGGGCGCCGTCTACGACCAGGCGCTCGCTTCTTTCGGCGAGTCGGGCGGCCTGTTCTCGCAGAGCGCCTCGCCAGGCTTCATCGAGCTGTGGTCGCTGCAGTCGCGCATGGCCTGGCGCCTGCGCAACCAGTAGACCTACGCTCTGCGTCGGCTGGACGGAGCTGGTTGGCGCACGAGGCCGGGATTGCCTCTTCTGATTCTGGGTGCTCGTTTGGGTGAGTAGGGAGGCTGGTGTATCGCAAAAATGCGATGCCCCCCGCGCGCGCGGGGGGCATCGGCCTTCTCGATAGGTAGAAGCCGTCCGGGGCCGTCTCTAGGGTGGTGCCCCAATGATGATCGAGGAGAGCGAAACGCCGGACATGCCTCCGCAGTCCGACGCGACGCCGGACGTGCTTGCCGCACGACGCGCGCGACGCGCGGAGGCCGGCGACCCGGTCATAGCTCGTCGCGCCGAGGCGGCCGAGGCGGCCGTGCGCAACCTCGAGACCCACCTGGCCGCGCTCGAGCAGCGCCTGGAGGAGGTCGGTCGCGAGCGCGAGCGCATCGCCCAGCAGCTGATGGAGCGCGAATCGGACGTGCGCGGCGCCAAGCAGCGCGAGTACGCCGAGCAGCAGCTGCGCGTCGAGGCCGAGGAGCGCGGCGAGCGTCTGCAGCGTGAGATGCGCGGCCAGATCCAGGAGCTGAGCAATCGCTTGGAGGAGACCGAACGCGACGTGCGCGAGCTCAGCACCGAGCTCAGTCAGCTGCGCGAGCGCGACGCCCGCCTGACGCCGATCGTGCGCGAGCTGATGGATGTCGCCGCAGGCTTGCGCGCCGGCTTCGAGCGCGAGCTGACGGCCTTGCGCGAGGAGCTCCAGCAGCAGGTCGTGTGGGAGCGCGAGACCTATGTGCGCGAGCTGACAGCGATGGGCGCGCGCATGGAGGACCTGCGCTTCGAGCTGACCCGCACCGCCGACGACCTGCGCGCCCAGCTGAACGAGCCGATCGACCCGGCGCTGCTGCAGCACACAACCGAGCCCGAGTCCGAGCGTGAGGCTGCCCATCGCCGCGAGATGGCCGATGCGCTCGTTGCCGCCGTCGAACGTCTGCGCGCTCGCGTCGCCGAGGTCAAGGAGGCCGAGGCAGAGGAGGAGCAGCAGCCCGCGGTGGCGGTCGAGGAGTCATCGGCGGTCGAGCCGGAGGTGCTCGCCGAGCCTGTGGTGGTCGCAGAGCCCGAGGTGGTCACTGAGCCCGAGACGGTCGAGGAGTCCCGAGGCAATCGAGCAAGTTGCCGTCGAGGAGCCTGTAGTCGCCGAGGAGCCTGAGGCGGTGTCTCGAGCCCGCCCCCGTCGAGGAGCCTGCGGCGATCGAGCCTGTTGTCGTCGAGCGGTCCGAGGCTGTGGCGCCCGAGACGGTCGCGGAGCCTGACGCCATAGAGGACCTTGCGGCGGTCGAGCCTGCAGCCGTTGATGAGCCCGAGCAGGTTGCGGAGCCTGAGCAGGTGGCGGAGCCCGAGCCTGTCGAGGAGCTCGTCGCAGCCGACGAGCCGGTGGCCGTCGAGGAGCCGAGGCGATAGAGGTCCTGGAGGAGCCGGAGGTTCTCGAGAGGCCCGCGACAGCGAGCAGTCCGCCGCAGCCGAGGAGCCCGAGGTCGTCGCCGAGCCCGAGGCGCTCGTAGAGCCTGAGACTGTCGAGGAGTCCTCTGTCGACGAGCGGTCCGTCGCCGAGGAGGAGCCCTCCGCCGATGAGCAGTCGCGCGCGGGTGGGCTTGCCGCGCCGATCGCGCCGGCCGATCGACTGGCGCCATCTGAGCCGTCGGTGCCAGGCCTCGGCCCCGGCGATGCGATCGCCGCGGGTGCGATCAGCACCGAGCCGATCGCGCTTCAGTCACGTCTGCTCACGGTGCCTGACAAGCGGATCTCCTGGCTTGCGCCGGCGATCCGCAAACTGGCCGAGGAGCGCGACGCCAAGCTGGCCGCGGAACTCGTGATCGAGCTGATACCAGCCCAGCGCGAGGCCGTCGAGGGACCGCTCAACTACGAGATCAAGATTCGCGAGCTCGGCACCTTCTACGTGACACTCGATCCGAGCCAGGCGACCATCTCCAGGGAACCGCGCGGCTCGATCGACTTCTCGCTGGAGGGCCCGGTAGCTGCGTTCAGCGAGCTCGCCGCCGGAGGCGCCTCGCGCAGGCAGCGCGGTCTTCGCATCCGCAAGGGTCGCCGCAGCGCGCGACGCTTCCTCAAGACGCGGCGCCGTCCGATCGCGCTTGCCGACCTGGCCTCGGCCGGGGTCGATGTCTGGCCAGGGTTGCTGTTGCTGGCGATGGCCGAGGCGGTCGATCCCACCTGGACCAGCGGACGGCGCTTCGAGCTGGCCTTCGACATCCAGGGCACTACAGGGATCGTCATCTACGTGCGCGTCTGCGACGGCGAGCCGATCCTCGTGAGCCGGACCGCCGCGGGCGAGCCCGTCGCCACGATCTCGCTCAGCGGGCACGCTCTGATCTGTCTGCTCGCGGGCACTCAGCCTCCGCCGGAGGATCGAACCTTCGTGACCGGCGACGCGAGCTCCGTGGACGTGTTCCTGCAGTGGACGGCGCGCGCGCAGGGCCTCACAGTCGCCGGCTCCTGAGTCACTCGGCGCGCCACTGCTAGGGCGTTCTTCCAGGCAGTCAAAGGGGTCCCTCGGTCCGCCGGTCCAGGGCATACCATCCAAGCCTCTGTGACTCACCAGTCCTGCGCCCATCTGCACGTCCACTCCGAGTACTCGCTGCTCGACGGCGCATGCAGGATCGAGGCCTTGGCAAAGCGCGCCGCCGAGTTCGACCAGCCGGCGCTCGGTCTCACCGACCACGGCGTCATGAACGGCATGGTGGAGCTGCACAAGGCCTGCGCGAAGCACAACGTCAAGCCGATCTTCGGCTGCGAGATCTACATGGTGGACGATCACACCGCGCGGGGGCCGGGCCGCGTCGAGCGCAACCACCTCACGCTGCTGGCGGCCAGCGACACCGGCTATCGCAACCTCGTGCAACTCTCCTCCGCCGGCTTCCTGGAAGGACTGCACAGAGGCAAGCCCACGCTCGACCTGGCCCAGATCGAGCAGCGCTCCGAGGGCATCATCGCGCTCACCGGCTGTCTGGCCTCGCGTTTCTGCCAGCGGCTGCTCGACGATCGTCCCGACGACGCCCGCGCTCACGCCGACGACCTGACACGCATCTTCGGTGAGGAGAACGTCTACTTCGAGGTTCAGAAGAACGGGCTCACAGCGCAAGACAAGTGCAACGAGGGAATCGTGCGCATCGCCGCAGAGATGGGCGGCAAGCTCGTCGGCACCGGCGACGTGCACTACCTGCGTCGCGAGGACTACGACCACCACACCGCGCTGCTGTGCGTGCAGACCAAGAGCACGCTTGCCGCGCCCAAGATGACCTTCGAGACGAACGAGTTCTACCTGCGCGACAGCGCCGAGATGGCAAGCTCCTTCGCGGAGTGGCCTGAGGCGATCGCCAGCACAATCGAGATCGCCGAGCGCTGCAACGTGGAGCTCGAGCTCGACAAGCAGCTGATCCCCAAATACACGACCCCCGACGCCTCGCAGCGAGCGCGACTACCTACGCGAGCAGGTGCTGCGCGGCCTGCACCTACGCTACGGCGACCCGCCGCCGGCCGAGGCGATCGCGCGCATGGACATGGAGCTCGGCGTGATCGATCGCATGGGCTTCAACGCCTACTTCCTGATCGTCTGGGACTTCGTCAAGTTCGCCAAGGAGAACGGCATCGCCGTCGGCCCCGGACGTGGCTCGGCGGCCGGCTCGATCGTCTCCTATTGCCTGGCCATCACCGATGTCGACCCGCTTGCGCTACGACCTCCTGTTCGAGCGTTTCCTGAACCCCGAGCGCGTATCGATGCCCGATATCGACATCGACTTCTCCGTGCGTGGACGCGAGCGCGTGATGCGCTACGTCACCGAGAAGTACGGACGCGAGTCGGTCGCTCAAATCGTCACGTTCGGCAAGATGTTCCCGCGCGCCGCCACCCGCGATGCGGCCCGCGTGCTCGGCCGCGACTATGGCGCCGGTGATCGCCTTGCCAAGCTGATCCCCGACCCGATCATGGGTCGCGCGCCATCCTTCGAGGACTGCCTGAAACCGGGCGAACCACTGCGCAAGGCCTACGACGAGGAGCCCGACGCGCGCACGATCATCGACGTCGCCAAGGGCTTGGAGGGGATCGTGCGCAACTCCTCGATCCACGCCGCCGCTGTCGTGATCGCCGATCGTCCGCTCACCGACATCGTGCCGCTGCAGCTCGCCGACGCCGGCACCGACGAGGACGGAGAGCGCTCGTTCCGCACCGTCACACAGTTCTCGATGAAGCCGATCGAGGAAATCGGCCTGCTCAAGATGGATTTTCTCGGCCTGCGCAACCTCGACGTGATCGAGGACGCGCTGGACATCATCGAGCGCTCCTCCGGCACGCGCCCGGATATGTCCACGTTGCCGCTCGATGACGTGCGCACTTACGAGATGCTCACCAAGCGGCGACTCGATCGGCGTGTTCCAATTCGAGTCCGAGGGGATGCGCGAGGCGCTCAAGAAGGTGCGCCCCGACGAGTTCAACGATCTGGTGGCGCTCAACGCGCTGTACCGGCCCGGGGCGATGGATCAGATCCCGGTCTACGCCAGGGGCAAGCACAACCCCGAGGCGATCTCCTACCCCGACGAGCGCCTGCGCCCGATCCTCGAGTCCTCCAACGGAGTGATCCTCTACCAGGAGCAGGCGATGCAGATCTCCAAGGAGATCGCGGGCTTCTCCGGCGCCAAGGCCGACGACCTGCGCAAGGCGATCGGCAAGAAGAACCGTCAGGCGATGGCTGCGCTGAAGCCGGAGTTCGTCGAAGGCTGCCGCGCCTCGGGCACGCGCCCCGAGGTGATCGACCTGCTGTGGCAGACCAACGAAAAATCGGCCGACTACTCCTTCAACAAGTCACACGCCGCCTGCTACGGCCTGATCGCCTACCGCACCGCCTGGCTGAAGGCAAACCACACCGCCGAGTACATGGCGGCGCTGATCTCCTCTGTCATGTCCACCAAGGACAAGGTGCCGTTCTTCGTCGCCCGCTGCGAGGAGATGGGGATCGAGATCCTGCCG
The DNA here is from genome assembly GCA_963704345.1 of uncultured Solirubrobacterales bacterium. GTDB lineage: Bacteria > Actinomycetota > Thermoleophilia > Solirubrobacterales > Solirubrobacteraceae > Palsa-744. The sequence goes on from OY969890.1 coordinate 2,694,580, forward strand.
CCCGACGTCAACCTCTCAGACCACGAGTTCACGGTCGTCGAGCGCAACATCCGCTTCGGCCTCGACGCGGTGAAGGGCGTCGGCTATCAGGCTGTCGAGGCGATCAAGTGTGCCCGAGATGGATCGGATCCCGCCCACCCAAACCCCCGCCCTTTCACCTCGCTGTGGGACTTCTGCGAGCGCGTCGACAGCCGTGCGGTCAACAAGAAGGCGATCGAGGCCTTGATCAAGTGTGGCGCGCTCGGCTCGACCGGCGCCAGTCGCAAGGGTATGCTCGCCGTGCTCGAAACCGCCCAGGCGGCAGGGCCAGAAGGCCCAGCAGGACGCGCTCGTCGGTCAGGGCTCGATCTTCGACCTCGACCCGCCGGCAGCGAGCACCTCCAGGTGGGGCGGCTGGCGGTTTGGCACCAGGGGCAGGTCTGCTCAGGCCGAGCAACCCTCCGATTCCCGCCGAAGAGTTCGACCAGCCGCAGCTGCTTGCCGTCGAGAAGGAAGCGATCGGGCTGTTCATCTCCGCTCACCCGCTCAAGCCGATGCGCGAGGCGCTCAGGGCGCGCGTGGACTGCTCGCTCGCCGCTCTCGCCAATCGTCGCGACAAGGACTGGGTGACCGTCGGCGGGATCATCACCGAGTCCAAGAAGATCCGTACCCGCAACGGCGACCACATGATGTTCGCCACGCTCGACGATCTCGAAGGCGCCGTCGAGATCCTCGTGTTCGGCAAGGCGCTCGCCGAGCAGGAAGCGCTCGGCACGGACGCAAGCGCGCTCGCGGTCGACCAGGTGGTGCTCGTCAGAGGCCGCGTCGACCACAAGGAGGCCGGCAAGACCTGCGTCATCGTCCAATCGGTCGAGCGCTTCACGCCGACCGAGCAGGAGATCGAGCGCGCCAACAGCGAGGCCAAAGCGATCTCCGTCGCGCGCGCCGCCGCGGCGCAGCCAGTGCGCCTGCAGGTCGACGCCGCCCGTCTGCCGGCGAGCGCGATCGAGGACGTCAAGGACATCATCGAGACCAACCACGGCCCAGCCGAGGTGGTGCTGGAGATGCTCACAAGCGCCGGCACGCGCATCCTGCGCCTCGGCGAGGCCTACCGTGTGCAGCACACGCCGGGCGTGCGCGCCGAGCTGGAAGCGGCACTGGCGCCGACGCCGGCGCTTGCCGCGACCGGTTAGCGCTGCCGGCTAAACGTTCCCGCTAGAGGCTGGCACACAGCCATTTAGCACACAGCCGTTTAGCACACAGCCGTTTAGGCCTTCTTCCTTCTTCTTCTTGCGCTCGCTCACACCCCGCTCGCGCAGCGCCACGGCGAGCTGGATCTCCTCGCGTGTCGGTCCCGAGCGGTTCTCGCCGGGTGTCTCCAACACGCACGGCAGGTCCTGAAGCGGGGGTGCGGAGAGAAACGCTGCACAGCCGCTCTCGCCCAGCTCGCCCGCTCCGACGTTCGCATGCCGGTCGCGGTTGGACCCGAGCGGGGTCTGGGAGTCGTTGAGGTGCAGCGAGCCCACGCGCTCCAGGCCGATCTTCTCGGCGATCTCTTTCGTCAGCTCGTCCATGCCCGCGTAGGTGCGGATGTCATAGCCGGAGGCAAACAGGTGGCAGGAGTCAAGGCACAGCCCTAGTCGCTCGTTGTCTCCAGCCGCCTCCAGCAGCGCCGCGAGCTCGTCGATCGAGCGTCCCAACGTGCCGCCTGCGCCGGCCGTGTTCTCCAAGTGAAGCGGGCAACCCTCGCTGTCGGCGAGCGCCTCGCGGATCGTCTCACCGGCGCGCGCGACCGCCTCGGCCGCATCGCCGGTCTTGGCAGAGCCGGGGTGCAAGACAACGCCCGCGGCGCCGATGTCGTGCCCAACGCGCAGCGAGTGCGTGAGCGACACGAGCGACTTCTCTCGGATCTCGGGATCCTCGCTCGCGCAGTTGAGCAGGTAAACAGCGTGGATCAGAACCGCATCGATCTGGCTGGCGGCCATCGCCTCGCGAAACGCGGCGACGTCCTCATCGCGGTAGACGCTCGGGCGCCACATGCGCGGCGACTGGTTGAAGATCTGGATCGCGCGGCAGTCGCGCTCCAGCCCTCGCTCGATCGCCTTGGGCAGGCCGCCCGCCGGACGAGCACATGCAGCCAGTCCCGATTCCACCATCGCGGCGGCACTTGGATTGCGCATGGCCCACTAGCATGGACGAGATCCTATGAGGGTTCGCTTCGCTCCATCGCCCACAGGCGCGCTGCATATCGGCGGCGCGCGCACCGCTCTGTTCAACTGGCTGCTCGCGCGCCACACAGGCGGCACTTTCCTGCTGCGCATCGAGGACACCGACCGCGAGCGCTCCACACCCGAGAACGTCGAGCAGATCCTCGACGCGCTGCGCTGGCTGCAGCTCAACTGGGACGAGGGACCGATCTTCCAGGGCGAGCGAGCCGCCCGCCACCAGGAGGTGCTCGAGGCGCTGATCGAGGGTGGACACGCCTACCGATCGAACGCCACAGCCGCCGACGTCGCCGCCTACAAGCAGCTGCACGGCGCCGAGCGCGGCTTCCGTGGCAAGCCAGAGCAACAGGGGGCGGTGCGCCTGCACGTGCCGGCCGGTGGCGCCACCGTCGTACACGACCTGATCCGCGGCGACACACCTTCGAACACGTGCACCTCGACGATCCGGTGATCGCGCGCGCGGACGGGTCGGTGCTCTACAACTTCGCCGTCGCGATCGACGATCTCGACGCAGCCATCACGCACGTCGTGCGCGGTGAGGACCACCTGTCCAACACCCCAAAGCAACTGCTCGTCCTGCAAGCCGCCAAGGCCGTCGGCTTCGGCGCGGAGCAGGCCGAGCCGCTGTACGCGCACCTGCCGCTGTTGCACGGCCCCGACGGCAAGAAGCTCTCCAAGCGCCACGGCGCCGCCTCGGTGCAGGAGCTGCGCGAAGCGGGCTATCTGCCGGAGGCGGTGCGCAACTACCTGGCCCTGCTCGGCTGGGGCTCGGGCGACGACGCCACCGTCCTCTCGACGGAGCAGCTGGTGGAGCGCTTCGAGCTAGAGCGCGTCAGTCGCAACCCAGCCCGCTTCGACGAGGTCAAGCTGCGCTGGCTCGACGGGATCTACATCCGTGGGCTTTCCGTAGGCGAGCTTGCCGATCGCGTGCTTGCCTACCTGCGCATCTCAGACCCGCAGGCGGCGAGCGCCGCAGAGGCCGATCGCGAGCTGCTCGAGGGCGCCGTGGCGATCAGCCAGGAGAAGATCCAGACGCTCGCCGACTTCTGGCCGCTGTCGCGCTTCTTCTTCACGGGTGTCGCCGAAGATGCCGCCGCACGCGAGCGCTGGCTTGGCGAGCGGGGAGTGTCGGTGTTGGGCGACGCGCGAGCGCAGCTCTCCTCGGCGCCGAGCTTCGAGGTCGAGGCGGTACAGACAGCGCTCGCGCAAGTGATCGAGCGCCACGACGCAAAGCCACGCGAGGTCTACCAGCCGGTGCGTGTGGCAATCGCAGGCACGACCGTCTCGCCGGGCATCTTCGAGAGTGTCGCGCTGCTCGGTCGCGAGGAGACCCTGCGTCGCATCGATCTCGCGCTCGCCGGCTAGCGTCATTGCGCTAATTCCAGCCTGAGGGAGTGGGCGTGTTAGCTCTCGCGAGCTTGGCGTTAGGAGTCAGCGGCTACACGGTTGGGAGGGCAGGGCTCAACAAACGATCGCGAGCTGCCGATAGGACCCATGACGACTACATGGGTTGGCTCGGATGCCGCCCCGTCAAGAAGGTGTCATGAGCACGCAAGCGACAGTGACAAAGCCAACGCACACAAGCGACCCCGCGGATTCCTCCGCGCTTGGGCGACGCCCGGGCAGCTCGAGCGGATCTGGCGAGCGCCATCAGAACGAGGGTCACGGTCGCCGCTTGATGCGAGCATTCGAGGCGCTCGACGCGTTCCCCGCGCTGTCAGAGTCCCGCAGCCGTCTGCTTGCGGTCATCTCCAAGGACAACGTCGCGACCGCCGACATCGTTGCCGCCGTCGAGTCCGACGTGGCGCTGCTGATCGCCGTGATGCGCCTAGCCAACGAGGGCTGCGGGCCCTCCGAGCGCATCGAGACGGTCGTCGGCGCGGTCGAGCGGCTGACGCCCCAGGCGGTCGAGTCGATCGCCAGCAGGGTGCGCACCTTCGACTTCTTCGAGCGCTCCTCCGGCTGGGACACGGCGCCCGAGCGCTTCCGTCTGCACGCGCTCGCCACCCAACACACGGCGGACCGGCTGGCAGCCGAGGTCGGCTACGAGCACCGCGACCGCTTGACCGTCACAAGCCTGCTGCACGATGTCGGCAAGCTCGTGCTGATGCACGCCTACCCCGGCTACATCGCGCAGGTCAAGAAGGAGGGCCAGACTCCCGAGAAGCGCATCCATCAGGAACGGCGCGAGCTTGGTGTCGACCACGCGCTGGTGGGCGGCGTGCTCGCCCGCCGCTGGGGTCTGCCGCCGGCGATCGCCACGGTGATCGAGCGCCACCACAATCCCGACGCCAGCGGCGAGGCCGCGTTCGTACGCCTTGCCGACATGCTCGCGCACTATGCTCATGGGGCGCCGGTCGCCCCGGCGGAGATGCTCACATGTGCCCGTGCGCTCGGGCTCGGCCCAGAGGAGTTGCGCCGCGTGATGTACGAGCTGCCGAACTCGCGCGCCCAGCGCCAGCGCACCGTCGACCCCTGTCCACTCTCAGGCCGCGAGGTCGGTGTGCTGCAGCGGCTCGCCGAAGGCAAGGTCTACAAGCAGATCGCCCACGAGCTAACGCTCTCCACGAGCACGGTACGCACGCACTTGCACAACATCTACGGCAAGCTCGGCGCGGTCGACCGCGCTCAAGCTGTTCTTATAGCCACAGAGCGCGGTTGGCTCTAGGAGGGGCCCTGGGCGGCGCAATACTGCGTCCTCCTTCCCTGATGTGCAGAACACACTGCGGTCGCTGCGTCCTGTCTTGCTTGCCCAGGGCCCGTCCTAGACGCGTTCTGGCGTAGCATCGCGCTTGCGCGATGATCTCGATCACAAGCAAGTCCCCCTATGCGGTGGCCGCGCTCGCGGAGCTTGGTCGAGCCGGTGGCTCTGAGCCGGTGCCGATCGGCGAGCTGGCGCGCCGTCGTGAGATGCCGGTCCAGTTCCTCGAGCAGCTGTTCGCCGTGCTGCGACGCGCCGGCGTGGTCAACTCTCAGCGTGGGGTCAAGGGCGGCTACCGATTTGCCCGCGACCCGTCGCAGGTGAGCGTGCTCGAAGTCGTGGAGCTGCTCGACGGTCCGCTCGGCCGCGACGCCGACGGTGTCTTCGGCGACGCCTCCAAGGCCGCCCGCGAGGTGCTCGAGCAGACGAGCATCGCCGATGTGATCGAGCGCGAAGCACGCGACTCGGGCGCGAGCATGTACCACATTTGACCTGAGCCACTATTGTCGTGGACATATGGGGTCAATCCCGATCAACATTGCAGAGCTTGTCGGTGGGACGCCGCTGATCCACTTGAAGCGGATACTCGAAGGCTCGCCTTCCGAGCAGAACGGCGTCGAGCTGTACGCAAAGCTGGAGGCGTTCAACCCCGGGGGAAGCGTCAAGGATCGGATCGGGGTTGCGATGATCGAGGCCGCCGAGGCCGAGGGCCACATCGAGCCGGGGCGCAGCACGATCGTCGAGGCCACGAGCGGCAACACGGGTATCGCGCTCGCGTTCGTTTGCGCCGCCAAGGGATACGAGCTCGTGCTGACGTTGCCTCAGGGGATGAGCCGCGAGCGCGAGATCCTGCTCAAACTCTACGGCGCGAGCGTTCAGATCACCGAGTCACTCGGCGGCATGGGGGAGGCAGTGCAGGCGGCACAGGCGATGGCACGCGACCCCGACGTGTTCTTGCCCGACCAGTTCTCCAACCCCGCCAACCCGGAGGCCCATCGTCGCACGACCGGCCCCGAGATCGCCACGGCGCTTGGTGGTCGTGTCGATGTGCTCGTCGCCGGCGTCGGTACCGGCGGCACGATCACTGGCGTCGGTGAATATCTGCGGGAGCAGAACCCGAAGCTGCACGTCGTGGCGGTCGAGCCGCACAGCTCGGCGGTGCTTTCTGGCTTGCGCCCAGGGCCGCACCGCATCCAGGGCATCGGCGCGGGCTTCGTCCCGCCCGTCTTGAATCGCGAGCTGATCGACGAGGTGATCCCCGTCTCCGACGACGACGCGATCCAAACCGCATGGACTTGCGCGAAGCGCGAGGGGTTGCTTGCCGGGATCTCCTGTGGCGCTGCGCTGTGGGCGAGCTTGCAGGTCGCCGCGCGGCCTGAGTCCAAGGGCAAGCGGATCGTAACGATCATGCCTGACTCGGGCGAACGCTACATCTCACAGGCGTTTTTCGCACCGTCCTGACAGGTTTCCAACCTTCCCAACCGGCGCGGGCAGTCTCCTCACGCCAGTGACGATCGGGGTGCGAGGAGTGCGATCGGTATCGGGAGTGCGGTCGGTATCGGGAGTGCGTTCGGCATTGGGAGTGCGGTCGGTATCGGGAGTGCGATCGGCATAGCGGCGCGACGACCTTTGACTACGCCAAATCCTTTTGACGAACAGCGATCGCGGCTCCGTCAGGTTGTGCGCGCAACCCCAGGATGCTGAGCAGAAATGACGAGAAGATCACCTGGAGGCCGAGCACGAGCAAGGTGGCCGCGACGATCGCGACGCGCTCTTGCGCCAGGCTGCCGAACCCGTGTGCAATCCATTGGAGCGTGATCCATGCCACGATCGCCAAGCCGAGCAGCAAGATTGCCATGCCGATGGTCAGGCCGTGCTCGAGTCGTATGCGAGCGCGCATCCGATCGAACCAGGGGTCCCGCTCGTTCATGAAGTACGTCGCGTATGCATGTGCGCAAAGACCGAGGCTCACGATTTGCGCACCCACGATGACCAGGAGGGAGCCTCCGATCAACGTGTGAAGATCCCATCGTCGACCCAACACATTGACGTTCACCAATACGAGCAGCGAGATCAATGTGCCCAGGACGGACATGGCTGCGCCTGGCAGGATGAACAGATGGTTGGGAGCATGCAGCAGTAGAAACCGCAGGTGACGCCAGCCATCGCGGAAGCTCGACAGCTTGGATTCTCCCTCGCGAGGGTGATATTCGATGGCGAGCTCGCGGATCTCCAGGCCGGCTTTGGATGCTCGTACGACCATCTCTGAGGCGAACTCCATACCGGTCGCGCGCAACCCCAGCAGCTCGAGCTGGTCCGCGCGCAGGGCACGCATGCCGCAGTGCGCGTCACTCACACCCGTGTGGAACATGAGGTTCAGCAGGCCCGACAACAGCGGGTTGCCTATGTAACGATGGTGCCACGGCATCGCTCCCGGGAGAATGTTCCCCATACGGTTGCCGATCACAAGATCCGCGCCGTCGCGCAATTCGCTTAGGAACCTCGGGATATCGTCGAAGTCGTAGGTGAGGTCCGCGTCGGCCATCACGATGTATTCTCCGGCGGCGGCCGCGAAGCCGGCGAGATAGGCGCTTCCGTATCCGCGCTTGGTCTCGATCACCACTTGTGCCCCGGCGGATTCGGCAAGCCAGCGGCTGTTGTCCGTAGAACCGTTGTCGACGACTATCACCTCACCGGTAACATCGGCGTCCTCAAGCGCCGTGCACGCAGCAATTACGCATTGGCGGATGCTCTGGGCCTCGTTCAGACAGGGAATAACGACCGAGACCAGCACGACCGCACTGCCGAGGCTCCCCATCTCCTCCTGTGCCAAGCGGGCCTCCGCATTGGTACTCATGGTCTCTCGATGCGATCAGGAGGGAGCTCGACGCTGGTCCGGCAGATATGGGGTATAGCCCACATAATCGAATAATACACGAGGTGTATATGCAGTTGTCACTGTTTGATCGGGTTATTCCGCGCAATGGGAAAATGCCCATATGCGGCTGGGGGAAAGTCGGAAACACGGATCGTGTAAAGTCGGAAACACGGATCGTGTAAAGTCGGAAACACGGATCGTGTGAAGTCAGAAACAACGGTCGCGTTGTATGGGATTTTTTTAGCTGCCCGAATTCGTTTTGCTAGGCTCCGCGAATGTCCACGAGCGATAGCTTGGTTGTCGCCACCCCGGAGCGTGCCTGGACGCTGCCACGCGTCTCCGTGCCGCGCTGGTGCGCCGACGCCTGGATGTCGATTGCGGTCACAGTTCTTTTCATTGGAATTTCGTGCTGGTGGCTGACGGTGGACCGCAGCATCCCGATCTTCGACGCGGGTTTGCACCTGGCGCTAGCCGTGGATATCCACGAACTGCTGAGCGGCGGGCACATAGGCGATGCGCTCGTCGGGTCCGTACCCTACCCGCCGTTTACCTATCTCGTGGGATCGCTGGGATTGGCGATCGGCGGTACCAACGTCGCTCCGCCGATCGTCGCCCAGAACCTCGTGTTCGTGCCATTGCTGGCGCTCGGCTGCTACAACTTGGGCCGGCTTGCCTTCGGCGCCAGGGCCGGTCTACTGGCGGTCGTGTTCGCCCTTGGCTCGCCGCTTATAACAGCGCAGTTCCACGTGTTCATGGTCGATGCGCCCGAGACGGCGATGGTCGCCGTATCGGTGTGGCTGATCGTCGCCACCGAGGGCTTCTCGCGTATTTGGATCTCGGCCGCGACGGGCGTGGTCGTCGGTCTTGGCCTGGTCACCAAGGAGCCGTTCGCGTTCTTCGTCGCGGGAGTTGTATGCGTAACGGCAGTGCGTGGCGGCTGGTCGGCATGGCGTGGGCTAGCGATGTTCGCGGTGCCGGCGCTGGCTATCGCCCTACCCTGGTACATCAGCGAGCTGGCGCAGGTACGGGCCTTGGGAACAGCCGCGACGAACGCTAGCGGGAATTCGCAGTTCACGAACGGAATCGACCCTGCACGCCTATCGTTTGAAAATTTCATGTGGTATTTCTGGAACATCAGCAACGCCCAGCTTTTTGCGCCGTTGTTCTTGTTCTCGATAGTCGGCTGGGGGTGGACGGTCCTCGGCTTGGTTCGTCGGCGCTCGATCAGTCCCTTGGCTTGGGAGCTCTTGGTCGGATCGTTTGTGGCGTGGGTGTGGATTACCGAGACGTTCGTGCACGACACTCGCTACAGCATGCCGCTGCTGGTCTATCTGGCTGTACTGGGCAGCGGCTGGATCGTGAGGCTCCGCAGCGTCGGGCGGCGAGTGGCGACCGCCGCGCTTGTGCTCATAGCGGTGGTCAACACGCTCACCGTCAGCTTCGGTCTCGGGGGAGTTTTGAGCTTCTCGCTACCGATCAGTCGAGCGGGCCTGCTGCAGAGACCGGGTACGGTTACTGTCTATTCGAACGCCGGTTTTCTCGTTGCCGGGCCGAAGCGCGACGGCGACGTTCTCGCCCTGATGCGAGCGTTGAAGCGCAACGGAATCCGACAAGTTGAGTGGGGCAACTACGGTTCCAAAGAACAGTCGCCTGAAGCTACCCCCGATTTCTCCGAAGCTGGACTGGTGGCGTTCGCGCAGATAGCCAAGCTCAAATATCCCCTGGAAGAAATCTCCTTCCGCAGGCTGGGAGCGCACGATGCGCTTCTGGGCCATTGGCGGATTGAGCCAGGAGAACCGCCTCCGTGTGTGAGATTGTCCGACGGTACCGGCATATGGATCCGACTGGGCAATCCGACCGTGCCGGGAATCAAGAACTACTGTCCCTATCACCACCCGGTCTTCTACTAGCGGCACCTGCGCTTGGGCGCGGGCGTCGACAGCAGGCACCGCTAGGCTCTATCTATGCTCGGCATAGGCGCCATCGCCCGGGTCGCAAGGGAGCTTCGTCGCGACGTTGAGGTTGCGCGTGACCGCGATCCCGCCGCGTGCGGCGTGGCACCGGTCGAGATCGTCGCGACCTGGCCAGGAATTCAGGCGCTGCTCGCTCACCGTGTGGCCCATGCGCTGCACACGTACGAAGTGCCGCTGTTGCCGCGCGCGATCGCGCTCGTTTCGAGGGCTGTGACCGGGGTTGAGATCCACCCGGCCGCCAGCATCGGTAAGGGGCTGTTCATTGACCATGGCTCCGGCGTGGTGATCGGCGAGACCGCCGAGATCGGTGACGACGTGACGCTTTATCAGGGCGTCACACTTGGCGGCACGGGCTTTGCCACCGGAAAGCGCCACCCCACGGTGCAGGACAACGTCACGATCGGCTCTGGCGCCAAGCTGCTCGGTCCGATCATGATCGGCCACGGCGCCAAGATCGGGGCCAACAGCGTGGTCATCACCGATGTGCCGCCCAATTCCACGGTCGTCGGCAACCCGGGCCATCCGGTGCGCGTCGAGGGGCGCCGTCCAGAGGGTCCCGATGCCGACTGGATCCATCTACCAGACCCGATCGCCGAGGCGATCCAGGGGCTGGCCAGCCGGATCGGCGCGCTCGAACGCACTGTGGCCGAGCTCTCGGGGGAGGATGTCGAGCCGGTCGCCGAGGTCAGGCCGTTGCGCACAGTCAAGGGGCCAAACCCTGCTGGAGGATAGAGGCACGTCTAGAAAAATGATCGCCCATTTTTGTGTTCCCGTTTTCCTTAAGTTTTTGGGAACCAGTCATTTCGACTCCCAGCCTCTCAATAGAACACGGTGCGGCAACGGTGGCGGGGGCGTGCCTTGTATTGGGTACCTCGCCCACCCGACTGGCCGCGCGTCCACAGCCAGGTATCGATCGTGCGTGCTGGCACGCCTGTGCGCTGGGAGATCAGCTCGCATGCATGCAGCGCGCAAGCGCGGATCTCGCGCTCGGCGCCGCCGAGGGTGAGACGCTCGCCGCGGTCTATGCGTGCCGCGAGCTGTCCGTCGTAGACGAGCACGCCGTCACAGCGCAGGACGTGGGGCACGAGGTTGTCGGCGAAGATCGTCAGGCGATCGAGGTCTGAGAACTGGGCTACTCCGGCGAGCGCGAGGTCGCTGGCGAGAATCTGGGCGCGCTTGTAGAAGCCGCGATCGTCGAACATGGCCATGCCCCGGGCGAGCATCTCCGCGAGACGCTCGGCTGAGCCGCCCGCCTCGGCCACGAGATCGAGCGCGCGACGAGGGTTTTGCTCGTGCGACGCTTGGCGGGGTGGAGCGGATCGCTCGGATCGGGCGGTTGAGCGCCCCGGGGTGGGTGTGCTCAAGAACCGTCCGAGTGAGCGCAAGGCCTGCGCGTACAGGCTCATCAGCTCGTTGTCGGGACGTTGAGAGAGGATCTCGGCGATCTCGACCGTGCCTACCTGCGATAGCCAGGTGCTCGTCGGCGGGCCGTGCGCGCGCACATGGTCGGCAAGCGCCCATGCCACCGTGAAGTAGCCGCTAACGGGTCTGCCGTCCAACTCGCGCTTGCGCAACGTCGGAAACCAGCCCGAGCCGAAGTTGATCGTGTCGAGCGCGAGCATGTAGTCGGCCACGTCGGCCGGCTCGCCGTCGACGTAGTGGAAGAGAGGGTTGAGCGGTGGCGGCGTTGCCGGCGTCACCTCGGCGGCTGCGTCGAGGTCGATCTGAACCGAGCGCGCGTTTGCGGCTATCTCGGCGCAAGAGGCCCGCACGTCGTCGGTGATGCTCACGCGGCGAAACATTAGGGGCTCTGGCGCGGCGCCAGTGTGGCTCGGGCACGGTATGGCGCGTGTGCGGTGCGTGCGACCGCGAAGCGGACTGTCACCGTGCGCGGAGCCGGTGTTGGTGGCCGAGCCCGCTTCTATGCTCCAACTGATGCGCGAAAATGACGGCTCAGGGACTGAGCAGGCACTGAACGACCATCCATCGGCGCCCCTGCAGGCCCCGCCGGTAGAACATCCAGAGCGCGTCCAAGCTCTGCTCGAGGGCCTCAACGAGCCCCAGCGCGAGGCCGTCACCCACGGCGAGGGGCCGCTGCTGATCCTCGCCGGCGCTGGCAGCGGCAAGACGCGCGTCCTCACCCATCGCGTCGCCTTCCTGATCTTCACGGGACAGGCGCATCCGAGCGAGATCCTTGCAATCACGTTCACGAACAAGGCGGCCCAGGAGATGCGTGGGCGGGTCGAGCAGTTGGTTAAGGACTCGCCCACCCGTATGCGGCGCATGTGGCTGATGACCTTCCATGCCGCGTGCGCACGGATCATGCGGGCGCACGCCGAGCGATTGGGCTACACCTCACGCTTTACGATCTACGACCAGGCTGACGCGCGGCGGATGGTCAAGCGTTGTATCGAAGAGGTCGGCGTAGACCCTAAGCGCTTCGCTCCAGCGGCCGTCCATAGCCAGATCTCTCAGGCCAAGAACAAACTGCTCGGCGCGTCGGACTGTGCGCAGGCAGTCGGGTCGCCGTTTGAGCAGGTGCTGGCAGAGGTGTACCAGCTCTACGAGAGTGAGCTGCTGCGCATGAACGCGATGGACTTCGATGATCTGCTGTTTCGCACCGTGAACCTGCTGGAGTTGTTTGAGGATGTGCGCATGCACTATTCGCAGAGCTTCAAGCACATACTTGTCGACGAGTACCAGGACACCAACCACGCTCAATACCGGCTGTTGCAGCTGCTCGCCGGCGCGGGTGACATTCGCTCCGCCCGCATCCCCGAACTGGCCAGCGGGGGTCGTGCCAAGTCGGTACAGGGCGAGCGCATCCCCGAACCGGCCAGCGGGGGGCGCGCCATGCCGGTACAGGGCGAGCGCATCCCCGAACCGGACAGCGGGGGGCGCGCCATGCCGGCACAAGGCGAGCGCGTGAACATCCCCGGGCATCGCAACCTGGCGGTGGTCGGCGACGACAGCCAGTCGATCTACAGCTTCCGCGGCGCCGACGTGTCGAACATCCTCGACTTCGAGCAGGACTTCCCTGACGCCCGCGTGGTCAAGCTGGAGCAGAACTATCGCTCCACACAGACGATCCTCTCCGCCGCGAATGCCGTGATCGCCAACAATCGCGGCGGGATCGCCAAGCGGCTGTGGAGCGACAAGGGCCCGGGCAGCCCGATCAGGGTGCACGGTCTCGACGACGAGCACGCAGAGGCGCGTTTCGTGGTGGGCGAGGCGGAGCGGCTTGTCGACGAGGGTGCTTCGCGCTCTGAGATCGCGATCTTCTATCGCACAAACGCGATGTCACGCGTGATCGAGGACACCTTGGTGCGGCGCGAGATCGCCTATCAGGTGATCGGCGGCACCAAGTTCTACGAGCGGGCGGAGATCAAGGACGTGGTCGCCTACATCGCTTGGATCGCGAATCCCTTCGACGTCGTTAGCTTCCAGCGCGTGGCCAATTCGCCAAGGCGCGGGCTCGGGCAGACCTCGCTGTCGCGGATCGTCGCCCACTCTGCGAGCGTGGGTGAGTCGGTCTGGGAGGTGGCCGCGGCCGCCGATCGCATTCCTGGCTTGGGTGCGGCGGCGATCAAGTCGCTGAGCCGCTTCATGGCGACGATGCAGGACTTGGCAGAGCTGGCACGCGACGGCATCCCGGTGGGCGACCTGATGGAGGCGGTGCTCGCTCGCAGTGGCTACGTGGAGGCGCTCGAGGCCGAGTCGGTTGGCCACGGCGAAAAGGCCTTCGAGGCGCAAGGGCGCGTCGAAAACCTGCAACAGCTCGTCGAGGTGGCGCACGAGTTCGACGCCAATAACCCGGCCGAGGAGGACACGCTCGAGCAGTTCCTGCAGGAGATCGCGCTCAAGGCCGACGGCGACTCGCGTAAAGACGATGAGGGACTTGTGACGCTGATGACCTTGCACAACGCCAAGGGTCTTGAGTACCCGATCGTGTTTGTTGCCGGCTGTGAGGAGGGTGTCTTTCCGCACCAGCGCGCGCTCGACGAGGGCGGCATCGAGGAGGAGCGACGCCTCTTCTACGTGGCGGTGACCCGCGCGATGCGCGAGCTGTATCTCACATACGCCAGGCGCCGCTCGGTCTTCGGTGCCTCCACCTTCGGTCTTGCGAGCCGTTTCCTCGACGAGATCCCGGCGGAGTTGTGTGAACGTGAGGAGCTGCCCATGCTGCGCCCTCGCGGGGTGGGCATCGGCACGGCGGTCGGCACGGGCGTGGGCGCCTCCGTGGGCATGGGTGCGCGTGGGGGCGGGGGCGGCGACTGGGCCTCGGCCTCTCGCTCGGCCGCGCCGGTGGCTTCCTATCGCCTCGGCGATGACATTGTGCATGCAGCGTTCGGCGAGGGCGTCGTCACCGGCGTCGAGCCCGGCGGCATCATCGTCGTGCGTTTTGCCGGCGACGGCAGTGAGCGCAAGCTCATGGCCGACTACGCACCTGTGTCACGGCGGGGATAGATATAGGAATCCCAATTTCGGGAATGACGGGGCCGCATGCGGCCCCGTCCCGGACCGCACATGTGCGGTCCGGCCGGCCGGCGCATGCGCCGGCCGGTTACAGAGGCTTGCAAAGCGCATGCGCTCAGGCCATGTTCATCGTTGGAGCGAAGAAGGCTCGTAAGCGGATGCGGTCCGACCACATCGGCGTTCATGAGGACAGGGGGAGGGATACGATCCGGTCTGTGACGGCCACAATCATCGACGGCAAGGCCATAGCCGCCCGCGTGCGGGCAGCTGTCGCACGCGATGTCACCGAGCTCGTGGCGGAGTGGAGCACAGCCACCTGGCCTCGCGACCGTGCTCGTCGGCGAGGACCCAGCCTCGGCCGTCTACGTAGGCGGCAAGCAGCGCGCGTGCGCCGAGGTTGGGATGACGCCATACGACGAACGCCTCCCAGCCGATGCGACATTCGAGCAGGTAGCGGGCCGTCTGCAAGCCCTCAACGACGATCCAGCCGTCAGCGGAGTCTTGCTGCAGCTGCCGCTACCCGACCATCTCGATGGCCGGGCGCTGACGGGCCTGATCGATCCAGGCAAGGACGTCGACGGACTAACGCCGGTCAACGCGGGCTTGCTCTCGCTCGGACGGCCGGGCTTGCGCCCGTGCACGCCCTCGGGCGTGATCGAGCTGCTCGCAAGCGTCGACGCACAGCTCGAAGGCGCCGAGGCGGTCGTCGTAGGCCGCTCGAACTTGTTCGGCAAGCCGATGGCGCAGTTGCTGCTGGAGGCGAACGCGACCGTCACGATCTGCCACTCGCGCACGCGAGACCTGCGCGAGGTGTGCGCTCGCGCGGACATCTTGATCGCGGCCGTGGGCAGGCCAAGAATCATCGAGCGCGACTTCGTCAAGCCGGGCGCGATCGTGATCGACGTTGGCATGAACCGTCTCTCGCCAGAGCAGGCAGGCACCAAGAGCGGCCTCGTCGGCGATGTCGACTTCGCGGCGGTGAGCGAGGTGGCGAGCGCGATCACGCCGGTGCCGGGCGGGGTCGGGCCGATGACGATCGCGATGCTCCTCAGCAACACGCTGCAAGCTGCCCGCGCTCAGCAAAAGCAGCAGCAGACTTCGTCCTTGGGAGAGATGGCGGTGGGCTCGTGAGGAGAGATGGCGGTGGGCTCGTGGGGAGAGATGGCGGCGGAGGCGTGAGCAGACGTGCGCTGCCGTTGGGTGAGACGCTGCGGCACACACGACGACCGTTCGAAGACAGGCCGTGAGGGGCACGATGAAGCTCACCCGACTGCGCTCAGGGGAGCTGAGTCGCCTTGCTGGGCGCGATCTTGGTGATCGTCGCGCTCACACGCCCGTGGTATGAAAACGCTGGAGTCCTGCTCAGCGCGTGGTCAACGTTTGGACCGGCGGTCGTGCTGATCATGATCGCCGCGCTGGGCGCCCTGGTGCTCGTGCTCACCACGATCACCGAGCGCTCGACGGCTTTCCCGGTGGCCGCAGCGGTTTGGAGCGTCCTGTTCGGGCTGGTCGGCGTGATCGCCGCGATCGTGCGCGTGCTCGAGCGACCAGACTCGGCAACCTCGCTGTGCGCGGGCGCCTGGCTGGCGCTGGCAGGCACGATCCTGATCTTCGTGGGCTCATGGCAGTCGATGCGCGACGAACGCACGTCGCTGTACCCGCCGGCCAACCCCCGAGCCGCGCAAACTTTCCACCTAGAATGCGCAGCCGATGATCGACCGCGACGAGGTACTGCACGTAGCCAGCCTTGGCGCGCCTGCGCCTGAGCGAGGAGGAGATCGAGCCGATGGCGCGCGAGCTCTCCGCCGTGCTGGACCACGTGGCCAAGATCGCCGAGCTTGACCTGGAGGGTGTGCCGGTCACTACGCACGTCGCCGAGGTAACAGGCAGGCTGCGCCCAGACGAGCCGTGCGAGTCGCTCCCGCGCGAGGTCGTGCTGGCCCAGGCGCCGGCTGTCAGCGGCGAGGGTTTCCTAGTCCCCTCCCCGCAGGCATGACGATGCGTCACCTCGTCCCAAGTCGGGACGCCTGAGCATGAGCCACGGCACCCACTTGCGCGCGATTCCAACCTCGCGCATCGGCTCTGCGGTCGCCTCGCATGAGCGCGAGCGAGCTGCTGGATCTGTCAGCCGCGGCCGCCGCACAGGCGCTTGCCGCGGGCGAGCTCGAGGCGGGCGAGCTGTTCGACGCCTACCGCGCGCGCGCGCCGGCGGACGAGCTGAACTGCTTCACCTGGGTCGCGCCCGAAGAGCCGGCACCTCAGCTTGCGGCACCCCAGTCCGGAGCTCCGTTGGGCGGCGTGCCGCTGGCGGTCAAGGACCTGTTCTGCACAAAGGACGTGCCGAGTCAATCGGGCTCGCGCATCCTCGAGGGCTACCTGCCGCCGTACACCGCCACAGTGGTCGAGCGCCTGCAGAAGGCCGGCGCCCCACTGCTGGCCAAGACCAACCAGGACGAGTTCGCGATGGGCTCCTCCAACGAGAACTCCGCCTACGGCCCGGTGCTCAACCCATGGGACCGCACGCGCGTGCCCGGCGGCTCCTCCGGCGGCAGCGCCGCGGCCGTGGCGGCCGGTTTGGCACCGTGGGCGCTCGGCACCGACACGGGCGGCTCGATCCGCCAGCCGGCCGCCCTGTGCGGGATCGTCGGCATGAAGCCGACCTACGGCGCGGTCTCGCGCTACGGGATGATCGCTTTCGCCTCCTCGCTTGACCAGGCGGGTCCGCTGACACGCGACGTCAGCGACGCGGCCCTGATGCTGCGCTACATGGTCGGCCGCGACGAGTGCGACGCCACCTCTTTGAGCTTTCCGCACAAGATCGCATTGCCGAGCGCCGAGAGCCTTGCGGGGATCCGCTTGGGCGTGCCCGAGGAGCTGACAGGCGAAGGCATCGAAGCGGGCGTGCTCGTCGCCTTCAACGCCAGCTTGCAGCAAGCCGAGCGATTGGGCGCAACCATCGAGCAGGTGCGCCTGCCCCACGCACCGCACGCGCTGTCGGCCTACTACGTGATCGCCCCAGCCGAGGCATCGTCGAACCTAGCCCGCTTCGACGGCGTCCGCTATGGCTTGCGAGTCGACGCCGATGACCTCCTCGGCATGTACACGCAAACGCGCCACGATGGCTTCGGCGCGGAGGTCAAGCGACGCATCATGCTCGGCACCTACGCATTGTCATCCGGCTACTACGACGCCTTCTACGGCCGCGCCCAGCGGGTGCGCACAAAGATCGTCGAGGACTTCCGCTCCGTCTTCGAGCGTGTCGATTTCGTCGTCACGCCCACAAGCCCGACGGTTGCCTTCGAGTTGGGCGCCAAGACCGGCGATCCGCTGTCGATGTACCTCAACGACTTCTGCACAGTGCCGATGTCGCTGGCAGGCATTCCCGCGATCTCGATCCCGTGTGGCCTAAGCGGCGCCGAGCAGGGACTTGGCCCTGGTGGAAGAGGGCTACCAGTAGGTCTGCAACTAGCCGGCCCGGCCTTCAGCGAGAACGCGCTGCTCGACGCGGCATACGCACTGGAGCGGGTGATCGGCTTCGACGCGACCCCGGCGCGTCTGCCTGCCCACCGCGATGGTGGGTCCCCTAGAGGGGGCGCATGAGCAAGCGCAGCATTCTCGTCGGGGCGCGAGCCTTGGGTGTGTGTCCCCAAATCGGGGATGCCCCCCGCGCGCGCGGGGGGCATGGTCGATGACGACTGCCTACGAGCCAGTCATCGGCCTGGAGATCCACATCCAACTGGCGACGCGCACGAAGATGTTCTGCGGCTGCGAATTGTCCTTCGGAGATCCCCCCAACACTCACACCTGCCCCGTATGCCTTGGCCTACCGGGCGCGCTGCCGGTTGCCAACGCGCGCGCGATCCACTTCGGCCTGATGATCGGCATGGCGGTCGGCTCGAAGCTCGCCCCGCGCTCGATCTTCCACCGCAAGAACTACTTCTATCCCGACCTGCCCAAGGGCTACCAGATCTCCCAGTACGACGAGCCCCTGTGCCTCGGCGGCCAGCTGGCGGAGGTGCGCATCCACCGCGTGCACCTGGAGGACGACGCCGCCAAGCTCGTCCACGTCGGCTCGAGCGGCCGTATCCACGCCTCCGATGCCTCGATCGTCGACTTCAACCGCGGCGGCACGCCGCTGGCGGAGATCGTCACCGAGCCCGACCTGCGCTCCGCCGAGCAGGCGGGGGAGTGGCTGCGGCTGCTGCGCACCACTATGCGCCAGCTTGGCGTCTCGGACGTGAACATGGAGGAGGGCTCGCTGCGCTGCGACGCCAATATCTCGCTGCGCCCCGCCGGCACAAGCGAGCTCGGCACGAAGACCGAGCTGAAGAACATGAACTCCTTCCGCTTCATCGAACGCGGCATCCGCGCCGAGATCGTCCGCCAGGAAGAGATCCTGAGCGGCGGCGGTCGCGTCTTGCAGGAGACTCTTCACTTCGACCCAGACAGCGGCCGTATCACCTCGTTGCGCTCCAAGGAGCAGGCGCACGACTATCGCTACTTCCCCGAGCCAGACCTGGTGCCGGTGGCCGTCGAGGAGTCGATGCTCGACGCGGCGCGCGCCGCGATGCCAGAGCTGCCGGCCGCCAGGGCGGAGCGCTTCGAGCGGCTTGGGCTAAGTGAGGAAAGCGCCCGTCGCCTCGCCTTCAGCGCCGAGCTCGGCGACTACTTCGAGCAGGGTCTGGCCGCCGAGGCGGACCCGGCGCCGGCGCCGCAGACGCTTGCCAACTGGATCGTCGCCGACTTGCTCGCCCGTTTGGAGGACGGCCAGAGCCCGGCCGACTCGCGCGTCACGCCGGCCGCGCTGGCCACGCTCTCCGGAATGGTCGGCGCCAAGCAGGTAAGCGTGGGCGCCGCGCGCCAGGTGCTCGATCGGCTCGTGGCAGAGGGGGGAGACCCAGCTGCGATCGTCGCGGCCGAGGGCCTTGCCGCGCTTGACGGCGGCGATGACCTTGCCGCCGTCGTGGCCGCAGCCCTGGCGGCCAATGCGGATGCCGCCGAGCGTGTCAAGGGTGGCAATGCCAAGGCGATCGGCCCGATCGTCGGCTACGTAATGCGCGAGACCAAGGGTCGCGCCGACGGCGGCGAGGTCACGCGGCTCGTGAACGAGCAGCTGGGTATCTAAAAAACCGCGATCCGCGTAAGCACCCCCTTTCACGAGATGTCTAGATCGGTCCAGGTAAGCACCCCCTTTGCGAACGTCTAGATAACACCTTGGGAACGGGCATCTCTGCACTCAGGACACCTGTGCACCTGACATTTTGGACGAAAGTCCAAATACATAAGGGCCTTCCGAGGGCAATATGGTCGACATGAACAGGCCGAGCTCAAATTCGATGGCAACTCCTCCTCGGCGGTTTCTCCTGCTGCCAGAGGACGCCGCGGATGTTCCGGGCCAAGGAGTGCGCATCCGACGCTATCGCCTCACGAGCGTCGGGCGCTCCCATGGCCTGGATCGTCCTCCGGCGGGTGGGTGGGGATCTCAGGCAGGGAATGTGCCACGGGTGCCATAGCCAGGCGGATGGTGCGTGTAGGGCCAGGGATGGCATGCAGTGCCAAACCTCGCCACGAGTCCCCTCCTCGTGGTGAATGGGCGCGGCCGGGCAGGGTCTCAGAGCCTGCCCGGCCGCGCCTCCTTGAAACGCCGCACGCCTGCCTTCCCAACGCCCCCGGATCGTCTCGAGCGCCTGCTTTTGAGCTACGCTCTCTGATGTGAGTCCTTCAGCTCCAGAGAGTTCCTCATCAGGCTCGCTCGGACGGACGATCGTTGCGATCCTGATCCTGCTTGGTCGTCGGCTACTTCCTGCTGCACGTCCTGATCGGCGTCGCCGTGGCGATCGCCGGCTTCGCCGTCGTCATATTGGCGATCGTCGCCATCATCTGGGCCGTGAAGGTCCTGTTCTAGCCGGCACCTTGCCACGGGCGTCCTAAGAGCTCGCACATGGCCTATCTAGTCATCTGCTCTCTTCTTCGGCTTGGCGGGTGGAATCGTCGGTCGCATCAAGGGCAGCTCGTTTGTGTTGTGGTTCCTGATCTCGGCTGTCGTGCCCATCTTCGGGCTGATGGCAGCGATCGCCTACCGCTACGAACGTGACGAGCTCCGCCGGCAATGCCCCAAATGCGGTCGTGTGACCAAGCTCCACGACGCGCTCTGCACGCGCTGTGGCGAGGAGTTCGAGTATCCCGAGCAAGTGCTCGTGCCCGAGACTCTCCAGGGCAGCATCGCATCCCACTCCGGCTGACGCTTTTGGTGCACTCGAGCCGTGTGCCTGAGCTCGGCTGATACTTTCGGCGGGTCCGGGCGTGTGCCTGAGCTGTCCTGGCGAGGCACCTCAAGGGGCCGCGCACAGTTCCTGGCGCAATCGGCAACTTCGGCTTACCTAAGCCGATTTCGGCTGCCCTAAGCCGGTTCTTCGCATACGCTGTGATGGATGTCCGTCACCGCCGAGAAGCCGAGCAAGCCCGCCGCGCGCGAGTCGCGAATCGCCGGCTTGATCCATCGTGCCGGCTACGAGAACGAGCGCTCGTTCGTGTTGCGCGTCGTGCAGCCGGCACTGGTCGGCATGATCGACGGCACCGTCTCCTCGATCGCCCCGATCTTCGCAGCGGCGGTCTCCTCCAACTCGCACACGGCGTTCGTGGTTGGCCTGTCGACCGCGCTCGGTGCCGGCATCAGCATGGGCATCTCCGAGGCGCTGTCGGACACAGGCGAGACCACTGGTCGTGGCTCGCCGCTGGTGCGCGGCACGATCACGGGCGGCATGACCGCGCTCGGCGGGATCTTCCACACGCTGCCCTTCCTGATCGCCGACACGCATAAGGCCCTGATCGTCGCCGGCTGCGTGGTGGCCGTCGAGCTGTTCGTGATCGCCTGGGTGCGCCAGCGCTTCCTCGATGTGTCGTTGCGCTCATCGCTGATCGTGGTCACGCTTGCGGGCGCGATCGTGCTCGCGATCGGCGTTGCCATCGGCAGCTCGTAGAGGCGTCCACGTAGAGCCTGTCCTCACGCGAGGGCAACAGGGCTGTTTGAGGCCGCCACAACGGCAGGAGGCCCGAGTGGGAGGGCGAAAACCCGCTGGTACACTCGCCTTTAGAAAAGTGGGGGGCCGACCGACGCCCCCACTGTTAGGCAATCCCCGGATCGAACGAAAGGAGGTCGGTGCAATGCGTGCAGTTGACGCGGTGATGGAATGCTTGAAGGCGGAGGGCGTGGATGTCGTCTTCGGTCTGCCCGGTGGCGCCAACCTCCCGACCTACGACGCGTTCGTGGACGGTGGTCTGCGCCACATCCTGGTGCGCCACGAGGCCGGCGGTGGTCACGCGGCTGAGGGCTACGCGAAGGCCACCGGCAGAGGTAGGCGTGGCGTTCGCCACCAGCGGTCCCGGCGCGACCAACCTGATCACCCCGATCTGCGACGCGATGATGGACTCCGTGCCGGTCGTGTTCATCACGGGCCAGGTGCGCACCGAGCTGCTCGGCACCGACGGCTTCCAGGAGGCCGACACGATCGGCATCACGATGCCGATCGTCAAGCACTCCTTCATGATCCAGGATCCTCTGGAAATCCCGCGGGCGATCCACGAGGCGTTCTTCCTGGCGCGCAGCGGCCGTCCCGGGCCGGTGCTGGTCGACATTCCCCAGGATCTCTCGCGAGCGGAGATCCCCTACGAGCCGGTCGCCGACGTGCGCCTGCCCGGCTATCAGCCGACGCTCGAGGGCAACCAGAAGCAGATCCGCCAAGCGGCAAAGGCGCTCGCGGCGGCCCACCGTCCCGTGATCTATGCGGGCGGCGGCGTCGTCAACGCGAACGCCGCGAGCGAGCTCGTCGAGTTCGCCACCGCCGACCGCTTCCCCGTGACCTGCACGTTGATGGGCCTGGGCGCGTTCCCCGCGCGCACGGCCGACGGCGCTCCGCACCCGCAGTGGCTGGGGATGCTCGGCATGCACGGCACGCGCGCCGCCAACTACGCGATGGACGAGGCCGACCTGATCTGCGCCGTGGGCGCGCGCTTCGACGACCGCGTCACCGGCAAGCTCTCCGAGTTCGCCCCCAACGCCAAGTTCATCCACATCGACGTCGACCCGGCCGAGATCTCAAAGAACATCCCCGCGCACATCCCGATCGTGGGCGACGCCAAGCACGTGCTCGCCAAGCTGCTCGTCGAGTACCGCGCGCTGAGCGCCCCCAGCGAGCGCCTGAGCGAGTGGTGGCAGCGGATCGAAGGCTGGCGCGAGAAGTACCCGCTCGGCTTCGAGGACTCAGCCGACAACGAGATCAAGCCGCAGTACATGATCCAGGCGCTGCACGAGGCCACCGGCGGCGAGGCGATCCTCACCAGCGACGTCGGCCAGCACCAGATGTGGGCCGCCCAGTACTACGACTTCCCAGCGCCGCGCCGCTGGATCAACTCCGGCGGGCTCGGCACGATGGGCTTCGGCCTGCCCGCCGCGATGGGCGCGGCCGTCGGCTGTCCCGAGCGGACTGTGTGCTGCATCGCCGGCGACGGCTCGGTGCAGATGAACGCCCAGGAGCTCGCCACCTGCGCTCAGGAGAAAATCCCGATCAAGGTGTTCATCATGAACAACGGCTACCTCGGCATGGTGCGCCAGTGGCAGGAGCTGTTCTGGGATGGTCGCTACAGCCACGTGGAGACGGGCGACTACCCCGACTTCGTCAAGCTCGCCGAGGCCTACGGCGCGACCGGCATGCGCTTCGACGACAAGACGACGCTCGTGGAGGACATGAAGCGCGCGATCGCCACCGACGGCCCGGTCGTGGTCGACGTGAAGGTCACGCGAGAGGAGAACACCTACCCGATGATCCCGGCGGGGCAAGCCGCCCGCGAGATGGTGGGGTGAGCGGCTCGATGAGTCGAGCCAGCCACCAAGGAGCCGTTGAGCCTCGAGGGGCTGCAGGCCTCCGGCAACCTGCGCTCAGGGCGCAAGCACGTCCTCTCGATCCTGGTCGAGAACAAGTCGGGTGTTCTGACCCGGATCGCCGGCTTGTTCGCAAGGCGGGGCTTCAACATCGACACGCTCACTGTCGGGCCGACCGACGACGATCACGTCTCGCGCGTGACGCTGACCGTCGACGGCGCGATCCACCCGATCGACCAGGTCACAAAGCAGCTGCACAAGCTCGTCAACGTGCTGAAGATCCGCGATCTCGAGCCGACCGACACGGTCGCGCGCGAGCTGGCGCTGTTCAAGATCTCCGCCGACGGCGCCCAGCGCGGCGAGCTGATGCAGATCACTGAGATCTTCCGCGGCAAGGTGGTGGACGTCACCAAGCGCTCGGTGATCGTCGAGGTCACGGGCACGACCGAGAAGGTCGAGGCGTTCGAGAGCATGGTGCGGCCGTTCGGCCTGATCGAGATGATGCGCACGGGCGAGATAGCAATCGCGCGGGGTAGGGCTGAGACCTAGACGCCCGCTGAGCGGCGCGATACTGCGTCCTCCCTCCCTTGTGTGCAAAGCACACGGCGGTCGGTGCGTCCTTACCGATTGAAGATCAAATGGGACCTCCAATCGGCCAGCATGCCCAGCGAAGGTCTAGGAGCCATGAGGTGTTATCGCTAAGTCATGGAAAGATGAGCCTGTGAGGCCCTTAACCGGCGAGCGGTCGCGATCGGATCGGGTCGCCGTTCACGCTCAGCGACGCCGGACCGCGACGTCTGGGCGCACGGCTCGACCTGGCGCTCCAGCGCGCACGCCGCTCGGGACAGCCGACGCTTGCGACGATCACATGCACGCTTGCAAAGGATGTCGACCCCTCCGCGGTCGTGTGCGCGTCGCGTCGCGCCGAAGAGCCGTGGTTCGTCTTCGAGCAGCCCGATCGCGGTGGCGCGGCGCTGGCCGGTCTTGGCGAGGCGATCCGTATCGAGGATTCGGGTCCCGATCGCTTCGTCACGGTCGCCGATCGCTGGCGCTCGCTGTCGGCGAAGGCGGTAGCTGACTCCCCGGGCGAGCGGGGAGGCGGTGGCCCGATCGCCGTCGGCGGCTTTGCCTTCGCCCCCGACGGCGGCGGCTCTCCGGCCTGGCGAGGCTTCGAGCCGGCCTCGCTGGTCGTGCCCGAGGTGACCTTTATGCGAGAGCAGCGCGATGGCGAGCGTCGTGTGCGCCTCACACTCGCTGCCCTGGTCCAGCCTGACGACACCGCCGAGGAGGTGCTCAGCGCGCTTGATCGGCGTCTGGAGGAGCTCTCAGATACGCCGCTGCCGCTACTCGATCCAGCACCCACGGGCCGCTTCCAGGTCTCAAGCGGCATGCCCCCCGAGCATTTCGAGGCGGCAGTCGCCCGCGCTACCGAGACGATCCGCGCAGGCGACTTGCAGAAGATCGTGCTCGCGCGCGAGGTCCAGGTGCACGCGCCGAGTGACTACGATCCGGCGGCCGTGTTCGGCGTGCTGCGCGACGCTTTCCCCTCGTGCTTTGTCTTCTGCATCGGGCGTGGCGATGCCACATTGGTGGCCGCGAGCCCCGAGCTACTCGTGCGCCGTGAGGGCCAGCGCGTCAGCACGATCGCGCTGGCCGGCTCCACGCGGCGCAGCGCCGACCCTGCCGTAGACGCGCACCTGGGCGAGCAGCTGATGCGCGACGAGAGCTACCGCGAGGAGCACGCGATCGTGGCAAGGCGGATCGAGCGCACGCTCAACCGCTATGCGATCTGGGTCGCCACCCCCCCTGAGCCGACGCTCGTGAAGATGGCCAACATCCAGCATCTTGCGACCCCGATCAGGGCACAGCTGGCGGCGCCGGTCGAGGCGATCGAGCTGGCGGGTCTGATGCACCCAACGCCGGCGGTCGGCGGCGAGCCTTCAGCGGAGGCGCTCGGCCTGATCCCGGCGCTGGAGGGCCTGGACCGCGGCTGGTACACCGGTCCGGTCGGCTGGACCGACGCGGCCGGCGACGGCGAGTTCTGCGTTGCGTTGCGTTGCGCTCTGTTGCGCGGCAACGTCGCCCACTGCTATGCCGGTAACGGGATCGTGCGTGGATCCAGGCCCGCCGCCGAGCTTGCGGAGACCGAGGTCAAGCTGCAGGCGCTGTTGCCTTTGCTCACAAGCTGAGCGTCCGGTCACGAACCGAATCTGGGGGACTTTTGTGGGCGTAATCACCCGTTTTACTGTGCTTCAGTGATCTCGGATCAGCTGAGATTCGCTCAAATTGGAATCTTGAATGGAATCTTGGGCGAGTTTGGGCGAGCTCTTGCTTGGTTCAGGTGCACATTCCCGTCGGAGGTGCTGGAGGGTCGCGGTAGGTCGTGGGCGGACGTATCGGATCAGCGCCTGGAATAACGATGTTCTCGCGGAAGAGGCAGAGCGCCTGATGATCTGGGCGGGCGGCGCTCGGATAGAGCACGCCGCGATATCCCTCTCTATGTAGCTCCTCGCCGACGGCTTGAAACTGCGGCCAGGTCCGCCGACCGGGATGGGGAACGGTAAGGCCGAGCTCCGCGAGCTTGGCGGAGGTGGAGAGATCGGCGATGTCGCTTACAGCGACCGTCCAACGCCACAGGTCGCGGGGCATCTGGTGGGTGGGAGGAAGCCCAATCTCGGCGAGCACCCGATACCACTCCGCCCAAGCCGTCTGCTCCTCGTCAGCAAGGTAGATCGCCGCCAAGTTGCTGCCTACCTGCCAACGGCCACTTGATGGCGGGGATGCCAGCCACAACGGATCCCCACCGTGAGGCGTCTGCCGCCACCATGAACCCGCCACCGACACACGCTGGACACCGGACGCCACGACGGCAGAGACCTATGAGAAAGAAGCCTCTTCGAGCGCGGAAACCAACTCCGCCACACGCATGTAGTCACCGCTGGCGATCACGTCTATCGGCTTGCTCTCCGCAAGAGCAGGCACGGGCTTGCGCAACCAGACCGCGATGTAAGAAGGCTCCATCACGCGCGCCAAACGCTCCACAAGTGCAGACAACTCGATCAGCCGCTCTGCCCTCTCCCCAGTCGGAGAGCGTGTATGCGCAAGCCACGCCCGCGCCGTACTGCGAGCCACACCTGTTGCGCGCGCGATGTCGGCATCCGTGAGCTGAGCTATCTCGTGTAGGTAGACGGCCTCTCGGATGAGCGGATGGGGGGCTAGGGCAACAGATGACACGACTCCCAGCGTAGCACTATTGCAGCACGATTGCAGCATGCCGGTAGGGGCCATCGTCCCATCTGAATGCCGATATGCCTTTGAGGCGTTGCCATTTTCTCATAGTTCCCGGCCGACGGACTGGTCCTGTGGGGCCGGCGGCTCGTTCAAGCCATTAGGATCGCACCGTTAGTGGCCGCAAATTATTGATGAGAGTTGACGAAGGAGCGGATGGAATGGCACGTCGTAGCGTTTGGGTGCAGATGCAGGTCGAACCGCCGGAGGACTGGATCCAACCCGAAGAACAATCAGCCGGCGAAGCCCAGATCGCGACAGCATCTCTGCCCGATGTGAACACCTGAGCCGGGTCGTTCGGATTCGAACTGAGTGGCCTGACTACGAGCTGAGCGCTCCGGCCACGGCATTCCAGACCTGTCTATGCAACTCGACGTTGGCGTCGCGAGTGGTCCGCACTTCGATGATCCCCGAGTCTCGTGCCGCCAACGCCTGCTCCAGTGCTGCCCGAAAGCCAGCGACGTCCGCGACGCGCTCATGGCTGAGCCCGTAGAGCGTTGCGGCCTGAGCAAAGTCGAGGCCCGTTGGTGTGGCGATGTGCCTGGTGTAGATGTCTTGGGGCGTCATTTCGCCGCTCTGATCGCCGAGTGAGTCACCCAAGCGCGACTGCCCCCCCGTCGAGCCTTGCGCCATCTTCACCTTGGCCACTGGCAGGAAATCGAAGATTCCGCCGCCTTCGTTGTTGATCAGCACGATCGTTAGCTTCAGATCGAGCCGACGCGCGGAGAGCAGGGCGCTGAGGTCGTACGCGAGCGCGACGTCACCGATGAGCAGCACAACCGGATCATGGCTGGCTGCGGCCGCGCCAAACGCGCTCGAGACGGTACCGTCGATCCCATTGGCGCCGCGGTTGCACAGCACCCGCGGTGGATCAGGTCGCACCGGCCAGAAGCTCTCGATGTCGCGCACCGGCATCGAGGACGCCACGAACAGCGTTGCCTCCTCAGGCAGCAGCACGCCCAGCTCAGTCGCTACCGAGGGCTCGCTGCAGCCACTGGCAGCGAGCACGCCCAAGACCGCCTCGGCCGCCAACTCGTCGGCGCTACGCCAGCTCGCCAGCCAATCAGGGTCAGGCGCGGTCGAGCCTTCGAGCGTGTTCGTGAGCGCGCTCAAGGCCGCTGCCGGCTCGAACACGAACGAACTAGAGAGGACGCTTGCCGGGTCTTGCCAGGCGCCCTCAGGGTCGAATGCGACCTGGCGAGTATCGCCGAGACCCGCAAGCCACATGCGCAGCGGCTTCGACACGGGCAGATCGCCGGCACGCAGGATGAAGTCGGGTGTGTGCTCGCGCGCGAATCCCGGCTCGCGCAGCAGCGCGTCGTAATGCGCGACGGCCGCGTCCCCGCGTCGCGCGCCCGACATCGGATCGGCGAGCAGTGGCCAGCCTAGAAGCTCGCAGAATCGCGCGGCGGCATGACCAAGCGGTGTTCCTCGCTCATGGCGTCCTGCCACAAGCACGCCTCGTCGGCATGAGCGGATCAGCTCGAGCAGTGCTGAATTTGGGGCTGGACTCGTCGATACCGAGCTGGGCCTGTGCGTCATCGCCGCGGCTTGGGAGGGGCGGATCACGAAAGGTCGCCCATCGGGTCGTCCCTCGCCGGGCGCTTCGAGAAGCTCGTCGCAGACAAGTGGCTCGCGCAGCGGAAAGTTCAGGTGCACGACCCCGGGCGTGCCCTCCAACGTTGTCGACCACGCGCGGCAGGCAAGCGTGCGTATCCAGCGCAAGCGTTCGCTGCCGGCCTCGTGCGTGCCGACCTCGAAGAACCACTTGGCGAAGTCGCCGAAGATCTTGAGCTGGTCGATCGTCTGGCCCGCGCCGAGCTCGCGCAGCTCGGGCGGTCGGTCTGCGCTCAGCACGATCAAGGGCACACGCGCCTCGTATGCCTCGACGACCGCGGGCAGCAGCTCGGCTACGGCGGTCCCCGATGTGCAGGTGATCGCCACCGGCAGTCCTGAGGCCTTAGCAAGCCCCAGCGCAAAGAAGCCCGAGCAGCGCTCGTCGATGTGCGAGTGGCAGCGCAAGCGCTGCTCGCGGGCAAGGCTCAGCACGAGCGGGGTTGAGCGAGACCCTGGCGAAGTGCAGGCGTCGCGCATGCCGCAGCGCGCAAGCTCGTCGACGAATGCGCCGAGCAGCTTGTAGGTGTCGGTGGCTTGAGTCATGGGAAATTTGGATGGTTGCTCATCGGCAAATTGCACGGTTTCTCGCCGGAACCTGGGCGATCGATTTGCGGTTCCTCGCTGGGACCTGGACGATTGATTTGCGGTTCCTCGCTGGGACCTGGGCGATTGATTTCATTGCTTGGCTTGACAGTTCATAGGATGTGGGAGTGATCGAGGATGTGGTTTTGTTGCACGGATTTGGGGGGACGCGCTGTGCGTGGGCCGCGGTCGAAAAGCTTTTGCCCGCCCAACGCTATCGTCCGCTTGCACTTGACCTACCTGGACACGGTGATCTAGCCGACGCGCGGCGACCGATCACTTTCGCCAAGTGCGTGGCCAGCGTGCTCGAGCGCAGCCCCAAGCGCTTCGTGCTCGGCGGCTATTCGATGGGGGGTCGCATCGCTTTGCACGTGGCGCTGCAGGCGCCGCATAGGGTCGAGCGCCTCGTCCTCGTCTCAGCTACAGCCGGCATACGAGGACGCCACAGAACGAGCCGCGCGCCGGCGGCGCGATCGTCGCTTCGCTAAGGAAATCGAGCAGGGCTCGATCGAGGAGTTCATCGAGCGGTGGCGCTCCAAGCCGATGTTCGCGGATGACCCGCCTGAGGTCGATGCGCTCGCGCGCGCCGACCAGGCGCGCAACGGTCCCAAGCGGAGTTGCGGCGGCCTTGCGCGGCATCGGCACCGGTGAGATGCCGTCGCTGTGGGAGAGGCTCGAGGACCTGGAGATGCCAGTGACCGTTGTGGCGGGCCACCGCGATCGCAAGTTCGTGCGAACGAGCGAACGGATGGTCAAGCTGTTGCCCGACTCGCTGCTGCACGTGACTGGTGGCGGTCACTGCCTGCTGTTCGAGAACCCAAAGAACGTGGCGATGGCGCTGTCATAGAGGAGAGTGATGCACAGAGGCAAGCGGTCTCCTAAGGCCTAGTGACCAGCTGCAATTTGGGCTCCTCACAGCGGCTCGACGCCGAGTCCCGGGCCATCGGGGACCGTGATCTCACCGTCCAGGGGCGCGAGCTGCTCGTCGAGACCGTCGAACATGGAGAGCGTGGCCAGGCCACAGGCGGGCAGCGGCCCGCGCGAGGCGAGCGCGGCAGCGGCGTGCACCCCGGCAGCTACACCAAGTGGACCGTCGAGCGTCGAGGCGACGTAAACCTCGGCTCCCGAGGCGCGCACGAGCGCGGCGGCGGCCAGCAGTCCAGAGATGCCTCCGCAGCGAGAGATCTTCAGGCAGACCGCGTCGGCCACGCCGGCTGTCAGCGCGCCGTGCTCTGCTGCCGTCTCGTCGATCGCCACGCGCGTCGCCACGCGCTCGCGCACCTCGCGCACCTCCGCGAGGCCGTGGACCGGCTCCTCGACAAGCTCCAGGCCGGCGGGGGCGAGCGCTTCGATGTTGCGCACCGCCTGCTCGACACTCCAGGCGCCGTTGGCGTCTATGCGCAATGCCACATGAGGACCAGCGGCCGCCCGCACCGCCGCTATGCGGCCGGCGTCGTCACCGACGCCAACCTTGACCTTCAGGCAGCTGAAGCCCTGCTCGACTGCGAGCTCCGCTTGCAAAGCCGCGCCTGCGCGGTCGAGTTGCCGACAGGGTCGCGTTGACCGTGACCGTTGGCGCCGGCGTGTCGGTCACGAGCGAGGCGATCGGCCTACCCATGCGTCGTCCAGCGCGATCCCAAAGCGCGAGATCGATCGCCGCGAACGCCTCCGGCAAGTCGTCCACGCGGCGGCAGGCGTCGACGATTTCCGCGCCGTTCATGGCGGCTGCGCCCTCGACCACAGTGTCGGTAGCGCTCGAGCGCCGCTTCCACGCGCGCGCTGCTGACCCCGTCGTAGGCCTCCAGTGGCGCCGCCTCGCCATAGCCGCTGACGCCGTCCTCGTCGGTGATAGCGACGATCAGTAGCTCCCGCTCGGTGACGGCGCCGTAGGAGGTTTGCAGCGGCTCGCGCAGGCGCAACGTATGCCGCCGCACGGTCATTCTCATCGCGGCTCGCTTCGCGTCACATCATTCCTCTAGGGGAAGTGATGGGAGAGTAAGAGTCAGAGTGACTCTCAGTTGTTCGGTTGCGGAGGGGTGAATATGAGTGGATCGCTTCTGAGTTAGATCCCACCGCTTGCAAGGATGCCGGCGGCGAACAGCAGGCAGAAGACGAGCTGCAGCATTCCCGTCTTGGCCAGAGCGCCGTTCAGCGCGGGGCCGTCCACGCGTGAGCGAACGACTTGCACGAGTGGGATCGCAAGTGGGATCGCAAGCCACGGCAGCAAAAGCCAAGCGGTCATCGAGCCAAGCGGCCACGGTAGCGGTACGAGCACGAACGCGCCCGCGACCATCGCTGTGTAGAGGGTGCGCGTGCGCTCTCTACCGAGGCGCACAGCAAGCGTGCGCTTGCCTGCGCGACGGTCGGTCTCCAGGTCGCGCACGTTGTTGACCACGAGGATCGCGCTTGCCAGCAGCCCTACCGGAATCGCGCAGGCAAACGCCTGCCACGGGAGCTGTTGCACCTGCACGAAGTAAGAGCCCGTCACGGCCACGATCCCGAAGAAGAGGAACACGAACAGCTCACCCAGGCCCTCGTAGCCATAGGGCCGCGGGCCACCCGTGTAGAGCACGCCCGCCAGGATCGAGGCGCCGCCGACCGCAATCAGCTCCCAGCCGGCGACGATCACCAGGTAGACACCGCACAGCACAGCCAAGCCGAAGGTGACGTAGGTGGCCAGCAGCACTCTCCCAGGTGGGACGAGCCCGCCGGCAGTCACGCGTACCGGCCCGAGGCGGTCCTCGGTGTCGGCGCCGCGTCGCGCGTCGGAATAGTCGTTGGACAGGTTGGTGCCCACTTGGATGAAGATCGCGCCAAGCAGCGCCGCTACGAAAGCGAGCGGGCGGAAGTGGCCGGCGCCGAGCGCGAGCGAGGTGCCAACCAGCACGGGAGCTACCGCGGCAGGCAGTGTGCGCGGGCGCGCCGCCATCAGCCAGATGTGAACCGCGCTCGATGCTTTCGGCGTCTGCGCAGCGGTCGGCGTGGGAGCGCCGATCGTCCCCATCGTGGTCATGGCCGCCTCGCTCTCATGCCGCGATCTGTCTCTCGGTCGATCGACGTCCTGCTTGCCGCAGTCTGAATCTCATCCAGGCCATGTGCGCTTTCTATGCCCGCCTCGGGAACTGGTCGAAGTCTGGCTTGCGCTTCTGCTTGTAGGCCTCGCGTCCCTCTTTGGCCTCTTCGCTGCCGTAGAACAGCAGGTTGGCGTCGTGCGCGAGCTGCTGGATGCCGGCAAGCCCGTCCTCGGATGCGTTGAAGCTCGCCTTCAACAGGCGCAGTGAGAAAGGCGACAAAGCAAGCATCTCGCGGCACCACCCGACCGTCTCCTCCTCCAAGCGCTCGAGCGGCACGACCGTGTTGACAAGGCCCATCTCAAGCGCCTGTTGAGCGTCGTATTGGCGGCACAGGAACCAGATCTCCTTGGCCTTCTTGACGCCCACCACGTTTGCCAGCAGGCCCGCGCCGAAGCCGCCGTCGAAGGAGCCCACGCGCGGCCCGGTCTGCCCGAAGCGAGCATTGTCGGCGGCGATCGTCAGGTCACACACGAGATGCAGCACGTGGCCGCCGCCGACGGCATAGCCGGCCACCATCGCCACTACCGGCTTGGGTAGCCGGCGGATCTGGATGTGCAGGTCGGTCACGTGAAAGCGTCCGGGGCGGGTGGGATCTGGCTTAGCCGGCCTCGTCCTCGGCGAGGTAGCCCGAGTCGCCGCGCACGCGCTGGTCGCCACCCGAGCAGAAGGCCAGAGGCCCCTCGCCACACAGCACGATCGCGCCGATCTCGGGGTCCTCGCGTGCCATCTCAAACGCCTTGGAGAGCTCCACGACCGTCAGCGGGCGGAAAGCGTTTCTGACCTCGGGGCGGTTGATCGTGATCTTTGCGATGCAGGGAGCTCGGTGCTCGCTTGCGGCGCCATCCTGTGCGGAGGCGTTCTCGGCGTCGCGGCTATCGGGCTCGACTGACTTCTCGTAGCGGATGTCGGTGAAGCTGGCGGCTGCTGTCCAGGTGGTGCTCAAGGTCGATCGCTGCTCCTGTCTTGGATCGGCGCACGCGCGCGCCGAAGATTCAAAGCGAAAGGCTAGCCTGTGAGCCATGCAGGTCGAGGCATGGCTCGCGCGAGCCGCGCGCACGGCGCCCACGGTCACCGCGCTACAGGCGTCGGATGCCCGGTTGTCCTACGCCGAGCTTGAGCGTGCGGCGCGTGCCGGAGCGTTGGACCTGACCCAACGAGGGGTACGCAGCGGCGAGCGGGTGGCAATTGCGTTGCCGCCCGGCGTCGCCTTTGCGCAGGTGCTGCACGCGTGCTTTTTGCTGGGGGCGGTGGCGGTCCCGGTCGATCTGCGCCTGACGCCCTCCGAGCGCGAGCGCATCGCCGCCGGCGCGGCGGTGCTCGTGGACGAGCCGCTGGCGGCCGTGGCAGGGGCGCGGGGGAGAGGTGGAGGCGCTCGCGCGGGACGCCCACCACGATCTCGATGCCGTCTGCGCGGTGATCCACACATCCGGCACGACATCCAATCCCCGTCCAATCGAGCTGACCTACGGCAACTTCCTGTGGAGCGCGATCGGCTCCGGGGTAGCGCTGGGCATCGATCCAAACGAGCGCTGGCTGTGTGCGCTGCCGCTTTCGCACGTAGGCGGACTGTCGATCTTGATCCGCAGCGCCATCTATTCCACGACCGCTGTGATCCACGAGCGCTTCGAGGCCGAGCGTGTG
Organism: uncultured Solirubrobacterales bacterium; assembly: GCA_963704345.1. Classification (GTDB taxonomy): domain Bacteria; phylum Actinomycetota; class Thermoleophilia; order Solirubrobacterales; family Solirubrobacteraceae; genus Palsa-744. The sequence continues at coordinate 2,727,892 of OY969890.1, forward strand.
CTTGCCGCCATTCAAGCAGAGCGCATCACGCTCGTCTCGCTTGTCTCAACGACGCTTGCGCGCCTGCTCGACGCCGGCTTGCGCGATCCGCCGCAGCTGCGCTGCGCGCTCACGGGGGGTGGACCTGTGCCGGCTGCGCTTGTACAGCGTGCACGCGCGGCGGGCGTGCCCGTGTTCGAGACCTACGGTCTCACCGAGTGCTGCTCACAGGCAGCCACGGCGCCGCTTGCCGCCGAGGCAGATGACGTCGGAGCGGGCGTGCCGTTGTTCTGCACGCGCACCGAGATCGCCCCTGATGGGGAGATCCTGCTTTCGGGTCCCACTGTTGCGCGTGGCGCGCTGGCCGCCGACGGTCGCCTACACACCGGAGATCTCGGGCGCATCGACGAGCGCGGCTTCCTGCACGTCACGGGTCGCAAGGCCGACACAATCGTCAGCGGCGGCGAGAACATCGCACCGAGCGAGATCGAGGCTGTGATCGAATCGTGCCCGGGCGTGCTCGAGGCGGCGGTGCTTGGACGCCCGGACGAGCGATGGGGAGAGGCCGTCAGCGCGATCGTGGTTGGCGTCGCTGGAGCGACCATCGAGGAGCGTGTCGTGCGCGAGCATTGCGCGGCGCGCCTGGCGCCGTTCAAGGTTCCAAAGCATGTGACTTTTGTCTCAGACCCCCTTCCTCGCACCGCGTCTGGCAAGCTGTTGCGACGGGAGTTGCAATGGGATCTTGTGATGAGCACCGTTCAACCTGAGGAAGGACGTGACAAGCAGGCGGCGCGCGAGCACCGCACGGCGAGTCTCGCCCACTGGGAAGAGGCGGCTTCGGGCTGGGTTACGCGGCAAGTGACGCTGCGTGAGCTGTCCGCGCCCGTGTCGCACTGGATGATCGACGCGGTCGATCCCCAGCCCGGCCAGCGCGTACTGGAGCTGGCCGCCGGTCTCGGCGAGACCGGCTTTCTCGCGGCCGAGATGGTTGCGCCCGTCGGTGGGGTCATCACCAGCGATCAGGCCGACGCGATGCTCGACGGCGCCCGCAAGCGCGCTGGCGAACTGAGCCTGACGAATGTCGAGTTCCAGGTGCTAAACGCCGAATGGATCGATCTGCCGGTGGCAAGCGTGGACGTCGTGTTCTGCCGCTGGGGCTACATGCTGATGGTCGACCCGCTTGCCGCGCTGACCGAGACACGCCGTGTGCTGCGTCCCGAAGGGCATGTCGCGCTGGCGGTTTGGGACGCGATCGAGCACAACCCGTGGGCGCTACTGCCGGGCGCCGAGCTGCTCGAGCGCGGTCTGATCGAGTCGCCGCCAGAGGGCGCTCCCGGTCCATTTGCGCTCGGCGATAAGCAGCGCGTGCGCGATCTGCTGGAAGGCGCCGGCTTCGATGAGGTATGGGTTGAGCGCCTGAACCTGACCCAGCGCGCGGCCAGCTTCGACGAGTTCTGGGAGACGACGCTCGACATCGCGCGTGTCTTCCATGACGCGGTGCTCTCGCGTCCGGAGTCGGAGGTTGCTGACATACGCAACAGCCTGGCGAAGCGCTTCGAGCCCTACACAGCCGAGGACGGCTCGCTCGAGATCCCGATGCGCACTTTGGTGGGAGTCGGCACGGCCTGAGCGCCTCGGACTCGAAGACACCGAAAAAGCGTGTGCATGCAAACACCCCCCTTTCGTGACACGCCGATTTTGAACACTCAAAACCCAGCGGACCGCTTCGGCACGGTCGGTCGGATACGCACTCAAAACCCGGCGGACCGCCTCGGCACGGTCGGTCGGATACGCTGGCGCCATGCTCTATGACGACGACGCAGACCTCACCTCCTCGACGGCAAGACCGTCGCAATCCTCGGCTACGGCTCCCAAGGCCATGCCCACGCCCTCAACCTGAAGGACTCCGGCGTCAAAGTCGTGGTCGGCCTGCGCGAGGACTCCTCCTCGGTCGCCAAGGCCCGTGCGGACGGTCTGGAGGTGCTCTCGCCGGTCGAGGCTGCTAGTCGCGGCGACCTCGTGATGATGCTCGTGCCCGACGAGCTGCACCACCAGGTTTGGGATGAAATCTCAGATGGCATCGCCGAGGGCAACGAGTTGCTGTTCGGACACGGCTTCTCGGTCCACTACAAAGAGGTGGTGCCGCCCCCGGGCGTCGACGTGGCGATGGTTGCTCCCAAGGGGCCGGGCCATCTCGTGCGTCGTCAGTTCACCGAGGGCAGCGGCGTGCCCGGGCTGATCGCGGTCGACCAGGACGCGACCGGCAACGCTCGTGCGCTTGCGCTTGCCTACGCCAAGGGCATCGGCTGCACACGCGGCGGCGTGATCGAGACGACCTTCAAGGACGAGACCGAGACCGACCTGTTCGGCGAGCAGGCCGTGCTCTGCGGCGGCGCCTCAGAGCTGGTGCAGGCCGGCTTTCAGACGCTGGTCGACGCCGGCTATGACCCGGAGATGGCCTACTTCGAGTGCATGCACGAGCTCAAGCTGATCGTCGACCTGATGTACGAAAAGGGCCTGGCGGGGATGCGCTACTCGATCTCCAACACAGCCGAGTACGGCGACTACACGCGCGGCAAGCGTGTGATCACCGAGGAGACGCGCGAGAAAATGCGCCAGATCCTCAAGGAGATCCAGGATGGCGACTTCGCCCGCGAGTGGATCGCCGAGAACCGCGCCGGCCAGGAGAACTTCAAGCGCATGCGTGCCGAGCAAGCCGACTCGCAGGTCGAGCACGTCGGCGGCGAGCTGCGCTCGCACATGGCCTGGATCAAAACGTCATTTTGACCCATCACGCACCCAGCTGGCCCTTCGGGCCAGATCGAAGATGAAGGTGTGGGTCCACATGGTCCTTCGGGCCAGATCAACGATGATGGGCCTCGGGTAGGGCGGTAGGGGTAGTCTCGAGATGAGCGACCGAGGCACGCAGCGATGAGCGCTCACGGACGCAAGCCGCCGGATCGTCCCGTCGACCGCGTGATGGCGCGCGAGCTCGGGGAGGCGAGTTCAAGCGCCAGGACAGTCACTTCCGCGAATGGGTCGGCGTGCACCCGTTGACCGGGCAGCGGGGGCTTCCCGTGAGCGCCGGGCGCTACCACCTGTACGTGTCGCTTGCCTGTCCCTGGTGTCATCGCACCGCGATCGTGCGCGAACTGGCCGGGCTCGGCGAGGCGGTGCCGATCCACTACGTTGCGCCCTTCCGCGACGAGCGCGGCTGGGCGTTTACGGGCGAGCGTTTTGAGGACGGGCCCGGTGGGCTCTACGTCGATCCGCTCAATGGCTGGAAGCTGATGAGCGAGGCCTATCTGAAGAGCGACCCGAGCTACGACGCGCGCGTGACGGTGCCCGTGCTTTGGGACACCCAGAAGCAGCGAATCGTCAACAACGAGTCCAGCGACATCATCCGCATGTTCGCCGCCGGCGACTCGCTCGGTGGGCTGGGTAGCAAGGACGCCAAGCTCGACCTTTATCCGCCGGTCTTGCGCGCGGACATCGACGAGGTCAACCTGCGCGTGTACGACACGATCAACAACGGCGTCTACAACGCCGGCTTCGCTCGCCTGCAAGGGGCCTACGAGCGCGCCTTCAAGCGGCTGTTCGAGAGCTTTGCCTGGTTGGAGGAGCTGTTTGGCAAGCAGCGCTACCTGCTGGGTGAGCAGATCACCGAGGCTGACTGGCGATTGTTTCCGACGCTCGTGCGCTTCGACGAGGTCTACCACCTGCACTTTCGCTGCAACTACCGGCGGATCGTCGAGTACCCCAACCTGTGGGCCTACACGCGCGAGCTGTACCAGTGGCCGGGGGTGGCGCAGACGGTGGCGATGCAGCAGATCAAGCGCCACTACTACACGACCCACGACGAGCTCAACCCGAAGCACATCATCCCGCTCGGGCCCGCGCCGGACTGGGAGGAGCCGCACGGGCGGGCGCACGGGCGGTGCGCGTCGCGTGCTGGCCGTGGTCGGTAAGGGGGGTGTCTTCGCGCATTGGTGTCCGGTAAGGGGGTGTCTTCGCGCACGGTGTCCGAGGGGGTGTCTTCGTGCGGCGGGTATTTCGTGCATTGCGCTCCCTCCGCGCGGGGCTACGCGTCCGCTACACTCGCCTGCGTCGTCGCGACTGGCGCACTAGGTGGAGTTCACCACCGGGGAGCGACGAGCATCTCGCCGCGCGCCTGGGCATCCTTCGATCATCGACACTCCGCGAGGAAGCCCATGACGCTCCGCAAGCGCAGGACACTCAACTTGAGATACCCGCCGAGCTGAAGCCCGCCGATGGGCGCTTCGGCTGCGGTCCCTCCAAGGTGCGGCCCGAGGCGCTCGAGCGCCTTGCCGGCGACGGCAGCGGCGCTGATGGGAACCTCCCACCGCCAGAAGCCCGTCAAGGGGCTCGTGGGCGAGGTGCGCTCGGGCCTTGCCGAGCTGTTCTCGTTGCCCGACGGGCTACGAGGTTGCGCTCGGCAACGGCGGCGCGACCGCCTTCTGGGACGCGGCCTCCTTCGGCCTGGTCGAGCGGCGCGCGCTGCACCTTGCCTTTGGCGAGTTCTCCCAGAAGTTCGCGACCGTCACGAGCGACGCTCCCTTCCTCGAGGATCCGCTGGTCGTCAAGGCCGAGCCGGGCGGCGCGCCAGGTGCCGAGGAGGTCGAGGCGGCGCTCGCGGGCGCAGACGGCGATGTCGACGCGATCGCCTGGGCGCACAACGAGACCTCGACCGGCGTGATGGTGCCCGTGCTGCGGCCCTGCCGCGGCCGGCGATGCGCTGGTGCTGATCGACGCCACCTCCGGCGCCGGCGGCCTGCCGGTGGACGTCTCCCAGGCCGACGCCTACTACTTCGCCCCACAGAAGTGCTTCGCCGGGGATGGGGGGCTCTGGGCCGCGTTGCTCAGCCCCGCGTCGGTGGAGCGGATCGCGCGAATCGAGGCCTCCAAGCGCTTCACGCCGGCCTCCCTGTCGCTGCCGATCGCGCTTGAAAACTCGCTCAAGGACCAGACCTACAACACCCCGGCATTGGCGACGCTTGTTCCTGCTGGCCGACCAGATCCGCTGGATGCTCGACGGCGGCGGGCTTGCCTGGTGCGTTGGCCGCAGCAGCGAGTCCTCCACGCACCTGTACGAGTGGGCCGAGCAGAGCCGGTATGCGACTCCGTTCGTCACCGCGCCGGCCAGCCGCTCGCTCGTCGTCGGCACGATCGACTTCGACGAGCGCGTCGACGCGAAGCTGCTGGCAAGCACGCTGCGTGCCAACGGGATCGTCGACGTCGAGCCCTATCGCAAGCTGGGGCGCAACCAGCTGCGCGTCGGCATGTTCCCGGCGGTCGAGCCCGACGATGTGCGTGCGCTCACCGCCTGTATCGACTGGGTCAGTAGAGAGGATCGCGGCATGAGCGCCGCTGCGAACGACACGCCAGAGCAACGAGCGCTTGAAGGTGCTCGTCAAGGAGAAGGTCGGCGACTCGGGCGTCAAATTGCTCGAAGAGCACTTCGACGTCGACCTCGGCATCGACTGGTCCAACGAGGAATTGGCCGAGAAGATCGGCGCCTACCACGGCATCCTGATCCGCTCGGCGACGAAGATGACGGCCGAGCTGATCGATGCCGCTGAGAACCTGCGCGTGATCGGCCGCGCCGGCGTCGGCGTCGACAACGTCGACGTGGAGGCCGCCACGCGCCGCGGCATCGTCGTCGCCAACGCGCCGCAGTCGAACGTCGTGACCGCCGCCGAGCACACGATGGCCCTGCTGCTTGCCCTGGCGCGCAACATTCCCCAGGCCTACGCCTCGCTCACCAGCGGCAAGTGGGAGCGCTCCAAGTTCTCCGGCGTCGAGCTGTACGAGAAGACGCTCGGCATCCTCGGCTTCGGGCGCATCGGCCAGCTTGTCGCCGCGCGTGCGCGCGGCTTTGGCATGCGCGTGCTTGCCTTCGATCCCTTCGTCTCGGCCGAGCGCTACCGCGAGCTTGGCGTCGAGAAGGCCGAGAACAGCGAGGAGATCTACGCGCAGGCCGACTTCATCACCGTGCACCTGCCCAAGACACCCGAGACGGCAGGTTGGGTGAATGCCGAGGCGTTCGCGAAGATGCGCGACGGCGTGCGCATCCTCAACGTCGCCCGCGGCGGGCTGATCGACGACGCGGCGCTCAAGGACGCGCTTGACTCCGGCAAGGTCGGCGGCGCCGCGCTCGACGTGTTTCCATCCGAGCCGATCACCGACTATCCCCTGTTCCAGGGCTACCCGCAGGTTGTCGTCACGCCGCATCTGGGCGCCTCCACAGCCGAGGCAACCGATCGCGCCGGCTACCAGAGCGCCGAGCAGGTCGTCGCGGCGCTCACCGGCGGCGTCGTCTCCACCGCCGTCAACATTCCCTCGGTTGGCGCCGAGGACATGGAGGTGCTCGGACCGTTCCTGCCGCTGGCCCGTCGTCTCGGGCGCCTGGCGATGTCATTGGCCGAGGGCAGCTCGGTCGAGCGCATCGAGGCCGCCTTCATGGGCCGCATCGCCGACTTCGACACGCGCCTGCTGACGCTGGCGGTGATCAGCGGGGCGCTCGGAGGGTCGCACGGAGGAGCAGGTCAACCTCGTCAACGCGCCTTCCATGGCCCAGCAGCGCGGCATCGTCGTCGAGGAGAAGTCGGTGACCGAGGCACAGGACTTCAACGAGCTGATCCGCGTGACCGTCGTCGCCGGCGGCGAGAAGGTCGCGGTCGCCGGCACCGGCATCGGGCCTAACCGCGTGCCGCATCTGGTCGAGGTGCAGGGCCGGCGCCTGACGATCGAGCTGACCCCGCACGTGGCGGTCTTCCGTTATGCCGACCTGCCGGGCATGATCGGCCGCGTCGGCACGACCTTCGGCGCGCACGGCATCAACATCTCCTCGGCCGCGGTCGGCCACACACCCGATAAAGACGAGCAGCGTCTGGCGGCGATGGTCGTCACGACCGACGCGCAGGTGCCGGCCGAGGTCGTGCAGGAGATCGTCGCCTCCGAGGGCTTTGTCGCCGGTTGGGCCGTTGAGTTGAGCTGAACGTCGCAGCCGGCTCTGGCGATTCGCTCGTGCCGGTGCTAACCTCGGGGCACATGTCGTTCCAGTTCTCTCTGTCGCTTCTCCTTTTGCTCCCCCCTCGGGGGGAATAGCGCGTGGCGGCCGCGTAGCCGCAAACCCAAGGAGAAATCGACAAAGCGAGAGAACTGGAGAAGTGAGGACGACATGAGTGAGCAAGCTAAACCCCAAGCCGGTCCCATAGGCGCTGGCGCGACTGCCATTGGTTCCGTCGGCGTCGAGGCCCAGGGGACACCGTGAAGAAGGACGAGCGCGACCGCGTACGCGTGTTCGACACGACCCTGCGCGACGGCGAGCAATCGCCCGGTATCTCCTTGAACCAGCAGGAGAAGCTGGAGATCGCCCAGCAGCTGGCGCGCCTGGGCGTGGACATCATCGAGGCGGGCTTTCCGATCACCTCGCCCGGCGACTTCGAGTCGGTGCAGGCGATTTCGCGGGAGGTCGAAGGCCCGGTCATCTGTGGCCTGGCCCGCACCTCAAAGCAGGACATCGACGCCGCCTGGGAGGCGGTGCGCGACGCTGAGCGCCCGCGCATTCACACATTCATCGCCACCTCGCGACATTCACATCGAGCGCAAGTTGCAGACCACGCGCGATGACGTCAAGGGCCAGGTGCGCGCCGCGGTGGCGCACGCCAAGAGCTACACCGACGACGTCGAGTTCTCACCTGAGGACGGCTCGCGCTCGGACGTGCAGTACATGGCCGAGGTGATCCAGATCGCGCTGGATGAGGGCGCCACCACAATCAACGTTCCCGACACTGTCGGCTACACGATGCCCGAGGAGTACGCGGCGATGTTCACCGAGCTGTACCGCTTGGTTCCGGGTCTGCGCGATGTCGTCGTCTCCGTTCACTGTCACGACGACCTGGGCCTGGCGGTCGCCAACTCGCTGGCCGGCGTGCAGGCGGGTTGCAGGCAAGTGGAGTGTGCGGTCAACGGCATCGGCGAGCGTGCGGGCAACGCGTCGCTGGAGGAGATCGTGATGCTGCTGCATACTCGCGAGCCTGCCCTGGGACTGTGGACCGGCATCGAGACGACCGAGATCGCCCGCACCAGTCGCCTGGTCTCGCGTCTGACCGGCTACCCGGTGCAGCCCAACAAGGCGATCGTCGGGCGCAACGCGTTCGCGCACGAGGCCGGCATTCATCAGGACGGCGTGCTGAAGGAGCGCGCCACCTACGAGATCATGGACGCCACCACCGTCGGCCTGCAGAGCAACGCGATCGTGCTGGGCAAGCACTCCGGTCGCCATGCCCTGAGCAAGGCGCTGGAGGAGATGGGCTTCAAGGTCGACGGCCAAGCCTTGAACACGGCCTTCAAGCGCTTCAAGGAGATCGCCGACCGCAAGAAGCAGGTCACGGCGATGGATCTGGAGGCGCTGGTCACCGAGGAGCTGCGCGGCGACGACGTGGCCGCATACGCATTGGTCGACTTCGAGGTCGCCGCCTCCTCGGCGAGCCCGCCAATGGCGCGCGTGAACGTGAGCGTGGAGGACGGTACGGTCGAGCTGGGGGAGTCCTCCGGCGACGGGCCGGTCGACGCGATCTTCAAGGCGATCAACGCCGCTACAGGTGTCGATGCGGCGCTGCGCGAGTTCCGCGTCGATGCCGTCACCGAGGGTCAGGATGCGCTGGGCGAGGTCTCGGTCGTCGTCGAGGTTGAGGGCCAGACCGGTGCCGGCCAGGGTGTCTCCACCGACATCATCGAGGCGGCGGCACGCGCTTATGTCCGTGCGCTCTCGATCGGAGTGATGCGGGCTCGTGAGGGCGAGCATGGGGTAGGGTTGCCGCAGCCGGCGGCCTGAGCAAGTACGCGAGTTCTATGGCGACGGTTAAGGAAAAGCAGCAACGTGCGGCGGCTTCTGTTTCTGACTCGCGCTGGGATGCGTTTGACTCGAGCGTGATCGGCGCGCGCGTCAAGGCTTTGCGCGAGGCGTCCTCGCTGTCGTTGCGCGATTTGGCCGAGCGCAGCGGCGTCAGCGCGCCGATGCTCTCGCAGGTGGAGCGTGGCGAGACCAGTCCGACGCTGACGGTCGCCGCAAGGATTGCCGCGGGCTTGGACCTGCGTCTCTCGCAGCTGTTGCGCCTCGACGAGGGTGACTCGGTCACGGTTGTGCATGCAGAGGAACGCGGTAAGGGCGGTAGTGCTAAGCGTGGACACAGCTTCGAGGTGCTGACCGCGGCGCAGCCTGGTCAGCGCTCTGAGCTCTCGCGCCATGCGCTTGCACCAGGGGGTGCAACTGGCGCCCCTGATGATCCGCCGATGCATGAGCCCGGCAGCCGCGAGACCGCTTTGATCGAACGCGGCGCTGTGGTGCTCGTGTGCGACGGTCAACGCTACGAGCTTGGGGCGGGTGACTGTGTCACCTTTGACGCCGACCTACCGCACCACTTCGAGAATCAGACCGACGCCGAGGCGGCCTTCCTGGCTGTAGTCAGCGCCGGCTTGCGCCGTAGCTGACCCAGCCGAATCGAGGCACATATTACCTGTACTATTCGGTTATGTGGGTGGGAATTGGACACTGTGCAATTGATGTAAGAAGTCCAATCAACGGGATTCAATGGCTGTGAGCGGCGAGCAGGGACAGCGACGGAGGGTGGCCGGTGCGCTTGCTCTTGGCCTCGCGTTGCTGGCGCTGGCGCTGGGCCTGACGCTATCGGGCGCGCCGGCCGTCGTTCTCGGCGCGAACTCGACGTTGGCAAACGGAGCGCTTGCCGTGACCAGCGCCGGCGCGCAGGCATGCCAATCCGGCGAAACGCTGCCCGCGGGGAGCTCGGCGATCCGCCTAACACTGCTGGCGGAGATCGGCCCGCGCGTTAGTGTCAGCGCCATCTCCTCCACGGGGGGCGTCTTGACCAGTGGCTCGATCGGTAGTGGCTGGACGGGTGGGTCGGTGAGTATTCCCGTCAAGCGGGTGGCTCGTATGAGCTCGCCTGTGCGGATCTGCTTCAAGCTCGACCCGAGCAAGGAACAAGTCGGGATCGTAGGTTCGCCGACCAAGCAAGACGTGGCTGCACGGAGTGGTGAAGGCGAAGCGCTGCCGGGCAGGATAAAAATCGAATACCTGCGCACGGGCTCCAGATCGTGGTGGTCGGTGGCGCCCGAAGTGGCTCGGCGCATGGGGCTCGGCCACGCGCCGAGCGGCACCTGGGTGGCGCTGGCACTGGTGCTTGCGATGGGCGCGGTGCTCCTCACCGCCTCATGGCTGGTTTTCGAGGAACTGCGATGAGTGGCGGCACAGCCGGCTCTTCGGGGAAATCGCGAACGCGCTCCACCAAGGCGCCGAGCAAGACGGCGGGGAGTCGCGACTTCGCTCGCAGAGCGAGGGCGGCTCGCGAACGAGCGACGCGCAGGCAGACGGTGCGCGCCAGGGGGAGGCGTAGCGTCTCGGCGCAATCGACGGTCGCGCTGCTTCGCGAGTCGTTGAGGCGAATTCCGCGCGCAGCCTTTATCTGTGCGCTGCTTGCAATTGTCAACGCGGCGTGCTGGTCGCTGATCACGCCCCCCTTCCAGTCGACTGACGAACCGGACCACTTTGCCTATGTGCAGCTGCTCGCCGAGACCGGAGAATTGCCCTCATCAGGCACGGAGGGGTATTCCCAGGAGCAGAGCAACGTCATGCGGGATCTGCGCCAGGCCAACGTTCGTTTTCGACCGGAAGGTCACACGATCTCCTCGCATGCACAGTACGCAAAGCTTCAGCACGATCTCGCGGCGCCGCTGTCAGGACGCGGTAGCGGAGGCACCGGTCTCGCCGACTCCGAGCCGCCGCTGTACTACGCGCTGGAGACGATCCCGTATTGGCTCGCCTCCAGTGGATCGTTGCTCGATCAGCTCGAGCTGATGCGCCTGCTGAGCGCGCTGATGGGCGGCATCACAGCCCTGTTCGCGTTCTTGTTTCTGCGCGAGGCGTTGCCCGGCGTGCGTTGGGCCTGGACGGTCGGCGGGCTGGGTGTCGCGCTATCTCCGCTTCTGGGCGCGATCTCAGGCGCGGTCAACCCTGACGCGATGCTGTTCGCTGTCTGCGCGGCGCTCTTCTACTGCCTTGCGCGCGCCTTTCGGCGTGGGCTCACGCTGGGCTCCTCGCTTGTCCTCGGCGCGCTGATCGCGCTTGGCTTTCTAACCAAGCTGAACTTCCTTGGCTTGGCGCCGGGTGCGATCCTTGGGCTGATCCTGCTTGCGCACCGTCAGGCGCGAGCTTCGGGGTCGCGGGTCTACTCGCATGTGCTGGTTCCGGGGTTGTTGATCGCGCTGTTCCCATTGGTGCTGTATGCGTTCTCCAGTCATCCTGTCTCCTCGACCGTCTCGGGCGGCGTGAGCGGCCTTACCGGCGCGGGCAGCTCGATCGGTGGCGAGCTCAGCTATATCTGGCAGTTCTACTTGCCGCAGCTGCCTGGTATGCACAGCTATTTCGGCGATATCTTCACCACGCGCCAGATCTGGTTCAAAGACCTCGTCGGGCTTTACGGCTGGTCGGATACCGTTTTTCCAGACTGGGTATATGACTTCGCCCTGATACCGGCGGCGCTGATTGCGATCCTCTGTCTGCGTGAGCTGGTCGGCCGCCGCGCGGCGCTAGGCAAGCGTCTCGTCGAGCTCGCCATCTATGGCTTGATGACACTCGGGGTGCTTGTCCTGATTGGCGCCGATGGCTATCTCTCCTCCTCGACTGAACTGATCTCATACGCGGAGCCGCGCTACTTGCTGCCGATGGTCGTTCTGTGGGGCGCGATCCTCGCGCTCGCCGCGCGTGGCGGCGGACGTCGCTGGGGCCCTGCCGTGGGAGCGCTGATCGTCGTGCTGGTGCTCGGCCATGACATCTTTAGTCAGTTGCAGGTCGTCGCCCGCTACTACGGCTGAGCGGGGCGGTGTGATCGTCGGGTCGCGCCGGACGCATGTGCCTACCTGGTCCTGCGTATCAGGCCTGCGTATGTGATAACGTACATTCGTATTAGGGCTACTGTGGCGGCAAAGCGAGAAGAGGGCGCGCGATGAGCACACCGAAGACCATGTTCGAGAAGATCTGGGAGGCCCACGAGGTGGATTCAGGCCCGCCCCCCCTGCTCTACATAGACCTGCACCTGGTGCACGAGGTCACAAGCCCACAGGCCTTCGACGGGCTGCGTCTGGCCGGGCGCAAGCTGCGCCGGCCTGACCGCACGCTGGCGACCGCCGACCACAACACTCCCACCGACGGAACGCCCGTGGCTGCGCGCATCAAGGACGAGCTCTCGCGCGTCCAGGTCGAAACGCTTGAGCGCAACTGTGCCGAGTTCGGGGTGCCCGTCTATTCGCTGGGCTCCGAGCGTCAGGGGATCGTGCACGTGATCGGCCCGGAGCTGGGAGTGACTCAGCCGGGCATGACGATCGTCTGCGGCGACTCCCACACCTCCACACATGGCGCTTTCGGGGCACTGGCCTTTGGGATCGGCACCTCCGAGGTGGAGCATGTGCTGGCGACGCAGTGCATGGTTCAGCAGCGCCCCCGTTCGATGCGCATTCGCTATGAGGGAGAGCTCGGCTTCGGCGTGACGGCCAAGGACCTGATCCTGGGCACGCTCGGCAAGCTTGGTGTTGGCGGCATGACCGGTCACGTCGTCGAGTACTCAGGTCCCGCGATCGAGGCGCTCTCGATGGAAGGCCGCATGACCGTCTGCAACATGACGATCGAGGGCGGCGGGCGCGCTGGCATGATCGCGCCGGATGAGACCACGTTCTCCTGGTTTCGCGAGCGCGAGCTGCCCGGTGGCCCACGTGCAGCCGAGTTGGAGCAGGCGATTGAGCGCTGGCGCGAGCTGCGCTCCGACGACGGTGCCTTCTTCGATAGTGAGATCGTGATCGATGCTTCCGCGATCTCTCCGCAGGTCACCTGGGGCACCAACCCAGGGATGGTCCGTGCGGTCACCGAGCGCGTTCCCGCCCCCGAGGAGTTCAACTCCCCCGCGGACCGCGAGGCGACCGAACGGGCGCTCGACTACATGGCGCTGGAGGCCGGTCAGCCGATCGAGGGGATAGCGGTGGATCGCGTGTTCATCGGCTCGTGCACCAACTCGCGCATCGGCGACCTGCGTGCCGCCGCCGAGGTTGTGGCGGGTCGCAAAGTCGCTTCGTCTGTCAACGCGATGGTCGTCCCCGGCTCTCAGCAGGTCAAGGCTCAAGCCGAGGCCGAGGGCCTGGATCGCATCTTTCGCGACGCCGGCTTTGACTGGCGCGTCGCTGGCTGCTCGATGTGTCTGGGTATGAATCCCGACATCCTCGCGCCCGGCGAGCGCTGTGCCTCGACCTCGAATCGCAACTTTGAGGGTCGCCAGGGGCGGGGTGGGCGCACGCATCTCGTCTCGCCGCAGATGGCCGCCGCCGCCGCCATCGAAGGGCACTTCACCGACATCCGTAATTGGAGCTGAACATGCAGCCGATACACACGATCTCCGGCAAGGTCACGCATCTCGATCGCGCCGACGTCGACACCGATCAGATCATGCCTAAGCAGTTCCTCAAGCGCGTGGAGCGCACTGGCTTCGGCGAGTTCCTCTTTTATGACTGGGCCAAGGAGCCGGGCTGGGATCTGCCCGCCAACCCGATTCTCGTGACGGGTCGCAACTTTGGCTGCGGCTCCTCGCGCGAGCATGCGCCTTGGGGTCTGCAGGACTACGGTTTCCGCGCGATCGTCGCGCCGAGCTTCGCCGATATCTTCTACTCCAACTGCACCAAGATCGGATTGCTGCCGGTGGTGCTCGGCGAGGAGGACTGCCGGGCGCTCGCCCACGCCGGCGAGGCGAGCATCGACCTCAACGCCCAGGAGCTGCGCTTCGCCGGACGCGAGGCCGCCTTCGAGATCGACCATGAGATCCGCCGCCGTCTGCTCGAGGGGCTGGATGACATCGGCGCCACGCTCCTGCAGGACGGCGCGATCGCGGTTTATGAGCGCGAGCGCGAGCGACACGGGCCGATTACCACTTCGCTGTAGCCGCGCGCCACGCCTAACGAACCGTTGGGTGTGGCAAAACGCATCCGAATGATAAGAATTCTTGTTACGATCGGACGCTGATCGTGTCCAGGGCGAACGCATATCCCGCCTCCTGTTTTCTGCTCACGCTCGTCTTGAGCGCGCTTGTAGCGCTGGTTGCGGTCGGATGCGGCTCATCTTCCGACCCCACCAAAGCGACGTCCTCCTCGACGAGCACAACCGCTGAGAAGCAAACAGCGAGCGTCGCTGCCGGTGCATCGGCGCCGGGCGAGCAAACCCGGGGGTATGGCCCTCCCAACCCGATGCGCCCTGGCGAGTACATCGACAAACGGCATGACAATGCGATCCATACCAGTGCGATCGCGCCCGGTCAGAGTGTCAGGGGAGACGGCGATGCTGACAATCCCAGCGACATTGATGGCCCCGGCGATGCAGACGGTAACGGTGACGGTGACAACGACAACCCCACCCCTGAGAGTTATCGCTTCCCTGACTCAGATGACAAGGTCGCCTTCGCCTACGGTCATCCCGCCGGCGCCGCGGAGACGCAGACGATCGCGGGCATCGTGACACGCTACTTCTCCGCGGGTGCTCGTGCCGCTGGCGCCGCGGCATGTTCGCTGTTGGCGCCGACCTTAGTCGGGCTGGTCGCCAGCGAACTGGGCAGCCAGGCGCGTCCGCAGGATCGCGGCGGCTGTGCGTCGGTGTTGTCGACGCTGTTCAAGCGCCGACATCGACAGCTGGCCGGCACGGTCCATGTGGTCGAGGTGCGCGTCGAAGGCCACAACGCCCAGGTCATAGTTGCCTCCAGGACGATGCCTGCCGGCGAGGTTCTTCTGCAGGGCGGGCGCCGCTGGACGATCGAGCAGCTGTTCCCCGGAACGCTGCCCTGAGTACAGTTTGCGCGGCGGCCACGGCCGCATGACGGCGAGCGCCCACGAGAGAGGAACAGATGGCACACCGCATCGTCACGCTTCCCGGCGACGGGATCGGACCGGAGATCCTTGCGCCCACGCTCGAGCTGCTGCGTCGGCTCGGTGACTTCGACTTCGAAGAGCACCCGTTCGGCGGCGCCGCGATCGACCTGCATGGCACGGCGCTCACGGATGAGACGCTTGCCGCCTGCGGGCGCGCCGACGCCGTTTTGCTTGCCGCGGTGGGCGGCCCGAAGTGGGACACGACCGATCCGCGGGCGCCGCGACCCGAGCAGGGACTACTCGGACTGCGCAAGGGCCTCGGGCTGTACGCCAATCTACGGCCCGTTAAGCCTCTGCCCGCACTCTATGAATCCTCGCCGCTGCGGCGCGAGCGGATCGAGGGTACCGATCTGCTGGTCGTGCGCGAGCTGACCGGCGGCATCTACTTCGGTGAGAAGACTCGCACCGAGGATTACGCCTCAGATGTCTGTGCCTACTCGCGTGAGGAGATCGAGCGCATCGCGCGTACGGCCTTCGGGGCGGCCAGGGCGAAGGTGTCGAGTGTCGATAAGGCCAATGTGCTTGAGACCTCGCGGCTTTGGCGCGAGGTGGTCATCGAGGTGCATTCGCGCGAGTTCCCCCACATCCAGCTGGAGCATGTGCTCGTCGACAACGCCGCCATGCAGCTTGTCTCTGCGCCTCGGCATTTCGACACGATCCTCACCGAGAACATGTTCGGTGACATCTTGAGCGACGAGGCCGCGATGATCACGGGTTCGATTGGGATGCTGCCAAGCGCGTCGTTGGGAGCCGATACTCGCTCGCCTGAGAGCTCGCAGGGTACCCCCCATGGCGGGGGGCAGGCAGGCGGTCCTGGCCTGTTCGAGCCCGTACACGGTTCGGCCCCGGACATCGCCGGGGAGGGGATCGCCAACCCGCTGGCGATGTTCCTCTCGGCTGCGCTGATGCTGCGCCATGGCCTTGGTTTGGAAAGCGAGGCGGCGGCTGTAGAATCGGCTGTTGAACGTGCGCTCGACGCGGGCCTGCGCACCCCCGATCTCGGCGGTGCGGCCGGTACTGCGGAGGCGACGCGAGCAGTGCTCGAGCAGCTCTAACCAGGAGACGACAACGTGGACACATGCGACCTCATATGGATGAACGGAGAGCTCCTCGCCTGGGAGGACGCCAAGGTCCACGTCCTCACGCATGGACTGCACTACGGCACCGGCGTTTTTGAGGGGATCCGCTGCTACGACACCGAGCTCGGCCCTGCGATCTTCCGCAACGCCGAGCACATGGAGCGGCTGTTGCAGTCTTCAGAGCTCTACTACATGCCGGTGCCCTACACGGCGGCGGAGCTGCAGGCCGCCGCTCGCGAGCTGGTGGCCAGCAACAACCTGCGCTCCTGCTATATCCGTCCGATCGTCTACCGCGGCTACGGCTCGATGGGCCTGAACCCGATGGAGGCGCCTGTGGACGTGACGATCGCCTGCTGGGAGTGGGGCACCTACTTGGGCGAGGACGGGATGGCCAACGGCATTCGCGCGAAGGTCTCCTCGTGGCGGCGCATCTCTCCCGACTCGCTGATCCCACATGCTAAGGCCTCGGGCCAGTACCTCAATAACGTGCTTGCCAAGATCGAGTCGATGAAGGCCGGCTACCAGGAGGCGATCCTGCTCGACGACCACGGCCACGTGTGCGAGGGCACCGGCGAGAACATCTACATCGTTGCCGGCGGCGAGATCGTCACGCCTGGCCACCACAACTCGATCCTCGATGGCATCACGCGCCGCTCGATCATGCAGCTGGCCGCCGATCTCGGCTACCCGGTAGTGGAGCGCAACATCGCGCGTGCGGAGATGTACCTGGCGGATGAGGTCTTCATGTCCGGCACGGCAGCCGAGCTCGTGCCGGTGGTCGAGGTGGACGACCACAAGGTCGGCTCGGGCAAGCCCGGTGAGCTGACGCGCCTACTGCAGGGCGCCTTCAACGACGCGATCCACGGGCGCTCGGAGCCTTACCGCGAATGGCTGGACGTGGTACCGGTGTCGGGTCCACAGACGCCGAGTGCGCGGACTCGTGATGTCGCCGTCTAGCGGCTCGATGGGCAAGCCACGCAAGGACGCAAGGAGCGAAGTGTGCAATAGCACACGAGCGACTGAGGACGCCGCGTGGCGCCGCCCAGCGTGCCGCTAGAGCTCTACGACGCCACCCTGCGCGACGGCATGGGGGGAGGCGGCATGAGCCTCACCGCGCAGGAGAAGCTGCGCGTGGTGCACGCGCTTGACGCGCTCGGAGTTCACCTGATCGAGGCGGGCTTCCCCGCGTCGAACCCGAAGGAGCTCGAGCTGTTCGCGCTGCTCGAGCGCGAGAGCTTCGGCGTCAGCGAGATCGTCGCCTTCGGCATGACGCGCAGGCGCGACGTGCTGGCCGACCAGGACGAGGGGCTGCGCATCCTGGCGGAGTCGTTCGTGCCGGTTTGCACGCTCGTCGGCAAGAGCTCGCCGCTTCACGTCGAGAAGGTCGTGCGCGTCTCCCCGGGGGAGAACCTCGCGATGATCTCCGAGTCGATCGCCTTCTTGCACGCCCAGGGCAAGCGCGTGCTGTTCGACGCCGAGCATTTCTTCGACGGCTACGCCGCCGACCCCGGCTATGCGCTTGACACGCTGCGTGCTGCGGCAGCCGCCGGCGCCGAGCGGGTCGTATTGTGCGACACCAACGGCGGCTCGCTGCCGGGACGTGTGCGTGCGGTCGTCGAGGCGGTGCGCGCGGAGCTGGGAGATGTGGCGCTTGGCATCCACACGCACGACGACGGCGGCTGCGCCGTGGCTAACACGCTGGTTGCCGTCGAAGCCGGCGCCGGTCAGGTGCAGGGCACGATCAACGGCATCGGCGAGCGCACGGGCAACGCCAACCTCGTCACGATCATCGCCGACCTGCAGTTGAAGATGGGCTATGAGGGGCTGCCCCCCGAGCGGCTCGCGCGTCTGACCGAGACCGCGCACCTCTTGGACGAGCTGCTCAACCGCGCGCCCAACCCCGCCCAGCCGTATGTCGGCAAGCACGCCTTCGCGCACAAGGCGGGGCTGCACACCGCGGCCATCCGCGCCGACGCGGCCACCTTCGAGCACATCGACCCGGCGCTGGTCGGCAACGCCCGCGACGTGCTCGTCTCAGAGCTTTCGGGGCGGGGTACGGTCATCGAGAAGGCGGCAGAGTTCGGGATCGAGCTGGACGACGAGGCGGTCGAGCGCGTGCTCGAGCGCGTCAAGAGCGCCGAGCATGAAGGCTTTCAGTTCGAGGCCGCAGACGGCACGCTCGAGCTGTTGATGCGCGAGGAGGCCGGTCTCTTCGAGCCGCTGTTCATGCTGCTGTCGTGGCGGGTCATCTCCGAGCAGCGCTTCGACGGCGAGGTGGAAACCGAGGCGACGATCAAGATCGTGGCGCCGCCCGGGGCCGGATGAGGTCGAATTCATCTGCACGGCGGAGGGCAACGGGCCCGTGAACGCGCTCGACAACGCTTTGCGCGAGGCGCTCGAGCAGGTCTATCCGCATCTGCGCGACCTGAAACTGGTCAACTACAAGGTGCGGATTCTCGACGAGGCCAGAGGTACGGCGGCTGTCACGCGGGTTCTGATCGACGTGTCCGACGGCGAGCGGGTCTGGGGGACGATCGGTGTCTCGGGGGACATCATCGCCGCCTCTTGGGAGGCGTTGGTCGATTCGCTTGCCGTTGGCGTGCAGCAGCCTGCGTCACGGACGCCGGCGTCGACGTCGATTCGATCCTCGGGTCAGGACGGTGGGGAGGCTTCGCGGGGTGAGGGTTGGGCCGAGGACCCGTCGATCGAATGACGTCGTCGCCGGTGTCCTGCGTTGGGTGACCTGGAGGTCATTCCTCTTGCCAAGCCTGTTATTGGGGCTTTGGAGGAGAAGCTTGTCTCTGAGGTGCTGACTTCCGGGCAGCTTTCGCTTGGCCCTCGCTTGGGGGAGTTCGAGCGGCTGTTCGCCGAGTTTGTCGGTAGCCCGCTTGCCTGTGGTGTCTCCAGCGGCACCGCGGGTCTTCATCTCGCTCTGCGCGCCGTTGGCGTCTCTGATGGGGACGAGGTGATCACTAGCCCGTTTTCGTTTGTTGCGTCGGCGAATGTGGCGCTGTATGAGCGTGCTCGACCGGTCTTTGCCGATATCGATCCGCTGACGCTTAACCTCGATCCGGTGGCGGCTGAGGCGGCCGTTACCGAGCGCACGCGGGCCATATTGCCTGTGCATATCTTCGGCTATCCGGCCGATATGGCGGCATTCGAGGCGATCGCCAGGCGCCATGGGCTTGGGATCGTCGAGGACGCCTGTGAGGCGCTGGGCGCCGTGTATGCGGATGGCACGGCGGTCGGCGCGCGCGGAAATCCTGCCGTGTTCGGCTTCTATGCCAACAAGCAGCTAACGACGGGGGAGGGGGGGATGGTCACGCTTGGCGATCCGGAGGTCAAGGCGCGGATCGACTCCGAGCGTAACCAGGGGCGGGCCCCGGACATGGGTTGGCTCGATCACGATCGGCTTGGCTTCAACTACAGGCTGTCGGACATCGCCTGTGCCGTGGGTATTGGCCAGATGGCCCGGTTGGCGGGGATGCTGCGAGTTGCGTGCGCTGGCCGCGTCCCACTACCGCGAGGCGCTTGCCGAGATCGAGGGTCTTGAGCTTCCCTGCGGGGACCACGACGGCGCTCGGCGTGGTTGGTTCGTGTTCGTCGTGCAGCTTCCGCGGGGCGTGGATCGCGACGAGACGATGCGCAAGCTTGCCGCTCTTGGCATCCAGAGCAAGCCATACCTGCCGGCGATCCACCTGATGAGCTTCTATCGCGAGCGCTTCGGTCACCGCGAGGGTGAGTTCCCGATATGCGAGGATGTCGCCGCTCGCTCGCTGGCGCTTCCGTTCTATCCTGGGCTGATGGAGAGCGACGTGGTCCGCATCGCAGCGTCGCTGAGGGCCGCGCTCGGACAGGGACGCATTGTTGGGAGATCGTATGTCTGAGATCGAGGTGTGCCTCTTCGACGCCGGCCGTGGGGTCCTCACTCCTTTGCGCCAGGGCAGCGCGATCCGGATTCACACGCACATGCCGGGTCCGGTGATCGAACCTGTCGAGCTGGGGAGCATGCGACCGTTCGCGGTCTACGAACTTCTGCGGCGGATGCTCGAGCAGGAGGAGCTGGCGGCCACGTTCGTCTCGGCTGCGCCCACCACCGAGACCACCAGCTTTGAGCCGCTTGGCGATCGGGCGCCGCGCGGAAGCCCGTCCGCCTCATTCTCTCTCGCCTTCGCTCGCGACCAGGTGCTGGATGAGAGGCAGGAATACGTGGAGCTTGTGCTCTCGGGCGCGGATGGCTGGCGCAATGAGCAATCCCAGCAGATTCCCCGGTCATTGTTGAGGTTCGACGATGCCCAGGAGGAGTTCGGCTATCCCGCGCTCGTGCTCTATCTACTTGGCGCTCACTACTCCCAGCCGCTCGCGGACCCGCTGTCCGGCCTGCCCGAGGCACGTGCGCGTGCGCAGCGCATTCGCGAGATCGCCATGACGCTGCGTCCTGAGGAGCCAAGCCCGCCGGACATGCAGTGCTTCCTGGGCGCCTTTCGGCTCTGCCTCGCCGGCGATCTCGACACACCCGGCGCTTTCCGCGCGATGTTCGCATGGCTTCGCGCTGCCGAGCTGCGCGACGAGCCGGTTGGGGACGGCGATCTGCGCGAGATGCTCGAGCTGCTTGAGCTCGAGGAGCTGCTGCACGAGGATTGAGGCGGCTGTCTCGCGAAACCCTCCTCGGGAGTAGGAAACACCTCTCGCCTTTTGCTTGACACGCGGTTATCGTGGATGCTACGCTCGCGACGAGATCCCATTAGTCGGGATCTTTTTGTAGCGTATACGGGCTGTATCGCGTGCTCTCTGACCTACGACGGGTGCGGTGTTCGGCCACAACAAAGCCTCGGATGGGGCTCAGCTGGGCCTCGGATGAGGGGAAGGACAGATAGAGATAATGGGTAAATATAAGGTGATGTTGCTGGCGTTGCTGGCGGTGTTCGCGTTTAGCGCGGTTGCCGCGGCGGGTGCTTCGGCGCATGAATGGTTAACCCTTGGTGGGGTTGCGATCGGTAAAAACGAACCTTCTACGACTAGTGGTAGTTTGGCGTTGAAGGTTAAAAAAATCCCGGCGCTGGAGGGCGGTGGTGAACTCACTGTTTTATGTGATGGCCAGTTCTTAGGGTCGGTCGGTCCGAAAGGGTCCGATACGGTCACCTTAATTGAGAGTTTCAACGGGTACCGAACAAGACAAACTGAAATGTGAAGTAAGCGCATCGAGTAATTCGATTTGTAAAGCTGGGACGTTAGTTATTGTCACCCCGGCGGGTTTGCCTTGGTCGACCTTACTGATATTATTAGGTACGGAAGTATTTGATGACCTTGCTGCGAAAGAAGTCGGCTATTCTGTGACGTGCTCTAGTATCACAAACAAGTGTACTGTTCCGTTAGAATTGTCGAAGTTCATTAAAAATGTAGCGGCAGGAGCAGAATTCGAATTTAACGAACTCAAGATAGCAGCGTGTAGCATTGGTGGCGAAGGTACCGCCAAGGGTAAGGGTACGGTGTTAAATTTCTTAGCTAACTAGGAGTTTGCTTAGGAGTTTGTTTTAGCGCTGTGCGGTTGGGTGGCGTGGTAGGTCATCCAACCGCACGTGCTTTGGTGGGTTCCTGTGAGGAGTGGGAAGACGTTGTTTTGGTGTCTTGTGGGGGAAGGGAGTAGGGATGAAGCGATGTGGGTTGGCGGTTTTGGTTGCGTGTGGGGTGTTTGGGTCTGTGGTTTCGTCGGCTTTGGCTCTTCCCGAAGGACGCCATTATGAGGTGGTAAGCCCGGAATATAAGGGTGGCTATGGTGTACTCAATCTGTTGGCTACCGCTATGCGGGGTGGGGGCGAAGGCGAAGGTTTGGTGTTCAATTCGGCTGGGCATTTCGCTGGACAGCCGGTGGGGGCGCTGACGGGTTCTTATGTAGCTACGCGTGGTTCTTCGCGTTGGTTGACTTCGCCATTGTTGCCGCCACCGGCGTTGGTTGCATCGTCGGTGCTTAATGATATTTCGCCGACGTTGCAGGGACTTTATTATGGTTCGTCGGGTCCCAATAATCTGGCTGCGGAACAGGAAGGCACTATTAGTTTCTTTTATCATGACCTGTTGGCTCCTGATGGGGAAAGTGATTTTCTCATGCCGGAAGGCGAACCTGGTTTTGGCGTTGAGTTGACAAGACTCAATAAAAAGCCTTGGCCTCTGTTGGGTGGGCAATCGGCCGATCCCGGGTTCTGTACGGTCGTCTTTGAGGGTGACGGTACGGAAGGCGCTGCCAGTAACTATGAAGAAGGTCTGAAAGCGCTGCTGCCGGAAGCCAAGACCGCGCACGAACAAATCTATGAACTTGCGACGGGTGCTCCAGGCTGTGGTAGTGAACGAACGTTGCGTCTTGTGGCTGTGAACAATCACGTCAAGCCTAACGGGATGCATGAACTGATCGAACCGGGTTGTTTCTCGATCTCTGGAGGAAACATTAATGCCGTTACGGCTGGCGGGAGCGAGGTTTTCTTCACGCCGTGTTTAGAATCCGAATCCTCGGCGTCGCAGCTGTTCGTGCGTTTGGCTGGTACGCGCACGCTTGAAGTCTCGCGGCCGCTTGAAGCCGCGAAGCCTTTCGGCGGTTGCGTGGGCAAAAACATCGCTGGTGAAGTGCCGTGCGCGGGCGCCGAAACTCGCGCGGGGGCGCAGTTTCAGGGCGCCAACGAAGCCGGCACGCGTGTGTTCTTCACGACGGAGGCGCCGCTTGTCTCCGAAGACAAGGATTCGAGCAGTGACCTCTACATGGCACGGATCGGCTGTCCGGCGGATGAACCCGAATGTGAAGCCGACAAACGCGAAGTCCTCTCGCTCACGCTTGTCTCGCACGATCTTGTGGCCGGTGAAGCCGCGGAAGTGCAGGGTACATCGACCGCGCTTGCCGAGAACGGGGAACGCGTTTATTTCGTGGCTCATGGTGTGTTGAGCGGGGCTAACGCGGAAGGAAACGTGCCGCTGAAGGGCGCCGAGAACTTGTACGTGTACGACTTGGCCGAAGGAGCTGGTCCTGAAGGGGCCACGACGCATTTCGTCGCCGATCTCTGCTCGGGTCCGCAGAAGTCCGGAGAAGCGTTCGATCGACGTTGTCCGAGTAATCTGGATGAAAGTGGGCGCGAGGATGACGGCTTGTGGTCGCTTGAGAACAGGGAAGCGCAGACGACGGGAGATGGCTCGTTTCTCCTGTTCGCAAGTTATGGGCGGCTTACGGCGGATGACACCGATACGGCCCGTGATGTCTATCGTTACGACGCACAGAACGAAACGCTTGAGCGTGTCTCTGTCAGCGAAGAAGGCTATGACGCCAACGGCAACGATGACGCGTTCAATGCCGAAATTCCTTTACGTAGATTCGGACAAGCGCAAGCTAACGACGAGCAGGGCTCCAGGGCGATCAGCGAAGACGGGTCGCGGATCGTGTTCGAGACCGCTGAGCCGCTCTCGTCCGCTGCTGTGAACCACCTGACCAACGCGTATGAATGGCACAGGCAACCGGGCTGGAGTGAAGGCAGGGTAGCGCTTGTCTCTACGGGAAGTGATGAAGAGCCCGTCGGCGAAGAACTTGGTGGTAGCCATCTCATCAAAGAAATTATGATCACGCCCTCGGGTCGGGACATTTTCTTCTTGACTACGCAGGGCCTGGTTCCGCAAGACACCGACGGCGCCGAGGATGTCTACGATGCGCGACTGGGTGAAGGCTTCCCCGCGAAACCGACGACGTCGAAAGAATGCGAAGGCGACGCCTGTCAGGGTCCGTTGACGAACCCCGCGCCGCTGTTGGTACCCGGCAGCGTGGTCCAGGCGCCCGGCGAAAACCTGGTGGTGCCATCGGAAAGGAAAACGAGCGTCAAATGTGCCAAAGGTAAGAAGCTGAGCAAAGGCAAGTGCGTCAAGATCGCGAGCGTCAAATGTGCCAAAGGTAAGAAGCTGAGCCGGGGCAAATGCGTCAAGCTCGAAAAGAATGCAAAGAAGTCCAGGCGGGCACGCGATGAGCGGGGGGCAGGTCGATGATCGTTATCAAAGCTCTCAGCGGTCGAGGTTCGGCTCGGCGCGCGCTGGTATCGGTGATGACGTTGGTGCTCGTCGGTTTCGCGTGTATGGACATGGCTTCGGCCGCGGGCGCTCTAGGTCAACCCAAGCCGTTGAAAATCGCCAAGTTCTCTCTACAGGCGACGGAATCCGTCGCAACGCCGCTCAGCAGCCAAAGTTGGGGTATTGACTACAGGCCGGTGTCTTTCACGCAGGCGGGCGGACATCCCCAGTCGCTGACAGGCGTGGCCGAATTCGAAGCCGAATTAATTTACAATCCCCTTCTCAAAGAGAATGTGACCTCGCCCACGCGCGATCCGAAGGACATCGTCGTGAGCTTGCCACCCGGGCTCTTGGGCAACCCGACGGCTGTCCCGCGTTGCTCGTTGAAGCAGGCTCTGGGGCGAGTCCAGCCGTGTCCCGCCGTCACGCAGGTCGGTGTGGCGGTGATCCATATCAACGGCGGCGCCGCGTTTGTTGGTCCGATCGTGAATGTGGTTCCCGAAGCGGGTCAGTCGGCCGAGTTCGCGTTTGAAAATCAAGGCAAATTTCCCGCGCTGCTGACCGGTCATGTCGTGCGCACCGAAGGTGGTTATGGGCTGTCTGTTTCCAGCAACGGGATCCTCGCCGTATCGCTCACGGGCGTGGAAACAACTTTCTGGGGTGTGCCCGCCGCGGCGGTCCACGATCCCGAACGTGGCCTCTTTTGCGAAAGAAAGAGCCCGGTATTATCTTGGAGTTGCGGCAGCGAAGGGAAAAATCCGAGTCGAGGCTTTGGTGGCGAACCGAGCGGTGTGTTGGAAGTGCCGTTTTTGACGTGGCCGTCGAATTGCGCGGCGGGCCCGGAGCAGGCGACCGTAAGCGCTGACTCGTGGCAGGAACCCGGCGTGTACACGTCGGAAACGGCTACGATCCCCGGGGCGACCGGTTGTAATGTGTTGCAGTTCAACCCTGGTATAGGTGTGCAGCCAGATACAACTCTGGCCGATGCGCCGGTGAGTTTGGGCGTAAGCTTGACCGTGCCTCAGCCCGAGGAACCACAGCGGTTGTCAACGCCCGAGCTGCGCTCCTCGACGATTACTCTGCCGGCGGGCATGTCGGTCAACTCTGGGATCGTCGATGGTATTCAGGCATGCAATGAATCCGGCCCCGAAGGCATTAATTTCACCGGCCCTGAATCCGAAGAAGTCGGCTTGAACGGTGAGCGGCAGCTTGCTGCCGGGCACTGTCCAAATGCCTCGACGGTTGGGACCGCGGAAGCGGTCACGCCGTTGCTGTCAGAACCGGTGAAGGGGCACGTCTACCTCGCCCGGCCCGGTTGTGGCGGCGCTGGACAGAGCCCTTGTACCGAAGAGGACGCGCTCGATGGCAACCTCTACCAGCTGTACCTGGAACTGGGAGGGGTCGGTCCGCTCGCGAATACCGGCGTGCACCTTAAGGTTCGTTTGAAAACGGAGGCGAACCCGGAGACGGGCCAGCTGACAACGGTTTCGCAAGAAATCGCGCAACTGCCTTTCAGCGAACTGAAAGTCAATCTCAATGGTGGGCCACGAGCGCCGATTGCCAATCCGGCGGTCTGCGGGCCGGCGACGACGACGGCCGACTTCGAACCGTGGAGCGCGCCTGGCATCACGCCGCAAGGCTTGTCGATGGCGGGCCTGCCCGACGCGACGCCGTCTTCGTATTTCGAAGTCGAAGGTTGCGCGCACCCGCCGACTCTTGCGCCCGGCTTCGTCGCGGGCACGGTCACGCCGAACGCGGCGAAGTTCAGTTCGTTTACGATGAATATTCAGCGCGAGGACCGCGAACAGTACATCAAGGGTGTTCAGGTCCATACGCCGCCAGGCCTGCTCGGTATCCTCGCGAACGTGGCTTTGTGTGGCGAAGCGCAGGCCGACGACGGCCAATGTCCTGAATCGTCGAAGATCGGCACGACTCGCGTCGCCACCGGCGCCGGCTCGCATCCCTTTGAAATCGAAGGGAACGTCTACCTGACGGGACCGTATAGGGGCGCTCCTTTTGGTCTCAGTATCGTCACGGACGCGATCGCGGGCCCATTCAACCTTGGTCTTGTGACGGTTAGGGCCCGCATAAACGTGGATCCGGAAAACTCGACGTTGACGGTCACAACCGATGAAACCGGACCATACGCGCTGCCGCAGATCATCTTCGGCGTGCCGTTGCGTCTGAAACGGATCACCGTCAACATCAACCGGGCGAACTTCATGTTCAACCCCAGCAATTGCGCCGCGCAGAAGATCACTGCTGTGATCTCGGGCTCTGAACAGGCCAAGGCCGAAGTGTCGAGCCCGTTCGCGGTTGGTAATTGTCAAAGCCTTCTGTTCAAACCGGGGTTCATGGTGTCCACGAGCGCTCGCACCAGTCGCGCGAAGGGAGCCAGCTTGGACGCCAGGCTCTCCTATCCCCGGGGTGCGCTCGGCGTGGACACGAACATCGCAAAGGTCAAGGTCGACCTGCCCAAACAACTGCCCTCACGTCTGACGACGTTGCAAAAGGCGTGCACCGCCGCCCAGTTCGACATGAACCCTTCCGGCTGTCCAGCCGCCTCGATCGTTGGTATCGCCAAGGCAAACAGTCCATTGTTGCCGGTGGGTCTCGCCGGCCCGGTGTATTTCGTCAGTCATGGTGGCGAAGCTTTCCCCAGCCTGATCATCGTGCTGCAAGGGGATAACGTCCGCGTAGACCTTATCGGAACGACGTTCATAAACGAAAAGACCGGTGTCACCAGCTCCACCTTTAAGAGCGTGCCTGACGTCCCTGTCAACACATTCGAACTATATCTTCCAGAGGGGAAGTTCTCGGCGCTGGCCGCCAACGGCAACCTCTGCAAGTTGCGGGGAAAATTGAAGATGCCGACCGAATTTGTCGCCCAGAATGGGGCTAAGCTCAAACAGAGCACCAATATCGCTGTCACGGGGTGTCCGGTCAGCAAAGCCAAAAGCGCCCAGCGTCACGGGGGGAAGAGCAAATGAGTCGTCAGCTTCTTATAAAAAAGATCGTGCTGTTGACAGTGCTCGCGGCGTTGATGTTGATGCCAGCCGCGGCGTTTGCGGCCGAAGCGCCGATCAAGGAGAATCTTTCAAGTCATATCGGTTGGGAAGTCGACAAAACGATCGGCGGCCCAGCGGGCAAAATCTGTACCATTGCGTCGGGACACGAATGTCAGCCGGGTAAGCCAAGCAGCGAACCCGGCGGCTTTATGGAGCCATTAGGTCTAGCGGTCAACGACGACCCCAAAAGCCCCGGTTATCATGATCTTTACATCATGGATTTCATAAACCGCCGGATACAGGAGTTCCATGAAACGGGTGAATTCGTCAGTATGTTCGGGTGGGAAGTGGACAAGACCAAGCTAGAATTACGCCACAAACAAGAAGCGGCACACGAACCTGTCACCGTCACCCAGGCACAAGAGAACATCTGCACAGCAATCTCCCACGACATCTGTCAAGCCGGGACCGCAGGCACAGCACCAGGACAATTCGACGAGATGGAAAGCATCGCGATAGACCCCAAAACCGGCGACCTCTATATTGCAGAATTCTTCCCATCCTTGGGGGGTGCTGAGCGTCTGCAAGAGTTTGATGCTGAAGGTGTCTTCCTAGAGGAGATAGGTAAGGAAGTCAACGCGACAAAGGATGCTCTGGTCGGAGCGACGGTCGTCGAAAAGAATGTTTGCACCGAGCACGAAGTGACCACGGAAAACGTGCGGTGCGTCCCCCCCGAACCTCAGGTAGCTGCCGGTGAACACGACGCATTCAACTTCGACGAGGCCGATTCTGTGCTCACATTCGGTGGGCCCAACGGTACGCTCTATGTAGGCGAATCTGGTCGCATCCAGGAATTCGAAGAAGGCAAATATAAGGGTGAAGTCTCGCTCGAAGCGGTCTCCACCGAAGAAAGGAACGTCTCGACGATCGCCGTCGGTGCGAGCGGTGAAATATTCCTCGTCTATTCATTTGGAACAGAACACACCAATACGATCTACCGGCTAAGTCCGGCGGGTGCGGTGATTAGCGCGTTTACGTTGAGTCCGAGGCGGACGGGTGCGATCGTTGAAGCAAAGCGGGTTGCGGTCGATGCAGCTGGAAGGCTTGCGGTCGTCGAATCGGAAGTTGGGATTAGTATATCGTTTGCTGAAAGTCGAGGCGTCCTTTACGGCGTGGCAGCGTCTCGCCTAAAGATGATTACCGGATTCGTGGACCCTGTCGCTAAGGGACTGGCGAGAGAGGGAATCACCGACCTGGTCTTCGATGACAAAGATCGTCTGTACGCGAGTGACTGGTGGAGAACTGAATCGGAAAGCGCGAATGAAGTTCTCGCGTATACGCCCTTGCCGGTGGCTGAATTGTCCGTGGCTGAATCGTCCGGTGGTCAATTGCCGTGCAGCTCCGGCGCCGAAAGCGAAACGGATGCGACACTCGACTGTGATCTGGGCGGCCAGGTCGACCCGTGGGGAGTCTCTGAAACAGAAGTGTGGTTCGAAGCCGGTGCGACCCCGAGCTTGGGTGTCGTTACATCGCATCAACCCGTCCCAAGCAAAGGGCCTGAAGGTAGCGAAGAAACGCCGATCCCGGTGACAGCGCTGGTCGAAGGTCTGCGTCCGAATCAGACCGTCGACTTCCGTATGGCCGGCCAGGACCACAACGTCATACTACCTGAAACGTTGGTAAGCGAACTCGTCAGGGCGAACACGGCCACTGTGCCCCCGCGCATCGTCGGTGCCCCCAGCGCTACGTTCGTGAAGTCCTTCTCGGCCGTCATCTCCGGTGAGTTGAACCCGGAGAATACCGGCACGGAATACTATGGTGAATACGTGCCGCAAACCGAAGCGGGCCAGACATTGGCGGCGAGCTGTCCAAAGGGTGCTAAGGGCCCTGAACCCTGCGAAGGCGTGGCAAGCACGATAGCTGACGAGTCCTCGGAATACGGCGAGATTGGTGCGACGTTCGAAGCGACGGGTCTGCAACCAGGTACGACCTATCGTTACCGCCTGTTCGCGCAAAACGCCGCTAAAGAAACCGCTGTCGGCGAAAAAGGTGGTCCGGACATCCAGGAAGGGACGTTCAAGACGGTAGCGGCGCCGCTTCCACAGGCTGAAAGCGGTAGCGCCAGCTCGATCGGGACGACTTCGGCAACCATCTCCGGGACGGTGAACCCGGACGGCCAACCCGCCGTTTACACATTCCAGATCGGGCTGTTCAACGGTACGGAAACGAGGTTCGGCACGATCCTCTCGGCGCCCGTCGGCTCGAGCACTGTTCCGGCCTTTGAGCAGCTTGGGCTCACAGGCTTGCAACCAGGCACGACTTACGCCTACCGGATAGGAGTCTCAAGCGCTTATGGCACGAGCTTTGGTGCGGCCAGCGTCTTCGCGACGCTGGGATTGCCGGCGACCCTGGTCGTGCCGAGCCCGCTAGCGATGCTGCCGATCCCACCAATTGCCTTTCCAGCAGCGGGAAAAAGCGTGAAGAGCTGCAAGCACGGCTACAAGCGCGACAAACAGGGCAAGTGCATCAAGACGAAACCCAAGAAATCCAAAACCAAACCTGCCAAAAAAACGCGTAAAGCCACCAAGAAGTAACACGCGCTCCAAAGCTCGGTCCGAGTCTCCTCTAAAACCCTCGCGGGGCAGATGTTTCGTCAGCTACTACGTCTTAAGATGTTGCTGCGCTCGGATAAACGACCCAGGTGGTGTCGACGGTACCGTACAGCTCCACTAGGCGCAGCTCGTCTGTAAAGACCCCGAAGACCTGGTCCTCAGCAAAAGGCGACTTCGGGCATCGCGTCTACTTGACAGACGTCTTTACAACTGCTACGGTCGATTAGTTCCAATCACTGGAACCAAATCTATAGTGGGTCGTATTTTCGTGCTCTCCTCTGATCTATGACGGGTGCGGGTGTGCGACTATAACGAAGCCTCGGAAGGTGGCTCTGCTGAGCCTCGGATGAGAGGAAGGGCAGATAAGATAATGGATAAATATAAGATGGTGTTGCTTGTGTTGCTGGCAGTATTCGCGTTTAGCGCGGTTGCCGCGGCGGGTGCTTCAGCGCATGAATGGTTAACCCTTGCTGGGGTTGCGGTCGGTAAAAACGAACCTTCTACGACTAGTGGTAGTTGGGCATTAAAGGTTAAAAAAATCCCGGCGTTGGAGGGCGGTGGCGAACTCACTACTTTATGCGATGGCCAGTTATTAGGGTCGGTCGGTCCGAAAGGGTCCGATACCGTCACCTTAGTTGAGAGTTTAACGGGTACCGAACAAGACAAACTGAAATGTGAAGTAAGCGCATCGACTAATTCGATTTGTAAAGCCGGCACATTAGTTATTTTTACGCCAGCCGGCCTGCCTTGGTCGAGCTTACTAATATTATTAGGTACGGAAGTATTTGACGACGTGGCTGCGAAAGAAGTCGGCTATTCTGTGACGTGCTCTAGTATCACAAACAAGTGTACTGTTCCGTTAGAATTGTCGAAGTTCATTAAAAATGTAGCGTCAGGAGCAGAATTCGAATTTAACGAACTCAAGATAGCAGCGTGTAGTATTGGTGGTGAAGGTACCATCAAGGGTAAAATTACGACGTTAAACTTTTTAGCTAACTAGGAGCTCTCCTCGTGTAGTGTTTTATCCGTCGCGGCCAGGCGGTGCGATTTCACCGCCTGGCCGACGACGGTTAGGAGCTAGGATACGGTGGAGGCGGTGGGCTGGTTTGTGCGTAGAGCCCAGGGCACCCTGTTGGGCGATTACTTTCGCCTTTGAAGCGCTTGTTGGTACCGTAGGCGACCCGGTTGGTGTCGACGGCACCGTGTATGGGTATCTCGTCTGCTTGACAGGCGACTATCCAGCTGGTACGTTTGCCTGGTCTAGTTCTAGTCATTAGAACTAGACGTATAATAGGTCGTATTCGTGCTCTCTGATCTATGACGGGTGCGGGTGTTCGGCTACAACGAAGCCTCGGATGGGGCTCTCCGCTGAGCCTCGGATGAGGGGAAGGCAGATAGAGATGATGGGTAAATATAAGGTAATGTTGCTAGTGTTGCTGGCTGCGTTCGTGTTTAGCGCGGTTGCCGCGGCGGGTGCTTCGGCACATGAATGGTTAACCCTTGCTGGGGTTGCGATCGGTAAAAACGAAAATTCTACGACTAGTGGTAGTTGGGCATTAAAGGTTAAAAAAATCCCGGCGTTGGAGGGCGGTGGCGAACTCACTACTTTATGCGATGGCCAGTTATTAGGGTCGGTCGGTCCGAAAGGGTCCGATACCGTCACCTTAGTTGAGAGTTTAACGGGTACCGAACAAGACAAACTGAAATGTGAAGTAAGCGCATCGACTAATTCGATTTGTAAAGCCGGCACATTAGTTATTGTCACCCCAGCAGGCTTGCCTTGGTCGACCTTACTGATATTATTAGGTACGGAAGTATTTGATGACCTTGCTGCGAAAGAAGTCGGCTATTCTGTGACGTGCTCTAGTATCACAAACAAGTGTACTGTTCCGTTAGAATTGTCGAAGTTCATTAAAAATGTAGCGTCAGGAGCAGAATTCGAATTTAACGAACTCAAGATATTCGCATGTAGTATTGGTGGTGAAGGTACCATCAAGGGTAGATTTACGACGTTAAACTTTTTAGCTAACTAGGAGCTCTCCTCGTGTAGTGTTTATCCGTCGCGGCCAGGCGGTGCGATTTCACCGCCTGGCTGACGACGGTTAGGAGCTAGGGACGGTTCCTCTTTGGTTTATGGCGAGTGCGGTGTTCGTTATAATGAAGCCTCAGATGGGGCTCTCTTCTGGGCCTCGGATGAGGGGAAGGGCAGATAAGATGATGGGTAAATATAGGGTGATGTTGGTGGCGTTGCTGGCAGTGTTCGCGTTTAGTGCGGTTGCGGCGTCGGCTGCTTCGGCGCATGAATGGTTAACCCTTGGTGGGGCTGCGATCGCTAAAAACGAAGCTGCTACAACTACTGGTAGTTGGTCATTAAGGGTTATAAAAATCCCGGCGTTGGAGGGCGGTGGCGAACTCACTATTTTATGTGATGGCCAATTATTAGGTACGGTCGGTCCGAAAGGGTCCGATACGATCACCTTAGTTGAGAGTTTAACGGGTACCGAACAAGACAAACTGAAATGTGAAGTAAGCGCATCGACTAATTCAGTTTGTAAAGCTGGTACATTAGTTATTCTCACGCCGGCGGGCCTGCCCTGGTCGAGCTTACTAATATTATTAGGTGCGGAAGTATTTGATGACCTTGCTGCGAAAGAAGTCGGCTATTCTACGACGTGCGCCATCACAAACAAGTGTGTTGTTTCGTTAGAATTGCCAAAGTTCGTTAAAAACGTAGCGTCAGGATCGGAATTCGAGTTTGACGAATTCAAGGCATTAATATGTATCACTGGTAGCGAAGTGACCGCCAAGGGTAAAGTTACGGTGTTAAATTTCTTAGCTAACTAGGAGCTCTTGTGTAGTTGCGTCGGTTGGCTGGGCGGTGTAATTCACCGCCTGGCCGATCGCGTTCGAAGTGCAGCTGTGGATCTCCTTCGGAGCTTGGCAGGGTCCCCTGGATGCGACTCTGGACAGCGCTCGGAGCATGGGCCGCTACGCTCTGCCGAGCGCCGTATGGCTCTGTGGCTGCTCTGGTATCCAATGCTTGCACCTTTGCGCAGGACGCGGCGAGGGGAAGACTGAGCAAACCGCGCCACAAATCTTGTGACGCCACTGCGTCAGCTACTGCGGCTAAGATGCTGCTCGGGCGTAGAGCCAGGGCACCTGTTGGGCGATTACTTCGCCTTTGAAGCGCTTGTTGGTACCGTAAATGACCCAGGTGGTGTCGACGGCGCCGTATAGTTCGACGAGGCGCAGCTTGTCGGGGTGTTCGTGCGCGTGATGGCTGTGGGTCAAGCCGGCGTCGTACTCGCCGGCGAGCAGTTTGCGTGCGACGACCGGCTTGGATGGCTCGTCGACGATCGCCTCGAAACGCGCAAGGTCGAGGTAGCCCCTGGTTGCCGAGACGATTCCAAGGCTCTTTGGCTGATCGACGTCATTGCGAACGAGTAGCGCAAGCTCCTTTGTGGGGTAGATGAAGGTGTCGATTACGAACACTTCGTCGTGATAGCGCTCGGTCACCAGGTGCACCTGGACGTGAGCGCTGCACTGCACGAGGAACGTGTCCGCTTTGCCTCGCAGCCGCTCCAGGCCATCCTCGAGTAGGTCTTCGACGAGCAAGATGTTCGCGTCGGTGAGGCCTTGGAAGTCGAGGTAGTGGCGCAGGGCATTCTCGTGGCAAGTGCCTGAAGGCCCCAATGTGATGAAGGTGGGTATCGTCACAAATGTATGCTAACGGATATCGACCGTTATTTGAATAGTCTGCTATCGCGCTCCCTGGGCGCTATGACGCTTCGATCGCGAGCGTCTCGTTGATCTTCCAGATTCCGCGTTCGAGGTGCAGCTGGATGCTCTGCGCCGGGATGCCGGCGAAATGAAGCAGCGCTAGACCGCGCATGCCGTTGATCTGCACGGCTGCTACTCGGAGCGAAGCTGTCTCGGTCGCCAACTGAGGATGATTCTGCTTGAACAGCTTTGTCATCACCACGGCGCACGTCTTGCCGTACAGCGAGGGCGTTCCCGAAGGGGGGAGGCCGAGCGTTTCCGGGATCGTTTCGGCAAACAGTGAATAGATGAGTGAGCAGCCGGTGGAGCCATCCGACGCGGCCGCCGCCTTGAAATAGCGTTTGACGAGCGTCGTGATCGCTTGCGTCTGGGCCGCATCGGCGGCCTGAGGGTAGTTCACCGTGTTGTAGTCGTCGTGGTCGAAGTAGTTGTTGCTGTTGCCGTCCCCGTAGTCTTTGTCGCGGTCTAGACTGGGAGTTGTGGTAGTTGATGCTGTGCTGGTCGTCGCGGTTGGGCTTTCTGTCGTCGTGGTCGAGCTTGACGGTGTCCTCGGGCTCGAAGGGGTGGTCGAGGCCGCGTCCCTGTTGGCGCTTCCACAGGCCATCACACCTGTGCACAGACATACGCTGGCAGCGCCGGCGAGCAGCAACCGAACCTGTGCCATATGTGTCCTTGTTGGCCTCAAGCTGGGAGACACCTCGAAGCGGTGCTACTCGACTGCTCCACCGAACAGCTGAGCGATCCGCCACGTCCCGTGTTCGAGATGGGCGGTGATCCAGCCGGAGGGCATCTTCCTGGATCCCAATTCGGCCATCGCGCTTTCTCCACGGTTGCGCACTCCGGTCACCACCGGCAGCGGGTGCAGCTGTGTCTGGAAATGCTTGTGGAGCAGGCTCATGACCTGCGCGCAGGTTTTCGCGCCGTGCAGGTAGGAGGGGCCCAGCTTGCCGGCATCTAATGGCGTGGCCGTGGCTAGAATCGGGACCACGAGCGAGCAGGCTGTTGCGCTGTCGCCTCTTGCGATGGCGCCGTAGTAGCGGTCTACGAGCGCCGTGACCGCCCGACGCACAGTTGGGCTTGACACGTTGCCGTACTGGGAGAGGGCGTATGTGTCGTCGCTGTCGTGGTAGCTGTTGTTGTCGTCGCGCTTGTAGTCCTTCGAGGCGTCGTTGTCGGTGTCGTCGCTGTTGTCTCTGTCCGGGTCACCGATGTGGTCTTTATCGCCGTCGTTGAGATATATGCCTCGGGGCGTGGACGGAGGCACAGTTCTGGTGATCGAGACAGTCGAGGTGTCCGTTTTTGTGGCTTTTGTGCTCGTGCTACCCGCATTGGCCGAACCGCAGGCGCTGACGTCTGCGCTCAACAATGCGAGAGCAAGCAAAGCCAGCATCGCCTTCATCTCACCACCTCCCAATCCCAACTCGTCCCAAATTCGCATTCGTCGACAGCGGATGAATGTGCCGCTGCAGACACATTCTCAAACGCTTCGGACGATGTCAAGCACAACGGCGTCAATGTCTCTGACTCTGTCGTGCGAATGTTTCTGACACCTGCCACATGTGGGCTATAACCGGTACGATTCTGGCTTACAGAACCACAACCATCCCAGGGAGGAAGGAATGAACTACTCACGCATCGCGCCGCTCGCGCTTGTGGCCGCCACGCTCGCGGTTGCGGGCTGCGGCTCGTCGTCCGGATCGACGACGAGCCTGACCTCGGCGCAGTTGATCGCCAAGGCCAATCCGATCTGCGCTCAAGCGAATGCGGCGCTGCAGCCCGTCTACAAGATCACCAAGTTTCCCGATATTCCGCCCGCGGCGGCCAAGGCGGCCAGCGAAATACGGCAGGCTTCTAGTGAACTGGCCAGTTTGAAGCCGCCTGCCGCGATGGAAAAGGACTGGAAAGTGGTTGTGAGCAGCTACCAAACGCTCGCGACGGTCATCGCTGAGCTCGGCGAACACGCCAAGCTCACCACCAAACCGGACGTTCCCGTCATCGCCAAGCTCGCAAACGATCAAAATCTCAGGACTGCTACTGCCTTCAGACTGGGCTTCAACGTCAACGGCGGTTGCAGGAGGTTCTGAGGGTAACGGCAAGCAAGGGGTTATTCTCTCACCAGCGGACAAGCATGTGGTGTTCCGTCCCCGGCGGGACACCACATGGCCGTTGGATCAATACGTGGAGCACTCGGCAAGGCCGCTGATGCGTGCCATCGCTGCTCTTTCGCGCATCGCGTTGAGGACCGGCTCTATCGCGTAAAAGGCTTCCTGGGCGCTTAGCTTCGGGGAAGCGGCAAGCTTGTCGAATTCCTGACCAGTGGCTTCGAAGTCGTCGGCCATTGCCTGCCAGTACCCCGCGATCGAGCCAGGGGGGTTGAATTTCGCCAATTCCGCGGAGGCCTGTATCTCGAGCGCTCCTAATCGTCGAGCGAGAAGCACGAGTCTGACGGGCGGCGTCCGTCTCCAGTCGACCTCGTCGATCACACGCCGGCAGATCGCATTTGCCTTCGCGGTTAGCTCCGTGCGCGACTGTGTTGTAGAGCCACAACCGAGCATTATCAACACGATTGCGGCGAGCGCAAGCTTGGCGGACAGCATGATCGGTGGACCACTGCCGAGCGGTCCACCGATCATCGCTTATCTCCTAGCTGGTGCCTATAGACTGTAGGGGTCTATTCGGCGTTGACTGCCCATGTTCCCTTGGCAAACACATCTTCTCCGGC
Source organism: uncultured Solirubrobacterales bacterium (assembly GCA_963704345.1). Lineage (GTDB taxonomy): Bacteria > Actinomycetota > Thermoleophilia > Solirubrobacterales > Solirubrobacteraceae > Palsa-744. The sequence continues at coordinate 2,764,106 of OY969890.1, forward strand.
ATTTATCGGAATTCCATAGAGCAGGGCCCCTGTGGCGTCGGCCTTGTTGAATTCGCCGGTCCCAGCCGAGGCAGATGCGAGCGTCTGTAGATTGGTATCACTGAAAATAAAGATACATAGATGCCCAGGCTTTGCTTCGGGGTTCGCAACGTTACCCGCACAGCCAGGTGGCAATCCTTGACCCGGTAGGATTTGTTCTACTGTAGGAGCACCCCCTAGAGGGATCGGGAATGAGATAGCCCCCTCCACCGCTGAGAAGGGCGCAAGTTCAGGGTCAGGGCCAGCTAAGCCGCTGACGACCCAGTCGCCCTTCTCGCTCTTTTCCGAAGGTAGCGTTTCGGTGAACCCTGTCTGTCCGTTGCAGATCAAAGTGGTTTTGCCGGCCAGAGTGTATTCGCCGCCACCCAACCCACTGCACTTCGCGCTGTCGCTCGTCGGGACGGCTTTGAAAGCGACGCTTTCGCCAGTGGTTCCGGTCCCCGGGGCGCCGTCTTTGCCGTTGGCTCCCGGGGCGCCTGGAGCCCCCTGCGGACCTTGAGCGCCTGGGGCGCCCGGGGCGCCGTTCTTGCCGGGCTTGCCGGTCAAGGACTTGAGCACCTTCGGACTGATTTGTTTCGTCGAGGTGATCAAGTATTTACCGGCGGCGAACGCGCCGCCGGTAAATGCGAAGACGAGAGCGAACGTCAGGATGACGTTCGCGAACGTTACGCGTTTACGTATCAACGAGACCATACGGTGTTTCCCTCCCATTGCGTTTTTGAGGCCCCCCAATCCGAGCTTGCTGCACCTGCCCAAATAGTCAGAGAGCTCGAGATTCTATCTTCCGCGCTGCACGGATCCCAATTAGTCGGACCCCAAACAACGTAACAATAAACATAACGGCATGTCAAGCAAAAAGCAAGAAGTGTTTCTCACTTCCCAAGGCGAGTGGCAGGCTGCGACGATGCAAGCACAGTCCAATTATTAGAATTATAAGTGCAGGCCATTGGCTTCACGAAGGGAATGGTTAAGCGGTTTATGAAAGGCATTTGCGGTCCTCACTTTGGAGCAGAGTCAGAAACATCTTTCGCCGTTTCTTGTTGGGTCATCGAGGCATGAAAGAGATCGCTTTCTGACTTGGGCGTTTGGAAGATCTGCTGGAGGAATACTCTATCGCAAGCTTAGTGAGAAACATCAGTCTTAATATGCCTTGCATCCTCACCGAACATTTGATAGGTTCGGGTTCCGAGAGTCGGAACTCTATTCATAGAGAATACATAAGGCTGCATGACGCTAACCTAATTTGGGGTGTCGTTGGCCGCAGATTTTTGAACCGAGGCGTCGTGCGTCTTGCAAGATAGAAAGAGGCACGTAAAATGAGGAAGCTAAAATCGCTAATCCCTGCCGTTCTTGCGATATCCGCCATGGGCGCCATTATGGCTACGAGCGCCTCGGCACATGAATGGTTAACGCTTAGTGGGTCGAAAATTACAAAAGAAGAAAGTACGACCGCTCCGGGTACGCTGGCCCTTCACATCAAGAAAATATCAGCACTCCTCGGCGGTGGAGAAATGACGTTGTTATGGGACTACACCTTAATTGCGAGAGTCGTCCCTGGTAATCCTGACACGGTACGTTCATTAACGGTGAACTTAATGGGCGGAGAAGAGGATAAAGTACTAGCCATTATGAGCGCTTCGACTAATACGATTTGTAAATCTGGTACGTCGGTGACCGTTGAACCAGTGGGTCTGCCGTGGAACGGCGAATTTAAATTCTCTGGCTCAACAATACTCGAGGATATCACTAAATCGGGAGGGGCGATTGGCTACAAGTTCACGTGTAGCTCAATTAGCATAGAATGTACAGGTACTTTAGAATTAGAAAAATTTCTCAAAAACGTCTCCACTGGCGCTGAACTTGCGTTGGAAGAACTAGAGAAATTAACGTGCACCGTGGGAGAAGGGTTTGCGTCTGGCAAACGCATTGTGGAAAAATTCTTAGTGAATTGATTTATTCCGGTAGATAGACGATCGCGTCCGGTCGGTAGCGAACAGCTTGTTTGCACCGGCCGCGCGCGACCCTCTGTTAGGTCGCGACGTGTTCTGGAGCGCGCGCACGGCTTGGCCCGGGCCTGGCGATCACGAGCGCGTGCCTGTGCGGCACGAAAGCGATCGCGTTTCGTACAGGGCGTTCCGAGCGCGGTTCGACCGGCCGCAGATCCCTCTCGCCCAGAACCGTGCGAATCACCTGCTTCATCAGCACCTGCGCGTAGCTTGCTGCCAAGCAGCGGCGTACGCCGCCCCCGAACGGTATCCACGTGTACGTACCAGCCGGGTTGTCGAGGAAGCGCTCTGGGATGAACTCTCCCGGCTGTGGGTAGAGGTCCACGCGGCGGTGCACCAGGTGCACACATGGCGCCACGGTCGTGCCGGCGGGGATCGTATACCCACCGAGCTCCATCGACTGCAGCAGCTTGCGTACCACGATCGGCGCACCTGGGCACAGTCGCATCGTCTCCTTGATGACCGCGTCCAAATAAGTGTCCTCCTCGCCGGATCGCACCTCCTCACGCAGGCGTGCAAGCATCGCCGGGTGGCGCAGCATGCGCTCGAACACCCACGAGAGCAGCGTCGAGGTGGGGCCGTCGACCAGCAGCGTCACGATTTCGTCACGCAGATCCTGCTCGGTCATCGGTGCGCCGTCCTCGTAGCGGGCCTCGGCCAGCATCGAGGCGATGTCGTCGCTGCTTCGCGCCTCTGGCTGCTCGCGGCGGCGACGCACCTCCTCCAGGACCGAATGCTCGACTGGCTCCATCATCTCCTTGTAGTCGCTGTTACGGGAGAGCCAGCGTGGGCCTGCTGCGGCCAGCAGTGTGAGGCGGCGCGGGTCGTTCATCCAGTCGGTCAGGCGGCGCAGCTGCTCGCGCAAGCTCCTCAGCTCCTGGGTGTCGATTGGCCCGAAGACGACCTGCATGATCGCCTCGAGCGTGATCTCGCGCATACGTGGCCACAGCTCGAACGGCTCGCCGATCGGCCAGCGCTCGAGCTCTTCGCGCGTCGCCTGAGCCATCATCTCCGCATAGCCCTGCATGCGCTCGCCGTGGAACGGCGGCAGCATCAACTTGCGGCGCCTGACATGCTCGGGCTCCTCCAACAGCATTACCGAGCGTGGGCCCAACAGCGGCCCGAGCACCGAGTTGGCAAGGCCCACTCCGAGCGCGGTGTGATCGGCGGTGAACACACGCTTGACGTCCCGCGGATCACCGAGGATCACCCACGTGCCCGAGTGACGTACTCGCAAGGTGAAAATATCGCCGTAGCGATCGCGACAGCGCTCCAGGAACGGCAGCGGCCGTCGCGCCCATGCGACCGCCTGCATGGCGCTGGGCATGCGTGGTCCTGGCGGCAGCTCACTGACGCCAAGACGTGAGACAAAGGTGAGCTTTGCGTTCATCGTCATAGTTCCGAAAATCGGCCATCTATTTCTAGTCGAAAGATTTGATGAACCCCAGAACGTGATACTCTTCTGAGGTTCGACCAGGCTACGCGCTCTCGCCGAGACCGTGGTGGAAGGTGGGTGGCAGGCCGGGTGAAAAGACAGGGCACCAAGTACCTTTAATCGGTGAAAGGAGTGGACTTAAAATCCACGGATCCGGGTTCGAGCCCCGGCTGGTGCATTTGCTCGGAGGCACTGTCATCGCGGGTGCTGTCATGGCCTGGTCGCCTCTTGTGCTTCCTCGGAGCCTGAGGATGCGGCTTTGATCAACTCGTCCTCCATTGCGCACGTCGTGTCGATCAGCAGCTCGAAGAACGCGGCGGTGAAGGCCTCCGGAATCTCGAGATCCGCGCCTGCAGAGAGATAGCGGGCACGCACCTGTTCTACGCGCTCGGGCTGCATTATGGCCACGTCGTGATCGCGCTTGTAGAGGGCAACCTTCCTGCAGGTCTGAAAACGCTCGCCGAGCAGCCTCACGATCTGCTCGTCGAGCTCGTCCAGGCGCCGGCGGAACGGCTCCAGCCCGCTCATTGGCAGACCCGCCGCATGCGCACGCCGATCACCTTGAAGTCGTTGCTTGTATAGAAGGACTCGGTCGCGGCGTGGTGTGGATAGCGCTCGCCTGGCAGGCCCACCTCGATCGTGGCGATTTTGTGTCTGCTGGTCAGCTCGCACAGGGCGTCGATCAGGTCGCCGCCGATCGTTTGGTAGCGCCAGGAGGGATCGACCCACAGCTCCTGTATCAGGCCGTAGCGGCCGGGAATCCGGATAGCGCTCTGCCAGCTCACACCGAGCATGCCGACGATCTCGCCGTCTGACTCGGACTCGGCGACGAGCACCAGTCCCGCTTCGCGATCGTCGATCAGGGCGCGTGTGGATACTTCCAGCGCGGCAATCGGAGCCGGTTTGCCGCCCAGCTCGAGCAGCAGCTCGCTGACGGCTGCCGCCACGGCGGCGACGTCGCTGTGCGTGGCTTGCCGCACTCGCCAACCATTCTCCCATTCGGTCCTTGCATTGAGCTTGAGCGGGACTATCTCACCCATGTCGTATTGCACCTCCGTTTCGAGGACTCAGTGGAAGCCAGTCGCTCATGACGTGACGACTCAGGTCGTTCATGATGTGATGACTCAGTGGAAGCTGGTCGCTCATGACGTGATGCTTCCAGCCAGTTGCGTCGTGTCCAGTTCTATCCTCCATGCCTCGGGTGCATCGCTGCCGGTGATCGCCTTTGCGATGGCGCGCATCGGCGCACGCGCCTTCAGCAGCAGCTCGTCGAACTCCTCGGCGGGGTCTGACTGCATCACGATCGCGCCGCCGGCGCCGATCGTGGTTGTGCCGGGGCGCAGCACGATCGTGCGGATCACGATGCTCAGGTCCACGACACCGTCGACGCCGAAGTAGCCGATCGCGCCCGAGTACACTCCCCGCGCCTCGCGCTCGATGTCGTCGATGATCTCCATCGTGCGCAGCTTCGGGGCGCCCGTCATCGAGCCGCCGGGGAAGCAGGCACGTACGCAGTCGATCGGTGAGCGCTCGCGTTCGAGCACTCCCTCGATGTTGGAGATCATCTGGTAGACCGTGGCATAGCGCTCGATCACCATCAATTCTGGGACGCGCACCGTATCGACCTCGCACACCTGCCCGAGGTCGTTGCGCAACAGGTCAACGATCATTAGATGCTCGGCGAACGTCTTTTCGTCCTCGGCCAGCTCTTTGCGGGTCGCCTCGTCTCGCTCGGGGTCGGGGCTGCGCGGCGCGGTGCCCTTGATCGGGCGCGCCATCACCCTGCGCTCACGGTCGACCGACAGGAAGCGCTCGGGCGAACTGCTCACGATCGCCAGCTCGCCCAGCTTCAGGTAGGCGGCAAAGGGTGCTGGGTTGGAACGACGCAGGCCGCGGTACAGAGTCCACGGATCCGGTTCGGCGTTGGTGTGGATCTGGTCGGTCAGACACACCTCATATGACTCGCCGGCGCCAAGCGCGCTCTGGCAGCGGGCGATATCAGCCAGGTACTGCTCGCGGCCGCGCCCGGTGTGAAAGACGACTGGGTCTTTGGGGGGAGGGATGGGCGTGCCGTTTGGTGTCAGCTCGGCTTGGCCCGAGCCACGCGCCTTGCGTATCTCCGGTGCGGCTGGGTTGGGCGTGCCGTTTGGCGATAGATCGGCGGGTTCCGCGGCCATCGCGTCGTTTACCTCCCGCTCCGCTAGGTCGAGCCACTCCAGCGCCTCGGGCTCCTCGCCCTTGGTCAGCGCGAGCACATGTGTGCGCCCGCGCACGTGATCGACGGCGATCACGCGGTTGGCGAGCATCTGCACAGAGTCGGGGACGTCTGAGTGGTGTGCGTTGGTCGCACCACAATCGGCCTTGAGCTCGTAGCCGAGATAGCCGACGAAGCCGCCAACCAAGCCGTGGTCTGGGTCCTGTGGCGGCTCGATCATCCGGTCTTCCAACTCGCTATCTAGCGCCTGAAAGATCGAACCATTTTCCTTAAAAACTCCACCGGCGTCGTGGCGCGTCAGGATACGCTGCTCGACGTCGTATTCGAACACCAGACGGTTCGGCCCCATCGAGCTGCCGAGGTATGAGTTCTGGCCCAATTTCGTGGACGTGCTCGCGCTATCCAACCAGAACGCAAAATCCTCCTTGCCGAAGAGGCGTTCGAACAGCAGCTCGGCCTGCGGCTCACCCTCGATCGTGCGCGAGAGCAGTCGCATATCCGAGTCGGCGGCACTGCGCCGCCGGCAACGCCTGGGCGGCACGCTCGGCCGGTTCAAGCGTCGCCCGCGCTTGGACCTGTGCTCCTCCGCCAGCGCGTAGAAGTTCTCGAACAGCTTGTGGCCATATTCGGTGCAGATCGACTCTGGGTGAAACTGCACGCCCCACATCGGCCGCGTCGCATGTTCGATGCCCATCACGACGCCGTCCGCCGTCCAGGCGATCTCACGACCCTCCTCGCCCAGCGAGCCGGACACCGCCAGCGAGTGGTAGCGGACGACCTCGAAGTCCTGAGGGATGCCAGCGAACAGGCCCTCGCCCGTGTGCTTGACGGGGGAGAGGCGGCCGTGCATCACCGTCGGCGCGTAGGTGACTGTCGCTTTGAGCACGTGCCCGATGCCCTGGTGGCCGAGGCATACACCCAGCAATGGCACCTCGCTCGAGCGCAATATGTCCGAGCACACGCCGAAGTCGTGCCAACGCTCCGGCCGACCCGGCCCGGGCGAGAGCACGATCGCGTCGAAGTCCCAGCGCGAGAGGGCTCGCCAGGACACCATGTCGTTGTGGATCACGATCGGCTCCTCGCCGGATACCGCGGCGAGCAGGTGAAACACGTTGTAGGTGTAGGAGTCGTAGTTGTCCACCAGCAGCGTCGTCATCTGCGCCTCCCCACGGTCGACATCTCTCTTGCCGCGACAGGCATCGCCTTTGGAGCACCTGCGCTCCTGCGGGTGCGGGTCGCGAGGGCTCTCATCGCCCGCCCTCCAGGCCCAATCCACGCGCGCCGCGGTCCAACAGAGTGTGCACGACGCGCTCGACATGGCCGTTGCGCTCTTCTTCCAAGTACCAGCGGCCCAGATGGCGCAGGTACAGCGCCAGCGCTGTCAGTTCGAAGTGCTCGACGACCGGGCGCAGGTGGCGGCGGTAGATCTCCGATTGCACGACCGCGAAGCGGTAGTGGGGATCCTCCGCGGGCCTGTAGTCGGCGGGCGTCTCGAGCTTGCCGTGGCGCGCACGCGCGCAGACCAACTCCCAGCCGAAGCTATCGCCTTCGCGCAGTAGCTCATCGGGCTCGAAGTCGATCTGAGGGGTGATCGGGTGGGGCAGGAAGTAGCCGAGCGCAACCTGCGCGGCGACCCCTTCGGGCCAGGGATGCGCGCGCCGCACCGCGCGCTTGTCCGGATCGGCGTCTATCTGCTGCTCGAGGGATTCCATTAGGTCGTCGATGAGCAGCGCTCCGTCGCTCGAGGCCAGCGCTCGCTTCTGGCGCGCGACCATCCCGTGAAAGAGGCTGTGCTCGGGATGAAAGCCGTTGCCGTTCGGTTTCCACTCCTCCACCAGCTTGCGTATCGAAGAGGCGTGGGAGACCCACTCGGTTCCGCACACCTGCATCGAGACCATGCCCTCGAGTTCAGGCGCCGAGACGCAGTAGGCAAGTGAGCGCATGTACTGCGTCGGCAAGCCGTCGGCGCGCACGAGTGGGAGCTCCTCGAGCTCCTCCAAGCCGGTGGCGTAGATGACCACGCCATCCTCGCGGCGTCGCAGCCAGCCCTCGCGCAGCCCCGACTCCATCAGCTTGCCCGCGTCGGCCAGGAAGTCCGACTCGAAGAACACGCGATCGAATGCCACCCCGAGCCGCGCCAGCGTCTTACGCTGGCCGGCGATCACCCAAGCACGCGTCTTGTACCACAGCGCGAGCGCCTCACGGTCGCCGTCGAGTACCTGTTTGAGCAACTCGTCTGCGGTGTCGTTCTGTACCTGCACCTCGCGCGTGTGCGAGTCCTCCGCACGCTCGAGATCCTCTGCGGCGAACAGGCCGCCCGAGGCGACGTAGTCTGCGTAGCAGACGCCCACGAAGTGATCGCTCTTCTCAGTCCCGTTCGGCGAGGCGCCGCGGCCGCTCATCATTACGCCGGCCATCGCCTCGCCCATGCTGCGCCCGGCGTCGGAGATCAGGCTGCGACGCTCGACCTGCGCACCGGCTTGCTTGAACGCCGCGGCGACGGCGTTGCCGATGGCGAGGTTGCGCAGGTGCCCGACGTGCAGCGCCTTGGTCGCGTTTGGGTCCCAGAACTGCACCGAGAAGCGCTGACCGTGCGCGAGGTCTGCAAGCGTCGCTTCCGCACCGCCGCCGGCCTCCAAGGCGGCCCCCGTCGACTCGATCCAGGCGTCGTCGAGGCGCAGCTCCACGCCGCTTGGCGTGCGCCTGAGCCCGTCCACCCAGGGCTCTCGCTCGATCAGCTCCAGCGCGCGCAGGGACTCCGGGTCCTGCTGCCAGTCTGGGGCGCGCGAGACGAGCTTGATGTCGAAGCGCTCGTCGGGGCGCCTCGGCGCGCGGGCAGCCCAGGGCGAACGCCCTCCCTGTCCTGTCGCTACTTCCTCGAAATAGTCAAAAAGGTTGGTTGTCATGAGCATGCGAAGAAGTCAAGCCGAGCATATCGAAGACAGCGCAGCTTGCGAGCCGAAAGTAGGAAACACAGAGGCCGCGCCGAACCAGGCGTTTCACTGTGACCATACGCCCGCCGAAAGTGAGAAACAGTTACTCGAATTTACTTGTGCAGGCTCCCACCGCATGATAGGAAGCACACAGCCCCTCCAGGCTGACCGGTGGCCGGGACGTCTCTGACCTGTAACCAAGACGCGCGTCCCGGCAGCCGGTCTCTGACAACCTCCTCGGGAAGGATTTGGGTGTGAGATGGTCGTTATGGGACATATGACGGGAACCAGGGTCTGAGTGCCATGCGCAAACATGGCCATCACGGGTGGCAGTGGACGCCCACCTACGACGCGCGTCACGGCACTGCCCGCTACGCGATCCCACGCCGCTATGGTTGGGACCTGCGCTGCGATGAAGTGCCGTGCGCGGAGATCGGCGGACGCATGACCCAGCGCTGGAAGCCGCGCCGTGCTCGCCGGCGAGCGGGAGGTAGACCACGCTGAGGTGTCAGGCCTTTCGCTGGGAGTCGGCGCGGAACACGGGTCATGCTGAGAGTCGGCTTGGCTCGTGTCGGCGCCTGTGGATATTGGACGGGCCGTTGCGCATCCGGCGCCGACTGGACGGGCCGTGGCGCATCCGGCGCCGACTGGACGGTCGATCATCGCGCGCCAAGGAATTAAACATTTCCACCCAATCCCGACTATTGACAGAAGCGGGATTTTTTGGTGGCGCCGTGGCGAGCGAGGTGTAGTCTTACGCGAGTGCGTGAGATACGCCTGTATGACTCGCTGAGCGGGGAGCTTGTGCCGGTCAACGCGGGGGACGCGATCAGGGTCGAGGTGCGCACCTCGCCGATCGTCGTCGACGGCGGCGTTGACGTTGCCTCAACCAGGCCGCTGGTGCTGTTCAGCTTCCTCGAGCGCTACCTGCGGCGCGAAGGCTTCGCCACCAAGTTCCTGTTCGACTCGCCCGGCGACGGCGACATGCTCTATGAGCTCTCTGAGCTAGAGCCGCCCAGTTCCCCGGGCTCCTCTGGTGAACTCGACTCCTCTAGCTCCAATGGTGTGCACGACAGCGAGCGCGACGTTGGCCGCAACTCTGAGCCTGATGCTGAGCGCAACGCTGATCTGGATGGCGAGCTGAATGTTGAGCGCGACCCTGAGCCGGACGGTGAGCTCACTGCCGAGCGCGACGGCGAGGACAGCTACGACAGTGAGCCCGACGCCGGCATGAGCCTGCTCGAGGTGCCGCGCTCGGACGTCGACCGCTGGGTCAACATTTGCTTTGGCGCCACTCGCGACGGCGTCGAGGCCGAGCCTGCCTCCACCGGCGAGCGCATCCTGTTGAACGACGCGCTCGAGCACTTCGGTCATCCGGCGGTCGCGCTCTATCTGCTCGGAACTCACTACTCGCTGCCGCTCGGCGATGCCCATACAGGTCTGGCGACCGGCTCCAAGAACGCCTCGCGCATCCGCGAGGCGCTCGAGAAGCTGGTGCCCGACAAGCCCAGCCCGCCGGACATGCGCCACCACATGGAAGCCTTCCGCGACGCGCTCGCCAACGACCTCGACACGCCGTTGGCGTTCGTCGTCATGTTCGAGTGGCTGCTCGAGGCCGAGCGCCGCGGCGGCGACGTGGGCGATCACGATCTGCGCGTGATGCTCGAGGTACTCGAGCTCGACGGTCTGGCCGCGTCCGTCGGCTGAGGCGTACGTCGGGCGAACGCCTGCTTTGTAAGGCGAACGTCTGTCTTGTAAGGGAACGCCTGCTTGTAAGCGAACGCCTGCTTTGTAAGGCGAACGTCTGTCTTGTAAGGGAACGCCTGCTTGTAAGCGAACGTCTGCTTTGTAAGGCGAACGTCTGTCTTGTAAGCGAACGCCTGCTTGTAAGCGAACGTCTGCTTTGTAAGGCGAACGTCTGTCTTGTAAGGCGAACGTCTGTCTTGTAAGGCGAACGTCTGTCTTGTAAGGCGAAACGCCTGCCTTGTAAGAGACAGACGCGCGGGCGCACCTTTGCCGTACCGCGCTTGGGCTTTGACTGGGGCTCGCGTTTTCCAGCGCCTTGGACTTGCGTACAAACCGGTCCAGGGAAATCCTCCAACGCGTATGTTCGGATGCGAGTGAGGCGGAGGCCGGATTCTTCAAAAATGGGGTCTCCCCGCGTGCGCGCGGAGGTTGGGCCTTGCCTGTGCGCGTCGGTGGACGCGTGGGGCGCTCCCCGGCGGCATAGACTGCTCAGCCGTGTCGCGCTTCCACGAGCCCCAGCATCCCGACTTCGTGCGCATGAACACGTCGGTCGGCTTCGACCGACGCCTATGGCCGCAGGACATCGCCCAGTCGCGCGCACACGCGAAGATGCTTGCCGCTCAAAAGATCATCTCCGGCAAGGATCGCGACGCGCTGCTACTGGGCCTTGATCAGGTGCAGCGCGAGCTGGAGCAAGGCCAGTTTGTGTTCGTCGAAAGCGACGAAGACATCCACATGGCGATCGAGCGCCATCTGACCGAGCTGGTCGGAGCTGTCGGCGGCAAGCTGCACACGGCCCGCTCGCGCAACGATCAAGTTGCGACCGACCTCGTTATGTATACCCGCGAGCGAGCGCACGAGGCGCAGGCGGCGATTGGGCGCCTGATGAAGGTGCTGGTCGAGCGCGCCGAGCAGCACGTCGACTGGGCTTTGCCCGGCTACACCCATCTGCAGCGTGCCCAGCCTGTCTATCTCGGCCACCATCTGCTCGCCTACTTCTGGATGCTGGCGCGCGACCGTGAGCGCTTTTCCTTTGCCGAGCGTCAGTGCTCGCGCTTGCCGCTTGGAGCCGGGGCGCTGGCGGGCGTGAACTTTGACACCGACCGTCAGCTCGTGGCGCGTGAGCTTGGCTTCGACGAGCCTGTGCCAAACTCGATCGACGCTGTCGCTAACCGCGACTTCGCGCTCGACTACCTCGCTGCCGCCGCCACCTGCGCGACTCATCTCTCGCGCTTGGGGGCGGAGCTCGTCTTGTGGTCCTCGAGCGAGTTTGGCTTCTGCGAGCTTCCAGATGCCTGGAGCGCTGGTTCCTCGATCATGCCGCAGAAGAAGAACCCCGACGCTGCCGAGCTATTGCGCGCCAAGGCCCCGCGCGTCGTCTCTCATCTGAGTGGGTTGCACGGCGTGATGCATGCGTTGCCGCTGACCTACAACAAGGATCTGCAAGAGGACAAGGAGCACCTGTTCGACGCTGTGGACACGCTCGAGCTGGCGCTCGCCGCCGCCCACGGCATGGTCGCGGGTGTGGCGTTCAACCGCGAGCGCCTGGCTGAGGCGGCCTCCGACGAGCTGATCGCCGCCACAGACGTGGCCGATTTGCTGGTGCGCCGCGGATTGCCGTTCCGCGAGGCGCATGGGGTGGTGGCTGGGCTTGTGCGCACGGCTGGCGACGGGGGTAAGCGCCTCTCGGAGCTGACCGTCGAGGAGCTCAGGGCTCAAAGCGAGCTGCTCGTCACTCCTGAGGGGGGGCCTAGAGGCGACGCGCAGGCGGGCGCCGCGCCAGCGGGCGCAGCCGAGTTCTATGACGTACTCGCGCGCGATTCGTGGCTTGAATCGAAGGTGTCGATGGGTGGCACGGCACTGCCGCGCGTGCGGGAGCAGCTGGAGCTGGCGCGTGCCGTGCTGGCCGATGAGGCTCGCGGCTGATTTCTACGCGCGTCCGGTGCTCGAGGTCGCACGCGAGCTGATCGGCTGCGTCGTCGAGCACCGCGGCGTCTCCGGCAGGATCGTCGAGACCGAGGCCTACCACGAGAGCGAGCCGGCCTGCCACGCTTTCGTCGGGGTCACGCCCCGTACGCGCACGCTGTTCGGTGCGCCTGGGGTGGCCTACGTGTACCGCTCCTACGGCATCCACGCGCTGCTTAATGCAGTCTGCGAGCCGGTGGGGGTGGGGGCGGCAGTGCTGATCCGGGCGCTTGAGCCACTAGATGGCATCGAGGAGATGCGCACGCGCCGCGAATCGACCGGGCGCAGGCCCGGGCGGCGAGGCGAGCGAGCGCCGCTGCGCGATCGAGACCTCTGTTCCGGGCCAGGCAAGCTCACACAGGCGCTTGGCGTCGAGCTTTCGGAGAACGGAAGCAGCTTGGTTGACGGGCCGATCAGCATCCGGACAGGCCAGGGTGACCTCGATGGAATTGAGGGCACGACTCAGCGTGAGGCAACATGCGAAGCCATTGGCGATCTGGAGAGCGAGCCGGCCGTGGTCGTGGGTACGCGTATCGGCATCACCAAGGCGGTGGACCTGCGCTGGCGCTTCTGTGCCGCCGGCAGCCGACATGTCTCACGGCCATGGCCAGAAGCGCATCTCGTGAAGGAACTCCCGCCTGAGTGAATGAGGACGTAGCCGAGCCGAGCCGAGCCGAGCCAAGCCGAGCCAAGCCGAGCCGAGCCAAGTCGAGCCAAGTCGAGTCGAGCCGAGCCAAGTCGAGCCAAGTCGAGTCGAGTCGAGTCGAGCAAGCCGAGCCGAGCCGAGCAAGCCGAGCCGAGCCGAGCAAGCCGAGTCGAGCAAGCAAAGCCGAGCAAAGCCGAGCCGAGCAAAGCCGAGCAAAGCCGAGCCGAGCAAAGCCGAGCCGAGCCGAGCCGAGCAAAGCAAAGCTTGGCTGCTATCCGCCCGGGCTGACCCCGCCAGTGGCGCCGGTGCCCCCAGATTTCGAGGCGGGGCTGGCTTCCCCGGCGGGGGCTTCTGGCGCGGGCGTGGCGGGCGGGGTCGCCGGCGTTGGTGTCGGAGCGGCCGGGGTCGCTTCGGATTTTGGCGCTTCGCCTTTGGCTTCGCCGCGTTCGCCGCCTGTTGCTGGCGTGACTGCGGGTGCCCCTTTGGCGGCTTCGCCGGCGCCGCTCTTCGGACTTGTCGCGGCGGGCGGCGGCGTGGCGGTGGTTTCGATCGTGCTTTCTGAGGTTTCTGTTTGCGAAGCGGAGCCTGAAGAGCTGGATGTGGAGCTCTTGGAGCTCTTGGCTGCCGTGGCTTCGCTCGCGCGTTCCTTTTCGACCTGCATCGCAGAGGTCATGAAGCTGTGCCAGATCAGCGCTGGAAACGTCCCACCCAACACTGGTCCGCCATCGAAGTCCGTGGTCATCGGTACGAGGCTGTTGGGGTAGCCGACCCATACGGCCACCGTGTACTTGCTGTCCCAGCCCACGAACCAGGCATCGCCGTAGTTGGAGGTCGTGCCGGTCTTGCCGGCTGCAAACTGGCCGAGCGCGGCCGCCTTGGCTGTGCCGTACTCAAGCACTGTCTCCAGCACCGAGGTCTCTGTGCTCGCCACTTCCGTGGGCAGCACACGTTTGAGGATCACCGCGTTGCGATCGTTGTGGTGGCCGTCGGAGAGCAAGTTGCCGGCGGCGCTCACTTCTTGGATGCCCACGGGCTGCCAGCTGGATACAAGCGAGCCGCTGACACGATCGCCGCCGTGGGCGATCGTCTCATAGGAATGAGCCATGTCGAGCGGAGTCACGCCGACCTTCAAGCCGCCGATCGTCATCGCCGGGTTGGTGGACAGCGGCGTCGTGATTCCCATCCGATGAGCCAGGTCGGCGATGCGTTTCGTGCCCACCTTCAGACCCACTTCGGCGTAGATCGAGTTGTCTGAGTAGGCGGTCGCGTTGGTCAGCGAGTTCTCACCGGTGTAAGCGCCTTCGTCGTTGTGCACGACGAACTTTTCGGTCCCGTCGTGTCCGTGGACGAAGAACGTCTTTTCCCGTGAGGGCCACTCTGAGCCTGGGGAGATGCCGTCCTCCAGGGCTGCCGCCAGGTCGAACGCCTTGAAGGATGAGCCAGGCTGGCGCTCACCCTCAGTGGCCAGGTTGAAGGGCGTTTCGTCGTAGTTTCGCCCACCCACCATCGCGCGCACCTCGCCTGTTGAGTTTTCGATCGCGACCAGGGCGGCCGTGGGACCTTCGGGACCGGGGAGGTAGCCGCTGACGGCCTGTTCGGCGGCACGCTGCATGCCAAGGTCGAGCGTTGTCTTGATGCGCAAGCCGCCGTTGTAGACACGTGGGGCGCCATAGCGTTCGATCACCTGCTGCTGCACCCAGCTGGTGAAGTAGCCGACATCGACGCCGTCCACCAGCGGCTGTTGCGGCGTCTGGATTTCCTTGGCTGTGGGCAGCGGCTGGTTGAGGCTTTCGTCGTATACGGCTCTGCCGATGTAGCCCTGCTCGAACATCTGCTGGAGCACGACATCGCGCCGTGTTTTGGCTTCCAGAGGACTGTCGGCCGGGTTGTACTCAGTCGGGGATTGGATGATCCCGGCGAGTAGAGCTGCTTCGGCCGGCTCGAGCTCCTGCACGCACAGCTCATGGCCCGGCGTGCCGCAGCCAAGATGCTTGGGTTGCGAGCCGAAATACGTCTGTGCGGCAGACTCGATCCCGTAGGCGCCGTTGCCGAAATAGATCGTGTTGAGGTAGGCGGCGATGATCTTTTCCTTCGACCACTTGTGTGAGAGTTGGTAGGCCAGCGCCGCCTCGCGCAGCTTCTCGAGGATCGTCCTGTGTGATTGGGCTTGCAGCGCGTTCTTGATGAACTGCTGCTCGATCGTCGAGGCTCCCTGCAGGTTGCCTTTGTGCGCGATGTCCTGGACGAACGCGCGTGCGATCCCGCGGATGTCGACGCCGCTGTTCGTCTTGAAGCGCTTGTCCTCGATCGAGATCACCGCATCCTTGACGATCGGTGGGATCTCCGAGGGCGTGACGATCACGCGGTCTTGTTCGCTGAGCACGCCGATCGGATGGCCGAGGTCGTCTAACAACACCGAGCTCTGCGCGTTCTTGAACTGCGAGAACCTCGTGAGCGACGGCAGGTCGGAGGCGACGGCCACGAACATGCCGAACACGAAAGAGATGAGGCCGAGCAGCAGGACGGCGAAGAGGATCAGTACGAAGCGAAGCCTCTTCAAGCGCGGCCGGCCGCCGGCAGGCAATGCGGCTAGCTCCACCGGGACGCGAGAGTCTAGCATTGGGCTCCATGCCGAATGCCCACTTGGTCGCGGCTTCCCGTGCTCGCGCGCTCTTTTCCATGATTGCTTGCCTAGTGCCCTCGATGCCTGCTCGCGGGAGGGCTTGCGCAGCTTCATCCTTGACTCTGGTCCCGGGCCCGGGTCGTCCAGGGGCAAGGGCTTGCGCAGCTTCACCCTCGAGGCAGCAGCCAGGGCCATATCGAGCGGAGCGCACGCATGGCATCTAACCAAGATGAGGCGACACGGCTAAGCGCAAACTCTGTCGACAGCCTTCCCACGGGGGTGCTGGCGCAGAAGTTGCGCGACGCGGGCGCTGAGGGTCGTCCGCTGCGCGTGAAGCTCGGGATCGATCCGACAGCACCCGACATCCATCTTGGTCACGCAGTGGTACTGCGCAAGTTGCGTGAGTTCCAAGAGGTGGGGCACCTGGTGGTGCTGATCATCGGCGATTACACAGCGCGCGTAGGGGATCCCTCCGGTCGCTCGACCTTGCGTCCGATGCTTAGCGAGGCCGAAATCGAGGCCAACGCCGCCACCTTTCAGCAGCAGGCACTGAAGATCCTCGACAGCTCGCCCGAGCGCCTGGAGGTGCGACGCAACGGCGAGTGGCTGGACATGTCGATGGTCGACCTGCTTGCGCTTGTGCGCACCACTACCGTCGCGCAGATCCTCGAGCGTGAGGACTTCGCCAAACGCTGGTCGGCATCGGAGCCGATCTCGATGCTCGAGCTGCTCTATCCCTTGCTTCAAGGCTATGACTCGGTTGCGATCCAGGCGGATATCGAGCTGGGCGGCACAGACCAGAAGTTCAACCTCCTGCTTGGGCGCGATGTGCAGCGCGCCTACGGGCAGGCCGAGCAGGCGATCATGACGATGCCGATCCTCGTGGGCACCGACGGCACGCGCAAGATGTCCAAGTCGCTTGGCAACCACATCGGCATTACCGACGAGCCCGAGGAGATGTACGGCAAGATGCTGAGCATCCCCGACGAGGCGATGGGTGAGTACTACCGGCTGTTGCTCGGTCGGGAGCTCGACGCGGAGCAGCCCCCGCGCGAGGCCAAGCGCGAGCTCGCCCGCGAGCTGGTGGGCTGGCTGCACTCGCCTGAGGCCGCGCTCGAGGCCGAGCGCGCTTTCGACCGCGTCTTCGTTCAGCGCGGCGCCCCCGAACAGGTCGACGAGTACGTGTTCGACATCGCGAATGGAACCGAGGGAGGGGCGCGGAGCGCAGACGCAGCAGCGAATGGAGTCGAGAGCGGGGTGGTGCATCTGCCCGCGCTGATCGCCGATGCTTTTGGCATGTCACGCTCGGAGGCGCGCCGCATGATCGATCAGGGCGCGGTTTCGCTCGACGAGGAGCCTGTGGTTGCGGGCGAGAACGACATCCCCACCGAGCGCCTTGACGGGTCCGTATTGCGCGTAGGCAAGCGCCGTTTTCGCAAGCTGCGCGCCGGCTGAGCCGCGGTCGAGCGAGGCTCGATCGGCTCCTCCCATGGCGACGTCGACCGCTGGGGCGCAGACGTCCGTCGTCGCGATGCCCTATAGTGCCCGGGCACAGCAGCTCGGCTCTGCGACCGAGACGGTGGGCTACGCTCACAACATGGTCCAGAGGAGAGCGCTATACTGTACGGTCGGCCTGCAAGCGTCCTCGGACGTGGGTCGAACGGTCTCCTCGGATGAGAAGTCCTCTCAAAGAGGCTACGACGGTCTTTGAAAACTCAACAGCATGCGCACCTTTGATCGAGAATCGATCATGGTGTGCGTCCAGGTTCGACCCGTCACGGGAGCGCTTCGGCGAGCCCGGTGACGGCAAAGAGTCAAGTAGAGAAGTACCCCGTCATAGAGGGGGCCACGGTGTATGGGTCCCTATCACCTATGACAGCTTTTCGTGAAGTTCTTCACGGAGAGTTTGATCCTGGCTCAGGACGAACGCTGGCGGCGTGCTTAACACATGCAAGTGGAGCGACGAACCAGGGCTTGCCCTGGGGCAGAGCCGCGAACGGGTGAGTAACACGTGGGTTACCTGCCTCGATGACCGGGACAACCCGAGGAAACTCGGGCTAATACCGGATGTGCCCGCAAGGGGAAAGGAAGCTTCGGCCTCCGCATCGAGATGGGCCCGCGGCCCATTAGCTTGTTGGTGAGGTAACGGCTCACCAAGGCTTTGATGGGTAGCTGGTCTGAGAGGACGATCAGCCACACTGGGACTGAGACACGGCCCAGACTCCTACGGGAGGCAGCAGTGGGGAATCTTGCGCAATGCGCGAAAGCGTGACGCAGCAACGCCGCGTGGGGGAAGAAGGCTTTCGGGTTGTAAACCCCTTTCAGTTGGGACGAAGCCTCATCGGTTAATAGCCGCGTGGGGTGACGGTACCTTCACAAGAAGCACCGGCTAACTACGTGCCAGCAGCCGCGGTAATACGTAGGGTGCAAGCGTTGTCCGGAATTATTGGGCGTAAAGAGCGTGTAGGCGGCTTGATTAGTCTGCTGTGAAAGTCCAGGGCTCAACCCTGGAATGCCGGTGGATACTGTCAAGCTAGAGTCCGGAAGGGGCGAGTGGAATTCCTGGTGTAGCGGTGAAATGCGCAGATATCAGGAGGAACACCAATGGCGAAGGCAGCTCGCTGGGACGTGACTGACGCTGAGACGCGAAAGCGTGGGGAGCAAACAGGATTAGATACCCTGGTAGTCCACGCTGTAAACGATGGCAACTAGATGTGGGGGGTGTCGACTCCCCCCGTGTCGAAGCTAACGCATTAAGTTGCCCGCCTGGGGAGTACGGCCGCAAGGCTAAAACTCAAAGGAATTGACGGGGGCCCGCACAAGCAGCGGAGCATGTGGTTTAATTCGACGCGACGCGAAGAACCTTACCTGGGCTTGACATGTGCCTGACCGCCATGGAAACATGGCTTCCCTTCGGGGCAGGTTCACAGGTGGTGCATGGCTGTCGTCAGCTCGTGTCGTGAGATGTTGGGTTAAGTCCCGCAACGAGCGCAACCCCCGTCGCATGTTGCCAGCATTTAGTTGGGGACTCATGCGAGACTGCCGGTGACAAACCGGAGGAAGGTGGGGATGACGTCAAGTCATCATGCCCCTTATGTCCAGGGCTACACACGTGCTACATTGGCGCATACAGAGGGCTGCGATACCGCGAGGTGGAGCGAATCCCTTAAAGTGCGTCTCGGTTCGGATTGCAGGCTGAAACTCGCCTGCATGAAGGCGGAGTTGCTAGTAATCGCGGATCAGCATTGCCGCGGTGAATACGTTCCCGGGCCTTGTACACACCGCCCGTCACACCACGGGAGTGAGCAACACCCGAAGCCGGTGGTCTAACCCGCAAGGGAGGAAGCCGTCGAAGGTGGGGCTCGTGACTGGGGTGAAGTCGTAACAAGGTAGCCGTAGCGGAAGCTGCGGCTGGATCACCTCCTTTCTAGGGAGCACTAATTGTGCCCCGAGTCGAAACTACCGTCGAGGTCCTTGGCTCCTTGAGGGCTATGAGATCCTTTCGGTGACTGTGCACTCGGGCCTAGCATGTCGACCGAACCTGGCTGGATGGACGCGCAACGCGAAGGCTCCTGACTACTTGGAGTCCAGCGAGGCAAGTCCGCAACGATGCCAGCATGCTGTTGAGTTTTGAGAGACCGGCGTCCGCCGGCGGTGGGGCAGACGCGCAAAGAGCGCGCCCGCACTACCCAGCGCCGACCGGCGTTATACGCCTCTCGACGGTCCTTGAAAACTGCACAGAAGCCACATCAGCCGCCATCGATAAGCGGCGGCTGAAAAACGGGTATCACCGGACCGATGGAGCCCACATCCCCGCAAAGGGATGTGATCGAAATCGGTCAGATCACCGTCAAGATAGTAAGGGCGCATGGTGGATGCCTTGGCACCAAGAGTCGATGAAGGGCGTGAACGGCTGCGATAAGCCACGGTTAGGCGCTGAATAGCCTATGACCCGTGGATTCCCGAATGGGGAAACCCAGCGCTGGTAATGCGGCGTTATCCCCGGTTGAACACATAGACCGGGCGAAGACAAGCGGGGGAAGTGAAACATCTCAGTACCCCGAGGAAAGAAAATCAAAAGAGACTCCCTGAGTAGTGGCGAGCGAAAAGGGATCAGCCCAAACCCGGCAGATGTAAGCGGACATGCGTTGTCTGCTGGGGGTTGTAGGGCGTTTGTTCCGGGTCGTGTCCGGCCCGGCAGGAGTTACAAAATCATGTGGTAGTCGAAGCGTGTGGAACCACGCACCATAGAGGGCAATCGTCCCGTAGACGAAACTGCATGATCTTCTGTCAGACGTTCCTGAGTAAGTCCGCGCCCGTGAAACGCGGACTGAACCTGGGGGGACCACCCTCCAAGGCTAAGTACTCCTTGGTGACCGATAGCGGACTAGTACCGTGAGGGAAAGGTGAAAAGTACCCCGGAAGGGGAGTGAAATAGTACCTGAAACCGCGCGCCTACAAGCGGTGGGAGCAGACTTGTTCTGTGACCGCGTGCTTTTTGCATAACGAGCCGGCGAGTTACTCGTCTGCGGCAAGGTTAAGCGATGAGCGGAGCCGTAGCGAAAGCGAGTCCTAATAGGGCGACATAGTCGTAGGCGGTATACCCGAAACTGAGCGAGCTATCCATGGGCAGGCTGAAGCGGGGGTAAGACCTCGTGGAGGGCCGAACCGACCTAGGTTGAAAACTGGGCGGATGACCTGTGGATCGGAGTGAAAGGCTAATCAAGCTCAGTGATATCTGGTTCTCTCCGAAATATATTTAGGTATAGCCTCGGATAAATTACGTAGTGGCCGTAGAGCACTGTTTGGATAAGGGGCCCTACCAGGTTACCGATTTCAGGCAAACTCCGAAGACCACTACGTCTACTCCGGGAGTCAGTTGCTGGGGGATAAACTTCAGCGTCGAAAGGGAAACAGCCCAGACCGCCAGCTAAGGTCCCTAAGTACTAGCTAAGTGGGAAACGATGTTCGAGTGCATAGACAACCAGGAGGTTGGCTTAGAGGCAGCCATCCTTGAAAGAGTGCGTAACAGCTCACTGGTCAAGTGTTCGAGCGCGGACAATGTAACGGGGCTCAAGCTAGTCACCGAAGCTGCGGGTGTGTGAGGTCTTCGGACCGATCACGCGGTAGGAGAGCGTTCCCATGCCAGTAAAGCGGCGGCGTAAGCCAGTCGTGGAGGCATGGGAAGTGAGAATGCCGGCATAAGTAACGAAAGAAAGGTGAGAATCCTTTCCACCGATTGCCCAAGGATTCCTGAGTAAAGTTCGTCTGCTCAGGGTTAGTCGGGACCTAAGGCGAGGCCGAAAGGCGTAGTCGATGGCCAACAGGTTGATATTCCTGTACCACGTAACTTCCGTTTGACCGATGGGGGGACGAGGAAGGCTAAGGGACCCCAGGCGATGGTTGCCCTGGGACAAGCATGTAGGGGTGGTCCATGTTAAATGCGGGACCGCATAACCTGAGGTGCGATGTGAGCTGGCACTAAGCCGGCGACTCCCCAACGCCATACCTCCAAGAAAAGCCTCTAGGGAGGAAGCGCGTGCCCGTACCAAAACCGACACAGGTGGGCAAGTAGAGAATACTAAGGTGATCGAGATAACCATCGTTAAGGAACTCGGCAAAATTGCCCCGTAACTTCGGGATAAGGGGCGCCCCAGTAGGGTGAAGGCTCTTCGCGAGCACAGCCCGAGGGGGCCGCAGTGAATAGGCTGAAGCGACTGTTTACCAAAAACACAGGTCTCTGCTAAGTCGTAAGACGACGTATAGGGGCTGACGCCTGCCCGGTGCCGGAAGGTTACGTGGAGTTGTTAGGGCTTGACCCGAAGCAGCGAAGCTAAGCCCCGGTAAACGGCGGCCGTAACTATAACGGTCCTAAGGTAGCGAAATTCCTTGTCGGGTAAGTGCCAACTTGCCCCACCGCCTCGCGAGAGGCGATCGAGAACCGGCTCATATCGGGGAAACCCTAATGTCGACGTTGACAAAGGGCAATCCCGAGGGAAGTCCTAGTGACCCCCTAACGACTGATCCGAAAGGAGAGGCGTGTCACGCTCTGGAGAGTCCAGAAATCTATGTGACGCGCAATACGCCGGCCCTCATCGTAGTTTTGGCGCCTATGACAGTCAGCACTTGCTGGTGCAAGGGTAGATCGCGACAAGGCGGTCTATCGCAGCGAGAGTGTCTAAGGGTGCTTGATGAGGTGAAGGGATAGTCTGCGCTCTCGGATAACGAGAGATCACGTGAAGTTCCGACCTGCACGAATGGCGTAACGACTTCAGCGCTGTCTCAACGATGGGCTCGGTGAAATTGCAGTCTCGGTGAAGATGCCGAGTACCCGCGGCTAGACGGAAAGACCCCGTGAACCTTTACTACAACCTGGTATTGGAATTCGGTGCATTTCGCTCAGAATAGGTGGGAGGCTTTGAAGCGCAGGCTGCGGCTTGCGTGGAGCCAACTTTGAGATACCACCCTTGGTGTATTGGGTTTCTAACAGCATTCCGTGAATCCGGGTGCTGGACAGTTCCAGGCGGGTAGTTTGACTGGGGCGGTCGCCTCCCAAAATGTAACGGAGGCGCGCAAAGGTTCCCTCAGCACGGTCGGAAATCGTGCGTAGAGCGCAAAGGTAGCAAGGGAGCTTGACTGCGAGACCGACAGGTCGAGCAGGTACGAAAGTAGGTCTTAGTGATCCGGCGGTAGCAAGTGGAAGTGCCGTCGCTCAACGGATAAAAGGTACTCCGGGGATAACAGGCTTATCGGGCCCAAGAGTCCACATCGACGGCCCGGTTTGGCACCTCGATGTCGGCTCGTCGCATCCTGGGGGTGAAGTCGCTCCCAAGGGTTGGGCTGTTCGCCCATTAAAGCGGTACGCGAGCTGGGTTCAGAACGTCGTGAGACAGTAAATTCCGTTGCTGTCTATAAATTCGGCTATATGCTGGAAACTCCGAGTATCCCGCACTACTCGTACACCCGATTCCGTCCGAATCTGGTGTTACAGTGAAAATGTGTCGGGTGCGGACAATCAGCAGGAAAGGCTGGATGGCTACATCTCGGGCTATGTAGATGGCGAGGGCTGCTTCGCAGTCTCCGTCAATCGCAACCCATCGAGTCGTAGCGGGTATCAGTTGGTTCCAGAGTTTCATGTCAGCCAGAACGGTGACAGGGCTCAGGTACTTTGGCTGATACGCGAGCGGTTCGACGGTAGTGGCTACATCAAGTCCAACGGAAGAAAGGATCGTGCTTTGGTTTATGTTGTCAGACGGCGACGTGACCTACTGGAGCACGTGATTCCTTTCTTTGAGCGGTCTCCTCTCTTGTCCTCGAAGCACAGGGACTTTGAGAAGTTTGCGGAGATCGTGAGATCGATGGCTCTCGGTCAACATCGGACACCTGACGGTTTCGTCAGGCTTCTGGAAATCGCGCTTTCGATGAATGGAGGCGGGAGATTCCGGAGTGTACGATGGGCAGAGCTCATCAAAGATGGCCAACCAGAATCCTCAGAGACTATATGCCGAACACAGAGAATTGATGCCTCTGTGAAGATATAGTCCGAGCTGCATGGCGACATGCAGAGTCAGGCAGAAATGTCCTGGCCCCTACGCCCGATTCGGTGTAGGAGTAACAAAACTGTCGGTCCCTATCTGCCGTGGGCGTTGGAGAATTGAGAGGATTTGTCCCTAGTACGAGAGGACCGGGATGAACGCACCTCTGGTGTATCTGTTGTCCTGCCAAGGGCATAGCAGGCTAGCTACGTGTGGATCGGATAACCGCTGAAAGCATCTAAGCGGGAAGCCGGCCTCAAGATGAGTTCTCCCATCCCCTAGAGGGAGTAAGGGCCCTGGTAGACCACCAGGTTGATAGGCCGGATCTGGAAGGACGGTAACGTCCGAAGGAGACCGGTACTAATGGCCCGAGGGCTTGACGGATTTTTTGATTACCCCTTCGAGGGGTAGTGGTACCCGCTGTGGCGCTGTGTAGTTTTGAAGGACCCCGAGAAGCGTGGTCTCTCGACCTTTTCCGGTGGCCTTAGCGAGAGGGAAACACCTCTTCCCATTCCGAACAGAGAAGTTAAGCCTCTCAGCGCCGATGGTACTTGGCTCGCAAGGGCCTGGGAGAGTAGGACGCCGCCGGTTTCTTTACGCACACGAGCCGCCCCAAGGGGCGGCTCGTGGCGTTACTACGGCCCATTCGGTACTACGTGACTAGGGGTTCCTTGACGACCCCGACCTGCGCGCTACAACCGCGCAAGACCTCTCCGGCGAGAAGGAGCCGCGCGACACTCCGGCGCGAGCTCGCCCACCGACAGGACATAGACAGACCTGCTCTGCAGACGCAACGATCCCCGGACGCCGCGCTCCCAGCCGACTCCGCAAAGTCATCCGGTGTGGATGGGTGTCCTCGCTGGATGCTTGCCAGCGAACAGACCCCTCCCAGGTGCATCTGTGGGACTCTGGGCGCTCGTCCTGGTCGACCTCCCAGTCGACGTCGTAATCGTCCTCGAGCAACAGGAACGAGCGCACCAGCTGAAGCGTCTTCACGAGACGCGGCGGCGCTTCAAACTTGCGTGATGAACAGAACATATGTTCGTAGAATAGGCACGCCTGCGGACGGAACCCGTGCGAACAAGTGTTTGTGTGACTAATATGCCGCGAGTGAGCCTGCGAAATGGCTCAACCAAGCGGATCGCGACGCCTTGCTTCTGCAACGAGAATTGCGCATGACCTTCGCTTTCGGGTCGGGGGCGCGGTCGATTGGTGGTTCGAAAAGAGGCGATGCCCCCCGCGCGCGCGGGGGGCATCACGTCTTTGAGGAGGACACCGCCAGCAGAGTCCCGCGGGACGGAAACGCTGGATCGAGGAGGGTCTGAGGCACCCTGCTCGAACTAGGCACCGAGATGGCTGTTACGCTTGCCAGGCGCTCAATCCAGGAACCGACCGCGGTTCCTCGCCGGCGCATTCAGCTCATGGAGAAGTTCGTCATCGAAGGCGGCGCCCCGCTCTCCGGCACGATGATCCCGGCCGGGAACAAGAACGGTGCCCTGCCCATCCTCGCCGCCTGCCTGCTCACGGAGGATGAGATCGTCGTACACAACGTGCCACGCATCCGCGACGTGGACGCGATGCTCGCCATCCTCAAGTCCCTCGGCGTGTCGTTCGAGTGGCGCGGCGCCAACGAGCTTGCCCTGTGCGCCGCCGACGTGCACGACACCGAGATCGACCCGGAGCTAGCCGAGCAGATCAGAGCGTCGTTCCTGCTCGCCGGCCCACTGCTTGCCCGCTTCGGCCGTGCACTGATGCCGCCTCCAGGAGGAGATGTCATAGGCCGCAGGCGCCTCGACCCTCACCTGGACGCATTCAGGGCGATGGGCGCGGACACCGAGTGCAACCGCGAGATCGTCTTGAGCGCCCCGCATGGCCTGCGCCCTACCGACGTGTTCATGGACGAGCCCTCGGTGATGGCGACCGAGAACGCGCTAATGGCGGCCGCGCTGACGCCGGGTACCACGGTAATCGGCAACGCCGCCTGCGAGCCCCACGTGCAGGACCTTGCGCGCATGCTCGTGAAGATGGGCGCCGACATCCAGGGCATCGGCTCAAACCTGATCGCGGTCGGCGGCGCCAAGCGCCTGCACGGCTGTGAGCACAGCGTGGCGCCTGACCACATCGAGATCGGCAGCTTCATGGCGCTCGCCGGCGTGACCGGGGGCGAACTGCGCATCAAGGACACCGTCCCAAGCGACCTGCGCATCATCCGACTGGTGTTCGAGCGCCTCGGTTTGCGCTCAGTGCTCGACGGCGACGACGTGATCGTCCCGGGCGAGCAAAAGCTTGTGGCGCAGTCGGACATCGGTGGCTACAAGTGCAAGGTGCAGGATGGGCCTTGGCCCGCGTTTCCGGCCGATCTGACCTCGATCGCCGTCGCCCTGGCCACCCAGGCCTCAGGCTCGATCCTGGTCCACGAGTGGATGTTCGAGAATCGCCTGATCTTCACCGACAAGCTGATCCTGATGGGCGCGGACATCGTGATGTGCGATCCGCACCGCGCGATCGTGACCGGACCGCGCCGCCTGCGCGGCGAGCGCGTGGAGTCGCCAGACATTCGCGCCGGCATGGCGGTGCTGCTCGCAGCGCTGTGTGCGGAAGGGCGCAGCGAGATCGGCAACATCCGCCAGATCGACCGCGGCTACGAGCGCATCGACGAGCGTCTGCGCGAGCTCGGCGCCCGTATCGAGCGAGTCGCAACAGAGCCAGTGCACGCGTAGGGCACGGTTACATCTTTTTGCTCGATGCCCCCCGCGCGCGCGGGGGGCATCGAGATTTTGGAAGCAAACGCACCACCCGCAGAGCACCTCGCTAGCGCAGTCCGATTGAATGGCGAGACATGACCAAGCCAATTCCAAGCTGACTGCTCCGAGACCGATGATTCATCCGATACCCAGCGGCACCCGGGACGTGCTCCCTGACGAGACGCGCGAGGTACGCGCCATCACCGACGCCTTGCGTGGCGTGTTCGAGCGCCACGGCTACGGCGAGGTATACACGCCTGCGCTTGAGTACGAGTCGGTGCTCGCGCGCGCCGACATGGCCGAGGCCAAGCCGGCCTATCGCGTCTTTGACGAGTCCGGAGCGGCGCTCGTGCTGCGCTCGGACATGACGGTGCCGATCGCACGGGTGGTCGCCACCCGCTATCCCACCGAAAAGCCGCCGCTGCGCTTTTGCTACCTGGCTCACTGCTACCGCGGCGTACGCCCGCAACGTGGCCAGCCGCGCGAGCTGCTGCAGGCCGGGATCGAGCTGATCGGCGCGTCCGCCCCCCAGGGGACCGCCGAGGCGCTTGGCGTGCTGTGCGCGGCGCTCGACACGGTCGGCCTTGAGGACTATCGCATCGGCCTCGGCGACGCTTCGCTGTTCCCGTCGCTGATGGCCGGCTTGGGTGTTCCAGAGCAGGCCAGGCCGCGCTTGCTCAAGGCACTTGCCGACCGTGACTTCGTTGGGCTGGACGAGGAGCTACGGCAGCTCGATCTGGCAGAGGCCGACCGGGAGCTGCTGTTAAGCGTGCCCCAGCGCCGTGGTGGCCCGGAGTTGCTGGATGTCGCTGAGGGTGTCGTCGCTGACGCAATGGCGAACATGCGCGAAGTGCACAAGCTGCTCGAGCCCGACATCGCCGCGCGCGTGATCTTCGACCTTGGCCTGGTGCGCAGCATCGGCTACTACACGGGCGCCATATTCGAGGTGTACGACCAGGAGCTGGGTACGCCGATCGGTGGCGGCGGACGCTACGACGAGCTGCTCGGTCGCTTCGGCCGTCCCTTGCCGGCCGTTGGCTTCGCGCTCGGGGTCGATCGCCTGCACATCGCTCTGATGGGCGAGGAGCGCGGCACGGGGGTCTCGCTGTGAGCAGTCCTACGGATGATTCGCCGAACGCCTCTGAGGGTTCGCCGGTCGACGCAACCCGTGCGTCGAATGTTGCCAACAAGGGTTCCTCGGGCGCTACCGGCGGCCTCACGATCGCTGTCCCGCGCGGCGCCCTCTTCAAAGAGACGGTCGATCTGCTGAGCGGGCTTGGCCTCGACACCTCCGAGCTGCGCTCCAACGACCGCAAGCTGCTGTTCGAGGACATCGGCGTGATCACGATGCGGCCCTCGGACGTGCCCACCTACGTGGAGTCCGGGGCTGCCGACATCGGCATCACCGGCAAGGATGTGCTGCTCGAGCAGGCCGCCCGCGGGTCGAGGATCCCGCCCAGCGCGAGGTCTACGAGCTACTCGACCTGGGCTACGGACGTTGCATGATGGTGGTGGCCAGCAAGGCGGGCCCCGACCCGGCCGCCGAGGCCTTGCGCCGGCTTGGCGTGATGCGCGTCGCCACCAAGTATCCGCGCATCGCCGAACGCTACCTGGAGGAGACCGGCAGGCAGGCGGAGATCGTCGAGGTCAAGGGTTCGGTCGAGCTTGCGCCGCTGACAGGCATGGTCGAGGCGATCGTCGACCTCACCGCCACCGGCACGACGCTGCGCGAACACGACCTGATCGTGCGCGAGGAGATCGTCGAGTGCACGGCGCGCCTGATCGCGAACCCCGTGTCGCACAAGCTGCGGGCGCGGGAGATCGACACGCTGTTGGAGCGCCTGCGTGAGGTCTGAGGCCGAGAGCCTGTCGGGTCGATCGGGCGGCGCTTGTGTCGTTGAGCGATGCGTTCCACTTTCTGGGAGGGGTGTCGGTGCGCCTTGAGCGAGTGACGCTCGACGGAGTTCAGGCGGTCGGCGGTCCCGTTGGTGCGGCCAAGGCGCTGCGCGGAATGATCGACGGCGACCAGCTGGGGATCGCGGCGGTGGTGGCCGACATCGACGCCCACGTGCACATCCAGGGCGATGAAGCGGTGTACGAATTCACTCGCAAGTTCGACACGGGTGGTGAGCAGCCACGCGAGTTGCGCGTACCCGCGCACGAGCTGGACGAAGCACTGGAGCGGATGCCGCTCGATGTGGTTGCCGGGCTCCAGGTTGCGATCGTCAACGTGGCACGTGTCGCCGACGCACAGGTTGACGCCGGGCAAGTGGAGGTCGAGCTGGCGCAGGGACATAGGGTGACGCTGCGTGAACTTCCCGTGGCGTCCGCCGCGGTGTACGCGCCAGGAGGCCGGGCAGCGTATCCGAGCACGGTCGTCATGGGAGTCGTGACGGCACGTGCGGCGGGCGTGCTCGACGTGGCTGTGTGCACTCCTCCTGGCCCCGATGGACAGGCGCATGAGGCGATCCTCGCTGCGTGCAGGCTGTGCGGGGTCGAGCGGGTCTACCGGATGGGCGGTGCGCAGGCGATCGCTGCGCTTGCGCACGGCACCGAGTCGGTGGCTCGCGTGGACGTGGTCGTAGGTCCTGGCAACGTGTACGTGCAAGAAGCCAAGCGGCACCTGTCGAGTGTGGTTGGCATCGACGGGTTCGCCGGGCCCAGCGACCTGCTGATCGTGTTGGGTCCCGACGCCGACCCGCGTCTTACTGCGCTTGACTTGCTCGCCCAAGCCGAGCACGGCACTGGCAGTCTCGTGGCGGCGGTGTCCAGCTCGCGGCAGGCGCTCGACGCGCTGCAGGCCGAGATCGAGCGTGAGGCGGCCTCCTGGCCTGAGCTGCAGCCGGACGCGTGCGTGCTGATCGAATGTGCCACGCCGGCCGATGCGATCGAACTCGCCAACGAGTTCGCGCCCGAGCACCTGCAGCTGATGGGAGCCGCTGAGCAGGCGCTTGCGCCCAAGGTGCGCACGGCGGGCTGTTTGCTGCTGGGCCGCAACGGGGCTACCGCCTTCGGCGACTACACGGCCGGGTCCAACCACGTGCTTCCCACCGGCGGCGCTGCGCGCTTTGCCTCCATGCTCTCCCCGCGCCACTTCCGTCGCCGCATGTCAGTCGTCGAGATCGGTGACGAGGCAGCCGCCAAGCTGGCGCGTGCCGGCGCTCCGATCGCGAACGCCGAGGGCTTTCCGCTGCACGCCAAGTCGATGTTGGCGCGAGTAAGGAAGAATGAGGGCGGATGAGCCGAGAAGCGACAATCGAGCGTAAGACCGCCGAGACCGAGGTGCGCCTGACGCTTGCGCTTGACGGCAGCGGCCAGGGCACGCGCGAGACCGGCGTGGGCTTTCTCGACCACATGCTCGACCTGCTGGCCCGCCATGGGCGCTTCGACCTCGATGTGCGGGCGAGCGGCGACCTGCGGACTGGCGCTCACCACACCGCCGAGGACACGGCGATCGTGCTTGGTCAAGCGTTGGATCGCGCGCTCGGCGATCGCGCGGGCATCTATAGATATGGATTTGGGGTCGTGCCGATGGACGAGGCGCGGGCGAGTTGCACGATCGACATCTCCGGTCGGCCTTTCACGCTGTTCGGCGCGCAGCTACCGTCCGGCTCGACCGGCGGCTTCGACCACGAGCTGACCGAGGAGTTCTTCAGGGCGCTGGCCAACTCGGCCAAGCTCACCCTGCATCTGGAGGTGGAGACAGGCACGAACGCTCACCACATGATCGAGGCTGCCTTCAAGGCCTTTGCACGCGCCCTGCGCCAAGCGGTGGCGCTCGACCCGACCGAGAGCGGCGTGCCAAGCACCAAGGGCACGCTGACGACATGAACAATCGGTCGCGCGCGCAAGCAGAGCTAGGCTGACGGTAGTCATGCCGACAGAGACCCAAGTAAAAGCCACCAGGCTGCTCGAGGAGCCCGTCGAGATTGCCGTCGTCGACTACGGCATGGGCAACCGCCGCTCGGTCGAGAAGGCGCTTGCGCACATTGGCGCCAATGTGACCGTCACAAACGACCACGAGCGCCTACGCGTTGCGGCCGGCCTCGTCGTGCCGGGAGTGGGCGCCTTCCCGCGCGGCATGGCCAAGCTGCGCGAGCTTGGCTTGGACGAGCTTTTGCGCGAGCGTCTCGCCACAGGCATACCCGTGCTGGGAATCTGCCTCGGCATGCAGCTCGGCTTCGAGCGCTCGACCGAGCAGGGCGGCACGCCGGGCCTGGGCGTGATCGGCGGCGAGGTGCGCGAGCTTGAGCACGGCTCGCTGAAGCTGCCGCACATCGGCTGGAACGAGGTCAGCCTCGTCACCGGCTCGCCGCTAACCGAAGGTCTGCCCGAGCGTTGCGCCTTCTACCACGTGCACTCCTTCGCGCCCGTGCCAAGCTCAGCCGAGGACATCCTTGGAACCTCTGTCTACGGCGTGCCCTTCGCAAGCGTTGTGGCTCACGACAGCTTCTATGGCGTGCAGTTTCACCCGGAGAAGTCCTCAGCGGCCGGCTTGCGCCTGCTGACCAATTTCGGGCGCATCTGCACCCGAGCCTCGGTGCCGGTCGGTTCGTGAGGCGCCTCGCACGCTCGATCGCACCCGCGCGTGCACGGGGGCGGATCGCACGCTCGATCCCCCCGCGGGCGCTTGGGGTCGGCTGATGAACCTATATCCGGCGATCGACATGCTCGGCGGCAAGGCCGTGCGGCTCACAAAGGGCGACTTCGACGCCAAGAAGGTCTATGACGAGGACCCACTGTCGGCTGCAAGCGAGTGGGTGCAGGCCGGGGCCAAGCATCTGCACCTCGTCGACCTTGACGGAGCGAAGGCCGGTAGTCCCGCGAACCTCGACCACGTCGGGCGGATCGTCAAAGAGCTCGAGGTGCCAGTCCAGTTCGGTGGCGGCTTGCGTTCGCTCAGCGCGATCGAAGACGTGTTCGCGATCGGCGTCGAGCGTGCGATCCTCGGGACGGCCGCCTTCACCGAGGAGACGCTGCTGGGGGAGGCGCTCGGACGTTGGCCGGGCAAGGTGCTCGTATCGGTCGACGTGCGCGGTGGCCGCGTGGCAACGGCTGGCTGGACCGAGACGATCGACGGCGGTCCACGCGAGATCATCGGCGAGCTGGCCGCGCGCGGCGCGCGCGAGCTGATCTACACCAACGTCGATCGAGACGGGATGCTGGAAGGCCCCGACCTGGAGGAAGTCGGGCGCGTTGCCGAGGCCGTGTCCGGCAGCTTCGTCTACTCCGGCGGCATCGGCTCGCTGGCCGACCTCGAAGGCCTGGCGAGCCTGGATGCGCCCGCGCTCAATGGCGTGATCGTCGGTAAGGCACTTTATGAGCGGCGCTTCACGATTCCCCAGGCCCAAGTCGCACTGCGGGAGTAGACGTGTAGTTCGCGCGGCGCGTGCGCCGCGCGCCGGTGGGCGCATGCGCCCACCGGAGGGACCGCACATGTGCGGTCCCCAGACAGGGCCGCATGCGGCCCTGTCGGTCATGCCACATGTGGCATGACCCCCAACCATCTACGCTAGACGAGTGCACTACAAGCGTGTGATCCCCTGCCTGGACGTGGACGGGGGCCGTGTCGTCAAGGGCGTCGAATTCCTCGACATCCGCGATGCCGGCGACCCGATCGAGCTTGCTGCCCACTATGACCGCGAGGGCGCGGACGAGCTCGTGTTCCTCGATATCACCGCCACACACGAGCGCAGGGACACGATCGTAAAGCTCGCGCGCGACACGGCCGACGACGTGTTCGTGCCGTTCACGATCGGCGGCGGCATCCGCTCGGTGGGAGACGCCCAGGCGGTGCTCGACGCCGGCGCCGACAAGGTCTCGGTCAACTCGGCGGCGCTCGCGCGCCCGGAGCTGATCGACGAGCTCGCCGCGGTCTTCGGGGCCCAATGCGTCGTGCTTGCGATCGACGCCAAGGCAGACGACTCGGGCGAGGATGGCGGCGGCGACCGGACCGGCCACGACCACGTCGG
Source organism: uncultured Solirubrobacterales bacterium (assembly GCA_963704345.1). Taxonomy (GTDB): domain Bacteria; phylum Actinomycetota; class Thermoleophilia; order Solirubrobacterales; family Solirubrobacteraceae; genus Palsa-744. The sequence goes on from OY969890.1 coordinate 2,795,965, forward strand.
CCGCGACGGGCCACGAATACGCTGGCAGGCATATGTGGCCGGCGGGCGCACCTCCACAGGCCGCGACGCGGTGCAATGGGCACAGGAGGGGGCAAGCCGCGGGGCGGGAGAGATCCTGCTCACGAGCATGGACCGCGACGGCACAAGCGACGGCTACGACCTGCCTTTGACGAGCGCCGTCAGCTCGGCGGTCGACGTGCCGGTGATCGCCTCGGGGGGAGCGGGAGAGCTGCAACACCTGGTCGAGGCGCTGCAGGCCGGGGCCGACGCCGTGCTGTGCGCCTCGATCTTCCACTACAACCGACACACCGTCGCGCAGGCCAAGGACTATCTGGCAGCGGCAGGCATCCCGGTGCGCATCGACTAAGCAACGTGGCCGGCAGAGCGCCCGGTAGCAGTCAATAATCGGAGCGAAGATGACGAGCATCGGCGAGGACGTGAGCGGCACGAAGGTCTTGGAGCGCTTGCGTGAGCTACCAGGTGGGAATGAGCTGCTGGCTGCCGCGCGCGAGCACGACGGCGAGATCGAGCTGGTCGGCGGGGCCGTGCGCGACATCTTGCTGGGGGGTTTGCCGCACGAGCTGGACGTGGTGGTGGAGGGCGATGTACGCGCGTTTGCGGAGGATCTGGCAAGCCGTGTGGGTGGTGTCGGGAGTGCCGCAAACGCGATGCCCCCCACGCGCGCGGGGGGCATCGGCCAAAAAATGGAAGCTCTCGTGGATGGGAAGGAAGCAGGTGCCGACGGCGAGCGTCGGGAGATTGGCGGGCCGGTGGAGCTGACCTACCACGAGCGCTTTCACACCGCGGTCATGCGTTGGCCAGAAGGCGAGATCGACATCGCCATGCGTCGTAACGAGACCTATGTGGCACCAGGCGCCCTGCCCGAGGTCGCTCCGGGGAGCGCGCAACAGGATCTCGAACGCCGCGACTTCACGATCAACGCGATCGCGGTCGCGCTCGCCGGGGAGCAGGCGGGACGGCTGCGCTCGGTGGAGGGTGCCCTCGATGATCTCACCGCGCGCCGCCTACGGGTATTGCACGACGCAAGCTTCAGCGACGACCCAACGCGGATCATGCGACTCGTACGCTACGCCGCACGCCTGGGCTTCGAGATCGAGCCACACACATCAGAGCTGCTGACTGCGGCGATCGACGCCGGCGCGATGCGGACGGTCTCCGGACAGCGTCTCGGCGCGGAGCTACGCCTGGCGCTGTCCGAACCCGAGCCGCTCGGCCCACTGGCCGAGCTGGAGCGCCTTGGCGTCCTGCGCGCATGGCAGCCGGGTGTGAGCTTCGACGGGGACTTGGCACGCGCGGCGCTCCAGGCCCTGCCCGAGGACGGCTCGGTGCGCCTGTTGCTCGCCACGTCGCTCCTGCTCGACCTGTGCCACGAACTCGGCCGCGAGGAGACAGAGCCGGCGATGCGCGGCTTTCTCTACGACCTTGAGCTCCCGGCGGGGGAGGGGGATCGTGTGTTCGGCATGGCCGTCAGCGCGGTATTCACAAGCGATCACGTCGACGGTGTGGAGATGCTCTCCGACGTGCTCGAGATGATGCTCGGCACGCCAGTGGAGTCGCTTGCGCTCGCCGCGGCGACCTGCGAGTTGCGCGACGGCCCCGGCTCCTACGGTGTCCAGCTCATCGACGAGTGGCTCAACCGGCGGCGCCACGTTGCGCTGGAGCTGACCGGCGACGACCTGCTGGCTGCCGGCATACCGGAGGGCCCGGAGGTGGGCGCACGCCTGGAGGAGTCCCACCGGCTACTACTAGAAGAGCGGATCGAGCCAGGCCGCGAGAGCGAGCTGCGCGCCGCTCTGGAGGCGAGGATATGAGCCACCGTCATACACGCACAAGCTGGAGAACGCACAAGCTGGAGACTCCACCCGTGATGACAAATTCCTACCAGGCCCGCTGCCGATGAGCGCCACACAATCGGGCGAGCTTGCGACTGAGCTTTTCGAGTTGCCAGGAGGCGGCCTTGCCACCTTCACGGGACGTGCCCAAGGCAACATGTCCAGCGTCGGTGGAGACGATGCAGCGCACGGCCTCGAGGCCCGCGAGCGCCTGCGCGAGGCGCTTGGCGTACGGCGCCTGGTGCGGGGCTATCAGGTACACGGCACCGTCGTGGGCAGGGTCCTCGTCGACGGCTCTCGTGTTGATCTAGGCACTGGTTCTCGTGTTGATCTCGGCACTGGCTCTCATGCTGATCTAGGCACTGGCTCTCGCGTTGATCTCGGCACTGGCGGGCAGCCTGGCCTGGAGAACGTCTTCGAGTGCAAAGACTCCGCCAGCCAGCCGACGTTCGAGGCCGACGGTCACGCGCTCGCGGCCCCGGGCTTGGCGGCGATGATACTCACCGCCGACTGCATCCCGGTGGCGCTGGGCGCACAGGGCGCCGTGGCCGCGCTTCATGCCGGCTGGCGCGGACTCGCCGGCGGAGTGCTCGAGGAGGGGGTTCGGGCCGTACGTGAGCTTGGCGGGAGCGGAGACCTGGTGGCGGTGGTCGGCCCCTGTGCCGGCGCCTGCTGCTACGAGGTAGGCGAGGAGGTCCACGCGGCCTTCGCCGGTGTCCATCGCGAGGGCCGCCTGATCGACCTGCGTGCGATCGCCCACGAAAAACTACTCGCGGCTGGCGTGACTGAGGTGCTGGATGCCGAGGCCTGCACGATCTGCGATGAGCGCTTCTTCTCCCATCGCCGCGAAGGGATTCGGGCCGGTCGCCAGGCCGGGCTCGCATGGATCCCCCAGTGAGCCCCAAGTCTCTCTCGCAAGCGGGCTCCAGGTCTTTCCCAGGAATCTCCGTTGACTGTCGGTGTGGAGCTCGATGATGGTGCAGCTGATCCACGGGCTGCAGGCTGAGCGCGTACGTGCGAACCTTGCCGCCGTGCGCGAGGAGGTCGCGGAAGCGGCGACACACGCCGGCCGCGACCCGCGCGAGGTCGACGTACTTGCGGCCTGCAAGTACGTGCCGATCGAGGAGCTGCCGGTGCTTGCCGAGGCGGGTATCGGGCTGCTCGGCGAGAATCGCGCTCAGGACCTGCAGCAGAAGGTCGCCGCCCACGGTGACCTGTTCGCCTGGGATTTCATCGGAGCTCTGCAGAGCAAACACGTGCGCGTGATCGTGCCGCACGTGCGCCTGATCCATTCGCTGGCAAGCGAGTCGGCGTTGCGCGAGCTCGAGCGTCATGGCGATCGGGCGCGCCCCGGGCTAAGGGTGCTGGTTGAGGTCAACCTCGCCGGCGACCCGGCAAAGGAAGGAATAGCCCCCGAGCGACTTGAGGCCTTCATCGCACGCTCGCCCTTCCCAGTGGCGGGCTTGATGACGATGCCGCCGCTGGCGGATGACCCCGAGTCGAGCAGGCCCTGGTTTCGCGCTCTGCGCGAATTGGCCGAGGCGCGTGGCTTGGACGAGCTGTCGATGGGCACGACCCAAGACTTCGCGGTGGCCGTCGAAGAGGGCGCCACAATCGTGCGAATCGGCACGCGGTTGTACGCTTAGGGTCCGAGGAAACGGGTTCCAAGCGTTCGGCCGGCCAAGATTGGAATCATCGGCGCTAGCAGGGAAAAGCCCGTTCTCCACGAAAACGCCCTCTAGCAATGGCATTTCGCGACTCATGGCACCGTGCTCTCGTGTACTTCGGCTTGGCCGAGGAGTATCACGACGACTACGAGGAGCCCCCGCATGAGGAGGAGATAGCCGACCGCTATCGCGAGCGGCCAAACGTGCGTCGCCTCTCACCGCGCCGTCGTCGCGACGAGTTCGACGAGATCTTTGCCGATGACGAACCGCGCGGACGCCCGACGACAACTTTGCGACCGGTCGGACGCGGCAACGGCGACGTGCGCGTGCACCTCGTCATCCCCAAGTCCTTCAACGATGCCCAGCAGATCGCCGACAAGTTCAAGGACTCGATCCCGGTGATCCTGAATCTGCAGGGCGCTGACACCGACCTGTCAAAGCGCCTGATCGACTTCGCCAGCGGCCTGACGTACGCGCTCGACGGCGGCATGCAGCGGATCGCCGACAAGGTCTTCATGCTTACCCCACGCAACGTCGAGATCTCGGCCGAGGAGCGGGCTAGGTTGATCGAAAAGGGCTTCTTCAACCAAAGCTGACCGGCCCGCGGGTCGGTAGCCTGACTGCCCTATGAATATTGGTCTAATCGGTTGCGGCAACATGGCGCGCGCGATGGCGCGCGGATGGGGTCGACCCGTGCTGTGCTTCGACCCCGTGGCCGAGCGCGCTCGGGCGCTGGCGCAAGAGACGGGGGGAGAGGCGCTCGGCTCAAACGCCGAGGTGGCTGAGCGCGCCGATCTGGTGGTGCTCTGCCACAAGCCGGCACAGCTGGAAAGAATCGCCGCGGAGGTCGCGGCCGCCGCCAAGGCTGTCGCCTCGATCCTGGCAGCGACACCGCTGTCGAAGCTGAGGAGCGCCTATCCGGACATCCCGGTGTATCGCTTCCTGCCCTCGCTCCCAGCGGAGGTCCGCGGCGGCGCGATCGTGCAGGCCAGCGACCCCGAGCGCAACGCCGGACTCGCAGACACACCGATCGACACAGAGGTGCGCGAGCTTTTTGCCGAGCTCGGCACGCTCGTCGTGCTGGACGACTCGCTCGTGGACGTCGCGATGGGCCTGATGTCCTGCGCCCCTGCCTACGTGGCGTTGGTGGCCGAGGCACAGGTCGACGCGGGCACGCGTCGCGGCATTCCCGCCCGCCCAGGCTTCGGTGCTCGTCACCGCGACATTGGCCGGCACGGCTGAGCTGTTGCGCCGTCGCGACTACGACACGCTGGCGGTTCGTCGCGAGGTCACCTCGCCCGGAGGTGTCACCGCACGCGGCCTGGCTGCCTTGGAGCGAGGAGGCCTGCGAGCCGCATTCGACGATGCGCTCGACGCGGTGCTCGGGGAGCAGCGGCAGTGACCGTGGTGCTCGCCAGCGTGCGCACCGAAATCGCCGGCTACCTCTCGACGCTGATCTACGTCTACACCCTGCTGATCATCCTCTACATCGTGACCCAGCTTTTGTTCGCTTTCGGCGTGCGCCCGCCCTACTCACGCGCAAGCGACGCTGTGCTCGGCTTCCTGCGCGACGTGTGCGAGCCCTACCTGCGCATCTTCAGGCGCATCATCCCGATGGTCGGGGCCTTCGACTTCAGTCCGATCGTGGCGATCATCGTGCTGTCGCTGGTGGGCAACCTGCTCGTCAGCCTGATCCACGGTTGAGCCAAGTGGCCAAACGCCCGGCCCGTCTTTCTCCGCTCTCCCAGACGCGTCCCTCCGGGAATGCTCGCCAGGCTACCCTAGCGTGGCTGTGGGCCATCCTGGTGATGGCGTTTGTGGTCGTGCTCGACCAGCTCTCGAAGGCCGCCGTGCGCAAATCGATCGTTCCGGGCGAAACGCGAAGCGTGCTGCCCGGGATACAGCTTGTCGACACCCGCAACCAGGGTGTGGCTTTCGGCTTCCTACCAGGTCGTCACGTCGTGGTCACAGTGCTAGTTGGCGTCGCCTTGCTCGTACTGCTTGTCTACTTCGCGCGCCACCGTGACAAGCCCCTGATCTGGTTGCCAACAGGGATGCTGCTCGGCGGGGCGCTCGGCAACATCATCGACCGGCTGCGGGTGGGCTCGGTGACGGACTTCATCAAGTTCCCATTGGGCTGGCCGCCGTTTAACCTCGCCGACGCCAGCATCACGCTTGGCGTGCTGTTGCTACTGATCGTCGTCGAGAAGCGGGAATGACTATTCCCGCCGAGGAGCGTGTGGCAGGGCTATTGACACTACCCCCGAGCATTATCGAGAAGTGCGCGTGACGTCGCGTCCCAGCGTTACCGAGCGGTGCCCATGACGGCGCGTCGCGGCATTGTCGAGAGACGGGGATGACGCTGCAACCCAAGATCGCTTGGGAAGATGAGCACCTGCTGGTCGTCGACAAGCCGGCCGGCCTTGTCGTGCACCCGGCTCGCGGACACCGAGAGGGCACGCTCTCGCAACTTCTCATGGACACGGTCGGCGGCGTGGCCGGCGGCGATCCAGATCGTCCCGGAATCGTGCACCGCCTCGACCGCGACACCTCGGGTCTGCTCGTGGTGGCCCGAAGCGAGGAGGCCCATCGGCTGCTGCAAGAGGCCCTACGCAAACGCCTGATCGAGCGCGAATACCTGGCGCTCGTCGAGGGACTGCCGCCCGCGCGCACCGGCACGATCGAGGCGCCGATCGGTCGCCACCCGCGGATTCGCACGCGCATGGCCGTCGGCGGCACGGCAAGTCGCGAAGCACGCACCCACTTCACGCTCGAGCGCTCGCTGTCCGGCGTGTCGCTGTTGCGCTTGCGCCTGGACACGGGACGCACCCATCAGATCCGCGTCCACCTACAGGCGATCGGCCATCCGGTATGCGGTGATCCCGAATACGGCACGGCCGGCATGCTCGGCTTGACGCGACAGTTCCTGCACGCGACGCGCCTTGCCTTTCCCCACCCGATCACGGGAGAGCCGATCGAGGTCGACTCGCCGTTGCCTGAGGATCTGCGCGAAGCGCTCGCGCGGGCGGAGGCGGGATCCGGCGGCTAGCGGTCCAGGCAGCCGATCGGCCAATCGGTCACGGCAGGGCGCAGCGGCGGATCGGCCGGCCTGGAGTAAAGCTCGCTCGGAGGCGCTGAAACGGGCTGTGAGCGATAGACTGAGCCGTCGTACTCAACTCAATGCCGTGCGACTGCGCAACGCGGCCCTGCCCGAACCACGCCCCCAAGCGTGCTCGGGTCCGCGACGCACCGCCCGGATTCAAGCAAGATCAAATAAGGGAGCACCCGTGAGTCAAGTTGGAATCGCGGACATGCTGGAGGCTGGAGTCCATTTCGGCCATCAGACACGCCGCTGGAACCCGAAGATGCGCCGCTTCATCCACGGCGAGCGCAACGGCATCTACATCATCGACCTGCTGAAGACCGCTGTCTTGTTGCAGCAGGCCCAGGAAGTCGCCGCCCAGATCGCCCATCGCGGCGGCACCGTGCTGTTCGTCGGCACCAAGAAGCAGGCCCGTGACGCGATCAAGGAGGTTGCCGAGGCCGCGGACATGCCTTACGTCAACCACCGCTGGCTCGGTGGCCTGTTGACCAATTTCCAAACCATCAACCAGCGTATTCGTCGCCTGCACGATCTCGAACGCTATGAGACGGAGGGGCAGCTCGCGCTGCTACCGACCCGCGAGCGCATGGCCGCCCAGGCCGACCTCGCCAAGCTGCGGGCCAACCTCGGCGGTGTCAAGAACATGCAGCGCACCCCCAATGCGCTGTTCGTGATCGACCTGAACGTCGAGGCGATCGCCGTGCGCGAAGCCCAGCGCCTGCGTATCCCGATCATCGGGCTGGTAGACACCAATTGCGATCCCGACGGCATCGACTACGTCATCCCCGGCAACGACGACGCGATGCGCTCGTGCGCGCTGATCGCCAAAGCGATCGGCGACGTCGTCGCTCAGGGCCATGCCGTCTTCCGCGCCGAGGAGGAGAAGGCTCGCGCCGAACGTGCCGAGCAGGCAAAGCGCGAGGCTGAGGAGCGCGCTCGTCGCGAGGCCGAGGAACAGGCAAAGCGCGAGGCCGAGCTGGCCAAGCGCGAGGCTGAGGAACAGGCAGCCAAGGAAGCCGCGGAGAAGCAGGCGGCCGCGGCGGCCGCTCAAGCAGCTGCCGCCAAGGCAGCGATGCCTGCGCCTGCTGCTGCTCCTGCAGCGCCTGCGCCTGCGGTGCCTGCGCCTGCTGCTGCTCCTGCAGCGCCTGCTCCTGCTCCTGCGGTGCCCGCGGCTCCGGCCGCAGCAGCCGCGGCCCCGGCTCCAGCGCAGGCCGCCAAGCCCGCCACCGAGCAAGCTGCGCCGGCTCAGCCCCAGACGCCCGCACCCGTCGCGAAGGAGGCTGCTCCCGCCGCCGCGGAGGCGCCGGCGGAGAGCACCCCGACAGAGGCCGCGCCGGCAGACAACGCGCCGGCGGACAGCGCGCCGGCAGACAACGCACCGGCGGACAGCGCGCCGGCAGACAACGCGCCGGCAGACAACGCACCGGCAGACAACGCACCGGCAGACAACGCACCGGCAGACAACGCACCGGCAGACAACGCACCGGCAGACAGCGCGCCCGCTGAGGCCGCATCGGCAGAGACACCAGTGGAGGAGACCAGCGCACCGTGAGCACGACCGAGATTTCCGCGAAGGACGTGAAGGCCCTGCGCGAGCGCACTGGCGCGGGCATGATGGACTGCAAGAAGGCGCTCGCCGAGGCCGAGAACGACATCGAGAAGGCGATCGAGATCCTGCGTCTCAAGCAGGGTAAGAAGATCCAGGATCTGGGCGAGCGGATCGCCACCGAGGGCACAGTCCAGGCCTACATCCATGCTGGCGCCAAGGTCGGCGTGATGATCGAGGTCGACTGCAACACCGACTTCGTCGCCAACAACGAGGACTTCGTCGGGTTTGCTCGTGATATCGCCATGCAGATCGCGGCGACGCCAACCGTCAAGTACATCTCCCGCGAGGACGTCCCAGCTGAGGCACGTGACGCCGAGGCTCGCATCTACGAGCAGGAGGCCGCCGAGAAGCCGGAGAACATCCGCGAGAAGATCGTCGCCGGCAAGCTCGACTCCTGGTACGGCACGATCGTGCTGCTCGAGCAGGAGATGCACAATCCCAAGTTCGACGGCAAGACGGTGCAGCAGTTGCGCGACGAGCTGACGGTCAAGACGGGCGAGAATGTTGTCATTCGCCGCTTCGTGCGATTCGCGATAGGCCAGTAGCCAAACAGCGATGCCCCCACGCGTGCGGGGGGCACAGCGGATGTCGATTGACCCAAACGGGCCTAATTTGCATGCGCCCTACCCAGTCCACTGGGTAGGGCCTGTCGCGATAGGCACTTAGAACGTGTTTCAAAATAGGCGGTGCGTCTCAGGTGTTCATGGATCAAGCTGGTCGTCGCGGGGTGTCGCAGCGCCTGCTGGTGGTAGGCGCAAGACGTCACGTGGCGATCCAGCGCCGCGTTCAGGGACGCTTGGGACGTGCCGATCTTTTGAAACACGTTCTTAGGAGCAGGCCGGGACGTCAAACGTGGGTGCGTCCTGTGAACGGATAGGCTCTTGCGTCGCAATGTCCTCTCCGGCTTTCAAACGCATCTTGCTCAAGCTCTCTGGTGAGGCGCTAATGGGTACGCTGGACTACGGCACCGACCCTGAGCGGGTGGCCGCGGTTGCGCGTCAAGTGTCCTCCGTGCGCGACCAAGGGGTTGAGGTCGCGATCGTTGTTGGCGCCGGCAACATCTACCGCGGCATGAAGGGGGCGGCCGACGGCATGGACCGCTCGACCGCCGACTACATGGGGATGCTCGCTACCGTGCTCAATGCGCTGCCGCTACAGGACGCGCTCGAGAAGACCGGCACCGACACGCGCGTGCAATCGGCGCTTGGCATCTCAGAGGTCGCCGAGCCTTATATCCGTCGGCGTGCGATGCGCCACCTCGAGAAGGGGCGCGTCGTGATCTTTGCCGCCGGAACCGGCAACCCGTTCTTCACTACCGACACCGCCGCCGCTCTGCGGGCCGCCGAGATCCACGCTGAGATCATCCTGATGGCCAAGAACGGCGTCGAAGGCGTCTACAGCGCCGACCCGGCGCTCGATCCAAACGCTCAGTTCATCCCGCAGATTACGCACATGGAAGCGATCGAGCGGCGCCTGCGCGTGATGGACTCCACGGCGCTGGCACTGTGTATGGAGAACGGGATGCCGCTCAACGTGTTCAACATGGACGACGAGACCAACATCGCGCGGATAATCTCCGGGGCGCGCGTGGGGACGCTGGTGAGCGCATGACCTTCGACGAGAGGAGCCACGATGGCCGCTGAGATGATCGACGCGCTGCTCGACGATGCGCGCGAGCGGATGACAAAGTCGCTGGAGTCAACTCAGCACGAGTTCTCCTCAGTGAGGACCGGTCGTGCAAGCCCGGCGCTGCTCGAGCGGGTCGTGGTCGACTACTACGGCGCACAGACTCCCCTGAACCAGTTGTCCACGATCTCGGCTCCCGAGGCCCGCCTGATCACCGTCCAGCCGTATGACAAGTCCTCGATCAAGAACATCGAGAAGGCGATCAACGAGTCCGACGTCGGTCTGAACCCCTCCAACGATGGCAACCTGATCCGCCTCGTCGTGCCGGAGCTGACCGAAGAGCGCCGCAAGGAGCTCGTGAAGGTGGTGCGCAATCTCGCCGAGGAGGGACGCATCGCGATCCGCAACGTGCGCCGCGACACGATGCAGCACCTGCGTGAGCAGAAGTCCGAGGGCGAGATCGGCTCAGACGACGAGCACCGCGCCGAGGGGGAGCTGCAGAAGCTCACCGACGGGCGCATCGCCGATCTCGACGGTGTGCTGAAGGCCAAGGAGGAAGAGATCCTCGAGGTGTGATGGTGGCAATCGCCCCATTAAGCACCTGCTCTGCAAAAGGCCAGAGACGCAATGGATGAGAGCCACGAGGCCGGCGCACCCGGCGAAAGCTCGGTTGCTCGCTACATCGCGATCATCACCGATGGCAACGGCCGCTGGGCGCGCGCCCGCGGACTACCTGTCAACGAGGGTCATAACGCCGGTGCCGACAACGTCAAGGCGCGCCTGCGCGACGCTGCGGAGCTTGGCATCGAGGAGCTGACCGTGTACTCCTTTTCGACCGAGAACTGGTCGCGTCCCTCGGAGGAGGTTCAAGGCTTGATGGAGATGTTCGCTAGGCGCATCTCCGGCGAAACCCCTGAGCTGCACTCCCAGGGGGTGCGGATGCGCTTCATCGGGCGGCGTGAGGGGATCGAGCCGGAGCTGCAAGAGCACATGCGCGCGGCGGAGGAGCTCACCGAAGCCAACAAGCGCATCACACTGTTCGTAGCGTTCAACTACGGTGGCCGTGCCGAGATCCTCGACGCTGCCAGCGCCTATAAAGGGGGTGGCGAGGAGGAGTTTCGTAAGCACCTCTACGCGCCAGAGATGCACGACCCGGACATCATCATCCGCACCAGCGGCGAGCGGCGCCTGTCCAACTACCTGCTGTGGCAGTCGGCCTACTCCGAGCTCGTCTTCCGCGATGAGCTATGGCCCGAATTCTCGCGTGAGGCGCTGGAGCAGTCGCTGGCAGAGTTCTCAGAGCGCCGCCGCCGCTTTGGCGGACGCTAGCCCCATGTCCCCTCTGCGCACGACTGCGCGAGTCGCCTCCGACGTCGAGACGGGCTCTACAGGGACGTCCCGGCAAGGGGGCGGCTCGGATATCGGCTCGCGCATCCTCTTCGCGCTGCCTCTGATCGCGCTTGCGCTGTTTCTCGTGATCGAGGGTGGCGCGATCTTCGCCGCCGGCATCTTCGTGATCGGCTGCATCTGCATGCACGAGCTGTATGGCATGTACGAGCGCACCAACCCTGTGCGGCTGGCGGGCTTTCTCGCGCTTGCTGGGCTGATCGTGGCTGCGGCATATGGAAGCCCGGCCCATCCGACCCTGGTGCTGCTTGCCGCGTCGGTCGTGCTGCCGTTCCTGTTTGCGATGACGCTCGCCCAGCGTCGTCCAAGCGTTGGGGGAATGGCGATCACGCTGCTGGGCATCTACTGGATCGGCTTTGGGCTCGCCCACGCCGTGCTGCTGCGTGGGCTTCCCCACGGCAATGGCATCGTGATCGACGTGCTGGTCGGCACGTTCCTGGGAGATACAGGGCGCCTATCTCGGCGGTCGTCTCTTCGGCCGACGTCCGCTCGCGCCCAGCATCTCGCCGAACAAGACCGTCGAGGGGCTCGTCATCGGTATGGCCTGCGCGGTGCTGGCGGTGTGGTTCGCCGGGCGCTATCAGGAATGGCTGCCAGGCGCGCACGCGCTCGTACTCGGGCTGGGAGTGGCCGTGTTCGCGCCGATCGGCGATCTGTTCGAGTCGTTCGTCAAGCGCCAGGCCGGGGCGAAGGATACCGGTAGCTTGCTGGGTGCTCACGGTGGCGTGCTCGACCGCTTGGATGCGGTGCTGTTCACTGCAGTTGTCGGCTATTACATCTGGTTGGCGTATGTGTGAGTCGTGCGAATCGCCGTTGAGCGAACCTCCGTGGTGGTCAAGGCCGCCCAGGAACAACTTGCAAGGTAAACGTGCCTAAGCGCCTCCTCATCCTCGGTTCAACCGGTTCGATCGGTACCCAGGCGCTCGACGTGCTGGGGCGCAGCGACGAGTTCGAGCTGATCGGTCTCTCGGCCGAGCGCTCGTGGGAAGCGCTTTTGGAGCAGGCGCGTAAGCACGGCGTGCGGCGGATCGCGCTCGTCGAGGAGCATGCTGCGCGACTTGCCGCAGATGCGTGGCCTGAAGGGGAGGTTCTGAGCGGCGCGGAGGGGCTGGTAGGCCTCATCGTGGAGTCGGGTGCCGACTTGGTTCTCAACGCGCTCGTGGGCTCTGCCGGCTTGGGCCCGACCGTGGCCACGCTGGGCGAGGGGATCGACCTGGCGCTTGCCAACAAGGAGTCGCTCGTGGTGGGGGGCGAGCTGGTGGTGGCGCTTGCCGAAGCGACCGGCGCGCAGATCGTGCCCGTGGACTCCGAGCACACCGCGCTTCACCAACTGCTCTCCGGGCTGTCACCGGGGAGTGTCGAGCGCCTGACGATCACCGCCAGCGGCGGACCATTTCGCGGGCGCTCCGCCGATCAGCTCGCTGAGGTGAGCATCGAGCAGGCGCTTGCCCATCCCACCTGGGCGATGGGGGGCAAGATCACGATCGACTCCGCGACGCTGATGAACAAGGGGCTGGAGCTGATGGAGGCCCACCACCTGTTCGGCACGCCCTACGAGCGCATCGATGTCGTCGTGCATCCCCAATCGCTGATCCACGGTCTCGTTCAGCTTGCCGACGGGGCGATGCTTGCCCATATCGGGCCGAAGGACATGCGCATCGCGATCTCCTATGCCCTGCACGGTGCGGCCAGCGTCGATCTGCCGATTGCTGCCCTCGACCTCGTGCAGGTTGGCGCGCTCACCTTCGAGCCGGTGGATCTGGAGGCATTTCCATGCTTGCGTCTCGCCCGTGAGGCTGCACGAGCCGGTGGCACCGCGCCGTGTGTGCTCAATGCGGCCAACGAGATCGCGGTGCATGCCTTTCTTGCCGGCCGCCTGCCGTTTCTTGGTATCGCCGAGGTGATCGAACGCACGCTCGACGTGTTGCCCGGAGCGCCGATTAGGGCCTTCGAGTCGCTGTACGAGGCCGACCGCGAGGCCAGGCGCGTCGCTGAAGGGGCTGTGCCGGCTGTGTGAGGGCTGCCGCTGTGTGAGGGGCCCGCTAGGGCTGCCGCTGTGTGAGGGGCTACCGGCTGTGAAGGACTGCACCGGCCGTGTGATGCTCAAAGGCCGATGCCCCCCGCGCGCGCAGGGGGCATCGCCGGTTTTTGATGCTCCCAGACCCGGCATGTGCCGGGTTCCTACCGCAGTGCCTGCCAAACTGATGGCATGAGCTGGGTGTGGACAATCCTCGGGATCATGGCCTTGATCGTGCTGCACGAGCTTGGCCACTTCGTCGTGGCCAAGGCCGTTGGCATGCGCGTGGAGCGCTTCTCGCTGTTCTTCCCGCCGAAGATCGCTGGGATCAAGCGTGGCGAGACCGAATACATGATCGGCGCGATTCCCGCTGGGGGCTACGTGAAGATCACCGGGATGAATCCTGAGGAGATCAAGACGCTGCCGCCGGAGGTGGCCGCTCGTGCCTACTACACGCAGCCGCCTTGGAAGCGGATCGTCGTGATCCTCGCAGGGCCCGGCGTCAACCTGCTGATCGCGTTTCTGCTGTTCTGGGCGGTGCCTGTTCAGCGGCAGCCTCAGCGGCGCGGTCACGCTGTCGAACCTGAACCCGAAGACGGAAACGGTTGTTCCGACCACATCGGTGCAGGCGATCGAGAAGGGTGCGCCGGCCTACGGCGTGCTGAAGCCTGGCGACAAGATCCTTGCCGTGGATGGCCATCCCGTGACGGTGCTCGCGGCCACGAAGGCGATTGCCACACATCGCTGCGCCGGGGGCCCGACCGAAGGCTGTCGTGCGCAGACGCCCGTGAAGATCACGGTTCGTCGGGCTGGACGCGTGCTGACGGTGTCGACCTATCCGCGCTACAGCAAGTCTGTGGGGCGCATGCTCGTCGGCTTCGACTTCGGCTACACCGCGAAGTCTTTCGGCGTCTTCTCCGCGGCCGGCACGGCGCTCTCGGAGATGTGGGGGACGACCACGACGATGATCACGAACATCGGCAAGGCGTTCACCAGTTCGAAGGTGCGCAAAGAATTCCACAGCATCGTGGGGATCACCGTGATCGCCCAGGAAGCCGTCGTCGCCGGGCCGGGCTATGCGCTCGTGTTCCTTGGCTTCGTGTCGCTGGCGCTGGCTGTCATCAACTTGTTCCCGTTCCTGCCGCTTGATGGCGGACACGTGCTTTGGGCGGTGGCAGAGAAGCTGCGCGGACGGCGCGTGTCGCTGACCGCGATGTGGCGCTTCAGCTCGGTGGGGATCGTGCTGCTGCTTTTCCTGGTCGTGAACGGTGTCAGCAACGACATCGTCCACCTGGGCGGTTAAGGCTCGTCCCCGGTCAGGGACCTGACCTGGCACAGGGCGCGCCTCGCATGTGAGGGTGCGCCTCTTACAGTGAGGGTGCGCCTCTTAGAGGAAGGCGGGCTCCGCACGCGGAGGGGTGCGCTCTTTACGCGGTCGGACCGCTCGCTTGGGGCACGCACAGACACCCAGCTCTTGACGAGCGGGCCGATACGCTCGGGCAGGGCCCTGCCGAACAAGGCCTCCATCTCCCGGCGCGAGAGCAGCGAGATCTCCTCCCACGCCGCCGGCAGCGCCCAGGCGCCAGTAGGGGCGGCGCAACGCCGTCGGCAGCCAATGCGCGAAAGGCAGCAGCGATGCGGCTCGATCGGGAAGGAGAGGGCCGGCGTCTGCACGAACCAGCCACGACCCACGCGGCGTACTTCGCTCGCGAACGCCTCGCGTCGCGCCGGCGGGACGTGCTCGATCACGCTGGAGCTGTACACGAGGTCGAACTCGTCATCGGCGAAGGGCAGGCCGGCGGCTGCGTCGGCCTGCACGAACGGGCCCGGGTAATCGGGGCGCTCGGCCATGTCCACGCCGGTGATGTCGAGCTCTGGCTCAAGTGCGCGCAGGCCGAGCGCGCCG
Source organism: uncultured Solirubrobacterales bacterium (assembly GCA_963704345.1). GTDB lineage: Bacteria > Actinomycetota > Thermoleophilia > Solirubrobacterales > Solirubrobacteraceae > Palsa-744. Next base: position 2,811,153 of record OY969890.1, read on the forward strand.
CAGCCGACATCGAGCACTCGCGCGCCCTCAGCGAGCCCGCACATCGCAAAGAACCGCTCGTGGCGGCGCCGTCGCGCGCCGGCGGCCAGGGGGGAGGCGAGCTTCGCCAGCGGGCCGCGCGCGGTCGCGTAGACGTCGTGCGATGAGGTGCTGGCGGCGGTCATTGGCTGCGCAGCTTACGCGATGCTAGCAGCCGCTGAACGCGAGCGTTCACAGATCGCGGAGGCCCGCGCACCATACAATATGGCCATGGCTTCCAAGCGTCAGATCCATGTCGGGCCCGTGCCCATCGGCGGCGGGGCGCCCGTGGCCGTGCAGACGATGACCAAGACCGAGACCGCCAACCTCGCGGCCACGATGGAGCAGATCCGCAAAGTGGCCGAGGCCGGGGCCGACATCGTGCGCGTCGCGGTGCCGCGCGAGCAGGATGCGGAGGCCCTGAAGCAGATCGTGCGCGACTCGCCGATTCCCGTGATCGCCGACATCCACTTCAACCATACGCTTGCTCTGAAGGCGATCGAAGCCGGGGCGCACTGTGTGCGTCTGAATCCCGGCAACATCGGTGGGCCCGAGAAGGTGGCCGAGGTGATCGCCCTTGCCAAGCAGACCGGCACTCCTCTGCGCGTTGGCGTCAACAGCGGCTCGCTGCCCAAGCATCTGCGCGATCTGGAGTACGAGAATCCCGTCGAGGCGCTGGTGACGGCCGCCGTGGAGACGGTTGAGCTGATGGAGCGCCTGGACTTCGACAACTTCAAGGTGTCGATGAAGTCGACTTCGGTGCCGAACACGATCGCCTCCAACCGGCTGCTCGCCGAGCGCATTCCCTATCCGCTGCACCTTGGCGTGACCGAGGCCGGCACCAAGTGGTCGGGCTCGCTGAAGTCGGCCGTCGGCCTTGGCACGTTGCTCGCCGACGGCATCGGCGACACGATCCGCATCTCGCTGTCGACCTTCCATGCCGAGGAGGAGGTCAAGGTCGCCTGGGAGATCCTCAAGGCTTTGAAGCTGCGCGAGAAGGGGCCCGTGCTGATCGCCTGTCCTACCTGCGGGCGGCTGCAGTTCGACATGGACACCGTCGTCGTGGAAGTGGAGCGCCGCCTCGAAGCGTATGAGGACCCGATCGAGGTTTCGGTGCTCGGCTGCGCGGTCAACGGCATCGGCGAGGCCAGGCACGCCGACTTCGGCATCACCGGGGCCAAGGACATGGGCATGATCTACTCCAAGGGCGAGCCTCTGAAGAAGGTGCCCACCCAGCAGCTGGTGGACGAGCTGTTCAAGGAGATCGACCGCTACTACGCCGCCGGCAAGACCGTGCAGCGCGACGAGCGCGAAGCGGCCGAGGCGCGCGAGTGGCTGGCGGCAAACGAGGACGCCACTGCGATGACGCCAGAGAAACTGGCGGCGCTCGAGGCGGCGGCTGCCGAGCAGGAAACCGAGGCCGACGCCGTGCTCGAGTCGATGCTGCAGCCCGCCGGCGCTGGCAACGGTAATGGTGTGACGCTCGACGAGGCGTCCTCGCCGGTTGCCGGCCGGCGTTTCAGCCGCGGTTGAGCGCGCGGCGCATGCTTTGAAACTAAGTGGTTCGGGGTGGCGCATGCGCCACCCCGCGAGGCCGCGCATGCGCGGCCTCGTTGACGGGCCGCATGCGGCCCGTCACGGGCCGGCACATGTGCCGGCCCGCCAGTCGGCGCATGCGCCGACTGGAACAGCATCAGGTCCTTCAGACGGCTGCCAAGCGCTCCGCGACCTTCGCCCAATCGACCGTGTTCCACCACGCGTCCAGATAATCGGGGCGCTTGTTCTGGTACTTCAGGTAGTACGCGTGCTCCCAGACGTCCACGCCCAGCAGCGGGGTCTTGCCGTCTGAGATCGGGTTGTCCTGATTCGGCGTGCCCACGACCGCCAGGCCGGAGCCGTCATGCACGAGCCAGGACCAGCCGGAGCCGAACTGGTTGACGCCCGTTTCCTTGAGCTTGGCCTGGAAGTCACCGAACGAGCCGAACGTGGAGGAGATCGCCTCGGCCAAGCGCGCCGTCGGGCTCGCCGCCGCCGTCAGCGGACATCGACTCCCAGAACAAGGAGTGGTTGTAGTGGCCGCCGCCGTTGTTGCGGACCGCGGTGCGCTTGGCCTCGGGCACCTGCGAGAGGTCCTTGAGCACGTCCTCGATCGGCGCGTCGGCCAGCGACGTGCCCTCAAGCGCGGCGTTGACCTTGTCCACGTAGGCCTGATGGTGCTTGTCGTGATGGATTTCCATCGTCAGCTTGTCGATGTGTGGCTCTAGCGCGTCGTATGCGTAGGGAAGCGGCGGTACGGAGTAGGCCATCGGTGCTCCTTGGGTTGGGGACGGGTCGTGGATGTAATTCATAGCGTGCGCGGACGCCCGAGGCGTGACCGATTGGGGTGCGCGCACGACTTCGATTTTTTGGGCTACCCGGCTTTGGCCACGCGCAATACCCGTAGGAGCTGAAGGACGCGTAGGATGCCGTCCCAAGCTATGACCAGGCTGACCGAGTATCTACTGCCGACCGAGAAGCAGGCTCCCGCCGACGCCGAGGCGATCTCGCACAAGCTGATGGTGCGTGCCGGGCTGGTCAGGCAGATGGGGACCGGCATCTGGACCTGGCTGCCCGCCGGCTGGAAGGTCCACCAGCGCGTGGTGGCGATCGTGCGCGAGGAGATCGACGCGATCGGCGGACGCGAGATGCTGATGCCGGTGCTGCAACCCGCCGAGCTTTGGCGCAAGACCGGACGGCTTGGGATCGAAGAGCTGTTCAAGCTGCAGGATCGCAAGGGCTCGGAGCTCGTGCTGGCGCTTGACCCACGAGGAGGCGGTCACCTTCCACGCCGCCCAGACGATCAACTCCTATCGCGACCTTCCCTTGATCCTGTACCACTTCCAGGTCAAGGAGCGCGACGAGGCGCGGCCGCGCGCCGGCGTGTTTGCGCACGCGCGAGTTCGTGATGAAGGACTCCTACAGCTTCGACCGCGACCAGGCCGGGCTGGAGGAGAGCTATGCGCTGCATGTGGGTGCTTACGACGAGATCATGCAGCGCACCGGGTTGCGCTTCTATCGCGTCGAGTCGGACGTTGGCGTGATGGGCGGCCTTGGTGCGCACGAGTACATGGCACCCTGCCCGGCCGGTGAGGACGAGGTCGCGCTCGGCGAGGGGTATGCCGCCAACATGGAGGTGGTCGGAGAAAAGCCCCGGCTACCGCAAGGACGGGGACACTCACATGCTCGGCGAGAAGAGGCTGACGGTCGAGCCGGCGATCGAGATCGGCAACATCTTCAAGCTCGGCACGCGCTACTCCGAGCCGCTCGGCGCCACATACCTCGACGAGAAAGGCGAGGAGCTGCCGATCTGGATGGGCTCCTATGGGATCGGGCCCGCGCGAGTCGTGGCGGCGGCCGTCGAGCAGTTCGCCGACGAGCACGGCATCTCCTGGCCCAAAGCGCTTGCGCCGTTTGCCGTGCACCTTGTCGCCGTGGGCCGTCCCGGGACGCCCGAGCGCGACGCGGCCGATGAGCTGTACGAGACATTGCTCGCCGGCGGCGTCGATGTTCTCTACGACGATCGCGAAGCTGGGCCTGGGGAGAAGTTCGCCGATGCCGAGCTGCTCGGCTGTCCCGTGCGCTTGACCATTGGGCGGCGCAGCCTGGAGTCGGGCGAGATCGAGGTGCAGCTGCGGCGCGGACGCGAGGCCGGCCCGCCCTTGCCGCTCGGTGGCGAGCCGGCGGAGCTGTTGCGGGCGCTGGACGAGCTGTGCCAGAGCACCCCCTAGAGCCCGGCGGAGATCTCTCCGGGTTGGAGCTCAACTCCCGCACATCCTCGCGAGGATCCTCTGGGCAGGACACGCCGAAGGACACAAGTCGGCAGGCGCAGGGAGGCGGGCTTCGCACGAACGTCTAACTCTCCGCCGTCTGGTCGGTCTGGACCGCTCGGGGCCGCCGCCGCCGCAAACGCTTACCGGCCAGCCCTTGCGGCCTTGGACGATCCCAAACGCGATCGGTTTTGTGCGACTGGCGCTGATTCCCGTGTTCCTGGTGGTGGCGCTCTCAAGCGGCGACGGCGTGGACGCGCTCAACGCGATTCTGTTCGCCGTGATCGGCTGGGGCGACTATGCCGATGGGATCGCCGCTCGCGTGACGCGCCAGTACAGCCGCCTCGGTGCGCTGATGGACCCCGTCACCGACCGCCTGCTCGTCGTCAGCGGCGTGGTCGTGTGCTGGCGCTTCGATCTGCTCCCGCGCTGGGCGCTTGCTGTGCTCGTGGCGCGCGAGCTGTCGATGGTGGCGCTCGGGCGCTACGGGCTCAAGCACGGCGTGGAGCTGCGCATCAACTGGCCGGGGCGTGTCGGCGTGGCGCCGTTGATGGGTGCGTTGTTCTTTGCGATGTGCGGCCTTGGCACGTTCGCCGAAGTGCTGCTCTACATCGGGCTTGTTCTTGCTCTTGTGGCCAGCGCGACTGTATGTGCGCTCCGGACGCGCACAACTACAGGCGAGAGCCGCCGGCTAGCTCGCCGTGTATGCGTTCGACGCGTGAACAGTCCCGTGCTTGGGTCGCCGGCTAGCTTGGAGTACGCGCAACCGCGCCTTCGTGCGTGAGGCTGACTCGCATGGGCGCCTCGTGCGTGAGGCTAACTCGCCACGGGTGCCGCCGGGGCGTTGCCATCCCTGCGTTCGCGCCACATAGCCAGCAGCCTCTCGCCCGCAAGCCACGCCCCGATCGTGCCCGCGCACAGCAGCAGTGCCATCAGGCTGACGTTGTAGCGCGGCTGGTCGTTGAACGGCGTCGCAAAAGCCGCGATTGCCAGCAGCACGGCTGCGCTCATCGTGAGTATCAGGCGGCGGGTCAGGGCGATACCGGCCAGCAGGCCGATCACCGCGAAGATCAGATAGATCTTGTGCTGGGCCGGGCTCGTGTCTGGGTGGTACGTGCCGTTGCCGCCGGTCCACGCGACGGTCCACATCTTCCAGAACTTGCTCCACAACATCGACGCGAACGCTGCCGGTTTGCCGAGCGCGTATTTGCGGACGTTGTTGAGGTTTTCTTCGTTGACAGCCGCGTTCTCGGACATGCCGGGATGGCGTGCTTCGATCAGGCGGAAGACTGGGGCGGAGCTCTGCTGCCAGTAGCGGCCGCAGTCCTGGGGGAAGTGGCGGCAGACTTCGGGCGCGAGCTTCTCCTCGGTCGGCACCAGCTCGCCCTTGCCTGGCAGGTAGCTGCCGATGAAGAACGCGTCGGGGCCGGCGGTGGTGATCGGTACGAAGCGGCCCTCCTTGTTAGATGCGTAGAGCAACCACGGCGAGAGCACGAGCATCAGGGCCACGAGGTACACGCCGCCGCGCAACAAAACCGTACGCCAACCTGGGCGCCCGCTGAATGCGAGCGCGAGCGCGATCACAGCCATGCCGATCGCCATGTCGCTGCGCGTGAGGCACGCGATCCCGCCCATGACGCCGGCGGCAAACAGCCACAACAGCTCGTTGCGGCTGCCATAGCGCGAGCGGGCCAGCATCGCCGCGGCAACCGAGGCGAGCAGCACGAATGCGCCGCTTGGCTCCGAGAGGAACGTGCGCGTGGCCTCGATCAGTGGCTCATAGCTGGCCACTAGCGCTGTGGCGATCACCGCCGCCCACGGCCCCGCGAAGACCCAGGCGAGCACCGCTACCAGCAAGAGCGTGAGCACGCCCGCGGCCAGTTGTGTGTATTGCGCCGGTCCTGAGGCGTGCGTGGCCAGCTTCAGCGAGTGGTGGCCGGACAGGCGCGTCGCGACCGCGAACGCGATCGAGGTACCTGGGGGCCACTTGAATGTGGCGTAGCGTTCGTCGGCGAGGATCCTGTTGGCGTTGCCGACATAGCCGTTCTCGTCGGCCGAGAGATGCGTGTTCGTGCCAATTGCGGTGTTGCGCGCAACGCCGCCGGCGATGATGATCAGGACGATCAGTGCGGCCGCGATTGCCTCTGAGAGCGTCCATCGTGGGCGTCTCAATAGTCCTTGCTTCGGCTGGACAGCGTTCTGGGCACCGCTCGCGGGAGAGGATGCGCTTGCGGGAGGAGTCGTGGACGACGCCGAAGGCGTAGTGCTTGCGACGGAGCCCGTCGATTTTTGTCCGAATACTCTCAAGCTCAACTTTACCTTTTGGTCTATACTGGACGAGCAGCATGGCAGCATGACCGGCAGCTCAGACCTGCATCCTTGCGCAAGAGGAGATGGCTCGCGATGGATACGTTCCCCGATCTTGGCTCGATGAGCGACAGTGAGCTCAAGGATGTGATCCGACAGCTCACCGAGGAGGAGATGGAGATCTCCTACAAACGACGCATTCTGCACGGCAAGATCGACATTCTTCGGGCTGAGCTGGTGAGCCGTCTGCGTGAGCAGCATAAGGATGGCGATGTGGCAATCACCGGCGATGACGTCAAGCGCCTGTCGGACATTCTCGCCAACCGCGCCGGCGGAGTCTCGACCGACGAGCTGTAGCCGTGTCTTGCGCGGCTACGAACTGTGTCAGGAGAGATGCGGCGCTTGCGTCCGCGTTCAACGGGCCGCGCCGGTGCTGGAGTCGAGCCGGTGCTGGAGGGGTGAGGTAACTCGTGGCTTTGCATTGCACCGAGTGCGGCTTTCTCAGCGACGAGGGCGCCAACTACTGTCCGCGCTGCGGCGCTCTATTGCCACGAGGCGAGGGACCCGCGGGCGAGCCGGTGACCGCTACCTACCGGATCGACGACGCCGGCGAGCTGGTGCCGGTCGAGCTTGGCGAGGTGACCGCACACGGGCCAGCGCTCGTGATTCGCGCCGGCGGAGGGCGTGCGGGCGAGAGCTTTCCCGTAGACCGCGAGCGGATGAGCATCGGCAGGCGCCCGGACTCCGACGTGTTCCTCGACGACGTGACCGTCTCGCGCGACCATGCTCTGCTGGTCAGTCGCGGTGACACCTGGTACCTCGACGATTGTGGGTCGCTGAACGGCACGTACGTGAACCGCTCGCGGATCGACTCGCATCGCCTGGAGGAGGGCGACGAGTTGCAGATCGGCAAGTACAAGCTGACCTACCACGCACGCTGATGACGGAGCTTCTAGACACGTTCACTTCGCTCATGCCGATCGTCGAGGCACGCTGATGGCGACGTTGCCACAGACGGGGCGGCGCCGGGCTGAGGGTCCTCATGCGAGGACACCCTCTGGGGCGCACCCTGAAGGGCACAAGCAGGCAGGCGATGCCGAGGAGGCGCAGGCCTCCTCGGAGAGCAACGGGGATGGTGCTGGCGAGGGCGGACGTCAAAAGGCACTAACGATCGGCGCGGTCTGCAAGGCGCTTGTGCAGGAGTTTCCCGACATCTCGATCTCCAAGATCCGCTATCTGGAGGACCAGAAGCTGTTGACGCCGCGCCGCACGCCTGGCGGCTACCGGTTGTATACACAGAGCGACGTCGCACGCTTGCGCACGATCCTGAGGATGCAGCGTGACGAGTTTCTGCCGTTGAGGGTCATCCGCCAGGAGCTGGCCGCTGGACGCGCAGGCGACATGCAGGTTCCCCGCCCCGCGGGGCGCGAGGGGGGCAAGCGTGCTTGGCATACGAGTATGAGCGTGCGTGAGCAGGAGGGGGCGCTCTATACGCTTGAAGACGTGCTGGAGGAGACCGGTGCGGAGGCGACGCTAGTGCGGGAGCTTGAAGAGTACGGCGTGGTCAAGGGCGAGATGCGCGGCGGGGTGCGCTATTTCGACGAGACAGAGCGCGAGATCGTCGGCGCCGTCTCCGAGCTTGCGCGCTACGGCGTGGGTGGACGCAACCTGCGCGTGTTCCGCTCCTCGGCCGATCGCGAGGCCAGCCTGTTGCAGCAGATCCTCGCGCCGGCGCTGCGCTCGCGCAACCCTGAGCGCCGCAAGGATGCCGTCGACGCGCTTGAGAACCTGGCGGCGGTTACCACGCACCTCAAGCATTTGTTGCTGGTGCGCGATCTACGCAAGATCGTTAGGTGAGGTGGCCGGCCCGTTGCGTGCTGCACCGGTTGCGGTGCGCTGCGTAATAGTTGACGTGCGATTTCCGAAGCGCAGCCGGTGTAGCTCGGCGCGCATCCGCTGCGCCGATCCGATGGACCGAGCATCTTATGCCCATGACTGAGGACCTGCGCGCGCTGATCCGGGACATTCCCGACTTTCCCAAGCCGGGGGTTCTGTTCAAGGACATCACTCCGTTGATGGCCGATTCCGCAGCGCTTTCCCAGGCTGTAGGAGGGCTCGCCGAGTATGCGCGCCTGCTCGATGTCGAGTGCGTGCTGGCCGCCGAGGCGCGCGGATTCCTGTTGGGGCCGGCCTTGGCGCTTGCGCTCGGTACCGGCTTCGTCCTGGCGCGCAAGCCCGGCAAGCTGCCCTATGAGACGGTCAGCGCTGAGTATCAGCTGGAGTACGGTCTGGATCGGCTTGAGCTGCACAGCGATGCGATCCAGCCCGGGGCGCGTGTGCTCGTCCACGACGACTCTGCTCGCCACCGGTGGCACCGCACGCGCGCTGTGCGATTTGGTCGAGAGCCTCGGCGGGGTGGTCGTGGGGTGCGGGTTTCTGGTGGAGCTGGCGTTTCTGGGCGGCCGCGAACGGCTGGCTCCGCACGAGGCTCACGCGCTGCTCACATATGAGGCCTAGCCGATGCTCACTGTCCGACGCTCGCGCACAATCGACAGCTTCGCCTGAAGATCTTTGGGAGGTTCTCGGCGATCCTCACCATTTGCCACGCTGGTGGCCGCGCGTTAGCAGGGTTGAGGCTGTCGAGCAAGACGCCTTCACCGAGGTGTTGACAGGACCCAGCGGAAAAATCGTGCGAGCCGACTTCAAGCTGCTTGAGCAGGTGGACAGGCAGCGAATCGTTTGGGCTCAGCAGGTCGAGAACACGCCGTTTGCGCGGGTGCTGCGCAGTGCCGAGACGGAGATCACCCTCGCTGGTTTCTCCGAAGGGCATGCTACGCGCGGCGTGGCCCTTGGAGGGCACGCCGCGGCCAGCCTGGCCTCCGAAGGGCACGCCGCGACCAGCCTGGCCGACGGAGGGTACGCTGCGACCAGCCTGGCCCCCGGAGGGCACGCCGCGGGCAGCCTGGCCGACGGCCATGGTGAGCATCCCCCGGCCACTGAGGTGACGATCGAGTTGCGCCAGGAGTTGCAGGGCTTCGCGCCCAGGCAGGGCAGCGGATTGGTTCGGTGGACTATCCCGTTTTGGCAGTCCGCTGGTGCGGCGTGCGGCGCGCTCTACGATCGACGAAGCGCTCGATGGGCTGGAGCGGATCATGGGCGGGGCCGTGGCATGAGCACGGCTCCAAAGACAGCGCGAGACCCTCGCTCAAAGCACTTCCTTACGCGCGGTTCTCCTGCGAGCCTTGGGGCGCCTGAGCGGATGCGCTGGTGGGGATGGGGCGATCCGCTGCATCCTCAGGGTCTGCCGGCGCATGCCCTGGGTTTCCTACGCGAGACGATTGGACTCGCCGCACATCCCTCTCCGCCCGTGGCGCTCGAACACGTCGAGCTCGAGCCTGCATCCATCTCCTCAAACGTGCTTGCGGGCTTGCGCGAGATCCTCGGTGAGGGTCATGTGCGCGACGATCACGGCGACCGCGTCTTGCACGCCGCCGGCAAGGGCTACCCCGACCTCGTGCGGCTGCGCTCCGGACGACCCCTCGGCGCCCCCGATGCGGTCCTCTATCCCTCCACGCGCGAGCAGTTGCGCGCGCTGCTGAGCCTGTGTGCACGCGAGTCGCTGGCGGTCGTCCCGTTCGGTGGTGGCACGAGCGTGGTCGGCGGAGTAGAGCCACTGCGAGGCTCTCATCGGGCGGTGGTGGCGCTCGACACGGGCCGCCTGACAAGCGTTTTGGAGCTCGACGAATGCTCGCGGATGGTGAGAGTCCAGGCGGGCGTCAGGGCACGCGAGCTGGAGGGCTGGCTGGGCGCGCGCGGGCTGACGCTCGGCCATTTCCCGCAGTCCTTCGAGTATGTCTCGCTCGGTGGCTGTGCGGCTACGCGCTCAGCCGGACAGGCCTCGAGTGGCTACGGACGCTTCGAGCGCATGGTGCACGGCCTGCGCATGGTCGCCCCGGCCGGCGACGTCGAGCTGAGCGCCTTTCCGGCCAGCGCGGCAGGCCCGGGCGTGCGCGAACTGGCGGTCGGCTCGGAGGGAGTCCTTGGCGTGATCGACGAGCTGACGTTGCGCGTGCGTAGAGCTCCCGCAACGCGCATCTATGAAGGTGTCTTCTTCGAGAGCTTCGAGGCGGGCGTGCACGCCTTTCGCGAGCTCGCCCAAAACCACTGTACGCCTGAGGTGGCGCGCCTTTCAGACGAGCAGGAGACGCGTATGTCGCTTGCGCTGGCAGGCTCGGGCGGGGCGAAGGGCAGGCTCGGGCGGGCCTATCTTGACATGCGCGGCTATAGCGGCGGCTGTCTGGCGATCCTCGGCTTCGAGGGCGACGCCGAGGAGCTTGGTGCGCGGCGCGCGGCGGCGGTCGAGATCGTGCGAGCGGCGGGCGGGCTGCGCGTAGGGCGCTCGCCTGGCAGAGGCCTGGCTTGACTCGCGCTACTCGGCGCCCTACCTGCGCGATGAGCTGCTGACCCATGGTGTGCTGGTCGAGACGCTCGAGACAGCGACGCGCTGGTCGAACGTGCGAGCAATTGCATTGGCGTGTTGCCGGGGCGATCGAGGACGCGCTGCGCGGGCAGGGAACACCGGCGCTGGTCATGTGTCATGTCTCGCACCTCTATGAGACTGGGGCTTCGCTGTACTTCACGTTCATCGCTCGCCAGCGCGAGGGCGAGGAGATCGAGCAGTGGCGGGCGGCCAAGGCGGCGGCAAGCGTGGCGATCGTCGAGGGAGGCGGGACGATCACCCACCATCATGCCGTGGGACGCGACCACGCGCCGTGGATGGAGCAAGAGATCGGAAGCACGGGTGTGAGCGCGTTGCGTGCGCTGAAGTCCGAGCTCGACCCGGCCGGCATCATGAACCCGGGAAAGCTGTTGTCTGAGATCAGTGCAGCGTGAACGTGCCGCTCAGCACCGTCGGACCGGGCTGGCTGGGATGGGTGCTCGTCTCGCGCGTGATGATGAACTTGGCATAGTCGCCGGCGTTGCTTGGCAACGGGTTGCCGCCCTGCATGCGCCCGTTCGAGCTCACGCTCGAGGCGCGGCCGAGCGGCTCGGCGTTTGACGGCGAGTTGTAAAGCCATACCGCGTAGAAGAAGCCTGAGGATGGCGGCAGGCCTTGCGCGGTCACATAGAACGCGCGTCTGCTGCCACTCGAGAGCACGTAGGCGACGCCGGTGGCGTTCGTGGATTGTTCGGGCGAGCTGAGCTGGATCGTGCTGTCGAGCTTCGGCTTGGTGGCACTCGTTGTCGAGGTCGAGGAGGTCCCGGTCGCGGTTGTGGTGTGCGTGCCGACGGCTGTGGTCGTCGGTGTCGAGCCTTTCCCGCCGCCGCTTGAGACGAGCACCACGACGACGACGATCACCACGACGATCGCACCGAGCAATAGCGCTCCAGCCCGCCGTGAGCCTGCCGAAGTCTGCGGGCCGCGTGGCTCCCGTGGACGTGTTGGGGGCGCACTCGAGGCGCCGGCACCTGCCCTCGCTGGGCCGGGTCCGGCCCCCGCGGCAGTGGATCTCGATGCGGCGGTCGCCCTCTCCGCACCAGGCCTCTTGCCCATCCCACTCTCCGCACCAGGCCTATTACCCATCCCACTCTCCGCACCAGGCCTATTACCCATCCCACTCTCCGCACCAGGCCTATTACCCATCCCACTCTCCGCACCAGGCCTATTACCCATCCCACTCTCCGCACCAGGCCTATTACCCATCCCACTCTCCGCGCCCCGTCCGCTCCCTGTGCGCGAGCCGCCTGGGATGGCGACATCGTCGGCGAGCGCGTCGAGTGCCGTGTGTGCCCGGTCGCGCACGGTGTTCTCCGGAATGCCGAGCAGCTCGGCTACCTCGGCGTAGCTCTTGCCCCGATCGAGCACGAGCGAGAGCACGGCGCGCTGGTCGGGTGGCAGTCGGTCGAGCTCTGTCATGTGAAGAAGCGGTCCGGTCCCCTGTCGGACACCAAACGCCGCCCTTAGGCTATCGTGGCCGCCCGATGGCCATCCCACCAGCCGCCCAGATCAACGAGCACCTGTTGGGTTTCGACCGTCTCTATGGGCTCGAGTTGCTGGAGTGCTCGGAGACCGAGATGCGCGCTCAGGTGGTCGTTCGCGACGATCACAAGCAGCCGGCGGGACTCGTCCACGGGGGCGTATACGCCTCCATAGCGGAGGCGATCGCCTCGATCGCGACCGGCATGACCGTGCTCGACGAAGGCTGTATGGCGATGGGAATGTCCAACAACACGAGCTTTCTGCGCCCCGTGACCACCGGCACTGTGCATGCTCACGCCACACGCATCCACCGCGGGCGCACCACCTGGCTGTGGGACGTCAGCTTCAGCGACGACGAGGGCCGCACCTGCGCGATCACGCGTATGACGATCGCCGTTCGACCGCTGCCCAACTAGCTAACCTCCTAAGTAGGACAACTCGGTGCGCGATCCCTTGGACCGGGTTACAACCTAAAAGTTATAAAGCCCCGGCTCCCAGCAACAACTTATAGGTTATATGTCTGGCAGGATAACTAGGTGCGCGATCCCTTGGACCGGGTTACAACCTAAAAGTTATAAAGCCCCGGCTCCCAGCAACAACTTATAGGTTATATGTCTGGTTGGAGTATTGGGCACACACGACTAGATGATCGACAAGCGGCGATCTAAGCGCCGGGGCCGCGCGGCACGCTCACGCCGGCCGGTACCTGGATCGACAGCGGCGTGCGGCCAAAGCCGCTGTCGGGCAGTGCCGCGGGCAACGGCGCCAGGGGTAGCCCGGTTGTGTTCAGTGGCGCCATCGTCTCCGCCGCTTCGCTGGCAAGCGCGGAATGCCGGCCAAATACGCTCACGACCACGTTGCCCGTGGGAATCGCAAGTGTTGAGCCGCCCTGTGCGGAGCTCGCACTCACCCCGCGCAACGAGACAGTCGGCCTTGCGACGTTGGCCCCCGGGACGAAGCTGTTATCCGGCGAGGTCACGATCGACACGGGCGTCACGCACGTGTACTGGCCGCCGAGCACACAATCGCCGTAGCGGATCGTGACGGCTTCGCTTGGATCGATCGCCACGCTCGTGATCTGCATGCCGTGGAAGCTGAGACCGAGCCAGTAGACGGGGAAGCGGCTCTTGACGAGCACCGACTCCAGCGGCTGTGGGCCGATCGGCTGGTCTTGGAGCGTGTTGCCACAGGAGGCGAGCGCAAGCATGCACGCGGTCAGCACACAGGCGGCTAGAAGGCGACGTGAGCGACGCGAGTACAGGCGCGCGGTCAGAACGCGACGCGAGCACAGCTGCCCGGTCGCCACGCCAGGGCGGCTACGGCCACGGTCAGACAACTGGCGGCGTGCGATCACGGGAGGCAGAGTAACGGCGCTACGGCCGTTCAGCCTCGGTAGGCGTTGGTGATCGGCATGCGCCGGTCGCGCCCGAAGGCACGCTCGGTGATCTTGATCCCCGGGGGGGCTTGGCGGCGCTTGTACTCGGCAAGGTCGACAAGTCTCGTAGTTCGCTCGACGTCCGCGCGCGGCAAGCCTTCGGCAATCAGCTGCTCGCGGCTGCGGTCGAGCTCGATGTAGCCGTGCAGGATGCGGTCGAGCAGCTCGTATGGGGGCAAGGAATCTTGGTCGGTCTGGTCCTCGCGCAGCTCGGCTGAAGGCGCGCGCTCGATGATCGATACCGGTATCGGCGCGGACGTGATTGTGGGGCTGGTGTTGCTCGAGTGCTTGCGCTGCAGAGGGATCGTTGCGCCAGCGTGCGAGCCGGTAGACGAGCGTCTTTGGGACATCCTTGATGACCGCAAAGCCGCCCGCGAGGTCGCCGTACAGCGTCGTATAGCCGACGGACATCTCCGACTTGTTGCCGGTCGTCAGCACGAGCCAGCCAAACTTGTTGGAGAGCGCCATCAGCAGGTTGCCGCGGATGCGGGCTTGCAGGTTCTCCTCGGTCAGGTCCGGCTTCAAGGCCCTCGAAGTCTGCCTGTAGCGTTTGCGTATAGGCGTCCATCACCGGCTCGATCGTGAGCTCGTGCGCGCTTAGCCCAAGCGCTCGCGCGAGCATGCGCGCGTCCTCCTGGGTCGCCGAAGAGGAGTAGGGCGAGGGCATGATCGCCACGTTCACGCGCTCTGCGCCAAGCGCATCGGCCGCCAGGCAGGCGACAAGCGCTGAGTCGATCCCGCCGGAGAGCCCGAGCACGACCGAGCCGAAGCCGTTCTTCTCGACGTAGTCGTGCAGGCCGAGCGCGAGCGCCTCGTACACCTCCTGTTCGCGCGAGGCGATTGGTGTGCACGGGGGGCGTGGGGTCGACTCGTGCGCGGCGGAGTGGGGCCGCGTCGTGTGCGCTTCGTGGTTCGTTGTGGACCGGGACTCGGGCATGTTTGGGCTGGGCTGTGTGGTGCGCAAAAGCGGATGCCCCCCACGCGCGCGGGGGGCATCGCCATTTGCGAGATCGATGTCGCACACGATCAGGTCCTCCAAAAACTGTGCTCCCCGAGCGATCGTCTCCCCGTTTGGGTCGAGCACGAACGAGTGCCCGTCGAACACCAGCTCGTCCTGGCCACCGACCATTCCGCAGAACGCCACATAAGCGCCGGTCTCGCGCGCACGCTTGCCAAACAGTTGCTCGCGCTCCAGGCCCTTGCCGGCGTGGTAGGGGGACGCGGAGGCGTTGAGGATCAGGCGCGCCCCAGCGGCTGCCTCGGCCGAGGCAGGAGGCCCGTCAACCCATAGGTCCTCGCAAACTGTGACCCCGAGCACGACCTCAAATCCCTCATCTAAAAGCTCTTCTTCAAGCTCATCGCTCGATCTCTGCTCGCCGGTCCGCGGACCCTGACTCTCAAGCAGCGAGTTGAGCTCGATCGTCATGCCCTCGCTACTGCCCGCCTTGAAATAACGCTGCTCGTCGAACACGCCGTAGTTGGGCAGGTGCACCTTGCGGTAGATCGCGTGCACAGAACCACTAGCGAGCACCGCCGCCGAGTTGTAGACGGCGCTGTCGCCGCGCTCGGGAAAGCCGACGATCGCCACGATCCCCTCGGCAGCGCCTGCCAGCTCATGTAGCTTCGCTTCGATGTCCTCGAGGAAGTGCGCGCGCAACAGCAGGTCCTCCGGCGGATAGCCGCTGAGCGCGAGCTCGGGGAACAGGACCACCTGTGCGCCGGCCTTGCGGCCCGCATCGATGCCGGCGCGGATGCGCTCAGAGTTGCCGGCCAAGTCGCCGACGGTCGCGTTCATCTGGCACAGGGCCAGGCGCAGTCTGCTCATAGTCGCGGCGCGTGCGCCACTAGCGGGCTGCCGCCGGGCCGGGCCGCTTAGTGCGCCCGCGCTTCGTGCGCGCCCCGACGACCTTGGCCTTGCTGCTGGGGCTCTTTGCGTTCGCGCTGGCGGCCTTCGCCAGCGCCGCGATCGCCCGCTTGAGCTCGTGCGCGATCGTCTCGAGCTCTGGCAGCGCGTCGTAGTCGGCGAGCAAGCCGAAGCCGAGCTGTCCGTCATAGCTCATCACAGCGATGCCGAGCGCCTGGCGGTGCGCGAGCGGCACGACGGGATACAGCGCCTTCAAGCGCCGCCCGAGCAGGTACAGCGGAAACTGTGGCCCCGGCACGTTAGTCACGACCAGGTTGAAGAAGCGCTGGCGCGCCTGTAGACGTGCGGCCTGGCTCAAGATCGTGGGCGGAGCAAAGCCGGCGAGGTTGGTCAGCACCTCCGCGCCGACTGCCTGGCCGGAGTGCTTGAGATCGTCCATCTCCAGACGCACTTGCGCGAGGCATTCGACCGGGTCTGCGATGCCGACTGGCATTGGCGCCCACATCGCCGCGACCTTGTTGCCGAGTGCACCGCGCTCGATGTCGGCGCGTATCGAGACCGGCACCATCGCCTTGAGCACCAGGCCCTCGGTGTCATATCCCTGCGCGCGCATGTGTCGTCCCAGCGCGAGGCTGACGGCGGCCAGCACCACGTCGTTGAGTGTGCCCCCGAGAGAGTTCTTGATCGCCTTGAACTGGGCCAGCTCGGCGTCGATCCAGGTGTAGCGCCGGTGCGAGGTGATGTCCACGTTGAGCGGACTGGGTGGTGCGGGCGCGTTTATGCCGGCCAGCGTGGTGGCGCCGACGCCGAGAACGGCGTCCTTCAGATGCCCGAAGGCTCTACGCGGGGTGCGCACAACTGCACGTGCGCCGCGCATCATCTCCGCCGGCACGGTCGAGCGCTCGACGAGCGCGTCGGCCAACAGCTTCGCTGCTCCGGGCAAAGGTCGCGCGATCCAGGGCACCGGCGGGCGGGCGGGACCGGTCGGCTCCGGCGAGACGTCGAACAGAACGGTCGTGATGTCCACGCCTGAGATCCCGTCTACGAGCGCGTGGTGGGTCTTGGCAATCACGGCGAAGCGTTCGCCCGCCATGTGTGCAACCAGCCAAAGCTCCCACAGGGGCTTGGAGCGATCCAGGCGCTGGGAGAAGATGCGCCCGGCGAGCTGCTTGAGCTCGGTCTCGTCCTCGGGGCTGGGAAGCCCGGTGTGGCGGATGTGGTAGCGCGGGTTGAAGTGCGGATCGTCGGCCCAGACAGGCCGGCCTTGGCCAAGCGGCACAAACGCTAGTCGCTGGCGGTAGCGCGGTACTAGGTGCAGCCGCGAGAGGATGTGCTCGACGAACTCCTCATACGCTGGTGCTTGGCCTTCGAAGACCATCACCGAGGCGACGTGCATGTGTGCCGAGCCGCCGTCCTCCAGGTGCAGGAAGGCTGAGTCCAGTCCTGTCAAGCGGTCAGGGTTTGCCATTGAACGGGATTGTCGCGGGTCCGGGGTCTGCCGTCAACGCCGACGCTCGGCATTCGCGGGGATTGGCCTTGGTGGGCGTCGTGGCGCATTGCCATCATTCATGGCAATGCGCAGCCGCGTCGACCATCAGCGAGAGCTGGCAGGGCTGTGTGCCACCAGTGAGTGCATGCCCAGCTCGTCCACGCTTGCGTGGCCCGACAGCGCCATGTTGAGATCGAGCTCGGCCAGGAACGCGCGCAGCACGTCGATCACGCCCTGCTCGCCGCCGAGCGCCAAGCCCCACGTGTAGGGGCGGCCCAGGCACACAGCGCGAGCGCCCAGCGCGAGCGCCTTCAGTGCGTCGGCGCCCGAGCGGATGCCGCTATCGAACAGCACCTCACAGCGCTCGCCCACGGCCTCGACCACCCCTGGCAGCGCATGCAAGGAGCCAATCGCACCGTCCACCTGGCGCCCGCCGTGGTTGGAGACGATGATCCCCTCGATCCCGTGCTCAACCGCCAGCTGTGCGTCCTGCACGCTCTGGATGCCCTTGAGCACGATCGGCAGTTTCGTGCACTCGCGCAGGAACTCCAGGTCAGCCCAGGTCACCGCGGGGTTTGAGAACTGCCATGCCCAATAGGCAACCGCGCTCGGCATGTCCTCCTCGGGGGGCTTGGGCAAGGCTGCTCGGAAGACAGGATCTTGCAAGTAGTTGACGTTGCCCTCGCCGCGTAGGAACGGTAGGAAGCCGTCGGTCAAATCGGCTGGGCGCCAGCCCAACAGCCATGTGTCGAGCGTTACCACGACTGCCTCATATCCAGCCGTCTCCGCACGGGTGATGAAGCTGCGTGCAAGCTCGCGGTCGCGTGGCCAGTACAGCTGGTACCAGAAGCCATGCTCGCCCTCGCCTTCCGCGTCTCCATGGGGCGCGTCGGTCGCAACGCGGCCTGCGTTGGCTATCTGCTCGATCGTGTGCGAAGCAGCGGTGCTGGCGATCAACGGCAGTCCGACGTGTGCGGCCGCGCGCGCCGAGGCGAGCTCGCCTTCGGGGTGGGCCACGGTCTGCACGCCGATTGGCGCCAGCAGCACAGGTACCGGCAATTTGGTTCCCAGTACCGTCCGTTCCAACGAGCGCTCCGAGACGTCTTTCAGCATCCGCGGCACGATGCGCCATTCGTCAAACGCCTCGCGATTGGCCCGGATCGTGTGTCCGCGTCCCGCCCCGCCCTGGATGTAGCCACGCGGTCCGCGCGGGAGCATCGCGTAGGCATCGCACTCCAACTCGCGCCAGTCAACGGGCCGTGCCGGCTTGCGCCCACCGAGCATCCCGGCGACATAGATCTCGTGCTCGTAGTTGGAGTAGGGGGGTTGTAGGGCCATGGGCGGTCGTGGATGCTATTGGGAGCCGGTCATCGGTGCGCTTGCGATTGCTGTATTGGTTGCTCCCAGGTCGGCGGCCAGAGCGCTTGCTGGGACTATCCAAACCATCCTTCAGGAGGACTCGCACATGACATTCGACCAATCCAAGATCGGGCAGGTGGTGGCGGCGCAGATGGAGGCGCTTGAAGGTCGCTACGGCGAGGAGTGTGAGATCGGCAACGTCTGCACGATCGTTGAGGTGCTCGGCCCGCACGGCTCGGACGTCTCGGTGCGCTCCAGCGAAGCGCGTCCGCATACGACGATAGGGCTGTTGCGGATGGCCGAGGCGATGCTGCTCAACAGGATGGGCGCGTCTTCCCGGGGCGATGACGAGTAGTGAGCTGCCGCGCGCTCGTGTGCGTCTCGCGGTGGTGCCGTATCCGCAGAGTAGAGGGCAGCCTCGACCATTCGAATTCTTAGGATCGAGTGTTTGTCGCGTGTGACCAGCAGCGATCGTGGGTCGTGCTCGAGCTATGGTAGGTCCCTATAGACTCGCCTGTCCAGCGTGGGCCGCGCCTGGCAAGCCGATCGAGATTCCAGTCCCGAAGGTCAGCACGATTCGCGCTGCGATACGCAAGGTGGCCCAGCCGGACAAGTTGCCCGGCAAGTAGCCACAAACGCTGAGGGCTACGCTTACGCTTGCGCCTCTAGAACCTTTTCGGCGATCCGGAGCATGCCGACGCCGACCCATGGCGGCGCGTTACAACGCACGCGCACACCGGCACCATCCGGTCGTCTGACTTCCACGACCGTCACGATTGCGCCAATCTCGAAATCCCGGCCGAAGTCCGTTTCAATCGCATCCATCTGCTCAGCGACTTCTTGCATGAGCGTGGCCCTCGCATTCGGTTGCTCGCCACCGTTTCCTGTATCTGCGTCTCCAGCATCTGCCATAAGAACCCCTTTGTTGGATAGGCCGAAAGGGAGAGAAATGATGCCACCCATTGAATACATGTGGCGCCGGCCCGGTGGCTATCTGAACGAGTTCACATGGCGCTACAACCTGTGCTACTGGACGACAAGCCGAGATGACGCTTATCCAGAGATGGCATATATGTGACGAGCGTCACACATAGTTACCAATAATCCTCTAGCGTCTCTCTGATTGCCTAACCCTGCCGAGTCGTCTCCGTGGATGGAGACGAGCGGGGGACCCACTGCCGGGCCTGACGTAGGGGCTCGGATGGGGCGAATCGGTCGCTGATGCGGCCGTAACGTCCGGCCGGTGCGTGTTTGGACGACATGCGCTCGGCCGCCGTGAGCCCGACAGCTAACCCCGTAGGCGGATACCCAAGGAGACCTCTTTGTCGAGGCCATACATAGTCGGGCGCGTTCGTCGCGCCCAACCGGTGCTGCTCGGCGCGAGCCTGACCTGTGCCGCAGCATTGACCGTCGTACCCGCCGCTGGCGCTGAAGCAGTAAGCGTGGTGCCACTACCGACAGCTCCCGCAAATCCCCCCGGCGCTGTGTCCCCGCCTCTGTTTGGGCCGGTCGTGCTTCCAGCGGATCCCGTGCGTGTGAGATTGCACATCCGCAGAGCGCAATTGAACGTGCTCGACGGCAGTGCGGCAAGCGTCACAGGCGCCTTGCGCCCAGGGCTGGCCATGCGTGCCGTTGAGCTGCAGCGGCTCGGGCGTCACGGCTGGGAGACGATCTCACGCACGCTCACCAGGCGTGGTGGCCGTTTCGTGTTGCGCTATCTCCCGCATCGCCTGCTCAGCGACCCGGTGCGGGTCAGGTTCGTCGGTGACGTTGGCGACCTCGGCGCGCAACGTGGCGTCGGGCGGCTGACTTCCTACCGGCTGGCCGACGCCTCCTGGTATGGCGGTGGAGGCAGCCTTGCCTGTGGTGGCGAGCTGACCAGCTCGACGCTGGGCGTTGCAAACAAGACGCTGCCCTGCGGCACGCTTGTGACGCTTCGCTATGGCGGGCGCACCGTGCGCGTGCCGGTCGTCGATCGCGGGCCATATGTCGAAGGTCGCGAATTCGACCTCACCGAAGCGACCAAGCGTGAGCTCGGCTTCGAAGGGGTCGGCGAGGTCTGGAGTAACCGCTAGAGCCCGCGGCTCTTTAGCGCGAAAATGGGCGATGCCCCCCGCGCGCGCGGGGGGCATCGCCCATTTCGTATACGTACCGCCCAGCTATTTCCGCTTGCCTGACGGGCCGATTCGCTTCATGGCTCTCTTGTCCGCGCTCATCGTCGCTGCCTGTTTATCGTTGCTGTTCGACGGGCACAACCGCAAGGACCGCTACCGTCTATATACGCATGAGCAAGCCCACAAGACAACAAGGCCACAAGCGCGCCTGTCGGAGTTGGAGGCCTGCCAGCTCGGGCCCTGCCCACCCGGCGCGTCGTAAAGCCGTCGCAGTGGTCATGGTCGCGGTGCGCTTCGCGCGCATAGCTCGCAAGATCAAGCACGCCCGGCGCAAGAGCCGCAAGGCTCGCCGTCGTGCCGCGCTGGCCTCCGGCGCCGTGTCGCTTGGCTCGCTGGCGGTCGGGGCTTTGGCGCTTGGGGCGGTAGCGATCGGCGTGCTTGCGATCCGTCGCCTTGCGATCAAGCGGGCCGCTATCAGTCGGCTCGATGTGGGCGAGTTGAAAGTCGGTCGGCTCGAGGTTGACGAGCTGGTCGTTCGCACGCGTAGTTGAATATGCACTCGTGAGCGATCTGCGACCTAGCGCCAGAGATCAGTCGTGGACCTGACCTTCAGCGAGCGCGAGCGTGCCTTTCGCGACGAGCTGCGTGGCTGGCTTGCCGAGAATCCACCGGCTCCGCGGCCGAACGAGGGCGGCGAAGACGCGCACTACGCTTGGCGGCGCGACTGGCAACGCCGCCTGTACGACGCCGGTTGGGCGGCGCCTGCTTGGCCGGCCGAGTACGGCGGACGTGGCGCATCGCTGACCGAGTCGGCGATCTACTTCGAGGAGCTTGGGCTTGCCCGCGTGCCCTTGCCGGCCAATGTGCTTGGACTGTTGCTTGGCGGCCCGACGCTGATGGTTTGGGGCACTGACGAGCAGAAGGAGCGCTATCTTGCGCCGATCCTCTCCGCCGAGGAGATCTGGTGCCAAGGCTTCTCCGAGCCGGACGCCGGATCGGATCTGGCTGCGCTGAAGACGCGCGCTGTGAAGGATGGCCACGAGTGGGTCGTCACTGGGCAGAAGGTTTGGACCAGCGGCGCTCAGTACTCGAAGTGGTGCATGCTCGTCGCGCGCACTGATCCCGACTCGCCCAAGCACAAGGGGCTCACCTACTTCTTGATGGATATGGAGCAAGAGGCCGTACAGGTGCGGCCTTTGCGCCAGATCACCGGCGAGGCTGAGTTCAACGAGCTGTTCATTGAAGAGGCGCGCATTCCCGACGCCAATGTTGTTGGCGGTGTCGGCAATGGTTGGAAGGTGGCGCTGACGACCCTGATGAACGAGCGCGCCGGGCTTGGCTTCCTTCTACAGGTGCGTTTGCGTCAGCTGCTCGACGACACGCGCTCGCTCGCGTATGAGCGAGGGCTGCTCGGCGATCCACTCTACGCTGACGCGCTGGCTGAGATGCACATCCGCTGCGAGTCGATCCGCCTGCTTGCCTGGAAGGGGTTGACCGATATCGAGCGCTATGGCCAACCTGGTCCGGAGGGGTCGCTTGTCAAGTGGCTTTGGTCTGACACCAACCAGCGCCTCACTTCGCTTGCCGCTGAGATCGCGGGACCTGAGGCGCTGATCGACGGCACGAGCTGGAGCTATGAGATGTTGCGCGCGCGCGGCAACACGATCGAGGGCGGCACGACCGAGGTGCTGAAGAACATCGTCGCCGAGCGCGTGCTCGGTCTTCCACGCCTGAAGGCGGTCATCTAGGTGGTTGTGATGGGGATGGGCTCCGCTCCTGGCGGAGCTCCGCTGGTTGGCGCGCCTGGAATCTCAGGTGGCCTGACCACGTTCGCGACGGTAGGAAGATGCGGCTGATGGACTTTGGCCTGAGCACAGACCAACGCGAGATCCAGCGCACCGCCCGTGAGATGCTGGCAGAGCGGGCCCGGCCGGAGCGCGTGCGCGAGCATGCCGAGGCCGGCCGTCTCGACGAACTGCTCTGGCGTGAGCTTTGCGAGCTTGGTTGGCCTGGGATCGCGATCGCCGAGGAGTACGGCGGGCAGGGGCTCGGGCTTGTCGAGCTGTCGATCCTTTGCGAGGAGCTGGGACGCACACTTGCCCCTGTGCCCTTGCTGCCTTGCGTGTTGGCTGGAGTCCTGATCGAGCGGGCCGGCTCACCCGAGCAGCGAGCGCGCTGGCTTCCGGGGCTCGCCAGCGGTGAGCTGGTCGGTGCGCTTGGGACGGCACACGACGGCGTTGCAGAGCTGGTCGTGGGGGCGCGAGACGCACAGGTACTTGTGCTCCTCGATGGCACTGATTCCAGCGTGTGTGCGTACACGCGTGCAGAAGTCGCGGTCGAGCCGATCGACTCGATCGATCCCACGCGTCCGGCGGCGCTTGTGCGGGCGAGCGCCGATGCGGGGGACGCGCTCGACGGCGACGTGGTCGGCGGCATCGACCGCGCGCTGGTGGCGATCGCCTCCGAGCTTGTCGGGGTCAGCGAGCGTGCACTCGACATGACCGTCGCCTACGTCAAGGAGCGCAGGCAGTTCGGCGTGCCTGTTGGCGCCTACCAGGCCGTGTCGCACCGCTGCGCTCAGATGCTGCTGGACACAGAGAAGGCGCGTGCCACGACCGCGTTTGCCGCTTGGGCGGCCGACGCCGATCCCCAGCGACTCGGAGAGACCGCGGCGATGGCCAAGGCCGCCGCCTCGGAGGCAGGCGTGGAAGTGACCGCCTCGGCGATACAGGCCCACGGTGGGATCGGCTTCACCTGGGAGGCCGACGTGCACTGGCTCTACAAGCGTGCGCTGTTGGACGCGGCATTGCTGGGTGGAGCCAAGCAGCAGCGGGTGCGCCTCGCGGGAATCCTCGCGCACGCCTGATTTGGACCGCTCACACTGGGCGCAGTGTTCGGATTGTCCAGTCGGGTACAGGCCGGGACCGCTCACGCCGGACGCACAGGTTGGGACCACCCGCACTGCACCAACACTGGGTCGTGATATCGCGGGTCAACAATTGCTCGCATCCCGCTCAGCAAAGGTGCTGTGCATGCGTGATAACGTACGGATGTATGCCGGATGTACGCGAGTGGGACGGAGCCAGCTACGACCGGATCTCCGGCACTATGGAGGCGCTCGGGCTTGAGGTGCTGTCTCGCTTGGAGCTGCAGGGGGATGAGCTGGTGCTCGACGCCGGCTGTGGCTCTGGGCGCATCACCCAGGCTCTGATCGAGCAGCTGCCGCGCGGTCGTGCGATCGCGGTCGATCAGTCGGCCTCGATGGTGGAGGCGGCCAAGCAGCGGCTCGGCGAGACAGCTGACGTTCGCGTCGTCGATTTGCTCGAGCTGGACCTGGAGCGGCCGGTCGACGCGATCATCTCTACCGCCACCTTTCACTGGATCGCCGACCACGATCTTCTCTTCCGTCGCTTGCACCATGCGCTGCGCGCGGACGGTCGGCTCGTGGCTCAGTGCGGGGGAGAGGGCAACATCACAATCCTGCGCGGCAAGGTAGCTCCCCTGCTCGACCATGAGCCCTACGCCGAGCACTTCCGCGGCTGGCAGCCGCCGTGGAATTATGCGGGAGCAGAGCAGACCCACAAGCGACTGCTGTCCGCTGGCTTCGCCTCAGCTGAGTGCTGGCTACAGCCGGCGCCGCGCGAACCTGAGTACCCGCGCGAATTCCTCTCCACGATCGTGCTCGGCCCGCACGTGCAGCGACTACCTGAGGAGCTGCGCGAGCGGTTCATGGACGATGCCCTGCAAGCGATCGGAGAGCCGGTCGTCGTGGACTACGTGCGCCTGAACATCGACGCCTTGGCGTGAGACATACGGTTGATCTGAGGTCGCCGTAAGCCGCGCTAGATTCGAGCGACGGTGTCGATTGCAAGCGAAGCCTCCTACGAAGCCGAAGCTGACAGGGCGGCGGCTAACGAAGCCGCAGCTGACAGGGCAGCAGCCGACGAAGCCGCAGCCGACTGGGCGGCAGCCGACGAAGCCGTATCCGATGGTGCCATAGCCCCGCTCATGGCAGCAGCCTCACCGGAGGCGTATACGAGAAGCGGAGAGCCAGCAAAGCTTGTGAGTTGCATAGCCCACCTCGACGCCGACGCGTTCTATGTCTCGGTCGAGCTGAACCGTCGTCCGGAGCTGCGCGGGCTGCCCGTTGTCGTCTCTGGTACCGGGCCGCGGGCGGTGGTGACCACCGCTAGCTATGAGGCCCGTCGCTTCGGCGTGGGCTCGGCAATGCCCGCAGCTCGTGTGCGCCGGCTCTGTCCGCAAGCAGTGTTCATACCACCCGACGGGGCGCACTATCGCGAGGTCTCCAAGCGCATGATGGATATCGTGCGCTCGCATGTAGAGCGCGTCGAGGTGGTGGGGCTCGACGAGGTCTACCTTGACCTGAGCGGTCTGTATTCGCCGCGTGCGGCCATGCGCCGCGTGCTGGCGGACATCAAGGCTGCCACGCAGCTCGTTTGCTCGGTAGGGATCGGGCCGAACAAGCTGGTCGCGAAGGTCGCCTCCGATGCGGAGAAGCCGGCGGGATTTGTCGTGCTGACGCGTGAGCAGGCGTGTGAGCGCTTCGTGGGCGCGGCGCCCGGACTGATCCCTGGGATCGGCCCGAAGACAGCGGCGAGGCTTGAGGCGATGGGTCTGCGCACCCTGGGCGAGCTTGCCCGAGCACCCGAGCAGACGCTGATCGAGCGCTTCGGGCCTAATCACGGTCGTGAACTGCGTCGACGCGCCCACTTCGAACACGACGGGCAGGTGAGCGAGCAGCGCAAGGTCGTCTCTGAGTCGCGCGAGCGCACCTTCGACAGCGACATCCGCGATCCAAAGCTGCTGCGCGAAGCGCTCGCGCGCATGGCAAGCGAACTCTGCGCGAGCCTCTCGGCCCATGAAAATCACGGACGCACGATCGGCATAAAGGTGCGCCTCGACGACTTCTCCACGGTCACGCGTGCCCGCACGCTGCCTGTACCGACCTGCGACGTCGGGCAGGTCACGCGCGTAGCGCTCGCCTTGTTGGAGGAGTACTCGCCACCGCGACCGGTGCGCCTGCTGGGAGTGCGCGTCGCCGGCTTGTGTGGGCGGGGCACACCGCCACGCCCACAGGCGCTGGGCGCTACTGCCGGTCAGCTTGAGCTACCAGTGTAGGCTTCACCGAACGATGGCACTTGCCAAGACAGGGGAGATCGAGCTCAGCTACGACCGCGCAGGCGAAGGTCCGCCGCTGCTCTTGATCATGGGAATGAGCGGCACCAAGCATCATTGGGGCGGTTCGCTGCTTGAGGCATTGCAGCGCGATTTCGAAACGATCGTCTACGACCACCGCGACGCAGGCGACTCCACACGCACCGGTCAGCCGTTCACGATCGTCGACCTCGCCACGGATGCAGCGGGGCTGCTTGCGGCGCTGGATATCGACTCAGCGCACGTGATGGGCATCTCGATGGGCGGCATGATCGCCCAGG
This sequence comes from uncultured Solirubrobacterales bacterium, assembly GCA_963704345.1. GTDB lineage: Bacteria > Actinomycetota > Thermoleophilia > Solirubrobacterales > Solirubrobacteraceae > Palsa-744. The sequence goes on from OY969890.1 coordinate 2,836,981, forward strand.
AGCTTGCGCTCGCGCACGCCGACAGCCTGCGTTCGCTGACGCTCGGTTGCACTTACTGCGGCGGCGAAGGCAGCATGCTCGCGGGCGAAGGCGTTATGCGTAAGCTCGCCGAAGCTATGTCCTCTGGCGACCGCGAACGCGCGATCCGCGCCTCGTTTGAGGTGAACGTCTCGTCCAGCTTCGCCGCCGATGAGAAGGCGTGGGCGAGGTTCCGAGCGACAGGTATGCGCTACGGCCTGCCCGTCGAGGTGATCATGCGCCAGATGCAAGCCATCGCTGGACACGACACGAGCGCGCGGCTCCCAAGCTTGGAAGTCCCGACACAGGTGGTGCATGGCACGCTCGACCAACTGCTCCCGGTCCAAAACGGCCACATGATCGCTGGGCTGATCCCTGACTCGAGCCTGGAGATCTACGAGGACGTCGGTCACATGTTCTTCTTGGAGCAGCCAGAGCGCACGGCGCAGCTCTTGTGTGAGCACGTCGCGCTGCATGTCTAGATCGGCGCTTGTCGCGCTCTTAGGCGCACCCTCGGCATCTGGCCTCAGCATGACGCCACCGCGATGGTGGGCTTGCTCTCACGACCGGTCGGCAGACAAGGCGTATGTGAAGAAACCCCTGCGGTGGCGGACTCAGAGCAACTGACCGTCGCCGGCTCCGGCGGCGTGCGACTCTCAGCGGAGCAGGCAGGGAGTGGCACGCCGATCGTTCTGCTGCACGGCCTCACCGCGACCCGCCGCTACCTCTTGATGGGCTCCAAGGCGCTCGAGCGCTCCGGCCATCGCGTGATCGCCTACGACGCGCGCGGGCACGGCCACTCCAGTCCGGCGGGGGCTCCCGAGGCGTACACATACGATCTGCTTGCCAAGGATCTGCAGGCCGTGCTCGATCGGCTGGAGATCGAGCGAGCGGTGCTTGCAGGCGCGTCGATGGGTGCCCACACAGCCCTTCGTTTCGCACTCGAGCAGCCCGAGCGGGTGCTCGCACTCGGGCTGATAACGCCGGCGTTTGACCCTGAGACGCATGGCGAGGACTCCTATGCGTCGTGGGACAAGCTTGCGCAGGGGCTCAGGGCCGAAGGAGTCGAGGGTTTTGTCGACGCGTACGATCTCGATCTGATCCCCGAGCGCTTCAGGGAGACGGTCACGAAGGTGCTGCGCCAACGGCTCTCCGCACACGACCATCCGCTCGCGGTCGCGGACGCTCTGCAAGCCGTCCCGCGCTCGCGGCCGTTCGAGCGTTGGGATGAGCTGCAATCCGTGGGACTTCCCACGGTCGTCATCGCCAGTCGTGACGACGCCGACCCGACTCATCCTCTTGTCGTCGGCGAACGCTACGCCGCCGCGATACCGGACGCCAAGCTGGCGGTTGAGGAGCCCGGCAGCTCGCCAATTGCCTGGCAGGGAGGACAGCTCTCCCGCGTGCTTGCCGAGCTGGCATCCTCCGCGCTAGGTCGCTAACTTCGTTGGTCCCCGAGCGGGTCTGTCGCTTCGCTGCGGGATCCAAACGTCGTGGCGTTATCCCGTCCGGGAACGAGTGGCGACGCGTGGTGGAGCTAAGGCTTCGCGTCAGGACCACCGAGCCCGACTGTTGCTGCTCTGGACGAGCTGCGAAAGCCGTGAAAGGATCGCTCTTGGGTGGCTCCTTTCCACCAGGAGCTGAAGTCGGCTCAGCCCTTGTAGGTGCCGCTCGGAGTTGGCTTTCGCGAGCAGTCTCCTCTGTCCAGCGGCTGGCCTTCATCCACCCTGCCTCGCCGTTAGCCCTCGCCGGCGGTCGCCTCGGTCACCATCCCGCTGTCGGGCTCGGACATTCCTGTAAGTGGGGCGGCGCTCCATGTTCGTGGGGGTACTCGCAACAGCCGTGCTGCCGGAGCGGGAAACCACCAATTCCACTTGCCCATCAGCGAGACCAGGGAGGGGAGCAACAGCGCTCGCACGACAGTGGCGTCAAGCAGGATGCCGGCGCCAAGCCCTGTGGCCAGAACCTTGATGTCGGTGTTTGGCGCTGAAGCCAGTGATGCAAACGCCAGGAACAGGATCAGCGCCGCGCTAGTGACGAGGCGCCCGGTGCGCCCTAGACCTGTGATGACCGCCTGATTGGTCGAGCCCGTGCGGTCGTATTCCTCGCGAACCCGCGCCAGGATGAACACCTCGTAGTCCATCGACAAGCCGAACAGGAACGCAAACACCAGGATCGGTACCCAGAAGGTGATCGCTCCCGTGGCGGGGATCCCAAAGATCGCCTGCGAGCCGTGGCCCTCCTGCCAGAACCACGTCATGAAGCCGAACGCCGCGGCCATCGAGACGAGGTTGAGCACGACCGCCTTGACCGCCAGCACGACCGAGCGGAACGCTCGCGCCAGCAGCACGATCGTGAGCAGTGCGATGATCGCGAACATCAACGGGAAGTTGCCGAACACAGCGTGCTGGTAGTCAAGCTCGCTCGGACCCTCACCCGCGATTCCGATCACTCCTGGGCGGCCTTCGATGGCGGCCCGGGCGGTGCGCACGGCGGCAAGCGACATGGAGTTCACAGTCTCCTCGCGCGGGACTCCCACGACGATGCTCGTGCCATCGCGATTGCTGTCCGGTGCGGTTGAGCGCAGTGCGTCCGCGATCCCAGGAACCCTTGCCAGGCGGCCACGAACAGCGCCAGCCTGAGGCGCGTGCACCAACACCTCGAGCGGCGTGATCACGCCGCTCGCCGCGCCGCCGGCGCGGATCCGTTCGTAGGCCACGTGCGCCGTCCCGCTGCGTGCCTGCGCGCTCGCGCTGGTTTCGCCGGTGGTCAGGCTGAAGAAGGGCACGATCAGCGCTGCGAGGATGCCGATCGCAAGCGCCGTACCCAGCCACCTGTGGCGCACGAGCGTCCGTGACCAAGCCGTCCAGCCACGGGAGGCCTGATCCTCGTGGCGGATCCGTGGCCAGTCGACCTTTGGCCCGATGCCGCTAAGCAGCGCGGGCAGCAGGGTCAGCGCCACACAGGTCGAAACAAGCGGGATCAGCATGCCTGCGTAGCCCACCGAGCGCAGTCCGGGCACGGGCAACACGACCAGAGCGATCAACCCGATCGCGACCGTCAGGCCCGAGAGCACCACTGCGCGACCGGCCGTTGCCATCGCCACCATCACTGCCTCGTGGTTCTCGCGTCCGTGCGCACGCTCCTCACGCCAGCGGGTGACGATCAGCAGCGAGTAGTCGATCGCCACGCCCAATCCGACGAGCGAGACCAGGAATTGCACGAGGAAGGAGACATTGGCTATGTAGGTGAGCGCAAGGATCACGAGCAGCGTCGAGAGGATCGCCACGGCCGCGATCAGCAAGGGCAGGAAGGCCAGCAGCGACGCGAACACAAAGGCCAGTACCGCAAGCGCGCCCAGCCCTCCGATAATCGTCTCGAGGAACACCCCTGGCCCGCCGTGGCTTTCTTCGCTGTCGGAGAGCTGAAGCAGGCCGGTCATGTTGGTTCGGGTGCCTCGCGGGAGGGTGGCGTTCAACACCTGCTCGGCGTGCTGGGGGATTACGGGCAGCCCCAAGGTTCGCTCCAGAGGTGAGAACAAGAAGGCATAGGTAGTACGCTCGTCGCGACTGATCAAGTGCCGGTCATCGGTGCTGGCGAAGTCGACCACACGGATCATGGGGATGCTTGTGCGCAAGTGCTGGAAGCTCGCCGCGATCTGCCTCTGCTCGCCGCGGACCGTCTGTCCCGGAGGGACGGTGACCACCGCGATAGCCGGCGGGATGATGCCGCCGTTGCCGTAGGTCTCGATGATCCTCTGCGCCGTCTCGTAGCCCGGTTGACCGGGAAGCGAGAAGTCGAGCTGCAAGCGTTTGGAGACGTGCGAGGCGCCCACCGCGCCGGCGAGAAGCACCACAAGCCATCCGGCTATCACCACGCGACGATGGGCCAGCACGAAGCGAGTCAAGCGTGCGCTCGTCGTTCGCTCGTCGTTGCTCGTGCCGTTGCCAGACGATCGCGAGGTATCCGATCCGGTGTGCGGAGAGTCGACACCGTGGGGATCGTGAGCGGCCGGTTTGGACATCTAGGCTCGGCTCAGGCTAGCGCCGCGGAGGGATCCGGGGTGGGTGGGTCTGGATCCTCCACGATGGCTCCTCTCAGAAGCGCTGCGTAGCGTCCGTCTAGATCCCTCAGCTCCGCGTGGGTGCCGCGCTCGACGATCTTGCCGTTGTCGAGTACCAGGATCTGATCGGCGTCGCGGATCGTGGAGAGGCGGTGGGCGATCGCGATCGTGGTGCGTCCCCGGGATAGGTCGTCGAGCGCGAGCTGTACCGCGCGCTCGGTCTCGGTGTCAAGCGCAGAGGTCGCCTCGTCGAGGATCAGCACCGGCGGGTTGCGAAGGACCGTGCGCGCGATCGCGATGCGCTGCTTCTCGCCACCGGAGAAGCGATAGCCGCGCTCGCCCACAGGGGTGTCATAGCCCTCGGGCAGCGAGGAGATCAGCTCGTGGATCTGCGCGGCCTTGGCGGCATCTTCGATCTGCTCATCGCTTGCCTCAGGGCAGGCGAAGCGCAGGTTCTCGCGGATCGAGGAGTGAAACAGGTAGGTCTCCTGGGAGACCAGCCCGACCGTCGCGGCAAGCGACTGCAGCGTGACGTCGCGGATGTTGTGCCCGTCGATGCACACCTCGCCCTGCTGGGGCTCGTACAAGCGCGCCACCAGGTAGGCGAGCGTCGTCTTGCCCGAGCCTGTCTCGCCGACAAGCGCTGTACGCGTGCCGGCGGGAATCTCGGCCGAGATGTCCTGCAGGGTCCAGGGCGCCTCGGGCGCGTAGCGAAAGCAGACGTTCTCGAGGGTCACATCCCCGCGCACGTTTTCAAGCGCCTGCGCGGTTGCACGCTCCTCGATGTCGACGGGCAGGTCGAGGTACTCGAAGATGCGACCAAACAACGCGAGCGAGGTCTGCACTTCAAGGCCAACCGACAAAAGCTGCTGCATCGGGAACAACAGGCGCGTCTGTAGCGTCGTGAACGCGACCACGGTTCCGATCGAGATCACTTCGCTGCCGTGGACGCTGCTGTAGCCTGCAAACCAGTAGACGGCGGCGGGCATGATCGCAAAGCTCATCTGCACCGAGGCCATGCGCCAGCGGCCGGCCATGCGCGCGCGTACCTCCAGGTCGGCCAGCTCGCTGGACTCGCTGGTGAAGCGGCTGGTGAGCTCACCTGAGCGGCCCATCGTCTTGCCGAGCAAGATGCCTGAGACCGACAGCGACTCCTCGACGAGCGTCGACATGTCGGCCAGGCGCCCCTGGCGCACCGACTGAATGCGCCTGCGCTCGTTGCCCACGCGGCGCGTCAGCCACACAAAGAACGGCAAGAGGACCAGTGAGAACAACGTCAGCTGCCAGCTGAGCGCGAACATCGCGGTGACCGTCGCAGTGACGGTGGCGACAGTGGAGACGGTCGAGGTTGCGGTGCTCGTGACCACATCGTCGATTCCGCCGATGTCATAGGCGATGCGCGCCTGCACCTCGCCAGAGCGCGTACGCGTGAAGAACGCGAGCGACATGCGCTGCAGATGGGCGTAGACGGCGGCGCGCAGGTCGTGCATCACACGCTGGCCGACCTGATTGGAGATCCAGGTTTGAGCCACGCTGATCACGCCGTTGATGATCGCCAGTGCGATCATGCCGGCGACAAGCCAGCTCAGCAATTCCAGGTCGTGTCCGATGATGCCCTTGTCGACCGCTTCGCGCAGCAGAAACGGTGAGGCGACGCTGAGGATCGAGCCGACCACGATTAGGCTCAACAGCGCCCCCAACCGCAGGCGGTAGGGGATGAACAGCCGTCCGATCCGCTTCAGCGAGACTGGCCGGTCAGGAATGTCCTCGGGGCGTGGCTTGGATCCAGAGCCGCGTCGGCCGTTGCCCGCGTGCCCGGCGGCGAACGGTTGGTGACTCACTGCAGGCGTGCCGCTGGAAAGCTCAAGGTCCCGATTCTAGTGTCGCGACTCTCGGTCTCACAGGAATACGCGAGCATTGAGGCTCGCTGCTTCACCTGAGCGTCGGGCGAGCGCGTCGTGCTCGACGTGCTCGCAGGCGGCTACCGCCCGGTTTGAAGATGCGATCTGGCAGGCACGTGGCAAGCCGTCAGGCGCCGTATTCGGTGGCATCCGAGGTCTGTGGCTCGTAGGATGGGAGTTGATGGACCTGTCCGCTGCTGAGATTCGCGTGCTCGGTTGCCTGCTGGAGAAGCAGCGCACCACGCCCGATCACTACCCCCTTTCGCTGAACTCGCTGCGTTTGGCATGCAATCAGGCGACCAACCGAGAGCCGGTAGTCGACTACGACGAGGCGATCCTGCGCGACGCGTTGCACCGCCTCGAGCGCCGCGGCTACGCGCGCCTGGCAGGGGCGAGCCGGGCAGCCAAGTACCGTCACCTGCTCTCTGAGGCGCTGCCAATGTCAAGCGCCGAGCAGGCCGTCATGTGCGTGCTGATGCTGCGCGGCCCGCAAACCCCAGGCGAGCTCAAGCAGCGTGGCGAGCGCATTCACGCTTTTGCGGGACTGGATGAGGTGCACGAGACGCTGGCCGCGCTGATCGGACGCGATCTCGTCGCACAGCTGGGGCGTCGCCCGGGCCAGAAGGAGGATCGCTACACACAGTTGCTAGGCGACAGCGACAGGCCCAACGGGTCCGCGGTAACCGGGGAACCTCTGGCTACACCGGCCGTCGAGCCGGCCGCCACGCACGAGCCAGACGATCTGCGCGGTCGGGTGGCGCGCCTGGAGCGGGAAGTGGCTGAGTTGCGCGCGACGCTTGGGCAAATCGAGGGCGAACGGGGAGGTGGAGTGGCAACAGGTGCAGGAGTAGAGGAGGGAGTAGAAGGGCGAGCGGGCGAGGGAGAGCCAGAGGGGGTGGCAGATAGCGGAGGGGGGGTCAGGCCCGTCGGACACAGCCCGCAACAGGAGCCCTCACCCTGGAATGTCCATCGTGTTGAGCGCACCGAGGACGCCCAGGGCACCGGGCTCACCAAGGACGCCCAAGGTACGAGGCCCGCTGAGGACGCCCAAGGTACCAGGCCCGCTGAGGACGCCCAGGGCACCGGGCCCGCTGAGGATGCCCAAGGTATCAGGCCCGCTGAGGATGCCCAGGGCACCGGGCCCGCTGAGGATGCCCAAGGTACGAGGCCCGCTGAGGATGCCCAGGGCACCGGGCTCACCGAGGACGCCCAAGGTACGAGGCCCGCTGAAGACGCCCAAGGCACCAGGCCCATCGATGCCCGCCGGCGGGCTTGGCGCGAGACCGCACCATCGACTCCATGATTGCCACACATTTGATTCTTGCCTCCTCGGCGTCGGACACCGCCAGCGGCGTGGGCATCCCCGTCGCGATCGCGGCTGGGCTGGTGTCGTTTCTCTCGCCGTGCGTACTGCCGCTGGTGCCCGGCTACCTCTCGACGGTGATCGGCGTCGCGCCGGCAGACATCCAACACGCCGGCGCCAGACGCGTGCTCGTGCCGAGCCTGCTGTTCATATCGAGCTTCTCGCTGATCTTCATCCTGCTCGGGCTCACAGCCACGCAGGTTGGCTCGCTGCTCAGCACCAACATTGAAACGCTGCGCACCGCCGGTGGAGTCCTGATCATCTTGATGGGCATTGCCTTCCTGGCCACACCGTTCGTGGATGCGCTCAACTTCCAATGGCATTCCGAGTCGCTGATGCGCTTCGCCGGACGGGGCGGGCCGCTGATCGCCGGAGCTGCCTTTGCGATCGCCTGGACGCCCTGCACGAGCATCACGCTCGCGGCGATCCTCACACAGGCTGCAGTGTCCGAATCGGCCGCGCACGGGGCGCTGCTGCTCGCCTTCTACTCCGTCGGGCTTGCGATCCCATTCCTATTGATCGCGCTGGCGTTCGAGCGCATGAGCGGGGCGCTAGCGATCGTCAAACGCCACTTCCCGGTGATTGTCGGCATCGGTGGGGCAGTCATGATCGTGCTGGGGCTATTGATCGTCACCGGTGAGTTCACGATCCTCAATGCCCAGGCGAATAGCTGGCTGCATGACACCGGCCTCAACGTCTCGAGCGTCTAAGCGTTCGCCTCCGGCGCGCCGGCGACTACCCTCGCCTGTTGATGATGGCCAAAGCTCACACATCATCCCCTCAGCGCACCGCGCTGATCTCGGTCGTCGCGGCCGCGACGCTGGTCGTGATCAAGCTTGTCGTCGGGCTGCTCTCACACAGCCTCGGCGTGCTCGCCGAGGCGATCCATTCCGCCACAGACCTGGCTGCGGCAGTGCTCACGCTGTTCGCCGTCAGAGTTGCCAGGCGCCCCGCCGACCACGATCACCCTTACGGCCACGGCAAGGCCGAACACCTCTCCGCGCTCGGCGAGGGGGCGATATTGATCGGCGCGTCGATCGCGATCGCGATCGAGTCGGTCTACCGACTCACCGGTCATGGCCCGCAGGTGGAAACGCAGTGGTACACGTTTGCGGTGCTGCTCGTGGTGATCGCGATCGATGCGACACGCTCATATGCCTCCCATCAGGGTGCTCACCGTCACGCAAGCGCTGCCCTGAGCGCGAATGCGCTGCACTTCACGCTCGATCTGGTCGGCTCAGTGGCGGTGGTGGTCGGCCTGTTGCTCGTTCGAGCCGGCTACCCAAACGCGGACTCGATCGCCGCCTTGTTCGTAGCGGGCCTGGCCCTGTTCTCAGCTGTTCGGCTGATGCGCCGCAGCGTCTATGTGCTGATGGACACTGCCTCCGACGACGAGGCCGAGCGCAAGGCGCGTAACGCGATCGAAGCGATCCCTGACATCGTCAGCCTCAGGCGGCTGCGCATGCGCGAGGTCGCCGGCCGGCACTTCGCCGACATCGTCGTCGGCGTGCCAAGCGACGCCGACCTCAGCTACGGCCACGCTGTCGCCAGCGCAGTGGAGCTGGCGATCGAGGGTGAGCTGCCGGGCAGTGACGTGGTCGTGCACATCGAGCCCGACGGCTCAGGGCGTGCCTCCGCACAGACTTCGCACTCAGCCGACGCGCAACTGCTGATCCGTCTGGGACCGGCTGCCACGCGAGCCGACGCCGAAGCGCTAGCGCAGCACCTGCGCGCAGAGCATCCCGAGGTGCTCGATGTGGCGATTCGCGCGCCAAGCGATGCGATCGGCGAAAGCTCACGCGTCAGCTGATCGTCGCCGGCCTCCGATCAGGATCAGCCGATCCTGGTTCCCGATCAGGATCAGCCGAGCTTCGAGACGTACCCCGCGCAAGAGCAGAGTCGCGAGCGCTCAGTGCTCGGCTGGGAGCGGCCGCCCAGCCGATATGGCATCGGGAGGCTGCGGGCTCGCCCCCCTCCTCTCCAGAAAACGTCTTTCCCACGCCTGCTGGTTGCGCTTGGCGTCGAGCACGAACGGCGAGTAGCCGATTGCCTTGACGATCAAGCGGTTGATCTGATCCCAAGGAGAGGGGAGAGGACGCAAGACGTCCACGAACAGCACCACACGCGTCTCCTCGGTGTCGTTCCAGACCTCGTGGTTGAAGGTATCGTCAAAGATCAAGCTCTTACCCGCTTCCCAATGGCGGATGTCATCGCCCACCCTGATCCTGCACTGCCGGGCAGCGCCAGGCACGATCAGGCCGAGGTGGTAGCGCAGCACCCCCTTGTAGGGGCCGCGATGATCGAGGATGTGCTTGTGCGGCGAGAGGATCGAGAACATCGCGGTCGTCATCCCGGGAATCTGGCGCATCAGCGCAGCCGTCTTGGGGCAAGTGCGCACACCCAGATCCGCCTCGAAGCCATAGCCATAGAGGAAGTACGTCTTCCAATCGTCATCGTCGGTTATCTCGATCTGATCCTTGGATATGTCCTGGAAGTTAGGCAGCGCCTCGCGGTCGGCCAGCACCCCCTCGAGCTCCTCGCGGATCGTCTCCCAGTTCGCCTCGACATGACCAATCCAAGGGAAGCGCTCGTGCGCAAAGAAGGTTGTGTCGCCCACAAGTGAGCGCCTGCCGATGAAACGCTCCACCGGAGCCAAGATCCGTTCGCCGACGGCGATCGTAAGCTCGACGGTCTGCTCCCACATCGACTGCTTCATCCATGCCTCCTCGCTTTGGCCTCGACTCGAAAGATGTTGGCACAGGCTTGGAAAGGATTCAGACCGGGGAGTGTCATAACGTGAGACGACCCCAACCGACGGAGGAATAGGCCGTGAGACTCTCCACAGCAAGACAAGCACCAGCCCGACGCATTCCGATGTTCTCGTTGCTTGCGCTCGCGGTCGGGATAGTTGCGCTGGCAGGCTGCGGCAGCTCGAAAGAAACAAGCTCCTCTGCGTCCACCCCCGCAGCATCCACTCCAGCCACGACGAGCGCGAGCACCCCGACAAGCTCCACGACGAGCCCAGCGCCCGCGTCGGGCTCGCTCAGCCTCGCCGCCAACCCTGAAGGTCAGCTCAAGTACAGCACCAGCACGCTGACGGCCAACGCAGGCAAAGTCTCGATCGACTTCACGAACATGTCGCCGCTCGAACACAACGTGACCCTCGAATCCTCCTCACACGCAGTAGTTGGCGCCACGCCGACGTTCAAGGGCGAAAGCAAAACGCTCACCGTGACGCTGAAGCCGGGCACCTACAAGTTCTACTGCTCGGTCCCCGGCCACCGCATGGCTGGCATGGAAGGCACGCTGGTCGTGAAGTGACCGAAAGCGGACGCCCCGCGCGCACGCACGAGGCGGCCTGGAGGCTGGGCCGCGAGTTCTTCTAGATGAAGCGATGCCCCCCGCGCGCGGGGGGCATGCCTCGAATCTTCTTTACGCGGCCTCGCGCAGCGCCGCGAGCTCCGGCGACTCGGCCAACTTCTTCAGCGCTCGCTGCTCGAGCTGAGAAGCCCGCTCCGCGGAGAAGCCAAGACGCTTGCCGATCGCGGTCAACGTCTGCGGCTCCTCGCGCCCCGTGCCGAAGCGAAGCGTAAGCACGGTCCGCTCGGTGTCGGGCAGCTTGGCGATCGCGTTGTGCACGATCCGCTCGCGCTCGTTGTCCCAGGCGCTGTCCTCCGGCGCCTCGGCGTCAGAAGGCAGCAGATCGCCCAGAGCGGTGTCGCCGTCGTCGCCGACCTGCTGGTCGAGGCTGACGAGCGCGGCACGCTGGTGGCGCACCTCCTCGACCTGCTCGATCGGCAGTCCGGTCTCCTCGGCGAGCTCCTCGAGCGTCGGCTCGCGACCAAGTCTGACCGACAACTCGCGCTCGACACGTCCAACCTTGCGCGAACGCTGGGCTACATGTACGGGCAGACGAATGGTGCGTCCCGAGTTCTCAAGGCCTCGTTGGATGGCTTGTCTGATCCATAGGGTGGCGTAGGTGGAGAACCTAAAGCCCTTGCGCCAATCAAACTTCTCCGAGGCCCTGATCAGGCCGAGCATGCCCTCTTGGACGAGGTCGGCGAGCGGCAGCCCTTGGTTTTGATAGCGCCGGGCGTTTGAGGCAACGAGCCTCAAGTTCGAGTTGATCATCGTTTCCTTGGCGCGCAAGTCGCCACGCTCGATCTTCTGGGCGAGCTCGATCTCCTGTTCGGGAGTGAGCAGGGGGTAGCGACGCGAGTGCGCGAGCAACTGGTCGACAGACTCCGGGATGAACACCTCGGGGGTCATATCGATGGTGGGGGTGGGCTTTGTGATGGCGTCTGGCATAAGCGTCTCTCTCAATAATCCGATGCTTGGAGTCGGAATTATACGTCGCGATAGTTGCGTTGTCAACCATTATTCGTGGATTCAGTCCTTGGTCTGGTTCGACGCCTGAGGCCTCGCAACCTTCCCACGCAGGACATAACCCGCGAAAGCAGCAAAAGCTCCGCAATTTGGGCGATAAACACGAAACGACTGCACTAGGTGCACTACCCGCATGCAGCCGTCGCCTAATCAAGCATCGGACGATGTGCCGGCTTTGATTAAGGATTTGAAGGTCGTGCCTGGACGCCGAACTCTCCTTGCGGAGGGCCCGATCGCAATATCGTCGGGCAAAACAGTCCGTGCCGATCTCTTGAAGACGTTCTAAGCTCCCTCGCCGTGAGCGACGATCAGCAAGACGGCATGAGTGCTGCGGGGAAGTCGGAGGGACATCCATCCCATCATCCGGAGGTTCCTGCGCACGAGCGCTCGCGTCTGTTCTCACCCTCGTTGCTGGAGGGGCAGATAGCGATCGTCAGCGGCGGTGGCAGCGGTCTCGGACGCGAGATGGCGCTGGAGCTGGCTCGCTGCGGTGCACGAGTAGTCGTGTGTGGCCGTCGCGAGGAGCCATTGCTCGAAACCGTGGCGCTTTGTCCACGCGGACTAGTCGAGGCTCGGGCATGCGACATCCGTGAGGAGCAGCAGGTCGATGCGCTGGTCGAGCAGGTGCTGGAGCGCCACGGCCAGATCGACCTGCTCGTCAACAACGCGGGCGGCCAGTTCCTGGCGCCCGCGGAGTCGATCACGCCCAAGGGCTTCAGGACGGTCATCCGACTCAACGTCGAGGGCACGTGGTTGATGACGCACGCGGTCGCGACCAAGGCGATGATCCCCTCAGGGAGGGGCGGCAAGGTCTTCAGCGTGACGCTCTCCCCACACAACGGCATGCCAGGCATGGCCCATTCGGGCGCCGCACGCGCGGCGGTCGAGAATCTGATGCGCACGCTCTCGGTCGAGTGGGCGCGCTTTGATATTCGCCTGCTCGCGCTCGCCGCCGGCCAATTCGAGACGCAGACACTTTTGACCAAGTACCCGGCGGCGATCGTGGAGCGCATCGCGCACACGATCCCGCTGGGGCGAATGGGCAACGAGCAGGAGTTCGCCTGGCTAGTTGCCTATCTGGCCTCCACCGCCGGCGATTTCTTCTCGGGGGCCGTGATCACGATGGATGGCGCCCGCGACGACTGGCTCGGGCCCTGGCCGCCGGCGCAGGCGGCCGACGAGCAGGGCACGCCGCTCAGCGAGGAGCGTCGCGAATGAAACTTGCCACGCGGCGTCATAGGCGGGCAAAAGCTCGGGTGCGGCGATCGTCGATGGAAGCCTGCGCGCCTTTGTTATGCGGTTCTAGCTGGCGAGGTAGAGCCTTGCTATCCGGTCGGGAGCCTATGTTCGTGAGCACCACATGAGCCCATTGCTAAACAGGCTCCAACAAATGCTCATCCCCGCTCAACACGTGGATGAGTACTTTGTAGGCGTACTCGCCTGAAGGCGAGTAGTGCTAGTGCTACACAGACACCGATGTCAGAGCAAGACCGAAAAGAGCCAGATTCGGCGCGAGATTCCGAGCGGCCCCACGGGCTCGATCCCAAGCGGCTGGTCGACCGGCGCACGCTCCTCAAGAGCGGGCTGCTGGCCGGCGGTGCGCTCGCGGGCGGCGGTGTGGCGCTTGCCGACTTCATCGCAAAGCAAGAAGCCAGCTCGGAGGGTGTGGCGCACGCAAGCGGACATGCCGCTACGGCACGTCATGGCGACGGTAAAGCTCACGGACGGGAAGCGGCCAAGGCAAAGCATTCGCCAGGATCGGGCGAACGCTTTCATCAGCCAAACATCCTTGTGATCATGGTCGACCAGCTGCGCACGCCCCAGTGGTTCTCGGCGGCAGACAGCGTCGCTGCACTGATGCCCAATCTCGCACGGTTGCGCAACGGGGGGGTGTCATTTGCCAGTCACTACACCGCCTCCAACGACTGCACGCCTGCGCGCGCTGCGCTGGTGACGGGGCTTCACACCCACCAGACGGGTTGCATGATCACCGGTGGCAGCACGCTGGACCCCGGCTTTCCGACGTGGGGCACGATGCTGCGCGAGCAGGGGTACCGCACATACTGGTATGGCAAGTGGCATCTCACCCACGGCGACAACCTGTGGGACTCCTCTGAAGACTCGGGAGCGCTTGAGCCCTACGGCTTCACCGGCGGCACCTACCCATCGCCCGACGGCGCACCCGGGCAGGGCTGGCGCGTTGACCCGCACATCGTCACGCAGTTTGAAAAATGGTTCTCGGCTGCGCCAAAGCACGAGCCCTGGTGTACAACGGTGTCGTTCGTCAACCCGCACGACATCGCCTGGTGGTATCGCTGGAGCCAGCGCTTTGCCTCCGAGGCCCAGCCGCCAAGCGTCGTGGGTGAACTGCCGCCAAACTTCGAGACGCCAGAAGAGATGGCCGCCAAGCACAAGCCATTGCTGCAGCGCTCGCTGCAGGACACCGCTCAGCTTTCCTTTGGCAAGGTGCCCTACAGCGGCCCCGAACTCGAACAGACATGGCTGCCGTTCCTAGACCTCTATCTACAGTTGCTCGGAGAGGTGGACGGACATATCGGCGCGGTGCTCAACACGCTCGCGAGTCGCCCGGAGGTGGCGGCCAACACGGTCATCCTGTTCACCTCCGATCACGGCGAGTACGGGGCCTCGCACGGCATGCGCGGCAAGGGCGCAAGTGCCTATGAGGAGGCGATCCGCGTCCCACTAGTCGTCAGGGATCTGCGTGAGAAGCCGGTCACGAAGGCCCCGGCGCAAACGCGTACCGGGCTGACATCGAGCGTCGACGTGGCGCCCCTGCTACTCGACATCGCGACAGGCTTCTCTGCTTGGCGCAAGGACAGCGACTACTCGCAGATCGCCTCTCGCCACGAAGTCGGCGCGATGCTGAGTAATCCCCTGGCCCCAGGACGCGACTACGTGCTGCACGCCACCGATGAGACGGTGACCGAGTTCGCCATCGAACCGTACGCAGCTGAAGCGCCGCTGCATGTCGTGGCCCTGCGCACGGCCAATGCCAAGTACGCCACCTACTCAAACTTCGCCCCGGACAGCATCAAGCTATTGGACGCAGGCCGCGAAACGGAGCTGTATGACTACAGCACGCCCGAGGGGCAAATGGAGCTGGAGAACCTCGCCGGCAACAGTGCTTTGGAGCCCAAGCTGAACGCGCAAATGCAGCGGGCGATTCGGGATGAGCTGCGCGAGCAGCTGCCTACACGTCTCTACGGCGCGCACAAGCGCGGGCTGCTCGACTATCTCAACACGGCAGGCAAGGCAGCGCTCAGGGCGACCGAACGGCGGCGTGAACGCTCCGAACGAGAAACCGAAGAAGACGTGCCCTTCGGCGAAGAACCGGGGCTAACGACCGGCGCGAGACCAAATGGACGCCATCGCCTGCACGCCGGCCGACGAGGATCCAGACGCAGGGACTCCAGACGACTAGGTTGAGCGTTCCGCGGCGCGCAGCCCGGAAAGGGTCCAAACGGCAAAGAGCACGATCAGAGCCAGCGCGCAAGCGAACGCCAACGCCGTGTGTTCGTGCACGCCGGAGATCAGTCCCCGTCCGGCGCCGAGGAAGGCAGTCGCCGGGTTGACGCTCGCCACCGCGTGGATCCAGCCTTTGAGCAGCGATAGCGGCACATACACGGGCGCCAGGAACAGAATCAAGAAGACGGGAGTTTGCATCAGCGGCCCAGCTTGGATCGAGCGGAAGCGGAACGCGACTCCGGCGGACCACCCATAGCCCACGAGCACGAGCAACAGCGCAAGACTGTAGAGGCCGAATATGTCAACGCCATCTCCGGTGATGCGCATACCCGCAAGCAGAGCGACCGAGGTCACGACGGTGAGCGTGATCACCGCGCGACTGAGCGCCACCAGCGCATAGCCCAGCACGATCCCACGGCGATTACCTGCAGCGAGCATGAGCCGCCGCGCGAACCCGCTTTCGAAGTCAACCGCGACCGTGAAGCCGGTGAACAGCCCACTGAACAGCGCCGACTGCGTAAGCACGAAGACGAACTGGAAGGCTGTATAGCCAGCGGGAAAATCAAATCCCGGCACTGAGCCGAGTGCCGAGAGCCCGCCGGCAAAGCTCGCCAGGAAGACGAGCGGGAAGACAAGTGAGGGCACGATCAGGTCGGGGCGGCGCAGGTAGGTGTGCATGCTGCGCCAAGCGACCGCGCGAGCCACACCCCAGGTGCTGGCGCCAACCGGGTGGTCGGTGTTCGCGCCCGTTCCGGGTGCTTTCGCTGCCGCGGCCATGACGGAACCTGCTTCGCTTGCTGGCTCTGTCGGTCTCGCGCCGGGCGTCATGTCCTTTGCATCCTTCCGCGCAGCGTGAGCACGACCAGTCCAAGACCAAGTAGCAGCAGTCCAATTGCGACCGCAAAGCCGCGCTCCAGCGCGGCCGCGTCCCAGCCCACGATGAATAGGCTGCGAAATGCCTCGATCAGGTAGGAGATCGGGTTCCAATTCGCGATCGTGTGAAACCAGCCGGTCTTGAGCAGATTGCGCGGTAGGTTGCTCGAAGACAGGAAGATGAACACGAAGAACAGCGGGAACATCCCTTGCACCGCCTCACCGGAGCCAGTCTTCAGCGCGGCCGCACAGCCGATCGCCCCGAACGCGGTCGCCGCAAGCGAGCCGAGCACGATCACCACGAGCGCGCCCGCTACGCCCGCGTCAAGGTGCGCTCCGAAGATCAAGCCGATCAGGATGTAGATAGCCGACTGAAGCGCGCCGAGCGCCGCGACGCCGACGAGCAGCCCGACAATCAGCGCGAGCCGGCGCATGGGCGTAAGCGCGAGCCGGTTAAAGAAGCCGCTCTCGATGTCCTCGGCGAGGTTGGTACCGGTGTTGATCAGCGAGAACATGGCGCCCTGGATGAAGGCCACGGCGATCGCGAAGGAGATGTAGGAGTGCGTGGGAAAGCCGGGCAAGCGCGTCGCGGACTGCAATCCGCTTGCGTTGACGGCCAGCAGCATCGCAGGGAAGAACACGATCGGGAACATCTGGAAGGGCTGGCGCAGCGTCTTGAGCGTAGAGCGCTTGGCCAGCGCTCCGATCTGCGCTGTGATCGGTGCGCTCACGCGACAGCCGGCTCGGCGGACGCCGCGTCTTTATCCTGCCCCTCAGTGCTATCGGCGGCGCCCTCGAGCGAACGTCCCGTCTTGGCCAGGAACACGTCGTCGAGGGTGGGGGAGTGCAGACGCAGGTCAGCGACCTTCAGCCCCTCGGAGTCGAGCACGCGCACGATCTCAGCCAGGTCGCCGGCCCCTTCGGGGAGTTGGGCGGCCACGCCGCCCGCCGAGGCCGCGGTCTCTGCTCCGAAGCGGTGCAAAACGGTGGCCAAACGCTCGCGGTCGCCGGGATCCTGAGGGACCGCCTCGACTGTCTGGCTTGCGATCTGGGCCTTCAGCTCGGTCGGCGTGCCCTCGGCGACGATCTTGCCATGGTCGATGATGCCGACACGGTTGGCCAGCACATCCGCCTCCTCCAGGTATTGGGTCGTCAGGAAGACGGTCACGCCCTCCTGGGCGAGTCGTCGCACCTCATCCCACAGCGCAGCGCGGCTCTGAGGGTCAAGCCCAGTCGTGGGCTCGTCGAGGAACAGCAGCCGCGGGCGGTGAAGCAAAGCGAGCGCCAGGTCCAAGCGACGCTTCATGCCACCCGAGTAGGTGCCGATCTTGCGCTCGGCCGCTTCGGTCAAGCCGACACGCGCCAGCAGTTCCTTGCCACGCGCCTCCCGCTCGCCCTTGGGCAGCCCATGGAGAGCGCTCTGCAGACGCATGTGCTCACTGCCGGTGAGGAATGGGTCGAGTGCCGACTCCTGTAGGGAGACGCCGATCGCGCGGCGGACCTGCGAGCCCTGGCGGACGACGTCGAGGCCCGCTACGCGAGCGCTGCCCGAGGTTGGCGGCAGGAGCGTGGTCAGCACCAGCACGGTCGTCGACTTGCCTGCTCCGTTGGGCCCCAGGAAGCCATAGATCTCACCCGGGGCCACGCGCAAGTCGATGCCGTCGACAGCCCGCACGCCACCCTTGAAGACGCGTACCAGTCCCTCAACTTCGATTCCGTTATCGAGATCGCCCATCGACTGGACGTTATATCCAGTCTCCGACGGATATCTGGCTGGCGGATCTAGACGAAAAGTTCGTCGGGTGAGCCGATGATGCGCAAGTGATCGTTGACGCCCGCAATCGTGAACAAGCGTTGAACCTGTTCGGTGCCGGGCGTCAGGGCCAGCGCTTGACCATTCTGGCGCGAGCGCTCGTGCGCAGCGAGGATCACGCGCAGGCCGGCCGAGTCCACAAACTGGAGGTCTTGCAGATCGAGCACCATGATCGAGCTTGTCTCGCTCGCCGGCACGGTCGATCGCCTCTTGCAGCAGTGGCGCGCCGAGAAGGTCCAGTTCGCCGTGAAGTCCGAGCACGACTCGGTCTGGCTCGTTGCGGACATCGATACGTAGATGCTCCCCTGGAGATGCCACGGCGAAAATTTTAGCGCTGTCAGGACATTGGTTGCGATGCGCGCAAGCCAAGCAGCGCGAGATCATCGCGCAGCCCGAGTTTGGCGTGCTCGAGCGCCACGTCCTCGACGTACTCCAGCAGGCTGTCCAAGTCCAGGCGCGGAGCTTGGCGACACAGCTCGATCAGGCCAGTCTCGCCCAGCTCGACATTTGGGCGACCCGCGTCGGTGACGCCGTCGGTGTAGAGCAGCAGCGTCTCACCGTTACCCAGCTCGGCTGTGGTCTCGACGATCTCGACTGGGTCGAGCACGCCCAGCAGCGTGCCAGGGTGGCCGATCATCTCGGCCTGGCCATCGCGATTGATCAGCAGCGGTGGGGGATGCCCGGCAAGCGCGACTGTCAGCTGTGTCGCCGCGCCGGTGTGGTGTGCGGCTACCAGGCACACCGTGCAAAGATCGGCACCTGGGGGCTGGCGGCGCAGCGCACGGTGCAGTGTTTCGAGCATCTCGGTAGGCGATTGACCACTCATCGCGGCGGCGCGCAACGTATGGCGCGCAAGCGCGGTCACCCCGGCGGCGCGCGGACCCTTGCCACAGACGTCGCCGATCACGAGCATCCAGCGATCGGTCTCGTAGTCGAAGACGTCGTAGAAGTCGCCGCCGACTTCGTTGAGCTTGCCGGCGGCGCAATAGCGCGTGCGTACCTCCATGTCCTGGATATCAGGGCAGCGACTCTGGCAGCAGCGCCTGCTGGAGGGTCCATGCGATACGTGAACGCTCGGTGTACAAACGAGCGTTTTCCACCGCGGTGCCGGCGCGGCGGCCGAGACGTTCGGCGAGCGCGAGATCGCCCGGGGTGAGGCGGCGCATCGACTCCGCCGAGACAAGCGTGATCGCACCAATCGGGCCAGTCGCGCCGATCATCGGCACGATGATCACCGCGGTGGCTCCGATCGCGCTGAGCAGTTCAAGGTGCTGGTTATCGCGCGCGTATTGCGCAAGCGCGTCGGCCGGAATGTCGGTGTAGATGCGCGCCTGGCCTGTGCGGATCACCTCTGGCACGCCCGCCGGCTCGTCCAGCGAGGGGCGGTAGTCGCGGTTGAGTCGCTCCGCCAGCTCGAGCTTGGCCGGATCGGGATGGTGGACCGCGACACGTTCGATCTCGTCTTTTTCGTTGACGAGTTCCACCGCGCACCAGTCGGCGATCTGGGGCACGGCCAGGCGCGCTATGCGCTGCAACGTCTCGGCGTAGTCAAGCGAGGAAGCCAAGACCCTGCTTGCCTGAGCCATGAAGCTTTCGGCCAGCTGCACGCGCTTGACCTCGGTGATGTTCTCAAAGACGTTCACCACATAGACGATGCGTCCGCTCTCGGGATCCGCGATCGGCGAGGATCTGACGATCAGCCAGCGCTCCTCGCCGGTGGCAAGCACGACGTTGCGGACCAACAGCGGCCCAGGCGTCTCACCCGCGAACAGCTGCCTACCCGGCATGTGCTCAAGGTCGAGCCGACGGCCCTGCTCGTCGAGCACAGCAAAGCGCGGCATGATCGACCCGGGTTGTGAGCTCATCAGCTCCTCGGGGTCTGAGACGCACAACAGGTCCGCGGCAGCCTGGTTCGCGAACACGGTCTGCCCATACTCGTCGACAACGGTGATTGCCTCGGCCAGGTTCACGAGGATCGCCTCCAGGCGACGCTCGACGCTGCGTACCTCCGAGTACAGACGCGCATTGTCGATCGCCAGGGCCGCACGCCGCGCAAGCTCGCAGACGAGCTTCAGATCCTCCTGGCCATAGGGCTCACACCCGCCCAAACGCAAGACCGAAAGTGCCCCGAGCGTGCGCTCACGTGCGAGCAACGGTGCGACTACCGCCGAGCGGTAGCCGTGGTCGATCATGAACTTGGCATGCTTGGAGCCCTGTGCAAAGGAGCTCAGCAGCGTGCTCGTCATCTCGGGCAGCAGAACCGGCTGTCCGCTACGCAGAACCTGAGCAACGGGATGTCCCCCCTCCGGGTCGAGCGGGTGCTCGATGCGCAGCTCTTCGAGCTCCCGGGCAAGCTCCGGTTGCACGCATGCAACCGCTACCTCTCTGATCGAGCCGTCCTCGTCGCGCAGGTCGATCACACACAGATCGGCCAGTCGCGGCAGCGTCAAGCTCGCGACCTGACCCATCGTGGTGCTGGGGTCGAGCGAACTGGCTAGCACCGCTCCGGCGTCGATCAGCACACTCGCGGCAATATCTCCCGCCGAACGGGCATCAACGTGGGTCTGCTCCCCCTCGGGTGGTTGCGGCATCGATTGTGCTCGGCATCGTTGAGATTTGCCTGCAGCACTTAGCCCAGATGCCAGGCATCAATCAGTATCGCAGCCCCCTCGAGCTCGTTGATCGCTCCTACGGACTCTCCTCCTACTAGCGTCCGTACCAGCGACGTCCTCCACCACCCACGGGCGCGCCACCGATGAAGAAGCCGATCAGCCAAAGCAGGAGCGCGACGATCAGCACGTACCAGAGAACGTGCACGGCAAAGCCCAGCCCTCCCAGCAAAGCCAAGATGAGCACCAACGCCACTAGAGCAACCATGTCAATCCTCCCTCTGTAAATTGCTGACGCGTTGCGCGTCTGCGGTTGTTCATTACCCCGACGTCTTTGCTCTAACCGTCGCGGTGCGTGGTCTCCAGGCATGTGCGCATGCGTCTGGGAGAGCTAGCGCGCGTCGCTGAGTCTGAGCGCCAGTGTCTCGTGAGCACCTGTGCTCAGCACCTCGTGGCGATCGGCTAGTTGCTCGATCACGCCACCCCACTTACCAAGCTCGGATTGCTCGATCAGCTGTTGAGCGCGGCCTACGCTCAGGGGCGATATGTGCAGCTCCAAGTCGCGCGGCTCGACAGTCACGTCGATGCTCAACTGCTCGCCACTGATGGCGGCTTGGGCGTGCTCGACAAGCGCGTCGGCGAGCAGTTGTGCGTCGGAGATGCGATCGGTGGAGAAGTGAGCATGTGCGGCAAGCGTGATCATCAGACGCGGCAGGATTGTGCGAGCGAGGCTGACAGGCGCTATGCAGATAGTCGTTGTGGGTGCGCCGGGAAGCGCGAGTGTGTGGGTTTGATCGCCGTCGGCACGCAGTGGCGCAAGCGCACCGGCTTGCGGGACGTTGAACCACATCCGCACATCGGTCCCGTGCTCCCTGCCGTCTGCGAACTCGACTGTTTGCGTGAGAGTTTGGATTACGTGTAGTCCGATTCCACCGGTGTCCGTCTCCAGCGACTTTGCCTCCGCCGGGAGTCCGACGCCGTGATCGCGAACGACCACGCCAAGCGACTGGGCGGCGAGATAGAGCTCGACCTCAAGTGGTCCAGGATCGCCTTCGTAGGCGTGCAGAACGACGTTGTTGCACGCCTCGGTTACGGCTGTGCGCACATCGTTCAGATCGCTGCGGTCCAGTTCGATGGCTTCGCCGACCCCTGAGAGCATCTCCCTGACCACCACCACGTTCTCGGGGGTGTTGGCTAGGTTGAGACGAACATTTGGGGGTGAGTCGGCCATCGGTGTGGGGCGATTTGACGCAGCAAACCGCCGAGCTCGCGTTGTTCGCCTCTCGACTGCTTGTAAGACGATATCGCCTGCAGGCGGCGCCTACACCTCGCTTGCGTCGCGCGTGAGGGCTCGCAGCTGGTCAAGCGAGCGGCGTAGCAGGCGCGAGACTTGCATTTGCGAGATTTTCAAGCGGGCGGCAATCTCAGTTTGGGTGAGATCCTCGACGAAGCGCATGTGCAGCATTGCCCGTTCCCGGGCCGGTATGTGATCGGATCGCGGAGACGATCGTGGCGTCGAGCTCCACCAGCTCATAGCGCTCGTCCTCGCTGCCCATCCCGTCGCCAAAGGTGATCGTGTCGTCCTCTCCGCCGGGCCGTGGGGCATCGAGGGAAAGCGATTCGTATGCCTGGGTTGCCTGCAGCGCGTCGATCACCTGCTCGCTTTCAAGTTCCAGGTACTGCGAAAGCTGGCTGACGGTTGGGGCATGACCGTGTTCGTTTGTGAGGGTCTCCTGGGCGTCGCGTACCTTCAGTGCTCGCTCCTGGTCTCCGCGAGGCACATGCACCGACCAGCCGCAGTCGCGGAAGTAGCGGCGCATCTCGCCGAGAATCGTCGGCACGGCAAAGGACGGGAACGAGTGTCCGCGTTGCGGGTCGAAGCGGTCGAGCGCCTTGAGCAGTCCGACGGAGGCGACCTGTAGGAGGTCATCGAAAGGCTCGGAGGAGCGGTCATAGCGGCGCGCCAAGCTACGGGTCAGCGGCATGAATCGCTTAACCAGCGCTTCACGGGCATCGGGATCGCGCTGCTCCTGCCACAGGGCGAACAGATGGTCCAGATCCTCGGCGGTACCGCGGTCGGTGTGCAGACTACGCGTGGCTGTCGCTGTTGACACGATCTCAACCTCCTCCTGGCCCGTTGGACATTTGACTCTGCGGGCATCTCCCTAAACGCGCCCGTACAGGCTCCTCAGGTGTGCCTACCCCCATACGCAGAGATCTATGCACCCAATTTGTAGGCCGTATGTGCGGTCCATTTCGACGCCGAGCTCGCCGCTGAGCTGTCGCGCACGTTGTGTAGCGGGGACCCCGGTGATCGGCAAGTTCAATTGCGTCCCTCGCCACGGGTAATTGGAGGCGTATCCTGCGGACGTATGCACTATCGATCCCTGGTAGCGCCCTGACCATGCCTCGCTCGCTGTGGAACGGCACGATCGCCTTCGGGTTGGTGCGGGTGCCTGTCAAGCTGCACACGGCCACAGAGTCCAAGAGCATCGCTTTTCGCGAGCGCCACGTCAGCGATGGTGCGGCGATCGAGCACCGGCGTGTGTGCGTGGCAGAGGACCGTGAGGTGCCATACAGCGAGATCGCCAAGGGCTTTGAAGTGAGCTCGGGTTCCTACGTGATGCTCTCCAAGGAGGAGATCGCCGCCGCGGAGGGGCCGGAGGCGCATATGATCGACGTAGAGCACTTCGTCGACGGCCAGGAAATCGACCCCGTCTACTACGAGCGCGCTTACTACCTGAGCCCGGGAAAGCTCGGCGACGAGGCCTACCGCACGCTACATAGCGCTTTGAGGACTTCGGGAAAGGTCGGCATCGGGCGCTTCCTCTTCCATGGCAAGGCCCATCTGGCTGCGCTCCGTGCGCTCGAAGACGTGATCGTGCTGCACACGATGCGCTTTGCCGACGAGTTCGCGGACCCGCGCGAGCTGGAGATCGCAGAGGCAGACAAGCAGCCGAGCAAGCTTGAGATTGACGCAGCACGGCTGCTTGTCGACCAGCTCGTCTCGAGCTTCGAACCCGATGCTTATGAGAACAGTTACCGCGCGGCTGTGCTCGAGGTGATCGAGCAGAAGGCGCGTGGGGAGAAGATCCAGGCGCCACAGAGTCAGGAGCAGACGGAGGAGGGGGATCTGTTGAGCGCCTTGCGAGCAAGCCTTGAGGAGGGTCATGCTCGCAAGCGTCGGCGCCCAGCGAGCGTCAAGCCGCAGCCAGCCGGGAAGGCTCCGCGCTCCCCTGGCAGCACCTCGCGCTCGTCGGTCAAGGCCCCGCGCTCACCTGGCGGGGCTCCACGCTCATCCAAGGGAGCGCGTCCCGCGCGCCGCCAAACGCGAGGGGAGGGCTGATGGCGCGTCCACTGTGGTCAGGCTCGCTCAGCTTCGGTTTGGTGAACGTGCCGGTGGTGCTCTACAGCGCCGTGCGCGACCGTGATGTGCACTTCAGCCAGCTGCACGAGCCCGACGGCTCGCCGATCCAGACACGGCGCGTGTGCGCGCTTGAGGAATGCGAGGTGCAATACAGCGAGATTGCCAAGGGCTATGAGATGGAGGACGGCAGTTGGGTGCTTCTCAGCGATGAGGACCTTGCTGCTGCTGCCCCTCGCAAGAGCCATACAATCGATATCGAGGCCTTCATCGAGGAGCGCGAGATTGACCCGATCTACCTCGATCGTCCTTATCTGCTGGTCCCCGAGAACGAGAGCGCGGCGCGGGCCTATGCCTTGCTTGGCAAGGCGATGGGCGACTCGGGCAAGGTGGCGCTTGGGCGCTTTGTGATGCGCGCCAAGGAGCATCTGGTCAGCATCCGTCCGCGCGGCGAGCTGCTTACGCTGACGACGATGCGCTTTCACGACGAAGTTCGCTCAAGCGCAGACGTCGCGGCGGAGATCGACGCCGAGGTGGTGCCTGGCAGCGAGCAGGTGGAGAACGCGGTCGCGATCATCGCGGAGCTTGAGGTGCAGTTCGAGCCGGCCGCCTATCGAGACGAGCACCGCGCCCATCTGCAGCGTCTAATCAAGCGCAAGCAAAAGGGTCAGAAGATCTCCGTCCCCGCGGCAGCCCCCAAGCCAAAGCCGAAGCCGACTCCAACAGCGCCTGACCTGATGGGCGCACTTGAGCAGAGCCTTGCGCGCATACGGGGACAGAGCCCAGGTGTGGCCAAGGAGAAGGCAAAGAAGACGCCAGCGACTCCGCCGGCATCGCGTCCGAGCAGATCGGGCGCCAAGCGCTCTAGCTAAGGGCTCGCGTCACTGAGTTGGCCTGAAAATACCTACCTACAAGGTGCCCGGATCGGCCCGTATCGCACATTTCGTTGCCGCTTGCTTCAGGCCCGCTTAGGCAGCACGCCTTCATAGATCTGCTTCTGCGTAGCACCAGGCCCAGGCCTGACATTCAACTCGCCATTCCCGATGACCTCGCCGCAGTGGCTGCAGTGCATCTGGGGATGTGCGTCATGACCGCAGACGGTGTGGACGGGAATCCGTGGTGGGCCGGCTTGCGGTGAGCTGTACTGGTCGCCCCACTGCATCAAGGCGATGATCACAGGGTTGAGATCCAGGCCCTTGCGCGTGGGGATGTATTCGTAGGACTCGGGGCGCTCGCTGTAGAGCTTGCGCCGCAGCAGGTCATGCTCGACAAGCATCTCCAGACGGTCGGCGAGGATGTTCGAGGCGACGCCAGTACTGCGCTTGATGTCGGCAAAGCGCTGGCGACCGAGCAACACGTCGCGCATGATCAGGAGCGTCCAACGCTCGCCGACAAACGACAGCGCCGCGGCGATCGAGCAGTTCTGCTCGGTGAAGGGGCGATAGGGCATGTCTCGATCGTAGCGGAGCTAGTTGCATTTTGAAAGTCAGGTGTGCTAGTGCTAGCGTGACGCCTACTTGCGAAATGCAACTACATCCTGCGGAGGTGTCACGTGCAACGGCAATGGAAGGTCTTGACGTTGGTCTCGGTGGGTGTGGGGCAGTGCACGCACAATCGTCGCGTTCGTCGTCGCGCTGGGGAGCTTGGCCTGGTGCGGGCTTTTGCCGGCTCTCAGTTGTTCGACGCAACGATGATGAGCACCAGCAGCCCAAGCAGAACGCCGACCACGGCCAACGCTGTTAGGAAGCTCTCCTCGAGCGGAGCAAACTCGCCACGCGAGATAGCTCGCTCGACACGCCTGTGACGGACGAACGCGTGGCCGATGAAGATCACGCCGACGCACGCGAAACCAATGCCCGCGATCGTGTACGGCCACTGGGCGCCGGGGGTAAGCGCCGGGACAAGCTTCCCGGCGCCAAGGCTCACAGCCAGGGCGGCCAGACCTGTTCGCCACCAGGCTAGGTAGGTACGCTCGTTGGCTAGGCGAGTTCGTCGTGTCGCGTCGGCCGCCTTCTGGACTCCTCCATCGTTGGTCGCTCTCGGCTCCTCAGACACTGAGCTCATTGGTTGGATAGAAGCAGACTCCTCGACAACGGTCTAGACCCTCGGGTCTCCCAGCTTGTATCGCCTGGGTCATGCGATGATGTGCGTATGCGCCGACTATGGTTGCTCATCCCCGCTTGCGTGCTTTGTCTGTCCGCGCCGGCTCTAGCCTCGAGGTCGGATGCACAACTCTGGACGGCGCTAGCTGGGAACCTCACTTGTGGCATCGCGATCCACCCGGTCAACACGCCCCCGATGCAGTTGCTCTGTAGTGCCAGGTCTGTGCCTGCTCCGAAGACCAAAGGCATCGGTGATCCAGGTTTCGTCTTCCTTGGGTCGACCGGGCGTCCGTCGCTGGCTCGGCTGAGCCAGGACACCTTCGTTGGTACACACCCGGTGGCGCTCAAAAGCGGGAGCAGGTGGGGCGGGGTCGGCCCGATCAGCGTGAAGTGCACAATCAGTACGGGAGCGATTCGCTGCGTGAACCGCTCTCGTCACGGCTTTACAATCACGAAGAGTTCTTACCACTCGTTCTGAGGGGCCTGATGCTGCCCACCACGCGCTATGCGCGCAGCGGCGATGCGACCATTGCTTATCAGGTCGCGGGGGAGGGAATGCTCGATTTGCTTTTCCTGCCGGGGTGGATCTCCCAGATCGAGCAGCTGTGGGAGGCATCGGCCGTGCGTCGCTTTCTAGAGCGTCTGGCTGTGTTCAATCGCCTGATCCTGTTCGATCGCCGTGGAAGTGGACTTTCAGACAGCGGGAGAGAGTCACACTCGCTCGAGCAGGAGATGCACGACGCGCTCGCGGTGCTCGACGCGGCCGGCAGTGAACGCGCCGCGCTGCTCACCTACGGCTTGGGTGGGCCCGTCGGCACGCTACTGGCCGCGAACCACCCCGAGCGCATAGGCGCGCTGATCATGTACGCCTCGGTTGCTCGTACCACTTGGGCTCCTGACTACGACTGGGCGATGACGATCGAGGATCGCGCACAATGGACCGAGCGGACGCTCACGTCCTGGGGTGAGCTCGGTAGTCCAGTGCTCTCGGTGATGGCCCCCTCGATGGCCGAGGAAACCACGCTGGCGACGTGGTTTGCACGTTTGCAGCGTCTCGCGGCGAGTCCAAACCAGGCTCGTACCCTACTGAGCGCGTCGGCTGAGCTCGACGTGCGCGACGTGCTGCCTCGCGTGCGCGTGCCGACGCTTGTCATGCATCGGTCCGGTGATGCAGCTTGGGATCCGCGTCATTCGCGTTATCTGGCTGAGCACATAGCCGGCGCCCGCCATGTCGAGTTGGAAGGAGCGGACTCGCTCCCGTTCGTCGGCGACAGCGACGCGATCGTCGAGGAGATCGAGGAGTTTCTGACAGGAGCCCGTAGTCGCGGGGAGCTCGCGCGACGCTTGCTAACGGTGATGTTTACCGACATCGTCGATGCGACGGCACGGGCGGCCAAGTTGGGGGATGGTCGCTGGCGCGATCTACTCGCAGAGCATGACGCGTTGGTGCGGGCGCAGCTCATCCGTTTCGGCGGTCGCGAGGTCAAGACGGTGGGGGATGGTTTTCTCGTTACCTTCGACGGGCCTCCGTCGCGGGCTTTGCGCTGTGCGCTGGCGGTAACCGTGGCAGCGCGAGAGCTGGGGCTCGAGATCCGCGTCGGCGTGCATACTGGCGAGTGCGAGTTGATCGGCGAAGATGTCGGGGGTATGGCGGTGCACATCGCCTCGCGTGTGGGCGCGCTGGCCAGGCCGGGTGAGGTGCTCGTCTCGGGCACCGTGTTCGGAACGGTCGTCGGCGGTCCGTTCGCGTTCGAGGATCGCGGCTTTCACGAGCTGAAGGGTGTGCCCGGCCGCTGGCCGCTGTTCGCGTTGGGCGGTTGAGAGAGCGCAATGGCCTATGAGCGCAATGGCTTATGAGCGCAATGGTCTATGCGGCGATCCTTTGTCTAGTCGCATAGGCTCGCGCGGATGAGTATTCACCTGTGCGTTCTGCTCTGGCCCAGGCCTGGTGCCGAAGAGGCGCTTTGTGCGTACGAGGACACCGTGCTGGGTTTGATGGGGGACCACGGAGCACGGGTGTTGCAACGAATGCGCACCGATGGCGCGAATGGCGCGCCGCTCGAGATCCAGATGCTGGAGTTTCCCTCGCAAGGAGCGTTGGACAGTTACAGGCAAGACGAGCGCCGCACAGCTCTCGCGGAGGAGCGAGATGCGGCGATTGCGCGCACGGACGTGCTGCCGGCTGAACCCGTTTAGCCCTCGCCACGTCGTAGCGTGCAGTCGGTGCCTGTGCAGCTGCGCTCGAGTCGGCCTGCCGAGATCGTCTGAGCCAAGCCGACGCACCAGCAAGTCGGACAGCCGCGGAGTGCGACCAAACCAAGCGGTGCCAACAACAGCGCAGCAGGGCCGACGCTCGTGGTCAGCGTGATCGCCACGCCGATCAGGCCGAATCCGACCGCTCCGCGCGCGAGATGGCGGGCGACAGATTCACTGGCAAGAATGCTTTGCATGGACTCAGTCATTATCTGTGTTCGCAGAGACGGTCTGATCGGATGACATCTTGAGCTGCGCGCGCAGCGCTTCGCGGCCGCGATGCAGACGCGACTTCATCGCGGCGCGGCTGAGGCCCAGTGTTTGGGCGGTAGCCTTTCCAGACAGGCCCTGAATGTCGCGCAGGACGAGAACGGCACGCTGATCAGCCGGTAGCGCCGCGATCGAATCGACGATTCGCTCGACTTCCAGCCGGGCCAGGGCGAGATCTTCGACAGAGTGTTCGCTCGTGGACGCGGGAATGGGTCCGCGCAGCGCCAGCCGCGATCTGCGGATGCACTCGTGACGCACGATCTGAAACATCCACGAAGCAAGCGCCGCGGCAGCACGCAATGTACCGATCTTCTGGTAGAGAACAATCAACGCCTCCTGGGTTGCTTCCTCTGCATCCTCAGGCGTCGAGCAAAGGGTACGCGCAAAGCGATGCACATGGGCGTGCGAGCCGTCCAGCAGTATCGCGATCGCGCGCGGGTCACCGTGTTGGGCGGCACTGATTACCTGTTCGGTGGGCCAGGCCCAGCGTGTGTCAGTCATGGGAACGAACCTTTTTCATAAAAAAGAAGAGGCAGCCGCAGAGCACGACGACGGCTGCGATGAGATAGATGACGGTCATAAGGCTATTTCGTCGGGCACGGCATCTTGGTGTCGACCGTAACCGGTTCGCCGATAAGGAAGGTCAGCTCAGCGCGGACCGGGAAGCCACCCCTAGGGCACTTCTTCGGCAGGGTGATGTAGGAGATCAGTTTGCCTGCTTGCATAAAGGCTGCCCCGACTGTGATTTTGCCAGCTTCCACAACTCCGTAGGGAGCCCCAGGAACGGTTTCCACCAACGGTACATTCGCGCTGAACTTCGGACCGACTCCGTCCCCGCCAGATGTGATGCTGGCCTTCCCAATGATTTCGATTACGGCCGGGGATCTGCCTTCGGCATAGAACGCGAGTTCCCCACCTGCCGCAAAGAACCCCTGCAGGGTCAGCGTCTCATGGACGCGCGTCGCGCCGAAGCTGACGACGCCGGCGACCGAACCGATCGAGCTCGCAAAGGACTTCTTCGGGCAGTGCGCGACTTCGTGACTTTCGAGGATCGCCTCCGAGCAAGTGGCGAATCCCTGTGGGTGCAGCTTTACACCCACGGGTGCGAGGAATGTGAAGCTGGTGATGGGTGGCGGGAAACCGCCGTATTCGGTGCCGCTGATCTTGATTTCGCCTTCGACGGCGGTACCCGCACCAAGGATGTCGCCTGTGCCAGGATATGTCGGGCCATTAACCGCCTCAGGGTTGATAGCGATCGGCACGCCCCGGAGCTTGAGCGTGACCGCCGTAGGCGTGGCTCCCGCAGTGAAGGGCAGACCGAGGGCGACCAAGCCAAGGAGGGCTAGGCTCGCGAATATTCGTGTCCCTCGAGTTCCTGCTCGTACAGCTCGTACAGTTTGGCCAGCGTGAGCCTGATGGCGATTGATCATTACGGCCTCCCGTTTCTTGTCGATCGGACCTCGCACAGATATGAGAGGTCCGATCTCAGGAAAAGGATTCGCCTAGTTCAATGTGAGGCCCCAGTGGGCCAAACCAGCACAGGACCACGGACGTTGAGCTTGACTGCCGTGCCAGGAGATAGCCGTGTGTCTCCAAGTATCCGCACAAGTAGATGCTCTGCGGTCTCCGCCTGGTTTACCTGCACATGGAGGACGGCATCGTGCCCGTGGTAGCCCGTTCGCACGATCCGCCCCGCAAAGCCCATCTCGCTGTCGGCTGGATGCATGTCGATCTGCTCAGGGCGGATCAGTACGGTGACCGCGCAGGGCGTTGGCAACATCTCGCCGTGCCACAGCGCGGGGAGCTTGCCGAGCGGCGTCTTGACGGAGGCTCCGTCAAGTACCCCCGCGATCAAGTTGGCCTCGCCGACGAACCGCGCGAGTCGATCGTCAAGCGGGCGAGCATAGAGCTCCTGCGGTGTTGCGTGCTGGGCGATCTGGCCGTCGCGCAGAACGGCAACACGATCGGCGAGCGAAAGCGCCTCGTCCTGGTCGTGGGTCACGAGCAGCGTCGTCGTCGCCGATGCTTGCAGGATCCGCTGGACCTCCTCGCGCACACTGGCACGCATGTGAGCATCGAGGGAGGCGAACGGCTCGTCCAAGAGCACCACGTCTGGCTCGATTGCCAGCGCTCGCGCCAAAGCCACGCGCTGCTGTTGGCCACCCGAGAGCTGGTGGGGATAGCGGCGCCCTAGGTCGGCCAAGCCCACGAGCTCGAGTAGCTCGCTCACCCGTTCTCGCCGGGCGGCTCTGGGGGCTTTCGAGAGTCCGAACCCGACATTCGCAGCGACTGTGAGATGGGGAAAGAGGCCTCCCTCCTGAGGCACATATCCGATCCGACGCCGCTCGGGTTGGATATGAATGGTGGCTCCGTCTACGATGCGCTCGCCGATCTTCACGACGCCGCGATCCGGTCGGTCAAAGCCGGCAAGCAGCCGCAGGAGCGTCGTCTTGCCGCTGCCCGAGGACCCGAGAATGGCCGTGAATGATCCCGCGGGTACACTGAGATTCAGGCCCGTGAGTACCGGATGGGTCCCGAAGCCCTTGTGCAGGTCTAGGACATCGAGCCCGCGAGAGCGCTCGATTTGCTCGGCGAGCTCGCTGCGTCTGCGCTCACCGCCGCTTGGCCCGCTGAGTATCTCGTTGGGGCTGAGCGAGTCGCTCACCTTGCCGGTCTCCCGCGCGAGGGTAGGCGGTCAAAGAAGCGGCCAAGCACGACACTCGGCAGCGCCGCGATGGCGATGATCGCGAGCGCAAACGGCGCGGCCTGTCCGTAGGAGAGGTTTTGCTGATAGGCCCAGAACTGAGTGGAGAGAGTCTGCACACCTGTGGGGATCAGGATCAATGTGGCGGTCAGCTCTGTCACCGCAGAGAGGAATACCAGGCAGAAGGCGGCAGCCAGGCCGGGGGAAACAAGTGGGAGCGTGACTCGCAACAGCACCGAGACGCGGCCTCGGCCGAGCGAGTGCCCGACCTCCTCGAGGCCAACCGGGGCCTGCGCGATCGAAGCTCGTACACCGACAAGCGCCAGCGGGAAGAACAGGATGGCATAGGCGATCACGAGCAATGGGGCGCTTTGATAGAGGAATCCGTTGGCATAGCGCTCGGTGAAGTATGAGAGTGCCAGTGCGATCACCAGGCCCGGCATCGCCAACACAAGATAGGTGCTGCGCTCGAGCAAGAGGTACCCCCGCCCGCTGTGGCGAATCGCAAGCAGCGCGACAGGTAGCGCCATCGCCGTCGACAGTGCCGCGGCGATCGCGCTGTAGAGGGCGGTGTGCCAGGTAGCGTCAAACAGGGAAACTCCGGCGAGGAAAGCTTGGCCGCCCCTGAGAATCCAGTAGACGCTGGAGCCGATCGGCACCCCCAAAGCCAAACCGACGAGGACGGCGAAGCCAACGAGCGCAGGCAACCGGGCACGTCCAAGCCGATGGGGTCGAATGGCTCGCTGGGCGAGTGCTCCGGAGCGGCTCAGGCGGCCTCGGCCGCGCGCGAAGCCCTCGCCGGAGAGAACCACGAGGCTCAGGAGCACCAGCACCAGCGACAGCGCCGATGCCGTTGGCACATTGAAGGACACATTAAACTCGGTGAATATCTCGGTGGTGAAAGTCTGGTAACCGAGGATCTCAAAGGCGCCGTACTCGGCCAGCAGCACGAGAGCTACGAGTAGGCAGCCGCCGAGGATCGCCACCCGGGCTTGTCCGAGCGTCACCCGCCAGAAGGTTTGCAGCCGTCCCGCTCCGAGGCTGCGCGCCAGCTCCTCCTGGCCGGGATCGGCGTTGCGAAAGCTTGCGGCGACCGGCAAGTAGACGAGTGGGTATACCGCCAACGTCATCACCAGTACCGCCCCTTGAAAGCCCGCGACACGAGTGCTGAGCGAGGCCCATCCAAAGCTCACCACAAAGTCGGGGATGGCCAGCGGCACGACCACCAGCACAGCCCATATCCGACGACCGGGAAGGTCGGTGCGCTCTACAAACCAGGCCGTCGCCGTGCCGATCACGGCACACAACGCCGTTACCACGACAGTAAGCCTGACCGTGTTCCACAACAGGCTGGCCGTAAGCCCACGGAAGACCAGGTTCAGGATGGTCGAGGTCCCGGCGCCGTGCGCCTCGAAGAGCAGGAACGCCAAAGGTGCCACCAGCACAAGCGCCACAGTCGTGCTCAGCCCAAGCAGCAGCCAAGGTCGCGGGGCACGCCGGGGAGAGACAGACGTCCACCTGGACGGCGGGACGGGCCCGAGGATCGTGGGCGTCTGTGTTCCCATCTCAACGACTCGATCGAGCGCGGCGTCTCACAACAGCCCTGCTTCGCGAAGCAGCTCGACCGCTGTCGACCCATCGCCAAGTTGCGGAATCGTGATCGAGTTCGGCTGCAACTCGTTGAATGGGGTCTCTGGGGCGGAGGTGGTGATGCCGGGGACGATCGGATACTCGAAACTGAGCGAGTGGGCGATTATCTCCTGGCCTTCTTTGCTCACAAGGAAGGCGAGGAACTTTTGGTCAGCGCTTTGGTTCTTGGATGACTTGAGGATCGCCGCTCCGGAGACATCGATCACGTAGCCGGGATCGTGTGGAGCGAAGTAGGCGATCTTCGAATGGATGCTGCCCGCACCGAGCTCGGCGCGCATGCGGTACCAGTAGTACTGGTTGATCACGCCAAAGGCGACGGCTCCTCGGTTTACCTGGCTTGAGATCGTCTCGTTGTCGGGGTAGACGTGACTGGTGGCGTTGTCCTTGATCCCTTCAAGCCACTGCTGTGTGGCAGCTCGGCCATCAGTACGGGCGACGGATGTGACGATCGGTTGGAAGTCGGTCTCGCCAGCGGCAATCGCCAGCTTGCCGTGATACTTGGGCTCGGCCATCTGGAGGACCGAGGTTGGAAGTTCACTTGCTTTGATCAGGCTGGGGTTGTAGATGAGTACGCTGACTCGTGCGGAGACCCCGAGCCAGTCTCCCTGCGGGGAGTTGAACCTGCTCGGTATTCTGGCGAGCGTTGTGGGATCTACCGGGGCGAGCAGGCTCTTGCCCTGGAGGTACTCGAGCGCCGGTGAGTTCTCGGTGTAGATCACGTCCGCCGGTGAGTTGGATCCCTCGGTGACGATCTCATCGGCGAAGGTGTCCTCGTCGTCGCTGCGCACCTGCACCTTGATGCCGCTCTCTCGTTCGAACGCAGCGACAAGCGTGTCGGTCGTCTGCACATGCTGGCCGTTGTAGAGGGTGATGGATTTGCCGGAGCTTGAGGATGAGCCTCCGCAGCCGGCAAATAGGCCACCGACGAGTAGAAGTAGCAAAGCGATAAGGAACGGACGGTGTGTTCTTTGCATCTTGGAGAAGACCTCAGGCATCGTTATTTGGCGTTCCTACGGGAAGTTGCAGCAAGCACAGGAAGGGATCATGGGTTTTGGACGGACGCTACGGGCAAATTCCGACTTAGCGGCTCGGGTATCATGGCGGGGACCCTACCACAAGATTAGGGTGCCCTAATTAGATCCTGCGCGAGCGTCAGATACGCACGGGCTTTGTGTCGCCGTCATCGAACACGTCAGCCTCTGCCAAGTACACGAGGTTGCCCCCTGGCTCGCGTCCCGGTGCAGGCATCCCACGCCGCGTCATCAAGGGAGGCTCGCATCTTTGCGCGCCGAGCTACTGCCTTCGTTACCGACCCGCCGCTCGCCAAGCCGAGGCGATCGATACGTCTACCAGCCATATCGGCTTCCGCTGCATCATTCGCGACGGCAACTAGACAGTGTCTAACGCCGCTCTGTGGCGTACATCCTCAGTGCATGTAAGCCGGCTGGGTGTGCACGCAGTTCGTTTACGACCTCAGCTGTGTATGGCGGCAACTCATCCGGCTGTGGTAGCTGTACTCCATAGCTCATGGGCATCAGCATTGGTGCCGCGAGCGCGGAGAAGGTCAAGTCGGCGGCCGTGAACTCCTCGCCACATATATAAAGTCGACCGTCGCTCAAGTGCTCCCCGACGGCGTCAAACACGGCTCGCACTTCGTGCTCTGACCGGAGGCCTGTCGTGGGTGTGACATCGAGGACGTGCGCCACGATCGTGATCAGGGCGGGGTAGCCAAAGCGCAGAGTCATACGCTCCCATGCGGGTACTCCGGCGCAGCCGTAGTCGAGCGCAAGGTCGCGGCGCTCGCGCAACTGCTGATACAGCCAGCATCTCGACTGCGGACCCAGGCGTGTGTCGAAATACTCCTCGAGTCGTCTCACTACGGCCGCTCGATCGGGGCTCTTGGGGTATAGGGAGCGGAGGGGGGTGGACTGAGCATCCGCCCATGCAAGGATGTCTGTGGAGTCGGCGATAGCACCGTCGGCACACATAAGCACGGGTGCTGTGAGACCTCCTCCAGCGCGCCGTGTAGCGAAGCGGTGGATTGCTTGTATGTGGGATTGCTCCACATACGCGATACCGGCGCGGTCGAGCGCCCATCGCGCCTTCTCGCAGTAGTGACTGATGGGGATCGTTACGAGGACGTTGTTTGCCGAGGCCTCAAGCATGACTGCACCAGCCTATTGGCTGCGCTGTCGATAGCCAAGCAGCAAGCAAAATCCATGTTTAGAAGACCGACATCCTTGATGGAGGATTCATGACATCGACATCCTTGACGGAGGATTTCATGACATGATCACCGGCTAGTCATGAAGAGCTTCAAGAGTTGGGATCAGACCGAGATCGTCTACCAGGAATGGGGCGAGCAGACAGATTTGCCGCCGGTTGTTCTGCATCACGGTTTCGTTGTCGATGCCAATGCCAACTGGGTTGCCCCTGGCATAGTCGATGCGCTGCTGGGTGCGGGAAGGAGAGTGCTCGCCCCCGACGCCAGAGGTCATGGACAGTCAGGAAAGCCGCACGATCCGGGCAGCTACGGTGAGCAGCGAATGGCAAAGGATCTTGCGGTCCTACTCGATGTTTGCGGTGAGCCGCAGATCGATCTTGTCGGCTACTCGATGGGGGCGATCGTCTCGCTGATCTTCGCGAGCGAGGACAAGCGTGTGAGGCGGCTCGTTGTGGGCGGAGTTGGATCTGGAGTAATCGAGTGTGGGGGAGTGGACAGACGCGCGATCCCCAACGACATGATCATTGAGGCTTTGAGCGTTGAGGATCCCTCCACGCTCCGTAAGTCTGGAGCGACGTCCTTCCGTATGCTGGCAGACGCATTGGACGCCGATCGTGAGGCGCTGGTCGCGCAGGCCTCGTCCATTTACAGGGGAGACATCGGACTGGATCGCATATCGGCACGGACGCTTGTTCTTGCGGGAGAAGACGATCCACTCGCGATCAGACCCAACGTCCTCTGCGAGGCGATCCCGGACGCAAAGCTGGTGATGCTGACCGGCGATCACATCGAAGCCATCGCCGACCCCGACTTCGCACGGTCCATTGTTGACTTCCTTGCCTGAGTGTTCGATGGGGAGGAGAGGGCTCATGAGTCGTCTTAGGCTTCGGCGAACTTCGCGATCTCCTCAGCGAGCCGATCCGGTTGGTCCTCCGGGGTGAAGCTATATGAGTCGTTGAAGGCGCCGATGGCCGGTGGGCCCTCAACTCCAGCACTTGCGGCCGCGGTGTCAAACGCCGGTGGCCTCGGCTTCCTCGCGTTCCTGATCGGGCATAGCCCGCAGAAGGCGGTCAGGCGCGGGGCCGGCGCCGTGCCGTTACCAGGCAGGCGACTATGCTTGAACGGATCGGCCGGCTGATCCGTTGGTAGAAGGTTTGATTTTCAGCGGCGAGAGCATCGCGCTGTTGGGGTGACAGTTTTGCCCAGAACGACATGGTGCCCAGCAGAGCGTTGATCTCGTCAGCGGTGTGCTCCAGCAGGGTTGGCACTGTGGCGAGCTGTACGTCACCAAACAGGTCTGCCGCATACCCGCGCGCTACCTCATAGCTGCCCAGCCACGCCCATACCTCCGAGACGTTCTCGCACCGGGCCGTAACACCGGCGAGGGTGTCGGTGAGGTCCCGGTAGGTAGGCCAATCGGCGGCAAGTTCGGGCGCGATCGTACTCATGGCGGCACGCAGCGCCTGCTGATCGTCGGCGCTGTAGGGATCGTCCAGCCCGAAGTATGAGACCAGAGCAAGACTACCGCCATCCACCAGTGCGTCGGCCGCCTTGCGCCAGCTCACATCCGGATCGATCCAATGGATCGCAGAGGCCGAGAACACAGCCGAGTACTGGGCACCCAGCAGCGAGGCGTCCTCCAGGCGCGCGTTGACGAACCGCACATCGCCGAAGCCGCTGCACCGATCGCGAGCCCTAGCGATTAGTTGCTGGCCCGGCTCCACGGCTGTCACCCGCAGCCTGCGGGCCAGCAGGCTGCGGGTGAGCTGCCCCGTACCGCAACCGATCTCAAGCACCGCGGCACCCGGGCCAATGCCGCCGGCCTCGCACGCGCGATCGATAAGTACGTCCGGGTAGTTCGGACGATGACGGTCGTAGTCCTCAGCGACCTCATCGAAGACGCTTCCGTAGCTGCGAGCGTCGGGTTGTGGCATGACTCCACGGTAGATGACGGTGGAGACGGCCGGACGGCGATCGTTGAACGTCAAACTGACCACTACTGGGTAGTGGTCAGTTTGGTGTGTTGGGAGGCCTTGCGCGAGGTGATCTTCGAGCTATTGATTTCGCCCGACGGATATATCCGCGCTGTGACTGGCGATGATCTTTGCCGTCGTCACTTCGAGCGGGGCGTGTTGGCGGCGGCAATGAGCGCGGCCGCGGCCGCGCGCGCAGGGGCGGCGATGGCGGTATCCCGGTCCATCTTGACAGCGAGCCCTCCACCGTCATAGATCAACTGGAGCTGACTGGCGAGAAGCGCAGGGTCCGGAGCGCCGGCGGCAGCGGCGAGCTCGGTGAATAGGGCGCGAATGTCGCGACGGTAGGACTCGGCGGCCTCATCGCAGCGACCGCCGGCCGGCGCCTCGGCGGTCGCTGCGATGAAGGCGCAACCGTGGTAATTGGGCGTTCCGAACAGTTGAGCTTGGGCGTCGAACACAGCGAGGATCCGCTCGACGGGATCTTCGACGGCTTCCACCGCGGCGCGCAGTCGCTCCAACATCTCGGCGTGCCGGGCGTCGAGGTAGGCGCCGACGAGTTGCTCCTTGCTGCCGAACGTGTTGTAGAGCGAGGCCTTGGCCACGCCGGCATGCTCGATCACACGGTCGATGCCGACGGATTGGACGCCCTCGGCGTAGAACAGCTCGCTCGCCGCCTGGAGTAGTCGCTCCCGCGGTGAGCTCTTGACCGCCTTGGGCTGTGTCGATCGGGTGGTTTGCGTGGGCATCTGCGCTCAGTCCTCTGCGCCGTCCGCCGCCTCGACCCAAAGCTGGACGCGGTCGGGATAGAACGCGACGTGGCCCTTGATCTCGGCGACCGCTGGACGGGGATCCTCGTAGAACCAGACCGCGTCGCTACCACGCTCCGCGTCAGGAGCGATCGAGTAGTAGGACGCCTCGCCCTTGTACGGGCAGTAGGTGGTCAGTTCGCTGGGCGCGAGCTGTGATCGGTCGACGTCGGCGATCGGGATGTAGCGAACAGGCGGGTAGTCGGCCTCGCGCAGGACGAGCGTCGAGTGACTGTCGGCGATCCTCGTCTCACCGCTGCGAACGACGACATGGTCGCTGCTCGAGCTGATCGTGATCGGGTGGCCGGGGCCGGGGATCTTGTCACGCGACATGCTGGGCTCCTTCGCTCATTTGGCAAGGCTGGGGGACAGGCAGCGCTGCCGTGGCACGGCGGCGCGGCGCTGTTGGCGCTCGCCGCGTGAGCAGACCATCTTGTACGAAGGGAAGCGACGACTGCGTCTGCCCCCACTTCCGTCTCTACCGCGCCAACTCGTCGCACGCTCCCGACACGCACTGCGTTCGGACTCCTGACCTCGATCCTCGTGACGTTGCTCGCCAGCTCGAGCGCGCCGACGCCGCTGTACGCGACCTACCAGGCGCGTTGGGGCTTCTCCTCCGTCACGATCACGGTGATCTTTGGCGTATACGCCGTCGCCGTTCTCGCATCGCTGCTCGTAGCGGGCTCACTGTCGGACCATGTCGGACGCCGCCGGGTGCTGATCGGCGCCCTATGCATCCAGGCGATCGTGATGCTGCTGTTCGCATTCGCCGGTGGAGTCGACGTGCCTCACGCCGCAGAAGATATCAGACAGACCGGTCTGTCTGCGGTTACGTGGAGTGCCCGAACCTCAGTGCAGATGGATGCGCCGGCTCAGCTAGACGGCGAGATCCTCGTCTACGCCAGCTCACCTAATAGGCGTGCCGGCTCCTCCCAAATCTGACACCGCTCAGCGACCGGTAAGCCGCCGCTCGTCCGTCTCAAATGAGTGTGGGGATCGGCCAGAGCGGCGGGACTCTTGTCGCCGGCCCCGCCGGGGTGCGTGAGTGGGGACGATCACCTACAGGCCGTCTGGCACGCGCCTGTAGCGAAGGTAAATGACGCGAGAGCCAAACGTGCGTGTCTCGACCAACTCCAGGTTGATCCTTTCGTCCAGGGGAGGGAAGTAGGGTGTGCCGCCGCCGAGTAGGACCGGGCTGACGAACAGCCGCCATTCGTCGATCAGCTCCAGCTTCATACACACACGGGCGAGGCCGGCGCCGCCGACGGCGATGTCCTTTCCGGGCTGTTCCTTGAGCCTCGAGACCTCCTCGCCGACACTATCCCTGGCCAGCCTGGTGTTGCCCACCACGCTCTCCAATGTCGTGGAGAACACGACCTTCGGCAGGGCCTTCCAGATTTGGGCGAACTCGACGTGCTCCGCGACAAGCGGACTCTCCTCAGCGGTCTCCCAGTAGACCATCGTTTCGTAGAGCCGTCGTCCGCAGAGGTGCACACCGATTTCCTGCACCCGCTGGGTGTGGAATCGAAACAGCTCCTCGTCGGGCACCGACCAGTCGATCGCGCCATCGGGTCCGGCGATGTAGCCGTCCAGCGACACAGTCATCGAGTAGATCAGCTTCCGCATCACGAAATGCGAAGCGCTATTAGTCGGCCCACCAGTCCCGCAGACCCTCGACGGTCGTGGGCGGGAGCGGGCGGATGAAGCTCGACGACGAGGTCGTCGAGGTCACCTCCTCCTGCTCCTTGTGCGTGTGGCCGTACGGGAAGCGAGTCACTCATCGAACCCATTCAGCAGAAAATACTGTTGCGGCGCTTTCGCACATCGCATGGTCGTGTGAGATGTAAGCATGGTTATGTGAGACGTAAAAGTCAGGATACCCGTGCCCGGACGGCCTGTGGGGGTGGCGCATGACGGCGAACGTCCTCCCGGACGACCTGCAGGTTCCCGAGCAGCTGAGTCGTCGCAAGGTGCGCAAGCAGCTGCTGTTCTTGACTGGGATCGTCCTCGCCGTCGTTGCAGTCGTGATACTGCTTCCGGGGCTCGCCGGGTTGCGCGTTCAGCTCTCGCACGCCAACCCCGTGTGGCTCGTGCTTGGCGCGGGGCTGAAGGTACTCTCCGGCTTGGGGTATGTGGCGATCTTTCGGATGGTGTTCTGCAGGCGCATGAGCTGGCGCGTCAGCTACCAGATCGGGATGTCTGAGATGGGCGCAAACGCGCTCCTGCCGACCGGCGGAGCCGGTGGTCTGGCGCTTGGAGCCTGGGCGCTCAAACGGGGCGGGATGCCGACGGCCGAGATCGCGCGTCGCACCGCCGCCTTCTTCATGCTGACCAGTGTCGCGAACGTGGTCGGCGTGGTCCTCATCGGAGTCGGTCTCGCCGTGCGGGTGCTACAGGGGGAGACGAACCTGGCGCTGACGATCCTGCCCGCCGCGATCGCCGCCGCCGCGATCATTGGTTCTCTGCTCGCGGGACGCTCCTCCGCGGGCTTGCACCGGCGACTGAATCGCAACGAAGCAAGCGGATCCTCCTCGCGCCGCTCCACGCTGATGCTGAAGACCCTGGTGGCTGTCGCTGACGGCGTCAACGAGGCCGTCGCGCTACTGCGCGAACGCAACGCTTGGCTGATCGGCGGGATCCTCGCCTACCTCATCTTCGACGTAATGATCCTGTGGGCGACGTTTCACGCCTTCGGCGCCGCGCCGTCGCTGGCGATCCTAGCGATGGCCTACCTGATCGGCGAGCTCGGCGGACTGATCCCTGTCCCAGGGGGAATCGGCGGCGTTGACGCGGGCCTGGTGGGAACGTTCGTGCTGTACAACGTGCCGATCACCGCTGCAGCCTCGGCGGTGATCGCGTATCGAGCGATCGCGCTGTGGGTCCCCGCGATCCTCGGCTCCGCCGCCTTCGTCTCGCTGCGTCGAACTCTGCGCCGTGAGTCCGCCGAGATCGCCGTCTGCGCCCCCCAGACAGAGATGGAGGTCATCGGGCTCGGACGCGTCGTGATCGGACCGGTGCCTACGGCCCCGCAGCTTTAGGCCTCAAGCCCCGACAGCCAGAACGTCGCAAGCGAGAGAACGGCGCAGATGAAGGCGGCGGTTATAGCCGATACGAGGTACGCGGCTGCCGAGGAGGTCGATAAACCGGTCGCGAGGAATGACCGCAGCGGTGGAGCCCATCTGGTGAGTTAAGCGAGTGCTTGAACAGAGAGCAATTGGGTGCCGTGATGGTCACGACTGGCCGCGGCACTCCACTCATATGACGAGATAGGTCTTGTAGATCACGCTGGCGGCCTGGCGTCCGCCGACGCTGATGAAGATGCCCTTGTTCAGGCAGCCGAGGTCGGTCGCGGCGGTTTCGATCTGGGTTGAGGTGCGGAAGGTGTACTCGCTGGGATCGTCCAAGATGCGGTCGCGAGGCGAATGGCGCTCGTGACGTGCCAATCTGCGCATGTGCCAGACATCCGACGAGTGGCCACGCCGCGCGAGAAGCAGCTGACCCTGCTCGCAGCCGTGCTTGGTACGAGCGTGGTGTTTCTCGACGCGACTGTAACCAGCGTCGCGTTGCCCGCGATTCGAAGCGACCTCGGTGGCGGTCTGGCGGGCCAGCAGTGGGTGACGAACGCGTACCTGCTGACGCTCGCGTCGCTGTTGTTGATCGGCGGCTCGCTTGGAGATGTATTGGGTCAGAAGCGCTTGTTCTTGGTTGGCGTTGCCGGGTTCGGACTCACGTCGGCTCTCTGCGCGGTCGCGTCGTCGATCCCGGAGCTATGCGTGTTTCGTTCGATGCAGGGGGTGTGCGCGGCGCTGGTGACGCCTACCGCATTGTCGGTAATCATCCACGTGTTTCCTGAAGACGAGCGGGCCAGGGCGATCGGGACATGGACCGCGCTCAGCTCGATCGTCGGGGTTATCGGGCCGTTCATCGGGGGAGTGTTGATCGCTGCCGGCTCGTGGCGCCTGATCTTTGTGCTCAATGTGCCGCTCGTACTCGTGACCGTGACGCTGATCGCTCGTGGCCTGCCCGGGAGCGCGAGCGCTG
The DNA here is from genome assembly GCA_963704345.1 of uncultured Solirubrobacterales bacterium. Classification (GTDB taxonomy): domain Bacteria; phylum Actinomycetota; class Thermoleophilia; order Solirubrobacterales; family Solirubrobacteraceae; genus Palsa-744. Next base: position 2,878,883 of record OY969890.1, read on the forward strand.
GCACCGCCGGGCGCCTGGACTTCCTTGGGGCCCTCTTGGCGGCACTCGCGCTCTCGGGTTCGGTGTTCGCTGTGACCGAGGAGCCTGCGCGAGGATGGAGCACCCTGGTGATCGGCTCGCTCGCGGCAGGGATTCTGGGGGCCATGGCGTTTGTTGCGCACGAGGCGCGAACCCGGGCGCCGATGCTCCCACTGAGCCTGTTTCGGGAGCGCAACTTCACGATGGGAAACCTGGCGACATTGACCACCTACCTTGGGCTGGGGGGTGTGATCTTTCTGCTGCCTGTGTTTCTGCAGGAGGTCAGCGGCTACAGCCCCGTTCAGGCAGGGCTTGCGCTTCTGCCGGTCACTTCGCTGACGATCATGCTCTCCCGTCGCTTCGGCGCGCTCGCCGACCGCATCGGGTCGCGGGTGCTGATAAGCCTCGGGGCGCTGGTTGCTGGCTGCGGCCTTTTCCTCTTGGCGCGTGTCGATCAGCGCGCCGATTACCTCAGCGAGGTCCTGCCGGCGCTGCTCGTGTTCGGGTTGGGCCTCGCGATGCTCGTCGCGCCGTTGACCGCCACGATCCTTGGGGCAGTGGAGGAGAATCACGCAGGTGTCGCCGCAGCGGTGAATACGACGCTCTCACGCGTCGCGCAGCTTTTCGCGGTCGCTGTGCTGGGAGCTGTCGTCTCTCTAACTTTTGCCAGTCGGGTCGACGCGACGCTACGACGATCCGCGATCGATCCCGCTGGCCGCTCGGCGATCAGCCTCGCCAAGCGACAGCCCCTCGGCGCGCCAAGCTTGGTGGCAGTACGCCCCGGCGAGCGCCTTCTTCTGAGGGCGGCCTTCGACGATGCGGCGGTGCACGCCTTCCGCGTGGCGGACGTAATCGCAGCCATCCTCGTCGTGAGCGGGGGTCTCATCGCGTTCGCCGGGATCCGCAATCCCCGCCGCACGGTGGCCGCCGAGCTATGCCCAGCCGGGGCGCTCTGCGGAGCCAGCCAAGAACTCGTTCATGCTCACCAGAATCGACGCTGGGACTCGAGTTTCGTGGACCACGCGGTCGAAATCCCATCACCGGAAGTGGCCCCATGAGCGAGACATCCTCCATTATCCCCCGCGACTGCATCGCTCCGTCGCCGCTCGCTCCGGCGGTGCTACCCCAGCTGGTCGCGGCGGCGTGTGAGGTAGGCGGTCTCGGCGGTGTTGCCTGCCAGCTCGATGGCTCTGTCGTAGGCCGCGCGTGACTTCTGACGGCAACCCAACCGGCGTAGCAGGTGGGCACGGGTCGCATGGTAGGCGTGATAGCCGGCCAACTTGTCCTCGAGACCGTCGACCGTGGCCAGCGCCACCTGTGGGCCGTCGAGCTCGGCGACCGCGATGGCCCGGTTGAGGACAATGATCGGCGAGGGGTCGAGGCGGACGAGCTGGTCGTAGAGGGCGAGGACCTGCGACCAGTCGGTGTCGCGGACATCGCGGGCGGAGGTGTGCACAGCGTTGATCGCGGCGAGGATCTGGTAGCGGCCCGGAGCTACCCCGGCGGCGGCAGCAGCTAGGCGCTCACGTACCAGCCGGTGACCCTCGGCTACCAGCGCCACGTCCCAGGCCCCGCGGTCCTGCTCGTCGAGGGCGACCAGTTCACCGCGGGCTGAGACCCGGGCCGTGCGGCGGGCCTCGGTGAGCAGCATCAGCGCGAGCAGCCCGGCTACCTCGCCATCTTGCGGCAGGAGGGCGCGGATCAGGCGCGTGAGCCGGATCGCCTCTGCGGTCAGATCGTGACGAATGGGATCGGTGTCGGGGCCGCTCGCCAGGTAGCCCTCGTTGAAGACGAGGAAGAGGACAGCGAGTACGCCTGACACGCGTGCCGGGAGATCCTCCGCGGACGGCACCCGATAAGGAATGCGAGTTGCCTTGATCTTGTCCTTTGCTCGGGTGATCCGCCGCCCCATGGTGCTCTCCGACACCAGGAAGGCTCGGGCGATCTCGGACACGGTCAAACCGCCGACCATGCGCAGCGTGAGCGCCACGCGGGTCTGTATAGCGAGAGCAGGGTGACAGCAGGTGAAGATCAGGCGGAGCCGCTCGTCATCGACGGCGCCGAGAGGCTCGGGCGGGTCGTCGTCGTGCAACATCTGAGCCTCCTTCTGCTTGTCCTCGCGCTTGTTCTCGCGCCGGAGCCGGTCGATAGCCTTGCGCTTGGCGGTGGTGGTTAGCCAGCCACCGGGGTTGGGCGGTACGCCGTCGGTCGGCCACCGCTCGACCGCGGTGGCGAACGCTTCGGCTGTCGCCTCCTCGGCGATGTCGAGATCGCCGAACCGCCTGGTCAGGGAGGCGACCACCCGCGCCCACTCCTCGTGCTGGGCTTGGGCGATCGCCTCCCGGACGTCGACCACGCTCACAGGAACGGCCGCACCTCGATCTTCCGGTTGCAGGCCTTCGACCCCTCGGTGGCGAGCTTGAGCACCACGTCAAGGTCGGGAGCCTCGATGATCCAGAAGCCGGCGAGGTACTCCTTCGACTCCACGAAGGGCCCGTCGGTGATCACCGCCTCCTCACCCCGGTTGTCGACGACGGTGGCCGGGTCGGGCGACCCGAGACCGCCGGCAAACACCCAGTACCCCTCGGCTTGGAGCCGCTCGTTGAACACGTCGATGGCAGCGTCCTCCGTCGGGGTGTCAGGGCCGGTGCCGTCGTCGATCACAGAAACCAAATACTGCATCTCGAATCATCTCCTGTCAGTCGGGGTGGCCCCTTGTGGACCGCCGCTTACCCCTTCTACGATCATCTTTGCCCCGATCGGACACTCCTCGCGGAATTCTTTCGGGGGATGAGGCAAGGCGCCGACGCGAACCTGCGTTGAGGATGGCTGCTGACGCTGGCAAAGGGCCTCGAGTGGCCGATCGCGAACCTCTCCTCTCCACTTCCAATTTATACCGGATCGAAGGCCCTCATGAGGCCGCGACTCGTGCCGCATAATCGCCCACGGCATGGTGAACGAGAGATCTCGAACGGGTTGCGCGGGTGACTCAGGCGGAGGTAAGCAGGATGGGCGATGACGTATTGGATATCCAGGAGATCGACCTGACTCAGGTTGCGGTGGCAGGCGGCAAGGGGGCGTCTCTGGGAGAGCTCCTGCGGATTGAGGGGGTGCGGGTGCCGCCTGGGTTCTGCATCACCACAGAGGCATTCCGGCGGACCGTGGCTCAGGCACCGTCGATCCGCGCACAACTCGATCGCCTCTCGAGCCTTGAGCTCGCGGACCGAGAGGACGTGGCCGCGCTCAGCGCCGAGCTTCGCGGAAGGATCGAGGAGATCGTGCTTCCCGACGACCTGGTGGAAGCGGTCGCCGGCGCGTTGGTCCGATGTGGGGAGGACCTCGCCTATGCGGTCCGCTCCAGCGCCACCGCGGAGGACTCGCCGACGGCATCCTTTGCCGGTCAGCACGACACCTACCTGAACGTCTGCGGTCTGGAGGCGATCCTGCGAGACGTCCGCCGCTGCTGGGCCTCGCTGTTCAGCGAGCGAGCCGTGACCTATCGCTTGCGGGGTGGTATCGAGAATCGGCACGTCCAGATGGCTGTGGTCGTGCAGCAAATGGTCGTGCCGTTCGCCTCGGGGATCCTGTTCACCGCCGACCCGCTGACCTGTAACCGGAAGCTCGCCGTTGTGGAGGCGATCCCCGGCTTGGGCGAGGAATTGGTCTCGGGACTGGTGAACCCGGACGTATACACGGTACGCGATGGGGCGATCGTCCGACGGACACTCGCCAACGAGCAGGCGGCGCTTGCGGATGGGGACGTCGTGGCGCTCGTGCAGCTGGGACGGCGGATCGAGGAGTTCTTTGGGCGTCCCCAGGACATCGAGTGGTGCCGCGCTGAAGACGGGTTTCAGATCGTGCAGAGCCGCCCGATCACGACGCTCTTTCCTGTCCCTGATGCGGGAGATCGCAAGAATCACGTCTACGTCTCCGTGGGACACCAGCAGATGATGACCGACCCCATCAAGCCGCTGGGGCTCTCGCTGTGGCAGCTCACCACTCCGCGGCCGATGTCCGTGGCGGGCGGAAGGCTGTTCGTCGACGTCACCGAGATGCTCGGCGCGCCCACAACTCGGGCGGGGCTACTCCGCGCCATGGGGGGGTCCGACCCGCTGATGGGTGACGCGCTGCGGACGATTATGGAGCGCGGCGACTTCGTTGCGGCGCGCCCTGACAAGGAGCTCACCGGGGTGTTCGCTCTCGCCGAGCAGAAACCGCTCGATGCCGACCCGGCGCTCGTGGGCGAGCTGATCGAGCGAGGCCAGGAGTCGACCGCTGCGCTGAAGCGGGCGATCGAGGCGAAGTCCGGACCGGAGCTGATCGAGTTCATCCTGGCGGACCTTCCGGAGCTGAGGCGGATCATCTTCGATCCACGCGGCCTGGAGGTGATCACCTCCGCGGCAGAGGCGGGTCGGTGGCTGAACGAGCACATGGGGGAGTGGCTGGGCGAGAAGAACGTGGCCGACACGCTCACGCAGTCCGTGGCCGGGAACGTCACCTCGGAGATGGGGCTCGCGCTGCTCGACGTGGCAGATGTGATCCGCCCGTTCCCGGACGTCGTCGCGTTCTTGGGGGATGTCGACGATGAGCACTTTCTGAACCACATGTCCGCGCTCGCGGGCGGCATCGAGGCGCGCGACGCCATCCAGGCCTATCTGGACTCCTACGGCATGCGGTGCCCTGGTGAGATCGACATCACCCGGACGCGGTGGAGCGAGCAGCCGTCTGCCCTCGTGCCGATGATCCTCGCTCATGTCAGGAACTTCGAGCCGGGCGCGGGTTCGCAGCGGTTCGAGCAGGGACGGCGAGAAGCCGCCATGAAGGAGCAGGAACTGCTGGCACGGCTCCGCGACCTGCCCGAGGGCGAGCGCAAGGCAGGGGAGACCAAGCAGATGATCGACCGGGTCAGGACCTTCGCCGGGTACCGCGAGTATCCGAAGTACGGAATGGTCAGCCGCTACTTCGTCTATAAGCGGGCTCTGCTGCGCGAGGCGGAGCGCCTGAAGCTTGCCGGCGTGCTGCGCGAGGCCCAGGACATCTTCTATCTGACACTCCACGAGCTTCACGACGTCGTGCGCGCCCAGGGGGTGGATGACGAGCTCATCCAACAGCGCAAGGACGCGTTCAACTCATATCTGTCGCTGGCGCCGCCGCGAGTGCTGACCTCGGAGGGCGAGGTCCTAGCCGGGAGCTACCGGCGTGAGGATCTCCCCGCCGGCGCACTCGTGGGTCTCCCGGTGTCTGGCGGAGTCGTCGAGGGGAGGGCGCGCGTCATCCTGGACATCGCGCAGGCGGACCTCGAGCCGGGCGACATCCTGGTCACCACGTACACCGATCCCAGCTGGACCCCTCTGTTCGTGACGATCGGCGGCTTGATCACCGAGGTCGGCGGCCTCATGACCCATGGTGCGGTGATCGCGCGGGAGTACGGGCTGCCGGCCGTCGTGGGGGTGGAGCAGGCCACCCGGCTGATCCGCGACGGGCAGCGGATCCGGGTGCACGGGACCGACGGGTATGTCGAGGTCCTTGGGTAAGTGGTGTGCCGTCTGTAGCGAAGGTAGACGACGCGAGAGCCAAATGTCTTCGACGCCCTTGCGAGGTCGATGCGCGCAGACTCGTCGCCCCGGCAGCGGGCACCTCGTCGCCGCTGCATCGGGCTTCGCGACTCAGCTCTAGCGAGATCGTCATCCGTCGTGGCCGGGCTGGGCCATCGCTCGGTTTGGCGGCAACTTCATCCCGCTCGTTCGGGTTTGATGGGCTTTTGTCTTCCGTGGAGGTTGCTGCCGTATTGCTCGCAATAGTGGCTGTCACACGACTCTGTAGGGCCCCAACTCGGACAAGATAGGTCCCGGGCTGAAACTGGATCTCATTCAGTGTGACTGTTTCGCGGAAACGCACGATTGCATCCTCTGCGTCCCAGGAGGAGCCGCTTACTAGGCCGAAGAGGCCCTACTGGGCTCCGTTCACCAGGGCGCTGCGAAGGATCCCAAGCTGCGTCAACTTCGGTAGACGCGGGTAACGGGCGAATGCGCCGGCGAGCTCGTCAAGCTCGATCGCGGGGTGCTCGCCGCGGAAGAGGCGGAAACGATGTCGACTACTTCATCCTGCCCTGCCAACGTCACGAACCTAGCTCCCGGGTGCCCCTGCTAAGAGCGAGCGGACAGCGAGGCCTCCGGCCTTGTCGGCTCGAACAGCTCGACAGGGTTCCCCGAAGGATCGTCGAGCAGAATCTGCTTGCCGCCGACTCCGATTACGAGCTCGTTGCGAAAATGGACTCCGGCCTTGCGCAGTTCCTCGATCGTGGCCGTGAGGTCGGGGACCTCGAGCGCGAAGCGGTTCCAGCCTCCGGGCTCGGGCCAAGTGCCATCGGGCATCGCCTGCCCGCCGCCGCCCGCGCCACTTGGCGCGCTGAGTGTGAGTCGCAGGTCGCCGCGCGAGAGCATGGCGAACGTTGGCGCCGGGTGCATGTCCTCGTGGAACCCGAGATGCTGGGAGTAGAACGCGATTGCGGCGTCAACATCGTTGACTATGTACCGGACGCTGACGGTAGCCATTGTCTTTCTCCTCGTTGTCGCTATGTGTAGAGGTCGCGGTCGCGCTCATCGACCTGGACGGGGGTGCCGCCGGGGCCCTTTACATGGAGTGCGCGGCCCCACTCGTGGTCAATGATCGTGCCCTCGGGCGGGAAGCCTGCCGCTCGCAGGCGCTGCTCGACTGTCTCTAGGGGCTCCTCGGCGACGAAGTTAAGTGCGAGCCCTTCGCGGCCCTGCCCCTCGGCGGCCATTGCGGCGTCGTGAAGCCCGAGCTCCCCTCCCGCCGCGGTCAGCTCGATCCAGTGCCCGGAGCGCGAACGGGCGTCCAGCTCCAAGCCGAGCGCTTGGTAAAACCGCACGGCTTCGGCCAAGTCGGGGACGAAGTGGATGGGGCGCACCCTCATTCTCCTTCTCCTTCCATGCGATCGAGATACGCGACCAGTGCCGCCTCAACGAGCTGAGACAGGGACGCCGCCTGGTCGACAGCGGCGTGCTTGGTTCTACGGATGAGTGCAGGTGGCAGATAGACGTTGAATTGCTGCTTGTTTTCTCGGTACTTGCTCTCCACAGCTCAGATGCTAGCAAGCTAGCATCGCGCAGCAGGAGTACCTACTGCGGGAGCGGAGCGCCGAGCAGCGCGGCGATGGCGCCTACCATGCCGGCGGCAAGCAGCGTAAGGACGATGCTGCGACGCAGCGCAAGCAAGGCGATGGCCGAGGCGGCGAGCACGGCGTACTGCCACGCCTCGCTCAGCGCACCGGCGAGCGGGATCGCCGAGCCGATGATCGCCCCGGCCGCCGCAGGCGCCGTGCCGGCGAGGAACGCGGTCACTCGCTCGTTGAGCAACAGTCGCTCGAAGCGCGCTGCACCGAACAGGATGAAAGAGAACGACGGCATGAACGCGACGAACGCCGCCAAGAGTGCTGAGGGAAACCCGCCTGCTGCATAGCCGACAGCGGCAACGGTTTGCGTGAGTGGACCGGGAGTGACCTGCCCGAGTGCGACGGCATTGAGGAACTGCCCGTGAGTCATCCAGTGATAGGTGCCTACGGCGTCTGACTGCATCAGCGGAACGATCACGAACCCACCACCGAACGCGAGCCCTCCGACCTTCAACGCAGTCCACACGAGCGCACCCGTCCCGCCGGGCTCCGCGACGGCCGCGAGTAGCGGCCAAGAGTGAGAGCTCACACCGCCTCCGGTGAACTGGCGCTGCCATCCCAGCTCGATCGCGCCGCACGCCAGCAGGACGAGCACGAGCCACGGGCCGGTCGTGGCCGCCGCGATCGCTGCGGCGAGCGCGTAGAACAGGATGCGGGGCCGCTGAGCATCCGTGGTGCGCCTCCAGATCGGGACGGCAACGCCCAGCCCCGCCCTGACCGCGACAGCGGCAACCGCGGCGCCGGCTCCCATCCCGGAACCCCTTATCCATGCAGGTGGTGATCCTGCGAGGAATAGAACAGAGAGCGCGAGGATCAGCACAAGGCCGGGCAGGATGAAGCCAAGGCCCCCGATGAGCGCGCCCTTTGTGCCGCGTAGCCGCCAGGCGCAGTAGATCGCAAGCTGCGTCGAGGCCGGTCCGGGCAGGATGTTGGTCGCCGCGATTGCCCGCTCGAACTGATCCTCAGTGAGCCATTCCTGTCGTGTCACGCACAGCTCGCGGAACAGCGCGACGTGCGCTGGCGGGCCACCGAACCCAATGCAGCCGATCCGGCCCCACTCACGCGCGACGGTGCGCAGCGACACGCCAGCTCGCGGCGGCGCGGCGGCTTGTGGGCCGCTCACTTCAGGGTCTTATCGCCGCAGCCCATCGCACGACGATATCTCCGCGTACGACGACACTCATCGCGTACACCACAGCAGCTCAGCGATCGTCCGAGCACAAAAGCTCTGTAGAAGCTCGATAGCTTGCAGGCATGAGTTCGCACGCCCCTCCGTTGCCGGGCCATCCAGCCCGGCAACGGGACTCGCTATCACTCTGATCTACCTGAACAGCGTGGACCGGGTGCTCGCCCCCCTGAGACGCGCGGATCACACACAAAGCGAGAGGGCGCGCTCCGTACAGCCGGCGCTAGTCGGAGTGCGGTCGGAGCATGGGGAGTAGCGTGAGGTTGACTAGGCGCCGGACGGAGTTTGGGTCGTCGAGTGTGATGGTCCCGTCGCGGGTCAGTAGTAGTGAGATCGCGAGGCGTGCGATCACCTCGGCGACACCGTCTATGTCTGATGTCGCGGCGCGACCGGCGTTGACTTCGGCCTGGAGTCGCTGGGCGATAAGTGATCGGTAGAGCTCGAGCACGGGTCCGCCGTCGAGGGTGAGCGGTGGTAGCAGGACATCGGGTTCGCTGCGCAGGAGCCGATCGAATAGTGGGTGGCCGCTCACGTAGCGCCCAGCGAACTCGAACCCTGCGACGAGTCGGTCCTCCAGCGTTTCCGCGCCTTCCCATAGGAGGTCGAGCTCTTGCATACCGCGATGGACCTCGCGTGCGATGACGACCTCAACGAGGCGTTGCTTGCTCGCGAACCGGCGGAAAACGGTCATACGTGACACACCTGCACGGCGGGCGATGTCTTCCATCGAGGTGCGGCGGATGCCGTGCTCGGCGAACTCGTCGAGCGCCGCCGCGGCGACGCGGTCAAAGAGCGCGTCCTCACCCACGACAGGAGACACCTCGAGGAGTTCGGCTATTGGCACCATAAGATACTATGTTACTGTACTTCGCACAGAGTAACTGGAGAGGATGTGGCTCATGGGCCAAACGCTTACCGACCTGCCGCGACTGCGACGCCCCGCGGTCGTCAATGCCGCTCAGTATTGGTTGGCCCCGGAGCAGTTCGCACGCCATTGCCAGCGGCTCGGTGACCGTTTCCTGGTGCCGATGCCGGCGACGGGGCCGTGGCTATGCCTGACCGATCCCGAGGACATCAAGCGCGTCTTCACAGCCGACACCGACGTGCTTCGCCTCGGAGCGGCGCTGGCGAAGGCATCCGCGCACCATCTCTTCCTCGGCCCCACGGGACTCACGAACATCGACGGCGCCGAGCACATGCGCAGGCGACGAACGCAGCTCCCCCCGTTCCACGGCGACGCGTTGAGCGGCTACCACGAGACGATGCAGCACAAGACCGAAGAGGTTCTCGCACGCTGGCCCTACGGGCACCCGACGCCCTCCCAGCCGCACATGGAAGCGATCAGCCTCGAGGTGATCATGGCCACCGTGTTCGGGGTCACCGACCCTGCGCGCGTCGAGCGGTTGCGCTCGGCGACGCTTGCGCTGCTTCGCGAGGGTCACTCGCGGCGGTTCTTCTTGCAGACGATGATCGCGACCAGCCGTGAGAACGGGTGGGACAGACCGTTCCCGCGGGTCCGCCGCGCGATCGACGCGGTTGACGTGATTGTGCTCGAAGAGGTCGCCCAGCGCCGCAGCACCGATCAACTCGACGGCGAAGACGTACTCGGCATGTTCCTGCGCACACCCGATAGCCAAGGTTGCCTGATGAGCGACAACGAGATCTGCGACGCGATGCGCACTCTTCTGTTGGGTGGCCACGACACCACCGCCTCCACCCTGACGTGGGTGCTCGAGCGCGTCAGCCGCTACCCCGACGCGCTAGCGTGCCTGCAAACAGCCGCACTCGACGGAGACGACGAGTATCTCGACGCGGTCATCAAGGAGGCGATGCGGTTGCGCCCAGCGTTTCCGCTCACCGCACGCCTCGCAACCGAGCCGTTCGACCTGCCCGGGCTGACAATCCCGAGCGGCACGATGGTCGTCCCCTACATAACGCTCGTGCACCGCCGTCCCGAGCTCTACCCCGACCCGCTCGCCTTCCGTCCCGAGCGTTTCCTTGACACCCGCGCCGGCACCTACACCTGGATTCCCTTCGGCGGCGGACCCAGGCGGTGCATCGGCGCCGCGTTTTCTCTCACCGAGGCCCGCATCGTACTCAGGACAATCCTGCGCCACGCCCGCATCGAACCCTCCCGCAAGCGTGCAGAGCGGGTCGCTCACCGCAACGTATTCGTTGTACCCGCACGCGGCGGACGCATCACACTCCAACCCCGCACACCCGACACCAACCACCGCCACGCCACCCCGCGCGACCACGCACAGGTCATCTAGTGGTCCGTTCTTCTAGTTCACTTATGGTGACGGGGTCCTTGGCCTGCCATTGCTGGTGATAGTGCTCACGTATTGACCAGCGAACTTCACGGATGAACCACTATGCCACGATTGCCTTACGCCCGCTTGCAGGGCCGAGCGAGCGTCCGCACAAGGCCCGCGCAGACAACCGGATCGGACGAGAACCGGGTCTGACGTTCGGTGATGCGAGCGCTTCTGCTTCGTCCCCGAGACATGCTTTTGAGGATCGTGTCCGGGTTACTAACAAGGTCGACGCCTGTGGGCTCCGCAGCTGGGGAGACCCAAGTGAGGCTGACGAGGTCACGCGGCTCGGGTTGCCCGCCAGTCTCATATGAATGAGATTCTTAGGTTCATCGCCAGTCTCACATCGGTGAGACAAAGCCGTCTCACATCAGTGAGATTCCGGTCTCAGATGAATGAGACGCCGCACAGGCAAAAACCAAACTGACCCACCACCAGTAAATGGGTAGTGCATCAGTTTGGATTTGAGCCGCTGAACGGGCTTTGGGCGGTTTACGCTGGCAGGCATCTATAAACCAGCGACCCCGACGCAGAGGATCAGTCCGCGCCGGGGCCTTGAGCACAGGAGCGTGAACTCCAATGCCCGTACAAGAGCCTAACTCAGCCGAAGACGCGGACAACATGCACGATTGGGGCGTGATGTTTCGCCTTCTTGACCCAGACGATCAACGGCCGTGGTCGGTCGATGAGCTTGTTCGTGACCGGATGGACAGCAACACGAGTCGTGGAGACACGACCGACGCGCTTATCCGGCTCAAGGGCGCCGGGTTGATCCACCGAACAGCCGACGATCTGGTCTTCCCCACGAGGGCCGCTCTGCATTTCGACCAGATCGCGGCGTGAGCGCTCTCTGGCGATGGCGGGCCTTCTGTGTGATCTTCGCGGTCGTTGAGGGCGTAGCCATTGGAGTCGCCGTGAGGCGGCCCATCGTCCCGGTGATCGGCTTCCGTCTCATCCTCGCGGCGATGCGACTTCGGCTAGAAAAGCTGTTGCCGTAGGTCACGCGCGGGCGCGTTGCTACCCTCCGAGCTATGCCAGACCGCTCACGCAAGCGCCCGCGCGATCCCAACCAACTTGGCAAGCTGATTGTCGATCTTGCCACTGGCGAAGCGACCGAGGCGGACCCTAATGAGGGCAAGAGTCCAGCGGCAGTAGAGCTTGGTCGCAAAGGCGGTTTGAAGGGCGGCAAGGCACGCGCCGCCAAGATGACATCCGCAGAACGATCCGAGAGTGCACGTAAAGCAGCCAATGCTCGTTGGAGTAAGCCAACCGATGTGGGCCCGGACATTCAACAGTAGTCCGTAGCTGAATCTTGTAGACGAAACGTCGTAGGCTTCTATGCATGGCCACGTCTCCTACCGGACCACCCGAGAATGATCCTGATGCGCAGGCTCAGCTCCAGAGCGTCATCGACCAGCTGAAACAAGGCAGGCTTCCCGCTCCCGAGACTTGGGACGAGCTTGTAAGAGGTATGGCTGCATGGCTCAGCCTGCATTGGCACGACGAGTCCGGAAACATGCGGTCATGTAACTATTGCGGTTGTCAAGACTGGGAATATGGCCATGTCGTTGGGATTGTCTCTGCTCCACAATGGCCCATCGGTCCCGGCGAGCGGTACGGGACATATCCTCACCTCCAGCTCAGTTGCATTGAGTGCGGGAATACCGTTTTTATCAATGCGCTACGGATCTTTGAGCCGCAGCATCCGTGGGATGCATGAATACTCAACCTCCAGAACAAACCGAGGCGCCACTACGCACTGAACCTCCGCTGATAGATCGCTCACCGGAGTCGATCGCTGAGCTAAAGAATGTGCGGCACAGCGAGTTGAAGTCGATCAGCGAACGACTAGACGCCGTTTCGGAGATCCCCCGTAGTCGTAGATGGGAGAGTCGGTCGCAGCTAACGGGGGCCGCAGCAGCTGGCGGCGCTATCGGATTCCTCCCGTTTCTGGCTGAGAAACCTTCTAAAGAAGCGTTGGTTGCTTATCTCGTCGTCCTGATAGTGGCGAGTCTTGCCTCCTGGTTCTTCTTACAAGCAGCAGGAGATGTTCAAGCGGAACGAGCAGACTCGGTCAAGGCGATCAAGGACCACATCGACAACAACATCCTCAAGACAGAAACTCCACGATTGAGGGCATCTACTAGGCGACTTGAGCCTGCCGGTCCTCAGCCCCCGACTCAAGACTCTGGGCCTGGTCTGGCTCCGCCGCCTCAAGGAGGATAACGCGACGGGGGTTGATGCTAAGGATGCGTCCGCTCGGTTCCTGGATCTCAACCATCGTGTTGCCTTCAAGGGCCTCTTGATACGCACGATTCCACTCATCGAGGGAGACATCCACCTCGACTATCTCGTTATCGCTGAGTGTGATCCGAACGGGCATGATCCCTTGGTGGCGTTATTGGCTTTGCCGGAGACTTACCATCGAACCCAGCAATGCCCTGCGGTCAAGTCGGCGATCATACATGCTGATACCCAACTTGTATCGCTGCTATGCAGACCTTCGATGTCCCCTCTGCTGATCCTTCCATTCCGTTTCTTTACTTTCTGAAGTATAGGCATTCTAAGGGCGAAATGCAAGTCTTTATGCGACTGCGACCAGCCTTGCCTCTTTGCGCGCACAATCGACGGTCCGCTCCGCCTATCTGCTGCTTCTGTCCGACCGCTCACGCATAATGTTCAGTATGAACCGGCTGAGCATAGAGCGGCGCGCGCAAATCCTCGGGATGTTGGTGGAGGGCAACAGCCTTCGCGCCACGGCCCGCATGGCTGGCTGTTCGTTCAATACCGTCTCAAAGCTCTTGCTCGACGTGGGAGAGGCGTGCGCCGAGTGTCAGAGCCGCGTTCTGACCGATCTGCCATGCACGACCATCGAGTGCGATGAGATCTGGAGCTTCTGTTACGCGAAGGCCAAAAACGTCCCCGATGAGCACAAGGACACGTTCGGCTACGGCGACGTGTGGACATGGGTCGCAATCTGCGCGGACACAAAGCTCGTCCCGGCATGGCTCGTCGGCCAGCGCACGACCGAGGACGGCCTGGCGTTCATGTACGACCTCAAGGGCCGGATGCCCGAGCGTATCCAGCTCAGCACCGACGGTCACCAGGCGTACCGGGGGAGCGTGCCGTACGCCTTCGATAAGGACGAGGTCGATTGGGCACAAATCCACAAGATCTACAAGAGCCAAGCGGTCGCTCCTGGCCGGTATAGCCCGCCAGCCTGCACCGGCACCAAAGTTACCGTGCGCCTGGGAGACCCCGATCCGAGCCGGATCAGCACAAGCTACGTGGAGCGCCAGAACCTCACGATGCGGATGGGGATGCGCCGATTCACACGGCTAACAAACGGGTTCTCAAAGAAGATCGAGAACCACATCGCATCCGTCGCAATCCACTTCATGCACTACAACTTCGGTCGCCCGCACAAGACACTCGCCAACCCATACCCACGCACACCAGCTATGGCCGCAGGCATCGAGGATCACGTTTGGAGCCTCGCCGAGATCGTCTCACTTTCAAACTGAGAAACTACAGGCAATGAACGGATCACCTCGACGTCCGCTGCGTTATTGGAGTCTGCGGCGCATGGACCGTAGGCGCCCATCCATAAAGGGAGGCGTGGTGCTCACGCTAGGCGCACTCTTCTTGACCTATATGGCGGTGTGGATGGTGATCCATCCGGAGTCAGACAACATCGTCGGCGACATCATTCTTGATGTGGTCCTTGTATCCATCGCAATATGGGTTGGTCGGCACACGATTCGACGCTGGCGAGAGATTCGTGCTTGCTCCTTAGATGCAAACTGATGCACTACCAGTAAATGCTCGATAATGTATGTTATGTAAACCTGCTTCGGAAAAGACAGCTCCGTCCATAGAGGCGCTTTCCTTTTCCTGCGTCGATACAAGCTGGTGAGCCCAACTGTGTCCACCTTTTGTATGCACCTTTTGTATGTGCGGGTCGGAAAACTATTGAGTCGCCACAAGGGCTAGCATCTCTGCCTCACTGTCGGATGTACGTGTGCGGGTCTCGCGCGCAAGCGACGGTTCTCCTCGCTAATGCGGTAACCAAGGAGCTCTAGTTGATGATTCGAATGATTCGCGCGCAGATTGCGCTCTTGTCGGCGGTGTCGCTATTGGTGACGGGCGCCGCGATAATGCTGAGCACGCCGGTCGCCGCGGCGGCGCCCGCGCACGCGAGCAAGAAGGTTGGAAAACATACAAAAGCCAAGAAGAAGAAAGCTGCCAAGCAAGTGGCCAGCATCAAAATCATGGCCGGCAACGAGACGCTGACTTTCAACACGCAGGCGACACAGGCTCTTGAAAAGGCGAAAGTGAGCCTTGTCGCCGTTGGTCCCGCTACCGGTGCGCTTGCCTCGGGCTTCGTCTTTCCGCTCGCAGGCGGCACGCTGAATCCATCCACCGGGTACGGCTCGCTGACGACGACCGGCGGGATCACCCTTTCCACGAGCTTCGGTGCGCCCGGCCTCTTCAGCTCAGGGAGCGAAGCCACGATCTCTGAACCCTCTTTGAGCTTGGGCTCCGGTTCGTCTTTGAGCTTCACCTCTCAACAGGCCAACCCGCCGAGGTTTCCGTTTGCGACGGTCAGTCTGAAAAGGGTGTATCCGGTAGCTAGCGGCGCGACGATAACGCTCACGAGCCTGCCGGTCGCGCTGACCGCGACTGGTGTCCAGTTCTTGGGTGGGTTTGCCAGCGGCGCCTTTACGACTGGCGAGGTTGTTGGGACGCTCGCCGTACAGGCAATGGCGGCTGACAAAGCTTGACCGACGTGTAAGGGCGAGCGTCCCAACAGGCTCGCCCCACGCTTGCTTTGACGAGGCTCGTGGTAGTAGCATCGACGCTATGTCTTTGTGGCTGCTGCTTGCCCTGGTAGCGCTTGTGAAGCTTGTGATTGCTTCTCTGATGGTGTGGATTCCGATGCGCTCGGACTCCACGATGAAGGTGTTCGAAGACCACGACGGCTCCGAGTCCGACGCCGGCGAAGACGAAGGTGGCAGCAAGACTTTGCCTGGGCCACCGGCCGAGCCACATCCGAGACTCCCCCGCCCTCGTCGGCCGCGCCGCGGTCCGCACGGATCTCCCAGTATCCCCTCCCCTTCCCGCGTGCGCAAGCCTCCACGCCGCGTCGTGGCGCGTTCGTTCGCACGGCACTGACGCCGTCTGCGGCGATCAACAAAGCTCGACGGTGTTGCTAACCGGGGTGGTTGCCCCATGAGCTCAACGGTTGCGCTTGCGCTGCTGGCGTGCCGCCTTGGTCTTCGTGCGGCGCTTGCGTCGGCGGGCTGCATGTTCTTGCGCAGTGCTGCGGCTGCCTAGACCGTCTCCAACAGGAGCGACGCTGCGTGCGTCACGCAGGATCAGAAACGCGATCCCCCCCAACAGCACGATGCAGACGATGCCGACCGGGATGACGACCCCGGTCGAGACGCTGCTCAGCGAAGTGCCCGAAGCTGTGGTGGCGGTGGTTGCGGTGCTTTCTTCTTCTTCGCCCGCCGCGCTACCTGTCAAGCTCGATGATGATTCTGAGGGGGCGCTGAAAGCTTCGCTGGAGGATGGCGTTTGCGCTCCCGCGGCTGCTGGGTTCTGAGCGCCGGCGCTTGTGCCCGTCTCGGCTTTCGCTAGCGCTTCTTGCACCGACTTGTCCAGCTCGGCCTTGTTCAACGTCGGGTTCGAGCCTGTGGCCGCGATCGCGCAGCTAGCAGTCAGCCCAAAGAGGCTCAAGGCCACGAGCGCGGCAATCAGCGATATGTGCGAGATGATTCGACGCATTGTTCTCCAGTTGCCCGATCAGCGAGAATAGCGCCTGAGACGTGCTCGCCATAGAATGAGCCGTCATGGCTCCCAAGCAACGACAGATCCGTGTCGAGCAACGCGGCTCCCAGGCGGCGATCGAAGCGCTTGAGCAGCGCTCTGACGAGGAGCTTGAGGCCGAGACGAAGTACAAGTCAGCTGCGCTTGCGATCCTTGGAGCGCGCGCGTCCGAGCGATTCGACGCGGAGCAGGCACGCGCCTACTTCCAGCGGGCCATCGCCGCGGCCAGGCCGCAGGAACGGATGCAGTTGAGGCGTATGGCTGACGCATCGCTGGCACTCGCCGAGCGTCGTGCCGGCGACCTGAAGAGCGCGGTCGAGCGCCTCGGTCAGACTCCCCCGACAGGGCGCCAGATGTTCGCCCTGCGTGCGATGGGGTTGCTGATCCCGCCTACCAGTGCTGGAATCCTCGCGCGCACACGCGGGATCCTGTTGATCATCGCGCTGATCCTTCTGCTGCTTGCGCTCGGCCTTGGGATCGTGGAGCTGGTCGCGCTGCCGTTCGGTGGGCTCGGCTTGGCGCCGGGGATTCTGCTTGGTCTGTTCGTCGCGATCGCCGGGGTGGCGATCGCCGCGATGGTTGGGCGCAGGCGTCGAGATCGCGCTCAGGCCGCGGCCGCCGGCGCTGCTCGTTCCACCAAGTAGAGCTGGGCGAGCGCTGCGTCGGGACACATTGAGCGCGATCGTGTGCGCTCAATAGTCCAGATATGAGCTGCGGCTCAGCTCGAGGACAAGGTTGCGCGGCGGATGACCACCGGTGTCGTCGGAGCGCCGTCCTGCGGCGGGCTCGGTCGGCAGCTTTGCGATCGTGTCCACGCCGGCGAAGCTGCCGACTACGTTTCCGACTAGAGCGTACTGCGCTGGCAAGGCCGCGTTGGGGGCGGTGACGATGAAGAACTGGCTGCCCGATGCTCCCGAAGGGTCGGTCGCTGTCTTGGCCATCGCCACGGTGCCGAGCGTGTAGCGCATGTCGCTCGGCGGCGGTTCGACGATCGTGTAGCCCGGCCCCCCCGAGCCGTCGCCGTTGGGGTCGCCGCCCTGGATGACGAAGCCGGCTGCTACCCGATGGAAGGTCAGGTCGTTGTAGAAGCCGCGCTTGACAAGGTAGGCGAAGGATGCGGTCGTGCGCGGAGCCTGGCGCACGTCGAGCTCGATTTCGATCGCGCCGCAGTTGGTGGCGAGACTCACCACATATCGCTTGGTTGGATCGAGCTTTAGCGTTGGCTTTGGGATGCGCTGCGCACCCCTTGGCACTGGAGCTCGTGCTCTCGAACATTTGTTGCTGCTGGACGCGGACACAGGCTTGACGTTCAGCGATGACCCCCGATTTTGGGGATGGATGGGCGTGCCTGTAGATGTCCCGGCGCCGGTCGTGGAGCTACCGCACGCCGTCAATACGAGCCCGCAGGCTGTCGTTGCCGAGCCGTAGAACAGTCGGCGCGCGACACTCGAGCGGTCAAACATCGAGGCAGCATAGTCGCGCATCCCCTAGATCTGCGCCATATTCGCGCATTCTTAAAGCATCCTTCGGCGATTCTCAACAGTGGCGCTCGCCGACGCTTTCCCGTGACGCGGTCACGGCGCAATACGCTTGCGCGATGAGCACACCCATATGCCTGATCGTGAACCCCTCCGCCGGCGGCGGTAAAGCCGGCCGCGTGCTGGCCGACGTGCTTGTTGGGCTAGAAGGGCATGGCCTGCGGGTTCGTAGCGAGCTGACCCGCGATCTGGCTCACGCGCGCGAGCTTGCGCGTGAAGCCTGCGTTGCCGGGGAGACGGTCGTGTGCTTGAGCGGCGACGGGATGGTCGGTGCTGTCGCGGACGTGTTGCGCGAGTTTCCTGCGGCGCTGCTTGGTGTGCTGCCCGGCGGGCGTGGCAACGACCTTGCGCGCGTGCTCGGCATTCCTGCCGATCCGGTCGAGGCTTGTGCGATCGTCGCCGCCGGCTTCTCACGCAAGCTCGATCTCGGTGAGGTCAACGGGAAAGCGTTCGTGGGAATCGCCAGCGTTGGCTTTGACAGCGAGGCCAATCGCATCGCCAACGAGGCTCCTGCTTGGCTTGGTGGGCTTGTATATGCCTATGGAGCGCTGCGCGCACTTCTGTTCTGGCGCCCGGCGCGCTTTCAGATAGAGCTCGATCCCCCTGGCGAGCTGCATGACTTCAGCGGCTACACGGTTGGAGCCTGTAACTCGAAGACCTACGGCGGTGGCATGCGGGCGGCGCCGGATGCGCTGCTCGACGACGGGCTGCTCGATGTGGTGGTGCTGGAAAGCGTGAGCAAGCTCAGCTTCCTCACAAAGATTCTGCCTAAGGTGTTCAGCGGTGCCCACGTGCGTGAGCCCAGCGTGAAAGTTTTCCGGGCGCGCGAGATCGCCGTCAGCGCGGATCGTCCGTTCACGGTGTACGCAGACGGCGACCCGATCGGCGAGCTGCCACTGCGAGTACGCACGATTGGCGGCGCAGTGCGTGTGCTTGTACCGGCAGATGGCTCTGGTGCGGACGCGTTCCTCGCTACCTGGCCTGTCTCAGACACCGCAGCAGCAGCAGAGCGATGAGCGCCACACTCGGGCCGAAGCTCGCTCTTGCCCGCGCCGTCGGCGCTGTCTCCCGGGTATGCGGCCGCGGCGGTACGAGCCTGCCTGGGAAGCTGCTTATGCGGATGGATTCCTCTGCGATCGTCGAGCTTGCAGCGCGCCTACCCCGTGGCAGCGTGTTGATTTCCGCCACCAACGGCAAGACCACTACGGCGGCGATGGCCGCGAGCATCTTCGAGGCTTCAGGTATCGCGGCCGTGCACAACCAGGCTGGCGCCAACATGGCCGGCGGGATCGCCTCGACGCTGCTCGATGCCGCCAGGCGCAACGGCACGATCGCCGGTGAGCTTGGGCTGTTCGAGGTCGACGAGCTATGGCTCGATCGGCTTGCTGGGCAGTTGCATCCTGCGCGTGGTCGTGCTTGGCAATTTGTTTCGCGATCAGCTTGACCGCTACGGCGAGCTGGAGACGATCGCCGAACGTTGGGCCGGTGCTGTGCGAGCCGGTGGGCCGGCCGAGCGGGCTCGGCTCGTTTGCAACGCCGACGATCCGCTTGTCGCCGACCTGGGTCGCAAGCGGGCGCAAAGCCACCACGAACCGGCCGACCTTGACCGTAAACGGGCTGATCTTGATCGCAAGTCTGGCGAAGACGTAGGCAATCCGGCTGAAGTCGGAAGCGAGCCTGCGCAAGGCAACCGCGGACCAGCCAGAGACAACCCCGAGCATGCCGGCGCCTTGTACTTCGGCGTCGATGACGACTCGCTGGCGCTTGCGGGAATGGCACATGCCGCCGACGCCAAGCACTGTCGTCGCTGCGGAGCGCTGTACGTGTTTGATGCTGTGTACCTCGGTCACCTCGGCCATTACCACTGTGAGTCCTGCGGACAGCAGCGGCCCTCCCCCACCGTGCTCGCCCGCTCGGTCGTGCTCGAAGGCGTGCGTTCGGCGCGTTTCCGGCTGTGCACGCCTGAGGGCGAGGCCGAAGTGAAGCTGGCGCTGCCAGGTCTCTACAATGTCTACAACGCGCTTGGCGCAAGTGCACTTGCCGTCGCTTTGGGTCTTCCGCTGGCCGATATCGTCGCCGGTCTGGAAAGCACCAAGGCGGCCTTTGGCCGGGCTGAGACGGTCACGGTCGCTGGGCGCAAGACGCGCATCCTGCTTGTCAAGAATCCCGCAGGCGCAAACGAGGTATTGAGCACACTTGCACTGGAGCCGGGCTCCCACGACCTGCTTGGAGTGCTCAACGACAACACCGCCGACGGCCATGATGTGTCTTGGATATGGGATGCCGATTTCGAGCTGTTGGCCGGACGTGTGCGGCTGGCGACCTGCTCTGGCACGCGTGCGCCTGAGCTTGCCCTGCGACTGAAGTACGCAGGCATCGAGCCCGAGCGCATCAGGGTGATAGACGACCTTCCCCGTGCGCTTGCCGTTGCCACGGCGGAGCATCCAGCGATAAGCGAGGGACGCCGGACCGCTGCTCCTGAGTTAGTGGCTGTCGCCGAGGAGCCCTACAAGGAGGATCCGCCGGCGCAACCGGACGGCAACATACCTCTCTATGTGCTCCCCACCTATACAGCGATGCTCGCTCTACGCGAGCTGCTTGTGCAACGCGGTGAGGCGGACAGTTCATGGCAGTAGAGGACCTGAAGGGGCGCATCCTGCGTGTTTGCGCTTTGTACCCCGACCTGATGAATATCTACGCCGATCGCGGCAACCTGTTCGTGTTGCAGCATCGCTGTGAATGGCGTGGGATTGGCTTTCAGCTGAGTGGTAGCGGGCTCGGTGACGCACTCGACGGCGAAGCCCACGACATCTACTACATAGGGGGCGGCCAGGATCGCGATCAGCTGCTATGCGCCGAGGATTTGGTCGCTGGCAAGCGCGATGCCTTGCACGAGGCCGCCTCGCGCGGCGCGATCGTGCTTGGCGTGTGCGGTGGCTATCAGCTCCTGGGAGAGTCCTACACACTTAGCGACGACGAGCTTCAGGGCGTTGGTCTGCTCGACATACGCACCGTGCGCGAGCCGGGCGAGCGGCTGATCGGCAACGTCGCGATTGAGGTGGACCTCGATGGAGAAAAGCGCGTGCTCGCGGGCTTTGAGAATCATGGAGGCCGCACATATTTGGGTCCTGCAGCCAACGCGTTGGGCAGAGTGTTCAAAGGTCACGGCAACGACGGCCGCAGCGGTTTCGAGGGGGCTCGCTCCGGCAACACGATCGGCACATATCTCCACGGCCCGTTGCTGCCGAAGAACGCGTGGTTTGCCGATTGGCTGATCGCCAAGTCACTTGGTGTCGACGTCGACTCGCTTGCTTCGCTGGACGACGTCCTCGAGGACGAAGCTCATCGAAGTGCCCGCCGAGCTGCGGGGCTCGCGGCAGCGTAGGATCACGAGCATGGACCTATCTGAGTATCAGCGCGAATCGCGTCGTACAGCCGAGTACCCCCGCGAGGCTTGGCTTGCCTATCCAGCGCTCGGGTTGGCTGGCGAGGCTGGCGAGGTCGCCGAGCACGCCAAGAAGGCGATTCGCGACGACGGTGGCAAGGTCAGCGACGAGCGCCGCGCAGCGCTGTCTAAGGAGCTCGGCGACGTGCTCTGGTACGTAGCCCAGCTCGCAAGCGAGCTCGACCTTAGTTTGGATGACATCGCCAAACAGAACCTGGAGAAGCTTTTCTCGCGCCAGGCGCGTGGTGTCCTCTCAGGAAGCGGCGACGACCGCTAGACGCCCTCTGGGCTGCGCTGGACGATCGGCGATCCCGCTGCGTGCCCCGAATGGGGTATCGATCGTCGATCGGTTGCGTCTTCGCTTGCTTGTGTGCTGAGACACTGCGATCGCTGCATCCTTGTCTCGTTTGCCAGAGAACGTTTAGGAGCTAGGCGACAGCAAAGCGTGCATAGCGCTCGGCCAGGCGGGCCGGCACCAGCGCTCGCACGAGCACGCCCTCCGGGGTGTCCTGGCGGCGCAGGTCGCCGGCTATGTCGTGCAGTTCGGCCAGACTGGCTCCCTGCGAATATGGCACGAGCAGCTCCATCGGACGCAACATGTGGCGCAGCTCTTGCTCGATCCGCTGCTCCAGCTCGGACAGACCGTCGCCGCTTGCGCCGCTGACGAGCAGCGCGTCCGGGTGCGCCAGGCGCAGTTCTTCGCGTGCCTCCTCATCGAGCAGGTCGATCTTGTTGAGCACGAGCACGCGTGGGCGCTCGCCGGCACCGATCTCCTCCAATACTTCCTCGACAGCTTTGCGCATCGCGAGCTGGTCGTGCTCTGGTGCGGAGGCGTCCAGTACATGTAGCAGCAGATCGGCAAGGCGTGTCTCCTGCAGCGTCGCGCCGAACGCATCCACGACCTGGTGGGGAAGCTTGCGGATAAAGCCGACGGTGTCGGTCAAGAGGTGGGCGCGTCCGTCGATGCGCATCATGCGTGTGCTCGGGTCTAGCGTGTGGAACAGGCGGTCGCGCACGCCCACATCGGCGCCTGTGAGGGCGTTCAGCAATGTGCTCTTGCCCGCGTTGGTGTAGCCGACGAGCGCGATGTTCGGCAGCGCCGCCCGCTCCCGCTCAGCGCGCATCACCGAGCGCGTGCCCTTGACGTGCTCAAGACGCCGTCGCAGTGCAGCTATGCGATTGCGCGCTAGACGCCGATCGGTCTCGATCTGGGTCTCCCCCGGTCCACGTGTGCCGATCCCACCGCCGAGGCGCTCCAGGTGGGTCCACAGGCCGCGCATGCGTGCGAGGTTGTACTCCAGTTGGGCCAGCTCGACTTGCAGCTTGCCCTCGGCGCTCGAGGCGTGCGTGGCGAAGATGTCGAGGATGACAGTCGTGCGATCGACGACAGGCATGCCGAGCGCCTGCTCAAGGTTGCGCTCCTGGCGTGCGCTCAGCTCGTCGTCACAGACGATCACGTTGGCGTCGCACTCGTGTGCGGCTTGTTTGGCTTCGCCCACCTTGCCGGGGCCGAGATAGGTGTTCGGGTGCGGCTGCTCGCGGCGCTGGATCATCTCTCCCACGACTTCCACGCCAGCCGTGTGCAGCAGCTCGTGCAGCTCCTCGAGATTCTCATCGTCGGTGAGCGCGGCTATGCAGAATGCTCGCTGAGTGGCGCGCCTTGTGGGTTGGTTCATCCTCCTCGAGTGTAGATCAGCCTTCCTGTCCAACCAAATCGGTCTTGCCGGCCCTCGGCGTGCGGTGCCGAGCGCGCGTCATGTCGGGCTGATGTCCTGTACCGAGCATCGGTCGCTCTCGGGATGCGCCGCGCCGAGCGCTGTCAGCCGCCTAGTTTGGCCAAGCGCTCGACGGCCTCGGCGAGACGCTCGTCGGGCGTGGTGAGCGCGATCCGAAACCAACCCTCGCCGCTCGGCCCGTAGGCGCTGCCAGGCGAGACCACGACCGCCGCCTGCTCGAGCACGTGCTCGCAGTAGGCCACAGAGCTCTCAAAGCCCTCCGGGATCGGCGCCCACACATAGATCGTGCCCCTGGGCGGATTCACATGCACACCGGCCTTCGCTAGCGCCTCACACACCAGGTCGCGGCGGATGCGATACAGCTCATTCATCGAGGCAACCTCTGCGTCGGTGTCGGGCGAGAGCGCCGCGATGCCCGCAAGCTGGACCGCCTCGAACAGGCCGGAGTCAATGTTCGTCTTCAAACGCCAGTAATGCTCGATCACCTCGGCGTTGCCGAGTATCGCCGCGCAGCGCCAGCCGGTCATGTTGTAGCCCTTGGAGAGAGAGAACACCTCGATGCCCACCTCCTTGGCTCCAGGCGTCTGCAAGAACGACGGCGCGCGGTAGCCGTCATAGGTGGTCTCGCTGTAGGCGTTGTCGTGCACGACGAGGATGTCGTATGTCTTGGCGAAGTCCACGACCAACTCGAAGAAGCCGGGAGGCACGATCGCGCCTGTGGGGTTGTTGGGGTAGTTGAGGAACATCAGCTTGGCGCGACTGGCGGTCTGTTCGTCGATCGCATCGAGATCCGGCACGAAGCCGAGCGCGGGCACGAGTGGCATCACGACGGGATCGCCGCCGGCCATCAGCGGACCGCCTGTATAGACGGGGTAGCCGGGGTCGGAGGCGAGTGCCACATCGCCCTGGTCGAGGAAGGCGAGGTTGAGGTTGAAGATCGCCTCCTTGGCGCCGATCGCCGGGATGATCTCGCTGGCCGGATCGAGCGTCACATCGAAGCGGCGTGCATAGAAGTCGCTGAGCGCTTGACGGAAGTCGGCGCGCCCACGATTCGACGGATAGCGGTGTGTCTCCGGCTCGGTGACGGCCTCCTGCATCGCCTCGACGATCAGCGCCGGTGTCGGTCTGTCGGGATCGCCGATTCCCAGGCTGATCACGTCGACGCCGGCAGCCTGCTTGGCGGCGATCTTGCGCTCCAGCTCGGCAAATAGGTACGGTGGAATGCGGCTCAGGCGCTCACTCGGTCTCATACAGCTCCTTGATGAAGTCCTCGCTGAGCTCCCCCGCGAACACGGGTCGTGCCCAGCCTGTCAGGTTGACGTGCAGATTCTCTCCTACCTCGACGCTCAACTCTCCTCCGTCCAGCAATACCGTGACCTGCTCTGGTCCACCGCGCAGTCGGTTGGCCACAGCGGCGCCGGTGGCGCCGGTCCCGGAGGAAAGCGTCTCTCCAACCCCACGCTCGAAAATGCGTGCGCGGATCGCATGCTCACCCGTCCTGTCTGCTCTGGGCTCGACTTCCGTGTACCACGACACGTTCGTGCGGTTGGGGAACAGCTCGTGCGCTTCGATTGCCGGGCCGATGCTCGGCAAGTCCAGCGCGTTCAACGTCGCCACGTCCTCGACGTGGATAGCGCACTGCGGATTGCCGATCGACACGTGCTGAAAGCTCCACGCACGAGCGTCGGCGAGCAACTCGCTTGCTCCGTCTGCCGGTCCGCTTGGGAAGTCCTTGGATGTGAGGCTGGCGTTGCCCATGTCTACGCGACAGGTGTCGGGGCTGGTGATCGTTGGACGTATCTCGCCTGCGGCGGTTTGGATCGAAAAGACGTCTTGGTCTGTCCAACCGCGCCGGCGCAGGTAGAGGATCGCCTCACGCGCGCCGTTGCCCGAGAGCTCGGCCTCTGAGCCGTCGGGGTTATAGATGCGCAGATTTGCCACGAAGCGCGGATCCTGCATTGGCGCCAACAACAGGATGCCGTCGGCGAACACGCCGAAGTGCCCGGCACACAGCTTGCGGATGCGCTCGGGGGTCAGCTCGAACGGGAGCGCTGACTGCTCCACGATCATGTAGTCATTACCCAGGGCCTGCCACTTCTCGAACCTCATAGGAAGATCTGCCTGTTGGTCATAGGAGGGCTTTCTCTGCTCGAGGTAGCTCGCAAGTGGGCCGATGGGCCAGGTGGAAGTGGGCCGATGGGCGAGGTGGGGTTTGTTCAGCGCGTTCGGGCATGCGGCGCGAGAGTCTAAGTGCTCATCGCGATGATCTCCTCGGCAGCCTGTTCGGCTGAGAGGTTTGTCACATCGAGCAGCTGTACAACGGCGAGCTTGCGCATCCAGGTCAACTGACGGCGAGCGTAGTTGCGCGTATGACGCTTCATTGCCTCCACATCCCCCGCCAGCAGCTCGTCGAAACCAAGTGCCTTGCGTGCAGTAGCGCTGGCGCCCGCGGCATGGGCGTTCGAGACCTCCCCGTATGCCCCATTCGCAAGCATCGCGTCCACGCGTGCGTCGATGCGTGCATACAACGCTTCTCGCTCCATCGTCAGTCCCACCAGTAGCGTCGGCTGACGCATCTCTTCAGTCCACAGCTGTGAAGGGCCGCTCGGCGGCTCCAGCTCACCCACGTCGAGCAGCTCCAGGGAGCGGACGATCCGTTGTCGGTCATTTGGATCGATCTCCTCGGCCGCCCACGGCGCGCGCTGAGCGAGGCGGGCGTGCAGGGCTGGCGCTCCGTCGCGTTCTAGCTCCGCGGTCCAGCGCTCTCGCACTCCCTCTGGCGGTGGAGGGCGCAAGTCGAGCTCGCAGAGCGCCGCGCGCAGATACAGCCCCGTGCCTCCCACCACGATCGGTCTGCGGGCTTCGGCGAGCGCATCGTCGATCTCTGCGTGTGCCAGCTCGGCATATTGTCCGGCGCTAAAGCTCGCATTGATCGGCAAGAACGACACAAGGCGGTGCTCCAGCTCTTTTCGCTCTGTCTCTGTGGCGACGCCTGTAAGCGTCTCGATGCCCTGGTAGACCTGCAGCGCATCCGCGGAGATCGCCACCGGGCGCTCCCCATACGCACGTAGACGACGAGCAAGCGCCACCGCGATGGCGGTCTTGCCGATGCCGGTAGGCCCAAATAGGGCGATCACATGCGCGCGTGGAGTCATTCGCGTAGGCTTGCAGCTCATGGATATCTCCGGATCCAAGGTCTTGTTGACGGGCGCGACCGGCGGCTTGGGTCAAGCGATCGCGCGCGCCCTAGCCGACAGGGGAGCACAGCTGATCCTCACGGGACGGCGCTTTGATGTGTTGGAGCCGCTCGCCGGCGAGCTGGGCGCGCGCGCGCTGACGGTGGATTTGAGCGACGCGGCGGAGGTCGACCGTCTGCTCTCCGAGGCTGGCGAGCTGGACATTCTCGTCGCCAACGCGGCATTGCCGGGAAGCGGCAAGCTCGATTCTCTGACGATGGAGCAGATCGATCGAGCCCTGGAGGTCAACTTGCGCGCGCCGATCGCAATGGCGCACGCGCTCGTGCCGGAGATGGTGGCGCGCGGCAGAGGACACCTGCTGTTCATGTCCTCTCTTCTGGCAAGGCCGCGACGGCGGGCAGCTCGATCTACAACGCCACGAAGTTCGGTTTGCGTGGTTTCGCCGGCGCAATGCGAGCAGAGCTGCACGATAGCGGCGTGGGCGTCTCCACTGTCTTCCCTGGCTTCATCCGTGAAGCGGGCATGTTCGCCGACGCCGAAGTCCAACTGCCAAAGGGCGTCGGCACGCGCAGCCCCGAGGATGTTGCCAAGGCGGTCGTAGGAGCAATCGAGCACAACCGTGGCGAGGTCGATGTCGCGCCTATCGCTTTGCGCCTGGGCTCCGCTTTCGCCGGTATAGCGCCCGAGCTGTCCGCCACGTTCACACGCAAGTCCGGCAGCGACAAGATCGCGCTTGATCTAGCTGATGGCCATCGCGCCAAGCAAAAGCAATGACCGCGCTAGATTGCGCTCGTTCTAAGTAAGAAGGCCTCCTACAAAGTCCTTCGTCCTTGCTTAGGCGCACGTTCCGATTGCCTTAGGGAGTGGTCTCAGGATGGTTGGCGTAACCGCTACCACCCATCGGAGGTTCGCGTATGAAAAGCAGAGGCATTATTCGAGTAGGCCTCGTAGTTGGCGCTCTGGCAACAGGCGGAGCCGTTGCCGGTATCGCCGGCGCCGCAGCGGCACCGAGCTCTACGACGAGCACGACGACCCAGTCCACAAGCAACACAGCGACCACCCCGTCAACGACAACGCCGTCCACCACCACGACACCGTCAACGACGACACCAAAGACGCAGACAGCGCCGCCGGGATCCAGCGGGCACCCGTGCCCGAACATGGGCAGCAAGTCCGGCTCAAGCTCTGGCTCTGGCTCGAACTCAGGTTCGACCTATGAAGGTGGCCCTCCGACAGGCACCACCACCCAGTAGCGACGGCCCCGTGGGGCCAAATGACGGAGAGCCTCCCGGGCGGACACCACACCGTCCGGGAGGATTCCGCCTGATGGTCGATGGGCGGTGCTGGCGATCGCCGATCCCATTGATCGGCGATCGGTTGCGATCTCGGCCGCTCGCGTACCTAGTACGCCACGCGAACTGCCTGTCTGTGCCCTCTCTGGGTATGTCCCGAAGGGGTAGGTCCTGTCTGGCTTGCCCATCGCCGTCAGGTCGCTTCCTTAAGCCGCTCGCGTATCGCTCTCCATCGGCTCGGGGGCGACCGTCAACGGTGTCTCGGTGCCCTGGATCGGTCTGACCTTGTCGGCCCCGATCCCAAGCGCAGCGTACACCTTGCGCTCGACCTCGCCGGCGATTGCCGGGTTCTGCTCCAGATAGGCCTTGGCATTGCCGCGCCCTTGTCCCAGACGCTCGTTGCCGTAGGAGATGAACGAGCCTGACTTCGTCACGATGCCGTGCTCGATCCCGAGATCGACCAGGCAACCGGCTGTCGAGATGCCCTTGCCGAACTCGATGTCGAACTCGGCCTGGCGGAAGGGCGCCGCGAGCTTGTTCTTGACGACCTTCACGCGTACGCGATTGCCGACCGCCTCGGTGCCGTCCTTGAGCGTCTCGATGCGACGGATATCAAGCCGCTGAGAGGCATAGAACTTCAGCGCGCGCCCGCCCGGCTGTGTCTCGGGCGAGCCGAACATGACCCCCACCTTTTCGCGGATCTGGTTAGTCAGGATGCAGAGCGTGCCGGTGCGGTTCAGGTTGCCGGCGATCTTGCGCATCGCTTGGCTCATCATGCGCGCTTGTGCGCCCACGGTCTGGTCGCCCATCTGCCCCTCGAGCTCAACGCGCGGAGTGAGCGCGGCCACGGAGTCGATCGCCACGACGTCGATGGCGCCCGAGCGCACGAGCATGTCGGCGATCTCGAGCGCCTGCTCGCCGTAGTCGGGCTGGGAGACGAGCAACTCATCGATGTCCACGCCGATCTCCTTGGCGTACAAGGGATCCATCGCGTGCTCGGCATCGATGAACGCACACACACCGCCGAGCCTCTGAGCTTCGGCAAGCACGTGATAGATCAGCGTCGTCTTGCCCGATGACTCGGGACCGAACACCTCGACGATGCGGCCCTTGGGCACGCCGCCGATGCCGAGCGCCAAGTCGAGCGACAGCGCGCCGGTGGGGATCGCGTCGACGCGGACTTGTGCTCCCTCGTCGCCCATACGCATGACCGAGCCCTTGCCGAACTCGCGCTCGATCTGGCCAAGCGCGCCCTGCAGGGCCGCGTCGCGCGCCTTTGCGGCCTTCTCCTCATCGGTCACGGGCATCGTCTTGCTCCTCCTGTCGAAGATTGGAGATCAAATGTATGGGGTGCTTCGGACGGAACCATGGGAACATATGTTCGCCCCGTCGAGCACGAGTCCTTCAATCCCTTCGATGCCCGATTGGCGGTGGGAGTCAGCGAGCCGTGCGGGCGAGGAGACTCTCCTCGCCCATGAGGGTCTGGCTCGTGGCCTTGACGATCTCCACTTGCGCCAGCTCCCCGGGCTCGGCGAGGCCGGCGAAGTTGACGACCTTGTTGTGGCGCGTGCGCCCGCGTTGACGCTCGGGGTCTGTGCGCGAGGGCCCTTCGACGAGCACCTCGACGGTTCGGCCAACGAAGCGCTGTGCGCGCTCGGACGCGCGACGCTGGACCACCTCCACAAGGCGTTCCATGCGCTCCACCTTGATCGGATGCGGCACGATCCCCTCGGTCAGCTCGGCTGCCTCTGTGCCCCGGCGAGGCGAGAAGATGAAAGTGAACGCACTGTCATAGCCCACCTGCTCGGCGACCTGCAGCGTCTGCTCGAAGTCCTCCTCGCTCTCGCCCGGGAAGCCGACGATGATGTCGGTCGTGATCGCCGCGTCGGGCACGTGCTCGCGGATCAAGGCCACGCGGTCGAGATAGCGCTCACGATCGTAGGTACGGCGCATTGCCTTGAGAATGCGGCTTGAGCCCGATTGCAACGGTAGGTGGATGTGCTCGCACACGCTCGCAAGCTCCGCGTGCGCGCGGATCACGTCTTCGCGCATGTCCTTCGGGTGGGGACTCGTGTAGCGGATGCGCTCGATCCCGTCGATCGCGTCAATCTGACGCAGCAGGTTGGCAAAAGTCTCAGATTTGCCGTCTACACGTAGGTCGCGCCCGTAGGAGTTGACATTCTGACCAAGCAATGTCACCTCGCGTACACCATCAGCTGCCATCGCCTGTACCTCTGCCACCAGCTCCTGTAGCGGCCGCGACACCTCACGCCCACGCGTGCTCGGCACGATGCAGTAGGAGCAGCGGCAGTTGCAACCCACGCTTATCTGCAACCAGCCTTGGAACGCCCGCGCGCGCTTGACCGGGAGATGTCCGGTAAAGCCCTCGAACTCGAAATACCCCTGTGCGGTCAGCGAGTCGCTGGTCAGAAACTCGGCGAGCTTGTGCGTCTGCCCCGGCCCGAATGCCACGTCGACGAAGGGGAAGCGCTCAAACACCTCCTGCTTGACCGATTGCGCCCAACAGCCACCGACGCCGACGACGCGCTCGGGCTGTTCGCGCTTGAGGCGCTTTGCCTCTCCCAGATGCGCCACGAAGCGACTATCCGCGGTCTCGCGGATCGAGCAGGTGTTGAACAGGATCAGGTCGGCCTCGGCGCGCTCGGGCGCCTCGCTATAGCCGAGCGACTCGAGCATCCCCTTCATGCGCTCGGAGTCGTGCTCGTTCATCTGGCAACCGAAAGTCGTGAGGTGGTAGCGCTTCATGGACTCCACCAAGAGTAGCCCGCCTGACTTGCTTGCGCACGGTCGGTGGGTGGTGCGGGGCAGCGGGTTTGTCCGATGAAAAAGCGCGATGCCCCCCGCGCGCGCGGGGGGCATCGCCTATTTTGTGCTAATGACCCCACCCAATCGGGTGAGCGGCTACCGCTTCGTAGCTCGCGCCCTCAGGCGATAGCCACGAGCGGTAGAGCACCAGCTCGCGCGGCGTGAACGAGGCTGAGGGTGTCGGTGGCAGAGATCGCTGCTCAGGCGCTTCGCCACGGCGCACGCGAGCGACCGTCACATGTGGATGGAAACGTCGCTTGCCCGCTTTTGCCTTCACACCGGTGTGGGCGCTGCCGTTCGGCTGCCAACCGCTCACACGCTGCAGCGCAGCTACCACCTCTGCCTGTAGAGAGGCAAGCCGACTCTGCTCGTCGTGCAGCTCCACAGCCAGCGCTCGCGGGTTGCGCTCGGGTAGCCACCGCGGCGCGCCGAGCGATAGCTCCCCGCCTCGCCCACTACATGCAGATAGCTCCGAGGCAAGCACGTCCATCTCCCCTGTTGGGCGGTTCCCCAGAAAGCAAAGTGTCACGTGCAGGAGATCCGCATCGAGCACCCGCAGTGACGCCTTCGCCACCCCGCGTGTCTGCGCGCCACGTGTGCCCGCTCGCGCCCAGGCCGTCAGCCGCTCACAGACCTCTATGGGTGGATCTATTGCCACGAACAGCCGCGCGGTTGGACTCCTGATCACATCCTCAGCGTAATGCGGAGATACGTGTTCAAGCAGGCGCGGACTTGACATCGTCCCGCTCGCCGCCGAGCAGGCGACGGATCATGTGCATCGCGACGAGCGCCGCTCGCTCGCGTACGTCAGGACGCCCTCCCGGCAGGCGCAGGGAGCGCGTCAAGCTTGCGCCGTCGTCTGCAGAGACACAAACCCAGACCAGCCCCACGGGCTTCTGCTCGCTGCCACCGCCTGGGCCCGCAATGCCTGTGACCCCCACTCCCAGCTCACTACCGAGTCGCATTCGCGCGCCTTCGGCAAGCGCTTGTGCCACCTGCTCGGATACGGCGCCGTGGGCTTTGATCATCTCGCGTGGGACGCCCACCTGGGCGATCTTCGCCTCGTTCGAGTAGGCCACGACTCCGCCCCGCACGTACTCGGAAGCACCCGGCGGGTCGGTCAGCCGCGCCAGCAGCAGGCCGCCGGTACATGACTCTGCGACGGCAATCGTGTGTGTCACGCCCGCCGCTGAGCTGTCCAGCTTGGCGCCTGCTGAGCGGTCCGAGCTTGCCGGCGTGCCCCCCAGTCGCTCGCCGCGTAGCAGTGCTGCCACCTGAGCATCGATCGTCGTGCCGTCGGTCGAGTAGAGCGTGTCAGCGTGGCGTATGGCGAGGATCTGCGCGAACTCGTCGTAGGTCGATTGGGCCTCGGGCTCGTAGCGGGTGACGATCTCGATCTCGCCACTGCGCAGGCATGTCGTGATCTCAAGCGTGCTTAGGTCCACCCCCTCGCGCTCTGCGTGGCGTAGCGTCTCAGCGATCTCCGACTCCGGTATCCCAAACAGGCGCAGCATCTCGACGCGGTAGACGCGCGCGCTGACGATCGCCGAGCGCCACGTCTCGGTTGCCACTACCTGCTTCCACATCGGCTGTAGCTCACGCGGCGGCCCTGGCAAGACCACAACGGTGGGTCCCTCGCGGCCCTCTGCCGGGGCTACGACGAGGCCTGGTGCCGTGCCAACTGGCTCGAGCACGGTCGCGCCGCGCGGAATTGTGGCTTGCTTGCGGTTGCCGTGGGCGATCGCGTCGCGGTCGAGATTTGGGTAGCGCGCGGCGAGTGGGCGCAGGATCTCGGCGATACGTCCCTCCAGCGCCTCATCCAAGACCATCTCGCGGCCTTGAAAGGAGCCAACGACCTCTGCGGTCAGGTCATCGGCAGTTGGTCCCAGACCACCGCTGGTGAGCACCACATCCAGACCCTCGCTTGCCATCGACTCTAGTGCCGCCAACAGATCCCGTGGGCGATCGCCCACTATTGCGACCTGAGCAAGATCGACTCCGGCCTCGAGCAGTCGGTCAGCAAGCCAAGGGCCGTTGCGGTCGCGCACGCGCCCCGTGAGCACCTCGGTGCCCGTCACCAAGATCCCGGCGCGAGGCGCCTCGCTCATCCGCACGTCGGCTGTTGGGAAGCAGCAAGCACATGGCGTCCACTGCTCGTGATCGAGTAGCCGATCGGCTTGCTCGACGCAGGCACGCTCAGCAATTTGCCATCCACATAGAGCTTCACTGCATTGTTGCCCAGCAACAGGTCAAAGCGTGTGGAGTGATAGGCGCGCGGCGTGTAGGAGCCCGGTTCGAGCGTGAGGCCCGGGATCCGCTTGCTGCCGGCCGCATCGACCAGGCAAACGTACACCGGTGCTGTGGGATGCAGCGAGAGGGTGATACGCCCACTGGCACTATTCGACGCGGATGAATTGGAAGAGGTGGAGTTGTGACCACGGTTCGAGCTGTGGCTTTGCTGGGTGTTTGTCGAGCTGGCCGGCGACGGCGGTGAGCCGCTTCCTTTTTTACCCGCGATCAACGCCACGACCAGCACCACGATCAGCAGGCCAAATCCGCTCACAGCGAGCACATAGCCGCGCGAAGGATCCTGTCTGCTTGGGCTCGTACGCGTTGGAGCACGACGCGGTGGCGACATCACCGGTTGGTGGTCCAGCTCGCTTGGCTGCTCGTAGCTCATGCGGTATTCGTCGACGATCGCCTTCGCGTCAAGTCCCAACGCCTGGGCGTAAGTGCGCAGGAAGCTGCGCACGAATGTCGGACCCGGCAGCAGGTCCCACTCTTCGTTCTCCAGCGCGCGCAGATACTTGGCGCGAATCTTCGTCTGAGCCTCGATCTCGGACACGTCGATACGAGCACGCATCCGCGCCTCTCGTAGGGTCGCTCCGATCTCAGCCATATCAGCGCAACAGGCTAGTGACTCCGGCGCAAATAAGCGCTTTCCGATCGGCACATGTGCCGATCGGCCGGGCCGCACATGTGCGGCCCGGTTCCGACCCTTGCATGCAAGGGTCGGCCGGACGGTGCATGCACCGTCCGGGCACAAGTCTCAAGGAATCGCACACAAGAGCTCAAGTGGAGATCGACGCCTCGCTCGGCGTCTTCGCGGCGCCGGAGTCGTCCACCATGGCAAGCACTCTGGGTACGTCCGCCTCACTGATCAGCACTTGACGAGGCTTGGATCCCTCATAGCCAGAGATCACACCGCGACGCTCGAGCATGTCGATCAGCCTTCCCGCACGGGTGTAGCCGAGGCGCAGACGTCGCTGCAGCATCGAGGTCGAGGCTGTCTGCATTTCCGCGACCAGCCTGATCGCGTCGCTCAACAGCGGATCCTCATCGGGATCGAACTCGTCATCCGAGCTCTTCTCGGGCTCAGCTGGCTCGACCTCCTCGAGTAGCTCCTCGCGCAGCTCAGGCTCGCCCTGCTTGCGCCACATGTCCGTCAGCTTCGCGATCTGCGACTCGTCGATGTACGCGCCCTGGATGCGCTGCAGGCGTGAGGAGCCGACTGGGCTGAAGAGCATGTCGCCCTGGCCGAGCAGCGACTCGGCACCGTTCTGGTCGAGGATCACGCGCGAGTCGGTTTGGCTCGAGACGGAGAAGGCGATGCGCGAGGGCACATTGGCCTTGATCATGCCGGTGATCACATCCACCCTCGGGCTCTGCGTGGCGAGCACCAGGTGAATACCCACGGCTCGCGCCTTCTGAGCGAGGCGGATGATCGAGTCCTCCACGTCGGCAGGCGCGACCATCATCAGGTCCGCGAGCTCGTCGATCACACAAAGGATGTAAGGCAAGGGAGCTTCGTTACGCAGCTCCCTTGCCTTGTTGAGCTCCACCAGGCTGCGCGTGCGCGCCAGCGACATGATCCCGTAGCGCTGCTCCATCTCGCGCACGAGGTTCTGCAGGGCGTTGGCGGCCATGCGCGGGCTCGTGATCACAGGCGTGAGCAGGTGTGGGATCGACTCGTAATGGTTGAGCTCCACCTGCTTTGGGTCTACCAGCACGAGCCGCAGCTCGTGCGGGGTCGCCCGCAACAGCACACTGCACAACATCGCGTTGATCGCCCCCGACTTGCCGGCTCCGGTCGTGCCCGCCACGAGCAGGTGTGGCATCTTCGCCAGATCGGCCCCGATCGCCTTGCCGGCGACGTCCTTGCCCAACCACACCGTCAACGGCGACCAGTCCTTGGGCGGCTCCTGGAAGACGTCGCCGAGGCGCACCATGCGTCGCTTGGCGTTGGGCACCTCTACGCCTACGGCTTGCTTGCCTGGGATCGGCGCGAGGATCCTGATATCCGTCGCGGCCAGCGCATAGGCCAGATCGTCCTTGAGCTGGGCGACCTTGCCGACCTTCGTGCCCGGGGCCAAGCGCAGCTCATAGCGTGTGATATGCGGCCCCGCCACGGTGCCGATCACCTTTGCCTGCACGCCGAAGTGGCCCAGGGCCTCGACCAGGCTGGTCGCGGTGCGCTCCTGTCCAGCGGTATCGGGCCTGGCCTGCTCGGCGGTCGAGCGCGTCAGAATGCGCTCGGCTCCAGGAAGCTCCCAAACGAACTCGGGATCATCGGTGACGGCATCGCGCAGACGGCCCTGTGGAGTGAGCAGCGACTCGTCGATCGGCTCGGCGGGAGCTTCGTCCTCTTCGTCTGACTCGGGCTCCTGTATCGAATGAAGGTCAACGGCCGCAAACGATCCGTCCTCCTCCTCTCCCGTGGCTTGGGGATCGTGCCCAGTCTCTGACTCGCTCGGCTCCATCACGTCCTCGACGTCGATGTCCCACGGCTCCAATGCCCCCATCGCGGGTGCAGCGCCATCGACCGAAGGGGCCTCAACGTGAGTTGCGCGCACGATCAGCTCCTCTGGTGAAGGCTCCGGGGGCTGCAGTGAGTGCTCCTCGGACTTGAGCGAGCCCGTCTGCGTACGCTTGGAGCGCTCGCCTTGAGCTGTCTTGCTTGAGCGCTCCAGGGCGCTTGCGCGAGCGCGCAGCACGCGACTGGTGTCGACCAGGCCGTTGCCTGTGGCGCGCAGCACCACAGCCAGCGAGAGTCCTGTCAGCAGTACCACGCCAACCACCAACAAGAACACGACAAGAATGTCCACGCCCACGGTCTGCACCAGCCGGTGGGCAACCCAGTAGAGGCCTTGGCCGAGGATACCCCCGTGGGATTGCAGAGACGCAGCGCTCCATTGCTCGCTGCCGGCATCTGCGGGTGTGCCGCTGCTGACGCCGAGCGTGCCCGCGGCGAGCGCCAGCGTCACGGCTGCAAAAAGGCACAGGCCTCCTGTGCGCAACGGTCTACGTGTCGGCATGAACTGAGCGAACAACAGCGCGCTGCCGCCGATCACGAGTGCCACTGGAGCGAGCGCTCGCGCTTCGCCGAAGCACCAGCCCAGAGCGCTCGCAAGGCTCTGGCCCACCTTCCCCCCATCCCAATGGCCATATAGGACAAAGCCCATGAAAACGCCCACGGCCACCAGACCAAGGCCGAGCACGTCACGCTGGTTCTGGCTCAGCACCGGCCAGCGCAGCGAGAGCCCATCGAGCAGGCCCGATGAGCCGCGGCCTCGTCCATGCCCGCTTCGCGGGCGTGCTCTGGTGCTCGCTCGCGCTCCTCGTCGTACCGTCTGCTTGCGGGCGGGCTGACGCTTAGGGCTTCTGCGGGTGGCAGGCATCAGGGCCAGCTTCGACGTGCACTGTCCAGACCCTGCTTATGACTGGGTCGATAGTCAGGTCTTTCACATAGCTATGTCCGACCGCTCCTCCGGCCACCGCGGATGATGTGGATCCCCTTACGCGGGAGCGACCCTTACTATGGCTTTAGTGCACACCGCTAGACAGAGTGGTTGAGATGAGTGAGTTCACCCGCGCGCCCCGCGTGCTCGTTGTCGAGGATGACGAGGACATCGCCCAGGCACTCCAGCGCTCACTGCGCATGGAGGGCTACGAGGTGCGCGCTGCCGCCGATGGCAACGCTGCGCTCGAGCATGGGCGCACGTTCGCCCCGGACCTCGTGATCCTCGACCTCGGTCTACCCGAGCTCGATGGGATCGAGGTGGCCAAGCAGCTGCGTGACGGCGATGACGTGCCGATCTTGATACTCACCGCCAGAGATGCCTTGGAGTCCCGCGTCGAGGGACTCGACGCGGGCGCCGACGACTATCTCGTCAAGCCGTTCGAGCGCCAGGAGCTACTTGCGCGCATGCGCGCGCTACTGCGCCGCCGTCCGCCACGAGGCTCGGCGCCCTTGCGCGTCGGCGATCTCTCGCTCAACGTCGACACGCACGAAATCGCTCGCGGCGAGCGCCAAATCGAGCTGACCCAGCGCGAGTTCGAGCTGCTCGAGTACCTGATGCGCAACGAGCGCATCGTCATCTCCCGCCAGCGCCTGCTGGACGAGGTCTGGGGCTACGACCCCTTCTCGACGACAAACACGATCGAGGTGTTCGTTTCCAACCTGCGTCGCAAGCTAGAGGCCGAGGGCGAGCCGCGACTGCTGCACACGATCCGCGGAGCCGGGTACGTTCTCCGAGCCTGACCGCCTCCTGACACGGCCCTGGATGACCACGTGCCGTCTTGGACGCCTGCGCCCTTCGGGGTGTAGTACCAGTATGTCCTGCGACGTCCCGCAGCGCCCAGCTTGGTTATGAGACGGTCAGAGTCGCTGAGCAAACTTGTGGAGCGTGTGTCGGTCACGTTTGACCGTCTGCCGATCCGCACACGCCTGGCTGGTGTCTCGGCGCTACTGACGTTCACGATCCTGTGCGCGTTCGCGTTGGTCGTCGGCTCGCTCACCGTCCATCGCATCCGCTCCAACTTCAACCGCGAAGTTGCCGGAGCCACGGCCAACTTCGCGAGCTTCCTGCAGGTGAGCGTCACCGGTAATCAGGTCGAAGGTTTCACACTACACGTCACCAACCCCCCCAATCTCAACCAGTTCGCAAGCTCCGAGCACGCCGCGGTTCGCATCCTCAGCATCAGCGGTGGCGTACTAGCCGCAAGCGCCGGAGCGCCCAACTTTGGTGGCGCGAACGAAACGAACACGCATGGATATCGCGTTGACACGCAACTCGTTCCGCTCGACGCATCGGTCGGCGGGGACATCGTCGTCCAGTATGGTCGGCGTCTCTCCGACGTCGAGGGCACAGTTGCCCGCGTCGAGCTGCTGCTCCTGCTCGGCGTGCTCGCTGGCACGGGCCTTGCGCTGCTGGCCGGGATGATGATCGCGCGACGCGCGATGGCGCCGATCGCCCAGCTGACAAGGACAGCCGAGGAGATCGCGCGTACGCGCGACCCAAGCCGCAGCGTGCCCGAGCCACTCGCCGAAGACGAGGTCGCCGAGCTTGCGCGCACGCTTGGCGGGATGTTGCACGAGCTCGACTCCGCCCATGCCGAGACAGAAGCGACGCTCGCACGCCAGCGTCAGTTCGTGGCCGACGCCTCGCACGAGCTGCGCACGCCCCTGACGAGCGTGCTCGCAAACCTGGAGCTGCTGGCCGAGTCCCTGCACGGCGAAGAGGCCGACGCCGCACGCTCTGCATTGCGCTCCTCCCAGCGTATGCGTCGCCTTGTCGCCGACCTGCTGCTGCTGGCGCGTACCGACGTCGGACGCGTTGTGCGGCGCGAGCCTTGCGATCTTGCACAGATCGTCGTGGAGGCCGCGGCTGAGCTGGGCTCGGTGAGCTCACAACACGAGATCTCACTCGACGTGCAACCGGCGGTGGTTGAGGCATCCCGCGATGAGCTGCACCGGCTCGCGCTCAACCTGATCGAGAACGCGCTGCGTCACACGCCACCCGGCACCGAGATTCGCGTCTCTACGGTCACCTTACCGAGCGGCAACACAGGCGCTACCGCGGAGGAGGCACGTATGCCCTCCGGCGAGGCGCGTCTAATCGTTGAGGACGACGGCTCCGGCGTTCCGGAGCGTCTGACCGAGACGCTATTCGAGCGCTTCGTTCGTGGCGCCGGCGACCGCGGCGGCTCTTTCGGTCTGGGTCTTGCGATCGTGCGCGCCGTCGCCGAGTCTCATGGCGGCAACGTCTCGGTGGAGCAGACCCACCCCGGCGCCGAGCGTCCCGGGGCGCGCTTCGTGGTCACGCTGCCCGCCGACCAAGCCTCTAGGACGTCGTATGAGCAAGTGAGGCAAGGACGCAGCGAGCGCAATGTGCTAAGCACATAAGCGAGCGAGGACGCAGCATCACGCCGCCCAGACGGCGTCCTAGACCTCTACGACGACCGGCAGCACCATCGGGCGACGCTTCAGTCGGTCATAGACCAGTTTGGCCAAGTCGTCGTGCAGCATTTGCTGCAACAGGTCGACCTCACGGATCTCCTCCTTGGCGGCGCGCCCGAGCGTGGCATCGACCGTCGAGCGGATCTCCTCAAACAGCTCGTCCGCCTCCTCGGTGAACGGGACGCCGCGGAAGATCACCTCCGGGTCGGCCACCGAGCGCCCATCCTGCTCGGCGATCGTCACGACCACGACGAAGATGCCGTCTGCGGAGAGCATGCGCCGGTCGCGCAGAGCGGCATCGGCCATGTCGCCGATCTCAACCCCGTCGACGAAGATCATGCCGGACTGCTCGTGCTCTTTGAAACGAGC
Organism: uncultured Solirubrobacterales bacterium; assembly: GCA_963704345.1. Classification (GTDB taxonomy): domain Bacteria; phylum Actinomycetota; class Thermoleophilia; order Solirubrobacterales; family Solirubrobacteraceae; genus Palsa-744. The sequence goes on from OY969890.1 coordinate 2,918,071, forward strand.
GCCACGCTCGTCGATGTCGAGCGGCAGGCCGTTCTCTCCTTGGAATATGTCGTCGGGCTCGATGCCGATCGCTTCAGCCAGCTGGGTGTGAAGACGCAGGCGCTTGAAGTCGCCGTGGAAGGGCATCACATAACGCGGTTTGGTCAGGTTAAGCATCAGCTTGACCTCCTCGGCGTAGCCGTGACCTGAGGCATGCACTGGAGCGTCACGCGCGGTCACCACATCGCAGCCGATGTGGTAAAGCCGATCGATCGTCTCGTTGACGGCGCGCTCGTTGCCGGGCACAGGCGTCGCCGAGAACACGACCGTATCGCCGTGGCGCAGCTTCACCTGAGGATGGTCGCGGTAAGCCATGCGCCTGAGGGCGGAGAGCGGCTCTCCCTGTGAGCCAGTCGAGATGATCACGATGCGCTCGTCGGGAAAGTCTTCGATCTCGCGTGTGCCCACGAGGATCCCCTCGGGCACGTCCACGTGGCCGAGGGTGCGGCCGATGCCGACGTTCTTGCGCATCGAGCGTCCCACCAGCGATACCTTGCGGTTGAGCGCGGCGGCAGCGTCGATCACCTGCTGCACGCGGTGGATGTTCGAGGCGAAGCTCGTCACGATGATGCGGCCCTCGCAGCGCGCGAATGCCTCCTCTAGGTGCGGTCCGACCAGCGACTCCGAAGGCGAGAAGCCCTCGCGGTCGACGTTGGTGGAGTCCCCACACAAGAGCAACACACCCTCGCGCCCCAGTTCAGCAAGGCGCGAGACATCGGCTGGTGCGCCGTCCACTGGTGTCTGATCGAACTTGTAGTCGCCGGTTATCAGGACCGTGCCGAGATCCGTCCCCAGCGCCACGGCGCTTGAGTCGGGGATCGAATGAGTCATGTGGATCATCTCGAGCGAGAACGGCCCCAAGTCGAGCATCTCGCCGGGCGTGACATCGCACAGCTCGACGTCGCGTAGCTTGTGCTCGTCGAGCTTGGAGCGGGCCATCGCGATCGTCAGCGGTCCGCCGTAGACCATCGGCACGTTCTCCTGGCCCAGCTCGCGCACAACCCACGGCAGTGCGCCAAGGTGATCCTCGTGGCCGTGGGTGACGACGATCGCCTCGATGTCGCGTGCCCGCTCGCGCAGGTAGGAGAAGTCAGGCAGCACCAGGTCGATGCCAACCATCTCCGGAGTCGGGAAGCGCAATCCAACGTCGACGACGACGATCCTCCCGTCGTACTCGAGGACTGTCATGTTCTTGCCAATCTCCCCAAGGCCACCGAGGGGCAGGACACGCAGCTTGCTCATCTCACAGGCTCCCTGGAGAGCAAATCGCCGGTAGCGCTCACGCGCCGCTCGCCCGCGCGCTCGTCGCGGTCTTAGGCTCGCCGCCGTTGTATCCGTCGGCGGGCAGCAGATCGTGGCGCGCGAGCATCGCGCGCACCTCGGCCAGCTCATGCTCATCGGCCTCGATCATCGGCAGGCGCAAGCCGCCGACTTTGTGGCCGAGCATGTTCAGGGCCGCCTTCGTGCAGGTCGGAGAAGCGGTCATGAACAGCGTCTCATACACATCCTGCAGCGCGGCGTCGATCTCGGCGCGATGCTCGGGCTCATCGACAATGCGGCGCATCTGATCGCCGATGATGTGGCTGGCAACACAAATGCCGCCGGCGCCCCCGATGTCGAGCGTATGCGCAAAGGTGGCGTCGTCGCCTGTATACAGTTCGAGCCCGTCTATCAGCTGCAGCTCGGCTTGGTTGGATTGCTTGACGCCCTCGATGTGCTCGATCTGCGCCAGGCGCGCCAGCAGCTCCGGTCCCATGTTGACCGCCGTGCGGCCTGGAATGTTGTAGAGCAGGATCGGCTTGTCGGTGGCCTTGGCGACCTCTTCGTAGTGGCGCACGATCCCGCGCGGGCTCGGCTTGTTGTAGTAGGGGGTGACGCTCAGGGTTGCGTCCACACCATGTTCGCTTGCGACCTCGGTCAGGTGCACGGCGTGTTTCGTGTCATTTGAGCCTGTGCCGCCGACGATCGTCGTGCCCGGAGGGCGCTCGCGTACCGCCAGGCCGATCAGGCCGAGGTGTTCCTCGTCGGTGAGGGTTGCCGCCTCGCCCGTGGTCCCGCATACGACGAAACCGTCGGAGCCGTGCGCGGCGAGATGGTGCATCAGCGCGACGAAAGCTTCCTCGTCGACGCGCAGGTTTTCGTCGAATGGCGTGACGATCGCGGTCAGGATGGTGCCAAGCGGGCTCATCGTGTGCAGTATTCCACTTGTATCGGGAGTAGCGGGCGGCGTGCGGACATAGCTCACTCGCCCACGAACAACAAATGCTCCAAGCCCACCGTAGGCGTGCTCTGCAGTGTTCGGACACCCCGAATGGCCACCAGTACGCCGGGCATGAAGGACTCGCGACCGGTCGTGTCATGACGGATCGTCAGCGTCTGGGCCTCGTCGCCAAGGATGACCTCCTGGTTGGCCACGATGCCTGGCAGGCGCACCGAATGGATCGGGGGCGGCGCGCCGCCGGAGGACTCTGCCATCAGCTGTGCCGTGCGGGCCGCCGTGCCACTGGGCGCGTCGAGCTTGCGATCGTGGTGCAGCTCGATGATCTCGGCCTTGGCCATGTGCTTAGCGGCCTCGGCCGCGAAGCGCATCATTAGGACCGCGCCGATCGCGAAGTTGGGTGCCACGAGCACGTTTGCCGGCTGCTCTGTGGGCATGCGATTCGGCGCTTTCCCCGCGCGTGCGGGGGGCATCGCGTTTTGTTGCAGTGCCAGTCTCTCGGTTAGGGCGTCCAGATCGAAGCCCGTGGTGCCGATCACCACGTGCGCCCCCGCACGCACGCACCGCAGAGCGTTCTCCAGGGCCGTGTCAGGCTGTGTGAAGTCGACTACCACCTCTGGGGCTGCCTGCTCCAGCATCTGTGCGAGCGTGACGTCCAGCAGCGGATCCGCGCGTCCGACAAGCTCCATGTCACTTGCTCCTTCGACGGCGGCGCAGACCGTCTGGCCCATCCGTCCAGCCGCGCCCGCGACGCCGACTCGGATCACAACTTCGCCCCCGTGCCGATCGCGATGCCGCCACCTTGCGAGCGACCAAGCCAGCCAGGGCGCATCACGATGTGACTGCCCCGAGCGGTGCGAGCGCCTCTTGAAAGACGCTCTCCTCGGTCCCGACGCCCGCCACCGAAAGCCGCTCACCGGCAAACAGATCGATTGCCAGCTCGTGTAGGTCGCTCGCCTCGACAGCGTCGATTCGCTCGATGATCTCATCCACGGAGAGGATCGGCAGGTCGCTGAGCACCGAGGAGCCCAACCGGTTCATGCGCGCGGCAGTCGACTCCAAAGCAAGCACGATGCGCCCCTTGACATTCTCGCGTGAGCGCGTCAGCTCCTCCTCGCTGACAGGCTCGGCCACGAAGCGATCGAGCTCTGCGGCGATCGTCGCGATTGCCTCGCTGAGATTGTCGGGACGAGTGCCCACGTACAGGCCGACCTCGCCGGTGTGGGCGTGCAGGTTGGAGAAGGAGAAGACCGAATAGGCAAGGCCCCGCTTCTCTCGCACCTCCTGAAAGAGACGTGAAGAGGACGTGCCGCCCAGCACGCCTTCGAGTACGCGCAGTGCGAAGCGGCGCTCGTCGTGGCGGGCGATGCCCTGGCCGCCGAGGCAGACGTGGTACTGCTCGGTGTCCTTTTGCAAGAAGCGCACCCGCCGCTCGAACGACGGGGCATGCTTGGGCGAGAGGATCGCCGTGCCGTTTTTGCTTGGGCTGCTCGGTGGAGTCGCCGCCTGCACCATGCTCACGAGCTCGTCGTGGGCGACCGAGCCTGCGGCCGCGACGACGATGCTCTGCGGTAGGTAGCGCTCGTCATGGAACGAGCGCAAGCCGCTCAGCTCGACTCCACCCACCACCTCGGCGCGACCGATGACGGCGCGACCGAGTGGGTGGGAGCCGAAGACAGCTTCGCCGAGCACGTCGAAGACCCTGTCCTGAGGATCGTCTTCGTACATTGCGATCTCCTCGAGCACCACCTTCTGCTCGGCCTCGAGATCCTCGAAGCGCGGCTGCCAGATCATCTCTCCCATCACGTGCAGGGCACGCTCGAGGTGCCTGTCGAGTACGCGTGTGAACAGCGAAGTGCTCTCGCGGTCGGTGCCGGCGTTTATCTCAGCACCCATCGCGTCGAAGATCTGGTCGATCTCCTCCGAGCGATAGCTGTCGGTGCCTCGAAACAGCATGTGCTCGAGCAGGTGCGACAGCCCCGCCTGCTCGTCGGTCTCCATAGCCGAGCCCGTCCCGATCCAGAAGCCGAGTGCCACCGAGCGCACGTTCTCCATGCGCTCGGTGATCACTCGCACCCCGTTATCCAGCGTGGTTATTCGATGTTGAGGCAAACCCTCGGGTCCGCGGGGTCTCAGTCGCGGTCGCGGCCGCCATGGCGAGGACGACCAGAGCCGCGGTCGCCGCTACGTGGCGGACGACCCTCGCGGCCGTTGCGGTCACCGCTGCGCGGAGGGCGACTGCCACCGCCTCCACCGACGGTTGCGAGCTCCTCGACGCTCTTGCCGGCGATCTCTGGATCGTCGGCAAGACGCAGGCCGATACGTCCGCGCTCGCGGTCGACCTCGACCACACGCACGTTGATCTCATCGCCCTTGTTGAGCACGTCCTCGACCGTGTCTACGCGCTGTCCGGGTGACACGTTTGAGATGTGCAAGAGACCGTCGGTGCCCTTGGAGAGCTCCACGAACGCGCCGAAGGTCGTCGTCTTTACGACCTTGCCGACGAACTCGTCGCCGACCTCGACCTCCTTCATCATCGTGCGGATGCGCTCCACGAGCGCGTCGCCAAGCGTACCGTTGGCCGAGTACACGAGTACCTGGCCCTCGTCGTTGACGTCGATCTGCGATTCGAACTCCTCGGAGAGGCCGCGAATCGTTTCGCCGCCCTTGCCGATCAGCATGCCGATCTGCGACGGGTCGATCTGGATCGTCTGGATGCGCGGCGCGTGCTGTGAGAGCTGCTCGCGCGGGCCCTCGATCACGTCGGCCATCTTGCCGAGGATGAACGTGCGTGCCTTGTGGGCTTGGGTGAGGGCATCGCGCAGGATCTCGAAAGTGACGCCGGAGATCTTGATGTCCATCTGCAAGGCGGTGATGCCCTGATCGGTGCCGGCCACCTTGAAGTCCATGTCTCCGAGGTGATCCTCGACGCCCGCGATGTCGGTGAGCACGATGTAATCGTCGCCCTCCTTGATCAGACCCATCGCGATACCGGCCACTGGGCGCTTGATCGGCACGCCCGCGTCCATCAAGGACAGGGAAGAACCGCACACCGAGGCCATGGAGGAAGAGCCGTTTGACTCGAAGATGTCCGAGACGACTCTGATCGTGTAAGGGAACTCCTCGATCGAGGGGATCACCGGCACGAGCGCGCGCTCTGCGAGCGCGCCGTGGCCAATGTCACGACGCTTGGGGCCGAGACGGCCGGCCTCCCCGACCGAGAAGGGGGGGAAGTTGTAGTGGTGGAAGTAGTACTTCTTGGTCTGCAGCCCAAGCGTGTCAAGGCGCATCTCCTCCTTGAGCGTGCCAAGCGCAGCCGCGCTGAGAGCCTGGGTCTGTCCACGCGTGAACAGCGCCGAGCCGTGCGTGCGCGGTGTGACTCCCACTTCAATCGTGATGTCGCGGATCTCATCCTCCGCGCGACCGTCGGGACGCTTCTTGTGAACCGCGATGCGCTCGCGGATGATCGCCTTCTCGAGCTTGTCGAAGGCGAGCTGCGCTTCCGCCCTTTTGTCCTTGGCTTGCTTGGCTGCCTCCTCGCTGGCGCCCTCAGGCGCGGCGGGACCATACTCGGCGAGGATTGCCTCCTCGACCGCTTTGCTGGCGTCTTGGCGCGCGAGCTTGTCCTCGACCTGCGTGGCCTCGTCAAGCGCCGCGCCGTGCGATGCCTTCACTCTCGCTAGTAGCTCCGGATCGACCGTCGGGGCGGTAATCGGAGTCTTCTCCTTGCCGACCTTCTCGGCCAGCTCACGCTGCAGCGCACATATCTTCTTGATCGCTGAGTGGGCGATGTCTAGAGCGTCGAGGATCTCGGCCTCGGAGATCTCGTTCGCGCCGGCCTCGACCATCAGGATCGCCTCCTCAGAGCCCGCAACCACGAGATCGAGGTCGGAGTTCTCGAGCAAGTCCTCCTCGTTGGGATTGACGACGAAGTTGCCGTCGATCTTGCCGATCCGTACCGCGCCGACGGGGCCGGCGAACGGGACGTTTGAGATCATCAGCGCCGCTGAGGCGCCGTTCATCGCGAGGATGTCATACGGATTGACGTGGTCCACCGAGATCGGGATCGCCACGAGATGCGTCTCGTAGTTCCAACCCTTGGTGAACAGCGGGCGCAGGGGACGGTCGATCATGCGCGCGGTCAGCGTCGCCTTCTCTCCCGAGCGACCCTCGCGCTTGAAAAACGAGCCGGGGATCTTTCCGGCGGAGTACATCCTCTCCTCGACATCCACGGTCAGCGGCAGGAAATCCACGTCGCGCTGTCCGCCTGCTGTTGCTGTCGAGAGAACCATCGTGTCGCCCTGGCGGACGACCACTGCGCCGGAGGCCTGCTTGGCCATCCTGCCGGTCTCGAACGAGATCTCGCTACCTGCAATCTCCACGGAGACCCGTGTAATGGCGTTGCTACTCATATTGAACTACCTTCCCTCTCCACCCGTCGGTCGGCGGAGCCGTTTTCTTTTTATCCTTGTATCCGAACGTGTGGAGCTTAGCGGACGCGCCACTTCCGCCGTCCCTCTAGTCTATCCATTTCCGAGAAGACCGGGTCGCATGCGACCCGGTCCCGGGCCGCACATGTGCGGCCCGGCGGGACGGTGCATGCACCGTCCCGAACAGCTAGACGTTTTTGAGTCCCCCGACGATCATGTGCACAGCGGGGCAGGTCCGCCGGCGAAGGCGCCTGATAGCTCCAGCGCACGATTCCATCGGGGCCAACGATCACGAGCGCGCGCTGCGGGAAGCCACCCGGATGAAGCACCCCGAAGGCCGCGCAAGTGGCGCCCTTGGGCTCGAAGTCAGACAGCTGCGGAATGTTCACGTCAAGCTTCTCGCGGAACGCTTTCTGGGCCCAGCTGGAGTCACACGAGACGCCATAGATCTCAGCGCCGTTCGCTGTAATCTCGGCAAGCGACTGCTCATATACCTGCAACTGATCGGTGCACACCGGGCTGAAGGCAAACGGGTAGAAGACGAACACGCTCGTCTTGCCCTGAAGGTCAGCCTGGGTGAACTCCTCGCCGCCTTCGGTGGAGAGCTTGAAGTCCGGGACCTGCGTGCCCGGGGCCAGCACTGTGGAAGCTGAATCGGTGGCGCTCATTGTGAGACCGCCTCCTCCTACTTACGTAGGCCGAGCTCCTTGATCAACGCGCGATAGCCCTCGAGGTCCTTGCGCCGCAGATAGTCGAGAAAGCGACGGCGGCGTCCGACGAGCATCAGCAGGCCACGGCGCGAGTGATGGTCCTTGCTCTGCTCGCGCAGGTGCTCGGTCAGGTGGTTGATGCGCTCGGTCAGCAGGGCTACCTGGACCTTGGTGTTGCCGGTGTCCTCTGCTCCAGACCCGAACTTTGCGGCGATCTCTCGCTTGCGCTCTGTGGTTATCGTCATAGCGGCCGCACAGGCTAGCAGTCTCGGAGGGCACGGGTCCCTCGCATCAGGCGAGGCGGCACTATCGGCATGTCACGTAGCCTGAGGTTCACGAGCTCAAAGAGGCTGCGATCTCGCGCGTTTGCTCCACGTCACGATGCATCTGCTCGACCAGGGCCTCGGCCGTGGTAAAGCGTCGCTCGCCGCGCAGTCGCGAGAGGAAGTCAAGGCGTAGCTGCTTGCCATACAGGTCAGCCTCGAAGTCGAGAATGTAGGCCTCGATCAGCTCTCCGCGACCAGTGTCGAAGGTCGGACGCACGCCGATGTTTACCGCGGCGGGAAGTGGGGTCAGCGCTGTCGCCGGTGTCCGCCAAGCACGCGTAAACCCCATGCCCCGGACATACGAGCGCATCGTCGGGGACCAGGTTGGCGGTGGGAAAGCCCAGTTCGCGACCGCGCTCGTCGCCGTGGACGACCTCGCCACGCATCTGAAACGGCGCGCCGAGGAAACGGGTCGCCTGCTCGACCTCGCCCGCCAGCACCAGCCCACGTATGTGGCTGGAGGAGACGATCTCCCCCTCGACCTCAAGCAGCGGCGTAACTCGCGTCGAGAAGCGCTTGTCCTCAGAGAGCATCTGCGGGTCGCCCTTGGCGCGATTGCCGAAGCGGAAGTTCTCGCCGACCGACACGTATGTAGCGCCGAGCGCACTGACGAGCACGTCGTTGATGAACTCCTGTGCGCTGCGCTTGGCGAAGTCAGCGTCGAAAGGGATCAGAATCAGCTCCCGCACGCCGAGCGCCGCTACCAGCTCAGCCTTGACCTCGAGCGAGGTGAGCAGCTTCGGCGTGTGCTGTGGCGCGACGACTCGCGGTCGGGTGCGGGTCGAACGTGAGCACGCTGTCCGAGCCACGTATGACCTCACGGTGGCCGAGGTGGACGCCGTCGAAGGAGCCGACCGCCACGCGTCGCTCTTTGCCCTCCACGTCGGGCAGTCGAGTGATCTTCACGCCTGCAAGCCTATGTCACCGATGGCCGCTGCGCCCTGGCAAGCGCGCGCACTCGCGTCTGGAAGCGCTCGGCCTCAGCGAGCGCATGCTCGATGCTCAGCAGCGGAGGGTCTCTCCAGAGCTGCCCACGCGGCGGCGGCGCACTCGCTCGCGCCAGCTCGAATGGTCCGATCGCGGTGCGCCTGAGCTCCAGACAGTAGGCGTCACCGAGATCTGCGATCAGCGAGCGCACGTAGGTCCCCGAGGAGCATTCGATCAAGTAGCCGGCACGCTCACCCTCGCCTGCCTGCCTGTGCCCGAAAGGGTGCTTGCCTGCCTGCGCCCCAGAGGGTGTGCCCTTCAGGGTGTGCGCTTCAGGGTGCGCCCCGGAAGGTGTGCCTTTTGAGGTACGCCAGAGTTGCTCGAAGCGGCTGACTGTCACGATTCGCTCGGGCATCTGAAAGCTCTCTCCACGACGTGCCTTGCGATAGGCCCGCTCGCCTTTGATCTTGATCGCCGAGTAGATCGGTGGGCGCTGGCGGATCTCGCCCGTCGGCAGCGGCGGCGGGTCAGGCGGTAGATGTCCGGTCTCGGTTATCTCCCCCTCGGGGTCTCCGGTGCTCGAGCTTGCGCCTAGTCGCGCGACGGCCTCATAGCGCTTGGGCAACTCCATGATCGTGCGCTGCATCTTGGTTGCCCTACCGACGAGCACGACCAAGAGACCGGTGGCAAACGGGTCGAGCGTCCCGGCATGGCCCGTCTTGGCTCCGTCCGAGCGATCGACGTACGCGCGCGACGACGTCGTGGGAGGTGATCCCCGCCGGCTTGTCGATCAGCAGGATGCCGTCATCTCCGGTCTGGATGCCACACGAGATATTGACGCCGTGGCGTCTGAGCGGCGTGGGCAGGACGAACGCGAGCGTGCGCCCGTTCGGCGCCGGATGCAGTTGCAGAGCCAGCTCGCGGCGCAACAGCTCGATCAGCTCGTGCACCTCCAGCGTGCTCGAGAAGCCGGCCGCGCGACGGTGGCCGCCGCCGCCTTGGGTGCGAGCGATCGCCGAGACGTCGACGTCGTCGCCGGTGGCGCGTAGCGACACCTTGCGCTTACCGCGGCTCTCCGGCGCCAGCAGCTCGCGGATCAGCACGGCGACCTTGGTGGCGGCGATCGAGCGCAGGTGGTCGACGATCCCCTCGGAGAAGCTTTCCTCAGCGCCAGCGCGCGCGAAGTCCTCGGCGTCCAGTGCGACGAGCGTAAGCTCACCGCCGTCAAAGCGTTGAATGCGCTCGAGGCCAACCCCCAACAACGTCAGCTTGGCCGGCGGGAGGTCCTCGTACAAGCCGCGTGTTGACCGCCGGCACGTTGACGCCGGCAGCGATCAGCTCTGCGGCCATCCGGTGCGCGCGTGGGCCGGTGTTCTCGTACATGAACCTGCCCGTGTCGGTGACGAGCCCGATGTACAGGGCCTCGGCGATGGCGGCGGTCGGTGCGACTTCCAGGCCATGCATCAGGTCCCAAACGATCTCCGCCGTGCACGAGGCGGAGGGGTCGACGAGGTTGAGGCTGCCGAACAGCGTGTTGTCGTGGTGGTGGTCGATGTTGAGCAGGTGCGTTCCATGTTGCAGGACCGCAGCCGGGTTACGGTCGATGTTGCCGCAGTCGAGCATCACGACCGTGCGCTCGCCGATGTCGGCCGGAGCGGCCTGGATGGCGTGCTCGAGCGCTGGGCAGCGATACTCGCGCGGAAGCGGCAGATCGCTGGGCGAGATGAACATCTCAGAGCTCTTGCCGAGCGCCGTGAGCAGTCCGTGCATGCCTATCAGCGAGCCCAGGGCATCTCCGTCTGGGTGCTCGTGGGTGGCCACGACGAAGCTGGTGTCGGCGCGGATGCGCTCGAGCACGAGCCGCCGTGTCTGCTCGATCGACTCCTCGGCGCTCATGCCTGCGTATCCCCTGGCTCGATTGTCTCGATGTGGCTCATGTCTGTCCGCCGTCGATCTCGGCCTCGATCAAGGCGTCCACGCGCAATGCGCGGTCGGTGGTGTCGTCGTAGGTGAACTCGAGCGTCGGCGTGCGCTTGAGCGTCAGCTCGCGCGCGACGCGACCCTGCAGATAGCCGTGAGCGCTGCGCAGTCCCGCCAGCGTGTTGTCTCTCTCTCACCCTCACCGAGCACGCTCACGTATACGCGTGCATGGCTCAGATCGGAGCTTGTCTTGACGTCGGTCACGGTCACAAATCCCACCCTTGGATCCTTCAAGTCCGAAGCTAGCGCGTCACCGATCACTTGCCTGATCGCCTCATCCACACGACGCATCCTCTCTGAGCTCATCCTACCTATCCACGTCCCTCGAAAGATCCGACTCGCATGGTTGCTTGCATGAGCAACCTCACAGGAAGCTCAGGCGAGCTGCCGCTCCTGCAAGCGCGTCTCGTACGTCTCAAGGATGTCACCCTCGCGCAGGTCTTGGAAGTTGGTGAGCACGATTCCGCACTCAAAGCCGGCGCTGACCTCGCGTGCGTCCTCGTTGAAGCGACGCAGACTGGCGATCGTCGTGTCGTAGATGACCGTGCCCTCGCGCACCACGCGCACGCGCGCTCCGCGCGTGACCTTGCCCTCGCTGACGTGCGAGCCGGCGATCGTGCCGATGCGCGAGGCCTTGAACAGCTGGCGCACCTCGGCCTGACCCAGCGAGGTCTCCACCTCGGTTGGCTCGAGCATTCCCTGCATCGCGGCGCGCAGCTCTTCGATCGCGCGGTAGATGACCGAGTAGGAGCGGATCTCCACGCCCTCGCGGTCGGCCAGCTGACGCGCGTCGCCGACAGGGCGCACATTGAAGGCCAGGATCAAGCCCGAGGAGGCGGAGGCCAACATCACGTCGGACTCGTTGATGCCGCCCACGCCGCGGTGGATGATGTTGACCGATACCTCGTCTTGCGGAAGCTTTGCGATCTCGTCCTCGATCGCCTCCAGCGAGCCGGCGACGTCGGCCTTGATGACGAGGCTGAGCTCCTTGACGGTGCCTTCTTGCGCGAGCTTGAACACATCCTCGAGCGAGACCTTGCGCCCGGAGCGGCGTGCGAGCGCCTCGGTCTTCAAGCGGTTGGCGCGCTCGCCGGCAAGCTGGCGGGCACGGCGCTCGTTCTCCACAACTCGCACGAATTCTCCGGCCTCGGGGACGCCGTCGAAACCGAGCACCTCGACCGGCTCACCCGGTTCCGCCGTCTTGACACGCGCGCCGATGAAGTTGTGCATCGCGCGCACCCGGCCGAAGCTCGCGCCGGCGACAAGCGCGTCGCCGACTTCGAGCGTGCCACGCTGGATCAGGATGCTCACGACTGGGCCACGACCCGGGTCGAGCTTTGACTCGATAACTGTGCCCGAGGCCATCGCGTCGCGGTTGGCCTTCAGCTCCTCCAGGTCGGTGACGACCTGGATCATCTCAAGCAGCCTGTCGAGACCCTCACGGGTCTTGGCGCTGACGTCGACGAACTCGGTCTCTCCGCCCCACTCCGCCGGCTGCAAGCCCGTGCTGGGTAAGTTCGGTGCGCACACGCTCTGGCTGCGCCCCCTCCTTGTCGATCTTGTTGACGGCGACGACGATCGGCACTTCGGCGGCCTTGGCGTGGTCGATCGCCTCCTCGGTCTGCGGCTTGACGCCGTCGTCGGCTGCCACCACGATCACCGCCAGGTCGGTCACCTGGGCGCCGCGGGCACGCATCGCGGTGAACGCCTCGTGGCCCGGCGTGTCGAGGAAGGTGATCACCTTCTCGCCGTGGTGGACCTGGTAGGCGCCGATGTGCTGGGTGATGCCGCCCGCCTCGCCCGCGGCGACCTCGGTCTGGCGGATCGCGTCCAGCAGCGAGGTCTTGCCGTGGTCGACGTGGCCCATGATCGTGACGACCGGAGGGCGGTCGACGAGATCCTGCTCGTCGTCCTCGAATACCGGCTCGACCTCGACGTCGTCAGCCGCGTGGACGACCTCGATCTTCTTCTCGAATTCGTCGGCCAGCACCTGGATCGCGTCGTCGGAGAGCGTCTGCGTGAGGGTCGCCATCTCGCCGAGCATCATCAGCTTCTTGATGATCTCGGGCACGGGCACGCCGAGATACTCGGCGACGTCCTTGACGGTCGAGCCGGAATTCACGCGAATCAGATCGGTGGCCTCCATCGCGGTCGTGTCGATCGGGGCGATCGTCTCGTCGTAGGTGCCTCTGCGGCTGCGCCCGCGCCTTGGACGACGCACGGGCTGGTTGGCAGGTCCGCCCTGCTGGCGGCGCGAAGCTTGAGAGTCGATCACGACACGTCGGCGCCCGCCGGCACTGTTGCTTGCCGGTGTGCGCTCGCCGGTGCGCGAGTCGCGCGTGGGACGTACACGCTCACCGGCGGCTGTACCGGCGGCAGCGTCAGGGTTCGCGGTGCCGTCGGCGCCGGCTTGCGTCGGCGCGGCGGGATGCAGGCTCAAGGCCTGCGACCGGGCCGCCGTCAGTCGGGGTGGCTTGGCCGGTGGGAGCGCTCTGTGCGGGCGTTGCTGAAGCCGCTGGCGGCGCGGCTGCTCCGTTCGCCGGTGGCGCGGTCGCCGGTGCGGGCTTGCGTGGCTGTGGCGGTTGCCGTCTGCAGCGGCGCCGTTGTCTGCAAGCACGCGTAGCGCGTCGGCCTCCTCTACCGAGGAGGCGGCTGCCTTGGCGGCTACGCCCGCGGCCTGCAGGCGCTCGAGCAGCTCCTTGCTGGAGAGCCCGTGCTCCTTTGCTATTTCGTGAACTCGCTTCTTGCTCATCGACTTTCCGATTCTAGGAGCTCGACAGGGACCTCGACAGCGCGACGAAAGGCGCGTTGCAATGTGCCCTTCCTGGTCGCGAGCTTCATGCACTCGATGCTCGGCTCGCGAGCGGGCTCGCTGCGACAGACATAGGCGCCGCGTCCTGGCAGCGTGCCGGCGCGATCGAGCACCGCTATGGGAGGACGCTCGGCTACGGCGGCGACGCTTGCCAAGCGCACCAACTCGGGCTTTGGCGCCAGGCGCCCGCAGCCGACGCAGCGGCGCCGGGGGATATGGACCCCATCCATCCCTATGACGCTTGCCCCTCGGCGGCCTCTTGGACGACCTCGTCGATACCAGGCTCCTCAGAGCCCTCCTCGGCAGGCGTGCGTCTGCTCTGCGCTCGTCGCCTGCTCGCCTGACGTCGGCGCCTCAGCAGTCAAATGCTCATCTGCTGCGGGTGCCGCCGCGCTCTCCCCGCCGGCTTGCGGTGAGAGGTCAGCGACGTTGTCGCTGTCGATCGCGGCCAGCGCCTGGTGGGAGTCAAGGCCGCAGTAGCGCGAACCGGGCAGTGATGCGTTCGGGCAGCGGCGACCGTTGGAGAGGATCGCGGCGCAGCGTCCCTGCAGCTCCTCCTCCTCATAGCCATGCTCGGCCTCCTCGGCGGCGAACTCGGTCTCCGAGCGGATGTCCACGCGCCAGCCGGTGAGGCGTGCTGCCAGCCGAGCGTTCTGGCCCTCGCGTCCGATCGCCAGCGAGAGCTGGTCGTCGGGGACGATGACCGTCGCCTGCTTGGCCTCATCGTCGACCAAGACCTCGCGAACGCGAGCGGGCGAGAGCGCCTTGGCCACGAAACGGGCGGGCTCCTCGTTGAAGGGGATGATGTCGATCTTCTCGCCGCGCAACTCGGAGACGACCATGCGTACTCGTGAGCCACGCGGGCCGACGCAGGCGCCCACCGGGTCGACGCCGTCGGCGTGGGAGACGACGGCGATCTTCGAGCGGTAGCCGGGCTCGCGCGCGACGTTGGCGATCTCCACAAGGCCGTCGGCGATCTCGGGGACCTCCAGCTCGAACAGCTTCTTGATCAGCTCGGGGTCGCGCCGGGAGACGATGATCGACGGGCCCTTGGTCGAGGGCGAGACCTCCTTGATGACGGCCTTGATGCGCTGGGAATGGTCATAGCGCTCACCGTCGACCTGCTCTGACTTGGGCAGCAGCGCCTCGACGCGCTCGCGCAGCTGCACAAGCGTGTAGCGCGAGTCGGACTGCTGCACGATGCCCGTGATCAGCTCGCCGACGCGGTCGCGGTACTCCTCGAACATCATGTCGCGCTCGGCCTCGCGGATGCGCTGCAGGATCACCTGCTTGGCGGTCTGCGCGGCGATGCGGCCGAAGTCCTCTGGTGTGACGTCGCGCTCGTCGATCTGGTCGCGGTATTGGGCGAACTTGGCGGGGTCGATTTCCGGCTCCTCTGGTTCGCGCAGCTCGCCGGTCTCGGGGTCGACGACCGTGCCCTCGTCGATCGTCTCGACGATCAGATGGGCCTCGAGACGCTCGGGGATGATCAGTTCGATGACGCGGAAGTCGGCCGTCTCACGGTCCATTTCGACGCGCGCGTACTTGGCCGAGCCGGGTTGCTTCTTATAGGCAGACAGCAACGCGTCCTCCAAGGCGATCATCAGCTTCTCGGGCTCGATGCCCTTCTCGCGTGCCAAGGCGTGCATGGCTTCCAGGATCTCGCGTGACATAGGTTTTCTCTCCTACTCCTCGACGAGGTTCGAACGACGGATCTCCGAGTAGGGAATCGCGATGACTCCCCCGTCGGCGGCCAGTGTTATCTCGCTGTCGGTAACCCCGACGAGCTCTCCGGTGAAGCTCTTGGCGCGGCGCTCGGCTTCGGCCGAGTCGGCTGCCGGGATCGGGCGTGGCTCACGCGTCCTCACGCGGGCGCGGCGGCCGACATAACGGCGGAAGTGGGTGGGCTTGGTCAGCGGCCGTTCAGTGCCCGGCGAGGAGACCTCGAGCGAATAGCGCTCGCGCAGATCTGCGAGCAGCAGCGTGACGCGCTCGCACAGCGCGAGCGTGACGCCATCGGGGTGGTCGATGAACACGCGCAGCGTGCCGTTTGGCAGCAGCTCTGCAAGCAGAACCTCGACAGCGGGCTCGCTATCTGCCAGGCGCTCCTCTATCTCAGACTGCAGTGCTGACATCGACTTGGTGGCTCTCTCTTCGGGTATAAGGCGTAAAAAAAAGCGGGCGGGCGCCCACTCTCGGTACTGCAGTCGTCGCATGGGCGACGACTCGAAAGCTGTCAGCCGAGAATAGCATCGGGTCTTCTACATGGTTGAAGCGGGGGCTCTTGCCAGCGCTGTCAGCGATGACGCTCACGACTTCGCGGCGTCTCGGCGCGCGCGGTCGCGGTAGAGACGGTAGTCGACTCGGCCCGGGCGCATCGAGCAGGCGACGGCGAGCGGATGACAGGCCTCGCTGTGACGTCCAAGCAGCTGCATCGAGCGACCCAGGCAGAAAAGGGCATAGTCGTTGGTCGGCGCGACGGCGGCGATCGCCTGAAACTCCTCGGCGGCGCGCTCGTAGTGCTGGGCGTGGAATAGCGCGCGCCCGAGCGCCTCACGGATCGAGGTCTTGGTGGGCTCGAGCTCGCGCGCACGCGCGAGGGGCACGATCGCCGCCATGTGGTCGCCGTGCTCGAGCAGGTCGCATCCACGCCGGTAGAGCTCGTAGACGCTGTCCATGCGTCTACTTTAACCGCGAGCGCGTGGTGGGAGGGCATCCCAGTCAAGCGCTCTTGCGCAGACGCTCGACCGTATCTAGAATCCGCTCGGCGACGATCTCCTTGTCGGCTCGCGGTACGCACTCGTCTTCTTCGGCGGTGAGGATGGTCACCTCGTTGGCTGTCGAGTCGAAGCCGATGTCTGCACGCGAGATGTCGTTGAAGACCACGGCATCGACGCCCTTCTCGACGAGCTTGGCACGCGCGTGCTCCAGCCCGTTGACTCCGTGCTCGGCTGCAAAAGCAACGAGCGTCTGGCCTGGACGGCGCCGGCTGGAGAGGCCGCAGAGCACGTCGGGCGTCGGTTCGAGCTCGATCGTCAGGTGCGAGCGGCCCCCCTTCTTGATCTTGCCCTCCTCCGGCGATGCGGGACGGAAGTCGGCGACGGCAGCCGCCATCAGCAGAACGTCGCATGCAGGGAACTCGCGCGCGCAGGTCTGCTCGAGCTCAACGGCGCTGTGCACGCGATGGACAGTGACCCCTGCGGGCTCCTGTATCCCGACGTTGGCAGCTACGAGCGTCACCTTGGCCCCGCGCCTTCGCGCTGTCGCTGCGAGCGCAAAGCCCATGCGCCCGGATGAGCTGTTGCCGATATAGCGCACGCTGTCGATCGGCTCGCGCGTGCCACCGGCGGTGACAAGCACGCGCAGCCCACTCCACTCATTGTGATCGGCTGGACCGCTTGCTGGGTGATCGTCTGCTGGGGGTTCGGTGTCTTTAGAGACGGCATGCTCGCCGCGTGTGCGGGGAGCGTCGCCTTTCAAAAGCTCCTCACACACGTCGAGCAGCCGCTGCGGCTCTGCGAGACGCCCGATGCCTTGCTCGCCGAGTGAAGCCAGCCGACCCACGCCGGGCTCGACGATGTGCGCACCGCGGGCGCGCAGCAGCTTGATATTGGCCTGCGTGGCCGCGTGCTCGTACATGTGGTTGTTCATCGCCGGCGCAAGCACCACAGGACATGTGGCGGCGAGCGCGCAACTGGTCAACAGATTGTCGGCGAGGCCGCCCGCAAGCTTTGCCAGCGTGTTCGCCGACGCAGGCGCGATCAAGTAGATGTCTGCGTTTGCGACAAGCCGCAGATGGCTAAGCGGCTGATGGGTCGGTAGCTCCTGGCCCGGGAAGGCTCCGCGCGCCGGATCGTGCTCGAACTCGTCCGTGAGCACCGGCGCGCCCGTGAGCGCCGCGAAGGAGGCCTCCCCCACGAAGCGCTGACTAGTGGGCGTCTGCACGACGCGCAGCGAGTGGCCCGCGTCGCTTGCAAGCCTTATAAGCTCAAGCGCCTTGTAGGCGGCGATGCCACCACTGACGCCGAGCAGGATTCGTGCCATGTTGACTTCTTAGGCGCCGCGCCCGCTTATCTCAAGCGTTGGTCGAACGCTTGCGTGGAGCGAGGCGACGGTACAGCGTCGCCCGCGGTCTCCGCCTCAGCGATAGTGGTACTTGATCTTGCCTGCAGCAACTTCCTCAAGAGCGATCGTGAGGTAGTTCTTGGAGGCGGTCTCGATCATTGGCGGCGGGAATTCCTCGAAAGCTCCCTCGCCGAGGTTGTGGTAGTAGCTGTTAATCTGACGCGCGCGCTTAGCGGCGACAAGCACGCTTGCGTAGTTGGAGTCGACGTTGTCGAGCAGGCGGTCGATACGGGGTGAGGTCATCATGGTGAGTAGAGGGCCTTTCGTGGTGGAACTGCAGTGTAGCCGTCGCCCCAACGAATCGACCTACGCGAGTCTTCGAGCGAGCGCTCAAATCATTGTCGGATGAGCTTGACGGGGGATGATGCGGGGTTCGACTGCATTCTGGAGTCGGCTGCGTCTAGCCCAACTCGGCAGAGACGATCGCCGCCAGCTCATCGAGTGCGTCTTCGAGGCGGTCGTTGATGACTACGTGGCCAAACTCATCGCGTGCGGCTAGCTCCTGCTCGGCGACCGCGAGGCGACGCTCGACCTCCTCACTGGCGTCGGTGCCACGACCGATCAGCCTGGTGCGCAAGGCATCGAGCGAGGGCGGGGCGATGAAGACCTGCACTGCCTCGGCCATCGCGGCACGCACCTGGCGGGCACCCTGAACCTCGATCTCGAGCACCACCGGCGCTCCGGCGGCGACGCGTTGCTCGAGCTCGCGGCGCAACGTGCCATAACGACGGCCGGCGTAGTCGGCGTGCTCGACGAAGTCGCCGTTCTGCACGTGACGCTCGAACTCAACATTTGAGAGGAAGTGGTACTCGACGCCATCCTGCTCGCCTGGTCGCGGCGAGCGCGTGGTCGCAGACACCGACAGCTCGAGTTGCGGGAGACGCTCCATCACTCCGCGGATGAGCGTTCCCTTCCCCACACCGGATGGTCCGGTGATCACAAAGACGCGTGCCACGCGCGAGACCCTAATGTCGAGGGCGGCGGGAGTGTCGGGCAACGAGTATGCGGCGGGACCGGGGCTGTCCATCAAGCCCTGCCGTGCCGGTGGGCAAGCCAGACAAGGACGCACCGATCGAAATGTGCTGGCCGATTGGAGATCCCGTCGATCTCCAATCGGTACATGAGGGAGAGAGGATGCAGTATGGCGCAGCTCAGCGGTACGGCAGCGCTCAGCGGCGTAGCAGCGATACGAGCTCGCTGCGCTGTCTGTCAGAGAGGCCGCCGATCGTCTTGCTCGGCGAGATGCGGCAGTGCGCGAGGATCTTGTTGACCTTGACGCGGCCGTACTTGGGGACAGCGAGCAGCATGTCGAAGACCTTGGCCGTCTCGACATACTCCGGCGGGTTGAGCAACAGCGTGTGGATCGAAAGTCGGCCAGCCTTCAGATCGCGCTTGAGCTGGGCGCGCTCGGTGCGGATCAGGTTGGCGCGCGCAAGCGCGTCCATACGTTGATTTAGTGACCGCTCTGGGGCGGCAGACGGCTTGGAGGTCATGGTCGAAGACATCGGGCCCGTCGCGGTTGGCATGGGCGGCGAGTCTACAGACCCGAGCGCCCCGTTCAAGGCCAACTTGATTAATTCGTATAAAGCTAAGGTTGAGCTTTAGCTACGTCGAGGATGGTGGATGGTGCCGAGGCTAGTTTGCAGGGGTTTTCTAGCCACTAAGCTGACTGATGATGACATTCATGAAGACATAGGTGGAGGTTCAGATACCTCGCGCGAGCGCTGGAAGTTGCCTGTCTATGCGCATATTGTCTCCTATGCCTGGTTTGGCGCGTGATTCAGCCTGGTAGCGATGCGCGCGGCGATGGAGGGGTCGCGAAAAGTCTCAGTCCCGACCGCAACGAGGCGCGCACCGACATCGAGGAATTGACGAGCATGGAGAGCGTTCTGCACGCCACCCATCCCGATCACAGGAATCGCTACACGCTTGACTACCGCTGCGACCTGGGCTAGCGCGACCGGGCGTATGGCGGCACCCGACAGGCCGCCTGTGCCACCCCCAAGCCAGGGGTCCGGCGAGCCCGGAATCCGTTTGTGCCTATCGGGCGTGAGTGCGGTAGCACGCAATGTGTTGATCAACGATACGGCGTCGGCACCGCCTTCCTGCGCAGCCAGCGCGCAAGCGGAGACGTCGGCACAATTAGGCGTCAGCTTGACGATCAGCGGCTTGTGCAGTTCTGCTCGGACGGCTCGCAGCACACGCTCCAGTGCAACCGGGTCGGCGCCGATGTCAAGGCCCGTTTGCACATTGGGACAGGAGACGTTCAGCTCCACCGCCGCTATCTCCCTGCGCCCGTCACATGCTCGCAGCAGCGCCGCGATCTCCTCGGCGGTGGAGCCCATCACGTTGGTGATGAGTGGGACGGGCAGTCGCGCGAGCTCCGGCAGATCCTCCCCGAGGTAGCGTTCCAGGCCCTTGTTGGGCAGCCCGATCGAGTTGACCAGGCCGGCCTGGGCCTCCCACAGGCGTGGCGGCGGGTTGCCCGAGCGTGACGCGAGCGTGATCGTCTTGGAGACGAACGCGGCGAAAGGGAATTCCTCGTCGAGCGCTTTGCCGAATGCGCGCCGTGCGGCGATCGCATCGAAGGTGCCAGAGCCGTTGATCACTGGGTGGGCCAGATCGATGCCGCAGAATTCCACGCTCACGCGAGGCTCCTATGCTCTGCGTGGCTGTGCGCCGGCGAGTTGACGTTCATCGCCGGCTCGCGGCATGGGTCTCGATGTGCTCCAACTCGGCTGCATCGATCACAGGGCCGTCGACGCACACGCGCAAGTAGCCGTCGCGTGTCGGCACCACGCAGCCGTAGCAAGCGCCGAAGCCACAGGCCATGCCAGCCTCCAGAGCCAGCTGGGCCGGCACGTCGCGCGCAGCGCACAGTGCGCGCACTGCCTCCAGCATGGGTGGTGGACCACACGCATAGACCGTGCTGTGTGCGTCGCGGTCGAGCTCAAAGCCCAGAAGCTCTGTGACGCGGCCGTGATGGCCAACAGATCCGTCGTCGCTAGCAAGGACAGCATCCTCGAGCAGAGCGGCGCCTTCGATATGAGCGCTGTCGCGGAAGCCGAGCAGCACCGTCACATGTGGGCGATCGGATTGGAATTCAGCGCCCGTGTGGGACGCGTCGTCTGAACGGAGCGCATCCGCTTTAAGCTGGTGCTGCCAGATGGCAAGCGGGGCGATGCCGACGCCACCACCGACCAGCAAGGCGCGGCGTCCCTGGTCTGGCGCTGTGAAGCTCTGGCCCAGCGGTCCGAGCAACCACAGCCCATCGCCCTCCTCCAGCTCACACAACCGGTGCGTGCCGGGGCCGACATCCTCCAGTAGAAAGTGAGCTTCGCCGTCCTGGAAGCGTGCGTAGGAGAAGGCACGGGGCACGTACGGGCGTTCGTCCTCTCCCGCACCCCAGCGCTCCGCGGCGGCGAGCATCGCGAACTGCCCAGCGGCAGGCTCTGGGCCGTCTGGGTCGGCTGCCCTCAGGACGCGATAGGCGCCGAGCGTCTCATTTGCTGTGGCGGTTAGCAGTCGCCGCCCAAAGGGGGCTAGCGGACGAGCCGGCCCGGCGGGCGATACGTCCGTGGTCATCTTGCTTTGAGCTCGCATCGCGATCGGCTGGGCTTGGGTCTGTCAAGGGCGGGCAGGCTCACGCAGCCTGAGCCTCTTTGGAGCTGCCGCGCTCACCATGAAGCTCCTGTAGCGAGAGCACGTCGGGCTCTCCGAGCTTGATCGCCTGAGCTATCGCCCGCGCGGCCGAAACGCCGGCCGAGAGCGTTGTCAGACATGGGATGGCATGGGCGATAGCCGAGCGGCGGATCTCCCAGCCGTCGCTACGTGCACCAGAGCCGGTGGGCGTGTTGACGATCAGGCTCACGTCGCCTCGCTCGATCCAATCGACGACGTGTGGGGAGCCCTCGCCGATCTTGTTGATCGTCTTGACGGGTACGCCCATACGCGCGATCGCCTCCGCCGTGCCGCCTGTCGCGAGGATGCGAAAGCCGTTGTCGTGGAGGATCTGGGCGACGGCGAAAACGCCGGGCTTGTCGGAGTCGGTGACGCTGATAAAGGCGGTGCCGGAGCTCGGTAGCGGCGAGCCGGCGGCGGCCTGGGCCTTGGCAAACGCTGTCGGGAAGTCACGGGCGATGCCCATCACCTCGCCGGTAGAGCGCATCTCGGGGCCAAGCAGCGAGTCCGCGCCGTCGAAGCGATCGAACGGGAGTACCGCCTCCTTGACCGATACGTGCTCGCCGAAGCCGACGCCCTCGTGCCCGCTCGGCAGAGCGAGATCGGCGATGCGCTCGCCGAGCATGATGCGACAGGCGAGCTTGGCCAAGGGCAGGCCAACAGCCTTTGAGACGAACGGAACGGTGCGCGAGGCTCGCGGGTTGGCCTCGATCACGTACAGGTGCCCCTCGTGGATTGCGTACTGCGCGTTCATCAAGCCCACGACGCCGATGCCGAGCGCGATGTCACGCGTGGCAGCGCGGATCTGCTCGAGCATCTCCTCGCCGAGCGAGTGCGGTGGCAGGACGCAGGCGGAGTCGCCGGAGTGCACACCGGCCTCCTCGACGTGTTGCATGATCCCGCCGATCCACACCTCGTGGCCATCACACAGCGCATCGACGTCGACCTCTACCGCGTTCTCCAGAAAACGGTCGAGGAAGATAGTCGGTCTGGCCGGTGCGTCGCTGCTGACGGACGCCTGTTGATTTGGAGGATTTGAAGTTCGTTCTCCTCGGGTGTCCGCGGCTGGTAGCGTCTCTCTGCGCAGGTAGTCGGCGAGCCCGTCGCTTGAATAGACGATCTCCATCGCCCGCCCGCCTAGCACGTAGGAGGGTCGCACGAGCAGTGGGAACCCGACCTCCTCGGCCTTGGTCAGCGCTTCATGCACCGAGCAAGCCGTCGCATACGGCGGGGCCTTATAGCCGAGTCGATCCAGCAGCTCGCCGAAGCGGCCGCGATCCTCGGCAAGGTCGATCGCGTCGACGCTCGTGCCGAGTAGGGGCACTCCCGCCTCGACCAGACCGGCGGCGAGCTTCAAGGGCGTTTGGCCGCCGAACTGGACGATCACCCCCTCGGGCCGCTCGACCTCGATCACGCCGAGCACGTCCTCGCAGCGTGAGCGGCTCGAAGTAGAGGCGGTCGGAGGTGTCGTAGTCGGTGGAGACCGTCTCCGGGTTGCAGTTGACGATGACCGCGTCGCGACCCGACTCGCGCACGGTCATCGCCGCGTGCACGCAGCAGTAGTCGAACTCGATGCCTTGGCCGATGCGGTTGGGGCCCGCGCCCAGGATCATGACCGAGGGACGCTCGCCTCTCGTTACCTCGTGAGCCGCTTTGCGCTCCCAGCCGGAGTAGTAGTACGGGGTTCGTGCCGGGAACTCGGCGGCGCAGGTGTCGACCGACTTGAACGAGCGCTCGCCGGCAAAGCTGGCCTGCGGGTCCTTGGCGATCTGCTCCAGCTCGGCCAGGAACCAGCGGTCGATCGAGGTGCGCTCGTGTATTGGCGCGATCCCGATATCGCGGGCGAGCAGCTCGAGTATCGTCTCGTAGCGGTCGGCGGTCGGCGTGAGCAGGCCGTCGAGCAGCTCCTGGTCGCTGAGAGCCTCAAGACGCGGCGGCTTGTCCAGCTCGCGCGAGCGCAGCGCCTTGGCAAAGGCCTGAGAGAAGGTGCGACCGATTGCCATCGCCTCCCCCACCGACTTCATGTGCGTCGAGAGCGTCGGCACGGCGCCCGGGAACTTCTCGAAGGCAAAGCGCGGCCACTTGACGACCACATAGTCGATCGTCGGCTCGAAGCTCGCCGGCGTGACGCCGGTGATGTCGTTGGTGATCTCCTCAAGCAGATAGCCGACCGCCAGACGCGCGGCGATCTTCGCGATCGGAAAGCCCGTTGCCTTGGAGGCAAGCGCCGAGGAGCGCGAGACGCGCGGGTTCATCTCGATCACGAGGATCTCCTCGGTCGCGGGGTTGACCGCGAACTGCACGTTCGAGCCGCCCGTCTCCACGCCAACCGCACGGATCACCGCGATCGCCTGGTCGCGCAACTGCTGGTAGAGCGCGTCGGTGAGCGTCTGCTGCGGGGCGACCGTGACCGAGTCTCCCGTGTGCACGCCCATCGGGTCGATGTTCTCGATCGAGCAGACGATCACGACGTTGTCGGCTTTGTCGCGCATCACCTCCAGCTCGAACTCGCCCCAGCCGAGCACAGACTGGTCGAGCAGCACCTGGCCGATCGGCGAGGCCTCCAGGCCCCGCCTGACGATCAGCTCGAACTCCTCCTCGTGCGTGCGATGCCTCCGCCCCGGCCGCCGAGCGTGAAGGCGGGGCGCACGATGCACGGCAGGCCGAGCCTCTCGAGCTCGTACTCGGCCTTACGCAGGCCTGCCGCTGCCTTCACCTGCAGGCGACCTCGTCCCAGGCCCAGACGATCGCGCTTTCGGGCATCTTCAGGCCCGCCTTCGCCATCGCCTCGGCAAACAGCTCGCGGTCCTCCGCACAGGTGATCGCGTCGTAGTTGGCGCCGATCAGCTCGACCCCGTAGCGCTCCAGCGTGCCGTCGTCGTGCAGCGCCTTCGCCAGGTTCAGCGCGGTCTGTCCTCCGAGCGTCGGCAACAGCGCGTCGGGGCGCTCGCGCTCGATGATCTTCTCGAGCGGCCCGGCAGCAGCGGCTCGACATAGGTGGCGTCGGCGAACTCCGGGTCGGTCATGATCGTGGCCGGGTTCGAGTTGACCAGCACGACCCTGTAGCCCTCCTCGCGCAGCACCTTGCACGCCTGCACGCCGGAGTAGTCGAACTCGGCGGCCTGGCCGATCACGATCGGCCCCGATCCCAGGATCAAGATCGTCTTAATGTCATCGCGCCTAGGCATTACACCGATCCTCGATACAGACCAGGAACGCCCAACCAGGACCCCCGGAGGGGGTCCCCTCCTCCAAAAAACATGCGATCTTACGCACCGGCATCACGCAGCTGCGATCCGCTCTAGGAAACGGTCGAACAGGTGCAGTGAGTCGTGCGGGCCGGGGCCCGCCTCGGGGTGGTACTGCACAGCTCCGCCTGGAACGTCCAGCAGCTCGAAGCCCTCGACTGTGCGGTCGTACAGGTTCACATGCGTAAGCTGGGCGGCTCCGAAGTCGGTCTCCCAGCGCACCGGCTCGTCGCTGTCGAGCGTGCGCGCGCCGCCCGGGCCCAGCACCGCGAAGCCGTGATTTTGCGATGTGATCTCTACATGGCCCGTCTGTAGGTCCTTGACCGGGTGGTTGGCGCCACGATGGCCGAAGGGGAGCTTGTAGGTCTCGAGGCCCAGGGCCCGGCACAGCAGCTGGTGGCCGAGGCAGATGCCCCACACAGGCTTCTTGCCGACGATCTCGCGCACCGTATCGACCACATAGCCGAGTGCTGCCGGATCTCCGGGACCGTTGGCGACGAATACTGCATCGGGATCGTCGGCGAGAAGCTGCTCGGCCGAGGTCGAGCATGGGTACAGCGCGACGCGTGCGCCTCGTTGACGAGGTTGCGCACGATCGAGAGCTTGATGCCTGTATCGAGCACCGCGATCAACGGCCCAGGGGCGATGCCCCCTGCGCGCGCGGGGGGCATCGCCGTAATTTGATCTCCGCCCGCTTGATCTCCCTCTCCGTGAATGCTCATCCGCTCAGGCGTTACGACGCGGGCCAGATCGAGACCGCTCATCGATGGCTCGGCTGCGATCAGCGCCCGTGCCTCGTCCTCGCTCACATGCTCGGGAAAGATGCCGCCGCGCATTGCGCCCGCCTCACGGATGTGGCGCACTAGTGCGCGCGTATCCACGCCGCTGATCGCCGGTACCTCGCAGTCGGTGAGCCAATCGAGCCAGCCGCGTTCGGCCTCTGGGGCGTCCTCGCGGTTACACGCCTCACGCATGATCGCCGCGCGAGCCCAGACGCGCTCGGACTCCATCGCGCGCTGGCTGACTCCGTAGTTGCCGATGTGGGGATAGGTAAAGGTGATTAGCTGGCCGGCGAAGGAAGGATCGCTGACTGACTCCTGATAGCCGGACATGCCGGTCGTGAACACGACCTCTCCGACCGCGTGTGCCTCGGCCGCACACGCCTCGCCGTCGAAGCGGGTGCCGTCCTCGAGCAGCACATATGCCTCACGGAGCGTCATCAGAATGGCCTTGCCACGATTTGGGTGTCTGGAGCTCCCATCAAACGATCAGCCTCTGTACTTCCTTGAACTCGGGCGTGCCCGCTCGCTCGAGCAGCTCAAACAGGACGGACTCGACTGTGCTGATGGTTGCTCCAGCACGCTCCAGACGCTGCAGGCCACGCTCGTAGTCGAGCGCATGACGCGAGCCGACAGCATCGGCCGGCACGTGCACTTCGATTCCGCGCTCGAGCAGGTCGTGGGCGGTTTGAGAGACGCACACATGCGTCTCGACCCCGCACACGATCGCTTGTGTGCGCCCGCCAAGGTCGAAGCCGTCGGCGCGAGCGGCCGAGAAGACGGTCTTCTCGATGTGCGGCTCATCCTCCAGGCCGACCTCTGGTGCGGTATGACCAAGGCCCTTTGGGTACTGCTCGCTGACGATGCGCGGCACGTCAAGGATCCGCCCAGCGCGCACAAGCTTTGAGCACGCCTGTGCCACCGCGTTGAAGCTTGCATAGGAGCGAAAGCCCT
Source organism: uncultured Solirubrobacterales bacterium (assembly GCA_963704345.1). Taxonomy (GTDB): domain Bacteria; phylum Actinomycetota; class Thermoleophilia; order Solirubrobacterales; family Solirubrobacteraceae; genus Palsa-744. Next base: position 2,944,300 of record OY969890.1, read on the forward strand.
CCTGTACGTCGACCACGACCAACACCGCGTCATCGCGCTTGAGCAGACTCATGCGACTACCTCACTCGCGATGACCAGCTTCCATGGACACGCAGGGCAAGCTGGGCAAGGACGTACCCTTTTCGGGGCACAAGCAATTCGCGTGGCGTGCTTACGCAGGCGAGCGACTGAGGACGCCGCCCAGCGTCGCCATGCGTGTCCGTGGGTCATGAGCCAACCACCGAGAAGGCCGGCTTGCGATAGGCCACGGCGCCAGCCGCTACTGTCATGAGCACACGCCCGGTAAGGCGCCGCCCGGCAAAGCAACAGTTCTCCGAGCGGCTCTCCCAGCCCTGCTCGCCCGCCACCCACTCGGCCGAGAGGTCGCACAATGTGAGGTTCGCCGGCTCGCCTACGGCGATGCGCGGGGTCGGCAGTCCGAAGAGATCCGCCCCGGCGGTCATCCGCTCGACAAGCAACGCAAGCCTGATCGTGCCCGGCAGCACAAGCTCGGTGTGCAGTGCGGCGAACGCCGTCTCCAAGCCGGTTGTGCCCATCGGGGCCTGCTCGAAGGGGACCTCCTTTTCGTGGCGCGCATGCGGGGCGTGGTCGGTTGCGATGCAGTCGATCGTGCCTGAGCGCAGGCCCTCTATCAAGGCCAGTCGATCGGCCTCGCTGGCCAGCGGTGGGTTCATCTTCATGCGCGTGTCCATCGCGCGTACGTGCTCGTCGGTAAGAAGCAGATGATGGGGGGTGACCTCGGCGCTGACGCGAAAGCCGCGTTCCTTCGCTGCGGCGACGGCGTGCACCGACGCGGCGCAGCTAAGGTGCTGGAAGTGCACGCGTCCGTCCTCGTACCCGGCTAGCTCGGCGTCGCGCGCGACCATCGTGGACTCGCTCACGCTTGGGATGCCGCTGATTCCCAGGGCCGTGCTGACGGCGCCCTCGTGCATCGAGCCGCCATGGGAGAGCGAGGGGTCCTCCTCGTGCAGCGTGAGCACGCCACCACACAAGCGTTGGTACTGAAGCGCCTTGCGCAGCACACCGGCGCTTGCCACCGGACGTCCGTCGTCGGTGAAGCCAAGCGCGCCCTCCCTCATTAGCTCGGCCATCTCGGTCAACTCCCCGCCCGCAAGGCCCCGCGTGATCGCGGCCAGGAAGCCGACTGGCACGCGTGCCTCCCTGGTGGCCGCCTCGCGTAGCGAGCGCAACAGGGGCGCCGAGTCGATCACGGGGTCTGTGTTGGGCATCGCGATCACTGCGCAGAAGCCGCCGACAGCGGCGGCGCGCGTGCCGGTTTCCAAGTCCTCCTTGTGCTCCTGGCCCGGGCTGCGTAGATGTACGTGCGGATCGACGAAGGCGGGCAGCAAGTGCCTGCCTTCGCCCTGGGAGACCTCAGTGTCGCCGGCTGCGCTCAGCTCGCCCGCGGCGGCGATCTCGATGATCTGCCCGCCACGCACGAGCACGTCTGCCGGCGCGTCGAGATCGCTGCGGGGATCGAGCACGTGTGCGCCTGTGATCAGCAGGTTGGCCTCAGCGCTTGCGCCGTGAACCAGCTGTGCAACAGCCTTCATGAGGGTCTCGTTTGACGCGGAGCAGCCATGGTCGGACTGGCGCTCATGCCAGTTGTGGCTCGGGGACGGGACGGACTGCGCGTGAGCCCGAGAGCAACTCGTAGAGGACCGCCATGCGCACCACCACGCCGGCCTCCACTTGCGCGGTGATCAGCGCCTGCGGTGAGTCGGCAACCTCGCCGGAGAGCTCCACACCGCGGTTGACGGGGCCCGGGTGCATGAGCAGCTGTCGCGGAGACAGGCGGCGCGCGTTGATCTGAAAGCAGGCGGCGTACTCGCGCAGCGAAGGCACCCACAACTCGTTCATACGCTCGTGCTGCATACGCAGCGCGTACACGACATCGGCGTCCGCAAGCTCATCGAGCGTGTAGCGCACCTTGCATCCGAGCTGCTCGATCCCGCGCGGGATCAGAGTTGGCGGCCCGGCAACCGTCACCTTTGCGCCCATACGCTGAAAAGCAAGGATGTTCGAGCGCGCGACCCGCGAGTGCGCGACGTCTCCCACGATCCAGATCGACGTCCCGTCGAGCGGGCCAAGGCGGCGCTGCAGCGTGTAGACGTCCAGCAACGCCTGCGTAGGGTGCTCGTGCTTGCCGTCGCCTGCGTTGACAATCGCCGCGTTAGTCCAACCCGAGACGAGCTCTGCCGCTCCAGCCCACGGGGTACGGATCACGATCGCGTCGGGCTTGTGCGCGCTGAGCGTCAAGACGGTGTCCTTCAGCGACTCGCCCTTCTCGACGCTCGAGCCGCTGGAGACGAAGTTGACGACATCTGCGGAGAGGCGCTTGGCAGCCAGCTCGAAGGAGCTACGCGTGCGCGTGGAGGCCTCGTAGAAGAGGTTGAGCACCATGCGCCCGCGCAAAGCCGGCACCTTCTTGATCTCGCGATCGGAGACCTCAGCAAAGCGCGAGGCCTGCTGGACGATCCGCTCGATTGTCTTGCGGTCGAGATCCTCGATCGAGAGCAGGTGGTTCATGTGCCGGACCTTGCTTCTCCGCGGCGCGCGAAGGGGACGTTCGCATACGGCGGATCCATACGCCGAAGTGCGATGCCCCCTGCGCGCGCGGGGGGCATCGTGTTTTTGAGCTGCTGGGTCACGCGTCCGCCCCCACCGTGGCACGCCCGATCGCCACCTCGTCGACGCCGTCCAGCTCCCGGACGCGCACGCTGACGTACTCCTCGCGTGCAGTGGGCAGGTTCTTGCCGACGTAGTCGGGGCGGATCGGCAGCTCTCGATGGCCGCGGTCGGCGAGGACCGCCAACTGCACACGCTCGGGGCGGCCGTAGTCGAACAGCGCCTCGATCGCGGCGCGTACGGTGCGTCCCGTGTAGAGCACATCGTCGACGATCACGATCGTGCGCTCGGTCGGGTCGAAGTCGATATGCGACGCATGCACAACTGGGGCTTGCGGGCGCGAGGCGACATCGTCTCGGTAGAAGCCGATGTCGAGGTCCCCGAGCGGGATGTCTTCTTGCAAGAGGTCGGCCAACAACAGCTGAAGTCGTTGGGCAAGGATTGCTCCGCGACGGTGAATACCGACGAGGGCGACCGTGGAAGGGGTCGGGTTTCGCTCGTCTATCTCGTGCGCGATACGTACCAGCGCCCGCGCAATTTGGTCCTCGCCGAGGACGATCTTCCCGTCTTGCATTCGATTCCTTCCTGGCCTCACCGGACCGGGTTAAAGGAGCAGCAGGGCGACTGTATCAAGCTTTGCGGAGGACCTTGATGTGGTTCAGGTGGTGCATGCACAAGCCTGCTGACCGATCGGAGATCGGCGTTATCTCCGATCGGCCAGCACATGTGACTATGAAGCTGTTCCAGGTCGGTGCATGCACCGACCTGCCTGGCCGCACATGTGCGGCCAGGACCGGCCCGCATGCGGGCCGGTCTTCCCTGAATGTATTTACGACGTAACGGCCGGCTCCGCGGAAGTCTCGGTCGCTCGCTCGTCGTTCGCGTGCTCGCGTGCACGACGGTCCGACCAGTGGATCAGCTCGGCCGGGCCCTTCTCTGGGAAGGGAATGTCGATCGTGTCGAAGTCGCGTGGCGCCTCTGTCGCTGCGAACACCGAGCGGGCCTCATCGCGCAGGTCGCCACCCGGATAGCGCGTCGAGATGTGAGTCAGTGCGAGCAGTCGTACCCGCGCATCGCGTGCGACCTGCGCTGCCTGTCGCGCGGTGGAATGACCGGTCTGGCGCGCGCGCTCGATCTCCTCCTCGGCAAACGTTGCCTCGTGCACCAGCAGGTCCGCTTCGTGCGCAGCCAATGTCAACATCTCGCACGGTGACGTGTCCCCAGAGATCACGATCTTGCGACCCTCACGCGTGGGCCCCATCACCTGCTCTGGGCTCACCCCGGCGACCGTCTCCCCGCGTGTGAGCCTGCCGAAGTCGGGCCCCGGTGTGACGCCGAGCTGCTCGGCTAGCTGGGGATCGAGATGGCCTGGCCGGGAGTCCTCGAGGATCGCGTAGCCATAGGCGCTGTTAGCGCGATGGCTGACCCTGATCGGCGCTACGGCATAGCCGTCGAACGCAACATCGTCGTCGGCCTCGAGCTCTGTGAATCGCAGCTCGTAAGGGAGCCGGCCGTAGATGAAGCGCGTCTGCTCCATCAGTTGGGTCAGTCCTGGTGGTCCATAGATTGCCAGTGGTTGGTCGCGTTCGCGCAGCGCAAAGGACTTCAGCATCCCGGGCAAGCCAAGCCAATGATCGGCGTGAAAGTGGGTGATGAACACGCAACCAACATCCGCGAGCCCAACCGAGCGCATCAGCTGGCGCTGTGTGCCTTCGCCGCAGTCGAACAGCAGTCGATCGCCGCCGCGGCGCATGAGGATCGCGGGCAGGCCGCGACGGGGGCTCGGCACCGAGCCGCCGGTGCCGGCGAAGAACAGGGAGAGGTCCATTGGCGCAACGGTAGCGATCGGGCCTTCTACTCGGCGGTAAGCTCTGTCGGCAAAGGCACCCAATCAACGGTGTCCGTGCGCCCGTAGCTCAGTGGATAGAGCGTCCGCCTCCGGAGCGGAAGGTCGCAAGTTCGAATCTTGCCGGGCGCGTTCCAAAAAGCCCTGCTAACGCGGGGTTTTTTCGTTTAGGCAGCCTTCCGCTCGGGAAGCGTCTGTACCTCGATATCGCCTCGTTGGCCACTATTGGCCAAAACTCCACCCTCGACGAGTTCACGTAGCTGCGCCTGCTCATCCTCGCCTCGGCGCATCGCCTGGGCGTAGACCTTTAGCGCGAGCGCCGGATCGGCATGGCCCATTTCGACCATCACCACCGGCGGGGTCTCGCCGAGCGCGTACAGCAGCGAGCAGAACGTCCGGCGCAGCGAGTGCGGCGTCAAGCGTTCCGGTAGCGGCGGCAAACCATCCGCCTGTAGGCGGTCGTCCGTGAGCTTCACAGCGGCCCTGAGTACCCTGCTGCGGAAGTTGTCCGCGCTCAACCTGCCGCCGCTCAGCGTCGCGAACACGTACCCACTCTGCGATGCGTCCTGGTGGCGTCCACGGAGCGACAACAGCTCATCCCGCAGAGCACCCCTGACCTTCACCCTGCGCCGCCCAGCATCGGTCTTGGACTCCCCGACGCGCAACCATCCGCCCGCGAGGTCCACGTCACGCCACCGCAACGCGCACAACTCGCCGATCCGCAGGCCAGCGAACGTGAGCGTCGCGAGCATCGCCCGGCGCTCGATGTGCGTGCGCCCCTTCGACGCTGTGCGGTCCAGCTCGCCGGCCGCGTCCAGCAGTGCGACGATCTGCGCGGCGTTGTCCAGGTAGGAGCGCACCGGCTCGCGTTCCTTCACGCGGAGGTCCCTATCTCTCGCGGGGTTCTCAACGATGAGCTTGCGCTTGCGCGCGCGCTCAAGGATCGCCCCCAACAACGTGACGGTCATGTTGATCGACCGTGGCGACAGCGGATCCTCTTCGGCCTGCTTGGCGGCGATGTAGCGCTCGATCGCTCCGAAATGGATCGCGCCCAGCGTCATCGCTCCGAAGTACGGGATCAAGTGGACCTGGAGCCGCCAGCCATAGTCGGCCTGAGTCTTGGCCGCGAGTCGCCCGATGTTCAATGTCCACCATTCCTCGGCGAACTCGTGGAAGGTCGGCACCGGCTCGGCATCCGGCGGTGGCTCGATCGCGGCCGGTGGCTTCCACACGCCGCGCTCCACGTCGGCGAGGGCGTGGCGTAGCGCTACCTCTGCGTCCGCTTCGCTCACCGGCCCGAGCGGGACACGACGACGCTTGCTGTAGGCCGTGAATCGCAGCGAGCGGTATGTCAGCCCGTCGCGGCCCTCGTGTTCGGTGACGCTGCCTTTCGTTGGACGTGCCATCACGCATCGTCTCCTTTCGAGTTCTCCCGCCGCGCGCCTTGCACGACGGGCCACACCAACATGAGCACGAGCGCCACGAACGCGAAGACCGCACTCCGCGTCAAGCCCGCGATGAGGAGGAACACGAGGAGGGAGCCGAACACGGACCCCCAGCCCCCGTAGTGGTTGCGCCAGGCTCGCTTTGCCCAACGGTATTCCGCACGGGTTCGGTAGTCCTCGGGTCGTGGTCGTGCCATTAGACGATCCCTTCGGTCGCTGCTTGCGGAACGTGCGCTCGGGGGTGAGCGCTGAAGTACGCGTCGTTCATGTGCGAGGCGGTTAGGTGCGTGTAGAGCGTCGTCGTAACAACGTCGGAGTGCCCCAGCATCTCCTGGAGGGTCCGCAAGTCACAACCACCCGAGAAGACGTGTGTAGCGAACGTGTGGCGCAGCGTGTGAGGGCTCATGTCCGCGTCCAGGCCGGCGCGCTTCGCGTACCCCTGGATGATCTTGTAGATACCCATGCGCGTGAGCTGGCCGCCGCGACTGTTCACGAACAAGCACGGCTCGGGCCGCGACTTCACGAGCTTGGGACGCGCGTCGCGTAGATACGTCTCGATGGCGTCCAACGCTTCGAGGCCGACCGGCACGATCCTTTCCTTGGAGCCCTTGCCGAACGCCCGGAGCATCCCCGCTTGGGCGTCCACGCTCCCCACATGCAGTCCAATCGCCTCAGATACGCGAAGGCCGCACCCGTACATGACCTCAAGGATCGCCCTATCACGCAGGTTGAGCGGGCTCGTCCCGGATAGTTGTGCGAGCAGCAACGCGACCTGCTCGTGGGAGAGTACCCGCGGCAGGGACTTGTTTTTGGGTGCTTTAGGTAGATCGTGGGATGGGTCATCGTCGATGAGCCCTTCGACGTCCAGCCAACGGTAGAACGACCGCAGGCACGCAGCCTTGCGTTGCAACGTCGCGGGACCCACGGGCCGCTCCCCCTTAGTGAGTCCCGCGAGGAAGCCCATCAAGTCGGTGTGCGTGGCCTTCGCTGGTGTCATGCCCTGGCCGTCTAGAAACTCGCCGAACTGGCGCAGATCGTGCCGGTAAGCGTCTGCGGTGTTCGGCGAGAGCCCGCGCTCGAACTCCAGGAAGGTCAAGAATTCGGATGTCAGCCGATCCTGGATGCTCATGCGCCGCCCCTTCCCGCGCGAGGGTGACTATCGGTGTAAGCGCTGCTCATCCGTGCGGAGCTGACCTGCGTGTACATTTGGGTCACGCTGATATTGACGTGGCCCAATAGCTCCTGGATCGTTCGCAGTTCACAACCCCCGTCGAGCAGGTGCGTCGCGTAACTGTGACGCAGCGTGTGCGGGTGAATATCAAGAATCCCCGCCTGCGACGCCCACACCTTGAGACGACGACGCACATCGCTGGTGGCCAGCGGGTTGCCTCGCCGTGTAAGGAAGAGGGTCCCGTCGTCCTCACGGGATGCGTCCCTGAGCGCCGGTCGCGCCCGTTCGACGTACTCGCGGACCATGATCTGTGCGGGCTCACCGATCGGAACGAACCGCGTCTTGCTGCCACCATAGGGGCCGGTCTTGCCTTCTAGGCGAACCTGCTGCTCCCCGAGCACCACATCGTCCACGCGTAGCGCGATCAGCTCCTTGCAGCGCAGGCCGCTCGAATAGATGACCTCGAACATTGCACGGTCGCGCAGATCCTTCGGCGTGACCGTTGGGATGCTGTCAAGCAGCGTGACGACCTCATCGACCCTGAGTACGCGCGGCAGGTGGCGCGGTGCGCGTGGTTTGCGCACGATCTGCGCCGGGTTGCTCTTGACCTGCCCGTGGGAGCGCAGGGTGCGATAGAGCGTTCGTATCGCCGACAGCTTGCGGCCGGCTGTAGAGGGCGACAATCCCTGCTCGCGACAGTACGCCATGTACCGGGAGATATCTCGCGGTACGACGTCGGCGATCGGGAGCCCTTCCATGACTGCCCAATCAACGAATGCCGCCATGTCTGACCTATAGGCCCGCTGGGTGCTAAGGGCCGTGTCGCTCGTACGACAGGCCTCTGCCATGAGGGCGACCGCACTGTTCCAGGCGGGTCGCAGTTCGGTGGTAGGTGTGCTCATCGGTTCCTCCTTGTAGTGGGAGGCTCCGAGGGTCTGTCCTGAGAGGTTGAGCGCGCCGACTGTCAGTCCGATAGCGTTGCTCGCGCTCCGTGAGGTCGCACTCTCGGGGCCACGCCCCCGGCTGTTAGCGCAGCGCGGGGGCACTTGTATGGTCGGGGCGCATCCTACACCCACCCATGACAAGACGCAAGCCCGTGAAAGCAAATAAGGCGATCTGAGCCCCTGCAGGCTCCGGACGGGCGATCCCATCGCCCGAGGTGAGAACGCCGCTCATGGCCCCGCCCGCGTTGCTGAGGCGGGCGAATCACGGCGCTGTCGGTGACGACCCATTCCTGCCTTTACTCTCCGTACTCCTCGAACCACGGGTCGTAATCGGGAAGATCAACGTGGACAAGGACTGTGAAATCGCTTCCCTGCTGCTTCACTTGGGTCTCGATCTCGAAGACAGCACTCGCTATCCCTTGGCGCAACCCGACCGCGAGTGCCCCTGAAACAGCGGAATAGGCTGCGAGAACATCATTCTTGCTGAGATCGCCGTCGATCCGTTCCTCGAACTTTTTCAGTATCGGGAGCATGGCCTCGTTCACCCAAGTACCCAAACCTATCTCTACGCTCATGTGAGTAGCCCTCCTCCACGGCTCGGAATTGGCCGGCTCGGGCCGCGAGTCATGTTACGCGTCTCTTGTTTGATTTCTGCTCGTACAAAGCCTTTCAACCACTCCATCCCGTTAGCAAAATGCAAGTCCACTTTTGTGTTGAGATTCCCGATGCCCTCGCCACCGTGGGCGATCACAAGCCTCGGTGCTCCGGGAGGGCCAGGTACGATCCCGCCAGACGCGAACGATCCACCAAACGGGGGAAGGTCAGCCAACACTTGGTATTGGCGTTGGCTGACCGCGAACTGTGCGGCGAGCTGTTCGTTCTGCTGCTTCAACAATGATGTGAGTTCTTGTTCGCCAGCACCCGGGCCGGCCTGTAGCTTAGCCTTCTCCAGCGCCTTAGCCATCGAGCCTACACCGAGTTCTTCTTCTTCTTTTGCGAGCTTGGCGAGAGTCAACGCCGATTCGCCAAGCTCTCCGCCACTCCCACCGACACCTTGGATAGTGGTTAGGTCTTCGCCCCACGTTTTTCCATGTTCCTTCAAGCCCGCGACCTGTTGTTCCCGGCCTTCCTTCTGGGACTTGTACGCTTCGCGTTGCCCTTCCCACACATGCAGCTTTCCGCCTTCGCCAATGGACGTGTCGCTCCCACCGAGTTCTTTGTTCTGGGCTTCCAACCCGTGACGTTCGGAATGCAGCTTTGAAAGTTCCGCTTTCGCCGACTTGATAGCTGTCGCATTCTTCTTCGGATGGCCTTCCAGGCTACTAATATGGTGTTCCACCTTCGAGATAGAAGCGTTCAGCGTCCTTATCTCCTTCAGATTTTCTTCTATCGTATGACGCGCTTTGTCGATCTGCTTTTGGAGCCTCGCGATTCTTTCCTTGAGCTTCTTGATTAGCTCTTCGCGTGCCTTGATCGCCGTGGCAACCCACCCATTCAATACACTGATCGTGCCCCGCGCCTTTTCAAGGAGGGCGTGGTAATTACCCTCCGTGTTGGCAAGCTTATGCAACTGGCCCAGACGACCTTCAACATTCGCTAGATTCTCATAGGGTGTGACCTGTTCCCCCAAGGGACCTTCAGTGAGGATGAACGCTAGTTCTCCCGAACCGTATTCGTGGAGAGAGATTTCGTTACCCACGGCCCCATAGGCTTCTGAAGCGATCGGGATTTCCTTGTTGATGAGGTCTTCGAGTTCCGCGACAGGAGCCGGCCACACTATCCCTGGAACCTTGCCGCTGACCTTCTTCGACGTCTTGGACTTGTTCGCCCCGCCCTTCTTAGTGTGGGCACCCTGCCCGAAGTTGCGGGGCACGGGCGTCGTCTTCTGCGCATGGCTACCGATGACATGCGGTAGGCCGCCACTGGCGAAACCCGGGAGTCCACCGTGGGAATACCATTTGAAGCTATGCTCGTGTGCGAGCGCGGCCGTCGGGTTGCCATAGCGGCTGGCAATATATTCAGCCATGCCTTCGATCTGCTCGACCGCACTAGAGCTGACCATCTTCGGAAACTCGCGTTGTGTCGCCCCGAGGGCCTGGCCGATTCCGTAGGCGCCGGATGGGTTGCGTGCCGCAGGGTTACCGCCGGACTCTAGTCCGATCACTCCAAGCCACGCTTCGGCGTCCCAGCCTCTTGCGTGAGCGATCTGCATAAGCTTCGAGCGGGCGGCAGCGGGTAGTCCGCTTGCGGACGCGGCACCAAACGCTCCCCCATGTCCCGGAGCGCCCCCAGCAGGGTGAGCGTTCCCAGCCTTGGTGTTCGCGGCCTTCGCTACGTCCGCGAGACCAGCGCGCACCATGTTCGCGAGCGCCCCAATGCCAGACACGGCCGGTGCGACGATGCCTCCCGACGCCATGTAGTTGGGAGTTTTCACCTGGGAGAACAAGCCGGGTAGGCCGCCCATGTCTGCGAGGGCGGCGTTGACGATCGGGATCTGGTGACGGTTGAACACGGCGACCTGCTCCCCCTCGCCCACCATGATGTTGTTGCCGCCGACATTAAGCGGTACCGTGTCGTGCCCGGCGGTCCCGGGCTGTCCGATCTGCATGAGGGCACCCGATGCACCCGCGCCTTTGAGCGGCGAGATTTCTCCACTGGAGCTTCTGCCGCCCGTATACTTTCCGAAGAGGCCCTTTACGGCGACGAGGGGTATCTCCCCGCCGGCACCGAGGGCTTTCAGATAGGTATTGAACGCTTCACCAATCTCGCGGGATCCTACCTGGGCGGAAAGGACACCGGAACTCATGGCACTTTCTATTTCGCCTACGAACTTGGAGAGTTCACTGCCAGCCTCGCTTACGGCGGGACCTATTCCGGCTTTCATCGCCGGTCCCCAGCCAGCGAAGCGAGCCTTTACATTGTCCAACATCGTAAGGGTAGTTTCTGCTACGCCGCCTTGCAGCTCGTGCATGTGAACGAGAGCTTCCTGCTTAGCCGATCCGGTAGAGGTAGCGACGATCTTGTGGAAGTCCCCCATCTCCACATTCGCGTTCTGTACCCAGTTCTTGCCCGTAACCGCCGGATCAACATTAAACAATCCCCATTCTGTACGTATCTTCTCCAGGGCGGCGGAGATGTTGGCTTGGGCGTGTTGGAGTTTGAACGCGGCGGCTACCTGTTCGCTCGTTTCCAACGAGTGCGCCTTGAAATATGCGCCGAGCGCCGGATACTCAGCCTTCAACGAGTTGATGACGTGGGCGACGGCATCCTTTGGAAGCGTGCCCTTGGATTCAAGTCCTTGCGCATAACGCACCATCGCTTCGGCCGCAGCCGCGCGAGACTCCCCCGAGAGCCCTCGCAGCTGGCCCACCACGTCTTGGATAAACGCGAACGTGGTGGGATGAGCTACCCCTGCGAATGACTTCTTGAGAAGTTCCGCCGCACCTACGCCTTCGCGTAGTTCGTTGAGGAAATTAGCGTTAAAAGCCTTCTTGTATCCCGGTGCGTACGGTTCCCCGACTCCCACGTACATACTCGACTCCAGGGCACGATTGGAGCCATATTCACTGAGCGCGTGGCGTGAGCTTTCCGTCGCTTCGCGATGTTGAGCCAGTGCCTTTTCCAGGGCCGATCCCGACCGTCCAGTGCCGCTGCGTTCGAGGTCCGCTTGCAGCGGGGCCGTGAATCCTGCTGCGAACTTCTTGCCGTATTCGGGTGCATGAGATGAGAACACGTCGCTAAGGAACTTGATTGCGTACGGAGTGGCAAAGCCGAGCCCCGCGCCGAGCGCGAGACCCAAGGGGCCACCGATAGTGGAACCGACGACCGCGTCCATCGCGGGAGCACCTATGAGTCCAAATCCCGCACCTGCGCCTGCTGCACTGATCGACGTACTGAGTGTCCCTTTCGCGCCTGTGGCTTTGGCGACGAGACCCGCAGCCAGGAGTCCGAAGCCCGTCGTCAGGCCACCTCTAAGCAGAAGGCTTGTGAGACCGCCCTTCCCTGCGCCCGCGAGGAGTCCTCCCGCGCCTCCCGCAGCTCCTGCGCCCTGTGCATCAGCGAGCCCCGCGTTGGCGGCGGCAGCACTCGCGGCGGCGGCCGCATCCTCCTCCGTCGCCCCGGCAGCTAGGGCCTCGGCCCGAGCTTGCGCGGAGGCCGCTGCCGCAGCCTCTCCTTGGGCGGTAGCGGTCCCCAACAGCTCGGTCTTTGTGGCCTGCAAGAGGGGTACGAGAACTTTGAGTCGCACGGCGAGCGCGGTGAGACCCACCGCCCACTCGCCGGCAGTACCGAGCTTCTCTAGAGCTTTCACCACGGCGTCGAGACCTTCGGCAAGGTCCGTGACGATTTCCACCATAGGCGGCGCCACAGCCATGTAGACATGGGAGAAAGCGTCCCCGAGCGGGGCGATAGCTTTGATTAGCGCAATGATCTCTTCGCGATGCACCTCAAAGATGTTGCTGATATTCGCACCACCCGTCACCGACTGCTCATATTCACGGACATGGTGGAGCATTACCGTCAACACTTCGATGATGCTCTCGCCCGTTTTCGCATCCTTGTCAAACAGGTCTACAAGCGCACCGCCGAGTTCCCTTAGGAACGCCTCCCAGACGTGAAAATCACCGATCATTTTCATCATCAGTGATTCCCATTTAGCGAAATGGGCGGGTTCGTCCATCTTCGTAAAGAAATGATCCAGGTCCGTGATAAGACCGCCCGTGAGAGGCGAAACCGTCGCAATGGTCTTAGCGAAGAACTGGAAGCCCTCGTCGAGGGCGTGCATAGCGGTAGGTATCTGTGCCCGAAACTCGTTCTCGAGCTGTTGAAAGATGCCCATCGCTTCGGGACCCTTCAAATACGAGAAGAACGGCTTCAGGTTGCTCGACATCGACGCAAAGTTGTGTTCCGCCGACGTATTGATTAGCGGTATCCACTTCGACGCTATTTCGACCAGTGGTTCCGCAAGGTGGACAAACGCGACACGCGCACCGCTGGTCTGCTTATCCCACTGTTCATTTAGCTTTTCGACCTGTCCAGCGAGACGCGCCTCCGCCGCTACTCCGGCGGTATGCCCAATTTCCGCATAGACCAGCTTGAGCTGTTCGGCGGCTTCCGCGGCCTTCTTGGAATCCGGTCCAAATGCCGTGATCGCGTCATTCAGAGCGGACTGCGCCTTGTAGAGACTCGTGGTGTCTGCGATAGCGGAAGATCCGACCGCCATGTCCGCGCCCATCCCTGCGCCCAGCTTTGCCGCAGCGCCGCCCGCAAGCAGCGCTCCGCCCCCGAGTGCAGCTACACCCGACCCTGCGATCCCCCCCACGGTGAGGAGGGCGTGCTCGGGACCGAAGCCGGCAAATGAGCCAAGCGTCCCGATACCCGCCGCGCCCGGAAGCCAACTTGAGCCATACAGCACCCGGCGTAGAGTGCTTTCTCCTCCGCCTCCACCCCCACCAAACAGGCCACCCAAGCCGAAGGCACCGAGGCCGCCGCCCCCACCACCTCCACCGCGGCCGGCGAGGAGCGCGTCTAGGGCGCCGGGACCCTCTCCGGGGAACTGTCCGTACTCTGTGGTCCCGACCTGGCCTCCGGGTCCGTAGAGGCGTGGGAACGGACTCGTCGGTGACGTTCCCACCCGGTAGCCGAGGAGGGGATAGCCTTCGAGAAGATCACGATTGGCGCGTTGCCCCGGAGCGAGCTGCTTGGCGGCGAGGAGGTCCGCCATCGCTCGCGCAGTTGCGCCGCTCTCAGCACGCGTGACCGAAGGATCAGTGGCCGTGACGTTGACGGGAACGGGCTTTGTGCTCGGCGTTGCCGCAAGCCTCTGCGCAGCCTCAATGTTCGCAAGCGCCTGGAAAGGACTACCCTCCGCCGGATGCCCTCCGGGTGTCACGTTGGGAGAACCGCCACCGCCACGAGAAGCACCCGTAGCGAGAATGTCGGTTGCTTGACGATCAACGGGACTGCCGGGAGCCCCAGCGGCCGCCACACGCGTCTGCGAACCCTGGGTGGTCGCTACGACTGTACGCTGGTCTCCCTGGCTGATCGTATCCTCGCCAACCGCCGCTGCGAGAGCACCGAGGGGGGTACGGCTCGCGGCCTCCATGACCACGACGATCGGGTTAGACACCGAGCCCGGAGCAGACGCCCCGCGAACACCGTAGATGCCGCTCGTATGCCCTCCCACGCCCGTGACAACCGTGTCGCCGCTCCTGCCTGCGGGACCCGCCGCCAATAGGTCACGAGTGACTTGCGTGTGTTCACGGAAAGCGTCCGCGAGATCACGAGTGGCAGCGAGATGCTCAACAGAGAAACCACGATCCATCGCGGACAAGCCCCCCAAACTACCCACATGCGACACACCAACACCCACATCAGCGTCAGCGTGAAGGGAATCCAACATCGCCTGCATCTCGGCCGTAGCAGCGGCTACCTTCGCCTTCGCCCTGTCAAGATCGCGCGCTAGGGGACCGAGATCGGCGGTCAGGTCGAGGTTCGCGCTCCCCAAGCTTACGCCGTCAGCCATGTCTCACTTCACCCCCCGGGAACGAAAACGGGTCATCCCCGCTGCGCAACCTCATGCGGCAGCCCGACTGTAGACGCCCGACTCGCGTAGCGCTCGGGCATACGCTTCGGCCGGTCGAAGACCCTCAGACTTGACGAGATAGTCGGCCGCGCGCTCCACGCTCTCGCGGTCCTGCTCGGCCTTCGAGAGCTGGCGCGGAGCAGGTGGGGGAAGTGTACGGCTTTCGCGATAATACTCGTCCTGCACCGCTGGGTCGAGCATCGCTTGACGGAACGCCTCCGCGCTCGACAGCTCCGGGTCGTACTTTTGGAGCGCCTCAGCCTTGTTCAGTGCACTCGACAAACCGGCCGGCTTCTCGGCCTCAGCCTTGCGCAGGGTCTCATCACGCGCGGCGGCCTGCTGCGGGTGATGGAGGTGAAACAACTCGGTTTCGAGTTCCGCCTTTACCTTCTTGTGCTTTTGGAGCTGCGCGGGGGAGTGGTTCGGGTCGGCCAACATGCGCCGTTCGCCGGCTTCCACCTCGGCAAGCGCGGACGACAACCGGAAATCGCTCGCTTCCACGTCGCGGGGTGCGGATGCGGGTTCGGGTGCGGGCGCCGCGCCCTTCTTGCCGATACGACGCTTCTCGAGCTCCACGGGCGTCGCGTCCTCAGACTTGAACAAAAGGGCACGCCGAGGCTCGGTTGGGTTCTCGGGGTCACGCGTAGCGGCACGATCCACAAAGCTAATGCGCCGCACGCGCACGTCGGTTACGTGATTGGGCATCTAAATCTCCATTCCCATTGGGTGACGGACGCCCGTTCCCTCAAGGGAAAGGCCCGTTATCTTGCCTTCATCGACTTCCTGCTTCAGAAGCGGGTCGTCGATCTGCCATGCCTGCACCCAGGAAGACCGTGTAACGGGCTCTCCGCCCAAAACCATGTCCACCGGCGCGATGAAATTTTCAATCAGGTCCGCACCCGCATCCCTGCCACTGTGTTGCACGTCTGCGGCGTGCTCTGCCTTCGCCATCGAGTAGTCCCGCATAAACGCGTGGGCCGCCTTCTCGATCTCCACGGGAGTAAACACGTCCCCATGCGCATCAGGAAGATTCGGCTCCAAGACAACCCCGTAGAACTTGCCCTCCCTGTCCGCCTTGCGTAGAGAAACGGGGTGGGAGAATTCGCGCATCAGATCTCCTCCTCCGCCGTCTCGGCAAGCGGCGCGGCGTGCCGGCCGCCTTCAACGCCATCGATTTTCACACCACGATCACGCAGCGCCACCCACAGAGCCGCCGACACCTCGCCCGCGCGGTAATACCGACCACGGAGCACTGCCTGGTCACGGCCAGCGGCAGCAAGGGCAACCACTTGTGCTTCCTTCAGGTCCCGGAAAGCGGCGACGGACTCAGCGAACACGCCCGCCGCCGTATTCACACGTGCGGCAGCCTTGGCGATTTGCCGTTGCAGCGCACGAGCTTCATCCTCGGCCTTCGCGCGGGCCTTACGCTCGGCCTGCTCGGCCGCCTCCGCCTCGCGACGTGCAGTCTCCGGGCGAGCGCGTGTCACATTCGCAAGCGCCAATTCGACCTCCGTCAGCTCGCTCAACGCCGCCTTTTGCTCGGTCGCAACATTCGCATCGGTCAGAGCCTCAACCGACATGCGCTCGATCTGCAACTTCAGCTCCTCGATACGCTCGCGAGCATCAATCTCGATCGCGTCGATCGAACCGTCCACAATTGCCGCACGAGCCGCTTGGGCAGCCTCGGCATCGGCTAGGGCATCCTGCTCTCTTTCGTGACGCGACGGCCGCAAACCCTTCTCGACCTCGCGGTTGTACAACAGGCGTTCCAGGCGTCCCCGATCAGCCGGGATCCCCTGCTCGTCCAACGCGAGACCAGCGGCATAGGACGCCACCCTTTCAGGATTAGCAGCACGCGCTCGCCTGTAGCTGCGCCAAAGCGCGTCTGAGATAACGGGGTCCGTGGATGTTGGTGTTGCGATAGCTGTTGGCATTAATTTCTCCTTACGATTGTGATCTATTCACCGGACGTTGACCCTGCTCCAAACGACGTGCCGCCCTACGCGCTTCGCGCTTCTCACGCCTCGCAGCGCGCTTCTCTTCACGCTCACGCTCACGCGCCACACGTTCCCCTTCGAGCTTGCGCCCCCGCGTGACGGGCATCAGTCGGCCTCCGAGTTTTCGCGGAGGAGCTTCATCGCCTTTTTCAACGCGCTCAACTCGCGTTTGTCGTGGCCGACGCCGTTGCGTGCCTCGCGGATGCGTTCGCTCAAATGCGCGGCGCGGCGTTCAAGGACCTGCACGGCCTCGCGCTCAGTCATCACGCGCCCGCCCTGCCCGCTGGACCCCGACCGCGACCACGACCACCAGGCGCGAGACTGCCTCTCTCCCACCCGCGCGGCAACGGCGTGTAATTCGGTACTCGGCGCGGTGCCTGTGCGGCTGCCGCCCGCTCAGCAACTTCCGCCGCTTCAGGCTCGCTGGCCGTGCCAGCATCGTCGACCACAGCCTCCTTACCGGCGGACTCCGATGGGACGACACCAATTGGTGTCAAATCCTCGACCACGGGCGCCTCCGGCTCAACCTCAGCAACGGGCTCTGAGTCGGGCACCGGACGCCTCCGAGGCCCGGACACGGTAGGCATCTCCTCGGCGAACCATCGTTTTATGGCTACAACTACCCGTGATTCCCTATCCGGGTCCAGGCCAAGCTCGTGCAGACACCCCCGTAGACGCATCACCATCCAAGAAATCTGCGCCTGCTCGATCCGCGGCCTTCTCTCCTGCATGTCCAGCAGCAGGCGCTCAGCCTTCGCCGCCTGATCGGAAGCGACGCTAAACGCAGCACTAAAATGGCGGGCCGCCAGCGCATCGCCACGCGCCGTCGCATTCCGCACCTCCACAATCGTCTCGCTAGCCGCACTCCAAGAAGAACGCGCCCGACCTTCAGCAAGCACAATCGGATCAGAAGACCCAGAAGCCGAATCCTCAACCACCGACACCGACACAGCCGCAGCCGCACTCACCGCCGGCGCCCGACCACCACGCGCACTCACACCACCAGACCTGTGAACCCACGAACGCACAGTCGCCGCCGGCAACCCAAGCCGCCGCCCAGCCTCAGCAGCCCCAACCTCAGCAGCAAGTTGCACAGCTTCCGCACGACGCTTCGGCTTCACAGGTCTACGAGACACAACAAACCTCCACGTTGCAACCGTGGCGTTTCACCGCAACGGCCCAAGGACAAAAAATGACCAACACGACACGCGCGACCTACCCGGGGTCGATTTTGGCTCAGCGCGTCATAATTCTGGGCAGGCGGCGGCTTCATGCGGCCCTCCGGGGTCGAGGAGCGAGGATCGAGCCGGGTTTCGGTCGATGAGTGGCCAACGAACGCTGCCGTGACCTCGGCGACCGCTCAGATGCCGCACCAGCACTGGTGATAGGGGCTTGCGACCGTTCGCTTCCGTAGCAGGACAGCGCAACGCGAGCGACATCTGGATCGAACCTGAGTCGCGCCTTCGGACCCGTACCGAGTCGCAGCACACCAAGCTCGTGGGCGTGTTCGTAGATGTAGTCGCGGCTAACGCCGAGGTCGTCCGCGAGCACGGCCGCTGTCACTAGGCTCATCGGCGCACACCACCCTCGCGCGCGCACACGCGTTGGGGCTGCACGCTCACGGCGTGTGCGGGAGCAGGGTTCAACGGCCTGCACCAAGGGGTCGCGGGTTGGGCTTGGGTATTCATCTGAGGGCCTTCTCAGCATGGTCTTGGTCCGCAGTGGGAGTCCCGGTCCGGTCCTTAAGGGACCGGAGACCGGGAACGCCACTATCTGCCGTGGAGTGCTGGTCCGTGCCGGTCCCGTTTTGTGGGAACGCCGCTATTTGGCTCTGTGATGCGAGATACCAGCCCTGGCGGGTGTGTGGTGCTCCGCGCCGGTCCCGGACTTGGGACGGCCGCTTAGTGACGGTCCCAGTGCCGGTCCCGGGGGTCTCCAGATTGGCGAGTTGGGACCGGCACTCCTGCTTGCGAATGCCGATGCCTTTCGCGACCTCATCGGTGGTTGATCCGGGGTGTTGTTCGATGTAGGCGAGCAGTGCCTCGACGATGTGTGCTTGGCGTTCGGATAGCTCGGGGCGGTGGAGCGTGGAGTAGTTGCCGTCGCCGACGTGTGCGGCTAGTTGGCGGGCCTCGTCGCCGTCGCGGCTGCGTACGCGGTCGAGTGTGATCGTGCCGGGCTTGTCTGGTGCGAAGTCGGTGGCTGTGATCTTGTAGACCAGCTCCACCATGTCCCACTTGCCGGATGCGCCTCGACTGCGGTCTGCCTCGGCCCAGCCCGTGTTGTCGAGCAGCACCATCGAGGTCCCCTGCGCGGCGGGCGGGTCGATGTGGCCGACCATGAACTTCCCGAAGTCGGAGGTGCTGTTCTCGTCTAGTCCGAGCTGTGCGAGCGCGCGAGCGCAGCTGTCGATCACGGCCAGGTCGCGTCCTGCGAATAGCTTGACCCACTCCCCGACCGCCGAGGTGTTGGCGAGCTTGCCGAGTCGCGGGTTGGGCCGGTAGTCGAACCGTTCACGTATGGCGTCGCGTGCTGCTGGCGGCCGGTCAAGCAGGATGGTCTCTAGTCGTTCGGCCTGCCGGCGGGCGCCGTTCTCAAAGTCTGCATAGATCACGGAGCCGCCCGCTTCGAGCACCTGCACGCTGAGGATCAGGGCTGCGATGGACTTTCCCGACCCGCGTGCGCCGAACCAGATGGATCGAAGCCCTGGGCGGGTGATTTGCTTGGCTCCGCGTGTCCACGGGCGCGACTGGCTCGTGTCGATCGACAGCAAGTCCACGGGCTCACCGAGCATGGCTGCGATGCGAGACGGCTCTGTCATGCCGTCGTCCACATGTCGATCTCCGCGCGCGGACCAGCATCATCGACCCGCAACTTGTGGCAACCGCTCAAGCAGACGAGTTGCGAGTCGTCGGTGAACGCGAGCTTGTTCAACCCATCAAGGATCGCCTTGATTGCGTTGTCGAGATCGGCATTTGCACGCAGTCCGTAGAACCGCATCGACGCCGCGAACGGTGCGTCGCCGAGCGATGGGCGCCCAGCAGCCATCCACTCGGCTTGCACGAGCAAACGGTAGGTCTTGCTGCGCGCCGGCAGGTAGTGGCGACCACTGCTCGTACGGCTGCGTTGCAGTGGCACAGGACGGCCAGGGACCACGAGCTGGATCTTCATGCGGCGACCGCCAGTGGTGTGCGTTCGGCTTCGAGCTGTGCGACGCGCCTTTCGGCATCAGCGGCGAGTTGGAGTGCTCGAGCGGCGATTGCGGAGGCTGTCTCGGCTAGCTCGAGCGCGAGATGTCCGTCTATGGGCGGCCGTAGAGCGTCGTGTAGACGGTTGGCGATCTCGTCACGCGAGCACCGTGAGGCGCACGACAGGCTGACTGGAGCGCCGCGCCGGGACTCGATGATGGTGAGCGCCGGCTTGTCGGTGTATGCCACGCAGACCGGGCAGCGTGCCTTCCACAAGCCGTCGGGCTGACGTAGGTCTGGCCGATAGCTCAAACCAAGGTTTCTGAGCGCTTCGAGCGCCTGGTCGGCGTCCAAGCGGCTCACGCTTCGCCCCGCCGCTCACGGCTCAGACAGCCGAACGTATAGATCGTCGCCTGCGGCGCGACCGTTAGATATCGGGCCGGTGGTTCACCCGGTTCGCCTTCGGTACTTCGGTGTTTTGATCGGCCGCCAGGCGATCTGCTGCATGACCGCCGCCCGCGTGGGCGCCCAGCACCACGACGTCGAGTCCTGCGCAGGAGCGGAACGCGCTGGCGGGTACGGCGGACGCCGTGGGACCACCTGTAAGCCCAGTAGCTCCGCCGCTGCGGAGGAGTAAGTGCCTGTCCACCCTCAAGAAGCCACGGCCTCGACGGATGAGCCAGCCTCACTTCCACACCACACCCGATGCGGAGCATATCGGCGGCGAACTCCCGCGTAGAGCAAGCCTGCTCGGCTGTTTCGGCGGGTTCGGCCGGGCGGTCTGCGGCAACGAACTCTTGCCGCAGGCGATGCGCGTGCTCTGGGGACCACTCGTCGGCGGCCCAGAAGTCCGCGGGCAGGTCGGCCAGGGCGCGTGCGTCGTGCGGCGCGTCAGCTGCCGGGATATCCATGGTTCTCGATCGTCTGCATTTTGCGTCTCCAGATTGACAGGCTCTGCGGACGACTCGCCCGAGCCCCTTAACCGGCGAAGCCGCCCCGCGTGAGCGAGACGGCTATCGACGGGCAAAATGTGGACCGAGGACCACTGGAAGGCGACGGCATGGACTGACCGTCGAGGTCATCCTACCCCACAGTCCGGCGGAGGCTCATGGGTTGGGAGGCTCGGTGGTCTCGATCGCGTCACCCTCGTTGAGGTTGGTCGGTGGTGTCATAGCGCCAGCGCCGTCGCTGCGACGGCGCATGGCCCAGATCGCCGAGGCGCCCCCAGTGACGATGGCGGCGACGCCGATAGCTTCACTATGCAGGATGACCGCCAAGGCCGCCACGGCGATCACGGCCAGAAAGACGACGAGCGCCAGCCATTGCCCGTGACGCTCGCCCCCGTAGTAGGCGCGCATCGACTCCTGGTCGATCTCGCGCAGTCCGTCGATCGTCCGGTGGCGATGTTCCGTCTCGGCCTTCCACTGGTCCACGATCTCGCGTGCGAGGCCCGGGACCGTCTGGTCATACTTGGCGAGCACCGCGGGCGGCGGGAGCGGACCGCTGAAGTTTGCCGACCATGCAAGGCGCCGGTCGGGATGCGAGGGGTCGTCACCAACGGGCTCGCCTACGATGACATCCTCGGCCCTCTCGATCTCGTGAGCGCCCTCCGGCTCGTCGCCGCTAGGCTGCGTCGTCACGGAAGAGGCGTTCGCTGTCGCGCTGGAGTGCGTGTGCGTCCTCGCGCAATGACCCAGGTCCCCGACGGACGAGCGGGGGGGCCGGCCGGCCACGGCCGAGTATCCGGAAAACAGAGGCCATGCCGCTGGAGAAGCCCGCCCGACGTGCCACCCCGACACGCACGCGGCGCGAGACGTTAAGGGTGCTCATGGCCGTAAGCGTAGAGCTTTCGTCCGGACGTTGCGGCGTCACCTGCGGATCAGTGGGTATGGGGCGGCGCCGCTGAGAGCCTCGGCGGCGCCACAGCATTGAGCAGGTCGTTGGGCGATAGTGGCCAACCGTTGGCCAGAACCCCCCGGAATTGGCCCGAATCCACCCGAATATCGCCCGAGCCCCCGAACAACAAGAGGGCCAGAATCACCCCACGGATACTAGGGATTCCAGCCCTCTTCGCCGATTTCCGTGGACGCCTCCGGAGCGGAAGGTCGCAAGTTCGAATCTTGCCGGGCGCGTTTCTCGAATCCCATTGGCTGCAAGGATCTACGCCGCTCCGATGGTGTGTTTGCTCGACAAATGAGTCTGAGTTTCCTGGGCTACAGATTGTGCTCGCATGTATGCTCGCTGAATGAAGACCAGTGTGGTTGTTCTGGGAGCGGGCTTTGGCGGCCTCGAGCTGACGACCATGCTCTCGGAGGCGCTCGGCGACGAGGTCGAGGTGACCTTGATCGACAAGAACGACTCGTTCGTATTTGGGTACTCCAAGCTTGACGTTATGTTCGGCAGGACAACGCTGGACGCGGTGAGTCACCCCTATCGCGAGATCGTCAAGCCTGGTGTGCGCTTCCTGCGCGAAACGGTCACCGCGATCGACCCCGATAGGCGCCGCGTGACTACCGATGCCGGTGTATACGAGGCTGATGTCCTTATCGTGGCGCTAGGGGCCGACTACGACTTCGATGCCACGCCTGGGCTGGCCGAGAGCAACGAGTTCTACTCGGTGGCGGGCGCGCAGCGGTTGAGCGAGTTGCTGCCTGAGTTCAAGCAAGGCCGGGCGATCATCGGTGTTTGCGGAGCGCCCTTCAAGTGTCCTCCGGCACCGAGTGAGACCGCGCTATTGCTGCACGACTATCTACTGACTCGGGGTGTGCGCCAGGATTGTGAGATCACTTTCGTGCTGCCGCTCGGCACCCCTGTCCCGCCCTCGCCGGACACTTCGCGTGCGCTGGAGGCAGCTTTCGCCGAGCGCGACATAACGTTCGTTCCTGGCCGCCGCGTGAGCTCGGTTGACTCGGCTCGGGGCGTAGCCGTGCTCGACGACGGCAGCGAGATGGCATATGACCTCTTTCTGGGTGTCCCGAAGCATCGTGCCCCTGACGTCGTGATCGACAGTGGCATGACCGAGGACGGTTTCGTGCCCGTCAGCTCGAAGACGCTCGAGACGCGGTTTCCCGGCGTGTATGCGGTCGGTGACGTCACCACCGCTGGTGTGCCAAAGGCCGGAGTGTTCGCTGAGGGCGCCGCACGAGTCGTGGCGAACTCGGTGATCGCGAGCATACGTGGCGGCGAGCAGCCGGCTCCCTACGACGGCATCGGCATCTGTTACATCGAGTTCGGGGCAGGACGTATCGGTCGCGTGCAGGTGGACTTCCTCTCCGGTCCGAAGCCAACGGGCACCTTTGGCGAGCCTTCAGCGGCACTCGCGGCAGACAAGCAGCACTTCGGCGCCAGTCGACGAGCACGCTGGTTCGGCCGCTGAGCGCTTCAACCTTGGGTCGAGTAGAGAAGTGCACTGCCCTCAAGCGGCATATCTAAGCCACCCACTACCGTCCTGCCAGACGACGGCTATGTGCTCCCTCGAAAGAAGATCACACAGATCAGGACGGGGCTGTTGAGGTACGAGTAGAGCCTTGTGGGGTGTTGGTTGCACCAAACGCGTGTAGTCGGCGAGTTGCCCGATCGCCATCCGAATAGCTTGACGTGCGACGGTGCCCTTAGCCTCATATAGCGTGTTAGTGGTCTTGTCGTAGAGGTCGCAAAAGATCGGCGCAGGCTCTTGTGAGGGCAAGAGTTGAAGGCGGCAAACATCATGACCTTCGTCCTCAAGAGAGAGGAGAAACTCTCTCACCAGCTTCTGCTCCCGACGCTCGGCTGTATAGGGCTCACGGTCACCCTTTATCAGAGTTGACTCTGTGATGTTCTGCTCTACCGGAATCTCTGTAATAGGAGCGGTTGAAAGCCGATCGAGCTTGGAACGGTTGGGTCCTGGTGAGATGCCGTGTAGCTGCTTGAGACGGAACACAATGACACTGCGCATGTCCCCATCGTTGGTCTCTGGAGCATCGGCAAAGTAGTGATCGACGTAGACGTATTGACCGATATAAGTCAGCTCCGTACCGTTGGCGCTGAACACTTGTAGATCGCGGCCTTCATCTTCATGGTCGCGTGTAGCACGATTGCCTTGGGTCATAACCTGATCGCCGTACTGACCCTCCCCCGTGTAGTGGAAGTAGCCATCATCCCGTGGACCGTCATAGAGATACCCGTGTCGTTCCCCCCTTGCTGGGTCAGTTATTAGAAAGACGTTGTTGCTGACCTTTGAGGGGCTGATACCACCTTGGCGGCGGCCACCGTAGCGAGCATGTAGCTCGGTGCGCCTGATCTTGTCTGCCGGGTTCAGGACAACCATCTTGGACCTACCGATCTTTAGCGAAGTATTTTAGATAGATATTTTAGCTAAAAACCTTCTATAAAGACGAGGGGTGTGGAGTGTAGGACCTACCTACGCTCAGCCCGCCCAAAGCGCGCTAGGCTGACTAGATGTGCGTTGGCTGTGCCATGGCGGCCGCCTCCGCAGCCAGCGGGCTGCGTACGTGGCTTCAGACCCACAATCTCGGCTGGCTCACGCCCAAACGTCTGCGTGCGATAACGGTCGGCGCGATGTGCGCCGCCGGGCTCGTGTCAACGGTCGGCGTCAGCGGCTCGACGCCGCCAGCAGCGCACGCCGCTGCGCCCGCACAGCACGTAACCGGCAGCGCTGCTCGCTAAACCAACACCGGTCATCAGACCAGCTTCTAGAGCGTCGTTTGCTCAAGCAATGCAAGGACGCACCCGTTGAGGCGGCATACCCATTCTGGGCACAGGCAAGCAGCTCAGGAAGTGAGCTGACCGATTTCCGTCGATCTCCGATTGGTCTGAGTGACCGAGGACACCGCAGTGGTGCCGGCCAACCGCGTCCTAGCCGCCAGCGACCGCCGGCAGGATCGTCAGCTCGGCCCCGTCGTCGACCGGAGTGTCCAGGCCGTCAAGGAAACGAATGTCCTCGCCGCTCAGGTACACGTTCACGAAGCGCCTAAGTGAGCCGCTCTCATCCGCCAAGCGCTCGCTGAGTCCGTCGTAGCGCTCATAGAGGCTATCCAAGACCTCGCGTACGGTGGCGCCTTCGAGCTGTGCTTCGCTCTCCCCGCCGGCGGCAGCGCGAAGCTGGGTTGGGATCTTGACCGTGACGCCCATCGCGTTCAGCTCCGTGCGCCAGCGAATGCAGCAGGCGTGCTTGTCGCGTCGACCGGGGCCTGCTCAACGAGCGTCTCGAACTGCTCGACCGACGGGTCTATTTCGTGTGACTCGAAGGTGCCGCGCACCGCGTCAAGCGTCTTCAGGCCCTCGCCAGTGATTACGAGCACCACGCGCTCCTCCGGGTCGATGTCGCCGCGTGCGGCGAGCTTCGCCAACACGGCCGTTGTGACGCCGCCGGCCGTCTCGGTGAAGATGCCGGTCGTCTGTGCCAGCAGCGCGATGCCGTCGCGGATCTCCTGATCGGAGACGGAGTCGACGCCGCCGCCGCTGCGCCGTGCCTCCTCGATCGCGTACGGCCCGTCGGCGGGGTTGCCGATCGCTAGCGACTTGGCGATCGTGTCCGGCTTCACCGGCTTGCACACGTCGTGTCCGGCTGCGAATGCAGAGGCGACAGGCGAGCAGCCATCGGCCTGGGCGCCGTTCATGCGGGGAGCCGGGCGGGAGGAATCTTCGATAAGCCCAAGCTCGCGCCACTCGGCAAAGCCCTTGGCGACCTTCGTGAACAGTGAGCCAGAGGCGATCGGCACGACGCAACGGTCGGGCAGCTCGAAGCCGAGCTGCTCTGCGATCTCATACGCGAGCGTCTTCGATCCCTCGGCGTAGTAGGGGCGCAGGTTGACGTTGACGAACGCCCAATCGCGCTCGGCCGAAAGCTCGGTGCAGAGCCGGTTGACGTCGTCGTAGTTGCCCTTCACGGCGACCAATTTCGTCCCGTAGATGCCGGTCGCGAGGATCTTCTGCTCCTCAAGGTCGGCAGGGATGAACACATAGGACTCAAGGCCCAGCGCCGCCCCGTGAGCGGCGACGGAGTTGGCGAGATTGCCCGTGGAGGCGCAAGCGATCGTCTTGAAGCCGAGCTCGCGCGCACGAGCCGTGGCGACCGATACGACGCGATCCTTGAAGGAATGGGTTGGGTTGGCGGCGTCGTTCTTGACCCACACCTCGCGTAGCCCGAGTCGTTGGGCGAGACGGTCGGCCTTGATCAGCGGGCGTGCACCCGGCCGGCAGGCCGGTACGCGATGCCAGCCGGCCTGAGGGCCCAGGAGGACCATCGAGTACCGGTAGGAAATCCGCGTAACGCCAAATGTTCTGAGGGCCGGCCTGGATGCGTCGGCGCAGCCCATCGACATCATTGCCGAGGCGGCTGTGGTCGTATGCGACCTCAAGCGGACCGAAGCAGCGATCGCATACGTACAACGCCTCAAGGGGGTACTCGGTACGGCACTCTCTGCATCTAAGGTGTGTGACAGCCACGGAGGGCTCCTTCCATATCGTCTTCGCCGGTGAACCGTGTGGCAAAGACTGGAAGCCCGCCACACATCTCTCTGGAATTGGCACCTGCCGCTTTTACACGGTGGTTGTCGGGGGTTCACTGGGCCAGGTCCCTCCACCCCTCTGGATGTGTTCAGCTATGCGCCTGCAAGTATAGGAGGCTATGCAGCGGAACACAAGACCTACGTGTGCGATGTCGGATTCTCGTAGGCCCTACATGCCTGAAAAGGCATGCTTTGTCGCCTGTGCTTGACGATCTACCGAGGTCTATGTGCCTTGGCGGGACCGAAGCTGATCGAGCCTCGGTAACACCTACCCACTTGCGGTGTACGGGCTTGCAGTGAGCACAGGCGTAAGTCCCGTAAGTCCCGACGATCGCGTTCCGGCGGACGCACCCGACGTCTTCGAGCCGATCGCACCCGCGAACAAGAAGCGGATGCTGATCATCGTCAATCCGTACGCCACGACGGTCTCTGATCGCCTGCGCCACCTTGTCGTCTATGCCCTGCAGGGCCGCTACGAGGTCGACGCGGTTGACACCGAGGCACGCGGCCACGCGATCGAGCTGTGCCGCGAGGCAGCCCACGAGGGCTATGACGTGGTCGTGGCCTTCGGTGGCGATGGCACCGTCAACGAAGCTGCCAATGGCCTGCAGGGCTCCCCCACCCCACTCACGTGCCTGCCCGGCGGCTCGGCCAACGTCTACGGCAAGATCCTCGGCATCCCAGGCGAGCTGGTCGACGCCACCGAGCACCTGCTGGCGATGGCCGACGACTGGCAGCCGCGCAAGGTCGACCTCGGCGTGGTCAACGGTCGCTGCTTCACCTTCGCCTCCGGGCTTGGGCTGGACGCAAGCGTCGTCAAGCGCGTGGACTCCAACCCGCATCTGAAGGCTCGCTTTGGCGCCTACTACTTCACCTGGGCCGCAGTGAGCACATTCACGCGTCGCTACATCCTCAAACCGCCGCGCCTACAGGTCGAGCTCGGCGAAGGACAGCACAGCGGCGTCACCGCGATCGTCCAAAATGGCTCGCCGTTCACGTACTTCAAGGACCGTCCGATCAAGGTCGCCGATAGCGCGGAGCTCGACTCGGGCACGCTGGAGACCTCCGTCCTGCGTCGCGCCCGGCCTTTTGACATGCCCTCGATCGCTTTTCGAGCGTTCTCCAAGCGCGCTCGGATCGTCCGCCACCGGCAGGTCAGCTCGCTGGGGGAGACCCTGGAGTTGACTGTCTCCTCAACCGACGGGCAGCCGTTGCCGCTCCAGGTGGACGGTGACTACCTGGGTGACGTGATGCAGGCGCGCTACTCGGTGCTCCCGCGCGCGCTGAGCGTCATCTCCTAGACCGGCTAACTTGCGCTGCTCAATAGCGCGCGACACTCTCTGCTCACCGAGCACATTTGGCAACACGCTTTAGCGGCGGCGGCTAACCAGCGCCGCCAGGCGTAACGCGGTAAGCGTCAAACACCGCGTCGGTGTTGCGCAGCCGCGAGATCGCGCCCTTCAGGCTCTGCGTGTCGGCCAGCTCGACCACGAAGCGGTTCTTGACCATCGGGGGGCTCGACAGGCAACGCGCTTCGAGGATGTTGGCGCCCGACTCCGAGAACGCACGTGAGAGATCCTCGAGCAGCCGGTGGCGATCCCAAGCGTCGATATGGATTTCCACCACGAACGAGGTCTCCTGGTCGCCTTCCCAGCCCACATCGGTGAAGCGTTCGGGATTGCGCTGCAAAAGCTTCGCGTTCGGGCAGTCCTTGCGGTGGATCGTGATGCCGCGACCGAGGGAGATGTAGCCCACGATCGGATCTCCCGGGACCGGCCGGCAGCACTTGGCGAAGACGCAACATCACATCCTCCACCCCATCCACCCTGATCCCGTACTTGCCAGAGGATGTAGTCGGACGCTGGCGTGGACGGCCGACCTTGAGCAGGTCGCTGGCGCTCGTATCGCCGTCGGCGGCCTCGCCTTGCTTGAGGCGCTGCAGCACTTTGTTGACGACAACCTTGGGCGAGATCTTTGCGCCACCAAGCGCGATGTAGAAATCGTCTGCCTTGCGGTAGCCCATCTCGCGGATCACGTCGGCGAGCAGCGCCGAGCCGGTGATCTTCTGTGCGGGCAGGCCCTGCTTCTTGAGGTGTTCCTGCAGCAGCTCGCGCCCAGTGTGCTCGGTGCCCTCACGCGACTCGGCCTTGAACCACTGCTTGATCTTGTTGCGCGCCCGCGTCGTCTTGACGACGGCCAGCCAGTCGCGCGAGGGTCCACGCTCGCGCTTGGCGGTCAAGATCTCGACGATGTCGCCCGAGCCCAGCTCGTAGTGCAACGGCACGATCTTGCCGTTCACGCGCGCGCCCACGCAGCGGTGGCCGATCTCGGTGTGCACCTCGTAGGCGAAGTCGAGCGGTGTCGCGCCCGCGGCAAGCGACTTGACCTCGCCCTTGGGCGTGAACACGAACACCTCGTCCTCGAACAGGTCGATGCGCAGGCTCTCCATGAACTCCTGCGGGTCTGACATCTCCTTCTGCCAGTCGAGCATCGAGCGCAGCCACTTCATCTTGGCATCGCCATCCGGCCCAGCTTCGCCTCCGCTGGCCTGAGGGCGCTGCTTGTACATCCAGTGAGCGGCCACCCCGAACTCGGCCATCTCGTGCATCTCCTGGGTGCGGATCTGGATCTCCAGGGGCCGTCCCTCAGGCCCGATGATGGTCGTGTGCAGCGACTGGTACATGTTGAACTTCGGCATCGCGATGAAGTCCTTGAAACGGCCAGGCAGCGGCTTCCAGAGTGAGTGGATCACGCCGATCGCGCCATAGCAGTCCTTCACCGAATCGACGATCACGCGCATCGCGGTGAGGTCGTAGATCTCGTTGAACTCGCGACCCTTCTTGGTCATCTTCGAGTAGATCGAGTAGAAGTGCTTGGCGCGTCCAGCGATCTGTGCGGAGATGCCCAGCGTCTCAAGCTCGGCCGCCAGGTAAGCGCCGGCCTCGGCCACGTAGCGCTCGCGGTCCTCGCGCTGCTGGGAGACAAGCTCCTTGATCTCGCGGTACTTGCGCGGGTGAAGCGTCGCGAAAGCAAGATCCTCGAGCTCCCACTTGATCGCGTGGATACCAAGTCGATGAGCGATCGGCGCATAGATCTCGAGCGTCTCGCGCGACTTCTCCAGCTGCTTCTGCTTGGGCATCGCGTCGATCGTGCGCATGTTGTGCAAGCGGTCGGCGAGCTTGATCAGGATGACACGCACGTCACTTGCCATCGCGACCATCATCTTGCGGTAGTTCTCAGCCTGCGCCTCGTCGCGCGACTGGAAGGTGATGCCGGTCAGCTTCGTCACGCCGTCGACGATCTGGGCGATCTCCTCGCCAAAGCGCTCGCGCACCTCCTCGATCGACGCTGAGGTGTCCTCAACCGTGTCGTGCAGCAACGCCGCGCACAGCGTCTCAGTATCGAGGCGCATGCCGGCGCAGATACGCGCCACCCCAACCGGGTGGACGATGAAGTCCTCGCCCGACTTACGCCGCTGAGCGGCATGGTGCTCGCAGGCAAACACGAACGCGTCTTCCACGCGCTCGCGGTCGATCTCTACGGCGGCGTCCGCGGCGTGCTCTGAGACGATCGCAAAGAGATCGTCGAGCAGCTGGCGCTCGAGCTCGCTCAGCTCTGCGCGGCGGCTGCGACGAGTGGCGTCGGCAGCGGGAACAGCGTCGATTGAGCTTGGCCTGGTTGCGGACATGGCTTAAGGGTAGCCCCCTTGGAGACAGCTTGGAGCATGGCGCAGCAGAAGTCGCGGTTCACTCACCCCTTTCCATTCGTTGACCTCCAGAGAAAACGTCGCGTCGAGGAGCTCTCCTTCAGCCGCGCCGAGCTTGCCGTCGTTGCCGAAAGCAACCGCGCGGGCGTGCACTCCACCCGACTCGATCGTGAAGCGAGCATGCTTACCTTCGCCCATCGGGCGCACATCGCGCAGCAAGGCGCCCGCGAGCATCAGCGAGACAGCCGGATTTCCCTTGCCAAACGGCGCCAGCCGGCTGAGCTCCTCAGCCAACTCCATACCAAGCTGCTCGCCACTGAGAAGCGCATCGACGCGCTCACGCTCGACCAGGTCCTCTGCGCTGAGAGTCTCCTTGGCATGCGCGTCGAGCGCGGCGACGAAGGCCTCCAGGCTCTCGCGCTGCAGCTCAACGCCAGCGGCCGCACTGTGACCTCCGTAGCGCACAAGATGCTCGGCGCATGCGGTAAGCCCAGCAAGCAGGTCATAGCCCTCGACGCCGCGTCCCGAGCCGCGCCCGCTCTCCCCTTCAAATGAGACCAGCACAACCGGTCTGCGATAGCGCTCAACCAGGCGCGAGGCGACGATCCCGATCACGCCGCGATGCCAGCCCTCGCCGGCGAGCACATAGGCGCAGCGATCCTCTGAGCCCTCCAGCTGAGCGATCTGCGCTTCGGCTTGAAGTCGGATCGCAAGCTCAGTCTGCCTGCGCTCGCTGTTGGCCCGGTCGAGCTCGTGGGCGATCTGGGCAGCGCGCGCCCGGTCCTCGGTGAGGATGAGCTCGAGTGCGGCGTCGGCACGGTACAAGCGTCCGGAAGCGTTGATGCGAGGCGCTAGCCCGAAGGCCACGCCTCGCTCGTTCAGCTTGCCCGGCTCGATCCGTGCGACGGCCATAAGCGCACGCAACCCAGGCTTAGCGGTGGCTCTCAGCACACGTAGTCCGTGTCGCACGATGCTGCGGTTCTCGCCAAGCAGCGGGACCACGTCGGCGATCGTCGCAAGCGCCACCAGGTCGAGGTCTTCGTCAGCCTCATGGCGGTCGTGGCCTGCAGCCAGAAGTATCGCTTGAGCGAGCTTGTGCGCGACCGCGGCAGCACAAAGATCACGGCAGGGATAGCCGCACAGCAGGGGATGCACGATCGGTGCGTCCGGAAGCTTGCCGTCGGCACGTGGCAGGTGATGGTCGCTGACGATCACCTCGATGCCGAGCGAGCGCGCAAGTGCGACCTCCTCTACAGCCGTGATACCACAGTCGACCGTTACAAGCAGGTTGGTGCCGCGCTGGGCCAGACGCCGCACGGTGGCCTCGCTCAGCCCATAGCCCTCGGCACGATCTGGCAGATACCAGTCGACGTTCGCGCCCAACTTGCGCAACGTCTGCAACAGCAGCGCCGTCGAGCACACGCCGTCGACGTCGTAGTCGCCATGGATCGTGATCCGTCGTCCCGTACGGGCAGCGGCGAGGGTCCGCTCTGCCGCGTCGCTCAACCCGGCAAAGCTCTCGAGCTCATGGTGCTCGTCGGCCGCAAGAAACGTCCGAGCGCGCAGTGGATCCTCGTAGCCGCGACGTACCAGTACCTGCGCAAGCGCGTCGCTCACACCAAGCTCGTCGCGCAATCGCGCAATGCTCGCGGGATCGCAGTCGGATATGTCAAAGCGGATCATCGACCAGTCACAGTACGGCTCGCACTAGACGGAACCGACGAGACGGATGTTTGAGGACGTACTTGGTCAGGGACGGTCAGGCACAGAGCTCGCCAGGCGAGCCAACAACATTGGCCAAGCACAGAGGCCAGGTGAGCCGATAGCGTCGGCCCAAGAGGCGCCGAATCCCCTAAGAACGTGTTTCAAAATAGGCGGTGCGTTCGGTGTTCTTGGATCAAGCTGGTCGTCGCGGGACGTCGCAGCGCGTACTGGTGGTACGTGCAAGACGTCACGTGGCGATCCAGCGCTGGGATTAAGGCCCACCCACCCACATCCGAGCGTGCCGATCTTTTTCAAACACGTTCTAATTGCGAAGCTCTTCGACAGGAACCGATTCGCGCCGGATCCCCTCGAAGTAGACAGCGGCGATGCCGAGCAGTGCGCCGGGAACGGCATATAGGACTACAGCGATGTCGGTCGCTTTGATGCCTGGCACCTTCAGCGAACCGACCTTGACGCTGTAGATCAGCAGTCCGATGAGGATCGCGCCTGCCAGCGAGCCGACAAAGGCGCCGACGATCCCGCCCCAGAAGCGATCGGGCAGAAAGATTGTGAAATGCCAGATCGACAACCCCATCATTACCCAGCCGAGCATGCCCATCAGCGGCTTCTCCCGTGTCTGCGATTGCGCGGCCGGCGCGACTTCGGCTGCTTGGGCTGATCCTTCATCACGAGATCCTCGGGAGTGAGGTCGGCCGTCGGATCGCGCGGCACGGACTCCTCGGTGCCACCGTTGAGCTGCTCGGCGCCGTTCACCTGTGTGGGCGGGGCCGCCTTGGTCGCCTTTGCGGGGCGTCCGCGCTTGGAGCCGACGCTCGCCGGCGTGCGGCCGCTCTGCTGCTCGGCAAGCTCCGGGCCGATCTCGCGCACCAATTCGTCGAACTCCTCCTTGGAGAGTTGCTCTCCCGGGTCCTCCCCGACCTTTGCGGGCGCAGAGCGACCGCGCTTGGTCTTCCCCACTGGCTCGACATCGATCGGCGCCTCGCCGATTGCCGTCGCATAAGCCGGCACGTAGCCGAGGTCGCGCTCGATGCGCGCGCGGCGGTTGCGGTAGATGCCTTCGCGCTCCTTCCAGTGCGTCAGCACCGGCGAGGCGATGAAGATCGATGAATAGGCGCCCGAGGCGATGCCGACAAGCAGCGCGAAAGCGAAGTCCTTGAGCGTCGAGCCGCCGAACAGAAGCAGCGACAGCACCGGCAGCAGCGTGCAGAAGCTCGTGGCCAGCGAACGCGTCAGCACCTCCGACATCGAACGGTTGACGATCTGCGAGAAGGCGGCACGCGGCATGCGCGGCACGT
This sequence comes from uncultured Solirubrobacterales bacterium, assembly GCA_963704345.1. GTDB lineage: Bacteria > Actinomycetota > Thermoleophilia > Solirubrobacterales > Solirubrobacteraceae > Palsa-744. Next base: position 2,977,337 of record OY969890.1, read on the forward strand.
TCTCGCGCACACGGTCGAACACGATGATCGTGTCATACAGCGAATAGCCCAAGATCGTGAGCAGGGCGGCCACCGTCGCAGTCGTGACTTCGCGGCCCGTCAGCGCGTACACGCCCGCCGTGATCAACAGGTCGTGCATCAGCGCAATCAACACCGGAATCGCGTACTTCCACTCGAAGCGCAATGCGATATAGATCGAGATCACCAGCAGCGAGGCGATGATCGCGATGATCGCGCTTTTGGCCACGGTTTGGCCGAACGTCGGCCCGACCGAGGTGTTGGAGAAGTTCTTCGTTCCGGGTGAGCTGGGGCCCGATCCGAACTTCAAGTCGAGGTCTTCCTTGACCTTCGCGACTTGCAGAGGCTTCAGTTGCTTCAGCGTTATCTGGTAGCCGTTGCCGCCTATGCTTTTGTTGGAGTATTTCTGTACCTCGGCGGTCGGATATCCGATCGCCGACATCTCCGACTGAAGCTGGCTCTCACTGACAGGTTTGACGAACGCTGTCTGGATACGCGTGCCGGATTTGAAGTCGATCCCGAAATTCAGCCCCTTACCGCCGATCAGCGAGGGCGCCGATCATCAGGATGCAGCCTGAGAGCGAGAAGAACCAGCGCGAAGCGCCCATGAAATCGAACGTCCATTTGCGTGTCCGCTTGCTGGCGCCGAGCAGCGCCGGGTGCGAAACCGCGCGCGAGCGGCCCATCGCGCCGAGCGCGGCCTGCGTGGCCAGCACCGCGGTAAACAGCGTCAGCAGCGTGCCGATGCCCAGCGTGAAGGCGAAGCCCTGCACTTCGGATGTGGCCAGGGCAAACAGGATGAAGGCGGTCATGAACGTGACCACGTTGGCGTCGACGATGGCCGCGAAACCACGCTTGTAGCCAGTCGCGATGCCGGCGGCGATCGAGCGCCCGCCGCGGATCTCCTCCTTGACGCGCTCGAAGATCACGATGTTCGCGTCGGCGGCGATGCCGATCGTCAAGATCAGGCCGGCGATCCCGGGCAGCGTCAGCGTGATCGGGATCAGCTTGATCAAGGCGAAGAAGTAGATGCCGTAAATGACCAGTCCGCCGACCGCGATCGCGCCGAGTACCCGGTAGAAGCTGAGCAGGAACAGGCACACCACGAGGAAGCCGACAAGCATCGCGATCAAGCCTTCGTTGAGCGCGGTCTTGCCGAGCGTCGCCGAGACCTGCGACTCGGAGATCAATTCGAGCTTGATCGGCAGCGCGCCGGACTGGAGCTCGTCGGCAAGGTTCTGGGCGGAGTTCAGCGTGAAGCCGCCCGATATCTCCGATCCAGTCGTCGGATCGATGCCTTCGGGGTATTCGGTGAAGTCGATCGACGGCGCGGTGATGATCTGGTTGTCGAGCACCACCGCGAAGTGCTGCTTGGCCTCTTCCTTGGAGATCCCGGGCAGCTGCGCCGCCTGGCCGCGTTCGGCGATTTCGCGCGTGACGCGCTTGAACGTATGTGATCCCTTTTTTGTCGAATTCGAAGGTGACGTCGGGCGCGCCCGAGCCACCGTTGGCAAAGCTCTGAACTGGGTTCTTGATTTCCTGGCCGTTGAGCACCGGATCGTCGTTGAGCACGTACCAGCTTTCAGGCGATGCGTCGGTGACCTTGCCTTCCTTGCCGGTGATCGGGCTGGCCTGGGCGAGCACGGTGCCGGGGTTGACGCGCACCGCCTTGGGCTTGGCGCCCTTGGGTACCTTGTAGTTGTCGGCGTAGAGGTCCTGTTCGGTGTCCTCAGGCCCTTTCAAGACCTTTTTGTGGGCGGTGTCGAGCAGGTACCACTGACCGTAAAGGCAGCCGCCGACCTGCTTGGGCGTGCAGCCTTCGCTATAGGTGGTGTCGTTTTTGCGGAGGATCGCGGGTCGCTTGAGCGCGCGCTGCACCGCTTCGTACTCGGGGATGCCGGTTTCTGCCGATGCCGCCTACGGCCCGCCCGTGACCTTCGGTTCGAGCCCTTGCGGCGGCTTGCCGTCGGGGCCGATCACGTTCGGCTCCCAGTCATAGAACTGCAGCTGAGCTGTCTCGCCGACCTGCTGCTGGGCACGCTGCTCGTTGGTGACGTCGGGCAGCGCCACGTCGATTTCGCTTCCGCCGGTACGCTGGATTTCAGGCTGGGCGACACCGAGCTGATCGACGCGCTTGCGCATGATGTCGATCGAGCGGTTGAGCGATTCGGGAGTCACCTTCGCCTCTGCCGTGGGGCGCCCCTGGTAGATCAGCTGCACCCCGCCTTTCAGATCCAGGCCAAGGCGCGTGGGCTTGCTCACGATCACCGCGAGCGAGGCGATCACGAGACCGGCCACGATCAGCAGGACGAAGGTGTTTCGGCGGCGATTTCCCATGACCTGGAGCCTACTTGTCGGGGGTGAGCACCAGCAGCAGCCCACCGTCGTCGTCATATGCCGGGAACATGTCGGCCTTGGCGCTGGCTTCGACGTCGCGCTCGCCGCTCACCTTGACGGGCACGTCGAGCGCGCGCACGCCCCACTCGAGCACCGTTTCGACCGGGTCATCGCCGTTTGCGAAGGTCAGGCCGAGCACTTGCTCGACGCGCTGGCCGATCACGCCTTCCTCCTCAAGGCCGGTGAAGGCAAAGGAGTTCTTGCCGCAGCCGACGACGCGTCCCTCGCCGTCGCATACGAAGAAGGCCGCATCGGGCGCCGGATAGTAGTCGTCGAGCAGCTCGAACAGGAAGGCAAAGCCGCACTTCTCACAGCCCTTGCGCTGGCGCGTAAAGCCGATGTTGCGGTCGATCTCTCGGGTGCGGTGCCCGCAGTTGGGGCAGATGAAGGGATGAGCCATTGGACTTCACAGAGTAGGGGAGCGGGCTGCTCGGCGCGCGCCTGGCTCGCTCCTGCGCGTGGCCCGCGATGGTGACGCGGCAGATGCGGCGTCGATCGCCGGCGCTGATGTCCCTAGAACATTGCGCTCGTGCCTGCGCCCTCTCTGGGTGGCTCGACACCGATGTGCGCAAACGCGGCGGGCGTCGCGGTCCTGCCGCGCGCTGTGCGCTTGATCAGACCCTGCTGCAACAGATAGGGCTCGTACACGTCCTCGATCGTGTCCTGCTCCTCGCCGACAGCGACGGCAAGTGTGGAGAGACCGACCGGTCCGCCGTCGAACTTGACGCAGATGGCCCGCAGGATCTCCCGGTCGAGGCGGTCGAGACCCTGCTCGTCCACCTCCAACAGCTCGAGCGCACCGTGCGCCGCGTCGGCGCCGACGATGCCGTCGAGGCGCACCTCGGCGTAGTCGCGCACGCGCTTGAGCAGCCGGTTGGCCACACGTGGCGTGCCGCGGCTGCGCGCGGCGATCGCAAGCGCGCCCTCTTCGTCGATGTCGATCTGCAGGATCTCCGCCGAGCGTCTGACGATCCGCGCGAGATCGTCAGTGGCGTAGTGCTCCAGGCGCGCCTGGATGCCGAAGCGGTCGCGCAGCGGCGTGGTCAGCAGGCCGGCGCGGGTCGTGGCGCCGACCAGCGTGAACTGCGGCAGCTCGAGCGTCACGACCCGCGCGCCGGCTCCCTGGCCGACGGTGATCGGCAGACGCCGATCCTCCATCGCCGGGTAGAAGGTCTCCTCAAGCGTGCGCGGCAGTCGGTGGATCTCATCGACGAAGAAGACGCTGCGCGGCTCCAGCGCAGTCAGAAACGCGGCTATGTCTCCCTTGCGCTCGAGCGCCGGTCCGGCGGTCTGGATGAACGGCACGTCAAGCTCCGCGGCGACGATTTGCGCAAGCGAGGTCTTGCCGAGGCCGGGCGGTCCGGCCAGCAAGAGATGGTCGAGTGCCTCTTTGCGGGCGCTGGCCGCCTCGATCGCGACGGCTAGCTGCTCGCGCAACGTCGGCTGGCCGATGAACTCCTCCAGCGCCCGCGGACGCAGCGAGCGATCGAGCTCGTCCTCAGGCGTCAGATAGGGCGTTTGGATGCGCTCGGCTTGGGTCATCGGCAGTCACGGCTAGTGCTCATCGGAGGTCTCATGCGGCTCGGGCCGTGCGCAGGGCGCCGGCGATCAGATCCTCAGGGCTGTCGCCGTCCAGGTCGCGCAACAGTTCGTCTGCCTCCAGGGCGTTGTAGCCGAGCGCGATCAGCCCCTCGTGCGCGAGCGCGCGAGGACCGTCGTCTGCTCGGCCGACGATTCCGACGCTCTCAAGCGCACTCTCCACCCCCACCTTCTCGCGCAGCTCGACGATGATGCGCTCGGCCGTGCGCTTGCCGATCCCGGGCACCGCCTGAAAGCGCGCAGCGTCGGCGCCGGCGATCGCGGACAGCAGCTCGCGTGGCGAGCCGCTGGAGAGCACCGCCACGGCCACCTTCGGACCAACGGCCTGCACTGAGAGCAGCATCAGGAAAAGGTCTCGCTCCTGCTCTGAGTGAAAGCCGTGCAAGAGCAGCGCGTCGTCGCGCACCACCAGGTGCGTGTGCAGAGTCGTCTCCCCGCCGACAGCCGGCACGTGGCGCAAGGTCTCGCTGGAGACGGCCATGCGATAGCCCACGCCGCCGCAAAGCAGCACCACGTGATCGGAGCGGCGAATCGCCACCTCGCCTCGCACCAAGGCGATCATGTGCGGCTTCCCGCGAGCTGAACCGCCTTGGCCACCGCATCTGAGAGCGGCGTGCCGTTGAGATGACACACGCCCACCGCAAGGGCATCGGAGGCATGATCGCTGCTTGGCATCTCAGGGAGCGCCAGTAGCGTCTGCACCATGCGTGCCACTTGCTCCTTGCCGGCGCGCCCGTTGCCGCAGACCGCCGACTTGACCTGCTGCGGGGTGTAGGAGAAGCACGGGATGCCGCGTTCGCCGGCTACCAGCATCGTCACCCCACGTGCTTGTCCAACGGCAAATGCGCTGTGCGCGTTCTGGCCGAAGTACAGCTGCTCGAGCGCCATCGCGTCGCATTCGTGCTCGTCGAGCAGCTCGCGCACGCCGACGGCGATGCTTGCCAGACGCCGCTCGAGCGCAAGCTTGGGATGCGTCTGGATCACTCCGCCGTCGAGCGCCCTGAGACGTCTGCCATCGCGTGCAACTACGCCATAGCCTGTGTTGGCAAGACCAGGATCTATCCCGAGCACGATCACCATCTGCGTGATTCTCCGTGTTGAGCCGGACGCCTGCCGACGAACCTATGTTCGGGGGGAATTCGCTCGGTCGACGCCGAAGCGTGGCTACCACATACGCCAAGGGGCCTGGCCAGACTCCCACAGGTCGTTGAGCGCGACCGCGTCCTTGTAGGTGTCCATGCACTCCCAGAAGTCCTCATGGCGATGAGCAAGCAGCTGGCCGTCGGCTGACAGCCGCTCCAAGGGGTCTCGCTCGAGCACGCTGTCGTGGTCCAGATAGTCGAGCACGCCCGGCTCGAAGCAGAAGAAGCCGCCGTTGATCCAATGCTCGGAGCGTGGCTTCTCGTGGAAGCCGAGTACCCGTCCGTCGTGAGCGTCGAGCTCGGTGACGCCGAACTGCAGTTGGGGTCGCACGACGGTCATCGTCGCAAGGCGCTCGTGGGCGGCGTGGAAGGCGAGCAGCTCGGCGAGGTCCACGCGCGCGACGCCGTCGGCGTAGGTCGCACAGAAACGCTGATTGACCAGTTGCGTCTCCAGCAGCTTGATACGACCACCTGTCGGCGTATCCAAGCCCGTGTCCACGCACTCCACCGCCACTCCCTGCGGCCAGCTTGTCTCAGCGGCGAAGCGCTCGATCAGCTCGCCCTTGTAGCCCGTGGCCAGCAGGAAGCGGCGAAAGCCCTGCACGGCATAGAGCTGGATCACATGCCAGACGATCGGCAGACCGCCGATCTCCACCAACGGCTTTGGCAGCTCCTGCGTATGCTCTCGTAGTCGTGTGCCCCGTCCCCCGCAGAGGATGACGACGGGAGGCCTATCCGGCAACGCGCTCCAATACGTCGGCGGGCACGTCGAAGTTCGCGTATACGGCATCGACGTCGTCGAGCTCTTCCAGCGCGTCGATCAGCTTCATCAGGCTCCTTGCCTGGTTCTCATCGATCGGAACCTGGCTCGACGGGACATAGGCGAGCTCAGCGCTCTCGATCTCGATGTCGGCCTCTTCCAACGCCGCTCTGACGGCCACGAAGTCGGCGAGCTGGGTAACGACCTCGACGAGGTCCTCCTCGACCGAGATGTCCTCGGCGCCGGCCTCCACAGCGACCATCAGGTCGTCTTCGGAGTAGCGCGTCGCCGTCGACGGCGATCGTGCCCTTCTTCTCGAATAGATATGCCACCGAGCCGGGCTCGCCGAGCGAGCCGCCGTGCTTGGAGAAGCCATGGCGCACGTCGGCCCCAGTACGGTTGCGATTGTCGGTCAGAGCGTCGACCAGGACCGCGACGCCACCCGGGCCGTAGCCCTCGTAGAGGACTGTCTCGATCGCGTCGGCCTCACCGCCCTCGCCCGTGCCTTTGGCGATCGCGCGCTCGATGTTGTCCTTCGGCATCGACGCCGCCTTGGCCTTGGCGATCGCGAGCGCCAAAGGCGCGTTGCCGGCCGGGTCACCGCCGCCGTCACGCGCCGCCACGGTCACGGCGCGCGCGAGCTTTGTGAACTGCTGTCCGCGCCGCGAGTCGACGATCGCCTTCTTGTGCTTGATCGAAGCCCACTTGGAATGTCCTGACATAGCCGGGAAGGATACTTCGCGTGGGAGCAGCATCCAACGAGGAAGCGAGCCTCCGGCCGAGCTGCTTTCCGGCGCCGCCACCGCGGGCACGCTTTCACGGCGCAACGCCTCTAGGATGGGCCGCGCAATGGCTATCGACCCGAACATCTTCAAGGCCTACGACATCCGCGGCCTCTATGGCGAGCAGATCGACGGCGAGACGGCGCTCGCGATTGGTCGTGGCTTCGCACGCGTGCTCGCCAAGCTGTCAGGCAAGCCGGTCGCGGAGCTTCGTGTCGGGCTCGGCCGCGACATGCGCCTGACCGCTCCAGAGCTTGCCGCTCGCTATCGCGAGGGGCTTTTGATGGAAGGCGTTGACGTGCTCGATGCGGGACAGGTGGGAACCGAGATGCTGTATTACCTGGTCGGCTCGCGCGAGCTGGACGGTGGCCTGATGTGCACTGCCTCGCACAACCCGAAGGCCTACACCGGCGCCAAGCTCGTACGCGACGGCGCGATTGCGCTCTCCGGCGATGCTGGCATCCAGGACATTCGCCGCGAGATCGAAGCCGGCCTCGACGGGGTTGCCTCAGAACTTGGCGCCCTGCAGGAAGTTGACGTCTACGAGGAGTTCCAAGCGGCGGCGCTGAAGATGATCGATCCCGATGTGATCAAGCCTTTGAGGGTTGTCGTCGACGGCGGCAACGGCATGGCCGGTCCGATGGTTGGGCCGCTGCTCGAGCGTCTTGGCTTGGATCTGATCGAGACATATTGGACGCCGGATGGCAACTTTCCCGACCACGAGCCCAATCCTCTACTGCCGGAGAACCGCACATTCATCATCGAGAAGCTGCGCGAGACTGGGGCTGACCTTGGGATCGCCTGGGACGGGGACGCAGACCGCTGCTTCTTCATCGACGACACTGGGGAGTTCGTCGACGGCGACTTTCTCACGGCGCTGCTGGCGGAGTCGTTGCTTGACAAGAATCGAGATCCCGCCCACCCCTCGGCGATCCTCTACGACGTTCGCGCCAGTTGGGCTGTGCCCGACACCGTCAAGCGCGCCGGTGGCACCCCTTACATCAACCGTGTGGGACATGCCTTCTTCAAGACGCGAATGCGCGAGGAGGGATCGCTGTTCGGCGGCGAGGTCTCTGGCCACTACTACTTCCGCGACTTCTACTGCGCGGACTCCGGCACGATCCCGGCGCTTTTGATTCTCGAGCAGCTCTCGCTACAAGGCAAGCGCCTGTCCGACCTGTTGAAGCCCTATCGCGAGCGTTACTTCATCTCCGGTGAGATCAACACCGAGGTCTCGGACCAGCAGGCCAAGATGAAGGAGATAGCCGAGCGCTACTCAGACGCTAAACAGGCCTGGCTCGACGGCGTGTCGATCGACTACGAGGATTGGCACTTCAACGTGCGTCCCTCGAACACCGAGCCGCTGCTACGTCTATGTCTCGAGTCGCTGCGCTCGCACGAGCACATGCAGAGTGCCCGCGACGAGGTGCTCGAGCTGATCCGCTCGTGAGGCAGATTTGCCCGATGCCCCCTGCGCGCGCGGGGGGACATCGTTTTTTGGCGGTTCCCGATTCTGACACGTTGGTGTCCCAGTGAGTCACAAAGGCCCGATGCCCCCCTCGCGCGCAAGGGGCATCCACTGTTTGGCGGTTCCCACTCCATTCGCCGTGGGGCGCGTGAACTGCTATCTGATCGAGGATGAACCGCTGACCCTGGTGGACGCCGGCCCGAACTCCGCCACGTCGCTGACAGCGCTTGAGGCTGCGCTGAAGACCCACGGACACCGTGTGGAGGAGCTCGAGCGGATCGTCGTCACGCATCAGCACATCGACCACATTGGTCTCGTAGAGATCCTCGCCACGCGCTCCGGTGCGGAGGTCTGTGCGCTCGATCTGCTGGCGCCGTGGCTTGCCGGCTACAAGCGCGAGATGGAGGAGGGCGACAGCTTCTCCGCCGAGGTCATGCTTCGCAATGGCATACCCCAGGACATCGTCTATGCGTTGCGTGCGGTGTCGGCCAGCTTTCGCGCTTGGGGCGCGGCTGCGCATGTCACGACGCCGCTGGCCGACGGCGCTTCACTGGAGTTCGCTTCACGCAGCTGGCGCGTTCTGCACCGTCCGGGACACTCGCCCTCGGACACAGTCTTCTGGGATGAGGTATCGGGCGAGCTGTTTGGCGGCGACCACCTGATCAAGCACATCTCCTCCAATCCGCTCATCTCCAAGTCGTTGGACGGCGCCGGCGATCAGCGCCCGCGGGCGCTGATGATCTACATGGACTCGCTGCGCTTGACGCGCGAGATGGAGCTGGAGGTCGTATACGCCGGGCATGGCGAGCCGGTCGAAGATCACCACGCCCTGATCGATGAGCGCTTCAAGATGCACGAGCGTCGCGCCAACAAGTTGCATGGGCTGATCGCGGCGCAACCCCGCAACGCCTATGAGCTGGCTCAGGAGATGTGGGGCAACGTGGCTGTCACGCAGGCATTTCTGACGCTTTCAGAGGTGCTGGGCCACGTGGACCTGCTGATCGACGAAGGCCGCGTCGTTGAGCACGAAGCTGGACGGTGTCATCCACTTCGAGACGAGTTGAGCGGTCCAATTCGCGGTTGCGACTAACGGTCGCTCAAAGAGCAACGACGCCGTCGCGCCCGCCGGTGGACACAACGTCGGTCAAGAACAACCTGATGTAGACGATCGTCGCGACCGAGCTCGGTGTGGAAGGCGACAGCGGTCACGCGACCTTGACGGGCCGCGACTGGATGGCCCTCGACCTCCGCGAGAATCTTCACCTCCGGTCCGTGCTCGACGATCCACGGGGCGCGGATGAACACGCCTCGCAGCGGTCCACCCTCGATTCCCTGCATTTCCAGATCGGCCTCGAAGCTGCGCAGCTGACGCCCGAAAGCGTTGCGCTCGGCGAGCATGTCCATGATGCCCAGATGCTCACGGTCGAGCATGATCAACCCGGCACACGAGCCGAGCACGGGCACGCCGCGCGCTGCCAGCTCCCGCAAGGGCGCGGCCAGGCCCTCGCGCTCCACTCCGAGCGTCATCGTGGTTGACTCACCACCGGGGATCACGAGGCCGTCCAGGCCATCGAGGTCGGCGGGCACACGCACCTCCCGCACCTCTGCTCCCAGCCGCGCGAGCACGCGTGAATGCGCCTCGAAGTCGCCCTGCAGGGCGAGGACGCCGATTAGTGGTGGGCTCATTAGACGGACAGGAAGGTCGATGGTCGAGCGAGGCGAGGACGCAGAGAGCGTGGAGTGCTACGCACGCAAGCGACCGAGGACGCCACCGATTGGCGATCGATGGGATCGCCAATCGGCCAGCGAAGCGCCATCGACCTTCCTGCTACCAACCGCGCTGAGCCAGCAGTTGCTCGCCTGGGAGCTTTGAGCTCTCGAGGCTCACCATCGCCGGGCCGAGGCCGCGCGAAGCTGTGGCGACACGCTCAGGGTCCTGCCAGTGGGTCGTTGCCTCCACGATCGCCCTGGCGCGCGCCGGGGGATCGTCTGACTTGAAGATGCCCGAGCCCACGAACACCCCTTCGGCGCCGAGCGCCATCATCAAGGCTGCGTCGGCCGGCGTGGCGATGCCGCCGGCGCAGAACAGGACGACAGGCAGCTTGCCGTTGCTCGCGACCGAGCGCACAAGGTCCAGTGGCGCCGCGTGCTGCTTGGCGGCGGAGGCAAGCTCTGACTCCTGGAGTGCCGAGAGGCGACGGATCTCGCCCGTGATGCCGCGCATGTGGCGCACCGCCTCGACGATGTCACCGGTGCCGGCCTCACCCTTGGAGCGGATCATCGCGGCGCCCTCCCCTATGCGCCGCAGCGCCTCGCCGAGATTGGTGGCGCCGCACACGAACGGCACCTTGAAGCCCCACTTGTCGATGTGGTTGCACTCATCCGCGGGCGTCAGCACCTCGGACTCGTCGATGTAGTCGACCTCCAGCGCTTCCAGCACCTGTGCCTCGACGAAATGGCCGATGCGCGCCTTGGCCATCACGGGGATGCTCACGGCCTCCTGGATGCCGGAGATCATCTCGGGGTCTGACATGCGTGCCACTCCACCGTCGCGGCGGATGTCGGCGGGCACGCGCTCCAGGGCCATCACGGCGGTCGCGCCAGCGTCCTCAGCAACCTTGGCCTGATCTGGTGTGACCACGTCCATGATCACGCCGCCCTTGAGCATCTCTGCCAGGCCGCTCTTGACTGTGAATGTCGCCTCGTCGCGCATGCTCATGATCTTATCTGGGTCGGCACATGCGGACCTGGTCCGGCTTTGCATATGGACTCTCAGACTGGCACATGCGCCTCATCGAAACCTCGGGGACCAGTCGATGCATAAGTCTGCATATCCATATATCCCGGTCGGTGCATGCACCGACCGGCCTGGGCGCGCATGCGCGCCCAGGGACAGGGCCGCATGCGGCCCTGTCTTCCCCGAAATTGAGAAGAATGTTCGGACTCGACTACTTGAGTCGGAAAGCCTTGATGCGGTCGTCGTACTGCGCCGTGTCCTTCGCGTATACGCCGTATGCCAGAGCTTGGATCAAGCTCAACAGAGCGGTGTGCGAGCGCACATAAGCCGGGCTGTTCGAGGAGTAGTAGAGCTTGATCTGCGCGAGCTTGGCCACCTCGGAGAGCGTCGCGTCGGTGATCGCGGCGGTACGCGCCTTGCGATGGCGAGCCAGCTTCATCGCGCGCACGACCAGCGGATGTGGGCGACCGGCGGAGAGGCCGATAACGAGCGTCGTCGAGTCGATCCGCCCGAGGCGGCTCAAAGCCTCCTGGGAGGGGCTTGCAACGACGTCGACCCGCAGGTCGAGCAGCATCAGCAGATGACGCAGGTAGCTGGCGAAGAACGCCATCTGGTCGGTCCCAGCGACAAGCACCTTCTCGGCGCTGACGATCGCCTCGGTCAGCGCGTCTACCGCCGGCCGCGAAACCTTGCGCGCGGTCTCCTCGACGTTCAGGTGGTCGGCCGCCAAGGCTGTCTCGAACTCGTTCTGGTCGAGCGAGAACAGCGGCGCAGAAGTCTCCGAGGGACCTGTGGACTGCGGATGCGCATGGATGCGCCGGTACTCTTCACGCGCAGCGGCCTGCAGCTCGGGAAAGCCCTCGAAGCCGAGCGCCTGGGAGAAGCGAACGACAGTCGAGCTCGAGGTGTTGGCACGGCGGGCAAGCTCCTCAGCGGTCTGGAAAGCGGCCTCGTCGAGATGGTCGACAATGTATTGCGCCACGTCCTTCTGCGAGCGCGAGCACTCATCGAAACGGCTCTGGATATACAGGGAAAGGCTCTGGTGCTCACCGACACCGCTCACCGGTGGCTTCTCTGGGGCAGTCGCTAGTCGTCTCACGGCGCATTTGTTCGACGGCTGCGCCCCACACTCCTCTACGTCGCTTGCAACTGTGTCGCAAGCTCGACGAAATATTCGAGCGAGTGCGGGTTGGCGAGCGACTCGACGCTCGCCGCCTCGCTCGGCACCGCGCCCATCAGGATGCGCTTGACCGGCACCTCCAGCACCTTGCCCGAAAGCGTGCGCGGGACCTCGGCGATCTGCAATATCTGATTGGGAACGTGACGCGGCGAGCAGTCCTCGCGGATGCGCTGCTTGACACGGATTTCAAGCTCCGGGTCGAGCAGCACCCCTTCGCGCAGGACGATGAACAGGATCATCCACAGCTCCTCGGCGTCCGCTCGTGGAATGTCGACGACCAACGCGTCGACCACCTCGTCGATCGCGGCCGTCGCGCGGTATATCTCGCTCGTGCCCATGCGCACGCCCTGGCGGTTGATGGTCGAGTCCGAGCGACCGTAGATCACGGCGCCGCCGCGTGGAGTGATGCGAATCCAGTCGCCATGGCGCCAGACGCCCGGGTACATGTCGAAGTAGCTCTCGCGCATGCGCTCGCCGTTGGAGTCGTCCCATAGGAAAAGCGGCATCGACGGTAGCGGCTCGGTCAGCACGAGCTCCCCGAGCTCGTCTGTCAGCGGCCGCCCCTGCTCGTCCCAGGACTCGACCGCGCAGCCGAGCGCGCGGCACTGGATCTCGCCCTCGTACACCGGCAGCAGCGGGCAGCCACCGACGAACGCCGTGCAGACGTCGGTGCCGCCGCTGGTGGAGAACAGCCAGATCTCGCGGCCGACATGCCCGTAGACCCAGTGAAAGCCCTCGGGCGCCAGCGGCGAGCCGGTCGAGCCGATGCTGCGCAACGCGCTCAGATCGATGGTCGCGAGCGGGCTCCAGGCCCGCCTTCTCACAGCTCATCAAGAAGCCCGCGCTGACGCCCATGCAGGTAATGCCGGTCTGCTCGGCAAGCGCCCACAACGCGCCAAGGTCGGGATAGGCGGGACTGCCGTCGTAGAGCACGATCGCCGCCTCGCTGAACAGGCAGCCGATCAGGAAGTTCCACATCATCCAGCCGGTCGTCGTGAACCAGAACATGCGATCGCCGGCGTGCAGGTCGAGGTGCAGCATGCTCTTCTTCAACTGCTCGACCAGGATGCCGCCGTGGCCGTGCACGATCGCCTTGGGCAGGCCGGTCGTCCCCGAGGAGTAGAGCACCCACAGGGGATGGTCGAACGGCACTTGCTCGAAGTGCGGCGCGGCCCCCTCCCCGCGTGCGAGCAACTCCGTCCATAGGAGCCCGCCCGGCAGTCTCCGCGGCGCTTGCCCTCTCGTCCAGGTAAGGAAGCATCACCGTGTGGGCAACGCTCGGCAGCCCGGCCGAGATCGTCCGCAAGGCGGTCGTGCGGTCGAAGTCCTTGCCGCCGTGGCGATAGCCGTCGATGATGAGCAATACCTTCGGCTCGATCTGGGCGAAGCGGTCGACCACGCTGCGCGCGCCGAACTCAGGCGCCGCGCACGACCAGATCGCACCGATGCTGGCGCACGCCAGGAAAGCGATCAGCGTCTCGGGAATGTTCGGCATGTAGGCGGCGACACAGTCGCCGCGCTCGTAGGCCCAGCGAGCGCAAGCCACCCGCCACGGCGGCCACCTGCTTGGACAGCTCGCCCCAGCTCAGCTCCGCCAGCGGACGTAGCTCCGAGGCGTGCAGCAGCGCCGTCGCCTGCTGGATCACGCTCGCGTGCGAGCATGTTCTCCGCGTAATTGAGCTGTGCGCCCTCGAACCAGCGCGCACCCGGCATCTCTTTCGAGGCCAGTACGCGCTCGTAGGGCTCAGACGCGCGCACGCCGCAGTACTCCCAGATGTCCGCCCAGAACCGCTCGACCTCCTGTACCGACCACGCCCACAGCTCGCTGTAGTCAGCGAACGCGCGCCCATGTCGCAGCCCAGCCCAGCCAATGAAGTCGGCCATCCGAGCACTCTCGGCCATCTTGGCCGTTGGCCTCCACAACGGCGCTTGATCGTGCCCGATCCGACATCGTGCACCCCTTTTCTAGCGACTTTGCACAGCGGCGCCCGTGCCCCCCGATACCGCCGGCTTCCGCGGCAAGCATCTAGCCGTCCAGACCAGACCCTCGCTCCGGCGTCTAGACCTATTGATACCGGGTCTTACACAGCAAGTGCAAGTGCCGCACGATCACGCCCGGCTATGCTCCTCGCTCGTGAGCATCGAGACACTGCGCAAAGAATTCCCGGTGCTCGAAAGTGTGGCGTATCTGAACGCCGGGACCGACGGCCCGCTGCCGGGAGCCGCGGCGCAAGCAGGCGCTGAGGAGCTGCTCCGCGAGGCGCGCCGAGGACGCGCCGGCGAGCACTTCGAACGTCGCCGTGAGCTGGCCGACGAGCTGCGTGTCGCATACGCTCGGTCGCTTGCCTGCGCGCCCGAGGAGTTGGCGCTGACGACTTGCACCAGCGAGGGCCTGTCAAGCGTGATCGACGGCTTGCAGCTGAGCGAGGGCGATGAGATCCTCACGAGCGACGAAGAGCACCCGGGCCTGCTTGGCGCGCTCAGCGCCGCACGTGCGTTGCGCGGGGTGTCAGTTCGGGAGGTACCGCTCACAAGCATCGCCGAGGCGGTGGTGGAGCGCACACGGTTGGTGGCGTGCTCACATGTGAGCTGGATGAGCGGACAGCTTGCGCCAGCGGAGCTGGCGCAGCTGGAAGTGCCCGTCGTGCTCGACGGCGCTCAAGGAGTCGGGGCCGTGCCAGTGGACGTACGCGCGCTCGGCTGCGACGCCTACGCTGGCGCCGGGCAGAAGTGGTTGTGCGGCCCTGACGGGATCGGCATGCTCTACGTCGCTCCTTCGCTCAGAGAACGCCTGAAGGTGAGTCGTCGCGGCTACGGCAACCTGCTCGATCCGGGAGCGGGGCTAGACGCACGGTTGCACGAGGACGGCAGACGTTTCGACACGTTCGCTCTGAGCGCCGAGGCACTCGCGACGGCGCTGGCGGCTGTGAAGACGCTGGAGGGCGCCGGCTGGGCCGTGGTGCACGAGCGCGCGATCACACAGGCTGCACGGCTCGCCGAGCTGTTGGCGACCAATGGTCGCAAGGTCTCCCGGCGCGGGGCAAGCACGCTGGTGGCGTTCTCGAGCCCGGATCCATTAGGCGAGTGCACCCGCCTGGCCGAGCGAGACGTCATCCTGCGCGATATCCCAGACCAACCTTTGTTGCGTGCCTCGATCGGCGCCTGGAACGACGAGAGCGATCTTCAACGCCTGCTCGCCGGTCTCGACGCGTGAGCTTGCTTGGCTCCGGAGCATTGACAGAGCACCAGAGCCACTCGCGCAAAGGACTCTCGACATCGGCGTGAGTGAGTGTAAGCCGCCGCGCAATTTGTGACAGCCGTAGCACGGCTTAACGTGTACTTAGCACGCTTATGCGGTTTGCTTCTAGCAGCATGGTGAACTCTCGTCGGGGAATTGACGAGCGAGCTCCATCCCAAATATGAGCGCCACAGACCGCACAACTGCCTTGAAAGCCACCGAGACGCCGATGCCCGCTGTGAGCGCGCCGGCGCCCCTGGGAGCGCGAGCGAAGACGGAGCGACATTCGTCACGCTCGCTGCTCGAACGCGTCCATCCGCAATACGTGGCGCTCGCCGGCATCCTCGCTTTGGCGGCGATTCTGAACACGCACCGGCTCGCCCAGAACGGCTACGCCAACACCTTCTACTCCGCCGGCGTGCACTCGATGCTGAAGTCGTGGCACAACTTCTTCTTCGTCTCTTTCGACGGCGGCGGCCTCGTCACGATCGACAAGCCGCCGCTGGGCATATGGGTGCAGGCCGCAAGCGCCGAGCTGTTCGGCTTCTCGCCGTCCAGTCTGTTGTTGCCGGAGGCGATCATCTCGGTCATCACAGTTGTCGTTCTATACCGCATCGTCGCTCGTCGCCTGGGCGCCGGCGCGGGGCTCGTGGCTGCGCTGGCGCTGGCAGTGTTCCCTTCGTTCGTGGCGGTCTCGCGCGAGAACGGCGTCGACCCGCTGCTGCTCCTGCTGATGACCCTGGCCTGTGGCGCAGCCCTGAACGCGATCGAAGATGGACGCTGGCGCTGGCTGATAGCCAGCGCTGTGCTCGTCGGGCTCGCCTTCAATACCAAGACGCTTGCCGCCTACCTGGTCGTGCCCGGCATCGGGCTTGCCTACCTGGGTTGTGCGCCGGGCCTCTGGTATCGACGGATCGGGATGCTGGCAGTCGCGGGTCTGGCCATGGGGGTCGTCTCGTTTGCGTGGATCGCTGCGGTTGAACTGACACCGGCCTCTCAGCGCCCGTATGTCGGCAGCTCCACCAACAACACCGAGCTTGGGCTGACCTTCGAATACAACGGCCTCGGGCGCGTGGAAGGCGAGGTCGGCGGCCCGGGCAAGATCCCGGTCGCCGCAGGCGCGCTAGTTCGCACCCCGGTGGTCCATCACCATGTCGACCATCGCCGTCTCACCCCGGCGCAGCGCTCAGCCCTTGCGGTGGCGACGCTTCGCGAGCACGAACGACGAGAGCGCGTGCTGAAGGCGGCCCGGTCGACCTACCTGCCCGACGGTCGCCTGCGCGACGCGATCGCCTTTGGCGGCGAGACGAGCCCGATGCGGCTGTTTGAAGATCGCCTGGCCGACCAGGGATCCTGGATGCTGCCATTCGCGATCTTCGGCATGCTCGCGCTGGCGCTGTTGCTGCTCGTCGGAGAACGCAAGCGCAGCAGTCCACGGCTTGCCTTTCTGATCGTGCTCGGTGGCTGGCTGCTCGTGGAGGTGGCGATCCTTAGCCTCTCCAAAGGCATCGTCCATCCCTATTACATCTCCGCTGTCGCTCCAGGCGCGGCCGCGATGATCGGCGCCGGCGCATTCGCTTTGACGCGCTTTGCCAAGCAGCGCAATTGGGGCGTGCTGCTGTTGCCCTGCGCGGTTGGGGCGACCGTGGTTGCTCAGATCGCGGTGCTCGACTACCAGCACTATCTGCGCTGGTTCATACCCATTTTGATCGGTTGTGCTGCGGTGTTGGTGCTGGCGATGGCGGTGCGTCGGCTGGCGACGCCGGCGATGGGACTATTGGTGTGCCTGCTGCTGTTCGCGCCAGCCGTCTATGCCAAGACGACATGGCTTGCCCCGGTGGAGGGCACATTTCCGGCCGCGGGCCCGCATCAGGCCGCAGGCGAAGGCGGCGTGGGCCTGAACGCGATCGACCTGCGCATCTACAGCAACCTCGTGCGCTACGTCGATATGCATAGTCCCGGCAGCCGCTGGAGCGTTCTGACCGTTGCCGCACCGACGGCCGCGCCGATGATTCTGCTGGGCTCTCCCGCCGGCGCTTTGGCGGGCTACAGCGGCACCGATCCGACGCTCGATGGACCGGGGCTCGCACACCTGGTAGCCAATAGGGAAGCGCGCTACGTCGTACTCGGCGGTGCCTACGCGTCTCGCGGAGGTAACCTGGCGACGAAGGCCGTACTGCATGTGTGCCGACTGGTGCCCTATCACGCCTGGCACGGTCCCCACCCCTCCACCTATGAGCTGGCGTTGTTCGACTGCGCCGGTCGTGAGCGTGCGCTTGAAGCCCAAGCTCACGTCAAGGTGGCGAAAGTGCGGCTCGTTGACTTTTCGCGACCACTGTCCTAGCCAGACGGTTGGCTTCTGGCTAACGCGACTTCCTGACTAACGCGAGGCTGTCCCGCCCGCAGGCGTGCCAAGTGCAGGTCTTCCGTAGGTACGCCGCTCAGGCGGCGCGTGCGCCTGAGGAGGCCAGCACCGGCTCGACATGGCGGCGCACGAGCTGACGTTCGAAGAAGATCCCCTCGCGCAAGCCGGCTCCGGTGACCTCGAGCCGCTCGAAGTCCCCGGCACGCATCACGCCCTGAATCACAAGCGCACCCGCCAGCACGATGTCGGCACGCGCCGGTTTGATGCCCGGCACCTGACTGCGCTCGGCGGCCGGCAGCACCGCAAGGCGCGCGATCAGGTTATCGAGAGCGCTCAGATCGAGCACGAAGCCCTGAACCTGGTCGTCCGGCAGGCCGACGGCACGCTCAGCGGCCGCTGCCAGGTTACGCACGGTGCCGCCCAGCCCGACCAGGTGCGGGCCGGTATTCCTCAACCACGGGGCACGCTCGAGCTTACGCTCCACATGCGCTTGCAATGCCTTCAGCTGGCCGCGCTTGGCGGGAGCAGCATCGGCAAGGAAGCGCTCGGTCATGCGCACGGCGCCCATGCGCCACGAGCCCGACTCGCGTGCTAGTCGCCCGGCGACACGCACGAGCTGTAGTGAGCCGCCGCCCAGGTCGAGTACGCAGCCGTCGCTGAGCGCCGTCGAGTTGACGGCAGCCAAATAGCCGTAGCGCGCCTCCTGCTCGCGACTGAGCACGCGCACATCCAGGCCCATCCTCAGACGGACCAGATCGAGGAACTCGCGCCCGTTCTCCGCCTCGCGGATCGCGCTTGTGGCGACCGCGTCCACCGCATGCTTGTCGAGCCCCCGGCGCTCGCACAGCGCTGTGAACCTATCGAGCGTCTCAAGCGCACGCTCCATTGCCGCCTCGCTCAGACGGCCGCTGGTGGCCATGCCCTCACCGATACGCACAGCCGACGAAAGCTCCTCGGCACGCTGCCAAGAGCCCTCTGCGGGAGCGAACACCACCATCCGAAAGGAATTGGAGCCAAGGTCGATGACGGCGACGCGCTGCTCGGGCTCTTGAGCCATATGTCTAAGCGTAGTGGGCCCGTCGGAAGGTAACCGGCCCAGGGCTTTTGTTCTTAGGTAGTTGTGCAAAATGCTTGGTACGACGAACAGCACCTGCGGCATTTACGTCGGTTGTCCGCAACGCTTGACCTCTGGCTGGGTTGCCATCCGTTGAAGGCTTCACGCTTAGCCGAGATGGGTGCACGTTGACGACACAGCTCGAACGACCGTATTGCCGCCACCTTGCGGTGAGGCGGCATTACCTGGGACCTCCCGCCGACATGCGTAGGTGGCGCCGCGCGCTCACAGCCACAGTGCTTGTGCTTGTGCTGGGGACATCGTTCCTATCGGGGTCAGCGGCAGCTGCACCCTCGCTTGGCTGGTCGGCGCCAGCGGTATTCGACTCAGGTGACACTCCAAGCGGGGTCTCGTGCGCATCCGAATCGTTATGTGTCGCGGTCGACCGTCAGGGCAACATCCTCAGCACACCCAACTCGACGGTCTCACATCCCTCGTGGAGCATCGTTGCCAAAGACGAAGGCAAGCCATTGGATGCGGTCTCATGTGCACAGGGTGGCCCCTGCATAGCGGTTGACGATCGCGGCGATGCGCTTGTGGACAGCGGACCGGGCGCGTCCGCCTGGTCGCCACCGGCCCCGATCGACAGTGGCAGTCCGCTGACTGGTGTCTCCTGCGCAAGCGCCTCACTGTGTGTGGCCGTCGACGAAGCAGGGGACGTGTCGACCAGCTCTAGCCCTGGGACCGGGAGCAGTGGCTGGAGTACGACGAGCGTCGATGCCGGACATCACCTGACCGGTGTGTCCTGTTCCTCCCAGGCGCTGTGTGTAGCGATTGACGACGCAGGCAACGTGCTCTCGAGCACCAACCCAGCCGGCGGCAGCGGGACTTGGCATTCACAGAGAATCTCCGCCGCGCAATTGCTCGACATCTCCTGCTCGGCTGCAGGGTCGTGCCTGGCGCTCGACAGCGTCGGTGATGCGCTCGCGAGCAGCGATCCCGCGGCTGTGAGCGCAACCTGGAGTGAGACGCCAATCGATGACGAAGCCTTGGACGCCGTCTCGTGTGCATCGTCAGGGCTGTGCGTCGCGACTGACGCGCGCGGGCAAGCGTTTGCCGGCGACGACGTAGCGGCGCCGATGCCCTCCTGGAGCATGTCGAGCGCCGACTCGGCGGGGATCGCCGGCATCTCCTGTTTGGCTGGCGGTCTCTGCCTGGCCGTAGACCCAGGCGGAAACTTCGTAGTCGCGCGAGTCCCGGCGCCTGGAGCCACCACGCTCACGCCGACAAGCGTGACCGATGCGGGCGCGAGCCTTGCTGGTGTAGTCGATCCCAACGACGCGACGCTCACGGGCTGCTCATTTGAATACGGGACCGCCCTACCCTACACGCAGTCTGTCGCTTGCTCGACACTTCCCGCCGCAACGGGCGGCGCTCAGGGCGTCTCGGCACAACTGTCGGGGCTCTCCCCCAACACCACCTATCGCTATCGGATACTTGCCTCGAGTCCATCTGGGACGAGTACCGGCGCTGACGTGACATTCACGACTGCAGTCTCCTCGCAGGTGGCGCTCGTCCACCCACAGCCTTCGATCACCGGCACACCCGCTGTAGGCCAAAAGCTCACCTGTCATCCCGGCACTCCCTCTGGAACGACTGCGCGGCTTGGCTACGCGTGGGTGCGAGACCTGATCCCGATCCCAGAAGCTACGGCCACCACATATACCGTCAAGGGACAGGACAGCGGGCACCACCTGCAGTGCCAGGTCACGGCAACCGACGGCGGCGGTAGCGCGACGGAGAAGAGTGCGTTCGTGACGATCCCGGTAGGGGGCGCGCCCGCCTCGGTCGGCGAGACAGCCATCGGCAAAGCCACGTACAAGAGCGGCAAGTTGAGCGTGCCAGTCTTCTGCTCGGCACAAGCTAGCGGTGGCTGCGAGGTCACTGTGCGGCTTGCCGCCGTCGAGACGCTCAGCGGTGGTCGCGTCGTGGCTGTCGCCGCGCATTCACAGCGGACGGCACGCGCCAGCATCTCAGGTCCGCGCCATCTGACAGTCACGCTCGCGAGCATCCGTGTGCGACTCGCTGCGGGCTCGCACAAGACGTTGATCGCGACACTCAGCTCGAGCGCACGACGGCTGCTTGCCTCACGGAGGCACTTCACCGGCTATGTCTACGTGAGCGGGACCGTGATCGGCGTGATCGAAGCCCAGCTCGCGCGGCAGCTGGTCACGCTCGGCGCAACAGCACGCAGAGCGTCAGCCCATGCGGTGACACCGGAGGCCGCCGGTCCGGCGGCGTCGGCTGGCTCGGCCACGCTTGACCTGTCTGCTGCGGACTCCTCCTTTCAGCCTGTCACGGCAGGTCGTTCCGCGGTCGCGAGCGCTGCTAGCGTCTTGGCAGCAACTCCCTATATGGGTTGGGACACCTACTTCGCACTTGGTGGCAAGTACAGCGAGGCGACGGTCCTACAGCAGGCAAGCGAGCTGATCTCGCTTGGCCTTCGCCAGCGCGGGTACCGCTATGTGTGGCTCGATGTCGGCTGGTGGCACGGCACTCGTGCTGCGAACGGACAGATAATCGTCAGTCCCACCCAGTGGCCGCATGGGCTCGCCTGGCTTACGCGCACTCTGCACGCAGCCGGATTTCTTGTCGGCCTCTACACCGACGCCGGTCCCAACGGCTGTGGTGGTGCCAGGCAGGGCAGCTATGGCCACTACCAACAGGACGTCAACACGTTCGCCGCCTGGGGCTTCGATGCCGTCAAGGTCGACTTCTGCGGCGGTGCCGAATACGGCCTGAGCCCAGCGGCGGCCTACTCGGCATTTCACGCGGCAATTGCGGCGAACTCGAGTCGCAGGTCGATGCTGCTGTCGATCTGCAATTTTCTGCAACCAGAACAGTACGGCGACGGCGCTCCGCCATTGAGTGAATCTGCCTTCTCATCTTACAGTTTCGGTCCCAGCGTTGGCAACAGCTGGCGTACCGACACCGATGTCGGCTTTCCCGGCAATGTGCCGTTCGCGGACGTGCTGCGCAACATGGACGCCGACGCCGCTAGCCCGCAAGCGGCCGGCCCGGGCCACTGGAACGACCCCGACTACCTCGCGCCGGACCAGGGAATGTCCGCCAACCCAGTTCCGCACCCAATTCAGCATGTGGGCGATGCTCGCGGCACCGTTGATGATCAGTGACAACCTGATGAAAATCGGTCGGTCGAGTCTGGCGGCGGTGCAGAATAGTGAAGTGATCGCAATCGACCAGGATCCAGGTGGGGTTCAGGGGACGTTGCTGGCCACTTCGGGGAATGGGCAGGTTTGGGTCAAGCCGCTGGTAGTTGGTGGCTCGCGAGCGGTGGCTTTGCTCAATCGCGGTTCAAGCTCCGTCACGATCGCAACGAGCGCGAGCGCTGTGGGCATGCTCCCCGCATCGAGCTACACGTTGCGCAACCTGTGGACGCACAGCACGAGCTCGACCGGCGGCTCGATCGACGCGGAGGTGCCGGGCGATGGTGTTGTGCTGCTGCGGGTTTCTCCGCGTTAGGAGCCATCTCCCCAACCTTGCCTTGAGGTAGATCAGAGAACAAACGACGATTCTCCCGTATGGTTCCAGTCGTGGACTTGCACCCCGTCGCCGATGCGTTTCACTGGTTTGACCACGCGGCGGCGTTGCCCGGCGAGTCGTAACGCTCAATCACGAGTTCATGACGGGCTGATGTACCGCTAGATCAACCGTCCCGGCTGAATGGGCACGAGTTAATAGGGCTGATCTGACCTCCGGTTTGGTGAGGAGAGACACAAGTCAAACGCCTGCTCGACTCGCTCGCGTTCTCCGGTCGTGAGCAGATCCAGCAGCAGGCCACGCAACACTGCCAGCTCGAGCGTCGCGCGCGGTACATCCTCTGCGACGAGCAGCCAGTCGCTGACGACCCGCTCAAGGAAGGACGCAAAGCGCTCCGGCTGATGCAGCGCGAGCCCATAAGCCTCGAAGAACGAGCGAAAGAACTCGAGGTGCTCCGGACTGGAGGACCAGCGCCATGCGCTCCGCAAAGGGTCGCTGTCGAGCTGCGACTCGGAGCGCATCATCTCCCGCAGCCGATCGCGTACGCCGTTGAGGATCGCGCTGAGTAGTTCCTCCTTGCTGCCAAAGTGATGCACGAGCGTGTTCGGCATCACACCGAGCTCCTCGGCCAGCGGGCGCAACGTCAGATCGGCGAGGCCGTGCTCGATCGCATAGTCGATCGCGGCCCGCAGCAGCCCTTCGCGACGAGTGGGGTCGAGCGGTCTCGGCATCCAAGCATTCCTTGTACGACTGTGCAAGTATACCCGATATGCACGCCCTTCCCTCCCGATCAAACCCAACCTTTACGCTCGCCGCTGAGACCAGGGCGGTCCTGCTGGCGAGCGGCGTAATGTTCCTCTGGGCGCTGCTGCTCGGTATCTGGAAGTACCGACAGATGGCGCTCGCCGAGAATCACCTCGCGCACCCCTACGTGGACACCGCGCACCGGGCCGCGCTGCTGTACAGCTTCGCGCTGGGGCTCGTGGCGGTGTTCGTGCAGCTGAGCGGCTGGAGTGCCGCAGTGAACCTGATCGCCGCCGGAGTACTGGCCTGGTACTTCTTCGCGTCGGTCGGCCGCTACGTCCAGCTCGGCATCCAGAGGGACACCGACAACCAATTCCGTAACCCGATGGCTGGGCTGGCGTTGTTCATGGCGGCCCTGATCATCTCGGAGGTCGGGGCCTGGCTGGTGCTCCTGGCGGGCTTCATCGACAGGCAGATCCTCTGACCGATGAGCTCCGCGGGGATCCTCGACCCAGATCGCCTCTCCTTCGGCTACCTGCTTCCCACGCGGGAGGCAGTCATGTTCGACCGCCCAGCCGCGGCGCCTCTGCTTGCGCTCGGAGAGCGGGCCGAGCAACTCGGCTTCGATGCGATCTGGGCCGGCGACGGCCCGCTCGCAAGACCGCGACACGATCCCCTGGCGATGCTCGCGGCGCTCGCCGCGAGGACCGATCTGGTCGTGCTTGGCACCGCGGTGCTGCTCGGCGCACTGCGCCCGGCGCTATTGCTGGCCCAGGCCGCAAGCACGCTGGACCAGATCTCCGAGGGACGGTTCGTGCTGGGACTCGGCGCCGGCTTTCCCTTCCCTGAAACTGAGCACCAGTTCCAGGCTGTCGGTGTCCCCTACGCGGGACGTGTGGGTCGTTTGACCGAGACGATCGCCGCGCTACGCCTACTTTGGCAGGCAAATGGCGAGCCGACCGACTTCTCAGGTCGTCACGTGCAGCTCTCCGAGGTGGCACTCCAGCCTGTGCCATACACGACCGATGGTCCGCCGCTGTGGCTGGCCGGAGCCGGTGAGATGGCCGAGCGGCGCGTCGGGAGGGTTGCCGACGGCTGGCTGCCATACCTGCCCAGCCCACAGCTCTACGAAGAAGGCCTTGCGCGAGTGCGGGCCGCCGCCACCGAGGCCGGGCGTAACACGGCCCCGCTGCCTGGCCTTTACGCGACCGTTGCCCTCGACAGCTCCCCACAGCGTGCCCAGGAGCGCCTGGCGAGCTACATCCAGACCTACTACGGACAGCCGGTCGAGTTTGTCGGTTTGATCCAGGCGATGTATGCCGGCAACCCAGAGGGCATGCTCGATTGGCTCGGACCCTACGTCCAGGCTGGTGCACGACACGTCGTGCTGAGGGTCGCCCACGAGGACTCCGAGCTTGGACTAGAGAGCGCCGCCAAAGCATGTGAATCAATCCTCGAACAACAGACACCCGAGGTGCCTCGATGAGCCAAATGCCGACGCCCGAGCAGATCCGTGACACGATGCCTTTTGCGGCGTTGATCGGAGTCGAGTTGCTGGAGGTTACACCGGAGCTGGTTTGCGGCCGGATGCGGTGGTCACCGGAGCTGTGCACGGCCGGTGGGCTGATGCACGGCGGCGCTCTGATGGCGCTGGCGGATGGCTGTGGCGGAGTGTGTGCGTTCTTCAACCTGCCCGAGGGAGCAATCGGCACGGCGACGATCGAGTCAAAGACAAACTTCCTGCGTGCCGTGCGCGAGGGCGCGGTGACGTCCAGCACCCGTCCGATTCACAAGGGCCGCACGTTGATCGTCATCGAGACGGAGCTCACACGAGAGGACGGTGCACCCGTCGCAAAGGTCACGCAGACCCAGGCCTTTCACTACCCGTCCGCGTCCGGATAGCCAATTGTCCTCACAGGTCTATCTCGTAGCAGACACACTCGTTGCACGAATCTCGCCCTTTATGTGTGCTGGTAGGCGTTCGTCTGCGTCATTAAGGAAGCCGAGCGGCATCGCCTTGAGCTGGTTCAGTAGACGCGTGTATTTCCAGTTACGGCCTCCTCTCGGATACGCGGAGTCCGTTCGCCCTTATCCGGCGGCCCATCGCGTCTGAGTCTGCCTCGTGCGCAAGCTCCTCTGGCGTTGTGGCCATTACAACAACCTACGCACCGCATAGGACGGACTTGCTCGCTTGCCATGCGAGCGAATCCCAAAGCCCAATTAAATGTCTCGTTTGGGCACATATGGGGCACACGAGCCGCCGTGCCTCTCAAACGACTCTCAATCCAACCCGCCTAGCACAGCGAATCCCGCATGTTTGCTGAGGATTCCTTAATGGGCCCGATTTGTTACGCGGGGGCGGTTGGGCCAGTTTCGCTGCGGGGCATGGGCGTACGAGTTGCCTCCGCTCTGCCTCCGACATCTTCGCGCCGCTTGAGATGTCCGCGTCCCGGTTGAGTTTGCCGACCGAACGACACGGCAGTATTCGCGTGGATGCCGACAATAAGCCGCTTCTTTGGACTGACGATCACGATGTACTTCGATGACCATGGGCCTCCCCACTTCCACGTACGGGCCGCAGGGCACGGCGCGAAGGTCCGCATCGACACGTTGGAGGTACTCGTGAGCGACCTGCCCCGCCGTGAGCTTCGGCTCGTGCTTGCCTGGGCCGAGATGCACGCGGCCGAACTAGACGAGAACTGGCGCCGAGCGCGCGAAGGTGCCACACTGCAAGAGATCGAGCCACTGAGATGATCGGGCTGACTCCAGACATAACCCAGGCCAGCGTTCCGGAGCACGGTGTGTTGCGACTTACGTTTGCCGATGGCGTAACCGGCGAGGTCTACGTGCTCAACCGTATGCACGGCCCGGTGTTCGAGCGCGCTGTGACCCCCGAGGGCTTCGCCGAGGTCAGCGTCGATTCCGACAGCGGCACAGTCTGCTGGCCGGGCGGGGCCGACCTCGCACCCGACACGTTGTACGAGCGCGTACGGACCGGCGTCTGGCCTGGCCAGAACCAAGCCGCATAGCTCCCCGCCGCGCGGCGACGAACTCACGGCCGCCTCCGTTCCGCGTCTGTGAGCGCCTCACAGGCCGAAACACGAAAGCGGATCGCCCTTCTACTGAGTCGCAGGCAGGGCATCCCCTTCGCGACCAGTCGCTCGATGGTCTTCTCATGCACTTGGAGATGTGCTGCTAGCTGGGCCTTCGTGACCCAAGGGTCGTGATCATCGGCGAGCGGGAGACGAAGGACTTGGGCACACGGGCTTGGGACTGCTCCTGTCCCCCAAAGTCGCTGGCTGTCCCGTACTGGCGGGACATGTCGGCAAGCGTCGCCGACAAGAGAAAAATGGGCCCGCCAGGACTCGAACCTGGGACCAACCGATTATGAGTCGGCGGCTCTAACCAACTGAGCTACGGGCCCGTGTCGCGCTCTGCGCGACTGCTCAGAAGCTACCAGCGCGACGGCTGCCTGCGCTCGTGCGCCCGGGATGGTTTGATTCATCGCTCAACCAACGAGGGGAGCGGCAATGGCAGCAGCGTGCAGCGATCGTCACGGGAGCATCGAGCGGGATCGGGCTGGCGATTGCGCGGATGCTCGGCGAAGAAGGCTATGGCGTCACGATGGCCGCCCGGCGGCCGGAGAAGCTTCAGGCAGCCGTCGATGGTCTTGCCGCCGAGGGGTTCGACGTCCACGCCGTGCGCGGCCTCGCTGTCGGAGGAGAGCGAGATCCAGAAGGTCGTGGCAGCCCACAAAGAGCGCTATGGCCGACTCGACGTGCTCGTCAACAACGCCGGCGTCGGCATCGGTGCTCCGGTTGGAGACATCCAAACCAAGCACCTGGACATGCAGCTCGACGTCAACGTGCGCTCGATCGTCCTGTTCTACCGCGAGTGCATCTCGATGCTCAAGGAGTCGGCCGCCGAGCACTCCAACACGCTGGTCGTCAACACCGCCTCGATCTCCGGCAAGCGCGCCGAGGCGTGGCTGTCGGTCTACTCGGCCACCAAGCACGCGGTCGTCGGCTGGACCGAAGCGATGAACAAGGAGCTGGGCTCCTCGGGCATCAAGTCCACCGCTCTCTGCCCCGCGTTCGTCGACACGCCGATGACCGACTTCGTCAAGGGTCAGGTCAAAGCGGAGGACATGATCCGGCCCGAGGACATCGCCGAGGCGGTGCGCTACCTGCTGCGCGTCTCACCCGCGTGCGTGGTTCCTGAGATGATGTTCGTGCGTCCCGGAGACGCCCTCTAAAGGAAAGGACGCACATGAAGCTAGGCGTACACATCGGCTACTGGGGTCTCGGCCTCAGCTCCCAAGATCAGCTCGAAATCGTCCAAGAAGCCGAGAAGCTCGGCTACGACTCGGTGTGGACGGCCGAGGCCTACGGCTCCGATACCGCCACGGTGCTCTCCTGGCTTGCCGGGCAGACCTCGAAGATCCGCCTGGGCTCGGGCATCTTCCAGATGCCGGGCCGCTCGCCCGCGATGACCGCGATGACCGCCGCCACGATCGACCAGCTCTCCGGCGGGCGCATGATCCTCGGCATCGGCTCCTCCGGCCCGCAGGTCGCCGAGGGCTGGCACGGACAGCGCTTCGGCAAGCAGTTGCAGCGCACCCGCGAGTACGTCGCCGTCGTACGCAAGGCGCTCGCGCGCGAACGACTCGAGTTCCACGGTGAGACGCTTGAGCTGCCATTGCCCGACGGTCCCGGCAAGGCTTTGAAGCTCACGATCGCTCCTGTCCAGGAGCAGATTCCCGTCTATCTCGCCGCGATCGGCCCCAAGAACACGGCGCTTGCCGGCGAGATCGCCGACGGCTGGATTC
Source organism: uncultured Solirubrobacterales bacterium (assembly GCA_963704345.1). Classification (GTDB taxonomy): domain Bacteria; phylum Actinomycetota; class Thermoleophilia; order Solirubrobacterales; family Solirubrobacteraceae; genus Palsa-744. The sequence goes on from OY969890.1 coordinate 3,005,210, forward strand.
CCACGCTGTTCTCGCCCGAGCACGTCTCCGAGCTGCGCCCTCTGCTGCAGGAAGGCGCCGATCGCGTCGGGCGCTCGCTCGACAGCTTCGACATCGCCCCCACCGTCAACGTGTTCGTCACCGACGATCTTCCCGCCGCGCGCGACGCGATGCGGCCGTTCATCGCGCTGTATGTCGGCGGCATGGGCTCGCGCAAGCAGAACTTCTACAACAACCTCGTCTGCCGCTACGGCTTCGAGGAGCAGGCGAAAGTCATCCAGGACCTTTACCTCGAAGGCAAGCGCGAGGAGGCGATGGCTGCGATCCCCGACGCCCTGATCGACATGGTCTCGCTGTGCGGGCCCAAGGACGTCGTTCGGGAGCGGCTGGCTATATACCGCGACGCCGGCGTCGGCACGCTCGGCCTCACTCCGATCGCTTTCAACAAGGACGACCGCCTGGAGCAATTGCGCCTCGTCGCCGAGCTAGCCGCTTAGCGCGAAGCGCACAGCCGGCACGTCCGTGTCCGCCATTCGAAAGCCTGTAGCGCCATGCCCGTCTCCCCCGCCCTGCTCGTTTCGCGGGACGATCCTCCGCAACCCGCCGCAAAGCGGCTGCGCCTGCTGCTCGGCGCCTTCGGCGACCCCGGTCACGCGTTCCCGATGATCGCGCTCGGTCGTGCGCTACTTGCCCGCGGCCATGACGTGACGCTGCAGACGTGGGAGCGCTGGCGTGCGCCCGTGGAGGCCGAGGGCATCACCTTCACCCCCGCCCCGGAGTACAGCGCGTTCCCGATCGGCGATCATCCACTCGACTTCTACGAGGCGGTCGTCTATGCCACCCGCGACACGCTCCCACTGGTGCGCGAGCTGCAACCGGACGTGGTTGTCCACGACATCCTCACGTTGGGACCATCGCTCGCGGCAGAGCTGCTCGATATCCCGCGCGCCACACTCATCCCCCATGTCTTTCCTGAGGCCGGCCCGGGCTTTCCGATCTACTCATTCGGGGCTCGCTTGCCGCGCACTGCCGTCGGCCGCGCCTTCTGGGAGCGCGCCCATCTGCCCGTCCGTCGCGGCCTCGAGAGCGGGCGCCTGGCGCTCAATCACACGCGCGAGCAGGTCGGCCTGCCGCCGTTGTCCTATCCGCACGGAGGCACCAGCAAGGAACTGGCACTCGTGGCCACCTTCCCCCAACTCGAGTACCCCCGTCCTTGGCCTGCCCATGTTCATGTCGTCGGTCCGCTGATGTGGGAGCCGCCTGCGCAGGAGGTCCTGCTGCCGCCAGGCGACGATCCGCTCGTGCTCATCGCCCCCTCCACCTCTCAGGACCCCGACCACCGCCTACTTCACGCCGCCTTGCGCGGTCTCGCGGACGCCCCTGTACGCGTGCTCGCGACCTACAACCGGCGCCTCCCTTCCCGCCCGCTGCCCGTTCCCGACAACACGACCGTCGTGGACTGGGTCTCCTACGCACGCACCCTTCCCCATTGCGACGCGATCGTCTGCCACGCCGGCCACGGCACACTCGTCCGGGCACTCTCCTTTGGCGTTCCGGTTGTTGCCTGCCCCGTCGCCGGCGACATGAACGAGAATGCCGCGCGTCTTGTGTGGGCAGGAGCGGGAGTGCGTCTGCCGCGTCGCTATCATCTCTCCGCGACCGCTACGTCATGCGGTCGAGCTCTCCCTCGGCGACCCCTCGATCCGAGCGAGCGCGCAGGAGCTTGCCACTTGGGTGTCAGAGCACAACGCCGGCGCCCGCGCCGCGGCGCACATCGAGCAGCTTGTCGCGTCATACAGAACCGGAGTGGAACCCGAACCTATTTTCGTCCCTTAGGTATACCTCGTAAGAGGCGGGGACGTCGCGATGACGCCAAAAGACTCTGGGGGTGGGACTCGAACCCACAACCCTTCGGTTAACAGCCGAATGCTCTGCCAATTGAGCTACCCCAGATCGTGAAGCTCGAGCTACTTTACTAAGGGCCCATCCTGGCAGTCATCAGAGGCCCCCGTCTGGTCCACTCTCCGCCAGCGCCCGCTCCTGGGCCCGGTCGAACTCCTGCTTGACCTCCCCACGTAACCGCGCCAAGTCACTCACTTCGCCAACCCCCTGTGCGCGCGCAGCGTGGATACGCCGGTCGATCCACGCGAGCTGCAGCTGCAACTGCTGCACTTCGAGCATCGGCGGCTTGGTCGAGCGGGCAGACACAGGCCAGCGACCCGCTTCGACCGTCAGCTCGGCGAGCAAGCCGACCAGCTCGCGGTCCTCGGCGTCGACGTCTTTGAGCGGCTCGGCCAGCCGTCCCGCCTTCAGATGCGAGGCCGCGCGGCGCATCAGGTCGCTGGTGAACACGCCGTCGAGCTCGACCTCCGCAAGCGCGGGCTCGCCAAATTGTGGTGTGGCAATGCAGAGCGCCAGAAACGCGCGCTCGGTGTCCGCACGGGCGGAGAGCACCCGGTTCGCGTGCGAGCCTCCGTTTTCTGCCGGTCCGCGCTCACCTTCCTTGCCGTGATTGGCGCTGGAATCGATGCCATTATGGCGACGTCCTCCCGTCCTGCCGGTGCTATCGCCATTGCGTACCGACCGATCGCCGGCGCGAGGCGGGCTGCCGGAAACCAGCAACGTCTCCGCCAAGCCCTCACTCAATCCGAGCCTGCCTGACACGAGACGTGTCAGCTCCATCCGCATCGCACTGGGCGGCAGAGTTTCGAACACCGGCCGCAGCTCGGCGATCATGCGATCGCGGCCCTCGGGGCTCGAATCGTCGCCGCTTGCAAGCGCTCGCTCAACGCGGAAGCGCACGAACGGCACCGCCTGTTTCACCGCGGATGCGATCGCCTCCGCCCCGCCCTGTTGCACGAGCTCAGCCGGATCGGCGCCCTCCGGCAGCTCCACCACGCGCAGCTCGAGCTTGCGCCGCGCCGCCAGCCGCGAGGCCTTGAGCATCGCCTCCTGCCCGGCGCTGTCGGCGTCGAGCGCGAGCAGCACAGTCTGAGCCAGGCGCCCGAGCTCGCCAACCTGCTCGTCGGTCAGGGCCGTGCCCATCAAGCCCACCGTGTTCTTGAAGCCCGCCTGGTGCAAGGCGATCACATCCGTGTACCCCTCGCACAGGATGACCTCGCCGGCCTTCGTCGCCGAGGCGCGGGCCAGGTCCGCGCCGTAGAGGTGACGGCCCTTGTGGTAGACGTCGTTGTCGGAGGTGTTCAGGTACTTCGGTCGTTGCCCGTCGCGCATCGCACGCGCACCGAAGCCAAGCACACGGCCGCGCATGTCTGCGAGCGGGAACATGATGCGCGAGCGGAAACGGTCGTACAGGCCGCTCCGCTCCTGCGAGCGCTGCGCCAGCCCTGTCTCATACAGCTCCGCCTCTGAGAAGCCGCCGCGGCGAGAGGCGAGCAGCACGCGATCCCAGGCGCTCGGTGCGTAGCCGACACGGAACTCCTTCAGGATCTCCTCGCCCAGGCCGCGCTCCTGCAGATAGCTTCGAGCGCCGGCGGCCTCTGTGGACTCCCACAGGTAGCGCTCATAGTAGGAGCTTGTGCGCGTGAGCAGCTCCAGCAGCCGCTCACGCCGTACCCGCCGCTGTGCTTCGCGGGGATCCTCCTGCTCCAACTGCAGCTCGACCCCAGCCCGGTCGGCCAACAGCTCCAGCGCGCCCTTGAAGTCGACGCCCTCGGTCTCCTGAACGAACGTGAATACGTCGCCAGAGGCCTGGCAGCCAAAGCAGTAATAGACCTTCTCGACCGGCTCCACGCTGAAGGAGGGCGTGCGCTCGTCGTGGAACGGGCACAACCCCTCATAGCTGCGCGGCCCGGCTCGCCGCAGCTCCGTGCGGGTGCCGACGAGCTCGACGAAATCAATCGCGTCGCGCACGCGGTCGCGCGATTCGGGTGTGTATCTGGCCATCGCGACCTACGCTAGTCCTTCAGCGCGCGCGCCGCCATCCGCAACCGTCCCCGAGTCCGGGTGCCCGCGCCTACATCAGCGAGCGAAGACGCGTGGGACTTCCAGGTCGGTGTACTCGCGGATGCAGTAGCGGTCGGTCATGCCCGCCACATAGTCGGTCACGCGCTGGGCGACATCGTCCCGCGGCATGCTGCGTGTACTCGCGAGACCGTCCGTACCACCGTCGGGTGTGGTACCGACCCCAGGATCGGATACACCGGCGCCGCTGCTCGGCAACAGCCCAGGGTGCTCTACATAGTGTTCGAACAGCTTGCGCACGACGTTCGCGATACGCGCATGCTCGGCTCGCACCGCTTTGCCGAGATAGACATGCTCGAACATGAACTTGCGCAGCTCCGCCATCGCCGGCCCGGCCACCGGCCCCTGCACGATATCGCCCGCCTGCGCCGAGTGCTCGACCATGTCGTGTACCAGTGCATCGATCCGCTGTGAGCCGCTCGCGCCGAGCACGGCGATCGGTCGCTCCGGCAGCTCCTCCTCGCGCAATAGCCCGGCGCGTATAGCGTCGTCGATGTCGTGATTGATGTAGGCAACACGATCGATCACGCGCACGATCCGGCCCTCGAGCGTCCGTGGCATCGGTGCGCGACTGGAGTGGCAGGCGATCCCGTCGCGCACCTGCTCGGTCAGGTTAAGCCCAACGCCGTCGCGCTCCAGCCGGTCCACGACTCTAAGCGAGTGCTCGTAGTGGCGGAACTCGCGACCGAAGCGCTCTCTCAAGCACTTGTCAAGCGCTTCCTCGCCGATGTGCCCGAACGGCGGGTGCCCGAGGTCATGGCCAAGCCCGATCGCCTCGACCAGGTCCTCGTTGAGCACCAGTGCGCGCGCGACTGTACGCGAGATCGTCGTCACCTCAAGCGTATGGGTCAAGCGCGTGCGGTAGTGGTCACCCAAGGGCGCCACGAACACCTGTGTCTTGTGAGTCAAACGCCTGAACGCCTTACAGTGCACGATTCTGTCGCGATCGCGCTGAAACGGGGTGCGCAACCCACAGTCATCCTCTACTCTGGCTCGATGCGCCGGATAGGAGCGGGCGGCAAGCGGCGAGAGCTCGGCGTCCTCGAGGCGCTGGCGACGCTCAGCAAAGGCCGCCGCGACCGACTCCGTGTCGCTTGCGATGGTGTCCTGAGTCATAAATTCGGTGAGGATTCCCCGGATGGATGGTCGTGATCTGAGGTTCGACGATATCGGCCTGCGTGTTGGTAGCACGTGGGCCGATATCGGCGGGCCTCAGGCGCGTCCAGGCGCCGGGGAATACCATCGAATTTATGGATCAGGACACTGATCACGTAACCGATTGTGGCAGCGCCTGCGGCCGCTGCTGTGGAAGCGGCGCTCGCTCCGCCCTGCGAGCGGTCGCGGGCATCAGCCGTATGTGGGCATGATGCTCGAGCATCTCCGACACAGCTCGCTCGACCTGTCCGAGCACACGCTCCTCGCCGACCGGCGCCTCGCTCAGCGGACGTCCAAGCGCCTCGGTCATGAACGTGTGCGCCGGTTCGTTCAAAGGAAAGGCAGCGGCCTCACAGGAGCTGCACACAACTCCTCCCGCGGCTCCGGAGAAGCCGATCAGGTGCTCACGCTCGCCGCAACATGCACACGCCCCCAATTGTGGTGAGATGCCGGCGGCGACGAGCAGCTTCAAACGGAAGGCAAGCGCGCTCGCGCGCGTCGCCTCGGCCGGATCCTCATCCAGCAACGACAGCTTGCGACAGAGCAGGTTGAACACGCCCGGATGCGGCTCTGAGGTCTCGAACAGACGCCCGACCGCGTCGCAAGCACGTGCGGCTGCATCAAGCGCCCGCGCGTCGCTGCGAAGGCTCGAATGGCCGTTGACGGTCTGCGCGCCAGTCACCGTCAACAGTTCGCCGCGGCCCTCGTGCAGCTCGATCCGCAGGCGGAAGAACGGCTCCAGGCGCCCGCCGAAGCGACTACGCGCGCGACGCACCCCCTTTGCGATGGCACTCACACGGCCGCGCCCAGGCGTGTAGACGTGCAAGATGCGGTCGGCCTCGCCATATCGCATCGAGCGCAACACCACTGCTTCAGTCTTTACGAGTCCCGCCATCCTGCGAACGAGTCTAGGATCAGGCGCGGCGGGAGAAGCTTGGTTCAGCGGATCTCGGACGTCGAGCTACACTTAATGAAGTAATGAGCGATACCAGGCAGATAACCGTCTATACAACCGACCCTTGCTCGTTCTGTGCACGAGTAAAGGGCCTGCTAAAGGCACGCGGCTTGGAGTTCTCAGAGGTCAATTTGTCAAAGGATGCCGTCGGGCGGGTGGAGCTCGCCGGGCGCACCGGCATGATGACCTTCCCACAGGTGCTCATAGGCGACGAGCTGATTGGCGGCTTTTCAGAGACGCTCAGCGCGGTCGAGAGCGGCCGTCTCGACGAGTTGCTGGCCGCCTAACCGAATGCCACCCCCGCGCGCACGGGGGCATCGGGGTTTGGGGACATGCCGCCATCCCCCGAGCGGCACGCGCATGAAATCCCAAAAATCAGCGAGAGGCTCTCCCGCGAACGCGCGGACGCGGCTGGCAGGTCTCGCACACATAGGTTCCTCGGCCCGCCACCACCATCTTCACGATCGTCGTGCCGCAGTGCGCGCACGGCTCGCCCTCGCGCCTGTGCACCTGGAAGCGATCCTGAAATGAGCCCCAGACGCCATCGACGTGGCGGAAGTCGTCGATCGTCGCTCCGCGTGCCTCGATGCCAGCTTCGAGCGCCCAGACGACAGCCTCTCGCAACCGCTCATACTGATCCACGCTCAACCGACCCGCGGGTCGGCGCGGATGAATTCCCGCTCGGTGCAGGGCCTCGTCCGCATAGATGTTGCCGACGCCAGCCACACGGCGCTGGTCGAGCAAAAATGCCTTGATCGGAGCCGTGCGTCCACGCGCGAGTGTGCGCAGATGCTCTGCGCTGAAACGCTCGTCCAGAGGCTCCAGGCCGAGGCGTGCCGCAAAGAACTCCTCGAGCGCCTCATCTCCGAGCAGCAGCTCGCCGGTGCCGAAGCGGCGTGGATCGACGATCGTCAACTCCGTCCCATCGTCCAGCTCGATCTGCACGCGCACATGTGTCTGTTCGGGGTCGGGATCGCACAAGACGGTTCCTGTCATGCGCAGGTGCTGGGCCAGGTAGACCTCTTCACTTAGCCCCCACAGCAAATACTTGCCACGTCGACCCAGCTTCTCAATGCTCCTGCCTTCAAGCGCATCGGTCATCTCTCCCGGAGCCAGCGGCCGGCACCAGCGCTCGTCGAGAATCTGCACGCGCTCGAGCGTGCGTCCCTCCACCAACGGTGCCAGCTGGCGCCTGATCGTCTCAACCTCGGGAAGCTCGGGCATGCAGCGTCTCAGCATAGGGGCGCCACCGAAACAAAGCGCAAAGCGCTGCACCTTCACGTTGAGGCTGATCTGTTCTCTGAGGCTAGAGCGTTCCCCTTAGAACGGCTTGCCCGTCCGCCGCACATGCGCACGCGGGTGGGCATCGAAATAGGCGTCCTTCAAGCGCTCCGCCGACAGGTGCGTATAGACCTGCGTGGTGGCCAGGTCCGCGTGACCGAGCATCTCCTGCAGCGAACGCAGGTCGCAACCGCCGGCGAGCAGGTGCGTGGCGAACGTATGGCGCAAGGTGTGTGGCGTCATCTGCTCGGCCAAACCGGCAGTGCGTGCATGGCTCTGGATGATCTTGTAAAGGCCCTGGCGCGTGAGCGAGGAGCCGCGATGGTTGACGAACAGGCTGCTCTGCACCTGAATGCCGACAAGCAGGGGACGTCCGCGCGCGAGATACAGTTCCAACGCGCTGACTGCCCGCCGCCCAACAGGCACGATCCGCTCCTTGGAGCCCTTGCCACGGGCGCGCAGTATCCCCTCCTCGATGTCCACGTCGGAGAGATCGAGCCCGATCGCCTCGGAAACACGCAGCCCACAGGCATACATGAGCTCCAGTAGCGCCCTGTCGCGCAGAGCCAACGGCTCTGAACCCTTGGGCTGGGCGAGCAACTCTGTGACTTGCTCGTGCGAGAGTACCTTCGGCAGGCGCTTGGTCTTCGGCGGTCCACGCAAGTCGGCGGTCGGATCGTGCTCGATCAGCCCTTCACGACGCAGGTGACGGTAGAACGAGCGCAGGCAGGCGGCCTTGCGCTGCAGCGTTGCCGCCGCCACAGGCGCGCGCTGCTCGCCACCACGTTTGCCGCCGCTGGCGAGCTCGGAGAGAAACGCCGCCAGGTCGCTGTGCCCGGCATCGAGCGGCGAGATTCCATGCGCCGCCAGGAACACACCCAATTGCGCGAGGTCTGACTGGTAAGCGTGCAACGTGTTGCGCGAAAGCCCACGCTCGAGCTCGAGATAGGCAAGGAAGTCGAGCGTTAGCTGCTCGATACGCGTCGCGCGCGATGCGAGAAGCAATTGAGAGTCGCCCACCGTGAGAACTTTCGGGGAGTGCCTTGGCGCTCCTTGACGTGCAAGCCGGCTCTCAGTGCAAACGGGGCCCTCAGCCAGCCCTGCGCTCTGCTTGCGCCTCAGCGCTCTCGCACAGCTCGGCGAGCACCGTCCCAGCCGCGAGCGCCGCGCCAAAGAACAGAGGATCCTCGAGCAGCACGCGGCCCATCGTCTTGGCGGGCAAGCCGCTTGCCAGGTAAGCGGGCATGTCCACCGGCGCGCGTCGCCAATCGTGGCGCGCCATGCGCGCGGGCCGGTCGACGTCTAGCTCCAGCTGTGGCTTGACGCGCTCGGCAGACCCGAACACTGAGCCCAGGCTCGCGCGCAGATCGGCGCCGGCCGGCGAGCGGATGCCCGCCGGCAGCGCCACCGTCACCGGCTCGAGCAGCAGGTCGAGTACCGTCAGTGTGTGGTGGGAAAGGCCGCGGTGTCGCGGGCGCTCATCGGCGGAAGACATGCGCGCCGCCAGCAAGGCCTGCGCGCCGAGCGCGATCGCGGTGTGAGCCGAGTCCAACGCGCTCATGCCGCCATGGCCGAGCGAGGAGCTCGATCCGACGATCCCAGGGCCTGGGCCGCAAATCGCGGCGTCCCAGCCGAGCGTGCGCAGGCCATGGTGTAGAGCGCCTGCGGTACTGATCGCCTCGCCCTCGCCCCCATATGCCGCGCCGGCCGTGAGGTGACCGGCGAGCAAGCCGCGCTCGCGCAGCGTGCGCACGGTCCGCGAGTGCCCGCCAGGCAGCGCGCCGCCAGCTGTCTGCACGAAACCCAAACGCGCTTCGGGCCGGGCCTGAGCGAACGCCCACGCCACCGCGGCAAGCTGACCGTGCAAAGCGAGCACCGCAACCGGCCGCTGAAGCGGCAAGCTCAAAAACTCGCCTGTTTGCGTGCCTGCGCCCGAGAGGGCCTGCCCGTCAGCCTGCCCCCCGTTATGGGTGGAGTGTGCCCCGCCATCTGATCCAGCTGTCAGAGCATCCTCGACCGGCTGCACCGCGTGCTGCAAGCTCGTGTAGTTGAGCTTCATCACATGGGCACCGTCGATGCCCTCCCCCGCGAGCCCACGCGTGAGGTTGACGTGCACGATGTCAAAGCCGCCCGAGCCGAGGCCGAGGTCGCGCGCCTGCACGTTGACGATCACCTCGTCGCCTTGAACGCTCGAGCCGACCAAGCCGACGTCGGCGATTGCCGCGCGACGCTCTCCGGCGAGTGAGATCGTTAGGTCCTGCTCGGGACCGTCGGCGGGTCCCGCCTGAAGGACGGTGGCTCGGCGCAGCTTCAACATCGGTGGCCTCTAGGAACGTGTTTCAAAAAGATCGGCACGCTCGGATGTGGGTGGGTGGGCCTTAATCCCGGCGCTGGATCGCCACGTGACGTCTTGCACGTACTACCAGTACGCGCTGCGACGTCCCGCGACGACCAGCTTGATCCATGAACACACCAAACGTAACGCCTATTTTGAAACACGTTCTATGATTTTGGCGGACGCCCGCGCGGCGGTGCGCCGCTGGCGTCCTCTGAGGCTGGGGAGCCTTGGAGCTGTGAGCCTTGGAGCGGCGAGGTCTCGACGCTCACGTCCACGTCGCATTCGCACTCGGGCTGGTTGGCGATCTCATGCGCGCTGTCGATCAGCTTTGCCGCGACCGTCTGGGCCTGGCCCTCGTCAGCGGCGTGGAAGCTGACCTGGACATGTACCGTGTGCGTTGAGCTCACGAGTGCGGCAGATGCGTCGATTGAGCTCACGAGCGGCCCGCGAGTGTGCGGTCCTGCGCTGCGCTCTTGCGGCTGTTGCAGTGTGGCGGCGATGAAGCTTTCAAACAGCGGGGCCGGGCGCTCGGGCCGCGACTTGAACTCTGGGTGAAATTGCGAGGCCACGAAGAACGGATGGTCGTCCAGCTCGACGACCTCGACCAGGCGCTCGTCGGGGGAGGTTCCGGAGATGCGCAAGCCGGCCCCCTGCAGACGCTTACGCAGCAGGTTGTTGACCTCATAGCGGTGGCGGTGGCGCTCGTAGACGACCGCCTCGCCGTAGGCCGCGCGCACACGCGAGTCCTCGTGCAGCTTGATCGGGTCGGCGCCAAGCCGCATCGTGCCGCCGAGATCAGCGACCTCCTTCTGCTCAGGTAGCAGGTCGATCACCGGATAGGGCGTCTCTATGTCGAACTCGGTCGAGTTGGCGCCCTCCATGCCCGCAACGTGTCTGGCGAACTCAGCGACCGCGATCTGCATGCCAAGACAAATCCCCAGATAGGGAATACGTTGCTCGCGCGCTACGCGGGCAGCGGCGATCTTGCCCTCGATTCCTCGGCCCCCGAAGCCTCCGGGGATCAGGATGCCGTCGGCCTGCTCGAGCAGCTCATGTGCGTTGCGAGTGTCTCCCGCCTCGGCCGCGCTGCGCGCCTCCAGGTGCTCGGAGTCGATCCAGTCGATACGCACGCGCGCGCCCTGAAGCGCCGCGGCGTGACGCAGGGCTTCACAGACCGACAGGTATGCGTCCTCGAGCTGCACGTACTTGCCGACAAGCGCGATGCGCACTGTGCGCTCAGCCTGCTCGGCTCGCTCGATCGGCTCCTGCCACTTCGACAGATCCGGCTCGGGGGCCTCAGCGGCAAAGTGGTCGAGGATGAAGTCGTCTACGCCCTGCTCGCGGAACACGAGCGGCACCTTGTAGATGTTGTCGACGTCGCGCGCTGAGACGATCGCGTCCGCCGGCAGGCTTGCAAACAGCGCGATCTTCTTGCGGATGTCCATCGACAGCGGACCCTCGGAGCGACACATGAGCATGTCCGGAGCGATGCCGATGCGCCGCAACTCGTTGACAGAGTGTTGCGTGGGCTTGGTCTTCAGCTCGCCCGCATGGCCGATATAGGGCACGAGCGTGAGATGGATGAACATGCAGCGACGGCGGCCCACGTCGACGGGAAATTGACGGATCGCCTCTAGGAATGGCAGCGACTCGATGTCGCCGACGGTACCGCCAATCTCGGTGATGACGTAGTCGACGTCGGTCGACTCGGCGATCAGCGCGATGCGCTGCTTGATCTCGTCGGTTATGTGCGGCACCACCTGCACCGTGCCACCCAAATAATCTCCGCGACGCTCGCGGCGGATCACGGTGTCATAGATGCCGCCAGCGGTCACGTTGGAGGCGCGACTCGTGTTGGAGTCAGTGAAGCGCTCGTAGTGGCCCAGGTCGAGGTCGGTCTCAGCGCCATCCTCGGTGACAAACACCTCGCCATGCTGGTAAGGCGACATCGTGCCCGGATCGACGTTGATGTAAGGGTCGAACTTCTGCAGGCCGACTGTCAGCCCGCGCGCCACGAGCAAGCGCCCGATCGACGCTGCGGCGATGCCCTTGCCGAGCGAGGAGACGACGCCACCGGTGACAAAGATGAACCGGGTCTTGGCCGGAGCCTGTGCGTGGCGGTCAGAGTGGGGCGAGGTCATCTTGGAAGGGCCTACGGCCTGCCCAGAGAGTCTAGTTGGCGCAGCAGCGGAATCCTCTCGACCAGACTGGAGATCGAGCGCAGCTCCCCGTAGATCGTGACCAATACAAGGATCGCGAGCGCTATTGCCTGTCCGAGCGCCGACAGGCTCAGCACGAGCCACAGGCCGGCGAGCGCTCCGAGCAGGTTTGCGCCTGTGTCGCCGAGCATCGCGCGCTCACGCAGGTCGTATGCGCCGGCGACGAGGGCCGGGCCAACGAACAGGCCCAGGGCCCACAGCGGGCGCACGCTGCCCGCCCCGATCGTGAGGCCGATCCCGAGCAGCACGAACACCTTCGTGGCCCGACCGGGACGCAGGTCGAGCAGATTGAAGGCGTTGGTGGCGAGCACCAGCACCGCGCTGGCCAGAAGCCAGCGGCCCGTCGAGAGTCCCACATAGCTCATTGCGTACAACGCCAGACCAAGCGATCCGGCCGCCTTCAGCGCACCGGTCGAGAGCTGCATACGCAGCACTGCCCGGCCATGACCGCGCCAGCCGCGCGGCTCTCCGCCAAGCGCATCGTCCACAAGGCCGAGAAAGGCCACACCGAGCACGTAGACAGCGACGGTCAGCGTCTCGGGGTGCAGCACACCTACGACCTCGAATCGTTGCAGCAACGCCAGTGGCGCCAGGGCGAGCAACGCGCCGAGGACGCTCAGCACACCGAAGGGGAAGACGACCTCGCGCTGCCTGTAATTGGGCTTGACGTGCCCGCTCTCGCTCAACGCGCGCAGCAAAGGCGACGCAAGTGCGGCCGCGCAGACTGTGCCCAGCACGAATGGAAGCGCATGCACCGGCGCAAGTTAGCGGACCACCGGCGGAAGCAGCGCGTCGGCGGTCGACTTCACACCGTAGGCGCCGTGGTCGCCAGAGAGCGCAAACGCTAGCGCGGCGCGTCCGGCGACCGTGTCCAAGTCGTCGACGCTCGCCAGGTTTTCAGACTTGTACCAAGGGATCTGTGAGGGTTCTGTGCTTCTCAGCTCGACTCCGACCACCGGCACACCCGCGGCGAGGGCACCCTCGATCAGCCCGGAGTTGAATTCGCTCGTGCTCTTCGCGTCCTGTTCGCTCATGTTCGCCGGGTCGGAGCGAACGATCACGAGCCCTTCCAGCTTGCCCAGTTCTCCGTCGTAGGAGCTGAGCAGGTTCGTGTGCACACGTTCCAGCAACTGTCCACCGCTGACGAGCTGCGTGCCGATGCGTACACCGAATTCCTTGGTCAGCGACGGGTCTGAGGCCAGCGCGGTGTAGCGGTAGCCAGTTGCCTGCGCAGCGATCCCGGCTGCGTCCAGCGGCTCACGCACCGCCACCACAGCCTTGACGCTGCCGCCGGCCTCCGCCACACCGCTGCGCACGAGTGAGTCGATCTGATCTGAGGAGTCGCCCAGGAAGACGAGACCGATGTTCTTCCCGGCCAGCAGATTGTGAACGGCGAAGGGCCAAAGGTCGACCGCGAGCGTTTCCTCTTCTGAGAGGTGAGTGTTGACCTGTTCGAGGTCCTGCTGGGAGCCGCTCACTTCAGCACGCAGGTTCTTGACGATCCCGTTCTGAGCCGAGGACACGAGATTCGAGTCGCCGATCGCCACGCCGACCAGAATCCCCACGGCAAGCGCGAACAGCACGGCAGCAAGGGACAGCGCGTGGTAGCGGAAGTCGAACATGGCGGTTCCTCAGGGCTCGCGATAGGAGAATAGTGAGCCGCGACAGAGTAGATGGTTGGTTGAGTGGTCGGTCCGTGGATGGGATGCGCCGTACGCGATGCGCAGACATGCTGGTTGCATATCAAGCATCGCGGGTGGCACAGCACGCCCGCGGAACGGCCGCCTCAGCCGGAGCCGAACAGAAGCTGCAACCTGAGCCACAGCAAGTCGGCGACGTCGCGCAACGCCGGGGTGATCCACACGACCGCGATCAGCGCGATCAGCCCGGCAACGATCACGACCACCAGCGGTGCCAGCCCCGGCATAGGTCGGTACAGACGGCTCACACCCTTCGCGTCGACCAGGATCTCGCCGATGCGCAGGCGTGTGAGAAAGGTCGAGGACATGCCCTCACGGTTGCGATCCAGGAACTCGACGAGGTTGAACTGCGATCCGACCGTCACGATCAGGCGCGCGCCCTTCTCCGCGGCGATCAGCATCGCCACATCCTGGCTGGTTCCCGGGGCCGGCACGAGCTTGAAGGGCACGCCGAGCTCTTCAAGGCGATGTCTGCCCGGCGCGCGACCGTCCGGATAGGAGTGCACGACCAGCTCGGTCTTGCCGTCGCGCGCGGCCAGCAGCGCCGGCTCGCCCGCCGAGTCCATGTCGCCGACGATCATGTGCGGCGTGAGTCCGACCTCCAGCAAGGCGTCGGCACCACCGTCCACGGCGACCAGTACCGGCCTTGTGTCCCTGATGAAGGGCTTCAGTGCACGCAGGTCGCGTTGATGGTCGACGCCGCGCACCACGACCAATGCGGAACGATCGCGGAAATCGGTGCGAAAGCGGGGCAGGTCGATTCTGCCGGCGAGCAGCTCGCGCTCCTCGCGCATGTGCTCGATCGTGTTGTGCGCGAAGCGCTCGAGCGCATCGCCGATCTCGCGCCTGCGCTCCTCGGTGTCGGCACGCACTCGCGCCAAGTCGAGCACTACTCCTGAGACGAGCCCGCGGCCCTTGTAGAGAACCTCGCCGCGCGTGTCTTGTGGCGTAACCCGGATCGTCACCGGATCGCCGTCTGAGAGCGAGTGAAACAGAGAGTCATCGGGCAGGTCGAGCAGCAGCACTCCCGCTTCGACGAGCAGCTGTGGGCCAAGATTTGGGTAGGTGCCGCTGGTGGAAGCGCGACAGTTCAGAACCGCGCTCGCGCCAGCCGCGATCAGCTCCTCAGCGGAGACGCGGTCGATATCTAAATGGTCGATGACGGCGATATCGCCTGCGAGCAGATGTCCGACAAGCAGCTTTGTCTTGCGTCCCAAGCGCACTGGACCGCTGATCTCGCGCGGCGGCGTGGGCAGCGCCCCGAAAGCGGGCGCAGGCGTGACTGGCTGCTGCCGGGTCGCGGCCATGTGAAACGAGAGTAACGGTCAGGCACCGATTTCGCATGTGACTTCGGGACATACACACGCCTCTGAGACGATCGAGGATCAAGCCCTCGCAAGGACGTAACCCTTTTGGGGTGCACCCATTCCGGGGTCCGCCTCTGGGGCGCAGGCAGGCAAGCAGACAGGCAGCCCGCTTGTGTGCTTCAAGAAGGAGGATGCAGCGAGGCGCCGGTCCTCGACCGTCTCAGGCGGCCTTGCGCAGCTCCTCGGCGTGCCGGCGCGCGGCGCTGTCCTGCTCCTCGGCGCCGAGCATGCGCGTCAGCTCGCTCACCACCTCGGCCTCGTCCAGCTGGGTAACGGCCGTTATCGTCGGCTCGCCCGAGGTGTCCTTGACGACCGAGAAGTGGCGATCGGCAAGCGAGGCTATCTGCGGCAGGTGGGTGATGCACAGGAGCTGCCTGTTCTTGGCCAGGGCCTGCAGACGCTCGCCCACGGCGCGTGCGGTGTGACCGCCGATGCCGGCATCGACCTCGTCGAATACCAGCGTCGAGCCCGATCCGCCGCCTGCCGCAGAGCTGCCTTCGTTGCTGGCACTTGCCAGCGCCAGCATTACGCGCGAGAGCTCGCCGCCGGAGGCGATCTCGCGCAGCGGGGCGCTTGGGACGCCAGGGTTTGGCGCGATCGTGAACTCCGCCGCGTCGGCCCCGCTAGCTTTGGGCTCGGTCGTGGTCAGCGCGATCTCGAAGGTTGCATCGCCCATCGCGAGTGCGCCGAGCTGCTTGCGCACGGCTACTGCCAGCTTGGTCGCGGCCTTGCGACGACTCACGCGCAACGCCTCGACGTGGTCGGCCAGCTTCGAGCGCTCAACAGCCAGCAGCTCGATGGTCTGCTGCTGAGCAACCTCGGCGCCCAGCAATCGCTCACGTCTGGCGCGCGCCCGCTCGGCGTGCTCGAGCACTGTGGCGATCGTGCCGCCGTGCTTGCGCACCACGCGCTCGAGCAGCGCAAGCCGCTGTTCGATTTCCTCCAAAGATTCGTCCTCGGCTGCGATCTGCTCGCAGTAGGCACTCAATGCGGCGGCGATATCCTGGGCCTCGATCGCAACCGTAGCGCCACGTTGGGCGAGCGCGTCGAGCTCAGCGTCTATGCCAGTGACAGTCTCCAGCTTGGCTACGGCGCCGGCCAACAGATGCGCGGCGCCTGGCGTATCCGAGGACTCGGGCGCGAGCGTCTCTGCAGCCGTGCCAGCGGCACCCTGCAGCGCCTCGATGCGACGCAGGCGCTCGCGACGCGCGAGCAGAGTTTGGTGCTCGTCCTCGTCTGGGTCGAGCGCATCGATCTCCGCCAACTCGTGCTCTAGCAGATCCAGCTCGCGCTCACGCGCGCTGGCAAGCTCAGCCAAGCGCTCCAGCTCCGACTCGAGTCTCGTCACATCGCGATAGACGGTCGCGCATGCTTGCAGGCGCTTGGCGTGCGCTGGACCACATACCTGGTCGAGCATCTGCAGCTGCGCGCTTGCAAGTACCAGCTTGCGGTGCTCGTGCTGGCCGTAGAAAGAGATCAAGCGCGCTCCCAGCTCGCGTAGGTCCCCGACTGTCGCCGATCGACCGTTGAGAAAGGCGCGGGTGCGTCCGTCTGCGTTGACCCGTCGTGCCAGGACCAGCTCCAGATCGTTGGTCTCCTCACCTGGGCGTACATTCTCGGGCAGGCTCTCTACTATCTCGGCGCGCATCGATTCGGGGACCAAGAATGAGCCCTCGACATAGGCCTCCTCGGAGCCGGGGCGCACTATCCCGGCGCGCGAGCGGCCTCCCATCAATAGGTCCAAAGCATGTGCGAGCACCGTCTTGCCTGCCCCCGTCTCGCCCGTGAGAACGTTCAAGCCTGAGGTCAGAGCGAGCTCTGCTCGCTCGATCAACAACAGATTTTCTACCCGCAACTCGCAAAGCACCGGACAGGTGTACCAGTGAGCACCGACGGATCGCGTGAAATGCTGCCTTAGAACGTGTTTGAAAATAGGCGGTGCGTTCGGTGTGTTCTTGGATCAAGCTGGTCGTCGCGGGACGTCGCAGCGCGTACTGGTGGTAGGTGCAAGACGTCGCGTGGCGATCCAGCGCTGGGATTAAGGTCCACCCACCCACATCCGAGCGTGCCGATCTTTTTCAAACACGTTTTTACAGCGTCCCCTAAGCTCGTAAGCAGGATCGGTCGATAGTCTGGAAGCACCGCGAAAACCGGCTATCCAGCCGTCACGCGAGCACGTTCATCCGACGGCATGGCTGCCAACGAATCCCACAACTCCACTCTCCCTCCCAGAGGTCCGCGCGACTGCCTCTCTACCTCTGAGCTGGCGGCGCGCCTCGACGAGGAGGTCAGCCGTGCTGGGCGTCATCGCACCGCGCTCAGCTGTCTTTTGGTTAGCCTGCTTAACGTCGAGCAGTTGGCTAGCGAACACGGCCAGGAGCTGCCTGCGCAGGCTCTCGATTATCTAGGTGCGGCGCTTGGACGCCAACTGCGCCGCTTCGACCGCGTCGGCTCGCTGCGAGATGGCGAGCTGTTGGTACTCCTGCCCGGAGCGGACGAGCGACGCGGCGAGATCGTCGCGCGTCGCGCGCTTGGGCGGCTGCACTCAGTCAAGATCGAGGTCAAGGGACAGCGCCAACCGCTGCGCATCTCCGTCGGCGTCGCCGCCTGGCGCGAGGGGCTCAGCGCCGAGCAACTGCTTGCGCAGACACGTCTCGCCGCCCAGCGCCACGATCGCTCAGATTCGCTGCCAGCCCAGCAAACAGGCCAGACCAGAACGCTCAGCGGCGATCTGCCGGCGGTCGGCCGGTACTAGGTCCATAATCCCACGCCGTGCTTTCCGGGTCTGAGCTATGGCTGCTGCGCCTGATGGCCGATCGTGGCCTTGCGCTGCTCGACGCTTCGACGCTGTTGATGGTGGTCGAGGAGCGCGGTGAGCTGCGTATCGCCGCCTCCAGTGGCCGCGTGTCGGTGCGCGTGCGCGTGTTGCCGATGGAGGGCAGCGCGCTTGGCGCGCTTTACATGACCGGCAAGGCGCTTTCACTGGAGCGGCCCCGCGGCCAGGAAGCAACCTGGCTGCACGAACTCGGGCTCGAAGTGCGGGCGGTGCTGGTCGAGCCCTTCAGCCTGGAGGGCCAAGGCGGCGGACTGGTGATCGCTGCGCGCGAGGACGGCAGCTTCCGCGACCCTGACCGGCGCGCGTTCAATGCCTTCGCGGCCAGCGTCGCGCAACGGCTCGTGGCCGAGCGCTCGGTCGAGATCGAGCGGCTGCGCTTTGGCATGGAGGCGCGCGAGCGCGAGCGCACGCGCTGGGCCAGAGAGATCCACGACGAAACCGTGCAGGGCCTCGGTGCACTGCGATTGAGACTCGCCAACGCGCGCGATCTTGGCGATCAGGCAGAGTTGAGCACGGCAGTCGACACGGTGCTGGAGGGGCTTGGCGAGGAGATCGACGGGCTGCGCCACCTGATCACCGAGCTTCGCCCGGCCGCGCTCGACGATTTCGGCTTGGTGCCGGCATTGGAAGCGCTGGCACGGCGCGCGCAGGCGATGGACGGCCTGGAGATTCGTACGGAGATCGAGCTGACCGACAGCGATCGACGGCTCGACGCGGAGCTCGAGAGCACGCTGTATCGCGTCGTGCAGGAGGCACTCACGAACGTCAGCCGTCACGCGAAAGCGACCAGCGCGGTCATCAGCGTCAGCGAGCGCAACGGCAAGGTGACGGCGTCGGTGACCGACGACGGCGAAGGGCTGCCACAAGATGGCGCGGCCAGACAGCGCTCACCCGAGGACGAACTGAAGGGTGGCTTCGGCGTCTCGGGAATGCGCGAACGCGCGGAGCTGGTCGGCGGCGAGCTTGAGCTCGTTCCGGCGCCCGGCGGCGGTGCGACGATGCGCTTGACGGTGCCGCTGGCCGGTCGCCCGGCCTCTGTCTAATCTGGTTGCAAATTTTGGGATGCCCCCCGCGCGCGCAGGGGCATCGACCATTTTGGAACCGTATCCCTCTCCCCCTTTATGGAAGACATTGCCGCATGCGGCAATGTCCCGGACGGTGCATGCACCGTCCGGCGGATCGCACATGTGCGATCCGGAGGGAGGCGCGCATGCGCGCCTCCCCAGGCGGCGCATGCGCCGCCTGAACAGCAAAAGGTCTACTCGACCAGGCCGAGCTTGCGGGCGTAGGCGGTGATCTCCGCTCGCGAGGAGAACCCAAGCTTCTCGATCGCGCGTGCACGATAGGTCTTGACCGTGCGCTCGGCGACATGCAGCTGCTCGGCGATCTCCGGGTTCGTGAAGCCGTTGGCAATCAAGCGCACTACCTCGCGCTCGCGCTCGCTCAGCGCCACCCCATCCTGGGAGTCACCTTCACCCGCGACCATCAATGCGCCGAGCCTTGGATGCAAGTAGTTGCGCCCAGCGACCGCTAGGCGGAAGGCTTGCAAGAGCTCGGCGGGCTCAGCCTCCTTGAGCACGTAGCTGCGCGCTCCGGCACGCAATGCTTGGCGCGCGTACTCGGGGTCCTCGCGCATCGTCAGGATCGCCACGGCAAGCGTCGGGTGCGCGACGAAGCAGGTCGGCAGCGCCGCCAGACTAGAGCCGCCCGGCATCGTCAAATCGAGCGTCAGCAGGTCGGGCTTGAACTCCCTGACCGCGCGAATCGTCGAGGGCACGTCTGCCGCCTCGGCGACAACGCGAAACTCGCCCGTCTCGCGCTCGAGCACCGCGCGGATGCCGTCGCGCACGACGGTGTGGTCGTCCGCGATGATCACGTCGATGGGCCGCTCCAGCCCTGCCGATTCACTTGCCATGGTCCGTCAACCGTATCGGCAACAGTGGCGGCAATCGTGAAGTCCCACGAGCTTGTCCCACGCACAGGTACCATTGCGAGCCGGCTTGAACAGGCGGCGCCGGCACCTTTGGGACGACATCGATCTGCCCTTTTGGGACGACAAGATCGGCACCCCCTGCTCTACAGACAAGCGACCATCGGGGCGCGATCATTGCACCTGTGATGCAGGAGCATCTCGATAACTTCGAGCTACGTGTCTTGGTTGGGAGATTTGCCCTGCCTGACATGGAGCACGACATCGGCAAGGAGGCACGATGATCGACATAGGCTTGGCCCTCACCTGGGCAGCCATATCAGCGGCCAGCGCGAAGGGACTATCGGTGCTGGCACGTACGGCGGCAAAGGGCGACACGGAGCCCGATCCGGCGATGCCGACGATCGACGCGAGCGCCGTGCTGAGCGGCCTACGCTCGATCGGCACAGCGCCCGGACTGGCCGGCGAGCCGCGATGAGCTGGACACTCACTTCGACCGATACACGAGTCGGAGTGCGGGAAGGACTCCCAATCGCGCGCAACGAGGATATTGGGCATTTTGTCGATGTCGGCATGGCGCTCGCCTAGCCGGAGAGAGGGCTCCGAGCCGGGCGAGATGTCGCGGTTTTCCTGTGTGTCGTCGGGCGCTCACCTTAGAATGCTGGCCACGTCGCTATCGAGCGCCGTGTCGTCGCCAGCGTCGAGAGGCGTAATTGCTGCCCAAGTCCCCCCGACTGCGGAGAATATTTCTTGCCTATACGGTCAACGAACTGGGTACCTGGTTCGGCTATGTCGCGCTGGCCTTGGGCGTCTACGACCATACCCACAGCGCGATCGCAACGGCCGGCCTGTTCGTCGCCCGTGGCTTGCTGCCGGCATTGCTGGCGCCGGTTCTGGTAGCGCGCACCGAGCGGTCGCTTCGTCGCGGACAACTTGCCTGGCTGTACATGTTGGAGGCGATCCTGACGATCGCCCTGGCGGGCTTGCTGTGGCACTTCTGGCTGCCAGGGGTGCTGATACTGGTCACGATCGACGGCGTCGTGGCAGTGGCGGCGACGGCGCTGCTGCGCGCCTGCGCCACGCGGATAACGGTCGCCGACATGACCGGCGAGTCCACCACCGGGCTCGACGAACAGGCGCAAGCGACAGCGGTCGATGCCGCCCAGCGCCAGGCGAACGCGACGCTCAACTTCGCGTTCATGGGAGCGCTGGCGATCGGCCCTGTCATCGGCGGCGCGCTCGTCAACTCCGTCGGAGGCTCGGTGGCGCTGCTGCTCGACGCCTTCAGCTTCCTCGTGTGCGCGGGCCTGTTGGCGCATCTGGGCACGCACATCGCCGAGACCAGTGGCGATTCGATTCGAGAGCGTCTGCGAGCCGTCGCCGAGCACATGCGCGCAGTGCCGGCACTGCGCGCGTTGCTGATCACCCAGGCGGTGGCGCTCGTCTTCTTCGCCTCAGTGGAGCCGGTGGAGGTGCTCTACACGAAGTCCACACTGGACGCCGGCGATCTCGGCTACGGCTTGCTGATAGGCGCCTGGGGGCTAGGCGCGGCGCTCGGAGCGGTTGTGTTCGCACGCTCTGTTCGCCGCCCACTCGGGCCGATGTTGACGTTCGGGACGCTGCTCGTGGGCCTCGCCTATCTCGGTTTCGCGGCGGCGCCAACGATCGCGCTCGCCTGCACGGCAGCCGTCCTCGGCGGCGTCGGCAACGGCATCCAGTGGCCTTCGCTGATCAGCGCCGTCCAGCAGCTGACGCCCGCCGGCTTGCACGGTCGTCTGATGAGCGCTGTCGGATCGCTGAACGCGCTCTGCCCTGCACTCGGGTTCATCCTCGGGGGCACGATCGCCGCGCTGAGCTCACCACGAATCGCGATGCTCGTCGCCGGAGCCGTGGCGACGCTGGCGACGTTCGCGTTCATGCGCCTGCCGATCGGCGACCTGCGAGCCTCGAGCGAGGCCACCACGAGCATCGCTACAGAGCCCGAGCTGGCCAACGCGCATCAATAGCCGGCGGTTGTCTCCCAGCGGGCACACACGACGCAAGCCTGGCACAGCCACTGAGATCACCGATCTCATCCACCCGCCTGTCCACACGGCCCACCGCACGACACATCCAACCGTCCTCAGGGCTCACAACTGCGTCCTTAAGTACGACGCCGCGTCGGCCGTTAAGTACTACATAGCCATGCGAATCCCTGCGATGAACATCCTAAGGAGACGTAGCGCGCTGCTCTACAACGCAACCCAGGCTGCGCTCCTGCTGGGCTGTCTCCTCGCGGCGTCGCTTACCTCGCGGAGCGCCGACTGGAGTCCCCTGGAGCTCGTGGCGCTGCTACTGGTGCTGAGCGTGCTCGGGGAGCGGCTCGAGCTTACGGTCGGAAGCCAGAGTCTTTCTGCCGGGTTCGTGGCGCTCGTGCTGGCGATGACCTTGCTAGGTCCCGCGCCTGCCGTGGCGATCGCCATCGTCGCAATCACCGCAGATTCGCTCTATCGCCGCCCAAGCCCAGCCATATGCCTTTCCAACGCGGCGACATATGCCGCGTTCGCGCTGCTGGGCGGCGTTCTGGTGCGAATCGCGGTCGGCGACGTCCACGAGCCCGCGGTACAGGCCATCACGCGAAGCGTCGCATTCGCGCTGGTCGTATTCGGCGCATTCGTCGTGACCAACGTCGTCAACTTTGCCTTGATCGCCGTTCAGAAGCGAGTGCTCCAGGGCCGAGGCCTCCTGATGCAGGTACGCACGCTGTTGATTCCGATGCTGCCCGGACAGTTCGCGGCCGCGATCTTGGCCGCGATTCTCGCGGTGGCTTACACCAATCTCGGCTATCCGGCCCTCGTCGGCGTGGTAGCCGTGATCTTGATATTCCAATATCTCGCTCGTGCTCTGCTGCGCTCGGAGGATCGCGCAGAGCAGCTGGAGGCGCGCTCCATCCGACTCGCCTCGATGCAGCTGGGCGTGCTCGTGACGCTCGTCGAGACGCTGGCTCTACGGGACCGCATGACCGCGCGCCACGCAGCCGCCGTGGCTCGTTACGCACGCGCGCTGGCGCGCGAGCTGGGCTGCGACGAGGCCGATCAGGATCTCGCCCACACAGCCGGCCTGCTGCACGACATCGGCAAGTTCGCACTCCCCGACCGCATCCTGCACGCCGAGATCCTCTCCGACGAGGACTGGGCGGTCGTGCGCCGCCATCCGCAGGAGGGCGCCACGCTGGTGGGGCGCCTCGATGGCTACGGCCCGGTGGCCGATGCGATTCTCTACCACCACGAGAACATCGACGGCAGCGGCTACCCAGCCGGTCTGATCGGAAACGAGATTCCGCACCCCTCGCGCATCCTCGCGGTCTGCAACGTCTACGACACGCTGACCGCGCGCGACTCCTACCGCTCGCCGATGACCCCTCAGGACGCGATCGCCGAGCTGCGTCGCGTCGCCGGGCGCCAGCTAGACAGCGAGATCGTCGACGCATTCATCGTGATGCTCGAGCGCGAGGGTCCTGTGACGTTCGCGCACGGCGACGACGCGGACTTCGAGGCCGAGCTGGCCTTCGAGCGCCGTGCTCGAGCTCTCGCCGAGCCCGCCGTCCGCTGATTGTCTCGGTCTCGTCGGCCGCATCTGAGCCCTCGACTTGACGCATAGGCCTTGACCCATCGGCCTTGACACGCCTGCCCGTTGATGCAGCTGACAGCCCTTTAACAATTTGGGAGCCCTTTAACGATTTGGGGCGCCGCCCACATCGGCGACGCCCCAAATTACCTGACCCACGTCATTCATGGGGCCAGTTGAAGCTCTAGCCTTTCCAACCCATTGACTGCTCCTTCCGTCGATCAGGCGGCCCAACACCTGCGCGCGACGGACTCCATCCTCAGCCAAAGCACGATAAGTGTTGAGTAGGTTTACGGAGGATAGTATAGAGATTGGGGCGAATTGTCCACTTCGGACAAGCGGTTGCACGTTCTCTTGCAAGAAGAGGGCGTTCCCGCACCGAGACGACGATCTTCCCCGTCAAACGGGACTTTTTATGTTTGTATCTGGCCTCTTCTGAGTGTGCAAATGCGTGACAATGGGGTCGCCTTTCTCGATCAAAGGTCCACAAAGCTTGTGGACACTCAACCTTTGCGCGCAGATTGCCGTATCTCCACGTATCCAGGTGTTCGCGAGCTGACTCACCGGGTGTTCGGAGAGGCGCGCCTCGCGGCAAGAAATCCGACCGAGAAGAGATCTGAGATGCCCGAGAATTCCAACCCTGGTCACGAGCACCAACTCGTGTTCACAAGCTCACAGGCAGCGCGCTACTTGGGTGTGTCGCTGGCCACGGTCCGCCGCTGGACCGACGCGGGCTATCTGACTGGCTACCGCACGCCGGGCGGCCAGCGACGCTTCTCGCGCGAGCAGCTCGACGGCTTCATCGACTCGTTGCAGCGCACGAGCGGGCGACCCAAGCGCCACACGCAGGTCGCCTGATCATGATGCCCCGCAAGATGGGCACACCTGATAAGCAACCGACGACAAGGCCCGTCCGACAAGACCTCGCGGCCACCGCTCAGCGCGCCAAACGGCCGAACTTCTCTCGCAACCGACGATAGAACGACGAGTCTGGTAGCTGGGCGATGATCCCCGCGTCGTCCATGAAGCGAGCGTCGATCGTGTCCCCAGGAGCTATCTCGCAGACCGGTCTCCCATCGACCGAGACATCGAGCGCCTCGTGCGAGCGGTTGTGGATCGTAAGACGATCTCTTGGCGCCGCAACCAGCGCACGCGCGGTCAGCGAGTGCGGCGCGATGAAGGAGACCATGAACCCCTCCACGCCCCAGGCCATCACCGGTCCTCCGTTGGCGAGGTTGTAGCCGGTAGAGCCGGCCGGCGTTGCGACGACCAGACCGTCGCAACGCACACTGCCAAGCTCCTCGCCGTCGAGCACATAGGCAAGCTCTGCGACGCGCTCTCCGACCTTGCGGTGGATCGCCACATCGTTGAAGGCTCGCTCCATGCCCATGGGTGCGTCGAGCACGATCGCCGGCAGCGGCAGGAGCTCGTAATCGCCCTTGAAAGCACGACGCACGCCGGCCGCCAGCTCCTGCGGCTCGATTGTCGCCAGAAAGCCGATGTCGCCGAAGTTGATCGCGAATACCGGCACCTTGGTGCCGGCATAGAGGCGCAGCGCGCGCAGGATCGTGCCGTCGCCGCCGAGCACCACGCACAGGTCAACCGAATCGCCGTCTGTTCCACCCAGCAGTATTCCCTCGCTGCCTGAGAGCCCGTGCTTGGCCGCTTCCTCCGCATCGAAGCGGAGCGTCACATCGGCCTCCGCCGCGGCTGCGACGAGCATCTCAAGCGCAGCCGATGTCTGAGCTGGGCGACTATGGGTCAAGACCGATACCTCACGCGCTGGCCGTGCCACGAGCTGCGTCATGGCTCCACCTC
Organism: uncultured Solirubrobacterales bacterium; assembly: GCA_963704345.1. Classification (GTDB taxonomy): domain Bacteria; phylum Actinomycetota; class Thermoleophilia; order Solirubrobacterales; family Solirubrobacteraceae; genus Palsa-744. Next base: position 3,030,378 of record OY969890.1, read on the forward strand.
CCTCGCCATCCGCTCGATATCGGCGAGGTCTCGTGCACCGCCCGGACGCGAGGGCTCAGCCAACCAGATGAACGTCTCGAGATTGCCCTTAGGGCCTGGCAGGCCAGAGGAGCGATAGCCAAGCACCGAGGCATCGAGCTCGAAGGCCGCGGCGCCCACACCGGTCAGAGCAGCGCGACGATCCTCAGCCACACGCACCACCCCGCCCTTGCCGACACGCTCGCGCCCAACCTCGAACTGTGGCTTGACAAGCGCAAGCACGTCGTAGTTTCCGGCAAGGCAGCCGAGCACGGCCGGCAGCACCTTGCGCAGCGAGATGAAGGACACGTCGATCACAGCCAGCTCGGCTGCGTAGGGCAGCATCTCGGGAGTAATCGAACGAGCGTTCGTGCGCTCGAGCAAAGTGACTTTTGAATCTTGGCGCAGGGCGAAGTCGAAGTCTCCGTAGCCGACATCGATTGCGACTATGTGCGAAGCATTGCGCTTGAGCAGGCAATCCGTGAAGCCACCGGTGGATGCGCCGACGTCAAGCGCGCGGCGACCTTGCACCGGCAGCTCGAGCGCGTCCAGCGCGTTGGCGAGCTTGAGCCCACCACGAGAAACGTATGGCGCCCGCTCGCGTACGCTCAATTGAGCATCGATTGGCACCATCTCCCCCGGCTTCGCGGCTCGTCTGCCGTCCAAGCCGACCGTGACCTCCCCCGCCATCACGGACGCCGCCGCACGTGTGCGCGAGCTGAACAGGCCACGCTCGGCCAGGAGGGTGTCAAGCCGTTGCTTAGCCACGGAAGGACGGTACCCGTTCGTGCGCACAGGGGTTCGATACTGGCATCACAAATTCCGACTTTGAAAAGGATTCAGGGTCTCTGTGATCGACGTCACACAAACATGCGTTCGACTGGGGCATTATTCCTCTCGACCCGAAGTACAGCAGCATCCCTCCTCCCCTCGAAACGGCCCGCCTCCCCAGCGGGCCGTTTCATTTAAGCCTTAGGCCCCGACGGTGGCCGAGTGACGGTCGCTGATGGCGGCGCGGATACGCTCGGCGATGCGCTCTCCGGTGAAGCCAACCTCCTTGTGCAACAGAGCCGGCTTGCCATGGGTCACATAGCGGTCTGGCAAGCCCACGCGCAAGATCCGAGCCGGCGCGGTGCCGGCCTCGTTGAGCGTCTCCCAGATCGCCGAGCCGAAGCCGCCTGCGAGCACACCCTCCTCGACGGTCACGAGCAGGTCGTGCTCGGCCGCCAACTGCGCCATCAGGCCTGCATCGATCGGCTTGGCAAAGCGTGCGTCAGCGACCGTGACGGCGACCTCCTCGTCCCCCAGCAGGTCCGCCGCCTCGATCGCCTTGCTCACCCCCGAGCCGTAGCCGATCAGCGCGACACGAGCTCCCACGGGAGCTGAAGCGCCACCCTCGCGTAGGATCTCGCCCGTGCCGATCGCGATCGTGTGCGGCTCCGCCGGCAACTGCACACCTATGCCCTCTCCGCGCGGATAGCGCAATGCGATCGGACCATCGTCGTAGCAGAGCGCCGTGTGCAGCATGTCCACAAGCAGTGCCTCGTCGCGTGGAGCCATCAGCACGATGTTTGGCAAGCAGCGTAGATAGGCGATGTCGAACACGCCGTGATGGGTGGGCCCATCGTCGCCGACGAGGCCTGCTCTGTCCATGGCGAAGACTACGTTCAGGTTCTGCAAGCACACGTCGTGCACGATTTGGTCGAACGCTCGCTGCAAGAAGGTGGAGTAGATCGCAGCCACCGGCTTGGCGCCCTGAAGCGCCAGACCTGCCGCGAACAGGATCGCCTGCTGCTCGGCGATGCCGACGTCGAAGTAGCGCTCCGGCAGCGCTTCCTGGAGGATGTTCAGACCGGTGCCCGAGTTCATCGCCGCGGTGATCCCCACTACGCGCTCATCGCGGCGGCACTCCCGCACTAGCGCTTCGCCGAATACCTGCGTGTATTGAGGCACCGGTTTGCCCTGGGCTAGGCCAGCCGTTGTGCCAGGCCCCGTCTTGGTTGACGTCACCGGGTCGACGGACGATGAGACCGGTGGACTTGGCGGCGTGGCCGTTGGCACGCCATTGAGGATCGAGTGTGGCTTGGCGGCATGCCACTTCTCCATGCCCTCAAGGCCGCCGTCCTCGGCGGGCGCAAAGCCCTTGCCCTTGACGGTCGCGACATGCACCACCACCGGGCGTTCTGCAGCCAAGGCCTCGCGTAGGGCCTCGCGTAGAGCGCGCATGTCGTGTCCGTCGATCACGCCCATGTAAGCCCAGTCCAGCTCCTCCCAGAAGAGGCCAGGAGCCCAGAACGCCTTGATCGACTCCTTCAGCTGCGGCCCAAGCCGTTCAAAGGCTGAGCCAATGCTGCCCGGTAGCCGCGTGAGCCCGCCCTCGACACCTGAGCGCGCATGCCAAAGCTTGGGGTTCAGACGAACGCGATTGAAGTAGCGCGAAAGCGCGCCGACGTTCGGGGCGATCGACATGCCGTTGTCGTTGAGCACGACCACCATCGGCGTGCCCAGGCCGCCGGCCTGCCCGATCGCCTCGAAGGCGACGCCACCGGTCATCGCACCATCGCCGATCACGGCCACGACCTTGCCCTTGGAGCGCTCGTCGTCGAGGTGGCGCATCGCCTCCTTGATGCCGACCGCATAGCCGATCGAGGTCGAGGCGTGCCCGGCGCCCATGATGTCGTGCTCGGACTCCGCTATCGAGCAGAACGGCGCGAGACCGCCGTACTGACGGATCGTCTGTAGCTGCTCTCGCCGACCGGTGAGGATCTTGTGTGGGTAGGCCTGATGGCCAACGTCCCAGAGGATCTTGTCGTAAGGAGAGTCAAGCAGCGAGTGCAGCGCGACGGCCAGCTCGCACGTGCCGAGGTTGGCGCCAAAGTGACCTCCGATCTCCCCAACGGTGTCGATGATGTGCTCGCGCACCTCCTGGGCGAGCTGCGCGAGCTCCTCGTCGGAGAGCGCCTTGAGGTCCTCGGGGCCGTTTATTCCGTCGATGATGGTCATGATGTGCGCGTATAGATGAAGTCTGTGATCTGCTCGAGCTCGCTGGTCGCGGCTGATCCAGTGGCGCTAGCTGTTTGTTGAGTGGTCACAGCGAGCGCAGCCTCTGCCAGCGCTGAGCGTGCTGTCCTGTGGGACTCTCCCGCCAGCTCCCTGGCTCGATCTATCCCGAACTCGCTCACGTATGTTCGCTTGCCGTGTCTCTCATCGCTGCCCTGAGGCTTGCCAAGCGCAAGATCTGTGCCGGTCACGTCCAAGATGTCATCGACGATCTGAAATAGCACACCCAACTCCGCAGCAAAGCGCCTGAACGCAATTGTCGCAGGTCCGCGCATGTCAGCCAAGGACAGTACGCACACGACCGATGCGCCGATCAGCCGACCCGTCTTCAGCTCGTGCAAACGACGCAACCCATCAGCACCTGCGGGAGCGCTAGCGCTGACATCTACGTACTGTCCGCCAACCATGCCGTTGACTCCAGTTGCGCTTGCAAGCTCGGCGGCCGCCTCAAGGACCCGCTCGGGTGCACTTCGCCGCGCGGAGAGCAGATGCTTGAACGCCTCCGCATATAGCCCGTCGCCGGCGAGGATCGCCACGTCCTCGCCGAATGCCACATGGCAGGTGGGGCGCCCGCGCCTGAGCGCGTCGTCATCCATCGCGGGCAGGTCGTCGTGGATCAGCGAGTAGGTGTGGATCAGCTCGAGCGCCGCCGCTAGCGGCATCGCCTGCTCGCGCGCCAACCCAACCGCGTGGGCGGTGGCGATTGCGAGCACCGGACGGATGCGCTTGCCGCCGGCCAGCAGCGAATAGCGCATCGCCTCCTCCAACCCCGAGGTGAGCGCCGCCTCGGAGAAGCGCATCTCCGCCAGATAGCGCTCCACCTCCTCACGCAGCTGCTCGGGATAGGCGACGTCCAAGCTAGCGCCCCGACACGCGTGCAAGCGGCTGCCTCAGAGCAGCGAATCCTGTCCGGGAACGGGCTGGGAGACCTCCGCGCGCGCTTGACGCTCGAGTTCGCTGCTCGCCTGCGTCGCAAGCGCCGCGCAATCCTCCACCATCGTGGCGGCGGCGTCGGCCGAAAGCTCGCCCGAGCGCAGCTGCTCGGAGGCGCGCTCCAGCTGCGCGATTAGATCGTCGATCCGCTCCAAACTCATTTACGGGACCTCACGGGTCGCATTCTGGCGCAACTCGCGCAACACCGCGCCCAGCACCCCGTTTACGAACCCCGGCGCGTCGCTGCCGCAGAAGGTCTTGGCGCTCTCTATTGCCTCCTCGATCGCCCCCTCGGGCGGGATCGGCGTCTCCCCTGGGGCCACGTCCGGATGCAACATCTCGATCAGCGCCACGCGCATGATGCTGCGCTCCAGCGGCTGGATGCGCTCGACCGACCAGCCGTGGGCATGACGGTCGATCACCTCGTCGAGCTCCTCAGCCCTATCTGCCGCGGCGTGGGCCAGCGCGAGCGTGAGCAGCGATGCGTTCTTGCCAAGCACCTCGCCCAACGATCGGCCGGTGAGATCGTGCTGGTAGAGCGCGAACACCGCCGCCCGACGCTGCTCGGATCGGCGCACGGCGCCCTACTTTCCCGAGTCTGGGATTCGCTGCGCCTCGGCCCGGGACATCAGGACCGTGACATGTATTCGCCGGAGCGCGTGTCCACGCGGATCTTCTGTCCCACCTCTATGAACAGCGGCACCTGGATGACGGCCCCGGTCTCGAGCGTCGCGGGCTTGTTGCCGCCACCGGAGGCGGTGTCCCCACGCAGCCCAGGCTCGGTCTCGGTCACGCTCAGCTCCACTGCGCTGGGCAGCTGGATATCAGAGGGTTGGTCGTCGATGAACAACACGTCGACCTCGCTGCTCGGTGTCGTCCAGCGCAGCGCCTCGGCAAAAGTGGCTTCAGGCACGGCGATCTGCTCGAAGGACTCGGTATCCATGAAATGTGCGTCCGTCCCGTCGGCATAGAGGTATTGCATCTTGCGCGCCTCGGTGCGCACGGAGCGAAACTTCTCGCCGGCGCGGAAGGTGCGGTCGATCACCGCTCCGTCGGAGGCACGGCGCAGCTTGGTGCGCACAAAGGCCCCGCCCTTGCCGGGCTTGACGTGCTGGAACTCGACGATCTTGAAGATCGTGCCCTCGACGTCAATGTGGTTGCCGTTCTTGAATTGGTTGGTTGTCAGAGCCACATTGCCTACCCTTGATCTGGAGTCCGATGCCTACACCTAAACGCTTCGACGGATATGTACGAGTCAGCCGCAGAATGGGCCGCAAGGGACCCGGCTACATATCGCCAACCGTGCAAAGAGAGGCTATCGCCCGTTAGGCAGAGTACCGGGGCGTGGAGAATGCGGCCTGGCACGTCGATGAGGACGAGTCCGGAGGCACCCAGGATCGGCCTGGCCTGCGGACAGCAATAGAACGCATCGAGAGCGGCGAGACCGAAGGCATCGCGTGCTGGCGACTCAACCGTTTTGCCCGCAATGTCGCTGGCGCGATCGATGACGTGCAACGCATCCAGGCGCTCGGCGGACACCTGGCGTTCGTGGAGGAGGACATCGACCCCACCGGCCCGTTCGGCTCGTTCATCTTGACCGTGCTGCTGGCCGTGGCCACGCTTGAGCGCGACAACATGGTCGCCGGTTGGCAGACGGCCAAGCGCCATGCGATTGAGCGTGGGGCCAAGATCAGCCCGACGCCCTATGGCTACGAGCGCCAGGAGGACGGAACGCTGAGCCCAAATCCCGAACAAGCTGCGCATGTGGTGGAGGCGTACCGGGTCGCCGCCGCTCAAGACGTGAGCGCGGCGTGTGCCTATCTCGTGGCCAACGCACCAGGACGCACTTGGACGACGGCAACCGTTAGGCGGATGCTTGCCAACCGGAGCTACCTCGGTGAGAGCCACAACGGCTCGGTGGTCAATCTGGAAGCGCAGGACCCACTCGTGCCGCTGTCGGAGTGGACGGCCGCGCAGCGCGAGCCCCGTCGGAGACGAGCCGCCGCCACCTTTCCGCTTTCGGGCTTGGCTCGCTGCGGAACCTGCGGGAGCGCTTTGGTCGGCAGCCGTGGCGGGCCAATGATCCGCACCTAACGCTGCGACGCCACGCAAAGTCGCCGCACGGGCGAGCGCTGCCCGCGCGGGGCGTTCGTGAACGCGGAGCCTTGGAGGAATACGTACGCGAGCAGTTGCGGTCCTTTCTTGCCGACCTGGACATCGAGATAGGCGAAGAGACCTCCGATGACCTGCGAGCGCTTGAGCAGACCGTTCTGGATGCAGAGAGCGAGCTCGATGCGTTCGCAGCTGACATCACGCTCAGGCGGGCACTCGGAGACCGCTACCACGCGCATCTCGACGCTCGCGTACAGGCGCTTGAGCAGGCGAAGGCCGACTTCAGGAACTTCGCGCGGGATGTCCAGGTTAGGGAGCGGATCAGCGCCGCCGATCTGCTCAACAGCGAGGACCCGTTGATACTGCCCGAGTTGCTAGGCGGCATCCTGGCTTCGATCGACGTTCAGCCGGGACGCGGGAACCCCGCAAGCCGCGTCACGCTCGTTCCAGTGGGCAACGATGGGCCTGCCGGGGTAGCGGCGGCGCATGATGCGTAGGACGGCAGCCTTGGCCGCTGCGCGCGCGGCTGGGCTCCATTCGACCTGTTGAGGATCGAATGCGGGTGATCTTTTTGTCCTTCCCACACTATTGATGACCGTGAGCACGCGAAAACGGCCAACGAATTTGTCGGCCGCACTCCGGTAATCCCGAGACGACCATCGCGTTGCAAGATTCGTCGAGCACCGAGCACCGTGAGACCGACGACCTGACTTGTATCGGGCGCGTAGCGGATGATGTGGCCCTCGGGTGTCTCCTCGCCCTCCCCTGCCTGCGGCTCCCCGACGTGCAGGTAGAGCACATCGTTCTCGGCATCGTAGTCGGCGTGGTCAAAGCTCAGTGGCCCGATCGTGATGTTTACGCGCTCCATGACTTAGGGTCCTTCCGGTTGGCGAACGCAGAGACGATCCGCGCAGGCGTCTGTTCATAGCTTACGACGACCAGCAGCCAACGGCTCGGACCGACGCCACGCGCGTAGTAGCGCGCGCGCTGCTCGAAGATCGGACGCAACGTGATTGGGTGCGGACACGGCTCGCAGGACATCGGCCCTATGCTCGGCGATCTCCGGATGGTCACGCACGATCTTCTCGCGCCAGACCTCGTCCTTCAGAATGACCCGAGCGCCGTCAGGGTCGGTCGTCTCGCTCGCTGAGGGCTCGTCCGTCATAGACAACAAGCATCCTCATCTATCCGGACGGCCTGCGAACCTAATGTGGTTCAGTCACGCACCTGAATTGGTTGGTGTTGATCACGAAGGACCTGCAAATCGCGTACATTTTCATGTGGTTGACGCTCCTGCATAGCCGCTAGCTTAGCCTTTCCGTCGTCCGTGCCTCCTCATGACGTGCTTGTCGGACACGTGTCCCTCTCTTAGCTGGGTAAACATGAGAGGATCGGAGCATGAGGGAATCGCCGACCACGAGTTCGCCGGTCACGCTGGCCGACGGTCCCCTACTCCGGCCCGACGAAGCTGCGCAACTGCTTTCCGTAAATACGAGCTGGATCTACGAGGCGGTACGCTCGGGTCGGATGCCTTGCATACGAATCGGACGCTATGTCCGCTTTACCCGCTCCATGCTCGAGGAATGGCTGGCAGAGCAAGCCCAACACCAACACTAGCCGGTGCGGCACCTCGCACACTCGGTGCTACACTTGCAAGGTGCCGACGATCCGCCCCCGCTACACGATTACCGACACTGGTCCTATCAGTGAGCTGCTCGACGACGCGCAACGCCGGTGGCCAACTGTTGAAGATCGCAAGGAGTTGCTGTTGCGTTTGGCTCAAGCAGGGCACGATTCGCTGCAACTAGATCGAGTGCAAGCCGAAGAGGACGACCGCCGAGAGCGCCAGCTAGCAGCGCTCGCGGATCTTAAGCGCACAGTTGATTGGAGTGCGATCAGAGACGACCAGGCATGGGTCTAGAGAACCTGCTGCTGATCGACAAGTCAGCTTTGGCGCGAGCCACCCCAGAGACACTCGAACTCGGAGAGATCTGCGTATGTGCCGTCGTACGGCTTGAGATGCTCTATAGCGCTCGTAGCCACCTTGACTATTCAACCATCGAGGACAGCCTCGCCGTCTTTCGCGATCTGATCATGAATACCGAGACGATCCAAACTGCCGTGGCCGCCCACCGGGAGCTCGGGCAGAAGGGCCACCACCGTATTCCCATCCCCGATCTTCTTATCGCTGCCTGCGCGCAACAACACCAAGCCGATGTTCTCCACTTCGACCGCCACTATGACGTGCTTGCCGAAGTGCTCGCCTTCGAGCCTGTACGACTCCTGATCTAAGACCCCTTCAGGCAACTAATGTGATTAGGCCACGCACCTGAATTTGTTGGTGTTGATCACGGTCACGCAGGGTCGCGGGCGGCGGCATTCCAGTCGTGTGTCCTCTCAAGCCACGCCAAACGCCGGCAGCGGGCCTGCTCCCGGCGGGCCTTGGCCAATGTCATCAGTCAGCCACACCGGATAGCAAGTCGCAGAAGACGAATCCACCCCGTTTCAACCACCTCGTCACGCCGGCAATCGAGGCTGCCTATTCAGGTGCTCGCACGATCACAGAGCCTCATGCCCCACCACGCGCGCGCCGCATGACCTAATGTCGTGGGCGAAACCAACCAAGGGAGCTCGCCATGAAGACCCTGCAAGGCCGTACAGCGCTTGTTACCGGCGCCTCCGGTGGACTCGGCACGCATATCGCGCATCGTCTCGCACGCGAAGGAATGAATGTGGCTGTCTCCGGGCGGCGCGAGGACGCGCTTGCGAAGGTTGCGGCGAATCTGCAAACGCTGGGCGTGAAGTCTGTCGCGGTGCCCGCGGACCTCGCGGATCTGAGCACAACCGATGAGCTGATCGACAAAGTAGAAGCACACCTCGGCACGATCGACGTACTCGTCAACAACGCCGGTGTCGAGTCGGTCGGCGCCTTCACGACGTATACGCGCGAGGAGCTTACCTCGATGATCGATGTGAACCTGACGGCTCCGCTGTTGCTGACACATCGACTCGCGTCGGGGATGCTCGAGCGTGGGCGCGGTCACGTCGTCTTCATCGCCTCGATGGCGGCTAAGGTTGGGCCAGCGTTCAGCGAGCCTTACGCCGCGACGAAGGCAGGACTGGTTGGCCTCACTCAGTCGTTGCGCGCCGAGTACCTGGAGGCGCCCGTCGGCTTCTCCGTCGTGTGCCCGGGATTCATCGCCGGCGACGGCATGTACGCGCGAATGGTCGCCGACGGCCACCGCTCCAACCGCATGATGGGCGAGACGACGACCGAGAAGGTCGCCGAAGCGGTCGTGCGCGCGATCCGCGACGATTGCCCGGAGATCATCGAGAGCGGCAATCCGGTCCGGCCGATGCTCGCGCTCGGACAGCTGGCGCCGGGTCTGGTGGAGCGCATCGCGCCTCGTTTCGGTATCACCGAGCTGTTTCGCCGCGTGGCGGTCTCGCGCGGACGCGTTTAGCGCACACCCGCGAGAGATCAAGCACCGAGCGCCTCACCTCCGCAAAGAGCAAGCCGATATTCAGAGCCTCAAGCGGCCGGCGTTCACGGTCGATGAAGCTGAGATGAGGCAGCTGGCGCGTGAGAACGCCCTGTGCGCATTCATCGCGGCCGCGGCAAGCGCCACGATGGCTTGGCTCGGCCTTTACGGGTTTGCCTGGAACGATTACGAAAGCGAGGCGCGCCCCGCATTCGACGCACTCGCCCAAGGACACGTGCTTGAGTTTTTGCGACTTGCGCCGGCATACGGGGGGTCATTCGTCGAGCGCGCGCCGTTTGCGCCTGCTCCCAGACCTGTGGGGAGGCGGCGAGTTGGCCGTCTACCGCATGGTCGCGTTGCCGTGCCTGTTCGCAGCGGCCGTTCTCGGCGTGTGGCTGGTCGCGCGCATGCGTGGCGAACGCCGTTCACGCCTCAGCCGCGCGGTCGTCCTCGGCCTGTGCGTCGCCAGCCCGCTAACGCTGCAAGCGCTTGAAATTGGCCATCCGGAGGAGTTGCTCGGAGCCTGTATGTGCATCGCTGCCGTGTTGCTTGCGATCCGCAACCGTATGATGCCTGCCGCTCTACTACTTGGATTGGCGATCGCCAACAAGGAGTGGGCGCTGCTTGCGATCGGGCCTGTGCTGCTGGCGCTGCCGGCGAAGCGACGCCTCCTGTGCTTGACGATCGCCGGGGCGAGCGCGACGGCGGTGCTCGCTCCCCTGGCACTGGTCTCCTCCGGTGGCTTCATATCCGGCACACAGGCGATCGCAAACGCGCCGTCCTCGATCTTCCAACCCTGGCAGGTGTGGTGGTTTCTCGGCCACCACGGCGCTCTGGTGCACGGCCTGTTCGGCTCGCCGAAGGTCGGCTATCGCATCGCCCCCAGCTGGGTTGGCGAGATCAGCCATCCGCTGATCCTGCTCGTCGGAGCGGCCATGACAGTCGCGCTGTGGCTTGGCCGTCGCCGGCGCGGCGGTAGTGAAACCATTCTCGGCGAGCGCGATGCTCTGCTGGCCCTCGCACTGTTGCTGCTGATGCGCTGCGTGCTGGATACGTGGGACACCGAGTACTACCTGCTTCCCTGCGTGTTCACGCTACTCACGTGGGAGGCGACCGGGCCCAGCGACCGACCCCCAGTGCTGGCGTTGTCGAGCACGTTGCTCGTGTGGCTCACTTTCCAATGGGCGCCCGCGCACATCTCGGCCGACGCCGAGGCGGCGCTGTTCATGGCATGGTCCTTGCCGCTGATGGGACTGCTCGGCGTCGCCTTGTACAGGCCGCGGAGCGCGCTAGTCGAGCGTCATGAGCTGCTTCGGCAAGCTCGTGAGCCGCTCACAGCCGGTCTCGCCAACCAGCACTAGGTCCTCAATGCGCACACCGAGGCTTCCAGGCACATAGACGCCCGGCTCGACGGTGACGATGTTGCCCGCGCGCAACGGCTCCTCAGGCGCGGTACGTGACAGGCGCGGCGCCTCGTGTATCTCCATACCGACGCCGTGTCCGAGACCGTGGCCGAAGTGCTCGCTGTGGCCTGCGTTGTCGATGATTGTGCGTGCGATCTCGTCCACCTCGCGTCCTGAGATCCCGCTACGGACGGCCTGCAACCCCGCTTCTTGCGCGCTGAGGACGAGCTCGTAGGCCTCTACCGCGTCAGACGAGAGGCTCCCGGTGGCGTAGGTGCGGGTGCAGTCCGAGCAGTAGCCGTCGAGGTAGGCGCCCCAGTCGATCGTCACGAGCACGCCCGTGGCGATCTCGACCTCGCGCGGCTCAGCGTGCGGGAGCGCGCCGTGCTCGCCGCTTGCGACGATCGAAGGGAAGCTCGGCGCCTGTGCTCCCAGGCGACGCATGCGCAACTCCAGCTCGATCGCCACCTCGCGCTCGGTGCGTCCCAGAAGCCCGGCTTCGAGTACCTCCGAGAGTGCCTGGTCGGCAAGCTCGGAGGCGGCGCGGATGCGTTCGATCTCCTGCTCGTCCTTGACCTCGCGCAGGCGCTCGACAACTCCCGAGCACGGCACGAGCTCCCAACCCTGGTCAAGCAGCTCGCGCAGGCGGGCGTGCTGCTTGACGGTCAGCGAAGCGTCGTCGAAGCCAAGCGTCTGCGCGCCCTGCACTCCACCCTCCCCCAGCGCGCCTGCCGCCGCCTCGAGCAACCCGCCCGGCGCGATCTCCCGCTCGATCTCTCCCGGCACCTGCTCAGCCGACTGAGTGACGTAGCGAAAATCGGTGAAGAAGCGGTGCTCGGATCGCTCTCCAGAATCGACCAGCAGCTGGCCGTTGGAACCGGTGTAGCCACACAGGTAGCGCACGTTCACCGGCGCGCTTACGAGCAGTCGATCGACGCTCTGCTCGCGCAACGCCAAGGCCAGTCTGGCAATGCGGGCAAGCTCGCTCATACCTGGTCTCCGTCGGGCTTGTCGGGCGCCCTCGAAGCATCCCTCGGTTGCTCGTTGTCAGCCAGCTCGTCGCGCAAAAGCGTCAATGCCAGCCGGTAGCCCTCGACTCCTTTGCCGGACACCGAGGCGATGCACAGATCCTCGATCACCGAGAGCTGCCGCCACGGCTCGCGCGCCTTTATATCGGAGAGGTGCACTTCCACGGCCGGCAGCGCCGCGCTGGCGAGCGCATCGTGGATCGCCCAGGCGTAGTGTGTCCAGGCACCCGGATTGAGCACCACGCCATCCACAAGCTCGCGCAGCGAGTGCAGGTGCTCGACGTACTCACCCTCGAAGTTAGTGTGAAAGAAGCGCGTCTGCACCCCGAGCTCGGCCGCGAAACTCTTCGATCTGGCGCTCCAGCTCGTCAAGTGTAAGCGTGCCGTAGTGCTCCGGCTCGCGCTTACCGAGCATGTCCAGGTTGACGCCGTGCATCACCTCTATGCGAATCAGGCCCGCCATCTGCAAGCAGAGCCTACCCGCGCCCTTGTAGCTCCGACACGGCGGCGTACAAATCGCCCGCGGACACATGACAGCCAGTGCGCACATTCCCGGGCGCGTCGAGCAGCACGAACGGGACCTGTGCGCCGGTGCGCTTCTTGTCGCGCATCGTTGCCGCGATGAGCTGCTCGATGTCCTCCCCGTCCAGCACCAGCGGCAACCCGTGCGCGCTCAGCAGCTCGCGCACCTGCGCGCGCAGCTCCTCCTGGCCCGAGAGCTGCAGCGCCGCCAGCAGGCCAATGCCGACCGCCTCGCCGTGGCGATAGCGCTCGTAACCGGTAACTGTCTCCAGAGCATGGCCGACCGTGTGCCCGAGGTTGAGTACCTGGCGGCGGCCTGCGTCACGCTCGTCTTCGGCTACGACAGCCAACTTCGTGCGCGCACAGGCGAGGATCGTGCGCTCGTCCAGCGGCTCATCTGCGGCGACGTGCCGCCACAGCTCGCCGCCGGCGATCAGCGCCGTCTTCAATACCTCGACATAGCCCGCCGCAAGCTCTGCCGCGGGGAGCGTGGAGAGCGTCTCGGGGTCGACGATCACTCCCGCCGGATGGTGGTAGGCGCCGACGTAGTTCTTGGCCTGTGGCAGGTCGACGCCGGTCTTGCCACCGTAGGCGGAGTCGACTTGCGCGACAAGCGTGGTCGGCACATGTACGACTGGGACGCCACGTTGATATGTGGCGGCGCAGAAGCCGGCCAGATCGCCCACCACTCCGCCACCGAGCGCAACCACGTGGTCGGCGCGGGTCATGCCGCCGGCGACCAGCGCGCTCCACACGAGCTCTGCGCTAGTAAGTGTCTTGTTGCGCTCGCCCGGGGCGATCTCGATCAGCTCCTCAATGCCGCCCAGGCGCTCTGCATACAGGCCGGCGACGTTTTGGTCAGAGACACAGAACGGTCGCGAGACGTTTCGATCCAGCGGCCATACATTCGGCTGCGAGCACACCTCCGTGTGCAGCAGCCCGCCTCCGACCAGCACTGGGTAATCGCCGGAGGCGGCGCTGGCCCACAGCAGACGCGTCCCGGCTGGCGTCCGGGAAAGGCCGCTCAGGGCAGGCAGGGCGCGCAGGCCCACGCGCGGCGTGAGCGCCGGCAGGATCGCGTCCGCGAGCCCTTCGTAGAGGCTCAGGCGGCTTGCGTGCAGCTTGTCGAAAGCCTCGCGATCGGACGCCAGCGGTCGCTTGTCGCGCCCAGAGCTCGCGCCGGCACGACGCCAGGCGGCCTGCGCGCCGATATCGAGCAGCACCGTCAAATGCGGCTCAAGCGCCGCACGCACGCGCTCTGAGAGGACGCTGCCGCCGCCGAGCGCGATCACCGAGCCCGCGTCTGCCTGCTCGAGCAGCCTGCAGACGAGCTGCTCCTCGGCCGCCCTGAACGAAGCCTCTCCGCGCGCGCGAAACTCCTCGGCCACGGAGTGGCCGAGCTCATCTTCAAGCAGACTGTCGCTGTCTAGTGCCCGTACACCCAGAGCCGCCGCGACTTCGCCGGCCACGGTCGTCTTGCCAGCGCCCATGAAGCCGATGAAGACGAGCGCGCGCCTGGGGATGTCGACTACTGCCATCGTGGGCGCTCTCGATGCTCGCCCAAGCGGGCGGCGCTCAAGGCGCCGGCCATCCGATCCGCTCGCAATAAGCATCCAGCGCTTGACGCGTGTCGTCGATGTGATCGCCGCCAAACTTACGGCGGTAGGCGTCGGCGAGCACTAGCGCCACCATTGCCTCGCCGACGACGCCCGCGGCTGGGACGGTGCACGAATCGGTGCGCTCGCGCAGCGCCTCGGCTACCTCGTGCGTCGATATGTCGACCGAGCGCAGCGGCTTGGTCAGCGTTGGCAGTGGCTTCATCGCACCGCGCACGATCAGCGGCTCGCCGTTGGTCATGCCGCCCTCCAGGCCACCGGCGCGGTTGGTCTCGCGGTAGTAGCCGCGCTCCTGCGAGTAAAAGATCTCGTCGTGCGCCTGTGAGCCGGGCACGCCCGCGATCTGAAAGCCGTCACCGATCGAGACACCCTTCATAGCCTGGATCGAGAGAATGCCCATCGCCAAGCGGCCATCCAGACGCTCCTCCCAGGAGATGTGCGAGCCGAGCCCTGGGACGACCCCGAAGGACTGCACCTCGAAGACCCCTCCGAGCGACTCGTTGGCCTTACGCAGCGCGTTGATCTCGGCGACCATTGCGCGCCCAGCCTCGGCGTCCAGGCAGCGCACGGGCGACGCGTCTACCTCGTCGAAGTCAGCGAGCGTCAAGGCCTGTGTGCGCTCGGGCGCGTGTACCGAAGCGATCTGGATCACATGCGAGCGCACCTGTACGCCGAGCGCCGTAAGGTATGCCTTGCAGAGTGCGCCACCTGCCACGCGCGCTGCCGTCTCCCGAGCCGAGGCGCGCTCGAGGATGTTGCGCACATCGCTCTGCTTGTACTTCTGCGTGCCCACAAGGTCGGCGTGACCAGGGCGCGGCAGATGCACCTCCGGGATCTCCGCGTCGACCGGCCACGGGGACATGCGCTCTTCCCAGTTGGCGTAGTCGCGGTTCTCGACCTGCAAGGCGACCGGCCCACCGAGCGTCTGGCCGTGGCGTACGCCGGCCGTCACCCGAGCGGTGTCCTTCTCGATCTTCATGCGCCCGCCGCGGCCGTGGCCAAGCTGGCGGCGCGCCATGTCCTCGTTGAGATCCTCCGGGCGCAGGCGCAAGCCGGCGGGTAGGCCCTCGACGATGCATGTCAAACCAGGTCCGTGGGACTCACCGGCGGTGATCAGGCGGAGTGTCATCTCCGCCGTAGCTTATTTGCTGTGAGCCTTGTGCCTCGTGCGCGCGGCGCTAGCGTCCTTGTGCTTCAAGCTTGCCGCGCTCGCGCCGCTGCCTTTGACGATGCTCACGACCTTCAGTTCGTAGACGACGATCTGGCCGTTTACTTCGATGTATTCGAGTTCCTCGGAGTGCCCCGGTTCGAGGTCGATCGTCTGGCATTCGGA
Source organism: uncultured Solirubrobacterales bacterium (assembly GCA_963704345.1). Lineage (GTDB taxonomy): Bacteria > Actinomycetota > Thermoleophilia > Solirubrobacterales > Solirubrobacteraceae > Palsa-744. The sequence continues at coordinate 3,045,885 of OY969890.1, forward strand.
GGTGCTCGGCAGGCAGATGCCGGTTCCGTGCAAGATCGGTGGGGAGACGAGCTTGAAAACCGCGCCGGCGCCGTTGTTCGTGACTCGTTCGAAGGATATGCGCGGATTCTGCTTGGAGGGGAATGGTTCTCCCGGCTTGATGTCCTCGTATGGCGCAAGTGTTGCGGGCTGACCGGGTGTGGTCGAGGCGGGCCCGAACAAGACGGAGACGACATAGGGGAACTTCGGCTTGCTCGTTTTCTTCGGGGCGGGCGCGGGCGCTTCCTGGCCGCCACCGGAGCCTTTGCTCGTGGATCCACCGCTACCGGAAGACGACCCACCGGAGCTTGAGCCGCTGGAGGAGCTCGAGCTGGAGGAACTGGAGCTGGAGGAACTGGCGGACGTGGCGGTTTTCGTCGCGGGCGGCGAGGGCAGCGGGATGAACGGGTCGCGCGTGGCCCCCTCGCTCTGGTAGCGCACGCCACCCGGAGTCTCGGAGACGGCCTCGTTCGGGTTTGCCGGCGCAACCGTCACCGGCAGTGCCGGCGCCGAGCCGGTAACCGAGATGCTTGGCAGGCTTGCCACGGGCGCGGGAGCCGAGCTGCCTGAGGAGCCGGTCACCGCGTATGCGACGGCAGCGATCAACGCGACGGCAGCCAAGGCCACAAATGGCAGCAGGCGCCGCGAAGACAGGTCAGAGCGCAGCGATTGCAGGAACTCGATCATGGCGTTGCCTTCACGACGGCGGGCGTGACCGTCGAGCCGCTGGATGAAGTACTGGACGCCGTCGTCGGCGCGCCCGCGGGGCTTGCCGGAGTCGCCCCGCCAAGCGGTGTCGCACCCGCAGGCAGCACATATGCGGTGGCGCTGATCGTGCCTGTCAGCCACGGCGACTTGGATTTACTGGTCGTGCTTGCGCCACCGTTGTTGCCGGGCGCGAGACTGACGCTGTTGATCGTTAGCAGCCGTCCGTTGACGTGCAGTGCTCCCGCGGAGGTTTGCACGGTGAAGCCTTCGAGCTGGTCGAGCAGTTTGTAGAGGTCCACGAAGCTGCCGTTGAAGACGAACGTGAACGGCTCCTGACTGAAGGTTGTGTTTTGCGCGGCCGGCGTCGCGGCTGCGCTCGTGCTGGCCGTGCCGGTGGTGCCCGCGGTAATCGAGGCGAAGTTGACGTCGCGGCTGTGTGTGGCCTTGTCGAGCGTGTAGATGAGTGCTGGTGTTTCCGCAGAGGCGGGCACCGCCTGTCCAAGGCTCACGAGCGAGGCGTAAGCGCTCGAATACTGCGCCTGCGCGTTCTTGGCGCTGTCGGCAGCCGATTCGGCGCTCGCCAGCTGCTGGCGCGCCGTTTCGACTTCGGCGCTGATCTTCGCGGCTCGTTCGCGCTCGGGCGCAACCGTCGTGAACCATGCGCCCAGCAGTACGGCAAGCGCGACGATCCCAATCAGCATCAGTCGATCACGCGTCGTCATTTCGAGGGATCTCCTGCCGAGACCGGCTCGGTGGCGCCGGTGCTGTGCGCGGAAGCCGCTGCGGCTCCCGCGGCCGTGGGCACGCTCGTGGCAGGCGCCGCGGGCAGCCCGACGAACGTCACTTGAGTTGTGAAGCTCGGGTGGCTGCCAGAGCAGCTGCCGCTCGCGCCGCTTCCACCACTGGCCCCGCTCGCGCCGCCGGTTTCGGCCTTTGTCGAGCTCTGCAATTGCACTTCGCTGGCGCCATCCATCAGACGCAGACGCTGGAGTGCCTGCGCGACGACGGTCTGGCTGGTGGCGCAGCCGGTAAGTGTGAAGATCGGCGTGCTGCCCGGAGGTGTGCTCGAAGCAGGCGTCGCGCCGGCTGTGGCGGCCGGGGTGCTTGCAGTAGAGCTGGAAGTTGTTCCAGCTGCGCCGACTGTGCCGTGCAGCGCGCTGAGCGATGTGCCGGCCGGCAGCACGCGACCGAGCTCGCGCAGGGCGTGGGACCAATCGAAGCGCGCTTGGACGAGCTGAGCGACGGTCTCGGTGCGCTGGTCGGCCATCGTGACGAAGTTGGTGTAGGGCGTCAGTCGCCCGGTGCGAGCTTCGACGACGCTCGTCTCGGCTTTGATCTGGGCGACTTCGCCGTCCTGGCTTGAAATGCTGTGGTGGGCGCTGCCGTACATCGCGATCATCACAGCGAGTCCCACGACCACGCCGAGCACGATCAGGGCGGCGCCACCAGAGCGGCCGGTCAGATCGGAGAGCCCACCGGCGCCCTGGCGCTGCTCGCCGGGGATTAGGTTTACAGCCTTCATCGCGGCGCCTCCTCGACCGCGAGGCCCGTCGCCACGGCAAGTCGCTCGGCGGAGACCTCGCCGGCGGCGCGCTCGTCGAGCACGCCGACCGTCTGCGGGATCAAGGGCACGCGCAACTCACTCTGCAGTGCCCGCGCGAAGCCTGAGATCTGTAGCGCCGAGCCGCTGAGCACGATGCTCGAGACCTCACCGCCGCCGTCCTGTGAGCGATGGAAGTCCAATGAGTTGCGCACCTCGCCGGCGATTTCGCGCACGCCGCTTGAGAGCACCGGGCGCACATCGATCGCAGGCTTCTGCGGCGCGGCAGGCGCCGGGTCGGCCGGCTGCGGCTCTTGCTGGGCAGCTTCGGCGTAGAGCGAGGGCGCAACTGGGAGGGCGCGTCGAGGTCGACCGCCGCTAGCAGCTCGCGAGCTTCTGGTCAGCTTGATGCTGTTGCGCTCGGCGATGTCGGCAGCCATCGACTCGAGGCCGCCGCCGATCACGCGGGTGAAGCGACAGACGGTACCCTCGGCGATCGCCATGTTCGTGAGCCCGCCGATGTTCAGGTACAGGACGCGACCGGAGTGGTCCTCGTCGGCGCGATGCAGCGAGCGGATCAAGGCAAAGGCCGAAAGGTCGACTCCCTCCGGGACGCAATCCCGCGGCGCGAACGGCGGCGATCAGGCGTTCGACCATGTCGCGCTGGGCGGCGACGACGATCACGCGCTGGCGCGGGCCGGCGGGCGTGTCGATCACGCCGAGCGCGTGGAAGTCGAGCACGGCGTTGTCGAGCGGCATCGGCACCTGGTCCTCGGCCTGGAAGCGCACGGCCGTCGCCAGCTCCTTGCGGTCGGTCAGCGGCGGCAGCTCGAGTGTGCGCAACACGGTGCGCTGGTTGGCGACGCCAATACGTACGCGCTTGTCGAGCTTGGAGTCACGGAACATCTCGCGCAGCGTGTCGGCGAGCGCGGTGCCGTCGAGCACCTCGCCCTCGCGCATCGTGTCGGGCGGTAGCGGCAGCGCCTGCGGCCTTCTGCACCTGGATCGAGCCATTGACGCGAGCCTGCACCGCGCTCACGTAGCCGGGCTGGATGTCCAGGCCGACGAGCGTCGCGCCCCGCGAGCGACCGCCACGACTCGGCTTGAGACTCGATAGGGAGATCGAAGCGTTCAGCGATGGCATCTTGCGCTTGGCCTGCTCGATCACGACCGTGTCGGCGACCGGCTGGCTCCGGTGGCGCGTCGACGACGATCGATGTCGGCCTGAGCAGGCTGAGCTCCTCGTTATCGGTATGTCCAGGTTCCATGGCGTCCATCGGCAGGATCAGTTCAGGAAGTGGGTCGTGTACAGGTTCACCAGCGGCTCGCCGAGCGAAGATCGCCACGAGCGAGCCGAAGGCCAGGAACGGTCCGAAGGGGACCGCGGTCTTGCGTGCTACCTGCGCACCTTGGCGTCCAAGGATCAGCGCACCGAACAGCACTCCGGCCAGCAGCGCGACGAGCATCGCCGGAGCGACGGCGCTACCGAGGAACAGACCCATCACGCCGGCAAGCTTGACGTCGCCCATGCCCATGCCGCCGGGATAGGCCATTGCAGCGATCAACAGCGCACCGCCTGCGGCGGCGCCGGCGATCAGGCGCGCGGGCTCGCCACTGGGGTCGAGCGCGGTTCCGATCGCAAGCGCGAGGATCGCGCCGAGCGCGGTCAGGCGGTTGGGGATGATGCGGTGCTCGGCGTCGATCAGCGCGATCGGTACGAGCAAAAGGATGAAAGCGACGTTGAGCGCGATCGTGGCGGAGCTGCCGCCCGCGAGCACAGCGCCTACACACAACAGGGCGGCAAGCGCCTCGACAAGCGGGTAGCGCTTGGAGATCGGGGCCGAGCAGTTGCGACAGCGTCCGCGCAGCAACAGCCACGAGACGACGGGAATGTTGTCGTAGGGCTTGATCGCCGTCCCGCAAGCGGTGCAGTGCGATGCCGGGCGCACGAGCGACTCGCGGCGCGGCAGCCTGTATACGACGACGTTAAGGAACGATCCGATCATCGCTCCGAACACCCCTGCGAAGGTTGCTGTCTCCATGGACGGATGATCGGCGCGCGGAGCGTCGCACTTGAGCGCTTCTGCAATCGCTCGCCCAATGTCGAGCGATTGTCCGAGCCCCCTGGCCTGAGGGCATCTCCGGACGCTCGCGGAAGGGCATCCAACGCTGGTCGAAGAGCACTGAATACCGAGCCAAGACGCGGAGAGGGCGGCCCACTGGACCGCCCTCTTGAAACTATCGCGATGGCTCAGAGCGAGAGGCCTCTGGGCCATGTCTTACCAGTCGCCGGTCGGACAACCGCCCTTATTGCTGACGTTCGCGGCCGTGCAGGTACGCGTGATCGTGCCCGCTTTGTTGACGATCTTGAACGTGTCTTTCGTTCCCGAGGCTTCGGCTTCGAGTTCGTAGCCGATTCCGCTTTCGATTTCTTTCGCGGCCTTCAGGTACGCCGATTTGCTCGAGCCTTCGGCGATCAGAATGCCTTTGTCGTATTCGTTGATCTTGGTGGTCGTGACTTCTTTGTAGCTGCCGCTGTAGTCGGTCGCGATCGTCTCAGCAGCTGTCTGCGCATTGTGCACGACTTCCTTGGCGGCTGCGTCATTGGCCTTGCTCTTCTGGTTGAGGAACGAAGGGATCGCGATCGCAGCCAGGATGCCGATGATCAAGATCACGACCAGCAGCTCGATCAGCGTGAAGCCCGACTCCCCCTTTGCCCGCAAATGTCGTTGATGTCGCACTGGCAGCTCCTAGCCTTCTTGAGTGTTCATTGGATGCCAGTGCCCGTGTGTGTCGCCCATTTGCGACCCGGCTGCGAGAGCCGTCGACTTTGTCTTCGCAGTCCGTGCTTGCCGTACTACGTGCCTGACTGCTGAATGATCGGCAGATCAGCACTGGATGCTTGAGCTTCGGGACAAGGATGCAACATATCTTCCTAACACAACACAACACAAACACGGGGGCGGCCATATGGCCGCCCCCGTGTTACAGCTATGCCTTCCAGAGCGATAAGCCTGGATACCGTTGACTACCAGTCGCCGGTGGGGCAACCGCCCTTGTTGCTTACGTTTGCGGCTTTACAGGTTCGCGTAATTTCCCCTGCATTGTTGACGATCTTGAATTTGTCACCCGTGCCGGCGGCAGTCGATTCGATTTCGTATCCGGTTGCGGTCGGCGTGCCGACAACTGCGAATGTAGCCGTCGTTTTATCCTTGAGCGTAGGCTCGATAGCCTGCAGCTTCGCTAGTTTCCGCTCCCGCATAGCTACCGTTGTTTTCGGTCGAGTATGTCTCCATCGTGGTCTGACCGGTCTTCACCTGTTCCTTGGCGGCCGCATCATTGGCCTTGCTCTTCTGGTTCAGGAACGAAGGAATGGCGATCGCGGCCAGGATGCCGATGATCAGGATTACCACCAGGAGCTCGATGAGCGTGAAGCCACCCTCATCTTTCGAGCGCTGGCGCAGTCGATATAGCATTGCTTCCTCTTTCCGTATCTGGGGCGCCAGCCCTCGATCCAACCGTCTCTCAACGACGGTGCGTCGCCTCGCCGATCGATGACGATCGGAATAGGTTCCGCCGGCTTTGCCTTACACCCTTTTTGGGGTGTTTGCCTAGTACCGCGGTCTGGCTTGTCAGCGCCTACATCGACCGCTGGTAAAGAGCGCTTTAGCGCTGCATCCAACCTGGACACATTGCACTTGAAGCGATCTTCATATTTTTGGAGAAACCGCGTCAGTTGTCCGACTGGGCGACCTGCTGCTGGTGGTACTCCTGCGCATCGAGCCCTGTGAGGCGCTCGCCGCCGCCGCGACACCAGGGACAGGTGACCTCGCTGGCCTCACCACCGAGGTTGGAGACGACCTTGCCGCTGCCGTGGCAGGGCATGCAGGGGCGCGGCTCCTGCGACTCAGCTGCCGTCGTCTCGGCCTCGTCCTGCTCGCCTTCGTCATCGGGGGAGCCGCGGCGCGGACGCTTGGTACCCGTCGGCTTGCGATCGTCTGCGTCACTCATGGGACCTCACACTACCTGCCCGCGCATGCTTCTGGCGCGCGCGGGCTGCGCGCGTGGAGCCGTCCTGGATTAGCGTTGCGGGCGTGCGGCCGCCCACCATCCCCTTGCGCTGGTTCGCCCTTGCCTCGATCACAGCGCTGGCGGCGACCCTCAGATTGGTCGATCTCGGTGCGGTGCGCCTCGACCCGTTCTACGACGCCGCGGTTCGCAGCATGGGTATCTCCTGGCACAACTTCTTCTTCGGCGCCTACGAGCCCGGAGGCAGCGTCTCGATCGACAAGCCACCCGTCGACCTGTGGCTGCAGGTGGCGAGCGTGAAGCTCTTCGGGTGGGGCTCGACCTCGCTGAAGCTGCCCGAGGCGCTGGCTGGCACGCTCGCCGTACCGCTGTTGTACGCCGCGGTCAAGCGTCCGTTCGGCGTAATCGCGGGGCTCGTAGCGGCACTGGCGCTTGCGGTGCTGCCGATCGAGGTGATCACAGCGCGCAGCGACACGATGGACGCGGTCATGATGCTGCTGCTCGTGCTGGCGCTGCTAATGGTGGTCCGCGCCTGCGAGACCGGCAAGACGGCGTGGCTGCTGGCGGGAGCGGCGCTGCTCGGGGTGGCCTTCAACGTGAAGTTGCTCGAGTCGGTCGTGGCGCTGCCGGGCCTGTTCGTGCTCGCCTGGCTGGGCCTGCCGCGCACGAGCGAGGCACCGCGGCACGGAGCTTGCACGTCGCGTTGCTAAGTTCGCCGCGGCCGCAGCCGTTTATGTCGTGGTCGCGCTGCTGTGGCTGGGCGCGACGCTGCTGTTCCCCGCTGCACGATCGCCCCTACGCGATCGGCTCAACCAACGGCAGCGCCTGGAACGCGGCGTTCGTCTTCAACGGCACCGAACGGCTGAGCGGCAAAACCGCGGAAGTCGGCCAGGCCACATCCGCCGTGCCCCACGGCCGTGGCAGGACGGCGAAATAACATCGACCAGCACGCCCATCACTCCCCCATCCCCGACACGCTTGCTTGCCCGCGGCGGCCAATTGCCCGCCAAGTGGCTCGGTTGGGAGGCTTTGGCGTCGCTGTTGCTCGGCATCGCCGTCGTGATCTCCGTGCTGCGCGGCAAAGCCGGCCGCGTGCAGCGCGCGACGGCTATCGGCGTGTTCGTGTGGCTGCTAACTGGGCTCGTGCTGTTCAGCGCGATGGCGCGCCTGCACCCGCGCTACGTCGAGAGCTTCACACCAGCCGTCGCGGCCATGTTCGGGATCGGTGTCGGCCTCGTGGCGGGCCTCCAAGGCCGTATGCGACTGCTTGCGCTGCCGCTGACGGCACTGCTCGCCGTTCCACTCGTGGCAAGCGTGAAAGCGGTCGAAGCGAGGATCAGCGACGCCGGCAACGTCGGTGCGCTGAACCCAATCGAGCAGCGCGCGCTCAGCGCCTACCTGCTCGCCCATCAGGGCAGACGCCCGCTACGAGCTGGCGGCGGGCTCCTCGACGAGCGTCGCCTCGTTGATCGTGCAGGACCAGCGACCGGTGCTGATGCTCACGACCTACAACGGCATCCCCTTCACGACCGTGCCCCAGCTGAAGGCGTTGATCGCCCAAGGCGAAGTCCGCTACGCGTTCCTCGACTCCGTGTGCGCCCGCTCGTCGCCGAAGACGACTGCCGGTTGCGCACCGGCCGCGCTGTGGATACGCGCCCATGCAACCGACGTCTCGCGCCAGGCGGGCCTGCGCGGCGGCGTGCTGTGGCGACTGCCAGGATCTATGCCCCCGCGCGCGTGCGGGGGGCATCGGCTCTGCGCACACCCCCACCCTCCCCAACGCGCGGCGCGGCCCGCGCATCGGGGTCCGCGCAAGGCGGTAGCGTAAGCAGCGATGGACGCAACCGCTTCGATGCACATCCTCGTCGTGGACGACGAGGCCCCTTGCGCGACACGTTGACACGATCGTTCTCCAAGGAGGGCCACACCGTCGAGGCCGTCGCAACCGGCGCCGAGGCGATCGAGCGCGCCAGCGGCGAGCAGTTCGACGTCGTCCTGCTCGACGTCGCGCTCGGCGCCGGGCCCTAACGGCTATGACGTGTGCCGCACACTGCGCGAGCAGCGCAACATCGTGCCGATCATCATGCTCACCGCGCTGGACACCGAGGCCGACGCCGTCCAAGGGCTCGAGGCCGGCGCCGACGACTATGTCACCAAGCCCTTTGGCCTGGCCGAGCTGCGCAGCCGCATCCGCGCCGTCCTGCGCCGCTCGGGCCCGCGCGCGATGGGCCGCGAGGTGCTCAGCATCGGGCCGGTGACGCTCGACCGCAGCCATCGCGAGGCGACCGTGGGCGGCGAGCAGGTCAAGCTCACCTTCTCGGAGTTCGAGCTGCTAGCCCAGTTGATGAGCGAACCGGGCCGCCTGTTCAATCGCCAGGAGCTGCTGCGCGCGATCTGGGGCGACTCGGCCTACCGCGACCCGCGCGCGATCGACGTGCACATCCGGCACTTGCGCGAGAAGGTCGAGGAGCGACCCGAGGAGCCGAAGCTGATCTTGACGGTGCGCGGCGCCGGGTACCGCTTCCAGGAGCCGTGAGCAAGCCGCCCGCGCGGCCCAGCAGCGACGTCAAAGCGCGCGCCGGTCTGCGCCGTCACGTCCTCGGGCTGCGCCCCAGGATGCTCGCCGCGCTGCTGCTCTCGAGCGCCGTGACGCTCGCGGTAGCCGCGCTTGCACTGCTCTCCCCGCTCGAGCAGCGGCTGCGCTCCGAGGGCGAGTCGGGTGTCTACGCCGCCATCTCCTCCTCGCGCCCGGAGTTCGAAGAGATCGGCGTCGACCCCGCCACCGGACGCCCGGACGCCGGCGAACTGGCGATCACCGTGTCGCTGCTGCGCCACCGCTCCGGCGCCGAGGTGACGGTGCTGGGCGACAAGCTCGACACGATCTATGCGCCCGCCGACCAAGACCTCGACGTGCCCGACTACTACGCCCAGGCACGTCGTGCCCTGCGCACCGGGCCGCGGCGTGCATACGCCTGATCGGCGACGATCTGGTCGCGGTCGAGCCGATCCAGATCGGCAAGGGCGGCACGGTCGACGCGGTGGTGCTCGTGCGCCGCCTGGAATATGTGATCTCGACGGTGAAAGTGGTCAAGAAAGCCTTCCTCGAGGCGGCGGCCGTCGGACTGGGTATCGCGCTACTTCTCGGGATCGCGCTCACCACGACGCTGCTGCGACGCTTGGAGCGCCTGCGCGAAGCGGCGGGCGAGCTTGAGCGCCGCGGGCTCGACGCGCCGATTCGCCTCGACGCCCGTCCCGATGAGATCGGCGACCTGACACGCGCGTTCGCGAGCATGCAGGCGCGCCTGCGCCGCCAGATACAGGCGCGCCACGCGTTCGTGGCAACCGCGTCGCACGAGCTGCGTACGCCGCTCGCCTCACTCGACGGCACCTTGGAGCTGCTCGAAGACGACCTCGATCCGCAGCGACTCGACCTGGCTGATGCTCGCGAGCGCACACGTGCGCGCCCGCGAGCAGTCGCGCCGGCTCTCGAGCCTCGCCACCGACCTGCTCGACCTCAGCCGCCTCGACGCCGAGGTCTCGCTGCGCGCCGAGCCGGTCGAGCTTGGCGAGCTGTGCCGCGCGGTGGCCGCCGAATTCGAGCGTCGTGCCGCCGAGCACGAGGTTCAGCTCGAGGTGCGCCAGCCGCCACAGCCATGCTGGGCGATGTGCGATCCGGGCGCGGTGGCGCGGATCGTGCGGATCCTGCTCGACAACGCGATCGGCGATCGCCCCTGCCGGGCACGCGCGTGCAAACCCAGGCGCAACGGCGGGGTCGTGGGCTCAGGTGAGCGTGCGCGACGCTGGCCCCGGCGTGCCTGTCGCCGAGCGCGAGCGAATCTTCGAACGCTTCCAGCGCGGCAGCGCCTCGGCCGGTCGCAGCGGCTTCGGCCTCGGCCTGGCGATCGGGCGCGAGCTCGTTACGCGCATGGGCGGCACGCTGACGCTTGCGGACAGCCGACCCGTCCAGAGAGACGGCGTGGGCGAGTCCGAGATCGCATCCGAGCCCTCCGGCGCCTGCTTTGTCATGCGCCTGCCAGCGGCCCAGATCTCCGAGCACAACGTCGCGTGAGCGTGCACACAGCGCAAGAGCCGAGGATCGGCGAGGATTAGGCCGATGACGACAGCTTCCACGAGCACCAGCGACCCGGGCGCAAGGAGCGCGCTCGAGCAGGTCGCCCACCACGCGCGCGCGGCCGGCCAGATCGCGCTCGACACCGAGTTCATGGGCGAGGGCCGCTACCGCACGCTGCTCTGCCTGATTCAGCTCGCCGTCCCCGATGGCCAGGGAGACGAGCGCATCGAGATCGTCGACCCGCTTGCGCCCTCGTGGGTACTCGACGGGCCATTGCAAGGCCGAGCCGCTCGCCGACGTGCTGTGCCGATCCGCGGATCGAGGTGGTGGTGCACGCCGGACGCCAGGACATCGCGCTGCTGCGCCGCACGCTTGGCTGCGAGGTGAGCAACATCTTCGATACCCAGGTCGCGGCCGGCTTCCTCGGCATGCCAGCGCAATGCTCCTACGACACCCTGCTGGCCGAGATGCTGGGAGTCAGGCTCGCCAAGAGCGCCAGCTTCACGCGCTGGGACACGCGCCCGCTCTCGGCCGAGCAGCTCTCCTATGCGCGCGAGGACGTGGTGCACCTGACCGCGCTCGCCGCCGAGCTGGAGCGCCGCTTGGAGAGACCGGGCGCTTGCAGTGGGCGCGCGAGGAGTGCGAGTTCCTGGAGAAAGTCAGCGACGAGCGCGACCTCGACACGATCTTCGCCAGACTGCCGCGCGTCAGAGGCATGAGCGCGCCTTCCCAGGGCATCGCGCGCGAGCTGGTGGCCTGGCGCGAGCGCACCGCCGCAGGAGCGCGACAAGCCGGTGCAGAGCGTGCTCGGCGACGCCGCGCTTCGTGGAGATCGCAAAGCGCAAGCCGACCTCTGCGCGCAAGCTGGAAGACATCCGCGGCGTCGGCCCAGAACAGCCTGCGCAAGCGCGGCGGTGAGTTGCTGGAGGCCGTGCAGCGCGGCCTGCAGGCAACGCCATGAACCGCTGGGGAGCGACCCTCGCCCACCACAGCCGCGCCCCGACGACGTGCCACTGATCGCGCTCTGCGAGGCGCTCGTCAGAGCCCGCGCGCGCGAGGCGGGTCTCGCCTACGAGCTGCTCGCCGCCCGTGCCGATCTGCAGGCGATCGTGATCGCCCAGCGCAGCCGGCGAGCGAGCCGACGTACGCACCCTGCGCGGCTGGCGCGCCGAGCTGGTCGGCGATGAGCTGCTGGAGCTGCTCGGCGGCCGGGTCTCGCTTTCGGTGAAAGACCGGCGCGTGCGGGTGGCCACTCAACCGCTGAGCTCGTAGTTCGGCAAAGGGGGGTGTTTCGTGACCCCTACTGGGCCAACCCCACCGATCGACGAGATGTGCCGTTCGTCTGACCTGCTTGTTGCCCGGATCCACGGTTCGGCAAAGGGGGCGTCGGCTGTGACCCTGCTTACCCAAACCCTCTGATCCAGCAAAGGGGGGTGTTTGCCGACACCCCATGTGGAAGGGCTATTCGATGTGGTTGTAGACCGTGAACATCGGCATGTACATCGAGATGACGATGAAGCCGACGATCGAGCCGATGACGATGATCATGATCGGCTCGAGGATCGAGGTGAGCGCTTTAACCGACGCTTCGACCTGGTCCTCGTAGAAGTCCGCCACCTTGGCGAGCATTGCATCGAGCGCGCCCGTCTCCTCGCCGACGCCCACCATGTGTGTGACCATCGTCGGGAAGATCGTGGTCTTCGACAGGGGCTCCGCGAGCGTGCCACCGCGCTTGACCGACGCGATCACACCGTCCATCGCTTCCTCGACGGCGATGTTACCGCCGGTCTTGCCGACGATCTCAAGCGCCAGCAGCAGCGGAACGCCGGCGCTCATCAGCGAAGAGAGCGTGCGCGACCAGCGCGCGATTGCTACCTGCTGGACGATCGTGCCGATCTTCATCGGCACGCGCAGGCGGAAGCGGTCCCATTGCGGGCGGCCCCACTTGGATTTCTTCCACTTGATGAAGGTGAATGCCAACAGGCCGGCGCCACCGAACATCGCCCACCAGTAGCCCAAGACGGCGTGGGACATGTCAACTGAGACCTGGGTGATCGCCGGCAGTTTGCCGCCGAATTGCTTGAAGACGCCGACGAACACCGGCACGAGGAACGCGACGAGCGCCATCATCACGGCCACCGCGAAAGTGATGACGAGCACCGGGTAGATCATCGCCGAGCGAATCTGGCGCCTCAGAGAGGCTTCCTTCTCGAGTTGGTCGGCGACCTGCATCAGCGAGCCCTCGAGCAGACCGCCTGCCTCCCCTGCTCGCGTCATCGCGACGAACAGTGGGTTGAAGACCTTCGGATGTGCTTCCATCGCGCCCGAGAGCGAGAGTCCCGCCTCGACGTCCTTGCGCACCTGGACGACCGTTTCCTTGAGGAACTTGTTCTCGGTCTGTTCCTCGAGCACGTACAGGGCGCGCAGAATCGACAGCCCGGATGAGATCATCGTCGCTAGCTGACGCGAGAAGACGGCCAGCTCTCCAGCCTTGACCGTCTTCATGAAGCTCAGCTCGATCTCGCGCGAGGCATGCTTATCGGCGATGTCGAGCACGATCATGCCTCGCGACTTCAGCTGATTTGAGACCGCTTCCTTGGAGTCGGCGTCGATCTCCCCGCGCGCCTTGACGCCCGCGAGATCCATCGCCTTGAAGACATAGGTGCTCATCTCATGCCGCCGCCAGCGATCCGGCACCGAGCAAGCGGCGCAGCTCCTCCGGCGCGGAGGAGCGTTCTTCGGCCAGTTTCTGTGAGACCCTGCCGGTTCGCACGAGCGAGACCAGCGCGGCGTCCATCGTCTGCATGCCCTGGGCAGAGCCGGTCTGCAGGACCGAGTAGATCTGGTGGGTCTTGCCCTCGCGGATCAGGTTGCGAATGGCCGGGTTGGGTACGAGCACCTCACACGCCGCCACGCGTCCGGAGCCGTCGGCGGTGGGCAGCAGCTGCTGGGTGACAATGCCCTGCAAGGCCACGGACAGCTGCACGCGTACCTGGCCCTGCTGCTCCGGCGGGAACACGTCGATGATGCGGTCGACCGTCTGGGCGGTGTCCTGGGTGTGCAGTGTGGCGAACACAAGGTGGCCTGTCTCAGCCGCGGTCAGAGCCGTTGAGATCGTCTCTAGGTCGCGCATCTCGCCGACCAGGATCACGTCGGGGTCTTGGCGCAGCGCGGCCTTGAGCGCATCGGCAAAAGAGTGCGCGTCCGAACCGAGCTCGCGCTGGTTGACGATGCACTTCTTGTGCCCGTGCAGGAACTCGATCGGGTCCTCGATCGTCATGATGTGCTCCTCGCGCGTGGCGTTGATCTCATCGAGCATCGCCGCGAGCGAGGTGGACTTGCCCGAGCCGGTGGGGCCGGTGACGAGCACGAAGCCACGTGGCTTACGCGTCAGGTCATGCGTGATCGCCGGTAGCCCGAGCTGATCGATCGTGGTCAAGCCAAACGGGATCAGGCGGAAGGCTGCGCCGACGGCGCCGCGTTGGAAGTAGGCGTTGACACGGAAGCGGGCGTGACCGGGGATCGAGTAGGCGAAGTCGAGCTGCCAGTTGGTCTCAAGGCGCTGGCGCTGGTCGCCGGAGAGGATCGAGTAGACGATCTCGCGGGTGTCGGTGCCCGACAGCTCGGGGTAGCCCTCCAGACGGTCGAGGCGTCCGCGCACACGCACCGTTGGCGGTGCGCCGGCAGCCAGATGCAGGTCCGAGGCTTTGCGCGCGACAACCTCCATCAAGAGATCTGCGAAGTCAATGCTCATCGTCGCGCCCTTCTGTTGTCCAAACGGCCGGTTGGGTTGCAATCTGCGCACGTGTCCTCATGCGCCCCTTATCGGCAGCGAGAGGCAACATCTCAACTGCTGCCGATCACGCGAGCGATCTCCGCGATCGAGGTCAGGCCCTGGCGCACCTTCTCCAAGCCATCGTCGCGCAGGCGCCGCATCCCCTCACGGACCGCCACCTCACGAATCTCATCGGCCGAGCGGCGCTCCAATGTGAGGTTGCGAATCTCAGAGGAGAGTGTCATCACCTCGTAGATGCCGAGACGGCCGCGGTAGCCGGTGCCGGCGCAGCGCCGGCAGCCGTTCGGCTCGTAGGCCTCCAGGTCGACCAGCGCCTTGTAGCCGTTGTCGCGCAGCACCTCGGCGGGCACGATCGTGCGCTGCTTGCAGTTGGAGCAGAGCATGCGCGCCAGACGCTGGGCCAACACACAATCGAGCGCCGAGGCAACGAGGAACGGCTCGATCCCCATCTCCGTCAGGCGCGAGATCGCCGACGGGGCGTCGTTGGTGTGAAGCGTGGAGAGCACGAGATGCCCTGTAAGTGCCGACTCAACCGCTATCTGGGCCGTCTCGCGGTCGCGGATCTCCCCGACCATGATTATGTCGGGGTCGGCGCGCACCATCGCGCGCAGGCCGGTCGCGAACGTGAGTCCCGCCTTGCTCGAGACCTGCACCTGGGTGAGCCCCGCGATCTGGTACTCGACGGGGTCCTCGACGGTGATGATGTTCTTCTCGGGAGTGTTCAAGCGCCAACAGCGCCGCATACAGGGTCGTGGACTTGCCCGATCCGGTCGGGCCGGTGACGAGCACGGCGCCGTGGGTTTCGTGAAAGGCACGTTCGAAACGGTCGCGCTCGCTCGTCGGCCATACCGAGCTTCTCGAGCTTCATCACGACCGAGTCCTTGTCGAGGATGCGCATCACGATCGACTCGCCGTGCACGCTTGGCAGCGTGACCACACGCAGATCGATGTGGCGGCCGTCGACGGTCAGGCTGACGCGGCCGTCCTGGGGCAGACGCCGCTCGGAGATATCGAGCTCGGCCATGATCTTCACGCGCGAGACGACGCCGGCGGCCATGCGCCGCGGCACGGTCGTGATGTCTTGCAGGATGCCGTCCACGCGCACGCTCACGCGCACCTCGTGGCCGTCGGGCGCCATGTGCACGTCGGAGGCGCCCAGCTCGACCGCTTGGCCAACGATCTGGTTGACGAGCTTGACGACCGGCGCGTCGTCAGCCGTCTCGCGCAGGTTGACGATGTCCGCGCTGGCCTCCTCGGCCTCTTCGGCGGATGCAGCCTCGCCTGATACGACGTCCTCCAGGCGCGCCATGCGCGAGATCAGGTCGGCGATAGCGTCGGGCGAGGCGACCGCTACGCGTACCTCATAGCCCGTCATGATCGCGACGTCGTCGACAGCCAAGACGTTGGAGGGGTCGGCCATCGCCAAGCAGCAGCGTGCGTTTGTCCACGAACGCGACCGGCACCGCCTGGTAGCGCTTGGCGGCGCTGTTGACGACGAGGTTGGCGGCGCCCATGTCGACCGGGAAGACGTCGAGGTCCAGGTGGTCGAGGCCGTAGCGCTCGGCCAGCGCACGCGCCAGCCCGTCGGAGGTGATCGCGCCGCTTGCGAGCAGCACGCGCTCGGGCGTGATGCCTTCGTTGCGCGAGGACTCGATCGCGCTGTCGACACGCTCGCGCTGGGCAAGGCCCATGTCGACGATCACGTCCGTCAGAAAGCGCCCGGAGGAGCCGCGGCGGCTGGGGCTCGTGACGCCGGGTATCTGCTCCGGCGTGTAGAGATCCGGCTCGGGCTCCTGCGTGAAACCGAGCGCTGGCGTAAAGCCATCCTGCCCGCCGGGGTGAGCTGAGGAAGCCGCTGGGGCGAATGGGCGTCCGTCGGACTCGCCTGGAGTCGGTGGGGTGCGCTCGTCACGGTCGATCTCGACGCTCACCCTTGGTTCGGCCTCGCCGAAGATGTCGTTCTCGTCGCGCAGGCCATTGGGGGGCGTGCTCATCGCCCTCGCCCTCGGCCCAAGACGCGGCTAACCCGTTGCGTCCTCGATTCCGGCGCCGCGGCGCATCGCCTCGCGTGGTGCTGACCGGCCGGTCCAATGCTCGAAGCTGAGCGCGCCCTGAGCGACGAGCACCTCGAGCCCTCCGACCGTGACCGCGCCGTAAGCCTGTGCGGCGGCGAGCAGTGGCGTTGGGCCGTCTCCATAGACCAGATCGATGACGTAGGCATACCTACCGACGTGATCGGCGGTCATCTCCAGTTGGTTGAGCGCCTCGGCGTCAGTGGCCGACCGTTGCAGTCCGACCGACGTGCAGTTGACCAGCAGGTCGGCCGCGAGCGGTTTTGTCACCGCGTCGGCACCGAGGTCCCGTGCCAATTCCCGTGCTCGCTCAGGGCTGCGATTCCATACCGAGACACGGGCGGCGCCAGCATCCTGCAAGGCCCAAACGGCGGCGCGCGCGCTGCCCCCGGCGCCCAGTACGAGGGCGCTCATGTCCTGCGGTGAGCGGCCTAGCGCGACGATCAGGCCGGGCGCGTCGGTGTTGTGCGCATCGATCGTGCCATCGTCGCCAAAAGTGAGCGTGTTGGCCGCCCCGATCGCGCGCGCCGGGGCACTTGCCTGATCGGCTAGCTCGAGCGCCGCGTGCTTGTGCGGGATCGTGACGTTCGCTCCGAGGAAGCCGCCACTTGCACCCAGCGCGCGTACTGTCTGCTCGAAAAGCTCCTCAGGCAACGGCAGGGCCTGGTAGCTCCAGTCCCGCATTGCGCAAGCCTCGAAGGCCGCCCGGAACATCGCCGGCGAGCGACTGTGGGCGACCGGCCAACCGATGACACCCAGCTTTGGCATCAGCGCATGCCTACTCTCGCTGAGCTTCTCACTGTGGCAAAGCCGTACACCGCTCAACCCTTCTTTTTGCATGTGGGCACGCGGCCACCATCTTTGGCGATTGCTTCACGGTAAGCAGCGGCGTTCTTTTCGAACTGCGCGTAGCCGGTCGAGAAGACCTCCTCGCCGCAGCCGTCGGCGCCCGCGACGTAGTACAGGTAGGAGACGTGCGCTGGGTGCGCCGCGGCCTGGATCGCGGCGACCCCTGGGTTTGAGATCGGCGTGGGCGGCAAGCCCAAGTGCGTGCGCGTGTTGTAAGGGGAGTCGTGGTGCAGCTCCGTTTCGGTCAGCGGAGTCGTGAAGTTGTGCAGCGCATAGCGCAAGGTGGAGTCGATCCCCAACGTCATGTTCAGCCGCAGGCGGTTGTAGATGACCGCTGCGACCAGCCGACGGTCGTGCGGGATCGCCGCCTCGCGTTCGATGATCGAAGCCACGATCAGCAGCTGATACGGGGTGATCCCAAGCACGCGCGCGCGATCTACCTCGCCACCACCGAAGTTCTCGTGAAACGCGCTCAGCTGCTCTGAGACCAGTTGAGAGGCCGGTGCGCCGACATACATTTCATAGGTGGCGGGAAACAGAAACCCTTCGAGATTGGGGGTGCTCGCTGGCGCGCCGTAATGCGCAAGGTCGATCTCGCTGGAGCGCTTGGACGGGAGCAGATAGCTGCCGCTGAGCCCGTCTTGATGTGCGAGCACCGCGATCTGGGCGCGCGTGAATCCCTCCGGTATGACGAGCTTCACGATCTTGGGGATTGGGAGGATTTTTGGGCGTGCCGAGTGGTGTGAGAGCCGCACTGCCCCAAAACCGAGAGCTCCGAGCACGATTATCAGCGCCAGCACGATGCCCAAGCGGGCCGCGAATTTGCGCGAGCCTCGCAACCCCTTTCCTTGCAGAGGCGGACGGTCCAAGTGAAAGCCGGCGGCCAGGGGCGCGGGCACCATCGGTGGCTGCCCGGCAGGCAGCGGCGCGAGCGCTAAAGGTGACTGAGTGGGGGGCGCATACGCTGGCTCGACGACCTCGTGCTCGACCATGGGAGGGCCGGCATAGGAGATCGGCTTGCTCGATGGGGCTGTGTTGTTCTGCTCAGGATCGGCGAGCGGCGGCGGTAGTGGTGGTGTGTTGGCCCCCGCCTTATGCAGACGGCGACGCTCGCGCTCTTCACGGGCGCGTTCGCGCTCGGCTTCGGTGCGTCCTTCGGACACGTTCGATCCGCGATCCCTGGCCAAGCGCGTGACCCTACTGGGATCACCCTCGCGGGTACAAGCGGGCCAGCCAATCCTCCAGCAGCACGGCCGCGGCGCGCGAGTCCTCGCTGGTACTGGGCTGCTCGACCTGTGCGGCGATGCGCGTGGTAAAGCGCTCGTCATAGAGCTCGACCGGGACGGCCTCACCGAGGCGGCGGGAGAGGGTCGCGGCGAAGTCGCGCGTCTCGCTTGTCTGCTGTGTGTCCTCGCCGCGCAGGGACAACGGCAGGCCCACGACGATGCGCTCCACCTCACGCTCCTCTACGAGCCGTGTCAGCTCCGTGAGCCCGCGACGGCTCGCAGGCCGCGCGATGACGGCGATCGGTGTGACGATCGTTCCGGTCTGGTCGCTCAGCGCACAGCCACAGCGCGCGCTGCCGTAGTCAAGCGCTAGGACGCGCATCCATCAAAGAGCGATAGTTCCGTAGCCGACGATTACGTCGCCCTCGTACAGGCATGCGATCTGACCCGGAGCGGTGCGCTCGATCGGGTCGAGCATCTCGAGCTCCACGCGCTCATGCAGACCTGCGTTGGGCCGGTCCTGCACTCTGCAGGGCATGCGTCGGCCGCGGTAGCGCACCTTTACAGCGTCCACCTTGCCGCCGTCGCGGTGCAGGGTGACCTCGCGCACCTTCACTGCCGCGGTGCGCAGTTGCTCGCGAGGGCCGACCGTGACCGTGTTCGAGTGCGCATCGGTCGCGATCACATATAGCGGTCCCCCCACCCCTTCGACTGGGCTACCGCCGATGCCCAGACCGTGACGCTGGCCCACGGTGAGCGTATGAACGCCACCGTGCTCGCCGAGCTTGCGTCCCTGCCCGTCCACGACCGCGCCCGCTCTTCGCTCTATGCCACCGTGGCGCTCGAGGAAATCGCTGCTGCGTGTGCCTGCGAGGAAGCACAGGTCCTGGGAGTCGGGCCGGCGTGCGACCTCCAGACCCGCCTGTGCCGCGTGTTCACGCACTTCGGGCTTTCTTAGCGAGCCGAGCGGGAAGCGCAAGCGCGCCAGCGAGCTTGGTGCGAGCGCGGCAAGCGCGTAGCTTTGGTCCTTGCCCTCGTCCACGGCCATCCGTAGCAAAGGCGCCGCATCCGCTCCGGTAGCGCCCAGGAGCGGAGCTGCCTCATCGGGTGCGACACCGCTGCCCAATGGCTCATCGCTACGAGATATGCGCGCGTAGTGGCCGGTGGCAAGCGTGTGCGCGCCGAGCCGGTCGGCCAGCTCGAGCATCGCGTCGAGGCGCACCTTGCCGTTGCAGCGCACGCACGGGTTGGGCGTGAGACCAGCGGCGTGGTCCGCCAACCAGCCGTCGACTACTCCGGCGCGAAACTCCTCGCGCAGATCGATCGAGAAGTGTGCCATTCCCATATTGTGCGCAAGTGTGCGGGCCGAGCGCACTGCCTGGGCTGAGCAGCAGCTGCGCTCGCCGTCGTTCTCGGGGTCCGACCACAGCTCAAGCGTCACTGCTACCGCCTGCTCGCCATCCTCGGCAACGAGCATCGCCGCCACGGCACTGTCGACACCGCCGCTCATTGCCACCAGCGTGCGCGTAGGCGAATGCGCGAGCCCGACTTGTTCCCGCACGGCCCAGCCGAGTGCGCGGTGCAGCGCGTCGCTTGCCAGCTCGGCCACATGCTGCTTTGCCGCGCTGAGGCCGCCGAGCTCGGCCGCGATCTCGGGGGCACCGATGCGTGCGGCATCCAACAGGCCTGCACCGTCGATCAGCTCAACAGTCGCGCTGCCGGCGGCGATCGCCGCGCCGCAGCCGCTCGCGTCGAAGCCCGCGTCGAGAATACGTCCGTCCGGGCTGGAGCGATCGACGGCGACAGATATGCGAATCAAGTCGCCGCAGGCCGCGCCTCCGGCCGTGCCGCTACAGGCATCGAGGGGGATATGGCCCTGGTGCTGCGGGAACTGCAAGTGCTGGGTGAACATCTCGACGTTCATGTCCGTCGAGTGTAAGAGGCTGCGCTCGGTCGTGAGGACACGGCGAGCTAACGGCCACAGGCGGGTACTACAGGGTTTTGCGGGACGGCTCAACTTGACGGCTGCACTGCGTAACAGACGTAGCGCAACTGTGGTGCGACTTTCCCGGCTGCTCAGACGATGGCGCTTTGCGCTTCTTGCACTGCCTGTTCTAGTGCGAACACGTCGGTGAGCCCTGTGAGCGTGCTCACGACTCCGTGCTTGTTGACGATCAGGATCGTCGGCGTCTGGTAAACGTGGACGACTTCGGTAATCGTGCCGAACTCGCCCACCTGATTTGCCAATGCCAGGTGCAGCGTGAGCGTGCCTTTGGAGCGCGCAACGAGTGTTTTTGCCTGGGCGACGTTCTGCTGGTCGACAGTAGAGCTCGGGGTCCAGAAGAACAGCATCACCGTCTTGCCTTGGGCGAGCTCGTGTTCGACCGCCACCTGCTGAGCAGGCTTCGTGGAGGTGTGCTTGATGGTGCTGTGCACGCGAACCGTGGGCTTGGGCGTCACTCTGTATACAGGGGTCACCTTGTGCACCGTGGTGGTGCTTGTGTGCGTAACGGTTGTGGTGGTGCCGTGAGCTTGAGTACTCGTCTTGTGAACGGTGGTGACCGTCCTGTGCGCGAGGTTGGGCGCGGCGTTCGTCTTGTGGGTCACCGTTACGCTTTGCGTGGTCTTGCCTGCTGCGTTCGTGTGCGTCGTCGTCGCGGATGCCTGAGCTTCGCCGGTGAGCGCCTGGGCGTGGCCGGCCTGCTCTTGGATGTTGCGCTGCGACTCGGCTACGGCGCCGTGCGCTTTGGCGATCGCCTTTGTCAAACCTTCGACGCCCGGCGCAGTGCCGTGGTAGACGGCGGTGGGCGCCGCGGCGTTACCGCCCGAGTTGCCATTGGCAGAGGAGTTGCTCGGCGCCTTCGGGGCCGAGGCTGTTGGTTCGCTCGGATTGGAGCTGTGGCTGCGCAGCGCGACGGCCCAAATGAGGCCGAACACGACAACGACGCCGAGAATAATCTGATAGGGGCGCGAAAGCTGAGCCATCGCCCCTCACTTCGGCAGAATCGCCGCGCGAGTTGAACGGCGACATCGGCCATGGACGCCTCGCAAGCACTTTTTCACTTCCAAACCCTGTGTTTAGACGGGTCGGGCCGAACGAGAACTAGATTTCAGCGGTTACTCGGATCCGCCATATCCGACCATGGTGATCGTCAGGCTGACTCGCCGCGTCGAGCGGCCGATCCAGAGCTATGCGAGGTCACGCAACCGCCGCAACACGGCGTGCACGATCGTGCCGGTCTCGAGCGTCTCCTCGGATCCATCCTGCATGTCGCGCAAGACCGTCTGGTGCTGATCGACGATCGCCAACAGGCGCGCTCCAAGGCGATTGGCCTGTCCGCGCTGTCCCTTCAAAGAGCGGCCGGCCATCTCCATCTGCGCGTGCAAACCCGCCCCGCGCGCCTCGCTCAAGATCGCAAAAGCGGCCGCCTTGACCTGCAGGAACGACCCATCCCCTCCCCCATCCGCCAGACCTACATATAGATCGACGGCATGCGCGTCCCCTCCCAGAGGACTGCCGGTAAGGAGGATCCGCTCAATGCCGGCCGCCCAGCCCACGCCTGGCGTCGCGGGGCCGCCCAACTGCTCGACGAGCCCGTCATAGCGTCCGCCCCCGCCGACGCCGCTCTGCGCGCCGAGGGCATCACTCGTGAACTCGAAGACCGTGCGCGTGTAGTAGTCCAGGCCGCGCACGAGTGTCGCGTCGACCTCGTAGGCCATGCCCGCGCTGTCGAGTAGCTCGCGCACAGTCGCGAAGTGTTCGGCGTCGTCAGCGTCAAGCTCGTCGAGTAGTCGCGGCGCGTCGCGCATCACGACCACAGTGCCCTCATGCGAAGAGTCAAAAGCGCGCAGTGGGTTCAGCTCGATGCGTCCGCGCACCTCCTCAGACAGGCTCGCTTCGTTAGCGCGCAGATGTCTCTGCAGGCGCTCGCGATAGCGCCGGCGACTGTCACTGCTGCCCAGGCTCGACAGGCGCAGACGCACATCCCGTACGCCCTGCTGCTCAAGCAGCGTGCCGAGCAGCAGGATCGACTCGGCATCAAGTGCGGGGTCCTCGGATCCGAACGCCTCGGCGCCGACCTGCCAGAACTGGCGCTGGCGACCCTTCTGCGCGCGCTCATAGCGAAAGAAGCTCGACAGATACCAAAGCTTTACGGGTTGGGGGAGCTTGTGCATGCCGTGTTCGACGTATGCCCTGCACACTGGTGCTGTGCCCTCCGGACGCAGCGTAAGCGAGCGTCCGCTGCCGTCGGTCAGCGTGTACATCTCCTTCTGCACGATGTCGGTTGAGGAGCCGACTCCGCGCGCGAATAGCTCTGTGGCCTCGAACGTGGGCGTCTCGATGCGCTCATAGCCGGCACCCTCGAGGATCGTGCGGGCGCGGGCCTCGAGTGCTGTGCGACTCGCCGCCTGCTCGCCGAGCACATCGTAGGTGCCGCGCGGCGCTTTGATCTGCTCCCTACTCAAGGCTGCGAAGCCCGCTGCCGCGCCGGCGCGCGTTTCACCTCGGCTGACACCTCTGCGCGCCTCATCGCTGCTCCCGTGGGCCCGTCTGTGTCGGCACAGGGCTCATTGCCGCGGCACGCAGCTCAGCAAGGAACGGGTTGGTGTCCCACTCGCGGCCGAGCGTCGTTATGCCCATGTGCCCTGGATACACGATCGTGTCACGCTCGAAGTGGTTCATGAGCATGCCGATCGAGCGCTCTAGCGTCACCCAGTCGCCTCCCGGTAGGTCCACGCGGCCGACCGAGCCTTGGAAGAGCACGTCCCCGGAGAACAGCACCTGTTGGCCGCCCGTGGAGCCCGTCTGATCCTCGATCGATGTAGATCCCACTTCGGAGGCGCTCGCGTTATCAATCGTATATGTCACATGGCCCGGGCTGTGACCCGGAGTGAAAAGCACCTCGATGTCCATGTCCGCGAGTCGCAGCCGCTCGCCGCCCCTGACGGTGTGCTCGGCCTGCCAGCTCTCGAATGGTCCGAAGCCCGGCATCGTCCATTTCATGATGTCGGCCAGCACGCCAAGCTCGATCTCGGGGCAGTACACAGGCGCACCTGTGGCCTTCGCGACCGGCGCCACGGCGCCGATGTGGTCGAAATGGCAGTGGGTGATCAGGATTGCCTCGATCTCTACGCCAAGCGCCGCTGCCGCATCGAGCAGGCGCTGTGGCTCTTCGCCCGGATCGATCATCAGTGCACGAGTTGCCTGCGCCTCGGCGCGCACGAGGTAGGCGTTCTCCTGAACTGGACCGACGGTGAACGCACGGATGTCGATCACTTCGAGCCGGCCTTACCTGCCTGTCTGGCTTTGCTCGCCATCCGGCGTTTGTACAGCCAGCTGTCGGTGTAATAGCTGATCGGCACGTATGCGATCAGCACGATCGGGAACAGCGCGATCGCCTCGTTTGGCTTTTTCAGAAGGACGATGCTGATCAGCAGCATCAGCACCGCCGCCGCCATCGCCCGGTAGAACGCTCCCAACCACGTCGGCGGCTTTTCCAGGCGCTCTTGGCGTGTCAGCTTCGGCGCCGCTGCCTTTCCGGTCTTCTCCGCCTCGGTCGGCTTGCGGCCTGTGCGTCCGCGCGACTCGACTGCGCCGGCGGCATTGCCACGGTGCTTTGTCTGCCGCCTGCGCTTCGTTTGAGCCATCTCGCGCCTTGTGTCTCGTGGTCTTTACACGGATAAATAGCCATCCCGTCGCACAACGGGCACCTAGAACCCTAGTGCGTTCTCGATCACGTGCGCTTCAGGATCGAATCCGGGCAGCGGGACATCGTCGGGGAAACCCGTGAAAGCCGCCCGTGGAGCGAGGCCGACCAGCTCCCCGCACGCTATCTCGGCATGCCGGCGAACCGCCTCGACGATCGCTCGCAACGGCAGCTCGAGCGGGCGCTCGACGTTCATCGAGAGCTGGGCGACAACCTCCCCAGAGGGCACCTCCCCCCGGCGCGCGGGAGGCATCAAGCTTTCGGACTCCGTGCCTCTGCGGCTCAACGACACACCTATCGCCCGCAGTCCCGCCAGACCCTCGACTCCGCCCTCCCGGATGAGGCTGGCAATGTGCTCAGCATCCTGGACGCTCGCGGGAGACGCCAGCTCGAGATTGAACGCCACCAGCGGCTCCCTGGCTGCAACAAGCGTCGCACCGGCGGTCGGGTGCATCCGTGGCGGTCCAAAGTCTGGACGCAACTCCCCCCCACTCAAGCGCTGCGCCAAGCCGGCCACACCGCCACGCCGTAGCTCGGCGCGTGTGCGGCCTTGCGCTAGCTCCCCATACAAGAGGACCGGGACGCCAAGATCCTCGCCAAGCTCGGAGGCCACAACAAGCGCTTCCGCGCACGCAGCGCCCCTTTGGCTCGCGTCGAGGTAGACGAGCGGCATGACATCGAGCGCGCCCACATGCGGGTGCACGCCGATCTCCACGGCGTCCCGGTCGTGCCGAACGTCGACGCGCTCAACAGCTATCCGCGCTCCGGAGAGCAGGGCAGCAGACAACGAACCCTGGGCGCCCGCGAGCGTGAACACCGAACGGTGGTGGTCGGCATCGGAGTGGACGTCAAGCAGACGCACGGTTCCAGCGGCCGTAAACGCCTGGCCGATCGCGTCGATTGTCGCCTGTCGGCGGCCCTCGGAGACATTTGGGACCGCTAGCAAGGGCTTATCGGGCATGATTTGGACGAGTCGTAACATCGCCCGCGACGAGAGCGGGGCGCTCCTGCGCAAGAGGCTAAACTCTCCGCTCCCGCCGGAGTAGCTCAGCTGGTTAGAGCAGCGGAATCATAATCCGCGTGTCGGGGGTTCGAGTCCCTCCTCCGGCATAACGAAAAGCCCTGCAAACACCACGTTTTCGCAGTGTATCAAGGCTTGGGGATGCACCAACGATTTCCCTAGCGATTTCCCTGGAGGGCCGCTCTGGGGGCGCGGAGGATCTGCGGGCGAATAATTCGGGCCCTTTGGAGCGAATGGACGGTTGTCGAGCAGGCAACGGCGGAGCGAGGGCAAATCTGTTGGCCGCTTCGCGCGCTTGGGGGTCTGTAAGGGTATGCAAGCACCAACAGCATCCACCATGCCAGGCGCGCTCACGGAGGATCGACTACTTCGCCCGGAGCAAGCCGCCTGGTACCTCAACGTCAAGACCAGCTGGGTCTACGAGGCCGTGAGAACTGGTCGCCTGCCTTGTCATCGGGTCGGTCGGCACATCCGCTTCACGCGGCCCATGCTCGACGATTGGCTAGCTGAGCAGCCGCGACAGTAGCGATAGAGATACCCGGGGCGGGCTGGCACATGGATTGGCTCGGTTATGGACCGCTCCGAGCCAGGGCCGCAAGGCCGCGTAGAGCATGGCAAATGGTGACCGGCTTGGCAGAGCCGGAGTACGCAATCAGCCGCAAGCAGCGACCAGGGCCCGCTTAGCTGGCCGGCAGGCTAGTGGCTGTAAGCGAGAGGGGCGAGACCATTACGTCGCCCGGTTCGGCGGTGGAGTACTTGGCCTCCGCCTCGACTCCCACTGTGTGTGCTCCTGCCGGAAGACGAACTGCTAGCTGCGCTGGGAGCTGGGCCGATTGACCGCCAGTGATCGACGAGCTGCTGTTAGTGGCCAACTTTCCGTCAACGATGAGATACAGCGTCACGACAGCGCTGGCGGTGGGCGCACCTTCGTCGTGAAGACCAGCGATCGAGGAGACCAGAACCTCTCCCGGTGCCCTGAGGCTCAGATGAACTTCGCGGCCGGGCACGGACCCCCGTTTGCTTCAGCTGCGGGCATGCAACCATCGACGGGCGTCCTGGTGGTGCCGGCGCGTTGCACGGTGTCCTAGTGAGGTCTTCGACGCTTGAGTCTGTGATGCCGGCGGCGCCAAGCGGGAAACCGAGTGCCGTTGTGGTCACCGCCCCAGAGCGGAGCTGACGGGCGCCGATGCTGTGGGCGGGAAGGGTGACCGCAGCGTACGAGACGCCCCCGAGGCTCACAAACAGCGCGATCGTCGCCGCCACGTTGGTGTAGGTCAGGCGATCGGTGGCGCCCCGCAAACGCCTGCCGAGCAACTTAGCCACAATAAGCACCATTCTACCAATCTCCATTTCTTGTAGGACCCTTCCGAAACCGGGCTGCCGGAAGGGCCACAACAGTCGGGTGCTTGTCCGTCACCTACGGCGTCGATTCCTCGACGAGCGCGGTATGCAAACCGGAGCTGCTGGTTGTCAGCTAGGTTGCTGCCAGTTTTGTAGCTGAGATCGGGACGAGGGTCAAGACTTAACAGTGGAAAATGGCGAGGTTCTCCTATTAAGTGCCCGTGCCGTAAGGGCTCGACCTGACACTACGGCTACGCACCGGCCCGCTACCGTCCGCAGGTGAAACGCCACACGCGCCGACAACGGCCAGGCTTGGAGGGCCACGGTCGATGCGTGGATCGGTGCCGTCCGTCCGCCAGTCGATCCGCGCTCGCCATGCGCAGTGCTTGGCGAACCAGGCTCCCGCAGCGTCCGGCTCGCGGGTCGGCGACGGCGAGGTACCGGGCAGAGGGGGTGTGTGGTGCCCGTTGCCGGTCGGGCACCACACACGCGTCTTGCGGACGGTCGCCTAGTTTGAGTCGGCGAGCGTCAGGTATGCCGCCGGCCCGCTGTTTGTGTAGTGCCCGGTAGCAGTGCAGTACCCGCCGGTTACGCAGGACACCCCGCGCCCACATGCTGTTGGTGGTTCCCGACGGCACGGGGAGCGACACGAGTTTCCATTCAGCGCCGTTCCACTTGTCGGTCATCGTGTTTTCACTGCCGCCTTTGGTGGAGGAGTCACCGACGGCGTAGCACAGCGTGGCCGAGCTGCACGACACGCCGTAGAGCGCGCTTTGTTCAGCGCTCGGCGGGATCGTGACCGCCGTCCATGTGGTGCCGTTCCACGTCTCCGACACGCCAGCGGTGAGTGAGCCGAAGAGGCCACCTCTGATCCCATCGGCAACACACGAGGTTGCGGTCGGACAGGAGACGCCGTTGAGGCCGGCGCTCGCGATTTTCGCCGTCGTTTGCATCGTCCATTAGGTGCCGTTCCAGCGGGCAGCGATCGGTTCGTTGCCGAATACCCCGCCACCGACGGCCGTGCAGGCGTTTGACGAGCTGCACGACACCGCGCTGAACGCGCCTTTGACTTTCGGAACGGTCATCATTTTCCATTCGCTGCCGTTCCAAATCTCGGGCGCCCGGCCCGCAGGTCCGCACGCGCGCTGTTCGTCGGGGTCGAGAGTGCGGCGAATGTTCGAGAGCTCCGCGCTTGGGGCGACCAGGGCGAGCCGCTCGAACATGCCGCCTGCCCCGATCGACGGCAATTGCGCCGCGTCGCCGATCGCCACGAGCTTCGACCCGACCTGCTCCACCACTTCGGTGAGCCGCTCAAGCCGGTGCGTGTCTGCCATGCCGGCCTCATCGAAGTAGATCGTCGTGTCCTTGTCGATCTGGAGCTGGCCGCGCTCCACGCGCGAGACGAGCGCGTCCAGGGTCAGGGTTTGACCGGAGAGCGCGGGGCTGTCCTGGCCGAGCCTTTGCGCAGTGGACCCGGACACTGCGATCCCCAAGGTCTGATTGCCACCGTACTGCTCCGCTCTGGCGGCAGCGTCGATCACAACGCCGGGCGCCGGGAAGATCGGCCTGGAGGCGACCGCGACGATCTGCCCGTCCTCGCGGATCGCGTTCGTGACGACGACATGGCTGTGCAGTTGAGGGTCTGGTGCGTCTCCTTCAAGGACACCGCGGGAAGTGGTGTGGCGATACTCGGCGGCCACCCACCTCCCGTGCGCGCTCCTCAACGACCTGCGCGCCATAACGGCGGCGCACGGTTGGCACCGTCTCGGTCAGATGAGCCATCGCCTCGCTCACTGCGGCGGCGTGCGCGGCCTCCATCTCGCGACGCTGGGTCTCGTCCCCGAGAGCCCACACGGCGGACACGGACTTGGGTGCGCTGAACGTCAGATCGATCCCGCCGCCCCGCTCGCCATTGGCGCCCGCTCGGCGCAGCCACTGACCGCTTCGGGGGGCAGCCCTCCATCAGAGCGATGAAGTCCCGGCCCTCGACAGCACTGCCCTCGATCCCTAGCCGCGCGAGCGTGTCAGGGCTCCCAAACCACTTACCGGGGGCCTGGGTGGGCTCCCGGTCGGGGCTCAGGTAGTAGTCCCCGCGCTCTGGCTCGACGATCTTTGACTCCAGGTAGCGCGCGTACCCGCCGCCCTTGGCGGCACCGATGCTGGATGCGGTCATCACACCCCCTACAGACCACGAAGGCTCCAGACCGGCCAACGAATTGCACAGCGCGGACAAAGCGCTCGCACAGTGCATCTAGTCTGCAACGGCGCCTTGGAGCGCCGCGAGCAACGCGGCGACTGAGGCGACGGGTCTGGAATGGGACCGCCGGAACGGGCCGGATGGACCGCGTTAAGGGCCAAAATGCCGAATTGGCTGGATAGCTTCCGCAGAAGGCGTTACGCTCTTAATAGCGATGACCTTGCAGATAGAACATGTTGACATTCAGGAGCTTCTCGACGAAGAGGAGAGGGATCGCCGCGCCGATGAGGAGGCGCTGCGCTCTGGACGTAAGACGCCCGAGCAACTCAAGCGCGAAAACGAGGTCTTTGCGCTCCCGGCAGATCGCATTCGGCTCAACCTCGACTCGGCGCACTCGCTGTCCTGACCGACGATCCCAAAGCCGCAAACGTGGCTGAGGAGCAGGAGAACGAGGCTGAGCTGCCTCCGCTGAAGATCGATGAAACTGAGCGCATCATTGCTCGGCTGGACACAAGCATATTTTCGGATGCGCTGCGCATCGACCATATGCCTTACCGGTCGGTCCCGTAACGGCGTAGCTACGCCGCCGCACGGCCTGCGCCCCGAGTGGGGCGCATGAACCTGCGGCTTTTGCCCAAGCGACGACTATAACCGGGGTGTAGATGCTCACGCTGATAGGCAGAACCGATAAAGCACACGAGGATTAGCAGCGAATCGTTCACGGCCCAGTCGAGAGGCTCTCTGAGTGACGTGCATCACGACCTCTACAGGTGCGTCACCTGGCGGACGCAGGTAGACCCTGCCCTGCGACGTGTACGTGCCGCATCGCGGTGCGATCACGACATGGCGATATCTGTTCTTCTGATCTTGGCTGACGCAGGCGTCCTTGTCAGCGAGGCTGTCGGGCTGTGGCTGCATCTGAAACTCTAGATCCCCACGCGCAGGCAATAGGGATGGGCGGGTGTCGCTTAGCACAGCCCGCCAGCGCCAGCCTGTCGGGCTGTACGCGGTGGCGGGCGACCCCGACTTGGGCGCTGTCCGCAGCGATTCTTGACTGCGACACTGCGGATGGCTATAGTGCGAGTGAATGTCTAGCAGAAGTCTGCTTGAGCGACTTCAGACTTGCCGCAGGGGGTTGATGAGTCTTTCCGGGCTCATCGTCATGGGTTGCCTAGCGTTGGCCCTGCCCGCCGCGACGCTCGCGGCTTCGCCGCCAACCGAAGTTCAGACCGAACCGGCTGAAGTGACCCCAACCGGCTTCAAGCTGAGAGGCAAGCTAAACCCGAGTGGCGCGCCGACGACCTACTACTTCATCTATAAGCAGGCCAGCGCAATCGAATGCGAAGACCTCGAAGGCTGCGGTCCGGAAACGACGCACGGCGGTCCGCTGACTGGCGATACCCAGCAGGAAGTGTCGCCGGCCGAAGTGATGGGGCTGGAACCGAACACGACCTACGTCTATTGGCTGATCGCCCGCAACGCCGACGGCACAGCAGTCGGCAGACGACTCGCGTTCACGACGCCCCCAGCCGGGAAAGCCCCCGTGATCGACTCCGTGTCGCTCTCGCATCTGACTCCCACCGACGCGACACTCGAAGCGCAGATCGACACCGAGGGCCAACCGACGACCTACGAATTCAACATGTGGTCCTCATGCGCACACGAACGCTGCGAATACCTCGCGAACATTCCTCTGCCGAGCGGGTCGCTCCTGGGCTCCTTCGTACCTCAGAGCGTCAGCCTCGACCTCAACAGCGCCGGCGTTACGTTGAACGATGGGGCAGAGTATGGCTGGGGGATCACGGCTACCAGCGCAGCCGGTCACATAAGCGTAGGCGGCGGAGTGTTCGAACCGCCGCCCCCTACCGTGATCGAACCGCTCACCACCACGTCGTCCCTGTCCGGCGCCGGCCAGCCCGCTGGCTCAGACACCAGCAGCGGCGATCACCCCGCCCAGTCGAGAGGCTACTCGTCCTCGCCGCCGCCGGGCGGAGGAGTTCTCGGGGACAAGGCCGGGAAGACGACCGAGCTCAGGCCGCTGACGAAGGCGCAGAAGCTCGCAAATGCGTTGAAAGCGTGTGAAAGCAAGCCAAAGAGGCAGCGGGCGGCGTGCAAGAGCCAGGCCCGCAAGCAGTACGGCAAGACGAGCTACAAAGCAGGCAAGTAAGAAAAAGTAGCGCTCGTCGATCCGCATCCGCGTGGCTCGCGTTCAATCGAAGGACGAACGAGTGAGCGGGCGATCTCCCGCGCGAGCTCGGGGCCATGATCGTCCTCGACCCAACGCGAGCGCGAGATCCATGCCGGCCGTGACTCCGGCCGAGGTCCACACATCCCCATCCCAGGACCTAATTCAGACGCTGCGCGAAACGGTAGCGTGAACGCCGCCCATCCTGACGATTTAGCAGACACAACAGGCTCGAACGGGCCCCATGAAACTCCGCCCCAAGGTTGACATGGGCTCGCTAGATCGTCTATTTTGAGGCAAGTATTACGTTACGCGTGGATAGCGGAGCGCGCTTCCAACATGCCTCGCCAGTGGACTTCAAGAGGGGTTTTATATGTCGAGTAGAGATGTTGTCTCACGTCGTCCCGTCCTCGTCGTGCTCGCATCGCTGTGCGCGGTGCTGGCAGCGCTGGCACTGGCAAGCGCGAGCGCTTTCGCTACGCCTCCGAACGATACACAGGCGATCGACGCTCCCAACAGCCTGAACGCGGTCTCATGCGTGCCGGAGACAACCGACTGCGTGGTCAGCGACAGCAAAGGCAACGCGCTGTACTCGACGAATGTGAGCGTGACCGGGCCGGCCACTTGGAACACATGGAGCGGGCCGGGGGACAGCCCCAGCCAGGCTGTAGCCTGCCCGTCGAGCTCGCTTTGCGTGCTCGCCGACGGCGTAGCCGAAGAACCCGGTGTCGGCGGGGACATGTACTACGCGACTTCTCTGGGCGGCTCGTGGACGGAAGCGTTCGAACCGGCATATGGAGTCATATCCGTCTCATGTGGCTCGACAACGCTCTGTGTCTCAGGCGCGGAAGGCGAAGGCGACATCCGTTACACGAGCAAGCCCGCCTCCGGAGAATGGTTTGCGCTGGACGAGATTGGTGGGGGGTCCAGCGCGATGACGGGCATCGACTGTCTCTCATCGTCGTTCTGCGCTGTCGTCGACAGTAACGGGCACCTTCACGTCGCCAACACAGCCGAAAAAATCAAGGAATCGGCTGGCTGGAAGTCCACGGAAGTCGACGGCACAACCTCGTTGCACGGTGTCGCCTGTACGTCTTCGACAACCTGCTTCGCCGTCGACGGCGAAGGCAACGTTCTTGATCTTACGATCAACGGCAGCGGCGAAGCGACGGTGTCCAAGCACGACATCGACGGCACGAACGATCTGACCGCGATCACCTGCACGGAGGGCTTCATGTGTGTCGCCGTGGACAGCAAAGGAAGCGTGTTCGTCTCAAGCGATGGCGGCGCGACTTGGAGCGGCCAGCTCGCGCTTGGCGGCGACCTGACCAGCGTCTCGTGCGCGTCAAGCGCACTCTGCGTAACCGCCGACACGTCGGGCAGCATCACGACGTTCGCTCCGCCGCTCTTCCCGCTGACCGTGTTCATCACCGGCGAAGGCGAAGTGATCTCGACGCCCGTTGGGGTCAAATGCTCGACCGAAGAATGCTCATACGTTTTTGAAGGCGAAGTAACTCTGACGGAGGCTAAGGCGGGCGCTGGATACGAATTTGCCGGTTGGCTCGGATGCAAGCGAGTGTCTGCGACCACCTGCACCGTTGACGTAACCGCAGCCAGCGAAATCACCGCCGTGTTCTTGAAAGCGGGCAAAGAAGGTCCCGCAGGCAAAGAAGGTCCCACCGGCAAAGAAGGTCCTGCGGGCAAAGAAGGTCCCGCGGGCAAAGAAGGTCCCGCGGGCAAAGACGGAGCAACCGGCACTACCGGCGAAAAAGGCGCCACCGGAGTCGCTGGCCCTCAGGGTCCTGCCGGTGCTCAAGGTCCCGCAGGCCCAGCGGGCAAGATCGAGCTTGTGACGTGCAAGATCGTCAAGGGCAAACAGCACTGCACGACCAAGCTCGTCTCCGGAACAATCACGTTCACCGCCACCGGATCGGCCGCCCAGGCAACGCTCTCACGTCGCGGCGTGGTGTTCGCGAGCGGTAGCGCCCTCGCCACACGCGGGCGCATGAGCCTGCGACTAGTGCCCCTGCGTCGACTGCGACCGGGCAAGTACACGCTCACGTTGATCAGCGGGTCCGGAAAGCACAAGAGGATCAGCAAAGAGCTGTTCACGCTCAGCTGAGGCTCCTCTAAGCGCAACGCGAAACAGCATGCCACGAAAATCGGGCTGCTCGAGGACCCGCTGCTGACCATCGGTCGAGCCGGCCGACGCGCGCCTGTAGATTGGAGAGCATGCCAGCAGGAATGTATGTAATCACTACCGTCAGGAGACGACCCGTCCCTTAGGCCGTCTATCGTTTACTCCAGACAATAATGGCTCAGGGAATGTCACATCCCACCGAGAGCAGTACCGGCGAGTTTACGCCAGCGTGGAACGTGACTTTAGGTTCGATCCCACAGCTATGTTCTTCGCCATGAATGCCACTCCTAAAAACAGGGATAGTGGCATACAGCTCGTAGTTTCCCGGCGCGAGGCGCAGCCCGTACCCGTGCTTTCCGGTCGCGTGAACGCGGGCCACGAGGTGACCGTCATCGGTGCGAACGATCACCGTGCCACTACGACGACGGAGTGCCTGATCGTGATTCGGCGGGTTCGGGCCTCCAACGAAAATTATCCAGCCCGATATAATTGCAAGTCGTGGCGCCGTTCGTGACAGCACACGTGAATTGGCCGCTGGGACCGCAACCAAGGCTACGATGACAGTAACCATAGTCATCAAAATGCGTGTAATCCTCAATTTTATGCTGAACATGACATCAACGTCCTTGAAATATCGGGTTCTTTCCAGTTTGTTGCATTTAGCTGGATATTCGCTGGGCACTAGGACTTTAGGTGCCCAGCGATACCCGTGCCTTGCGTCGTTATAGTGTGCTCACGTCCCCGAGTTGGGAGATCGCTGGTTGTTGTTGATTCGTGTCAGTGAGGTTGAAAGTGCTCACTTCGCCGGTTTTTGCGTCAATCACAGCGCTTAGGGTTGTATAAGGCTTCGACGGTACGTCGCCTTCTGGCCGCTTGCCGCTCGGGTCCGCTGCGGATTCAAAGTGTCCATGAAGGACGACCGCGTATGTGGAGCCACTCAGCCATTCCTTCTGGCTACCTGTTTCGTCAAACGATATCCCAGGTGTCACTGCGGCTATCGCTTGTGCTCGCGGAGCTTTCGCGACTTCGATCGACGACGGATCGGGTTCACCTAGATTTGCAGCCAGTGCCGTTATCCGTGTCTTTAGTTCTGACATACTCATGGTGCCCGTAGCGCTCAAATTAGGCAATGTAGCAAGGACTGACGATGCGGGCATTGGCTTGAATCCTGGCGATTGATCACTAGAGCTTGGCCCTTCAGTGCTCGCAGGTGAGGACACCAACGCGTCTCCGTTGTCACATGGCCATTCGATATTGACACCGTAGCCAAACGTTGTGTACGGACTGATCCAGGCTACCCTCGCCGGGTAATTACATTCCAGTATTGCGTGACCACTGCCGCTCGCCCAGTCGTTGTAGTGCCATTTCCCTTGTAGATCCTCCCAATCGAGATCTCGGGCGCCTGCGCTATTGATCGCTTCAGTGGTTGTCACCTCCACACCAGCTTTAAGGACATGCACCGACGACGGCTGACCGTAGACGAATGCAGACCAGTTCTTTGAATTGACGTACCAGGCTTTATTTGACGGATCGTAGTAGTCGTCCACTTCCCATTCTTCAGCGCCACCTCCTTGTGAGGACACGGCACCCGTTTCGCCCTCTGTGGCGGAATTCGTAAACCAAAACCATCGGTCTTCGTGCGCTGGCGTACAGCCGGAAATGATACAACCGAGCATCTCACCGGACTCATTCCAGGTACCGCTCGCCGGCCATTGGACCCACTCCTCATTGGTGATTAGGTTGTCATAGCCTTCCTGAGTCCAGGCGTATAGTGCCTCACTGTTTATCCCTAGCAATGCATAAAGGCCCTTGAAGCCCGATCCGCTTTGTCCTTCGACATCCCAAGTGGCGTTGCCGTAGCAATGTTCGTCTACCGGATATACTTGTGGTTTACAGGCAAAAGCCGCCGTTGGCGACAGCGACGTTGCCAGCACCATCGCGACCGTGCTCACAACAGTGGCAAGAACGAGCTTCATTACACTCCTTCTGTTGGTGGGCGGTGTACCCAGAACTTGTATTAGAACGTGCCTAATCGTGACGGCGGCAGTCAGCCTCCCCCAGCCGCTTGCCTATCTTGCTGCTCGTGCCCTCCGTTCTGTAGTTGCTGTGATCCGACCCGCCCAAAACCGCGTACCGTACTTTCGAATATGTTCTACGAACTGAATTTTTATCATACATCCGAGATTTCCCAAAGGATATGGCATATATCATTTATTCGATTTATTTGAGTTTTAGCTGCTTTCAGCTGCGAGGGAGCTGAATCGCCCCGATCCGATTGCGATTCTCGCACATTTTGTGGTTTTTTTCCCACAAGAAGCCCTCCGCTACGAAGCCAAGGGCTACTGTCCTTCCCGGCCTATGGCTGGCCTAGAGCGCCGCGCAGAACATCAGGCATCGTCAAGGACGTGCGTCAAGCCGGAGGCGAACGCTAGGCCGCTTGCGCGAGTCCACACTCCTCACCAAGTTAGAGACACCGCCCGGGATCATCGCGGCTCGCCAACATAACGCCGACGGGCTTGCCGGCAGCGAACAAATGTTCGTGCCTCAAACCTTCTTTTGTCGATGTCTCAACGTTTGGGCATACTCGCGATCGGAGCCTAGACGCCCACAACCCGGGCCTATCGGTCGTTACCGCAGCCGCTAGAACGGTTCCATTGGACCCAGGTTCACCCGTCTGCAAACGCCCTGAACGCCGCTGTCATCTGCCGGTCCACGTGAGCTGCCTCATCGACGTGGGCTTCATCCTCGGCGCCTTGCGCGCGCTCGCTGTCCTTTATATGCTCATGCTGACGCTCACGCATGCTGCCTTCTTTCACGCCACGGGGCGGCATTTCAGTTACCTCCAGTCTGAACGCTTGACAAGAAATAACCGATCCTCATTGGGCCAGCCTCCTTCGGCCTGCTGGGACTAAACACGCACTGGGACGCACTGGGACCTTCATACCCAGACTCACCAGGATCAATCGGCACGGTCTCATCTTGAGAAGCTGCGTTTGCCATTCGCGGGTGCGGGTAGGCAAAGTAGCGGTGCACCCGAGCGGAGAGCCATATGAGATATGAGGATGAGGAGCGGCGTGAGGCAGAGCTGGCAGCCAGCGAAGCGGCGCACATCGGCGGCGGTGACGGCAGCCCACCAAAGGACCCTGCCAGGGCGCCTGTCGATGAGGCTGGCGGCGGAGAGGCGGAGGGCTTTGAGGGCAGTGAGCAACTGCTTGTCGAACACGCTTCGCACGGAGACTCGCAGTCCGCCCATGCGATCTTGCACCACCAGGCCCCCCGCGAGGAGGACGATGCCCGGGCCGATGGCGAAGCCGACCGCGAGCGCAGCAGCGAGACTGAGGCGGACGACTAGAGCTGAGCGGAGCTAGCTCCGAGGACGGGTTAGCTCGTTGGTGGCTCGTCCTGGTCAAAGACAATGCCGCTGCTCACCGCAATCCGGTTCCACGCATTGATCGCGGTAATGGCGAGAATCAGGTTGGCAAGCTCGCTCGCAGGAAACTCGCCAGCCACCTGCTCGTACACAGCCTCGGGGACGCCGTTCTCCCCAATCTTGGTAATCGTGTCGGTTAGCTCCAACGCTGCGCGCTCTCGCGCAGTGAACAGCGGGCTCTCTCGCCATGCCGCCAGCGCGTAGAGACGCTGCTCGCTCTCACCCGCCTTGCGCGCATCGCGTGTGTGAAGCGCGATGCAGTACGCGCAGCCGTTCAGCTGCGAGGCGCGAATCTTCACCAGCTCGCGCAACATCGGATCAAGCTCGATCGAACGATCGAACGTCGCCATCGCTCGGTAGGCCTCGGGGGCGGCGTCCTTCGGGTTGATGCGCTCAAGGTGCTCGACCGTTGGATCGTCCATAGGATCGAATGCTAGTCGTCCAAGCCTCGTGAGATGCTGCCACCGGCCTGAGCATCCGCTCCGATGAGGCGCATAGTCTGTTAGCTGACCACATGGCTTCGCTACGAACGTCGATCCCCAACGCTGGCCGCGCGGCCGCCCGCACCCGTCGACGTGCAGGTGGCGTGGCCCATCCGCTCGCGTCCCGCGCGAGGACGCAGCCTGTGCTGTTGGCGACGCTCATGGCGGCAAGCATGGTTCTCGTTGCTTGCACATTGGCGACTCTCGTGAGCGCCAAGGCAGGCGCCACACCCTCGCCCCGTCTCAGCCAAGCCAAAGGTCCGGCCGCCCACACAACCCAGTCTGCGACCTCCGTGACCGTCGCCTTCGACCAGCTCGCCCCAGGCAGGCCGGTGGCCCAGCGCTTCCTGGGCCTTTCCTTTGAGATGGCAGCGCTAAGCCAGCTCGTTCAATACGCGCATCGCGGCGATCTGGTCGAGCTGCTGCGCTCACTCGGACCGGGGATGTTGCGCTTCGGCGGGATCACGGCCGACGAGAACGTCGCTTGGACCGACTCGCAGACGCCGCGGCCGGCTTGGGCGACTAGCACGATCGGACCTATACAGATGAACGAGCTTGGGCAGCTGGCCCGCCGCAGTGGCTGGCAAGTGCTGCTGACCGTCGGCATGGCGCACTACGAACCGACCGTCGCCGCACGCGAGGTGGCTGCCGCCCATCGCGCGCTCGGACCTTATCTCGCCGCCGTGGAGATCGGCAACGAGCCCAACTCCTACGGCAGCCACGGCTTCCGCGAACTTCCTTGGATCGCCCAAGGCTATGAGGAAGAGGCGAGCGCCTACCGCGAAGCGATCGACGCGCTCACACCGGACGTGCCGATCGCCGGCCCCGACGTCTCCGGCTCCGGCGCCTTCAGCGAATGGGGCGAAGAGGAGGCACTCGCCCAGAGTCCGGTCCTGTTGACCGGCCACCACTATCCGCTTGGCTGCGCGCAGACGCCGCCACCGTCGATCGAAGCGCTTTTGAGCTCGGCTGGTCGCGGAGCGGCGGCGCTGTCGTTGGCCAGCTACATGACCGTATCGGAGCTACGCGACATACCACTGCGCATCGACGAGGCCAACACCGTCTCCTGCGGAGGGGTGGCCGGCATCAGCAACACGTTCGCCTCGGCATTGTGGGCGACTGGCTACATCACCCAGGCGATGGCGGCAGGGACCGCCGGGATCAACCTTCAGGGCAACCCAACGAACTGCGTGGGTTACACGCCCCTGTGTGCGCCCGATCCGACGGCGCTGGCCCAGGGAGAGCTGCGTGCCCAGCCCGAGTGGTATGCGCTGCTGCTGACGCGCACGTTGATCGGCGATCGCCCTTTGCCCACTACCATCTCGGCCGAAGGCTCATCAGCCGAAAGCTCATCCAACATCGTCGCAGCCGGGTTCTCCGGGCCCGGCCATTTACTGAAGGTTGTGCTCTGCGACAACGAACCTGAAGGTACAAGCCCGCTAGCCGTGCAGGTCCAGGTGGGCGTCGACATGGGCGCCGCGCAGATCCAGCGTCTCACCGATTCATCCCCAAGCGCCACCAGCGGCGTGTTGCTGGCCGGACGCGCGGTCGCGGGCAACGGCTCTTGGCAAGCTCCGCTGCGGGCAGAGAACGTCCTAGACCGTGCCGGGACGGTGACTGTCGAGCTCTCGCCCGGCAGCGCCGCACTCGTGACCGTAACTCCGGCAAAACCTGCCTCGAAACCTGGTAGCCAAAACAGGCATAAGCAAAAATAGCTCGCCGCCGAGTGACGAGTCACGTATAAATGCAGTTCCGGTCGGTGCATGCACCGACCGGCCTGGCCGCACATGTGCGGCCAGGGACAGCGCCGCATGCGGCGCTGTCTTCCCGAATATATATTTGGAATACTGCGACGACGCCGTTTCGCGGTACTCGTGCCGCGGGTAGCGATAGTCGTGTGAGTCAGTCAGGGCAGCGCCCAAACCTCCAGCCATCGCCGGATTCAGCGCGCGACGAGACCCCGCACGAGCGTTTGGACCGCGACTTGGAGGAGATGACTGGCGAGCTGCGAGTCGTAGTGACCGGTGTCCAGGTCCTGTTCGCGTTCCTACTGATCGTGCCCTTCGACACAGGATTCGCGCACGTGGGCGCCTACGAGCGTGCCGTCTATTTTATAACGCTTATCTGCGCGGCGCTGGCGGCCATATGCACGCTCGCGCCCTCGGCACAACACCGCTTCCTCTTTCGCCACGACGACAAGGATCACATCGTGCGGATCTATAACCGCATCGTGATCGCCGGTCTCGGTTTCCTTGCGCTGGCGATGTGCGGCTGCCTGTTGCTCGTAGCCACCTATCTGTTCGGCGCTTTGGCCGGCGCGATCACGTTCGCCGTAGGTGCATTGCCATTCATTGTCATGTGGTTTGCGATGCCGCTGAGGCGCAGAGCCAAGCTGGAGAAGGCGCCCCCATGTCCGATTGAGAGACGCCTATTGGTTCACCCATGCATGTGCCGGCCCATTGGCCTGCACCCAGACCTCTTGTCCCTGCTCGAGCACAAGCTCGCCTGAGACACGGGCAAGCACGGTCTCCCGGTCAGGATGCTCGAGCACCACATGGGCCAGGCCGTCGTGCCCGTGATAGCGAAGCTCAAGCACCGTCGCGCGGGTCGCCTCAGCCGTAGCCTGCAGATGCAGCGTCAACTGCTCGGGACGCAGTAGCAGGCGGGCGGGCCCGTCGGGTTGACGGTGCCCATTCGTGCGCAGTGCTATGTCCCCAAGCGCACAGCGAACGCGAGCGCCATGGGTCTCGCCCACCAGCACGTTTGCCTCGCCGATCGAGCCGGCCGCGAACAGATCCGGTGGATCGCGGTAGAGAGAGCGAGGATCGTCGCGAGCCACGACCCGCCCGTCCTCGAGCACGGCGATCTGGTCGGCAAGCGCCAGCGCCTCATTCTGGTCGTGAGTCACGAGCACGCTCGTGGTCGCCGCAGCGCGCAGGATACGTGCAACGTCGCGACCGAGCTCTGCCCGCAGGGAGGCATCGAGCGAGCTGAACGGCTCATCCAACAGCACCACGCTCGGCTCGATCGCAAGCGCCCGAGCCAGCGCCACCCTTTGCTGCTGGCCTCCGGAGAGCTCATGCGGATAGCGGCGCTCCAGCCCCTCCAGCCCAACGAGCTCAAGCAATCTGCCTGTCGCCTGCTCGCGATCCTTGCGTGCCAGCCCGAAGCCGATGTTGCCAAGCACGGTCAGATGAGGGAAAAGGGCGCCGTCCTGGGGGACATAGCCAACGCCGCGCTGCTGGGGGCGCACGCTGCGCTGCCCATCGTCGAGCAGCTGTCCGGCGATCGCGATCGTGCCGCTGTCCAGCTGCTCAAAGCCAGCGATCAGCCTCAGCATCGTGGTCTTGCCACTGCCAGAGGCCCCCAGCACAGCCGTGATCGACCCCGTCGGCACCGTCAACGCGACCTCGCTGAGCACCCGTGTCACGCCAAAGCTCTTACAGACACCAAGTAGCTCGATCGCGCTCATAGCGGCGCCAGCTGGGGCTGGAAGCGGCCGCGATCGAACCACAGCGCAAGCACCACTGCCGGCAGCGCGGCAAGCACGATGATCATCAGCGCATAGGGCGCGGCGGCGCCATAGGAGACCTCGCTCTGATAAGCCCAGAACTGGGTGGCAAGCGTCTGCACGCCGATCGGCGCCAGCAACAGCGTGGCCGTCAGCTCGGTGACGGCGAACAGGAACACCAGACAGAAACCGGCGAGAATGCCGGGCAGCAGTTGCGGCAGCGTGACGCGCATGAAGACGACAAGCGGCCCGCGCCCCAACGAGAGACCGACGTCGGCAAGACGGGCCGGCGCTTGGGCGACCGACGCCCTGACGCAGACCAATGCCAGGGGAAAGTGCATGATCGCGTAGGCGACGATCAGCAGGAAGCTGGTTTGGTAGAGGCTGTAGGCGTAGCGAGTCGCAAAGAACACAAGGCTAAGAGCGACCACCACGCCGGGCAGCGCAAGCGGGATATAGGTGCTGCTTTGCAACATTCGCCTTGGACGGGTGGAGCGCCGGAAGGTGATCAGCGCCACCGGCAGTGCAAGCACGACCGCGGCGCTCGCCCCGAGGACGCTGTATACGAGCGAGTTCCAGGTGGCCTGCCCGAGCGTGGCGGCAGCCGGCAAGGTCGTGTGCTGGCTTTGCTGCTATCCAATAGACGACGATCCCAATCGGAAAGACGATCGCAAGCGCGACAAGCGCCGTAAGCGCGCCAAGCGTCGGCACCAGCAGCCACCGCAGCCGAGCGCGAACAGCGGCGCGCGAGGGCGCAATCCTCGTAGCGGCTCGACTGGGCACGATCCCGTCCACAGCGAGCACAAGCAACGCAAGACACACAAGCGGCACAGACAGGGCGCTGGCAGCTCGACTGTTGAACTGAAACTCGGTGAAGACCTCTGTGGTGAATGTCTGGTAACGCACGATCTCAAACGTCCCATACTCGGAGATCGTCGTGAGCGCGACAAGCACGCAGCCGCCCATCACGGCCGTGCGAATCAATGGCAGGGTCACTCGCACGAACGTGCGCAGCCTGCCCGCCCCGAGGCTGTATGCCGTGTCCTGCATCGCGGGATCGGAGCGCCTGAGCGCAGCGGCGACAGGCAGGTAGACAAGCGGGTATGTCCCAAGCGTCATCACCAGCGTGGCTGCCGCCAGCCCGCTCATGTCGGGGAAGGTCGTATGCCAGGCATAGCCAACCACATCGTCGGGAATCGCGATCGGGAGCACAAGCAGCACCGTCCAGACTCGACGTGCCGGCAGCCGAGTGCGCTCTGTGCACCAGGCAGTGGCAACCCCGAGCGTGGCTGCGAAAGCGGCGACCAGTAGCGTCAGTACCATCGTGTGGCGCAGCAGCAAATATGAGCGGGCACGGAACAGCACATGGTGGATTTCCTGCCAACCAGCGCTGTGTGCATCGATGGCAAGCAGCGCAAGCGGAGACAGCAAGAACACCGCGATGCAAAGCCCGAGCAGCATCATGGCGCGGCCGCGGCCGACACGACGACGACGCAGCTTTGGGGATGCAGGCGCGGCCAGGATGCTCGGTGTGAGTGCCTCGCTCATCGCTGGCGGCCGCCTATATGAGCCCGGCTTCTTCGAGTAGTTCCTTGGCGTCGAGCCCGGTGCCCAGCTCAGCCGGAGTGAAGGCTGTCGGCTGAAGCTTGCTGAGCGGGGTCAGCTGAGCGTTTGCTGCAACGCCTGGGTGGATCGGATACTCGAAGCTATCGCTTTCGGCGAGCACTTTCTGGCCGGCCGCGCTGGTCATGAATTCCACCAGCTTCTCGGCTGCGGCCTTGTGCTTGGAGGACTTCAGAATGCCCACGCCGGAGATGTCCTCTACGTAGCCTGGATCGTGCGGAGCGAAGTAGGCGATGTTCGCTTTTACCGCGCTCTTGCCAATCTCAGCGACAAGCCGATAGTAGTAATAGTGGTTGATGAGACCCAGCTCGCTGACTCCCTGGCTGACGTCTCTGGTGATCGTCTCGTTGTCAGGCACGTTGTCGTTACCGGCTGAGTTTATCTCGAGTTTGATCAACCAGCGCAGTGTGGCGCGATGCCCCTTGACCCTGTCGATCGAGCTTACGATTGGCCACAGGTCGGTCTCGTCCGGAGCGATCTCGATCTTGCC
The DNA here is from genome assembly GCA_963704345.1 of uncultured Solirubrobacterales bacterium. GTDB lineage: Bacteria > Actinomycetota > Thermoleophilia > Solirubrobacterales > Solirubrobacteraceae > Palsa-744. The sequence continues at coordinate 3,088,323 of OY969890.1, forward strand.
AAGCCACTTTGGGTCGCCCAGTTCCATAACCGATTTGGGCAGTTCTGAGGGCTTCAGCTTGCTCGTGTTGTAGATCAGCACGCTGATGCGCGCCGAGACCCCGACCCAGTTGCCGTTGGCCGCGCTGTCCTGCTTGGGCACGTTGGCAAGCGTGGCAGGAGATACTTTGACCAGCAGCCCTTGGGCGTTCAGCTGTTCGAGCCAGTTGGAGTTCTCCGTATAGAAGACATCAGCAGGCGAGAGATCGCCCTCTTGGGTGATCTGCGCGGTGAGCACATCCTCATCATTGTTGGCGACGCGCACCTTGATCCCCGTCTTCTTGGTGAACGCGGCGATCATGGCGGCGGTTGTCTGCTCGTGCTGTGCGCTGTAGAGGGTGAGCGTCGTACTCGAGGAGCCCGACACGGCGGCTATCCCACAGCCCGACGCCAAAAGCCCGCCCAACACGGTCAGAAACACTCCGAGCATGACCGCCCGCCGGTGCCACCAAGCGGCCAAGTCCGTGCGCGTCGTCACCGCCCTGGCTCTCCAGGGATCTCCACGATACGCACCGTCCTGCACCACCCAATCCTCCAAAGACCATGATCGTTCGGCCCCTTCGATGTCCTAGCCAGCAAAACGGTAGCAGTGAGCAACCTGTGTAGTGACAGGTCAAAGGCGGTAGTTCCAGGCTGTCGTGGGTGTGTTCGATGCGACAGCCGGCTCGACCGTACTCTCAGGAACTGCATCAGCATGTCGCGTGGCCCGTTTCCACCGCGGCGAAGCCCATACGGGGGCGTATTGAGCGGCAACATAGGACCGATCACCAGCGCAAGCACGATGAGCTTGCCGATGAAGGTCTCCCAGTTGTTGAATAGCGAGAACCAGGCGCACCGCATGCGACCAAGCCAAAGGCCGGCTCGTCGGCAATAAACCTTGCAACCCTTCCTATGTGATGCATCTTGCAAGCCGAGCTGATACTTTGACTCGCGTTCGTGCCGAGTCCTTGTCCCCACGGGGGCCAGGAGCGGGGGACCCAGTTGCAGCCGAGAGGCTGCGGGGGCGAATCGTCACAGTTTGTGGCGTAGCGTAAGTACGCGAGCCCGACAGCTAACCCCGTAGGCGCCCTGAGATAACGAAAGGACGCTTTTCAGATGCCGGGATTCCCGCGTAATCTCGCCGTTGCTGACCCCTGGGAGGACTCGCTTGCACGTTCGCGTGCACGCCGTGAGCGAGCCGAGAAAGGTGCCGCCCGCTCCCCCATGCGCCTGGCAAGCCTGATGGACGCGCGCAACCGCCTACCCTCGCCGCGCAATCTCGCCGACAGCGAGCCATGGGAGCGCTCGACGCTGCGCTCGCTTACCCGCCGGCGCGCCTCAGAGATCCAATTCGTCCCTACGGCAACACGTGCGCGACGAGTCTCGCTGGGCACGCTGATCGCGCTCGCCGCCGGCCCGGCCGCGGGTCTGGCCGATGCGAGCGGCACGCCAGCTTCCACGCCTGCACCCACGCCCGAGCCTACGACCACGACAACCCACTACATCACGCTTGAAAATGGTGAGGAAGGTCGCCAAGTTCGACTGTTGCAGCATGCTCTGGGCATCCACGAAGACGGCGTCTTCGGCCCGGAAACCGAAGCTGCCGTGCGTGCCTTCCAGGCCAGCCACGGACTGGAAGTCGACGGCATCGTGGGGCCAAGGACAGGAGCGGCTTTGGCCGATAACGCAGCCCCGATCGCAACAAGCGCGGTGCTCGACGAAAACACACCCGCGCTCGCGACGAGCGCCGATGTAGTGGCCACAGAAACGATGACCAAAACACCGGGCCTAGATACGACAGCCCCTGAGACCACGGACACGACGGCCCCTGAGACAACCAAGGCGTCCACGCCTGCGGTCAACCCGATCGTGCGCCTGCAGGAAACGCTCGGCGTTCAGGTTGACGGAACCTTCGGTCCCGAAACCGAGGCGGCGGTCAAGCACGCCCAGGCACTGCACCACATCGTTGCCGACGGCGTTGTCGGGCCTGAGACTTGGCGTGCGCTGAGCCTGCACGGGCATGGTGAGCTCAAGCAAACGCTCTTCCCGAGCATCCCACCGGTCCGTTCATAGGACAACGCAGCTCTCAAGCGCCCATGTCGTCGACGGCGCTAACGGCGCGGGCGGCGCGGCGGCCACGAACGTCGCCGACCAGGCCGCCGACACGCCGGCGCCCGCCAACGCACCGAGCGGGAATCCGGTCAGCCGCCTGCAGGAAGCCCTGCACATCTCGGCCGACGGTCAATTCGGACCGCAGACGGAGGCAGCGGTCAAGCAGCTGCAGGCACATGACGGCCTGCCGGTCGACGGTGTGGTCGGACCGGAGACGTGGCGTGCGCTTGGGCTCGACGAGCATGCGACTTTGCATCCCTCGCCCAGGCTTCTGCCCTCTTCGACAAGCAGCACTGGTGCAACTGGGGGCGGCAGCCAGAGCAGTAGCACCGGCGGCGAAGGCTCGGGCGTGATTGCTCGCGTGATCGCCGCCGCCGACGAAATCGCAACCCGACCGTACGTCTACGGTGGCGGACACGGCTCGTTCGAGTCCGACGGCTATGACTGCTCGGGCTCTGTCTCCTACGCCCTGCACGGCGGCGGGCTGCTCAGCTCGCCCGAGGACTCCTCGGCACTCGAGTCCTACGGCGAACCCGGGCCGGGCCGCTACATCACGATCTATGCGGACGCCGAACATGCCTGGATGACGATCGATGGTCGACGCTATGACACCGTTGCCCTGCAGGAATCCGGTTCGCGCTGGTCTGACTCGATGACCTCCACCGCGGGCTACGTCGTGCGCCACCCGGCAGGGCTCTAGCTGCAAGAAATGTCCTCGAAAAGGCCGATGCCCCCGCGCGCGCGGGGGGCATCGGCAGTTTTGCGATAACCCGGCGCACAGATCCGCCTGTGCGATAGGGCCGCTGCCACCGCGAAATTTGGACACATAGACTGGGCCTCGTCTTAGCCCTGCGCCAAGTACCGTCCCAAGCGCGACGTAGCTTGATGTGCCTCGCCTGAAAACCGCGAAGGGAGGCATCGGATGCTCGCTCGGGCGCGCACATTCACGCTTGAAGGACTCAACGCACGCGCAGTAAGCGTGGAGATCGACATCAGGCCGGGTCTGCCGGCATTTGCGATCGTCGGGCTCGCCGACGCCGCCGTGCGCGAGGCGCGCGACCGTGTTCACGCCGCACTGCTGAACTCGGGCTTTCAGTTCCCGGCGCGACGGATCACCGCGAACCTCGCGCCAGCCGACGTACCAAAGGTCGGACCCGGGTTCGACCTGGCGCTTGCGTGCGGAATACTCGCGGCGAGCGGGCAGATCCCCAGCGAGCTGCTCGAGACGCACGCGCTCTTTGGCGAGCTCTCGCTGGACGGTGAGGTGCGCGCCTGTCACGGAACCCTTGCCGTCGCCGAGGCGACGAAGAAGGCCGGTTTGGCAATGCTCGTCCTGAGCCCCCAGCGCGCACGCGAGGCGACGCTCGTCGAGGGACTTCCCTTGGGCGTCGTCGAGCGCCTCACGAGCGCCGCGCGCATACTGAGCGGGGGCGCCGGCGATCGCTTGCCCGAGCCGAGCCAGACGCAGGCGAGCACACCTCGAAACGGCCCCGATCTGAGCGATGTTCGCGGCCAGGACGAGGCAGTCCAGGCACTCGTCGTCGCGGCGGCCGGAGCCCACAACAGTCTTCTCAGCGGCTCGCCTGGGACTGGCAAGACGATGCTCGCCGGGCGCCTTCCCTCGATCTTGCCCCCGCTCGAGCGCTCTGAGGCGATCGAAGTGATGCGCATTCACAGCGTCACCGGAAAGCTCACTGGCGAGCGAGCTGCTTACTGAACGGCCTTTTCGGGCGCCCCACCACACGATCACGACCGCGGGCCTGATCGGCGGCTCACGGCGCGGATGGGTCGGAGAGGTGGTGCTCGCCCATAATGGCGTGCTGTTTCTCGACGAGCTCTCAGAGTTCGCGCGTCCGACGCTCGAGGCGCTGCGCCAACCATTGGAGGACGGTCGCGTGACAATCGTGAGGGCGCGCCACTCGGCCGTGTATCCGGCGCGCTTCATGCTGATCGCGGCGACCAATCCCTGTCCGTGCGGATACGCGGGTGAGCAGGAGCGCTGTGCCTGCCGCGAAGTGGACCTCGCGCGCCACCGCCGCCGCTTGAGCGGCCCGTTGCTCGACCGCATCGACCTGCTCGTGCACGTAGAGCGCACCGCCGCCGATCATCTGGCCAGACGAACCTCTGCTGAGCTCTGCGCAAGCTCGGGAGCAAGTGATCGAGGCGCGCCAGCGTCAAGCCAGGAGGTTGCGAGCAGAGGGCGTTCTCGTAAACGCGGAGATGGATGTGCCGATGCTGCGCAGACATCTCAAGCTCGACAGCCAGGGCGAGCAGATAATGGCTCGCGCGCGCGAACGTGGGCTGCTGAGCGCCCGCGGGCAGCACCGCGCTCTGCGCGTCGCACGTACGCTCGCCGACTTGCAGGGCCGCGAGCGCGTCGGCAGCGAGCAGATCTCACGAGCGCTCACGCTGCGATCCGATGTCGGCGTCTCTGAGCGTAGAGCGGCATGAGCGGTATCTGCCAAGAGTGCATGCGACGGGCGTGGCTGTTGGCGAAGCTTGGCAGTCGACTGGATCGCGAGATCGAGCGCCACGACCAATCGAGCTTTTGGAGCGTGCTCGAACTCCCGGATCTGGAGCTGATCGACGCGATCGCCGGACATCGTCGGGCCGAGCTGCACGCCGCCTACGCCAAGTGGCAGCCGGCAACTGGGCGAGGAGACAAACAGCCGCAGGCGCTCTGCCGCCACCACGCAGCGTATCCACGGAGCCTGCGCGACGACGCGCTCAGCCCACACTCGTTCGAGTTGCGCGGTGGGGTCGAGCGACTACGATGCCTGCTCGAGGAGAAGGTCGTGGCGATTGTCGGGACGCGCACAGCCAGCGACTACGGCATGGAGGTCGCACGTGAGCTTGCCCGAGGACTCGCCGCGTCTGGCATCACCGTCGCGAGCGATTTCGCCGAAGGCATCGCAAGCGCCGTCCTTGCCGGAACACTCGAAGTCGACGGCGCGCCGCTGGCCGTGATGAGCGCGAGCGTCGAGCGATGCACGCCGGCGTGGCGCGCTCCGCTCTACCGTCGGGTTCTGGAGCATGGCTGCTCGATAGCCGAGAGCCACGCAAGCTCACGGACACGCCGCTGGTGGCCATACGCGAGCGCTCGCACGCTGGCGTTGCTTGCCCAACTCGTAATCGTCGTCGAGGCAACAGACGATCCTTGGGATCTTGCTTGCGCAAACGTCGCATTCTCGCGCGCAAGACACGTCGCTGCTGTCCCCGGGCGCGTCAGCTCACCCGGCTCTAAGGGCACCAACGGACTGCTCATGAACGGGGCGCGACTCGTTAGAGGACCCCAGGATGCACTTGACGTGCTCTACGGCGTAGGCATCTACGAAGCCACTGGCCAGTCGCCCGCCATGCTGGATCTCCAACCGCCGCTTGCAAATGTGCTCGAGCTGGTGGGTGGCGGACAAGACACGCTGGCAAAGCTGGCGAGGAGTGGCACACGCTCTGACGAGGTTGCCGTGGCGCTTGCCGAGCTGGAGTTGCGCGGGCTACTCTCGCGAGGTGACGGCGGTCGGTATCTGCCTTGCGCGTCAGTTCTCACGGGGTGAGCGATTCGATCCGTCTTCATGGCGCGAGCAAAGTGGACCGGACTATCTGACCGGACCCTTAGGGTGCCTCCACCCCATCGACCGCAGGCCCGTATTGACAAGGACATCCCATAGCTTCCCCTGGGCGCACTTCCGAGAACATCTCCGATCCAGGCATCGACCGCATCGAGCTGCTCGCGATCGTCTTCGGCGGCGCGGTCGGTGCGCTCATTCGCATCGCCGTGGATCGGGCCCTCCCAGCAGCCGCAGGGAGCTGGCCATGGGCAACCTTCGCGGTGAACATGATCGGGGCGCTGATGCTCGGCTATTTCGTGACGCGCTTGCAGGAGCGCCTGCCCGTGTCCACTCTGCGCCGGCCGCTGCTGGGTACAGGTCTGTGCGGCGCGCTCACAACATTTTCGACTGTTCAGATCGAGCTGTTGCAAATGGCCGATCGGCATCGTTATGGGCTCGCTGTCGGCTACCTATTTGCGAGCGTGCTGGGCGGATATCTCGCGGTGTTCGGCTCCTCCGCGCTCGTGCGCCGAGTGCGAGCGATCGCATGAGCGCGGCCGCATGGATCGGCGTGGCCGTCTTGGGAAGCATCGGCTCACTTGCTCGCTTTCTGCTCGATGGGGCGGTCTCTGCACGCAGCTCGCTGAGCTTTCCGTTGGGCACGCTGGCGGTGAACGCGAGCGGTGCCTTCATCCTTGGTCTGCTCACCGGGCTTGCGCTCTCGGGCGAAGCGCTGACGCTTGCAGGGTCCGCGACGATCGGCTCCTATACGACGTTCTCGACCTGGATGCTCGAGACCCACCGGCTCGGCGAGGACGGGCAGATGCTTGCGGGCGCCCTCAACGTGTTCGTTAGCGTGCTCGTAGGGCTTGGCGCAGCTCTGCTCGGCCGCTCGCTTGGCGGGGCACTGTGAGCACTTGCTCGAAAATCGCCGACCAACCCCTTCTCCGGGGCGGTGAGATTTGAGCCAGGAAGGTTTGAAGCTCACCACCTACTTCGGCGAGCGAAGCCGAGTCAAAAGGCGTACTGCTGGCCGATGAGCTGCTGGACATCCACGCTCGCCACGAGATCCGCAGCAGCGTTCTCCTGCGAGGAGTGCAAGGGTTCGGAGCCAAGCACCGTCTTCGCAGCGACCGGCTGCTGACCCTCTCCGAAGATCTTCCGCTCGTCTGCGTGGCTGTCGACGCACGCGAGCAAATCGAGCGGCTGCGCGCGGACGTGAGCTCGATCGGCCACGAAGGGTTGATGACACTCGAGCGCGCTCGACTGTACGGCGGCGCTAGTGCCGAGCAAGCAGGAGATCGCCTCAGGAGAGGTCGAGCCATCGCTCGTCGCAGGAGCCATGACCGGGCTCAAGGCGTTCAAGATCCTGCGCGAGCGACAAAGCTGACGGTATATCTGGGTCGCCACGAACGGATAGACGGGGTCCCCAGCCTTCGCCGCCATATGCCGAGTCCTTCACGAAAGCGGCGTGGCCGGTGCGACGGTGCTGCTCGGGGTGGACGGCACTCGTGACGGCGCGCGCGAGCGAGCTCGTTTCTTTGCTCGCAACCAGAACGTGCCGCTGATGGTGGTCAGCGTCGGCGACCAGAATCGGATCGAGTGCCGCGATCGACCGCCTCGAGCAGATGCTCGGCAAGCCATTGTTCACGCTCGAGGACGTGCGCATATGCAAGCGAGACGGCTTGCTGCTCGAACGACCCCACGACGAGACTTCGACCAGCACGTACGGCATGGATGTCCGCCAGAAGCTCACGGTCGTGATCTCAGAGGCGGCCGTACACGAGCGTAGATCGGTATACGTCGAGCTCGTCAGGCGCCTGCGCGCCGCGAACGCCGCCGGAGCCACCTCGCTGCGCGGGATTTGGGGGTTTCACGGAGACCATGAGCCCCACGGCGACCGTCTGCTCTCGGTCCGGCGCCACGTGCCCGTCTTGACCGAGACGATCGACACCCCCGAGCGCATCGCGGCGCTGTTTCCCATCGTCGACGAGCTGACCCAAGAGCGAGGGCTTGTCACAAGCGAGCTCGTGCCCGCCAGCTCAGCGCTGCACAGCGCCGCTGGTCTATAGTTATGCGCGCCGCGCGGCTGTAGCTCAGTTGGCTAGAGCGTCTGCTTGCCATGCAGAAGGTCGAGGGTTCGAGTCCCTTCAGCCGCTTCGCAAAAGCCCCGCAAATCGTGGGGCCTCTTTTTTTGGTTCCTGGCCACCGGCACGCGACAGATGCCAGAATATTGGTCATGGAAGATGCCTTGATCACCGGAGGCTGCCTATGCGGCGTCGTGCGCTTCGCGCTCAGCGAGCCACCTCAGGGGGCTGGCTACTGCCACTGCACTCGCTGCCAGCGCCGAACCGGGACGGCCGCATCGGCGCAAGCGCGGATCGACGGTCGCACGCTTCGACTCCTACAAGGCGAGGATCTGTTGAGAGGCTGGCGACACCCCGACGGCGGCCACGAGAAGCGCTTTTGCAGCGTATGTGGCTCACATCTGTTCAGTTACAGCCCGGAGGACCCTACACAAGTGAGCATACGCATGGGCTCTTTCGACTACGACCCAGGGATACGACCGAGCTGGCGCACCTACGTTGCCTATGCCGCGCCGTGGGAGCCAATTCCCGATGACGGTCTGGAGCGCTTCGCCGAGGCAAAGCCTCGTTTCTGAGGACGCAAGCGGAGGCTCTCTGAAGTCTTACGTATCACGCAACGCATAGAGCAGCCGCCAACTCCGGAGAACCGGCCCAAGCAAGATGGCGAGCGGCCCACCCGAGCGGAGCAACATTCGACTCGTGGAGTCCATGTCGGGCGTGCGAACGCTGTCCTTCGACAGGTATAGGGCGATCATTGACGCGACGATCACCGCATGCCGCTCGCCATCGGGCAACGAACCAGCCTCACGAGTAGCACGCCTCAGAAGTTCGTCGATCCGTTGCACAACAGCATCGAACGATCCGTAACGAGCGAGGTAGCTATCCGTTTTGTTGAGCCTGTCCTCGACCAGATCGTCGTAACCGTCCAGCAGAGTTGCCGCCAGCGCAATCCAAGGAAAATAAGCTAAGAACACGTTCAGCCCTTCGACGGTCGTCGGGCCTGGTTCGGCTGCTACGGCCATCAGCGCCAGAACAGTAAGCCATGCACTGGCAGCTCCCGCCGCCTCATACCAACCGACACCAATGTCGGCACCGGCTTCCCTCGTCGCCCACGCTTCCAACACGATCCGCCGTAAAGTCATGTCTGGCTCATGATTGAGGCCCTGAACTTGCGCCAGAGTTGCAGCGCGTATCAACAATGGACGCAGACTCATGTATGACGGGAGCCGAGCACACCCGGCCCTGCAAGCTTCTACGAGTCGAGACAAATATCCACCATCGTCCCGCCACGGGTGATGGCAGTAATAGTCGGAAATTGGCCGCTCTATGTCGACAGCCTCGACAAGTGCCAGGTGAAGCTGACGCCCATTCATGATCCCGATATGGGCGCCTCGCTCTACCGTACTGTCCAGGAAGTCGCCCATTATCTCGTAAGCCACCAAGAGACGTAGGAGCCTGGGAGATCGCCGCGCTGGAATGATCCAGAGCAGTGCAGCACCATCGGTGTTGGGACGCTTGTGCTCAAGTGCTGCCAGGGCATCGCTCCTGATCGTCGCGTCCGGAATCGCCGCAGCATAGCTTTCCCACTTTTCAACCTCTCGTGAGACCCGCCACAACCCCCACACCAACTCGCGCATTACAGCTACTGCCAACGCTAATGCCTGCTTTGCCGAGACCATGCCGGTGTCGAATGCTCCCCCAAACATCACAGTCTCTGGAGGATGAGCTTCGGTTAAAGGTTATTCTTGTAGTGCTGGTTTCACCTGTACCGCTAGGTATCCAGGCAATGCGACGACCAGCAGAGCAATCGTCGTAACGACCACGATGCATAGAACAGCCACAGAAATTCCCATAGAGAACACCACGGGGAAACCTGTCACACTCACAAGCGCATGGCTTAGTACGAGTTGCCCATAGAGACCGAATATCGCACCAATGGAGCAACCGGTTCCAAGCAGCAGTGCACTCTCCCATAGAAGCGCTACCCAAAGCTCTCCTTGACCGAAGCCGTCTACCTTCATTCCAGCTAGACGAGGACGCCGTTGCCAAAGCATGGCGCCCATCGCGGTCGCCATCGCCAATGCCGCTGCAATTAGAACCAAGGCGGCAATATCAGTCAGTCGAGCAAGCCCTTGCCTTTGACCCGCTATCTCATTTTGCTCGTGCTGAGTGGCGCTTTGTACCACAAGCGCTGTATCTGGCTCAACAGCCGAACGTACTTCTCGCAGCCCTTCATCGAGGGAGACCCCAGGCTTTAGTGAGATCTGGTAGGCACTCACATCTTGACTTTGCCAAGCCCGAGCATAATCTTCCGCATTCATTATGATTGTTCCAGGCGACCACCCAAAATTCGTGGTTATCGCAGCAATCCTAAAGATCATTGAGTGTGGAGCCGGCAAGACAAACGAGTCGCCCACACTCAGATGGTGTTCGTGCGCCAGTTCCTGCGACACCGTGACCCACCGACTGTCGCGCATTCGAGACCTTGCGAGAGCCAGGTTCCCGGTCACGAGCTGGGTTGCCGAAACAAGTCGCGGATCGGTCTTTGAGGGCGCAAGGACGAGAACTCTCCTAGTGCCAACATCGAGAAATCCACCACGGTAGGGCTCAACGGCGGCCACCTTTGACAACTGCTGCAGCCGCCGACCATAGCGATCTTCGAATGGTGTTGTTGCAAGCGTGGTCGCACCCCCTGAGGGAGACACCCAAAGGTCTGTCCCCAAGCTGAGATCGGCCGCAGACCGACCCAGTCCGTCACGGAGATTGCTGTGTGCGCCCTCAATCGAGACACTCCCGAAAACCGCTATCGCTCCAGTTGCCGCGATTGAAAGCGAGCGAGCCCGTGTCGCGCTCGACAGCAGCTCGATGACCGCTATCCGTGAGGATACGCCCATCACCGGTCTCTGCAACCGATCGATCAACGTTATTGCGCCACTGAACGTGCTCGGCAAGATCAGCAGCAACGCAAAGGTAAGGCTGACAAATGCCAGTACCGCTCCATCCACCGTCGTGATTCCATTAAGTAGAAGAGCAGTCGTTAGGGCCGTACACGCGACCCCGCTGGCTATAGCAAGAGTACGGCCAATGCGAACCGGAGCCCTCTTGATATGAACCCCAACCGGGCGATACCCAAAGATCTCTCCTCGAAGCGGCACGATCACGCCTACGACGGCTGCCAGCAGTCCCCCAAATGCCGCGATCGTCACGCTTTGCCAGCTCACGACATGCTGAGATCCAACCGGAAATGCCAGAGAGAGATATCCAGGTTGTGCCTGCAACAGGCTGCGCGACAAAAAATCGCCGAGAGCCAGACCAACAAGCGTGCCGACGACACCCAGCGCGAGGACATCAAACAACATAACCTCGAGAATCTCAAGCGGCGTGTAACCATCCAAGCGCAAATCAGTGATCAGACTACGGCGCTGGGGAACCGTCAGCAACATCGCGTTGAACGCAAATAGAAACCCGACGAGCGCACTGATCGCCGAGAATAGCTCTGTCGATTGGACAGTTGGCCCCTCGGCTTGACCGAACACCGTCGCGTCGAAATTCGCAGGTTGAACGTCCAGCTTGCCAGCCGCGATTCGTTGCATGCCCTGACGCACTTCACTGTCATGGCCAGCTGTGGGCTCCACCAAAACGCGGGATATTCGCCCCACCATACCGGTCAATCTCTGAGCAGCCTGGAGCGGCATGATCGCAACTGGATTTGCCACTCCTGGGCCGAGGTCGGTTGCATTGAGCTCAAGTGCCAGAATCGCCGGCACGTTCCTAGCGCCGACCTGGACAGTTAGCGACTGGAGAGATCTAACTCCGATCTTTTCAGCGACCGGCACAGGCAGAGCGAGTCCATGTTGCCTGTAGAGCTGCCCGGCACTGATTTGTTCGAGCAAAGGTCCATTCAACTGGATAATGCGCCTATCCAATCCGATCAAGTCGACCGTCTCGCTACCTTTTGGTCCGACGACGTTGACGCTGCGCTCCAGCAACGGAGCCGCGACCGACACACCAGGGAGATGTTCTGCTTCGGAGGCAAATCGTTCGTCGAAGCCCTGAGGAGCGCGCGCCATTATCTGGAGTCGAGCGGTGCCTACCAGCTCGTTCGTAAGGCGCGTAACTGACCCTGACAGGCTTGTATTCGCCACTTGGGAGGCAAACAACAGCGCCACACCAACCGCTATGCCAGCCACCGCCAGCAACTCCTGGACCAGCCGAGCGCGTAGACGTACGCGATAGAGATAAAAGATCGTCGACAGCCTCATAGCGTGCTCAGCACTCACCAATGATGCCGTACAACTCGACTCACTGGACCTCGAATGGCGGGTGGCTATTGTCCGGCTGATAGCGCGTGATTCGACCGTCGCGCAAGGCATGTACGTGATCGGCAAAAGCGGCCGCCCGAGGATCGTGCGTGACGAGCAGCACGCCCACTTGACGCTCGTGACAGATCTCCGCGAGCAATGCGAGCACTTCTCGGCCGCGATCGGTGTCGAGGCTGCCTGTCGGCTCATCGGCAAGCACGAGACTTGGGTCCGTCGAGAGCGCACGTGCGATCATGACCCGCTGACGCTCTCCCATCGAGAGCTGCTCGGCCCGCTGCACGGCGCGTCCGTTGAGTCCCAGCCGCTCTAGCAGCGGCGCCACCTGGCGCTGTGCGTCGCGCCGTCCGGTATCGGCCAGCAACTTCAATGCGGCGTTGTCGTCGGCACGAACCCCTGGTATCAGATCGAGCGACTGGCGGATGAAGCCGAGTTCAGAGCGCCGGTAGTGCGCCCGTTCGCGCGCCGAGAGTCTGGAAACATCTCGTCCGTTGACTCTCACGTAACCGCTGTCTGGGATCAACAGGCCTGCGATCAACATCAGCAATGTCGTCTTTCCGGAGCCACTGGGACCATAGAGCGCCACCAGCTCGCCTGCCGCCACCGAGAGGCTCACTCCATCAACCGCGCGCACGATCTCTCCGTCACCCGCGTGGTAGTGCTTTACAACCTCATCCAGTTGCAACATCAGAGTGCTCCAAGCTTCCCGCGGCTGGCATCACGGCGCCAAGGAGCAGCCACTAGAGCCACAATGAAAACGATGGACACTCTAAGTTTCAGTATCGCTTGCGAGAACGAGTACCCCGATATGACTACCAGGATCCGCCCCATAGAGCCCTCTTCAGATCTCGGCGTCAACTCCATACCCACCTTTCCAGCTGATCGACGGATCCTGCCCGGGGACAATACTCCAGCAACCGGGCCTGTCCGATGAGCCGGCTACTTGGTTGCAACCCGAGCGCCCCATCGGAGCTCGCAACCCCACTGATTACCAGCAGCTTTGCGACTCTTTGACTTTTGCCGACTACTGGGAGAAGCTGGAGACATTTGCCTATCCGCCCACCGAGGAGCAGGTCAGAAACATTCGAACATAACCAACATGAGGTCGTGGCTTCTAGGCGCGGGCGCATCCTCGAGCACAATCTCAGCCCGAGCACAATCTCAGCCCGGACACAATCCCAGCCCGGACACAATCCCAGCCCGGACACAATCCCAGCCCGGACACAATCCCAGCCCGGACACAATCCCAGCCCGGACACAATCCCAGCCGGGACACAATCCCAGCCCGGACACAATCCCAGCCCGGACACTCAGCCCGGACACAATCTCAGCCCGGATCCCGATCCGATCTCAAACGGGACCGGTCGCTCACGCGCGCTGCCGATCGACCCGTACGCCCAGGAGGCCGTGTAGGCTCTCGCTGAACATGGAGCCATCCGAGTCGCGCCAATGAGCATCGTCCAACTCGACCACGACGGTCCGCTGGCTATCCTGAGCATCGATAGCCCGCCCTTGAACCTCTTCGACCAACAGTTGATGGGCGAGCTCTCCGATACGGTCGATCGACTCGCGGCTACGCCTCCACGCGGTCTGCTCGTCAGAGCTGAGGGACGAGTCGTCAGTGGCGGCGTGGACGTACACGTCTTCGCCGGCCTCAGTCCAGAGGAGGCCACCGCGATGTGGGTGAGCCTGCTCAACCTCGTCCATCGTCTCGAGCAGCTGCCGCTGCCCACGGTCTTCGCCGCGCATTCGCTGTGCCTGACTGCCGCATTCGAGTTCTCGCTCGGCTGCGACATCCTGTTGGCGGCCGAGTCGGCACGTTTTGGCCTGGTCGAGACGGTCGTGGGCCTAACGCCAGCAATGGGTGGCACTCAACGCCTCGCAGAGCGAGCTGGACCGGCGCGGGCACGCGAGCTGGTGATGACCGGCGAGCTGTACGACGCCGCCACGCTCGAGCGCTGGAACGTAGTCAATCGCGTGCTCCCAGACGAAGGCTTCGACGAGGCAGCGCGTGCGTTTGCGCGCAAGCTCGCCGACGGCCCCACGCGCGCACACTCCGCCACCAAGGCGATCGTGCGGGCGTGTCTGGACAATGGCGGCGCCCACTGCGCTGACGAGCGCGTGCCGGAGATCGCAGGCGACCTGTTCGCGACCGAAGATCTCAAGCGTGCAGTGCACTCGTTCCTTGAGCTTGGACCCGGTCATGCGACTTACGAGGGTCGGTAGAGCGGCCCAGACATGCTTGGGAGGGCTCAGACGGCTACAGGGCGATACTCGCGTGTCATGGGATCTTGTTCGAGCAGCCCGACCGCGCGCAACGTCTTCACGTAGCGATGCGTGGTCGATGGCGACATATCGAGCTCTCTAGCTAGATCGACGATCGCCCGCCAAGGCCGGTCTGGTCCGTAGCAAGAGAGGATCGCCAACCCGCGCAACAGAGAATGCGAGAGCTGTGGATCGCCCAAAGCGCCCAAAAGGGCTAGTTTGGTCTCTTCGTGTAGAGAACGGCTGGCATGGCGATCGCCGTTTGCCTCAGTATGAGCGTTGTCGAGCGCTGCCACCAACAGACGCGAGACAGCCCCATTGTTGGTTTGGCCTGCAGACCGAATCACCTGCTCGATTTGTGCCGGCGACAGTGCAATCGCAACCTCTTGATCTTGTGCCATGACCTTGATCATCCCCAATCTTACTCACTACTTATGAGCGCAGCTTTCGGTTGAGCCCTCCGGTACCCCCAATCCGGTCGTCGTGCTTGTTGACCGTTATGGGCTAATTGTTGAGAGTCCGAATGAGCCGACCTAAAAAAGCGCCCCTTATGATCCATGTTTCGATACTACCCAACTGATTCGGGAGTCAATCGGTTGGTGCAGTCAGTTTGTCTCTCTTGCGTATAGAAGGGCTCTCCGGATCATTCATATGGCAAATAGGGCCTCTACATCAAATAATTAGGGTGATCCGACGGGCTCCATCGCGCGTTCTGTAGTCCCGACCAATTGAGCTCCCGACGACTACCGCAGCTCAACGAGTCGGCTGACACCGGTCATGGCCATCACGGACATTCTCAGCCACCCATGCGCGGTCTATCAGCCACCCATGCGCGGTCTACACAAGGCTCTGATACATACCTTGCAAATGGGGGCCCCACCGAGACGACATCGCAGCGCGCAGCGCGTCGGCTTGTTCGCAGGGGCGCTGGCGCTCGCGGCGCTGCTGCTCTACGCGCTCAGCCGACTGAACTTGCCGCGTGTCGGCCACGCATTGATATCGGCGAGCCCGGGCTGGCTTGTGCTGGCGCTCGCTCTGATGATGCTCTCACTGCTCGCACGTTCGGTCTCCTGGCATGCCATCCTGCGCGCTGCGCTGCCCGGCCAAGCGCTGCGGTGGGCACCGATCGTGCGTGCCACGATGATCGGCGTGATGGCCTCCGCGGTCTTCCCGGGCCGGCTCGGCGAGCCGACACGCGTGGTCGTGCTGAGCCGTCGCCTGACGGGCCCTGCAAGCCGCACGATCCCAGTCGTCGCCGGCACAGTCTTCTCACAGACGCTCATCAACCTTGTGGCGCTCGGGATCCTCGCCGCCGTTACGTTCTCGAGCGTGCCGCTGTTGCGCGGCCATGCATCGGCCTTGGAGGCCGTGGTGGCGACGCCGGTGTTCGTGGCGCTGTTCGTCCTTGGCCTCCCTCCCCTATTGCGCTTGGCCCAGCGCTCGCGCAGCGAACGCATTCGCACCGGGGCGATCGCCTTCGCCGGACTGTTGCGCCTCGGACGCCAGGGCCTCGTCGCGTTCGCCAAGCCCCGCTACGGAGTTCCTGCGGTGGGCGCGCAACTGCTCGCCTGGGCGTTGCAATGGGGCTCCTGCTACATGGTCATCCTCGCGCTCGGCCTGAACCCACAGGCCACACCTGTGACGGCGGCAGCGATCCTGCTGACGGTCAACGTCAGTGCCGTGCTGCCCGCAACCCCGTCGAACGTCGGCGTTTTCCAGGCCGCCTGCCTGGTCGTGCTCGCCGCATACGGGGTCGGCGCCGGGCAGGGCCTGGCCTACGGAATCATCCTGCAAGCGATCGAGCTGCTCACGGCACTCAGCCTCGGCGTGCCTGCGTTGCTCAGGGAGGGCATGACCTGGCAGGACATCCGTCGCAGCCGCGCAGAAGCGGATGGACAGGGTGCCGGACCGGGATAGGCGGTGAGATCAACTGACTGGTCTGTGGATGCGCCACAGGCAGGGGTGCCCCGATTAGAGATCGGCCAGCACGTTACGACCCATTCTCCAACAGGACGCCACGGATAAGTCAGCTGACTAGTGCTCGTACAGATTGGCGGAACGAATGAGTTGTCTTGAGCACCGCCGTGGGCTCATATCCACAATGTGCCATACAGTTCTCACAACGCGGGTCTTTACCACGACCGTACTTGCTCCAGTCGGTCGTCTCGATCAGCTCTTTGTAGGTGGCGGCATAGCCGTCTGACATCAGGTAGCACGGCCGCTGCCAACCAAACAGCGAATAGCTCGGTATCCCCCAGGCAGTGCAATCAAATTCAGCTTTGCCTTCGAGGAAGTCGAGGAACAGAGGACTGTGATTCAGGCGCCACCGCTTGCGCCGCCCGCCCGCAAACGCCTCGCTGAACAGCTCACGTGTCTGGCGTACGCCGAGGAAGTGCTCTTGGTCGGGCGCCTTCTCATACGCATAAGCGGGAGAGATCATCATTTCATCGACTTCGAGGTCGTCGTTGAGGAAGTCGAGCACGTCGCGCACCGTCTTGGGCGAGTCGTGCGTGAAGAAGGTTGTGTTAGTAGTCACGCGAAAGCCAGCAGCCTTGGCAGCGCGAATCGCCGACACCGCCTTATCGAACACACCGTCGCGTTCTACTGAGGCGTCGTGGCGTTCCTGCAGACCGTCCATGTGGATCGCCCAGGCGAAATACGGGCTCGGCTTGAAGTCGGAGAGCTTGCGCTCCAGCAGCAGCGCGTTAGTGCACAGATACACGGAGCGCCTGCGCTTGATCAACTCGGAGGCGATCACGTGAATTTCCGGATGGATCAAGGGCTCACCACCGGCGATCGACACCATCGGCGCCCCGCTCTCCTCGATCGCACCGACCGCCTGCTCGACTGACATGCGCCTGCGCAGCACGTGCTCGGGCTGCTGGATCTTGCCGCAGCCGGCACAGGCCAAATTGCACTGGAACAGTGGCTCCAGCTCCACGATCAGCGGAAACTTCTCGCGACGCGCCAAGCGCTGACGCATCAAGTACCAACCCATTCGCGCGCCCTGTCTAACCGGAACCGCCATCTAGGAACCTCGCTCGTTTACCGCGGACCCATCGGAGAGAGTCCTGAGACCCGGGCAGGTGCTGCCGAGCACGGTGTGCGCTCCCTGCTCGCGCACCAGCTCTTCGAGAACCGCCGCCACTCGACGCAACGATAGCGCCGCGCGCACCGCTCCAGCCAATGTCAGCAGCGGACGCGTAACCTCACGCGAGGGCGTGTCGGCCACGACACGGATAACCGCGAACGGCCGTCCTTGCGCGCCGGCAGCGAGCCAGAACGACTCCATGTCCACAACGACGCCACCACGTTCGCGCAGCTCAACACGCTTCTCACCATGAGCGATGTGTGCCACCGATACCACCGCCGCCTTACGCACAGCGATGCCGCGTCGTTGAAGCGCCTCGGCGAGTGGCCCGGCCGAAGGACAGGCGAGGCGCATGGGCTGACCTGCCTGCTTTGCCTCGCTGCTCTCACCAGCATCCATGCCGGCCCGCTCATCGAGCTCGCCGTCAAGCAGCTCATCGGCAACGACAACGTCGCCCGGCTGGCAATGCTCGTCGAGCCCGCCGCACACGCCCATCACTGCCAGCGCAGCGGCCCGATCGCCGCGCAGCATTGGGACCGCCGCGTGCGAGCGCGCCGGGCCCATCCCTGTCTTTTGAATACGCAACCTCCTGCCTCCGGCCTTGATCGCTAGTGCCTCCAGACGCAACGGGGCAGCCACAAGCAGGTCGCTCATGCAAGCACCTCAGGGGCCCAGACTTGCCGGCCGATACAAAAGCATCCCTGGCATTGTGACTCTCGGCTCACGCGAGCACCTCTCGCGCAGCGGCATGCCCGCTGAGCACAGCCCCCTCGAGCGTCGCCGGCCAGCCCGTGTCCGTCCAAGCCCCGGCCATGACGAGACCGGCCACACTCGTTCGCGGACCGGGGCGCAGAGATTCCGTGCCAGGATGTGCGGCGAAGGTGGCGGCGTGCTCTCGGCTGACGTGCACGCTGCGCACGACCGCTCCACGTGCGCCGGGAAGCAGCTCTGCCATCGCCTCCACATAGCGCTCGCGCAACTGCTCGGAGGAGAGCTCCATCTCCCCCGCGGCGCCAGACAGCGATATCGCCAGATACTGACCTTTACTGAGCCCCGCAGCCTTGCTGCGATCGAAGAGGTACTGCACGGGCGTCCCAACCCCGGCTGCGAAATGCAGGTCGCACACACGCCGGTCGTACACGATGTGCACGTTAACGATCGGCGAGGCGCCCAGGCCGCTCCAGCGGCTCGCCTCTTCGCCGAGCAGCGGCTCGAGCAGGGCGCTGGAGCGCTCATGTGGCAGCGCGCACACGACAGCGTCGACCTTCAAATCCTCGCCGCCGGCATGTACCCGCAGTGTGCCTTCGCTGCTCCGAAAAACGCTATGCCCCCCACGCGCGCGCGAGGCATCGAGCTCAGGAACGAAACGCTCCACCTCAGCCACCTCAGCCTCGACTGGCTTGCCCGCTTCGACCCGCTTGCCCGCTTCGACGCGCTCGACTGCTTCGACGCGCACGCCAAGCCGCACGTCAACTCCTGCCTCCCCAAGCACACGAGCCGCCGGATCACCCAGCGTCTCACTCAAGGGACGCATGTGAAAGCCAATGTCGCCTGCATCATTGTGGCGCAGCAGCCCCGTCTGCAGCACGAAGGCGCCGAGCGCCAGTGAGCCTTCCGCGGCCGGCAAGTTGAGAGTCGGCAGCGCAATCAGATCCCATAGCGCCGCCACGCTCGCGGGGCCCTGACCGTGAGCATCCAGCCACTCGCCCAGCGTCCCGGAGGCATCACCCAGATCGAGCCGCCCGAGCTCGAGCGCCGAGCGGGCAGCGCTTAGACGCTGCGCCACCGTCAGGTGGGAGTAACGCAGCAGCGTTCCGGCCAGATGCAGCGGCGCCGGTAGACCATTGCGGCGCAGCGTCACTTCGCGATGATTTGGACTGAGCACCGGAATCTCCAGGCGCGGTTGCAGCATCACGCGCTGCTCACTGCCAAGACGCGCAAGCAAGTCGCGGTAGGCCGTGCAGCAGCGCAGGAACACGTGTTGGCCGTTGTCGAGCAACAGCCCTTCGCGCTCAAACGAGTAGGCAGCGCCACCAAGGCGTGGACGGACCTCGAGCAGCGTCACCTGCGCCCCAGCCTCCGAGCAGTCAAGCGCCGCCGTGATCCCGGCTAGGCCACCGCCCAGCACGACCACGCGTTGCGCGCTCAAGCGAGCCTCGCACGACGATCCGGGCGACAGAGCCCCCAGACGCCAAAGCGGATGCTCCCTAGTAGTACTTTGTCAACTCGCCTCGATCGGCCGGATTTGGCTCGATACGACATCGACGGTGAGAATCCTGCATTGGCTCGGTTGAGCGGGATCTTGAGGTCCGATATGCCCAGGAATCGGCTCAAACCGTCAACCCGACAAAGCACTACTAGCACGCCCGGTGACTGAACGGTGGCTGATGCGGATGCTCCCTTACACGCCCGGGAGCCGAGCAGAGGCCGACGCGGATAAGCGCTCAAGGAAGCTGCCAACGCCGATCGGGGACCGGCGGTCGCCCGAGCGCGGCCGTGAGAATGCTGCGGCTCGCCACCCAGCCCTTCTCCCAGATCGGCAGCGACACGCGTACCGTTCGCGAGCGCTCGGGATCGTCTTCGATGCGTCTGAGCACGCCCCGGTAGATGTTGGCCATCGCAAGCACGCAAGCGCCACTGCGGCGATCCAGCAGTGGCACGAGCTCCAGGCCACGGTCGAACCATTCGCCGGCGCGTCGCGCCTGAAAGCGCGTGAGCGCGTCGAGCTGGCCCTCCCCACCCTCAAAGCGCCCGTCATCGCTCACCTGGTAGCGCCGCAGGTCCTCGCCCGGGATGTAGACGCGCCCAAGCGTCGCGTCCTCACGCAGATCGCGCAGGATGTTCGTCAGCTGCAGGGCGACGCCGAGATCGTCGGCGAGACGGTGCGCCTGCTCTTGCTTGCGAGCACCGAAGATCGCCAGGCACAGCCGGCCGATCGAGCCGGCGACCAGGCGGCAATAGACGAGCAGATCCTCAAAGCTCTCATAGCTCGCGCCCTCGACGTCCATACGCACGCCGGCGATCAGATCCTCAAGCGCATCGATCGGCAGCGAGAAACGCTCATGGGCGTCGGCAAGCGCCACGATCACAGGGTCGATGCTCGACTGTCGAGGCTGCCTGCAACGCCTGCTCGGCCACGTCCAGCAGCTCTAACTTTCGAGCCCGATCGATCTGCCCGTCACCGATATCGTCGATCCGCCGCGCGAAGGCGTAGACCGCGCATGTCGCGCGACGCTTCTCGCTTGGCAGCAGCCTGATCCCGTAATAGAAGTTGGCGGCCGCCCTGCGCGTCAGCGACTCACAGTGCTCGTAGGCTTCGGTCGGGTTCATCGCGGCGCCAGGCTGAAGGTCGCGTCTGTGGCTGCGCTGCCGCGACTGCGCGCCAGCACGCTCGCCACGAGCCGCACACGCCGGCGGGCGGTGGGCCGGGTCAAAGCGCCGAGCACGTCGAAGTCGGCTCGCTCGATCGCCTCGAGCGCCGCCTCGCCACCGGCAACAAAGCCGGCCAGCGCAAGCTTTGGCCGTCCAGTGCACGCCCGCCACGAGCGGCAGACCAGCGGCGAGCAGGGTCCGCGCCCGCGCCACCTCGAAAGCGATCGCTTTGCGCAGACGAATCGGGCTGGCGCTGAGCAATCCCCACCAGGAGCGGGCGAGACAGCCGGCACGCCCTTCAAATCCAAATCATGATCACCTTGCGAGCACAGCTGGGCGAGCTGCTCATGCGAGCAGTCGAAGCGGGCCAGATCCTCCGCCGGTAGGTAGTAGCGGCCGCGACGCACGTCCTCGCCGAGATCCTGAATGTGCTCCACCAGCTGCAGGGCGGTGCACACGCGGTCTGAGAGCTCGATCCGCTCGGGACTCGCCAGCTCAAAGACACCCAAGACAAGCTCGCCGACCGGGTTGGCAGACAGCGAGCAGTAGGCCTGAAGCTGCTCCCAGTCTCTCATAGCGCTGACTGCGCTGGTCGAGCCGGTTGGCGTCAATCAAACGCACGAATGCCCTCGCGTGGCAACGCGCATTCGCCAAGCGTCTGCTGCAGACGCACGAGCAGCGGGTGGCGGGCTCTGCCGGCATATGCCCGGTCGAGCTCTCCCTCCAGCCAATCCAGCGCCGCCAAGCGATCACCTGTCAACTCGTCGCCCAACTCGTCGGCAAGCCGCGCAAACCCATAGACGGCAAGCAACCGACGCCGGTGCACGCGTGAGAGCACACGCATCGCCACTGGGAAGTTCTCGCCGGATGCCTGCTCCATCACCGCACGTGCGCTCGGGGCTTGCGCCGGTGCCATCTCCAGCGGTGCGGCGTGCATCATCTGTGCCCCGCCGAGAGGCAGCGGCCGAGCGCCATCACAGGGAACACGAGCCGGTAGAGGTGATAGTTGATGTAGTAGTCGCAAGGAAAGCCGGTGCCCGTGTACTGGGGCTCATCCCAGCCGCCGTCCTCGCGTTGGGTGTCGACGAGCCACTGCACGCCCCGGCTACCGCGTCCGAGCGCTCGCCGGCGGCGTGCAGGGCAAGCAGCGCCCAAGCCGTCTGCGAAGCTGTGCTCTCGCCGCGTCCGACCCACTCGACGTGATCGTAGGAGCGCGGGTCCTCACCCCACCCCCCGTCGCTGTTCTGGTGGCGCTCGAGCCAGGCCACCGCCCGTCTGATGCACGGCTCGGAGGGCGCCACTCCGGCCGCGATCAGCGCCGGCAGCACCGCGCCGGTGCCGTAGACGTGGTTGACCCCCCAACGTCCGAACCACGAGCCGCCGGGCTCTTGGCGTTCGATCAGCCAGCGCACGGCCGCCACGGTCTCGGGGTCCCCGGCGCGATCCGAGCGCCGCGAGCATCTCGACCGCGTGCGCGGTCACGTCCGCGCTCGGCTCGTCGATCACCTCGCCGAAGTCCAGGAACGGCAGCTCGCGCACAAGCGAGCGCGTGTTGTCGGCATCGAAGGCTCCCCATGCGCCTTCGCGACTCTGCATGCCCTTGGTCCAGCTGATGGCGCGCTCGATCGCCGCATGCAAGCGTTGTCGCTTTGACCAGGCGACTTGGTATCCGCCGGCGTCTCGGCGGCAGGGTTCGATGCTCCGAAAAAGGCGATGCCCCGCGCGCGCGCTCGGGGCATCGCCCAAACGCAGCAATGCCAACACCACCTCAGCCGTGTCGTCGACGTCGGGATAGTTGTCGTTGGCAAACTCAAACGCCCAACCCCCAGGCTCCAGCATTGGACGACGCACACGCCAGTCGCCAGGCACGCAGACCTCCTCGCCAAGCAGCCATTCGCCGGCCCGCACAAGCGCCGGATGCTCGCCCGGCAGACCGGCGTCGCTGAGCGCAACCACGCTCAACGCCGTATCCCACACCGGCGATTGGCAAGCCTCCAGCCGACGACTGCCTGCCGGCGCAACGGACTCACCGACCGGTAAGAGGCCACCAGGCTCCCGCTCGCCCTGTTCCTCCACCATGAAGCGGTCGAGACCTTCGATCCCGCGTCGCATCAGCGGGTGCTCGAGCGCGTAGCCGTTCAGGCGCAACGCCATCAGCGAGTACACCCACGGCGGCTGAATGCCACCCCAGGAGCCGTCGGCCTCTTGGCGGCGCACGATCCAGCGCTCTGCGCGTGCCATCGCGATCCGGCGCAACAGCCGCGGCGGGCGACGCTCATAGGCGCGCAGCACGCGATCAAGGCGCGTCAGCCAACGCCCGCGCGCGCTGGTCGGCTCGGCCGCACGCCACGGCTCGGGGCCGTGCAGCTCCTCCAGCGCGAACGGCAGCTCGTGCCGCGGACGGTGTGCCATCACGAGCGACAAAGCCACGATCGTCTGGCGCGCCCAGCAGGCGAAGTCGTAGATGTTCAGCGGCACCCACGAGGGCAACAAGCACGATCTCCGGCGGCAGCGCCGGCACCTGATCCCACGACCACAAGCCGAACAGCGCAAGCCAGACGTGCGTGAACACGCGTGCACGCTCGATGCCGCCCTGCGCGCGGACGAAGTCGGCGGCCGCGCGCATGTGCTCGGCCTCCGGCTCATCCCCGGCCAGGCGCAACGCCCAGTAGGCCTCGATCGTCGTGGACAGATCGCCAGGCCCACCATGGAAGTTGGCCCAGGTGCCGTCGGCGCGTTGCTGCGAGCGAATCCAAGCAGCCGAGCGCTCGGTCTCCTCGGCACGGCGAATGCCCAGGAACTCGCGCAGCAGCATGTCCTCCGCGTCCATCGTCACGTTCGTCTGCAGCTCGCCGCGCCACCAGCCAGCCTCGTCCTGGAGTGAGAGCAGGCGCTGGCAGGCCAGCTCCAATGTCACCTGCGCCTCGCTGACTGTCTGCGCGATCTGCGATGACATGGTTGGGACGCTAGAGAGTTTTCCCTGACGATGCTGTGGGCACGAGCGCCTCTGGACGCCCTTCTTCGGCGATCACTGCGCGCAGCAGCGCTTCTTGGGAAATCGTGACAGGCGCGCTGGATGTGAAGCGGTACACGATCAGACCGTTGATGTCACGTCGTTCTGCGAGATGGAATCCGCGCGCCGGTGCTCGTTCGGCGTCGGGACGCAGCGGAGCGTAGCCGGTCTCGTCTATCTCAGTCACATTGACACTCTGCCCCGCGTGCAAGTTGCTCAAGCGCGGCAGGTAGTACTCCAGTGGCGCCGAGCCCAGCTCGACCGTAGTGATCACATGCTTTGGCTGGGCCGAGCGCAGCACGTCCGCGACCCCGGACCAGTCGCCGCGCTGCAAGCGCGGGCTGAGATTCACGTCGACGCTGAGCACCAGGAAAGCGAGCGCAAGCAGTCCCGCCAGTGCCATGCCGATACGGCCCGTTCGCTGCGCTGCGATCACGATCGCAAGCAGCGCGCTCAGCGGCACCATCGCCGCAACAAGGTTGCGCGGCGCCAAATAGTCGGCGCCCAGCAGCGCCAGCAAGACGGGCGTGAGCACTGCCGCGGCGGTAATCGTCAGCGCGATCAGCGCGCCGCGCTCCTCGCGGCGGGTGAGCGTGCTCCACAGCCCGTACAGGACTCCCGCCAGGATCACGAACGCCACCAGCGCCTCGATGCCGTGCCCAAGCGAAGAGCCGCTGTAGCCGGTCAGGTAGTACTGCGGGATCGCTTCCAGGCGACTGGCAAGCGCCCATTCGCCGATCCACTGCGTGCCGTGGCCGCCCTGAGCGAGGATCAGCGGGATCAGAGCCAGCCCGACGAGTCCCGGCAGCGCAAGCGTACAAAGGACGCGTGGGAGATTCTTTGGATTTGAAGCTCGTTCCTGTGGTGTGAACTGGGCGCCATCACGATCGTCCGATTTGGTGATGCCGGGCGCGCGGGGTTGGGGCTCGGACTCGGGATGGGCATTGCTGCCTGCCGATTCGACGATGCCCCCCGCGCGCGCGGGGGGCATCGTCGCACTTTCATCGCTCCACCCACCCGTGATCGCAAGCCACAGCAGCCACACCGCCATCGGAGTCAGCAGGAACACAGCGAAGTAGTGGGTGAGCAAGGCCAGCGAGGCAGTCAGCGCGAACTCCACTAGTCGTCGGTTCGTCGGTGCGCGCATGGCGCGCAGGAAGCACAGCAGCGCGAGCGAGGCCGTGAACACGAACAGGGCGTAGGCGCGCGCCTCCTGGGAGTACCAAACGAGCAGCGGGTTGACCGCGACGAGCATGGCCGTGACGATCGCCACGCGACGACCCGCCAACTCGAAGCCGATCGCCCAAGCAACCGCTACCGTGGCGATCCCCGCCAGCGCGGAGAGCAGGCGCAGAGCCACCACACCGGTGCCGAGCACGCGCGAGGCACCCCACTCCAGCACGTACCAGAGCGGCGGCGTGTTCTCGGTGTGCACGACGTTGTGCAAGGTGCCGCCGAGGCTCGCGCGCAGGACGTGCACGGGCGTGAACGCCTCGTCGTACCAGAAGCTCTGCAGGCCAAGCGTGCTCAGGCGCAGCGCCGCCGCGAGCAGCAGGATCGCAAGCAGCGGCCACCAAGGCCAGGGCAGCGAGCCGGCGCTCACGCTGAGAGCTGCCTACCGCGAGCTCGCTCGTGCTACTGAGGCCGACTGGATTGGCGGCGGAGCCGCTCACGGGCGCGCCGATTGACGGGAACGACGCTCACGGGCGGCCGAGCGGCAAGGACGGGGACGGCGGCGAGCCGGCCGGCGGCGAGCTGAGACCGCACAGGTCCGTTTCAGCCGCAAGGCCGAAGCACTTGTAGCGGTTGGCGCGCAGGTCCGCTTTGTACGGCGGCAGGTAATAGCCGCCGCTCACGCTGCGCATCCCCGAGACGACCGCTCCCGCGAGCATCAGGCACACCTGAGCGCGCTCGCCCGGCGCGCCGGGCGACACGTTTCCGCAGACCGATGTCGCGCGTGCTGTAGGTCTTCACATCCTGCTCGGTGGCCAGGTTCACGTAGTCGTGACCGGTCACCGTGCGCCAGGTGAGTAGATCGGCCTTGAGGCGATGGTTGACGTGCGTCTGCTGCACCACGTCGTTGACGGTCGCCACCGCCAGAAAGATGCCGAGCAGGATCAGGATCGTCGTCTCCGCCAGGCGCAGGCTGCCAAGGCCGCGGCGCTCGTGCTCGAGCGGACGAGCCCATTCGGGTAGCCATCCCCACGCGTCGCGCTTGGTCGTTGTCGGGAGCTCGCTCATGCCGCTGTTGGGAGCTCGCTCATGAGACAGGCGCGAAAAGTGGCGCGGTCTGGTGGACGACGAACAGCGCCTGTACGGCAAGCGTCGCGTAGAGCACGCGCCGGTCGCGGCTGATGGCGGCAAGCGGCAGCGACCACAGCGTGTACCAGGCAAGCAGCCAAGTGCTCGTGACCGCGATCGCAAGCAGCGTCCAAGCCGAGGCCGCAACCCAGTCATAGCCGCGCCACGTGCGCCACATCAGATGCAGCACGATCAGCACGAGGCCGGCCTTGAGCAGGTCGTGATCGATCGGGAACACCCCCGGCTTGCCGAGCAGGTGGGCGATCTCGGTCGGGAAGCTGTCGGTGCCCACAAACGCCGCGTCGCGGTTGAGCGCCGAGACGATGTTCACGCCGTGGATGCCGAACACGACGTAGGCGATGAGCGCGCCGATCGCCGCGGCCGCGGCGGCCCCGATCAGGGGCGCGAGCCGGCGACGGCTGAGCAGCATGAACGGCAGCAGCACGATGCCCGTGGCCTTGATCAGCGTTGCGCCGACGACCGCCGCCCCGGCGTAGGTTTCGCGGCGCGAGCCCGTTTGGAAGGCACGCTCTATCTCGCCGCGCAAGCCGCCTGCGCCCGCCCCTTGCGCTGCGCGCCCGACCTCTCCGCAGAGACTCCGCCTGCTACCGCGTGGCGTTGTTCGCTCGCGAACGTGAGAGCCACGGCGCCCATCAAGAACAGCGTCATGATCAGGTCGTTATGGGCGCCTCCGATCCCATAGATGACCCACAGCGGGTTGACGCCGACCACGATCAACGCGAACTTCGGGTCGAGGCCGCGCATGCGCGCACAGCGCCACGTCAACGCGAGCGTGCCGGCGCTCGCCAACAGCGCCTCCAGCTTCATCCCCCATAGCGCCCCCACGACGCCGAGGGGCGCCAGCGGATAGGACAGCAGCGTGTACAGCGGACCGTAGGCAGTCGCCACCTTCACCCAGTCTTTGCCCACGTAGCGGTAGACCGGATCGGCCGAGATCGACTTCGGCCCGTGCAGATAGGGGTTGACGGCGTGCACGACGCCCATCCGCGCATAGGCGATGTAGCTGAACACGTCGGTCGAGATCAGGATCGGGCCGGCGAACACGATCAGCTGCAGGGCGACCGTCAGCGCGATCGCCCAGCGCGAGGAGATGCGTCGAGCCAGCAGCAGCATGCCCCCGAACGCGCCGCTGTAGGACATCAGCGCGATCAAGAAGACGCGATAGCCGAGACGCTCGCCGACGCCATCGAGCCAGGAGGCGATGTCCGGGGACTTGGGGATCAGCGGCGAATGGCCGACCGCGCCGTCGAGAACGATCTCGAGCGTGGCGGCCAGCAGCACGAGCGTGAGCACGCCGGCGAGAGCCGGCGTCCAGTGACGCGGTGCTCGCGCGCTCGCTCCTCGCTCACGAGCGCGCTTGGCTCGGCTATCGAGCTCAAAGGACCTTCACGACTCGAAGCGCAGGACATCGAGCGCACCAGTCATCTCAAACACACGCTGCACCGGCTCGGGGCCTGCTAGCAGCACAAGCTCGTAGCCGTGCTCGCGCGCGCGTGCGTCGGCGAGCAGGAGCATGCGCAGACCACTTGAGTCGATGAACGCAAGCCCGCCGAGATCGACGACGACGCGCGCCGGCGCCTGCTCGTCGATCGCGCGAAATGCTCTTCCATTTGGCGCGCGCAGGCCAGGTCAAGCTCGCCTTGTAGGGTGACCCTGACGGCGCCGTCCACGAGCTCACTCGATATCTGAAGGCTCCCGGGCCTCGGAGGATGCCCGCTCATAATGCGGACTCTAGTGCACGTGGTACACCGACGGCGCGCTCTGGGCTGCGTCAGCGAGGGCTCTCATGCCAGCCTTGAATCCGTCTCAAAGCGCGCGCCCGTTTCCAGGCGGCAGCTCAGCCCAGCGAGGTCCACACCGTCTTGGTCTCCAGGTAGGCGTCGAGCCCGTCGTGGCCGTGCTCGCGCCCCACGCCAGAGGCCTTGAAGCCGCCGAAGGGCGCGCCGCATCCGCGCCGCCCCAATGGTTTATGTATACCGAGCCGGCGCGCAGCAACGCGGCCAGGCGGTGGGCATTGCCCACGTCGCGCGTCCAAACCCCGGCCGCGAGCCCGTACTCGGTCGCGTTGGCGCGCTGTGCCACCTCCTCGAGCGTGTCATAGGGCGAGGCGACTAGCACCGGACCGAAGATCTCCTCCCGGGCGATGCTCAAGTCATCAGAGGTGGTGCTGAACAAGGTCGGCTCGACGAACCAGCCGCCGCTCTCGGCGAGTGCCGACCGCCGCCTGCCAACAGCTCCGCGCCCTGCTCGCGACCGGCGTCGATGTAGGACATCACGCGGTCGCGCTGCTCGGCGGAGACGAGCGGCCCGAGCTGGGTCGGCGGGATCGAGGCCCGCGCCGAGCCGGGTCGCCTTGCGCTTGCTCGGCAAGCGCCCTCACGATCTCGTCGAAGCGCTCGGCCGGCGCGAACAGGCGCGAGCCCGCGTTACACGCCTGGCCGGAGTTGAAGTAGATCGCCTGGTAGGAGCCCTTCACGGCCGCCTCGATGTCGGCGTCGGGGAGGATCACGTTGGGCGACTTGCCGCCCAGCTCGAGCGTCATGCGCTTCAGCGCACGCCCGGCCTTCGCGCCGATCTCGCGCCCGACAGCCGTCGAGCCGGTGAAGGCGATCTTGTCGACGTCGGGGTGATCGACGAGCGCGGCGCCGGTCTCGCCGTCGCCGGTGAGCACGTTCAGCACGCCCGGCGGGAAACCGGCCTCCAGCGCCAGCTCGCCGAGGCGCAACGCGCTCAGCGGCGTCTGCTCGGCCGGCTTGAGCACGATCGTGCAACCCGCCGCCAACGCCGGGCAGATCTTCCAGGCGGCCATCAGCAGCGGGAAGTTCCACGGCACGATCTGCGCGCACACGCCGACCGCTTCGCGGCGGGTGTAGCAGAGCATGTTGGGTGCGGTCACGGGCAGCACGCTGCCCTCGATCTTGGTCGGCCAGCCGGCGTAGTAGCGCAGGTGAGCGATCGTGCCGCGTACGTCCACGTACTGGGCGAGCTTCACCGGCTTGCCGTTGTCGAGCGACTCGATCTGGGCGATTTCCTCTTCGTTGTGCTTCGATCGCGTCCGCCAGCGCCATCATCAGCGCGCCGCGCGCAGAGGGCGCCATCGATGACCACGGGCCGCTCTGGAATGCCTCGCGCGCGGCGGCTACCGCGCGTGCGACGTCCTCGGCGCCCGCCTGGGCGACGGTGGCGATCTCGCGGCCGTTTGCGGGGTCGAGCGTCGCGAACGTGCGCCCGTCGGCGGCCGGCACGCTCTCCGCGCCGATCAGCAGGCCGTGCTCTTTGGCGATGAAGTCCCGCGCTGCGTCGCTGAGCGCCTCGGGAAGGGTTGGTTGGGCAACGGTGTTCATCGAAGCTCCTTGTCGGCCATCGGGAAGTCTTGCGGTCGGTGCCTCTGTGTGGCAAAGTCTGCGTGGCTAAGACGATTGTGACAGCGCGCCGCGAGGATTGGGCGCGAACATCCAACGGGCCAGGCGATTAAGGCTTGAGGACGATCTTCAGCGCCTCGCGGCGGTCATATCAGAGCGTACGCCTCCGGAGCCTGCTCCAAGCTCATGTGGTGGGTGACAAGCGGCGTGGGGTCGAGCAGGCCGGCGGACATCATCGCCAGCACCCGATCGACGTGGCCGATCACGTTGGCGTGGCCTGCGCAGACGTGCAGCGACTTGATCCACAGCAGGCCCATGTGCACCTCGGCGCGCTCGGCGTAGACGCCGACGGCCTGCACCGTGCCGCACTTGCGCGTCAACTTCAGCGCGAGGTCGAAAGCTTGCGGGTGGCCGACCGCGTCGATGCACACGTCCACGCCACGGCCTTCGCTTGCCTCGCGTGCCGCCGCGCGCGGGTCGCCCTCGCTGAGGTGAACCGGCTGCGCACCGAAGCTCTCGGCCATCGCCAGGCGCTCTGGAACCGTGTCGATCGCGATCACATGCGCGGCGCCGCAGGCGCGGGCGGCCTGGACGGCGCACAGGCCCACCGGCCCAAGGCCGAGCACGGCGGCCACGTCGCCTGGGCGCAGGCCACTGTCGGCGACGGCGTGAAAGCCCGTGCCCATGACGTCGCCGGCGAACAGGGCGGTCTCGTCGCTCATGCCCGCCGGGATCTTGCGCAAGACCAGCTCGGCGCTCGGCACCAAAGCGCGCTCGGCCTGGGTGCCCTGCAGCGAGCCGAGCGCCGCGCCGTGGCCGAAGGTGCGCGAGGAGTCGCACTTGTGAAACCAGCCGCGCCGGCAGAAATAGCAGTGCCCGCAGGCGGTTTGAAAGCAGCCGAGCACGCGGTCGCCGACCGCGACGCTGTGCACCGCATCGCCGACTGCGAGCACCGTGCCGACGTACTCGTGCCCGATCGTGAAGCCCGGCTCGATCTTCACGCGGCCGTGGTAGATGTGCAGGTCCGAGCCGCACACGCCGGTGGCCTCGATCTGGACGATCGCATCGCCCGGATCTGAGAGCTCGGGCTCGGGGACGTCCGTGACTTGCACCTCGCCCGGCGCTTGGAAGGTGACGGCACGCATCAAAGAGGGCAGCCTAGAGAACCGAGGTCGGTGATGTTGTTCGGAGGCGCACATGTGCGCCTCCGCGCAGGGCCGCATGCGGCCCTGCGTCCGAGTCGTGCATGCACGACTCGGCGGGACGGCACATGTGCCGTCCCGGACCTTGGCGCATGCGCCAAGGTCTGAAGATTCCGTATGCTGCGTCAATGTCCCAGCCTGTCCAAGGCGGTACTGATCACCGGCTGCTCCTCGGGGATCGGCGAGGCAACCGCAAAGCGGCTGGCCGGCCACGGCTGGAGCGTCTACGCAAGCGCGCGGCGCCTGGAGTCGATCGAGCACCTGGCCGACGCCGGCTGCAAGCTGCTGCAACTGGATGTCTGCGACGAGCCTTCGATGCGCGCCGCGGTGGAGACGATCGAGCGCGAGCACGGCGCCGTCGGCGTGCTCGTCAACAACGCCGGCTACTCCCAGGGCGGCCCGATCGAGCAGGTGCCGCTGGAGGCGGTGCGCCGCCAGTTCGAGACGAACGTGTTCGGCCTGATCGCGCTGACCCAGCTCGTACTGCCGGCGATGCGCGACCAGCACTGGGGCAAGATCGTCAACATCGGCTCGATGGGCGGCAAGCTGACCTTGCCCGGCGGCGGGCTCTACCACGCCACGAAGCACTCGCTGGAGGCGATCAGCGACGCGCTGCGCTTCGAGGTGCGGGGCTTCGGCGTGGACGTGGTGCTGATCGAGCCCGGCTTGATCGTGACCGAGTTCGGCAAGACGGCCGCCGCCACGGTCAGCGAAGCCGACGCGGGCGCGCAAGCCGAAAACGGGGCCGGCGATCCCTACAAAAAGTTCAACACGAAGCTCGCGGCGATGACCAAGGACGTCTATGAGGGCCCGATGCGCCACCTCGGCGGCGGGCCGGATGTCGTGGCCAAGGCGATCGAGAAGGCGATCTCGCGGCGTCGCCCGCCATCGCGCATGCTGCTCACTCCCTCCGCGCGCCTCACGGTGCTCCAGCGCAAACTGCTGCCCGACAGGCTGTGGGACGCGATGTTGCGCACGCAGATGCCAGAGCCGCGCTAAGCCCAGCCAGGCTCGCGCACGGTCTCACCCAACGTGCGGTCGAGCGTCGGCTCGAGCGTTGTCGGTCGCAGTTTGAAAGACTCGATGCCCAGTGCGCGCGCGGGCTGGCATCCCACCTTCTTGGTGCACACGAGGACTCCTGATCAGGGCGGCGAACGCCTCGACCTGGCCGCACGGGCGACCCACCTCGAAGCCCTGGGCGTAGTCGACGCCGTACTCGCGCAGTAAGCACATCGTCGGCTCGTCGCCGACGTACTCGGCGATCGTCTGCTTGCCCATGCCGCGAGCGACGCCGACGAGCGCCTGCACGACCAGCTGGTCCTTGTGCGAGGAGGGCAGCGTCGGATGAAGTCGCCGTCGATCTTCAGGTAGCGGAACGGCAGTTGCTTGAGATATTGAAAGGAGCCGAAACCCGCGCCGAAGTCGTCGAGCGCAACCGAGCTGCCGAGCGTGTGGACGCCTTCGCAGAAGCTCTGGGCGCGGCGCATGTCGCCGATCGCGGCCGTCTCGGTGACCTCGACGACCAGCCGCGCGGGATCACGCGATGGCGGTCGAGCTCTCGCTCGATGTGGGCGAGCATGCCGTGGTCTGTGATCGACAGAGCCGACAGGTTGACCGCCACGCGGGCGTCGCGCTCGGCCAGCTCGCCACCCATCAGGGCGATCACCTTGCCGATCACCATGCGATCGATCTCTTGGATCAAGCCGTAGCGCTCAGCTGCGGGCAGGAAGCTGCACGGTGGCGTGAGCGGGCCGCTGGGATCGTCGGCCAGCCGGATCAACGCCTCGTAGTGAGAGACGGCTCCTCCTTGCAACGAGACGATCGGCTGGTAGTGGAGCACGAACAGGTCCTCGCGCAGCGCGTGGCGCAAGCGCCCCAGCCACGGTCGCGGGTGCAGCCCGGCCGGCGAGGAGAAGTTGGCCGGACGGGCTGGGTAGCGCCGGCGCCGGTCCTCCTCAGGGCGCATATCGCGCGCTCGGATGACGAAGCTGGAGCTGGCGTCGGTCGTGGAAGTTGGCATCGCGGCAATATTCATCGAAAGTCACCCGAATGCTCACGACGTGTCCGGGTATGTGGAGGTTTTCGACCGAAAGCCGCAGCGAACCTGCTCAAAAGTGCACAATCGTGCCCAGAAACGACCTTGGATCTATCCGTGAGGCCCATCCATAAAATAACCTTTAGGTTATGAAATGGTTCGGCTATGCGCCAGCCACATACACATAGATGGGGAATCGACGGTCCAGTCCACCTGCTGTTCTGGATGCCATAGCTTGATTGTGTACGGCTCAAACGTGGCGGGAAGGGCCGGAGCACCAACTCAGCGCGAGGACGAATACGGCCTGCGCGCCCGGTCTGAGACCACCAGCAACAGCGCCAGCAGCACGAAGTTCATGACCACCGAGGAGCCGCCATAGGCGACGAACGGCAGCGTCACCCCGGTGAGCGGGATCACGCGCGTGACGCCTCCCACGATCACGAACACCTGCATGGCGATGATGAACGACAGCCCGACCGCCAGCAGCTTGGAGAACGAGTCGCGGGCGAGCATCGCCGTCTTCAGCCCACGCGCGATGAACAGCAGATAGGTGAGCAGCAGCGCTCCCGCACCGACGAGCCCCAGCTCGTTGACGATGACCGCATAGATCATGTCGCTTTCGGGCACCGGCAAGATCGCTTCGCGCGTATGCGGGATCACCAGCAGCGACTGGTCGAAGCCCGTGCCGAGCAGACCGCCGTCGGCCTGAGCGAACAGCGACTGGCCAAGCTGGTAGCTGACACCGCTGTGGAACAGCTTCGGTTCCAGCGGATCTTCCCAAGCAAGCACGCGCGCGTGGACGTGGCCGACGTGGCCAACCACGAACCAAGCACCCAGGCCGAACAACACGAGCCCGATCAGCGGGAACGAGAAGCGGCCGGTCGCGACGTACAGCAGCGCCAGGAACGCTCCATAGAACATCAGCGAGGTTCCCAGCTCGCCCGTGAGCAGCAGCGTGCCCATCGCGGCCCCCCACACGACGAGCATCGGGCCGAACTGCTTCATCGGCGGCACGGTCAGGCCAAGCACACGCCGCCCCGCCGTCACCAGGATCTGGCGGTTGTCGCGCAGGTAGCTGGCCAGGAAGATCACGATCGCGACCTTCGCGAGCTCGGCAGGCTGGAAGGAGACCGAGCCGAAGTGGATGTCCAGGTAGGAGCCATTGACCTGCTCGCCGATCACCGGGAAGCGTGGCAGGACCGCCATCAGGATCCCGACCGCCGCGATCGTGTAGCGGTAGCGCTCGAGCACGCCGATGCCCGTACGCCGCAGCCACAGGATCGTGGCGGCGAAGAGGATCAGCCCGAGCACCATCCACTGCGCCTGCTGGCGCGCCAGCGATGGGTTGATGCGGTAGACCATCACGATCCCAACGCTCGCGAGCACGGCTGCCAGCGGGAACAGATACGGATCGGCGTAGGGCAGCGCGAAGCGGATCACCAAGTGCGCGGCAAGGCACAGGCCCAGGAACAGCAGCCCGTAGGTGAGCGACAGGCTCGAGACACGGTTGAGCGTGACGTTCGTGGAGGCCTCAAGCGAGCTGTTTTCCTGCTGGATGAAGATCGCCGTGAAACCGGCGGTGACGAGCAGCGCCGAAGGGATCAGGCCGAGCAGCTCACGGTTGCGGGGCTTGAGCACGAGCCGAGCGTATCGGGATGGGCGGCGCCGCAGAGCCGCTGCCCCCTGCGCCCTGTGCTGTGCACCTGCGTATGCCACACGAAGCCGAGCGTATCGGGATGTCCGGCGCAGCAATGCTGCTGCACAGGTGTCTGGCCTATCGCCGGCACGGACAGTGCGAAACAGCCCGGCGCGCGACGGCCGACACGCTCGCTAGGCTGACCTGAGGGCCAGCCGTGGCGGTGGTGGCTGCCCGCACACCATGAGCGTCCCTCCAGCGACACCTCTCGATGACGAGCGCCCGCCCTCGCTGGCTGGGCACATGTGGCGACGCTTTGCCGTCGCGGGTGTGCTGATCCTGCTGTTGAGCGGTGCGGCGACCGCCACAATCGCGCTGACCAAGCTCAACCACATCGCCAACGAGGTCTTTCCGCGCACAAGTCAGTTGCACGTGGCCAAAGGCGTCATCCAGGCCTCCTACAGAGGCGAACCGCAGACCTTTCTGATCATCGGCTCGGACAGGCGCGTGGGGTCCAAGGACGCCTATGACCGCAACAACGCGGCGCACAGCGACACGCTGCTGCTCGTGCGTCTGGACCCTGCGGCCGGACAGACCTCGGTGCTGTCGGTGCCGCGCGATCTGCTCACGACGATCACGACCCGCTCGGGTCACGTCTACTATCCGCGCAAGATCAACGCCGCCTACACGATCGGCAGCCTCGAAGGCGGCAGCGACCGCGCCGCCGAGCTGGCGACCGAAACGATCGAGCACCTGTTGCACATCAAGGTGAACGGCGTGATCGACGTCACCTTCAAGGGCTTCATCGACATCGTCGACACGCTCGGCTGCGTGTACGTGAACGTCGATCATCGCTACTTCAACGAACCGAACGGGAGCGTTGAAACCAACTATTCCGCGATCAACCTGCAACCCGGCTATCAGAAGCTCTGCTACGAAAAAGCGCTCAGCTATGTGCGCTATCGCCACGACGACTCGGACTTCGTGCGCGTCGCCCGCCAACAGGACTTCATCCGCAACCTGCGCGAGCAGGTGCCGGCGAGCCAGCTCATCAGCGAGATCGACAAGGTCTCAAAGCCGTCGGCAAAGCGGTCATCAGCACGTTTCACTCCTCGGCCGGCCAGCTGATCGAACTCGCCGAACTCGCCGCCTTCTCCCAGCAGAAGCCGCTGCGCCAGGTCAAGTTCCAGGCTGAAAACGTCGACGCGATGATCGGCGGCGAAAGCTACGTGACCACCTCTCCCGCGCTGATCAAAGCGACCGTCGAAGACTTCTTGCACGGCCACGAACAACTCGAGCTTCCCGCCGGCTCATCCTCGTCCTCTCGCCACTCCCATCACTCTCACCATCACAGCTCGCACGGCCCCTCAAACGCGCAGCTCGACCTCTACCCCGTCTCTTCCTCCGGCCAAGCGATGGCGCTCACGGCGGCCCCGGGCGTGCCTTTCCCGCTCTATTACCCGTCCATCCAAACCGGGCCGGCGATACCGCAGGAGGTCCACGCCTACACGCTCGAAGACCAGCACAAACACGTCCACCATGCGTATGTGGCCGTCTGGCAGCAGAACTCGCTAGGCGGCTACTACGACGTGGAGGGCATGGACTGGGTGAACATCCCGCTGTTCGCCCACGCTCGCGTACAGCAGATCGGTGGGCGCAGCTATCTGATCGTGGACGACGGCGAACACATCCACGACATCGGCTGGCGCGTCGGCAAGGTCATCTACTTCGTGACGAACACTCTGCTCGAGGATCTCTCCAACGCGCAGATGATCGCGATCGCCCAGGCCACCCGGCCGCTGCGCTGAGCAGATCAAGCCGTGGCCTCTTGCATCGTCCAAGCGCGGCGTTGACGAGCGCGTCCGCGTGCGCGTTCTGGGCGCGCGGCACCGAGCGAATCTTCCAGGCCTCAAACGCACGCAGGGCTGCCATCGCCTCACTGTAGAGCGGGCGCATCGCGGCATGCTTGACCTTGTAGAGGCCCTGAACCTGCTTGGCGATCAGCTCAGAGTCGTTGACGACTTCGATCTCGCTCGCTCCAAGCGCGTACCGCACGCGTCAAGCCGAGTAGCAAAGCCCGGTACTCGGCCACGTTGTTGGTGACCGTGCCCAACAGCTCGGATGCCTCGTCCAGAACCTCTCCGACGGGCGTCGAGACGACGCTTGCGGCCGCTGCGGGCCGGGGTTGCCACGCGAGCCCCCATCGACATGCACGACTACCTTCATGAGCTTCCAGACGCGATCAGCGCGCGCCCTCCGTGCACTGAGGCCTCCGGCACGCCTAAGAGCCGTCGACGAGCGGCGGCAGATCTCCCGGCACGCGGGCACGGCGACGATCGCGAATCACGCGGCGCTGCAGCTCGGCCTCGGAGGGGCGCGAGCCCGCGCGCGCGACGATCTGCCTCGCGGCGATCGATGATGACCGTCACGTTGTCGTCGTTCTCGTAGCGCTTGACGAGCTTCGGATAGAGCTCATCGGCAAGCGGCTTGGGCACCACGCAGTAGATCATCGTCTTAGATCGTACTGCGCGCAGAACGCGACAGCTCGGTGCATCACTCCGGCCAGGTCCCAGACCTTCTCAAAAAGGTCGCGACTTGCGCCTCTTCTCAAAACGGTCGCAGCTCGCGCCTCTGTTGGTGAGGCGCTCAGGCGATCAGGGCAGAGCAGCTCACCGCGCTCATCCGCGGCGGCGTTCGCGAGGCGGTCCTCTTCAGGCAGCTCGTCCAGCTCCATGCCCTGGCCTACGAGCTGCGAGCCGGCGGCCTCGTCGCCGAGATCGACCTCGTAGCGATACCAGCACAACTCCCAGGCGACGACTATCGCGACCGTGCTGCCCGAGTCCTCCAGCGGACGCACGGTCACTGTAGGCGGGCCAAGCGAGCGTGCGACGCCGGCTACGCGCCTTGGTTGCTCACCGGCATTGAAGACCTCGAGCGCCCGTGCGACCTTCAACCCGCCTGCGGTTGAGGCGCTAGAGCTGGATGCGCCGGCAACGGATGCGTGTTCGCCAGGCTGACCGGCCCGCATTGGACGAGCACGCGCGGTGCTCGGATCCTCCGGATCGAGCGCCGTCGAGCGACAGGAAATCGTCCTCGGCGCTCCACGCGCCCTCGCTCGACTCTGCTGCTCCCACAGAGCCAATGTAGATCTCGCGCTCGCGAAGGTCTTCGCGCTCAGTATCGCCATCGAGGAAGTCGTAAAGACTCTCCTCGGGAAGCTCCACGCCCGTGTCGGGCCCCTCGATGCCGGCGGCGCCGGGACGTTCGCGACGCAACGGGCCCTGGCCCGGCTCGCGCAACTGGCGTAGTCGTCCGAGCAACGAACCGGCGCGGCGCGCCCGCGTCGGGCGGACGCTCGAGGCGTGGTTGTCCGCCTCTCGCAACCAGCCCTCAGCAGCGGCTCGAGGTACGCACAGCTCACAAACCGTGCGGCGCTGGCCGCCGGCGAGAAACACGTCGGGCGTCTCCCCTCGCAAAAGGCTTCTGCCGCATACGTCGCAGGCGACAATCGGGTGCGAGGTGACGATTGCTCTGGTGGCCATCAGCCCACCAGAGTAGCCGGACGGCAGAAACGGCGCTCCGCGCTTGGCGCGACAGCATCCACTCATGAGCCCTTCGAGGGCCTCGCTCGGCTCACACGCGAGCGTTGACGGAGGCGGCGACGTGCATGCTATTGCGGTGCTGGAGCATCACCTCCGACCCCAGAACCGCTAGTCGAAAGAAGCCTCTTGCTCTTGCATGCGTCCGCGCAGGCGCAGCACGGCCTTGGTGTGCAGCTGGGAGATACGCGACTCGGTGACGCCGAGGACCTCGCCGATCTCACGAAGGGTCAGGTTCTCGTAGTAGTAGAGGGCGATCACGAGCTTCTCGCGCTCGGGCAAGGATGCGATCGAGTCGGCGATGCGATCCTTCAGGTCACCGACGTCCAGAGCACGCGAGGGGTCTGGCGCATTGGGATCCTCGATCGTGTCCATCAGCGAGACCTGATCGCCGCTGGAGTCGGACACGCTCCACAGCTCGTCCAGGGCCGCCACCGAAGAGTGGGAGATGGCAAGTAGCGACTCGTGCAGCTCGGGCACTGTGAGCTCCAGCTCGGCGGCCATCTCCTCGTCGGTGGGGGTGCGCTGCAGGCGATGCTCGAGCTTGGTGTTGGCACGCTCGATCTCGCGCGCACGAGCGCGCACGCTGCGCGGCACCCAGTCGATCGAGCGCAGCTCGTCGATGATGGCGCCCTTGATACGCGTGATCGCGTAGGTCTCGAACTTGATTTCGCGCGAGATGTCGAAGCGCTCGATCGCGGAGATCAAGCCAACGAGACCGTAGGAGACCAGATCCGCCTCCTCGACGTGCGGGGGCAGGCCGGCGGCGGTGCGCCCGGCTACGTACTTGACCAGCGGCGAGTAGGCAACGACCAACCGCTCGCGAGCACGAGGGTCGTTGTCATTCTTATACCGCCGCCACAGTTCGCGCAGCTCAATCGCTTTGACGTTCGTCTCCAGGGTCTTCTCCCGCCCGATCAGGCCCGAGGGTGACTGCGCGCATAGGCGCTTCTTAGTCTGGCGGACTCTACCCGAGTGTAGACCTGAGTGGTTGAGATGCTCGAGTGGCCAAGCAACTCTTGGATCGAGCGCAGGTCGGCGCCACCGTCGAGCAGGTGGGTCGCGAAGCTGTGGCGCAGGGCGTGAGGGGAGATTCCACCGGGGATTCCGGCGCGTGTCGTCCACGCTCGCAACCGGCGACGCACGTCGCTTGTGCCCAGTCGACGCCCGGAGCGACTGAGAAATAGCGCCTGCTCCCCAGGGGTACCTCGGCCTGAGCGCGTGGGCGCGAGCGTCACAGACTGCCGCGTACCGTCACGCTCGGGCGCACGTGTGAGCGCCGACCGACCGCGCTCCAGATATAGACGCACAGCACCCAGCGCAAGCTCGCCGATCGGGACGAAGCGGGTCTTGGAGCCCTTGCCCTCGACCCGCAGCTGCTCGGCGTCATAGTCGACATCCGCGACATTCAGCGTGACGATCTCCTCGGCGCGCAGACCACACGCATAAGCCAGCTCGAACAGCGCGCGGTCGCGTAGCTCGAGCGGCCCGCCGGCGGGAATGGAATCGAGCAGACGCGCAACTTCCGGCGCCTTCATCACACGGGGCAAATGGGAGCCGCGACGCGGCGTGGCGAGCAGATCGGCCGGGCTCTGGTCAATGTGACCGTGCTCGCGCTGACTGCGAAACAGGGCACGGACCGCGGCCAGCTTGCGGGCGGCTGTCGTGGCCGCGAGCTCACGCTCGGTGAGCATCGCCAGATAGCGACGGACGTCGCGAGGACCAACGGCTGATGGCGTGAGCTCTTGCGCGTCGGCCCAGCAAGCGAACTGCAAAGTGTCGATGGCGTAGGCCCGTCGGGTGCGCGGAGCGGCGTTGGTACGGCGCAAGTCCTCGTCGAGCAGCGCGAGCGCTCGCAGCCAAGGTCCGCTGATGCTCGGGGCCGTATCGGCCGATCACGGTGCTCATCACCACGCCTAATTCGCCGTGACCGCCAGGCGCCCTGCCGAGATCTGATCCAAGTCGCTGCCGAGGGATCGCGCGATACCTGTCCGCGAGTCGATCAGTGGGGGCCGACGAGCGTCGAGTTAGGACTCGCAGAGCACTGGCGCCAGCAGTTGCGCAAGCTCAGGCCAGTCGTGCGCGCCAAGCACGTCCTCGACCTCGCACAACTCGGCGTTCCAGGGATGCAGGATCGTCGCTGCGGCGATCCCATGCTCGATCGCAGCGCTGATGTTGAGCGGGCTGTCGTCGATCAGGATGTCAATGTCGAGCTCGACGCAGCGGGTGACCTTGTCGTAGGAGCAGCACAGATCGTCAAACGGGAGCCCGAGCTGCTCCAAGCCAGCGAGCGGTGGCCGGCGCGCACGCACTCGCAGCGATGGCTGGTGACGTGGATGAAGTGACCTTGCTCGACTCCATTCGCGGACCGCCTCGACGGCGCCCGGATAGGGGCGGCCGGCGAGGATCGTCTCGTCGCTGTGGCTCTCCTCGATGCACAGCTCCAGCTGATCGGGGCGCAGGCGCGTGATGCCCCAGGTGAACTGCTCCTCGTAGGGCAGCTCGATGCCAAAGCGCCTACGGGAGATCTCCGAGAGGACGTCCCAATAGTGGTGCAGGGTCGAGTCGACGTCGATGGCGATGCGCATGGGCAGTAGATTATTCACAGATGAGCGGCGTAGGCACTCTCAACGGAAGCGACCGGCGACAGTCCTACGGCCCGGAGGGACGCTCGGAGTGGCTGGATGTCGACTGGCGCGAGCATCAGCGCTGGGTGACGGTCGGCGGGAACCCGATCAACACGATCGATATGGGCGAGGGCCAGGCGATCGTGTTCGTGCACGGGCTCTCGGGCTCTTGGCCGAACTGGCTCGAGCAATTGCCTGTGTTCGCTGCGGAATCACCGCGTGATCGCGATGGACCTTCCGGGCTTCGGTCATTCGCCGATGCCGAATGAGCAGATCACGATCTCGGCGTATGCACGCATGCTCGACGGACTGCTGGAAACGCTCGGGGTGAGCGCCGCGACGGTGGTCGGCAACTCGATGGGCGGATTCGTCTCGACCGAGCTTGCGATCGCCTATCCACAGCGAGTGGAGCGTCTCGGTGCTTGTGTCCGCGGCGGGGATCAGCACATACCGACACCGCGACGTCGAACGGCTCGAGCCCTACCTCCGCCGACTGGCGCCGATGATCGCGGTGTACACCGGCTGGACGGCGAGCAGATCCGACTGGGTGGCGCGTCGTCGCGGGCTGCGCAACATGACGTTGGGTTTCGTGACGCGCCATCCCGGCCGACTGCCAGCGGCACTCGCGGCCGAGCAGCTGCGTGGAGCGGGCAAGCCCGGCTTCCTGCAGGCGCTGCGCGCCAACATCGACTATCCGATCAAGGAGCGTCTGCCAGAGATAGCCTGTCCGACGCTGATCGTATGGGGCGCTGAAGACAAGGTGATCCCGGCCACCGACGCAAGCGTGTTCGAGGAGCTGATCCCCAATTCGCGCAAGGTGATCTTCGAGGACACGGGCCACATGGCGATGCTGGAGCGTCCCGCTTCGTTCAACCGCCTGCTGAGCGACTTCATCGCGGAGTAGGCCCTCAGCGTCCGAGCAGTAACCTCAGCATCGCCGAATAGGCCCTCAGCGTCCGAGCAGCAACCTCAGCATCGCCGAATAGGCCCTCAGCCTCCGAGCAGCAACCTCAGCATCGCCGAATAGGCCCTCAGCGTCCGAGCAGCAACCTCAGCATCGCCGAATAGGCCCTCAGCGTCCGAGCAGCAACCTCAGCATCGCCGAATAGGCCCTCAGCGTCCGAGCAGCAACCTCAGCATCGCCGAATAGGCCCTCAGCGTCCGAGCAGCAACCTCAGCATCGCCGAATAGGCCCTCAGCACGACGGCGTACCTCAGCTCGTGACCGCGCCCTCGGCGGCGGACCCGACGAGCTTTGCGTACTTGCGGATAGCCACGTCGATGTGCTCGTCGGCGCGCGGTGGCTGAACGTAGGCCGACAGACGCTCGGCGATCTGCTCATCAGTCAAGGCAACATCGATACGACGGGCTTCGACGTCGATCGTTATCTCATCGCCGTCAGCCAGCGCGCCAATCGGGCCGCCCCGAACAGCCTCGGGGGCGATATGGGCGGCCATGAAACCGTGTGTGGCACCAGAGAAGCGCCCATCGGTGATCAGAGCCACGCTCTCCCCCAGACCCTCGCCGACGATCGCCGCTGTGACGGCGAGCATCTCGCGCATGCCTGGACCGCCCGCTGGACCCTCGCCGCGGATCACGACCACGTCACCCTCGGAGATCTCATGGGCGAGCACCGCCGCCATCGCGTCCTCCTCCCCATCGAACACACGCGCTC
Organism: uncultured Solirubrobacterales bacterium; assembly: GCA_963704345.1. Lineage (GTDB taxonomy): Bacteria > Actinomycetota > Thermoleophilia > Solirubrobacterales > Solirubrobacteraceae > Palsa-744. Next base: position 3,130,604 of record OY969890.1, read on the forward strand.
GGCCGACGTGGTGGCGGCGCTCGTGCCCGGCGAGCTTGACGACACAGCCGTCGGGCGCCACGTTGCCGTGCAAAATCGCAAAGCCGCCCCGTGGGCTTCAATGGATCGCCAAGCGCTCGCACGACCTGTTGGCCGGGCGTTTCGCTCGCAAGCTCCGCGTGCTCGCCGATCGTGCGCCCCGTGACCGTAATCGCGTCTCCCCGCAACACGCCGACTTCCTGGAGGCGGCGCATGACAAGCGGCACGCCACCTGCCTCGTATAGGTCGGTTGCTACGTACTTGCCGCCAGGCTGCAGGTCACAGAGCAGGGGCGTCGCGTCTGAGATGGGGTCGAACTCGTCGATTGATAGTGGTACGCCCATTTCGCGTGCGACGGCCAGCAGGTGCAACACGATGTTTGTGGAGCCGCCACTTGTCGCCCCGGCGGCGATCGCGTTCTCGAGCGCTGGCTTGGTGATGACCTGGCTGGGGCGCAACCCTCTGCGCAACACATCCATGATCAGTTCGCCACAGTCGATCGCGACCTGCAGCTTGCGGCCGTCCTCGGCCGGCACCATCGAGGAGCCCGCCGGCGAGATGCCTAGTACCTCGAAGGCCATCGCCATCGTGTTGGCGGTGAACTGGCCGCCGCACGCGCCCGCGCCTGGAGACGCCGCCTCCTCCAACTCGTGCAGCTCCTCCTCGGTGATCTTGCCGGATGCGAACGCACCGACCGCCTCGAACACCTGTTGGATCGTGACGTCCTCGCCCTTGTAGTGGCCGGGACGGATCGAGCCTCCATAGAGCATCAGGCCGGGGATATCCAGACGGGCGAGCGCCATCACCGCCCCTGGGATCGTCTTGTCGCAGCCGGAGATCACCACCAGTGCGTCAAAGGCGTGAGCGGAGGCGACAAGCTCGATCGAGTCGGCGATCAACTCACGCGAGACCAGCGAGGCGCGCATGCCGGAAGTGCCCATCGTGATGCCATCGGAGATAGCGATCGTGTTGAGCTCCATCGGCGTGCCGCCGGCGGCGCGGATGCCCTCCTTGACCTTCGCGGCGAGCACGCGGTTGTTGAAGTTGCACGGCATCGTCTCGATCCAGGAGTGGGCGACTCCGACGATCGGCTTGGCGAGGTCCTCGGCGGTGTAGCCGATCCCGTGCAGATAAGCGCGCGCGGCGGCACGCTCGGGCCCCTCGATCAGGGCGCGCGAGCGGTGCTTTACGTCAAAAGGCTCCGATGTGCTCACAGCGCGGGAACACTACCGGCGCGACGTGGCGCTCGCCTGTATGACTTCGATGCGCTCACGCTCCCAGCATGCGAGGCGAGCAAGATCGCGCCTTGCCTTGGCGATGCGAATCTGACGTCCTGCCAGGTGCATGTTGGCCTGGTTCGATCAGAGCGCGCTCGTCGGCCGTGAGCGCCATCCACTTGGCGAGCACGTCGTCTGAGTCCGGCAAACGGGTAATGCCATATGGACGTGTGCGATCTGGAAACTCGACGCAGTACTCGCCAAGCATCTGGTTCGTCGATGGAACATAGGCGAGGATCGGCTTGTGAGGATAGATGAGGTAGGCGTAAGGTTGGGCCTCCAGCGTGCCCCACACGCGCAGAAAGCCAAGCTCGCTGTACATGGCCCAGTCTTCCTCGTTGACACACGAGCGCAAGAGTGCGCGTGCACGTTGCTCGGCGCGCAGTTCGCGACCCGGATCGTATTCGTCCACCGGCGCATGCCGCTTGTGTCGTGCGCGCTCGGCTAGGCGTAGACGCGCCCTGTCGATCGAGCGCTTCAGATGGGGCAAAGCCAGCACTGAGAGCAACGTCATCAGCATCAGCGCCGCGGTACCCAGAGCCAGTGCCATCAACAGCCTCCGGCGGCACGGGGAAAGAAGATCACACGCTCGGCGTCTACTGGGACGTCCTCGAAGCTGCGTACCAGCTCGGCCTCGCGCCTTCCGGAACGCGTTGAGGTTGGGACCGCTGCCCACATGCCTGCGTCGAGCTCACGGCTGAAGGTCTCGAGCAGCTCGCTGTACTGCTCGGGCACCGCGACGTCGCCCTCGGCCAATACGACCTCACCATGACCGGGCTTGACGCGTAGCAGCTTCATGCCCTGCGATTATGGCAAAGAGGTCTGAAGCCCATTCGGCTAGGGCGTCAGGAAGCGCGCATACGAGCAAGACCGATCACGTCGACCGGGCCAGGGCCTTCCCCGACGTCCCGCAGACCATCCGCGACGGCCTCTCCAGCCAGCGCACGGGCTGTGAATGCGGCTTGAAGCGGCGCGTATCCCAACGCCAGCTGGGCGGCGAGCACCGAAGAGTGAGTACATCCGGAGCCGTGAGCCGCCCCGTCCGGATATCGCTCGCCGGGAATCTCGACGACCTCCTCGTCCCCGGCGCCTCGCTCTAGAAACAGGTCGATCGCCTGAGCACGATGACCGCCTGTGAGCACGACGACTCCGGGGCCGAGCGAGGAGACCGCCTGCGCAAGGTCGATCGCGTCGCTGCGTTCATCCTCTGGCCTCATCTCGATCTGTTTGTCATAGCGCGGGTGCGTCGCGTAGCCGGCCAGAACACGCGCCTCGGGAACGTTCGGCGTCACGATGCTGGCGCGCGGCAAGATCTCGGCTACGAGCGCGCTCTCGGCGACGCGGTCCAGCAGCCGGGCACCGGACTCGCTAACCATCACTGGGTCGACGACCACCGGCGTCTCGGGAGGCAGCTCGTCCAGCGCAAGCGCCACCGCATGGACGATCTCGATGCTGCCGAGCATCCCCACCTTGACGGCGTCCACGCCGATGTCCGCGACCACGGCGCGAACCTGAGCGAGGACGATCTCTGGTGGGAGACCGTACACCGCGTCGACACCGAGCGTGTTCTGTGCGGTGATCGCGGTGATCGCGCTCATACCGTGGACCCCACAACGCGCGAAGGCCTTGAGATCGGCCTGTATGCCCGCGCCGCCACCAGAATCTGATCCGGCGATGCTCAGCGCGCGAGGAGTGCGTGCGATGTCCGGCATGCCTTCGCGGCGCGTCAGGGCACGCGCTTGCGCTTGCGCGCGGGGAAGATCGCGTAGCTGCCGATCGCGCTAACGAGCAGTCGGCCGTCTTCATGGCGCACATCGCTGCGCAATACGGCATTCGTGCGGTTGCGCCGGTCGAGCTCGGTCTTACACACGATCTCGCCCTGTGTCGCGGTTTGGATGTAGTTGATCGAGATGTTTAGCGTCGCGATGTGCTCATCCTCGTTCGTGTGTGGCCATAGCGTGGAGCCCATGCAGTAGTCGACGAGCGCATACGTGACCACCCCTGAAAGCAGGCCGCCCGCATTGATCAACTCCGGGCGGATCTCGAGGCGCACCGTGTCAGCGCTGTCCCAACGCATGCCCATGAAGCCACTGACGCCATCGATCCCGAAGCGATCGGTAGTCCGTTGGCTTGAATCCTCAAGCCCAGCGACAGAATTGCCCCGTCCCACAGCGTTGGTCGTCGGGACAGCGACTGAGGGGCTCCGATCGCGGTCCTTCGTGGAAGCCGCGGGCGTACCGGCTGAGCCACTGGGGTTGTCGGAAATGTCGGTCATGAGATGCGCGCTGGCGTGGGGCTCGCGCTGGCGTGAGGCTTGGTCAGCCCAGGGCAAGGATATCCGCCCATCAGGCAGCTCTGTGTAAGCGCGACACCTATTTGACCGCGAATTGGCACGAATGTGTATTTTTCGTCACATTTTTCACCGTATGGTCGAGGCATGGCACCCGAGAGCCCGTCTCCGCCTAGTGCACCTGCGCCCCGTGACCCACGACGTATCCTGGGCGCGCTCGGCGAGGATTTCGCTGTCGGTCATTTTCGCCGACTGGACTTCGTGATCGTCGAGCGCAACGTGCGGACCCGTCACGGCGAGATCGACCTGATCGCATTCGACGGCCGAACATTGGTTTTCGCCGAGATCAAGACGCGCAGAGCCGGCAACCTTCGTCGTGGCCTGTGCCCCGACGAACAGCCACTGGCATGGTTGAAGTTCAGCCAGCGCTCACGCCTGAAGCGGCTAGCCTGCGCCTGGCTGTACGAGAATACCGCCGCGCGCCCAAAGGCACACACGATCCGCTTCGATGCAGTCGGTGTGATCGTCGACGGCTCAAACCGGCTGCTGCGCCTCGATCACATCGAGGGGGCTTGGTGAGCGCCGCTTTGAACGAAATGCACGCTGACATTGCTTCTGGTCCTGGACTCAGCTGTGGATCACAGCTCCAGCTGCCGGTAAGCAGTCGACTGAAACGACATGCGGTGCAGCGGCGAGACGCCTTGGCGACCGATCGCCTCACGGTGCACCGGCGTGGAGTAGCCGACGTGCTCGGCAAAGTTCCATCCCGGATGCAGCTCGTCAGCGCGATGCATGTAGCGATCGCGTGTGACCTTGGCCACGATCGAGGCAGCCGCGATCGCGGCGCTTGTGGCATCACCGCCCACAACCGGTCGCTGCGGGCGCTCGAACTCGGGCACGGCAAAGCCGTCGATCAAGCACATCACCTCGCCTGGGACGCCGCGCGTCACGCCCCTGGATGCGCATCGCGCAGGGCCGCCAGATTCGTCTTGTGCAGACCTCGCGAGTCGATCCCCTACACACAGCGCGAGACGACGGTGACGCGAGCGGCGGTGCTGAGCACGAGCGGATAGAGCTCCTCGCGAGCCTCCGCTTTGTGCTGCTTGGAGTCGTTCAGCGTCGCGAGCGCACGCAGCTCACGGGTCGTGAGCCGCTCGTAGTCGAACAAGACCGCCGCGGCCACCAGCGGACCGGCTAGACAGCCGCGTCCTGCCTCGTCCGCACCGGCGACCATGCGCACCCCGAGCGCCCGGTCGAAGGCGAACAGGCGTTGTCCGCTTTTGTTCCGCGCGCGCCGGCGAGCGACTCGCCGAGAGTAAGGAGCCCTGGAAGAGCTTGTGCGCTTAGCGCGCGAGCCCTTAGAGGATGCCGATGCGGTCGGGAGGCCAGTAGGTGGCGAAAGCCCCTCCGATGATCCAGCTTGTGGGGATAGGTCCCCAAAATCTACTGTCGTCCGACTCGCCACGATTGTCCCCCATCATGAACCAGTGACCGGCGGCTATCTTGATCGGCTTGGGAAAATTGCACTCCGAGGCACTACCGCACGGGTTGATGTAGGAGTCTTTCTCTCGGACGAACTGGCTCGTACCAGCCGCCTTGCGGAAGACGTGGCCTTCCTTGATATAGATTTCGTCTCCGGGCCCTGCGACGGCCCGCTTGATGAAGTTGACGCTGGCCTCTTCGGGCTCAGGCGTTGCGCAAGCCGCACCACCGGGGGTGACCATGTGAGGCTGCGGTCCACAAACCTGCTGTTCGGCATCCTTAGGCGGATGGAAGACCAGGATCTCGCCCACGTGCGGTTCTTTGAAGTGCATGTCTATGCGGTTCACAAGCACTCGTTGACCTATGTCCAAGGTCGGTTCCATCGAACCGCTGGGAATCCGATAGGGCTTGACAACGAAAGCCTGTATTGCGAGCGCCAGACCAATCGCGACCAGCACGATCACGATCAACTCCACGATCGAGTTCGTTCTGGACTTCGGCTCGTCCCTATCCTCAGTCCGCTTCACCGAGGTGGGTCCTTCCTTCACGCCGCAGGCTCGCCGGCTCCACTGTCGCCGGCGTCGGAGGGCGAGTCGGCTTCGTCCGTGGCCACAGTTGACGCGTCTGCGTCGTCAGCCGCGGCCCCGTCTGTCTCGGGAGCCCCCTCATCCGAGTCGGACACTGGCGCAGCGGAAGCTGATGGCTCGTCCTGAGCCTCAGTCGAAGTGGTTGTCTGCTCAGGCTCCTGGGCGTCGACGGCGGCCTTTGCCTCGGTCTCTCCCGCCTCGGTTCCCTGTGTCTCGACAACCTGACTCTCGGCTGCCGTCTCCGACGCGGTCGCACCCTCGGCGTCTGTGGCCTCCGTCGGCTCGTGCAGCAGGCCCGGTTGAACGGTCTCCTCAGGCCCGGTATAGCGACGCTCGCGCACGCGGGCGCGCTTGCCGACGCGGTCGCGCAGGTAGTAGAGCTTGGCCCGTCGCACATCGCCGCGGGCAGCCACCTCAATGCGCTCGATCTTGGGGGAGTGCACTGGAAACATACGCTCGACCCCGACACCAAAGGACTGCTTGCGCACGGTGAACGTCTCACGAGCTCCGTGGCCTTGGCGCTTGATGACGACGCCCTCGAACACCTGGATACGACGACGGGTGCCCTCGATGACCTGGAAGTGGACGCGCACGCGGTCTCCCGGCCCGAAGTCGGGGACGCGGCGCAACTGCTTGCGCTCAATGCTTTCGATGACTGTGCTCATGGCAAAAAGAAGGCGCCGAGTGAGCGAAAGTCGCTGCACTGCCCGACGCGCCCGCGAATGGTAGCGAACCCCGCCCTCTGGAGCGCTGGTGAGCACTGAGAGGACGAATACCCAGATATGAATATCCAAGCGTCCAAGCCAGGCGTCGACGCCAAAGGGATGCAAACCTAAACGTGGCGGGTGGCATTGGCTCCGGACTCGAGTGAGCTAAGCCAGCCTCACTCCTAAGCCAGCCTCACTTGTCCGTCCCTGCTCCTCGTGCGCGACTCTGCTGCAGGCGCCACTCACGGATACGCTCGTGGTGACCAGAGAGCAGGATCTCAGGGACGCGCCAGCCACGGTACTCAGCTGGTCGCGTGTAATGCGGATACTCGGGCTCACCCGCCAACGCCTCGCTGAACGACTCCTCGACGGCCGAGTCGACGTGCCCAAGCGCACCAGGCAGCTTGCGCAGGATCGAGTCGCAGAGGACCATCGCCGCCGGCTCACCGCCAGAGAGGACGTAGCGACCGATCGACAGGCTCTCGCTCGCAAGATGCTTGACGATCCGCTCGTCAAAGCCCTCATAGCGCCCGCACAACAAAGTCAGGGCTGGCTCGGCCGCAAGCTCCTGCACGTAGCTCTCATCGAGCAGCCTTCCTCCCGGGGCAAGCGCGATCACCCGTCTGCGCTCGCGCACCTCAGTCGCGTCGATGCCGTAGTGAACTTGCATGGCGGCGTCCATCACGTCTACGCGCAATACCATTCCGGCGCCACCGCCAAAGGGGGTGTCATCGACCTGCCCACCGCTCAGGGGCGTGTGCTCGCGAAAGTTCACGTAGTGAAGGCGCGACCCGCCATCGAGCGCGTTGCGTACGTGGCGTTGAGCCCCGAACCACTCAAACCACTCCGGGAAGAGCGTGAAGACGTCGATCTCCATCAGTCCTCTCCCAGGAACGCCATGTTCACGTCGATGCGCCTTCGCTTTGGATCAACGTGGCGGATGGCATCGCGCACCATCGGCACGAGCAACTGCCCCAACGAGCCCGCCGACTTGTCCTGACCGTCGGCTTTTGACGCGACGAGCCGCACTTCCAAGGCCTCGCACGAGGGAAGCTCCATCAGTCCGACGACGGTGCCCACGTGTCGCTCGCCGTCAACGACCTCACAGCCCGCCAGTTCTTGAGCCCACCACTCCCCCTCCTCTAGCACCGGCGCCTGCGCAAGCTCGACCGTCAGCTCTCGCCCTCTCAGCGCCTCGGCGGCTGAGCGATCTTCGACCTCCTCCAGACGCACGATCGGATGCTCGTCTGTGCCCGCTCGCCTGACGACCGTGGCCGTCAGACCGTCGAGACTCACCGTCATACCGACGGCGAGCAATCGCGGACGTGCGCCCGTGACGTAGAAGCTGCCATCGAGACCGTGAGCACGACCGACGCGACCGGCAGGAACAGCGCGCGCGCCGCCGTCCCGATCGCTCGGTCTCTCTCCATCGCCTGTCAGGTGCGCAGCGACGTCCCCGGCCGGTGTCGCATCCTCGCTGCTCGCCTTGGGATCACCCGCGCCGGCGCTCACCTCGCCGCTCCTAGACCTTCCTAATCGACGATGTCGACTAGCACGCGGCGCTTCTCGTTGACCGCAGAGGCCTTTACGAGCGTCCTCAGCGCGTGCGCGGTGCGCCCGCCGCGGCCAATCACCTGCCCGTAGTCCTCATCCGCCACGCACAGCTCCAGCACCACCGTGCCGTCGTCCTCCTCGAACTGCTCGACCGATACCTCTTCGGGACGATCAACCAAGCCTTGGGCCAGGTACTCCAACAGATCTCTCATGACCTCGGAGGACATTCCGATCACACGCGAAGCATGCGACTGCTAGCTGATGCCTTGAATGCGCAGCAGCTTTGCAACCGTGCTCGACGGTTGCGCGCCGCGTGCAAGCCAGCTCTTTGCCCGCTCCTCGTCGATGACGATCGTGGAGGGGTCCGTCTGGGCGTTGTAGTGGCCGATCGTCTCGATCACGCGGCCGTCGCGCGGAGAGCGCTGATCGGCGACGACTACTCGCCACACTGGGTTCTTCCTTGCGCCCACACGCGTGAGCCTAAGCCTTACCGACACGGTTTCCTCTCTGAGTGCTTTCCAGTCCAGCCAGAGAGCTTAGACGGTTCAGGTGGTAGGCGAAGATCGGAGGTTGCAGCGACGTCGCCAGATCCGCACTCTGGGTCTATGAGACAGCCGCGTGCGTCATCAGCGCGCCTGCCTCATCAGCGCGCCGACATCGGGCATCTTGCCGCGGCTCATACCCCGCATCATCTTGCGCATCTGGCCGAACTGCTTGACGAGCTGGTTGACCTGTTGCACATTAGTGCCCGAGCCGCGTGCGATACGCAGGCGGCGCGAGCCCTTGATTAGCTCGGGTCGGCTGCGCTCTTCGGCTGTCATCGAGAGGATGATCGCCTGGATGCGGTCGAGCTCGCGCTCGTCAACCTTCAGGTTTTTCAGCTGCGCACCGGCAAAGCCAGGAATCATGCCAAGCAAGTTCGTCAAAGGCCCCATGCGGCGAATCGTCTTGAGCTGGTCGAGGAAATCGTCGAGGCCGAACTCGTTTCGGCGCAGCTTGCGCTCGAGCTCCGCAGCCTGGGTCTCGTCAAACTGCCGCTCGGCGGTCTCGATCAGACTCATCACATCGCCCATGCCGAGGATGCGCTGGGACATGCGGTCGGGATGGAAGCGCTCGAACTGATCGAGCTTCTCGCCGGTGGAGGCAAACATGATCGGCTTGCCTGTGACCGCCTTGACCGACAGCGCCGCGCCGCCGCGGGCGTCGCCGTCGAGCTTGCTCATGACCACGCCGTCGAACTGAACGGCAGCGGCAAACTGCTCGGCGACGTTGACGGCGTCCTGCCCAGTCATCGCGTCTACTACCAGCAGCACGTTATGTGGTTTGACGGCATCGCGGATCTTCACGAGCTCGGCCATCAACGCCTCATCGACATGCAGGCGCCCGCTCGTATCGACGATCAGCACATCCTTGCCCTCTTCGCGCGCACGCTCGAGCGCCCAGGTGGCGATCTCAACCGGATCGCGCCCGGTCCCCTGCTCGTATACCGCTGCGCCCGCCTGCGCGCCAACCTTCACAAGCTGATCCACCGCCGCGGGGCGGTAGACATCGCAGGCAGCCAGTGCCACCGAGGAGGAATTCTCCTGACGTAGATAGCGTGCCAACTTGGCGGTTGCGGTCGTCTTACCCGAGCCCTGAAGACCGGCCATCAGGATCACAGTGGGCGGTCGTGGCGAGAAGCTCAGGCCTGCCGAGGCCCCTCCCATCAGGCTCGTCAGCTCATCGGCGACGATCTTGACGACCTGCTGGCCCGGGTTGAGCTTGCCGACAATGTCAGCGCCAAGACAGCGCTCCGTCACATCGCTTGTGAAGCCCTTGACGACCTTGAAATTGACGTCGGCCTCCAGCAGCGCAAGTCGGATCTCGCGCATAGCACCGTCGATGTCGGCTTCGGTCAGCGTGCCACGCTGGCGCACGTCACCAAGCGTCGCCTGCAGCTTCTCGGCTAGGGAGTCGAACATCAGATGGTCAATTCTGGCAGCCCAATACGCCAGCGCCGTAAGAGCTCATCCGCGCAGGCACGAAGCAAGCCCCGCGGTCGTACCCAGAGCCTCAATCGTGCTCTGGGGTGCCCGCAGGCGGTCGCTGCTGTCCAGAGCGGCGCGCAATCGCCTCGCCGATGCCGCCAAACGCCTCGGCGAACTCTGAGGGGATCACGAACACCTTGTTGGAGTCGCCTTCGGCGAGCGAGGGCAGCATCTGCAGGTATTCGTAGCTGAGCAGCTCGCGTGAGGGTTTGCCCTCGTGGATCGCTTTGAAGACGGTGTCGATCGCCTTCGCTTCGCCCTCAGCGCGCAGCACGGCCGCCTGGCGGTCACCCTCGGCGCGCAATACCACCGCCTGCTGCTGGCCTTCGGCGGTGAGAACCTGGGCCTGCTTCTCGCCTTCGGCGGTGAGGATCGCCGCGCGACGGTCGCGCTCGGCGCGCATCTGCTTCTCCATCGCCGCCCTGATGTCCTGCGGCGGGTCCACCGACTTGATCTCCACGCGGTTGATGCGTATGCCCCACTTGCCGGTGGCATCGTCCAGCACCACCCGAAGCTGCGTGTTGACGCTCTCACGGGCCGTAAGTGTCGCCTCGAGGGACAAACCGCCGATCACATTGCGCAGTGTGGTGACGGTCAGCTGCTCGATCGCCTGGAGCGGATTGGCGACTTCATAGGTGGCCGAACGGGGGTCGGTGATCGTGAAGTAGAGAACTGTTTCGATCGCGACAACGACGTTGTCTTCGGTGATCACAGACTGCGGCGCGAAATTGACCACCTGCTCGCGCAGATCGACCAGTGGCTTTACGCGATCGATGAACGGCGTCACGAGCGTTAGACCCGGCTCGAGCGTGCGGCTATAGCGACCGAGTCGCTCCACCACGCCCGCCCGTGCTTGAGGAATGACACGGACCGTGCGCGCGGCTGCGATCAGTGCGAACACGACCAAAACGGCTATGACGATGAGAGCGACCATAAAGCTGATTCGTCCTTTCTATTCCGATCTTCCCAAGGTTACCTGTGACATCAAAGCGTCTGAGGGGCCGATGCTCGAGCGAAGCTAGGACGCAGAGAACGAAATGTGCACATGAGTGAACGAGGACGACTCCTCACGAAGCGCCAGCGACCCCTCAGTGCATCACAAGCGCCGTCGCTCCGCGTATTTCGACGACTTCGACGCGTTCTCCAGGATCGAATATCTCGTCTTCGTCGAAGCTACGCGCTGTCCACACCTCGCCGTCGATCTTTACGCAGCCGACGCCCTCGTCATTTGCGATCCGCTCCAGGACGATCGCTCTGCGACCGATCAGTGCTGCGGCACCCGTGCGGATTGATGGAGGCAGCCTGCGGTGACGCCTTGCCACGGGTCGCAGAGTCGCGAACACGAGTCCTGAGGAGACCAGGAAGACAATCACCGCGAGCAGAGATCCCACACCCAGCAAGCTCACAACGGTCGCAAGGGCAGCTCCTGCGGCGAACGGCGCCAGGTAGAAGCCGCCCTGGTGCATCTCCCCGATGCCGAGGATGCACGCAACCGCCAGCCACAGAATCCAAGCATCCATGACTTGATTATGCCTCGGCCACCAAGGCGCGTGCAAAATCGTCTGCATCGAACGGACGCAGGTCCTCGAGTTGCTCGCCGATCCCGATCAGCTTGACCGGCAGCCCGAGCTCCCGCGCGATCGCGAGCGCGATCCCGCCGCGAGCAGTTCCGTCGAGCTTGGTCAGCACGACTCCGCTGACGCCGGCCGTGGAGGCGAACATTTGCGCTTGGCGCAAACCGTTCTGACCTGTCGTCGCATCTACGGTCAGCAGCGTCTCGTGCGGTGCACCCTCGAGCTGCCGTGCGATCACGCGCCTGACCTTCGCCAGCTCTTCCATCAGATCGTCCTGGGTATGCAGACGTCCGGCGGTGTCCACGATCACCACATCGATCCCGCGCGCTCGCGCTTGGGCGACCGCCTCAAAGGCCACCGACCCTGGGTCTGAGCCCTCGGGGCCCGTGACGATCTCACAATCCGCGCGCCCGGCCCAGCCTTCCAGCTGCTCGGTGGCGGCGGCACGAAACGTGTCGGCGGCACCGAGCAGCACGCTCACACCCAGCTCCTTGCGCAGATGCCAGGCAAGCTTGCCGATCGTCGTAGTCTTGCCTGTGCCGTTGACTCCGACGGCGAGAATCACCGTCGGCTTGGCGCGGATGTCGATCTTGTCTTGCTCGCTGCGCGCGGTGTCCGCCAGTAGCTCGATCAGCCGCTCCGACAGCTCCTCGCCGCTGCTGACGCCACCTTCGGTTGCTTCCCGCTCGAGCGTCTCGACGACTGCGGCGGTGGTGCTCGCGCCTACGTCGGCCATGATCAAAGCCTCCTCCAAGCGTTCCCACGTGTGCTCATCGAGCGTGGCAAAGAGCGTTGCCTGGATCTCCGACCCGAGCGCTTGCCGCGTCTTGGAAAGGTTTTCGCGCAAGCGCTTGAACAGTCCCCTGCGACGTTCGCCGCCCTCCCCGAACTCGGTCTGCGCCGAAGCCTGTGTCGGCCCGTCGGTGATGAACAGCTCAGACCAGTCGCGTGGCATCCTATGCGACCGGGGCGACCCGCGGCTGGTCCTCCACCGCGGCCACCTGCGGCATCGGCTCCTCCTTGGGGAGTCTGCGCGAGAGCACCTTCGATACGCCATTGTCGGCCATCGAGATGCCATACAGCCAGTCGGCGGCCTCCATCGTGCGCTTCTGGTGGGTGATCACGATGAACTGAGCACGGTCGGCGTAGCGACGCAACAGCGTCAGGAAACGATCCAGGTTGAGGTCGTCGAGCGCTGCCTCGACCTCGTCGAGCACATAGAAAGGGCATGGTCGCGCTAGGAACACCGAGAACATGAACGCCAGCGCGGTCATCGACTTCTCACCGCCGGAGAGCAGCGACAGCCGCTTGGTCGACTTGCCGGCCGGCGTGATTTCGATCTCCACGCCCATCATCTCCTCGGCGTCCTGTAGCTCCTCTGCGTCCGCCTCGTTCTCTGCCGCCGCCTCGGCATCGGGTGCCTCACCGTTTTCCGGCGCCGGCTCGCCGCCGAGGACAGCACGCGGGGCCTGCTCGTCCTTGACCAGGCGCAAGCGTCCGCTGCCCCCGGGAAACACGTCGCCGACAAGCTCTTCAAAGTTGCGTGCCGCGGCGCTGAACGTCTCGTTGAAGGTTTCGTGGATCTGGCGGTCGGTTTCGCGGATCACGGCCCGCAGCTCGCGCAGCGCCGTCTCCAGGTCGGTGCGCCGCTCCTCGAGCTCCTCGACGTGAGCGACTGCCTCGGCATACTCGTCCTGGGCAAGCGGGTTCACAGGACCGAGCTGCTCACGACGACGCGCCAGACGCTCCAGGCGTGAGCGCAGCGCCTGTTCCTGCTCCTCGCCGAGAGGCTCGACCGCCTCCGCTTGGGACTCTTCCAATGCGGACTCCTCCGCACTCGCGGGGGGCAGACCATCTGAGGCGTTCTGTGGCCCATCCGCATGCTCACCGTCCGGCGCGCCGGGAGCGTTCTCATCGCCTGGCTGTGTGCGACCCGAGCCCGGCACGGGCAGCTCCAGACGCTCACAGACCTCGCGCAGCTCCTCCTGGGCCTCGGCCGCCTGGTCGCGCAAGCGCTGGGCGGCCACCTCGGCCCCGGTCACGGCCTCGCCCTCGACGCGCAACGCCGCCTGAATCTCGGCCTCCTCCTGGGCGCAGGCACGCAGCTCGGCGGAGACCTGCTCGCCCGCGGCACGGTCCTCGCTCAGTAGCGCCTCTATCTGCTCCAACAAGCCAGTCATCGCCTCGCCCGTGCGGGCAAGCACCGTTGCGAGGCGCTCGGCGCGCGGCGTGAGCTCGAGGTCGGCTGTGCGTTGGGCTCGCAAACGCTCGATTCGCCGTGCGTGCTCGGCCCGTTCCGCCTGCCTGCGCTCGGCTTGCCTGCGCTCAGCCGCCAGCTCACCTTGCAACTCCGCGCGACGCACCGCCAGCGGTCCCTGCTCGGGCGCAGCCTTGCGCTGCTCGATCAACCAGACCGCTTTGCGCTGAGCCTCGGCCACCTCGCCCAGCAGGCGCTCGCTATCGCGCAAGGCGCCATCGGCATGGTCTCGTGCCAGATTAGCCTCGCGTGCCTGCTCGAGCGCATGCTCGACCGCCGCTCGGGCCGCGTGCTCGCTGACGACGGCTTGCTCGCTCTCGGCGATCAGTCGATCGCGCTCGTTGCGACGTGCAAGCACCCGCTCGGCTCCGCCCTCGGTCACTTGGCGCAACTCGCCCCAGCCGGCAAACAGAACCCGCCCCGAAGCGGTGCTCGCGACACCGCGGAAATCCTCGGCCACATCCTCTAGACGCTCGACAACCCATGCATCGGCAAGCAACCTGTGGGCGAGCGCCAGCACCGGGCCCGATCCGCTCAGCAGGTCCGTCAGGCGCAGCGCGCCCACCGCCGGCGGCTTGCCAGCAGGCTCAGCCGAGCGGTCATCGCCCTCCTGGGCGAAGGTCCGGTCCCCACCGTCTTGCCCCGCAGGAGCGTTCTGTCCCACAGAACCATCGCTTTCGCCCACCGCCTCTCCCGCGAGCAGGGCAGCGCCACCGTCGGGGCCGACCCCGTCGAGCAGCGCGCGGGCGCCGGCCATGTCGCGCACAAGTGCCGCATCGAGACGGCCACCAAGCGCCGCTGCGAGCGCCAGCTCATAGCCCGGCTTGACTTGCAGCGCGTCGCTGAGCGCTCGCGGAGCGCCGGCCTTTGCGCCATGGGCGCCGGCATGACTGCGTAGGAACTGGTTGGCCGCCGCCAACTCGGCGCCGACCTTCGCCGCCTCGCGTCGTGCCGCCTCGGCGTCGCCTTCGAGCTTGCGCAAACCACCGCGCGCAAGCTCTGCAAGCGCATCGGCCTGCTCGCGCGCCTCGCGCGCGGTCTGTACTTGGGCCTCGAGCTCAGTCACGCGTGCGGCAGCCTGCGCGCGCTCGCGCTCCAGACCTCCGATCTCACGCTCGAGCTCGAGCTCGCGTTCGCTGTCAATCTCCGCCAGTGCCGTCTCCAGCGCTCTCACGCGGTCGACACTCGCCTGCTCCTGTACCAGCTCGCCGTGCTCGCCGCCTTCCTCGCCAGGCCTCTGCTCGAGCGCACCAAGCTCGATCTCGATGCGGCTCGCGCGCTGGGCGAGCGTGGCAGCTGTGGCGGCTGCCTGCTCGCCGCGCATCTGTAGGCGCTCGCGTGCTGAGCGCGCCTCGTACACACGCTTGGAGAGGGCATCGTGGCGCTCGGTGCGCTCGGCCAGCGCGCTCTCTGCGCGTCCGCGACGCTCGACGACGGTGCGCAGGCGCGACTCAATCTGCTCGCGCGCGGCCCTTGCCGCCTGCACGCCTTCTTCGGCTTCAACGAGCTGCAATCGCGTGGCCCTGACCGCCTCGCGGGCTAGCTCGAAGCGAGCCTGCAGCATCTGGTGCTCCAAGCGCTCGTGCAACTCGGCGGCCTCCGCTTGGCGCTTTAGCGGGCGTAGGCGCGTGCGCGCCTCGCGCTCCACGTCGAGCGCCCTGTCGAGGTTCTCCTGGGTGCGCTCGAGCTTCAGCTGCGCGCGGCGGCGGCGCTTGCGGTGCTTGCCAAGACCCGCCGCCTCCTCGATCAAAAGGCGCCGGTCGCGCGGCTTGGAGGTAACGATCGCCTCGACGCGACCTTGGGAGATGACGGAGTGGGTCTCCTTGCCGAGGCCGGTGTCGGAGAGCACCTCGATCACGTCGACGAGGCGAGCGCGAGCGCCATTGAGGCGATACTCGCCGTCACCTGAGCGGTCGAGCCGGCGCACGATCGATATCTCCGCGAGCGGCAGATCGACCGTCTCATCGGAGTTGTCGAGCACGATCTCGACCTCTGCGGCGCTGCGTGCCTGCACGCCGCGGCCTCCGCCGAAGATCACGTCCTGCATCGACTGGCCTCTGACGGCCAGAGGTGACTGCTCGCCCATCGCCCAAAGCAGCGCGTCGGTGACGTTGGACTTGCCTGAGCCGTTCGGCCCGACCACGACGCTCACGCCCGGGCCGAAGTCCAGTTTGGTGCGGTCAGGGAAGGACTTGAAGCCCTTCATGGTGAGCGACTTCAGGTGCATCGATTGGTCCGATCTTCGCGAGTTCCACACCGAGCCGCATGGGCACGCAGGGCAAGCCGTGCAATTGATTGATGTCCCACCCGCCCCGCGAAATGTGCTGGCCGATTGGAGATCCCGTCGATCTCCAATCGGTACATGAGCGACTGAGGACGCCGCACGGCGCCGCCATGCGTGCTCATGCCTTGGCGAGGCTCTCCAGCGCCTTACCCGCCGCCTGCTGCTCGGCGTGCTTCTTGCTGCGACCCCGACCCTCGCCGAGCGGCTTGCCTTCGAGCAGCGCGACTACCACGAACGTGCGGTCGTGCGGTGGGCCGTGCTCGTCTGTCACCTCGTAGGCGATCGTCTCGCCCCTTCTGGCAAGCGTCTCCTGGAGGGCCGACTTGAAGTCCAAGGGATGCTCCAGCGCATCCTCCATCTCCGGCGCAAACGCCTCCACAACGGCCTCCGCGGTGCGCTCGTAGCCGATGTGCAAATAGCAGGCGCCGATCACGGCCTCGATCACCGAGGCGAGCACACGCTCTGTCTCCAGCAGGCCTACGAGCCTGCCCTCGCCGTTCTCAGGCGCCGCGGCGCGCAAACGCTCGCCCACCTGCAGGCGTTCGGCTACTGCACGACAGGAACGGCCAGACACTGCCTGCGCGCGGATCTTGGTGAGCCGACCCGCTCCGAAGCGCTCAGCTTCAAGGCGCGGATAGAGGTGCGCTGTCACCGCGAGCGCAAGCACGCTGTCGCCGAGGAACGCAAGCCTTGTGTAGGAGTCGCTGCGCCGCTCGGTCCATGAGGCGTGCGTGAAGACCTGTCGCGCCAGCTCCTCGGGCAGATCCTCGAGCAACGAGCGCAACAGAGCCACTCCCCCCTTGCTCTGCACGCTAGCCATCGCTTGAGTGTGCCACGACGAAATCGACTGCCTGGCCGACGGTGAGGATCTCAGCGGCCTGCTCGTCCTCGATCTTCACGCCGTAGGTGTCCTCGAGCTCCTGCACGAGCGTGTAAAGGTCCAGCGAGTCTGCGCCCAGATCGTCCTTGAAATGGGTGGCCTCCCCTATTAGCTGGGGCTCGACATCGAGCTCGTCGGCCAGATGGGCCTGTATCAGGACGAACACTTCCTCGCGGGTCATTCGCTTTCCAGGCTAGCCGGATCGCCGGATAGAGGACCCGCCCGCCCCGCGCTCCTCAGCGCGCCAGCCTCCTCCAGCGCGCTGCGTGTAGCGCCGATCACGTCCCTGCGCACACCGCGCTCGGCGCGCAGGATCGCCTGCGCGAAGCCGTGTCTGGCAAAGCGCCCGTGCGGGACCACCGCGAGACGACGCAAACCCAAAAGATAGGCCCCCCCCTCTCCTTCAGGATCGATTTCGTCGCGAAAGCCACGTAGCGAAGGGCGCAGCAACATCCCGCCCAACTTGCCCCGCAGCGAGGACGTCGCGGCATCTCTGACTGCGCGCAACATCGTCTGCGAGACACCCTCCATCAACTTCAGAGCGATGTTGCCGGTGAAGCCATCGGTGACGATCACGTCGGCCACCGCATCGACGATGTCGCCGCCCTCGACGTTGCCGACGAAGCGCAGCTGCCCGTCGCTGGAGCGTTGTGCGAGTTCCTTGCCCGCCTGGACGACCAGCTCGCTGCCGCGCTCTGACTCCTCGCCGTTTGAGAGCAGACCGACGCGCGGGCGCTCGACGCCGAGCACGGCGCTTGCGAAAGCCGCTCCCATGAAGGCAAACTGGACCAGGTGCTCCGGGCGCGCCTGCACGCTCGCACCGACGTCGAGCAGCGTCACCGCATGGGTGGGTGGGGATCCTGGTACAGGTATCGGCAGAGCAAGCGCCGGACGATGGATGCCGCGCGCACGCTTGACGTTGAACAGGCCGGCGGCAAGTGCCGCTCCGGTGCCGCCCGCGCAGACAAGCGCATCTGCACGACCCTCGCCCACAGCCTTTGCGGCCTGCACGATCGACGCCTCCGGCGTGGAGCGCACCGCTCGCACAGGGTCGGGGCTCTTGGCGACCGATACGGGCGCATCGACCACCTCTATGCCCGGCCCGACGTCGCCGAGTTCGGCGGCCGGACCGAACAGCAGCACGTGCACGCCCTGCTCTGCTGCGAGCCGCGCGCCCGCCGCGACCTCGGACGGTCCCATGTCGGCGCCATTTGCATCGACGGCCACGACCGTGTGCGTGCGCATGTCGGGCTGCGCTGCGCGGCCGCCGCGGCTGGCCGACCCAGTCATGCTTGACGACTACTCGTGATCGTGATCGTGATCGTGGCTGTGCGCACCGGGCGCCACGACCTCACGACCTGCATACGTCCCGCACTCAGGGCACACGCGGTGTGGCCTGCGTGGGCTGTGACAGCGCGGGCACTCGTTCACCGTGGGTGCATCGATCTTGTGGTTGGCGCGACGCAGCGCTGTGCGGCTGTGCGATTGCTTTTTCTTGGGGACGGCCATCGGCGCAACAGGCTACCAGGGCCGAGACCGAATAGCCGTATAGGTACTAGTCGATGTTGGGACTAGCCGCGTTGGGACTAGCCGAGTTTTAGCTCGCTCAACTTCGCCCAACGCGGGTCCGGCAGGCGCTCGTGCGTGTGCTCGGGGCCGGTCTCGTTCAGGTCAGCGGCGCACACCGCACATAGCCCGGCGCAATCCTCGCGACACAGCACCTGCGTCGGCAAGGCCAGCACGAGAGCGTCGCGCGCCCATGCCAGCCATGTCGAGTGTCTCATCCTCCAGATAGGGGCTCGAAAGCTCTTCCCCGCCGCCGGGCCGATCGACCTCGCGTGCATCGACATCGATCTGCGGCGCGGCGTCCTTCAGACAGCGCATGCAAGGGCCCACGAGCGCCGCTAGAAAGCGCAGCCTCAGCGCGTAGCCATTGCCGAGCATGCGCGAGACGTCGAGCTTTACCGGCAGCGTCGCCGGCGCTACCTCGTACGGCTCGCCTCCAAGCGTCAGCGGCTCGACGTGCACCGCCAGCTCGAAGCTTCTCCCCTCGCCCGCGCTCAGGCGCAATCCACCGAGGTCGAGGATGTCCGTCACGGCGGGCATCTCTTCAGATTAGTAATAGGTCAGCTGATATCGGGCTGCCGAGGTCCCAAAGACGGCGTGGAGAGCTTTGGCGCGACCAGTTTGGCTGGTGGGCTGCACGCTGAAGGGGCTAGCTCACTTATAACCTGGAAGTTATAAATGAGTTTTACGCACTGGGAATACCAAGTGGGACTGACGCACAATGCCTAAGCGAGCAGCCAGACCGCCGGCTCTTCACACCGCCGGCTCTTCACACCGCCGGCTCCTCACACCGCCGGCTCGAAGGGCCGCCAGGCATTTGATCCGTGGGCTCGCAATCTAAGTCGCCGCTTGCGAGTTTCAGGCGATCTCGTGCAGCTCGCGCTTGAGCACCTTGCCGGTGGCGTTGCGCGGTAGCTCGTCCACGAACACGACTTCGCGCGGCACCTTGTAGCGCGCCAGATTGTGCTTGACGTACTCCTTGACGGTCTCCTCGTCCAAGCCCGAGCCCTCGCGTGCGACGACAAACGCCTTCAGGCGCTGGCCGAACTTGGCGTCCTCGACGCCGATCACAGCTGCCTCTTCGATCGCCTCGTGGTCGGCGAGCAGGTCCTCGACCTCGCGCGGGAACACGTTCTCGCCACCAGAGACGATCATCTCGTCGTCGCGACCGTCCACGAACAGGCGACCAGCGGCGTCCATGCGGCCCACGTCGCCTGTGCTCATCAGCCCCGCGATGATCTCCTTGCCGCCACCGCCGGTGTAGCCCTCGAAGACCATCTCGTTGCGCGACGAAGATGCGCCCGTTCTGTCCCTTTGCGACCTCGTGGCCCTGCTCGTCCAGCAGCTTCACGACCGTCCCAAGCGGGGGCTTGCCAGCGGTTCCCGGCGCTGCGCGCAGATCCGCGGGTGTGGCGATCGTCGCCCACGCGACCTCGGTGGAGCCGTACAGGTTGTAGAGCACGTCACCGAAGGTGTCCATCACGCGGGTGGCCAGCTCGCCCGGCAGCGCCGAGCCGCTCGCGGCAATGATCTTCAGGGCGTGGGTGTCGTACTTTGCGATCGTCTCGATCGGCAGCTCGAGGATGCGCTGCAGCATCACTGGCACGACCGCGAGCGCCGTCGCACGATGCTCCGCGACCGCTCGCAGAGTCTCCTCGGGATCGAAGCGCCGGCGCAGCACGATCGTCGAGGACAAGGGCAGTGCAAGCGTGAAGTGTCCGAAGCCCCACGAGTGGAACATCGGCGCGGCGATCACCGTCCTCTCGCGCGCCTTCAACGGAATCTTCGAGAACAGCGCCGCCAGCGGCTCGACCGAGTCCGGTTGTTTGCGGGCGGCGCCCTTTGGCGTGCCGGTCGTGCCGGAGGTGAGGATCACGACCCTGCCGGGTTCGCCGGAGGGGTGAGATCGGCGTCGCTGCCTTTCGCGATCAGATCCTCAAGCAGCGGGTCGGCCTGACTTGGCGCCCGGCTCGCTCCAGGCCACGAAGCGCCTGCGACCCTCGCCGCCGTCGCTGACGAGGTTGGCGAAGTCGGCGTCATAGACGAGCCCGGCCGGGTTCTCGCGGCGCATCACATCGGTGATCTGCGGGCCCGCGAACGCGGTGTTCAAATACAGCGCGCTGGCCCCAAGCTTCGAGCAGGCGACCGTCGCCTCGATGAAGCCGCGATGGTTGCGGCACATGATCGCCACGCTGTCTCCTTCTTTGATCCCGGCGGCGCGCATTTCGCGGGCGAGCGCGTTGGTGCGCAGGTGCACCTCTTCGAAGGTGAGCGTGCCGCGCTCGTCGACGATCGCCTCACGTTCGGGAAAGCGCGCGGCGGAGCCCGTATAGGCAGCGGCTGGCGTCGGACCCCAGCGCTTCAGCGCCAACACGGACTTGACGGCCCGGTCGGGCCTCACCGGCGTAAGGATGCCGGTGCCCAGGAAGACCTTGGCGACTTCGAGTCGATACTTCAGTGGCGAGCTCACGCGGGCACCCTACCCAAAATGTCCCACCCCTCGCGTGCGCGCAGGCCGGAGTGGGAAACACCAAGGCTCAAATACGAGCCCTCCATGAGGCTGTTCAGGTCGGTGCATGCACCGACCTGCCGGACCGCACATGTGCGGCTCCGGGGCCATGCCGCATGCGGCATGGCCTTCCAAAGAGTTGAGAGTCCTCAAGGCTAAAGGCGTCTAGGACGTTCGTCGGTCAAGTGAGACTAAGACGCAGCGAGCGCCGTGTGCTTTGCACATAAACGAGCGAGGACGCAGTATCGCGCAGGCCGACGGACGTCCTAGGAAACTTCGGCCGGCTCGTCCTTGCCCTGCAGGCGCTCGCGGCCACGCTGCACCGCGGCGATGAACTTCGACAGGTTGACCTCGAGCGTGCCAAGGATCTCATCCGCATAGTCCTCGGCGCCAAGCCTGATCTCGCGCTCACGCGCACGGGCGTCCTCGACGATGTCCTCGGCGGCGCGCTCGGCCTGCTTGGTGACCTCCTCCTCGCCCACGAGCTTCTCCTGGCGCTCGCGCGCCTCCTTGACGATGCGCTCGGCCTCCTTCTTGGCCTCGGCGAGCATCTCCTGGCGCTCCTTGACGATCCAGCGCGCCTGCTTGATCTCCTCGGGGATCGTCGCGCGCATCTGGTCGAGGATGTCGTAGATCTCCTCCTTGTCGACCCTGACCTGGTCGGTCATGGGCACCGACTTGGCGTTGTGCACCAAGTCGTCGAGCTTGTCGATCAGCACCAGCACGTCCATCAGCGATCACCTCCGTGGAGCATCCGATATGGCCCCACGACATAAGAAAAGGATATGAAGGGTCTCACGTCAACCAAAGTTCGTCAGCGCGCGAGCTCTTCCTGCAAGCGCGCCGCCACGCGTGGGGGCACAAGGTCGTCGATTCGCCCGCCGAACGTCGCCAGCTCCTTGACGCCGCTCGAGGACAGGAAACTGTATTGCGGGGAGGCCATTAGATATACCGACTCTATCTCGGGATCCTGCCTGCGGTTGAGCTGGTTCATCTCGAACTCGTACTCGAAGTCCGAGATCGCCCGCAATCCCTTGACGATCGCCTTCGCTCCGACCGTCCTGGCGAAGTCCACGACAAGCGTGTTGAACGGCTGCGCGCGCACGCCCGGAACATCCGCGAGCGCCTCTTCGATGAATGCCATCCGCTCCTCGATCCCGAACAGGGTGGCGTCCTTGCGCACCGAGCGATTGACGACCGCGACGACAACCTCGTCGTACAGGTCCGCCGTGCGGCGGATCACATCCAGGTGGCCGTTGGTGATCGGGTCATAGGAGCCCGGGCAGACGGCTATCGACTTGTCAACGCTCATCCTTGTCCTCTGTGCCGTGGATTGTGATCGTGGTGTCGCCGTAGCGCTTGCGCTGCGCCACGGCCAGAGGCAGCTCGGCCGGCGCCCGCCGATCGCTCTCGACCACCACACGCGCACCCGGAGCGAGGACTGTCGGCAACAGCGCCGACAGCTCGCGCTCGGAGTCGCGCAGCATGATCGTATGGAGGATCGACGAACACGAGATCGTACGTTTCGCCGGCCCTGCGTGCGCTGCGCAGCGCCGAGAGCGCCTCGCCCACCCTTACCCGCGCCAGCGGCTCGGCAAGCTCGAGCCGAGCCAGATTGCCCTTGAGCGCCGCCACGGCGGCCGCGTCGCGCTCGACGAACAGCGCCTTCGCGGCCCCCCTGGAGAGCGCCTCGATGCCGAGCGCCCCAGTCCCGGCAAACAGGTCGAGCACGCTCGTCCCATCGATCGGGCCGAGCATCGAGAACAGCGCCTCGCGCACGCGATCGGAGGTCGGCCGCGTCGTGCGCCCACGCGGCGCGCTCAAGCGCCGCCCGCCCAAGCGCCCCGCGATCACCCTCATGCTGGGATCGGCGGCAGCGCCTCCGCGCCGAACGCGCGCTCAAGCTCCGCGCCCAGCAGCCCGTGCAGCGGACCGCTCAAGCCGGGATCCTCCGCCAGGATCGCGCGAGCCCGCGCGCGAGCCCGCTCCAACAGGTCTGTGTCCTCGGGCAAGATCGCGAACTTGAACTGCCCAAGGCCAGACTGTCGCGTGCCGATCAGCTCTCCCTCCTTGCGCAGCCGCAGATCGATCTCGGCGAGCCTGAACCCGTCGGAGTGCTCTGCAAGGGCCCGCAGGCGAGCGGAGCCGGCCGCGGGTGGGTGGGACGCAGACAGAAGACAGGTCGAGCTGTGCTCGCCGCGACCCACGCGTCCGCGCAACTGGTGCAACTGGGAGATGCCGAAGCGCTCGGCATTCTCGACCAGCATCACCGTCGCGTTGGGCACGTCCACGCCGACCTCGATCACAGTCGTCGCCACCAACACCTGCGCACGCCCGGAGGCAAACGCCTCCATCGCCTCCTGCTTCTCGCGCGGGCGCATCTGCCCATGCAGAAGCGCAAGGCTCCAACCAGCCAGCTCACCGGCGCGCAAACGCTCGAACTCGGCCGTCGCCGCCTTGGCCTCACCCACCTCGCCCACCAGCTCTGCCTGCTCTCGCCTTTGCGCAGACGGCTTTGGCTGTTGTCCTGCACGGCATGGTCCTGCCCGAAGACCTCCTGCGGCGCTTGCTCGACCAGCGGGCAAACCACATACGCCTGGCGCCCTGCCGACAGCTGCTCGTGCAGCACGCGATAGGCCTGCTCGCGCCCAGCTCCGCCAGTCACGATGCTCGTGGCGATCGGCTTGCGCTCGCGTGGCAGCTCGCGCAGCACACTGCGATCGAGGTCGCCATAGCGCGGCGAGCGCCAGCGTTCTCGGGATCGGCGTAGCTGTCATGTGCAGCACGTGCGGGCGCCGAGTGTGCTCCTGTCCTTCCAGAGCCGCACGCTGGCGTACGCCGAAACGGTGCTGCTCGTCGACGACGGCCACTGCTAGCTCGCGAAAGCGCACTGAGGGCTCGATCAGCGCATGCGTGCCCACCACCAGCGACAGCTCGCCGCTTGAGAGCTTGCCGAGCGTATCCGTCCGCCGAGCGGTGGCAGTCGAGCCAGTCAGCAGCGCCACGGTCACCGACTCGCCGCCGAGCAGCCGCTGCATCGTCGCGAAGTGCTGTTGGGCGAGCGTCTCGGTCGGCGCCATCAGGGCCGCTTGCGCGCCGTGCTCGACGGCACGCAGCATCGCGTGCAGGGCAACGACTGTCTTACCGCTGCCAACCTCCCCCATCAGCAGCCGCTGCATCGGCTGCTCCCGTTCGAGATCCTCTGTGATCGTTGCGATCGCCTTGCGTTGATCGCCTGTCAGCTCGAACGGCAACCCATCTTCAAGCCAGCGTGAGCTCAAGCTCGCCGGCTCGCTCAAACCCAGGGCCTGTCCTTGCGCAGCCCGCCTACCGCGGCGGATCAGGAAAACCAGCTGGCTGAGCAACAACTCCTCGAAGGCAAGTCGCTCGCGCGCTCTCTCAGCCTGCGCCCCCGCACCCTGAAAGTGCATCGCGCGAGCGCCGTCGCTCGTGCGGGCAGGCGCTCGGCCACGCGCACTCCCGCGCTGAGCGACTCGACGATGTCGGCGAGATCCTGTCGGCGCTCGCGCACGAGCGCCAGGATCTGGGTGGAGCTGACGCCCTCTGTCGCCGGATAGTGGGCGACCGAGCCCGACTCCGCGGTGGCGATCTCCGAGCCGATCGCATGGTGGGAGACGCGAAAGCGCCCGCCACGGTCGGCCTTGCCGTGCAGCACCAGGCGCGTGCCGGGCGGATAGCGGCTGGCAAGCCAAGGCTGGTTGAAGAAGGTCGCTCGCATCGAGCCACTCTCGTCGAACACACTGGCCTCCACGAGCCCGCGCATGCCGCGCTTGCGCACCGCCCGGCTTGCGATCGAGCGCACCTGCACGGCGACGGTCGCCTGCTCGCCCTCACGCAGCGCCGCGACCATGCGCGCCTCGCGATGGTCACGCGGCAGGTGCTCGAGCAGATCGCCGACCGTCTCGATCCCAAGCGCCGCCATCCCATCGGTCGTCTTGCCTGCCGGTAGGTCCAGCGGCTCGGCCAACCGCGAGGGACGCGGCCAGCGCACCGGGGCGGCCAGCATCTGCGCACGCGTCAACGGCAGAGCGTCCGCGAAGCCGACCGGGGACCGGTCGCGCTGCTCACTCGGCGGCGAGCAGCCACCAATAGGCCGGCTGGCCACCGTGGCGAAGCTCGAGCTCGACATGACCATCCATGATGCCCTCCAGCTCAGACAACTCCAGAGGCGCCCCGTCACCGGCGAGCACGCTGATCAGCTCCGTGTCGGCTGCAAGCGCCTGCAGCACCGCCAGCAGCGTCTCGCGCGGCTCCCCCCAGGCGACCACCTGCTCCTCGACGAAGCCCACTGCGTCCCCTTGCCCGAAGCGACCTTGGGCATCTGCGCGGGCCGCCGGCGCAACCGCGCCGGTCCTCAGAGCATCGAGCGCTTCATGCATCGCCTGTGCGTTCTCCTGCACGCCGCGGTCACTCTGCAGCGCCACCGCCACCGCAAGCCCAGCCTGCTGGCTGGTGGCCGGTACCACCAGCACCTGCTTGTCAGAGAGCTCGGCGGCACGCTCGGCCGCCATCACGACATTGGCGCTACCGGGCAGCACGACGACCTCCTCGGCCGGCACCTCGTGGATCCCCGCCAACAGCTCATAGGTCGAGGGATTCAGCGTCGGGCCGCCGTCGATCGTGTGGACGCCAAGCTCGCCATACATGCGCGCAAGCCCGCTTCCTCTGACGACCGCCAAAGCGCCGCAGCGCACGCGCACGCCCGACCTTCTTTGCGGGAGCTTTCGGATCGACGCTGCTGCCGGAAGCACCGTTGCTTGTCGCGTGAGCGCCGCCGCCGTTGCCCTGAGAGCCAGCCGCCAAGCGCAGCTCGCGCTCGGTCACCTGCGCGCGCATGTCGGCCACGTCCAGATGAGACACCTCGCCGACCCCGTCGAACAGCGCGGTCGCGCGCTCAGGCTCGTCGGTGTGCAGGTGCACCTTCAGCGTATTGGCGTCGCCGACGACAAGCACCGAGTCGCCGAGCCGCTCGAGTGCTGGGGCAAAGCTCGCCGACGCCAGCTCGCGGCCGGTTACAGCGAAGTTAGTGCAGTAGCGGTAGGTGCTGGAGCTGTGCTCTGGATGGGTGATCTTGGCCGGCGCATAGTGCTCGAGCTCCGGTGGCTCCTCGTCGCGCAGCGCCGCCACCACACCGGCGAATATCACCGTCAGAGCGTGACCACCGGCGTCCACAACGCCTGCTTCGCGCAACGCCGCGAGCATCTCCGGACCGCGCTTGACCGAGTCCGTGCCGGCCTCAACGGCCCGTTCGAGCGTCTTTGCGATCGCCAGATCCTGCTCGCGTGGCTCAGTCGCCGGACCCAGTGGCGCCGCGTCCTCGCCGTGGGCGAGGTCGGCCATGATGCCGTGGGCCATCTCGCGTGCGACCGTCAAGATCGTGCCCTCGGCTGGCTCGCGCACCGAGGCGTAGGCACGGTCGGCGGCATTGGCAAGCGCCGCACCGATCAAGGTCGCGTCGATCAGTTGACCCGGACGGCTGACCAGCTCCTCGGCCGCGCCCCTGATCAGCTGGGAGAGGATCACGCCAGAGTTGCCCCTCGCCCCCAGCAGCGCCGCGCGCGCAACCGACTGGACGATCTCCTCGCGGCCGATCTCATCGATCGTGCGTGCCGCGTTGCCGTCCTGCAGACGATCGAGCTCGTCGAGCACCGCCCTGAGCGTCAACACCATGTTGTCGCCCGTGTCCCCGTCAGCAACCGGAAACACGTTCAGGTCGTTGACCTCCTCGCGGCGGGACTCCAGGTGCGCAAGTGCACCGGCCACCGCCGCTCTGAAGCGGATCAGGTTCGTGTCGGTCACCAGTTCTGCTCCATTCAGTACGCCCCCTCAGACGCTCTCAAGGCATATGACACGTTCAAGTTCCTGCTCACAGCCCTCGTCATACCACCACAGCCACCGGTCGCTCCACAATCCCCGTCTTCAATACGTAAAGCGCCTGTAGGGTCGAGAGGCAGTCAGGCAAGGACGCAGAGAGCGAAATGTGCTTCAGCACATGAGCGAACGAGGACGCAGCCTGACGCCGCCTATCGGCCCTACAGGGCCTTCGTGACCTTGCCGGCCTTCAGACAACGCGTACACACGTATACGCGACGGGGCGCCTTGCCGACGAGGATCTTGACCTTCTGCAGGTTGGGATCGAAGCGCCGCTTGGTGGCGACCATCGAGTGACTGCGACTATTGCCGAACGCGGGACCCTTCCCGCAGCTGTGACATATCTTGGCCATGACGCTCGGCAGTGTAGCCGCTCAAGCGAACAACTGCTGGACAGCCGCTCAACCGCCGGATGGATCGAACAGCTCGGCGAGCGCCTGGGCGTCGCGCTCGCCCGCCAGCTGGACACGTAGAGCAGCCATCCTGAGCACCGCCTCGGCCGCGTGCGCACCCTGGTCGCGCTTGCCCCCGCCAGTGCGGGCCAGCGCCTGCTCCATCGTCTCGCATGTAAGCACTCCGAACGCACAGGGCACGCCACTGGTGAGCGATACCTGTTGGATCCCGCGAGCAGCCTCGGCGCATACGTAGTCGTAGTGGCTGGTCTCCCCGCGGATCACAGCGCCCAAACAGGCGACACCGGCGAAACGGCCAGATTGCGCGGCATAGCTGGCCGCCAGCGGCAGCTCGAACGCGCCGGGCACGTCGAACACCTCTACGTCGGTGTGGCCGGCCCTCGCGAAACGCGTCAAGCGCACCCTTTTCCAGACGCTCGGCCAACTCCTCGTAGAAGCGCCCGATGACGATCGCGAAGCTCATTTTCCGCGCTCGCGATCCTGCTCGCGCTCGGAGTGCAATAGCTCCGCGTCGAGGTTGAGCCCCTGGTGGTGCAGGATGTGGCCCATGCGCTGGGCCTTGGTGCGCAGGTAGGCCTCGTTGTGCTCGTTGGGCGCGTGCTCGATCGGGATCTGCGCGCTGACCGACAGGCCGTAGCCCTCCAGGCCCTTGATCTTCTTCGGGTTGTTGGTGAGGATGCGGATCGAGCTGAGACCAAGATCGACGAGGATCTGCGCCCCGATCCCGTAGTCGCGCAGGTCGGCTGGCAGCCCAAGGCGCTCGTTGGCTTCGACCGTGTCAAGGCCGTCCTCCTGCAGGCGATAGGCGCGCAGCTTGTTGAGCAGGCCGATGCCCCGCCCCTCCTGGGAGAGGTACAACAGCACCCCTTCGCCCTCGCGCTCGATCATCGAAAGTGCCGAAGTGAGCTGCTCGCCGCAGTCGCAGCGCAACGAATGGAACACGTCGCCGGTCAAGCACTCCGAGTGCACGCGCACGAGCACGTCGTCGCGTCCGGCGACGTCGCCCTTGACGAGCGCGACATGGTGCTTGTCGTCCACGAGCGAGCGATAGCCGACCGCCTCGAAGTCGCCGAACGCCGTCGGCAGGCGTGTCGCCACGACCCGTTCCACCAGCTTGTCGTGGCGCCGGCGATAGGAGATCAAATCCGCAACAGTGATCATCTTCAGCCCATGGCGAGCGCAGTAGCCGACCAGATCCGGCACGCGCGCCATCGTGCCGTCGTCGTTCATCACCTCGCAGATCACGCCGGCCGGATTGAGACCAGCGAGCCGTGCCAGATCGACTGCCGCCTCAGTCTGTCCCGCCCGCTCGAGCACACCGCCCGCACGGCTCTTGAGCGGGAACAGATGGCCGGGCTGGACGAGATCGCGTGGCGCGCTTTCGGGATCGATCGCCACCTGGATGGTGTGCGCGCGATCGTGTGCCGAAATCCCGGTGGTGACGCCTTCACGTGCCTCGATGGAGACCGTGAACGGGGTTTCGAAGGAAGACTCGTTCTTGGCCGCCATCAGATCGAGCCCGAGCTCGTCACACCGCTCTGGGGTGAGCGAGAGGCAGATCAGCCCGCGCCCCTCCTTGGCCATGAAGTTGATCGCCTCCGGTGTGGCGAACTGGGCGGCCATCGTGAGATCGCCCTCGTTCTCGCGATCCTCGTCGTCGCAGACGACGACCATCTTGCCCTGTCTGATCTCCTCGATCGCCTCCTCGACGGTCGCGAACGGCGTGGTTGTCTTGGACTGGCTCATACATGCGCCTCCATGAGTCGCTCTACATGCTTGGCGAGGATGTCAACCTCGAGATTGACCCGATCCCCGACCTGCGCCTCCCCGAGGTTCGTGCGCGTGAGCGTCTCGGGAATCAGCGATACCGAGAAGCCCCCATCGCGAAGCTCGCTCACCGTCAGGCTGACGCCGTCGAGCGCTACTGAGCCCTTCTCCACCAGATAGCGCGCTAGCTCGTTATCCACATCAATGTCCAGCACCCGCGCGAACCCCTCCTCGCGTAGCTCTGCGATCGTGCCGGTCCCGTCAACGTGGCCCTGCACGATATGCCCACCAAGGCGCCCGTCGGCGCGCAGCGCAAGCTCCAGGTTGACGTGCGAGCCACGGCGCAATTGCTGACAGCGAGGAGCGCCTCAGCGTCTCCTGCATTGCCTGTGCGCGGAAGGCGCCGTCTTCGATGGCGGTGGCAGTCAGGCAGACGCCGTTGACGGCGATGGAATCGCCCTCGGCCAGCTCGCCCGCTAGCGCCGTCGAGATCTCGAGCGTCGCGCCATCGGCGTCGCTTTCGACGCTCTTCACGCTTCCCAGGTCGGCGATCAGGCCCGTGAACATGTCGGCAAGCTTGTCTTGTTTGGCCTCATCGGTCGATCACCACTCTCGCAGCCGCGCGGAGACCAAAAGGTCATCGCCAACACGGTCGCAGTCAAAGCTGAGCGCGCGCAATGCCTCAGATATGCGCTCGACACCCTCGCCCTCCAGCGGATCGCGCGCGGTGCGGCCGCCGAGCAGGATCGGCGCCAGAAAGAGCCTTATCTCGTCGATCTCGCCAGCATCGAGAAACGCTCCCGCGAGATGTGGCCCACCCTCCAACAGCACCGAGGCGATCCCACCGGCGCCAAGCTGGTCGAGCGCCGAGCGCACGCGTGCAGGCTCGTTCTGACCAGTGGCGACGAGCACCTGCGCACCCGCGGCCTCGAGCGCATCGGTGTCCGCGCGTGCAGCCGCACGCGAGACGCACACAGTCAAGGGAACCTGCTCGGCGGCGGCTACCAGCTGCGAGGAGATCGGCAGACGCGCGAGCGAGTCGAACACGACACGCCGCGGCTGACGTGGGAGCTCGGCCGGGATCCCGTCGGGTCGCGCGGTGAGCTGCGGATCGTCGGCGAGCGCGGTGCCGATCCCAACAACAACCGCATCTACAGATGCGCGCCAAGTATGAGCCAGCAAGCGGCTTTCCTCGCCGCTGATCCACTGCGAGTCGCCGGCCCTGGTGGCCACCTTGCCGTCGAGTGTCATCGCCGACTTGAACAGGACCCAGGGACGCGCCACACGTGCGTGCTTGCGAAACGCCTGGTTGAGCAGTCGCGCGCGGGCGGCCAGCTCGCCGTCGGCGACCACCACCTCGACGCCTTCGTCGCGAAGAATGCCGAGGCCACGCCCGGAGGCCTTCTCGGTCGGGTCGTCGGAGGCCACGACGACGCGCGCGATGCCAGCGCGCATGATCGCATCGGTACAGGGCGGCGTGTTGCCAACATGGCAGCACGGCTCGAGCGACACGTACAGGGTCGTCCCGGTCAGATCCGTCGGGCCCACAGGCTTCGATCGCGTTGATCTCTGCGTGTGCGCCGCCGTAGCGCTCGTGCCAGCCCTCGCCGAGAACCTCGCCGTCGCGCGCGACGACCGCTCCCACGAGCGGGTTGGGCTTGACTTGCTCGGCGCCGTTGCGCGCCAGCTCGATCGCTCGCCCGAGCAGCACCCGGTCGGTGTCTGTGGTGATCGCCATGCCTTCCTCCAGGATAGGGCCTGATGCCCTAACGGCTACGGGCGCAGCGCCCACCGCGTAGGCGATACACGGTCATTTCCGGTCCAGGATGCGCATAGGAAAGCGGGTAATAGTCGAACGACCAGTCGAAGCTGAACCGCGTCGGGCTGCTCCCCGGTGAGTAGGGCGAGACGCGATATGCAACTTCCGCCTGAGTTGCCAGCACGTGGTAGTAGGCGCTTGCGAATGGTGCAGCGCGCGGATCGGCCAGCGCCCGACCGGACTCGGTGGAGCCGACCACCACCCAGCAATAGCCCAGATTCTCATACCAGCCGATCAGGGCAGGGCTAAGCGTGGTCTCATAGTCTTCGAGGGCCACTTGGTGGATCGTCTGCGGAGCCAAGCTCCCGTTTGGTGCGATCACCGATTGCAGCGACTGGTACTTCACCCAGCGATCCGAGCGCGAAGAGCCGGAGCCTTCTTCGATCCACGAGTCGAGCACGACCGGCTCGACCACGATCGGCGTGCCGCGCGGCACGTGGGCGACCATCCAGGCCCGCGTGATGTTGCGCGTGTCCGCACGTGAGAGTACGAGGTCGTTGTGGACGCTATAGATGACGCCTTGGGCAAGCAGCACGATCGCGATGAGCGCCCCGGTGAGTAGCGCGATACGCCTCTGGCCAGACGAGCCGCGAGGTGCTCTGCCCACGACAGGCACACCGGTCGCCAGGGAACCTTCTGAGGAGACTCGCGCCCCGTCCTCTACTTCTGGCGCCTTTGGATCAGCAACGATCCGCTGAGCCCCTGCGTGCGGGGGCATCGCCTTTTCGATGATGACGTGCACGAGCTGCGAGGCGAAATATGCGGCGAGCAGGCACGTGATCGGAAAGATCGGCAGCAGCCAGCGGCCGAAGTAGCGATCCTGCACGCCCATGAATGCGAGGAACAAGATCGCCGCCGGCACGAGCAGCCACCCGATACGCGGGTGGCGACGCCAGATCGTGATCGCGCCACCGAGCGCGGCCAGAGCCGGCACCCAGCCAAGACCCCATGAGAACGACCACAGGTAGTAGAGGATGCCGATCTCCTTGGGCGCGCCGAGCTTGCCTTGCGCTTCATCGGAGAGGCTCGACTGGTGTACCAATTCGGAGTAGAAAAGTTTGAAGTCCAACAGCGAGTAAGGGTTGGCGATCAAGAATGCGACGAGCGCGCAAACCCCCGCCAGAGCTACGCCGAGCACCACGCGACGTCCGGCGTGCTCGGGGATCGCGTGGCCATCTGTCGACTGACCACGGGCCAAGTGGACGCGCGTAGCATCGATTGAGTCCAGATAGTGCGCGGCGGCAGCCACGACGAGCGGCACGGTCGCGATGCCGGCCGTGTACTTGCTCGCGCAGGCGAACCCAAGCCCGATCCCGGCTAGCGCATAGTCACGCCTTCGCCCATATCGCATCACGCCGGCGCTGCCGAAGAGCGACAGTGTCAGTGGCAACAGCGTGATCGCGTCATTGAGCGCCAAGTGCCCATAGGACACCGGCAGGAAGGCGACTGCCTCGATCGCCGCGGCAAGCAAACCGATGCGACGATCGAACAGGCGGGCTCCGAGCAGATACAACATCCATACGGCAGCAGTTCCCAGCATCGCAACGGTGACCCGCCCCACCAAGAACACCTCGCCAGGGTGGCGCGCATATTCGCTGCGCACACCGTGGGCTCCGCCGAACCAAGCATCAAATACGAGATGCAGCACGTAGGTGAGCGCCGGCGGGTTGACGAAGTAGCGCGGGTTCAGCCCGTCGGAGAACATCGTGACGGCCTTCGGAACGAAATGGCCAGCCTCGTCGATGTTGTAGACGTATGGCAGACCCTCCTTGATGCCCCACAGGCGTAGGCCGAGCGCGACGCATAGAACCAGCGCGAGCCCGCACCACGCCCACAACCGTTCGTCGCGATCCCCTGCCGTCTCGCCTTGCGGATCGAGCGCTTCGGGCACAGGCGAGCTGCGAACGCGCGTCAAGCTGCTGTCCGGTTCAGCCGGCGGCATGCGGGCTGTGCTCAGCAGTTGTCATACACGGCGTAGTAGCGACTCGTGTACAAGCGTTTGTAGCCGGTCGGCGGCACCTGATTGCGCGGATCGTCGCCGACGTCAACGATCGCGTCGACAAATACGGCTTCACCAAGCGGATAGACCGCGACGCTGCCACGTCGCAGCCGATCTTCGAGCTGATAGGAGCCCTTGAGCGCGTCCGCGCTGGCCTCAGAGCGAGCGACAATCTCGCGCTGACCGGTGCTACCGAGGATCCAGCGCGCATCAGGGATCAGCTTGTTGTTCGGCAAAGACAGCAAGGGACAGCTTTTCAGCTCAGCCGCAACAGCCGGACTGTGGAGAGCGCTTGCAAGCCCCTCATGGAAGTTCTCATGGTCGGCGAGCGTCGTACGCAAGCTCGAGAGGCTGAGCGTGTTCGCGGCCGAAGCGGCGCCGTAGAGGATGAGCAGTGCCGCCCCCACCACCCATGCACGCCTCAGCGCCGTCGCAGGCTCGAGCATCGACCAACCACCGACCGCGACCGCACAGAAGACGAGCATCACGACCGACGAGCCGATCATGTAGCGATCGACAACCGACGCGCCCACCGCGCCCTCGGCAACGAACACGAACAGCAGGGTGCCGAGCACGACCAGCGGTACGAGCACGCGCCGTGGGGTCAGCCAGATCGCGATCAGCGCACCGGCGATGCTACCGAGCACCACCGGCAGCTTGTCGATCCGCACCGCGTAGTTCCAGGTCGAGGAGAGAACACTTGAGAAGCCCTGCGTACGTTCCAGTTCGGAGGCGAGCCCTGAGGTTGAGTGAAGCGAGTAGAGCGGGTCGCCTGTGACCACAGCATCGACACCGATCCACAACAGCGGCGCTATCGCGGCCAGCGCCAGATAGCGCAGGCGCGTAGGAGCATCAGCCGGATAGGCACACCACAGCCAGTAGACGCCGCTCAACACCCACGCATCGGGGCGCAGTAGACCGGCAGCCGCAAGCAACAGGAACACAAACGGGCCACGCCGCGGGCGCTCTATCTCAAGCGCCGTTGCCCACACGACGAGCGCGACATAGCTGATGTCGAGGTAGCCCTGGGCAGCGAGGTTCTCGATGAAGAAGCGACTGAGCACGAGTAGCCCGGCGAAAGCGCCGACAATCGGGCCGAAGCAGAGCCTGCCTAGCCTGTAGAGGCCGGCGACCAGTGCCACGAAGGAGCTGATCGAGCCGAGCACGACCAGTCGCGCGCCACTTTGGCCGACGATCGAGCAGAGTGCCCCGAAAGCGATCGCAAGAGGGTGCTCGGTCGGTCCGCGATAGACATTGAAGTCGGGCATGTGCAGGTGCAGCAGGTCCCGTCCCCACAGCAGCGCGTAGAAGGAGTCGTATGTGGGATAGGTGGGGAAGGCGAAGTAGCCGACGAGCGCCAGCACGCACATCACGGCGAACGCAAGCTTCGCCCACGCTGACGCCGGCACTGCACGCAGCCTTTGCAACGAGCCACCCTCATCACCCGGCCCGGGCCGTGTCAGCGTCGCGCTTGCCATTCGGTTGTAGAGCCTATCTGCGCGTCCGTCTGCACCAACCCGGCCATACTTGCCTCACGCGCTTGGCGAAGCACCGGCGGGAACTTCGATGCATACCCCCAGGCACGCCGGCTCGACGGGATAGGCTTTGGCCGGTGAAGCTCCACTCCCCTCAGCAGGTGCTCGCCCTCTGTCGGAGGGCGCACGGCGAACTAGGCTTTGGCCTATGAAGCTCATCATCCAGATCCCCTGCTTCAACGAGGCGGAGCAGCTGCCCGCCACGCTTGCCGACCTACCACGCGAGGTCGCCGGCTTCGACATCGTCGAGTGGCTGATCGTCGACGACGGCTCGACCGACGAGACAATTGCTGTCGCGCGCGCGCACGGCGTGGACCATGTGGTGCGCCTCACCAACAACAAGGGGCTGGCCGCCGGCTTTCAGGCTGGGTTGGACGCCTGCTTGAAGCTCGGGGCCGACGTCGTGGTGAACACCGACGCCGACAACCAGTACTACGGCGGAGACATCGTCAAGCTGGTCGGACCGATCCTCGAGGGTCGTGCCGACATGGTCGTGGGCGACCGCGAGGTGAGCAACATCGAGCACTTCTCGGCATTGAAGAAGATCTTGCAGCGCCTTGGCTCGTGGGTCGTGCGCCAGGCCTCCTCGACCTCGGTCCCGGATACGACCTCTGGCTTCAGGGCCTATAACCGCGAGGCCGCCATCCAGATGCTGGTGGTCTCGAAATTCACCTATACGCTGGAGACGATCATCCAGGCCGGCAAGCAGCTGGTCGCGATCGATCACGTGCCGATCAGGACCAACCCGAAGACGCGCGAGTCGCGCCTGTTCCCCTCGATGGGTGCCTATGTTCGGCGCAACTCGATCTCGATCTTTCGCATCTACGCGCAGTACGAGCCGTTGCGTGTGTTCTGGAGCCTGGCCGCACTGATCGGAGTGGCGGCTCTGGGCGTGTGGATTCGCTTCGTCGTCGCTTACGCCGAAGGCAACGGCAAGGGGCACGTGCAGTCGTTGATCCTGGGCGCCGTGCTGTTCATCGCGGCGGTCGTGCTATGGGCGCTTGGCGTGATCGGCGACCTGTTGGCCGCGCAGCGCGTGATGACGCAGAAGACCTTTGAGCGGGTGCGTAGGATCGAGCTGCAACTCGGTGTTGAGCCCTCCCACTACGAAGCTAATCCGGCGCGGCTGGACGACGCTGGAGCAGGCCCGATCCGCGAGGGTCGCCCGCAAGACGCGCGCGAATCGGAGAGGGCGGTGGAGGTATGAGCAGCGGCGTGACCGTGTCGAAGGACGGCGTCGTGACCGGCAACACCTACGACAAGTACGGCTCGACTAATCCGCTGGTGCAGCGCATGATGGCCGGCTTCGAGCGCACGCTCGACGAACTGTTCGCTGCCGCCAGCCCTGCGTCGCTGCTGGACGTCGGCTGCGGAGAGGGCGTGCTCGTGCACAAGTGGGCGCAGCGACTGAAGGGAAGCCGCGTCGTGGGGATCGACCTTGAGGAGCCCTCGATCCAGGCCGGCTGGGAGCAGCGCCAAGCGCCGAACCTCGAATACAAGGTGATGCGGGCTGAGAACCTGCCGTTTGCCGACAACGAGTTCGACGTCGCCTGCGCGATCGAGGTGCTCGAGCATGTGCCCGACCCCGAGCACACGCTTGCGGAGATGGCCCGCTGTGCCGAGCACCGGCTGCTCGTGTCGGTGCCGCGCGAGCCTTTGTGGCGGATGCTGAACATGGCTCGCGGCGCGTACTGGTCGCAGCTCGGCAACACGCCCGGACATCTCAACCACTGGTCCAAGCGCTCGTTCGTACAGTTGCTCTCGCGCTATGGGGACGTTGTCGAGGCGCGCTCGCCGTTTCCCTGGACGATGCTGCTTGTCCGCCTCGGGTGAGCGGCCCCAGGCGGCACCTTGGGCTGCTGCGATGACGGGCCGATCCACCACGACAGACGAAAAGGACGCGGCCGAGCAGGGCGCACAGCCGGAAGTCACCTCGCTCATATGGCAGCGGGGCGCGCATCCTGTCGATCGGGATCGCCTCAACCGGGGTCCTGACGTTCGCGTACTTCTCGATCGCCAGCCACGTGCTCGGGGAAGTCTCGGCCAAGCGACTCGACCTGTTGTGGTCGATCATGTTCGTGATCATCTCGGTCATCTACCGGCCGATCGAACAGCTGCTCTCGCGCACGATCGCCGACCGTCGCGCACGCGGGCACGAACAGCATTCGGTGCGCGTGCCGATCGCGATCCAAGCCGGCTTCGCGCTGGTATTCCTGATCCTTGCGCTGGCGCTGCACGAAGTGCTGATCGACGACGTCTTCGACCACTATGCAGCGCTGTATTGGGTGCTGGTGGTCGGCACGCTTGCATATGCCGCCAGCTATTTCGCCCGTGGCTGGCTGGCGGGGCACGAATACTTTGGGCTGTTCGGCGGCCTGGTACTGATCGAATCGCTCTCGCGCCTGTGTTTTGCGCTGGCTGTGGCGCTCGGCATCGCCCACGGTCAGACCGCGGTTGTGCTGGGAATCGCGGCGGCGCCCTTCGTCTCGCTCGTGGTCGTGCCGGTGGCGTTCATGCGGCGCTCCAGCGAGCTTTCCGGGAAGCCGGAAATGGAGGAGCTTGAGGATCTGGACGCCGCCTTGGCGGGGCCAGGGACCGAGGGTATTGAGGAGGCTGTAGCGGCAGACGAGTTGTCGTTGCGGCGCGGCTCAGGGTTTGCGTTTGCGGTCTCCGGCGTGATGCTCTCCGAGCAGACGCTGCTGAACGCAGCTGTCCTGACGGTGGACATCACCTCGACCAACGTGGCGCTCGCCGGGATCGTGTTCAACGTGCTTCTGATCGCGCGCGCGCCGCTGCAGCTCTTCCAGGCGATCCAGACCTCGCTGCTGCCGCACCTGACAGGCCTTGAGGCAACCGAGGGCCACGAGGCATTCGCCAAGGCGATCCGCGTGACGGTCATGGCGATCGCGGCGTTCGCGCTGGCGACGGCACTCGGCTTGTTGGCGATTGGGCCACCGGTGATGAAAACGCTGTTTGGCCAGAGCTTCGAATACGGTCGCGTCGGGCTGGCACTGATCGGACTTGGCATGGGCATGCACCTGACCTCCGGAGCTCTAAACCAGGCGGCTCTCGCCCGCAACCAGGCGCGCACCGCCGCCACCTGCTGGATCGTGGCAGCTGTGGTGTTCGTCGCCTGGATGCTGGTGCCGCTCGTCTCAGAAGAACTGCTGCGCACCGAGATCGGTTACCTGGGCGCCACCAGCCTGCTTGCCTTGATGCTGAACTTTGTATACAGGCGTGGAGCGCCACCGTGTCAGAGCGTGCCGGCGGCGCTGGCACCATAGCCCGATCCACGCAAGCCTTCCCTTAGGGACGAGTCAGAGGGCCCCGGCGGCGTCGGTCAGTCGACGGTAGGCCGCGGCCGGATCCGGCTCACCGAAGATCGCCGAGCCGGCGACAAACAAGTTTGCGCCCGCTGCTCGACACGGCGCGGCGGTGTCGGTGTCGATACCGCCGTCGACCTCCAACGCAACGCCGTCGCCGAGAATGTGGCGCAGCCGCTCGATCTTGTCGAGCGAGTGCCCGATGAACGCCTGTCCCCCCCAGCCCGGATTGACGGTCATGCACAGCACCAGATCGATCGCGTCGGGCAGCTCCGCCACCGCGCCGACCGGTGTCGCGGGGTTGATCGCAATACCGACGCTTGCGCCGCCCTCCCGCACGAGGCTTGCCGTATAGGCGATATGGGGCGTGGACTCGGCGTGGAATGTGATCGAGCGCGCGCCGGCTTTCAGGAATTCCGGGATGTGTCGCTCGGGCCGCTCGATCATCAGGTGCACGTCAAGCAATCCCCCCACACCCTCGACCTGCTCGGGCAACGCAGCGACGACGATCGGGCCGAGCGTGATCGACGGGACGAAATGTCCATCCATCACATCGACGTGGATGACGCGTGCCCCCGCCTCAAGCACCTCCCCCACTTGCTCGCCCAGCCGCGCGAAATCGGCTGAGAGAATCGACGGCGCCACACGCACCTCGCGCAGGAGATCTCCGCTGGACATGCTCAGATCCTCTCAGACGAGAAGCTCATGTGGACACACAGGGCAAGCTGGGCAAGGACGCACCGAACGCGGTGTGCTTCAGCACACAAGTGAGGGAGGACGCTGCCCAGCGCCGCCATATGTGTTCATATGGCCATCAGCATGCTGTCGCCGCAGCTGTTGCACTTCAGGATCGCGGTCGAGGACATGCGCACGATCGTCGAATGCTCGCCGCAGTTCGGACAGACCGAGGACAGCTCGAAACGGTGCAGGCAATAGACGCAGCGGTACCTGCCCGGGAGGTTCGTTGGTCTCAGCCACGGCTCGCTGCAGTTCGGGCACAGTGGACCAAGATCGACCGGATCTTTCTTCGGTGCGGGCTGCGTGTCATCCATGCTCATCAGAGCCTACCCGTGGACGGCTACCCCACTCGCCGCATCCGCGCGATGAAGAAACCGGCTGTGCGATCGCGGTGGGGCATCGTCAGCAGGGCCTCGGGCATGCTTGGGTGGATATGGGATTGTTGTTCGTTCCTCAGGTCCTCTAGCGCGAAGTCTGAAGTCCGCCTGAGGAACAGTTCGACCTGCTGCTCGTTCTCTTGCGGGGAGATCGTGCACGTGGAATAGACCAGCACGCCGCCCGGACGGAGCGCTTTGGCGCCTGCGTCGAGGATCGCCGCCTGGATTTGGACCAACTTTTCGATGTCCTCGGCGACGACGTGCCAGCGTAGGTCCGGGCGAGCTTGGAGCGTGCCCAGACCTGAGCATGGCGGATCGATGAGAACGCGATCGTAAACCGACCCCTCGGGGCGCGCTTCCACGGCGTCCGCAAGCTCGACGCGAACACTGTGGGCGTGTAGGCGTCGCGCCGTGGCGCCCAGCTCGGCGGCCCGCGCTCGGTTGCGCTCGACCGCCACGACTTCGCCCTCGTCCCCCATCAACGCGGCGATATGCGTGCTCTTGCCTCCGGGCGCCGCGCACAGGTCGAGCACTCGCTCGCGAGGCTGAGGACCGAGCGCCCGTGCTACCAGCATCGCCGCGCGAGATTGGGCGATGACCGCGCCCGACTCCCACAGATCAGAGCCGTGCAGGTCGAGTGGACCATCGAGCACGAGCGCCTCGAGCAGCTCAGGGTCGGTGTGCGTGGGTACGGCCAGTTCAGCCGCGACGGCGGCGAGGCTGGCTCGCAGCGTGTTGACGCGCAGCGCCAGCTCGCCCGGCTCGTTGTCGGCGGCCATCAATGCACGAGCATCCGCCGGCCCCAAATAATCCCACCAGAGACGCGCAAGCCATTGCGGATGGGAATGAGCGATTGCCGCCCGCTCGGGCGTGTCATCGCGCAGGGTGCCGATCAATGCCGCGGCACCCTCGCGCGTGGCCCTACGCAGCACGGCATTGACGAAGTTGTAGGCAGAGCTTCGGCCTGTCTTTACAAGCTCGACGCAGTCGGCGACAACCGCATGGTCGGGCGCACCGTCGAGGTACAGCAGCTCATACAGGCCAAGCCGCAGTGCCGCCAGCACGGGAGCGTCGAGCCGCTTAGAGGGGCGACCCGCGAGGTGTTCGATCACGTGGTCGAGCGTGGCCCGTCGTTGGATCGCACCGTAGGAAAGGCGCATGGCGAGCGCACGGTCGCGCGCGTCGAGTTTGACGGCCTCGGCTTGCAGCGCGCGATCGGCGTAGGCGCCCTGCTCGAATACACGGCGCAGCACGACATAGGCACAGCACCGTGCGGGCGCGATTGGGGCCCTCGCACGTCGTGTCCGCGCTGGGCCGCCACTGGCCTTGCCACGACCGCCGCCGAGACTACCGTTCGGCTCTGTACCCGCCTGAGTGCGCTTGCTCACAGCGATGGCAGGCCATGCCCGCGCAGGAAGGCCTCGGCTGCCATCGGGCGCTTCCCGGGCGCCTGGACTTCGAGCAGCTCAAGCCGGCCCTCCACGCAGTCCAGCAATAGCCTGCCTTCGCGGATGTGTACACCCATGTCCGCGTCCGCTGCCGGCGGCCTCGCCAGCGCAGCTCGTTGCACGCCCAGCAGACTGCCGTCGGACAATTCAACGCGCGCACCAATGTGTGGGCTCAAGGCACGCACCACGCGCTCCAGCTCGACGGCTGGATGGCTCGGGTCCAGCAAGCGGTCGGCAGGTCCGATCTTCTCGGCATATGTGACCGTCCGCTCATCCTGCTCGGCGAACGCCAGCGCCTCGCCGTGATCCAGCGCCGCGAGGGCGCTGAGCAGCAGATCGCCGCCGGCATGCTCGAGCCGCACAGCCAGCGAAGCGAACGTGTCGTCGGCGTGTATGGGCTCACTCGTCGACAGGCACACCGGCCCACTGTCCAGACCGGCGGTGAGGCGCATAATCGAGACGCCGGTGCGCCCGTCGCCGGCCATGATCGCTCGCTCGATCGGGGCGGCACCCCGCCAGCGTGGTAGTAGCGATGGGTGCACGTTGAGCATCTCATAGGCGGAGAGCAGCGGCTCCTTGACGAGCGCACCAAACGCGCAGACGACAACGACATCCGGAGCGAGATCGGCGATCAGCTCGCACACGGCCGGTTCGTTGACGCTCTCGGGTTGGGCCATCTCCAGACCAAGCGCGCGGGCGGTCCCCGCGACCGGTGGCGAGGCAAGCTTGCGACCCCGTCCCGCAGGGCGATCTGGGCGCGTGAGCACAAGCGTCGGGGCGTAGCTGTCGGGCTGTCCGCGCTCACCGACCAGGCGTACCAGCAAGGCTGCAGCGAACTCGGATGTTCCCAGGAAGACCGTGCGCATCAAAGGCGCGCTACACCGCGCTTGCGGCCGCGACTGCCTCGCGCATTTCGCGCATCGTCTGCTTGCGCAACTCGCGTGGGATACGGTCGAGAATCAGGATGCCGTCGAGATGGTCGATCTCGTGCTGGATGACACGTGCCTCCAGTCCCTCCGCCTCGACAACCAACTCCTTGCCGGCGACATCGCGGGCGCGCACACGCACCTGTGCGGGACGTTCGACATCGACATGCACGCCCGGCAGGCTGAGGCAGCCCTCCTCGAGCGTCTCGAGCTCCTCGGCTGTCCACTCGATCACGGGGTTGACCAGCGCTGTCAGCGGGTCATCGCTGTAGGCGCGGTAGACAAGCACACGGTGCAGCACACCAAGCTGGGTCGCCGCGAGGCCGATTCCGAGCGCGTCGTGCATCAGCTCCCCCATCTGCTCGACCTCGCTTGCCAGCGACTCGTCGAAGCGATCGACCGGCAGCGCTGTCGCTCGCAGCACCGGGTCGCCGAACTTGCGCACACGGCGCAGGGCCGCGTCGCGGCGCGCTCTGGTCTCCGGGTCGAGCTCGGCTACCGTCGAAGGGCCCTCCTCGGGCTCGACCTCTGAGTCCATCACCTCTTCGTCGCTCATCGTCCCCAAGTCTAGTGTCCGGCGAGATTTCAAAGACGAGCGAGGCGGCGCTCACAGCCCGACTATTGAGGATCTACGTCGACGCTGAAATTGACGCCGCTGTGAGCGCGGGAATCGGCCGTTTGCCGAACCGCGGCGCCGATCAGACCGATCGTCTGCGAGCGCTGCTCGGGCGGCGCCTTGACGACCAACACCTGACGCTCCCGCCCACGCAGGCGAAATAGGCCGGCAGGACCCAGGATGCTGCCCCCGCAGCCGGCCAGTCCCTCACGCATGGCCCTAGCCGCAGTATGTGCCTGTGCGGAATGCTCGGCAGAGCAGACCACGCGGATCAAGCTCGAGAAGGGCGGATATTCAAGCGCGCGGCGGCGCTCCAACTCGCCGGCGAGGAAACCGTCGCTGTCGTGCGCGGCTGCATGCACGATCGAGCGAGCCTCGGGGGCGATGCTCTGTACGAGCACATGGCCGTCGTTGCCGCGGCCGACACGGCCGGCAAGCTGTGTGACGAGCGCGAAAGTCCGCTCCTCCGCGCGAAAGTCGGGGAAGCGCAAGGTCGCGTCGGCGTCCAACACTACGCCAAGCGTGACATCCGCGAAGTCATGGCCCTTGGCAACCATCTGCGTGCCGACCAGCACACCCGCGGGCGCAGCCTCGAAGCGACTCAACAGATCGCTCGCTCCGACGCTCTCCGACGCCTCGCCCACTCCGCCAGCGGTGCCGACAGCAGGTCCGCTCGAACCGCCGATCGTGTCCGCGTCCAGCCGGAAGACTGGAAAATCGCCGTCTTCGAGCGTAGCTGCGAGCTCGTGCTGGAGGCGCTCCGTGCCGGCGCCGTGGCGCGCGACGGACATCGAGCCACATGCGCAACGCTGCGGGGCCTGCTCTTGGTGGCCACAGTGGTGACAGGCAACGATCCCGTTCGCGCGATGCAGCACGAGCGCGACGTCGCACTCCGGACAGCCCCACACACGTCCGCACTCACGACAGCTGAGGAAGTTCGACCAGCCCCGACGATTGAGCAGAACGATCGCCTTGCCACGCACCGAGCGCACCTCCCTCAACGCCTCAGCCGTCACTGGGTGCAGACCGGGAAGTTGGTTGCGCATGTCGAGCACCCTGACTTGCGGCAGAGGCCGGTCATCGACGCGGCGAGAGAGGCGTATCGCGGCTGGGGCCTCGTACACGCTCTCAGGACGCGGGGTAGCGCTGCCCAACAGCAATAGCGCACCGCAGTCGCTTACACGTCGCGCGGCAACCGCACGCGCGTCATAGCGCGGATCGCCCTCGTGCTTGTAGGAGGAATCGTGCTCCTCGTCGACCACGATCAGCCCGAGCCGCTCGATCGGCGCGAAGACAGCCGAGCGCGGTCCGACGCATATGCGTGCCTCTCCGACGCGCAGGCGCCGCCACTCCTCTCGGCGCTGGGCCACCGTCAAGCGAGAGTGCAAGACAGCCACGGTGTCGCCGAAGCGCTCGACGAAGCGCCCGACGATCTGCGTGGTGAGCGCGATCTCGGGGACCAGTACGATCGCGCCCCGTCTCTGCTCGAGCGCCTCGGCGCAGGCACGCAGATATACCTCCGTCTTGCCCGAGCCAGTGATACCGGCAAGCAATCGCGTCTGCGATCGGCCGCTACGCAGTGCCAGGATGAGATTGCTCAGCGCGGCCGACTGCTCGGCTGTGAGCGTGGGTGGCTCAGAAGTTCGCACGCCGAGCCGGACATGCTCGGGCAGCGCAGGTTTAGTGCGACGTTTTCTTCCGCTCAACCGACGCGTGGCAGCGGGCGGCAGCACGAGCGAAAGCGCCCTGGCAAGCGTGGAGCAGTACTCGTCCGCCAGCCACTCGGCAAGCGCCACTAGGCCGATGGGAACGCCCAACTCGAGCGCGCGCAGTGGCGCCAGCAGCTTCTCCTCGGAGACCTCGCTGTGGTCGGCAAGCGCCGTCACTACACCGAGGATCTCGCGCCGCCCGAAGGGGACCACCAGCATCGAGCCGACGGTGACTGTCTCGCTCATCTCCTCAGAGAGGCGATAGTCAAACGGCCCGCGCAACACGCGGGCCGTTGTCATCGGCTCGACCTGGGCTATCGCAGACACATACCCACACTAAAGACGTCGCCGGACCACGTCGAAGCGCCCCGGCCGCGAATTTGGCGGACCACCTCGCGACGCACTCTGCGACCAGGAGGGCTCTGGGCAAGCCAGACAAGGACGCACCGACCACCGTGTGCTTCAGCACACAAGGGAGGGAGGACGCAGTATGGCGCCGCCCAGAGCCCTCCTGGTCAGACGCCGGCGCCGGCCGCGGTCAGCCCCGCCGCCGCACGCAAAGCCTCAGCCTTGTCGGTCTTCTCCCACGTGAAATCGTGGTCGTTGCGGCCGAAGTGACCGTAAGCAGCGGTCTTCTGGTAGATCGGACGGTGCAATTTCAGCTCCTCCCGGAATGCGCCGGGACGCAGGTCGAAGTGCTCATCGACCAGCTTTGCGATCTGCCCACGGCCGATCTTCTCGGTGCCAAACGTCTCGACCATGACCGAAACCGGATGTGCGACACCGATCGCGTAGGCGACCTGTACCTCTGCACGGTCAGCCAGGCCCGCGGCGACGATGTTCTTGGCAACCCAGCGTGCCGCG
This sequence comes from uncultured Solirubrobacterales bacterium, assembly GCA_963704345.1. Classification (GTDB taxonomy): domain Bacteria; phylum Actinomycetota; class Thermoleophilia; order Solirubrobacterales; family Solirubrobacteraceae; genus Palsa-744. The sequence continues at coordinate 3,175,042 of OY969890.1, forward strand.
TAGGCGGCAGAGCGATCCACCTTTGAAGGGTCCTTGCCGGAGAAGGCGCCGCCGCCATGGCGGGCCATGCCGCCGTAGGTGTCGACGATGATCTTGCGCCCAGTCAAGCCGCAATCGCCCATCGGTCCGCCGATCACGAAACGGCCGGTAGGATTGACGAGAAAGTTCTTGATCAGCTTCTTCTCGTCGTACAGTTGGGCCGGCAACACAGGGCGCAGCACGTGCTCGAGCAGGTCGGGCTTGATCAGCGTCTCTGAGTCAATGCCGTCGGCGTGTTGCGTGGAGATCAGGATCTTTTCGATCTCCACTGGCCGTCCGTCCTGATAGCGCACGGTGACCTGCGTCTTTCCGTCAGGGCGCAAGTAAGGGAGCACATCGCCCTTGCGCACCTCAGCCAGGCGCTTTGAGAGCTTGTGCGCCAGCGCGATCGGCAGCGGCATCAGCTCCTCGGTCTCGTTCGAGGCATAGCCGAACATCATGCCCTGGTCGCCCGCACCGGCGATGTCGAGCTCGTCCTCATCAGCCGGGTCGTGACGAGTCTCATAAGCCGCGTCGACACCTTGGGCGATGTCCGGCGATTGCTTGTCGATTGCGTTTATGACTGCGCAGGTGTCGCAGTCAAAGCCGTAGGCGGCGTTGTCGTAGCCGATCTTGCGCACTGTCTCACGGGCGATTTCCTGAATGTCGACGTAGGTATCAGTGGAGATCTCACCGGAGACGACAATCAAGCCGGTATTTACGAGCGTCTCGCATGCGACACGGCCGTAGGGGTCGTCTGTGAGCACTGCGTCGAGCACGCCATCTGAAATCTGGTCGGCGATCTTGTCGGGGTGGCCCTCCGTGACCGACTCGGAGGTGAACAGGAACTCTTTATCGGAATGTTGGCTCATGGTTTGGGGATCGGCTCCATGGGTCGCTTGCGAAGTGGACAGAGTCTATGCAGCCTGCACGCGTGTGCGGGTGCCACGCTCGACGAAGTCGATGATCAGCGGCACTCCGTCCATCCCGTAACGGGCGCGCAGACGGTTCTCGATGAAGTAGGCGTAGTCACGCGTAACCCGTGCGCGCGAGTTGACCTGGATCGCAAAGCGCGGCGGGCGCTCCTCGATCTGGGTCATGTAGATCAGCTTCAGGCGATGTTGGCTTGAGCCGCGACGCGTGCCCACGGGCGGCTGGCGCACCTGTACCGCCTCGGCCAGGAAGCGATTGAGCTCGGGCGTAGGGATGCGCCCGCGGCGACGATCACCAAGCGCCAGTGCCTCAGCGATCAATCGCGAGACGTTGCGACCGGTCTTCGCGCTCGCGGTCAGCACGCGCGGGCGCAATCGCAGCTTTTCAGCAACACGCGCACGCTCGTGGTCGAGATCCTTCTCTGTGCCTTCGTGGAGGTCCCACTTGTTGAGCACGATCGCGGTCGCACAACCGGCCTTCATCGCAAGCTCGGCCACACGCAGGTCCTGCGCGGTGACCCCGTCGCTCGCGTCGCATACGACAAGCGCCACATCGGCGCGCTCAGCGGCACGCTGGGAGCGCAAGGTCGTGTAGTACTCAACCGAGTCCTCCACCTTGGACTGGCGCCGCATGCCGGCCGTGTCGATTAGCACCAGCCGCCTTCCGTCCACCGTCAGAGGAGTGTCGATCGCATCGCGCGTGGTGCCGGCAAGCTCCGAGACGATCACGCGGTCTTCGCCGAGGAAGCGGTTGACCAGCGAGGACTTGCCAACGTTCGGACGGCCGATCAAAGCCAGGCGGATTTCCTCTTCCTCAGTGTCATCCTGCTCCTCCGGCGGGAGCAGCTCCACGATGCGGTCGAGCAGGTCTCCAGTACCAAGCCCCTGCGCCGCCGAGACTGCGAGCGGCTCGCCAAGGCCAAGCCGATGGAAGTCAGCGGCAAGCGGCAGGTCGGCGACCCCGTCGCACTTGTTCGCGGCGATGATGCTCGGCAGCGGCGCACGGCGCAACAGCTCGGCCATCTCCTCGTCCCCTGGACGGGCACCGGCTTTGGCGTCCACGACCAGCACCGCCACCTGCGCGTCGGCAAGGCCAGCGCGAGCCTGCTCGCGAATCGAGCCCGACAATGGATCCTCGTCCTGGAAGTCCACGCCACCGGTGTCGATCAGCGTGAACGCGCGCCCGTTCCACTCGCATTCGATCTCGTTGCGGTCGCGTGTGATGCCTGCCCGCTCGTGCACGACGGCCTCGCGCGAGCCCGCCAAGCGGTTGACAAGCGAGGACTTGCCCACGTTCGGATAGCCGACTATCGCAACCTTCTGCATCAGGGGAGTATGACCGGCCTGGACGCCGTGTCGACTGACGACCCTCAGGCCGAGGGGAAGGAAGAAGGAGCGGTGGGTCGAATATGGAGCGCGACCTCATGGCTCACCTCAACGGAGCGCCGACTTGGCAAGCTCTGCGATGTGATCGACCACCTGGTTGAAGCTCATGCCGGTGGTGTCGAGCACGATGGCGCCGGGTGCCGTTTCCAACGGACTGTGGGCACGGGTGGAATCGCGCGTGTCGCGCAGCGTCTGCTCGGCCATCACCGTCGCCTGATCGCCACCCAACTCTGCTGCTCTACGGCGAGCACGCTCTGCCGGATCCGCCGTCAGGTAGACCTTCATCTCCGCCCCGGGTGCCACGATTGTGCCGATATCGCGGCCCTCGGCAACCCAATCGCCTTGTTCGATCAGCTTGCGCTGCTTGGCCACGAGTGCTTCGCGCACGCCCGGGTCGGCGGCAACATGCGAGGCGGCCGTGGAGATCTCGGGCGTACGGATCGCATCGCTGACGTCACGCCCGTCGAGCAGCACCTTCCCTGCCTGAGAATCCCAGGATGTGCTCGCTCCAGCGACAAGCTCGATGCGAGCGGAACGAGCGAGCGAGGCTGCCCGCAGATCCGGAGATTCGAGCGAGAGGAGCCCGACGCAGCGATACATCGCACCACTGTCGAGATAGGTGAAGCCGAGCCGGTCCGCCAGTGCGCGCGCAACCGTTGACTTGCCCGCGCCCGCGGGGCCATCGATCGCGATCAGCATGGCTCGTAGAGGCGCAGACAAGGCGCGCCTTGCAGGCAAGGACAGCCGCATGCAAATGTCCATCCGATCCCCACGGAAGCGCCAAGCCTCACGAGGCCAACGCCCTGATGTCCTGCACAAAGCTCGGGTAGGAGACCGCCGCCGCCTCCATTCCGAGCACCGTGACTCCCTCACGTGAGGCCAAGCCCGCGACCGCACCCATCATCGCCAGGCGATGATCGCCTGCGGCGTCGATCACTCCACCGCGCAGGCCGCCTGTGCCTGTCACGGCAAAGCCGTCCTCCAGCGCGTCGATGTCGGCGCCAAGCTCGCGCAGGCCCTCGACCACGGTCGCGATGCGATCTGACTCCTTCACCCGCAGCTCTTGGGCACCGCGCACGACCGTTTCCCCTTCGGCGAAGCAGCCCAACAACGCGACCAGCGGAAGCTCGTCTATCGCCAGCGGAACCTCGTCTGGTTCAACGAACGTGCCCTCCAGTGCCCCATGAGCCACGTCGAGGTCACAGATTGGCTCCTCGGCGATCAGCTCGCCGCTTTCATCCTCGAGGTCGCCGAGCACGATCCCGCGCATGCGCTGCACGATTCGTAGGAACCCTGTGCGCGTCCAGTTGGCGCCGACATCACGTACGAGCAGACGTGAGCCGGGGACGAGCACGCCCGCGGCAATCGCAAACGCGGCTGAGCTCGGATCGCTCGGCACGATCACGCGATCGAGCACAAGCTCGTCTGCGTTGACAACCGTGACGTGCTTGCCGTTACGGTGGATGTTGACTCCAGCACGGAGCAGCATGCGCTCGGTGTGATCGCGACTGCGTGAAGGCTCACCTACGGTCGTGGCGCCATCGGCCGCCAACGCCGCCAAGAGCACACACGACTTGACCTGGGCTGAGGCAACCGGCAACTCATAGGCGATCGAGCGCAAGCGTGCACCGTGAATCGTGAACGGCGCAAAGCGTCCCTCATGCGCGTCGATCGAGGCGCCCATGAAGCGCAGCGGCTCGGCCACACGGTCAACTGGGCGACCACGGATCGACTCGTCGCCGTCAAGCGTGAAAGAGCGACCCTCCTGAGCCGCAAGCCAGCCGGGCAGTAGACGCAGCAGCGTACCGGCGTTACCGACATCGATCGTCTCGGTTGGCAGACGCGCCTCGCGCAGGCCTGTGCCGCGTACGGTGATCACCCCATCGCGTTCATCCACCAAGGCGCCCAGCGCTTGCACCGCCGCGAGCGTCGAATCAGTGTCAGCGGCATGTAGGTAGTTCTCGATCCGCGTCGGCTCGGAGGCCATCGCACCCAGCAGAGCAGCACGATGAGAGATCGACTTATCGGCGGGAGCCCTCAGCTCACCGTGCAGCCCGGCAGATGGCTCGAAGCGTACATCCATCGCGATCCAGACTACGAGTCCGAGACGAGTCCTGCTCGCCGCAGCCTCGCTCGCTCCGTGCGCGCACGTTCGTTCCACGCGGCAAGTCGCTCCTCATCGCGGGCACATAGCGCGTCGCGCACTACGCTCAACTCGTGAATTGCTCCATCGAGCGCCTCAGCCAGCAGGTCGCGATTTGAAAGGTATATGTCGGTCCAGATCGCGGTGTTGGCCCCGGCCACACGCGTAGCGTCGCGGAAGCTCGGACCAGAGCCAAGAGACCCGTCGGGGTCGAGCATCATCCTGTCGGACTCGATGGACTGCACAGCCTGTGCGACAAGCACATTGGCAAACACGTGCGGCAGATGCGAGACGCTCGCCATCAGGCGATCGTGGGCATCGGGGGCAATCGCCGCCGGCAGGCCACCGATGCGTTCGACGAGTCCGCGTAGTCGCTCGACCGCCCACGGCGCGGCATCGACGCAAACCTCGGCAGAGGACCCACTCTCCCTCGACTTTTCGCTGGCGCCGCTGGACGAACCGGCGCCCGCGGCAGACCACGTCGCTCCAGCGGCAGGGGTGAGATACCAAGTAGCGCCGTCGAACAAGTCCTCGCGAGAGCTGGCCACTCCGGCCGTCTCCGCACCAGCCAATGGGTGGCCGCCGACGAAGCGCGGATCGGATATCGCGTCGACGATCGCACGCTTGGTTGAGCCGACATCGCTGAGCGCGCATGCAGAGCCGACCGCCTCCAGAGCGAGCAGGGCGGTTTCCGTCGCGGCGCCAACCGGTGTGGCTATGAACACCACGTCGGCCTCGCACACCGCGTCCGAGATCGTAAACGCCGGCTCGTCGATCGCGCCAAGCTCGACGGCGCTCGATAGCGCGCTCGCCTCACGATCGTAGCCGACCACGTACGCACCGGTGCGACGGCGCACGGCCATACCAATGGAGCCCCCGATCAGCCCGACCCCGAGCACCGCCACCTTCATATGTTTCGATTGGCCCTCAAGCGGTGGTGAATGCCTTCCCGGCGAGCGCCGCGGCACTCTGCACCGCCGCCGCGTAGTCGGCGAACTCGTCCGCGATCAGCGCCTGTGGGCCGTCGCAGATGGCCTCGTCGGGATTCGGGTGCACCTCGACGATGATTCCATCGGCCCCGGCGGCGGCCGCCGCCAACGACAACGGCAGCACGAGCTCGCGCCTACCCGCTGCATGGCTCGGATCGACGATCACCGGCAGGTGCGAGAGCTCCTTGAGCACCGGTACGGCCATCAGATCGAGCGTGAAGCGATAGGCGGTCTCGAACGTGCGAATACCCCGCTCGCACAGCATCACGTTCGGGTTGCCCTCCTTGAGGATGTACTCTGCCGCCATCAGCAACTCGTCGAGCGTGGAGGAAAGCCCGCGCTTGAGTAGCGCCGGACGCCCTGAGCGTCCGACCTCGGCCAGCAGTGGGTAGTTCTGCATGTTGCGCGCCCCGATCTGCACGACGTCGGCCACCTCAAGGACCGGCTCCAGGTCGCGCATGTCCATCAACTCCGTAACGATTGGCAGGCCGCTCTGCTCCTTTGCCTCGGCGAGCAGGCGCAGACCCTCCTGGCCTAGACCCTGGAAGGCGTAGGGAGATGTGCGCGGCTTGTAAGCGCCGCCGCGAAACAGCGAGGCGCCGGCGTCCTTGACGACCTCGGCGGTCGTGAGCGTCTGCTCGCGCGTCTCGATCGTGCAGGGACCGGCGATCAGCGCGAAGTGCTCGCCGCCGATCTTGCGCCCTTCGATGTCGAGCACACTACGCTCGCCGTGACGAATCTGCGAGGAAGCGAGCTTGTAGGGCTTGAGGATCGGAACTACGCGGTCCACGCCAGGCTGCCCCTCGAGGCCCAGGCTCTCGACGCTCGCGTCCTGCTCGACGTCGCCGATCGCGCCGATGATGGTCACGCGCGCACCCTGGCTGCGATGGGCGAGCGCGCCCGCTCGCTCGATCCTATCCACGACCGAGCCGATCTCATCCTCGGTTGCGGTCTCCTTCATGACGATCATCATTCGCTCATCCTTTCAAGTACGGGTTGGTTTTGTGGTGCTCCTGCTTCTCCGCGAGCGTCGCGTCACCAATCGCGATAGGCGTGAGTGCCAGTCAAACGGCGCTCGGTCCCGCTCGGGACCCGGTGCGGCCTGTCGGCCTCCGCTCACGGAGGAGGCACGGCCGAAGCGCCTAGCTAAATCGCCAGGCGCAGCGAAACGACCAATACGACATGCGGGCCCTGGCGGATGCCAGCGCGGAGGCGGATGTCGGAGAGATCGTCTGCATGATCGTCTACAAGCTTTGTAGCAGAGAAATGGCACACCGTCGGGGGCTGAGCGTCAAATCGTCTCCGACTTTTCACAACACTTCGCCCAGCGCGTCCAGGAAGATCGCGTTCTCCTCGGATGTGCCGTAGGTCACGCGCAATGCTCCAGGCTTGCCAAGCGCTCCTCCCCCACGCACAAGCACGCCACGCTCGACCAGGCCTTGCATGACCTCTTGCTCTCGCGCCGCCGCCTGTTCTGGGCTCTCCTTACCGAGGGCGAACCAGCAGAAGTTCGCCTGCGACTGCGCCGGCTCGATGCCAAGCGCGCGCAGACGCTCATCGACTGAGATGCGCTCAGCGATCGTGCGCGTGACGCGCTCAGTCACAGCGTCCTGGTGGGATAGCGCCTCCACGGCCGCGACCTGGGCGACAGCGTTACAGAAGAAGGGCTGGCGAATCTGATCGACTGCGCGCGGCAGATCCTCCGAGCCACACAGCGCGAAGCCGACGCGCAGGCCGCAGAGCCCGTAGACCTTGGAGAAGGTGCGTAGCAGCACGAGGTTGGGGTGGTGCGCAAGCAGCTCGACCGATGCGTCGGGATCATCGAGCAGGTTGAACTCGCAATAAGCCTCGTCCACGATCACGCACACGTGCTTGGGAACTTCCGCGACGAACCCCGCGATATCCGCCAGCGGCAGCGCAGTGCTCGTTGGGTTGTTTGGGTTGCACACGATCACAAGCCGTGTGGCGACCGTGATCTCACGCAGCATCGCATCGAGGTCGTGATAGTCGTTTGCATCCAGCGCCACGGTGACCGCGCGGGCGCCCGATGCGGCGCTCAGATGAGGGTAAACAGAGAAGGACGGCCACGCGTACACAAGCTCGGCGCCTGGCTCAAGGAGCGCCTCACCCGCGGCAAGCAGGATGTCGCACGAGCCGTTGCCGATCGCGATCCGCGAGGCCGGGACGCCGTAGCGCTCGGACAGGCGCTCACGCAGGAGCGAGTTGGTCGGGTCCGGGTAGCGATTGAGCGTCGGCAGCACTCCTTGGATCGCATCGATCACCGCCGGCAGTGGCGGCCACGGCGACTCGTTAGATGCCAGGCGGACCTTCGGCGCGCGCTGTGCATAGCCGCCAGCGGCCGGATAGACGGGGATGCGCGCAATGCGCTCTGAGAACTCGAGTGCCACCGACCTATTGTGGCGAACGCCCGCGACGGTGGCATCCATCCCAGACAAGTGATGCTGCGAGCGACTTCAACTCAGCGTTGGCTCGTTAAACGACAGCACGCTCTACTGGGCGGCAAGCAGGTCCACTCGCAGGCTTGCCGCCTCGCCCAGGTAGACATGCTTTGCCTCGTGCCCCTCATCCGCGTAGTAATGAATCAGAACGCGAATCACCCGGGGTAAAGAGCCCGGCACCGGAATCTCACGCGCGCACAGCAGCGGCACTCGCTCGAAGCCCAACGCGCGCGCCGCCACCGCAGGGAACTCCGCGGTGAGATCGTCGGTGAGCGTGAAGATGCAGCTCACCACGTGATCGGGATCGAGCGAGTTGCGCTCCATGATCTCCTGCATCAGCTCGGTCGTCGCGCTGAGGATCTCCTGCGCGTCGTCCTGAGATACCGAGATCGCGCCCCGCAGGGCATAGAGACGTTGCGGCATCGACGCGATTCTTTCAGAGGACGCTCACGGAGTCGCCACTCACGACTCGCGCGCTGGCCGACGCCTCTTTGAGGGGTCTGCCACAGAAGGCGTGGATTGCTTGCGATCCGCTGGACCGCCACGCAGGCGCGCCAGCTCGGCGTCGGTGAGCTGGCGAGAGGCGCCGGACGCGAGCTCTCCAAGCTTCAACCGCCCGAACGCGATGCGCTCGAGCGCGAGCACTGGATGACCCACCGCCTCGCACATGCGCCGTACTTGACGGTTGCGGCCCTCATGGATTGTCACCTCCAGCACTCCCTGGCCCACCCGCCGCACCTGCGCTGGAGCGGTCATCCCGTCCTCCAAACGCACGCCGGCACGCAGCTTGGCAAGCGCGCTCTCGCCGACAGGGCCCCCACCGACGCGCGCACGGTAGGTCTTGGGCACTTCGAAGCTTGGATGCGTCAAACGCTGCGCAAGCGCGCCGTCGTTTGTGAGCAGGATCAGCCCGCTCGAGTCGGCGTCCAGACGGCCAACGGGATACAGGCGCCGCGCCTCATCTGGAACCAGCGAGACGACGGTCGGGCGACCGTGAGTGTCCTGCACGGTGCTCAAGACACCGATCGGCTTGTTGACCGCATAGATGACCGTCTGCTCAGGTCCTTGGATAGGGCGCCCATCGACCGTGACAGCACAGCGCTCGTCCACGTCACGTGCCGAGTCGAACACGATCTGCCCGGCGACGGTCACCCGTCCTTCGGCAATCGTTGTCTCCGCAGCGCGGCGCGATGCTACTCCCGCGTGGGCCAGATACTTGGCTAGGCGCATCAGGGTTCGTACGGGGGCAGATTGTGGGCTGGGGTGGTCGGCCAGTGGATGCCAGACGTCGCACGCGAGCGGAGACGTACCAGAGGTACGTCGAGCATCGTGGGTGGCATCTGGCGCCGCTGGACGGCCGCACCCAGCGCGCAAGATGTCCCCGTGCGAACCCGCATACTGCAACGATAAGGGAATGGACCTGGAGCTCCTCGATCAAACGCTGGCTGCGAGCGGCCAGCCCGCGTTCCGTGCGCGTCAGGTATGGGAGTGGGCCGCTAAGGGCGTCTCTGGCTACGAGCAGATGACGAACCTGCCCGGCGCATTGCGGGAGTGGTTGAGCGAGAACGTTCCGTTCTCGAGCCTTGAAGTGCGCGAGCAGCGACGCGCGAGCGATGGCACTGTCAAGGCCCTGTTTACGACAGCTGACAGGCGGCCCTTGGAGGCTGTGCTGATGCGCTATCGCGACGGGCGCAACTCGATCTGCGTCTCCTCGCAATCTGGCTGCCCGCTCACCTGCACGTTCTGCGCCACCGGCCAGATGAAGTTCGGCCGCAACCTGCGCGCCTCTGAGATCATCGAGCAGGCGCTTCACTTCCGGCGTATGACCGCCGTCGACCATTGCGTGTTCATGGGCATGGGCGAGCCAATGCTCAACCTCGAGAACGTGCTCGCCGCCTGCGAGCGTCTGCCCGACATTGGCATCACCCATCGCCGCACCGCGATCTCCACGGTCGGTTGGATTCCCGGGATCGAAGCGCTCACCGAGCAGGAGATGCCGCTGCGCCTCGCGCTCTCGCTGCACGCCGCCGACGAAGCTTTGCGCAGCGAGCTGATGCCGGTCAACGAGCGCTATCCGCTGTCCGATGTGATCGACGCGTGCAGAGCCTTCTATGAGCGCAAGCGCCGCCGCGTGTTTGTCGAGTATGTGATGCTCGCCGGCGTCAACGACCGCTATGAGCAGGCGCTCGCGCTGGCGCGTCTGCTCGAGCCGCGCCGCTCCAGGGAGCATCCGCATATGTTCAAGGTCAATCTGATCCCATACAACCCAACCGACTCGATCTACAACGGCTCTAGCCGCGAGTCGATCGCGGCTTTCAAGGGAGCGCTCGAGTCAAGAGGAGTGCCCGCGACCGTGCGCCTCACGCGCGGACGGGATATCGACGCTGCCTGCGGGCAACTCGCCGCACGCGCCGCCTGAGCGCCGCCGAAGCTCGGCGCCTGCTGGAGGCCTCACTGGGACGTCCTCTGAAGTCCTCTGGAGTCCTCTGGAGGACGCTATTGAAGCTCGGGCTGAGGGCCGCCGCCCACGCGGGCCTCGCCGGCGCGCAGAAGGCGATCACGCAGCTCCGCTTCCTCGTCGGGACTCGGGTCCCACTGGCCGACGTCGGGCAGCTCGTCGAGGCTCTTCAGGCCGAACAGCTTGAGAAATTGTGTGGTCGTGCGATACATGACCGCGCCGAACTGCGAGCGTCCGGACTCTTCCACCAGACCGCGCTCCAACAGCGTGGAGGCAGCAGAGTCGGCATTGACGCCACGAATGCGGGTGATCTCGGGGCGTGAGATCGGTTGCAGATAGGCGACGATCGCAAGCGTCTCGGCTTGCGCCGGTGTCAACACCGAGGCACGGGGGCGACTGAACAGGCGCCTGGCCGACTCCTCCGTCTCAGGATCGCTCGCGAAAGTGAAGCCGCCACCCAGCTCGCGCAGGTTGATGCCACTACGGCCAGGCGCGTAGCGCTCCGCCAGCTCGGCGAGCGCCGCGATCACGGCAAGCTCCTCGACAGCCGCGGCGTCTGAGAGCTCTTGGGGGCTGAGCGGATCGGACGCCAGGAACAGCAGCGCCTCGACCGTGCGCACGATGTACGGCTCGGTATCTGGCAAGCCCTCTATGTCAAGAGCGCTGGCTGCGGAGTCAGTCGTCGCGGCAACGTCACCGCCGTCGGTCTCCTCTGCGTACTCGACGTCCTGCTCTGAGGCGGGACCCTCGAGCTCCTCGGCATCGGCGTAAGCGCCGACCTGCTCTGACTCGACATCTGTCACAGACATATGATCCTGATCGGCAGATGGCTGCCGATCCTCAAGCGCCGGGCGCTCGTGCCCCGGCGACTTGCCTGCCTGTGTCCCAGAGGGTATGCCCCGAACGGGGTACTCATCCGGCACGTGCGTGTCGCGGCTCGGCGGCAGCGTGAACGGCGTGAACGGCGTGGACGGCTATCTCGCCGAAGCTCTCACCCTGCTCCCACCACGCCTCGCCACGCTTGTAGAGCTCGAGCAGCGCGAACACTGTGACCGCGACGGTCATACGATCCTCGCCGCGCACCGCCTCCTCGAAGGAGAAATCACCGCCTTTGAGCAACGTGCGCAGGCGGTCAAGGCGCTCAGCCACTGTCACGCGCTGGATCGAGATATGGCGCAGGTTGATCGTGGGCGGCATGCGCAGCAGCCGCCCGATCGCCTGTCCAAGCACCGCGGCGCTCTGTGAGCCTTCGCTGGGCGGAGCAACCGACTTGCGCAGATGGGCCGGCAGCGGAGCGCTGCGAAAGCGAACGCCTTCCTCGACCTTGAACAGCTCCAGCAGGTGCGTGGAGGCCGAACGGTAGCGGCGCGCCTGCAGCATCCGCTCCAGCAGCTCCTCAGCCGCCTCTCCGGGCTCGATATCGAGCAGCTCCTCGCTGTCCTCGGCGAGCATCAAGCGCGACTTCAATTCCAACAGCGCCGCGATCAGCACGATGAATTCGGTGGCGGTCTCCAGGTCGAGCTCGCCGCGACCCTCGAGATGATCGAGGTAGGCGAGCACAACGTCAGCCAGCTCAAGGTCGAGCAGGTCCACCTCCTCGCGCAAGACGAGCGCTAGCAGCAGGTCAAACGGGCCGCTGAAGATCTCCAGGTCAAGGTCGAGCACGGGGAGCGTCATGCGCCTACCGTATCGATCGCTCCCGACGGTGTGAGCCGTATCAGTCGTTGTCTTCGAAAATGGTGATGCCCCCCCGCGCGCGGGGGGCATCACCGCAAAATTGAGCAACTGGACACACACAGTCAATGGCCAAGACCGCGGATCCCACTCGACCCGCTCTCAAGGCCTACGCAACGGACCTACACCCATGTGCTCGCGCACATCGGCCAGCGTCCCGGCTGCGATCGCGTGAGCGCGCTCCGCGCCCCCGGCCAGCACTGCCTCAAGCGCCGGCTCGTCCTCGCGCAGCCCCACATAGCGCTCGCGCACCGGCTCGAGCATCTCGGTTACCGCTTCGGCCACAGCCACCTTCAAGTCGCCGTAGCCGCGTGCGTCGCGCAGGTCGGCTTCGACCTGCTCCGGCGAGACATCTCGCGCCACCGCAAGGATTTCGATCAGGTTGGACACGCCGGGCTTCTCGGGTGAGCGTTCGATCTCGCGTCCGGAATCGGTCACGGCAGACTTGAACTTCTTGAGGATCGCAGCCGGCTTGTCAAGCACGTACACGGTGCCCTGCTCGGAGCCGCCGGTAGTCGACATCTTGCGTGTGGGATCCTGTAGGTCCATGATGCGCGCCCCCACCTCGGGGATGCGGTGCTCAGGCACGAGCAGCACCTCCTTACCGTCGCAAAAGCGTGCGTTGAAGCGCCGGGCGACGTCACGCATCAGCTCCAGGTGCTCGCGCTGGTCCTCACCGACGGGAACCTCCTCGGCACGGTAGGCCAGCACGTCGGCGGCTTGTAGAACCGGATACAGCAGCAATCCAGCAGAGACGAGCTCGCGCTGGGCGAGCGACTTGTCACGGAACTGGTGCATGCGCTGCAAGCGTCCTAGCTCGGTGACGCCGGAGAGCAGCCAGCACAGCTCTGTGTGCTCGGGCACGTCGCCCTGGCGAAACAGGATGCAGCGGGCGGGATCGAGTCCGGCCGCCAGTAGCAGCGCCGTCAGATCGTAGATGCTGCGGCGCAGCTCGAGCGGATCGTAGGCGATCGTGATCGCGTGCATGTCGACGATGCAATAGATCGTCTCGCCGCGGTCCTGTCCCTGCACGAACTGGCGGATCGCGCCGATGTAGTTACCGAGGTGCTTGGTGCCCGTGGGCTGGATGCCGGAGAAGATCCGCACGGCGAGCCAGGCTACAGGGAAGCCGGCCCAGTCGGCAGGGGCACCAGCGCGCGCGTCAAAGCTTTTGGCGAATGACCGGATTCTTGGCCGCGCCGACCTCGTCCAGCCTGCGCACAGGCGTCGTGTAAGGCGCATTCAGCGCGATCTCGGGATCATCGGCGGCCTCGGCCAGCAGCTCGGCAAGCGCCTCGGCGAAGGCGTCGAGCGTCTCCTTGGTCTCGGTCTCGGTGGGCTCAACCATCAAGGCCTCCTCGACCAGCAGCGGGAAGTACACAGTCGGCGGGTGGTAGCCATAGTCGAGCAGGCGCTTGGCGAGGTCGAGCGTCTTGATCTTCAGGTTGCGCTTCATCGGACCGCCTGAGAGCACGAACTCGTGGAGGCACAGGCCTCGAACAGCCTCATCCCCTTCGGGGATAGAGGCGTTGGAGTGCGCGTTTGCGTAGGCAAGTGGCAGGAGCTTCAATACTCCAAGGTCCCCCAACCGGGCGAGCAGGTAGTTGGCGTTCAAGACCGCCGTCTCGGAGGCGTCCTTCAGGCCTGGGGCGCCCAGCGAGCAGATATAGGCGTAGGAGCGCACAAAACAGCCGTAGTTGCCCTGAAAGCCGCGTAGACGGCCGATTGATTTGACTCCCGGCCAATCTTCAACTAGATCGAACCGAGGACCCGACCCGTTGGAGTCCTCGCCGCGCACAATCCGCGGTACCGGCAGGAACGGCTCGATCCGGTCGGACACCGCGATCGGACCCGAGCCCGGACCGCCTCCCCCGTGCGGCTGGGTGAAGGACTTGTGCAGGTTGAAGTGCACGATGTCAAAGCCCATGTCCCCGGGGCGCGAGAGGCCCATGACCGCGTTAAGGTTGGCGCCGTCGTAGTAGAGCGTTGCCCCCACCTCGTGCACGATCCGCGCGATCTCCTGGATATTGGAGTCGAACAGCCCGAGCGTATTGGGGTTGGTGAGCATCAGGCAGGCCACGTCGCTGTCGGCCTTGGCACGCAGGTCATCAAGGTCCACACCGCCGTCGGGGTTGGTGGCGATCTTTACGACTTCGAAGCCCGCCATCGTGACGGTCGCGGGGTTGGTGCCGTGGGCGGTGTCGGGCGTGAGCACCTTGTGGCGCGTCTCGCCGCGCGCCTCGTGGTAGGCGCGGGTGAGCAGCACTCCCGCCAGCTCGCCGTGAGAGCCGGCAGACGGCTGCAGACACACGTGCGGCAGGCCGGAGACCTCCGAGAGTGCCCGTTCGAGGTTCCACATCAGCTCGAGCGCTCCCTGCGCGCGCTCGGGGTCTTGCAGCGGGTGCAGGCGCGCGTGGCCGGGCAGCGCCGCCACACGCTCGTGCAGGCGCGGGTTGTGCTTCATCGTGCAGGAGCCCAGCGGGTAGAAGCCGGAGTCGAGATCGAAGTTGCGCTTCGAGAGGCGCACGTAATGGCGCACGATCTCTGGCTCTGAGACCTCTGGCAGGCGCGGCGGCTCTGTCCGGCGCAAGTGAGCAGGCAAAAGCTCGGCGAGCGACACGTCAGGGACATCGATGTCGGGGCATTGGAAGGCGCGCCGGCCCGGGGCGCCGCGCTCGAAGATGGTCATCGCCCGCTCACGCTGCAAGGCCGTGGCTGTGCTCTGCGCGGGTGGCCTACCCCCGCGCGCGCGGGGGGCATGATGGTTTTCGCTCATACCCACACCCTCCCCGAAGTCGACGGGCTCTGGCACCCAGGCGTTGGACGAGCACCTTCATTCATACTGAGATACCCGCCTCGACCTGACGCTCAGCGTCGCCGTTTGCCCCGCGCTCGGCGAGAACGGCCTCGCCCAGAACTTCGACCAAGCGATCGATGTCGTCACGCGAGCGCCGCTCGGTGATCGCCACCAGCAGCCCGCCGCGATCCTGCTCGCGGCCCGTGAGCGCATATAGGTCCGCGCCGGGGTTGATCCCCTGGGCAGCGCAACGGCGACGCACAGCTCCCACGTCCGCGTCGAGGTGCACAGCGAACTCGCGCACGACCGGCTGTGAGTGCAGTGGTGTAACGCCCTCGAGCGCGCACAGCTGCTCACGCGCGTAGTGAGAGCGCCTCAGCAGGAGCTGTCCCAGCTCGACGAATCCCTGCTTTCCAAGCCACGACAGGTAGACGACGCCCGCCAACGCGTTGAGCGCCTGCGATGTGCAGATGTTGGAAGTGGCCTTCTCACGGCGAATGTGCTGCTCGCGCGTCTGCAGCGTGAGCACGAAGCCACGGCGGCCGTCCACGTCGGTCGTCTCCCCCGCGATGCGGCCTGGCATCCGACGCAGGTACTCTTGGCGCGCCGCGAAGAAGCCAAACGAGGGGCCACCGAAGTCCAGGCGGTTGCCGAGCGACTGACCCTCGCCCACGGCGACGTCGACGTCGCACTCTCCCGGCGGGGCGAGGATGCCGAGCACGATCGGGTCCACCTGGGCGATCGTGACCAGTTGCTCACCGCCCTCGCTCTTAGCGGCGGCAGACAGCGCGGTGGCGTCCTCGACGGCGCCGTAGAAGTTCGGCTGGGCGAAGATCGCGGCGCTGGTGCGCTCGTCGATCGCCGCCGCCCACCCTCGCGGGTCGGTGACGCCCGCCGTGAGCGGGACCTCGACCACCTCGATGCCGTAGCCGTGGGCGTAGGTGCGCAGGGTGGCAAGCGTGTGCGGGTGCAGTCCCGCGGAGACGACGAAGCGCTCGCGCCCGTTGTGCAGCTTTGCCAGATAACCGGCCGAGGCGACGGCGCTCGGGCCCTCGTATACCGAGGCGTTGGCGACCGGCAGTCCCGTCAGCTCGCAGATCGCCGTCTGGTACTCGAACATCACCTGCAGGCCACCCTGGGAGATCTCCGGCTGATATGGCGTGTAGGGAGTGAGGAACTCCGAGCGCTCCATCAGCATGTCCACGATCGCCGGCACGTAGTGGTCGTACATCCCGGCACCCAGGAAGCACAGCTCGTCCTCGGCGCTGGTGTTGCGGGCGGCGAGCGCGCGCAGGTGCTCGTAGACGTCCTGCTCGCTCCTGCCGGCAGGCAGATCAAGCGGACGGTTGAGGCGCACAGCCTCAGGGATCTGGCGGTCGAAGATCTCCTGCACGGAGGAGACCCCGATCGCCGCGAGCATCGCCGCTAGGTCGCTGTCGGTGACTGACGTGTACTGGGTCAAGTAAGAATGAGCCTAGCCGCTGAGCGCGACGGCTCCGTCAGGCGCCCAGGGTCGCGCTATAGGCGTCGGCGTCGAGTAGCGCTTCGCGCTCGGTGGGATCGGACATCCGCACCTTCACGAGCCAGCCCTCGCCGTAGGGATCGTCGTTGATCGCGTTCGGAGTGTCGGCGAGCTTCTCGTTGACCTCGACGATCTCACCGGACAGCGGCGCGACGACGTCGGAGACCGCCTTGACCGACTCGACCTCGGCGTAGGGCTCGTCCTTGTGGACGATCGTGCCTGGAGATGGAGGATCGAAGAACACGACCTCGCCGAGTGCGTCCTGCGCGAACCAGGTGATCCCGAGCATCGCGATGTCGGGATCCTCAGCATCGATGCGGGCCCAGTCGTGTTCTGGGTGGTAGAGCAGGTCGTCTGGATAGCTCGACATTCAACTTGCCTTTCGATAGAGCGGCTTCTGCTTGACGATCGCCGGGCGAATCTTGCCACGGACATCGATCTGAAGCACGGTGCCAGCGGCCGCGTGCTCGGCGGGAACGTAGGCCATGCCGATACCGACGCCCAGACTGGGCGAGAGCGTGCCGCTGGTGACTACGCCGCCGCCCACGATCGGATTGCCTTGGCGGGCGATTCCTTGACCGTCGATCTCAAACGCGACGAGCCTCTCCGGCGGCCTCCCGGCGGGGCTGAGTACCGGCTCCACCGACGACGAAGTGTCAGAGGACGATAGGGCCGCGCGCGCGGCACGGATCGTCTCGGCGCCTATGAAGTTCGTGTCCTCGCGACAGCACCAACCAAGGCCCGCTTCGATCGGGTTGCGCTCCACGCTTAGGTCGTTGCCGTACAGGTGAAAACAGGCCTCCAGGCGCAGTGTGTCGCGCGCAGCCAGGCCCGCAGGAGTGGCGCCGTGCCGGCAGAGCTCGTCCCACAGTGCGGGGGCATCCTCTGGGACGAGCAGCAGCTCAACGCCGTCCTCGCCGGTGTAGCCGGTACCGCACACGAGCACCTCGGCGCCGGCAAGGCGATGTATGGCAGTGGTCATGCGTGTCGGCAAAGGCGCATCTGAGACGGCCCGCACGATCTCGCGCGCCAGCGGACCCTGGACGGCGAGCATCGCGTAGTCGTCGATTCGGTCGTGCACCTCCACCTCGAAATCGCCGGCATGAGACTGAAACCAGGCGAGGTCGTGCTCGTGATTGGAGGCGTTTGTGACCGTCAGGTAGCGCTCGGACGCCAGGCGATATGTGAAGAGGTCGTCGATCACACCGCCTTTCTCGTCGCACAGCACGCTGTACTGCGCCCCGCCGATCACGATCTTCGCGACGTCATTCGATAGCAGCCGCTGCAACAGCGCCTCGGCACCCGGACCGACCGTTTCGATCTCGCCCATGTGCGAGACGTCGAAGATGCCGCAGCGCTCGCGCACAGCCATGTGCTCTGCGCGTACGCCATCGGGGTACTGGACTGGCATTTCCCAGCCAGCGAAGTCCACGATCTTCGCGCCAGCCGCGACGTGGCACTCGTAGAGCGGGGTACGGCGCGGGTTCGGCACGGCGCGCAGGTTATCGAGAGCGCACCGATTGCTGTTCGGGGAGGTACATGTACCTCCCCGCGAGGAGCCGCATGCGGCTCCTCGTCCGAGGGGCGCATGCGCCCCTCGGCACCCCCGCACATGTGCGGGGGTGAACTACATGGAGATCCTCCTCACCGCCTCCAGACGATCCTGGCCTGGATAGGAGAGTTAGCGCAAGAACGGCGGAACGTCGATGTCGTCGTCGGAGATCTCAAGCGCCGAGCGCTGACGATCGTCGATACGCGGGCCGCGGTCCGGGCGTCCCTCGTCGCGGCGCTTGCGATCTCCGCGCACGGCTCGCCCGGGACGGTGGTCGAAGCCGGTGCCGATCACGGTTACGCGCACATCGTCGCCCATCGCCTCGTCGATCACGGCGCCGAAGATGATGTTCGCGTTGGGGTCGGCGGCGTTCTGGATGATCTCGGCGGCGTCATTGACCTCGAACAGGCCGAGGTCCTTGCCGCCGGTGATGTTCAGGAGGATGCCGGTGGCACCGTCGACGGACTCTTCCAGCAGTGGTGAGGAGATCGCCGCGCGGGCGGCGTCGGCGCTACGGGCCTCGCCGCTGCCGCTGCCAATCCCCATCAGGGCCGAGCCGGCGTCGTGCATGATCGTGCGCACGTCGGCGAAGTCGAGGTTGATCAGGCCGGGGATCGTGATCAGATCGGTGATGCCCTGGACGCCTTGGCGCAGCACGTTGTCGGCCTCGCGAAAAGCGTCGAGCATCGAGGTGCGGCGCTCCACTACGGCGAGCAGCTTCTCGTTGGGGATAACGATTAGCGTGTCGACGACCTCACGCAAGCGCTCGATGCCCTCGATCGCCTGGCGTCCACGCTGGGAGCCCTCGAACTCGAAGGGTCGAGTGACCACGCCGACGGTGAGCGCGCCGATCTCGTTCTTGGCGATCTCTGCGATCACCGGCGCAGCGCCGGTGCCGGTGCCACCGCCCTCGCCTGCGGTGACGAAAACCATGTCGGCGCCCTTCAGCGCCTCCTTGATGTCGTCCCGCGACTCGGCCGCGGCGCCGGAGCCGACGTCGGGGTTGGCGCCGGCGCCAAGTCCCTTGGTGGACTCGTGGCCGATGTTCAGCTTGATGTCGGCGTCGCACATCGCGAGCGCTTGGGCATCGGTGTTGGCGGCGATGAACTCCACGCCGCGAAGCCCTGCGTCGACCATGCGGCTGACCGCATTGGTCCCGCCTCCGCCGACTCCCACGACCTTTATGACCGCCAGGTAACTGCCGCCGCTCTCCATGATGTCCGAAGCCTTCAGTAGGTGTTTAAGGTTTGCCCCGCGTGGCGGAGCCAGCCTTCAGAATACGCAAGTTATGCAGGGAACTTCGCCCTGTCAACGGCAACCCTCACTCTCGCAACATTCGTTGCAGAACCGCCAACCCTCGACCACCACTTGAGAATTGGCCCATCACCATAGTAACCCTCTAGTTGAGGTTGATACTACGTCAGCCGCTTTCGCCAGCGCCCACTGACGCTTCTGCGCCGAGCGATGTTGAGGTTTCGCTCGAGCCGGGAGTAGCGCTCGAGGTGGCACCGGCAGCACGCGAGGACGAGTCGGCTTCGCCGCTCGAGGTCGAGGAGCCGTCGGCGCTCGAAGTGCTTTCGCTTTCCTTCGTGGCGCTTTCGCTTTCAGCCGTAGTCGACCCCGAGGAGGGAGTGGTGCCGCCGCCCACGGCGTTGGCGAGGCTTGCCGCCAGCGCAGCCGCGGTGGGTTCGGATGTGCTGGTCTGCAGAGGCGCATCGCTCGCTGAGCTGGTCGTTGAGCCCGAGCTCGTGGAGAACCCGGCTGCCGGACGTTCGGGCAGGCGCACATCGATGTACAGGGCGCCAGCCGAGCTAGGCGAGACGAGCACGCGCGCCAGCGACAGCCACTTGGCGTGCGGGCGCGTGTCGTTGCCAAAGTAGACGAGCAGCCCGCTGCGCATCGCCACCGTGAGCCCTTCGGGCCCCTCATAGACATGCGTGACGAATCGAGCAAGCGGCGCCGGCGCCGCGCCTAGCACCGTGACCGCCGCCAACGCTGCGGGTTCGCTGAGGCGTGCTCCTGGCGCAGGCTCGACCGAGCCGCTCACGCTCGGCAACGAGCCTGAGGAGAGCGCCGGCCCGAGCACGGTCCCGTCGGCTGCGACGGCGGTGCGCTGCCCGGCCGAGACGAGCTCGGCGACCGGCGGGCGCTCGTGCACCGAGATGCTGACCGTGTGCGGGAAGCTCGTCTTGACCCGCAGCCCAGCGACGATCGCATAAGAGGCGAGCGCGGAGCGAAGCGCACCGGGGTTGAAGTCCATCGTGGTCATGCGCCTAGCCGAGTCCTCAAGCGCCGCCCTGATCTCGATCGCCTCCGGGCCGTGCACACCGGATATGTGCACGTGCTCGACCGCGACCAGCGAGGAGCCACGCAGCCACAGCCAGCTCCCGCCAAACAGTGGCAACGCCAGCAGCAGTACGACCGTCGTGCGCAACGCGAGCCGGTTACCGGACAGCTGCCCCAACGCATGCCGGACGTATGCCGTCGAGGCGCCGCCATGCCGCCCTTTGCGCCGCGCCCCACGGCGAGCGCCACGACTGGATAGACGGCGCGGAAAGGGAAGCGACAGCTCCATCCGAGCTTGTTCGACCCCCGGCCGTCAACACCTGCCGCCAGTCCCTATGTCAGGGGACGCAAAGCCGCAGGCACACCGAGGCCTCGCAAGCTCTGTCCAGCCCGTCCTCTATCTCGGCCTTCCTGAGGAGTCTCGCGCCCGATGCCGAATACCAGTCCAACCTCAGCACTCGATTCAAAGCAAGTCCGGATGCTGCCGATTCCAAGATACGGGTCAAGTTCGATAGTCGCTGCCCGGTTTTTTGAACTGTTCCGGAAAGGGTACAATGGCGCGGTCCACTGCTTCAGCTTCACCGATGAGAGATGAGACATGAGCGCGATCAGACTTGCTGAGCGTTTGGGCTTGGTCGCGGTGCTCGCGATCGCATTGCTGTCCGTGGGCGTCGGGTTCGGCGTGGGTGGACTGGAATCGCGTTTCTCCAGCGCTTCCGATCAGCGCGGAGAGCTGCTGCCAACCCGCCTCACCGCCCTCCCCCATCAGTCTGTCCTCGACGGCACCATGCCGCTGCGCGTAAGGCTCTCAGCGCCGCCAGCACCCTTCTCACCGCGCCCAACGCTGAGCCCTGCCGTCGCCGGCACCTGGACCACGCACGGGGACTCGGAGCTCTTCACTCCCACCTCGACGCTCGACCCCTGCGCCAACTACACGCTCACGATCCCGGCGGCCAGCACCGCCGTCGCACACTCGCCGCTGGCCAAGCAACGGACGGTCGCGCTGTCGGTGCAATGTCCCTCGACCAGGGGTCTGCAGCAGACGCTGGCACGACTCGGCTACCTCCCCTACGACGCCCACTCCTCCAGCCGCGCGCGGGCATTCGAGGCCGAAGCGGCCGATGCTCAAACCGCCGCCACCACAGCGAGCGCGAACGCAACCGGACAGGCCGGCGACGGGCCCTCAGACACCGCGACCACGGCACCCCCCTTGACGGGCAGGCAAGCGAGCGCATCCAGCTACTCCGCCGCGCACGTGGACAGGCGGGTCGCCGCGATCAACGCATTCGACCCCTCGCCTGAGGCACCCTACGCACACGTGAGCGACGCCCCGCCGCTCGAATACGGCCAGATCGACGAGACGACTAAGGGTGCTCTGATGGTGTTCCAGTCCGAACATGAAATCGAACCGACGGGAACTCCCGAAGCGGCGACCTGGAAGGCGCTGCTGCGAGCATCCGAGAAGCACGAACGCGACCCTTCCCCGTACACGTTCGTGACGGTCACTGAGTCGCTACCCGAGACACTGGAGGTCCACCGCGACGACCGCGTGGTGTTCTCAACGCCGGCCAACACGGGCGTGCTGGGCGCCGAAACTGCACAGGGGATCTTTCCGATCTACTCCCGCTTCACCTCCACCACCATGACCGGCACCGACGTCGACGGCACCAAATACACAGTGCCCGACGTCCCCTGGGTCAACTACTTCAACGGCGGCGACGCCGTCCACGGATACCCTCGCGCCTCCTACGGCTTCCCTCAATCCAACGGCTGCGTCGAGCTACCGATCGAAGCGGCGGCACAGGTCTACCCGATGCTCAAGATCGGGGATATCGTCGAGGTAAATTGAGGGGTCGGTGCATTAGACATCTCTACTCAATATCTCCAGATCGGGCGATACCAGTCCTTGCACCAGCTCAGCTGGGTCAATCCCCAGCCCAGAAGCAATCTTCAGCAAGTTATGAAAGCTCAGGTTGCGTTGTCCTCGCTCTACCTGTCCGAGAAAGGTCCAATGGACGCCGGTTAGCTCAGCCGCAGCTTCCTGGCTGATGCCAAGCGATTCCCGCCGAGCACGAATCCGTTCGCCAAGGACCTTGGTGGCTGGAGATAGCGGCTTTGGCATCCACCCCAACCATCTACGTCACGACCATCCACGTCCAGAGCAATTACGTCACATGCATATACGTCCTGATAAGGTCATTACTCGACGACACCCATCCACCTAGATCGGACCCCGTCTTAGAACGTGTTTCAAAAAGATCGGCACGTCTCAGGCGTCCCTGGACGCGGCTGGATCGCCACGTGAGGTCTTGCGCGTACCACCAGTACGCGCTGCGACACCCCGCGACGACCAGCTTGATCCATGAACACCTGAGACGCACCGCCTATTTTAAAACACGTTCTAAATCGGCAGACGCTTCTGTGCGAATGTTCCGAACAAATCCGCTAAATTTTTACGCGCAACACAAACGAGGGCCTGCCCAAGCAGATGGACAGGCCCCCTTAGCATGCTGGATCTATGCCTCGTCGCCTTTCCGGTCCCTTACCGGGAGCGGCGAGGCGATAGACCGTGCTTTCTTCGCACGAAGCACCTCTTACAGTACTGAAAATTTCGGCAGAAATGCACGTCGCGAGGACCAGGACCCTCGGAGCATCCAAGGCAAGCTGATTTGACTTATGTTCAGAGTTCCAATAATCGCGACCCATATATAATTCTGGAATCTCTACTACAGCTAGAATATGGATCTTGACTTTGGGCTGGCTTCGTGTTCCCCTAACGACAACCAACCGTAAGACCCCCGTTAGTGGACCGGCCTTCGCTCGCCCCTCGACTCGCGCCGCGGGGCTCTCGCTTGGAAATCGAGCATGTCTCGCCCTGGTGAGGCGTCTCGGCGCGCCCTGCCTTTACAGTCGATACGGCTTACGGCGTCTAGGTGAGCCCGATCCGCTGATTGCAAATCACCCGGGAGCACCCGCATGGCGCTTGGCCTTGCGGGCAGCTGAGCGTTCGGCGTTCTTCTCGCGCGCTTCGCTGTATGACTGCGCCACGAGCGTCTTGCCGTCCGACCAGCCGAATGCCCGGACGAGCAGCACGATCGCAAAGAGAATGCCCCAGGCCGTTGTCACCAATTGCTGGGCGACTGAGTATGCCGTCGCGTTGGACGCGCTGGTTATGCCCTTCAGCGAAAGCACGTTGAAGCCCTGCACGACGCCGGCTCCGCCCGGTGTCACAGAGCTAACATTCGCTATCGAGTTACCGGCAACTACCCGCATCAAAATGTGGAAGCTAACCGGGATGTTGTAAGCCGATAGGAACACGGCTATCGTCCCGAGCATCGCGACCCAGGCGATTGCCTCGGGCAGCACGACGCGGCCTAGGAATGCGCGCGCATGGACGAGGATCTGTGCACCCACCTTCGCCTGCTCCCACCATTGCTCGATGCGTCGGCGCAGCACTCGCCCAACCAGGAGCAACAGCATCGCAACGCCCACGAGCAGGATCGTGGTGGCCCAGGGATGTTCGCTTATGAACCCCAGCTGCAGCGAGAACGACCCGCCGACCGTCAAGAACAGATACAGGTAGCAAAACGCGCCGATCAACGTGAAGAAGATCTTCTGCACCGCCATCCCTGCCAGCACACCCGCGAACGTGGCGGCGGCGATGATCGTCGTGAACATCAGCAACATCGCCAGCGTTCCGATGTTCGCGGGCAAGACGGAGTTGAGCGCGACCGCGGCCGCGTAGCAGGCCAGAACCTGTATCCAGCGCACCCCGGAGTCGGGATATCCGTAGCGCAAGATCGAATACCAGGCGTAGGCAGTAGCGGTCGTCTGCAGGCTGATCAGCACGATCGCCGCGAGCACGTCGCCGAGCGGGATTTTCGTGAGCGTGTCCCAGATGTGTTCGAACCAGCTTGCTATGTCCCAGCCGGCAAGCGTCGCCGCGGCGCCGATCACGACGATGACCAGTACGCCGATCAGGATCCGCCTCGGGTGCAGCCGTCCTTGCCAGGAGACATGCTCCTGCTGAGTCGCCATCCGCGTGATCTTACGGGTAGCTCGACGGACCACTGGATGGAGTGCTGGTCTCTATGCGAAGACTGTGCGCAGGACTTATGCTGATCGCAGGCGATTCGCCATCCGTAGCGCGACTCCAGGAGGTTGACCGTGCCGTCCAACGATCCGACAGGCCGACAGCAAACGGATGAGACACCGCCGGATCTCATGGGCAGGCGAATTGAGAAGCTGGAGAGCGAGTACGGCAACCGCTACCGCCTCGAGCCGCCGCCCGACAACAAGCTGCCCAAGGGCGGCATGCCGGCCGAGGACGCGCTCGGGCTGGTAAGCGAAGAGGTGCTGCTCGACGGGATCCCGATGCGCAACCTGGCGACCTTCGTCACAACCTGGATGGAGCCCGAGGCCGAGCGCCTGATCGCGGGATCGCTGCACACCAATTTCATCGACCACGCCGAGTACCCGCAGACTGCCGAGATCGAGCAGCGCTGCATCCGCATGCTCGCCGACCTCTTCAACGCTCCGGGAGAGACAACCGGAGCGCGCACGCAAGGCTCCTCCGAGGCGATCATGCTCGGCGCGCTGTCGCTGAAGTGGAAGTGGCGCGATCGCCGCCAGGCTGAAGGCAAGGCAGTCGACCGTCCCAACCTCGTCTTCGGCGGCGACGTGCACGTCGTGTGGGAGAAGTTCTGTCGCTACTTCGACGTCGAGCCGCGCATCGTGCCGCTCGCGCGCGACAAGTACACGATCGGCGCCGAGGACGTGGAGCCGCATGTCGATGAGAACACGATCGGCGTCGCGGCGGTGCTGGGAACCACGTTCACCGGACACTCCGACGACATAACCGGGATCAACGATTATCTCATCCGACTCAAGAACGACAAGGGCATAGACGTTCCGCTGCACGTCGACGCGGCCAGCGGCGGCTTTGTGTGGCCGTTCCTCTACCCCCACACCGAGTGGGACTTCCGCCTGGAGCAGGTTCGCTCGATCAACGTGTCCGGTCACAAGTTCGGCCTCGTCTACCCCGGCATCGGCTGGCTCGTATTCAGAGAAAAAAGCGACCTCCCCGACGACCTAGTTTTCTACGAGAACTACCTCGGCAAGCGTGACGCGACGTTCACGTTGAACTTCTCCACCGGCTCGGCGATGGTGCTCGCGCAGTACTACAACTTCGTGCGCTATGGCCACGACGGCTACCGCTACATCATGGAGACGATGCAGTACAACGCGCGCCTACTCGCCAAGGAGATAGTCGATTGCGGCGAGTTTGCCCTGGTCGGCACAGAGCTGGGCGAGCAGCTGCCACTCGTCGCCTTCCAGCTGGAAGGCGAGCACTCCTACGACGAGTTCGACGTCGCCTCCCAGCTGGCGGCCGAGCGAGGTTGGATGGTGCCTGCTTACACGCTGCCCCCCAACGCCGAGCACGTGAAGATCATGCGCGCGCTCGTCAAGCAGACGCTCGGGCACTCGCTCGTGGCGACGCTCGGAGCCGACATCATCGATGCTTGCGCCACGCTCGAGAAGAAGGGCCGTCTGCACGAGTCAGACCGCAAGCGGGTCAAGACGAATCCGGGTTATTAGCGGAGACGCGCTACCGGACACGCCCTACAGCGCAGCGGGAGCGACGCTCGACGCACAGGATTCCAATCACTTGCCTAGAATCTCGTGACAGGTGCCACAAGACACCGTTACGGAAGGAGTGCGTATGCGAGGGGTAGGCAGTGCGTTGTTCGCCGGCATTCTGTTGCTTGTAGCCGGAACCATCAACATCATCTACGGCATCGCCGCCATAGGCAATGCAAGTTTCTTCGTCAACGACAACAGGTACGTGTTCGCAAGTCTGCACACCTGGGGCTGGATCACGATCATCCTTGGTGTAATTCAGCTGACCGCCGCGCTTTCACTGTTCGGTGGCGGCGCCTACGGGCGCGTCGTCGGAATCATCGCGGCGACGATCGGAGCCGTCGGTGCGCTGCTGTCGATCGGCGGTGCGTACCCATTCTGGTCGCTGGGCATCTTTGCCATCTGCCTGATCGTGATTCACGGACTCGCCGTCCTTGGCGAGCCCAAGACCACCTGAGCCGAGCTACTCAATCTCAGCCGACGAGCCGGCGCGCAAGCTCGCGCGCCGGCGAGTGGCTGCTCGTCAGGCCAGGATCTTTGCCTTCGCGTCCGCGAACTCTTGGTCGGTTAGCACACCCGACTCGTGCAGCTGACCGAGCTCCTTCAAGCGCTCGATCGGGTCGGCTTCTTGAGCCGGTGGTGCGGGCGGAGCGGCATACGCTTGTTGCGGGGGCGGCGCGGCAGGCGCCTGCTGCTGTTCTTGAGCTGCCCAGCGTCCCTCCTGGCGACGACTGACGCGATTTGAGACGGTGGTAGCCGTACCGGCAACGACGGCGGTACGGGCCATGGCGCGAAGTAGTGGCATGAGATACGCCTTTCAGTTCAGGATGCGCTGTCGAGCGCATCGAGTGTGTCCAGGACGTCCTGCGCGGCGACCCGCTCGAACGCGAGCACCTGTCCGCCGTTGCGACGCACGGCTGTCGCGAACGGCGCCGCCCAAGCATTCTCGAAGCAGATCATCAGAGCCGCTTCGCCAGGCTGGAGCGCCTCGCCGGCGGTGCTTGCGTCCTCATCGCCGAGCATGCCTGTGCGCGCACCGGCGAAGACCAGCAGGTCATCTACCCCGTCGCCGTCGAGATCGGCGATCTCAAGACCAGAGATGTTTCCCTCGCCGTCCTTCTGGACCATAAGCACGTCGAGCACTCTGATGATTCCGCGATCCACGAGATCCACGAACAGCGGTATCGCCTCACCCGTGCGGGGCGCGTCCGGCGGATAGCCGATCACCACGACGTCGACAGGACCGAGCTCCAGCTCCTCGTTACTCATGGCTGCTCCTCTGATTAGCCTGCGCCCTGCCCCGGTCCAACATGACCTGATCAGAGCACCGGAGATGCCCCAGGCTGGGGACTACGGCCGAGTGTAACGCCAGTCTCCCGACCCCGCCCGCCGTTAGGAGCAGTTGAGCGGAGCCAGCGCTTTTTCGTAGCTCGAGGCGAGCTGCGTCAACGAGGATTTGAGCTGTGTTTCGAGTTTGCTCAGCGAGGGTTTGGAGACCAGTTCGGAGAGGATCGAATTGATCTGGCCTTCGAAGGTGCGGGTTGCCGCTTGGACCTGTTCCTTGCGCGCCGGTTCAAGGTCTGGTTGAGCATTCTTGATCGTCGTGAGGTCTTTGCCGATCGCTTCCACACCGCTCTTGGCTTCGGTGAGAATGCTGGTGGAGAGCGTCAATTCACTGAGCTTCTTGACTTCCTTGGAGATGTCTGAGCGCGCTTGGCATACCTGGGCCTTCGCTTTTTCCTGGGAGGATTCGCCACAGGACGCAAGCACGAACACGCTGAGTAGCGAGGCGACCACGACAAGGGACTGACTGCGGGCTCTGCGGACCAAGGAGACATCTCCGAGAGGTAGGGTTGCGCCACAACAGGGACGGAACCGTTAGCAGTCTACAGCGGTGGACTCCCCCGGCGCCAAAACTCGCACATCGACGCTTGGAGCCAGGCGCGCGGCGTGCTCAGCGAAGAGACGCGGCGGGTCCCCGAGACGCTCGCGATAGTTGCGAGCGAGACCGAACGGCAACAGGGTGCCCCAATGTATGGGTATGGCCAGGCGCGGCTGGAGCAACTCGACGGCGTGGGCCGCCTGGAGCGGATCCATGTGACCTGGACCCAGCTTCGGACCCCATCCCGCGACCGGCAGCAACGCGACATCGGGCGCCGGCGAGAAACTGCCCATGTCTGTAAACAGTTCGGTGTCGCCGGCGAAGTAGACCACATGCCTGCCTGCAATGAGATAGCCGAGCGCCTTTGCCTGCGGACCGCCCAGACGCCCGCCGTTGTGGTGGGCGACGACCGCCGTGATCTCGAGCTCCCCGACCTTCATGACGTCACCGACGTCCATCTCTGACACGTTGGCGAACCCCTTGCTTGCCAGCCACAGGCCGGCTCCGCTGGGCACGATCAAGCGCGTGTCGCGACCCAGACGCCGCAATGAGGGCAGGTCGAGGTGATCGTGGTGGGAGTGTGAGATGAGCACCGCATCCGGGCCGGCGAGCACGCTTTCGTCAACCGGCGGTACCTGACGGCGTAGGTGTAGGACACGTCCGCGCAGCAACGGATCGAGGAGCAGGCGCATGCCATCCAATTCGACCAGCACAGTGGCATGCCCCAGGAAGACGATACGGTCTGCGACTGTGTCTGCGTAGCGGACAGCATCCGCACCATCGACCATCGACCAGAAGGTAGCAAGTGCCGGATTCAGCTATCGATGAGCACAACAGCCAACGTCGCCTGAACAACGTGCGGGCGTTGTTGGGGTTCTGCATGAGGACGGCGGCGATGCTGGTCGTCCAGGCGCTGGTGCTCTTGGCTATGACCGCGCTTCTATCCGGTCGCGACACGCTCTCCTTCGACGCGGCGATCCTGGTTGCGGCCGTCATGGCGATCATCAACGCAGTCCTGTGGCCGCTCGTCATACGGGTTGCGCTGCCGCTCACGATCGTCACGTTCGGGCTCGGCTCGCTCGCTCTCAGCGCCGGCATGGTCGCGCTCGCCTTCTACGCGGTCGACGGCAAGACACCGTCGTTCTGGACGGATGTGGCGATCGCCTTCGGGCTGGCGCTGGTCTCGATGATCGTGGCGCCGCTGCTCGACGTCGACGGTGACGCTCGCCACTTGAGAATCGTGCGCCGACGGGTTGAAACGCACGCGCCGCGATAATCACACTGACGTTCCCGGGGTGATCCTGTTCGAGATCGACGGGCTTGGCGAGGGGGTATTGCGCGAAGCGATCCGCGACGGCCACACTCCCACGATCGCGCGCTGGCTCTCAGACGGCTCCCACCGTATGCTCGGCTGGGAGTGCGATCTGTCCTCTCAGACGGGAGCAAGCCAAGCGGGTCTGCTGCTCGGCAGCAACTGGGACATGCCGGCCTTTCGCTGGTATGAGAAGGAGTCTGGGCGCACGATGGTCTCCAACCATCCCGCCGACGCGGCCGAGATCGAGCGCAGGCGCTCGACCGGCGCGGGCCTACTGGCAAGCGCGGGGACCAGTCGCGGAAACATGTTCTCCGGCGACGCCCCGCGCTGCACAGCGACAATGAGCGTGATCCGCGATCGCTCGCGCTCGAAGGCCGCGGACCTGTTCGCCTACTTCTCCGATCCCTACGGGTTCATGCGCACAATCGTGCTGTCGCTCGCTGATATTGCCTACGAGCGTTCAGCTGCCTCTCATCAGCGCCGTAATGGCGCTGCTCATGTCGACAGGAAAGGTCTCTATCCGCTGATAAGAGCCACGATCGCGGTGATCATGCGCGATCTGGTGACGGCGCTGCTGATGGCCGACATCGTCGAGGGCGTTCCAGTTAGCTATGCGACCTTCGTGGGCTACGACGAGGTGGCTCACCATTCGGGGATTCGCGAGCCCGATGCGCTTGCGGTACTCAAGCGCCACGATCGCCAGCTCGCTCGACTTGAGCGCGCGACGGCCCAATCGCCCCGCCCCTACCACCTCGTGGTGCTCTCCGATCATGGCCAGACACAAGGCGCTCCGTTCCGTCAACGCTACGGCGAGACGCTGGAGGATGTCGTACGCGGGGCGCTGGCTCAGGGCGAGGTGTTCGCGCCGGCAGCGGTCGACGAGGCCTGGGGCGACGTTGGCGCAGTCTTGGCTGATGCGCGCCAGGAGCCGAGCGTCGGCGGGCGCATGCTCGCGCGAGCCACGCGCAGCCGGTCGGTCGATGGCACGGTCGCTTTGGGACCGAACCGGGAGGCCCTAGCCGAGCGCAAAGCGACCGGACCCGCAGGCGAGCAGGAACTAAACGACCGACGAACAACGTCAAACGAGGCAAACACGGATGAGACCGGCGCCAATGAGGCGATCGTGATGGCCTCAGGCGGCTTGGGTCTCATCTATCTGCCCTCGAGCCCGGAGCGACTGACCGTCGAGCAGATCAGCGAGGCGCACCCGCGCCTGTTGGATACCTTGGCGGCACATCCAGGAATCGGATACGTGATGGTGCGCTCACAGGAGCACGGCGCACTCGTGATCGGCGGCGGCGGAAGGCGGCAGCTGAGCGACGACAGGATCGAGGGCGATGACCCGCTGGCCGATTTCGACGCCACGGCGGCCGATCACCTGCGCCGCCACGACAGCTTTCCCCATTGCCCCGACATTCTCGTCAACTGCATGTACGACCCTACGCACAGAAGAGGTGGCCCCGTTCGAGGAGTTCATGGGGTCTCACGGTGGGCTCGGCGGTCCGCAGACAAAGCCGTTTGCGGTCGTGCCGGTGGAGTGGAGCGAACCGGGAGCGGCGATCGTGGGCGTCGAAGCGATGCACGAGATGTTGTGTGAGTGGGTGGCACAGGCGCAGCTACGCGCAGAAGAGCGAGCTATATCTTGAGGCCTGAACCGCGACGCGCGACGCCTCGTCCGCCACGTTCCCCGTGCAATCCAGGTCGCTCATGTTTGGTCATCAAACCGCCCCAACCCGCCTATCGCCGACGCCTGTGACGCTTTGGACTCCCCTTCGACACTATAATCGCTACTGCAGTCTGCGCTGAGAGCTTAGTTCCAGGCCTAGAATCCAACCGAATAACCACTCCACGTCGCACACGCTTACTCGGGACGTACTCGATCTTTCCGACGGTGCAGTGGCCGGCCAGGATCCGCCGCTCAACCGTGGCGAGATGCATTTTCTGGGTGACGGAGGGAACGACACAAGGCGGAGGCGGAGGGCTTACATCCGTGGTGGCGCTCGCTGTCAACTCTGGCAGAGATTCAGTGCCTGGATACTCGAAATAAGCACAGACCAGATACGCACCTGCATTCGTCACCGTCTCGTTCACCGTTTCCGTAAACGGCCCTCCCGTCACGCTCCAGGGGTCATAGAGCGATCTGATGGAAAGAGCGCCAGCGGCTTGGGCGCTAGCAGCTGCGTTTGCGGGGCATGTGTCACCTACGTTCGGAATCATGTACTCCGTGACCGAGCGCGCGGTCTCAGCCTGCGCCGTCGTCGAGATTTGAAACGTCTGGCCCGTGATTACATGCTGGGGTGCCGAGATGGAAAGCTGTAGATGAGGCTGGCGGACCGACACGGTGACCGATGGACTCGCGAGGACCACTTCCGGATCCCCTGGTTCGATCAGCCATCCACAGACTAGATAGGACCCTGCAGCTTCAAATGTGTGATTGACCGAATCAGAGTACTCCGGCGCATTTTCGAAGGAGTAGTAGTCACTTATAACGGACGTCCCGTGATCAGCATTTGGATTCGCGGCGCATGCTTCGCCGCCAGAGGGCTTGACCTTCAACCAGAACGCCGTGTTCTGGCCAACTTCAGACACGCTGGCACCTAGTTGGGTCGTGATCGACTCCACAGGTTCGGACCCCACAGTCAACGTCATCTTCGCCGCTACCGCAGACGCACTCGAGCCGAACGTCAGTAGGAAGGCGCCGACACATACAGTGCTAAATGTCAGTTTGCGCAACTGGACCTCCGATACGAGTGTTGACTGTCACTTCTCATGGGCATAGATTGCGAGCTAGCTGTCCGTTGTCATTGTCTTCATAAGTACCTGGGGCTTCGTCTGTGAAGAGGTTTGAATCGCCGGTCATCACGAATTGGCCGGTGGCCACCGATTGGGCGCCGATGAGGGTTCCTTCTCCGTCGGCGGTGCCAGCCAGCGGCTCTGCCGTTCCCGATACTTCTAGAGTTGACACCCAGTTGTCGCTGAGCGAGGTTACGTTTTCGGTCAGCGACGAAGGGTCGATGTCATACGTGGTGTTCTGCCCATAGTCCTGATAGCCATCGACAAGTGAGAGCCCAACACCAACGGACTTAGCGAATCGGCTCAGCGTTTCATTCGCGATATTGTAGCCGCCTCCTTCGTGCTCGCCGAGCGCAACGATCGTCCCACCTTGATGCAAATAATCAGCGAGCTCGAGTTCATTGCTTTCTCCCAATGACTCGTTTGCGAGGAGCACGATACAGCGATCGGACGTGATCGACGAGGGTAGAACTTCGGTGACTTCCGCAGGCTCACCTGTGGCTGTTGACCAGTTATAAAATGTGTGATCGCCCGTATACTCAGATGAGTCTTCTTCAGGCGGAAGCGCCGTGTCGCCGTCGTAGACCAGCGTGGGGCCAGTGGAAGGAACGGAGGGAGCAGGCGGAGTCGGCGGCGGAATTGGCGCGGGTTGCGGCGGTGGGGGCGCAGGACTGTCTATCGTGATGATTTTCGCAGCCAACCAGTCAGCGGCTTCTTCGAGCGGCTGCTTCTCGGTTGTCGCATAGTGAGTATGCACCTCGCCGGCGTGCCTGAAGGCGGCGACGATCGCGAGGGGGTTGTGATCTCGCAACAATCTTTTGGGGTCGAAGTCACAGACGATGTCGTCTTCATCACAGATATTGGCTGTAGTGCTCGGTGACTCGACATCGTGGGTTGAGACATGAGCTATGCGGTACAGATATGTTTGGACGCCCTCTCCGTGCTTGGAGGTACCAAACTGCGTCGCCTTGGTATTAGGCACCCGGTCGCCGTCTCCCAGAAGCAGGGTCCCAGCGATGTGGTTGAGCACATTCGTCTCATGAGACGCGGCGAGCTTCAA
This sequence comes from uncultured Solirubrobacterales bacterium, assembly GCA_963704345.1. Classification (GTDB taxonomy): domain Bacteria; phylum Actinomycetota; class Thermoleophilia; order Solirubrobacterales; family Solirubrobacteraceae; genus Palsa-744. Next base: position 3,208,008 of record OY969890.1, read on the forward strand.
CTCAGCCTGGTGCATCACCATCGCTCCCTGCGAGTACCCAGCGAATACCAGCGCGGTGCCTGGACATTTGACGACGTCCTGCTCGGCTGCCGAGATCGCATCAGCGACACCGGTATCAATGCTCCTGAAATATTTGTGGACGTGCCCGGCCCACACAGTGTCGGCCACCGGCGCCAACGCGGTCGTCATTGTGATTGCCTCATCTCTCGACGGATACAGATCGCTAACTGGATCCGCCGGATAGGGATCGGCGAAGGTGCGCATTGTGAGACCGTGTGCTCCCAGATCGGCATTCATGGTGCTCGCCATAATGTTCACCGCGTCTCCGAGTCCATGGGACGAACTCTCGATGGGCTCCCCCGACCCGCGAGCCCCTATAAAGATCGCATTGGGACATCCAAGTGAGGCGTGGGCCGAAGGAAGCGTGCTGAAAGCAAAAGCGCCGACAAACGTCATGGCGACTACGAGCAGCGCTGTCAGCAACCTGAGCGGGTATCTACTGCTTCTTGCCGGCGCCATTGCGCTAATAGACCTTTCGACGAGCCGCGACGCGACTGGCCTCGAATCCGTGGCCGGTGGTCGTGTTACGGCACGTGATACCCGCAGGGACAACGGCGTTGACGGGCGTGACCATGCCGCGGACAGTCACGTTGTTCGCGGCGATCACACTCCCGCTCATCGGCGACGTCACGACAACGCTCACCACGCTCGCGTCGGCGCCATTGCTCGCCGTCGAGCCACAGCCTGCTAGAGCAGCGGCGAGAGCAGCAACTGTCCCGAGCATAAAGAGCCTCATATCTGTCATGACCACGCCGCAGCCTTCTCGACGAGCGTCACCTGCATGCCCAGGCCAGCGCCAGCGTGAACCCGACACCAAGGCGCTGTATCCGATTCGCTCTTGCCTGCTGTCCCACTGCCGCCTTCTTGTCTTGGTCATGGACGTCTGCTGTAGGTGCTGATGCTCGCGCAGTTGCGGAGGCTACCCCTCGCAACCCGTGCCATAAAATCGAATCGTATTGAAGAACGGCTCTGCCTGCCGGATGGTGCTGCCTCAGACGAGAACAGACACGGAGTATTACAACCATCAAGAACGAGCCTAGCTAGCACTCAAACCGACAGGCGGCTACTCTACTCCCGGGATACAGCGCCACCCAGGTTTTGCTGCTCCGCGCGTCTCGATCAGACGCATGACGGTTGATGCGCTTGACCCGTTGATCCACGTCCCCGCGCGACTACAGATTCATGGCCACGCTAGCCGCATTGCCCGACCGTGATGCGCTGTCCTTCACCCGCCTTCAGGAGATTGATCGGGCTGACGCCCGGTAACCTGATCACGCACCTGCGCAAGCTCGAGGACGCAACTACCTCACCAGCGAGAAGGCCGGGACGGACCGGCGTCACGAACCTCGCTGGCGCTGACCCACCGCGGTCGGCCGCCCTGGACATCTAAACCCAAACGCTGCGCGGCATGCTCACCGGGCTATAGACACATGACTGCAAGAGAATCCATCGCCCTGATAGGCATGACTACGGTTGTGGCCTGAGCGGCAACACAAGTCATGGTGCCGCTCACGCTAGTTGCGAGTACGGCATCTAGTTTCTCCACTGCATCACTCTCGTGCGACGTGAGCCTATGTCTGAGCGTCTCGGAGCTCCTCACGCGTCACGACGGTGAGCGTCGCGTGTTGCCGGACGCGAAAGCCAAGCTCCTCGTAGAGCCGGATCGCCCCTGTGTTGGTGCTGATGACGTGTAGGAATGCGCGTTCTGAGCGCCGCTGGATACCCGTGATCAATGCCCCCATAAGCTGAGAGGCCAGCCCCTGGCCACGATGGTCGGGCCTGGTGCAGACGGCGCTGATCTCGGTCCAACCGGCCAGATGAAACCGCTCGCCAGCCATCGCGACGAGTGCGCCGTGGCGCCGGATGCCCAAGTAATCGCCAAGCTCGATAGTCCTACTCAGAAACGGCCCCGGCTCTGTCTGGGCGACGAGCTCGAGCATCTCGGGCACATCGGCGGCGCCGAGCGGGATCGCCTCCGCGCAATCGACCCCGGTGACCCGCTCCTCGATCATCTGCACCAAATCGAACGCCTGAACCGCCCGCCAGCCGTCCGGCAACTCGGCGTCACCGTACCGGCCAGCAACGAGTGTTCCCGGCGCCACCAGATCAGCGGCGTCCTGCCAGTCCTGTGCCGACGGCGGCGAGGGCAGAGCGAGAAACGGCGCCACGTCGGCCGGGTATCGGCGCGCGCGCCCACGCGCCTGCGCAAGTCGCGCATGCACCCCGCACAACGACGCATAGGCCGGATTGTCGAACGCGGCTTGCTCGGTCGAGGACATGCGTGCTTGAAAATACTACGTGAGGTCCGCTGCATGCCGGACTGGGCCGAAAAGCGGCGCGTACGCACTGGCCTACGGCTCCCACGACGAACTGATGGCCCTGTGGGGCACCGAGCTTCCCCCTTCGGGCCCGCCCGGACACCAGCGAGGACGCGCATCAGCGCTTGTTGGCGGGTCAAAGCAAGTCGGTCAGATCCCAGCCAGCTACAGCCAGGGGTCGGGTACGATCGTCAGCGGAACGGCCGCGAACAAAGCAACTGAAGCCGCGTTGGTCGCCTACCCAGGAGGCGTCGTCGACCGTGTTGTGAAGTTGAGCAACGGCGAGTACGAGGTCCACAACATCGGCGTCAACTGGCCACACCACATCTTCGTCAACCAAGACTTCAAGGTCGTAGGCGCCGATTAGGCGTAGCAGCAGCCGTGCAGTTTGGACGCCAAGCGCGGCAAATTCTCGTGTTCAGGCACAGCATCTCGTGCGACACGCGGCAGGCCTTCCAATGTGGCACACGACACGGCCAGGAACCATCGCGTGGTCCACCTGCGGTCATATGGTAGCTTGAGCGCGTACAGATGCTACTGCGGGTTGCACACATTCCACTTCGATCCTGCTGTCCACCTTGTGCCGGACTTGAAGTAGAAGGCGAGCGTTCGGTAGGCACGTCGTCCGTGGCAGGTACCTAGCCCGTAGACGTGTAGCGCCGCTTGACATGGGTGGCCAGAGGCAACTGAACGACCCGGGCACCATCCTCGCCCGAATCCAACGGAATGCCCAAGGCCCCACTGGTGCCACGTGATTGCCGAGACGTTGCCGGTTGGGTCGCCCCCGAGGTAGACAGTTCCTGGCTTGACGGTTCCGAAGCCTTGGCCGCTCGGAAAAGCAGCCTTCCAACCGAGGACCGGAGCCGGGCTGCGACCAAATGCAGTCGTCAGGGCGCATACAAAGGTCACTGTCAGCGCGAGCAGAACTACAACGAACCTTCTCGACATCCTGCCTCCTTCATCGGATTAGGTGATCGTAAGGGATGTCTCGTCGCGCCCTGGATGCTAATGACTGGCACAGCGGTACCGTTCCTACGCTCCGCCAGGCGGCCTCCATGCGCCATCGAGGGGCGTGTTCATCGCGACTCTGACATCCATCGAAAGTCGCCAGGAACGGTGCAAACAAGGGATATACCGCCAACGGGATTCGAACCCGTGTTTTGATCCCGATGAACCAGATTCAGCTGAGCCATAGATGTAGTTCCTGAGAACGTTGTTCATCCGGGCCTCCTCAGAGGCTGGTTGGCGTCGAAGCCACCAGTTCCAAGGAGAACACCAGATGAAGTTGCACGCTAGCGCTCATTTGAGCGCCAAGGAGACGCGCCGTCGATCCCAGCGCCTGAACTTGGTGGAAGAGAAACGTATAGACGAGCAGTACCCGGGAGTAGGGAGGCGCAAGGGAGGCAGGGTACGTGCGCTGATGGATCAGCGCCCTGGCAGAACCTGGTCAAGCTGTCTCACCTGGAGCGGACGGAGTGGGCCTTACACGCTGTTTGAGATTCGCTGCTCGGCTTCTGCTGTGACCGATCTCTCCCGCGAACTTGAGGCTGATCACGGCGAGCACAACGATCGTCGAGCATAACGATCCTGAGCGCGAAACAACCTTCACGTGGCCGGCGCTCCCAACTGATTGAGCGCAAGACGAATGGTCCCCGGCTCTGTTGGATTCGACAGAGGACACACGGCGCCTATGCCGCCTCTTCCCGTTGCTCGTATTGCACTCGACATCGCGATCGCCGGTCCAGAAACAATGAGGTGCGACAGCTCGTCGAGCATCATCCGAAGTTCGGGCGTTGCACAGCCCGCTGCAAGATGTGTACGCGCTCGAGCTCGATGGCCTGCTCGATCCCCGCCATTACCCTCTTTAGTACCGCTGCCGAGGCGAGCTGGTCGCGATCAGCTCGCTAAGGCGCTGAAGATGATGCATACCGCTGAGCATGTCCGTGGCATGGGCGTTGGCCGCGTGATCCAGGCTTTGCATGCGATAAACAAACATGAATATCAACTATTTTGCGCGAACTCCAACATAACAGATAATCGGATCATTGACATCTCTATTTGCGTGCACCCTCACCTCGCCCGATATGCAGCGACCGTCTTTCAATTGTGCTTCAACCTGATGTGCCGTCGGTAGATAAGTACCCGGAGAAAGCCGGAAGCTAAACTTTCCGCCTTTAGCACGCTGACGATCGACCGGACCGCTGGATCTGTGATCCTTTACGAGGAACACTGTCACGGTAGCGTTTACATGGATACATTTTCCGAAAACTCGTTCACACACGCTTACCGTTCCGTGCAAATCTCCATACATCGAGGCCGAATAGGCAGATCGTGAATTACTCCATGTTGCATTTACAAGCACCACGCAAAGCGCGATTGTTCCCGCAACCATTACTCGTCGCCAGTACATGTGTCCCCATCACCTCTCATGAGCCCATAGGAGCCAAAATTAATCGGTCGATTACACGATATTTACTATTACCCCTCTGATACGTGCACTTCACTCTCAAATTTCTCCAAGGTGCATTCATGCACTTCAACCGTATTGCTAGTCATTTTTAGACAATACGACACTACCGGCTTTTCGAAAAAGTTTGGCACGTCGGATCCTTCCCAACCCATATCATAAAATAACACACGGCAGCCACCGTGCGAATCTTTATCGGAATGTAGCGTGTCAACACAAAATCCAAGGTATTCCTCAACTTCAGTAGCCCATTCGGCTACAAAGCTGTGCGACCACAGTGCTTTGATCGCTCGCTCTGCCGCCTCATCCAAGCTGCCGAAAAAGACAGCCACTGCGTCCAGTATGTTCCCAGCCGCCAAGTCATCGGCCAATTCCTGCGCCTTTTCCTTTGCCACCGCTGCCGTATAGTGAAACACAGGATCTTGCTCTTCTCCAATCGCTTTCCTCAATGCTTCTCCTTCGGCTTCGTGCTGTTCGGTAGCTGCGATTCCTGGCGCTTCCGCCTCCGCCCGCTCTCCACCCTGCATATTCCACGGTTCTGCGACGAACGAAGCGTAGGTACCTCCTCCGATCGGGGCCGGGTAGCCTGGGCTCTGGACGGGGACACTCTGCAATGTGCGTCCTGTCTGCGGAACGTATGACGTGGCCCCGTATGTAATGACCCCGGATGACAGCGACTTCGAGATATCCGCGGCTCCGAGCCATGCAAACGGCGGCGGCGTTTTTTCTTTGTTTGGGACGCCGAACTCGGTGCTGTTGTAGGTCGATAGCAATTTGGTAGCGCCTGAGCTTAGTTCTGCGGTCGCGATGACGTTGCCCTTGAGGTCGTGCAACTGTAGCACTGGTGTTCCGCCGTTGGTTTGGATGGCTGCGAGGGCTCCGTCGATGCCTGGGATGTTGCGGGTCCATTTGCCTGTTTCGCATGTTTCTGTGCCTGTTGCTGCTTCGCAGGCCCATGCGACGGTTTCGCCGGACCCGTCGTAGTGGTTGATCATTGTTTTGCCGCCTGTGGCGGTCGTTAGTACACGTCCCGCTGGATCTAGTCCGTATTCGTTGGTTACGCTGTTCTGAGTTTGGGAGGCTACGGCGCCGTCAACGTAGAAGGTGCTTTTTAGTTCGTGTCCTTCGGCGTCTGCTGCCGGGAGCTTTGCGATGTTGCCGAGTCCTTCATATTCGACGCCGGTGTCGGTCATTCTGTTGGCTTCGTCGTAGGTGTGCTTTTCTTCGGCGCCGCCTGCGGTTGCGCATTCGCCTTTGGTTCCGGGTTTGCGTGAGGTGAGCTTTATGCGGTTGGATTCTTTTTCGTATTCGTAGAGGCGGACGCTGCATTCGCCACCGGCAGGTGTTTCCTGAGCTTCGGTGAGTCTTCCTAGCGTGTCATAGGCGTAGTTCTCGGTAGCGAGGGTGCTTGTGCGGTTGAGCGTTTCGCCGCGTACTGTCGAGCCGATTGTTTCGCTATACCAGACGGGTGCCGTTTTTTCTGAGCAGTTGGTCGTCTTGATGTATTCGAGGTGCGTGGCTTCGCCGATCGAGTTGTAGGTGTAGTTGGCGCACATGCCGTTCGGGTATGTCTCACTCGTGAGCTTGCCTTCTGTGTCATAGGCTGCGGTGAATGTTTCGGCCGCAGAGTCCGAAAGCGTTTCGAGTTGCATTGTGTTTTTGTTGTATGTGTATGTCTGTCTGCTTTTAGCGACATTGCTGCTGTCGTTTGCTTCTTCTACCTGGAGATCCTTTGCTGGGCCGCCATAGGTATATTTGGCGGTATTTTCGCCAGAGGCGTCCGCGTATTCTGTGAGCTGTCCGAGCGTGTTGAATTTGTTCGTGACTGTCTTTGCTTTACCGCCGATGGTCGCGCTCTCTGCATCTAGAATGCCTTGTTTTGGTTCGTATTCGTAGGTGACCTTCGGTAGCGTCTTGTCTTCGTTGCCTGTGACTGTTGTTTCGCTGCTTGTGAGTCTTCCCGCAGTGTCGTACGTGTCTTTTCTCGTCCTGACCGAAGTGGGGTGTGGTGAGAACGCGAAGGTTTCGGTGGCAGTTTCTGGCTCGTCCCACATGTTGTACGTCGTTTCGGTGACGGGCAGGTTGGGAACTCCGCTTGTTTCGGGCTGCTTTGCGGGCAACGTCTCGCAGACTAGCCCGGTCCATTCTGGGTGTTTGCGACATGAAGCGACTTCTGCTTCGTTTTCGGACGTGTAGTACACGATCTTCGCGTCATGGGCTGAAGTCCCTGCTTCTCCAGAGGGACTCCTGGTTTCTGTTACTTGACCAGCTTCGTTGTAGAACGTCTCACTCTTGAGTTTTTGTCCGCCGGTCTCGGAGTCAGTCGTGACGGACGTCGGGGCGCGCAGCTTCCAGCCGAGATTGTTCTGTCCTGAGTATGAGGTTATGGTTGTGCGTGGTTCTATTTCCTCTTCGACCCTGCCTTTGCTGCCAAGGATCTCTGTGAGGTTTTGTTGTTCGGTTAGGAGGTTGAAGGTTTCTTTGCTAAAGGGTTCTTTGTTCGGTCCTTCGGCAGGGACTTTCTCGTCATAGAAATATCTGACGTGATCTCGGGCCTCTCCTTCTTCTATCCCTTTGACTCCGGTGTACTTGACGAGGTGCTCGGGGCCTTCGGTTTCGCATAGCCGCGTCCCGAATTCTGCGCTTTCTCGTTCTTCGTTGAATTCCGATTCCCTACTACACTTATTCTTGTACGTGCTGAAGGCACTCAACAGCGTTGCGACTTCCGCTGATTTTTCGCCCGCTTCGAGCGCTGTAGCACGGTTGTCTGGCGTAAGTGTCCGCGTAGCATCGTTTTCTTCGTTGTATTCGGTGGTTGATATCGAACCGTATTTGCCGTTGCTCGGAGTCTCAACGTTTACCACACGACCTTGTTCATCGAGATAATAGGTTGTAGCGCGCGCGTAGCTCGAGGCCGGCCAGCCCTGCGGCGAGTCTGGCGGCAGAATCGCCGTCGCTTCCACTGGATCATCGTTCTGCCCCCATTTGGCGACTTCGGTACTCGTCATCGCGGGCAGTCCCGATCCAGCGGTCAACGGCACACCATACTCCAGTGTCGTAACAGCGCTAGAGCCAAGCGCAGGTGGCGGCGGCGGGTTCGTATTGTTCTGTACCACAAATTTCTGGACCCTGTTATTCCCGGTGTCAGCGACCCACATGCTGCCGGCCGCATTTAGCACTGTGCTGCGTGGTTCGGTGAATTGGCCGTTACCCGTCCCGAGGCTTCCCACTGCGCCAATATATTCGCCGGTAGAGTTGAACTTTTGCATACGGTCGTTAAGCGTATCGGCGACCCATATGTACCCTTCTTTGGTGATCGCGATGCCCTTCGGTTCTTTGAACTGGCCGGCGCCTGTCCCAGCAGTACCGAACTGTTTCATGTAGCTACCAGTGGAGGAGAACTCCACGACACGGTTATTGCTCGTGTCTGCAACCCAAATATCGCCACTTGGGTCTATCGCAACGCCACCAGGATTGGTAATAGCTTCTTTGTGAATGATTTCTACCGTCCATTCACCGATCCCCCGGACATATTCGCCGGTTTCGCTGAACTCGATCACGGTTTTACCGCCTTCGGCAACCCACACGTTGCCTGTGGCATCTACGGCGAGCCCTCGTGGGCTTTTTAGTGTAATGGTGGTTTCGGTAGGAAATTTACCTAATTTCCATGAGCTTACTGTTCGTACCCATTCGTGTTTTTCGTTGAACTCTTGGACGTTGTTGTTCGCCTGGTCTGAAACCCAGATATTGTTTTTTGCGTCTATAGCTATGCCGTCTGGTTCTTTGAACTGTCCGTTGCCGGTGCCTTCGCTGCCGAACTGGGCCAGGTAGCTTCCGGTTGATGAGAACTCTTGGATGCGGTGGTTGGCTGTGTCCGCGACCCACAGGTCACCCGACGAATCCATCGCTATGCCTGCGGGTGATTTCATCTGTCCGTTACCGCTTCCGAGGCTACCGAACTGCGAACTGTAGGTAGGTAGCTGTACGACCTTGCCGCTGATCGCGGTAAGCGTGGTCGTCGTGCCACCGTTGTTGACGGCGCTCACTTGAACGAGCAGCTTGTCTTCTACGTCTGCGGCACTCGGCACATAGGAAGGGTTGGTGGCGCCAGTGATCACCGAGCAGGCTCCGCTGCTGGTGCTGCATCGCTCCCACTGATAGCTGTAGCTTCCGGGGCTATTGCTCCATTTGCCTGCTGTCGTGCTTAGTTCCAGGCCCTGCACCGGGCTCGTGCTCGACAGTTTCGGCGCTTCGCTAAGGACTGGCTTTGGATTTATGCTCACCGACGTGGACACGCTTGGGCGCGTGAGCGCCAGCAGCCGGCCGCTACCCGTATCGCCTGCCGTCGTTCCGTACGTAAACAGCCACGGCTCCTGGCCTGGCTGCTCGAGGCCCGTGAGGTGCCCTTCTTCATCGTAACCGTAGGTCGTCTTCAGCGAAGAGGTTCGAGGATCCCACTCTGAGCGCAGGCGGCCGAGCTGGTCGTACTTGTATTCAGCTACCGGCACACCAGGTTCTTCGACTTTTTTGCTTTCGGGATTATAAGCCTCGAAGAGCACCTGCTTTAGATGACCCGTATAGTCACCCCATTCAGATTCGCTTTCGCCTTTTGCGGTCGTTTCTGTCGCATACACAAATTTCAGTGCCCGACAGCCCGGCTGTAGTTTGCCGACTGGACATTCCACTTTGGCGGGCACCGGCGCCAAGGCTTCGGTGGGCCGCGTTACCGTGCCAGTCGTTGTGATCATTGCGATCTTATTGCTTTTTAGGTCTGTGTACCAAAGGTTATGTTCAGGGCCTTCAGTTATTGCCCAAGGTTCGCTGCCTTCAGGCTCCGCGTATTCACTAACTTCTATTTTACCTTCCCCTACAGGCGGCGTGACCTTGAGAATCTTGCTCGATTTGGCAGCAGTGAGCCACAGGTTTCGGTCAGGACCGAGCGTGATACCAGATTCCCCTCCGGCCCCAAAACCACTACTCCACTGCGAGATGCCACCTGACGTAGTGATACGGTCAAGGTTAGTGTTGCCTTCTTCGGTAGCCCAAAGATCGCCTTCTGGTCCTGCAACGATCTGCTTTGGTTTCAGTGTTAGAAGAGTGACCACAGGGTAATTTTCGATGCTGCCCGATGTCGTGATCGCACCGAACTTGCCTTTTCCGCCTTCTTGCGCGGTGAACCATATACGGCCGTCGGGCCCGCGCGTTATTCCCTCTGGACCGCTTGGTACTCCTTCTTTGTATTCCACTGAGAGCACGCCCGAGGTTTCGATCTTATCGATAGCTTTCAATGAATGGTTCGCTACCCATAGCTTGCCATCAAACCCTTCAGTGATCCCTGTCGGTTCGCTACCCGCGGGCAAGCTATATTCGGTTATGACACCGGTAGTGGTGATCTTTCCGACCTTTCCCGTCCCACAATCGGTGAACCACACATTTTCGTCTGGGCCCCTCGTTATGGCGCAGGGTGCGCTTCCGGACGGCAACGAGTATTCCACGATAAAACCCGTCGAGGTGATCTTGCCGATCTTGCTAGTCCCACGATCCACGAACCACAAACGCCCATCAGGACCCGTAGTGATCGCGTATGGGCTACTTCCAGAAGGTACAGGGTATTCTGCGTGCTGGCCGACAGTTTGATAGCTCCCCGTTACGGTGTCGGTAGCAACCGCACCTTCCTGACGGGTGGGTACCCAGACCTTCGTGCCGCCACTAGGAAGCGTGAACTTGACCTTTGTGTGGTCCGCCGCATCTTCGAGATAGAAAGCTTCCTTGACTTTCGTTTCTTTGTTTTCTTCAAGCGTCAAAGTCAAATTAGAATCCCCTACCGGAGATTCATATGTGTTCGTTTCTGTCTTTGCGAAGATTGTCTGCCTGCCATTGCTGCCCGTCAGCATCATGGCGTGATCGACCAGTTCCACCAGCGACTCTGCCGACCCACCGACAGTAACGCTCCACTGCGGACCAAGCGGCCCTTCATCACCCTCCTGGAGCGCCCGCGAACTGTAGCCACGCGATACAGACAGACCAGAACCCATCGAGACATCCGTCGAACCCAGGCTAAAGTCGCCGGACTCAAGGTCCACAGAACCGGGACCCATCGATACAGGCGTTGAATGACGGATAGAGATAGGGTCATAGAACCGTTCTTCGTTGCCGGCCCTATCACGCGCGACGATCTCGATCTGGTGGCGACCCGCACCAAGTTCTGCACCGTTGAAAGTCCATTTCGCGCTAGCCGTACATTCACCTTTGGGTTCGCTGCATTTTCCTTCGGTGCCTTCTTTGCCGCCAGTGCCTCCGTTTGTTCCTATCAAACCACCGTCTATGTAGAACGCGATCGATTCGATACCGGAACTCGGGATCGTGGTGCCTTCGCCGTCGGTCGCCCCCACTGTGAGCTGATAGGGACGTTCGCTCAATTCGTTGCCGTACGGTAGCCCGCCGATTTTTAGTTTGCGTGGCTTAGACGTGTCTACCTTGACCGTCGCTACGCCTTCGCTTTCAGTTGACTCTGTCGATGGGCCCATGCCATCTTCCGCTCGATAACGAATCTTGTCTTCACCGTTAGCTAGTTTTGGACTATCGACCCAGAATTCTTCATCTTTGGGTTCGCACTGATAGCCCTTACACAGGTCTTCTTCGTTAAGGTAGTTGTGTTTAGCGATCTGTTCCCATTTGCCCGGCGAATTTTCGTATTCCAGTTGTGTCGCTGACACTCCGATGCCTTTGTCTTCGGAGATCAGCTCTGCGGCGCCGTCGTGTTCGCTCAACCATCCGCCGCTGTCAAGTACGTTCTTGCGTTTGATTTTTTCTTTTTCGCCCTTACCGTTGATGACTTCACCTTCGAGTTCCAAAGACCCTGTATTGAACCTGGTCGTCGCGTGCTCTTCGGGCTCTGTGATCGATACTTCGCCCGTATAGAGATAATCCGAGAATTTGCTGCCGGTGCCGGTCACCGACTGCTGAAAATGGACAGCGTTTTTTTCCCCGCCGTAACTTGAAGTGCAAGTAGTTTTGCCTTTAGGACACAGTGCTTCGGGCAATGCTCGCTTTGCATATTTTGGTTCTTTTAGTTCGGTGGAGAGCTGCTCCTTTTCTTCAAGGCCGGCGCTACTTTGTAGTTCGATGGCGCTTTCGATTTTTGCGCTGGTGTTTTCTGCTTCTGTTTCGCCTTTGAACTCAAAGATTTTAGAATTCCCTCGGGTTTGGTAGATCCAGACCGCAAATTCGCCGGCTTTGTATTCACCTGTAGCACATGTTTCTAGGTACTGTTCACCCGGGCCTTTGCACACAGCATTAGTATGCCCGAACTTCGTGCTCCCGGACGGTTCAGAGTTGAATTCCCAATTTGCACGCTTGGCACCAGATTTCGCCAACTGAGTGTCGATGATCGACGGGTCAACATCGATCGGATACTCGTAAGACCCTACACGATGATCCACGCTTACGACGAGTAGATCACCCGATACGCTCATCGAAACCGGAACAGAGCTTTCCGCCGCGTCCTGAGCCTTCGGCGGCAGAATACTCGCGATCGTCTGCCCTTCCACCGTAACTCTAGCCCCATCCTGCCCATCACTCACCAAGGCCGCCCCTACTGGCATTCCCACACGAAAATACAGTCTTTCAGGGCCCTGGGCAGACCGCAACAGAGCATCCACATCAAAACCGATCGTAGTGGGCTTTACGAGAGTATCTGTATCCAGCTGAGTGTTCGCATACAACACACTTGCCCCCACGGGTGAACCTTCCGAGCCCACAAGCGAGCGACCCTGCGCATCCGAGGGCGTCAACGACACACCTTGTTCAGGAAGGGAGATACCGCCTGCCAAACGCTTAGGTATCTCTACGTCAACGAGGCCCCTCGCTGGCTGGAAATGGTCCGCAGTTTCACTTAGAGCGAGATCGAGCGGGATTCGGGTGCTTGAGGACGTTTCGATCGCGATTGGGCTCAACGATTCCAAAACCGCGCCCTTGCCATTGGGCAATTCCAGCTCCGCCGTATTCGTCGTCGGATAAGTGACGATTCGCTCGCCCACAGGCAACTGCGGCGAGCCGCCCGCTGGAACATCCACGATCTGCGGGAACGATTCTCCAGCCAACTTCCCGGCCTGTTCCGGATTTAGACCCTCAAACTTAGTTTGCGACGCTTCGCGAGCCGAAACCGCTTCAGGGCTATCGAGTTTAGATTCATGTTCATATTGCAATTCTTGAGCTTCTTCGGGGGAACCCACCACGACCGTTGGATTTGAGAACACCGACGACCCAGACCCAGGGACCAACGAGGCTTCTTCTGCTCGCGCGACCGCAGACCAGCTCATCAAGCCCACCAGCCCGCACACCATACACGCAGACAGCGTCCGCCACATAGACCGCATACCCCCCACCTTTCCGTTCGATGTATTCACACTAAGCAAAACCCGACCATCTCGTGAAACGCAGCAAGGCCTCAGGGCTTCAGACAATTCCCTAAACTGCATACCGTTCTTCATAGAATCTCCTCGTCGTCACGCCGAAACCCCAGGCGCGCAGAAATGTTGTCCGCGGTGGCGAGAAGATGCGGCAAGAGTCGGTCAGCCATTTCCTCCAGGGAAATCATTGACGTGTGAGCTGCTAGGTTGAGGGCGGCCACCACCTCTCGATCTTCAGACCGGATCGGACAAGCGATGGACACCAAACCAAGCGCGTACTCCTCGTCGTTGACTGCCATACCCTCCTCAAGCACATGCTGGAGTTCAACCTGCAGCGCCTTCCTGCTCATAATCGAGTTGGGACCGCGGCGCGTGAGCGTTGTGCCTTCGACTAGCTTGAGCTGCTCGGCCCGGGGAAGATTGGCCAACAAGACCTTCCCCATCGAAGTGCAATAAGCCGGCAGACGGGAGCCGGGACGTAGATCGAAGTTGATCTTGCTCTGCCCCCGACGGAAGCTTCGAGCTCGATCGATATAGAGAATCTCCGTGCCGTCGAGTACCGACAGATTCGCCGTGTAAGAGGTGCGTTGGCGCAGCTCTTCAAGGTAGGGACGCGAATGCTCACGCAGCCCGGTCGATTTCAGAGCAGACATACCGAGCTTGGTCACGCGCAAGGTCAGCCTGTACTTGCGCTGGTCGTCCTGCTCGAGGAAGCCAAGAGCAACTAGCGTGACTACGTAACGATGAGTCGTCGAGCGACTCATCCCGAGATCGTCCGAAATCTCGGAGATCCCAAGCCTCGGGCGCTCAGGTTTAAAGCAGCCGAGAATGGCGAGTCCCCGCTCTAGCGACTGTGAATAGCCCGGCTCGCGCAGACTTGGAATAGACCAATCGTCTCCTGACATCGAAAGATCTTTGACTAGCCCGCTCACTTAGAGGCCCCGTTCCACGCTGACTTGTAACGAGGAAAAGATGGAGGCTCAAAATCAGAAGGCATCTGCCGCTCCCCGGCTCCCGCCCAAGTTGGCCCTTGCCCAAGCAACAACCTGCGCAGGGTTCCTGACAGGACTGACAATTGGGAAGAAGACCTTACCGATTTGACCGCGATCCGCGATGATTGTTAGACGGCGATACCACGTTAATCCTCTGTATTCAAACGTCGGAAGACCGAATGATCTCGCTAGTAGTAGATATGGATCACCCAAGAGCGTGTGTCGTACACCGTTTATCCCGATGCGCGCGCCTTGGGGCTCACTGCTGATCCCGACCACAGCCAGGTTCAGCGCGAACATGTCGCGCTCATAGGCATCAAATGCTCGGTGCTGAACAGCGTCTGCCGCCAGGGTGTGCTCCTGGCCATCGGGACTTATCTCGACACCCGGATACATGTAGATCGCAGCCGACCGCGCTGCAAAAGCCTGTAGGTCAATGAGATCTCCCTCGGATGTGTCCAGAAAGAGGGACGGCACTCTGCTACCCACCAGCAGCTCAGATACCTGCTGCTCAGCCTCGGGTCTAGTCCTTGGATGGGGCGCACGCCTTCGCACGAATTGGATAGTTACTAACTCCGGCGTTCAATATAAGGTGCGCTCTGACTATTCGAGCCCGTGACTATTCAAGTCTGTGACTAGTCACGGCTCTGACTAGTCACGGCTCTGACTAGTCGAGGATGCGGCACCCTGTGGTGTAGGTGTGTGCGAGTCTCCTGAGTCGCATCACGGAACACATGGCACGGGCGAGATAGCCGAAGGAGAACGAGAGGTTCTCAGCTACGGGTGCCGGGAACCCGTCTCGAACGGACGGCGATGATAGATAGAAGGCGACAATTCCACAGAGGATCGTGAGATGGCGTCCGCGATGGCTAAGCCCATTGACGCCCACGGCTGCATCTTTCGCGATAAAGGCGAACCGCTCGGCGGCATGGGAGCTGTCGCGGTAGCGAACTGTGAAGCTATGGTTGGTCGTGCCAGCGTCGCTATGGTGATCGGCGAGACTGTCCAACAGTGCGCTGATTGCACATATTGGAGGGAAATAGGCTTTATCGACCAACGTTGCCTCTTGACTCGTCCTTTGCGCCTCCGCGGCTATGGCGAACAGCGCGTGGACCGCCAAACACGAGATTCCGCCGGCTGCAAGCTCCCACCATAGATATCCGTTGCCAGGGGAATGCTCAAGGGACCAGTCGATTAGCCCGTACTCGCCTTCGGTCGTAATCGCATGATTAAGGCTCTGGGCCTCCCCGCAACGTCTAGCGGCACGCTCGAGTATGGGAGCGATACGGGCCGCCGACGGCAATGATCGAACGATGCTTCGGCAGGCCTCCAACAACAAGACGATATATCCCCCGTCTCGATCATGTGGATTGTGGAGGTAGTAATCCGACAAGGGTCGGTCGGGCAAGACAGCATCTACGAGGGCTTCGTGCAACTGCAATCCGTTTTGCAGGCTGGTGGAGCCTGACATCTCGTTGACTGCGTCAAGATAGTCGTAGAGAATCTGATATGCGACGATTAGTCGGACCACGAAATGTCTCTCGCTACGCGGGGCAAGTACCGCGAAGAACGCCGCTGCCTCTGGGTTCAGTCGCTCAGCGGTCAGCTTATGTAACGCCTGAGCGCGAAGGACAGGGTCAGGAATAAACTGGGCATGCCGCTCCCATTGCGATAGTTCACGTCGTACTTGAGGATAAATGCTCAGCCAGTAGATAGCCCCTACGCTAGATAGCGTAAGGACGGTGGGTGGACTTAAGAACTTCTCGTGCCAGCAAAGGGGCTGCGCATCCACTGGTCGTCCGCCGACACAGGTGGCCGCGCCTACCTACTCTTGGAGCGCAAGACTAGGGGGCACTCGCGAGGCTATGTAGCCTGGCACGGAGAGTATGATCAGAGCAGCGGCGATAATGGCGACCGTAGTCTCCAACATTTGTGGTGTCGCAGCTGAGAAGGGCGCGGGAAAGCCGGTCACCAATCTAAGATACCGGTCAATCAGCTCGTGACAATACACGCCTGAGACTGCACCAATAAAGCAGCCCGTGCCCAGCACTAGAATGGACTCGAACAGTAGTATGGCTCTGAGCTGTGAGGGGCGGTAGCTTTGTATGCGAAGCGATGCAAGCGACGGACGTCGCTGCCAAATCGAAGCGCCCATTGCCGCCGCCATCGCAAGCGCCGCAGCAATAACCAACAGCAAGGATATTTGTGTCAGACGGCCCAACCCTTCGCGAGCGAGCACGTCGGCTTGTGCCGCACGTCCAGTACTGGTCTGGACTCGAAGTCCACTGTCGTGACCTATGATGCCTTCGACCGCGTGCTTGACTACTTGCGAGTTTGCGCTACGCCCAACGTCAATTTCGAGCGCGCTCAAGTCAGTCGTCGCCCATGCGCGGCGATAGTCCGCATCGTTGAGCACAATGGCTCCTGCCGCCCAACCAAGATTTGTCGTGGTGGCGGCCACGCGATAGCTGACAGCCCCTGTCGGCGTGGGGAGTGTAATCATTTGCCCGACCCTGACATGATCTGCTTGGGCGATCTGCTGGGAGACGGTAACCCATCCGCCAGCCCGCAGTAGCGCAGTCGCCAACTTAGGGACTCCTTCCACGACTTGCCCCGTTGGAAACATTGTAGGTGCCGAAGATGAGCGCGCGATAGTCCAGACGCGACGATCTCCTAGATTGAGAAAGCCTCCTTGATATGGTCGGACGGCAGCGACACCTGGAACATGGGCTATTTGGGTGCTAAGTGTTCCGGCAGGAAAAGTGTTAGTGGCTAGTTCGTCGCCCTGGTTGGTTACCCAAAGATCAGCCGTCGATACATATTGGCCGTAATCGCCATATAGACCATTTAGGAGGTCTCGATGCGCTCCCTCGGCCGCTATGCTTCCAAAGACGGCTATCGCTCCAGTCGCCGCTAGTGCAAGAGACCTCGCGGTCGTGGCTCTTAGTGCCCGTGTTGCAACCAGCAACATATTCAGTCTCCGTGTCCGAGTCGCGAGCCTCTGATTTACCCGAACCACGAGAGTAAAGCTAAATGGAATTGCTAGCAAGGCCGCAAGTGTAAGACCGACGATCGCCATGACTGCCACATCCGGGCCAAAGATGAGCAATGCCCCGTTGCTGACGACGACCAACGCTACTGCAATCACGAATAGCCATATTCGGACACTATCGGCTATCGCCTGACCTGGCTCACCGCCTTCAAAATAGACACCGTCGATTGCGCGTGATCGACGCAGGTCAAGAAGTGGTGGAGCGGCAGCCAGGCATGTAGCTATCACGCCCCCAGCCAGTGAGAGCACTACGGGCTGCCACCCGATGACCGTCTGTGTACCCAACGGAAACGCAGCGGATAGATATCCGGGTGTCTCGTGGAAAATGCTACGAGAGAGCAGATCACCAGCAAGTACTCCCACGACCGAAGCGACCAGCCCGAGACACAATGACTGAAAGAGCAGCAACATCACAAGACTCCTTGGCCGCGCCCCTTGAATGCGTAGATCCGCGATGACACGTCTGCGCTCAGGGGCGCTCAAGAGCATGGCGTTAAAGGCAAGCAACATTCCGACAAGCGCGCTCACGAAGGCGAAGAACCCGGTCGCCTGCCCATTCGGAGTAGTGGCCTGCCTGAGCAATGCTACTTCGTCGGTTGCAGCGGCGACATCTAGCCGTCCTCCGGCGAGCTTTTCGAGCCCACGGCGAACAGTCTGCCGCTCGCCCGGCTGTGACTGGACCAGCAGTCGTGTTACTCGCCCAGGAAGACCTGCGATGCGTTGAATCAGTTGTAGCGGAGCTATGACCGCTATCGCGTTTGACAGCTCACCGACGGTATCTGTTCCAAGAACGAATCCGACCTTGACCGGGATTGCACGGCCCCGCACGCGCAAAGACACGATAGGCGACGGTGTTGTTATCTCTGGCCCGATTGTCGTCGATACGCCAAGCGCGTGCGCGGTAGCACTTGGTAGCATTACGGCACTGGGCAAAAGGCTTTCAAGGGGAATGTTGTGGGCCAACCCATCTAGAGAAGCAAGCGTCAAGCCTGCGCTTACCAGTTGTATTCCCACAACTTGCCCGCTTGGCCCCTTGACGGTTGCGTTCAGATCGAGCACGGGAGCGACCTGCTCAACTCCTCTCAGTGCCCTCACTCTACTTATGATGCTTTCCTCAAAACCAGTAGAGCTACGTGCACGCAACTGTAGGTTCGCGCTACCGACAATACTGTGGACGATCTGACTGCTGCCGGTTGTGATGCTGCTGTTAGCTACCTGTACGGCGAATACGAGCGCAACACCCACCGCGACCCCCAACCCAGCTAGGACTTCCTGCACAGGATGGGTACGCAAACGCCTGCCGTAAAAATAGAGGAGCGCCGAGAACCGCATCGTCCTCTACTCCCCTTGCGCAAGCCGAGTCGGTGGCACCGAGATCGGTGACCGTGAGAGTTCGCTTACGGACTCCCCTTGGAGGAGCTTGCCATCACGGAGGCCGCACACCCGATCCGCGATTGCTGCCGCTTGCGGATCGTGCGTCACGAGCAGAACCGCCGCCTGTTGCTCGTGAGCAATCTCTGCCAACAGGTTGAGTATCCCTAGTCCGCGTCGCGAGTCGAGGCTACCTGTCGGCTCGTCGGCAAGGATCAGCCTCGGCTCGTTAACCAATGCTCGCGCTATCGCTACACGCTGACGCTCGCCACCGGACAGTCGCTCAGGCGTATGGTCAAGACGATGACCGAGCCCCACCCTCTCAAGCCATCTTGTGGCCGTGGCTCGTGCATCCTTCAGCGATACACGGTCTGCCAGCAGCTTTATAGCTGCATTCTCGGTTGCCGGCACTCCGCTCATCAGGTGGAAGGACTGGTAGATGAAACCGACGTCATGCCGCTGGTAGTCATTAACCTCTTTGCTCGACATGCTCGCCAGATCTCGGTTAGCGAATACCACTCTCCCCTTATCAGAGTTGAGCAACGCAGCGGCCAGCAACAGCAAGGTGGTCTTACCCGACCCTGACGGTCCGTAGAGCGCGAAGACTTCACCAGGCTCAATCGAGACACTCACATGATCGACTGCGAGCACGACATCATCTACGTCGGCGTACTGCTTGACAACCTCTTCGTAGCGAAGAATGCTCACGCTGGATACCGGACGCGTCTCATCCAGCGTCGGCGTCGGGCTCTTCCGCGACCCGAAAATCGGCGAGACGCAGCGGAACGACATCAGCCTGAAAGGGCTGCCGCTCGCCACGAAGCTCGCCATTGTCCAGCGACATGGCACGATCGACTCCCGATAGGCACATAGCGTCACCGGTACTCATCAGGACAGCAGTACCTTCATCGGCGATCCCACGCAGCAGACGTAGAATCGGGTCGCTCTGGAGAAGCCCTACAGGCGCCGTTGGCTCATCGACAACAAGTAGTGTCGGCGACAAGATCAGTGCACGGGCAATGCCCACTCGTACGCACTCAGCTCCGTCCAGCTCGTCTGGTTTCAAACGCGCGCAGTCTCCCGCACCCATCCTCGAGAGCACATCCTCCGCAGCTCGCCTCGCCTGGAAGGGCACGGAATCCTGTGCCAGCAGGCCAGTAGCGACGTGGTCGAGCACACGTTCGCCCTCCAACTCCGAGAAAGACGTATGGCAATAGGCAATGCGCCGGCCAATCACGTTCCCGGTCGACGAAAGATCGACGCCCTCAAACCGAACCGTCCCGTAATCGGGACGCTCAAGCCCCGCAGCAATCCGCAGCAACGTACTTCGTCCGGACTTACGCGTCCCGAGCACACAGACCAGCTCACCATGCTCCACCGACAGCGACACATCCTTGAGCGCAACATACTCTCGACGGCCCCGCCGGTACCGCTTGCCGACGCCCTCGACCGAGAGCAAACTCACGACTCCTCCTCTCTCGCGAGACGAGCTGCTTGAACCTGGAGTACCCGGCGAGCGTGAACTGCCCAATCTATGCGAGCCCGCACCTCACGACGCCGCTGATCGACAACTAGCGACTCAACAAGCTCCGCAACTCCAGAGTCCTCATCCTCGGGATCGGGCGCAGGCAGCGCCTTCATCTCCTGCACACAGTCGCTCTCGTAGCGGTCAATGACCTCCAACATTGCATTCGCGCCGAGAAAGCAAATCGACGCTATGCGCGCCAGCATCTCCAACCTATCGGGATCGCTTCGCATCCGTTCAGCTACCCAACCTCGGAAGGCTCGTGCGCCCGTCCGCGTCGCACGATAGCTACGCCTCGAGTCATGCTGCCTACGCGGACGACCAGATGACTCGATCACTATCGGCTCGATCATCCCACCGTCCTCCAACCGATTCAGCACCGAGTAAACGCTCGGCTTACCCCTCGGCGAGAGTCCGCTAAACCGCTGCTCATAACGCTGATAAAGCTCATAGCCATGACTTGGACGCTCGATAACCAGCGCCAGCACCAACCAAGTAGAAAGCGAAAGCGCCGCATCAGCAGCGCCAGCTGCCTCATCAGATACCGCTCGAGATCCTTTAAGTCCACTCTCTTCCGCGCCCATTTCTCCCGTGCCCATAGTCAGACCGTCAAAATTCCAAATACTACACTCTAGAAATCGAAGGCAGGCCATATTCGAACACCTGCACGCCACGGCATAGGACTGTTTCCCACTTGCTTCCACTCCGCAGTCATCTGCAATGCCCAGGGGACTAAAGTAAGGTCTAGAGGGTGTAGTGCTACCGTCGCGACAAGCAAGTCAGAAACAGTTAGGTCAACCTCAAGGGTGTCACGGCATCCGGACCACTCCGGGGATGGGTGCTGACTCAACCAGAGCGGTCATGCTCCACTGCGGAGCTCAGCACTGGACCATCCTCGGGTAGCGCTCGAGCCTGGCGAGCAGGGACGTAGCCCTGAGCGAAGCGATCATCGCCGCTGCCGTGGGGTTGCGTGACCGGATTGCATTGCGGCTCCTGTTGGACTACGCGTTGCGCAAGAGCGCACTACGGAGCATTCAGATCAACCACTTCGACTACGAGCGGCACCGACTGATCATCTTCACGAAGGGTAAAAAGGTCCGCGAAATTCCGATCCCCGACCCCGCATTCTGGACCGACCTTGAACACTACATCCTCGAATCTGAAGCAACGCCAAGCTCCTACCTCATGGCCAAAGCACCGGCCGCTACGGAAAGGTCGACCCGACGAAGCCGATGGGACCACACGGACTACACAACTGGTGGTACCGACGCCTTGTAGCCGCAGGAATCGTGCCAAAGGGCACTACGAAGGGCCAGCGTATGCACAAGGCTCGGCATACCGCGGGCCAGCGCGTGCTCGACCGCACAGGCGGCAACCTAAAGGCCGTCCAGCAGCTGCTTGGTCATGCATCGATACAGACAACCGGCGACATCTACACCGATTGGGACATCGATCAGCTCGCCGCCACTATGGCCGAAGTCATTGATGGGGACGAGCTTACGGAGGGGCACATTCCGCAGCAATTCCCGTTGAACTCCAGAAAATCCCTGCAAATGAAGGGTATATACCGCCAACGGGATTCGAACCCGTGTTACCGCCGTGAGAGGGCGGCGTCCTAGTCCCCTAGACGATGGCGGCCTGTCTAGTCGTCGTCGAGGCTAGCAAAGCAGAGGGCAGAACGGGGTTGGCGCAACAAAGCATGACGACCACAGGCGGGGCCGATCGTTGCGAGCGGTTGGCTCCCTCTCTGGCCCTTGTGCGATATCGTCGCCAGCCCAACACGCGGATGTGGCGGAATTGGTAGACGCGCGGCGTTCAGGTCGCCGTGTCCGTAAGGACGTGGAGGTTCGAGTCCTCTCATCCGCATGCGTCACTGGCCAGCGCTCCAGCGCACGTACCCGTAGATAGAGGTCCTAAGACAGTGAATTGCGCAGGATAGGCCTCAATCGCGGCGCTTGAAATGTCCGCTGACTCGCACGTGCAGTGAGTCATAAATAATCTGCGAGCGCAAACCGTGGCGTTCGAGCAACGTAAGGCACCGGAGGTTCTCGCGCGCGACTATCGCAGTGAGCACTGCGGCATCGCGACCAGCGAGTGCGTCGTTCATAAGCGTCGTGAGCACGAGATCGGACACCCGACGTCCATCTGATAGCTGCCGTCCCTGATCCTCACGAGAGCGCGAGGATCTGTAGGCGCGTTGTCTGGATGGCCGTGTAGACATGCCCATCGCCGGTGAGGAGACTCTCCCCGTGATGGCCAGCAACTGCGACGAGGCGCTCGCCCTCGTAGAAGACCAGCAAACTGAACGTCGGGGTTTCGAGTGCGCGCTCCAGCGCAACCCCGCAGACGAACTCCTCGACTTCATCTTCGTGTGGCGCTCCACATGAACAGCGGAAGGTCGCCAGGTTCGCAGCATCACTCCCAGCCGCAGGCCGGACACTGATCTTTGGCGGTCGCCGAGAACCCGTCAACGGCTACGGATAGGCGCAAGGGGCACCGCGGTCGGCTCACGTGCGATCTCGCGCTGGAGCCAAGCGCGGTCAGCCTCACCGATCACTGAGCCAAGGATGCCGCCTCCCTCTTCGGGGATGTCCCACGGAGACGGGCTGACGTCCGACTCGTCCTCCAAACCAACGGCGGGCATCGGCAGCACTAGCGAGCCACCCGCCGGAAGCGTCTCGCACAGCAACGCGACAGGCTGGCCCAGTACGGCAAGTCCTTGGCGATCGAGATCCCCGCGCGGTACCAGCCGAGTCTCGCTCTCTCCTTGTATCTCCGCAGCGAAAGAGTCCATCCTTCGGACATGACCCAGGAATGTGGTGACGGGTGGCAGCGCGTCGCTGGCCAACCGAGCACGAACCGCGCTGGCAGACCCCGCCAGCACCGTGGTTGCCCGCTCTAGCTCCTCGTGCTCGCCCTCGGAAAGCCAAGCCGCTGAGTGCACGATCCACTCTCGAAGCATCGCGCCCTGGTCGAGCCCGCGTGGTGAGGATCGCGCACGCAGATGCAGATAGCGGCGCAACGCGACGGGGGTGTCAGCGGATAGGAGATCGGCCTCAATCCGAGATCCAACTGCACGAACCGCTTCGCGGACTAGTTCAGCGTCAGATGAGCGCTCCATCTCTCCAGCCTGCTCAGCGAAGTTCTGCGCTAGGCGTCGCTCCCCCCATCGCACAGCGCGCGCTGCATCTGCGTTGAGGGAGCTGTAGAAGTGGGCCTGTCCCAACACGCGCCCACGGACGTTACGTAGCTCGACTCGCAGCCCAGCCGATGCGAAGCGACGTTGGCGCAGGGTCCGAAATCGCCCTTCGGCAGCTGGCTGCCCAGGCCGGAGTACTGCGAGAATGGCTTCGCGCGTAACGAACGGCTCTTCCAGGACATGCATTACTCAAGCAGTATAGGCTGCCGAGCCGCAAAAATCACGTCTCGGTGAAATCTTTCGCGTCCAACGCTACACAGACCGCCCCATCGCCCGCAAAGCGCGTCGCCGGGCTTCCCGGCCGATCGGCTCCATGAGGTCCTCCAGAAGAAGACCGCGGTTCCGACGTTGTCCCCGATGCCGCACCATTGTTGTGTCTCGGGACATCCTGGACGGATGTCCCGAGACACAGTAGACAGTTCGTCTGGACGCCAGATAGCACAGCCCAAGCCCTTGAAACGCCGCTGCCTCGCGGATCAAACAACCGGGAACAGTCCCCGGCACACGGCTCCGCTTTGGCTACTCCGCCCTCTCGCTTGGCTGCTCTCGGTGTATGCTGGCGCCTGACCAGTCATGCCCGATAGATGGAAATGAGCCAATGATCAGACAAGTAGTCGACCGGGACGAAATGCGCCAGTACGTCGAGGCACTACGCGATCAGCTCGACGCGCCACAGCTGCAAGGACAAGGCGGCGCAGGCCGCTGAGACGATCGACGGCGAGGGCGATCCTGTCGAGCAGTTGCGCGCGGCACTCCCACCCGTGACTCCACAGCTCGCTTCTTCGGGGGCCGACGCAGCCGACATCGCTCCCTTTATCTCGCGCGATCCGATCCAGAGCCTGCTTCAGAGCACGCTCGAGGACAAGCTGCGCGAACGCGGCGTGCCCGGCGAGGCGCCCAAGCGTCGTGGCTTTCTGGCGTGGCTGGTCCATCTGATCGAGTCGATCCTGCATCCTGTGCGCTTCGGACCCGACGATCCCAACTGGGTGATCGACGTCGCCGGGTCGGTGCTCGAACGCATGGCCAAGGGCAATCATCCGTTCAATCCCTTACCGGCCGAATACGAGGTGGCGGACAACGCCCGCGTCGTGATCGTCGGCGATTGGGGCACTGGGCTGCCGCGCGCGCAGGAGGTAGCCGAAGTTCATGGCGCAAGAGGTCTCAGAAGCCCTGGCCGAAGGCCGTGAGGCCCACGTCATCCACCTCGGTGACGTCTACTACTCGGGACTGAAGGGAGAGGTACGCCGCCACGTTCTGGCGCCTGGTATGTGGCCGGTGAGCGCAGAGCAGGCAAGCGCCGGCGTCACCTCGTGGTCGCTCAACGGCAACCACGACATGTATAGCGGCGGCTTCGGCTACTTCGAGACGCTGCTTGGCGACGAGCGCTTCTCCAGGCAGCGCTCGCCCGACGGCAAGGCCACGAGCTTCTTCAGGCTGCGCTCCCCCTCGTGGGATTTCGTGGCACTCGACACCTCATGGGACACCGATGTGCTCTCGAGCGGCTTCGTCGGCGTGCTGCAGGACCCTCAGGCCGAGTTCGCACAGCGTGTGGCCGGCGAATCGGCCCGCAAGCTGATGCTGCTCAGCCACCATCAGTTGCTGTCCGTCTATGACAAGGAGGACCTCGGGCCGACGCTGGAAGAAAAGCTTGCCCCGCTGCTCAACGGCGGCCGTGTAACCGCTTGGCTATGGGGCCATGAGCATCGCTGCATGGGCTTCGAAGAAGCCAAGCAGGTGAAGACCTCGCGTTGCATTGGTCACGGCGGCGTGCCGGTGCTGATGGAGCACAAGCCCGACGACCCGATCCCTTCCCCCGGTGAATGGGAGGAACGCGACTTCTCCGAGTACCACGGAGATCATTGGGGGCGGATGGGGTTTGCGATCCTCGACCTCGCCGGGCCGCAGATCAAGGTGCGCTACCGCAACGAACGGGGTTTAACCTCGCGCAAAGAGACGATCGAATGACCCGATCGGGAGTCCTAGAGTCCTTACGGATCAATTGCTGGAACGCCAGGCCGGTCGAGCGCCGAGTCTCGCAGCAGTGCGTGTCAGGGCTTGGCCTCCTGCGCGCCCGGCTCATCGAGCGCCGGGTCCTGCGGCGGCTCGAGCCACTCTTGGCTTTGACCGAGGCTGGCGACACTCTCCAGCCCTTCCGGGGCCTCGCTCGGGGGCGCCTGAAAGGACAGGAACCACGAGTCGATGTGGTCGTCGAGGATGCCTTCTGTCGAGGGGAAGTAGCCGCTGAGGAGCGGGCGTGAGGAGATATCCAGCCGCTTGAGCGCCTGCACGCGCGGGTGCTCGCCGACCTGGAGGTGTGCTGAGCGGGTCAGCGGCAGGTTGAAGCCGGCACGTCCGCGAAAGGAGATGTTCGACTTCATCAGCATGCCACGGAAGGCGCAGTAGTTGGATGTGGCAAGCGACAGCGGCAGGGCCTCGAAGCGGGGACGGTCGACCTCGATGCGCACGCACAGCTCCCCGTCGAGGTCGTATTGGCTTGAGACCTTACGCGGGGCGATCACGAAGTCGAGGTTGGCCTGGTGCTTTGGCATCCCCCAGATGCCCTTGCCGCCCTTGACCGAGACTTCGCTTGAGACGGGCAGGTCGATCACGTACTGACCGGTGCCGTAGAGCCGCTGCGCCAAGCGCCGGCGTCAAGGCCGGTGCTGGGCGCTCGCCGTGGGTGCACGCGATCGCGATAGAGAACTCGATGTAGCGGCCGATGTTGGTCGAGCGGTAGTCGACCACCGAGATCAACAGCAGTGCGCGCTCACCCCACAGGCGCAGCGGATGGACCTCATCGCCCGGCAACAGCTCGGCGGCCGCGCGTGCGTCGATCGAGAAAGCCGCCATCAGAGCTGGGCTTTCGTGTGAGGCGACCGGCAGCGCGAAGGGGATCCCGTCCACCAGCGCGTGACGGCCGGACTCACGGCGCAGACGGCCACCGGACTCGCCCCGCATGCAGTTCACAATTTTCACGCGGCCACCTCCAACTCGGCGAGGATCGTCGGGAACACGTCGCGCGCGGCCTTCTCGCCCATGAACATGTCGAGGTGGCCGTAGCCGTCGAAGATATGCAGCGCCGTGCGCTCGGGGGCGTGGTCTGAGTACCAGGCGTGCGAGAGACGTTGGCTCTCGGCCGTAAAGCAGCGGTTGACGGCGCCCGCGATGAACGCTATGCGAGCGTCGGTCTTTGGCGCTTGGGCGGTGAAGATCGCGCGGCAGCTCCGGATGGTCTTCGACGGTGAGCAGACGGCCTGCCCGCACGCAGCGCAGGATCTGGGAGAAGAAGGTCAGCGGCACCGCCGCGAACTCGCCCTTGAGCCATTCGTGCGTGGGCTCGTTGAGGTTCTCGTGACGCCACAGCGTGGGCTTGCCGGTGCCGTAGGTGTAGCTCGACCACTTGCACACGTTGTTGTCGCACTCGTGATGGTCGAGCTTGATCCAGGCGTCGACGAGCTTGGGCACGATCCACGGCGCACCGACTCTCCCCCACTGCGGATCCAGGTAGCCCAGCACCCTCGCCGTCGCGGGGATCATGCTGCGCAGCTTCAGGTTCGCGAGCCGTGGGACGACCGGATGAATCGAGACGGCGTTGGAGACGATCGTGCGTCACCTGCGGCACGAGCCCCGCGAGCGCGCTCATCATGAAGCTGGTCGAGCCCTGGCAGTGGATCACCGCCTTGATCTCATCGGCGCCGGTTTGCGCGCAAACAGTCTGTACCGCCTGTGGATGGTCGTAGACGGCGGCCTGGTCAAGCGTCCAGTGATTGTGGGGTATCTCGATCGAGGCGCGCCAGTTCTCAAGCCACACGTCCCAGCCCCCGTCGACAAGCAGGTCGACGAGGTTGCGCCCACTTGGGGCGCGGAAGATGTTGGCGCGCACGCCGGCGCCGTGCACGAGCAGCACCGGGCCCTTTGTCGGCGCCTGCTCGCCGCGCACGTTGATCACGTTGCACTGCAGACCGTCGCCCGCTGTGAACTCGACCACGCGCTCGGTCTGCCGGCTCATCGAACGGTCTCGGACGTATCTCTAATGCGGTGGCGAGCGTCGCTCACGCTTTGTCCCCTGGGCCGTACACGCTCCAGAGCTCTCCGGCGAACAGCTCGCCGAAGCGCGCGATCGCGTCCACGCGATGTGCTGGGTCGGTGCGGAACGTTGTTAGCTGACGCGCGAAGTCCAGCGGATGGATGTGCAGGATGCCGCTCGCCACCACTTGCGCACCGGTGTCCTGCTCGGGCGCAATGTGGCCCTCAAGCACACGCGTGAAGAGCGTCGTGGTCTCCGACCAGACGTCGAAGCCGTGGTCGTGGCGGACTTCCTTGAAACCGGTCATCGTCAAGCGGGTGCTGCTCGCCGTCAGCGAACTGCAGGCGGTAGAGCATGCGCTTGTACCCAGGGCTCTCCTCCACGAACAGGTTGAAGACGCCTTCGCTGACGGGCAGCTTGCCGCCGAAAGCGTCGGAGTCGATCCAGCCCTCGGCCTGCGCTGTGTGGCGCGGGTCGGCGATGAAGCGGTCAATGTCATCCGTCTCGATCGTGAGGTGAAACATGAAGGCCGTGCCCGCGTCCTTGCCGGCACGATAGCCACGGTCGAAGTCAGACTCGCCGAAGCTCACGTAGCCCTTCATCTCCTCTGTAAAAGCGAGCGAGGTCATCTCAGCTGGGCCCCTTTCCTTCTTCGACAATCGCATCGGCGAAGCGGTCGGCGAGCGCCGCGATCGTCAGCGACGGGTTCGCGCCGACCGGCCCGGGCATGACCGAGCCGTCGGCGATATGCAGGCCTGGTTGCCCGAAAACGCGACCGAACGGGTCGACCACGCCCTCCTGCGCGGAGCGGCCCATGCGACAGCCGCCCAGCGAATGAACCGTGATCACGCGGTTCACGTGCCAGATCGGGTTGTCCAGGAAGTCGGCGCCGAGCTTCTCCGCCACTTCGCGGGAGACCTCTGCGGACACGATCGAAATAGGGGGCTGACGGACCGTCCTTGGACCAGTCATCGAGCTCCAAGCGCCCCTCCTGGAGCGACATTTTCCCGCCGGGGATGTCGCGACCCATGCCGAGCAGCGGCAGCAGGCCGGAGGACAGGTCGCAATTGCCGAGCAGCGCCGATGCCAGATCGCCGACCTCGCTGTGGCGCTGTCCGTGGATCAACGACCACACGTAGTGCGCGATCTCTCGGCAGCGCTCTGGCGATCGCCTCCGGCTCCTCGAGCATCTCAAGCATCCAGCCGCCGAACTGCGGGAAGCCGGCATCCTCAAGGTAGAAGCCGCGCCCTTCACCGCCTTCGAGCTCGTCGGGTACGCGAATCGCGCTCGTGATCACAGGACCGATGCCGGGTTCGATCTCGCGCGCCACCCGCTTTCCCTCAGCGTTCTCGCGTGTGGCACGCACGGCGAAGGTGAGCAGGTCGCCGTTACCGGAGAAGCCAAGGCCCAGCTGGTCGGAGAGCCCGGGCAGGGCGGCGCGGTTGCGCAGCATCAGCCAGCTGGTGCCGAGCGTGCCGGCGGAGAGGATCAGGTGCTTGCAACTGAGCGTCTCGAGCTTCAGCGCCGCGGTGTCGGTGACTTTGCCATCGGAGGCCGGGTCGTGGCGGACGTAGTGAACCTTGTAGCCACCGCCGTCGACAGGCTCGAACGAGCGCACCTCACAGAGCGTGCGCAGATCAGCGCCTTCCCGCGCACGCATCGGTCAGGTAGTTGTAGTCGAGCGTGTTCTTCGCGCCGTAGTTGCAGCCGATGTCGCACTCCCCGCACATCTGGCAAGTGGTGCGTGTGCGTCCGTGCAGGTTGGGCTCTGCCTCACGGATCGGCTCGCCCGGGACCGCGGGCGAGCCCTCGTTTGCGAACGTCACGGCAAGCGGCGCCAGTAACCAGTCGAGCCCCAGGCCCTCGGCCGCTTCGCGGTAGGCGAGCACCTTGGGGGTCTGGTCATACGGCGACTGGTCGAGCGGAAAGCGCTGCACCCCGATGCGTCGTTCGACCTCGTCGTAGTGAGGATCCAGGTCGGCGCGGGTCACCGGCCAGTCCTCATAGCCGCCGTTGGCCAGGTCTTCTTTGACGAACCAGCGCTCGTCCTTGCGCAGGAAGACGTTGGCGTAGATCAGCGACCCTCCGCCGAGCCCGCTGGCGCAGAGCGCGTCGATCCCGCTGAAGGACCAGAAGTCGAACATGCCGTGCAGGCCTTCGCTCGGGTCCCAGAAGTTGCGCTTCATCGCAAGCGGGCTGCGCGGAAAGCTCGTCGGCGGATAGGCCTTGCCGCGCTCGAGCACGCATACGCTCCAACCTACCTCGGCTAGGCGTGCGGCTGTCACCGAGCCGCCAAACCCGGAGCCGACGACGATCGCGTCGAAATGCTCGGGAGCGCCACCCACCGATGTGACCATGTCGGAATAGTACGCGTTAATGGATTTCTAGCGTTCCCCCTCGCCCGGCTTCCGCTGGACTGGCTACTCTTCATCCCCGTGACTAAGACAAGATTCATCACATTGACCTGCGCACTGATAACGCTGGCAGGCGCAAGCGTCGCGCAAACCAGCGCCGCGGCCACGGTCTCAGGCGCCGCCACGCAGACGACGCCGACCGGCCCGACGACGACCACTGCGACCGGCCAGACCACGCCGAGCACGACTACCGGCACACCCTCTACACCCGCCGGCACACCCCCGGCTACGACGCCGCCCAAACCGGCCGCGCGCACGCGCCTGACCGACCTGCCCTCAGCGGGCGGTCGCAGACGGGACTGCACAACTTGTGGTGCGGCTGTCGGCTGCGCCGGCGCCGAACTCGCCCGCGCCGCTGCTCAGTCCCAGCGTCGCCGGCACATGGAAGTCGGTCGGCGATTCTGAGACCTTCACGCCGAAGTCGACGCTCGAGCCATGCAGTAGCTATACGCTGACCGTGTGGGCCGGCACTGACGCGCTCGGACATCCCCCACTCGGCACGGTCCACAGGCAGACGCTGCACATAGCTTGCCCGTCACTGCGCGGACTCCAGCAGGCGCTTGCGCGGCTGCGCTACCTGCCCTACACGATCGATGCCACTCACGGGCGCAACAGCGGCGTGCGAGCCGAGAGCCGGGGCAGCGCCGCGCACTATGCCTTCGACCCGCCCGCTGCGAGGCTGGTGGCAAACGAGTCCGACGCGCCCGGGCTTGCCTATGGCTCGCTCGATCCGACGACGCGCGGTGCGCTGATCGTCTATCAGTCAGATCATGGGCTGCCAGCCACTGGCACACCCGACGGCTCTACCTGGGCTTCGCTGCTGGCGGCCGAGACGCTCGGTCACGTCGACTCGGCTCCCTACACCTTCGTTACCGTTAGCGAGTCAAGTCCCGAGACGCTCGAGGTCCACCGTGGCGGGCGCGTGGTGATCTCCACACCCGCCAACACGGGCGTAGCGGGGGCGGAAACTGAACGCGGGACCTTCCCGATCTATGCCCGCTACGTGTCCACGACGATGACCGGCACCAACCCAGATGGCTCGCACTACAGCGATCCGGGCGTGCCGTGGGTCAACTACTTCAATGGCGGTGACGCGGTCCACGGCTTTCCGCGTGCTTCATACGGCTTCCCGCAGTCAAACGGCTGCGTCGAGCTGCCGATCGGAACAGCGGGCCAGGTCTACCCGCTGCTGGCGATCGGCGATCTCGTAGTCGTGAGCTAGGCGACCGATGGGCGGCGCTGGCCGATCGTCGATCAACGATCGGCTGTGTCATCCCTCCCTCGTGTGCTGAAGCACACTTCGGTCACAGTGCGTCCTTCACCAACGGCTTCGCCGTCGGTGCCGGCTTGCCCCTCAGCCGCCTAGCGGTCAGTGTCGCGGCGGCGTTGGGTCAGCAGGATCGAGGCGCCCATTGCCATCAGCAGCACGCCACCGATCACGATCCAGGTCAGGTTCAGACCGGTGAAGGGCAGCGTTTTGGCCGCCGTGGTCGCAGTCGGTTCAGTGCTCGATTTGGCCGGTTCGCTGGTTTTGGCCGGTTCGGTACCTGACGCCGGCGTTTCTTTAGGGGTGCTCGACGTTTTCGTCGGCGCCGTTTCCTGTTTGGGGGTGGGAGCGGGCGTGGTTTTTGGCGCCGGGACGGGTGCGGTGTAGCCGGACGTCGGTTCGGCTGCCAGGGCCGTGCCGGGCGCAATCAGCATCAGGGCGAGCGGAAGGGCCAACAGCCCGCGCACCGCGCGACGCCCGCGCGAGCGTGCACGACCGATCGATGTCGCATTTGCCTGGCTTGGCCCTTCGCAGGCCATCAAGTCGTTTCGCATGTTGCTATCTCCCGCGTCCGGTGGTTCGCTTGGGCTGCTCTGGGAGCAGCCCCTCATTTCCTTTGAGAGCTTTGCCAATCGCTTGGCGATGCTGCGAGCGCATCAGTCTATCCGAGACCCTTTTTGCTCGGGCATCCATTCTCCTGCATCTTTGCCCGCGATCCGGACGAGTCATGCGCATCGTGCGCGCCTCACATGCCGACGTCGGCCCTTACGTGCCCGACAAGCTTATGTGCCCAGCTTGACGCGCCCCTCCAGCGTTCCCGCCTGTAGATGCGCGCGCAACACCTTCTTGTCGAACTTTCCGACGCTCGTCTTCGGCACCTCCTCGACGAAGGCGAACTCATCCGGCAGCCACCACTTCGCGACGCGCCCACTCAGGTGCGCCTGTAGGTCCTCAGCGCTCACCTTGGCTCCCTTGCGCACGACCACGCAGCACAACGGCCGCTCGGCCCACTTCTCGTCGGGCTTTGCGATCACGGCCGCCTCGATCACATCGGGGTGGGCCATCACCTCGTTCTCGAGCTCGACCGAGGAGATCCACTCGCCGCCGGACTTGATCACGTCCTTGGAGCGGTCGGTGATCTGGATGAAAGCCTGATCGTCAATCGAGGCGATGTCACCCGTGCGCAGCCAGCCGTCATGGAAGCGCTGCTCACCGGAGTCGTCGTTGAAGTAGCGGGCGGCGATCCATGGTCCGCGCACCTCCAGCTCACCGGTAGACGTGCCGTCCCAGGGCACCTCGGCGCCGTCATCGTCGACGAGCCGCGCTTGTACCCACGGCAGCGGCTTGCCCTGCTTAGCGCGCATGTCCCAGTAGGCGTCGTCGTGTCCGGCGCTTTCATCCGGGCGCGAGTAGGAGGCAACCGGGCTGGTCTCGGTCATCCCCCAGGCCTGAAAGACACCGACGTCGTGGCGCTCCTCGTAGTCCTTCATCAGTTGCCTGGGTACCGCGGAGCCACCGCAGGCGGCGTTCTTCAGGGAGGAGAGGTCTACGTCGTTGGTGTCGGCGTAGCGGAGCATGTCGGCAAAGATCGTGGGCACGCAACCCATGATCGTGGGCCGCTCGGTCTCGATCAATCTGGCTAGCGGCTCTGCTTGGAGAAAACGGTCGGGCATGATCAGGTCCGCGCCGGCGAGCGCGGCGGCGTGCGGGATGCCCCAGGCGTTGGCATGGAACATCGGCACCACCACGAGCGCTCGATCGCGCGTTGAGAGGCCGAGCGCATCGGTCATCAGCGAGGCAGAGGAGTGCAGAGAAATGGAGCGGTGCGAATAGAGCACACCCTTGGGGTTGCCGGTCGTGCCGCTCGTGTAGCAGAGCGCGGCGGCCTGTCGCTCGTCGACCTCGGGATAGCTATAAGTGCCTGAGCCGGCGTCCTCCAACAGCTCCTCGTAGCGCAATGCGTTCGGCAGCGAGCCAACATCCCCGTCGCCCATCACCACGTAGTTGCGCACTCCCCGGAAAGTGGGTGCCAGCTCTTGCAGGATCGGCGCGACAGAGTCGTCGACGAAGATGACGCCGTCCTCTGCGTGGTTGACGATGTAGGTGAGCTGCTCGGCGAACAGGCGAATGTTGAGCGTGTGCAACACCGCGCCGATACAGGGAACGGCCATATACAGCTCGAGGTGGCGCTGGTTATTCCAGGCGAACGTGCCGACCCGATCACCCTGTTTGACGCCAAGCCGATCGAGCACACGGGCGAGGCGATCTACGCGCTCCGCCACTTCCCCGTAGGTAGCTCGCACGGTGCCGCTGTCGGTGAGCGTGACCACCTCCGCACCGGGGTGGACGGAGCGCATGCGGTGCAGCGGGTGGTACAGCGTCAGCTGGAAGTCGTCCTGCATCAACCCTTCGAGCATCTCCCCTACTCCCTCTTGGTGGCTTCTCTGCGCGGTAGGACATCACTGTAGATTGCACGCGTGCGCTGTGCGACGTCGCTCCAGTCGAAGCTGAGCACGTGCTCTGTGGCCTCGGTGACTAGGCGATCGCGCAGCTCGACGTCGACCAGCAGACGCTCGATCATCACGCCCAGGTGCTCCGGGTCGCCGCCGTTGAAGCGAAGGCCGACGCGCTCGCCCGCCGGGACAACCTCGCGCAGGCCGCCGGTGTCGGCCACGATGCACGGGCAACCCGAGGCCATTGCCTCCAGGGCTACGAGTCCGAACGGCTCATACAGCGAGGGCACCACGCACAGGTCGGCGATGCGGTAGAGCGAATGCAGGGCGTCGTCGCCGATCCAGCCGAGGAACACGCCATGTTCTGAGAGGCCCAGACGCTCAGCCTGGGCCTTAAGCTCGCCCTCGTGGGTACCGGAACCGGCCACCAGGAAGCGCACGCCTCTCACTTTCTCGATCACACCCGGGAGCGCGTCGAGCGCCAGCTGAAAGCCCTTCTCATAGACCAGGCGCCCGACTAGCAGGACGAGCTTCTGCTCGGGCTGGGCGAACTGCAGACGTAGCGTGTTCAAATCATCGACCGGGCGCAGATCGCGTGGGTCGATGCCGTTTGGGATCACTGTGATGCGGCGCTCGTCGATGTCGTAGATGTCGGCTACGTGTCCTCGCATGTAGTGCGAGCAGGTGATCACCGAGTCGGCACGGTGAGCCATCCAGCGCTCGATCGCGTGGATGTCCGACTGCGGGGATTTATCGACCCAGCCCTGGTGGCGGCCGTGCTCGGTGGCGTGGATCGTCGTCACGTAGGGAATGTTAAGTCGCTCAGACAGTGCGACGGAGGCGTGCGCGACAAGCCAGTCGTGGCCGTGCACGAGGTCGTAGGCGTGCTCCTCGGCCAGAGCGCTACCGGCGGCGAGCATGTCGTCGTTCATCCGCTGCACCCAGCCGAGGAAGCGGTCGAGGTCGAGCGGGAAGCGGGGCTCGCTCACGCGGTGGACGGTTACTCCGTGCTGCTGTTCGCAGGCTGGGGACTCGTCGCGCCCGCGTGTGAGCACGTCCACGGCGACTCCCTGGCAGACAAGCTCCTCGGCCAGCTTGCGCACATGACGCGCCAGGCCGCCCTCGATCACTGGGGGATACTCCCACGAGAGGATCAGGACGCGGTCGGCCACCGCCTAGACCCTAGCTGTAGCCGGCTCTCCATGACCTCGACGGCCTCTGGGTTGGAATCGATCAGCACATAGTGGCGACCGAGCCGAGCCGCGACGGCGCCGAGCGTGCCACTGCCGGCGAAGAAGTCCAGGCACCAGTCGCCGGGGCGACTGCTGGCAAGCACCATACGCCGTACGATGCCCTCCGGCTTCTGCGTTGGATAGCCCGTCTTCTCGGCGCCGTTGGTGGGAACGATCGTGTGCCACCACACGTCAGTAGGCAGCTTGCCGCGCGCGGCCTTCTCTGGCGTGACCAACCCAGGCGCCATGTAAGGCTCACGGTCGACCTCCTCGGCGTCGAAGTAGTAGGCAGCCGGGTCACGCACGTAGACGAGGATCGTGTCGTGCTTGGACGGCCAGCGCCGGCGCGAGCGCGCCCCGTAATCGTAGGCCCAGATCAGCTCGTTGAGAAAGCACTCGCGTCCGAAGATCTCGTCCAGCAGCAGCTTGCAGTAGTGAGCCTCGCGATAGTCGATGTGGAAATAGAGCGTGCCCTCGCGCGCGAGCAACCTGTGTGCCTCCTCCAGGCGTGGAGCCAAGAACGCCAGATAGTCCTCAAAGCTGTCGCGATAGGAGCTCTCGGCAAGGAGTCGCGTGGAATAGCGTCGTCCCTCGAAGCCGACGCGGTCGCCGGCCTCATCCGCGGCTGTCTGCAGCGTCTTGCGCGTCTGTGCTCGTCCCGTATTGAACGGCGGATCGATGTAGATCAGCTGGAATGAGCCGTCGGCAAAGCGCGGCAAAAGCTCCAGGCAATCGCCAAGCAGGATCTGATCCTCTTTGGGGTGGACTGGCTGACTCATCTACCAGGAGGCTATGCGTGGCTCCCGACGGGTGGGATTTATGGGAGACAAGATCCGCCTCGTTTCCGAAGCTCGCCTCGACTGGCCGGTCTCGGCGCTCCTCGGTCGAGCCCGCGCTCTTATCGCGCGGGCAAAAGCTCGACCCACTGCAGTGGACGTCCGCACAGCGCCCGCCAACCGACGACAGGGGTCGATCTAAGCTCCGGCTCTCCGGCGCGCCCGGCGGGGACGAGAAAGATCCCGGCGAGCACCGCCGCACCGCCATCGCCTGGCGCGAGGTCGGCGCCGGGGCGGGTGATCGTCAGCGTATGTAGGCCGGCGGACAGTGAGACGTTGAGCGGCGCGAGTGCGTTCGCGACCAACGAGTTACCGTCAAGCTGACCGCCGATCGAACCCAGCGGCCACCCGTCGATCGCGACGTGGATGGTGCGCATTATGTCGCCCTCGAGCCATAGCCGCCAGATACCAGCGTGCGGCACGTCGAAG
This sequence comes from uncultured Solirubrobacterales bacterium, assembly GCA_963704345.1. Taxonomy (GTDB): domain Bacteria; phylum Actinomycetota; class Thermoleophilia; order Solirubrobacterales; family Solirubrobacteraceae; genus Palsa-744. Next base: position 3,244,062 of record OY969890.1, read on the forward strand.
GTTGCGCGCAGCGTGCCGGGGCGACCCATGACGATGCCGGCACGCGCCCGGCCCCAGCCAGATGGGCGAACCGTACGTTTGAGCCCAACGGTGATCAGCTGCGGTGCGAGCGCTGCCACGAGCGTCCCTTTGCGCGCGCGGGGGGAACCGGCCAGACGGGCAACCTGTGCGCACCCCGCTTTGCGAGAGCCGGACAGCGCAAGGTGTACGAGCGCCGGCTTGACATCCCGGCGGCGACCCCACACCTGGTAATAGACACCCTGCCAGAGGAGCCGATAGGCAGCGGGCGGTCTGGCGGCAAGCGGGTCGCGGCGGGTGACGATCAGCGGATAGGACGCAAGAGCCGCCGGCGCGATCTTGTCCAGATCGACCTGCTTGCCGTAACCGCCGGCGGCCGCCGCCAGTGCGGGCGGCGGATAGACGAAGTCAGGACCACCAACGTCCATATCGCGCAACTCGTACAGCGAGTATTCGTCGAAATCGGTGAACAGCGTCGGCCCGCGCCCGGCGAAGCGCTTGTTGATCGAGGCAAGCTCTTCATAGCGCGCGGTTGGCGCGAGATTCGAGCTGTGGTAGAGCATGCGCGTCGGAGCAAAGCACGCCGCCGACTAGCAGGAAAGTCACGAGCGGCACCGCGATATGTATGCGCGAGTCGCGCAATCGCCGCGATCCCAGCCCAGGCCATCAGCATCACCGCCGGCGAGGTCAGCATCAACGTCTTCGCATTTGCCCAGGTGCTGGCAAAGCCCACGAGCGCGAGCCACACGATCACCATCCCAGCGAACCAACCAGCCGGCGCATACCGACGGGCACGAAGGAGATTCCCCACTCCCACCACCACAAGTACGAGCACGAGCGCGATCAGCAGACTGGTGAGCGTGAGCGCGCCACCGGTTGGCAGCAGCTTGTAGCTGCCGCCGAGCCACACGCCGAAGAGCTGAGAAGGACGCAGCGGCGAGTGCAGGTTGCCGGAGTTGGCGGTCGAGGCGATCGCCTGCGCGACTTTCAACGAGCCGGAGAGATGGACCCACGTCGGCCAGGCCGCAACGAGCAGCACGAACAGGCCCGCCACGAACAGCGCAAGCAAGCCGCGCGTACTGGCCTTATCCAACGCTCCGCCGACATTTGGTTGCGGCGGATTTCCCTGATCCCGGCGGGACGCCCAACCGTCACTCGGATCGAAGATAGCCACACCCGCGAGCACCGCCGAGGCGGCAAGCGCCCACGCACCGAACGCGATGCCGAGAGCAGCCACGCCTGCGGCAATCACGAGCGCAAACGGGATCACCGCGCGCGCCCCCTTCCACAGCCAGCGTCGGTGATCCACGACCAGTGCGCCCATGCACAGGATCAAAGGAAGTGCCGCGATCTCCTTGATCGAGCCGATCAGCTCATACGCATACACGAGCGCCGGCAGCGTGACCGTGAGCGTCGCGAGCGCCGCCCAGCCGCCGCGCAAGCCCACACGCCGGACCAAGAGCCAAGCTGGGCCCGCGGCGGTCGCGAGCATGAACGCGACGAACGGCTGGAACGTCCAGATCAGCGGCAGGCCGAGCAGGAACGAGCTGCCGCCGAACAGAGTGTCGGCGCCTGAGGGATAGCTCGATCCGTAGTAGCTGTGAACGAATAGCCCGTAGGAGTTGTGTAGGTCCAGGTGCGAGTAGTCCTGCCCGTGGCGAATCAGGATAATCCGCGCCGAGCATGTGCACCGCGGAGTCGGCAAGCGCCATATAGGAGGAGAAGGTCGGCCGTCCCGCGAGCAGCACCGGCGCGAACGCAAGGACGTAGGCAAGCGGGCAAACGAGCAATTGCCAAATGGAGCTGCGCCAGGCGCCCGCGAGCGTGCGCAGCCGCTGCCGTCCTAGCAGTAGCCCCGCGAGCGCGAGTGCCACCAGCAGATAGGGAGTCGCGGGCGCAAGCGGCGCTATGTACGTGCTCAGCTGTGAGAGCACGATCAAAACCGCGGCGCCAACCACGGGGAACAGCGTCGCCGGCAGTAGGCCGCCACTGGCCCGGTCGACCAGCAGCGCCCCGCCGAGGCACAGCAGCGCGAGCACAACCGGGTAGACCAGCGTCGTGAGCACGAACATCGGCGGCGGCCGATGCTACAGGCGGCACGTCGCGAGAGCGCCTGTGGCGACCTGGCATCACCCGCGATGCGATGTCCAGCTGAGACGCTCCGGATCTAAGCCGAGGGGGCTCAGGCCTTGATAGTCGTGAGGCTCGGCTCGGGCGCGTGGGTCTTCGGCTCTGGTCGTCCCACCAGCACCTCGGCGTCACGACCCGGCGTCTCTGTGATCGCGCGCCTGTTGATGCTCTCCGATTGAAGGCGCGACGGTGCGAGCGTGGCTCGCAGAACGAGCTCGCGCAGCACGCACTCCATCTCGAATTGGGCGAAGGCCGCTCCGAGGCAACGGCGCACACCGCCGCCAAAGGGAATCCATGTGTAGGTCCCCGGCGCTTTGCCGCCCTGCTGCTCGAGAAAGCGCTCGGGGCGAAACTCGTTTGGCTGCGCGTAAATGTCTGCGCGGCGATGCACCAGATGGATCGAGGGAGCGATCGAGCAGCCGGCCGGCAGCAAGCGTCCGCCGATCTCCATCGGCTCGGCGAGGCGACGCAGCACAATCGAGATCACGGGCCGTAGGCGCAGCGTCTCTTGGATCGTGGCCTTGAGGTATGCGTCCTCGCCGGCGCGTGCCTCGTCGGTGAGGCGCTCGAGCTTCTGTGGATGGCGGCAGAGCCTCTCGACCGCCCAGGAGAGCGCGTTGGCGGTCGTCTCGTGTCCGGCGACGAGCAGCGTCAACAACTCGTCTCGGAGCTCCTCGTCGCTCATCGGGCTGCCGTCCTCGTGTGTGGCCTGCAAGAGCAGCGACATGATGTCGTCGCGCTGGGCCAGATCGCCGGCACGGCGACGCTCGGCAATCTCCTCGTAGATCGGGCGGTTGACGCGCTCCATTTCGCGACGAAAGACACCCAGGCGCATGACGCCCCCTGGCCCGAGCGCAACCACGATCGCGCCGCTAGTCGGCTTGGTGAGCCTGTCGAGCAGACGGCGAAGCTCCTGGCGCAACTTCTCCAAGCGCGCCCCCTCGGAGATGCCAAATACCGCGCGCAACACGATCTCGAGCGTCATCGTCTGCATCGGCGCACGTAGGCGATAGGGCTCGCCAAGTGGCCAGCGCTCTATCTCCTTGGCGGCGACCGCCGACATCAGCTCGCCATAGCGCTGCATGCGCTCGCCGTGGAAGGGCGGTAGCAGCAGCTTGCGTTGGGCCAAATGAGCGTCGTCGTCGAGCAGCAAGACCGAGCTTGGGCCCAGCACAGGCAACAGGATGCGGTTCGCTTCACCCGCGTGGAGCAGCCGAGGATCCCCGGTGAACACCTGCTTGATCGCATCCGGATCGGAGGTGACAACCCATTGGCCTTCGTGGCCCATATCCAGCGTGAACATGTCGCCGAAACGGGCTTGGCAGGTCTCCATCAGCCATTGCGCCTTGCGAAACCAGATCAGGCTCTGGATTGCGCCTGGCATACGCGGTCCCGGCGGAAGTTCGGTCGATGTGATTGCCATGCGGCTATCCATGTTGACGCTTCACGACAAGTGATGCAGTGCCTTTGCCGCTTCTTGTAGGCGATCGTCGCCCCAGAAGAGCTCATCGCCGACGGAGACCGTCGGCACGCCGATCACGCCCTGGGCCTGGGCAGCGTCGGTAGCGGCGCGCAACGCCAGCTTGATCTGCGGGTCACGTGTTGCCTCATCGACCGCCTCACGCTCCAAGCCCGCCCGCTCGGCTGCCTGCAACACGCTCTCCTGGATCGCGAGGTCGTGACCGCGCGCGAAGGCATAGCGAAATGCCTCGATCGTGAACTCGCGGCCGCGGCCAACCTGGAAGGCATAGGTAGCGGCACGCATCGCATACAGGTAGGTGGTGGGCCAAGGCTCTGGCCAGCGCAACGCCTCCAGACCATAGGCGTGCGCACGACGCTCCACCTCCGTGATCCCGCTTTGGCGGCTGTCGTCCCCACCGAGCGCCCACGAGGAACGTCCGTTGGCCTTGAACAAGCCACCAAGTGAGATGGGTTGCCAGATAGCCGGTTCTGGCAGGACATCGTCGATGCGCTCGGCGGTCAGGTAGGCGTAGGGCGATCCGAGGTCGAAATAGAAGGTGGCTTCGGGCATCGCGCGATAGCTCCTCTTTCGTCGTGCTCGGGGTACGCGCTGAATGAGCTCGCGCGAGTAGTCGAACCACTTGCTCTGAGACCGGCCAACACTCTACGATCTCCCGGATGAGCACGGCAAGCTACGCAGCAGGCCTGACCCCAGCCCGAGCACAGACGCTGTTCGGCCGGGTGATGGGGCTTGTGGCACTGACCACCGGTTTCGCGACACTCGGCGTTTACATCGCCCGCGAAATGGGCGGCGCCGGCTGGTTCATTGCATGGCTGGTCGCGTTCGGCTGCCTGTTTGGCCTCAATGCCGCAAACGCGCGCGGCAATCACCGCCTCGCGCTGGTGCTGTTGTTCGCCTTCGGTCTGTTGCTTGGCGTGGGCGTGTCGAGCACCGTCAACTACTACTCGGCCACCGATCCGACGGCGGTACGACAGGCACTCGGGGCGACCGCGCTATTCGTCGGCGGCCTCGGCGCCGGTGGCTATGCGATCCGCCGCGATCTCTCGTTCCTGTACCGCACGCTGTTCTGGCTGCTGCTCGGGCTGATTCTCGCCGGGATCGTGCTGATCTTCATCCGTATCCCGGCGCTCTACACGGTTTACGCGTTGCTTGGGCTCGTGATCTTCGGCCTGTACACGGTGGTCGACTTCAACCGCCTGCGCCGCGCCGGAACAGACGAAGCGATTCCACTGGCCGCGGGGATCTTCCTGGACATACTGAACATCTTCTTGCTGTTCTTGCGGCTGTTCGCTCGATCCTCTTAAGTTTCCGACCGTGATCGCGAAGACCACGGGCGAGCCGACATCGCGCGTGGCGGCGCGATTTGTGCTTTTCGACGCTCGCCGGCGAGCACCACGTCCAGCCACCTGCTACCCCCCGTCGCCACCTCGAGACCTCCAAAGCCAAGCCCGACGCGTCGTCCGTCATGGTTGCCGCCGTGGGATGAGGACGAGGAATGGATCTGGCTGCAGAACATGTGGGGCTGGGTCGCCGCGCTACTCAGACGCTTCCGACCATGTTGGGAGGGCTCCCCGACGGCTGGTAGCGCGACGTCCGATTCATGGAGTTGCCGTCCGCAATGGCGACTTGGCGCACGAACATCGACACCGCAAGCGAAGATTCACGCGAGGAGATCGCATTCCAAACTGGTCTTCAGCAACTCGCCCGCGTCATCGATCAGACGCCGTCCGTCGAGGGATCGCCCGTGTGCAGGTAGAGCACGTCGGCTTCGGCGTCGTAGGAGACGTTGTCGAAGGTGTAAGGGCCGACGGGGACCGTCACGCAACCTGAACTACGGCGTAGCCGGCCGTGCTGTGCGCCTCGGGCACCGGTTCCCCGTCCTCGGCCATTCCCTCGATGTGGAACTCGATTGCCTCGCGCATCTCGCGTTCGCACTCCTCGCGCGTGGCTCCCACAGCGGCCACGCCAGGCACATCCGGACTGTACGCCGAATAGTTGGTCGAGCCGTCGCCCTCGACAACGATGAGATAGCGGTGGGTCATGGCTTCTCCATTCCTGCCTGCTTCAAGATGCTAGCGAGTGTCTTGGGATGCAAGGTGCTACTTGGCTTCCCCGGCACAGTGACCTTGCCCGGCCGGTGCGGGTGCTTGTACTGCCGCGCGTACGCGACAGCTCCCAACCTGCGTCTTCAAGAAGGCGAACAACCTCACTTGTCCTCATGCGGACAAATTTCTACCGGACGCTCCGGTCGTTTCTGCGTCCGGAGCAACCCCAACAAACGCCGCCAACAAACGCTGCGCCGCATCCGCCCTCGGTCGATAGTGCATGTAGATCTGCCCCCGGCAGGATTCTTGAGAGTGCCCCCGGCAGGATTCGAACCTGCGACCCTCGGATTAGAAGTCCGACGCTCTATCCAGCTGAGCTACGGGGGCAAATGTCTCCATCTACGGTACGCCACGTGCAGGCCATAAAGGGAGGTGAGCTATGCTATCCCGCTCGCACTCTCACCCACGAGCAGCCCTTAGATGCAGCATGCGCATCGAGCCAAAGCCCGCAGAGGCCTCCGCTTCCCGCGAGCCTTGCAGCCATGCGCCTTGCGGTGCCTGACGCGCACCCCGACGCCATCCCCGCGCAACCATCGGTACCAGTCCTTAAGCAATCTTCAGGCAAAGTATGCAAAAGTTGCATTCATGACCCCAGCCGACTCAGATCTCACCCGCAAGGAGCGCCGCGAGCAGGCGCGCGCCGAGCGCAAGGCCCAAGAGGAAGCGCATGCGGCGCAGAGCGCCCAGCGCAAGCGCCTGATCCAGCTTGGCGGGGTCGCGGGCGTGGTTGTCGTGATCATCGCGATCATCCTGATCGCGACCGGCAGCGGTGGCTCCAAAAACGCACCGGCTCCAAAAAGCGCGGCGGCGAAGACCGCCAGCGCGGAAGTGATCTCGCTGCTGCAGGGCATACCCCAGAGCACGATCACGCTCGGCAACCCCAACGCGCCCGTGACGATCCAGTACTTCGGCGACCTGGAGTGCCCGTTCTGCAAGCAGTTCACGCTCAGCGCCCTGCCGACGATCATCAAGAAGTACGTGCGCACCGGCAAGGTCAAGATCGAGTACCACTCGATGGAGACCGCCACGCGCGAAAAAGAAACCTTCCAGACCCAGCAGGTCGCCGCGCTCGCCGCCGGCAAGCAGAACCTGATGTGGCACTTCGTCGAGCTCTTCTACCACGAGCAGGGAGAAGAGGACAGCGGCTATGTCACCGAAAAATACCTGCAGGGGTTGGCTGCCCAGATACCGGGCTTGAATCTCTCGCAGTGGAGCGAAAACCGCAACGATCCCACCTACCCCAGCCAGGTGCTCGCCGACGCGCAGGCAGCCAACCAGAATGGCTTTACGGGAACCCCGTCCTTCATGATCGGCAAGACCGGCGGAGACGCTGCAGAAAGCTTGAAGACGCCGGCGTTCACCAACGCCAGCGAATTCGAACCGGCGATCGAAAAACTGTTGAAGGGCTGAGAGTGATCGGGCGATGGAGCAGATCGGCCCCGCCCCGAGATGAGCCAGCGCACCCTCAGAATCGTGCTGATCGTGCTGACGGCGCTCGGTCTGGCGCTCGCTAGCTACCTGACCTACGTCCATTACGCCAACCTCAGGCCGGTCTGCACTTCGGGCGGTAGCTGCTTCAAGGTCCAGACTTCGAGCTACTCAAAGCTCGCAGGCGTACCCGTCGCCTTGATGGGCTTGCTCGGCTACATCGCAATCATGGCATCGCTGCTCGCGCGGGAAAGCGAGAACACGCGCTTTGCGACGCTCGTGCTGACGATCGGCGGCTTCGGCTTCTCGGCCTATCTGACCTACCGCGAGCTGTTCTCGATCCACGCGGTCTGCGAGGAGTGCGCGACAAGCGCGGGACTGATGACGATCATGATGCTGCTGGCGATATGGCGCTTTCTGCGCGGAGGGACCGAGGAGTACGAGTCTCAACCGCTGGCGGCCGACGAAGGCACTCAAACGGCACGCGTGAGCGCAAGCTGAGAAGCCCGCTCAGCGCTCAACAGCCTCGCCAAGCAGCAGGGCTGTAGGCTCGCTGCACGATGGCGTCATCTCGCGCGCCGGCACAGCCGCCCATGACCGATACGGATAGACAGAAGCGTGCGGCGGCCGAGGCTGCTGCTCTGCTCGTAAAAGACGGCGATTGCGTCGGTCTGGGCACAGGCTCCACCGTCGCCCACCTGCTGCCTGCGTTGGCGGGGCGCGGCCTGAGCTTGCGCTGCGCTGCCACCTCGCCCGCCACCGAACATGCCGCACGCGAGCTCGGACTCGATGGTGCAGGAGCTCGACGATCTCGGCCACTTGGACATCGCGATCGACGGGGCCGACCAGATCGATCCCAGCGGCTGGCTCGTCAAGGGCGGCGGCGCTGCCCACACGCACGAGAAGATCGTCGCGGCAGCCAGCACGCGCTTTGTGGTGATCGCCTCAGCCGAGAAGGCGGTCGCGGAGTTGAGCCCGCCGGTGCCGCTCGAGATCCTGCGCTTCGGCGCCCAGGCGACGCTCGCCCTGATTGGCGAGGCGCGGCTGCGCGACGTGCCCGCCAGCCCCGAGGGCAACTTGATCGCCGACTACTTCGGTCCGATCGAGCATGCGCGAGACGCTGGCCAGCACACCTAGCCGACACTCCAGGGGTCGTCGACCACGGCCTGTTCGCGGCACGGATGGTCAGCGACATCCTGATCGGCGGACCCGACGGTGTCGAGCACCGTGAGCTCGAGAAAGGCACAAGCACATGACCGATCCGCATCCACAAAGCACGAGCGCGCAACCGTTCGTGACCGTCGTCACAGGTGCATCCAGCGGAATTGGCGAGGCCACCGCCCGTCGACTAGCGCGCGTTCCAAATGCACAGGTGGTACTCGTGGCGCGCCGCGAGGAGCGGCTGCGGGCGCTTGCCGACTCACTCGGCCCACAGACAAGCTTTCTCGCACTTGACCTACTCAACGAAGACGCTCCCGAGTGCGTGCGAGCACATGTGAGCGAGCACTACGGGCGACTCAACCTGCTCGTCAACAACGCCGGCGCCGCCTGGCGTGCACGCTTCGCCGAGGGCGGCTACGCCAACGTCAAGCGCACGATGAACATCAACTTCGACGCTCAGCTGCGTCTCACAGAGGCGCTGCTCGAGCTGCTGCGCGCAAGCGCACCAAGCGCGATCGTCAACGTGGCCAGCACCGCCGGGCGTGTGGCGCGTGCTGGCTCGGGCGCCTACAGCGCGTCGAAGTTCGCGCTCGCCGGCTGGTCTGACTCGCTGTGGGCCGAGGAGCGCCCGCACGGCGTGCACGTCGGGCTCGTGCTCCCCGGGTTCATCTCCACCGAGGGCTTCCCCCAAGCCGAGTTGACCGGCCGTGCGCTGACGCGCTGGATCGTCTCGACACCAGAGAAGGCTGCCGAGGCGATCTACCAGGCAGGCGTGGAGCGTCGTCCCGAGCGCTACGTGCCGCGACCGTATGCGCTTGCCGCGGCCCTGCGCATCGTGGCGCCCGGACTGGTGCGCCGGGTGCTTGGCGGCGGCGCAGCGCAGGTGATGACGACCACAACCGGCGCCGACATCGCAGAGCGTGAGGGCTCCTGAAATGCCGGCAGCTTGCGTGAAAACACTTACCCCGGTGCGGGCTAACACGGTTACCGGCCGCCGAACCCCCGTATAGCCTCCCGTAACGTGAGTTCCGCCGCCGACCCCCCGGTTTCAGGCCCGCCGGCCCACGGCTATACCCCGTCCCCAGGCGCAGCTCACCCCCACCGCTGGTTGGTGCGCAGCCTGATCGGCGTGGCAACCGTGCTCGGCATCGTGGCGATCTTCGCGGTCTGGGCCAACAGGCAACTACTCGACACGGGCTATTGGACGAGCACGAACACGAAGCTGATCGAGAGTCCGCCGATCCGCGAAGCGGTGTCCGGGTACCTGACAGAACAGCTGTACGCCAACGTCGACGTGGCCGGCGAATTGGGTAAAGAGCTGCCGAGCGAATTGAAGCCGCTTGCGGCCCCAGCCGCGGGCGCCTTGAAAGACGTCGTGCAGAAGGGGATCAACCTACTGCTCGAACGCCCGCGTGTTCAAGAACTGTGGAGCAAGGCCAACCAGGTCACACATGCCCAGTTCGTGCGCTTGATCGAGAACAAAGGCAGCGTCATAAAGCTGCCCGGCGGCGGCGCGGTGGTGCTCGACCTGCGTCCGATGCTCGGCGAAGTGGCCGAAAAGGTGGGAGCCCCCGCGAGCATCTCCGAAAAGATCCCGGCAAATGTCGCGCAACTGAAGATCGTGACCTCCAAACAGCTCGGCACGATGCAGGACGCGGTCAACGTGCTGCGTAGCCTGGCGCTGATCCTGCCGCTGCTGGTCGTGGCGATGTTCGCGCTGGCGGTCTACTTGGCGCGCGGACGACGGCGCCAGACCCTGACAGAGGTCGGCGCGGCGTTCGTCGGTGCCGGCCTGGCGGTTGTCGTAATCCGCGGGATCGCCGGATCGAAGGTGGTCGACTCGCTGGCAACCACCGAAGCGGTGCGACCGGCAGCGCAGGCGGCCTGGTCGATCGGGACGAGCGTGCTCGCGAACGTTGCGTGGTCGACCGTTTTCATTGGCGTGGTCGTGGTCCTCGCGGCGATGCTGGCGAGCCCCATGAGGATCGCCACGTCGCTGCGCCATCTGATGGCGCCCTACATGCGCGACCGCCCGGACGTCACCTTCGGCATGCTCGGCCTGCTGTTGCTGCTGCTGTTCGCGTGGGGCCCGATCGAGGCGACCAAATCGTTGACGGGGATCCTGATCATCATCGTGCTAGCGGTATTCGGCACCGAGACGCTACGCCGCCAAACAGCGCTGGAGTTTCCCGACGCGCATCTTGCGTCGCACACCCCGGGCGGGGCTCTCCCGCCATCCGGTGTGTCCGTCGAGCACGCACCACCCACCGGCACACCCCCAAAGCCTGTCCCGCCTGCCGGCCAATCGCCGAGCTCGGGAGCGGCTACCCCCGCTCCCACATCCTCCGCACCCGAGCGCGACCCTGACGAGAACCCAAGGAGCGGCACATGAGCGACGCCGAGACTGTCAAGCGACGCGAAGCCGAAGGCAAGGACGCGCGGGCGCATACGCCGCGCTCCAGCCACGCCGAATGGAAGGCGCCGAAGGATCGTGAGGACCCCGTGGCGATCCTCGAAGGCCAGGCCGAGAGCCGCGTGGCCGAACTGGTGCCGATCCGCTACGGGCGCATGCTCGTCTCGCCCTTCACCTTCTACCGTGGCGCGGCGGCGATCATGGCGGCCGACCTCGCCCAGACGCCCGTGTCGGGATTGCGGGTGCAGCTGTGCGGAGACGCGCACCTGTCGAACTTCGGCGTCTTCGCCTCGCCCGAGCGCGAGATGCTATTCGACATCAACGACTTCGACGAGACCTTGCCGGGTCCGTGGGAGTGGGATGTGAAGCGGCTGGCCGTGAGCCTGTGCGTAGCTGGGCGCGACCGCAATTTGAGCAAGCAGGAGGTCGCCGACATCCTGGTCTGGACCGCACAGGCCTACAGGCAGTCGATGCGGGGCTTTGCCCAGATGAGCAATCTGGACGTGTGGTACGCGAGTCTCAACGCGGAAGACATCATGGGCATCGTGCGAGCCCAGCAGCTGGTCAAGGGCAAGCGCTTGCAACAGATGGAAAAGCGCTTGGGCAAGGCCCGCGCGAAGAACAGCACGCGCGCTGTTCTCAAGCTCACCGAAGCGGTTGACGGACAGCTGCGCTTCATCAGCGAACCGCCTCTGATCGTGCCGGTCCGGGAGCTCTTGGGCCAAGCGGAGACCGACGAGCTGCGCAAGCGCTTGGAGGCGATGCTCGCCGACTATCGCTCGAGCCTCAGCGACGAGTACGGCGTGCTTTTGGGCGACTACACCTTCCAGAGCATCGCGCGCAAGGTCGTGGGCGTCGGCAGTGTCGGCACGCGCGCGTGGGTGCTGCTGTTCATGGGCCGCGACGAGCAGGACCCGCTCGTACTGCAGGCCAAGGAAGCCCAGGCCTCGGTGCTCGAGCCCTTCGCCGGCGCCTCCCAGTACGCAAACCACGGCCAGCGCGTGGTCGAGGGGCAACGCCTGATGCAGGCCTCCGGCGACATCCTCTTGGGCTGGCTGCCGGCCGCGGGCATCGATGGGGTGACACGTGACTTCTACGTGCGCCAACTGTGGGACGGCAAGCTGAGCGTTGAGATCGAGACGATGGACCATCGCATGCTGCGCTCCTATGGGGCTCTGTGCGCGTGGACGCTCGCACGCGCACACGCGCGCACCGGAAACCGCATCGCGATCGCCTCCTACCTTGGCGGCGGTGGCGTATTCGACCAGGCGATCGTGGACTTCTCAGAGGCATATGCCGACCAGAACGAACGCGACTACGATGCCCTCGCACAGGCGGTAAAGTCGGGGCGGGTACAGGCCGAGAACGCCTGAAGTAACGACCAAGGAGCCACGCTGATGAGTGATGCGAGCGAGATGATCAAGCGTGTGGACTTTGTGGCTGTGCCTACGCACGACCTGCCCAAAGCGGTCGAGTTCTACGGCGAGACGCTCGGCCTCGAGCGCTCTGTCTATCTGCAAGAGCGCAACTACGCCGAGTTCGAGACCGGCAATTTGACGATCAGCGTGATCGACGCCGAGAAGATGGGCCTCGAGCACGCGCCGATGCGCAGCGGGATCGCCTTGCACGTGGACGACGTGGCAAGCGCGCGGGCGACCCTGGAAGAACGCGGCGTCAGCTTCGCCCAAGACACCTTCGACACAGGCGTCTGCCGCATGGCGATCTTCGACGATCCCGACGGCAACCTCCTGATCCTGCACAGCCGTTACGCGCCGCCCCCACCGCGGTCCTGACGCGTTCCCACCGCGGGGTCCAGCTCGCCCCACGCTACAACCGCTGGCCAACCCCGCCTGCTGCAACCCTGCCGCACTGACAGCCCTGCGTCCCCCCACTGACTGAGCCAAACCGGGCGATCTGTCCGGGGCATGGCCCAGGATGCCGGACTCTTGACTGGAGCCTCCGTTACATCCCTGCGCGCCTGGCAGCGCGACGCGCTCGAGCGTCTGCACGGTTGGCAGGACGGTCCCTTTCTGATCTCAGCGGCGCCTGGGGCCGGCAAGACGCGTCCTGCGCTCGAGCTGGCTCGACGGATGCTCACCAGCGGTGAGGTGAGCCGTGTAGCTGTGCTGTGTCCGACGACGCCGCTCACGCGCCAATGGGCCGCTGCTGGGGCGCTATTGGGCGTGCAGTTGCAACCCGATGCCCCCGGCCCCTTGCCGCCGCGCGACTTCCACGGCGTGGCCGTGACCTATGCCCGCGTGGCCTCTGATCCGAAGGCGTGGCGCGCGAAGGTCGTGCCGGACACGCTGGTGATCGTGGATGAGGCCCATCACCTCGGCGAGGAGCTTGCCTGGGGCGCCGGCTTTCAGATGGCCTTTGCCGCGGCCCCTCGCTGGCTGCTGCTGTCGGGGACCCCGTTTCGCTCCGATGCGACGCCGATCCCGGGCGTCAGCTACGACGCCGAAGGAGTCGCCGAACCGGACGTGTCCTACACCTATGCCGAGGCGGTGGCCGAGGGCATCTGCCGGCCTGTGGCTTTCGTGACCTTCGACGGCACGCTCTCGTGGCGCAGCGGCGATGACGTGATCGAGTCCTCGTTCGAGACGGTCCTTACCGCCCGCGAGGCCAGCCGCCGCTATCGCACCGCGATCTCGACAGAGCTGCCGGACGGGCTGCCGCGCATTCTGCGCGAGGCCGACACGAAGCTAAGCGAGTTGCGCGCCGACGGGCATCGCGACGCTGGTGGTCTGGCCGTCGCTGCGGACGCCACGCACGCGCGCAAGATCGCCAAGCTACTCGGCGACGCCACCGGCAAGGCGCCAGTGGTCGTATTGCACACCGAGGCGCGCGCCGCACAGAAGCTCACCGCCTTCAGGGAGTCGCGCGAGCCGTGGATCGTGGCGGTCAACATGGTCTCCGAGGGCGTGGACATTCCCCGCCTGCGCGTTGGCGTGTACGCCACCGCCGCGAAGACGCCGATGATCTTTAGGCAGATCGTCGGCCGCTTCGTGCGCACGATTCCCGGCCGCCCGCCCGAGCCCAGCTGGGTCTACCTGCCCGCAGAGCCGGTGCTGCGCATGCACGCGGCGCAGGTGGAGAGCGAGCTGCGCCACGCCTTGCGCCAGCGCGAGCAGGACGAAGGCCTGGACGAGCCGCGCGAGCGTCGCGCGAGCGAGCCCTCGCCAGCGCTCGAGTTCGTGCCGCTGAGCGCCGAAGTTGTGCCGCAGATGACGCTGTTCGGACCCGCGCCGACGGCGCCGAAAGCCAAGACCGCCATACCCACACCCCCTGAGCCGGCGCCGGTGGCGGCATTCGAGCGCAGGACACAGCTGCGCGAGGAGCGCCGTCGGCTGGTGGCCGATCTCGCCGTGCGCAGCCGCAGCAGCCATCGAGAGATCAACGCCTGGATCAACCGTGAGGTCGGCGTGAGCCGGGTGGAGGCGGCCAGCATCGAGCAATTGCAACGCTCGATCGACAAGCTGGTGAGCGCGCTCACTCGCCAAGGCCGCCGTGCCGTCTCGGGTTAGAAGGTCTTCAAAATGACCCGTACGCGCAACACCCCCCTTGTTTGAGCACGAAGGCTTTATTTAGGTACCGAACCTTTATTTATGTGTTCGCAAAAAGGGGGTGTTGCGGAACCACTCAAAAGAACAAGCCACACGCACCTCGGCGCCACGGGACATCCCGCCACACAGCTCACCTTGAGACAGGTCCTTGGTCGCGCCATCTGTGGTAATACTTAAGTGAGTGCTTAACCAACAACAAGCTGCCCCGCTCGACCTTACGTTCCACGCGCTTGCGGATCCGACACGTCGAGCGATGGTCGATCGTCTGACACTCGGCTCCGCCTCGGTCAGCGAGCTTGCAGAGCCGCTTGCCATGTCGCTACCGGCCGTCGTCCAGCACCTGCACGTGCTGGAGGCAAGCGGACTGGTCCGCTCGGAAAAGGTCGGGCGCGTGCGCACCTGCCACGTGGAGGCGAAGGCACTTGGCGGAGCTGAGGATTGGATCGCACAGCGACGCAAGAGCTGGGAGCAGCGCCTGGACCGACTCGGCGAGTACCTGGCCGAGCACCCCGAGCAACGACAAAAAGGGAGCAAGCCATGAATGCCACACAGGAGCGATCGGTGGTCCACGCCACCTTTACGATCGAGCGCACATACGAGGCGAAACCGGCACACGTCTTCAAGGCGTGGGCCGAGCCCACGGCCAAGGCAAGCTGGTTTGGACCCAAGGACCTTCCGCAGGAGAGTCGCGAGTTCGCCTTTGAGGTCGGCGGCTACGAGCGTTTCGCGATCGAGATACCCGACGGTTCGGTCTACCGCTTCGACAGCCGCTACCAGGACATCGTGGAGGGCGAGAGGATCGTCTATGCGTATGACATGTATCGAGACGAGGCGCGCATCTCGGTCTCGCTCGCCACGATCGAGTTCGAGGCAGTCGGCGCCGCGACGAAGCTGCGCTTCACCGAGCAGGGGGTCTTTCTCGACGGTCTCGACACACCCGGCCGAGCGTGAACACGGAACCGCGGTCTTGCTCGATAGCCTGGGCGAGGCACTGCGAAAGGAGACCTTGTGAGCATGCCCACACACGACGAACAAAGCAACGCCCCCGCAGCCGAGCGCTCGCGCTGGATAGCGCTGTACGTGCTGTGCGTCGGGGTCTTGATGATCGTGCTCGACGTGACCGTCGTCAACGTCGCCTTGCCCTCGATCCAAGAAGAACTGCACTTCTCCACCTCCAGCCTCGCCTGGGTCGTCAACGCCTACCTGATCGCCTTCGGCGGGCTGCTGCTGCTGGCCGGGCGCTTCGGCGACCTGCTGGGGCGCAGCCGCATCTTCCTGCTGGGCGTGGGCCTGTTCACGCTGGCCTCCTTGATGTGCGGCCTGGCATGGACACAGACGCTGCTGGTCTGCGCCCGCTTCGTGCAGGGCATCGCCGGCGCGATGACCTCGGCCGTCGTCCTGGGCATGATCGTCACGATGTTTCCCAGTCCACGCGAGCAGGCGAAGGCGATCGGCGTGTACGCCTTCGTGGCCTCTGCCGGCGGGTCTGTCGGGCCTCTTGGCCGGCGGCGTGCTCACGCAAGCGCTCGACTGGCATTGGATCTTCTTCGTGAACGTCCCGATCGGGATCGCGACGATCCTCTTCGCCAGGCGCCTGCTCGACAAAGACGAGGGGATCGGCTTCGGCGAGGGCGCCGACATTCCCGGTGCGGTGCTGATCACCGGCGCGCTGATGCTCGGCGTCTACACGATCGTCTCGCCCGCGGCCGAAGACGGCTGGGGCGCCGGGACCACCCTGGCCCTGGGCGCGCTCTCACTCGCTCTGCTCGCGGGCTTCGTCGCGCGCGAGGCGACGGCACGCAACCCGCTCGTGCCGCTGCGCATCTTCCGCTCGCGCAACGTCAGCGGCGCGAACCTGATCCAGGTGTTCTCGGTGGCCGGGATGTTCGGGATGTTCTTCCTCGGTGCGCTCTACATGCGCAAGGTGCTCGGGTATGACGCGCTTGAGATCGGGCTGGCGTTCCTGCCGGTGACGATCACGATGGGCTCGATGTCGATTCGCTTCTCAGAGCCCTTGATCACGCGCTTCGGCGCGCGTGCGCTGCTGCCTCCGGGACTGGCGATGATCGCGGTGGCGCTCGCGCTGCTCGCCCTCACCCCCGTCCACGCGAGCTACGTGACCGGCCTGCTGCCCTCGATGCTGCTGCTCGGCACAGGCGCGGGCGTGTGCTTCCCTGCACTGATGGGCGTCGCGATGTCGGGCGCCACCCCAGCGACGCCGGGCTCGCCTCGGGCCTTGTCAACACGACCGCCCAGGTCGGCGGCGCGCTCGGGCTCGCCGTGCTGGCCACGCTCTCGACATCTCACACGAACAAGCTGCTCGCCCATGGAAGCTCGACGGCGGCGGCGCTCACGGGCGGCTACCAGCTCGCCTTCTGGATCGCGGCGGGGCTCGTGGCTGGTCGGCATCGTCGTCGCCCTGACCGTTTTGCGGCCAGGGGCCGCGCCCGCTCACCAGCCACATCCCGTAGGCGAGCACGAGCAAAACGGCGAGTCGAAAGGCGAGCCGAGCGCGAGCGAGCCGGGCTATTCGGAGATGCTGTAAGCGCCGGGCGGAGGTCCCGGCTTGGGAGCCAGCTTTTGGGGGCGCCGCGGGCGCTCGGCGGTGTAAGGGGCGATTGCTATAGTTGCTCGATCCAAGCGGGGCAATCGAGCCTCGATCAAACGCAGTGTCAGCGCTCGTAGCCTTTGCTCATAGCAATCTCCGCGTTCGCAGCACGCGAAAACACGGAGGAAAAGCAACATGGCTACAGGAACCGTCAAGTGGTTCAGCGACGACAAGGGCTTTGGCTTCATCACGCCCGACGATCAGTCCAAGGACCTGTTCGTCCATCACTCAGGGATCGCCGGCGACGGCTACCGCTCCCTGGCCGAGGGCGCGAAGGTCACCTATGACGCCGAGGCCGGCGACAAGGGACCCAAGGCAGTAAACGTCCAGCTGGCCTAAGAACGTCTTTCAAAATAGGCGGTGCGTCCCAGGTCTTCATGGATCAAGCTGGTCGTCGCGGGGTGTCGCAGCGCGTACTGGTGATACGCGCAAGACCTCACGTAGCGATCCAGCGCCGCGTCCAGGACGCCTGGGACATGCCGACCTTTTTGAAACACGGTCTAAGGGCCATCTGCAGCTGAGCTCGGGCTGGAGCCACGGTCCACACCGGCAGGCTTCAGTCCGTGCCAGCATCGCTCCACCTGCCGACTCCAGCTTCCCGCGCTCACCTGCTGAGCCGGTCCAGGTGTCTCACAAGTCCGCGGCAAGCAGCTCCATCAACAGCCCGTCGCGCCACTCATCTTGCCCTGCGCGACGCTCGTAGCTGCGCATCACTCCCACTGGCCTGAAGCCGACCTTTTCATAGGAGTGGATCGCCGCCTTGTTGTCCTTGCCCGGGTCGATCGTGACGCGGTGATGGCCGTGCTCGTCGACGAGGCAGCGCACGACGCGCCTCACCGCCTCGGTGCCCAAGCCTTGCCCATGCAACGCCGGATCTAGAAACAGGTCGATCGAGGCATGCCTGTATTTGGGCGTCTGCTCCTCGTAGAACTGGATCAACCCGGCAACGGCGCCGTCCACCTCGATCGTCAAACGCGTCGACTCGGGCTCATCGCTCCAAGGAAAGCCATCGTCGGGCACATCCCACCAGAACACCACCTCCGGGGTTCTGTGGATGCGCAACAGCTCGGCCTCGTCACCCTTGGCGAGCGGTCGCAGGACCATGCGCGACTCACCGACCACGCGAGGCTCAGACAGCGATCAGCTCCGGGGCCTCGACCTTTGCTCCTCCGGTATTGGAGAACTCCATCACCCCGTCGTCAACCGAGCCAAAGCGCAGGTTGAGAATGTCCAGCGGGTAATTCTGGTGCAACTTCCACGGCGCCTTGGAACCCTGCTTGGGGAACTTGTCGATCGAGCGCAGCACATAGCCGGAGGAGAAATCGATGAACGGGCGCTCGGACACCCGCGGGTCGCGGTTGTGCGGGGTGCACTGGCGAAAGCCACCCTCGTCCATGTGGTTGAGCAGACGGCAGACGTACTCGCAGGTGAGATCGCACTTCAGCGTCCACGAAGCGTTCGTGTAGCCCACCGAGAAAGCCATGTTGGGCACGCCACTGAGCATCATTCCCTTGTAGCTCATCGTGTCGGCAAGTGTCACCTCTTGCCCGTCCACAGAGAACTGCATGCCGCCCAATGCGACGAGGTTCAGACCTGTGGCCGTGACGATCACGTCGGCCTCCAGCTCGGCGCCAGAGACAAGCCTGATGCCGGTCTCGGTGAAGGTCTCGATGCGGTCTGTCACGACTGAGGCGCTGCCGGCGCTGATCGCCTCGAAAAGATCGCCGTTTGGCACCAGGCACATACGCTGATCCCACGGGTTGTAGCTGGGATTGAAGTGGGTGTCGATGTCATAGCCCGCTGGCAGTTGGCGTTCCAGGCCCTTGCGTAGGAACGCCTTCATCGCTTGCGGGCGGCGTCGCGAGAGCTGGAAGCTTGCCATCGTAATCAGCACGTTCTTCCAGCGCATGATCGGATAGGCGAGCTTGGCCGGCAGGAAGCGCCGCAGCAGCTTGGCGACGGGGTCTTCGGCCGGCAAGGATACGATGTAGGTAGGCGAGCGCTGCAGCATTGTCACGTGCGCGGCGCTCTCGGCCATTGAGGGGACCAGCGTCACCGCCGTCGCGCCACTGCCGATCACCACTACGCGCTTGCCCGCGTAGTCGATGTCCTTATCCCAATGCTGCGGGTGCACGATTCTCCCCGCGAACTGCTCGCTGCCACGGAAATCCGGGGTGTAGCCTTCGTCGTAGCGGTAGTAGCCGCTGCAAAGGAAGAGGAAATTACAGCTGATCTGCACACTCTCCCCCTGCTCACCATGCTCAGCCTCGACCGTCCAGCGTGCATCCTCGCTGGACCACTCGGCGCGCAGCACGCGATGGTTGAAGCGAATCTTCTCGTCTACATCGTGGTCAGCTGCCGTCTGACGTACGTAGTCGAGGATCGAGGAGCCGTCGGCGATCGACTTGTCCTGCGTCCATGGCCGGAACGAGTAGCCGAGCGTGTACATGTCCGAGTCCGAGCGAATACCGGGATATTTGAAGAGATCCCAAGTACCGCCGCTGCGGTCGCGGGCCTCGAGGATCGCGTAGCTCTTACCCGGACAGTTGGCTTGCAAATGGCAGGCAGCGCCAATCCCGGAAAGACCGGCGCCGACAATCAACACGTCTACATGTTCCAGCGAGTTCATAGAAGAAAGCATCGGTTGAGCTTACAGGGCTTGAATGCGCTGTTCCCCTCGGCGTATACGCCGAGGGGTCGGGACGTGCATGCACGTCCCGCATCGTGCCGCTTGCGGCACGATGTTCCAGACAGTGCATGCACTGTCTGGCCGGCCGCGCATGCGCGGCCGGGACCATGGCGCATGCGCCATGGTCAATCACAATTTGGATGATTGTCGAGAGCCGACCACTCGATTCTGTGCGCAAGTCCATACGCATAGAGGGCGTGCACGGCGACACTGAAAGTCCACCCCGTAGTTTCCGCAAAGGCGAGAGCAAGCGATGCGAACCCGGATTCCTCAGATCGTGGCCCTTGGCGGCGGCGGCTTCTCGATGGAGAAAGACAGCACGTTGCTGGACGATTACATCCTTGCGTTGACCAAAGCCCGTAGACCCAGGGTCTGCTTCCTGCCGACCGCCTCCGGCGACGCCGACCACTACGTGGTGCGCTTCTACCGGCGCTTCTCGGCTCTGTGCGAGGCCAGCCACATCTCGATGTTCCGCCGCGACCAGGGTGGGCGCGGGGTCGAGGACGACCTCGCCTCGCACCTGCTCGCCCAGGACCTGATCTACGTCGGCGGCGGCAACGTCGTGAGCATGCTTGGGGTGTGGCGAGCGCACGGGCTGGATGAGGTTCTTCGCGAGGCATGGCAGCGCGGGATCGTGCTGTGCGGGCCCTCGGCTGGTTCGCTGTGCTGGTTTGCAGAGGCGCTTTCCGCCTTCCACGGACCGCCCAGGCGCGTCGGCGGCCTGGGGCTGCTGCCTTACTCCAATTGCGTCCACTACGACGCCGAGCCGGCGCGCCGAGCCGAGTACCACGCGCTCGTGGGCGAGGGCATGCGCGCTGGCTATGCCGCCGACGACGGAGTGGCGCTTCATTTCAAGGGAACTAAGCTTTACCGTGTGGTCAGCTCGCGCGAGCGCGGCGGCGCCTTTCACGTGCGCCGCAGCGCCAGCCAGATGAGAGAGACGGCGCTGGAGGTCTCATACCTCGGCGACCGTGAAGGCCCGACCAAGCGCGGCGGCGCCAAGGCGAGCGGCGCGGCCAAACAACCGGAGAGGTCAGCGGTCCGCTCAGCCGCCAGGACAGTGGTGCTCGCGTGAGCGCTGCCAAGCAACCTAGCCCAGATCGCCGACACGATCACACGCGTATGAGCGCCGCCAAGCTACCCAAGCAGATCGCGGCCGGGACGGTTACAGCCGCGTGAGCGCCGCACCCGACGACAAGCAACGACTGATCTTTGCAATGGGCGGTGGCGGCTTCACGATGGAGCCCGCCAATCCCCTGCTCGACGACTACGTGCTTACGCTCACCCAGGCCAAGAGCCTCGCGTCCTCTTCCTGCCGACCGCCTCGGGCGACACGACCACGCAGATCAACGCTTTCTATGCGCGCTTCGGCGGGCGCGCGTGCGTGCCCAGCCATGTCTCGCTGTTCCGGCTCGGCGACCTCGAGCGGCCCTTGGCGGAGATCGTGCTCGAACAGGACATCGTCTATGTCGGCGGCGGCTCGATGCGCAACCTGCTGGCGATCTGGAGCGCGCACGGACTGGACGAGCTGCTCACGCGAGCCTGGCGCCGGGGCACCGTGCTGGCCGGGATCAGCGCCGGCGCGATGTGCTGGTTCGAGGGCGGCGTTACCTGCTCGAGCGGCACCCCCGAGCCGCTCGCGGGCCTGGGACTGCTGAAAGGCTCGCTCACCGTCCACGCCGACGGCGAGCCCGAACGCTTGCCAGTATGGCTGAAAAGCGTGCGCGTGGGCGCGCTGCCGGGAGGCTGGGCGGCCGACGACGGCGTCGGCCTGCTGTTTCGCGGACGAAGCCTCGAGCATGTGGTCAGCTCGCGCCCGGGCGCCGGCGCGCAGCGCGTTGACGCTATCGCCGGCGAGCTCGTGCGCCATCGCGCTGGAGCCTGAGCTGCTCGGCGCGAGCAGCCCGCGATCCAGCCGTTGCTCGACGACGACGTGCGCGAACTGCGCCAGGTGCAGCGACTGCGACGCGAGATGACCGGCGAGGCGCAGCGTTTCGACGACGCGTAGGCGACGACGCGCACGGCGCTTCGACGACGCGGAAACCTTCCGACGCGCAGCACCTAGACGACGCATAGCCGGCGACGCGGAACCTTCCAAAACGGCGATCCCGTTAACACCCCCCTTTTCCGGAACTGCCATTTTCGACGGCCACCCACCGCCGCGCGGTTCCCCGACGTCCCGCCTCCGCTGATCCCCTCGACGTGTGCGCTATCTCTTACGAGCGTGAGCGACGATGCCTGCGAAAGAGCGAGCGCCGTCAAGCCCTCGCCCGCCGGGGACCGAGCTCTGCCGCCCGTGCTATTGGCGCTGACGCTGACGACCGGGCTGATCGACGCCGCCTGCTATCTCGGCCTCGGCCACGTGTTCACGGCGAACATGACGGGAAACATGGTCCTGCTCGGCTTCGGCTTGGCCAACGCCGGAGGCCTGCCGGTGATCGCCCCGTTGGTCTCGCTCGGCTTCTTCCTGGTCGGGGCCGGCGTCGGCGGGCAGCTCGGCTCGGCTTCGGCCGGTAGCACGAGCGCATAGTCTCGATCGGGGTGGCAATCGAGGTGGCGCTGCTGCTGCTCGCCGCGATCGCTCGCTGCCGCGACCACGTCAAGTCGGCTCGCACGCCGCCTACCTGATGATCGCGCTGGTGGCCTTCGCGATGGGCGTGCGCAACGCGATCGTGCGCAAGCTGGCGGTGCCCGACCTGACCACGACGGTGCTCACGCTGACCCTCACCGGCCTCGCCGCCGACGCTCCGGTCGGGCAGCACGCCAGGGCACACTCCGCCCGACGCGTGCTGGCGGTCGCGGCGATGCTCGGCGGCGCTTCATCGGCGGCCTGCTCGAGAAGCACAGTCTCACTTGGCCGCTGCTGGCGGCGGCAGCTGTCGCGGCCGTTGGCTTCGGCGCGTATCTGTTCGCGCGCAAGCGCGTAGCGAGCGGAAACTAGCCCAGTACGTCTGTTCGCCTGGGTCTTCTCGGTCGTCGCAGTCGTCAAAGAAGCCGTGACCAGGGCAAGCCTCGTCGCCGGCCGGTCACCGACATCAAGGGCGCTGACCGGAGAGCTCGACGCAAAAGCGCTCAAGCAACTGCTGAACCTCTGTGCGCCGCTGCGTCTCGTGGTCGGCCAGCATCGCGTGCAGCTCGTCGCGGCGAGCGCTAAGGATCTGGTCGGCCATCGCGCGACCGGCCGGTGTCAAGCTTGTCTCGCCGTCGTCCGCGCTCAACCAGCCCCCGTTCGCGCAGCTCCGCTTCGACGGCATGCACGCGCTCCGTCCTCGACCGCCTGCTCTTGGGCCAGCTCGCGCGTGCCGTCGATCCCATAGCTACCGAAGCGCGCCAGCGCCCAGATCGCCCCGGAGCTGATGATCGACGCTGGCGCGCAGACCCACCCTTCGTTGAACGCCCGCCTGTCCTCGCGACTCACGAGCACGCCGAGCGCGCGATCGATCTCGGCGAGCGAGCTGGGGCTCTTCGGCACCGCGAGCGCGTCGTCCAGCCCCTGGCTCGTGGAGGCCGTCGCGCGCAGCGGTCGCTCGCGCAAGCGCAAGCTCAATACGAACCCGAGCGCACCCACCCCGGCCGCAACGAGGAACACCGGTCGCAGCGCGTGCACGTAGGCGTTCTCATAGGCGAGCCTGGCGGCCGCCGGCAGGCTCGCGACCTGCGCACCCGTCAGACGCGCGCCACCGGCTACCTGTGCGCCAAGCGCGCCGCTGATCACGTCGTGCAGCTCGGTAGCGCAGACGGCTGGAGAAGATCGTGCCGAACACAGCCGCCCCGATCGAGCCGCCGATGCCGCGCGCAAGCGTGACGCCTGAGGTGGCGGCGCCAAGCACCGAGTACTCGACGGCGTTCTGCACGGCGAGCACCAGTACCTGCATGACCATTCCCAGGCCGAGTCCGAGCACCAACAGATACAGGTCGGCCGCGGCCGAGCTCGTACCGACATCCAGGCGCGAGAGCAGCAGCAGGCCCGACCGTCATCGTCGCGGTGCCCGCGATCGGAAACGAGCCGGTAGTGGCCCGTGCGCGAGATCACCCGGCCGGAGACGACCGAAGTGAGCACCAGGCCACCCATCAAGGGGATCAGTCGCAGCCCGGCTCCTGTGGGGCTCGAGTGAAACACGGTCTGGAAGAACAGCGGCAGGAACGTGACCGAGCCGAACAGCGCGAAGCCGACGATCAGCGAGAGCAGGCCGGCGATGCGAAACACCTCGTCGCGCAACACCACGATCGGCAGCACCGGCTCGCGCGCGCGTCGCTCCACCGCCAAGAAGACGCCGAGCAGCACCAACTCCTACGATCGCGACGATCAGCGTCTGCCCCGAGCCCCACGCCCAGGTCGTGCCGCCGAGGCTGGCCACCAGCACGATCGCGCTGAGCGCCGCCGCGAGCACACCGGCGCCGAGATAGTCGATCGCCGGCCGTGTACGCACGCTCGTGGCCGGCAGCGTCGCCGCAATCACCACCAACGCAACCAGGCCGATCGGAAGGTTCACATAGAAGATCCAGCGCCACGACAAGTGCTCGACGATCACACCTCCGAGCAGCGGGCCGGCGACGCTAGCGAAGCCAAAGACGGCCCCGAAGAGCCCCTGATAGCGCCCACGCTCGCGCGGCGAGACGACATCGCCGACCGTCGCCTGCACGAGCACGATCAGCCCGCCGGCGCCGAGCCCCTGCACGGCACGGAAGGCGATCAGCTCGGTCATCGATTGGGCCAGTCCGCACATGCCCGAGCCCGACAAGGAACAGCACAACCGCGCTTTGCAGGACCCGCTTGCGTCCCAGCTGATCGCCGAGCTTGCCGTACAGCGGCGTGACCGCGGTCTGCGCGAGCAGGTATGCGCTCGTCACCCACGACAGATCGCTCCAACCCACCGAGATCCCCGACGATCGTCGGCAGCGCCGTCGCGACGATCGTCGAGTCCAGCGCCGCCAGCAACATCACCAGCATCAGCCCGCTGAAGATGACTCCGAGGCGGTGCTTCGCCGCCGGGCGGGGAACAGCCGAAGTGGATGCCACCGTGTTCACTTGCAGTGCTCGCTCCCGATTGCCAGCAAACCCGCAAAGGCATCCTAGCGCCGGAGCCAAGGAGCTATATCGACAGGTACGGACCTTTGAGATAGGTATGCGGGCCTATACAGATAGGCCCCGACTCATTTCCGATCAAGAAATGCTCGCCCCCTGCCGATTACCAACAGGATGGCTCGTACTCGCGCGCGCGGATCGGCGCGCCACCGCCCAAGCTCCCACCATGGCGCGCTGCCGGTCTACTCCGGCCCGTTCAAGGCGGAGCAGGCCGAGCGACTGCTGTGGCGCGCCGGCTTCGGACCGCGGCCCGGACAGGCCGAGCAGCTTGCCAAGCACGGCATGCGCGGAGCCGTGCTGCTCGCTGACCCGCCCTGCCAGCCGCGCCTTGGTCGGTCCGCCGCCGCGGCTTGAGAACGGCGAACCGCTGGCGCCCTACGACGTGTGGGGCAACGACGTGCTGTGGTGGCTGGACCGCATGGTGCGCTCGAGCGCGCCGCTGATCGAGCGGATGACGCTGACCTGGCACGACTGGTTTGCCACGAGCAACGAGGGCGTGGACTCGCAGCGACTGATGATCGCCCAGAACCAGACACAGCGCTCACTGTGCCTGGGCAGCTTCCCGGGCATGCTCACGGCGATGACGATCGACCCGGCGATGCTCGTTTGGCTCTCAGGGGCCGGCAGCACAAAGGAAGCCCCGAACGAGAACTACGCGCGCGAGATGCAGGAGCTGTTCACGCTCGGCGCCGGCAACGGCTACAACGAGATCGACGTGCGTGAGCATGCGCGCGCGCTGACTGGCTGGACGAACAAGTGGAACCAGGCGACCGGCCAGGTCGAAGACTTCCATTTCGACCCCGTCCTGCACGACAATGGCATGAAGGTCATCTACGGCCATCGTGGACGTTTCGGCTGGCGCGACAGCCTGCGACTCGTCCTGAACAACCCGGACCATCCCAAACACTTCGTCACGAAGCTGTGGTCCTACTTCAGCGAAGAGCCGCTGTCGCGCAAGGACACGCGTGCGGCCGAAGCAATCTATGTCTCTTCAGGCAAGCGCATCCTGCCGGTCGTCGAGGCAATGCTGATGCATCCGCTGGTGCACGCCGGCCCGCGTATGGTCAAGCCGCCGATCGTGCAGATCGCCGGGATGCTGCGCGGCATCGGGCGCTTCGTCGACACCAACGCCTGGGTGTGGGAGTCGACGCTTGCCGGCCAGACACCCTTCTACCCGCCCAACGTCGGCGGCTGGGAAGCCGAACGCTGGCTAAACACCGGCACCTGGCTCGCGCGCTTCAATCTGGCCGCGCAGATGATCGGCCAGCAACGCGTAGCCAAGCTACCAGCGGGTGCGACGACGAACAAGCAGCCGGCCGCCGTAGACCCCAAGGCACTGACCAAGCAGGCGATCGCCTTCTGGGGCAAGCCGACGCTGAGCAAAGCCTCGCGGGACGCGCTTGCCTCCTACGCAAAGGCCGCCGCCGTGGACTCCGCCACCGCATCGTGGGAGCGTGAGCAGTACCCCACGCTCGCGCTCAACGCCCTGCGCGCGCTCGTCGTCGCCACCCCCGACTACCAGACGTGTTGAGGGACGCTGTGACCGCCATCGCAGCTGAGACGAATCGTGCTATCCGACTGTGCCGCCGGGGATCATCGAGATGAGCTCCTCCCCCATCCCCCCGCGGCAATCCTGCTCATGCGAGGGCTTCACGCGCGCCGAGATGCTGCGTCGCGGCGCCGCGCAGGCCGGTCGCGGGCTGCCTGCCATCGAGCCGGGCATGCCGATCCCCGCCGGCACGGGCCTGTCGCGGCGCGGCTTCCTGCTGGCCTCGGCCGGCCTCGCCCTGTCGGTGTACGGCGCCGGGCGACTGCTCGACCCGGCCGCTTTCGAGGAGGGCATCGCGCGCGCTGCTGAAGCTCCAGATCAGCCGATCCTCGTCAGCGTGTACCTGCAAGGAGGCATAGACGCGATGTCGGTGCTCTATCCGGCCGGCGATCCCCTGTATACGAAGTACCGCCCGGTGCTAGCGCTGCCCGAAGACGCGGGGCCGGTCTTCAGCGAGGACCCGCGCCTGCACTGGCACCCGCAGGCGGCTCCGCTGGCTCAGCTGCACGAAGAGGGCAAGATGAGCGTGCTGCCGGCCGTCGGCTACACCGACCCGGATCAATCGCACTTCACCAGCCGCCACTACTGGGAGGTGGGCGCCACGCAGGCCGACCTGCTCACGGGCTGGATGGGCCGCTACCTTGACCTCGCCGGCAGCCCCGACAATCCGCTGCAGGGCCTGTGCCTCGACGAGGCGCTGCAGCCAGCGCTTGCAACCGCGCGCATGCCGGTGGCGGCGATCGACACGCCCTCCTCCTACTCCTTCTATGCACAGGGCGTGTGGGGACCGCCACAGGCGATCATGTACGACTACTTCGACACGCTCGGGCGCCTTGGCACCGGCTCGGGCGACCCGGCGCTCGAACAGTCGGGCAAGGCAGCGCTGATGTCGAGCACACTGCGCAAGCAGCTGCTCCCCTTCCAGCCCACCTCAGGCGAAAAGCCTGCGCTTCCCAGCAGCTATCCGAGCGCCTCCGACGCGTTCCCTACGCGCATGGCAGGGATCGCGCAGCTGCTCGCCGCAGGCCTTCCCTTGCGCTGCGTGAGCATCTCGACCGAATCGGTATTCGACACGCACGACAATCAGGCCTCCTCGCTTGGCGCCAGCCTGGGCGAGGCCGCGCAGACGCTGTACGCGTTCCAGCGCGACCTGGAAGCGCGTGGGTTGGCCGACCGCGTGTTGACGCTCGTGTGGTCGGAGTTCGGCCGCCGCCCACAAGAGAACGCATCCGGAGGGACCGACCACGGCGCGGCCGGCTGCGGCTTCGTGATGGGCACACGCGCAGCGGGGAAGATGATCGGCGAGTGGCCCGGTCTTGCCACGGGCCTCGACTCGCTGGGCAACGTCGTTGCCACCTCCGATTTCCGTGGCCTGTACTGCTCGCTGCTCGAACAGTGGCTAGGATACGAGGCGACACCGATCGTCCCCGGGGCAAGCGGCTTTGCGCGCATGCAGGTGGTGCAGTGAGGCTCACCGCGATACGGGGTCTGTCCACAGGCGCGCTCGTCGCCGCTGTAGCCGCCGCGGTCACGTTCTCTGCCTACACGTTCTCCGCTCACGCCTTCTCGGCTCATACGCCAACCGGCACGCCGGTTGGCGCTTCGGCGCTCCCCTGGGCGCCAGCCAGCGCACTCGTCGACAAAAACGCGATGTCCCGCGCGCGCGCAGGGGGCATCGGCCATTTGCAGGTCACCGAGATCGAGTACCGCCTGATCCTCTCGCGCGGCGTCGTCAAGACGGGACCGGTCAACCTGGAGGCGATCGACGCGGGCATGGACCCGCACGACTTGCGCCTACGCCACAGCGGCAGTGGGCCGGAACTGGGCGCCCCGGAATTGACCTCGGGAAAGCGCTGGGATGGTGTGGTGAGCCTCAAGCCCGGCGTCTACCACCTGTGGTGCTCGCTGCCCGAACACGCCAAGCTGGGAATGCATGCCGTGCTCCACGTAGTGCGCTAAGACAAGGTGTACCCGCCGCGCAAGCCGGGCAGGAGGTATGGAGTCGGGCAGGAGGTATGGAGTGTTTGGCGCCTATTCGAGAGAAGGAGCAGGAGCATGAGGACTCGCAAGCTTGGAAGCCAGGGACTGCAGGTGTCGGAGGAGGGGCTCGGCTGCATGGGCATGTCCGAGTTCTACGGCCGCGCCGACGAGGACGAGGCGATCGCCACGATCCATCGCGCGCTCGAGCTCGGCGTGACGTTCTTGGACACGGCCGACATGTATGGCCCGTTCACCAACGAGAAGCTCCTCAGCCGCGCGATCACCGACCGTCGCGAGCAGGTCGTGCTGGCCACGAAGTTCGGCAACGAGCGCAAAGAGGACGGCAGCTGGGTCGGCATCAACGGCAAGCCCGAGTATGTACGAAGCGCTTGCGAAGCTTCGCTACAGCGTTTGGGTGTCGATCACATCGACCTCTACTACCAGCACCGCGTCGATAAGAGTGTGCCGATCGAGGACACGGTCGGGGCGATGGCGGAGCTTGTCAGCGAGGGTAAGGTCCGTTATCTGGGCCTCTCGGAGGCCTCTCCGCAGACGATCCGCCGCGCACATGCGGTGCACCCGATCTCTGCCCTGCAGACCGAGTACTCGCTGTGGTCTCGCGACCCCGAGGAGGCGATCCTGCCGACGGTACGCGAGCTGGGCATCGGCTTCGTCGCTTACTCTCCTCTGGGGCGCGGGTTCCTCTCCGGCAAGTACAAGAAACCAGAGGATCTGCCAGAGGACGATTTCCGCCGCCACCATCCCCGCTTTCAGGGCGAGAATTTCCAGAAGAACCTCGACCTGGTGTCGCGCATCGAGCAGATCGCCGATGAGAAGCAGGTCACGGCCGGGCAGCTCGCGCTCGCATGGGTGCTCAGCCAGGGCGAGGACATCGCGCCGATTCCGGGCACCAAGCGCCGCTCCTATCTGGAGGAGAACGTCGCGGCCGCCGAGATCAAGCTCTCACACGACGACCTGGCGCGGATCGACGAGGCCGCGCCGGTGGGTGTCACCGCCGGGGATCGCTACGCGAGCATGGCGAGCATCGACAGCTGAGCGCAAGTCCGCCTGGCGACACACTCCGTCCGCCCGAGGCCGCGCGGCGAGGTATGGCGCGGAGACCGGCGCGGCGCGTGCCGCGCCGGTCTCGCGCTTGACTCAGCGACTGCTCACAGGCTCAGCGACCGCCTCTGTGCCGTCTGTGCTTGCCGTAGCGCGAACCATGATCTTTTGCTTTCGAGCCGTGCCGGCCCCAGCCGCGACGACCGCCGCCTGGGCCTTTCGGGCCGCCCTGACCCGAGCCCTGGCCGCCTCCGGGACCTTTGCCGCCTTGACCGCCTCCGGGACCTTTCGGACCACCCTGACCTGAGCCTGGGGGATTCCACGGCAACAGGTAGGCGCGGTAGGTATTCACTCCCGTCGGAAACTCAGCGTTGAAGATGAGCTGGCCGGACGGGTTGAACTCTGAGATATACGGGAGGATTCCCCAACCGACGAAGAGATTTCCGTCGCCGGTCGTCTGCGCGTTGCCCTGCGAGGCCGCGGAGAGCCCCTCGGGCTGGTTGTCAGAGGACACGAGCGTGGCGACTTTGCTCCACGGGTTCAACTTCACCGTGATCGCGCGGCTGTAAGGGAGCAGCGCGGTGCCCGAAGACTCGTTGTCGAAGAACGTGTACTCGTTGTTGCCGATCGGCTCTGGATCGTGCTGCCAGGCGAATATCTCGTTCGCGCTGTCCAGCGTCTGTCCTGGGGCTGCCTGCACCGTGAAGTCGCTGTCCTTGCCGCCCAGCTGCCAGATGACGTTTCCACTGGTCAGGCTCACCTTGTAGGTGGTCCAGGTGTCACGCGCGTCGATCAGCAAGCTGCCGTCTGTGTCGAGCTTCACCGCGTTGATGTGGAACCAGTCCCACGGCGTGCTCGCCGAGGACGGCAACGGCTGCTCGCTCTGGCTGTAGGGGACGTGATCGGCGCTGTTCCACTGGAAGAGCACCTTGCCAGTGGCGATGTCGACCTCCTGGACGACGCCGTCGACCACCGTCTGATCGGCGGGACCGCCGATCGAGCTCAGGTCTGCCGTGGCCGTCGTATAGGAGAGGATCAACGCCGTGTTCCACGGGGTGATGAGGAACTCGTGCCCGTCCGCGCTGAGCCCATTGCCGGCATTGACCGCGGCGATCTGCTGGTAGTGGTTGTTGTAGATGTAGTCGGTTCCACTGGCGAGACCGCCGAGACCGGTCCCCTGCCAGAAGGTGAGCACCGGCTGGCCTTGGTAGGTCTGAGTGCGAAAGTCGCTTGCCTCCTCACCCGCGGGAACCGGCTGGAACCAGACGACGTTGCCATGGCTGTCGAGGATCTCCGGGCCGTTGGCGTAGGTAGTCGGGTCGCCAAAAGGCGAGACGAAGATGTCGCCCTGGCCGATATTCGGCTGGGAGCTGAGGATCGTCACTGGCGGCGGCGCTGTCGGCGCGGCCTGCGCGGCGCCGGCCAACGCGCCTGGCAGGACGCCAAGCAGCATCGTCACAGCGCCGAGCGCGACTTGGCGCGTTCGGCGCCTGCTCTTACGAGCGGTGGGTGAAGCGGGGGTATGGGACATCTGGCCTTCTCCTGTTGGGTTGTTCGATGAGCGGGGGATGGGAAATCACGAGGGAGCGCTTCTCACGGCGGGCACCCTCCCTCATAATTATCATAATCTTTATCAGATTAGTGAGGATTATGTTATCGAGCCGCGTTCCCCACGCCCTCATCCTCTGCGAAGCTGAGCTTGTCGGGCCAGGAAAGCTGGCAACTACGCTGCTATTCAAGCCCTTTGCGACCCGTCGGCGATCAAGCCGCCGCCAGCACGTCGGCAAGGATGAGGGCATGATCGAAGGCAAGCTCGGGCAGCTCATCCGCGGCAAACCAGCGGGCGTCGCTGGCGTCATCTGCGCCGGCGACAGTCGCCTCACCTGGAACCTGGGCGAGATAGACGACAGACACCGTCCAGCCGCGAGGGTCACGCCCTGGCGTGTCATAGACACCCAGTAGCCGCAACTCGCCGACTCGCAGACCCGTCTCCTCGGCAAGCTCCCGCGGCGCGGCTTCAACCACCTGCTCGCCCTCCTCGACAAAGCCGCCCGGCAACGCCCAGCTACCTCGAAACGGTGGGTTGCCGCGTTGAATGAGCAAGACGCGCAGGCTCGTCTCAGCACCGGCGAGTACCACTACGTCGACCGTCAGCATTGGGCGGGGATAAGTGCCGCTGTTACCGGTGTCCGCCATACAACCACCCTACCCGGCAACCGGCGCTTATGGCCGACGCACAACTGCTTGGAACCTGCGACAACGGGAATTCCGCAAAGGGCTGGCGATCCGTCCGCCGTCTCGTTACTATCGCGACATGGCTCAAGCTGTGGTCTCTGCTCCGGCGCCTCACGCCGAGGGTCCACCACCCGGCGCGATCGAGCGGCCGGACTTTCAGATAGTGCCTCGAGTCGGTCTGGTGCTCGTCGCGGTCGTGCTTGCACTCTTGATCGCGGCGATCGCGGTCAACGAACTTTGGCCGCTTGCCTTCCTGCACTTCGTCGGCGGAGCGGCCTGGACGATCATCGACCTGTTCCTCGGCTTCGTGCTCGGGCCGATTCTCGGGAAGCTCTCGATTCCCGCGCGCATCGAGCTGACCACACGGCTGATGCCGAAGATGGTGCTGATCATGCCGACCGTGGTCACCGTCACGCTGGCGGCCGGCTGGCAGCTCGGCAATCACCTCGGAACGGTTCAGAGCAGCTACTACCTGCACGGCTGGCTCGTCGCCAGCTACATCGTGGTCGGCATCATGGCCGTGATCGCTCTCGGCCTGCTCGAGCCCGCGAACATCGCGGTGCTCGTCGAGCTGAAGAAGCCGCGCCCCAATCCCCAGGTGATCGAGCGATTGATGAAGCGCTTCATCTATACCGCCGGGGCGACTGGCGCGATGCAGGTCGCCACGCTTGTGATCATGGCCAAGCTGACCGTCGGATGAGGGCCGCCTTCCCCACAGCCAAGAGGCTTCGATGAACGAACGTCGCTTGCCACCCGTCACACAAATGGGCATGCTCTCGCTGGCGCTGATCGTCGCCGGGGGCATATATCTAGCCGCCCACCTCCCCCATCGGGTCCCGCTCACACCCGCGATCATCCTGTTGGCTGCCTCGGTACTGCTGCTTGCCGTCAACCTCGTCGCTTTGGCTCGGGTGAAAGATTTCGCTTGGGGGAGCTTCTTCGAAATAGCCCGCTGGGCGCTGCTGGCCTATATCGTGATCGCAGGGATGATCGAGTACGCGTTCCTGCGCGACCAGGTGAGTGGCGGCGCGCTGGTGGTCCTCAGCCTGTCGTTGATTGTGTTTGCCGTGCACGTGCCGGTACTGATCGGCTTCACCGTCGCGCGTTATGACACCGGCGAGAGTCCGTCGCCGGATGGCGTTCCCGCCTGACCAGACACGGGCAGTCTCAAATACCCTCTCGCCTGAGGCATTGACCGTCTGCCAACAGGTCATCCAGCGTTCGCTGAGTGAGGACCGACGCGGACTGCTCGGCGACTATGCCCGAGCCCTGGAGGGCGTGCTCGTCGCGGCGCTTGATCAACAGCCACCGCGACTTGGCAGCTACCCGTGTGCGCTGTAGCGCAAAGCCGCCGCGTAGCTTCTCACCGTGCAGCACGAAAACGGCGTGGCCACGATCGAGCGCCTCGGGCCATGGGACCCTGCCGCCCTGCTCATAGTGGCCGCGGTCCCACACGATCACGGCTCCAGCGTCGGTTCGTCCCTCGAAGGCGTTGTACTCGATCGCGTGATCTGGCACTTGGATCGCCATGCGCTTGACCGACGGGTCGAGCGACGGACCCTTGGGTAGCGTCCAAGAGCGCATCACACCCTCAACCTCGAGACGCAGATCAAAGTGACGCGCCGTGGTCATGTACTCCTGGATGACGAACACGCCTGCGCTGAGGCCGCGGATCGCGAACTGCTCGTGGCCCTCGACCTTGACCTGCTCCACGTCTACGGCTTGTACGGCCGCACCCGGCGGACCATCGCGCAGGAATACCCTGAGTGCCTCAACCGCCGCTGCCTGACCCTCCGCGTGGACGACCACCGTGCCGTCCTCTGCGTTGCGCACCCAGCCCATCACGCCAAGCTCGCGCGCTCGACTTCGAACGGCCGCACGAAAGCCAACGCCCTGAACGGCTCCGGCCGCTACTGCGCGGATCGCGCGAGAGCGGGAGGACACCTCGGTCACATAGCTCAGGGTATCGATTCGGAGTAGCCTAAAAGCGTGGGCGATATCTCTCCTGCGCTTTACCGCGCCGGCTCGGGCGAGCCGCTGGTGTTGGTGCATGGGTTCACCGGTACCTGGCATCACTGGCGTCCCGTGCTGGGCGAGCTCGCCGCTCGCTACGAAGTGATCGCACCGACGCTCGCAGGGCACTATGGCGGGCCTCCACTTGACCTCAGCGGCCCGTTGACGTTCGCCTCGAGCGCCGACCATCTCGAACGTCATCTCGACGAACTTGGAGTCGGTAGCGCACATTTCGTGGGCAATTCTTTGGGTGGAGCCCTCACGCTCGAACTCGCCAAGCGTGGCCGAGCCCGATCGGTCGTCGCACTTGCGCCCGCCGGTGGCTGGAGCGAAGGCGACGGCGAGGCCAAGCGGCTCGCCCGCTTCTTTGCGCGCCAGCTGCGCGTCACGCGCCTCAGCTCGCGATACATCGGCACTGTCATGAAGCGGCCTGGGAGCAGACGTCTGGCGATGCGCGACGTGATGCGCCACGGGGAGCTGGTCGCCCCTGCCGACGCCATCGATCTCGCGCTTACGTCGGTGCGCTGCCCGGTGGCCGGCAAGGCGATCCAGGCAGCGCGTGCCGACAAAGGCCTGTCGCTGCAGGACCTCGACCGCATCGCCTGTCCCGTGCTGCTCGCATCGCCCGAGTTCGATCGCATCCTGCCGGCTGAGCGTCACGCCCGACGCTTCAGGCGTGAGATACCTGGGGTCGAGTCGCGCATGCTTCCCGGCTGCGGCCACATGCCGATGTGGGATGACACGCGGCTCGTCGTACGCACAATCAGCGAATTCGTGGATCGGCACACCGTGTCGCCTGGATCCGTCGAGGCCGGGCAGGCTCCGCCCGCGGACCTTGTCGGCGCGTAGCAAAGTTCCAGGCGCGAACTTCAATCCCTAGTCACCGAGCGAAGGCCTCGTTGACGCAATTTGTTCTGACTCGGCTAGATTGCTCTGGACATGAACAAGGCTCATGCTGTTCTCTGCTCATCGGGCTGGTGGGCTCGCACTGTGGAGCGCGAGTTGCTCCCCTGGGGCCTCGCCGACTTGGACCTGGGCGACGATGTGCTGGAGATCGGTCCAGGGTTCGGCGCCACGACCCGCGTGCTCGCTCGCCACTCCGGATCGCTCACAGTGCTCGAGCTTTCAGAGAGCTACTGCGAGCGACTCCGCCAGACACTCGATGACCACGTCGAGATAGTGCAGGCCGACGCAACCGACATGCCTTTTGACGGGGATCGCTTCTCGGGCGTGGTGTGCTTCACGATGCTGCATCACGTGCCGTCGCACGAACTGCAAGACAGGCTTCTCGGCGAGGTCTCACGCGTATTGCGCCCCGGCGGCCTATTCGCCGGTACCGACAGCCTTGGCACAGGCCGAGCCTTCAGGCTGCTGCACATTCACGACACGCTGGTTCCCGTTAGCCCTGACGAGTTCCCCACGCGCTTGGAGCACGCCGGCCTGGTGGAGCCGAGCGTCGAGGCCGGTGGCCGCTCGTTTCGCTTTCACGCCCGCAAGCCGCTCGTGGTCACTGCGACGTCACCGCTGGGCGGGACCGTCGCGATGGTTGGCTAAATCATGAGCGAGCACTACCAGAGTCCAGGCTGGTTTACAACGAACGTCTTTAACCGTTTCGTCGCGGCGCTCACGCGAGTTGGGATCAGCGTGGTCGGCTCCCGTGTCTTGGAGGTCCGTGGACGGACCAGCGGTGAGCCGCGCCGCACCCCGGTCAATCTGCTGAGCTTCGAAGGTCAGCGCTATTTGGTCGCTCCGCGAGGGAACACTCAATGGGTGCGCAACCTGCGCGCCAGCGACGAAGGACGACTGCTCGTCGGTCCACGCAGCGAGCACTTCACCGCCACCGAGCTCAGCGACGACGAGAAGACTCCGGTGTTGCGCGCCTACCTGAAGCGCTGGAAGTTCGAGGTGGGCGTCTTCTTCGATGGCGTCGGTCCAGATTCAAGCGAGCAAGAGCTGCGTCGCATCGCTCCTCGGCATCCCGTGTTCCGGCTGGGGTGAGTGCCGCGAACGGATCGTTTAGGAATGGAGGGGCGTGCCCTCTGGTGTGCTCAGGCGTGATGCGCCGCAGGCCGGCACTCAAGGTCGATCGACAGCGCCAACGGCGTTGAAATATTGCGGCGCCTCCTCGCGCCGATGCATACCGTAGTCGCGGATGACACGGACATGGCGGTGCCGAGCGCCCGTGGGCTGGCGCTCTGTCCACGTGCCGGCCGCCTCGTCGCTGAGCCAGGAAGCGAGCGTAGACGCTTGCCGTGACGGTGATCCCGCATAGGACCGCGCGAGAAGCTAGCGGGGGAAGATCGCTCTCTATCGGAGACTGTTTCAGTCACGGTGACGGCCGGGGCTGCGCCAACCTCGGTCAAGTCGAGACGACTGGGAGGAAGACCCTGACAGTCGCTGTCACTGAGAACCTCTCCGACGCGCAGGTGGTATCCTCAAACACCTCAAAGCGGCCCTGACGCTGGACGTCGTGGTGGCGTGCTTGAGTGCGCCACCGGACTAGCGCCTTCTCGTCCTCCCAGGTTGACAGCGACAGCAACCGTCCCTCGATGTGTTCGCTTGAGTAACGCTCGTTGTCGATGAATCCGCGGATCTGGAGCAATTCCGGACGCAGCATCGCGGCAAGCTCCAGGTAACGGTCCCATTGCTCGCGCTTTGGCTGGACCTCGAAGAGCACGACGAACATTAGTTATCGACTACCCCCGGAGAGTACTCGCCGCCGATTCATTAGGCCCGACGCGGCCAGCCCTTTTCCTACTCGCGGACCGGTAGTTGCTGGAGTGCCCAGCGGTTGCCGTCGGGATCCTCGAAGAATACGAATGAGCCCCACGGGAACTCAGTCACCTCGCTCACCTCCACCCCGCGTCCCGCGAGCTCGGCCCGAGCCGCGTGAGCGTCGGCGACTGTGAGTTGCATTCCCCGTGCGGAGCCGGGCTCAGAGTCGACGATCCCGGTCCCGATCGCGATCGAGCAGGGCGAGCCAGGCGGCGTGAGTTGCACGAAGCGGGTCTCCTCGCTCACGGCGTGATCGTGTTCGGCGATGAAGCCAACCTGATCGGCGTAGAACGCCTTTGCGCGATCCACGTCGGCTACCGGGATCGTCACCAGTTCGAGCTTGAAGTCCATATCTGTCCACCTTTCGATGTCGTGTCTGTAGGTGAGGGAGACCACGCTATGGGCAATTGCGGTCAGATACTGTCCGCATATCCGCCGCGCATTCCTTGAACCCCGAGCGTTACGTGCGCGCCGTCAACGACCGCTCGGCGGATCGTCTCAGCCGCCGAGCTGATGAGGGTCCTCCTCGACCACGTTGATTCGATGTCAGCCGGAGTTGACTCGACGTCAGCCGAATGACCACCGCGATCACCTGGCACAAAGCGTCCTGCAGTTGCGACAAAGCGCATCATGCGACCCGCGTAATGGCGTGACATCCAGCGCCGCGTCAGCTTTTGGATGAGCGGGAACAAGAGCAGCACGCCGAGGAAATCTGTCACAAATCCGGGAATCAGGAGCAGCACGCCTCCGAGAAATCCGAGCGCCCCATCGATCGCAGTATTGCCGGGCGCACGACGCTCAGACAGCGCCAGTGAGACGCGCTGGATCGCCAAGCGCCCCTGTATGAACAGCATCCGCGCGCCGAATGCAGAAGTGCCCAGCAGTAGCACGACTGCTAGGAGCCAACCAATCGCACGTCCGACCTCAATGAAGGCGAACGCCTCGACGACAGCGACTCCGATCAGGACGAGCACGAACATCTCAACAACCAGCCTACGCACCTTGCATGAAGCAACGGTGCTCCGACGTGGAAGATCGAGCTCGATCGGATAGCAAGAGACCAGACAACCGCGCATTCGTTGCAGAACGATCGAGCAGAACGATCGAGCCCCAGCAGCTTGAGCCACTCGGCAACCGAGTAGGACATCTGTCGATCACCGTGTCGTATCGGCGCAGCACCGAGCCGCGATGGTCGAAGTACTGCTGATGCCCGATCGGCGCCAGGCTCAGGCTCATATTCGCGCGGGGAAGACACCAGCTCGATGAGGACGAGCCTCAAGACAAAGCACGTAGGAACCCACTCGCACGCCGGTCGCGAGGAGCAGCAAAGACGGACCAAGGAGCACGAGAGGCATCACAAGAAGCACAGCAAGCGCTCAAAGCACAGCAAGCGACGGCCCAAGGCTCACAAGCCCGCTCACCATCCTGTCGTGGCGCCACGCGGGACGATTGGGGTTGCGCTGGCACTCGCACCGGTCTCACCCCCGGCCCCCTCCTCCGTTCCGCCTCCTACGCTTGGCTCCCCGCCCATAACTCTCCCGCAAGCGAACCGACTGCTGTGGCGCGCAGGCTTCGGGCCGACTCCTGGACAGGCCGAGGCGCTCGTGGGCCAGCCCTTGCAACAGGTTGTCTTCAGCCTCACCCGCCCATCGGAGTCGGCGACGCTCTCAGGCCCCGAACCTGTCGATGAAGAAGGCAACCCGCTCGATCCCGCCAACGCGTGGGGGCAAGACCATTGTTGGTGGCTCGACCGCATGGTCCGCTCCGATCAGCAGTTCGTCGAGCGGATGACCTTCATCTTCCACGACTGGTTTGCCAACTCCAATGAAAAGGTGAACAACCAGCGGATGATGCTCGAACAGAACGAACTGTTTCGCGGCATGGCGCTCGGCAGCTTCCACGACCTGTTTCTGGCCGTCACTTCCAATCCAGCGATGCTGGTGTTCCTCGACGGGATCTACAACGAGAAGAACGACCCGAACGAGAACTACGCCCGCGAGATGATGGAGTTGTTCTCGTTGGGGGCAGACCGCGGCGCATACACAGAGGACGACGTGCGTGAAATGGCCCGCGCGCTGACGGGATGGACCGCGGAATGGTCATCGGAGGAAGGGCTGCACGAATTCGAATTCGACACCGCCCGCCACGACAAACACGAAAAGACGGTGTTCGGCAAGACGGGCAATTGGAGCTGGGAAGACGCTGTGCACCTGTGCATCGAACATCCACTGCACGCCTCGTTCTTCGTCACCAAGCTATGGAGCTATTTTATTTCGAGTCCCCCGGACGAAGCCACGCTTGCCTCGTTGCAAGGGCTGTATGTGAGCTCGAACTACAGCATCCGGGCTGTAGTCGAGACGATATTGCAGCACCCCGATTTCTATGAAGGACCCGAGTTGCTGACACCGCCCGTCGTCTACAACGCGGGGCTGCTGCGCTCGATCGGCCGCCCGATCGACACAACTTCATGGACTTGGCTGTCAGCCAAC
Source organism: uncultured Solirubrobacterales bacterium (assembly GCA_963704345.1). Classification (GTDB taxonomy): domain Bacteria; phylum Actinomycetota; class Thermoleophilia; order Solirubrobacterales; family Solirubrobacteraceae; genus Palsa-744. The sequence goes on from OY969890.1 coordinate 3,282,852, forward strand.
GCGGGCCAACAGCTGTTTTATCCCCCTAACGTGTCCGGCTGGGATTTCACCCGCTGGCTGGATACCTCGACCGCCAAGGCTCGTTGGGAAATGGCCAGCTATGTGACCTCGGAGACCTACCCGAATCCGTGGCCTCCAGAAGGCAAGCCGGAATACAGTGCCACGGAGAACCCGGCAGAAGCACTGTCGAGCGCGCTCGCCTACTGGGCCAATCCGCCGCTCTCAGGGGAATCAGAGCAGTGCATCGCCGCCTTCGCCCAGTCCTGCCTGAAGGAACCACTCGCCGACTGGGAGCAGAGCCCCTACAGGGCGATGCGCCAGAACGCGTTGCGCATGCTGATCGCCACCTCTCCAGACATGCAGGTGAGCTGACTTGTCCATGCAAGCCACCATCGCCGAGGAGAGCTGACCATGGCCAAGAGCTGCTCGTGCAACGACTTCACCCGCTCGCAGTTCTTGCGTCGCGGCGTCGCGGCCGCCGGCAAGGGGCTGCCGGGAATCGAGCCGGGAATGCCGCTGCCGGCCGGCACGGGCCTTGACCGGCGCACATTCCTGCTGCGCTCCGCCGGTGCGGCCTTGTCGGTCTATGGCGCATCGATGCTGGGCCCACGCCACTTCGAAGAGGGCATCGCCCAGGCTATGGCCGCCGGCAGCACAGAAGAACCGGTGCTCGTGTCGATCTTCATGGAAGGCGGCTGGGATGCGCTGTCGGTGCTCGCGCCGGTAGGGGAAAACAAGTACAGGGAACTACGCCCCACACTTGGACTTGCCGAAGGCTCTGGCAAGCTCTTCAGCGAGGACACAAGCCTGATGTGGCATCCAGCCGCCGCCGGATTGGCCGAACTGCACGAAGAAGGCAAGGTCACAACTTTCCCGGCGATCGGCTACCAGCCGGCCGATGAGAGTCACTTCACAAGCCGCCACTACTGGGAGGTCGGCCAGCTCGACTCGCAAGCTCGCTCGGGCTGGATGGGTCGCTACCTGGATTTGGTGGGCGAACCACACAACCCGTTGCAGGGACTTTCGCTTGACTACTCGCTGGCGCCGGCGCTCGCCACGGCGAAGATGCCCGTGGCAGCGGTCTCCTCGCCCGCCGATTACACAATGTGGGCCAACGGCCTGGGCGAACCGGTGAGCGGACCGGCGCTTGAAACCTTCGGCGCCTTGGGCGCCCTGTCGGCGCCCTCGCCCGCTTACGCCCAAGCTCGCGCCGCCTCCTATGACACGGGCCTGGTGCTCGAAAAGATGGCTGGCTTCGTGCAGTCCGAGAAGGAATCGGGCGATAAATCCCCCGTCACCTACCCAACCGGTGACTTCGCGGAAAGACTGGCGGTGCTCGCGGCCATGTTGCACACGGGGATGCCGATCAAGTGCGCCTCGTTGAACGCGGTCGGCTCCTATGACACCCATTCGGACGAGGCCAACACGCTGAGCACAAACCTCGAGGAGACGGTGAGCGCTCTGGTCGCCTTTCAGCGCGACCTGGAAGCGCGCAAACTCGACCAGCGCGTGCTGATCCAACTGTGGTCGGAGTTCGGTCGCCGCCCACAGGAAAATGGCTCAGGGACCGACCACGGCGCAGGCGGCCTGGCATTCCTGATCGGCAGCCGCGCCACTGGGAAGATGGTTGGTGAATTCCCGGGTCTGAGCAAACTGGACGAAAACGAAAATCTGCTCAACACGTCGGACTTTAGGGCAATGTACTGCTCGCTGCTGGAGCAGTGGTTTCAGACCGAAGCGGGCCTTGTGATACCCGAAGCTGCTTCCTTTCAGCGACCTGTCTTGGTGAGGTGACGATGCCCCGCGTGGCCAGATCCCTACTCCTGCTCAGCACGTTGTGCCTTGTTTGCGGAGCGTTCGTCGCGATCGCGATCGCTGCACCCGGACATACTTCTCGCCGCCGACGCTCCCACACCACAGTGGATTGCCACCGCGCGGGGCATCGCCATTGTCAGCTGACCCGTGCCGATAAGAGGTCCCACCACAAGCACAAGTTACACACGACCTCAAAGCGGACCAGTCCGAGCTCGAGTAGCCCTAGCTCGAGTGCACCGCAATCCACGGCTCCCCCTTCTGCCGTCCCAGGATCCCCAGCAACGGCGTCTAACCCCGACCAGTCTCCCGGGGCTCCCGTTGGCAAAGACACACCTGCCAAACCTCCAGCTGCACCGGTCCCCGCGACACCCACACACGTCGAGATCACCGCCGAAGACACCGAAGCGTTTCGCTTCGTCCTCTCGCGCTCTACCGTGCCTGCCGGCAAGGTGATCCTGGAATTCGTCAACCATGGCCAGGACGAACACAACCTGAACGCGGTCGAAGAGAGCGAAGGCTCGGTAGCCGGCTCGCTTCCAAATACCCCGTCGAACGGCCATCTGAGCTTGACGGTCGATCTCCGCCCCGGCAGCTACACCTTGTTCTGCTCGCTGCCCGGGCACGAGGCGAAGGGCATGAAGGCGACGCTTGTCGTGGAATGAGCGCCGCACGTGCTGCGAGCTGCGCAAAGCGGGCCTGATAGGCACGATGTCCTCGCAGCAGAGGTGCCCTGCACTAGAGAAAGAAACACGATGATCGAGCGAATCGACGAACTATCCAGGGCGCTTGAGATCCGCGGTCGCAAGAAGTCGCATCGGCTCACCGTGGCCTCAGACCTGCGCAAACACATCGTGCCGTTCTTCGAGGGGAAGGACCTTGCCAGGGTCACTCCAGAGGACATCGAGCGCTATATCGCGGTGAAGACCCGAACGCTCGCGGTCAAGACCGTGCGCAATCACCTGAACACGATGCACTCGGTCTTCGAGGTTGGGATGCGCCGGCGTTGGTGCCAGACCAACCCTGTAAAGCTTGCGGATCGGCCAAGAACTCGCAAGAACGAGACACGTATCCAGTTCCTCGACCAGGCCGAACTCAACAAGCTGCTCGCCATCAGCTATCCCGATAACGCATTTGGGAGTGTCGAGCCGATTATCTACCTGACGGCCGCGATGACCGGTTTGCGCCAGGGCGAGTTGATCGGGCTACGCTGGCGCGACGTAGACTTGGGCGCTCGACGCATGCGTGTCGTCTCCCCCTTCGTGCGTGGCGAGTTCGGAGACCCGAAGTCCGAGGGCTCCGGACGCTCGATCCCTCTCGCCGAGCGCGTTGCAAGCGAGCTGGAAAAGCATAGGGAGCGCTCTGCTTATACGACAGACGAAGCACTCGTGTTCTGCAATCCGCAGACAGGACAACCACTAGACCGTTCGAAGCTCGCGAAACGCTTCAAACAAGCGAGAAGACTCGCGGGGGTGCGCGAGATCACCTATCACGAGCTCCGCCACACATTCGGGACCCGCATGGCAGCAGCTGGCGTGCCGCTGCGCACACTCCAGCACTGGATGGGCCACGCGGACTCCAAGACCACTCAGATCTACGCCCACTACCAGCCAGCCGAGAACGAGGCAGAGATCGTTGACCGCGCATTCGCACCAGCGGCTTGCAACCGCCCAGATCCGATGTTCGGCGCAACCGGCGAATACCTCAACGAGTACGGAAGCAAAGGCTCGGGCAACGGCCAGCTCTCCGGGCCCGTAGCGATCGCCTACGACAAAGGCAACCTGTACGTGACCGAAGCGATCAATGACCGAGTACAGGAGTTCTCGACCGAAGGAGCCTATGTCTCAAAGTTCGGTTCAGAAGGCGCCGGCAACGGCCAGTTTGAGGTGCCCTACGCGATAGCCGCGGGTCCGAGCACCAACGAGCTGTACGTGACCGACCGCGAAAACAATCGTGTTGAGATCTTCACGGCTGCGGGTCGGTTCCTGAGCAGCTTCGGCTCCAAAGGCAAAGGCAACGACCAGATAGAATCGCCGACGGGCGTGGTCGCTACCACAGGCGAAACGCTCTACGTCAGCGACCACAACAACGAGCGGATCGAGAACTGGACAGGATTGACCGCCAGAATCACCAAATACGCTTACGATCCCGACGGCAATCTCGAATCGACGACTGACCCGAACGGCAACAAAACCAAATACAGTTACGATGCTGACAACGAGCTTACGAAGATCGAAGAACCAAACAGCACAGTCACAGAAACCGGGTATAACGGCGCCGGACAGATAACCAGCCAAACGGACGGCAACAAACATACGACAAAATATGTGCGTAACGTGCTAGGAGAGGTCACGGAAATCATTGACCCGCTGTCGCGCAAGACAACAAAGGAATACGACGCGGCCGGGAACCTGACCAGCTTGACCGATGCGGCTAAACGCACCACGACTTACAAATACGATCCCGCCAACAGACTCACGGAAATCACGTATTCGGACGGCAAAACGCCTACCGTCAAATATGAATACGACAAAGATGGAAACCGTATCAAAATGACCGATGGAACAGGAACCACAAAATATCTCTATGACCAGTTGGACCGCCTGACAGAAGCCGAAAACGGCCACAAGGAAGTCGTCAAGTACGAATACGATCTTGCGAACGAGACAACAAAGATCACCTACCCCAACGGCAAGAACGTCACCGATGCCTACGACAAAGACGGACGCCTGGAAAAGGTCACCGACTGGCTCGAACACGCAACCAAATTCTCCTACGATCCCGACTCCGACCTGACGGCCACGGTGTACCCATCCGGCACGTCAGAGGAAGACACCTACGCCTACAATCTTTCCGACCAGATGCGCGAAATCAGGATGACGAGAGGCGCAGAAACACTTGCCACGCTCGTTTACGCACGCGACTCAGACGGACAGGTAGACAACACGGTCAACAAGGGCCTGCTTGGTAGCGAAATCACGGAAGCCTCATACGACGCCAATAGCCGTCTAACAAAATCCGCCGCGACCACATACAAATATGATGCGGCGAACAATCCGACCCAGATCGGCGCGAGCACATACAAATACGACAATGCCGACGAGCTCGAAAGCGGAGCGGGCGCGACCTACACGTACAACGAAATTGGTGAGCGCACCAAAACCACACCCGGAACAGGCCCGGCAACCACATATGGTTATGACCAAGCGGGGAACCCGATCTCTGTCGAAAGACCCAAAGAAGGCGCAACCAGCGAAATCAAAGACACCTACACATACAACGGCGAAGGACTACGCGCGTCACAAACAGTCTCAGGCACGACCAGCTACATGGCCTGGGACACAGCCGAAAACACCCCACTTATCCTCAGCGACGGCACCAACAGCTACATCTACGGAGTCGATGGTCTCCCCATCGAGCAAATCAACGGCGCCGAAAAAGCTAGTATCTACACCACGACCAAGCCGGCTCCACACAGTTCATCGCGGGCGAAACAGGCACAACAGAAGCCGCCTACTCCTACACCCCCTACGGTGCCATCGAAGAACATATTGGCACAGCGACAACAGCATTCGGCTACGACGCCCAATACACCAACACCGACACCGGGCTTATCTACCTCCGCAACCGCGTCTACGATCCCGCCACCGGACAGTTCCTCACGGTCGATCCGCTGGTTGCCGCTACGCGGGCGCCCTACAGCTATGCGGGAGATAATCCATTGAACAACGAAGACCCGACCGGGTTGGCTTGGCAGGGGTGCGTGGGTGGCACAGTGAGTCTTGGGTTCTTCTCATTCGGCGGGGAAGTTTGCTACGTCTCGACGCCGGGCGGGAGCGGTGTGGCGATCACGGGCAGTGCGTCAGGAGGCCTTGGGTTTGGTGCCAACGTGCATGCTGGTGCAGGGGGGAGCAACGCCTGCACTCCCCAAGAATATGGCGGGCCGTTTGGTCAGGTCGGTGGCAACGCGACGGGCTTTATAGGCGGCTATGGGACGGGGTTCTCGAACGTTGGAATCCCTGGGCATGGGCGAACCGTGGTTGGTGGGACTGGCGGCGTCACCGCTGGGCTTGGGGTTGATGCTGGAGGTGGCCCGTCAGAGACTGCGGTGATTGGGCTCAGCTCGAACCAGAGCGCCGCGTGTGGGTGTTCAGGATGACGGACGTTCTTGGCGTCCTTTTTGTTTTGGTCGGTGTGTCGCTGATCGTCTTCGCTCCTCGTTTGGCGCGCGCTCGGGTGTCGTTGCACGTGTCCCCAGAGGATCTGGCCGCGACGTCGGGGCCGCGTTATCGTCGGACGCATCGACTTCGATTGATGGCATGCGCTTTGAATATCGTGGCCGGTGCCTTCCTCAGCTACATCGGGCTCTGCACGATCTTCTCGTGGTGGCCACTCGGATAGTGCCCCTGCGGTTGCAAGACTGTTACGTATACGGTCCTCCAGGCATGCTGTTCGAGCAAATCAGTAGTGGAGGCACCCTCACCTACCTGCATCACGACCAGCAAGGCAGCACGCGCTTGTTGACCGGATTGACCTGGACAGTAGCCGGCAAATGCACCTACGGCGCCTATGGCGAACTGACGGGCTCGACGGGCACTGCCACGACGCCGTTTGGCTACGACGGCCAATACACCAACACCGACACCGGGCTCATCTACCTACGAGCCCGCAACTACGACCCTGCGACCGGACAGTTCCTCAGCGTCGATCCACTAGCCGAACTAACCTGGGAACCGTACAGTTATGCTTACGACAACCCAGCCAATAACGTCGATCGATACCCCAGACGCTTGATCTCATCGGCGTCAATGTAGACCGCGAGAATGTCCGAGTCCGCCGATCTATTCGCAAAATGCACGAGAAGGCAGGTCTTGCCCGACCCGCGTCGACCGAAAATGACCTGATGCTGTGACGCCTTGACGCGCTCAAGATTGCCGCCAATATCGACGTAGACCGGGTCATGGTTCGGTCGGGTCCTAAAGCTGTCCTTGATCAGCGCAATCAGCTTGTCGATGCGCTTATCTGTGAGCTCGATCTTAGGAGTGGATATATCCGCGCGAGCCAATATACCCGGCGTAGCGGACGACCAGACTCAGCCATCGTCGAGGCGCTCAGCGCAGGATGCCCAAGTTGCAGGCCTACACTCTCCCCGAAGGGCGGGCTCCGGGCACCCTATCCTTGGCATCGTCCGGCTCCTTGAGAAGCCTCCGGACCATCCATAAGGATTAGGGCATGAAGCCAGCCGAACGCATCCCGCTCCTCAAGAAGCTCGCCACCGCACTCTCGAATGAGGAGACGCCCTGGTCCGAGAAGGAACTCGTCTTGCGTCAGTTCGGCTTCCGCTGTACTGATGACAGGGAATGGGAGAACGGCTACGAGGTCGGGCCAAGCCTCTACGAGGTCGTCCTAAGCCATCTGGAGAACAGCGGCACCGATCAGGGACTGCTCGAACTGGAGCGCTACCTCGACCCGGCTGACGGAGAGCAACCAGTGCCCGCGAGCGCTGGCCCTGGCCCATGGAAGAACGGAGGCTCCTTCCGCATCTTCATCAGCCACACACACCCCAACGCCGCGTTCGCCGCCGCGATCAAGAAGCACCTGGGGCAGTTCCGCATCGAGTCCTTTGTGGCCCACAACGACATCGAGCCCTCGGAGAAGTGGATGCGGGTCATCGAATCCGCCCTGCTCACTTGTCATGCGGCCATCGCCCTCGTGACGCCAGACTTCCGCGAGAGCCAGTGGTGCGACCAAGAGGTCGGATTCTGCCTGGCCCGCTCGCTGCTGGTCGTGCCGCTGATGCGCGGGCCTGACCCGCACGGGTTCCTGAGCGAGGTGCAGGGCGTCAAGCTCAGGTCCGGCACCTCTGCGCAATCCGCCGCGACCAACGTACTCCGCATCCTCGCGTCTCGGGACGAGACTCGCGACCGCATGGCGCCCTCAGTGGTGCGGTTCTACGCGGCGAGCAAAAACTTCGAGAGCACCCGCCAAGCGTTCACCCTACTTGCCCGCATCCCCAAAGAGGCGTGGACGCCGGAAATGGTCCATGAGGTCGAGCGGGCGGCAAAAGACAACTACCAGGTGAAAGCCGCGAACTTGAGGACCGGCACACCAGTCCCTGAGGCGGCAGGCAAACTGCTCGCGCCAATCAAGAGGCACCTTGAAATTGACGAGCTGGTGGCGTTCTAGGAGGAGCTGCCCGAGTTGCCGCTCGGACTCATCGGGAGCCTCAGCCTCGCAGCGCGGGACTTGCAGCTCGCGGCCCGGACCACCACTAAATAGAACACAAACAGAACATCGATGGCAGTTATGGGAGCCGCTACATTTTACAAAAGTTGTTTATTTCCAGGCATTTCGCGTAATCGGGGAGAACGGTTCAAGTTGGCTTAGATAAAGGGGTTTCGGCCTTCCTGCAAACGTTCTGCAAACGCCGTACCGCGCCCATACCCGGCTTCCCGCCCGTCGAGACCCGGTGTATGCCATGCCTAACGTGCGTATGTTGATCCGAGGCAGCACGGACAGCCTGGGGCGCTGGCGCCACGGGCGTTCAATCCGGGCTGAGGCCTTCGGCACGCCGAAAGAGCGCCCCGAGTTCGACGCCAAGCGCGCGAGCCAGCCGAACTATCCGCTCGTAGGTCAGGGCTTTGTACTCGCCGGTCTCGATCGCGCGTATGCCTTTGAGCGATATGCCGCGTATTGAGTCGGCAAGCTCGCGGTCGGTTAGACCGCGTTCTTCGCGCAGCTCGCGGACTACTCGGCCAAGTTTGGCCTCGTCCTGCGCATCGCGGCGTTTCGTGTCGTCGTCCATCGCGGGCTCCTTTGCTCTGGGGGCGCGCGATCAGAGCAGAACCCACCGGCGATCTCAAGAGGCTGGTAGGAGTCGAGCACCGGGCGCGCGCAACCTCGCTAGTCGGGCCCATCGGCGCATCGTCCGACGGCGATGGCGACGCTGAGCAAGGACGATCCTTCATGCCCTACAAACGTCGTTTCCGAGCGGCTTACGGTACGGGCCGCGAAGCGCCGCGAACGGCCGCAGATGTTTCCGCCGTGGGCTCTGCTCTGATCGCTGGCGACCTAAAAATCAAGCGGCCGGGACGGGTGTTACTAGCACCCGCCCCGACCTTTTTAGCACCGAAGAACGCGCCTTCGATGCCACGCAGAACCGTAGCTCTTACGGCTATTTTGCCTTGCATGGATTGGTGCGCGCTTTTTTCGGTGCTTCGACCGAAAAGGAGTCTCGCATATGAGCCTGACCATCAATCGCACGGATCGGGATGCGCTGTACGACGGTGTTATGACCGACCTCTCCGGGGTCGGCGACATCTTCCTCAACCTGCACAACGAGGCGGTTATTCCGGCCAAGCGTCTACGCCGACGCTTCGAGGTCGAGCTGCGTCTACTCGACGACTTGGGCTGGGAGAAAGAGCCCGAGACGGAGCGCTTCGAGTTGACGATGCCGGCACGAGAACTCCGGCCGATCATCGAGCGCATCTTCTGGGGAAGCCTCAGCTCGATGAATCACGCGGACGAACTCATCGAGGAGGCCCGCCTCAACGTCGGTCACGCAGTCATGGCGTGCCCGGAGATACTTGCGAGGCTCGTGGAGGATGACCTCCTCGACCCCGAGGCACGGCAAGGCGCAGACATCGCCAGCTCCGAGGCGGCCTAGTGAGCATCCCCACGACGCGCGTCCAAAGTCCAGCACAGCTTGGTCAATAGTGCGCGCAAGGCGCCGCGAACTGCGACTGACGCAGGCCGCCGTCGCGGGCCTCGTGGGGCTCAATCGGGCCGTCGTAGGCCAGCTAGACACGGCAAGAGCACGGTTCAGTTTCGGATCGTGCTCTTGATCGTGCAGGTACTCGGCATGGACATCGAGCTTCGGAGGCGAGGATGAGCCGGCGCGGTCGTAGGCTGCAACGCCGGATTCGCGGCCGGCGCCCGATGAGAGTCGAATACGTCCTTACGAACTGGAAGCTGCGCCTCGCTTACCTCGTGGCCTCGGTCGGCATTGGAGCGTGGGAGGCGCTCATCTTCCACTGGCGCTACGCACTCGCCGTCATCGTCTCTGTAGCCGTCGCGCTCCTCAGGATTTGGGTGGAAGTCAGACAGCATGAGCCGCACGACTAGCGCCCGGCCACAAGGCACGACAATCCGACGGGCGCAGCTAGCCCCGAGCCGGCTGGCTGATCGACCCGTCGGTGCTCGGCTGCTGTTGGTGGTGCGGCATGACCGCTTCGGCCGCCTCGTCCGGCGTCAGGTCCGGGTAAAGCGCCCTCACCGCCAGGATCGCGCAGGCTCCGCCGACGAGTTGCGCCACGATGTAGACGGGCACGGACGCGGGCGCGATGCCGGCGAACGTGTTGGAGAACATGCGCCCGACGCTGATCGCCGGGTTGGCGAAGCTCGCCGAGCTGGTGAAGAAGTACGCGGCGCCGATGTACGCGCCGACGGCGGCGGAGCGATGTGTCCGCGTTTTGGTGCGCGCCAGGACGGTCCTCCACCTCGGCGCCGGTGGCGGCATCGACGTGCTGCTCTCAGCCAAGCGCGTCGGCCCGCCCGGCAAAGCGCGCGGCCTCGATATGACCGACGAGATGCTTGCCCTCGCCCGCGAGAACGCCCGCAAGGCCGGCGTCGAGAACGTCGAGTTTCACAAGGGCTACATCGAGTAGATGCCGCTCCCCGGCTCGCCAACCATCCGTGTTAACGGCCACGACATCGAACCCGGCGCGGAGGAGCGGACAGACTTCGGCATGAAGTGCCGTCTCTACCGGACGACCAGCGGGCTCGCACGTCAACTACCAGATGAGTCGTTGCAAGCAGCGATTCGCCGGGCTGGGCTGAGCTGACGACGCGCGGGTTGTGGAACCTGCTTGGATCGTAAACCGAGCACAACGTGAACGAGGAGGAAATACCCGTGAATATTGAGTTCCTCGCGACCGTGGCGGTGATCGCGCCCGATCCGCCTGCCAGTCGCAAGCTTTACGTCGAGACTCTTAGGCTGCCGCTCGAGAGCCAGGGCGGCGACTATCACCACAGCGAGCAGATCGACGGCTGTAAGTCCTTCGGGATCTGGCCGCTTTCACAAGCCGCTGAGGCGTGCTTCGGGACGCCGCAGTGGCCGACGGAGCGGCCGGTGCCGCAGGTCAGTATCGAGTTCGATGTCGCAGACGCCGCAGCGGTCGGACCGGCGGCACGAGAACTCGAACAGGCCGGCCACGAACTCCTGCACCCACCTCGCAAGGAGCCGTGGGGTCAGACGCTCGCCAGACTGCAATCGCCGGAGGGCGCGATCATCGGGATCTCCTACACGCCCGTGCTTCACGAACAAGACTGACTTCTCTGGCGAGGCGTTCTCGATCCCCTGGGATCGAGCGCTCGACCGGGCGCTGGTGGGGCAGCAACGATTAGTTTTTCGACGCGCGTCCCGGTCAATAGGCTGGCGAAAGAACCTGCTGCCCGCAACAGTCCGCCTACTGAGGAGAAAACGATGAGCAAGCTGAGGTGTCATATCTCGATCTCGCTGGACGGATGCGTCGCCGGCCCCAACCAGAGCGAGAAGAACCCGCTCGGCGAGGGCGGCGAGCACCTCCTGCTCGCGCTCGCGCTCGCTGGAGCGATCGGGTTCGCCGGCAACTGGCTGGCCGCCCAGGTACGCACTCGCGCCGAGCGCCGGCTCAACAGCCCCGCGCTGATCGCAGACGGCGATCACGCCCGCGTCGACGCATATGTCTCGCTCGCTGTCATCGCAAGCGCCGTAGCCATCGCCGCTGGCGTCCCGATCCTCGATCCGCTCATCGGCCTGGGTATGACGGTCGTGATCCTGCGGATCACCCGCGAGAGCTGGCGCACGGTACGCGGACACCCACACCACCACTAGGGGTTCTGCCGGCCGTCCAACGCGATGCTCTGCTCGTCTTGGACTTAGAGACGTTCTAACCGCCAGCCTCTTTGCTGCTCGCGTGTGCTCGCTCGACGGCTTGGGCGAGCTCGTTCAGGCTATATGCCGTCGGCGCGTGCCGGTTTGAGGGAGCCGAGCGTGACGCTGCGATAGCCGTGCTCGGCAAGTTGAGCGGCGCTCATCACGCGGAACTCCCAGTCCTCGATCTTGAGGGGGTCGTACTGCTCGGGCTCTCTGCAGGTGTGGATAGCGAACACGTACACCTCGGCGCGTAGTGTTCGATCGGCTGCCAACTCATTTGTTTGTGCAGACCACTCCCGGCCGGTGAGACCCGAGAAGGTGATCGAGGAGAGCTTTCGCTGGTTCCAGGACTGCAGGTAGGCACTCGACTTGACCTCTACCTTTATGCCGGTCGCGGTGGTGAGATCCCAGTTGTCCCACGCCTCCCTCAATGGCGATGGATCGCCGACCGCTTGGGCCACGAGGTGGGCGCGAGATCGACGGCGAGGAACCGCTCGGCCCCTCGCCGGTCGGCGGACGGCGCTCTGCGCTGGCCAGGTTCACCTCCACGAACTTCAGGCAGATCGGGTCGGGCTCCAGCCAGTTGCCGGTGCTCAGGTGCTTGACGCCATCGTCAGGGAGTTGCGGCTCGCTCATGGCCTGGATCGTGCCAGTTGGATAGGACCGGATCGCCGGGGCGCGCGACGAGCCGTCGCTGGCTAGAGATGCCGCCTGTTCTGTAGAGGCAGAGGGTCGGAATTGGTCCGCACCCAGCTCTATAAAGGAGGCAAGCAACATGCCCATCGTCAATGGCCCAATCGACAATCGCTGGCGCCCGGACCTGGAGTCCAGCCAGCGACGTATCCGAGACGAGGAGCTTGAAGACCTGTCGCAGAAGGTCGTCTACAGCCGCGAGTTGTCGTTCGTGCCCGCGCGACGAAAGGCTTTTGAGCCGCACGACGCGCAGACTCGCGCGCTGATCCGCCGGCTACAGGAGCTGGAGCGTCTGCCGCATGGCGAGAAGGTCTCGGCGCTGCTGGACAAGTGGCAGTGGGTTGACCGGATGAACACCGCGGAGCAGAAGCAGCGCTTCCTTGAGCCGATGATCGAGGCAGCCCGCCGCGACCCTGCGAGCAATGAGCACCTGCTGATCTTCTTGATGCTCGTCTTCGAGCCGGTTAGGCGCAGCGTCAGCAAGGCGTTCGTCTCTGCGCACTTCGGCATGTCGCCCCAGGCACGCGATGTCAATTGGGCCAACCGCGAGGAGGCGCGACTGATCCATGTCGTCGAGCGCGAACGGCTGTACGACGTGACCAGGGAGGCAGCGCTGGAAGCGGTGTTCCGCTATCCGTCTGACCCGCCCGAGCGGTTCTTTCCATGGCTGCGGGAGACGATCGCCCATCGTGCTCTTGATCAGTTGCGGGGCGAGCTGCCGGAGGCTGAGACCTGCGGCGCCAGCGTGCCGGAGACCGAAGCGATGCAGGCGGCGCTCGCCGGGTTTGAGGGGGTCGACGCACCCGCGATGCGCGATCGGCGCGGGCTGGCGGAGTGGCGGGTGGGTATCCGTATGCGGGACGTGTTCGATGTGGTCGAGCAGTTCTTCGCCCACGACCCGGTGCGCGAGGCGTGCAAAACGGCAGTTGGGCGTCTGCCGCGAGTACAGCGGGAGGTCATCAACCGCTACTTCTTCGATGAAGAATCGGTGCCGGATATCGCCGAGAGTCGCAACGCGAGCCCCAGCACGATCTACAACCACAAGGCGGTTGCTCAGAAGACGATGCACGCCGACGACGTGTTCTTCTCAGCGCTGCACGGGATGAGCGTCGTCCGCGACCGGGCTCGCGCACAACAGATCGCGGAGACCTATCCCGATGGGGTCATGCCTGACGGTCGGCGGATCGTCGTCATCGCGGCGTAGGGGGAAAATCCAATGCTGGCGGACTTGGCGTTGATCGTGGCGATCGTCAACGGCTGCGCGACCCTGGCAAGTCGGTTCGCGGAGGTTCGGCTGCGGTGGCGAGGCCGAGGCGGGAGCGGACAGGACCGACTTCCATAGGCGTGATCGTTCTCGGGCAAATCTGTTGGCCGGTTGGAGGCGTTGGGAGTCTGTATGGGCGTATGCAGGGACTAACGACAGAACAGCAGCCGGCGACCACGCTGAAGGAAGATCGACTCTTCGCCCTGAGCAGGCCGCGTGGTATCTGAACGTCAAGACGAGCCGGGTCTACGAGGCAGTGCGCAGCGGCCGGCTGCCGTGCCAGCGAGTAGGCCGACATATCCGCTTCACGCGCCCGATGCTCGACGAGTGGCTTGCCGAGCAACCACGGCATTAGCCGGAGCGCGCCCGAGACGGCGAGGTCAGTGACGAGGCTTGGAACGAGAGGTGTCATCTCGATTGCGGAGTTGTGGTTGAGGCGCATACGTCGTCTAGGACATCGGTTAGTGCCTGAATGCGTGGTAGGTGCTGGCGCGTGAGCGCCTCGAGTTGTACTTCTCCAGCAGCGGTGAGCTTCAGATGGAGCTGGCGATGGTCAGTCGTGTCTCGGGCGCGTTCGATCAAGCCGGCAGTCTCTGCGCGTTGGGCAAGCTCGACGGCGCTGTGGTGGCGGATGTGCAACGCCTCGGCCGCATCGCTGATCGTTGGTCCTTGTTCGGAGATGTGGCCGCGCACGACGAGCAGGAGCTGGTGCAGAGCTGGGGTGAGTCCGGCTGTTCTTGCGCTTTCTTCGCTCCATCGTGTGAAGGCTCGTAGCTCGCTGCGGAATGCGAGCAGGCGGCGGTAGTCGGAGTCCCGCAGTGAATGGCTAGCCGCTGTTGGGGTCATGGTGCTGGCTCGCGGACAGCCCGGAGTCTGGCGAGGCTCGTGGTCGCCTTGAGGGGGCGCAGGGGACGCTCGCGGTGGCGCTCCTCGATCAGGAGGCGCTCGTGTGCCTTGAGTAGGTCGAACTGGCTGACCATGCCGAGGAGTCGCGGCGGCTCTTGGTCATCGATGACAGGGAGCACGGTGTGGCCGGTGGCGACCATCCTGTCCGCTGTTTCGCGCAGTGTCTCACTGGGCCTTGCGACGAGTGGGCTGCGTGCCGTGGCGCCAGCGGTGGATGTGCTGCTCTGCGGGGCGCGAATGTCGGAGAGCGGGAGCACTCCGAGGAGGCGCTCGTCGTTGTCGAGCACCGGGTAGAGGCGTTGGCGGCGTAGCTCGGAGCCCTCGGGGAGCTGCTCGTAGAGCTCTGCGACGGTTGAGTCTGGAGCGACCGTGAGAACGTCGGTTTGCATCACGTCGCGGACGAGCAGCGCGTGCAGCGGGTCGACTTCGTACTCGCGGGTGACGTGGTAGCCGCGGCGGGCGATCTTCTCGGTGAGGATCGAGCGTCGCATTGTCAGGACGCTGATGAGGTGCGCGATCGTACAGGCGGCGAGGAGTGGCAGGAGCGCTCCGATGTCGTGGGTCAGCTCGAGTGCGAAGACGATGCTGGTGAAGGGCGAGCGCATCACGCCTGCCATTGCGGCGGCCATGCCGATCATGGCCCACGTTCCCTCGGTGGCGCCCGGCAGGACGGCGCCGAGTAGACCGCCGAGGGCGGCTCCGAGCATCAGCAGTGGTGCGAGGATGCCGCCGCTGGTGTTGGAGCCGAGCGCGGTTGCCCAGATCGTGAGCTTGACGATGAGCAGTACGGCGAGGGTGCTGAGAGCGAGCGTACCGGCGAGCTCGGCGCCGATCGTGTTGTAGCCGACGCCGAGCGCGCGTGGTTCGATCAGCCCGCCGATGCCGACCACGAGGCCGCCGATCGCGGGCCACCAAGACCAGTGCAGCGGCAGGCGTGCGAACAGATCCTCGGCGCCGTAGACGCAGCGGGTCATCACCCATGCCAGGCCGCCGCACGCTAGGCCGATGAGCAGCGCGCCGCCTGAGACGGAGGGCGCCAGGGTGGCGTGGGCGCTGACCGCGAACAGCGGTGCCTTGTGCAGGAGGCCGGCGTTGGCGAGGGCTTCTCGGGTTGCCTCGGCGGCGCAGGCGGCGAGTGCGACGGGGATCATTGAGCGTGGTCGCCACTCGAACAGCAGCAGCTCGACCGCGAGTAGCACTGCTGCGACGGGGGTGCCGAACACGGCGGTCATGCCGGCGGCTGCTCCGGCGACGAGTAGGCAGCGTCGCTCGGCAGCGGTGAGGTGCAGCAACTGGCCGAGGATGCTGCCGGTGGCGCCGCCGGTGACGATGATCGGGCCCTCGGCGCCGAACGGGCCGCCGGTGCCGATGCTGACTGCGCTTGAGATGGGCTTGAGCACGGCGAGGCGTGGCTCCATGCGGCTGCCGCGCAGGAGGATGGTTTCCATCGCCTCTGGGATGCCGTGGCCGCGGATGCGCTCAGAGCCGTAGCGAGCCATCAATCCCACGATGAGCCCGCCGGCGACCGGGACGAGCACGCTGAGCGGCCCGAGGACGCTGGTGTCTGGTGGGTCGAGCGTGGTCGAGATGGTGCCGGTGTAGGCGAGGTGCGTGATGAGCGCGATCAAGTCGAGTAGCGCGAGCGCGAGCAGCGCGACCACTGCACCGAGCGGTATGGCGCCGGCGAGCAGCGTGAGCACTCGTGGTGTGGTCGTGAAGTCGCCTAGCAGGCGCTCACTGCCGTGTGATCTTTGGTCGGGTGGGACTGCGGCGTCGCTGGGGAACTGTTCTGCTGGGTTGGTGGCGCTCACGCAACGCGACTATATCGGGAGCCGATATGGTTTTTGTGGTCGCTGGGAGGCATGGCGAGTTGCCGACCTGCCGCCCACCGGAACGGCTTTGGTCTGAGCCGGTGGGTGGCATTGGCAGCATCTGGACGGTAGAAAGGACAATCTGCAGGTATGGGTGGACGGTTGAGCGAGGCGGTGCTGTGAGCAATCTGTGGCGAGCGGTGCTCTTTTTGCACTTGCTGGCGATGGCGTTCTTTGTCGGCGGCCAGCTAGTTTTGGCGGCTGCGGTAGTGCCGGTCGCCCGGCAAAGCGGTGACTTGACGCAGGTGCGTCGGGTCGCGCGCCGTTTCGGTTGGGGCACGCTGGTCGCGATCACGGTGCTGGCCGCGACGGGCAGCGCGATGGCTAGCCACTATCACCTGTGGGCGGAGGGCGAGCTGCATGTGAAGCTCGCGCTGGTCGGCGTAGTGTGCGTGCTGGTCGGCTGGCATCTGAAGCGCCCGACCATGCACGTGCTGGAGGCGGCGATCTTCTTGGTGTCGCTGGTCATCGTCTGGCTGGGCCTCAGCATCGCCCAGGGCTAGCGCGGCGGCTAGATCTGGGGATCGTCGCTCGGCGGGACGTCGCCCGCGAGCTCGGGGTCGCAGAAGGGAAGGATCTCGTTCATCCCGCTGAGCTCGAACAGGCGCTGTACGTTCGCTGGGCCGGGGATGATCCGCAGCTCGTGGCCTCGTGCGATGCACTGTTCATGGCCTCCCATGAGTGCGCGTAGGCCGCTTGAGTCGATGAACGTGAGGTTTCTGAGGTCGACGACTATGCGTCGTGCTTCGCCTGTGGCAGCGTCTGCGAGGGCCGCTTCGATGTTGGGAGCGCCCAAAAGGTCCGCTTCGCCGTTCAGGGCGATGGCGCGAGCCCCCGGTGTACTCGTCACCTCGATGGTCAGGTAGGGATGCTGACTGTTCACCTTCACCCTCTGTGTTTGTGGTCGGGGAGGTTCTTCGGCCATGACGGGCGGTAGTAGTTGCTGGGGAAGTCTACTGCCCGTCCAGCTACGTTCCGCCGCGAGCGGGGCGGCTTCGGAAGCTGTGGTCAGGCGGAGGTAGTTCGGCCGCTTGCAGGGTGCGCGGCGGCCTGTCCCGGCGGGCGCTTGGCGGCCTCTTGCCGTGCCTCTGGGAGGCTTGGGTGGATGGCGATCGCATCGGACAGACCAACGATTGTGGCGAGGCGCTTTAGCTGTGAGGTGTCGGGGATCACGAGGATGAGCTTGGCGCGGCGGTGGTCGAGGCGGTCGCTGAGGCGTAGCAGCATGTCGATACCTGCGCTGTCGAGGTAGCGCGTCTCGCTGAGGTCGATGATGAGGCTTGAGGCGTCGGGGCCGAGCGCGTCGGCCAGTTGCTGTTGGGTGACAGTGGCATTGGCCGCGTCGATGTCTTCGTGGATGTGTGCGATGGGCACTCCGTCGATCCGTTCGATGTTGAGTGGGCTCATGCTTGGTGGGAGAGCCGCTTGGTGATGGTCACGACGGTTCCGTGTTGGTCGCTGTCGATGCTCACGTCGTCCACGAGCGAGCGCATGATCTCAAGCCCCCGGCCGCCGCTTTGTGGGCGAGTCGTGCGCCATCGACCGACGTCGCGAACGGTGATTGTCGCCTGTCGGCCGTCCTGTTCGCAGCGCACGGTAAAGGTGGCTTCGCGGGCGCCGTAGGCGTGCTCGATGGCGTTGGTGGCGGCCTCAGAGGCGGAGAGGGTAATGTCGAACAGCTCGTCCTCGCTGGCGCCGAAAGCTCGCAGCCAGCGGCCGAGTGTGTTGCGCAGGGCGCCAAGCACGTTGGGGCGTGCTGGGAGAGTCATTTCGAGGATCTCTCCCAGCGGCATCGTCTCGATCGCCAAGAGCGCCATGTCGTCTTCCAGAAGGGTCTCGTCTAGCAGCGTGCGGTACACGCGGTCAGCGAGCGAGGAGTCGCTGCGCCTGGCAGCCGTCTCGGCTGCGGCGAGGAGTCGCTCGAAGCCTTGGTCGATGGGCTCGTCGCGGCGCTCGATCAGCCCGTCGGTATAGAGCAGGAGCCGGCTGCCGGTCGGGAACGGATAACAGAAGGCTTCGTAGGTGTGTCCGATGCGCACGCCGACGGGCAGACCGTGCTTCTGCTCAAGTAGCCAGGCGTGGCCGTCTGGTTCGATCAGCAGTGGCGGCAGGTGCCCGGCAATGACGGCTTCGAGTTCTTCGGCTTCGGGATCGAGTTCCAGGATGCAGAGTGTGGCGCCGCGGTTGCTGCCCACCGAGACCAGCAGCTCGTTGAGCATCGTGACAACCTCGGTGAGCTTGTGTCCTTGCATCATGTAGGCGCGCAGGCTCGCGCGGATTTCGGCCATCACGGAGGCGGCGAGCACGCCCCGGCCGACGACATCGCCGATCACGAACGCGAGGTGTCCGTTGTGGAGTTGGAACACGTCGTACCAGTCGCCGCCGATCTTGATGCCAGAGCCGGCGGGCAGGTACTTGGCGCTGAAGCGCAGGCCGGGTATCTGCGGCAGCACGTCGGGCAGCAGCGAGCGCTGCATCATCGCGGTAACAGAGCGGTGCTCTGACAAGCGAGCGTTGTCGATCGCGAGCGCGGCGCGGTCGGCGGCGAGTTGCAGCAGCATCACGTCGTCCTCGTCGAAAGCACGCTTGACGAGCGTGCCGATGTGCATCACGCCGATGACGCGACCTTCGACGTGGATAGGCACGCCGAGCATCGAGCGGATGCCCCGCTGTCGGAGGATCGGGTTTACCACGTCGGCGTGGTCGAGATCCTCGATGATGATCGGACGCCCCTGGGCGGCGACGCGGCCAGCGAAACCACGGGTAAGCGGTATCTGCACGCCCTGGCGGACCTCCTCCTCCAGTCCTCGTGCGGCGCGTGCGACGAGTACGCCGCGATCCTCATCGAGCAGCAGGACCGCGGCGGTGTCGACTTCCAGGGCGTTCCGGATGCGCTCCAGAAGCTCGGAGAGCATGTCCTCCAGGGACATGTAGCCGAGCGCCGAGTCGGTGATGCTCAGGAGGTGGTTGCGGCGACTCTCAGAGACGGAG